>CAWHZN010000013.1:0-25602 GCA_963833865.1 uncultured Parachlamydiaceae bacterium | reverse complement strand
CTCACCTTGTCTATATCAGGTAAATCAACATGTCTTTTCTAAAAAGTGATCCAAGTCCTTAACCGTAAAGATCGCTTGTTTGTGAGTTAGTCTTTTCAAAATCTGCTCTGGATCACGAACGGCCTCTTCATTGGAAGCGCTTAATAGATCGGCCCGTTCAAGAGCTTCACCCATATGCTGACGCATACGGACAGGACCTATATGAACTTGCGGAACAATTCCGAGTTGGATCAACACGAATATCTATGCCTTTTTCCTTAAAAAACGATTTTGGCATTCTTTCCACGACTCACCGATGTCCCATCCTTCCGCAACATATCCTTTACGGATTTCCTGATTCAGATCACGAGCTTTTTCTCCAAATTTGAGACCGTCTTCTGTAAAACGGCGTGTGGGAAGCAAAACGTGGGCATGCCAGTTTTTTTCTTCCTCATGAGGCTCATGAATATCAAATTGTGCAGCAAGCCCCTTGGAGACAAAATGTGTTTCAACGAAACGTCTCGTTAATTCAATGCGATGATCTAGTGTCACTTGCGCATCATCTGGAAGTGCTAAAACGAGTTCTTTCGCGACTTGGCTATTCTTTCGTTTTCAATATTTTCAGCCATGTTCCAGAGATAAGAACTGTTTTTGAACTTTGGGTCAACACCTTCCGGAAGGAGAATCTCATGATGAACATTTCCCCCGCGTTTTGAGAAATTGAAAACTTCACCAGTCCGCTCACATTTAACTTTTCCACGCAAGCTATAAGCAGCTTTTAGACAAGCATTTCCTCCGTCACTTCGAGAAACATAAGCTGTTCGTGCGAATTGAATTGCCATATCTCATTTATAATTTCTGTCTTCAGATAAAAGCAAACTCATTTATGAGTTTGCAGATTGCGTATAGCTAAAATCTTCGATGTTTGTCCTTAACACCTTACCGGTGTTTCTTACTTCTTCTTCTACTTCTACTCCTGCAACTTCTTCTCTTGCATTCCACATCATTTTTGTTAAAGTACCTCAAGACTGAGGATTGGAGCTGGAGACTTAAAAAATCATGAATAAGCATAAATCTCAAAAAAGAAAAAATCGAACAAAAATTAAATCGCCTTAAAGAACAAGAGGCAAAACTCAAACTCTCTGAAAGAAAATCAAGAACGCGACAGCTCATTGAATTTGGAGGTTTGATTATGAAAGCTAAACTTGAAAATCTTCAAACAAACCAACTCTTCGGAGCTCTACTTGAAGTCGCAGAAAAATCAACCAACGAAAAAACTTTAGAGAATTGGGCCAACAAGGGCGGAAAGGCTTTTTCTCAAACTAAAAAAACAGAAGGTGTCCCCATCTCCATCAGCTTTCCTGAAAAACCATCTATGGAATTGCGTAAAGAATTACGCGCCTCAGGATTCAAATGGAACTCTCTAAGTAACGTCTGGGAAGGAAACGCTGACCCCAAAATTGCAAAAGACATCGCCAATCAAAATCAAGGAATCGTTATGGAAATTAGCGCGTGATGAGAAATATAATGATACTAGTGAAGTTGTATGCGGTGCACCCTTAGGACTGGACAGAATTTGTGACTCTTTAAGAGAGTTTCAGTCCCCAGGTTCTGACGATATTTAACATTTGGACTTGGCGAAGGATAGTTGAAACTCATTTCCTACCACTAAAATGAATGGTGCTTCTTTTTTGTGCAAATAGGTTAGACACCTTATTTTTCTTAACTATTCAGGAAAAATATAGCCTCAAAAGTGCTAGTTTTCCACAAAAACTGTGAATAAGAAAACTCTTTTAAAAGTTGCCTCCATCTGTTAAAGAGATAAATTTCTTATTTTGTTAAGAAACACTTTTAACGAGAATAGTTTGTAGATGATAAGGGGGTTATAACAGGATGGGAATCATACTTTAAAGAAGACGCAACTGGATTTTATTAAGAAGATAAAGGCTTTCCAACATTTATGGATGACGGGGCATCCATCCTGCTTCATCTCAACATTCTTGAAAATGGTGTAGTAATGGGCGTGGAATGAGAGATAAAGTCTAGAAATTATGGGGCTTTCCTTTTAGTTGCCAGCATCTCTTCTCAAGAAGTGTGAAGGAATTGACTTCACAGCTACTTCACAGTAAAATGCACAGTATGAGAGTAGAAGACTATATTAAGCTTGGCGAAAGCAAAACTCTAGAGTTTAAAGAGAATGCGAACTCAAAGGCTAAAATATTAGCTACGGTTATAGCCTTTTCGAATGCCTCGGGAGGCCGAATTATTGTGGGCATTCAAGACAAAACACATCATGTTTTGGGCGTCTCAAGTCCTCATGAAGTTGCCGAATCTCTTGTAAATATGATTCATGATTCCATAGAGCCAAGAATCATTCCTAACATTGAGGTTATGTCTTTTAGAAACAAGCACCTTGTCGCATTAGAAATTTATCCCAGCCCCAATAGACCTCATTTTATACGTGCACAAGGTAAACAGAATTCAACGTATATAAGAATTGGTTCCACCACACGCCTTGCAGATCAAGAATTGGTAAAAATAATCGAACGATCTGCCCTCATACAGTCTTTTGATGAAGAAATATGTCCAGGGGCCACCCTAGATGATATTGATCTGGATTACACTCAAGAAGTATTTCTGCCTCACCGAAAGGTTGCTTCTAAAGAGCTTATTAGCCTTGGTGTTTTAAGTAAAGTCAGAGAGACTATAACCCCAACGGTAGGGGGTATGCTCTTGTTTTCAAAAGAGCGGTTAAGATATTTTCCAGATGCTTGGATACAGATTGGGAGTTTTGAGGGAACGGATAAGACGAAAATTACCAACACCCATAAAGTTACATCTCCTTTTCCGCAAGCTATTGATGAATGTCTAAATATTTTAAGAAACACCATAAGAGTTGGCTTAAGTATTCAAGAGGTACGTCATGAAGAGGTATGGGAAATTCCGAAGATTGCCTTACGAGAAGCCATTATCAATGCAATTGTTCATACAGACTATTCCTTGCGTGGGGCTCCCTCGCGCATTGCTATATTTACGGATAGGATTGAAATTGAAAACAGTGCCTTGTTACTTGGGGGGTTGAGCATCGATGATATTAAATCGGGTGTCTCAAAGCTTCGCAACCCTGTTCTTGGTCGAGTGTTTTTCGAGTTGGGCATCATTGAGCAGTGGGGTAGTGGTATCACAAGGATGTCACAAGCTTGCAAAGAAGCAGGGCTAGGGGAACCCATTTTTGAGGAAATTGGAGCGCGAATCCGCGTAACACTTTACAAAAAGAAAGTGCAAGCATTAAACATTGATGATGTTGACCGTACCATTTTGGAGTTTATTCATAAAAATCGTTCAGTTTCAACCCACGAAGTTGTTTCTCTTGTTGGGTTAAGTCGTCGTACGGCAATCACTAGATTGGCTCGTCTTGTTGATAATGGGTTACTGATAGAAATTGCCTTAAGTCTTAACGATCCCAAAAAGAGATACGAGCTTCCCTAATTCTTCCTTTTAGGTGAGGTGATAGACTTACCTCTCTATCCCTGCTACCATAATTTCGATGCGGGAGGGTCTTTCTCTTCCCCCAGGAGATTGACCACCCCCTATGACACCTATTTAATTTTTAATTTCCATGATTGCCTTTTGTTATTAACTTCCCAAGGAAACAGATTTGAGAGTTTTTAACGCCAGGATGAAAATGTGAGGATACTCATCTAATGAGAGACATATCAAAGCCTGAGAAACTAGTCCTCTACTCAATTAGTTTGAGCTACTTCCATACTCCTTTTTTTAAATGTCTCTCCCATGTCTAGCATGCTATAACTTTCTAAAATGAGATTAGTTATTAAACTTTAAATAGGACAGGGAAAATATGTATCGCGAAAAATCAGTACCTGCTGGCAAAAAACTCTTTTTAGGAAAACCTCTAAGCTTAGAAGCAGAGGCAAAATTATTTGGAATGACAGGATCATCCCATTCCACTGCCCCACTCCAAAGACCTAGTAAGATAGAATCCAACAACAGTTTATCAAGCCTAGACAGTATCCAAAATAGAACTGAAAATCCAGATAAAGGCGAGAAAAGAACCAAATGGAAGAAGAAACCACTCTCACACGATGAACAACAGAAATTTGAGAGGTTGCATAAAATTAAGAGCGCCCTGAAGTGGCTATGTGAGAATTTTCCAGATTGCTTTAATAATAAAGACCCAAAACCCCTTAAACTCAGAATTGAAGCAGATCTATTTCCTTTACTCGAGGACAAAGAAACACCACCATCCAAAAAGGCCATCCGAGAAGCGATTGGTTTTTATACTAGAAGTCGCGCCTATCTTGAAGCTATATCAAGCAACAATAAACGTTTTGATATCCACGGTCTTCCTGGAGAAGAAATTGATCAAAAACATAAGGCTTATTCGCTGGAAGTTGTAAAAGCAAGGGATACCATAAAAGGAGCTGCTTCTCTTAAAGAAAATAGAACTAAAAGAAAATAAATTGGGGAAAAAAGCACTGGACAAAATGAGTGGTGTTTCAAAAAAATACTATTATATAAATTTGTTCACAAAGATCCTATATGTCGCGGCCGCGACACTATAGATCTGATAGAAGTTGTTCCAGTATGCTTTTTAACTTTCCTCTTTGCTCCAAACTAAGATTAGACAAGCGCTTTCTCTGCAATTTGAATTCATTGTCTGATAAAGAAATTCGGATTATGGACGAGGAGAACAATCTGTTTGCTGCTCCCTTTTTAAGGTTTTGGTTCATGCTATCTTCTGAATCAGAAGTATTTACTAAGTGCGCTAGATAGTTGAGTCTTTCGTGTTCAGATTTCAGCGAAGAGAGTTTTCTAAGCGCTTCACGGCTAGTAATTCTGTACTCCTTTGACTTTTGGATAATTTCCTCACCAAGCTGAAGAAAACCAATACATTCCACCACCGTAGAACGAGTGATACCAAGCTGTTTTGCCATTTCGGTTTGGGACGGAAAAACACCTCTGTCCAACAAACCTAGTAGACCAGCACCCAGTTCTAACGGTGTTAGATCGGTTCTTTGTACATTTTCAATAAGTGCAATGGCTTCAGCTTGCGTTTTATCTCTTAACACAATACAAGGTACCTTCAGAAGACCGGCAATCTTCGCCGCCCGATAGCGTCGTTCTCCGCTAACAATTTCGAAATTATCATCGGCCCGTGCCAAAACGGTAAGTGGTTGTCTTACACCAAATTCCTTGATTGTTTTAGCTAAAGAAGCTATTTCTGATTCCTCAAAATCAACTCGAGACTGATGCTTAAAAGGAATAAGTTTTTCTAAATCTACATATACTATTTCATCTTTAGAAAACTCTTGAAGCAAACTAATTCTTCTAACGCTATGTTCCTTCGGAGCTAGCTCGGAACTCACGGGACGTATTTTTGCATCTTCTATTTTCATGTTATCTCCTTTATCAAACTGTCGCGGCCGCGACATACTAGGCTGCATTTACCTGCTTTGCAGTTGAAATTTGAGACTGCCTCACTATTTCATGCAAAAGATCCATTATATCCTCAAATGCTGTGGAACGAGACTTACAAAAAGAAGAAATGGGCATTCTCTTCTTAGATGAGATATTAATTTCTTCAGATTTTCTTACTACGGCGTTAATGACAGAAGCTCCATATTCCGATCGCAAAGCTCCTAATATTTCTTGAGCCGTAGCTGTTTTAATTTCATACTTATTTGGAATAATACAGAAATTTGCTTCAACTCTCATATCCTTGCAAAAAGAAATGAGTTCATCAACGAGAACTCTTAATCCAGCCAAACTGAACGGTTGAGTTTCGCAAACAATATTTATGCGATCACTGGCTACCAAGGCATTCATATTAAGTGTACTTATAGTTGGATTCGTATCTATGATAATATAGTCATACTGATTTTTATAAGGTTTTAAAATCTCCATAAGCTTTTCTTCACGTTTAGTTTTTGTACTCAGAGGCACTTCAATTCTAGTCATAGAAATATTTGATGGAAGTAAATCAAGCCCAGGAAATATATTTATCTTTGCTTCATCAAGACTTACGTTGTTTATTAATATATCATAAATAGTTGGTCCATTGTAATCTTCAGGAACTTGCATTGCCAAGGAGAGATGGGCCTGAGGATCCAAATCAAGTGCCAATACTTTAAATCCTAACAAAGCTAAATGAGTAGCAATTTGATAACATAAACTTGTTTTGCCAGTTCCACCCTTAAAATTATAAAAAACATTAACTTTTTGTTGGATAGGACGTCTGGATTCTGCGTAAAGAATATTTGTTATCTTTCTTATGTTTTCTATACCATACCTTTTGTCATGAGATCTTTCAGACTCAAGAGGATCAATTTTTTGTGCCACTGCTGTACGCGATACCAGGTTCGCCGTTACTCCAGAGATTCGAGCTATCATAGATTGATTAAAACTCATATTGATCATCATACGTTTCCTTTTACATTCCGTTTGCTCTCATAGTTGCCACTATATAAAAATTTAGATATGGATGCAACTTTTTTAAAATTTCCAAAAAGTTGTACCAGATGGAAAAACCATACCTTCCAACAAAACTGCCAAATTTCAATTTATTTCTCCTATTGCATTTTTTTGTACCTTGACAAAATATCTAGATATTTATTAAATATGAGTAGAAGGGGAGTTGTTATAAATTTGTTGAAATTTTAGTGAGAGTTATTTGCTATGACTTAGAAAGATAAAAAACCTCTGTCGGTAAACAGAGGTTTTTCAAAGCTTATGCACGCATCTTTGTGCTTATATTATCTTGAATATACAACATTTTTGAAGTATGTTCAACTGTTGTTTGCGTGCATAAGCTTTTTTACTATGAATTTTTGGGAGAAAAGCTTATGCAAAGTACTGAAAAGAAGAGAAGTATTATACTGTCTGACGACAAGTGTGTCGTTATGCAGCCTATAATTGCAAAAAAATTTGGCCGTTCGCCGGCTCTTTTTTGCAACAACTTAATTATTGGATTAAAAATCGAAGTGGTGTTGGAGTCGACCATGACGGAAGACGATGGGTTTATAATACCTCCAAAGAATGGTCTGAAGATCTTGAAACTATCTCTGAAAGGACGGTCACAAGAGCCATATCTATACTAAGAGAAGAGGGGGTCATCATAACTAAGGCCCTAAATTCTCATAAGGCCGTCAGAACAAATTATTTCACAATCGATTACGATCGGCTATTTGAAATTCTTGATATAAAGGGAAGTCCCCCTATAACGACCCCAAAAGCGCAAAAGGAATATCCCCAAAAAGAGACCTTAGTCACTCATAATAATCATATTTCTCAAGATATGGAGCGCCCTAATGATACGGCCAAAGTGGCGCACCCATCACGCCAAAATGGCGCAATCTTATATAATGATACTAAGATAACTTCTAAGAATAATATTTCTCTCTCTACTGAAGGGGAAGTCTTCACTGTACCTGAAAGAACCTCCTTTTACCAAGGAACTCCAACAAGTCCATGAAGAGAGAAAAAATAATTCTCAAAATAATTTAGCTCAAGAACTCCTCAAAATCTGGAATGAAACCGTGGAGGAGGGGAGGGGAGGCTTATTGATCTCACAAAAAAAAGGGCTCAATATCTGGTTGCTGCCTACAAGTTCAAATTTGACTCATCACTCGAAAATGGAAGGATTACTGCAAAAAAATAACCTCGAGTAGGTTCCTTATGGGCGAGATCAACAAATCCTTTAAGGCAACAATTGATTGGGTTCTCAAGTTTGATATTATCCAAAGAATCATAGAAGGAAATTATGGAATAGGGGACAGAATTGTTTCTAAACCTGTTGTCGTTGACCTTAAACAAATTGAAAATCAAATCCAGCTTTCCAAGGAGGATGAAAAATCAAGGAAGTCCGCAGAAAGATTTTGATGGGCTTTGATGGAGCAACCTACAATTCCTGGTTTAAGGATCATGCCTTAGAGATTACAGACCAAGAAACCCTGAGGATTAAAACACAATCAAGGTTTTTACTGGACCACATGCAAACCCATTTTGCAGATAAAATTCAGCGGGCTTTGGGATGCAGTTGATCTGGGAGTAGGGGGGATACTAAGGGTTTGGATATTTCACAAATGATTCGATCAACGCTTGCTGTTAGCATTCAATGTCTTGAACATTTGCAAGATACGGATGTGCCGTTCTCTATTCGAGATTGGATACGCAAAGACGAGGGAGAGCATTGGTTATTCTTATCCACCACTCCTGAGATGAGAGAAACCCTGAGGTCTCTTCTGTCGACCTGGGTGGCTGTTGCTACAAAATCCCTCATGGGTCTTAAACCGTCTTCTGATCGTCGGTTATGGTTTGTGATCGATGAACTACCAGCTTTGAATAAGCTGCCGGATTTTCAGACAATGTTGGCTGAAGCTAGAAAGTATGGTGGATGTGTTTTAGCAGGTACGCAAGATTTATCCCTACTCGATGAAATCTATGGATACAACCTCGTGAAATCAATCTCGAACTTATGCAGCACAAAGGTTGTGTTTAGGATAGCTGGGTCAGATGTTGCGGATCGCATGTCCAAATGGCTTGGAACACAAGAAATATCTGAGTCCGTTGAACACATTTCGTATGGAGCGCATCAGATGAGGGATGGAGTTTCTCTCAATGATCAGAGAAAAGAAAAAGCAGCGGTTAACGCCGATAAGTTGATGAAGTTACCTGATTTAGAAGGATACCTGAAGGTTCCTGGAGATTATCCAATTGCGAAGGTGAAATTTGAGTACCAGGAGTTGAAAAATATTGCGGCACGGCTTGTGCCGCAATTAGGAAATGGTGGTTTGAAGATCGTTAGCTCGGGCAATTTGAGTGCAATTTAAGAAACATCGGAAAGATAAAGTGCAGATTCTCTGGTGTCAACAAATTTTCAAATTTCAAATTTTCCTTGAAAATTCTCGCCTATATCCACATATGTAGTTTACAGGCAAAATTTCTGAGTGAGTGTGTCCAATATTTTCAAAGTGAGTTCTCACAATAGGATTGGGGGACGGAAGTGCAATAGGAGACTTTTCAAAGTCCCCATGATTTTTTTGGTTTATTTTAAGCAGTTAACGTGGTATCTGGTAACAAACTCAAGCGTATTAGATAATTCTATATTTTCTAATACAAAATATCTATGGAGATAATATATGAAAGTAATTAATTTTCTTTCTTTTCTTTTCTTTAGTTTTACTCTTGGCCATTCTTGGGCAGTGGATTTATCTTTCAATGATTACGATAAAAAACTCTATTCTCAAGAAGTGCAAAGTCATGATATCAATTTTCTTCGGCAACAAACCGTTGGCTTTTTGGAACAGCATGTAGGGAAACACAAGGAGAAACGGTTTTATATAAGCGAGACTGGACAAGAAATTTATAAACTTTATATTCCTAATGTCAGTCATATTGAATATACGAAAAAGTCTATGGAAGATATATATTCAGATGAGAAAATTCTGTATTTGACACCGACAGGTCTCAAAAAACATCAAGTCTTTTTTGTCCAAAGCACTTTGTATAATGTTGACAATAAGCCTTATCAATCCACAGCCGTCTTCAAGGAATCGAGTGGTGATGGAGATATGATAGTGATGGATAATCTGGGTAACCTCTTTATTCACCCCAAGATACGCGGTCTTATTCACCACTCTTCTTTTTTTAGTGGCTCTCCTCTCTCATTTGCAGGAATTTGTTATGTAGAAGGGGGAAGCATCAAAAACCTTCTGACTTACAGTGGTCACTACACTCCAGGTGAGCAAGAGAAGAAAAATTGGTCCACAATGTTATCTGTAGATGCTTTAAAAGAAGCAATTTATCAGAAAATCAGAAAAAATAATCACAGTTATTATGAGTACAATACTGGATTTTGTTCTGATTATGGACCCTCCTCAAATTTTTCAACATACGAAGATCTTGGGATCCTGTGCGACTTAAATTATAGTAGCAAAAAGGAAGCTTATTCTTTTCGTCTTCTCGACATATATCAAGGGAATGTATTGACGGAATCGTTACTCCCCTCAGGATACCAAGCAACAAAAGTTAGAAGGGCTCAAAACAAATTTTTTGTTTTGCTAAAAAGGGGAACGAAATATACAATCTAGCTCAATTGTCTGATGGGGGAGAATTGGAAAAAATATATAAATTGGACGGTCTGAACATTATCTCCTTTTTTGGCAACGTTGGAGAATCAAAGGGTGTTGGTTTGTTGTACAACAAAGAAAATGAGCGTTTCTTTTCGATTTTCTGTCCAACGAAGGAGAAAGTAATTGAACAATTTCCTGTCACGGATTCAGGCCGCAAAACAGTGATAGGGGGGAAGGTTATAGGTATAAATGATTTTGAGAAGGATTCTGATTCGGGTTCTATCACATTCTATGATGAGAAAAATGGAGAAGTTCTTTCAAAAATACAAACTACAGGTTTTCCTAAATTCACCTCGATTGAAAACAAATTATTTTATAAAATGGATCAAACAACCTTTGTTGGATATGATTTAAGGGAACAAAAAAACTTTCTAAAAGAAACAGTGAAAAAATATGATTTTGAAGATACCCAGGCCCAGGCTCATATCCTTGACAAAGATATATGGCTTTTTGACTGTAAGGGACAGTTGCTCACCGCTTATCAAATTGTTGAGAACAAGCTGAATAAAAAGTGGGACTACCCCTCTGAAAGCTCACTATTTCAACGAGTAATCCTTGCCTTAGATCAAAAACAGAAGAAATTATGGGGTATTCATGTGGACCTTGAAGGGCAGCATATTTACAAGTGGGATGCTTTGTCTGGAGAATTGGAACAAGAGGAGACACTCTCTCTTTCGCGCGCAGCTCGCATTATAGCATTTCATCCAGATGGAACTCCGATCATTCAAACGAATTCTTATTAAGGAGTAAGAATTTATTCAAGAGGAGGGCAGGTGCTCTTCACAATTTGAGAATGTCCAAACAAGGTAGCCAATGTTACTGTGGCGGCTGCCTTTCTCATAAGTTCTTCCCTTTTTTGTCTCAAAACTTACCTAGACACCACTCCCCATCAACGGCATGTTCTTTTATCTTATGAGTGGGCTACCATTAAGTTAGATCTTGCTATCAACTCGTATGGAGCGCACCAGATGCGGGATGGGATTTCTCTCAATGATCAAAGAAAAAGAAAAAGCAGCGGTTAATGCAGATAAGCTGATGAAGCTACCTGATTTAGAAGGATACCTGAAAGTTCCAGGAGATTACCCAATTGCGAAGGTTAAATTTGAATATCAGAAATTGGAAAATATTGCGGCACAGCTTGTGCCGCAATTAGGAAATGGTGGTTTGAAGATCGTTGGCTCGGACAAATTGAGTACAATTCAAGAAACCTCAGAAAGATAAAGTGAGGATTCTCTGGTTGCAAAAATAGGGTTTAAGTATCTGACAAAGGTTCCAGGCGATTACCAAATTGCCGAGTCTCAAGACTCGAAATGTATGGTTGAGTGGGTTAGAAGAATGGCAGTAGTAATGATGATGAAGTTGTGGCGATGCAAGAGCAGCGGTTGAGGAAATCAAGGAAGATGATTGGATCTGTGAGAAAACCCGCCCAGGAATTATCCGAACGGGTTGGTGGTTTCTAATATTCTCTAGGAAGCATGAGAACATTGTTACAGAAATAAAGCGTAATTTCATCCAGGGGAAAATCTGTATATGGGATTGATTTTGAGAAGACGACATGGTCATTTCCATCTTCACAGATGAGCTTAGCTGAATTGTTAGGTTTGACTTTTAGCTTCCAGACTTGGAATCCTTCAGATTTTATAGCTGTTTTGACTTGAAGAAAGCAAATTTCATCGATGAGCCAGTAAGCTCCACCTCTATCTGCGACATATTTGATTCCATCTGTATAACACATCTTAGAGATAAACCAGTGGCGGTGCCAAGTACCTGTGTCGGTAAAATTGTTGAGATCATTTTTGTTAGGGTTGTCTTGCGTCATAATCATTCCTCCTTTAGTTACCTCCACATCGAAGGCGTCGGTTGAAAAAGCTGAAGCCTAAAGGCTCATAGTCAACCCCCGACACGGGAGCATCGCGAACGGAGCGGGCTGGGGGTTGACTGTGAGACTGCTTCAGCTAGAAACACGCCATACTTCGCTGTGGAGGTAACTAAAGGAGGAATGATTATGACACCAAACGGTAACACAAAATGGTTCTAGGAAATTTTGCCGACATAGGTGCTTGGTAATGCCATTCTTTTTGAGGTGTGTTATATTGGTGAGATCAAACAAATACGTCGCAGATAGAGGCTGGCTTTATTGGCTCATTGCGAAATCATTTTTTTGATAGAAATCGCTGGAGAAAGCATGAAAGACAAAATCATAAAGATATTATCATGGGCTGACAAAGGAATGTTGCTACAAAGGTCTTTCTTAGGGTAGCCGGATCAGATGTTGTGGGCAGGAGTTTCACTCAATGATCAGAAGAAAAAAAGGGCACTGTTAACGCTGATCAATAGCACATTATCAAATTGCGCGTACATGTCAGAGAGAACGGGTAATAAAACACTGTCAACACTTGAAAAGTTTATTCCAATGTAATATATCAATAGTATTGAAATGATACTAGCATGTTAACATGTTTTATGAGGGATTTTACACTATGAAATATCTATTTTTAGCTTCAACTTTTGCTCTTTGCAGCCTCTGTGTGCAAGCAAGTGACATTACTGATACTGACTTGTATGAGAATGAAGAGAATCGTCTCGATACAAACACAGAACTGAATCTGAATACGCAGCAGCTTGTAGAAATTTTGCAAAGGATTCCTGACAATCAACGAGAAGCTGTGTTACGTACACTCTATCCAAGTCAAGATAGTGCTTTGCAGGGGTAATAATCACCTAACCTCCATGATGGCCATGGTGCGGCTTTCATACAGCATTTCCATTGGATTTTTCCTAGTTGATAACTCTAATGGATTGGATACGCAAAGACGAGGGAGAGGATTGGTTATTCTTATCCACCACCCCAGAAATGAGAGGGACCTTAAAACCACTTCTGTCGACCTGAGTTGCTGTTGCTACAAAATGCCTCATGGGTCTTGAACCGTCTTCTGAGCGTTATAGTGTGTACTGTTCGGTTTCAACGAACCGATTTATACTACTCTTTAATATAGCACTAACATATTGAGGGAAAACTAAAAAGCCACGTGAAAAACAACTCTCATTATGGCTAAAAATAGAGTATTATCTGTGATATGAATTTTGAGAAAAGCTGGGCTTCTTTATGAAAAACTCCACCTGCACCCAAATTTTTTATGGGATTGATCAACTTCCTTTGTTTTCCTCTCTCATTACGGATAGTTATCAGGGTTTTGAAAAACAGTATCGAGATTTGCTAAAGGCCAAAGATAGTCCTCATGCAATTGATAGTGGGATTGTTAATCGAATCAAAAAATCTTGTGAGAGAAATATTGATCTCCAACAGGCTTTTTCGTCTCAATTTAATCGTTGGCTGCAGGAGAGCTTAAATCACTCACAACGCTTAGAAATAGGGAAACTAAACGACCAACTTAATGCTATCAAAGGAATTGTAGACTCCATATTGACCTTTGTCCGATTCTCAGAGGGAAAAAATATCGACAGAATTTTAACCAAAGATGATGCTGAGCTTGGGACTTAGGCACTCATGGGTTGTTTTGGCAGAAAATAAGAGGATAACGAGAAATAATGAGTACAAACTTACCAGAACAAGTTCTTTTAACAGATATAAGAGGCCTTATTGACAAGGCAAAAAATCGTTTAGCACAATCTGTTAACCAGGAAATGACACTCCTGTATTGGAGTATTGGAAAGCGAATCCAAGAAGAAACCTTGAGATTTGAGCGGGCTGAATATGGTGAACGGGTTATTGAGCGTCTCGAGAGCAGTTTAAGTAGTGAGTATGGTAGGGGATTTAGCAAAAGAAACATAACCTATATGGTTGAATTTTACTCAGCATTTCCAGAACTGGAGATTTTGCAGACAGTGTCTGCAAAATTGACATGGAGCCATTTTTTGGCTCTAATCCAAGTTAAAGAAAAGAAAGCACGAGAATTTTACGCCTACTTTTCATTGAATGATGGTTGGAGTGTAAGGCAACTGAGGTCGAATATTCACCGGATGCTCTTTGAGTCCACAGAAATTTCTAAAAAATCTGAAAATGAAATTCAAAAGGGAATAACAATCCTAAAAAACGATCAACCATTAACACCCGATTTGGTCTTAAAAGATCCTTATGTTTTGGAATTCTTGAATTTGCCGAAAGATCATTATGAATCTGATCTTGAAGAGGCTATTCTTCTTGAAATCGAGAAATTTATTCTTGAATTAGGATCAGGTTTTTCCTTCATAGAGCGCCAAAAACGCATGACTATCGATGATGACCATTATTATCTTGATTTGCTTTTTTATAACAGGAAGTTAAAGCGGCTCGTTGCACTTGAGCTCAAGGCAGGAAAATTTAAGCCAGAATATATGGGGAAAATGAAGTTTTATTTAGGTTGGCTTAAAAAACATGAGGTGCTGGAGGGAGAAAACCCACCTATTGGAATCATTCTCTGTACAGAAAAGTCTCCCCAGCAAATTGAATTGTTGGATATGGATCAAAGTGGTATTCATGTTGCTGAATATTGGACGGAACTACCTCCGAAGGATGTTTTTGAACGTAAGATCCGAGAAATTGTCCAGACATCAAAAGCACAATATATTATACATGAGGATAAACTTAAGGAGGATTAGGGACACCATAATCCAACTAAAATTTTTTTTAGGTCATTAATTAAGAGACATCTATGCCCACTGATAAAATGCATGCCGACGAAATAGATATTTATACTTCTCTTGTTAGCCGATTACTCACTTCTCAGTTTCCTCAGTGGGCAGATTTGCCAATCAATCTGTTTCATTCTTCCGGAACGGATAATGTAATCTATCGTCTCGGTGACAATATGGTCATTCGATTGCCTCGTACAAAGGAAGCAGCTGGACGGGTAAACAAGGAACATCAGTGGCTTCCAAAGCTTGCTCCTTTCCTTCCTCTCACAATTCCAACTCCGCTTGCGAAAGGAGCACCCTCAGAGGACTATCCCGCACACTGGTCCATATATCCATGGCTCAAAGGCGATACTGCAACCATTGAAAACATTACCGATGTTCGTCAAGCAGCAATCAAGATGGGACAATTTATCACCGCACTTCACCAAATTGATGTCACAGGTGGACCACCCCCTGGACCTCACAATTTTTTTCGTGGCGTACCGTTGGCAGCAAGAGACTCACAAACGCGAGTGGCAATAGAGACCCTGCATGGCATACTTGACACCGACGCAGTAACTATTGCATGGGAAGTGGCTCTTGAGACACCTGCATGGCATGGTTCGCCTGTTTGGATTCACGGTGATTTATTGCCTAGTAATCTGCTGCTCGAACAAGGTCAGCTCAGCGCAGTTATCGATTTTGGTGGTTTGGGCGTAGGTGATCCCGCATGCGACTTGATTACTGCATGGTGTCTTTTTTCCTCTGAAAACAGAGACTTTTTTCGCAGATACCTAGCGGTTGACGATGCTACGTGGGCGCGAGGCCGTGGTTGGGCATTGTCCATTGGGCTTATTGCACTTCCATACTACGGAACTAGAAACCCTGTATTCGCAGATACTGCTGCACACATGATCAATGAAGTGCTCATTGATTATAAGTGTAACGCATAACTGTCTGAAGCTTCATAAGTCAATCTTGATAGCACGAGAAAAAACAGCCAAAAATAAAACAACCCCGTAAAAAGAGATTCTCTTAGCGTGCATTTTGCACTGCAAAGTGGTTAGTTGTGCACTCACTGGTCAATCGTGTAGTATTTAGTAGCAACAAAATCAGTACTCGTCGCTTCTTTCATCCCTTTAAATAAAGCTCTTATTCTCTTCTTTGCCTGATCTTTTGAGTTAATCCCCCTTTTTGGGTTTTCTTGCTGGCTTGTTTCCTTATGTATAGAAGCCCTCTTTACTCCTTCTTTGCTGGAAGTTGGTTTAAACTTCAGAGCATAACGAAAAGGATTAAGACAGAAGGTTTTATCAACCTTTATCACTGGACCATCTATATCTATCTCTAAGCACTTAGGGAGGGCAGTGGGTGAAGGTGGCTGTCTTATATCAGAAATTACAAAATCTACAATTGCGTTAATATAGGAATAGGGAGCGACGTCGTGTTTGTTTAAGTTAGAACTTGGGGTAGAATTTTCAATGTACATTTTTGCAGCGAGTAAATTTTTGAGAGCCTCTTCTCTATTACCCAGTGCTGCAAACACTTTAGCCTTTTGATAATAGTAATACTCATCGAATCCACCTGATATTTCTAGAACATTTTCTTTCAAATAACCATCCACAGCCTCAAATTCCTTATGAGCTTTCCCTGCATTCATTTTTGGGTTTTGAAGAAGAATAATTTGGCTATTAACTTGTCTTATTAAATAGTTTTTCTCTGCAATTTGCACTGCAGAATTGGAAAAAAATTCTGCTCTTTTTATATATTCCTCATAAGATTTATTCAGTCCCTGCCATGTCCTTGTATCTGTTATAAGTGCCTTTTCCATGTTGGGTGGTAGAGTCTTATGCTTTTTAGCTTGGGCAATTTCTTTAAAACAGAGTGCTCGATGAAATAAAATACAAGGATTATATGAGTCAAGTTTATAGGCATCATCTAATAGCTGATTAGCTGCTTGAAAATCACCTATCCACCCGTACATAATAAATGCAATGTTACATAATACATTAACTTTCCTTTCATCATCCTCTTCTTTCTCCCAGTCACAGATGGTTTTAAAGCTATGAAGGGCCCTATTAATAAATTCTATTAATTCTTGATCGTTTTTTGCATTTGCCCCCTGTCTTTTTTGAATAACCCCCTGTAGGTTTACAATTTTCTGCAGAAGATACTCAATTTCCAATAATTCATCGTTAAGGATGGCCTCTGATTTTCCATCCAAATTTATAGGGTCTTTTTGCAACTCACTAACGTTACAATCTAAATGTGTATCACAGTATTCTTCCAATATTGTTCGAGCTTTCCCGACACACAGAAGAGCCCCTTCATTTCCCAAAAGCTGACCATCATAGTTTCCTTTCTGAATTTGGAAAAGAGATTCATTTAAAAGAGCATGAATCTCATAATATTTTTTGCGTTTATCTATCAGTCTGAGAAGTTCTTCAATTTGCTTTAGTTGTGTGTTGGAATTTGACCATAGAAACCAGCGAGGATTATCTTGAGTTTCCTTTTTTAACCCCCGTGTTGCATTTTCTATGTAAATTATTTTACTGAGACTCTCCTTAAAAGTATGATTGTTTTTTTCTAGACTAGCCATAGAATATTTCTTGTTTGTCCATAAAGAAGAATCATTGATCATTTCGAAAGAACATGCTTGGATCATATTTTTGTTTTTATTTTTTTCATCATTAAATTCTTTTATTAATTGAGGCAGCCCAATCCTTTCTATTGATTTGTTTGGTAAAGTTTCGCCTAATGGCTGTGTTCCTGCTGTGCTATCGATTAAATAGTGATTATCTTCTTTGTTCCACTGTAGAAAAATCAGGCTCAAAACACACACAGTTATAAAACCCAAAAGAACATGCCCTGGTTTTTTTGGCAATAGAGCTCTAAAAGAGCTTTTTTCTTTTGATTTAAAATTTATGAGAGATTTTGGAGTGGTTTGTTCAGAGTCCGTTTCAGGAGCATTCCAAACATTCTCAGTCTCATCTATAAATTCGTTACCTAATTTCTCGAGTTCTTTAGAAGGAAACAACCAATTAAGGACCTTGAACAAGGATGAGTAATACCCATTTTCTTCATTAAAGTCTATGCAAACAATATCCTTAAATTCCCTCTTGAGCTCTATAGGGACTCCTTCTCGATCAAGAAAAACAAAAGAAATATTTTTTGCATATTTATAAATTTCTTGAATAAACTGAGAAAACTCTAATTTTTCTCTACTCTCTTGCACATTAAATTGATTCATTAAAGATATAGGTAAGACACAAATCACATGACTTGCCGGCTGAGATTTCTGAGCTGAAACGAGATACGAGATAGCCTGTTTACTTTCCTTAATAACTAGCGGAATTTTAGTGAGCTTTAACTGATTTTCCATTTGATAGATGAGATGGGTTTTTTCCGTATTCTCTTTCCAATAAATAAGAAGGCATGAGGCTCCATTTTTATCGAGTAATGGCTCTATTTTTCTCAATCTTTGTTCAAAGGTGAACTGCAGTAACAGCCGCTGATAATGACTTCGAATGAGTGAAGACAGCCCTGATTTCTCAACAAAATTTATGATACATTCTTTAGAGTTACACTCCACTTTCCGCATAATATTGTACTTATGAGTTTCAACAGTTTTTTCTTCTATTGATAAGAAATGAGCAATGGTTTTTGAACCTCTTCCCCCTAGAAGGCATGCAATAACATCGATCTCTCTGGGGGTAAATTTTATGTCATTTATTGTTTTTATGGCGTCGTAATAGAATTGATGATTAAAGGGTGGATCAATATTGGAGCCCTTCATAAGTCAGTCCTTACCCGGTATTCCTTAGACCATAAGTTGAATGAAATCGGAGATTTAATCAAGCCCTCTTATCACACTAAAAAAATCTAAGTAATTTCTCCTTAGATGCTCTACTTACAGCCTTTTTCATGATGTGTAAGTTCTGAATTCTCATTTAAGGTTTTGATATTGGTTCGGAGACTTGTGCTTAGCATAGACTTTAGGAACCAGGAAAGATAGGAAGCTCAAAGGGAGTTTCTTAAAGTGGACCTAAGCCAGGCTGCAACCTGACTTGAGTCTTGGAGTAACAGTACTTATCAAAAGGAGTTTATCATGGTTACGGAAAATGTAAAAGGTTTTAAAAAGGTATCATATTTTTGCTTAACGCTATTCTCAGCAGTAGCTCCCGCAACAGCGGAGACTAATGCTCATCTAAGGGACTATATGGAGAGGAGTGGAGGTCAAGAATTTTCTTTAGTAAGAAAGAACATTGATTCTCTTGAAAAAAGACCTGTGCTTTTGTATGAAGGTTATAATACTCATAAGGATGAAGTTCAAAAGGATCTAAAATCTCCTCGTATGGGTAGACATAGAGAATGTGATTCTGACAACATCACTCTAAAGTATGGAAAGATAAAAAAGTCGAACTTATTTTCTCGAAGCGAAGAATTTTCTCACAATGCGGAGAAGATGAAAAGAATTGAGGAGAGAAATTACGACGATCTCCAAAAAACACAAGCCAAAGTAATCAATGAAATTGATTATCTCGCAAAAAAAGTTGTTCATGATCACGTCAAAGATCCTGAAATAAAAGACTTTTTTCTGTGTGTACATAAGGAGATAAAGGGGCTGTTTTTGGAGTTTCTAGAAGTCTTTGAACGATAAGACTTCTTGCTTCGCCCTCAAGTGAAGTGCAACGCCTTAATACCGCGTTGCACGTCAAACTTGAATGGAGTGGAACATGAGTTTTTTAGTATAGGTTGGGGTAAATGCTAACAATTATTGAGTCGCCACAAGAGAATAGTTTGAAACCTACAAAAGGTCTTTTCAAAGCAATGCTCTCTGATCAGGGATCAGAAAAAGCACGTTCCTATTTGCTTGAGGAAGAATCGGCTTTACTGAAATTTATGCAGACAACTCCTGGTGTTTCCGGAATGGACTTTTGTGTGGTCGGCGGTGGATGTTTTCAATATCTTTCACTTGCTAAAATTTTTTGCAAAAGTTACATACTTGTCGAGCCAAATCTTGATCTATTTGCAGATCAAAAAGTAGTTGACACTCTTTGTTCGTCCGAAAATGTGCGGTGTTTTAGGGATAAATTTGAAGGGTATTGTGAGAAAGAGCTCTTAAATTCCTATAACGGAAATACGTTTTATGTTTTTTGGTTTAATGTCATATCTTACATTGATAATCCAGTTGGTCTCATTAAAAAGCATACAAAAAAGGGCGATATTGTTTTTTTTAGTACCTGGAGAGATATACCAAAATCACAAGAAATAATGTCTAGTTACCTTGATTACATAAATGGACATTCAGATATTTATGAAAAGTTTGAACTTCCAAGAATAAAGGCAAAAGAAATTGATGAACTCCGCTTACTTTATAAATTTGAGCACACTATAAATGAAGCAACGGAGATTTTAATTCTTCATGTTTAGGGTTTTTGCACAAGCGAAACAGTGAAGTAAAAATAAGGACTGGAGTGAAAAATGCGATACTTGCTACATGATGTGTTTTTGGAAAGTATGAACTCGTTCTTCAACAAGATTGCCATTATTGAAGAAGACGGAAATGAGATTACTTATCAACAACTGAATCTGTTCTCAAACAAATACGCACAATGTTTCTTATCCCTTAAGGGAGACGTTCGGGAATCACCGTTTGTTGGAATATTGTCCTCAGTCCATAGCCAGAGCATTGCAGCTATCCTCGGAGCCCTTAAGGTTGGTTGTGCTTATGTACCATTGGATGAGTACTCTCCAACAGATCGTCTTGAGATGATTATTGAAAATACAAATCTGGATATTTTAGTTATCGATTCACCCTGGGTCGAAACACACAAGTCCCTCTTTAATCATCCAGCCCTCAAAAAGATCATTGTCATAAATTCGCAAGAGAAGGACGATAGCCATGCAAAGGTTCTACCATCAGAATCTTTTGAAGCTTTTTCAGAAGAGAAACCACCACTGCTCAATCAGGTTTCTGACGACTTAGCTTATATCCTGCATACATCAGGATCTACTGGTGTTCCAAAAGGAATCATGTTGACGCATCGAAATGCCAGAACTTTTGTGGATTGGATGCATAAGGAGTTCAAGCTTATACCTCAGGACGTTGTTATGTCGCGTGCCCCCTTTAAGTTCGATCTCTCTGTGTTCGATATTTTTAATACGTTTAAGGCAGGTGCGTGCTTGGTTTGTTACAACTGGAATCGCAAGCGACCGGAAGAAGAGCGGCATAAAGACTATGTAGCTCTTATGGAAAGAGAAAAAGCTTCAATTCTTTATACGACTCCCTCTACCTTTATTACGTTGATGAACAGAGGGAATTTAAGTAAAGCAACAATCCTTTTAAGCCGATTGATGTATGCGGGGGAGCCATTTCCTATTCCTCAATTGAAACAGCTTAGGACTATGCTTCCAAATGCGCGCATAGCAAACATTTATGGCCCTACAGAAACAAACATTATTACCTATCAATGGATTGATGAGATACCAGAGGGAGCAACGTCCGTGCCATTGGGACATGTTGTTGACGATACAGAAATTTTGGTAGTTAGAGAGGATCAAACTCAAATCTGTGAACGAAACGAAGTGGGAGAACTCTGGTGTCGTGGAGGCACAGTTACACTGGGTTATCTTGGAATGTCTGATAAGACGGAAGAATGTCTGGTTACAAGCCCCTTTCACCCGTATCCCTGTACTTTTTGGCGAACAGGAGATTATGGATTTCTAGATGAGAAAGGCCTTCTTCACTATCGTGGTCGCCGTGACCATATGGTGAAAGTTAAAGGCTATAGAGTCGAAATCGGTGAAGTTGAGTCTGCCCTTGCACAATTTAAGGGACTGGATGAATTTGTCATCGTAGCTTATCCGAATAGTGATTATGGATATGAATTATTTGGTTTTTTCTCCAGAATTTGCGGAACCGTCTTTCAAACAAGTGAAATAATGGCGTTCCTTAAAACTAAACTTCCCCATTACATGATCCCCAGCAACCTTATTGAATTGGAAGTTTTACCAAAGACCTCTTCAGACAAAATTGATCGCGTTTTGTTGGCGGAAAAGGCCAAGGATATTAACTTAGATGCTGCATAAAATCCTACGAGCTTCCAACAAGGTTTGGAATGCCATGTATTACGATGAGCTTGTTGAAACACAAGAATATCAGATTTCTTATCTCAAGGATGCAGATCGACTTTATTTTAATTGTGCTCATGCCTTGATAACAAGTGATGACCAAACTCTCAACCTTATAGAGACTTATTTTATGGAACGAGGGGTAAACCCTGCCTTCTATTTAGATTCAGAAAATCCAAAGGATCTGGAGCAAAAACTTCGAGATAGGAGGTATGTCGATATTTCCGAGGAAGAGGAAAATTGGTATGTTCGTGACTGTTCAGCCTCTCTTCTGCAGAAATATGAAGATCAGGTTGCAACCTTTCAAGCGCAAAATCCAGGATTAGAAACATGCATATTCGCACCTTGCGAATCGCAAGATCTTTTTGACACATTTTTGAAAATTGATGGAGATGTTAACGAGATTACTCCCCCCGTTTTGGAAAAATTGCGCCATAATCTTCTTGAGCCAAAAGACTCTGATGTTCAGTTTCTGTGCGCCCTAGCCTGTGAGAACGGTGAGCCAGTTTCAGTGGGATTAATGGGGATAACCCAAGGAATGGCTTTTTTGTCAGAAGATGCAACTCGACCTCAGTTTCGTCAACGAGGTTTTCATAATTGGGTATGTCTCAAGAGATCTATTTCAGCTCTGAAATTGGGAGCTTCTCACATTATCGTCAATTGTGATGGAAACTCTTACTCAAATAGGAGTTATCAACGACTTGGCTTTACAAAGCTCTTTTCAAGGCAGTATTTTAATCAACAAAATTTAGATCACAAAGGGAGTATTTAAAAAAATGTCAAAAATTGAAAATTTATTTGTTAACGAAAATATGAGTGAAAGGCGCAGAATAATTGCAGAGATTTGCGAAAAAAGTCCAATGTTTGATGTTGTAACCAAGACCATTCATAAACGGCGTTTAACAGATATGAATGATCATTGGTTGGCTGACTTTGGAACGCAATCCTACCTAGGATTTGATTTTGATAAAGATGTTATGGAGGCTGCTATCCAGGGGATTCGGGATTATGGTGTTGTCGTTCCTTGGTGCCGCCTCGTCGCGACCATCGATTTATTTGATCAAGTCGAAAAGGAGATAGCATCACTCGTCGGAACTGAGGCTTGTAGTATATTTGCCTCAACAACTCTGCTTAACCATGGCGTTATTCCAGCTTTAGCAGGGAATGATGGTGTCATCTTTCTTGACAAGTCTGCTCATGCCACCATGTATGAAGGAGCAAAACTTGCTCGAGACAGTGGCTCTAAATTGGTTAGTTTTCCACAAGACGATTTTGATGCTTTGGAAAAACTTTTGAAGGAATATGAGCACATTTCGAAGAAGCTTATCCTGACGGATGGTGTTTATAGCATGACAGGCGAATACGCAAATTTACCTGAACTTGATCGGTTGGCTCGTCAATACAATGCACTTGTTTTTGTTGATGATGCCCATGGGTTTGGCGTTGTTGGAGAAAATCCAAGTAAAAATGCTCCCTATGGTAATAAAGGGAATGGCCTCATTCGACATTTTGGATTGAACTTTGACAATATGGTTTATATAGGATGTTTCTCCAAGGCCTATGGAGCCTATGGTTCTTTTATCGCTTGCTCGCAAAAAATGCGAGACTTCCTTTTATCTCAGGCAACACCACATGATTTGGGTGGGGCAGGGCCTGCTGCGGCCATGGCGGCTGTTTTAGAAGGATTGCGCCTTAATCGTGAACAGGGAGAAGAGATTCGCCTCCGTATCCATCATCTCACTCAAAAGGCTATAAAAGGATTAAGCAGCCTGGGTTACCGAGTTGATAACAAGACTGGATTCCCAATTGTCTCCGTATGGCTTGGAGATTCAGAGCATATTATTGAAGTATCCCGCATTCTTTATGAACATCATATTTTATTGACTCTCGCCCCTTATCCCATGGTTCGTAAAGGACTAGAGTCTCTCCGTATTACTGTCACGACCAGCAATACGGAAGAAGAAGTCAACCAGTTGATCCATGCATTTAAAGTCCTCAAACCTTTTTTGCGAGAAAACGGATATCCTTTTTTGGATGCAAACGCAGACGAGGAATTTGATGATCTCACAATAAATTTAGAGGAAAGATATGGATAGGAAATTTGTGTTGCTACGTTTAACTTCCGTTTGGTGATTCTGAAAGAGTTTTGCACTTTAACGAAATGTTAATCTTAGATCCTATATATTATCCTAAGGTTCAACACCACTCCTAGAAAATCTCTAGGTTGGCTTACACCTCAAGAGGCTTTTAGTAATAATTTATACCGTGTTGCACTTCAGACTTGAATTCGCCTAGATCTTTTTATCATAATCTTTTATATGCTATCTGAACTCAAATACAATTTTGCTAATTGATTTTTTTTCGAGAAAGAACAGCATGGTTTCTTCAAATAAATGATGATTGTTATCAAAATCGTGGAGCAACATTACTTCTGTTTCACGAATACTATTCGCCCAATGCTTTTCTAATCCAAGACGGTAAAGCTCTCTATCCGGGATCATCTTCTTTTTATAATCAAAGGTATTCCATGTCCAACCAGCATCTATAAAGTTGTCTTGAAGCGAGACACCAAAATCTAAAGCCTCAAATCCTTGTTCTTTTAAGAATGCCTGAAGAAAACCCAACTTTTTTCCCTCTGCTCTATCTCCAAAGGGCAAACGAATAACCTTTTTTTCCCTCAAAACATTAGCAGAGTGATAACAAGAGTCTATCAGAGCTTCTGTTTTTAAGATCTCTTGAAAACAAGACCCCAAAGAAATAGAAGAAAAATAAGGATGAGTATAAGAGTGATTTCCTACCAAAAAACCATTCTTAATGGCATGGACAAGATGCTCTTCTCTCCCTGGAATAAACTCTCCCCGACAAAAGAAGATAGCTGGAATCTTGTGGTACTTTAAAAAATCAATCTTCTTCTGCATAAACGATGATGGAGAATCGTCAATTGTCAGAAATATCTTTTGCACAATCAAAACCTCATAAGCCTTTTTCTCTTTTTAACACATTTGCCAAAAATAAAGGCCCGTAGATACTCTAATGAAAGAATGGGTTTTTGCCTAAGCATTTTCATTGCAAGTAGTCCTCTTGTAACCTAAATGCCCCTCAGTTGTTAATAACGAGGCTGTTTGATAAGGGTATTTTTGTTCTTTGCAGTTTTTATATTTTTTCTAATGGTAATTAACTTTAGATTTTAGGTTAGAGGGGGATCTGACAAAGGTTCCAGGCGATTACCAAATTGCCGAATCTCAAGACTCGAAATGTATGGCTGAGTGGTTTGGTTAGAAGAATGGCAGTAGTAATGATGAGGAAGTGGAGGCCAGGCAAGAGCAAAAAATCCCAGGAAGATGCTTGAATCTGTGAGAAAACCCGCCCAGGAATTATCCTGAACGGGCTGCTGGTTCCTAATATCCTCGAGGAAGCATGAGAACGTTGTTACAGAAATAGAGCGTAATTTCATCCAGAGGAAAATCTGTACGGGGGATTAATTTTGAGAAGACGACATGGTCACTTCCATCTTCACAGATGAGCTTAGTTGAATCTGTTATGTTTGACTTTTAGCTTCCAGACTTGCAATCCTCATATTTTATAGCTGTTTTGACTTGAAGAAAGAAAATTTCATCGATGAGCCAGTAAGCACCACCTCTATCTGCGACATATTTGATTCCATCTGTATAACACATCTTAGAGATAAACCAGTGGCGGTGCCAGGTACCTGTGTCGGTAAAATTGT
>CAWHZN010000012.1:0-72141 GCA_963833865.1 uncultured Parachlamydiaceae bacterium | reverse complement strand
CAGCGATACAACCGCTAATATTACCGTCACGGCAACGGATACCAGCTTCCTTGTTAATGGGCAGAATCCTTTTGTTTCTGAGAACTTTACGCTGAACCTCGATCCATTGTTTCTGAGCCCAACAGCCATTGGCACGCAAACAGATTATGGCGATATAGCCTTTGGCCCTCTAGCAACCAGTGCAGCCATGGGCGTGAGCCTTAATGGAAGCAGCTATATCAACAACGCTGGAGATGTGGTTGCCTTCTCAGCCACAGGATTACCATCGGGCTTGAGCATTAATAGCACCACCGGCGTTATCTCTGGAACCTATACGAACTTGGTTGGCAGCGATACAACCGCTAATATTACCGTCACGGCAACGGATACCAGCTTCCTTGTTAATGGGCAGAATCCTTTTGTTTCAGAGAGCTTTACGCTGAACGTTGATCCGTTGTTTCTGAGCCCAACAGCCATTGGCACGCAAACAGATTATGGCGATATAGCCTTTGGCCCTCTAGCAACCAGTGCAGCCATGGGCGTGAGCCTTAATGGAAGCAGCTATATCAACAACGCTGGAGATGTGGTTGCCTTCTCAGCCACAGGGTTACCATCGGGCTTGAGCATTAATAGCACCACAGGCGTTATCTCTGGAACCTATACGAACTTGGTTGGCAGCGATACAACCGCTAATATTACCGTCACGGCAACGGATACCAGCTTCCTTGTTAATGGGCAGAATCCTTTTGTTTCAGAGAGCTTTACCCTTAACCTCGATCCATTGTTTCTGAGCCCAACAGCTATCGGCACGCAAACAGATTATGGCGATATAGCCTTTGGCCCTCTCGCAACCAGTGCAGCTATGGGCATAAGCCTAACCAACGGACACTATATCAACAATGCTGCCGATGTGGTTGCCTTCTCAGCCACAGGCTTACCCTCGGGTTTGAGCATTAATAGCACCACCGGCGTTATCTCTGGAACCTATACGAACTTGGTTGGCAGCGATACAACCGCTAATATTACCGTCACGGCAACGGATACCAGCTTCCTTGTTAATGGGCAGAATCCTTTTGTTTCAGAGAGCTTTACCCTTAACCTCGATCCATTGTTTCTGAGCCCAACAGCTATCGGCACGCAAACAGATTATGGCGATATAGCCTTTGGTCCTCTCACAACCAGTGCAGCCATGGGCGTGAGCCTTAATGGAAGCAGCTATATCAACAACGCTGGAGATGTGGTTGTCTTCTCAGCCACAGGCTTACCATCGGGCTTGAGCATTAATAGCACCACAGGCGTTATCTCTGGAACCTATACGAACTTGGTTGGCAGCGATACAACCGCTAATATTACCGTCACGGCAACGGATACCAGCTTCCTTGTTAATGGGCAGAATCCTTTTGTTTCAGAGAGCTTTACGCTGAACGTTGATCCGTTGTTTTTGAGCCCCACAGCTATCGGCACGCAAACAGATTATGGCGATATAGCCTTTGGCCCTCTCGCAACCAGTGCAGCTATGGGCATAAGCCTCACCAACGGACACTATATCAACAATGCTGGCGATGTGATTGCCTTCTCAGCCACAGGATTACCATCGGGTTTGAGCATTAATAGCACCACAGGCGTTATCTCTGGAACCTATACGAACTTGGTTGGCAGCGATACAACCGCTAATATTACCGTCACGGCAACGGATACCAGCTTCCTTGTTAATGGGCAGAATCCTTTTGTTTCAGAGAGCTTTACGCTGAACGTTGATCCGTTGTTTTTGAGCCCAACAGCTATCGGCACGCAAACAGATTATGGCGATATAGCCTTTGGCCCTCTCGCAACCAGTGCAGCTATGGGCATAAGCCTAACCAACGGACACTATATCAACAATGCTGCCGATGTGGTTGCCTTCTCAGCCACAGGCTTACCCTCGGGTTTGAGCATTAATAGCACCACCGGCGTTATCTCTGGAACCTATACGAACTTGGTTGGCAGCGATACAACCGCTAATATTACCGTCACGGCAACGGATACCAGCTTCCTTGTTAATGGGCAGAATCCTTTTGTTTCAGAGAGCTTTACCCTTAACCTCGATCCATTGTTTCTGAGCCCAACAGCCATTGGGACTCAAACAGATTATGGCGATATAGCCTTTGGCCCTCTCGCAACCAGTGCAGCCATGGGCGTGAGCCTTAATGGAAGCAGCTATATCAACAACGCTGGAGATGTGGTTGCCTTCTCAGCCACAGGATTACCATCGGGTTTGAGCATTAATAGCACCACAGGCGTTATCTCTGGAACCTATACGAACTTGGTTGGCAGCGATACAACCGCTAATATTACCGTCACGGCAACGGATACCAGCTTCCTTGTTAATGGGCAGAATCCTTTTGTTTCAGAGAGCTTTACCCTTAACCTCGATCCATTGTTTCTGAGCCCAACAGCCATTGGGACTCAAACAGATTATGGCGATATAGCCTTTGGCCCTCTCGCAACCAGTGCAGCCATGGGCGTGAGCCTTAATGGAAGCAGCTATATCAACAACGCTGGAGATGTGGTTGCCTTCTCAGCCACAGGATTACCATCGGGTTTGAGCATTAATAGCACCACAGGCGTTATCTCTGGAACCTATACGAACTTGGTTGGCAGCGATACAACCGCTAATATTACCGTCACGGCAACGGATACCAGCTTCCTTGTTAATGGGCAGAATCCTTTTGTTTCTGAGAACTTTACCCTTAACCTCGATCCGTTGTTTTTGAGCCCAACAGCCATTGGGACTCAAACAGATTATGGCGATATAGCCTTTGGTCCTCTCGCAACCAGTGCAGCCATGGGCGTGAGCCTTAATGGAAGCAGCTATATCAACAACGCTGGAGATGTGGTTGCCTTCTCAGCCACAGGCTTACCCTCGGGCTTGAGCATTAATAGCACCACAGGCGTTATCTCTGGAACCTATACGAACTTGGTTGGCAGCGATACAACCGCTAATATTACCGTCACGGCAACGGATACCAGCTTCCTTGTTAATGGGCAGAATCCTTTTGTTTCTGAGAACTTTACCCTTAACCTCGATCCATTGTTTCTGAGCCCAACAGCCATTGGGACTCAAACAGATTATGGCGATATAGCCTTTGGCCCTCTCGCAACCAGTGCAGCTATGGGCATAAGCCTAACCAACGGACACTATATCAACAATGCTGCCGATGTGGTTGCCTTCTCAGCCACAGGATTACCATCGGGCTTGAGCATTAATAGCACCACAGGCGTTATCTCTGGAACCTATACGAACTTGGTTGGCAGCGATACAACCGCTAATATTACCGTCACGGCAACGGATACCAGCTTCCTTGTTAATGGGCAGAATCCTTTTGTTTCAGAGAGCTTTACCCTTAACCTCGATCCATTGTTTCTGAGCCCAACAGCCATTGGGACTCAAACAGATTATGGCGATATAGCCTTTGGCCCTCTCGCAACCAGTGCAGCTATGGGCATAAGCCTCACCAACGGACACTATATCAACAACGCTGGCGATGTGGTTGCCTTCTCAGCCACAGGCTTACCCTCGGGTTTGAGCATTAATAGCACCACAGGCGTTATCTCTGGAACCTATACGAACTTGGTTGGCAGCGATACAACCGCTAATATTACCGTCACGGCAACGGATACCAGCTTCCTTGTTAATGGGCAGAATCCTTTTGTTTCAGAGAGCTTTACGCTGAACGTTGATCCGTTGTTTTTGAGCCCAACAGCTATCGGCACGCAAACAGATTATGGCGATATAGCCTTTGGCCCTCTCGCAACCAGTGCAGCTATGGGCATAAGCCTAACCAACGGACACTATATCAACAACGCTGGAGATGTGGTTGCCTTCTCAGCCACAGGGTTACCATCGGGCTTGAGCATTAATAGCACCACAGGCGTTATCTCTGGAACCTATACGAACTTGGTTGGCAGCGATACAACCGCTAATATTACCGTCACGGCAACGGATACCAGCTTCCTTGTTAATGGGCAGAATCCTTTTGTTTCAGAGAGCTTTACCCTTAACCTCGATCCATTGTTTCTGAGCCCAACAGCCATTGGCACGCAAACAGATTATGGCGATATAGCCTTTGGTCCTCTGCAACCAGTGCAGCCATGGGCGTGAGCCTTAATGGAAGCAGCTATATCAACAACGCTGGAGATGTGGTTGCCTTCTCAGCCACAGGGTTACCATCGGGCTTGAGCATTAATAGCACCACAGGCGTTATCTCTGGAACCTATACGAACTTGGTTGGCAGCGATACAACCGCTAATATTACCGTCACGGCAACGGATACCAGCTTCCTTGTTAATGGGCAGAATCCTTTTGTTTCAGAGAGCTTTACGCTGAACGTTGATCCGTTGTTTTTGAGCCCCACAGCTATCGGCACGCAAACAGATTATGGCGATATAGCCTTTGGCCCTCTCGCAACCAGTGCAGCTATGGGCATAAGCCTAACCAACGGACACTATATCAACAATGCTGGCGATGTGATTGCCTTCTCAGCCACAGGATTACCATCGGGCTTGAGCATTAATAGCACCACAGGCGTTATCTCTGGAACCTATACGAACTTGGTTGGCAGCGATACAACCGCTAATATTACCGTCACGGCAACGGATACCAGCTTCCTTGTTAATGGGCAGAATCCTTTTGTTTCAGAGAGCTTTACCCTTAACCTCGATCCATTGTTTCTGAGCCCAACAGCCATTGGCACGCAAACAGATTATGGCGATATAGCCTTTGGCCCTCTAGCTACGAGTGTAGCCATGGGCGTGAGCCTTAATGAAAGCAGCTATATCAACAACGCTGGAGATGTGGTTGCCTTCTCAGCCACAGGGTTACCATCGGGCTTGAGCATTAATAGCACCACAGGCGTTATCTCTGGAACCTATACGAACTTGGTTGGCAGCGATACAACCGCTAATATTACCGTCACGGCAACGGATACCAGCTTCCTTGTTAATGGGCAGAATCCTTTTGTTTCTGAGAACTTTACCCTTAACCTCGATCCATTGTTTCTGAGCCCAACAGCTATCGGCACGCAAACAGATTATGGCGATATAGCCTTTGGCCCTCTCGCAACCAGTGCAGCCATGGGCGTGAGCCTTAATGGAAGCAGCTATATCAACAATGCTGGCGATGTGGTTGCCTTCTCAGCCACAGGCTTACCCTCGGGTTTGAGCATTAATAGCACCACCGGCGTTATCTCTGGAACCTATACGAACTTGGTTGGCAGCGATACAACCGCTAATATTACCGTCACGGCAACGGATACCAGCTTCCTTGTTAATGGGCAGAATCCTTTTGTTTCAGAGAGCTTTACGCTGAACGTTGATCCGTTGTTTTTGAGCCCAACAGCCATTGGGACTCAAACAGATTATGGCGATATAGCCTTTGGCCCTCTCGCAACCAGTGCAGCTATGGGCATAAGCCTAACCAACGGACACTATGTCAACAATGCTGCCGATGTGGTTGCCTTCTCAGCCACAGGATTACCATCGGGCTTGAGCATTAATAGCACCACAGGCGTTATCTCTGGAACCTATACGAACTTGGTTGGCAGCGATACAACCGCTAATATTACCGTCACGGCAACGGATACCAGCTTCCTTGTTAATGGGCAGAATCCTTTTGTTTCTGAGAACTTTACCCTTAACCTCGATCCATTGTTTCTGAGCCCAACAGCCATTGGCACGCAAACAGATTATGGCGATATAGCCTTTGGTCCTCTCACAACCAGTGCAGCCATGGGCGTGAGCCTTAATGGAAGCAGCTATATCAACAACGCTGGCGATGTGATTGCCTTCTCAGCCACAGGCTTACCCTCGGGTTTGAGCATTAATAGCACCACAGGCGTTATCTCTGGAACCTATACGAACTTGGTTGGCAGCGATACAACCGCTAATATTACCGTCACGGCAACGGATACCAGCTTCCTTGTTAATGGGCAGAATCCTTTTGTTTCAGAGAGCTTTACGCTGAACGTTGATCCGTTATTTCTGAGCCCAACAGCCATTGGCACGCAAACAGATTATGGCGATATAGCCTTTGGCCCTCTCGCAACCAGTGCAGCTATGGGCATAAGCCTCACCAACGGACACTATATCAACAACGCTGGCGATGTGGTTGCCTTCTCAGCCACAGGCTTACCCTCGGGTTTGAGCATTAATAGCACCACAGGCGTTATCTCTGGAACCTATACGAACTTGGTTGGCAGCGATACAACCGCTAATATTACCGTCACGGCAACGGATACCAGCTTCCTTGTTAATGGGCAGAATCCTTTTGTTTCAGAGAGCTTTACGCTGAACGTTGATCCGTTGTTTTTGAGCCCAACAGCTATCGGCACGCAAACAGATTATGGCGATATAGCCTTTGGCCCTCTCGCAACCAGTGCAGCTATGGGCATAAGCCTAACCAACGGACACTATATCAACAACGCTGGAGATGTGGTTGCCTTCTCAGCCACAGGGTTACCATCGGGCTTGAGCATTAATAGCACCACAGGCGTTATCTCTGGAACCTATACGAACTTGGTTGGCAGCGATACAACCGCTAATATTACCGTCACGGCAACGGATACCAGCTTCCTTGTTAATGGGCAGAATCCTTTTGTTTCAGAGAGCTTTACCCTTAACCTCGATCCATTGTTTCTGAGCCCAACAGCCATTGGCACGCAAACAGATTATGGCGATATAGCCTTTGGTCCTCTCGCAACCAGTGCAGCTATGGGCATAAGCCTCACCAACGGACACTATATCAACAATGCTGGCGATGTGGTTGCCTTCTCAGCCACAGGATTACCATCGGGCTTGAACATTAATAGCACCACCGGCGTTATCTCTGGAAGCTATACGAACTTGGTTGGCAGCGATACAACCGCCAATATTACCGTCACGGCAACGGATACCAGCTTCCTTGTTAATGGGCAGAATCCTTTTGTTTCAGAGAGCTTTACGCTGAACGTTGATCCGTTGTTTTTGAGCCCAACAGCTATCGGCACGCAAACAGATTATGGCGATATAGCCTTTGGTCCTCTAGCTACGAGTGTAGCCATGGGCGTGAGCCTTAATGGAAGCAGCTATATCAACAACGCTGGCGATGTAGTTGCCTTCTCAGCCACAGGCTTACCATCGGGCTTGAGCATTAATAGCACCACAGGCGTTATCTCTGGAACCTATACGAACTTGGTTGGCAGCGATACAACCGCTAATATTACCGTCACGGCAACGGATACCAGCTTCCTTGTTAATGGGCAGAATCCTTTTGTTTCTGAGAACTTTACGCTGAACGTTGATCCGTTGTTTTTGAGCCCAACAGCTATCGGCACGCAAACAGATTATGGCGATATAGCCTTTGGCCCTCTCGCAACCAGTGCAGCCATGGGCGTGAGCCTTAATGGAAGCAGCTATATCAACAACGCTGGAGATGTGGTTGCCTTCTCAGCCACAGGATTACCATCGGGTTTGAGCATTAATAGCACCACAGGCGTTATCTCTGGAACCTATACGAACTTGGTTGGCAGCGATACAACCGCCAATATTACCGTCACAGCAACGGATACCAGCTTCCTTGTTAATGGGCAGAATCCTTTTGTTTCAGAGAGCTTTACCCTTAACCTCGATCCATTGTTTCTGAGCCCAACAGCCATTGGCACGCAAACAGATTATGGCGATATAGCCTTTGGCCCTCTAGCTACGAGTGTAGCCATGGGCGTGAGCCTAACCAACGGACACTATGTCAACAATGCTGCCGATGTGGTTGCCTTCTCAGCCACAGGATTACCCTCGGGTTTGAGCATTAATAGCACCACAGGCGTTATCTCTGGAACCTATACGAACTTGGTTGGCAGCGATACAACCGCTAATATTACCGTCACGGCAACGGATACCAGCTTCCTTGTTAATGGGCAGAATCCTTTTGTTTCTGAGAGCTTTACGCTGAACGTTGATCCCATGTTTACGAGCGCTTTAAACGCAACCTTCCCATCCCCTGAGTATGTTAATAAGGCTGTGACCATCACCCTCCCCACAACGGATAATATCCCTGGTGATACGGTTAGCTATTCTACGAGTAATGTCTTGTTACCAGCGGGATTAAGCCTCTCTGAGGTTGGCAACGTCTTTACGGTGACGGGCTCATCAACCAATACTGGTGGTGCGGTCAGCTTTACATTGATTGAGCAAGATAGCTCTGTTGCCGGGGTTGCAGGACAAACAACGCAGAATATCTCTTATACAGTCGATCCACTCTTTAACCCTTTAACAACAATCACGACTCCTCAAACGGATTATGTTGGAACACTATTTGCAACAGTTACCTTACCCTCAATTGATAATGCTGGTGATTCAGTCAGTTATTCCATTACTGCTGGGGCTTTGCCAGCAGGTCTGTCATTAGTAGATACATTGGGTGTCTACACCATTGTTGGAACGCCAACAACAGCTGCTAATAGCAGTTACACTATTACAGAGCAGGATGCGACCGTATCAGGTGCTCCTGGGCAAACATCTGAGACTGTCACATTCGGTGTCATTGCCAAACAAACCCTCACCGCTAGTGTAAATGAAGACTCGTCGCTTACATTTACACCAACCACACTTTTGGGAAGCAATCCATCTGGAGATACCGTTTCAAATGTCACGGCTTCTCATGGTACGGTAACCTCAGATGGTTTGGGGGACTTTGTCTATAGTCCTAATCTATTCTATACAGGAACGGATACTTTAACCTATACGATATCTGATCCCTATGGTGGGTCTATTACTACAAATACTGAAACTGTAACTCTGGCCGCCACAGTTCGAAGCGCTATCAATATTTCAGCCAGTGTGGGTGAGACCTCCTATGCTTTGAGTTCTAGCGGTGCTGTTTATGCTTGGGGAGAGAATAACGATGGTCAGCTGGGCGTTGGGACAGTCGTAACTCAGGTAACTCCTGTAGAAGTTCTTGGGGTGTTGGGAGTTGGTAATCTCGCAGATATCACCCAAATTTCAGCAGGTCTAGATTTCGCGTTAGCCCTTAATTCCAGTGGTAATGTTTATGCTTGGGGAAACAATAACGATGGTCAATTGGGAATTGGAACTCTTATTCCCACGACGAGTGATACCCCAGTCGAAGTTCTTGTGGCATTAGGCGGTGCGGCTTTAGCAAATATTTCCGAAATTTCAGCGAACGAGAACACGGCCTTAGCTCTTAATTCCAGTGGCAATGTTTATGCTTGGGGTGATAATAACGATGGTCAACTCGGAAATGGTAATACCACAAATAGTGATGTGCCTGTTGAAGTTTATGCTACATCAGCAAAAACTTCTTATCTTTCAAATGTTACAGAAGTTGTTGAGAGTGCTGATGCAACCTCTTATGCCCTTAATACCAGTGGTAATGTCTATGCATGGGGAAATAATAACGATGGTCAGCTTGGAAACGCAACAACGGGAGGAGGTACCAATAGTGACTATCCTGTTGAAGTTCTTGGGGGAGCACAAGGTGGTACTGATCTCGTAAATATTACTCAAATCGCGGCTGGTACAGATTTTGCTTTAGCCCTTACTTCCGGCGGTAATGTATTTTCTTGGGGTCTAGATACCCAAGGTCAGCTTGGAAATAATTCGACGACTAAGACTGATACTCCTGTTGAGGTTATTGGGGTAGGGGGAATTGGCGATCTAGGGACGACTTCTCCTAGCACACCTATTATTCAGATTTCAGCAGGGGGTGCTTTCGCCATAGCCCTTGATTCTAGTGGTAATGTGTTTACTTGGGGTCAAGATAATGAAGGTCAACTTGGAAATGGAAGCGCAAGTGGTCACAGCGCTACTCCCGTTGAAGTTCTTGGGGGAGAGCAGGGCGGTACTGATCTAAGCAATATTATCTGGATTTCAGCAGGCTTAGATTATGGCCTGGCCCTTGATTCTACGGGTGAGGTTTGGGCCTGGGGGAATAATAGCGATGGTCAGTTCGGAAATGGTAGTTCTGGCACCACCAGTGATACACCTGTTGCCGTTGCGAACATCTTTACAACTCTAGGACTATCTCTCATTAATACCACGAGCCCCTCTATATCAGGTAGTGAGGGTGAATCGTCCTATGTTCTTGATTCTAGTGGTAATGTCTGGGCTTGGGGGAATAATAACGATGGTCAACTGGGGAACGGCACAATTACGAATAGTGATATCCCCATCAAAATTCCAGGACTGGTAAATATTACCGAAATTTCAGGTGGTGTGGATTTCGCGTTAGCCCTTAATTCCAGCGGCAATGTCTATGCTTGGGGAAATAATGCTCAAGATCAACTTGGAATTGGTTCCACGACTCCCACAACGAGCGATACTCCGGTTGAAGTTGTTGGGGGAGCACAAGGTGGAACTGATCTAAGTAATATCATCGGTATTTCAGCAAACAATGAAACCTCCTTGGCTCTTACTTCCGGAGGTAATGTTTATTCTTGGGGTTCTAATGCGGTGGGTCAACTTGGAAACGATACAACGACCAGTAGTGATAGTCCGGTTGAAGTTCATGGGGTCAATAACAGTGGTTTTCTAGGGAATATTACCCAAGTTGCTGAGGGCGCTGATACTACTGCTGCGGATTCTGCTTCTTACGCGCTTTCTTCAGCTGGCAATGTCTATGCGTGGGGGCATAATAACGATGGTCAACTGGGGATTGGTTCGACGTCGACGAGTGAGTACCCCGTTGAAGTACATGGGGTAAGTGGCGGTGATTTGGGAGGTATTACACAAATTGCAGCTGGCCAAGATTTTGGCTTAGCCCTTAATTCTTCCACTGGTAATGTATATGCTTGGGGGAATGATAACGTTGGGCAACTTGGAGACGGAATCAGCAGCGGTACTAGTACTACTCCTGTTGAGGTTCATGGAGTATTGAATGTAGGTGATCTTGGAAGTATCACTCAAATTGCAGCCGGTCAAAACTTTGCCGTAGCCCTTTCTTCCAGTGGTAACGTTTATACTTGGGGAGCTGATAATAATGTTGGCGACCTTGGGGATGGTATACAGAATACGAATAGTGCTGTTCCTGTAGAAGTTCTTGGGGGAGCTCAAGGTGGAACTGATCTAAGTAGTATAATCGCTGTTGCAGCAGGTGCAGATTATGTAGTAGCTCTGAGTTCCACGGGCAGCATATATGCTTGGGGGAATAATAACGATGGACAACTGGGAACGGGCTCTACGACTACTACTTTCAGCTCAACACCAGTCCAAGTTGTAAACGACTTTACGTTTTCAGGTCTGTCGCTGGTCAACTTGACGGCAGAAAATAGCTCTGTAGGTGCACCAGGTGCTGCAAGCGCAGGCGCAACGACTCCGACTCAAACTGTTACTTATAACAACCCAGCAGCGGATTATCTTGTTTTCCTCGTTAGTCCTCAGGCAGCCCTCATTCTGGATCCTACGGGATCTACCCATACAGCCAACATCACGCCTCAGCAACTTGATGGAATCTCCACTTTCAGCTCAATTTCAGGAGGAACATCAACAGAAGTTACCTTTGCAGGAGGCGGATCGCTCGTCCTTAGTGGCTTGACCTTTAGTTCTGGTATGAACTTTACAAATCTCACTGATTTCCATGCAGGACATATTCTTGCTACGACTGCAATCCATCAATAGACCTCTTGCTTAACCGTCGTCTTTTGCTCCCTGGACGTCGTTAAAAATTTGCTCGCGATCCTCATGTACTTCGTGTACACTCCGACAGCGAACAAATTTTTGCCTAGCCAGGAAACAAAATACTCGGTTATGCAAGAGGTCTACTAAATACTCTTTTGCTCACCGCTCTCCCATGGATTCTGAAATCGTTTTGATAAGCGGTTTAAAGATATATTGCATGATTGTCTTATGACCCGTAAAGATGTCAACTTGGACTGTCATTCCTGGAATAATAATATACTTTTGTCCATGACGGGATAGATAATTAATGTCGGTGCGCACCTTGACGAGGTAGTAGACGCGCTGATTTACATCTTTTCCTTCTTGGACAGTATCTGGACTGATGGATACGACATGTCCTTTGAGGGAGCCATAGATGGAATAATCAAAGGCAGTAACCTTAATTGATGCAGAATCATTTGGTTTAATAAACCCAATGTCTTGAGGTTGGACCTGAGCATCGATAATCAGCGTATCTGCTATAGGAACAATTGTGACAATTTCGCCATTGGGGGGAACAGAACTTCCGATTGTTCTTGTGTGGAGCTGATTGACAATTCCTTTAACGGGAGAACGAATATCAAGGCGTTCCAGACGATCTTTTGCTGTTAAATAAATTCGCTTTGCTTCAGTAAGTCTTAAATTACGATCTTTTAGTTCTTCTTCATCTCTTCTATCATAATCATACTTAATTTCCTTGATCTTCTCTTTTGCTTCTTCAATTGCAGCTTTGATGTTTTTTATGCGTTCTTGGGCCGAGTCTAATTGGGTTTTTCTATCTGCATAGTCCTTTTTAGTCCTAATTAATTGGCTCATTGACACCAGCTTTTTTTTAACAAGGGTCTCATAAAGATTGATTTCTTGTTGAGCTAGATTCAGTGACGCTTCAAGGTCTGAAACACGCTTTATGGATTCTGCCAGTTCACTCTCTTTTGGGTAAGCTGATCTTGAAAAATGGCTTGTTTGTTTTTTAAAGATTCTACGCGTAACTTATACTGCTGTTCAGCTTCCTTAATAAGCTCTGGTTTTTCTTTTACAAAATTCTCTGGAAAAACAAGGGGTTTTTCATCTAATTGTGCGTGGAGTCTGGTGATATTAATAGAATTAACAGCAATATTTTGTTCACTTTCGTCTAATGAGGCTTGAGCGGCAGTATCTTTGAGTTTGACTAAAACTTGATCTTTTTCAACCCAATCGCCCTCCTTGACTAAGATATCAGTGACGACACCTCCCTCAAAATGCGAGAGAACCTTTACCTCAGAAGCGGGCTGAACCTGTCCATGAGCATGGACAAACTCTTCAATCTGAAAAAAACTAGCCCATATCACAAAAAAACAAAAGAAAGCGCTTATAAGATAAAAAAGAAGACGAGCCGGTATCAAAGGTTCTTTCGTGGGTTTGGAATAATTATGTCTCCCTCCCTTTACATCCACCTGCTTGGTTTTGTCGTAGATGTTTTTGATAAACGTTGAACATAATTCTATCGTTCGGTGATAGTATTTAACAAAATGGGCCTGAATTTTAAATTTATGAGCCATTGTTTTTACCCCCATTTGGAGAGGATATGGTCTGAATATAGTGAGAGAATTCTTGTTTAGAACCATTGAAGAGGATGATTCCATTCTCCATCCAGATGACCCTATCTGCCAGTTCTAGCATCTGAGAGCTATGCGTCATGATGATAACTGTTTTATCAGCCAGATGTGTTTTGAGGGATGTCAACAGCGTGGCTTGAGTATATTGGTCCATCATACTCGTGGGCTCATCAAAGAGGAGGAGGGAAGGGTCAATAGCCAGAGCCCGAGCAATTGTTACAGCTTGTTTTTGTCCTCCTGACAACCAGTTTCCGCCTTCACCAACGGGACGTTCTAATCCTTGAGGATGAGTTTTCGTAAAGTCATGAACGCCTGAAAGTGTCAATGCATTCTCTAAATGCTCAGGGGTAACTCTGTGTCTTTCAAGGACTATATTCTCCAGAATACTCCCTGTAAAAAGAAACGGCTCTTGTGAGACATATCCTATGTTAGAGCGCAGGTCAGCAGGATTAATTTGTTGAAAGTCGAGACCGTCTGCGAGAATGCTCCCTTGTGTTGGTTGATAGATGCCCAATATAAGCTTGCAAAGTGTTGTTTTGCCGGCCCCTATACGTCCAACAAAAGCGACTTTTTCCTTAGGTTGAATTTCAAATGAGATGTCCTTCAGAACACTTTCCTGTTGATCCAAATAGCGAAAACTCACTTTCTCAAAACGTATACCACCTTTAAAATGAGAAAAGGGCGTGTAGGCATAAAGGGTTTGTTTTTCACTAGGCAAGTTCATGACTTTATTGAGGTTTTGATAAGCAAAGAGAGCATGATTAAAACGCATAAGAAGCATTGCAGCTTGAGAAAAAGGGACAAGAGCGCGTGAGGCTAAGATTGTACAGGCAATAAGTCCACCGACTGTCATCTTTCCATCAACGATAATAAAAACACCAAAAATGATAAGGGTTATATAATTGGAATTTTGAATGAACTGGGCACAGCTGACAGCCATAGAAGAAAAGAAACTGGCCTTTTTTATGTGGATGGCATAGGTGTCTATAATACGTTCCCATATGCGCTGCCTACGTCCTTCTGAACACATGGCCTTTATATCTTCTAAGCCCATAATTGTTTCCACAAGAAAACTGTTCTTTATTTGCCCTATTTCGGAAGCTTTCTTTGTAGCTTCTGTACTGGCTCTCTGGCAAACCCAGCTGATCACTAAAATAAAGACAATAAAAACCATCATGACAGCTAAGAAAGGCAATCCAGCGATAATCCCAATGAGAGACAGAAAGATCACAACAAAAGGGGCATCAATGATATACGTTAGTGTGATCGATGAGAAAAACTCCCGGATAACCTCAGCTTCCCTTAAATGATTGACAAGAGAACCAATAGAAAAGTTCTTTCCCCCTAGCTTAATGCTCAAAACGTGCTCCAGCAGCTTTCGCGAAAGAACGAGGTCTGCCTTTTTACCGGTTACATCAATAAAATGGGTTTTAATGAGCCGTACCAAGAAATCGAAGAAGATGGCGACAAAGGCTCCTATTGCTAATACCGTTAAGGTAGAAAAAGAGGCATTGGGAATGACTCGATCATACACATTCAAGGCAAACAAAGGAATAACAAGGCTAACCATATTTGTTAAGAATGCTGCAAAGGCAATCTGCCAATACGAAGAGCGAAGTTGATAAAGCGTGCCCCAAAGCCAATGGTCCTTAGGAGAGTGTTTAAGACCCGTTTCATAATCGTGTAGGACAATATCTCGCTCTAATTTGAGGTAAATTCCAGTATAGCTAAGGGCAAGAGTTTCAAAGGGTATTTCCTTTGGTTCTGCGCCAGAAGCTAACCAGAAAGTTGTGAACACAGTTCCCTCTTTTGCAGTCACAAGACAGGCTTGATCATTATCCATTAACAAAATGCAAGGCGGGTCCGTTTCATGGATATCATCCAGGGATATTTCTGAGATCGAAACTGTATAGCCTATGCGTGCAGCGGCTAGTTTGCATAACTCGGGCGTTAATTTTCCCTTTTCCAGAGGCAAACCATGGATCAATGCTTGAGCTGAAGACATATTGCTATCCAGGTGCGCAAGCTGAAGCACGCAGTAAAGCAAGGGATCGTTCGTTTGTGCTGCTGCACTTGGTTTGCTTGAAGACACCATAAAATGAACAGCTTCAAATTAGTTTTTCATACACTAATTTTAAAGGGTGTTTGGTTAAGAAAGTGTTACTTTGTCGTGAGTTAGTGTACTTCGAACGCAGTCAAATGATGCCCTCTCGAGAGTTACAGCAAAGACGATTTACGATCAGGGAAATAAAACAGATTTTACGTGGTAATGAAGAGGAGACTTTGTCGCCAAAACTATAAGAAGAGTGTTTTCTAATGGGGCTTGGAATCCAACAGAATCAATACGTAATCTAAAGAAAAGTTTCATTAAGCACATAAACTGCGTAAATTTCACACTTGCCTAAAAGTGGTTCTCTTAAGGCCTTTTAAACGTTACTAAAAGCGCTAAGCTTTTTGGATTTAGTCTGGGAGTGCTTTTCTGTCCAAGGATCATCACAACACTCAGTCAAGAGAAATTCAAGAAAAGGTGTTGAAGATCTTTTGGAGTGGGAAGATGTCCCCCAACATGGGTTTTATATTGAAAATTATGAGCTGTACGATTTTTCCAGAAACATTCACTTTCGCCAGAATGACAATAGTTATCTTGTTGTCCATTCACAATTGTGAGTGGCGTGTGTGTTAAATAAGACTCTCCCAGCCGCATTGTCATAAGAATAGTGCGGTCATGAAGCATTAACTCCGCTAGGTAGTCAGAAAACACGCGATCTTCTTTTAGAATTTCATTATCTAAAAATTGCTGAATCCAAGCCGTTGAATTGTGGAGGGATGTCATCAAATTTTGCTCATCCATGACGGAAAGCATAAACAGGTGTTTAGGAGAAACTTTTAGGAATGTTTCCATGCTTTGTGCCACCTTAAACGCAATGTAGCCTCCCATGCTTATTCCAATCAAATAAAAATCACTTTCTCCTAATTTAGAAAGCTCATTCACGAAGAGAGTACACAATCCTTGAAATGAATGGGTTGAGGATGGATTTTTAGTTTCACGACGTCCTGGATACTCTACAGAGAACAAGTCATATTGAGAACTAAATAAATTTGAGAATTGGTGAAAAGAACTGGAAAATCCCCCTGCATATGGAAAATAAATAACTTTCTTTTTATTCCCAGTTGATCGAACGGGCTGTATGAAAGACATAATCTGCAATCCTATTTTATTTGAAGTATATTGTTGTTATAATATTTGTTGAGGAGGAGGACTATTTCTCATCCACTATAGATGTTTCGCAGTTTTTGTTAGGCATGAATAATCCAGCATTTTTTAAACTGATTTTACACTCACACTTAGCTTCTGTTAAAAGTAATACATAATTCTTATAATTAATAAAAATACTATCTAATCCGTGACGACACCCATTTTGACTGTTCAAACCCCTTAACTTAATCAAGCCGTAGATTGACATGATAATCTTTTTTATCACTCATAAGAAATTTGCCATACTTCACACGGATGCCTGTGAATGTTGAACGTTCTTCATCAAGAGGCGGGTTAAGAAATACAGCTAGGGAATATCTACCTTCTTTTAATTTAGGAACTTGATGAACTCCAGCAACAAATTCTTTATTACCTGTTTGAAAAAGAAGCCAATCTCCAATGTTAATGTAGAAGCGCGGCTTATTTGATTCTCCGCAAGAAGTTCTCAACCATTTTCCATTTTTTATATTCTCACCCTCTAATACATCAAGGCCATCTTTATTGGAGACAACCAAAGTTAACAGACCATAATCGCTATGAGGAGGGATACCAGTTCCCCCAGGACCCGGAAAGTACTTTCTAGAAGTTAAGACGGACGTTTGCGCCTTTTCATTAAAAATGGTCTTTTTGTCGGATTCAATATAAGATTTAGCGATCTTATCGTAGAGATTATATAAAAAAGTCATAGCTTTCGTGTAATATTTAGGGTAGTATTTAAGGCCGTCTATACCTTCTGGAATCTTAGAGTCAAGACGATATGGTTTAAAATGATAAGCAACCTGATTTCGAACCTTGTCGATATCGTTGGGATATCTATCTTGAGTTTCTTTTTGAATGTTCTGAAATCCATGAAATCCATCATTGTATACTTTATTGAGAGATTCGAGAGGAAGATTCAGTACAGTCTTGCATTCGTTAAGCGTCTGTAATGCAATTTCGGAAAGCTCGTTTACTGAAGGTCCAACAACTTCGAATGATCCATGATTTTTCAAAATTCTTGTCATTGTTTCTTTATCAAAATTATCCACATTAATTTGACCTAAGTTTGCATAGACACCTTTATTGAATATAGAATTAATCCCTTTATTATATTCCAACTTAAAATTGATCAATCTAATATAATTATAATCGATGTTACAAGAATATAGTCCTAGTTCTGTGAGTTTTGTGTTATACTGGAGGCCATTTAGGAGATATATTACACCCTCATTGTCAATCTTATTAGAACGCAAATCTAGATTTTCGAGGGTTGGGCTCTTCTGGAGAATCAATCGAACGCTCTGATTTGTCATCTTATTGAAACTCAGATCCAGACTTATGATCTTTGTGTCCTGATTGAGGATCAATTCAACACCCTGATCTCCAATCTGATTCCTAGACAGATTCACTCTTTCGAGGTTTGACTTCCAGCTAAGAACCAATTGAGCACCTTGATCTCCAATCTGATTAGCAGATAAATCCACCATTTTGAGGCTTGGGAACCCCCGAACGATCAATTCAACGCCCGTACCTGTAATCTTATTGTTATACAAATTCAGTTGTGTGAGGTTTAGTTTTTCTTGGACGATCAATTCAATGTGCTTATCTTCAATCCCTTTGTCCTTCAGATCCAGTGTTGTTAAGAGTCCCTGTTTTAGCTCTTTATATTTTTGTTCTCCAACAATACTCTCCAGATAAGATGTCTTTACACGAGATGCCTGAGTTGTCGGAGACATGACTATCAAAAAAGATAAGGCCATTAAGCTTTTTTTCATGTTATCTATAACTCCGTATTTAAGATTTTCCACATAGATTGGACAAGATTCACCGCTCTTTAAAAGAGTTTTATCCCCCGTGCTCTTAGAATTGTTACCGCATATATTCTTCTAAATCAAGCTTTTTTTACAACAGTCGTCAGACTCAACTTCGTGTGTTTAAAAAGTGATTAATGTAAGTAAGATTGACCACAACTGGAATCTGTATCCAACTTCCGCCTGGGGGGGGTGCGATTCGTCCAACCTAGACACACCTAAGTCCATTGTGCTACCGTCCCTCCAGGTAATTTAGGAGTTTTGTTCTGAGATAGGGTACGCGGCATGATAAAAAATAAGTCAATCTCTAGACAATTTCTCCAAAAGAAATACAAAAATCTAATTCAAAGAAAAGAATCAATAAAATGATAAGAAATTGGAACACAAACGCAGCGATTTGGGATGAAGCCATGGCTGAGGGGAGCGATTTCCAAAAAACGCTTGTTGAACCTCATACTCTTAATTTCTTGGGTAACCTTGAGGGTAAGAAAGTTCTGGATCTTGCCTGTGGAAATGGTCAGATGTCGCGTTTGATGACGAGACTTGGAGCTTCTGTTACGGCCATTGATGGCTCACAGGAAATGGTAAATTTGGCTCAACAGCGTTCGAAAGATATGAGTATTGCATATCATGTCGCTGATATAACCAAAGACCAGGCCGTCAGCTTTTTGGAAGCATCTGAATTTGATGTGGTTTTATGCAATATGGCTCTCATGGACATAGCAGAATTAAACCCTGTTTTTTATTTAGCTTATAAAGCCCTCAAAAAAACGGGTATATTTGTTTTTTCTATCACGCATCCCTGTTTTGATAAGTCAGTAGGTTCCCACCTTACGGAAATTTATGAAGTTGATGGTATTCGTGTTTCAGAACATTCTGTTAAAGTTTGTAAATATCTCACACCCAACACAATGAAAGTAAGAGCTTTACCTACATTTCCATCTACTCATTCCTTTTTTCATAGATCGCTACAGTCCTATCTGAGTGCTGCCTTTGAAGAAGGGTTTTTGATGTGTGACATGGTGGAGACCGCCTTTCCCCAAGCAACTGAACTGACCACACCTTCAGGTTGGCAAAAGCTGCCTGAGATTCCTGCAGTATTCATAGCAAAATTTAAGAAGTGAAGCCCCTCTGGACACCCCTAAATCCATCATGGTATCTTCCTTTTAGGTATTTTTGACCGCTGTTGGAAGTCAGAGTATGGTGGATCTTCAACAGGCCCCTTTAGATAGAGGAAAAATTATGATAAGAACTCTTTTTACTTTTCTTATTTTAGTCTCCACATCTTGTTTTGGCATACCACCTCTGGATGTTTCAAAGGAGGATTGGCCGCCACAAATTGTCAAATGGACCATCCCAGGTGATAAGGAAATCACAATTATTGCCGTCCACCATACAGACAATCTTGACTCAGAAATTCATAAAACAATTCGCAATGTCTTTGAGAAAGAAAAACCTGATGTATACCTTATGGAAGGCTTTTCAGCCGCACAAGAGGGCGAATCTCCTCAACGGCTTAAAGACAAGTCAAAGCTTATCTGTGATTCTGGTAAGTGTAATGAGAATCTATATGCTGCTTATTTGGCGACTATCAACAAAGTGCCCTTTATTGGGATAGAACTCAGTGAAAGTGAACAGATTCTTCCTCTTGAAAATCAAGGATTTACCTTTGAGGACCTTTGCTTTTACATGCTTGTTATGGAAATCCCTTATTTTTTTCGAGATGGTGATTTTGAAACGCATACCATTAAGTTTACGCCTGAAACTTGGGATTCGATGTGTACACAGTACTTGCAGAAAAACATAGCTGAATGGCTGGGTCGTCCCGTTTCCTATACATATGCTGATTTCCTAAAGTGGTGGGAGAAGAATATGGAAGAAAAATTGGATATGGCTAAGGCGTTTCAAGATTTTAAAAAAGGAAGCTTCTACATTGAATCTAGTCTAGATAAAAGAGCTGTTAAGACTCAGAAAATTGCCTATTACTTCCATAAAAACAGAGATGACCATATGTTAAAAGTTATTAAGGAGGCCCCTGAAAGGAATAAAAAAATACTTGTGATCTATGGGTCAAATCATTTGAGGGATCAATGGGAACAGCTTATCAAAATGTTTGGGGATCCAAAGAAGAAAATAGTTTTAAATAATTAAGCAATTTCTTGAAAGTGAACTAAACTCCATTCACTTTAAATACGATTTTCCTCAGTTAATTTTTCTCCTTGACTAGCCCAATTAGACAAATAGCCGACTACACGAGTCCAGCTTCTTTTAATTTCCCTAAAAAAACAAAAAAAGTGACTCACAATTAAAAAAGCCAAGTTGCTGTTCACACAACTTGGCCTAACTTATTATGTCCAAATGATTGAATTTATTCGGATTCTAGCTTATGGGATTCAGTGATTTCTTCCAAGGGTTTTCCTTAATGAATTTCATTTTATCAGATAGGCTTGCTTTATCCTCTATCTCGCATTTCTCAAGGAATGTTGTATAAGTGCCGTCACCCTTGTTTGAAAAGCTCGCGCCCTTTAGCACATATTCTAATTCTGGATAAAACTCCAAGACACGCGTTTTAATTGGTAGTAGAGCGGGTTCAGTAAAATAAAAGCCATTGAAGAACTTGCGTCCGAATTGTAGGTAAGCATCGAAGTACTTTTTTTCCTCTTCAGTCAGTTCAACTTTTTGGGTCAATTCAGTAAGTTTAAATCTAGCTATAAGCAAATAATCTCTGTATATGTATTTTTCATAAAAACAAGGATCTGTTTCTAAGGCGTCTGCTTCCACAGCATTAAGAATCTTTATTTTTGAGTTCAGCTTGTCTAAAGACAAATCCTTAAATTCAGCCATTTTGTCTTTAGGCTTGAGTTTAGCTTTCTCTTTTTGTGACTTCAAATCAAGGATTTCCTCCTTTTGGGGATTGATGGTTTCTTTCACCTCCTTTTCTGAAGCGATCGATGAAATTATGCAGCTAGTCGTTAAAAGAAGTGCTGACAATAGAATTTTTGCTTTCATAATGATTTCCTTTCTTGCTAAGTTTATTTTAAAGTGTTGATTAAAATTTTACACAACCAAAGACGTTGTAACATGACTATATTTAGATAGCAATATTTTTTTACATATTTATTTTGTGAATTAATACATGGGAAAAGCAGAGAAACGGTAGCCTTTTTAATTTATCACTCTCAAACAGAACCTGTTCGAGGTCTTTTACATTTTTAGGTTCACTACACGAAACTTTAGCCGCTAGTTTACATAAGATTTAAATTGAGACTGAATGGAGTCTTATGGCAGACACCACTTTTCTAACGTTCCTTATAATCTCTAAGAGATTTTTCCACTATACCAGGGTGATTTGTCATCATATTGCTGTATTTCAAACATATCATAAATACTCGTTCCATAGCCGATGACCGCATTCCTAATCTCTAGAACAACTGGATGACTTAAAGTCTCCATAATCGCATCATAAAACCGACGACTTGTTTTTAAATCTTTAACTTTGATTTGAATGTGATTAAAAAGTTTCATTTGTTAGGCCTTTGTTCTAGATGGTCTCCGATATGGATTGTGGAGCAATTTTTATGCCCTCTAACCGTTGGGGTAATTCTTTATTTCTTTAATCAAATCACCTTCATTCGGTGGATTAGCAAAAATTTGTTCCACTGTTAGTCCTTTTTTATGAATGAGAAAAAAAACTTCTAAATGAAAACGTCGATAGACGCCACTTTTCTGATAGTCCATGAGGGGACTCTCTGTGACAAGCAATTGCTGGTTTTCATTGAACTCAAAATCGCCGCCTTTACCAACGTAATCCGCATATCCTTCCTCTAACCATAGGGGATAACGAATAAATGCGAGGCGTCCAAAGCGCCATGACTCGAGGATATGGGTTGCTTCATGGGCAATAAAATAAGAAAGCGGCCGTTGATTCGCATCAGCAAACGATTCAGAGTTTGGAGGAATCACTCGGTTGGAAGCTATATCTGAGGCTCTTATATAAACATTGCGTGTCAGACATGTATCAGCAATTCCCGCCATCTTATCTCTAAAATGGCCATAGAGCCATAGTCGCCACGATGCGTTACAAAAAAAGATTCTGAGAGGACGATCAGGCTCATAGAGTTTGGAAGTTCTCAGACGTCGCGTCACATCATCGAGCACTTCAGTGATTTGGGGAGCAATGGGCTGATCAGACCAAACTTCATAGTTCTGGTAGGTCATATGGTGAGTGAACAGCGGTTGTGGAAATACCAGAACACACAGGTACAACAAAATAACGGATACAACAGTTATTCCCAAACGTTTGATGCACGTCGTTACAGCCTGTCTGCTATTTTTAGAAAGTTCTGGGAAGTTTTTCTTTTGACTCATAGAAAACATGATCCTTTAAAAAAACGGCGTAAATAACACAAGCAGTTAAATTGGTTATTGAGTAAATCCCTAATTGAAAGGATCCTTTACATCTATCCCGTCAGCCCACTCTGCATGGTGAGATGAATCATAAATATTGTGTTTTTTTGTTGCAAAGTCTTTATCTGATGTTTTGAGCAACAACCATTTTAAATATCGCCCAGAAACATCTGGAGACGTTAGCTTGCTCGCATTTTCTCGAAAAAATTTTCCTCTGGGGAAATCCGCTGTATCTTTTTTGCGCAAATCCCCCTGCATATCCGTATCAATATCTCCAGGATGAACAGCTGCTGCAAGAATGCCATGCGGCGTATCCAATTTGAGTGACTCCGCATACCGATCGAGGGCAGTCTTTGACAAACAATATAGCCCCATCCCTGATCCAACCTTATCCCCTGCCCGGGAAGATACCATTAAAATACGAGAACCCGCTTTTAGGTTGGGAGCCAACTGATTGGTTAAGATCATAGGGGCCACAATGTTCACATCCACGATACGATAAATTTCATCGGGAGATGTTTCCAAAAGGGCATTTTGACCCAAAGGGTCAATAACAGCCGCATTATGGACGAGATAGTTTATGGGTGTCTTGCCTATAGCTGGAGCCACAGATAACTGTCCTTCCCTTGTGCATAAATCAGCAGCTATAACCTGGAGCTTGCCAGGAAACTGAGTGCCCAAGGCTTCGAGGGACTTAACATTTCTGGCAACCGCTATCACATGGACGCCTGCTTCCAACAATTGTTTGGTTAGAGAAAATCCTATTCCCCGACTGGCGCCAGTCACGAGGGCAACTTTATCTGCGTTTCCCATATTCTTTGAAGCATGAGTTGTAAAAGACAGACCGAAGAGTAATAATACGATAAAGAAAACGGAGGTAATTTTCGAAAAATTGAGGCTCATGTGCTGTTCCCTCAGAATAGTTAATACGAGAAGAATATAAAAACATTGTCCTAAATTTTTCAAGAGGGAAATTCAAAAAATGAAGTCCTTGAAGTTCTTTCTTGATTGATTTTGAGGGCTCTATATATTGATCGATGAGGTCACCGTGTGTCAGGAGGAACGATGATGACAAAACGTCAATTGTACATAGCCAACAAAAACTATTCTTCTTGGAGTTTTAGGGCTTGGATAGGCTTGAAGCATTTTGGAATAGATTTTACTGAGCATATGATTCCCTTAAATACGGAAAATACGCAAGAAAACATCAGATCTATTTCCCCTTCTGGAACAGTGCCCATTTTACAAGACGGTGACTTAATCGTAGGCGATAGCCTTGCCATATTGGAGTATGGAAACGAAATTTCTTCGGCTAAGAATCTTTTGCCCCAGTCACCGGAACTACGAGCCATAGCACGTTCAGCCTGTGCAGAAATGCATTCTGGTTTTATTCACTTGAGACAAGAATGCCCCATGAACATGAAGCTCAAAACACCCGTGAAAATCAGCCCCGAAGCAATAAAAGACATCCACAGAATTTATGAAATCTGGGATACCCTTAAGAGTAAAAATCAAAAAAAGGGCTCTTTTCTTTTAGGTGACTTTGGCATGGTGGATGCTTACTTTGCTCCTGTTGTGAGCAGAATCATAAGTTATGGATTGGATCAAGGAGATCATGCAGAGTATATAACTCTAATTTCCAATTTGGACCTCTATAAAGAATGGGAAAACGCTGCTTTAAAAGAAGAATCTCAATTATCCATTTGATCTATTTTCTTGGATACTCTATCATTAATATCTTTTAATTCAATTTCAACTTTCTCACGCTCAAGTCTAATCTGTTCTTTCCATTTATTCATATAAATGTTCATTTGATTTTCTAGTTGATCCAACTGACTTTGAAACTCAGCTTCTTTCTTTACAGAGGTGCCACATACCTCTTCATATTGCTTTTTACACGATACAGTATCTTCAGGGCATTCTCTTACCAAAGCATTATAGTTCTTGAGGGAAAATTCACGTAATTTCTTTTGAGTGGCTATTCGCTCCTGTAGTCTCTTTTTTTCTTGATCTAACGTTTTTTGGGATTCTTGGGTTATCATATCTAACAGACTTTTTTGTGCAAGTTCTATATTAGCTTCAATTTTTTGGCTCTCCCGTAGTGACTCAGCTCGTATCCCTTGAAGTTCTTCTTTTCTCCACAGTTGTTCTTGTTTCATCAGATCCTTAACGTATGATTGCTGTTGTTTTAATTCTGCAATGCGTTCTTTTCCCTTCACTTGCTGTTGTTCAAGTGACTCTAGTAGTTCTTTATCACTGGAGAAAGCGCCCTCACTAAAGAATATTCCTAATATAACGCTTACTCGCTAAACAAATTTTCTATGGTCACAACACCTTGAACCCTACCCACTGAATACAAGTTTTTCTTAAGGCCACCACCACAAATTATCGCCAAAAATAGTTGCTTTTTTGAGCGAGTAATTTTTTGCTGTGATGGCATACAAATTATTTCCAACTATCCCCTAGAAGCCTATAAAAGAACATGGTAGAAAGAATAACCCCTGTTCATCACAATTCAAGACAGGAACAAAGGAGAATTCCGTGCGCGTTCTGAAATTTATTCTGCAGGCTGTCGCACCTTATCGCCTTTACTTGTGTGGAACTTCAGAGACGAGCCCTTTTCAGGGACCCTATCAATTTGGGCCATAAGATGGTTGAGGCTTCTCGTTTTTTGAGGCAAGGAAGAAATTTCACTGGTTGCCAATTTTGGGCACGTGGATATTTTGTTTCGACAGTCGGTCGAGACGAAGAGAAGGTTCGATTATATATTAGGAACCAAGAAAAAGTCGATCAAGAGCAAGATAGACAGTTAACGCTCAATCTGTCCATCGGGATGGGTAAGTCCTCTCGGGCTTTCCCATCCCGATTACTGTCGTAAAGACCTGATTTTAGTAAAGACCTGATTTTACAAGAGCAGCTTTAAATTCTTCAATAGTTGAGTTTGTTTTTACATCGAGACCGGTATCAGACATACGCATATTATTAAAATAGGGGGACTTCATGCTCAAGCCTTCTCCAGCTCCCATACCACCTACTGAAACCATTTTAGGGGTATGAGTGATTAAAGAACCATCCTTTAACTGGAATGATTGAGTCCAGTTCCCTTTAAATACCTCTTTCTCAGATTTTTCAGATGAAAAGCTCATTGAAATAGGCAATAATAGACCAAAAAGAAACCCTTTTAATAAAATTTTCATAATTTAATCTCCAACTTAATTTTCATTACCAAACGACACTCACAATGAATATCAAAGATATCTATAACTACAGTAAATATTAAAGTCAATTAGTAATTAAAATTTATTAGGTCAAAGACCTCCGGCAAAGCCGGAGGCTTGAAAATACCGCTAAAAGCGGTTGTTTAAACAGACAGATTGAGAGTTAACTGTCTATCTTGCTCTTGATCGACTTTTTCTTGGTTCCTAATATATAATCGAACCTTCTCTTCGTCTCGACCGACTGTCGAAACAAAATATCCACGTGCCCAAAATTGGCAACCAGTGAAATTTCTTCCTTGCCTCAAAAACCGTCGAGCTATGTGTATTGCACTCTTACCTTTGATATATCCAACAACCTGAGATACAGAGTGTTTTGGAGGAATGGATATCATCATATGTACATGATCTGGCATAACATATCCCTCTTCAATTTTGCACTCGCGCTGACGCGCTAATTCGTGCATTATTGGTACCAAATCCCGACGAATTTGACCAAACAAGGCTTTGCGACGATATTTGGGGATAAATACAACGTGGTATTTGCATTCCCACGTCGTGTGGTTTAACTTTTCATAAGTGTTCATAGTATTTCCTTTAGGTTGAACTTTTAGCGGTCCAACTAAATACTATGAACATTCCAGGAAAAGTAAAACTTTTGGTAGTCACCCCAGCAAAGCTGGGGGTTTACCCTTGGTTAATTATTTATAGCTCAATAGAATATGCCTAATACCATTTCAATGTAGCATTTAGATTATAAAAAAATATCAAAACAACTAATTGTACTATCAAACATCTTTAAAGGGCCGGATTATGTCCTTACAGATCACACTTACACGTTGCTGGGGAACTTTTCTTTGTCGCAAGCGACCTATCTTTCACTTTTAAGTGAATGCAATAAAGACAAAGCCCGGGATACATCATTACTCAGTACACATTTTTCATGGCGATGAGGCCATACGCTTCTTTTCCATCTCTTAGCTCTGTTTTTCCATACTGTTTCATTCCAATAAAGTCATCTTTAATGATAACAAATCCATTTTTTTCTAAAATTCTCTTCAGAGGACGTCCATCCATCACGTGTAATTGCTCAGGGAGGTTTTCTGCTTGATCAGGCAGGATATCCTTACTACCGTAAGAGTAGCCGGGCCAAGGATTCCCTTGTTGCCACTCATCATCATATTTTTGGAGGACTTTACTTCTGTATTCGGCATGTTGGGGTGTCAAAACGACAATATAAACCTTTCCGCCTGGTTTTAGCCAATTGCTAATTTTCTCGATACCTTTCTCAATCTGGGATGGCGTTAAAAAATGGAGAACCCGGTGTAGCACAACACCCTCTAAGGAGTTTTTGGGAAAGTTCATTTCTTCTGGAAATGACGAGCTATTGAGGTAAACTCTTTCTTTTTGGGAGGGTGAAAGCTGCTTTTTTCCATAGTATAAATGCCCCTCATCTATATCATTATAAATAACTGTGGCTCCAAGCTTGGACATGAGAAATGTGAGTCCCCCATACCCCCCACCAACATCAAGAATGGGGTCGCGTGAACTCTTAACTTCATCTAATAGTTCTTTTATCAACCAGCTGTTTTCAACGCCCTTACTTATATCAATAACATCATAGCCATATTTATTGAGTGTGATGTAAGATTTTTCTGTTTTGCTTTGAGGAGGCTGATTTGGCAGCGATGATTGACTGTCTGGTAAAGAATCTAAATATGAAGAAGATGCATGAACTCCAAACGGATTATTATCATTCTTTGCATAGCTATATTCCCCCAAAATTATTAAGGATAATAACAAAACTAAATAAGAAATGACTTTTTTCATAGGGTTTTTCTGCTTCCTTCAAAAACGATATATAATTGCTCAATTTATAGTCAAAAGAATAAATTCTGACAATAGGGAAAATACCATGTAATCCCTTTGATCAGTGCTTCACATAAAGATCTTGAGAAAAGAGACTTTTTTTCTGCATAAAGTTATACTTGACAGCTTAACCTGAAAGTAAAAACCAAAACTATTTATTGTCATTTGTGTATTTTCTACGTAGATGGAGCAAATAACAAAAAAAAATTTTGCTCAAAAACCCTCACGTTGGCTAAGCATTCTGTCTATATCCGTAATTTAAAAGTTAATCTATGTAGGTTTTGCAGATATTCAGGAGCGATAGAAATTGAAAAGATTCACTCAAGAGCCACACTTAGCGCTCCTCTCATCTGAGTGAGGTTCTTTAGTAGATGGAAATGAGAGGATTTAAAAGTTAGGAGATTAACATGGAAAACATTGATATGAACGAGATCTATGAAGTGACTTTAGAAGAAAGTGCTTCTGAGTTAACGCAAGGTTTAGTCATGGGCCGGAGACCTGAAGGCTGGATGACGGGATTTTGGCCTTTTAAATAAATGGAGATGAAAATGGAAAACACTGTAGAGACAGACAACGCCCCTTTTAGCGTTGTTATGGAAACAAAGGCTTCTGAGTTAACACAAGGTTATCCAGGGAAATCATACGAAGGTGCATTGCATAGGTATAATCCAATCTAATGCAAGTGTTAGGCACCACCTCATGTGGTGGTGCCTATAGATTCGCGAGGAGAATTAAAATGTTTTACCATCTTAATGATCATATTTACATGACACAATTTCGAGAAGAGTTCATTCTCTTAGATACCAAAAAAGACAGGTATTCTATTTGCTTTAAGCAGTTTTCAAAATTGATGACAGAGCTTTTGGATAAAGATCTCAGTAATTCTATCCAAAATTTCGCTTATATTGAAAAATTATTAACGGATAACATCATTAAAAAGAGAGCGTTTCCTTACCCCTTCTCTGTTGATAGAAAACCACATTCCGAAGGAGTTTCCAATATTGATTGGCGACTTCCTTTAGAAAATGAAAAAGTAGAATCCAGTATTCAAGTACTGCGAGCACTACAAACACTTATTAAAGTCAATTTCTATATAAAATTCAAAGGCTTATATGAGACAATTCAATTAATCAAAAAGTCTCGTAAAAACAAATCAAAATACATTATCCCTGAAGAGGAAGAACTACAAAAACTTGCAAATATAGTGAACAAAGCCTGTCTTATCTACCCAACTCGGACAAAGTGCTTAGAGTGGGCTATGACCTTTGTGCTTCTCGCTCTTAAACGAGAATGGAAATGCAATTTGGAAATAGGGGTTCAAAACTACCCTTTCATGGCTCATGCGTGGGTCGAGTGCAATGGAAACGTTGTCATGGATTCTCAAGATTTAAGGAATGGTCTCGCTATTATTTTAAATGAACCATTTAGGAGTGTAATACAATGATTTATGCAGGTATTATAAAATTTAACTCTCAGACCATTAGCGAGGAAAAACTCGTACAGGTAATAGACAGTTTTACGCAAAACTCTTCTACAATTATCCGCAGAAATGACTTTTTTCTGTGTTATGGTAAGCGTTCGCCTGTGCAAGATCTAGATGAAATTTGGGAAAACAATTCCGCAATAATACTCGGTCGAGCCTTTGACAAAGATCAAGCCTCACCCTTAAAAAAGTCAACCTTTAAAAAGTTGGCTCATTTGAACAAAGAAGCTGTTTTAAAGAATATTTGGGGAAAGTATGTCTATTTTAACCTGAACGAAAAAGTCTCTCAGTATGAAATTGTCGTCGATTCAACAGGCCAGCTACCCTTTTTCTATTATCCTTTTCCCGATGGAAGTGTTCTATTTGCCTCAGATATCGAGATTGTTTTCAGAATTCTTGCACAAAGGCCAGAGTATAATTGGGGGTACCTTCATTCCTACTTCCTCTATGGCAATAGTAACTCCGTTCAAACACCCTTTGAGAATGTTTTTGAAGTTCCCCCTGCGTGCAGTTTACGCATAACTCGGACGGAGAGAAAAACGGCTCCATTCTGGAATCCTCTGCAATGCTATAAAAACCAAGAAATGGAAGAAGTAGATGCGGTCGAGGTTCTTCAAAGCACTTTAAAGAGTTGGGTAAAGCCTTACCAAAACGTATGCGTAAGTCTTTCCGGGGGCCTTGATTCCTCGGCCCTTGTGTATTGTTTAAAAGACGTTGTGGCAAGAGGTCAAACCTTAAAGGCAATCAATTACTTTCACTCTAAAGTTCAGTCCTCCAATCAGTTGGTGCATGCCGCAAGGTTTGTGAAGAGGTCGGCATTGAACTCATTGAGGTTGATATATCCGACTCACTTCCTTTTGATCCCTCTCATCAGAAGAAGGAACTGAATCCCAACAAACCCATTCCCGCCATGATATGTACCAGATGGGAAGAAACCATCCATGAAAAAATTGCTTCGAAAGATTCTTTGGTTTTTCTGAGCGGACATGGGAGCGATCATATCTTCATGCGTCCACCAACAAAAAAATCTATAACGGATTATATTCTTGAGAATGGCCTGAAGGGATTCAATGGTCAACTTGAGGGTATCGCACAATTTGATCGAGATCCCTTCAATTCTTAAACTGAACCTTAAAATTCTATTGGCTCATTTTTTAGGTACGAAAAAGGAGAAAACTTCTCTCAAAGAATCAGCGAAAGATAGGCCCCAATGGGTTATAGGCGTTCCCCAACAGAACTCCCCTCAGCCTCTTTTTCACCCCATCTACGAGCGTCTGCCTCAGACCATCCTTCCCGGAAAGTATGATCAGGTTGATGCCCTCTATGAGGGACTCGCCTCTATTCATACAAGTGATGGATCAAAGAAATCCGAACCTTTTATCCGTTCCTTTATCAACCTGTTGTCGAATTTGCCCTTTCGTTTCCAACCTATAAACTCTTTAAGAAGGGATACGATCGTTATCCCCTTCGTAATGCTGTAAATGAGCATTTTAAAACAGACAGCGTATGGCGGCGAGATAAAAGTCAAACAACAGGCATATTTCAATTAGGTCTAAAAAAAATTTAGACAAGGTATTAGAGCTTTGTTTAAATGGCCACCTTTCCAAACAAGGTTTTATCGAGAGGGAAGGGCTTCGCAAGACGATCCATCTGATTGCGAATGGAGATATAAATCATCTTTGGTCTTTGAGTCATCTGGCATCACTAGAGATTTTTCTAAATTATTGGGAGGAAAAAAGTTATGAATAGAGTTGTTATTGCATCAAAAAAAATTTTAGGAGTGCTTGCTGTTTCGGGAATGTTGTTTCCCTCAGAGGGTATCTGTGGAAAATACGATGAGATCTTTACCACGGAAATCTATAATCAAGAGGAGGTGTTACAAAAACTCATACCTCAAGTTAAGGAAGCTCTCTTAACTGAGGAACAGCTTGATGAAGCCCTCGAGAAGCATCTCTATCTCTTAAAAGAAAACCAACTTGCGAAAAATTGTATAGAGCGTGTGGAAAGCAAAATCAAAATACTGAGAAAAGTCTACAATCAGTCTGTAAAAAGAGAGTTTTGGGAAAATGCTATAAGGTGTCTAGAAAGAATTGTTCTTAGCGGAGGGCTCATAGGAGGAAGTGCGCTTGGGTTAGCCGTGGGTGATCCATTGATTGGGGGTGTCTGTGGGCAAGGCGTCGCAAGTGTTATTTCTGTGATAACAAATTTGTTGGGAGAACATTTAATTGACAAGTACTTTTCTAAAGATGATTCTAAAATGTTAAATAGTGAAATAAGAAAATTAGAATTCGAAATTCTAGATTTAAAAAGTGGATTACAAACTGAACCTATAAGAAAATACGAAATTCCATATATTAAAAATAAAAGAAAAATAAAGGAAGAATCATTAAGGGATGAAATAGAAAGAGGTCTTATTGAGGCTCGTAGGTCTGAGGGGTATTTTACAGGAGTTACAACAGCATTCCTAAAAACCTCTTTAAATCTACCTTTGGAAACAAAAATTCTTTTTGATTCGAAAACTCCCCAGAAATCAAGAGTTGATCTTCGGGAAAGATTTGACAACACACCAGTTTTCCAAAACTTTAGCCAAAGCGTCCGAGGGAACTTATATGACATCATTACTCAAACTGCTGTCGATTCTACCTCTGAATCCAAAGAAGTACCGACCAAAAAAGCATATTACTTTTCCGGGGACCCTTCTTGTGGTAAAACACTGGCCGCAAAGCTCATACCAGAATTCTTGGGAGAAGCTTATCTTGAAATGAATATACGGTCATCTTCTGACCTTTCTCAAATGAGCTTAGAGGGAACAGAGCGCCTGAATCCTGGTGCAACAGTTGGATGGTTGACAAAGCCCTTCATAGAGGGGAAAAAAGAAACTATAAAAGATCGAAAGAACTATAAAAATTGCTTTTTAATTATTAATGATCTTGACAGGATTTTAGAGAATTCCACGTCCGATGCTGCAATATCGACTCTCTGCTGGCTTCTTGATTATATAGATCCGCAGAAAACTAAATTCTATAGTCCCTTTTTTAATACATATATAGATATAAGTCATCTCAACATTATCATTACAGCCAATCAAAATATGAAAAAAGACTTCTTTTATGATGCTTTAAAAACACGATTCTTTAAATTCATCGAATTTCCAAGGTTTAGCGATGGAAAAATGAAGGAAATTCTTAATAACCATTTACAAAAAGTTGTAAAACACCATCATGTCCCAAAGTATTTTGAATTTACTTACCTAAATTCTCAAGAAATTAGGATGAATTATGACAAGGACTTTTTGGTGTCTCATGGAATTTCAGATAAAGACTATCAACAACCTCTTGAGATCTCCACTGGGGTATTGGAAGAAAATAAAGACAAAATTACCCTGAGAGAATTGCAAAGTAAATTAGATAATACCCTCAACCATTTAATGAATAGTTTTTCGATAGAAGGGAAAAATTTCTTTGAATTAGCAAGGAATTTAGAAATAACACAAGGATCCAAAGAAAGCATCAAGTGGTTTTATGAAAATGCTGCTCTCCTGGGATATGAAAGTTCCTTTTTTCAGCTTGGCAAGATTTATGAAAACGCTAAGGAGCAAGATAAAGCCCTTTTATGGTACCTGGAAGGGAGCAAAAGAGGAGATAAAGACAGTATCCATCTCCTTGGAATCACTTCAAAAAATCTCCTGAAGGAAGGTCAAAGGTTAGAAGAAGAGAAAAAGTATGAAACCGCATTCGAGGTCTATTCCAAATCCGACAGTCTGGGAAATCTAGAGAGCAAGTATTTACTGGGGATTATGTATGAGAAGGGTCTTTACGTCCAAAAGGATCTCAAAAAAGCATTTGAGTTAGTCGCACTATCTGCAGAGAGAGGATTTGCAAAAGACTGTTCCATCTGGGAGAAATGTATGAAGGTGGCATAGGTGTTCCTCAAAGACTATAAGATCGCCCTAGAATACTATAATAAGGCCAAAGCAAAGCAATACCCAGCTGCCCTTTTCAAGATAGGGACGTTTCACTATCATGGCCGAGGGGTAAAGCAAGACTACTTAACAGCAAAATTGAGTATGGAAGAAGCTGAGGCCATGGAATATGTGAATGGCGAGATGCATTATCTTTTAGGAATCATTTATTATCGTCACTATAAAGATATCGGCTTAAGTAAAATAGATATGAAAAAAGTCATTCAGTATTTTAAAAAAGGGGCATGAAGCAAAAACACACTCTTTGCAGAGAAATCTGGGGCGTATTTTCTATAAAAAATCGAGAGATTCTTTTTACGTCAATAAAAAGAAAGAGAAGACTGCAGTTGCTTTAATGTACTTTAAAGAAGCGGAAAAATTAGGTCACAACAATGATCCCTTTATGCTTCGCAGTATGTCGAGGTTAAGCACTGATAAAAAGGAAAGGGAGGACTATTACAATAGGTACATTCTTCTTAATAAAGGAAAAACGTTTGATGATCTTGATGAGGTTAAGGATTTTGATGATTTTTGCGCTTATATAAATGGTAGTTCTGGTAAAGACGAAAAAACAGATAGCACATTATGGGTTTCCGACATTATGTAATCGCACAAAGCGGAAATCAAGGGGGTAAGAATGATGAAAAGTCCAGATGAAATCGACAGAAAACACTATGGAAAGTGTATCAAAGAAATTCTTATCTCCACCTTTGAGAACAAAAAAATGCGCCGGCGTTTTTTCTTCGCTCATGGGGCTAGCTATAGGTGTTTTTTCAAATTTATCGATTCCGCTCGTTCTTAAAAAGATCGTCGCAGGCTTTTTCCTCAGAGCCTTCTCTGACGATCTCGCTCATGTTGCTCAGCTATGGTTTGATTTGGATGATCAGCCAGGCTTCCTTCCATATCCGCGCCCTTCTAACCCTACTATTGAACAACATATGACAGTAATTCTAGGAACAAAGGTTCTAACTATCTCTTTAAACTCTCGCATAGCTATTTTCTTGACCAAAAACCGGGCGAGTTAGCAAATGTTATCAGGAGAGCCCAGCAGAATGTACCCCATATTATTCTTGGGCTATTTTTTCACATTCTTCCAACCTTTCTTGAATTTTTGGTTGTTATTATTCTGATTTTTAACATTTATCCCATTTTCTATAGTTTTTTAATGACAGGAATATTTGGGTGTTTTTTCACTTATACTTTATTTTCTAATAAAAGAATTTTAACAATTCGTGAAAAAGCCAACGAGATTGATAGGGCCGTTGATGGTATTGTTACAGACTGGCTCTCAAACTATGAAGCCATTAAAGTTTTCGGAAAGTATGGATTAGCCATTCGCACTTGTGAGGCAGAGTTAAAAAAGCGAGAAGCTGCCGAAGTTGTTTTTTTGACAAAATACTATCTTTCTTATTTGGGGCAAACGCTCATTTTAGGAATTGGGCTTTCTTCACTAACCTACTTCATTGGCCAGGATGTATTGAATGGAACCCTTACGGTTGGTGATTTTGTGCTGTTTAATGGCTATGTATTACAACTTATTATACCCATTGGGATCTTGGGAGCCATTTTGCAGGATATTAAAAAAGCCCTTCTTGATATGAAGGGAATTCTCGATCTTTTGTTAACAAAGAGTGAGATTGCTGAGGCTTCGAACCCTCTTGTCTTAACAGGGACTCGTTTTCAGGTCAATTTTGAAAATGTCTCATTTAAGTATAGTGACAGGACAATTTTAGATAATATTTCATTTAAGATAAAAGAAGGAGAAACGACTCTGATTGTTGGCCCAACAGGTATAGGAAAATCGACTATTGCAAAATTACTCCTCAGATTATATGAACCTACTGTAGGCCACGTACTCATTAACGGAATTGATCTAAAGAGTTTTTCTTTAGAGTCTCTTTATGAGACCATATGCTGGGTTCCACAAAGAAAGCTACTTAATGCATGATACAATTAAGGCAAACATCCAACTCGTTCGTCAATAGACGCTACATCTGCCCAGATAGAAGCTGCTTTAGATCAAGCAGAGCTTCTTAACTTTGTCAAAAAACTACCCCAAGGTCTTGAAACAGTTGTGGGTGATCGTGGATTGAAATTGTCAGGGGGTGAAAAACAACGTCTTGCTCTTGCACGTCTTTTTCTCAGAAAACCAAAAATCTGTATCTTTGATGAAAGCACCTCATCTTTAGATAAAGATACAGATTTTATTATCCAAAAAAACATTGAGAAATTTCTACCAAATACAACGAAAATCATCATTACCCACCGCCCTATCCTCACATCAAAGGTGGATCAAATTATTACACTTCCAAGCAACTTTTCTGGAATACATAGTGGTATGTCCTTTTCTCGATCCATATACCCTTCCAGCTGAGCAATCATTGAAGTATCATCCTGGAACTAGAGTTTCTGGTTTTGCTCAAGCAAAACCTTAGAAACGCTTAATCAGTGGGCCTGATGTCAGGTGAGGCTCACATCTAATTCGTATTAAAATAACCATCTTAATGGAGGTTATAATTGTTGTAATGATTTTTGAGCGGAGTTTTCTCTTGCAATTTGATGCATCTACATAGAAAGTACACTGATATCTACGTAGATAAGAGCAAACGAACTAATGAGAGTTTTCCTCCCTTAAGATGTGTGGAGTATACTCCTGACCGCTTGATGAATTTGAACTTGTGAGACCTGACCCTATCTTATGAAAAAAACACAAACTCTCTTGCCTCAACACCTCTATCAGAAACATTTATCTACAATTACTAATACTCATTTTACAAATCGAGAAATTGATGTAATAGCTTGCCTTTTAAGTGCAAGGAGAACGAGCAAAATAGCGCAATTCCTATCCATTGACCCAAGAACAGTTGAGACCCACATCCGGAATATAATGTCTAAGCTTCAATGCAATTCACGCGAGAGCATAATTGACTTTATTGAAGCCTCTGGTAAGTCCTCATTTCTGAGAGAATATTACGCCCTTTTACGCATTAATGCAGTTTTCGAAAGACATTTAAAAGATATTTCCAAGTTAATCCGGGAAAAGGATTTTCATTGTTTCATTGAGGATGGTAAGGATAAAATTCCACTCATTGACCTTCTTAAATCTCATTTGGCTCTTGCAGGAATTAAGGCGTCAAGTAAAAAGACAAGTGACTGTGTCATTTGTCTTCTTCCTAAAACTCTGTCAAGAGATGTAGTTTCTAACTTTCTTCAAAAAGAAATGCAAAGTGATAACAAAACTATATTTCTACTTCAGGAAAGAGAAAACAATAAGGAACTTCCGGAGGAACTTAAAGTTCATAATGTTGTTGATTTTTCTCAACAAGAAAACTATTATTTCTCATTTTTTATCATTCTTGAAAAACTCGTTCCTGATCTTATTTTTGACAAGATAGTTGAAGAGTTTTCGGCTAAATACAAAGCTCTATATTATGATTCAAAACAGTTAGCCATCACTTCAAATGAAAAGATTCCAGAAAATAAATTCAGATATAAAGCACTCAGCAAACTTGCGTTAGCTTCATTAACTGTTTTTGGTCTGGTTTGTATTGGGCTCTTATCCTTCCATTGGAGTCAAAAAAATGAAAGTTTATCTTTTCGCTCAGATTTGGTTATGCCCACAAATTCTGTTCGACTTGATCGTCCCGAGCTCATACATCAAATTGATGAGCAACTTAAAAAACAAGAGTTTATTCAATCTGTAGCTCTTGTAGGACCAGGAGGATCTGGAAAAACAACGCTTGCGCGTCAGTATGCAACTACTCAAAAGAAAAGCCCCATATGGGAAATTCATGCGGAAACACGAGGCACACTTTCTTCATCATTTGAAAAACTCGCTCAAGCACTTGTAAAAACAGAAATAGATGAAAAGATTTTAAGAACAATTCAACAAATTAATGATCCGATAGAAAAAGAAGAACGAATCATTCAGTTTGTAAAGAATCGATTAAGAAATATTCCAAATTGGGTACTCATTTTTGATAACGTTGAAATCTTTTCAGATATTCAAAAATACTTCCCTTATGATTCCGAAACATGGGGGGAAGGAAAAGTTATTTTAACGACCCGTGATAGTAATATTTCAGACAATAATTACATTAAATATGTAATCCATATTGGAGAGCTTTCTTCTTATCAAAAACTAGAGTTTTTTTCAAAAATTATGAACAATGGGCATGTACATCCTTCATTATCAATCAAAATTGAAGATACACAAAAATTCTTGGAGAATATCCCATCCTTTCCTTTAGATATTTCGATTGCAGCTTATTATTTAAAAGAGACAAATACGCCATATGAAATTTATTTGAGGAACTTATCCCAAAACAATAAAATTTTTGAAGGCACTCAAGAAGATATTTTAAAGGAGATGGGAGACTACAACAAAACACGTTATAATATTATAATGTTGTCTTTGCAGGATATTTTAAAGAAACATAAGGAATTTAAGGATTTATTGGTGCTCATTAGTTTGATCGATTCCCAAAATATTTCAAAGGAACTATTGAACAATTTTAAAAATGAAGATGTTGTTACTAATTTTATATTTAATCTCAAAAAGTACTCTCTTTTTACAAACAATTCATCAAACTCTTCCTCAAATACTTCTCTCTCAATGCATCAAAGCACACAATCCATAAGTTTGTCTTACCTCACAGAAGTGCTGGGTTTAGAGGGAAACAAAGAATTAATAAAAGACATCTCGGAGAAATTTGAAAGTGCAACTGATGAAGCAATAAAAGAAAGAGACTTGGTAAAAATGAAATATTTACTTAGTCATATAGACCTTTTTCTAAAACATGATAATTTATTAACTCCAAAAATAACTGCAGCTCTAAGAGGTCAGTTAGGTATTATTCACTATTTTTATGGAGACAATATAAAGGCAAAATCCTTATTAGAAGAAAGTGTATCCAAATTAAGTAAATTTCAAGAAGAGAATCCGACACGCTTTGCCTGGTTTTTGGGCCATTTGGGGAATGTTCATAGAGACTTAGGGGACTATAATAAAGGCAAAGAATTTTTAAGGAATAGTATATCTATTTACGACAAATACTACCCAAAAGATAATTTTAAACATGCATATTTCTTAGTGTATTTAGGAATCATTGAGAGATATATGGGGAATTATGTTGTAGCTAAGAACTTACTTGAAAGAGGTATGATCATTTGCCAAAACTATTTTCCTGAAAATGAAAATTTCCCTCCATGGGTTTTTGGGCAGTTAGGGGTTATTGAAGCGGAACTGGGCAACTATCAAAAAGCTAAAACAACCCTGGAGCAGAGCATCTTAGGACTCAAAAAATATCGTTCAACTGATCATTATGACATCGCAGTGGCTTTACATTACTTAGGTGTTGCTTACATGAAACTTGAAAAGTATGAAGATTCCAGAGTTGCTCTAGAGCAGAGTCTTAGAATTTTTGCATTATATCTTCCTGACCAAATTGGTCCTTCTTGGATTTTAGCTCATCTAGCGCACTTTAATGGAGCAGGTGTTCATCAAAATGTTAAGAATTTGTTCGCGGAAGTTGCTAAAGTATATAAAGATCACTTTCATGAACACTATGTCTACCTTTCTAGGATTTTGAGGCAGCTTGGGAATCTTTATATAAAATTAGAAAAGTATGAAAAGGCTAAACTTCTTTTAGAAGAGAGTTTATTCATTTACCAAAAGAACTATGGAGATCAACACCTTGAAACAGCTCGGACGCTGAGAGATCTTGGACAAGTTTATCTCCTTGAAGGTGATTTAAAAACTTCTGAAGATCTTATGAAAAAGAGCTTAATAGTGTTTCAACAAATCAACCATCCTGAAATTTATGAATGTTTAGAACGGTTATCAGAATTATATCTAAGAAAATCAAAATGTGATGATTCTCTAAATCAGCAAACCGCCCAAGATTTTAAATCACAAGCTATTAGCTATTTAAAACAGGCACTATCTGTTGCGAAGGCTCATTTCCCAGAAGATTCGCCGCATATTGCTAGAATTCAATCCCAGCTTGCTCAACCCTAAATAGAAAACATCAGCTTCAGACCCAATGAATATGCAAAAGGAGGACCCCAAATGGCAATACCTGCTTTAAAGCAAAACCCTCAAAAGGAGTTTATCGAACTCCCTTTAGAGAGGAAGGGTCTTTCCTCAAAAACAAAGGCTGTACTTTGGATCATGGGGTGGAGCTTGAGCTTCTCTATCGCCATGTCTGTTGCCAAAACACTGGGGCCCTCCGTTAATTCTGTGGTCCTGACGTTTATGCGTGTTATGTTCGGCTTCTTACTCTTCTCTCCATTTTACCTTTACCAGGGAATTTCAGTTGCCCAAACCAATAGATTTTGGCTTCATGGGTTGCGAGTTATTTTATCACTTGCTTCCGTTGGGTGTACTTACTATGCCTATCGATCTTTACCCATAGCTTATGCCACATCCATCGGGCAAACTGCTCCCTTGATTACAACGTGTTTGGCTATTCTCCTTCTCAAAGACCGAGTTTCCATGAAAGACTGGGGGGTCATCATCCTGGGGTATGTAGGAGTTCTTATTATGATCCGCCCGACGGCAGAGGGACTGGATCATGCAACTTTGATTGCTCTTTTAGCCAATTTATTTGCTGGTTGTTCCATCATGGCCTCTAAAAAACTGACCCAGACAGAATCGACAATGACAATGATGTTCTATTCAGGCAGCTTGATGATGGTTTTTTCGTCAGTCCTAGCCGTTCTATTCTGGCAAACGCCCTCCTTTGAGGACCTGATTAAGCTAAGCTTCATGGGAAGTTTTGGGGCGCTCTCACAATATTGTCATGTAAATGCCCTTAAGAACGCATCACCCTCCTTCATTGCTCCTTTTGAGTATTGGCGATTGTGTATTGCTATCCCTATCGGATTGCTTTTCTTTGATGAAATTCCAACCTATTTCACCCTCATTGGGGGTGTAATTATTATCGCTTCAACCACGCTTCTTGCAAAAAGACCCCACCAATAGCAAAAAACTCCTTATTTTTCTCGAAATGCCCGATCAAGGCTATCTCGGATGGGAGAGAGAAGATATTGTAGAGGGGTCCGTTTATGTGTAATGATCATCACCTGCACAGGCATGCCGGGATAAAGGTAAAGCCCTTTTACTTTCTCAAGCTCATTGGGATCGACAACAACAAGGACTTCATAGTAGTTTTCCCCTGTTTTTGGATCGCGAAAGCTATCACCAGAAACCTCCGTCACTTTACCATTGAGTCTTCCCGTATAACGTGTTTTAAAAGCCATCAAGTTCACCCGAGCAACCAAACCAACCCGAACGAGATCGATATCTAAGGGATGAACGCGGGCTTTGATAATCATATTGTCACTGCTTGGAACCAGATCCATAATGGGTTCACCTGGACGAACAACACCACCAACCGTATGGACCTTCATGTCCATAATAACTCCGTCCTGCGGCGCAGTAATGGATAGGCGTTTGAGAACATCCCGAGCCGCAGATAATTCTTCTATAACTTTTGGAATATCTTTTTTAGTCTCATAAAGTAATTTAAAAATCTCTTGCTTTTGTTGTTCCGTTTTATGGATAATTTCCGTTTCTGTCTCTTTAATATGTTGAGTGGTTTGAGCAATCTTTGCTTCATGGTCTTTCCGGTTACCTAAAAGACGGGCTTCCTCTCGTTGCAGGGCATATAAACGTGATTTTAGAATCAATCCTTTTTCATCAAGGCCCTCCATTGTTTTAATTTCTTTTCCTATCAAAGCAACTTGTTGAAGTTCAGAATTATACTGCGCTTTATATGATTCTAATTCATCTTTCGATTGTAAAATTTTCTTATTCAAAATCTCAATGAGATCCACTTTTTCCTCTTTATTCGTGTCAAAGGTCAATTGTTGTGTTGCGATTTCTTTCTGCACTTTTGGATCGTTTATTTGCTTCATAATTCGCTCTGGAAATGTAATTTGTTCAGCGCCATCCCTTTCCGCGATCAGCCGCGCCTCCGTGGTTTGAAGCAGGTTGAGTTGATCTTTAAACGCGTCGATTTTTTCTTGGGCTTGTACCTCATCTAATTGAACCAAAAGGTCTCCCCTTTTGACACTATCACCTTCCTTCACATAGATTCTTTTAACAATTCCTCCCTCCAAATGTTGAATGGTCTTGCGTTCTGAGCTCACAATAACTTGGCCGGGAGCAACCGCAGCACTATCTAGATTGGCCAGAACAGACCAAAGAGCAAAACCGCCAAAAAAGAAAACGATAATACCCCACCCGACAAACTTTATTCTTCTAATATCGGGTTCTTGAGGCACTTCTTGAAAGTCGATTTTGTCCCCTTCTAGGGAAACCTTCATCCAATTTTTGAAGATCTTAATTTTCATTAAGACTGATTTTATTTTTTTCACAGTATTCCAGAATTGGCTAACGTACTTCCTGATAATTTCACGTAATTTCTGTATCATCATTACGTTCCTATATACTAATACCTTGTTCTTGCAACTTCTGAAGCACAAGATCTCGGTCCCCAAAGGCCCTCAATGTTCCCTCAAACAAGATAAGGATCTTCTCCACATCGCGAATGAGAGACGTGCGGTGTGTCACCAAAACAATCGTTTTTCCTTGCGCTTTCATGTGAGACAAAGCCTCTATAACAAGCTGTTCACCGGCATTGTCTAAATTTGAATTTGGCTCATCCAAAACAAGGAGCGAAGGACTTCCGAATAAGGCTCTTGCCATAGCAATCAGCTGTTGCTGTCCCCCTGAAAGGTGAAAATCACCTGCTTCCAAAAGGGTCTCATACCCATCTGGAAAGGTTAAGATAAGCTCATGAACACCAACAAGTTTTGCTGCAGCAATGACCTCTTCTGAGGAAGCCTCTCTCATCCGAGAAATATTTTGCCGGACCGTCCCCGGAAACAGTTCAACATCCTGCGGCAGATAGCCAACATATCGCCCAAAATCAGCGCGATCCCACTCGTAAACATCAGCCCCATCCAGACGAACTGTCCCTGTAGTCCCCTTTAAACTGCCCACAAGAAGCTTGAGAAGCGTCGATTTGCCAGCTGCCGTTGGACCCAAAACAGCGACCATCTCCCCTGGTTTAATTTGAAAGGAAACGTTGGATAGTGCCGGTTTATGACCTCCCGGGGGAACATAAGTAAGATTTGTTACGCCAATAGACCCCTCAGGTGGGGGCAACGTAATCCCTGGTTGTCGGGATGCCACGTGTGAAAAATAAACCTGGAGCCGGTGATAAGCCTGCTGAGCAGCGATCATTTGTTTCCAGCTATTGATGGACTGCTCAATGGGGGAAAGCGCCCTGGCGGCTATAATAGACGCAGCAATCATGCCTCCAGTCGTGAAGTGCCCCTCCATTACAAAATATGCACCTACGCCGAGAACGCTCAGCTGAATCATCATCCGAAAGGACTTAGAGAATGCCATAATAGAGGCCCCAACTCGATTGGCTTGCCCCTGTAAAGTGAGAACGATCTCATTGTCAGCAACCCACTTTTTCACAAGAGCCGGCATCATCCCCATACCCTGAATTACATCTGCGTTCCTGATGGCCGTATCAATGCGGCGTTGGTTTTTCAAAAGGCTACTACCAGATTCCACCAGGGGTTTGCGGGTGATAATCTCATTGAGGATCGCAATGCCGAACAAAACAACCACACCAAAAACGGCGATAAATCCCAAGACGTAGTTGAGGAGAAAAACGATGCTCAAGAACACGATGGACCAAGGCGTGTCGAGAAAAGAGAACGCACTAGGCCCACACAAGAACTGGCGAACCTGGGCGATATCCCTGAGACACTGTGTTCCATATGAATATCCTTGTAAAATATGGTCCGGACAATAGGTCAAAGCACGAGGGCTGAGCTTGTTCTCTAGCCAGTTATTCAGCTGGATCATGGTCGCTGACCTAATAACATCCATAATCCCAAAAACAAATATCATAAAAAAGGAAATAAGCGTGAGGTAAATCAGGGTCTCAGGACTATGGCCCATTACAACTCGGTCAAACATTTGCAACGAGTAAAGCGGCACAATCAACATAGATAGATTGATAAAGAAACTGAGCAAGATGATGAAATAGAAACCTTTTTTACAGGAAGCAATTGTTTCTTTTAAAAAGTCATCTTGTTTCAACCTTGGCATAATTTTCCCTAACACCGTCTATGTTTTTTGTGTTGTCGCACATGTTACCCCTGTCCTCCCTCGGCTTCCTTTATTATTTCTGGCGCAAAAACATTCATGACATCTTGAAAAACCGTCGGAATCCTAGGAACAATACTATTGTTTAGGACGAGAAACCGCTTTTGGCCGTTGGCTTCAACCCAACCAGTGATATTAAGGGTATCCCATAAGTGGGATTCTTCGAGGGTTTTCTTCGCCTGATTCTTGAGCTCATCCGAGAGCGTAATTTCATCTTGCCTGAGGTTCTCAGAAAGATCCCTGATCTTACTTTGATAAAGAGCTCGAGCAATAGGAGCCGTTGGCGGCTGATTGGCCCGCAAATACAGATCAAGAAAGAAAGACCCAACCGAAACATTGATTTCAACAGGATCTGTCGGTAAATCTACGGCTAAACTATCCATAATTCTACGACTTATATCGTTAAGTTCTGCCCGTATTTTTTCAACACCTTGTTTAAAATCTTTCCCTTTGTCTCGACGTTTTTCTATATCTAGACACTCTTTTAGGCTCTCTTCAGACAGGTTTGTACCTGCGGGAAATAATGCCCTCACCGGGACTGAAAATGTTTCCGTTGTATTTTTCATGTTTAAATCACACTCCTATTTTAGACTTCTACACATAATCACTCTATGATTTATTCTAGGAGAAAAAAGTGAAAGAAGTGTTAAGATCCTGTTATTTGACACATAAAAAATAGCCTCTCAAAACAGTCACATATACAAATTGGCACAGATCGCAAGTTCTTTAATGATAACGGTTCCCTATTGAAATTTTCATATTATATCCCTAAATAATAGGTATGTTCGTCTGGGAGTAGTCTGAATGAATTCTCGTATTGAAGAAATAAATGGATCGGCTTACCAATATTATACGACTGTATTGCCACAATTTAATGCAATATGTGATCCACTATTTAAATTTGGCATTAAAAATTTTGGGTATCTCAAAATTTTTAAGAATGGACAATACTTAAATTTAACAAACAATAATGACCTGTTGAGAAAATACATGGAAACCATCAAGGATCAAGGAAACATTTGGGAAGAATTAATATCCAAGAACATAAGGGTAAATCAGAAAAGTTACTTTTCAATTGGTGGGGATATCAATTCTTTCGATCCAAAAAATGATCCTATTGCGTACCTTATTTACGACCATGGCATATGGAATACCTTTAACATATGCAAATTAAGTGATTCAGATTTTATAGAATTCTATAGCTTTTCTTTGGATATAAATAATTCATTTCCATTAAATTATTATTTAGAAAATCGCAATCTTCTTGATCATTTCTCAGACTACTTTAATGAAAAAGCAAAAGACATTATTAATTGCAAGAATAAGAAGAAACTAGCCATTTTTGAACAACAATTTAACTTTTCTAATAAATCTGAAGGTGATATTCTTGCCCAAAATATTGAACAATTCCTTCTTGATACAAAAATTGATCGCTCTTTCATAAAAGTAAATAATAAGGAAATACGGCTTTCAAAGCGCGAAAGTGAGTGTCTTAAATACTTAGCTGCCCATAAATCAATTAAAGAAATCGGAAAAGTATTGGGAATTTCTCCCAGAACGGTTGAATACTACCTTCTGAATATCAAGGATAAGACAGGAATTACAAAGAAATCAGAACTCCTGGCACAATTTTTAAACAAGTAGCATGCACTCGCAGGGTACAGAGAGTCCGTATTATGAAAAATATCATTCAAGAATTGAGCGTTATGAAAAAAATACTACTTCTTTTTTTGTTTTTCTGTGCCACTCCTGTTATATGTTGTGCTTCGGAATCTATAAAAATTGACTTGAGCTCTCAGATTATGTCGGAATCCGCAATCCGAGGAATGTATAAAATATTCAAAGAGGAATATAGAGTTTTCTCTCCAGTTCACGGGGCATTAGCCCTTCCCCTTGTAGCAAACTACCGTTTTAAGGGCAACTATGGGAAAATGACTCAAGATTTTCTTTGTCACTATCAAATATCGAAATCAATGATAATCGCTTCAGACGGCATTGATGCACCTTTGGACAACACATCCTCCATCCTTCAACAACTCTTCCCCTCCCCTGCCGGAGGGTTCTTAGCTCTTCCAGGAGCATTACACGATCTTTTTAGGAAACTTCCCTTTGATAAATTAGCAGATCTTTTGATTCTGTATGTCAATGTCAAGAACAAACCATTAAATGAAAGAAGTGTTCCTTTACAAGACTGGTTTTCCAAGTGTTTCGATGGAGGATTGAATGAGAAAAAAGCCTCGGCCATATGGCTAAAAATGCGAAATTCGTGGGGAAAAAAAGAACTCTCAACTGAAAAATTCAAAATTTACATTACTACGGCTTACGCCAAGATATTTGCAGGGGCGGCTGATGAACAAAAACATTACGCCCAAAACCTCGTTGAATCAGCTCTTTTGGGATTTATGTGGATGCGCGCCCAAAAGCAAACCGACCTCAATCCTTACTTCAAAAAAATGGCAGAAAATGGGTATTTGCAGGGCGAATGGAAATGGGGGGATCTATTTACGCAGCAAGACTACATCACCAAAAAGGTTTATACTGAAGATTTTGAGCAACTCACAAAAGATCCTGAAAAACTAATTTTCAATGTCCTCGCTGTTAAATCCTATGGTGCTATCTTCCCACCGACCTTAGGAACAGGGATATCCTACCAATTATTGGAGAAGGGAGAGAAGAAATTCTTTTCAGATTGCGGAGACGCTCTCATCTGCGCTCTCTTGAACCTTCTCCTTGGTGATGAGGAGACGAAGACTTTTGATTTGGATTTTTTGAAGCTGGCGTTTCCAAATGCCAGCCCAGAACTCATTCGGTATTATAAAGAAGTCCAACCGTCCTTTGCCTTTGTTAATGGGGGGCAAAATACACGTGCGGCTTTTTCCAAGGTTTTGTCCACTGTGAACAAGGGATCATTCACCCGCCGTGTTAATTTTCGAGATAAAGAGTACAACTTTCAGCTATGCCCGGGCTTCGACAATTCTCTTCTGGCAATATCCCGTTTGTTGGGAGATGAGGACACTTGCCCCCTTCCCAAACAGTCTCAAACCGAAGACTCTGCCCGGGCAGAAGGATTTAGTTATACTCTTGGAAAAATTTAAGCGATATGAATACAACAAAAAAAAGGGCTACATAAGACTTGTCAATCAAGACAACCTAAACTGGCAGGTCAATGGCACCACCGACCCCTTCCCCAACTTTTGCAACATTGATCTTTGTGACTTTGATAAGAATAAGCTCTTTACGCTGACGTTCTCCCCCAATCACTATGAGATCTCAGAAACGGAAAAGACAACTGACTTTGATTGGCGTTTTACAAGGTATAGCAGCACGGACCCATACAGTTACGCCAACAAACTCATTACCCTGCTCTCATCAGAGTTGCCTGAGAATCTTAAGAGATCTCTTGCTCCTTATTTCGTGAAATCAATGGGATTTAAAGAAGGACTTTATCTTAAACACATCAATATTCTAAAACCTTATATGAAGGAAATGATTTTTGGCAACCCCCTGATGGGCGCCGAAGCCTCCTTGGGGGCCTTAGATTATGGCCTAAGCTTTGATCCTGAAACGATGATGAGATATGTTCTTCGATGGATCAATATGCTACCAGATGATGATGCCATTCGCCTTAAGACTGTTCCTCTTTTCTTTAAACACAAAGACCTTCTTCAGCTCATGGATGAGCTAACACTCAAGAGTAAATACCTCTCCCTGATGGAGGAACTCCAAAAGACCCCCTTGAATAAGTTCCTGTTTGATATGGTGAAAATTCCCTACCTGAATGGATTTGTTTCATTCCTTCTGGACAATTCTAAGCCTTGTGATATTGCAGACTTGCAGATCGAAGAGGTCAGAACACTCCTGCATGCAACCTGCCTCTGTGGCAACAAACCTATTGTCTTAAAACTATTAGAAATCGCTGGGAAGGAGCTTCTTTCTCCTGAAAAATTTATTGATAGTGAAGGGTGGACACCCTTGCATAATTGCTGCGATAAACCAGAGCTTGTTGAATTGATTCTAGCGCATCCATTCGTCACACCAACTTTGTATATGACAAAAGCCAAAAGAACCTATTGCTATAACTTAGAAGAAAATGCCATTGGATATGCGATTAGGCACAACCAATGGAAAACGTTCAACGTCTATTGGGAAAATAAAGCTGTTAGAAATGCTATCGACCAAGAATACTATGCAATGAGGACCAACATAGTCACTTTAGACTCACCTTGATGATTGACGATTTTTGTGCTACTTCACAACGAGAGTGGCAATCTATTGGAAGCAAAGTTGTGTTGGTTGTATATGGTGCTCATGACGAACGCAAGCGTCGATTCCTTGCAAATCTTCAGCTTTCTCTGGCATCCGAATGGTCTACAGGGAGGATTGAATGACACTCCCCTACCCGATTCTCTATTCTTTTCGTCGCTGTCCCTATGCCATGCGAGCACGCTTAGCACTCTATTCGGCGAAAATTCCTCATGAACATCGAGAGGTTGATCTCAAAAATAAGCCCATTGAAATGCTGACAATCTCACCCAAAGGAACAGTACCTGTTTTGCAATTGAAAGATGAGACTATTCTCGAGCAAAGTTTAGACATTATGAATTGGGCCTTTAAAAGGCCGGTTTTATCTTTGGAAGATCTACAATTAATTTCAGAAAACGATACTGTGTTTAAGCAAGCGTTAGATAGATACAAATACCCAGGACGCTACAAGGAAGAAATGGGAATTAACTACCGTGAACAATGTGAGCCGTTTTTAGGAAAACTTGAAGCCCGACTCAATCCATTTTTATCAGGAAACTCAGCAGCTTTAGTAGATATGGCACTATTCCCCTTTATCCGACAGTTTGTCATGGTGGATCCCGAATGGTTTGATGAACAACCCTATCCTGGCTTGAAAATATGGTTGGATATCTTTACATCCGGCACTTTGTTTCAGCAGATCATGAAGGACTATCCCCTTTGGTTACCAGAGTCACCTCCCATTTTGGTTATGTTCTAGAGGGATTTTCTATGGTTTAACCCAACTAACTTGTCACACCAGGGACATTCGTAACAGCATAACCAAACCCTCTTTTCTCGACGATCTCAACCAATAAACCCAGTTCCCCCTAAAATTAAAGTCTTCACACTTCAATCCTTTTCATATGTGCATTTTCAAACAAAATCATGATATTCATTATGTCATCTCACATCATTCTTTTTAGAAGATGGTTAATGAGTCCTTACCAACCAAAAACTTCCACCACCACCCAAACTTGGATACTTGGGAAATACCTTCGAAACCTCTTTACTATTTCGTGTGCCCATGAAGTGGGAAGCCCACAGAACTTCCCAATCCCGATTGCATTGTAGAAAAGCATGAAGCAAGTATTGCTCATTCCAATTTCTACCCTGATCTATAACCCACACCTTTGGGTACTCATCCGGAAGAAAAATATCGTGAATGTGAACAATTACTCCCTTCTTCAATCTTGGAATCACTCGAAAAAGAGGTAATTCACATCACTGCCCGCCTTTGACACGTGTGAAGAGTCTATGAATAAAAAATCTCCTGATTCCAACCGATCAAAGTACTGCAGCTCAACATCTTCCACTTTTTTTGTTATCAGATCTTTTATTCCTTCAACTCCATCAATCAAAAACTGGCGGGGATAAGGTTCAATACAAGAAAAATCGAGTTTATTGTTAAGTAAACGTTTGTTGACATCTGCGACAATCAGAGAGGAGAAGCCACTTCCAACCTCTATCATGGTTTTTGGTTTAAAATGACATAAGGCAGTAAATAGAAATTCAGCATCTAGAACTGGAAATTGATCATTTCCATAAAAATACTTTGTTGGGTCATCGGATTGCTCAATCGGATAGTCAATATCAATAGCGTAAGGCTTGAGATGTTTTAACAATGATAGTTGTTCTTTTTCCTTGAGGTCTATACCTGGTAACGAGTTTCTTTTAGCCCAAATTTTTGCTTCTCTATCACGAATGTCAGCCGGATTTGTAATTGGTGAATAAAAGTGCCCATTTGGAAAAAGAACTGGAATTTCCTGAATTTGTTCTTTCTCATGGCAATTATTATTGACTGGAAAAATATATTTGTTCAGTTTGGATAAAGTACGTTTTATCATGCGGCAGCTCTCTGTATAGAAATTGTTGAATTTTCGTCACTGGTTAGGAGTGATTTACTCTTATATGGCCTCAAAGACAGGATCGGCTTCTCCACAAAATGCCATGAAAGAATGGCCATAAATAAAGTTAGTGCCCCACTTGACATGACGTAGATAGGAAAACTCATGTCTGGCCATATGCTGATAATTGACTGTTGTATGGGAAAGGCGTAAATATATATTCCGTAGGAATAGTCCCCTGAGCTGGTCAATTTTTTCAAGAGAGGACTATAGGAAAATCCAAAACCCAGAACAATGAGTGGTAGTAAAATCCAAGCTCCAATCATAGACGAGAGCGGTGATTGTTCAAGACAGAGCATTATCACAAACGCTAAAACAACGTTAGACAGTGAAAAAAATCTTTTTAGATTAAATTTGTAATAAATGGCTCCCAGCCAAAAATATGTTCCACAAAGAAATACTTGCCGTAAGTCCGACGCATACACAATAATTCCTGTACTTGAAAGATTAGCCCAAAAGAATACAGTTGTAGCTGAACCTATGCCTAATAGAACACCTACCCAACGATTGTTTCTCAAGAAATATCCTATAAATGCTATTAGAATGTACATAAAAAACTCAATGGGCAAGCTCCAGAGCGAACCATTAACAACATTTGGTACCCTGTTAAACTCAAAGACACCTGGTAAGTAGAATGAAATGTATAAGGCTATATTTCTCAAATAACCATAAACATACATATTAGAAAAATACTCACCAATCGATTTTGTTGTAAAAATGGGCCCCAACACAAATGCAGATAAGATGATACAGGCAGTAAGACCCGGAAATATCCTGAGTGCCCGGCGTGCAAAGAAACGCAGTAAATGTGGATCCCGGTCCCAGCTCACAGTTACAAGATAACCACTGATAGTGAAGAAAATAAAAACCCCCAATGGCCCAAGATGTGTCCATGAAAGGAACAAAGGCTCTTTCATGCCTGCAATTATGAATGCATGCCCATAAAACACAAGGCCTGCAGCGAATAATCTCAGAGCATCAAAATTATTATCTTTTATGTTCACTGTATATCCTCCAATCTCATTAACAAGGAATGTTCCATCAACCAACTTTTGTCCCAAAATTTTGTTTTCGGATAGATTCGACCTGTTCTTCATTCTGCAAAACAGTTAACTGATAGGCCCTTGAGAACTCCTGATTGCGTTTTGCAATATCAGCAAGATCAGCCGGTGTTCGATACATTGATGTCACCTTTGGCACATAGATAAAACGGTTGCCAAACGCATACCGATTCCAAAGGTTCCAATCCTCAAGTACCTCTTTGTTTTCTTCGAAGCCACCCCGTTCTTCAAATAACCGTCTTTCAAATAGAACCGATTGAATTGGCAGGTAGTTGTGACTCTGCAGAACCTTTAAGTCAAACTCTTGCCTGAATTTATGGGGGATGAGATGACTAACTTCAGTGTATCCGTTCTTATCAATACCTTTACTGTCAGTAACAACTTCCCATGCGAGAGAATAGGCTGCTACGGCTTCCGGGGTTGCCCTTAAAGTCTGGACAAGAACCTCAATATGATCACTGAAAAGAAGATCATCATCATCCAAAAATAAGCAATATTGTCCCTGGGCTTCAGCAAGACCAATGTTTCCAGCTTTAGATCTTCCAACTTTATCAAGGGGAATAAAACGAATGTCACGACCTGTAGTTTGCCGAATTCCTTCGATATTTTTCTGTTGAGTCTTACCACCATCTTCAACAATGATGTGTTCAACATAGGGATAGGTCTGATGTGCCACAGAAAGAAGTGCCTGACGCAGATAGAGCCCACGACCTTTATAGGTTCGCGTGATAACACTCACTAAAGGAGCGCCCACTGGAGGGCAGGATTGAAGCCTCACAAATGCCCCTTCGCGTGTAAGATCATAGTCCAACCCATTAAAAGGAAATGCTGCTTTGCTTCGGAGACGTGCCGTTAAGGCTTTTGGAGCAACGAACGCAAGTTTAATGAAACTTTGAAACAAAGCACGACGAGACCCAGGGTAGACTTGAGTTCTAAGAAGAAGTCCCAATACGAGTGATGGAATTGTTGCAATGTCGATCCAATTACCATATTTAAGCCTAATATAGAGATTAGAAAAAGTGCTCCCAGTATACTGCAGCGGTTTGACTGTATTTTCATTTTCGTAGGTGTAATGCCAAACAACCGATTGGGGACAATAACGGAGGAGATATCCTGCTCGACGCAAACGATATGACAACTCAACATCTTCACCATACATGAACAGGGTTTCATCATAACCCCCAACTTCATCCAATGCGGATCGACGCAGGAGGACACAAGCATGAGAGTTCCAATTGGTCGTGCCAGTTACTGGATCATAGAATTTTGGATGCTCATAGGGCTTTTGACGCAGTTCCCAGGCAGCAACACAAGGATCATCATTGACAGCCTGTACAACAATCTTTGAGAGTGATTCAGGCGTAAATGTAAGGTCAATATTAGTAACCAAGCAATACGGTGCTTTTCCAACAGCAATCGCAGCGTTGTGACCAGCACCAAAACCTAGGTTTGGGCGTTGAAGAATTTCAGCCTTAACACCAATGTCTTGTAATTTTGGCAGAATTGTTCGGAGACTATCAACTGTCGAATCAGTGGAATCATTGTCAACAAAATAAATATTGAGGCGGTTTTTGGGATAATCCAGTTTGATAAAACTATCAACAAAGCTGTCAACCCATTTGTCACTATTATACGTTACAACACTGATATCAACAGGTGGCAACTCCTGTGAACAGGGTGAAGTTACTGAGTCTCTGACAATCTTCTCTTTTGTCTTTTCATAACGATGTGTCACAATTTCCTTTATTGCTTTAAAGTTATGCCTAGATTGAGTGATGCCCCGGAAACAGGCCAACAAATACTGAATGAAGTTTTGTACTTTAGGGGAGCACCTCATAAGCGCCCATTTCAATAAAGACCTTACTTTTCTTACTAACAACCCCAAAACATTCATAACAAGCCTTTTAATACAACGAAGTGGTGCGGTTAAACGCCAGGACACACTGCTTCGAATAAAATCCAAAGCCTGAGTGAGTTCAGCTATACCACGATCCCGAGCAACAATAGCCTTATTGAGCTCTGCTATAGACTGATTGAGCTCTACTACACCTCGATCTCGAGCAACAATAATCTGATCTAGAATTTGAACATGAGTAGTCTGCTCCTGAAACTCATACCTTGAAATATTCGTCTCTCCAAGTGCAGTAAAATAATCAAGAATTTTTTTATGACTTGGGCTAGATGGAATAAGCCAATCAAGTTTTTTTGAGTCTTTGCCCGGCCCCACCTGCAAAACCCCAAGTCCAGATGAGTGCTGAAAGCTCATATTTTTTTTGTATTGCGTACACAGTTCATCCCAGAGTTTCCAAACGCCAAATTCTTCTTTATGCACACAAATGTCATGAAAAAGAATAACGCCATCCGGTGCAACTTTAGGGAGCCAACTCTCAAAGTCATGTTTAACAGCTTCATACGTATGCAAGCCGTCAATATGAAGCAGATCAATTGAACCATCCTCAAATCGTGAAAGTGCCTCGTCGAATGATGATCGAATTAATTCCGAGAAAGAGCTATATAAAGGATCGTGATATTCTCGCAATTCATCATAGGCTTTGTTTGCATAAAAACTCGCATGTTCATCACCCCGCCAGTGATCTACCGCATAGCAACGAATCTTTTGTCCCGATTCATAAACAGCTTGACAAAAGCCAAGGTAAGAATTACCTGTGTGGGTGCCAAGTTCAACAAATATTTGCGGTTGCATCCCCGTAATTAACCAGGCACCAAACGGTATGTGTCCCACCCAAGAATTTGGAAACACCATATGCTTTGGGATAAATTGTGCTGCGTATAACAAAGTGTCAGAATTTTGTATGAGCTCAGCTATACAGCTATCTTTTTGTTTAATCACCTGATTAAACCCAGTTATATCTCCATCCTTTGCATTAACCACATGAGTGAGTTCAGCTATACCGTTATCTCTCGCTGCAATCACCTGATTGAGCACAGTTATATCTGCATCTTTTACAGTAATGACCTGAGTAAGCTCAGCTATATCTTTATCTCTTGCAATAATAATGTTAATTGCAGCAAGGTATTCCTCGCTTTCCTGGATATTCTCTTCGTAGATACTACTCGGGAGATCATTTATTGTCTCATCACTTGCAAGTACCAAAAAATATAGCGGTTTAATAAAATTATCAATTTCATTATTTTTAATACCATCATATTTATTGTCATAGTTTATAAAACTACTTTCACTCTCTTCCGTTGATGCTATAAGTGAACCATATTTAATTCGCTGACCATAAATTTTTTGATTTTTAAAGTTTGCATTAATAAGATCACACAGCTCATCCTTGTAGAGTTCTTTTATGTGATATTCATTTTTATATGAAGGAACGTCACTGTATTCATGTTTATCTGGACTTGATAAAAGCAAAACACCATTTGGTTTTAAAACACGCTTTATCTCAGACATGAAGGCATGCTGTTCTTCTGAGCCAATATGCTCTATGGTCTCAAAACTAATAATAACGTCGATAGAGTGATCGGGGAGTGGAATTTCTGTACAAGAACCTTCTAAGTATTCTAAATTTTCATTATGATAAGTATTTGATGCATGTTCAACTGCGTCTTTGCCAATGTCTACGCCGACAACGCTCATAGCCTTTTGAGACAGTATATATGAGCCATAACCTTCACCGCTAGCTATGTCTAGGACTCGCTTTCCTTTGACCAGTTCCCTAGCTACTATGTACCTATGCATATGCTCCAGCCTAATATTTGTGGACATACCAGGGATATATCTCTCACCTGTCAGTTCAAGTTCACTCATGATTTTTTAATACCTTTTCCTCAATCCCCTGGAGTGTAATTTGACTCATTGGGATACCTATTAATCCTGTAGAAACACTCGTTGAATGGGCATGAAAGGCCAGCACATCATGGGCCCAATGATGCTGAGTGTGGGTTGATTGGGTTCCTTCAGCTATTGCAGCTGAAACTGAGTAATCACCTTTGGGCAATATTGGCATTCTAAACAAAAATTTGGCCCTCAAATACTTACCCTTTTGGATACTAATTGGTTTGTCCACATATGTAAGATAAGTGTTGTCCCCAAATAAAGACTGTCCAAGATAGTCTTTAACATAAAATCCCACGATCGGAAAAGATAAATCATCCAGAATTTCGCACTCAATAACCATAGCAACATCTTCCCCGCCAACAACCCATGTCAGTCTATCCCCGGAAGTGTCCTCAAGCCAAATCGATTTGATTTTTGCTCCTCCTTCACCAAAACTGAGAGCATCTGGTTGAAACTCAAACAACTCAATATCATTACGAAGAGGTGTTTGATTTACAAACTCTTGTCTCATATCTCTCAAACGTGATTTTGGAGAAGTTACAGCATGGTCTAAAGTGATCTGACATTCAGCCTCAATTTCACTTGTGCTTTCTTTTTTGATTTTAGGCTCTAGCGAATCATCATAAAGTGCTTCGAGATATTCAGCCGCTAACTCCTTTGGTAAACCGATTCTATGAAGATGTCCATTTTGCAGCCACAATGCCCTATCACATAACCCAAGTATTGAGCCTATATCATGACTCACGAATAGGAGGGTTCCTCTTTGGGCAAACTCACGAAGAAACCTCATACATTTTTGCGTAAAGAAAACATCTCCGACGGAAAGAGCTTCATCAATGACTAAAATATCAGCATTAACATGTGCAACCACCGCAAAAGCAAGTCGTACATACATGCCACTTGAATAAGTTTTGACAGGCTGATCAAAGAAATCACCTATGTCGGCAAATTTAATAATATCATTCAATTGGGTTTCTAGCTCATTTCTGGTAAGACCTAAAACAGCTCCACACAAAAAAACATTTTCCCGGCCCGTAAACTCAGGATTAAACCCAGATCCAAGCTCTAACAAGGCTGCAACACGTCCATTGACTTGAATTTCCCCCGTTGTTGGTGTGAGGGTTCCACAAATCATTTGGAGAAGTGTCGATTTTCCTGCCCCATTACGGCCAATAACACCAACGGTTTCACCTTTCTTTATTTGAAAGGAAACATTTTTTAATCCCCAGAATTCTCGAAAGTACCGTTGTTGTTTTATTCCCAAAAGCTGTTGGACTCTTGGAAGAATAAACTGCTTAAGTCTATTTTTTGGCTTGTCATAAACTTCGAAGCACTTACCTAAATTTTGGACATCAATGGCAATTTCAGATGACATCCGCAAACCCCTTCCGCGTCTTCTGAAACCACATGAATCCTAGCCACAAGACAAATGATGAAACCAAGGTATAAACGAGAAGCCCTCGCCAATTGGGCAGATTTCCCCAAATGATAATTTCTCTCGCTTGCTCAATAATAAAAGTTAAAGGATTTATCAATAGAACTGTCCGATAGCTTTCAGGTATTGCACTAATGGGATAAAATACTGGAGACAAAAATAACATGACTGTTGTTATAATCCCAATGGTTTGACCCATATCCCGAACAAATAAACCGATTGAGGACAGAATCCATGACAACCCCATTATGAGAATAATAAGGGGTAAAAAGACGAGAGGAAGCAACAAAACAGTCCAACAAAGGAATCCATTCAGAAGCAGATAGACACAAAGGAGGACTAAAATACTTACAAAGCAATGAAACAAGGCAGAACACAAGGCAATAACCGGAAGAATCTCTAGCGGAAATACAATTTTTTTAACATAATTAGCGTTACTCAAAATGAGGCTAGGCGAACGATTAAGGACCTCTGCGAAAATCCCATGGACAATCAAACCAACAAACAAGATGATCGCAAAATGAATTTTCCCTTCTTCTAATCCGCCGCCCCAACGTGCTTTAAAGACAACTGAAAATACGAATGTATATATAATTAACATTATAATTGGGTTAAGAAGTGACCATCCTATACCAATAACTGACCCTTTATATCTTCCAAGAACTTCCCGTTGGCTCATTTGCAAGATCAAACGCTTATTTGTCCATAAGCTGGTGATCAAAGCAAAAAATGAGATAGGCCGTTCTGAGTGCGGATTCATGAAAAAATCTCCGCATCTTGAAAATTCACACCTTGAGCATCTTTTGGAGCAAGGTTAGGTGATTCTGTAATGGACCATGAAACTCCAATGTCTAAGTCGCTCCAAATAATACAACGCTCATGTTCCGGCGAATAGAAGTTCGTTGCTTTATAGATGACCTCAGCCGTATCAGAAAGTGTCAGAAATCCATGGGCAAACCCTTCCGGAATCCAGAGTTGCTTTTTATTCTCTGAGGAGAGAACCTCGCCAACCCATTTACCAAAAGTAGGCGAGCTTTTCTTATATCGACAGCTACGTCAAAAATTTCACCTTGTATAACCCTGATTAATTTCCCCTGAGCCATAGTCGGTAGCTGGTAATGCAGCCCCCTGAGGACATTCTTTGTAGACTGGGAATGATTGTCTTGCACAAAGTTCACATGAAGGCCCGTTTCCCCCTCAAAAACTTTCTGATTAAAGCTCTCAAAGAAATAACCACGGTCATCTCTAAAAATCTTTGGCTCAAAAAGGATGATATCTGGTACTTCGTACCGCGTCGTTTTCATGATATTACCTCGTCATTTAAAACTCTCATGAGATATTTTCCATAACCATTCTTTGGGTATGTTTGTGCAAGAGTTCGCAGTTGAGCTGAGTCTATCCAGTTCTTTCGATATGAAATTTCCTCAGGGCAAGCAATTTTTAAGCCCTGACGATGTTCAATGGTTTGCACAAATTGGGACGCCTCAATGAGGCTTTCATGGGTTCCCGTATCAAGCCAGGCATAGCCGCGACCCATAATTTCTACGGATAACGCATCTTTCTCAAGATACACCCGGTTAAGATCTGTTATTTCTAGCTCACCGCGCGGTGATGGCGACAGTTGTTTGGCATAGGAAACAACATTTTCGTCATAAAAGTAAAGCCCTGTTATGGCATAATTGGACTTAGGCTGTTTTGGTTTTTCCTCTACACTTACTACTTTTTTATGTTTATTAAACTCAACCACGCCATACCGTTCTGGGTCTTGGACAGTATAGGCAAAAACAGTCGCCCCCTCTTTACGAGAATTTGCCGAATCGCACAACTCTTGAAGATCATGTCCGTAGAAAATATTGTCACCCAGAATAAGCGCTGAGGGTGCATTGCCAATAAAGGATTCCCCAATAATAAAGGCTTGCGCCAATCCATCCGGCGAGGGCTGGACAGCATAACTTAAGTTGATCCCCCACTGAGAGCCGTCCCCTAAAAGTTCTTCAAATCTTGGTGTATCCCGAGGACAGGAAATAATCAAAATATCCCTAATTCCTGTCAGCATCAAAATTGACAAGGGGTAATATATCATTGGCTTATCAAATACCGGAAGCAATTGCTTGGAAACAACAAGGGTTGCTGGATGCAATCGAGTTCCAGCTCCACCAGCCAGAATAATGCCTTTACGGTTCATTTCTTTTCCTCCGCCAACAAAAGTTCTTCTATAACACGGTCAAGGTGGTATTCCCAGGGTGGCAGCGTCAGATTAAATGTTTTTTTGAGTTTGCTGGAATCTAAACGTGAGTTCTTAGGGCGTTTAGCCGGCAACGGATAATCTTCAGTAGCTATGGGCAGAATCTGATCTGGTGTTGTTTTAAGTTTACAACCTTTCTCAATCGCTTTCTTTACAACGAACTGAGCGTATTGATGCCAAGTTGTCTCACCCTTGGGGACCAGATGATAAGTCCCAAAGGCCTGTTCAGCCAAACTTTCGTTTGTCCTTATTTGAAGCAGTATAAATGCCGTTACATCCGCAAGAAGTTCTGCACAGGTTGGTGCGCCCGCTTGATCCGCCACAATCTTGAGTTCATCCCGTTCTTTGGCAAGCCTAAGATTGTTTTGACAAAGTTGTTTCCTCTTGAAGCGTAGACCCAACTGGTCCGAAAATTAAGGTAACGGCAGTTGCTCGCAAGGATCGCCTCTTCTCCCCCTAACTTCGTTTTACCGTAAACACTGATGGGGTTTGTCTTGTCCGTTTCTATATAGGCGCCTGGCTTATCACCATCATAGACATAGTCCGTAGAATAATGAACCAGCAAAGCCCCGATACGTTTAGCCTCTTGCGCCAAGAGATCAACAGCTTCCGTATTGATGCGATATGCCTTCTCTGGATTAGACTCCGCTGCGTCTACCGCTGTGTAGGCAGCTGCATTGACAATAACAGTTGGTGCACTCTCACGAACGATCCTTGCAAGAGTATCTTTGTTCTCAAAATCCGCGGTTTCTCGATAACAGGAAACAAGCTCTCCCAGAGGAGAGAGCGACCGTTGGAGCTCCCAACCGACCTGGCCATTTGCCCCTAAAAGAAGGATCTTCATTTATAATGCCTTTCAATCCAATCTCTGTAGGTTCCATTTGTTATATTTTGGATCCAGTTGTCGTTTTCTAGATACCAAGATACGGTCCGTCGAATACCCGTCTCGAAAGATTCAGATGGTGTCCAACCCAGCTCATTTCCTATCTTATTAATGTCAACGGCATAACGCCTATCATGACCTGCGCGATCCTCCACAAAAGCAATCTGCGTTGCGTAAGAAATACCATCTGCTCGAGGACGTACTTCATCCAAAATAGTGCAAAGTGATTGCACAACCTCGAGATTCGTTTTTTCGTTCTTTCCACCAACGTTATAAGTATGTCCAATTTGACCTTCATTCAAAACCTGTCGAATAGCTGTACAATGATCAGAAACATAAAGCCAATCTCGAATATTTTTGCCGTCTCCATATATAGGCAATTTTTTACCAGATACAGCATTGTGAATGAGGAGTGGAATTAATTTTTCAGGAAACTGGAAGGGACCATAATTATTGGAGCAGTTCGTTGTCAATACAGGCAGATTGTATGTTTTGTGGTAGGAACGCACAATCTGGTCTGAGGCGGCCTTACTCGCGCTATAAGGACTGTTTGGCTTGTACTGATTTGTTTCTGTAAATGCCGGCTCATCTAACTTTAGGGAACCATAAACTTCATCAGTCGAAACATGAAGAAATCGAAAAGTCTTTCTTTCGGCTTCCGGTAATTTACCCCAATGGTGGCGCACGGCTTCCAAAAGGCGGAAGGTGCCAACAATATTTGTTTGAATGAAATCCTCAGGTCCATGAATAGACCTATCAACATGGGACTCCGCTGCGAAGTTCAGGACAGCACGCGGTTGGTATTTGGAAAGAAGCTGCGTGAGCGTATCCCCATCAACGATATCCCCGTGAACAAAGATATGGCGATCATCATTTTCGAGGGTTGCTAGGTTTTCCAGATTACCAGCATAAGTGAGTTTATCAAGGTTTATTATGGGCTCAGAGCTCTGTTTTAACCAATCTAAAACGAAATTTGAACCAATAAATCCCGCACCACCTGTAACAAGTATTGTCATTTTTCTATAGCTTCCTAAATACTGCTGCAAAAATTAGCCCAAAATTCTCCAGAAGTGTTTGACGATAAACACCCGATTTCCAAACACCCAGAAGTCTTTTCAACAACCCACCGTTGCGTGCTTGACTGAACGTATCAAAAATCAGCTGGTTGCTGGGAGTTAATTTATCACGAATTTGTTGAAGAGCCCTCATATTCATATCATTCAAAGCTTTGAAGCGACCATTTATAAAAAAACGGAATCTGCTAAATATTTGTAAATAGCCAACAAAAAAACCAATTAAATTCTTATCATGTTGGCGATATTTTACAGTTGGATAGAGATCATAAAGGACATAACCCCCAGCCCTGAAACAACAATATAGGACCACCAATCATGACTTGCAACTTTTACTTCACCTATACCGCGCAGGAGATCAAAAGCCGCCTTGTTCATAACCATCGTATTTCCGCTCGCAATATTCTGAACAAGAGCATTTGCAAAACTTGAGGGTCTATTAAACGAAGGAGAAACAGCGAGGTCACCTCCAAACTCATCAACAATTTGCGTCCTAGAGCAATACAGTGCCGGAACCTCTTTTGAAACACCCTCAAGCCATTCTACAGCACGAGAAAGCTTGTCGGACTTCCAGATATCATCTTGATCTGAATAAGCAAAAAAATCTGCATGAATATCCTTGCGACAAATCAAAGATAAAAAATTAGCAGCAAACCCTTTTCTTGGTCCTGTGTAAATGAAAAAGCGATCCTTTCCCCAAAGAGACTGGTAATTCTCCAATATAGACTTAGTTTTATCACTTGAAGCATCATCCGACGCCCACACATGAATATTCTTATGATCCTGTGCCAAAATAGAATCCAACTGTTCTGCCAAAAATCTGTCCCTGGTATGTACATAGAATTACAGCCACGAGAGGTGATTGTTTATTATTCTTAATCAAATCTAAAGTTAACTCCCCTTGAATTCAATACTTGACTATGGCCATTTTGTCAAGTTGGGAATGCGGTTGTGGAGGAAAACTATTGAAAATTATCCAACTTTAAAGCATAGTCCGGATATGCAAATAAAAAAGAGAATAACCACGGAAGAAACTCTAAATGAAGTATAGGTTCTCACATAACTTCTTTATAGATTTTATTGTAAATAGAACATTTTTCTTAAGTTACAAAATGGCAATTCTTTCTTATTGTCTATTGTTTTTAAGTCTCATGTGTCCTTTTTTTCTAGGAGACGTAGTTGCACCACATCGACAATACAATGAGATCAGAGCTGTGGATATTAATAAGGGATCCAAACTTCAAGAGAACACAAAATTTAGTGATGCTAACCATTTCTTTATCCCTGAAATCACTCAAAACCTAAAGAACGCCCGTTCTGGTTGGTTATCCCTTTGGACAAATTCTAATGAATTGGGTCGTCCAATTTATCATTCAGCAGGATTCAGCCCTGCCTATTTTCCTTCATGGATAATGGCTAAGTTTACAAATGAGCCATGGAAATTTTACACGGTACTATGTTTGCTCCATTGCTTTTTTGCAGGATTTTTTATTATTTTGTTTTGCAGGGAGAAGGAGTTCAGTCCAATTGCAGGCCTGATTGCTGGAACGAGCTTGGCAACTTCCCCGTTATTAATGTACTGGCTAACTTTTCCTATGTTTTTAGCCGCTTTTTGTTGGTCAGCGGGTATATTGTGGGGGATACCGAATAACTAAAAAAACTGATTGTTTAGGTTGGAGCATCCTAGCATTCAGTACATACAGCTTGTTAATAACCGCCTACCCTCAAGTTGTTATACTTCTTGCTTATCTTTTTGCAGGATATGGGTTCTATATAGTTTATAAGAAACAGCAATCTGGATGGGATAAAGTAACTCGTTTTTTGACATTTTCAACAAGTGCATTAATTATCGGCGCAGCTCTTGCAATACCCATATATATTGATATGATACATACTTTTAAGGAGTCGTTACGCACGGCCACTGACCCCTCATTCTTCACAGAGATGATGCCTAAAATCTACACAGCGAAAGACGCTCTTCGTTTTTTTACGTCAGGCACATTTCCACAAGTATTTGGAAACCCCATTAACCCAAATTACCCGTTCAAATTTGATGGTATCTGTACGACTCCACTGATCTTGTTTTTTTCACTAGTTGCATTGTTTTCCTCATCAAGAGAACCTGGGGGTGGTGGATAGCCCTTATAATATTGCTGATGCTTACTTGTTTTCCAAACCTCCATCTAATAGCAGTTAAATATTTTGGCCTGCATTTGTCTCCCTGTATACCCTTAGGCATAATGATGATACCAATCACAATTACCACTGCTTATGGAGTTGATGCACTTGCAAAGCGTTCGGCTCATCATGAGCTTTCACGAGTTTTGCTGGTTGCGGTCGCCGGGGTTATGGCAGTCATTGTAATTGGGTTGGTTGTTTGCTTAATTTACGATAAGCTAATCCATTGGGGTATGGTGCTGTTTATGTTGATTATAGCAGCTTGCTTTATAGCGCAATATAGGAAAACCCGTCCCCTATTATTAATTGGAGCCCAATTAATAGTGCTGGCAACAATTTCTCACCCTTTAATTCTTCGTCAAAAACTGGATCAAATTGCGGTGACATCGCCCTTATTGGAAAAAATGCAAGTTAATCTTCCTAAAAATTCACGCTATGCTATAATTAATAATAACTCGTCAATATTACCCCCTAACCTGAATGTAATGTTTGGGCTTAATTCTATTCATACTTATAACAGTCTCTCTTCACGACGTTATCATAGTTTAATCAATGCCTTGGGAGGCAATGTATTAACTTATGGTCGCCATAATATTTTTATTTCACCGGACTATAATAGTTCATTGTTTTTTGTAAGTAATATTGGATTAATATTATCACAAAATGAAATATACAATAGAAATCTTGAGTACATTGGAGAAGAATCTGGTTTCCATTTTTACAAGGTAATATCCCGTATGGGCGACAATCTTCAGGTTATTCCTTTACAGACACATAATATGGATTCAGAAGATTTCGAAGTAACTGATATTCAGTCGTTGCAAAAATACTCTTCCTCCAAAGAGTTAGACCAAGGTGATTTACTAGAATTTAATGTAACCCCAGGGATACCATCTGTTCTTATTTTAAGCCAAAAATTTCACCCCGATTGGAGGGCAGAAGTGCGCTTAAAGACAGGCTGGATAGCCGCAAAAACTATAATAGTTAATGGTATCTTTCAGGGGATATCACTCCCTAAGAATACGTATCAGGTTCGACTACAGTTTAAACAATTTGTGAGTTATGCTTGGGTAGGACATATTTTTTGGTTCCTTTTACTAATATTCCTTGTGTTCAAATTTTTACAAAGAAAGATTTAACCTTCAATAAGAGGTATTACTAACCACGGGTTGCCAAAACAGTCCCGAGCAGAATCAACACCGTACCCACCACTTTTAAGAGCGTCATCTCCTCACTCAAAAGCCATCCACTTAAAAGCAGTACGATCACAAAATTCAAAGCCATAAACGGGTAAGCATGACTTAATTCGAATTTAGTTATTGCAGCCATCCAAGCAAGTGAAGCTAAAAATGCAGCAAAAATGCCAGAAAAGATTATTGGGTCCAAAAAAAGCGAAAGAAGATAGGTGAACTTTTCAACTGTGTCAGTAGGAAGAGGAGCAAATTTCTGGATACGCCACTTGAGGATTATCTGTCCATAAACCGTAAAGACTATCGTTGCTAAAAGATAAGCATAGTCATAAACGCGTGCCATTAAATATGTTCCAATATTGCTAGGCCAAAGCCTGTTTTGCCATAACCGTTGCCATTATAAAGCATGTACTGCTGACCCTTATGGTCAAAGACGAAAGGGTATTCGATACTTTCCGAGTCCCAACCACTATCTGAAACATCAATTCCAACTTCAGAATCTTTTCTAACCCACTTTATTCCGTCTCTTGATTCAGCATAACCGATTCTATACTCATTTCCTCTAAATGAATACCACATTTTATACAAATTACCTTCTTTTATGACACACGGTTTGGAAATAGCGTATTCTCCATTTGATTCATCAAAGTATAATGAAATTAAGTCGTGTTTTTTCCACCTAATACCATCTTCCGACTCAGCATATTTAATAACATGCTCAAAAATATCTCTGCTTTCAGAGTCTCCCCATTTCAAATGACTTCCATACCACATTTTCCACTTGTTCTCTTCATAGATTACCCATGGATATGAAATAGTAAATGGGTCAGAAGTGTCCCTTCCCAAGATAGGAGCATTGGAATAACGTACAAAAGATGACTCTGGAGCATTACTTATTGCAAGACCTATCGTGTTACAGAAAGGTACAGTTTTACATAAGTTCCACCCAAGGTAATAAAGATATCTTTTCTCGAGGAAGTGAAGTATGCAAGATATTGTAACTCCATCATTGTCGAAAGCACCTAATTCACCAGGAGACAAAACTGGTTCTTTTGATATATTAATAATCTTTCCTGGCAGGTATATATCAATATCCACAAAACCTACACTAGAATGATTGTTCTTGTCACGACTGCTAAAATAAATTCGGAACATATCGCTACCTAAATGCTCAGCCACAGGGTAAGAGGCATGTGAGTGCATCCAGTCCATCTCACCCAATGGACTAAAAATGAGACCAAGTTTTCTCCATTTCAATTTAGGACTCATATCTTTCTCAACCTCGTACTTGGTAGTTCTGAGCGTTCTGTGGCGCTCCCAATATAGAGGCCTTCTGGCTCTGCATTAGCAAGCAATAAAACACCTGCCCCAACCACGCATTTTTCACCAATCGTGATATGATCACGTAATGTCGCATTAACACCTATAAAACTCTGTTCACCAATTTCCACTCCACCGGAAATGACAACATGCGAAGAAATAAATGCATGATCACGTATTACTGAGTGGTGCCCAATGTGATTGCCGCTCCATATGGTAATATTATTTCCAATGGTAACAAATGGTTGAATGGTGTTATCCTCAAAAATAAAACAATTGTCACCAATACGACCATCATTCAGTACCGTAGCTCGAGGACTAATAAAGCTGGCCAGTCTGTATCCCATGGCTTTGGCTGACAAATATTTTTCTTTGCGCACTGTATTGAGTTTGGAGTAACTCAGTGCAATAAAAAGCTCATACTGTTCTGGAGGGTAGTTCTTCGTAATTTCTTCAAAAGGAATAACGGGAAGACCACAAAATGTCTGGTCAGTTAGATAGTCTGAATCAACAGTAAAGGCCACAACTTCATAGTCTGACTCCCTGCTAAAATAGAAGTGTGCCAGTTGGGCTATGTCGCCAAATCCGAAGATAACCAATGGTTTTTTCATTTTTTCCTCACTAAAATTGTAAATTCGAACAAATTGTAATCATGTAACAAAGCAACCTGTCGAGAATATCTTTTCTTACAATAATCAAACACTTTACAAGGGTCAGCATAATAAAGATTATTGCGCATCTTATCCGAATCCGAATAGGATGTCAGACAGTTGAAGGAAAATCCTCGTCGACTGGTGCGATCAAGAATATCCAACGTTGCTTCAAAATAATTAAACCATTCAATCTCATCCCGTTCAAACTTAACATTAAAGATACCACTAGCAATTCCATAATCGGCAATTTCTTTAGGTTCAGAACCAATGAGATATTTTGCGTCGTTTAAATGTTCTCGTTTTTGGGCAGCCAAAATCATTTCTTCAGAAACATCAATACCTGTGTAAGAGAATTTGTTATATTGAGTTTTTAGATAATCATGTAACCCACCATACCCACACCCAAGATCATTTAAGGTGAAGAAATCAGAAGACTCAATAATTTTGACGAGTTGTTCAAAACGAATCTCCTGACCCTCATGACTATTCCAATCGACACCTTGAGGAATAGCACCATGGACTAATAGCTTGTTGGTATAGTATTCAGAAACCTCTGCTAGGATTTCTGAAGTTTCATTTTTTTTGATCATAGATTCTCCGAATAATCATATGGAGCTTGCGTTTGATTTTTCAAAACAATTTAGCAGCACACAACCCCCCATTAATTTAGGATGATAGACTTGATAAACTAACTATCATAAAGACCTGCCTGAATAACTCAACTCTTTTAATATAACTTGTTCAAGCCATTCATGGATACTTATTCCCTCCGCAGCTGAAGCCTTAATAACTTTATCTTTTATTTCTGGTGTTACCCCTTCTAACTGACCGTAATAGCGACTTCTCATATTTCCTCCTCGTTTTCCTTTGTGAGGAAGATCAATATTCATATAAGGTCCCTCATCAGATACATCAAAATCGATAAGATAGAAACAATTTCCTAAAATCCAGCTAATATTTACATTTAAACATTTTTCTGGAAGTAACGAGATGGGAGCATCCACAGCCCAAAGTTTATTATTACAGATAGCAATCTTTCCATACTCTGTATTCTTTAACCAAGGTGCTATTCCTTCATCTCCGAAAACAACTCTACCCCCAGAGGCAACAACTCTATCCATTTCTTTGATAGCGGCTTTAACATCATCAAATAGATTTATTCCACCAAAATGAAAGGCAGCATCAAAATAGTTATCTCGGAAGGGAAGTTCAAGTGCATCTCCAATAGAAAAAAAGGTCTTCCCAAAATATTTTGCATCTTTATGAGTAGATATACTCTTTTGAGCATGGAGTACCATTTCAGCTGAAATATCTTGTGCATATAATTTTCCTGTCACACCAATTTCTTTTAAAATGTACTGTAAATCGTCTCCAAGTCCACACCCTGTTATAAGGACCTGTGCACCTTTCTTTAAATTAAGTTTTGAGACCATACTCTGCCTCACAGTGTTTTCGTCTTCCTCAAAAGTTTTAAATAGCCATGTTAGGAAGTGCTGATACACATCTAAAGACTCTTTGCTTTTATACATGGTTAAAGAAAATTCAGCCAAATCTCCAATTTTTTTCCCTTCTAGAAAATTTGGCACAGGGTCTTCCCTTTTAAGAGAGCTTAAATAAGGAAAAATAATACCATCTTGTCCCATAAGTCCCTTCTCTACTTCAGTTAGAGCAGATCTAGTAACGGGGCAGACATACGCTATTGATGACATGTAACCTCCTCTAATTTAGATAGACAATGTTAGTGGAAAGATCAACTTACTTGACAGAGCAATTTTCATCAAGAAAATTATAGCCTTTATACGGCAATGGATTCTCCATCTTGCCCACTTCTATAACATCTTTCGCCTTCTGGTTTATAGTATTCATCAAAAGAAGTGGCAACTCGCGAATAATATCCTAGAAGTTGTTGAGTTCGAGGAGGAAGTGTCAAAACCAGTGAATCTCCAAGAGCACGAACATAATCTATCTGCTGCTTGAAATAAGAACGAGTGAATTGGTGGTTTATAGCCAAACGATCCTCATTTGATATGTTTAATCCTGCAGCATGCCAAAGTGTTGAATCAAAAACCACCATTGATCCTGAAGGGCAGATAACAGGTTCTGAAAACTTGTTCATAAACTCCTCTGATGGCTTCATCATTCTTTGATGTGTTCCCAGAACTATTTGTGTAGATCCATTACCCTCCGTAAATTCGTCAATTGCAAAGAAAACATTGATAGACGCCATATATCCATTAAGAACTCGTGGAAAATCCTGATGAAAGGTATTTTGAAAAACTCTAAAATCAGGTCGCGTAGAGGGCAAAATAAAGCCATTTTGCGTATGCATAATACAGGTTGGAGAAACTGTTCTATCAATTATGGCTAGCAATTCTCTTATTTCTAAAAACTTAAAAAATATTGGGTCATACAACATCATTAAACGTAAAACACCAAACTCTCCAGCTCTTTCTAATCTTGAGAGTCCAACATCTGAAGTTATGTTGTTTTTTACTTTATACATACACTTTTTAACTTCATCACAAAAATCACGGGACAAAACATCAGTGACAACAGCACACCCAACACTTTGTAACAGTTCTAGAGAGTTTTTTAACCACTCATTCTCTTGTACAGATATTAATTTCATTTTTACCTCAAATAATAACTAACTTTCAACAATGTACAAAAACAGGGCTGTCTTACTTACACACCAGAAGTAAAATGCATCTCTTAATTTGTCAGTTCGGCATACAAAACTAAGCAGGCCCGATTATTTTTAAAAATTTTTTGAATAAGATATAAAGGAAACAAAGTATATTCATTCAGTATTATGAAAAAATTCTTTGAAAACTGTGTTTTTCCTTTTACAACTCTATATCCAGATTTAATGGTTTTTTCCTCATTTGTTAATGAGAGGTTTTTTTCTTCCTGTATTTTCACAATATAATTAGATAGTGGAAGTAGAAAATTTGAGACTGGATACGTTAATCCATCAATACAGTTTATTTTTAAATGGAATGCATGAGCCAATTCACTCAACCTAACTCTAGTATATCGTCGAAAATGGCCTGCGATATCATCCTCAATACCCCAATGTCTTGGGGAGGCTGGTACAAAGAGAATCAACAATCCATTTGTCCTAAGAAGAGATTTACATTTTAAAAAATATTCTCTTTCTGAATTTTCATCAAAATGTTCTATCACCATACTAGAAATAATCAAATCATATTTTTTTCTTCTTGCAGAAGGACCTGAAAAAAAATTCGAATTTCTTAAATTATAAACACCCCTTTTAATAAAATCACTATTAGCTTTTCTATTAGCATCCAGTGCGCTAGAATTTAGATCTGGACCTTCTCCCTTCCAACCATAATTTAAAAGAATTTGCGATAAGTACCCTGCCCCACATCCTATTTCTAAAAAAACTCCGGGTTTGACGTGCTTTATTCTCTCTTTTAAGTGCATAAATTGTAAGATTGTACCAGGTGGATGGATCACAGTTAGTTATCCTTCATTATGTTCAAGTAGTTGCAATTGAAAGAAATGTTCATTTTGAATTTCCAATATCGGAATTTACAATTTCATCAAGAACATAAAGAGGTCTTCCCTTAACTTGCTCAAATATTTTACCAATATAGATTCCAACAATTCCGATGCTTGTGATTATTATTCCACTCATAAACAAGATTGTCGTAATAAGACTTGTCCACCCACTTACTGAGGAATATAGAAAATAGCGGAATATATAGAAGACAGACAAACTAAAACCTATTGAAGAAACAATAAAACCTATCGCGATAATTAGTTTGAGAAATGTAGTGGTTTGGGAACAAATTCCATCAATACAGAGACGAAGTAAATTAAGAAAGGTATAGGAACTTGATCCGCAATACCTTGAAGAGTGTTTATATTCAATAGACGTTGACCTGAATCCAAGCCAACGTAGAGTGAAAAGGTAGTGACTTCCTTGCTCTCGAAATTTTAAAAAGGAATCTATTACCTTTCGTGAAATTATTGAAAATCCTCCGAAAGAACTGTCAAAAGTTGTAGCCTTTTCACCGGTTAAATTCATAAGTTTGAAAAAAAAGCCGGAAAAAGCTTTTCTGAAAAGAGAGTGTTGCTTCTCATTTCTTTTAGCAAAGACAATATCGTATCCTTCCAAAGCCTTTTGGTATAAGGGGATAATTTCTTGTGGCGGATCCTGTAAGTCGCAATCCATCACTACTGCCCACTTTCCTGTGCATTCTGCTAATCCTGCTCTAATTGCAATCTGTTGACCAAAATTTCTACTCAATTTTAAGGCCTTAATATGAGAATCTTTCTCTGAAATGTCCTTGATGAGATCCCAGGCTTTATCTTTAGAACAATCATCTACAAGAACAATTTCATAAGTTGAAAAAGAGGAACTCAAAACTTCTGTTAACTTTCGATAAAGTTCAAACAGACAATCTTTGCAACCATAAACGGGAATAATGATGCTAATTTCGATCTTTTGCTTCCATTTCATTTAAGGTTAGCACTGTTTTTTACTTCTCCAAAGACAGCAAAGACTACACAAACTACTCATTCCGAGTAGCAAAACAAAGTTTAAGCCTTCTATAACTATTACGTTAGGTATCATTATCTTCTGTTTCTTGCAACATCTTTGCGGTACATTTTATGATGCAATATGACCTTGGTTGACAAAAATTAGTCATTTCAGCTTTATTTTGAATAAAATCGCACGAATTGTTTACATAAAAGATTGTAGCAATCGAAACTTTCATACCTTAAACATACCTCATATAATTCGGAGAATCTGGCCCACAGTTAAATAACAAATCTAGGATACTAACTCCATGTTCATATTCCCCATACAACTGAGGATATTCAGGATATCCTGAATAATCAAACCATGATATTTTGAGCTCTAGATTCGTAAAAACTGATTCTTCCATATAATCCCTAGCCGCAGGGCCCGATATATATTCCGTCCCTTTTGCTTGTTGGCATAAACTCGCTAGTCGTTCAGATTTTCCCTCACAAAGGCTATAGTCCCATGAATTCGTAATCTTGGTTGTAATTCCAAGATATTTACAGATCAGTTCAATCAGCTCTCGATTCAACAGAGATAAATGACTGTAAGTTTTTTTACAAAATACTGGTTCTAAAATCTCAGAGATCTCCTTAAAATACGGAGAGCGACTATAATTTGATTGGAGTGTTCTCCAATGCACGTTGATCCAGTCAGTTCCATCGATTTCAGTTTCTCGGATAGTTTGATAATACTTACCTTTAACCTTAACGGGGACAGTTAACCATTTCAACCCGTGAGAGGTTTTGATTAAATTGCGATTGCGCCAATCTCGACGCGTATACTGCATGTCATCAAAAAGAATAAACTCATCAACTGCAGCAATAAGATCAAAATATCCCTTCCAGGGGATATAGTTTGATTGAAGGATAGCAACCTTTTTCACAGATAAATTCCCTATCTTAGGCTAAGTACTTTTTGAAAATTTCTTAACTTTTTGAGATACATCTGAAATTTCATATAGCAAATCAATTACCCTTTGCTGTTCATCAACCGTAATCCCCACCCACAAAGGGAGACGAAGTAATCCCTCAGACACAGCATGAGTATTTGACATCTCACCTTGAACGCGACAATATTTCAAACCTGCAGGAGAAGAATGTAAGGGAACATAGTGAAAAATAGCATTAATTCCTTTTTGTCTAAACTTCTCCAACACCAATTGTCGATCAATTTGAGGTTGCAACAACACATAGTACATATGTGCATTGTGCTCACAATGGTCAGGTATAATAGGGCGACGCAAAATTCCCGAGGATTCTAATTGTTCTAATTGCTCGTGATAAAATTTCCAAGATTCTAATCGAGATTCTGTTATAGATATAGCAGATTCAAGTTGTGCCAATAAAAAAGCAGCAATCAACTCTCCCGGGAGAAACGATGATCCAATTTCTTGCCAAAGTATACTTATCGACCTCTCCCCTAAAATATCGCCCCCGATCTGTCCCTTTTTCTCGGATAATTTCAGCACGCAGTATGTATTCAGGGTCATTTACAAAGTAGACAACCACCCTCTCCTGATATAACATTTTTTGTTTCATGAAAACTATAGGCCCCAAAATTTCCTATGGAACCCAAAGCTTGTCCCTTATAGGTTGACATAATCCCCTGAGCTGCATCCTCAATCACTGAAGAGGTCGTTGGCTTTCGCAATTCTCATTATAGAACTCATTTCACATCCAACACCCGCATAATGAACTGGAACAATGGCACGTGTATGAGGCGTGATGGCTGATTCAATTTTTCATCAATGTTGAGGGTATCTTCACGATATAACGACAAATACAGGAACGCCAGAGAATAACACAAAGAGACGACTTCAGTGGATACAAATGTATAAGATGTTTTTATGATTTCATCACCGGGCCTGATGTTAATCAAAAGGGCTGCTATCTCCAGCGCAGCTGTACATGAATGAGTCAAAAGTGCCTTGAGCGCGACGTTCTTAATCCATTCATGGCACAATTTAAAAAATTGACCATCTCCAGACAATATGATGCTTGATAAATATCATTGTACAGTTATAAGCCACTCATATATCCTTCCCTAAAGGCCACTTTATCATCTGACACTATGTATTTTCAAAGTTAAAAAACAATGGCAAGAGGGGGAGTTGG
>CAWHZN010000011.1:0-2096346 GCA_963833865.1 uncultured Parachlamydiaceae bacterium | reverse complement strand
CTAGTTCAAGAAGCAGGGCTTGCAGTTGATGCAACGCACAACTGCAACTATCTCGTTGTTCAATCCCTGGTGAGCGTTGGTCCGAGCCCTAGATGTACTAGAGCTTGGACCACGCCACAAGGCAGCAATATTTGGCTTTGTTACTGTAGCCTTGACTAGATTTATACGTATTGCTTTTTGGTCCTAAAGCTGCAAGAATTCTAACGATTCGACCTGGTCTTACAGGGTTGTGGCAAATATCCGGGCGTAGTAATGTCAGCTATGCCCACCGCATAAAAATGGACGAACAATATGTAGATGAGCATTCGCTCTATCTCGATATAAAAATTATTGCTAAAACCATTCCTAGTGTATTTTTTTCTAAAGGAGCCTATTAAAACCTAACTTGCGTCCAGTCAAGCTACCACCTGAAATGTGCTTATTTCCTGGCTTTCGAAGACTAATTTTTGCCTAACAATGGATTATAAACAGGATTTACAGGATTATGGATTGTAGGGTTATTATAGGCCTTAGTAAAAAAATTTATTTTAAGAATTCTCCGGAAAGTTGTTGTCTTCTTATCCTGCCTATCTTGCTTATCCTGTTAATACTCAATTAATTCTATTCTCTATTCTGAAGTTAGGTTGATGTGTACGTCTACTTATTTTTTTCTTTTACCCTTTACACTTTACCCTTCACCCTTTAAACTTCGCCTTTCACCCTTTTTATTTATGAATTTGAGTAAAAAAAATCTCATACCTGCCTTCATAGGTTGTTTTCTACTAACACTTTTTATGCCGGTGATTGCTCCTAATATTAGGCTAATGTATTTTATTCCTTTCCTTATTATTTTGTTTTATCAAAAATCCTTTTCCTTTTGTCTTTGGTGTTCTTTTTTTGCGGACTCATCATCGATTTACTGTCTGCCCAGTCCCCTTTTAGTTTCTATGCTTGTAACTATACTTTAGCTACTGCTATAACTTATCATCAGAAACGCAATTTTTTTGCCGACCACCTGAGTCTACTTCCGATAATGACTTTTCTAGTTTGTGCATGACTACGTTATTACAAGTGATTTTTCTCAATATTTTCGGCATACCTGTATCTTTAAGTTGGCTGTGGATTTTTTCTGATTTAATTATCATGCCAATTGGAGATGCCCTATTTGCTTTTTTATGGTTTATTCTTATCCCTATGAGTTTGCAAAAGAAATCCAAACGAGGGTCTATATGATATGGTAAATAATCTTATTGAGAGATTAGAGAAAAGTGGAATCAATCGAATCAAAAGGCATATCTTTTTATGCAGCGACCAAGAAAATCCAAAATGCTGCACGAGTGATGCCGCTTCTGATTCTTGGAAATATCTAAAGCAGCGTTTGGAAGAGCTTAATTTGACCGGTTCAGGAGGAATCTACAGAACTAAAGTCAATTGTTTAAGAATTTGTCAACAGGGACCAATCGCTGTCATTTATCCTGAAGGCACATGGTATCATTCATGTACTCCTCCAATTTTAGAAAAAATAATTCAAGAACATCTTATCGGTGGTAATCCTGTAAAAGAATATATTCTTTATGACAACTCCAAAATTCCCCATATCCCCACTTGCTGAAAAGATGAGACCGAAGACCTTGGAAGAGGTCGTTGGCCAAAATCATCTTGTAGGACCTCAGGGCTTTCTAACTAAAATTATTAAATCTGGCAAACCCCTATCCATTGTTCTTTGGGGCCCGCCTGGATCAGGCAAGACATCCATAGCCAAATTATATGCAAAGGCTTTTAGTATCCCCTTTTATTCGATAAGTGCTGTTTTTAGTGGAGTTGCAGATTTAAAAAAAATTGTGAAGGAGATTGAAGAATCGCCTTTAATTCCACAAGCTGTGCTGTTTGTAGATGAAATTCATCGCTTTAATAAGGCACAACAAGATGCTTTTTTGCCTTTTGTTGAAAAAGGAACTATAGTCCTTGTAGGTTCAACAGCAGAAAACCCTTCCTTTTATTTAAATGATGCTCTTCTTTCACGTTTACGGGTATTGTCCTTGAAACCCTTGATGACTCATCCTTAAACCTTATATTGAAGCGATATGAAGCTCAAGAAGGTCCTTTGCCACTCACGGAGGATGCACGCGAACTGATTATATTTTCTGCTCAGGGGGATGGTCGTTTCTTATTAAATCTTATTGAAAATCTACAAGGCATTAATCCTGAATCCCCTTTAGATACAAAAGAGTTGCAAGATTATCTACAGCGAAGAGCTGCTTTATATGATCGTCAAGGTGATCAGCATTATAATATGATATCTGCTTTGCATAAGGCCGTTCGCGGTTCTGATCCAGATGCGGCCTTGTACTGGTTTGCGCGCATGTTAGAAGGCAGCGAAGACCCGCTATTTCTGGCACGGCGACTGATTAGGATGGCCTCTGAAGATATAGGATTAGCTGATCCTCAGGCCTTGCCTCTTTGCATTGCTGCAAGAGATGCTTACGATATGCTCGGTTCACCTGAAGGAGAACTGGCTTTAGCAGAAGCTGTTATTTATTTGGCATTGGCTCCCAAAAGCAATGCCACCTATACAGCTTATGAAAATGCAAGGAATTTAGCAGCAAAGACTACGCAAATGGCCCCTCCCGCAATTATATTGAATGCACCAACAAAGCTTATGAAGAAGATGGGTTACGGTAAAGGTTATCAATATGATCACGATGTAGAAGATGCATTTTCAGGTCAAAATTATTTTCCGGATGGATTGGAAAGAACTGAATTTTATCAACCTGTTGAGAGGGGTTTTGAACGAGAGATGAAAAAAAGAAAAGAATATTTTCACAAACTTCGCAAGAAAAAAGAAATAAAGTCAGGAAAAAGTATTGTTAATTTGGAGTGCGGTGACTTGTCACCGCTTTCATAGGGGATCGACTTGTCGATCCCATAAGTTAATCGCGACAAGTCGCGATTTACAAAAGCGGTGACAAGTCACCGCACTCCAAAAAAGCACCTGCTTATTTTTTAACTTTCATCTTCTTTATTTTCATCATTATCTGAATCCTCTTGGGATTTCTCTTGTGACATTTTTTGCATGCACATTGCAAATCGTTTTGCTTTCTGCTGTTGAATATCATTCAACATATCTGAAATTTGCTTACTATCAGTAATTCCATTGGCTTTCATAGTAGATGCAAATAAATCAGTTAAAGTCTCTCGAAAAATCTTTACAGCTGCTTGGCGCTGTTGAGGATCTTTGAGAGGATTAGGATTCATTTTAGAGGCTTTATCTTCGACTGCTTTAATAACCTGTTTATCTTTTTGAGCAAGGTCGCTTGCAATTGCATCCCATTTATCTTGGGATATATTATATTTTTTTAGAGTTTCAGTAACAAAGGCCTTTGGAAAATAGGAAATAAGCAGCTCTTTAGAGCATTCATCGCTTAATCCTGGAGGGTTACTCGGTGGTGTTTGTGAAGACATATCTTGAGCAAAAGTATTTGCAGTAAACACAAGACTAAATCCAAATATCTGTGCTAGACAGTTCTTAAGAACTGATTTGTACATATTTCCTCCTAAAAAGTAAAATTTTTTCTTAAACCAAGATACACAGTACAACAGATTATTATTTTTTTGCACTATTTTGCGTTTATCTGTTTTTTTAGATCATCAATTTTTTGTTGGTTTCAAAGACCAAATTTTACATACTTAGGCAAAAATCTTCCAGGCACTTTGGGTTTTAATGTATGATCATTGATGGGAAAAAAATCGCTCAAGAAATTCAAGAGGAAATTAAAAATTCTCTTTCCAAAATTCAAGGTCGTAGGCCATGCCTTGCTGTTGTCCTTGTGGGCGAGCATCCTCCATCCCGTATCTATATAGAGCGTAAAACTCAGGCATGTAAAGAGGTAGGGATTCAGTCAATGAAGATCGAACTGCCCGCTAATACATCTGAAAAAGATCTACTAAGTCAACTTGCTGAACTCAACACCAATCCTCATGTTGACGGTATTCTTGTTCAACTGCCACTCCCCCCTCAAATTAATCCAACACGCATAACTGAAGCCATCATTCCGGAAAAAGATATTGATGGATTTCACCCTACCAATGTAGGCAAAATGCTTATTGGTGAGACCGATGGCTTTCTTCCCTGCACTCCATTAGGTATTAGAGTTCTTTTAGAACGATCAAATATTGAAGTTAGCGGGCGCCATGTCGTTATTTTAGGGCGAAGCAATATAGTTGGAAAACCGATGGCTGCGATTTTGATACAGAGCAATCCTCTAGGAAATGCAACTGTCACTTTAGCTCATAGTAAAACAGCAAATATTGCTAGCCTGACTCGCCTTGCGGATATTATTATTGCTGCTATTGGGCAGCCCTTATTCCTTAAGGCTGATATGATTAAAGAGGGCGCTGTGGTCATTGATGTTGGTATTAACAAAATCATGGATTCTTCCAAAACTTCGGGTTATCGGCTTGTAGGAGATGCAGATTTTGAAAACATTAAAGATAAATGTGCCTATATCACACCTGTTCCAGGAGGTGTTGGCCCAATGACAATTGCCATGTTGCTGAGCAATACTTTTAAAAGCTATCTTAAGAGAATAAAGTCAATGTGAAAAACTTTTTTACTCTAGTTTTCGGATTTCTGTTCTTTTTATATGGTTGTGCCAATTCAGATAAGATAAACCTTTTTTCTGGCACTGAAATGACAATAAATTATCGCATTTTGATTGGCCATCCCTTAAGTTCATCTGATAAAAAATCCCTATCTAAGATAATCAAAGACACATTTGACGAAGTCAACCAAATTTATAATAAATGGAATCCAAATTCCGAACTATCTAAACTTAATAAATTGAAAGCACATACTCCTGTTGAGATTTCTGCAGAATTAGAAAAATTTTTACATCTAACAGATAAAATAGTCCAATTGACAGAAGGTCGTTTTGATCCCACAATTGAACCCTTACAATCTCTTTGGAAAAAATATCTTGATCTAGGCACAATACCTTCTGAAGAGGAAATTCAATCCCTCAAGCAAGTCATAGGTTGGAACAACATTCATTTTGATCATGGTCTTTTCTATAAAGATTATGATGAAACAGGTCTTGATTTAGGGGGCATTGCAAAAGGCTACTGTGTCGACTTATTAGTGATGAGACTTAATCAAAATGGCTTCGACAATGTTTTTGTAGAATGGGGTGGAGAAATCAGAGCAAGTGGTATACACCCTGATAAGAGACCTTGGACAATTTTTATTAGTCGTTTAAATAATACTAACCCAGAAGATGCTTTAGCAATTGTGAGTCTGCAAAATCAAGCCATAGCTACAAGTGGAGACTATTTACAAAATTGGACTGTAGAAAATGAATCAGAACTAAAAACTTATTTTCACATTATCGATCCCATCCTTATGAAACCCCTAGTCAGCTCATCACAAAGTATCGCAAGTGCGAGTGTATTGGCTCCCACATGTGTGTTGGCTGATGGTTTAGCGACCGCTGCAATGATGTTTCCTACCTCTGACGCTGCACAACTGTGGGCTAATAAAATGATCGAGCAATATCCCGCACTTAACTTTTGGCTTATATCTCGACTCGATCTCAAATAATGGGTTCTTTTTCAAGCTCTTCTAATAAAACTCGATAGCCATCTGAGAAACGGGTTTTAAATACATTAGAATTTGAGTGTAGATGAGCTCTAAGATGATGGACATACAACTCAAATGCTTCAATTTGATTTAAATCTCTATCTGAAATACTTTGGGAGATAATTTCAGCAAACCCTTTCATGACATCCGAGTTAGCAACCTCTGACTGCTCATCATCGACTGTTTGCTTCTCTTTTTTTTTAGAATTTGACATATTTATAAGACGTTTTAGACATTCTATGAAATCCACTTACGTCTCCTTCATTTACTATTATATAAAAATTGAAAAAATTATCAAATAGAAAATATAAATAAATATTAGAATATAGCTTCTCACATCCATTTGTCGAACAATCAAAAGGCGATTTTTTTTTTTGAATCTTTGTTCCAATAAAATTTGTTGCCAATAATAACCTATTGAAATAAAATGATTTCCATACTTATCTGAACCTACGCTTGAAAGTGTTATTCTAGAATAACGATGCTTTCCAAATGAGCAATATTAACTCTTTTAAAGAAAGCCTTATGTCTACATTTACAGCTCGAAAAAATAAAATTACTTTAACGGACTATAATTATCGACAAGATATTGAAAATCGTCTTTTTATGGCAGAATTGTCCATTTTAGAAGTTGATATACTTACTGAAATCATTAACGGGTCTTTAAAAACATCCATTCCTATAGTGGCCGATAACTTAAATATCAGCCCTAAAGATCTTAAAGTTATCCTTGAAAAGCTTGCCAAAAGCCGTTTATTTAAAATTCAAGGCGATGCAATCCTTGTGGATAAAGAAACGCGTAAATATTACGAAGCCCAAATCATCAAATTCGATGACGACTTTCACCCCGATGTAGAATACCTGCAAGGATTATTAAGCAAAGTGCCTATTCAATCCTTACCTCTCTGGTATGCCATTCCAAGGAGTTCGGATAATATTTTTCAGTCGATTATTGAAAAGTTTCTTTGCACTCCCAAAACATATGAAAGATACTTACAAGAGCTAAATTTTGAAAATGCAATCCACAGCGCAATTGTTAAAGAAATTTTTACTGCCCCGGATTATAAGATTAGTGCGCGCAAGCTCATTGAAAAATTCCGTCTTTCTCGCGAACAATTTGAAGAGCATATGCTTTTTTTAGAGTTTAGCCTTGTCAGTTGTATTAGCTACAGTAAAACTCAGGATATATGGGAAGAAGTTGTCACTCCCTTTCATGAATGGCGTGAATTTCAATTATTTATAAAAAATACGAATCCTCCAATCATCAAAGATGTTCGTAATATTAAACGTACATATACCAAAGATTTTGGACTATTAAATGAGTTAAACGCATTTTCAGAATCACTTTTAAAAAAATCCATATCTCTAAAGGATGCTAACCCTAAGCTTGTTGATATTGCTGTAACATTAAAAATTGCACAAATAGAAAAACAAAAAATTCTATTTTCAACCTATACTAAAGATTGGCTGGAAAAAACTCTGACCGAACAGGCTATCTTTCTTTACCGCCAGACACCAAATCGATTGCTTTCTGATGAAAAAAACAATTCCTTTTCCGAAAAAGATTTTCGTGAGGTAGAGAAAAGTCTTAAACGACTATCTCATGGGGGATGGGTTTATTTTGATGATTTTATTAGAGGATGCCTGGCAGCTATAGGAAGTACTCAACCTATTCATCTGCAAAACAAAGGCAAACGCTGGAAATATCATACCCCTAAGTATCTCGAAAATGAATTAGAATTCATCAAGCTTGTTTGTTGTGATTATCTTATGCAGGCCGGTATGGTCGATACAGGCTATCACAATGATCAATTATGTCTTTGCTTGACACCATTTGGACTCCACACCCTAGGGTGAATATGTCCGAAAATCCCCTGCCCGTGCCCGAATAATTTCTTTTATAGATAGTTAAGGACAACATCAATCGGGCACGGGCAGGGGAAATTAAGATTCACCCTCTGTAGAAGTCAAAAAGACCTGCCCCATTGTTTTTAGATGAGCTAAAAGCTTTTCTTGACGAGAGCGATCCAAGCTTACACCAATATCATCAATAAGCATCAGAGGCATTTCTTGACTTAAAGAATGCAGTCGTTGCCATTCAGCCAATTTAAGAGCCATTAGGCAACTTCTTTGCTGACCTTCGCTAGCAAAAAGCCGAGCTTCACGTCCCCCTATTTTGACTAATAAGTCATCTCGATGAGGTCCATATAATGTCATCCCTATTTCTTTTTCCTTATGACGGATTTTTTTCCACTGATGCAAGTAATGTTCCCTCAGTAGCTGCTCATCATCCATTTCACTGCAACTACTTTTGTAGTCTAAAGAAAGAGGTGACTGGTCTTCTGTAAGCATAAAATGTAAGATATTTCCAAGTCGTTGCAAATCTAATACTGCTTTTTTTCGTTGCAGGGTTACGTAAGCGGCCGCAACGGCCATCTCATGTTCCCAACTTTGAATTGTTACCAGCTCCTTATTTTTTAATAAAACATTGCGCTGGCGCATTGCCCTTGTATAACGGGTTAGATGATGAACATATAAGGGATCCACTTGAGCAATTTGCAAATCAAGAAAATGCCGACGAAAAAGTGGAGACCCCTTGATAAGATGGGTACTATCCGGCGTTATAATCACTCCCTGCAAGAGTCCTAAAAGATTTGCTGATGAATGAAAGAGCGTGCTATTATAGATAATTTTACGTTCCTCACCATAGGAAATCCTAAGAGTTTGTTCTATTTCCTGTTTGATAAAGGTAGCTTCGATATAAAAAAAATTTTGTTCATATTGAATAAGATCTGCGGCCTGCTGAGTTCGAAAAGAGCGGCCTGTCATCAGATATTGAATGGCTTCCAAAACGGTTGTTTTTCCATGCGCATTGGGACCAATAATTGAATTGATGGTGGGATTAAATTGAAAAAGCACTTCATCATATTTTCGGAAATGACGCAAATACAGTCTCTTAAGAAAAAGAGATGAAGAAGATCTCATACTTCGCTAAGGCGCATAGGCATGAGGACAAATAAGGCATTTTGTTCCTCCTCTTGCTCGCTTTCATTTTTTGTATGAACATAATCGCTGATTAAACCTGGATTGTAGGAATCAGTAAGACCCATAGCAACGGTTTCGGTTTTACTATGGCGCAAAATATCTAAAAAGAAGTTAGGATTGAATGCTATCTCTAATTTATGCCCTTTATAATTAACGGGCATACTAACCTTACCCTCGCCGACTTCCATTGCATTAGCAGTAAGATTTAATTCCCCATCGCTAAAAGTAAAACGAACAGAATAATTGTCTCCAGTGGCAAATAGCGAAATCTGACGCAACAAAGACATAAGCTCTTCGCGGTGGAGATTAACCGTCACTCCTGTCTGGGCAGGAATAACGCGATTCACGTCAGGATATTCTCCGGATAATAACTTGGTAATAATAATGGTATTGGAAGCTTCAACTGCGATCTTATCATTCATTAAAAATACAGTTGCCTCGCCATCTTCCCCTAAATTTTTCAAAATTTCCTCAACAGCTTTGAGAGGAATAACGTAAGTTCCCTGGAAGGATTTTTCAATATTAAGCTTGGTTTGAGATTTGGCTAAGCGTTTACCATCGGTCCCGATGAATGAGGCTGTTCCCCCTACAATTTGTACACAGATGCCAGTCAGGACGTAACGGTTATCCTCTCTCGAGACAGCAAAGGCTGTACGGTAAAGGACATCCCTTAAAGTACTTTGTTTGATTTTAAAATGAGAAGCATCCGTTATATTAGGTAAGGCTGGAAATTCGTTTCGATTCATTCCATTCAATTTAAAACGAGAACTATCAGCTATGATTTCCGTCACTTCATTAGCATTAGCTGAAATTTCAACATTTACGGCCGTTAATTCACGTACCAGTTGGGCAAAACGTTTAGCTGGAATTGTTGTGGCGCCTTCTTCAAGAATTTTTGCTTCGGTAAAGCAGCGTACACCTACAGTCAAGTCGGTTGCTGTAATGATAAGTTCATCATTGACTGCTTCAATCAGAAAGTTAGAGAGAATAGGAATAGTGGACTTTTGCGCCACCGCATTAATACACTTGTTAATCAGATAGTTGAGTTCTTGTGTAGCAATAATGAATTTCATAATCATTCCTTGAGCTAATAAAGAGAGCACCAGAATACGTTACCAAGTACTGTCTGTCAAGCTTTATTGTTTCGCGAAGTTTTTGGAGTGCGGTGACTTGTCATATACGCATCAAGCTAAATATCATAACATATTGATTTTAAATAAAATAGAACAGGATAACAGGATCGGCTACGCCGGCAGGATAAAGTAATAATTAATTTTTAGAATAAATGATGTAAGTATCTGAACTATCCTGTTCGCCGAAGGCGATCCTGTTATCCTGTTTTTTTTGTTAATGTAAACATATATTTTGATAGCTTGATGCGTATGCGACTTGTCACCACACTCCAAAATTTGCTTATGCTTCTCTTAATTAGTAATATTATGGTATATTTCAATCCTATGAGCAGCAAAACATCAGATTTAGTTTCAAACAAGCGCGCTTTTCATAACTTTGAAATTTTAGAAAGTTTCGAAGCTGGCATTGTCCTTGAAGGCACCGAAATTAAATCCTTAAGAGACAATGGGGGAAGCCTTCAGGAAGCTTATGTAAAGGTTATTACCGGAGAAGTTTGGCTGATTGGATGTCACATCGCTCCTTATAAGTATGGCAGTATTTATAATCATCAAGAAACACGTGATCGCAAACTTCTATTACATAAACGTGAAATCAGCACTCTACGTGAAAGTGTACAAGAAAAGGGTCTCACCATAGTTCCTCTTGCTTTTTATTTGAAAAATGGAAGAGTCAAAGTCAAAATAGCGCTAGCAAAAGGTAAAAAAGCCGTTGATAAACGAGCCTCGATCAAAGAGCGGGATGATAAACGTCACATGCAAAAAATGATGAAAAATCGATAATTGCAAAGGTAGCAGGTTGGTTTTTAAACTTAAAATTTTTTCCATCGGCAAAACAAAAGAAGAATGGCTTAATGTTGCCATTGATGAGTATGTCAAACGCCTTTCTCCTTTTTTAACAATTGAATTTATTTGGGCTAAAAATAATCAACAGTTGAAAGAATTATTAAAAAGAGAAACCTGTAGCATTCTTTGTCTTGATGCTGCTGGAAAGTCCTTCGATAGCATACAGTTTGCGGAATTTCTTCAATCCCAATTTGTAGCAAGTAAATCACGACTTACAATGGTGATTGGGGGTCCTGAGGGCTTGCCGGATGATCTCAAGGAAAAATACCTCTCCTTTAGCTTATCCCCTCTGACCCTGACACATCAGATTGTCCGGCTAGTATTAATCGAACAGATCTATCGCTCCTTTGAAATACTCAAGGGTTCAAAATATCATAAGTGAGAAATCTACTGTGCTGATACCTGGCTTGTTTCTTGGCTCAATCTAAAGTAAATCATTGCGCCATTAATAAGAGCAGAACCTATGGCTACATCAATTAATCCGCGAATGTCTGTTGGAATTCCTAAATATTTCATAGATACACCCAGTCCAATCATTATAATAAGAAGAATATAATACTTGAGACTATAAATATTTTTAAGTTCAGTTGGATTCGAGAAGGAACGAATTCTTTGAACGCCTTTAAGCGCTGATTTCCCTAAGATATATCGGCCTTTAGAATAACCTATGAGCATTCCTATCGCAATTAAAATTACGGCAGCATTTTCCACATTAGAGGTCAGTGATAAGAAAAGGCTAAGAAGAGGGTAATGCACTTTTTCATGAAGATGGATTTTTTGAACTGCTTGAAGTAAAAAGTTTAAACCTAATGGCAGCAGGAAACATCCCACGATAAGCCAGATCAATCCTGAAAAAATAATTAGAGCTTTGTGACTCATTTTTATCATAAATTTCTCCTAACAAATAAATCACTGTACCCTATCTTCGATAAAAATAAAAGGGAAAAGTCTTTGCCAAAAAATAGGTATTTTTTTATACCTCTCATATTAGTTTTTGAAAAAAAATTTCGTACACAAAAATTTTAGGATTCAAACATGAGTATTTCAATTAATTTTATCAGAATTTTGTTTTTTCTCTTATCTATTCTGTTCGTTACAGCCTATGTAATTACAGCCTCTCAGGAGGGTTTAACATTAGCAAACCTGCTTATTGGACTGATTTTCGGAGCCTGTACAGGTTTACTTTTGGCAGCCTCCGATACTCTTTTAAAGAAATTATCGCTACGTTCCATAAATATTGTCGCCTTGGGTCTTTTCGTCGGGTATCTGCTCGGTACAGCTATTGTGACAGTTCTCAATGCCTCTCTAGAATTAATTTCATTTCCACTTTCAAATGAAGCCCTCAGTCTTTTTAAAACAATCATCTATCTTATTTCTTGCTACGTCACCACTGTTATGACCGCTCATGCTTCTGAGGAATTTTATTTAAGTATTCCTTTTGTGAAATTTAAAGCCAACACAAACAAAAAGAAAGACATTCTAATTGATGCCTCTATCCTCCTAGATTCCCGTATCATCGATTTAGCTTCATCGGGTTTAATTGATAATCATCTTGTTTTGCCACGATTCACATTAAAGGAACTCTATTCTCAAGCAGAAAATGGGGATGAAAATGCTAAAGCAAGAGCAAGAAGAAGTTTAGAAGTATGTAAAAAACTTGAAAATTTGCCCAACTTAGATTTGCGTTTTTCAGACACAGATTTCCCTGAAATAAAAGATCCTATCAGCAAATTAGTGAGACTAGCTCGCCTATTAGACGCCAATATCATTACAGCTGACATCAATCGGATTCAACAGTCTTCCATTGAGGGTATTACCGTTATCAATATCCATTCCTTATCGAATGCTTTAAAGCCCCTTACCCAAACTGGAGAACAAATCAATATCAAAATCCAGCGTTATGGAAAAGAAGCGCGACAAGGAGTGGGATACTTGGAAGATGGTACCATGGTCGTCGTCAATGGAGGTGCTGAACACATCGGTGAGACCATTAAAGCACAGGTTCTTTCAGTAAAACATACTTCTTCCGGACGCATGATCTTTTGCAATGCTGCTGATGAGGAATTATTAATGACTCATGAAACTGCAGCATCCCTATTTTCATTGGATAATGGCAGCAAGCACTACTTTGCTGTAGATACGAAGTTTACAGAATGATTAGGGGCATTGGAACAGATATCATTGAAGTTTCTCGTATAGAGGCAAACATTCAGAAACATGGGCAGAAATTTTTAGAGAAAGTGTTTACAAAGAATGAACAAGACTACTGTAAATCCTTTCGCCAATCATCAAGAAACTTTGCAGGAAGATTTGCAGCTAAAGAAGCGGTCGCCAAAGCTCTGGGTTCTGGACTCACCCAGGGTTTAAACTGGCTTGACATGGAAATTCTTAATGATTCCCAAGGTAAACCTTATTTGATACTTTCTGAACCTTTCAATAATCGCTTTGAAAACCCTTTAATTCATCTATCCATTAGCCATTGTCATGAATATGCCGTAGCAACAGCCATTTGGGAAGCCTAAAAAAAATATTAACCACAGAGAAAATTACAAAGAAAGCTGCAAAGAAACAAAATATAGAAAAACAATATTAAATTGCCTTGCAATTTGGCGGTGTTCCTCTTCTCAGTGTTCTCTGTGGCTCTGTGGTGAATAATTTTTTGAGGTTTAAAAATCGCTGATAGAGGGGTTTTTTCCGGTGATCAGGGAATAGCCCTTTAAAATATAATAGGTACCTTCCGGTCCGAAAGGATAAATATAACAGAGAGCTAATACATTAGCATTATCAGGAAAGTTGTGAGCATAAACACGATGGGCATACTCTATGCTTAATACCCCACAATAATCAAATTCATAGCTATAACGAAGTCCTAGATCTATAGAACGATGGTCTATAGGTTCATATCCTCCAAAATCCTTTAATCTAAATTTTCTTCCACCACATCCCCATAAACTATTGATATATAAGCATATTCGATGAGGAGCACAGGAGTTCCATTCGTAAGCCGCATTCGCAACAATCCAGGGAGTCCATCGGTCTGCAATCCCGATTCCAAATACACCCCACCAGCGTGATATCCAATTTGCACCTTGAATATTTTGTTTTCCCAAAGCAACATGCAAAAAAGCTTCATTTTGGCCGTGATGAAAAGAGCTTATGTCATTAACAGCCTCACGCCAGGCTTTGCTTAAAGTCAGTCCTGCTGTTACGCTAAAAGGATCCCCTATATTATCATCCAACCAAAGATATCGCCCTGTTAAGCCAATGTGATCCCAATCAAAACGACGCTTTTTTGTATGGGCAAACTCTGTCTCAAACTCAATCGAATAAGAATTCTTAGTAAATAAAAAACTCCCGTCTACAAAATGATCATATGATGAATAGTGACTACTTTTACTTGGTGCATCGACGGAATGATACGATTGAAAACGATAATCCAATAGTCCCAAAAGTTGGTAAGAGGGTGGATACCAGGGTTTGAATTCAATTCCATGAATAGAAAAAGGTAAAAAGATGATTAAGCCAAAAAGGAGGTATATAATTGAAAAAATCTTAAAACATTTTTTCATTCAACAAGCAAACCTCTTGCTGAAAGCTCTCGTTCAGCTTCAATAGCTGCCATACAGCCGCTTCCAGCTGCTGTAATAGCCTGTCTATAAACATGATCTTGAGCATCACCTGCGGCAAAAACAAGCTCTTGACTTGTCTGACAAGTCCCTGATTTTACCGCGATGTATCCATTCTCATGTAGTTTCACCTGCCCCTTTAAAAAACCTGTGTTTGGGGTATGGCCAACCGCAAAGAAAACTCCCCCTGCTTCATATATCGTTTCAGCTTGTTTATCCTTATTAAAAATGACGACACCACGGACAACATCATCCCCATCAACTTTAATCATTTCACTATTCCAGAGAATTTCAATCTTAGGATTTTTTAAAGCTCGTTCTTGCATAATTTTAGAAGCTCTGAGTTTGTCTCTTCGATGAACAATATAAACTTTGCTAGCAAATTTGGTTAAAAAAGTTGCCTCCTCAATAGCTGAATCACCGCCCCCGATCACAAATAATTTTTTATTTCTAAATATGGGCATCGCCCCATCACAAATAGCGCAAGCTGTAACACCTTTCTGCCAAAATTCATCATCCCTAGTTCCAGAGATATTCAAACGATTTGCAGAAGCACCAGTGGCAATAATAACAGCATCTGCATAATAGCTACTCTGTTTTCCTTTAATATGATAAGGCATTTTTTTAAAATCAACTGACTCAACATCTTCGGTAAGAATTTGAGTTCCAAAACGTTTCGCTTGCTTGCGAAAAGCATCCATTAGCATAGGGCCAGTTATTCCTTCAGGAAAACCGGGATAATTTTCTACTTCTGTTGTTGACATTAACTGTCCTCCTGCCGGTCCGGAAAAAAAACCCTCATAGAGAACTGGTTCTAAGTTAGCTCGTGCCGCATAGATAGCGGCCGTGTACCCGGCAGGGCCGGAACCAATAATGACTACTTTAACTTTCTTCATGAACAAAAAACCATTTAAGAAACTATAATGAACAAGTGTAAAGGAAAAAAAAGTAAAGAGTAAAGAAAAATCACCAAAGTTATTGTATTGACTACCGAGAAATCAATCTTTATAATGGCTCACCATGCACTATTATCTGGTAATATCATTTTTCATCTACTTTACTTTACTGCTGTGTATCGGTCTGTATTTTCATAAAAAACAGACCTCATCCACCGACTTCATTCTAGGCAGTCGAACTCTTAACTTTTGGCTTACGGCCCTCTCTGCTCATGCTAGCGATATGAGCGCATGGCTTTTTATGGCCTTTCCAGCCGCCGTTTTTGTAGGAGGACTGCCGAAATCCTGGATCGCATGGGGCCTTATTATTGGAATGTTTATCAACTGGCAGTTTATTGCCTCACGATTACGAATTGCTACAGAAAAATATAATGCGAATACACTCTCCACCTTTTTTGAACGACGCTTTGATGATCGCTCAGGAGCCGTGAGATTATTAACAGCAGTAATTGCCCTATTTTTTTTAGCCTCGTATGTAGCAGCCGGTTTGATTGCTATGGGGCTTCTGTTTGAATCTATTTTTGGCATTAATTACTACATTGGGCTTTCTGTAGCAATGTTGGTCGTGGTTATTTATACCCTTGTTGGAGGTTTTGTCACTGTTGCTTGGACGGATCTTTTTCAAGCCCTATTTTTAATGGTTGTTCTTCTTTTTGTTCCTATCTTTGCCTATTTTCATTTACCCGATGGATGGCACTCCATAGTAGAAGCTGCAGTATCTCAGGGTATTCCCTTAACATTGACTCAAGATACATCCCTTCTTTCCATTCTGGAAACAATCTTCCTTGCGACCTGGGGTCTAGGTTATTTTGGACAGCCTCATATTGTGACTAAATTTATGGGTATTAATAATGTCAATGAAATGTATAAATCGAAATACATAGGAATGAGCTGGCTTGTTCTAACACTTATAGGAGCGACAGCCATTGGTTTAATAGGCATCCCTTTCTTTCATAATCAACTCAACGATCCTCAATTAGTCTTTGTCAAAATGGTCTCTCAGCTATTTCATCCTTTAATTGCAGGATTAATCCTCTGCGCTATCCTAGCAGCCAATATGTCCACAATGGATTCACAAATTTTAGTCTGTGCCTCAATTATCAGTGAAGACTTTTACAAAGGAATATTTAAAAAAACAGCTTCTCCAGTAGAACTTCTTTTTATCTCACGTCTTGGACTTATATTCACAGCAGTCATTTCATTAATAATCGCGTATAATAAAAGCACTACGGTGCTGGAAGCAGTTAGATATGCTTGGGCAGGACTAGGGTGTTCCTTTGGCCCATTAATGTTAATGTCTCTCTATTCTAAAACTGTCAATAGAAATGGAGCAATTGCAGGGATTTTAACCGGGGGTCTCATAGCTGCCACTTGGCAAACCTATAGTAAAAAACTTTTGGGTTATGAAATTCCTGCAGAGGTACCGGCTTTTGCCATAAGCTTATTAAGTATTTATTTTGTTTCAAGGTGGACAAATTTGCAAAAAAGAGAGATCAAGAATATAGCTTAAGGCTCTAATTTACTCTTTTTTCTTGAAATTCCTTTTCTAATGTTGTAAAAAACAAATTTTGACAGCATGTATATCTTGTAGCGACAATAAAAGGAATTTTTCTATGAGGACCAAATTTCTATTTTCTTTAATTTTAAGCTGCTTCTCAGCCTGTTTATTAGCAGCTGAAGGCACAAAAGAACCTGAAATTTCTACTAATGCTGTGCCAAGCACATCTTCTAATTTTGATACAATACCTACAAGGCACCCGGAATTGAGTACCTTTGTCCTTTTAGTAAATAAGGCAGAATTGAAAGATTTGTTTAATGGGACTGGTCCATTCACCGTATTTGCTCCCACAGATGATGCTTTTAAAAAACTCGGGAAAAAGAAACTTGACGATCTCATGAAACCCGAAAAGAGAGATGAACTTTCATCCCTATTAATTTATCATGTTGTACCTGGGAAATATATGTCCAACAATCTTAAAACCAGAGAAGCACGAACTGTAAATGGAAAAAGCCTTAGCATTGAAGTGGAGAATGGGGAAATTAAAATCAATAATGCAAAAATCATTAAAGCCGATCTCGTGGGCCCGAATGGGGTTATTCACGAAATCGATACAGTTTTAATCCCTTAACCCACAATTTATGGGAAATGTGGGTTAAGAAGCTATTCTTTCGAAATACGTTCGAAATACTGAATGATATCGCCTACAGTCTTGAATTTTTCAGCTTCTTCCGGCGGAATTTCTCTTCCTAAACGTTCTTCAAAAGTCATATTCAGCTCAGTCAAATCTAAAGAATCTGCATTTAAATCTTCGACAAGCTTTTTTGATGGAGTCACATCGTCTCTATCTACCCCAAGCTGTTCAACTATAATATCAATAACTTCTTGTTCAGTTGATGACATAAAAATTTCCTTTTTTGATTCCTAAAAAAGAGAGTTTATCATTCTCAGCAATTACATTCAACATGTAATCCCCAATTAAATCCTCTGCCCTAAAACCCCCTGTCCGTGCCCGTGCCCGATTTATATTGTTTTATTGTTTATTTAAGTATCTGATTTGATGTAAATCCCCTGCCCGTGCCCGCATAGGCATCAACCTAAGCAACATTCTGATAATTAGGTTGTTGCATTCCATAGTAGCTTTCTTTTTGAAATACCTTTTCACGCATAGTTTTCCGCTTTCTTTTGTCCTTCAGAAGCATCCTCGGAATATCTTTTACCATTTCTTCAATAAAAACTTCCAATCCATTTCTTGCTACTGCATAATAAAAACAACTTTCTCTTAGCAAATAGTTAATTAACTTCACTTCACTGAGTTCAAGATTAAATGATTTGTTAATAATATCTCTAAAACGCCCTACCACCAATTCTACAATCACTACCATGCATAACCGACTCCAAATCAAAAAATCAATTCTATATTCATTTATTCCTTTTAGATAATCTATCTCGAGTTGGCTTTTCCATCTCTTAAAAATTAGCTCTATTTCCCACCTAAGACGGTATACAGTGCCTATCATTTCTGTTGATAGCATATCTTCGGAGGCATTTGTCACAAACATAGAAAAATATAAAGACAGCCTCTTGCTATCGCTCATTGTGATTCCCTTAGATTTTGCCACCTTATTTGCTTCTCTTAAACGCTTGTTAACAACATCCTCATGACTGCGATACATTATTAACCGAATAGGAACCTTATCTTTTCCGAGAAATCCTTTGATCTCAATTATGTTTTGTTTGTGGTAAATTTTCTTTTTTAAATACATTCCAAGATCTAATGGATTTTCATCCTCCTTATTTAAGTAGAAGTGTACTCCAGATAAAAGACGGGAAAGAAAGTATGCATTTGCTTCTGCAATTTTTTTAAATGCCTTGATTGCAAAGTATCCCAAATCTCGAATGATTAAATCACCCTCTTTAATAAAGCTTAATATCCGTTCCGCATTGCCTTGATCGGGTTCATTACCTCTAAATAATTGTGCATCTATTAGAAGACCTTTTGCTATATCAGTTATCAAATCTATTTTAACCTGTGCTTTACCACTGCATCCACCACGGTTGATTCCTTTATATTTTTGTTCGAGTTTTTCATTAAGCACGGCTATAGAACTATCCTCAACAAGAACCCTAGCAAATTCCTTTAGTCCTACTGCAAGTTTTGGACAGACACAGGTTATCTGTTCATGAACTTTAATGAGTAATTCATTTAAAACACCTCTCATTAGTGCGTTAGAAGCAGGATTATTTATCCTTTTACATAACGCCTGAGAAGAAAGCTCGGCTTCATTGTTAAATTTTAGTATTCTTTTACATAAACCTTTCAGACTATCTGTTGACGACCCTTTACTAGGAATAACCATTGCTTTAATAAATTCACTTCCTTTAAGCTTACTCGTCGATCTCTTTATAAATTTGTATTTTCGAGATAACTCATGGCATTTTTTTTCATTGAAAATTTCATCGAAAATTTGTACTATCTGCTCGGAATGCATTCTGGCCTCTCCTTTTGCTTGACGGTTAAAAGAGAGGCATTTTTATAAAATTCAATTTTTAATTCAACTTTTTTTCCGTGAGGAGCTCCATCTTAGGTTGATGCCTATGCCCTGCCCGTGCCCTTGCCCGAAAAAATTCTTCTACAAACGAACCTTGACTATGTTGACTTATAACGATCAAAATAAAATAAATCGGGCACGGGCAGGGGATTTTAAGAGATTTTTTTTACATGACCATACCGCCATCAACAGTTAAGACCTGCCCTGTAATATAAGAAGCCATTGAGCTGGCCAAAAAAACTGCTGCCTGTGCAATATCATTGGGCGTGCCTATACGCTCCATAGGAATAGTAGATAGTGTAACTTGACGTTGTTGTTCTGTCATGGCATCTGTCATTTTTGTATCAATAAATCCGGGTGCAATGCAATTTACTCGAATATTTCTTGAGGCTAATTCTTTTGCCAAGGCTTTAGTAAATCCAATAATTGCAGCTTTGGAAGCGGCATAATTGGCCTGGCCAATATTCCCTACAAGGCCAATGACAGAACTGATATTGATAATAACTCCCTTTCGAGCCTTAAGCATAGGACGTGTTAATGCCTTACAGGTGTTATAGCAGGATTTAACATTGACTTCCATGACATGATCCCAATCTTCTTCAGTCATTTTTAACATCAGCTGATCACGTGTTATACCAGCATTATTAATAAGAATATCGATTGGTCCTTGCTGCTCTTGAACAAGCTTAATAGCCTCTTCAACCTCTTTAGTTTTTCCAACATTTACCTGATAAAAAGCTGCTTTCTCCGAGCCAATTTCTTGAATGACCTGTTCACCCCTTTCAGGATTGGTTCCAAAAATAGCTAATTTCGCTCCCTGACGCGCAAACTCTAGAGCAATGGCCTTACCAATTCCCGAGGTACCTCCCGTAATGATTGCAACCTGATTTTTTAAAAGCTCTTGCATGATAATTACCTATATTTTTGTGAGTTGATCCAGTTCAGCAACTTTTTCAATGGAAATTGTTGCGATATTGGGAAGAATACGTTTATTAAAACCCGATAGGACTTTGCCACAACCAATCTCAATAAAGAGATCAACTCCTTCCTCACCTATACTTTTTACGCTTTGTTCCCAACGAACAGGATGGGTAACTTGTTTGATTAAATGTGTTTTAATTTCTAGTTCATCTTGAACAAATTTACCAGGAACATTCATTACAAAACCAATAGAACTAGACTTTATTTGTGTTTGACGAATATGTTCTGAAAGACGTTCTTCAGCCGGTTTCATTAGTCCACTATGAAAAGCTCCATGCACTTGTAAAGGCAAAATGCGTTTAGCACCTTTTGCTTTAGCGGCAGCCGCTCCGGCATCGATTCCCCTCCGCGTGCCCGATATCACAACCTGACCAGGACAATTAAAATTAGCTGTCCACAAATCATGAGGCAAATTAGCCTCTTTAACAAGTTCTTCAACTTCCTTAGCTTCAAGACCTAAAATGACCGCCATCGCTCCCGGATTTTTTTCACAAGCTTCGTTCATATAATGTCCTCGATATTGCACTAAAGGCAGACAGGCTTCAAAATCTAATCTTCCGGATACCGTAAGGGCAGTATATTCACCCAAACTAAGGCCTGCACAAACAAAAGGCGTAATTCTTGGATATAAAGCACGAATCACATTTAGAATAGCCATGGAAGCCACATAGATTCCTACCTGACTATTTTTGGTTTCAGTGAGCTGATCTTCCGGTCCTTCCAATATAATTTTAGATAACGTGCGATGAAGAATGTCATCTGCTTCTTGAAAAACTTCGCGGGCTTGAGAAAAATTTTCATAGAAATCCTTGGCCATTCCAATGTACTGAGCACCCTGACCAGGAAATAAAAAGGCTATTCTTTTTGGATGAAGCATATATTTGTTCTCCTTTATCTTAAAACCCAACTTGAGTCATCATAGGGCGCAAGTTGGGTTTAAATCAATTTTTGATAGGATTGCAGCACCCCAGGTCAGCCCCGCACCAAAACCGATTAACAAAATTCGCTCCCCTGTCTGAATCTGTTCCTCATGAATAAGCTCTTCCAAAGCAATTGCTACACTTGATGCTGAAGTATTTCCGTACTTATGCAAAGTTTTGTAAACTTTTTCGTTTGCTATGCTGAAACTTTTTGCAATGGCTTCAATAATGCGAATATTAGCTTGATGAGGAACTAACCAATTAATTTCATCTTCCATTAAACCTGCTTTAGATAGACACTCTTTTGCGGCGGCAGTCATCCGACGAACAGCATGTTTAAAAACCTCTTTTCCATCCATGCGCAAAAAGTGCAAACCGTTAGCAACAGATTCAACAGAGGGTGGTTGACAAGCCCCTCCTGCAGGAATTTTGAGTAGGTCACAAACCTCTCCATCTGCACCTAAGCAAAAAGAATCGATAGAAAATCCCTTTCCTTGATGAGAAATAATAGCCGCAGAAGCTCCATCCCCAAAAAGAACACAGGTATTTCTATCTGTGTAATCAATAATTGAAGATAATTTTTCCGTAGCGACCACTAATATATGTTGATAAAGACCGGATTCAATATAAGCTTTAGCAATAGACAGTGCATAAAGAAAACCGGTGCAAGCGGCCTGTATATCCAAAGCAGCCGCCTTTGTAGCCCCCAATTTTGCCTGAATTAAAGCGGCAGTACTTGGTGTAATATAATCCGGAGTCATTGTTGCCACGAGAATCATATCAATATCCTCCACGGCAATTGTACTTTCGGCAAGAGCTTTTTGCGCAGCATGAATTCCCATGATAGAAGGAGATTGGTGTGGACCGGCAATTCGACGTTCCCTCATACCCGTGCGGGAAACAATCCACTCATCCGAAGTTTCCACCATTCTTTCCAAATCTTGGTTAGTCAAAATTCGCTCAGGAAGAAAGGAACCTGTGCCTATGATGCGCGCCTTTAATGAGTTGGACATTTATAAAAGCTCCAAATAAAAAAAATTATAACAGAGAAGCTTTTTAAGTTAAAGTCCTTGTTTGCAATATAAAAATCTAGAATAGTTGCTCAAAATGCAGTTAAACCTTAATCTATATGCCAGAAGCATGTGCCGGAGAACTTATGCAATACCCCTCCCATTTACAAAAAGTCATTAACGTATTAAAACGACTTCCTGGAGTCGGTACTAAAAGTGCAGAACGTTATGCCTTTCATTTGCTAGGATGGTCTCCTGAGTTTCTGCAGGAAATGGCTCACGCTTTAATGGATATTCCCGAAAAATTAAAACAGTGCGATACATGCGGCTGCTTAAAAGATGAGGATAAGTGTACTTTTTGTACAGAAGCGCGTGAGCAATCAGGAATTATCTGTATCCTTTCGTCACCCAAAGAAGCCTTTTCCATTGAAACTACCGGAGAATATAAAGGTCTTTATCATGTTCTAGGGGGTCTTTTATCGCCACTGGATAGCGTCGGTCCTAATAAATTATCTATTCCTTTGCTAAAAAATAGAATTGTAAATTCAAAAATCCAAGAAGTTATTATTGCCCTAGACTCAACCTTGGAGGGAGATGCCACAGCTCTTTACCTCAAACAGGAGCTTGAACCCCTTCATGTGACTATCTATAGACTGGCTTTTGGCTTACCCATGGGAAGCCCTATCGACTATGTGGATGGTGGGACTTTAGCTAAAGCTTTTTCTGCCAGAAATAAATTCTAGAAAAACTATTGCTATATATTTCTCTGAATTCTAACATTCAAAAAGGTACCTAAAAAGCAAAAAGGAGGCCGGTGACATAAAATTCGAAAAACAAAAATCTAAAAATTAAAAAGGAGTAATTATATGAAATTCATTAAATCACTATTCATATCATCCGCTTTAGCATTATCAATGCTTACGAACTTCCCTTTAGAGGCATCTCTGTCTGATTATGTAAAGGATTTTCCATGGATGGGATTAATTTCTGACGAAATTACTTACGGTCCAATTACCATTTCAAATGTTCATATTAACCATTCAGATAAACTTGTATTTGCAAAACCGGGAGAAACACTTCAGGGGAATTTGCGATATAAAGTCAACTCTGATAAAGATAGACTACATCTGCACCATCTAGTTATTGGGATTGAAGGAGAAGGAGCCCAAGATTGTGTGATGCATACAATGGGTCTATGGGACACCAAAGGCAAGGGAAAATTTACTCTAACAGCCCCTTCGAATCCAGGTGTTTACGAAGTTCGTTTCATATACAATGAAGGTTTGACCTGCAGTGGTGCTAGAGAAGCTTGGAATTCTGGTCAAAAAGAACCTACTGCATCGGCCACGATAGGAGCTATCATCGTTAAGTAAATAACGGATAATCCTATTAAAGATAACCCCTAGGGGTTATCTTTCGTCTTATCTCTAACCCTACTATGCCTTATAGTGATATAAAAAATTTAACAAGTTTAAATCTCAGGAATTTTTATGACATTTTCAACACAACCAGTCCAACAAAATCAGCAAGGCGATTTTAAGAAACCGACTGCACCTGCGTCAAAAAAAAGATCTGTTAATGCATCTGAAGAGACCAGTAAACTGGAAAAAAAACAAAAAATTGCACCGTTATGCGAAAAATATCCTCCACAGGATATTTCAGATTCGATGCAAACCAACATGATAGCAAGCCAAATATTTAAAGATATAGACAGATTAAAGGTAGAAAAAGAATTAAAAGCAATTCCTTCAAAAGAGGACCAAACGCCCTTTACTTTAAGAATGGCAAGTGCAAAGCCATATTTAGCTTTAAGCTATTTGAAAGAGGGAGTACCAACACACGAATTAATAGCTTATAATGGTGAAATGAATGACGGAAAAGGAGGATTTTATACTGACATAAGTGAAATCCAGGCTCCCGACATCGAAACATTGCTAAAAAAAATTAATCACAAGATTCTACGTGCATTATCAAGGCTGCAAACAAATTTTGCAATCAAAACTATTGAATTAGGTCAAGAGCACAAACACTTATGGAAATGGGCTGATCAATGGCAAAATGAAAAGATTATAAAATTTCAAAACGGAGAATTTGGCTGCCACCTAGGTAAAACTTCCCAATGCCTTCCTAAACAATATTGGGAACCAGAAATCGATTCTTACAGCATTGTAAATGAAAATGTGGATTTCGAAGGTCAAGCCTTTGAGGAAAAGGATTGCAAATGGACAGCTCAAGCGAAAAAAGTCATTTTTGAGAACTGCTTTTTCAAACATCTAAACGGTATTGAAACATTCCTAAAACATTTTCCTGAACTCGAAATTTTAGAAATCGTAGATTCGTACCTGGATGTAGATAGCACTACAACACGAATTTTCAATCCAGACACATGCCCTAAGATACTTGATGATATCATGCAACAGGTTCAGGAAATGTATGCTGTTAAAAATCACCCTACATTAAAAGAAATTCATTTTACTGATATTTCCACATCATTTCGTGTGAAAAATTCCCTTCAAAATAAGGCGACGATACCTTGTACTGATAATAAAGTATTTAAAATCACCCTTAAAAAGAGCCAGGGAGTCGGAGAGACGCAGAGGGAATTATAGGTCATTGACTACATCTCAGCGTCGTCCCGCCTCAGCGACTCTGCGTTAATTATTAGACCTCATTTTAGGAGAGTACATATGGTCCCTAAAGCTTCTTTCGAACTAGGCTCATTTCCTTTATCTTTTTCAGGCGCATGGGATAAAGGCACCTTTAAAATTAAATTTAATCCTGAAGATCTAAAACGAACTCAAGCAATTGTTACCTGTCAAGATATTCAAGGCAAGATTTTAACGGATCAAGTCACATGGCATTTACACAATTTGTCTAAAAAAAGACAGATCAGTCTTTTAAACGAAGATGCTGATCAATTGTTTGTGAAGATCAAACAAATGGGAAGTACTTCTCTCTTTAACATTCACATTCACATGAATAAAAGTCTTAAAAAGAAGATGGCCCAAGAAAAAAAAGATTCTTTTGAACGTAAATGTCGTGTTCTTTTTGAAGCAATGAATGAGGTCCCTTTCACTACTGAAATGACTCGTGTTGATCGTTATATCAATCTGCTTCATAGAAAAGGAGAAAAAATTCAAGCCATTTTTCTTAAAATTATAAAAAGTTCGATGGATTATCCTGCTAATGGAACGGCATCAGCAAATGCTGCTACCATATGGGTAAAAGCTCATTTGTCACTGAGCGGTCTTAACTTAACTCATGTCCACATGCCTGGTGCTGATTTGCGAAATATGGTTGCTGAAGAAACAGTTTTTTTTGGTGCTCAATTACAGGGAGCTCTTTTAGAGAATTCCTGTTTAAAGAATGCCAATTTAAAAGAAGCAAATTTAGAAAATGTTTCTTTTAATCGACTTCCCTATTCTGAAAGACTCTTAAAAATTGATGGTAAACAAATCTTCGGTGAAAAATATTTTGTTATTGGAACAGCTGACCGGCTCCAACTTATGAAATTAAAAACGGGAAGTCAGATACGAGAAGTCGTTTTTGACAATAAAAAAGAAATAGTATCTTTGGTTTTTTCTCCTAAAGGAGATGTAATTGCTTTAGCAGAGTCTAATGGGGAAATCTCGCTCCGGGATATTCCCAGCCTTCGTAACATTTGCAACTTAATCGGAAACGATCGCACTAACAAATACTATTCTGAAGATAATTCTCATGAGATGACGCAACGAATCTTAAAATCGTTAATTACTTCTGACTATGAAGATCTTAAATATACAGAAGTAGTGAATAGTGAACTTGATAAATTTAGAGAATCTCATAAAGATGTTGAATATATTGCTCCAGCTTTAAATTGTTTATGCTTTTCCCCGACTGGTACATACATCATTGCCAATGGATTAAACGCTTTATATTTCTGGGATCTTGATCAATTACAGAATGCTAAAAATGATATTGGTTCAATTAAATTATCCCAAAAAATTCCCTCGGAAAATATAAGTGAACTTTTTATTTCTGCTAATGAAAAATACCTCATTGGGTTCGGAAATGATAATAATACTCATTTCTTATACATATGGCATATCGAAAAAGCAAATACTGATATTCAAGATCTCTTTAAACTTGAGCTAATAAAACAATATTCCGCAGAACGCATTATTTGGACTCGTTCGTCGCAAGAAAAAGACCTACTTGTTTTTACAACAGATGGCAATCTAAATATTCTAGAACTGAATGATATAGGAGGTAGCAAGGAAACGATTGCTCAATGGACTCTTCCTGATCCCCAGAGTATTAATATGTTACAAATATCACCCGACAATAATTTGGTAGCTATAGTCCAAACAGTGATGAAAAGTTTTACTGAAACTGGCCTTCAGTTCTCTCTTTGGAATATCAGTACTGGCGAAACACTATATGAATATGAACTCATAGATGCTGCACCGTTTACATTTGCAATGTTTCCCGATTTTTCTTCTTTTGTATACGTTGATGACAATGGTGTCATAAAAATTAAGAATGTTCAAACCGGAAAAGGTAAAATGTTAGCTGGACATAATCAACGGGTAGAAGATTTAATTATATCTAATAATGGAAATTTTTTAATTTCTATTGATCTAGACAATCGCATGTGCATATGGAATATAAATTCATTAGAACAAGAAATATCCCATTTTTTTAGTGCAAAAGAAGACATCAAATTTTCTCCCAATAACAAATCTATTTTTTGTGTGGGGCCTTACTATTTTGTTCAGAAAGATATTGGAACAGGTCAATGTCTTAGCGAATTCAGGCTCAAAGAAACAAAATTATATGAGAATATAAACGAACCTTTTTTTCGTGGAATGCTTTCTTATGACAATCGCTACTTTATTAATTGCCCTTTACATTCCCGTTCTGAACTTTCATTTTTTTGGAAAGAAATTACCCTGGACATTTGGGAAATTGTAACAAATAACAAATTTAGTATCTTTGAAAATACAAACATTTGTAGCATCAATCTTGCTGAAAATAGTTATTATTTAGTAGCTGCAATTGTTAAAAAAGAAAATCCTGGTGAACTTTTCTTAGTTGTTTGGGATATAGATAAAAAATGTATGCTTCTTGAAGAGTTCCTTTTAAAACTAGCGGAAAATAAAGATATAGAGGATTTTGAATTTCCGGAAATTACATTTTCTTCTGATAACCATTTCTTCACTACTTTTTCAAATAAGATTATAACTTTGTGGGAGATAAAACTTGAAGAAAAAAAAATATCTAAAGAAATTGAATTACCCTATTTTTTTGGGTTAATAAATCATGATTTTTTCATTTTATATTCCCAACTTCTAAAATGGACATCTTTATTCAAATTACCAAATCAAGACTTGGGCGAGTATTGTATTAATTCTTCAGAATCAAATGAAGCCAAGTCTTTAAGACCTGTCATTATTGTTGAAGTATCTCCTGATGGCGTTTTTTTTATTTCGCAAGAAGAAACTGACTTTTATTTATGGGATAGACAGCAACATGAACCGTTAGCAAAATTAGGAATACCTGTTAAAAATTTTGGAAAAAAACAGTTACCCATGCCTTCTTTTAATTTTTCACCCGATAACAAATTTTTAGTTGTTACTTTTCATGAACGCTATCCTTTAACAAAAAATTTCTTAATACCTGATACGATCGCTGTATGGAAACTTTATGATCAAAATCACGATCTTAACCCTCTTCTGCAATGGGTATTCCCTCCTTTCATGGAATGCACAGGAGCGTTAATTAATGACAAAACTCAACTTAGCCCAGAAAATCGCACACTTTTAATGCAACATGATGCGAAAGATCTCTCTTAAATCTTTTTTATTTTGACTTAAACAAAACTTTCAAATTAGTTTGTATTTTAAAACGATTATTGGAGGGATTATGGCTGTACTAGTATCAAAAAAAATTCTTTGTGAAGGAACATGGGGTGAAAAAGGAACATACAGAATTAAATTCAACACTAAGAATGTTTCGGATATGGTAGCAAAAATTTTTGATGGGAAAAATAAATATGAGGTTAAGAGTTCTGAAATTGTATGGGATAATATTGATATAAAAAATGAAAATTTACATACATTGGCTTCTCAATTTAATAATCGATTTGAAGTTATTATAAAGCACGATAACCATACATCTAGTTATAGGGTGCATATTAAGTCAAAAAGTCCCAAAGCATCTATCGATTTAAATCAAATTGCAGAGCCTTCAGAGTTAACTTTTAGACGCCAGATAAAGAATAGGTTATACAATATTCTTTCTCTAGAAAATGCAAATGACTTAAAACACGCTAATGCCCAAGAAAATCAGGATACCATATTGTCTACCATCCAGGCCCGAATGGTGGATATTTTTTGCGCTCCCTCATTCGAACTCACGGGAAAGCCCATTCAAGAGATGCTCGAAATTGCTGAGTCTCTCTCTATAGAAGAGAGAAAACGTGTGATCGAAAAGCTGATCAAAGGAGTTCATCATTCTATTATTCTTAAAAAGCCTATGCTAGATGGCTTAACAGGGCTTTTAAATCAATTTCAAAGGATCAATTATAAAAATGCTTTATCCGATGCCATCAAAAATACTTCTAAAGATCCCATTGAACGCTTAGCCGAAAACCCATTAAATACTTTGGAAGCAAATGATTTTGTTCAGCTGATGGATACTATAGCCACAGAGTGTGATAATGTCCATGCCTCTCCTGATGCCCTTTTAATGTATCTAAAGGCTTTAATTGCTCTTTTGGATGCAATGATGATTGTGGGCGTTACAGATCTTAATCGTAAAAAACACCATGACAAATTTTCAAAAATAATTGCGCGTTATAAAGATCATGAGGATATAAGAATTGCCTATTTAAGTTCCTATGGTGACCAGAGCTTTACCATTGTGAAAAATGATGAATCAAAAACTCACTCATTTGTACGTCGTAGCATGCATGTTCTGAAGGGATTAATGATAATTGGATCAAAAATTAGTTACCAGGAACCTTGGAAAATACTTGAAGCTGTGGATTCCTATACGGAATTTAAAAAGGCTTTTGCTAACTTGCATGGATGGAAAAAGGACTGGTTTACGCAGCTTCTCATTTTTCAAGAACTTTTTTTGGGCTGGGTACCTGAAAAATTAAAAGATTTTGAAATTGCTATCAAAAAAGAGGATGCAGATATTAAAAAAGCCTTATCCATGAGTCATGACCCTATATTTGTGCAGGGTTTAGTTATACTAATGCAACAAATTTTTGAAACATATGCTAATGAACGTCCTGAAATAGGCCGTGTAGTTCTATCTATACTTGAAAAGATTGCTAATGATAATAAAATGCTCCCTAAAAAAGCGCAAAAACCCTTATTTAAAACTAAAAAGAAGTATTCTACACAAATTGAAAATGAGATTTCTGAGCTCATTATTCAATATAAGAAACGCTTAGACACGCCCGTTGCCAAAAAAGACGAGTTTCCTAAAGAACCAAGAACTTCTATTTTTGCCGTTACAGATTCTAATACACAAATTGAAACACTCTTTATAAAGGCTGTAAAAGAAGTAGCACCTTGGATGCCAGTAATTTGTTGTTTTAAAGAGTCCTTGGAAAATGATCCTCAAGTAACGGAAGAATGGGACTATGCCATTGCTTTAAAAGGGAAAGATTCCAAAGACGACTCTAAAGGTGAATTAATGGAAGTTAAAATAAATCGGGAATTGAATGACGAAGAGAATAAAGTAGTTGTGATATTGGGTAATTCTGGTACAGGAAAATCTCTTTTCTCAAAACTTTTTGTTTTAGATTCTTTAGATACCTTTAATTCAGAAAAACCTTTAGATCTTTTCATTTCTCTTTCAACGTTAAAAAATCCTGTAAACAATTTGATGGAAGAGATCTTAGGAAAATTAAACTTACAAAATCAAAAAGAACATTTACAAAAAAGAAAACTGCGAGTGTTTTTAGATGGCTTTGATGAAATGTATATCGGAGGCAGAAGGCCTGATGGTGGTTTAGACAATCTTTATCAAAGCAATGATTTATCAAATTTATGGCCTCATCTTCAACTTGTAATTACATGTCGCTGGGATTTTTTGCGACCAGAAGATACTATCTATTTTATGACACAAACTGGAAAGAAAAAAATACTTTTAGTAACTCCTTTTGAAAAAGAAGATATTAAAAAACTTTATCTACCTAAATACATTAAAGTGCGCCAAAAAAGAGACCCATTTAGAACTGCTCCCCCAACCCTATGGACGGATCCAAAAAAATATATTAAGTACATTAAAGATCTTGATTTATGGGGAACTATTTCTACTCCGTTTTACTTAAAAGTAATGGCAGATACCCTACCCGAAATTGTAGAAAAGTATGAAAACGAAGTAAAGCGAAAAAAAGAACAAGGAGAGATCAATATAAATTTATTAAAAGTCACTAAGGAGGATCTTTTTGATACATATCTCTGTCAAAGGTTTCGTGAAGAGTTTTTACGTCAACTTGGGCAAGGTTCTCCAATCAAAGATATGACTGAATATCTCAATTTTGCCTTAGAGCTATCTCACAACATGCAAATCTGCGGAAAGCGCTCCATATCTCTAAAGGATGAATCACTATTAGTCAGTAATCAGAAAGCCTTTATTAATGAGCAAAGACAAAAAATTGCAATGATAAAAGAAACTGAAAATAGCAAAGAAAAAAGTTTTTTTTCAGCCCTAGAAGAAATGAATAAAAATTCCTCCCTTACAAAACAGGTAAAATCCTCTGAAACAATGCAAAAAAGGCGCACAGAAGAAAAAGCTCAAGCAGAAGCAGATATACAGGCCATAGAAAAACATATTGAGATAGCAGAAAATGCTGTAAAAAATCTTCTCACTCAGCTTTTTGGAAATTCCAATCGAGAAACAAGCCTAAGAAGAGCTAGCTTTTTAGTCAAAAAAGAAGATGGAAGAGTAGAATTTCTTCATCCATCCATTTATGAGCATTTCAGAGCAATTGATGATATTGTAGATGATCGCAACCGCATTTTAAAACGCTTAGATGAAATGAAATTAAAAATGCAAGAAGGTTTAGAACTGATCGTATAACATATCCCGTCCTACCAAAATCCCCTGCCTGTGCTCGAAAATCCACTGCCCGTGCCCTTGCCCCTGCCTGAAAAATACTTCTACAACATAATCACAAACAATATTAATCGGGCACGGGCACGGGCAGGGGATTTCCAGACACTTTCTCTCTTCCTTCTTTACATTATTGCTAGAGTTGCCTATGATGATTCCTTTTTCATAGCCACATAATATAATTTAGAGGACCCATGTTATATAAATTAAAATTCCTCATAAGTATTGTATTCTTATTCATTACCACTTGTCATACTTTTGACCTTTTCGGACAATCCCTTCAATATGAAAATCAACAAATCGAAAAAATTGAAATCCTTGTCCAGGGTCCACGTGGAAACTTTGATGAAAAGATCGTTCAGTCACGTATCAAAACGCGCCGTGGAGATTTTTTCTCACAAACCGATTTTGACAATGATCTTAAAACTTTAGCTCAAGATTATGATCGCATTGAACCTATTTTTGAACTGGTTGATGGAAAAATATACATCACAATAAAAATCTGGCCTAAGCCGACCATCCGCTCGATCACCTGGTGTGGGAATGAAAGAGTGAAAACCAAGCGCTTGCAGCAGGAGCTTAAAATCCCCTGTTTTTCTGTTTTTGATCGTAAAAATTTTAACCAAGCTTTTCACAAACTCAAAGCCTATTATGTCAAAAAGGGGTATTTTGAAGCTGAACTTTCCTATGATATCCAATTAGATCCGGTTACAAACGAAGTCGATATCTGTATCAACATTATAGAGGGAAGAGCTGGAATGATTAAAGATATCCAATTTGTTAACTTCACAAGTTGCGAAGAGGAAGAGATTTGTGAACAGATGGTCACAAAAAAATACAATATCTTCCTCAGTTGGCTAAATAATGAGGGTACCTACAACGAAGAAGCAATGCAGCATGATCAGTTCAATATAATCAATTATTTGCATAATAAAGGCTATGCTGACGCTACTGTAGATATTCAAATATGCGAAGCACAGCAAGAAAATCGCATTATTATTATCATCACAGCTTATAAGGGTTCTACTTATCACGTCGGTAATATCTCTATCAAGGGCAATACCTTATTTTGTGAGGAGGATATTCGACGCCAATTCACGTTCTGCGAGGGAGGCATTTATTCTCCCGAGAAACTTCGAAATACAGTAGATAATATCACCAATCTTTATGGAAGATATGGTTATATTGATGCCACCGTAGATTATGAACCCTGCCTTTCAGAATGTGAAGATTGCATTTACAATCTCAAATTAACTCTTGAAGAAGGAGAGCAGTTTCGCGTGGGACTGATTAAAGTCTTCGGAAATTGCCAAACTCAAACAAAAGTCATTTTACATGAAACCCTAGTCATTCCCGGTGAAGTCTTTAACATCGAAAAATTAAAAAAAACCGAAGAACGTTTAACAAACGTGGGTTATTTTTCTCAGGTAAATGTCTATGCTGTTAAGTCAGAAGGACCATACAGTTTAGGTGAAAATTACCGTGATGTTCACATTGAAGTAGAGGAAACCAGCACCGGACACTTTGGAGCCTTTTTTGGCTATAGCACTAATGAAAGCATTTTTGGTGGCGTAAATGTGACTGAGAAAAATTTTAACTACAAAGGACTATCCTGCTTATTCAAAGATGGCTATAAAGCTTTGCGAGGTGGCGGTGAATATGCCCACGCTACCGCCACAATTGGTTCCAAAAGTCGAAGTTATGTTTTTTCTTGGACTAAGCCCTTCTTCAACGACACGCAATGGATCGTTGGTTTCGATTTAGAAAACTCTGTAAACCGCTATATTGCCAAAGATTATGACATCAAAACTTATGGTGGAACAGTCAATGCCATCTATCAGCTGAATCAATTCATGAAATTAGGCTGGCATTATCGCTTAAAACATACTGATATTGAAACATCAGGTGGATTGGTTTATGAAGAAGTCTATGATCGAATTGTAAAATCTGAATCCGGAGCATCTTTAGTGGAGGAATCGCGTAATGATGGAATGGTCTCCGCCACGGGTCTTACCTGGACCTATGATTCTACGGATCACCCTTCTAAACCAACCAAAGGGCTCAAATCCCGTTTAGAGTTAGAAGTTGCAGGTATAGGCGGAAATTATCGTTTCCTCGGAACAGCCTATACCAATAGCTTATATTTTAAATTAGATGGAAAAAGTGTCCTAAGATTACGTGCTGATATACGCTTCCTTTATCCATTTGGCGGCACAACTGCTAAAAAAATGCCCCTAGACGAACGTTTTTTTCTTGGCGGTGATAACACTATCCGCGGCTATCGTCCCTATAAACTAGGTCCTCGCTTTATTGAAGGAGATCCTCGCGGTGGCATGTCTATGCAAATCTATTCCGTTCAAATCACCCGAAGACTCATGAAAAATCTTGAGGGTTTCGTTTTCCTCGACGCAGGACACCTGTCCTTTGCTACATTTGACTTTGGAATAGAAAATGCGCATATTAGTACCTCCGTTGGCTTGGGCATAAATTTTAAAATATTTGAAAGCATCCCTCCCCTTACAATGGGTTATGGCTTTCCTTTGAATCCAAAAAGTCGTGGAGAAGTTAAACGTTTCTTCATTACTGTTGGGGGACGCTTCTAATCTACTTAGATCAAAAAAGGAGAAAATCAATGATAAAATTATCTAGACTAGTCTTAGTAACAGCTATGAGTTTAGCGGGATTTGTACTTTGCCCACATGCTGTACAAGCTGCAAGTGCCAAAGCAGACCAGGGTCTTAAAATCCGTTTCATAGACTTCAAAGTCTGTGTCGAAAAATCAAAGTTAGGCAAACATGAGCAAGCAGGTTTTGAGGCACTTAAAAAACAGATGGAAACCATGCTAGGTGAAAAAGAAAAAACGCTAAATGAGATGGAAGATAAGTTAAATGATCCAGATTATCTTGATAGCCTTTCGCCCGAAGCGGAGACTGAACTTAAGCGCAAATACAGAGCGCTAGCCCAGGAGATAAGCCAACAACAGAATCAATATTTACAAACACTCCAACAGGCAAATTTCAAGATACTTGAAAAACTCGATGAACTTATTGGTAAAGCCTCAGAAGTAGTAGCCAGAAAAAATGGCTACCATGTGATCTATAATGATGATAATACTTTTTATTATGATAAAGATTTGGATGTTTCGAATGATATCATAGCTATGATGGATGAGCTTTATGCAAAGGCACCTACAGAGTCAAAAGGGTCTTCAAAGGATTGATTTAAATAGGTCCAAAATTGTATGAAAATGAATTCCCAAAAAACCTTTAAACTCTCTGATATAGCCCTTTTCACAAACTCGCAATTGATTGGTGATCCTAGTTATCAGATATATGGGGTTGCCGATCTAGAACGTGCTAGTACCAAGGAGGCTTCTTTTCTAGAAAATCCTCGTTATGGACAAGCTATGTTGCTATCCGAGGCAGGGGTTATTTTCATCAATTCAGAATCTTTATTAATAGAAGGGCGTAACTTTCTTATTAATGAAAATCCTTCGATGGCTTTTCAACTATTGGTCGAAGCTTTTTTTGAAGAGAAAGGTGAGCTTACAGGTTTTGAGAAAATTCACCCAACAGCAGTGATTCATCCCAGTTGTAAACTAGGAACAAATGTAAAAATTGGCCCATATGCTGTTATCGATAAGGATGTTATTATTGGAAATAATACCTTTATTGGAACGGGCGTCTATATAGGACCTTCTGTATCTATCGGAAAGGATTGCATTATTCACCCACGAGTAGTCATTCGTGAACGATGTCTAATTGGCAACAAGGTTATTTTACAACCGGGTGCCGTCATAGGTTCCTGTGGCTTTGGCTATATCACCAATAAGCAAGGGGTTCATATCAAATTGTCTCAACTGGGGACAGTAGAGATTGAAGATGATGTCGAAATAGGCGCTAATACTACCATCGACCGTTCACGGTTTGAAACGACAACAATAAAAAAAGGCACAAAAATAGATAATTTAGTGCAAATTGGCCATAACGTTACTTTAGGCCCTTATAATATTGTTGTTGCTCAAACTGGAATTGCAGGTTCTACTAAAACGGGTAGTCATGTGGTTATTGGAGGTCAAGTTGCTATTGCCGGACATCTTAAAATAGGTGATGGAGTCCTATTAGCAGCACGAAGCGGAGTCACAAAATCCATTACTAAAACAGGCAAATATGGGGGTATTCCGGCTCAACCCTTAGAGGAACACAATCGTAATAGCGTATTTCTTCATAACATTGAAAAATATTTTCTAAAGCCTCTCAAAGCTTTGGAAGAGCAAATCAAACAGCTAAAGTCCAAGCTGGGAGATAGAGATCAGGAGTCAGAATCAAACTAAGCGCGAAGCGTATGGAGTGCGGCGACTTGTCACCGCACTCCATAAACCTAAGGATCGTAATCTAAATGGGGCGGCAATGATGCTCTAAGATATTCCGTTTGCACCAAAATTTCTCTTGAATTGTGTTTATCTAAACGACCTTTCCATTCGATAAGGCATTTAATACTATGACCAGCAAGTAAAGAACCAGCAACGATACTAGCTCCAATAAGTAGCGCCTGTGCTGCGGCAATTGCTGCGGCAATTGCAATTAGGGTCGAAGCAACTAATGTTATCGTCATTGCGACACTAGTAATTGCGCTTTTAAGATTTCTTTTGTACATTTTTTCTCTCAGTTCGATAACCTTGCTTAGACTTTGATAGATGGGATCAAAAATAACCGCTGGACTTTCTTCTTTTGATTCCTCTAGAAATTTCTGAATATTCTTTGATTTTTGAATCAGTTTTATGGAATTTCCAATAATTTTGCTGTCTCTTAAAATAGTATACAGTGATGAAAAGATAATCATTCCCCCAATAAAAGAAATAATGGGTACTAATTGGTTGGATTTTTTTCCTGTTTTTAAGCTCTTTTTACTTAAGAGTGTTGGCATAAGAAATGTCTGATGAAATGCGAGTACTCTGGGTTTACTATAGTCCACAAACTCATGTTTTTTATAAGAGCGCACAAAAGGATCATAGTTTTTCTTTAAGCGATTACTTAGATTTAAAACATGAATACTATCCGCCCCGGCTTGTCCCAAATAATGCTCTAGCTCCAAAGGAAACGTGCCCACCTGTGTTAACAGGATCGCATTCTCCGGGTAGATTTCACCTGGTTGCCTATAATAAATGGGACATATGCCCATATTTCTTACTCCTATTCGTAAAACTTACGATAATATATTATTAGTATTAAAATCAACATATTAAACTTATAAATAGAAACAATATTTAAATATGATATATTACACTCACCTAATAATTTTTATAGACATCTTTTCTGTCGCCAATTTCTAAAACCAAAACAATGAGCTTGTCATCTTGAATTGTATAAATAATTCTATAAGGTCCTACTCTGACTCTAAAAAGATTGTCAGATCCCTTAAGTTTGACATAACCGTCTGGTCTCGGATTAGTCCCTAGAGACAATGAAGTTTCCATAACTGCCTTATGGTAGCTAGGATTGATGTGCTTTAGATCCTTTATGTATTTCTTTTCAAAGACAACACTATATTTCTTAGACATTCCATTCAGCTTCTTTGAAGGCCTCTTCAATTGGAATCAAATCAGTTGAATCCATATTTTTAAGCCGTTGTTCGGCTTTTTTTACCAAAAGAGCATCTTCCTCTTCTTCTATAGCTCTTAGAATAAGAGGAACAACAAAATCTTTTATAGATACTCCCTTTTTAGCGCAAAGCATTTTTAAATATGTGTAATCATCCGATGGAAACTCTATATTTAAGCGATGAGTGTTCATGTTCTCTCCTTTCCTATATTTTAATTTTAGCGCAAATGAGATTTTGAGTAAATGAAACTTTTATCATAAAACTAGCAGAAATAGGTTATAGAATCCTTTATTTGTTGACATTATTCAAAATTTTATATATAATTTTTTTTTAAATTAATTTATTTTTGGAGAAGTTCAATCCATGCTTTCACTTTGTAATCCCTGCTCCTCCAAATATCATGCCTATGAAGATTTTAAATTGCTGAACACGAAAAATAAAGTGCTTATTGGTGCTGCAACCGGAATTGTCTCACTATTAAGTTTGCCCATTTTTGGCCTGCTAGGGGTGCTCACTTTTAGATGATAATGTTGATGATTGGATCGCTAAACTAAGAACATCGCAAAAAAAATTCGACGAATTTCTCAAACTTGGAAATACCTATTACATTATGAAAGATAGTGATAGGGAATTTAATGTCCTCTCACCAGGTCAACATTTTTCTACGAAACTAAAAAATCTTATCCAAAAAAGAATAGGTGGAACGCAAAAGCCTTTTGTAGGACAAAAATAAGAAAATAATTTAGGAACTTTATGTTTCTAATCCCTGCTTATCAAAATATCATTATAAACGAGCTTAACACAGAGACGGTAAGTCGGAGAGAGGGAATTATATTATAAATCATGCTCCTTCGATTATAACTCTGAGGCTGCGAAAAAATTGAAATCCAGTTTGCTTTTGTAGCCTTTTTCATAGCCTCTCTGCGTTTCCCCGTCTTACCGCCTCTGTGTTTATCCTAAAGCTCATTTATAAAGACTTCTTAGCCTGGTGGCCTTGCGTTTTCACTCAAGAATCCTTTTTTCCGATTGCACCCCATCTTCCATCTTGTGATCTCTGTGACTTTGTGTTGAATCAGTTTAGATGAGCAAGGAAACGGGATTTTCCAAATATTTCTGCACGGATTTAATAAATTCCGCAGCAGCAACCCCATCAACAACTCGATGATCGACGGATAGAGTCACATTCATTACTTTCCCTGCAACAACTATCCCATTTTTCACAATAGGAGTATCACATATTCCCCCCACTGCTAGGATAGCAGCTTGTGGAGGATTAATAATCGCTTGAAAATTGGTTACTCCATACATGCCAAGATTGGAAACTGTAAATGATCCTCCCTGGTACTCATGAGCTTCCAGTTTGCCTGCTTTTGCTCGTTTTGCCAATTCTTTAATTTCATTTGAAATCTCTTCTAAGCTTTTGTAGTCAGCAAAACGAATAATAGGCGTAATAAGGCCTCCAGAAACGCTGACAGCTACGGCTACATCTACAGTCTGATAGTGAATTAAGGTATTATTCTCAGCATTAAATCCACTATTGACAACTGGATGGTCTTTGAGGGCCAAAGCACAGGCTTTAACCACACAGTCATTAAAAGAGACGTTATACTCTAATTGTTTCAACTGTTCCCTGAAAGAAATTAAGGCTTCCGCCTGGATACTTTGCTCAACATAAAAATGAGGAATGGTGGCCTTGGACTCTTGCAGCCGCTTGCTAATTATTTTGCGTATCGGCGATAGCGTTTCTTCTGTATAGCTTCCAGGGGCAATGTCAGGCAAAACTTTTTTGGCTCTTTCCTGAACGCTTTTCTTAGCATTAGCAAGGTCACGGCTCATGATGCGGCCACTAGGACCTGTTCCCTTTACATTAGATAAATCTAATTCTTGTTCCTTGGCAAGGCGTTTCGCTAAGGGGGAAGCCAATATTCGTTTCCCCTCCTCAGGTTTTGCTTTTTCAGCCATCGGCACAGATTTAGAAGGCACAAAAGTGGGTTGAGGCTTAGCCTTGGGTACTTCTTTTGAAGCCCCTGAAACTGCCGGAGTAGGTTCTTTTTTTTCTTCCTTTTTCTCCTCTGAAATTGTCTCAGGCACAAATCCTTCAATACTCTCGCCTTTTTCTTCCGTTAATATGGCTACAGGTTGGTTGACAACAGCATCTTTTCCTTCTTCAATAAGAATTTTCGCTAACCATGCGGCATCTATAGCATTATATTCGACAGTAGCTTTATCTGTAGCTACTTCAAATAACAGATCGCCGGCTTCAACCTGATCACCTACTTTTTTGTGCCACTTAACAAGTGTTCCGGCTTCCATTGTGGGAGAAAGTTTAGGCATGATAAGAGTAAATGGCATAACTTAACCTCCTCTCACTTTTTTACAAGCAGCAACTATTCTTGGTATGGTTGGCATCGTTTCTTTTTCCAAAGCTACCGAATAAGGCATTGGGGTATCTCGCTGACACACTCTTTCTATTGGGGCATCAAGATAATCAAAACAGTGTTCCATAATCTGAAAGCCGACTTCTGCCGCAATGCCTGCAAAATAATGCCCTTCTTCAACCAAAACACAAAAATTTGTTTTTCTAACCGAATTGGCAATAGTTGCAATATCTAAGGGGCGAATGGTACGCAGATCAATCAATTCTGCCTGGATACCTTGATTGCTTAGTTCCTTTACAGCCTCTTGGCAAAATAGAACCATACGACTATGGGAAACAATAGTTACATCTGTTCCTTCAATAACTACTTTGGCTTTGCCAATAGGTACTAAGTATTCTTCAACCGGAATTTCCATCTTATCCCCATAGGAAAGTTCCGATTCCAGAAACAGTACCGGATTATTATTGCGAATACTTGATTTTAACAACCCTTTGGCATCATAAGGATTGCTTGGGGCTACAATGATAAAACCTGGCAAATTGCCATATAAAGCCTCAACACAATGGGAATGTTGGCTTGAAACTTGTGCAGCAGCGCCATTTGGACCTCGAAACACGATAGGCACTGAAAATCGATTTCCGGACATGTAATACATTTTAGCAGCGTTTGAGATGAGCTGGTCTGCAGCTACAAAAGAAAAATTAAAACTCATGAATTCTACAATAGGACGTAACCCGGTCATTGCTGCACCTATTCCCAAACCGGCAAAAGCCAATTCGGATATCGGCGTATCAATCACTCGTTGCGATCCCCATTTATCTAACATGCCTTTCGTAACTTTATAGGCCCCATTATAAAGCCCTACCTCTTCACCCATAATAAAAACATTGGGGTCGCGTGTCATTTCTTCGTCCATAGCTTGACGTAAGGCCTCACGCATCTCAACAACTTGAGTCTTTTTATTGTTATCTTTAGGGGGCATACACATCTTCCTCAAGAGTTATCGGATCTGGCCAGGGTGACTGATCAGCAAATTTCATAGCTTCTATGACAATCTCTCTCTCTTGTTTATCGAGAATTTTATAACCTTCTTCATCCAACATTTTTGCATCAATCAGGGCTTGTTTCATGATCATCAAGGGATCTCGAGTCATACTTTCTTTTAGGTTTTCTTTGCTTCTATATAATCCCGGATCTGAAATCGAATGCCCCCGAAATCGTTCTGTGATGACTTCAACCAAAACAGAATGGTTCGTTTCAAGCACTTCGCGGTTAATGTGATCAAATCCGGCATAACAATTAAAAAAATCCATGCCATCAAAAGTATACCCTTTCATATTAAAGCTTGGTGCCTTTTTCTCCGCTATAGGCGCCACACTTATCGCGTTTTCTATGGCAGTTCCCATCCCCCATTTATTATTTTCAATTACATAGATGCATGGTAAATTCCACAAAGCAGCAATATTAAGGGATTCGTGAAAGGCCCCTTGAGCTACCGCTCCATCACCCATGAAGCAAACTGCCACTTCTTTTTGCTTTTTATATTTAATAGTAAATGCAGCACCTGTCGCCACAGGGATCTGGCCACCAACAATACCAAATCCTCCTAATAAGCGATCAGTGTAAAGGTGCATAGACCCTCCTCTACCTTTCGCATTACCTGTCGCCCTTCCATAAAGTTCAGCCATTAACTCATTTGGTGTCACACCTAGCAATAAGGCTAAAGCATGGCATCGATAGGAAGTAATCCACCAATTTTCAGATCCTATAGCTTGCAAAGCTGCTGTCTGCACCGCTTCCTGCCCAATATAGGCATGAAAAAATCCCCCTACCTTCCCCTGCTGATAGGCCGATTCTGCTCGTATCTCAAAATTGCGAATAAGCAGCATTCTTCGCAGATTTTCAATCAGTATTTCTTTACCCAATTTCTTAATTATTTTTCCTCTGTCAGCAGGAAAAAAATGATATTCGTCACTCATACAAACCTCAATTGCGTAGCATATACAATACAGAATAATCATTAAAGAAAAAACCTTTAGATCCACGTCCCCTTGATCCAGAACCATGGCTACGCGCTCTGGACCGCGGCAAAGGGCCGAAGGCCCTCTGCACTCCCGATTCATGAGTTTGTTAATCGTGAAGTTTATTTAGTAATCGTTAGTGAGTAATTGACAAATTGCTATCGCAATTTGCCAATATTACTGCAAAATTGCCCTACGTGCAATTTTGCATGTTTTTTTTGTAAATAAAAAACTGTGACATATTTAAGATTTAGGGCGAGCAAGTCAAATATTCTGGTTTCCAAAGGGTGCGCCCTTTGGCAGGGAGTGCAGAGGGACAGCGTCCCTCTGCTCGCTTTGTACTATTGTAGCGACGCAGGAATCGGACCAGACATTGAGAGCAGTTTCGACCATGTCTATGATGGTATAAAAAGGGAGAATGATTCCTAAAATGTTTAGGGGGACATTCATAGTAGCTAAGAAAGCGCTTGAGAGAAAGTAACATCCCATAGGAACACCGGCATTGCCTACAGCAGCGATAGTAGCAAGAAAGATCCAAAGGACCATTTCCAAAGGTGTGTAGGTGATTCCATTACTCATGGAGACAAAAAGAACAGTGATGAGGATAAAAGCAGCACAACCGTTCATATTGATGGTTGTGCAAAGGGGTAAGCTAAAGCTGGCAACACGTCGAGAAACACCCACTCTTTCCTCCGCACATTTCATCGCCATAGGTAGAGCCGCATTTGAGGATTTTGTAAAGAAGGCTATAGATAGGGCAGGAAACATTCCTTTAGCTGTTTTTAAAGGCGAAATTCCTTTTAATTTTAAAAGAATTGGCAAAACTACAAATCCTTGAATCAAATTTGCTCCAATAACTGCACTTAAATAAAGAGCAAGGCTTTCAATTTCTAACCCCTCCTTCAGGTCATGAAGAAACAGTGTGATAAAGGCCCAGATGGCAAAGGGCATTAATTTTACGATCAAGGTGGTCATTTTCATGATTGCTGCATACAAACTGGAAAAAAATTGATGGAGAACTTTGCGATTTTCAGAAGGTAGTGAGATAATAGCCAGACTAAAAATTAGAGCAATAAAAAGAACACCTATCACATTATTTTCGCTAAAGGGCTTCACAATATTTGAAGGAATAATCTGTTGTATGTATTTTAAATAGCTTCCTTGAACTTTTACTGTCTGTGAACTTTGAGATGCCACCTCTTGAATATGCGTATGCACCGGATCGAGTAATACAAATAAAATAAGAGCAATCGTGGCTGCAATTATGGTTGTTAGCAAAGTGTATTTCAGTACTTTTTGTCCTAATGTCCTCAATTCAAGAGCACTCTCCATACTCGAAGCAGTGGATACAATAGAAAGAAAAATGATAGGCAAACTTACTAATTTTAAAAGATTGATAAAAATATCGGAAATTCCATGAGCGACACTATTGACTGTGCTGTCATTCATATATCCTGTAATCAAACCACAACAGACCGCCAAAGCAAATAAAACGCTAGTATTCATTAAAAAGGATAATTTATTAGTTTGGGCAATCATTAAGTCCTCTTAAAATATAAAATCACATTGGAACTATTTATTTTAATATAGGTGCTCTATTTATAACAACTCTTTTTTTGATTTGTTGATGAAAAATTTTTAAAATTTGTTGACTAACTAAAGGAAAAATTTTAAGCTCCCCGTTTTGTTGAAAATCAAAATCGGAGAAAAATATGAAAATCCTTTCATTAATATTTGCTTGTTTCCTGGCTCCTCTAACTTGCTTACCTACACTTACAGAAGCTGTAGATTACAAATTTCATACATATAATTATCCTAATGATACTTTCACTCAACTTTTAGGGATTAACGATAGTGGAAAAATTGCAGGCTATCATGGAATGTTAATCAACAAGGGGTTTACCTTTAGACCATCTACAGGAATATTTAGAGATGAAAATTTTCCTGGTTCTGTGCAAACACAAGTCATTGGTATTAATAACAGAGGGTCAACAGCAGGATTCTATATTGACGTTGCTGGAACTAACCATGGTTTTATAAAAAGTCGTGGAAAATATAAAACAGTAGATTTTCCAAATACTTTTTTTAATCAGCTCTTGGGTATAAATAATCGAGGAGTAGCTGTGGGTTTTTGGCAGGATTTAACTTCTCTAAATGATTTTCCCTTTATGTTCATAAGCAAAAGTAAAACTTTTGTGCCTATCGTTATACCAGGAGCAGTTAGCGCGCAAGCCACAGGCATTAATGATTCGGGTGTTATTTCTGGTTTCTATACAGACATTGAAACATTAACTCATGGCTTCATATTGAAAGATGATGGAATTAAGGTCATCGATTTCCCCGATTCAGTGATGACACAAGCGCTAGGCTTGAATAACAGAGAGTTTGTAGTAGGAACTTATCTAGATTTTTCAGGAGTTATGCACGGCTTTTTGTACAAAAATGGATTCTTTCAGTCAATTGATGATCCTAATGGCATTGGCACAACAACAGTCAACGGAATCAATAATCGTCTTCAAATTGTTGGTTTCTACGTAGATAGTCTTGGTAACACAGATGGTTTTCTTGGAACCCCAAGATAAGTATATATGATCGAGTAGGAGGGAGTCACTCGACTCCCGTCCTCTCACACCACCGTACGTACGGATCCGTATACGGCGGTTCATGATCACTATGACCTAGCACATACTAGAGTCATCATTGGGAAGTATCCCATGGATTCAATTACACTATTCGAAAGTCCCTTATGCATACAGTAGGATTTAGCCATTCTCCATGGTCCTTTACTACTGTACGCGTACTTTCTCGCTGTGTTTTCTTTGATCCCTAAAGCTATCAATTTCTTGAGTCGCGTTTTTGGTTTCTTCCATTGCCTCCATTGGTTTCCTCTTATTTTGCGTCTAATCCATCCATCTAGGCTTTCGAATATGCCTCGTTCTTCTGTTATGCCAAAGTAATTTGCCCACCCTCTTGTGATTGGCATGATTAACTTCCGGATGCTATTCGTTAAGTTATTACCTCTCATTTTCTTGGTTAAGCCTCTTATTTTGTCTTTCAGTCGTTTAACTCGGCTTTCGTGAATCAAGATCTTTCCTGGTTCTTCCTTCTTAAAGGTAAATCCAAGAAATTTGCGATCCCATGGATGGGCTACTGCACTTTTGTTCTGGTTTACTTTGAGTTTCAATTTTGTGGTAAGAAATTTAACCACAGATTCCATGACTCGTTGACCTGCTTTCTCTGACTTCACGTAGATATTGCAGTCGTCCGCGTATCTCGCAAACCGTAGCTGTCTCTTTTCCAGTTCCTTATCAAAGTCGTCCAACATAATGTTCGAAAGTAACGGTGACAGGGGACCTCCTTGCGGTGTTCCCTCTTCTGTTGATTTTACAAGGCCATTTTCCATTACTCCTGCTTGCAGAAATCTTCTGATGAGCAAAAGAATTTTCTTGTCCTTTATTTTCCTCGCCACTCTCGACATGAGGATGTCGTGATTTACTTTGTCGAAAAATTTCTCTAAATCGATGTCGACGACCCATTCATATCCTTCCTGGATATACTCCTGAGCTTTTAACACCGCTTGTTGAGCTTTTCGTCCCAATCTAAAACCATAACTATTTTCAGAAAATGTGGCTTCAAATGTATAAACAAGTTCTTGATAAATCGCCTGTTGAATGATCCTATCCATGACTGTCGGAATTCCAAGCTTACGAACTCCACTTCCATCTGGTTTTGGTATTTCTACCCTTTTTACAGGGCTTGGGCGGTATTTTCCATTAAGGATATCTTGCTTAATCTTGGGCCATTGTTTCTGCATTATCCCTTTGACTTCTTCAGTAGTTATCCCATCAATTCCAGGAGCTCCTTTATTGCGAATAACTGCTTTCATTGCTTCTTGCATGTTATAATCATTGACTACTCCTTCTATCCTGGGGATATGGATGGATCGTTGATTATCAGGTAGGATAGATTCTTCCCTTTCTGCCTTGTCTACCATCGCGCTATTCGTAGGTGGTACGAGGTTCCGCCCCGAGTCCTCCGTTTTTGCTTCGTGTTCTTCTTTTCTGCGATTCTCTGTTGTCATAGAAAATTGGGTCTCTCCTTTGTTTTCATGTTCGGGCCTTCGTCGTCTCACAACGAGTTACTATGCCGTCTGCTGACTGCTGTATCGTTCACGTCGTCTCTCCGAGACACCGCTAGTCATGTCGTTCCCCTCTTTTGTCGGGTATTAGTCATGCGTGAATACAGCTCTCACCGGGTAATTCGTTAAACTTTCCTGCTTACCTGTCGCATCTACAGGGACTCTTCTGAGTAAGTATTGGACTTTGGACTCATTTGCGCCCTTCTTCCTAGAGTCACTGCCTCATATGCGCCACCTATTTCTAGGTTGCCTGTTCGTCAAGCCAGCATTTTGTATACGGCTTTCTTCAGATTCCATCTCACGATAGACACCCTTGCCTTCACTAACGGTTCTCCTTACTAGAGCCCGTAAAGGACTTTCACCTTCTAGTTTAACGACATATCGGTCGCACAAGAGCGGCGACTTGTCGCCGCTCTTCATAGGGATCGACTTGTCGATCCCAGTTAACCGCGACAAGTTGCGGTTTACAAAAGCGGTAGCAAGTTACCGCACTCCATATTCTTTAAATAAAAAGCTTACAGATTCGATACATCCATTAGTTTTATTTTTACCGCAATTTCTTTATCTAAAGTTTTAGAATCTTTGTTTTCTGCTATAGCCTCATCGATTGCTGTTTGAGTCGCTTGAAAGAATGCTGCATAACATTGGATGATTTCTTCACTTTCTAGGCCAGGAGTAAAACGATATTTTTCCAATTCAACATTAAGAATATTGCTATTTATAAATCCAAAGCCACCTCTTAAAGTCAATGGAAATCCCTCTTCATATGCAAACCGTCTAAGACTTGCATAAAAAGCCTTACCTGTTGCGCTAAATTTGCGTTCATCAAATTTAATATCCAAAAACACTGAATGTGGATCATTAATTTGTGAAATCTGCATAGGATTCGTTGTTCCCTCATGATAGATAGCTTTTTTTGGAAGTTGCTTATAGAGTTCCTGTGTATTTTTCATAATTGCTTTCCGATAATCATCCTGTATACCCTGACCATACCTTTGCAGGTGTGTCATTCCCTGAAAACTCAACTCCCTTAACTGGTCTTCAGGCCTACTCATCCGTTCATTAAAGTCTGCAAAGGACTTTTTATCATTGAGTACTATAGAGACTCCTCCATAATAATTGTCCATCCCAAGCATATCAAATTTCTGCGCACTTCTGACCAGCACCACATTAAGTTTCCCCTCCTTAATGAGATTTTGAATTTCGGTATCTTGCAAAAATTGACGGACCTCGTCCGATTGCTCAAGATCTATGGTTGTATCGATTAAGACCGTGAACCTTTCCGCAAACTTCCCCTCTTTATACATGACTTTAACCTGTCCAGCTACATCTTCAGGATGGTAATCTGTTCTGGTTTTTGAAAAATTATGATGAAATTCGCAGACAAAAAGATCGAAAGGTAACTTGGATGGAGAGGGATTACCAAGCGCATCATCCATATTATTTTCAGTAAAAGAATCGCCGTCTAAAGTGGAAACCTTATAGGTTTTTACATCTTCAAAAATTTTGACTGATTCAAAATAGCTATCCTTTAAAAGAGCCACATTAAGATTATTAGAACCTTTCTGTTTCTCAACTGCAGTAACTGTGCTCGATACACCATGCATAGCCGATGGCATTAAATGAACTTGTGAAATAAGACTAGCAGGAATAGCTGAATTATTTCCCAATAGATTTTTTTGAACGCTATCACTGAAAGCTTGATCATTGCTGTAAGGTTCAGCAATTGCCAAAATGTCTTGAATGATCTGATGGATAATTTCTATATGATTATAAAATTCAAATTCATATCGGCGCACTGTAGCATCAGCCAATGCGTTATTTAAACGAACATAAAAAATCTGAAGCAAGTCTGTGAGACCTTTTTCTTCAAAGACCTTTTCTATGCCTTTTTCGCCACAACACTTGTCCAACCCTTCGAGTAAATTCGAGGTTCCCTTTGAAAGTATTTTTAAGTAGGGCGCATCTTCTTCTTCCATTTTTTTAAAATTCTTCATGACTAGATTGTTTAGTAAATCTCTAAAATTTTTAAAGGCATGGGGTGACTTAATTGTGGAACCTTTGATTGCAAATTCCACCTCTTGTAGACGCATGTCTGCCAGGATTGATTTTACATCACTAATATTAAGCCAGGCCTGTTTAATCTGATCAGGACTAGGGCGATAACCCGTTGTGACAATTGTCTCTTCCATTTTTTTGTAAAATTTCATGTGTTGCCAATCATATCCCTGAGAAAAAAACTGAGAGCGATCAATATTACTACCAAGTCGTAAAGTTTTTAAATATGTTTCTTTTGGCTTTTGACTATTGTAACCTAAAAAAAGTGGTATAAGTAAAAAGGGTTGCTTTTTATAAGTTGTAAATGCTTCTATTTGAAGTTTCTCTCTTAACTGTTCTATGGCATTCCATATCTTTATAGCCTCTTTTCCTTCCTGCAACGCCTCGTTGCTATATTTCTCTGCCATGTCCCAGAAAATATCCTCAAATTCTTTTCCTAATTTCTCTATTTCATTGGGATGACCTTGTAAAAGACAATTTGATACATTAATCAGAATCGTTCCATCTCGAACATTCTCTTCTAAAGCCTCCATAAACAATTGATTCAAAAGTTCTTTATATTGTTCCTTATTAGATAATTTGAGATTGATCCCTGGTTGGTGAAATTTTGTCGCTAAGACCTCTTCAAAGAGCAAATTATAAATCATCATTAATCCATAATTATTGTTAAATTCCATATCACTTTGATAAGCATCTTGAACTTTTTCAAGAAGCTCATGTTTACCAAAACGATGATAACTAGCTAAGTCAAAAGGAGGAATTTGGATATTGTAATCCTCAGCAAATAACTGATTGATTTCAGCAGCCTTATTGTACCCATGTAACATGGCAAGATAGAGCTGGTTTTTTGTCTTCTCGCTGAGCATAGGGTTTTGCGATTGACTTAGCAAAATGGCTAAATGCAGATACCATTCCTGATGTCTATCTTGAATTTGCGTTCCTGAAGAACCTGATAGTAAACGATTTGGCCCTAAATACTCTTTAGAATCTTCCGGTTTTTCTGATAATTCTAAAACCTTTTCTGATAAATTTGACTCATCATGTAATTCGGTTACTTTTCGAAAAAGATAGCTTGAGGTGGAAGAATCCAATGGATCTTCAAATTCTTCTTGTCCATGCTTTTCTGGCAAGATAGGTTGCATAACATAACCCCTTTACTTAATTTATAACAGTTAAGATATTATAAAATAATTATAACATTTAAATTGATTTGAATAAAAATTTAATTAAAAAATGACACAAAAGACATAAAGGACGTAAATGATCAATTATTTTTCCAGATTCTTGCACCAATGCGTAGAATAGTCGCACCTTCGGCAATAGCCCACTTAAAGTCATGAGACATGCCCATAGATAGATGCGGTAAACCATTTGCAGGACGATACTCAGCTATAAGCTGATCTCTTAGCAGACGTAAACTTTCAAATGTATAACGAATGACATCCTCATCTTCAACAAAAGGTGCCATAGTCATTAATCCCTGTATTTCTAAGTTAGGGAGAGCTACTAAAGTCCTAAAGTCCCAAAAGCAATCGGGCGGCGTCATTCCATGCTTTGACTTTTCTCCTGAAGTATTAACCTGCAGCAAAATCGCTGTTCTATAACTATTTTCTACCGAAAGTTCAGAAATTTTCTTCGCTAACTCTAAAGAATCAACTGAATGAATAAGAACAAAATGCCCGAGAGCTTTTTTAACCTTATTTTTTTGTAAAGAGCCAACGAAATGCCATCGACAATCCCTAGGAGCCTCTTCTATTTTTGGCAAGGCCTCTTGAAGCCTATTTTCGCCAAAATCTCGGCATCCTTCATGATAAATAGACGCAATATCAGGCCAGGAAATCCCTTTAGATACAGCTACAAGTCTAATTTCTTCCGGCTTTCTGTTGCATGCAAGAGCTGTTTCAACTATCTCCTCATTTAATCTCTTGTAATTGTCAACGAAAGACATTGAAGCCCTTAGGTTTATCAAGAACCTCATGTAAAAGAATCATATCTTTTTTTGATGGCAAACTGCGAATAAGACCCTTAATACGCGATGCCCTTTTATACCCTATAAGGGTCGGAATTTTTTCTCCCCTAAATTGCGCACTTAAAAGATGTTCGCCATAATCATCGCCATATTTCCCCTTAATATCAATCTTAAGCTTTCGCTCATCGATATTTGTTCTCGTCTGAAAATTATCTAAACCGGATCGAAATTTAAACTCCTCCTGAAAAGATTCATCTTTATGCACAGCCTTTGACTTAGACACTTCTGTAACTTTAACCCCTTTAGACTTCGGCTTATCCTTAAAGTCCTTACTTTCATCCATATCACTTTCTAATGATCTCAAGAATTCATCCAATCTTTCTTCATGCTCACCACTCTCAGAATGACCTTTATGCCTTTCCTTAGCTCGCTTTGTAAACATATAAATAATTGCCGCCATCGTCACTAAAAAACCTAAAATTTGCGAAAAATCCATCTCTCCCCCTCAGAGCTCTGCCCCTAAACCCAGGGCTACGCGCCCTGGACTGCGGCAAAGGGCCAATGGCCCTCTGCACACCCTTATATTAATATTTTGCTTCAATTCTAAATAGACCTAAGCATTCTAAAAACACTTCTTCATCAATAATACATATTATATCACAGACTCCTTCAAACACCGCATAGAGGTGTGCAGAGGGCCATTGGCCCTTTGCCGCGGTCCAGGGCGCGTAGCCCTGGCTAAAGTGTTTATTTTCTTGCTTCGCCGCCTTCTTCTGCGATAGATTTGCGCATTTTGGTATCAGCGAGGATATTTTCATAGCGTGTGTAGTCCATGATCCCCAGTTGCCGGAACGGAAAGCTTCTGCCATAGCCATAGGAATGGATGATTGCGCTTCGATCAACTTTAGCTTCCATATCTTGCACTTTCGCGATGTTCTCTTGCTCCATAGCGGCCGCCATGGAGCGACGTTTCTCTGCTTCTGCTTGCGCAGATACTTTTTGTCCGACTCAGCTTTATCGGCGCGTAATTTTGCACCGATGTTCTCACCCAGGTTCATCTCGACGATATCGATGGAAAGGATCAAGAATGCTGTCGATGAGTCGAGTCCTTTCTCCAATACGAGTTTCGAAATTCTTTGCGGAGATTCAAGTACCTGCAGGTGCGTTTCGGATCCACCAATGGCGCTGACAATCCCCTCGCCAACGCGGGCGATGATAGTCTCTTCGGTTGCACCTCCGACTAGTTGTGCGATGTTTGTGCGAACAGTAACGCGGGCGCGAACGTTGATTTGGATCCCGTCTTTTGCAACACCTGTGATGTAACTGCCATGGCCAGGGCAGTCGATGACTTTTGGGTTGACGGAAGTCTGTACAGCATCGCGAAGATCGCTTCCTGCAAAGTCGATGGCTGTAGCGCGGCGCCAATCGAGAGGGATATTGGCTTTATCAGCAGCGATAAGGCAGCGACGACCTCTGGAACATGTCCTCCAGCCAAGTAGTGGGTCTCCAGGTCGGAGACACTAATGTTTCAATCCTGCTTTGAATAGAGTAATACGTGCATTGACGATGACGCGAGGTGGTATTTTACTTAAGCTCATGCCGATAATGTTAAATAGGCGAGATGCGTGTACCTGAAACAAATGCCTGAAACCACAAGACTGAATGAATCTCCCCAAAATACTAAGAACGACGATAATGATCACCGCCAAGACGATCAATAAAAAATAAAATTCCATACCAAAATCCAGGGCAAGCAATAGTTGATTCATGATTGTTCCTTTTTAACAATTAAATTTGATTCTTCACCGCCGATCACTTTGACTTTGGTCCTTTTGATAATATATCCCTCTTTGGATATGGCGGGCTGCTGTTTACCTTCTACAATAATAAATCCTCCCGGTTTGAGATCAGTCAGTACTACACCTACCTTACCTAGCGCCAAGGAATCATATCTAACAGCTTGATAGCCATTTTGGGTAGCGTTGGAATAAATACTACGCTGAGGCTTAGCAGTTCGTATACGCCAAATAGCAAACTTAACTAGGAGCACTACAGCAATGCAAATGACAAGTATAAATAAAGCAATCGCGATAGGAGAATTCGTTTGTATGGCAAACAAGATTAGACTAGCCAAAATAAAAACGCCACCGGCAATTCCCATGATGGCACCAGGAAGATAAAATTCGAGAAAAACTAGAAGAAGACCTATGGCTAATAGGATAAAAGGACTCATTCCTACTCCTTTTTCATAGTATTTACAATCATGATATTTCCATCGATACGAACAACAGAGATGTCTTCTCCCCTTTCGATGAAATTCCCATTGCTCATCGCATCGTAAATTGTATCATTTAAGATCACTTTACCTGCCGGGCGTAAGGTTGCAATGACTTTGCCTTGAGTGCCCGGTTTTGGTAAGCGTTCAGGATTTTCTCCAGCTACATATCCCAGAGAGGCATCTTGTTCATGGCCTTTCAAAACAAAGCGCTGAAAAGTTCCAAATCTGTGCAGTATATAACGACCTAGAATCCACATTATAATTACTGAAAGGATAAGTGCTCCACAAAGCCAAGCAAAGCGTTCAAAAAAAATCTCACCCGCTGCATTAAAAGAGTTGCTATCCCATTCAAAGTGAATTTTTCCCAAACCCGGAAGCATCATACCAAAAAGACCGACCAGAAAACAAAGGATTCCAATAAATCCAAGTAATCCGAATGTAGGCAAAATGAATATTTCTATTAATATAGTTGCTAAGCCAACAAGCAGAAGAATCAGCTCAAGCATATTTCCAATTTCTTGAGCGAAGCTTGATAAAATAATGAGAAATAAGCAGATTACCCCGATGGAACCCGGTAAGCCAACACCAGGGGTACTGATTTCCATATAAAAGCCAAGCAGCATGCCCATGAAAAGTATAGAAGAGACGATGGGATTAGCTAAAAAGGCAAAGAAGTGTGTTTTCCAATCCATCTGATAGGAGTCAATAGTTACATTGGGGATTTGGTCGAAAAAAGGGTAGTGAAAAAGCAATTCCTTACTGGCGGGCCATTTTCCGCTTTCTTTTTCTGCGACAGTAATAGGTTGCAACGGTTGCGGAAGAAGTAATAGATCAGCAACACCATATTTAATTAACTCTTCAGCATTCAATGTCAAAAGTTTGCCCTTGGACGAAATGACTATATCAGGATTTGATTCTGTAGTCCTGATCTGATTTTCATTATCCAATTTTATAATGTGTCCATTGCGCAGAACAACGATCATATCTTTATCAACCATAGCTTCAGCTATAAACGGATTGCGATTGAAAAAAGCTGCCCTGTTAGCAAAATCCGCACGTATAGCAGAATTAATTTTTTCTGAAGCAGCTTTCATTTCGCCTGTTTCAGAGGCAATAATAGGTTCGGCAGCACCCATACTGGCATCTTTGACAATGGTGATAAAGCGGCAAGAATAAGCGAGCATAGCACCTGCAGACATAGCCCAGTTATTGATAAAGCAGACTATAGGAATTTGATATTGAGTATCGAGTTCTTTTAGAGCATCGGAAATATTTTCGGCTGCAAAAACTTCGCCTCCAGGAGTATCAAGTTCCAAAATGATAAAAATCGGTTTGCTGCTTTTGTAGTGATCTAAAGCATTTTTGACATAAATCCAAGTGCCTTGATTAATTTCACTCTGTTTACCCCCAATGTAAATATGGCCTACAATATTTGGGCCCTGCGGGTTATATTTAATATGGGACTTAAGTTTCTCCATTAACTCTTGCAAAGAAATTTGCAGAGTCTGTGTTTCAGAAGAGATATGGGTTTCACCATAAAGATTACCTAAAAAGCAGAAAGAGATAAAAATTAATAAGCGGTTTAGAATTGTTGACATGTTGGGTGCTCGATTTCCTAAAAGGATATCATGGTAGCTTTCCGGGAATAACAGTGCCACAATTTTGTGTTAAGATTTTTGCATCTTGCTGGTATAGTCCCTACAGGCAAGTTCAATCACCTGATGAGCTTCTTCTGCATCATACACATGTGTAATTTGGACTTTACTATTTATTCTTTCAGGCGAATCCTTATAAGTCAAAAAATAATGACGTAGCCTTTCAATTAAAATATCAGGACATTGATGAATGTCTTTCATTTTACCATAAACTAAATCTTCGACCAATACAGAAATAATTTTATCATCAGCCTCTTTGCCATCTATTAAACGAAATCCGCCTATGGGTATGGCCCGTAAAATGATATCTCCTCTAGGAATGACTTTTTCCGTGAGAACACAGATATCCAAAGGATCTCCATCGCCTAAAATATCCTTAAGGCCTGTTTTTTCCCTGCAATGTTTCGCAATTTCTTCGCCACAATATGTTCTTGGCAGTAAGCCATATAAGCTAGGACATACACTTGAATATTTTTGAGGTCTGTCCACTTTTAAAATACCTGTGCTTTTATCCAGTTCGTATTTGATAGTATCCATAGGTACCATTTCAATATAACAGTAAACCTCTTCAGGCGCACGAGGACCTAAAGAAAGGCCATGCCAAGGATGAGAACGGTAGTATTCAGAATCGGACATGGGAAGACCTATAAGTTATTTTTCCAATATATGCATATCAACATTTCTTTCAAGGAATCTCTATCTACTGAAGTTGTGTTTCAAAGAATTCCATAATCAAGTCACGAGTTTTAAGAAGATTTTCATCAGAATGGACAATTGATACAAACCAGGCTTCTAGATGTAGAGGAGGAATGTAGATTCCATGAGAAAATAAAAAGCGAAAAAACTGAGCAAACAGTTCGTTATTTAAACGTTTAGTATCTTCATAATTGCTAACTTCCTTGAGACCAAAAAATACAGTGAACATCGAGCCTACTTGTTGTATACAGGCATGTTTTCCACTTTTCTTCAGATACTCTTGGATAGGTTTAGTCAAAAGATCTGTTTTTCTTAGCAACTCTTCATAAAATCCTTTTTGATTAAGCATTTTAAGTGCTTGCAATCCTGCCACCATTGCGACGGGGTTTCCAGAGAGTGTGCCTCCCTGATAAATATGCCCTAGAGGAGCTACGCAATCCATAATTTCACGCCTTCCACCAAAAGCTGCTGCTGGAAAACCGCCTCCGATAATTTTTCCAAAAGTTGTTATGTCGGGTCTTACGCCATACAGCCCTTGAGCCCCTTTTAAACCAACTCGAAATCCCGTAATCACCTCATCAAAAATCAATAGGGCTCCTATGTTTTCGGTTTCCTTGCGAAGCATATCTATAAATTCTTGGCTGGCAGGCACCACCCCCATATTTCCAGATATCGGCTCAAGGATAACGGCCGCAATACGTTCTTTAAGTTTAGGATCACGCAACGTCTGTCGGCATACTTCCAAATCATTAAATGGCAAAGAGAAGGTATTTTTAACGATATCATGAGGGATTCCTGCTGATGATGACTGAGGCAAAACACCTACTCCCGAACCTGCTTGAACCAAAAAAAAGTCGGCATGTCCGTGATAATTTCCCGAAAATTTGATGACGATTTCACGTTTAGTGAAACCTCGTGCCAGTCTCGCCGCACTCATGGTAGCTTCTGAGCCTGAAGAGACAAAACGAATTTTATCTATAGAATCAATAATGTTAACAATATAGCGAGCTAACTCTTCTTCCATTTGAGTCGTAATACCAAAACTAGATCCTAACCCAACTCGCTCCTGGGCAACTTTTACAATCTCAGGATGGGCATGCCCATGTATCAAAGCCCCCCATGACCCGCAATAGTCGATATAAGAATGACCATCGGCATCAAAAATAAGATCTCCTACCCCTCTCTCAGCTACCAGAGGCAGCTGATTCATACTTTTGCACGAACGTACAGGGGAATTTACTCCTCCTGGAATCACTTCACAAAGACGTTCATAAATATCTGTACTCTTAGAACGATTACGCATTCTTCCTCCCTTGGGCTACGCTCCCTGGAACCACAGCAAAGAGCCCCCCAGGGCTACGCGCCCTGGACTGCGGCAAAGGGCCGAAGGCCCTCTGCACTCCCGTATATTTAATTTGTTACTAATAAAGTTCTTTTAACTTAGGGAATTTTATATACTTTAATAGAAATTATTAACAAGGCTTATGAGTTTTTGGAGTGCGGCGACTTGTCGCGACTTGTCGCCGCTTTCTTAGGGATCGACTTGTCGATCCCAATTCAAAGCTTTTTTCTCTCAGCGCTCTCTGTGGTGATGAATATGTTTGGATCTTTTGCATAAAAACACTGCTTAAGCGATAATGTTTTGGTTATGAACGCTATCACAAAAAAAATTTTCTGTTTCATCATGCTTCTTTGCATGATAAATTTTAAAGCTTTTGCGGTAGAGGAATATAGGGTTGATTTCCGCGGTGTTAGGAATCCAGAAATCCAGACATTATTAACCTCCATATCTAAAACGGTCGAATTAAAAGAAACACCACCTGCGACAAATGCCGGTCTAAAACGGCGTGCGGAAGCTGATATTCCTAATTTAATTAAGGCTTTGCATAGTCTTGCTTACTACAACGCAAGGGTTGAAGTAGATGTGGACCTTGAACATAGACCTGCTTTGGTTATTTTTAATATTGAAACAGGTCCTATATATCCTTTAGCTAGTTTCGATATCGTTCCGGCTAATCCTCTGAATCCGAGTGGTTTTCTCTATGACAAAATTGATCTAAAAGATTTGGGAATCAATTTAGGGCGTCCGGCGCTTCCTCAGAATATTCTCGATGCAGAAGATTTATTGATCTCAAAAATGAAAAAACAAGGTTATCCTCTTGCCAAAATTGAAAATCGTGAGGTTATTGCGGATCAAGCCAAACATACAATCCATGTTACGCTTTATATTGACCCTGGTCTTCTATGCTATTTTGGTAAAATTACATTTAAAGGTCATGAGCGGATTAAACCTCAATTTTTTGAAAAAAAAATAGCCTGGTCTCTTGGTGATGTGTATGATCCATATAAAATCGAAAAAACTCAAAATGCACTAGAAACGACAGGGCTTTTCAGTTCTATTTCTATTACCCATGGAGAAAATGTATCTGATGAAGGATTTATTCCGATAGAAGTTGAGGTCTTGGAAGGTAAGCATCGTAGTGTTGGTGCAGGCGTAGGTTATTCGACTGATGATGGTTTCGGAGTGTTAGCGGAGTGGGAACATCGCAATGTACGCGGACGAGGTGAAAAAGTCAGCTTTAAAACATTAGTTGCTCAAAGATTGCAAGAGGGCACTTTGGCCTATATCATACCTGATTTTGGCCGCCCCAAACAGGATCTCATCTGGTTAGCCGAATTTCTTCGTCAAACAACTAAAGGCTACCATGCCTCTTCACTTAGCTTTTCTGGAATCATTGAAAAACAGATTAATGACCAGACACGTATTTCTTTTGGAGGAATGTTCAAAAGTTTGCGGGATACGCATTCCGATAATAATGGGAGCTTTAATCTTATCAAAGCTCCTTTTCAGTTACGTTGGACAAACACAAATAACATTTTAGACCCTACTCAGGGACGATCGTTTAATATAAAAATTGTTCCTTCATTACAAATTCTTAAGCCCCAATTTGCTTACTGCATTAATACTCTAACAGGTTCTACTTATATACCTATGAGCGCAGATAAGCGTCTTATTTTAGCTATTAAAGCAACCTTAGGTTCTATCTTTGGTGAGAAACGTCACACGATTCCACCATCTGAACGTTTTTATGCGGGTAATGAAAATCTACTCCGAGGCTATCACTACATGACTGTTAGCCCCCTCCATAAACATGAACCTGTGGGTGGACGCTCGATGATGATCTACTCCATGGAATTTCGTTTGCGAGCTACTGAAACGTTTGGTTGGGTTTTATTTTATGATTTCGGAAATGTTTATGAGAAGTTTATACCGCAGTTAAATAAAAAAATCTTACAATCGATAGGTATAGGTTTGAGATATAATACACCTGTCGGTCCTTTGCGTTTAGATTTTGCTGTGCCATTGGACCGAAGAAGGCATATAGATGAAAAATTTCAGGTCTATTTAAGTATCGGACAAGCATTTTAAGGTTACTTATGAAGAAAGTTATTGTTTATGTTATAGTCTTCGTCACCTTAATTTTTTCTGTTTTCTGGGGCTATCTACAAACCTCTCATGCGCAAAAATTGATTCTCTCAGTCGTAACAGAGACGATCAAAAAAACTACAGGACACGATGTTGATATCGAGGGCCTATACTTTCCTTTGCCATTTAAATGGATTGCATACAATGTTCAAATTAAAGAAAAGGAACAGATTTGGTTGTCCATAGGTAAAATAGAGATATCTCTTTCCTATCAGACATTGCTAAATCAGGCTTTTGCCTTCGGGAATATAACCTTAGTTGATGTTCACGTTGCTGATCTACCTCAAACCTCTAATTCACCTATACATTCCGATAACTTTTGGGAGAATTTGCCCTATTTTATTAAAATTTCCGAAATTCAAATCACAAATCTTACAATTGATCCAGGCTTATTACCAAATGAATATATTGCGCACCTTTTCCCGTTAGATTTAAAGGGATCATCAGTCTTTAACCCTCACTTACATTTAGCCAATTTCGAATTGGCAGCAAACCAACATACAAATAGGTCTCAGATACCCACTCAGATTCATTTTGCCTGCCAGGACATCAGCCAATTTCTATACCGCTTGGAAATTCTTGAATGCAAACAGGGAGTCATTTCAAAAGCTTTAAATTTTGCTTTCCCATACAACCTGGTTATTGGGTTAGAAGGAAAAAAATCCCAAGATAACTCTTATGATGGACTATTCAAAATTGATTTTCTAGAGGAAGAAAATCCTATCGAAAAAAAAGAAATCAACGGAAAATTCTTCTATTCACGCAATGGTCAACTGAATATTCATTCAACTAAAGGCGTCATGGATGCAATGTCGATGGAAGGTGAAATTTTGTTAAATACGTCCGATTTTAAAATACAAGAAAGTACATTTAAACTTGACATTGCCGATTTTTCTTTTTTAACAAAACATCTGAAATGGCCATTAGAGGGGTCTGCAAAAGCCTTAGCAACCCTTTCTGGCACAATGTTTGAACCCGCCATTAATATCTCAATCACAGGCGATCATTTAAAAATTTACGATGAATTTGTGCAAAATCTTCACGGAGACGTTTCTTTGAGAAAGTCTTTCCAGGGTTTGGAAGGACAAGCAGTTCTGAGCTTTGGATATAGGGGTTTTGATTTCAAATCCAAAAATGAATTTTTATGGAATGATAAGGAAATGAGTCTAACTGCTTTTCAAGCCGATTATGGAAATTCTGTAATCAAAGGCAACATCAATTACATATTAGATTCAGAAATAGTGGAAGGAACAGTAGAGGCCTTTGATCAAGATAGCAGTGTATTTCAGAAGCTTTTTGATTTTAATTTACATGGCTCAACGGCTTTATCGCTACACTTCTATGGAGAAGACTCTTTTCAAAATAAGACCCCTGCACAAAACATCGATTTCAATATTCAAACAGATCGCGCTCGTTATAACTCTTTTCATGTAGAAAAAGCTGTTTTTTCAGGTATTCTTAGAAGCATTTATAATCATCCTAATGCCGATATAACTTTAAGGGCAAAACAGACATTTTATAATGGGTGGAGACTTAAAGATTTTATTGCTGAAACTTCCATTAATGAAGAAAAAACATATTGGCCTTTTAAGATTTCGTCGAGTGAGTTGTCAGAAAATGGTCTCTCAATAGAATCAAAAGGACGTTGGCAATTCACCCCACATGAAATTAATGTGCATGTTGAACGTTTACAGGGCAAGATTAAAGAACATCATTTTAGTCTTCAAGATTCCGCAACTCTTTTTATTAGGAAAGATGTTTTTGATCTCTCACCTTTATCATTGAAAATTGGCAAAGGGACTTTATATACAACTGTGGATTATAGAGATGATCAAGCCCACGCAACAACACGGCTAAATCAGGTCCCATTGGAAATATTTTATCCTCCGAATTTCATAGTTCCTTTTAGTGGCACAATTAGTGGAGAAGCAAATTTGTTTGGTACCCCCGATGAACTTACGGGACAGGTACAAGTACATCTTTCTCACATGAAAATCCTAGATGATGCATTTGAACATGCTCCCCCCTTCGAGGTATTAGCTACAGGGGTTATGGAACAATTCCAAACTGCCTGTTCTGCCCAGATTATAGGAGTTACACCAAAGCCAATTGAAATTAAAGCTGTATTGCCTATAAGTGCTTCTCTTAATCCCCCTACTATTCATATGGATGAATTAGCTCCTCTTGCTATTCATGTATTAGCCCAAGGAGAGATCGCCCCTTTGCTTCAACTGTTAGTAATTGAAACCTCTTCTCTTTCAGGAAAAACATCTGTAGCTCTGGATGTCACCGGCTCTTTTACTGACCCTCACATTACAGGAAATATTACTCTTAAAAATGGTACTTTTGAAAGTCCTAATACCGGTGGTGTTTATCACAATTTAAATGCCCAGCTTGAAGCACAGGATAAAATATTAGTTTTAAAAGAATTTAAAGCTTTAGATTTAAGCGATGGCATTATTCAAGGGAATGGAATTCTCGAGTTAAAACGTGATCAAGGCTTTCCCTTTACCTTAAATTTAAAATTTTCACGCATTCGATTATTAAATCTTGATTTTGTTAAAGCGATGGCAAGCGGAGAAGCTCTCGTCACAGGAAACTCACGCGGAGGTAAAATTAAAGGGCAATTTAAGACAGATTCTGTTCAAGCTACAGTTCCTGAGCAGGCTCCTGCACTAACACAATCGTTGGAAATTAAATATATTAATCTGCCTAAAGGTCAGATTTCTCCTATCTTTACAACTACACATCCTCGCTGGCCTCTAGAATTAGATTTACAAATTGATGTTCAGAATAATGCCACCATTAAAACGAAAAATTTATCATCTTTTTGGCGTGGGGGTGTGAAAGTTGAAGGGCTAGCGCATGACCCACAACTCTTTGGTGATTTTAAAATTTTGAAAGGGGAATATAATTTTAATGGTAAGAAATTCGATATTAAAGAAGGGACCATTTCTTTTGCAGGAGACCCGGACAAAAAGACAACCCTATATGTGATTGCTGCTAAGGATTTAGGAAAAATTGTTGCTGAAGTAATTTTAAAAGGGTCAGTAAAAAATCCATCTGTTGCTTTTCGATCTAATCCACCGATGTCTCAACGGGAAATTCTTTCTTGGATACTCTTTGGTAGAGGAATTACCGATATCACTCCTTTCCAGGGAGCAGAACTCTCTCAATCTATCAGCGACTTAACAAAAAAAGCGCAAAAAGAGCCCGATGTGTTGACCAAAATTCGTGATAAAATTGGCATCGATCGAATTGACATTAGTAAAACCGAAGGCAATGAATCGAATGAAGTATCTTTGCAAGTAGGTAAATATATTTCACGAGGTGTCTTTGTAAAACTTAACAAAAGTATTACATCACAAGCCAATCAGGTGGGCATTGAGGCCAATATTTTGCCAAACATTAAAGCGGAAGCTCAGGTAGGCGATGATTCAAGTACCCAACTTCAATTGAAGTGGAAAAAGGATTATTAACTCATACAATGACTAGCTTCTGTTCTAAAAGTCGATTCCTGCTGAGCCTCCATTACGCTTGACTTTAAACCAAGTTTGCCATAGCACATCTTCCTTACATATGTGGTGATATAAAGTGTAGAACCGAAATTTCGGTTCCAGTTTGGCCTTTTGGCCTAGTCTCGCTCTCAGATTAGTGATTCCAAGAATTTCTTGGCCCGTAATAGTTTCCAATCGGTACACCTTTCTAGTTTAAAACATATTTATAGTAGAGCCCCTTCGCTCCCCAAACATTACTTTGGTTCATCACTACTATAGGCTCCTCTGACTCCCGTCTGGGCCGTTCATTGGTTATGTATTCCCTCTTCACGTTTGTTTATCCTTATTCTTCGCTCTGCCTTGTCTTCGCTCACGATCTCCTAAGGCATATATCCCATAGGGCCTCCCAAGTTCCTGGTCTAACTTTCCTTACGCACTCTCTCCTTCTAACCCCGGCAGTTCCTTGAATTGCATTTACCTAGTCTTCATCCAAGATAGTAGGCTTCACCATTATCCGAAGGTTGGCCAACTGCATTTTTTTTTCTGTAACGAGGCCACATCAGATTCACGCTTTCGCATTGAGGCTCGCAAGTTTGTTCATCAGGGCTTTAAGCGTAGGATTACCCCCTTCACTTACCTGATGTCCTACATGATTATCTAGGTACTTATCATGGTTAACTCCTTTCATTTAACTAGTTTGACCAAGCTTTGCTTGGCGCACGGATAACCAGGATCGGCTACGCCGGCAGGATAAAAAAAAGGATGAAAAGTATGAAAAAATTATCACTGTTTAATGCTCAAATTGTATACTCTAGTCGAAAGCAATCTGTTATCCTGTTTTTTTGTTTGTTTATGTTAGCATATATTTTGATAGCCTGATGAGTATGCCTAGATTCATATTGTTATCCTTAGTATTTCGCTTTACACATTACCCTCTCTTTTCATAGAATAATTCTTTAAACCTAACTTGCGCCCTATGCAAGCGCCTGATGAATTTGTGATTTTTTCTGGGTTTTGAAAGCCAGGAAATAAGCACATTTCAGATGGCAGCTTGATAGGGCGCAAGTTGGGTTTTAAACATAAAATATTGAAACATGTTAGAAAATGGGCTTGTGATTACGACAATGGTAGGTATCCTGAGCGCAATTGGCAATTACTTCTCCATGATTTTTTCTGTGATTTGGGTTAGTCTTAATAAACCTCCCCAATGGCCTCTAATCCGCGATCAACTTTATGAGATTGGCGTCATGTCTCTCCCAGTGGTCGCAATTACAGGGTTTTCTACAGGAATGGTTCTTGCAGCTCAATCCTATTTTCAACTTTCTGACAAAGGTTTAGCTAGCGCAACAGGCTTAATGGTTACTAAGGCTATGATGGTAGAGCTAGGACCCGTATTAACAGCTTTTATGGTAACGGGAAGAGTCGGATCAGCCATGTGTGCTACTCTTGGAACTATGCGAGTAACCGAGCAGATAGATGCTCTCAAATCCATGTCTGTCGATCCCTTAGGTTATCTGGTTGCTCCGCGCTTTATTGCGGGAATATCTATGATGCCCTTACTAACCGTTTTTAGTACCTTGTGTGGGATATTAGGCGGTTATTTTATAGCAGTGGATTACTATGGAATGTCCCCCACCTCTTTTACAGATCCTTTACCTGTCAATATTCACTTATTTGATTTTCTTAGCTGCTTAATTAAAGCTTTTGTATTTGGTCTTATCATCACCACCATTTCATGCTATAAAGGAATGACTACTACCGGAGGAGCAGCAGGTGTAGGTCGTTCCACCACGAACAGTGTCGTGATTTGCTATTCTGTAATCCTGATTACAAATTTTGTGATCACTGTGGGCCTAAATAGTTCATATAAATACTTAGAAAACTTATGATTATCATCAAGAATTTGTATAAATCCTACGGAAAACTCAAGGTTCTTGAAGATTTAAACCTGGAAGTTCTTGACGGTGAAACAATCGTTATTCTGGGGCGTTCCGGAGTGGGAAAAAGTGTTCTTCTAAGACAAATTATTGGGATTGAAATGCCGGATAAAGGGACTATTGAAATAAATGGCACAGAAATTACATCCTGTAGCTCAGCTGAACGTTTAAAGATAATCAAAAATATGGGGATGCTTTTTCAAGGGGCAGCCCTATTTGATTCATTAACTGTAGGAGAAAATATCGCTTTTTATCTTCGCCAGCATGAAATGGATTTATCGGAAGAAGAAATAGAGGAGAGGGTCACCAAAGCGCTTGATATGGTTGGACTAGAAGGAAAACAGCATGTTATGCCTTCTGACTTATCAGGAGGAATGCGCAAGCGTGCCGCTTTAGCACGCTTGATTGTTTATCGTCCGAAAATTGTTCTTTATGACGAACCTACAACGGGGTTAGATCCTATAACAGCTCAGCAAATTAATAAATTAATTCATGAAGCACAAAAGGATCTCAAAGCCACAAGCATCGTCGTGACCCATGATGTACGATCGGCTATGGAGGTCGGCGACCGACTTGCTTTTCATGATAATGGAAAAATTATACACATAGCGCCAAAGAATGAATTTTTTAAAATTCATGATCCGCTTATACATGATTTCATTAAAAATGCGCTAATCACAAAAGACCATATTGAATATTATAGATAAAAACTGGGTTTAAATTTATGGCCGACCAAATGAAAAATATGATGATTGGAATTTTCGTTTTAGTGGCTGTTACAATCATTGTTTTTGCATTGATGTTCTTACATCCCTCTGTTGGAGACGAAAAACATGTTCTACGGGTACGCTTTGCAAATATTGATAAAATTTCTGTGGGAACACGTGTCACTTTTGCAGGTAAACCTGTAGGTGAAGTAGCAGGGATCGATGAATTAAAAGATGCCATTGACTCTAGAAAGCCCCATGATGGACTGATCTATGCCTATGAGCTTATTCTTCATGTAGATTCACACGTTAATGTCTTTAATACAGACCAGATTTCCGCTCGTACTTCAGGTCTTTTAGGTGAAAAATCTGTCGCCATTATTCCCTTTCCTCCTAAATCCGGCGAAAAGGTGTATATTGTTAATGATCAAATTATTTATGCAGTTGAAGTAGGATCTGTGGAAGAAACTCTTCAAGAATTTAAAGATCTGGCAGGAAAATTTGATACTGCTCTGGATTCAATAAATCTTTTATTTATACAAATGCAAGATGAACAGATTATAAAAAAGATGAGCAGTGCAGTTCAAAATATTAACGATATTACGACAGCTTTAAATCAACCTGAAAACCTCTCCCAAACAGTAGAAAACTTTCATACCTTTTCAAATCGAATTTTAGAATCCTGGGATACAGTTGATAAAACCCTTGTCGATCTTGAAGCCTCATCGCGTAATATTCATCTCATCACAGATAGTGGAAAAGAAATTATTGAGCATGTAAAAAAAGGAGAAGGTTCAATAGGAAAACTATTGATGAGAGATCAGCTTTATCTTAAAGTTAACTCCCTTCTCAGTAAAGGAGAAACAGTACTCAATGATATCAATCATTATGGCCTATTGTTCAACTTAGATAAAGGTTGGCAACGTTTACGTTCGCGCCGACTTAATTTATTGTATACTCTTTCATCACCTCAACAGTTTCGAAACTACTTCAATGATGAAATCGACCAGATCAATACTTCGTTATCAAGAGTCTATTCCATTGTTGAACAGACAAACTCCGGTCCGCCTTGCTGCGAACTTTTTGAAAACCCTGAATTTCAAAAAGTATATGCCGAATTACTCAGGCGTATAACAGATACCGAAGAAGCCCTAAAAATGTATAATCAGCAAATGGTAGATACCTGTGTAAAAAAAACAGAACTCAAACAATAAAATTTACAAACAATTGCCTGAGTGTTATGAATGATACAAATATGAGTTAAAATGGAATCCATCCCCTATTCTCAAATACAAAAGGGTACTTTTCTAATTGCTACACCTGATATTGAGAAAGGTATTTTTTTTCGAGGTGTCGTTCTTATTTGTGAACACAATCAAAATGGGTCATTTGGTCTTGTTATTAACAAAACCCTTGATTTAGAATTACCTGAAGAAATTATCAGTATTCAGCATCTCACCAATCCTCGGGTCGGAATACGAGCAGGAGGACCGGTTCAAACCAATCAAATGATGCTTTTACATACAAGTCCTGAAATTCCCAATCAAACTTTGCAAATTTGCGACGGTGTTTATCTGGGTGGCGATTTACAATTTTTACAAGATTCTTTGACCGATGAAAATGGCCCTAATATTCATTTATGCTTTGGTTATGCAGGATGGGGAGGAGGGCAATTGGAGCGCGAATTTTTAGACGGCAATTGGTACTTATATCCCGCCTCACCTAGGCATATATTTCATACTTCAGCTGATAAAATTTGGCAGCAAATTCTTCGTGAAATGGGGGGGAAATATGCCTCTCTTTCCATGATTCCAGAAGACCTTTCCGTTAATTAGTGTGCCTTTTTGCCTTTATCCCGTGCCCGTGCCCGATTAATATCGCTTTTAAACTATCTATAAAAGAATTTTTCGGGCAAAGGCACGGGCACGGGATTTTCGGGCACGGGATTATTGGGAATCCTATCGTTTGGAGAACTGGAATCGCTTACGGGCTTTAGCATGGCCATATTTTTTGCGTTCCTTTTTACGGGCATCACGAGTGAGAAATCCATGCGATTTAAAATCAGAATGCAGACTTTCATCAAGTTGCAAAAGTGCACGGGCTACACCGAGGCGAGATGCAATCACTTGACCTTCAACACCCCCACCATTCACACGAATAATCATATCATAACGGTTATTGCCATTCAGTTTCTCAAATGGCGCTAAAATTGTACGTCGTTGAATTTCCAAAGGAAAATATTCTTCAAAGTTGCGTCCGTTGATATCAATCTTTCCAGAGCCGGATCTAATTCTAACGGAGGAGACGGCAGTTTTGCGTCGTCCAGTTGCTACAAATTCTTCCATATTTATCTACTTATCTTAAATGTTTGCTTTAATTGGTTTTTGAGCTTCTAAATTATGTTCGGCTCCCGCAAATACGCGTAAACGTTTAACTTGGGCGCGCGCTAAGCGAGAATGGGGCATCATACCTTTAACAGCATGTTCAATGATATAGGTTGGTTTACGCTCTTTCATCACACGATAAGGAGTACGTCTGAGTCCCCCCATATAACCTGTGTAAGAGATATATTCTTTTTGAGCTTCTTTCTTTCCGCTTACACGGATTTTATCAGCATTCAGAACAATGACACCATCACCGGCATCCGCATAGGTTGTAAATGTGGGCTTATGTTTGCCTCTTAAAATTTTTGCAATTTCAGTAGCAAATCTTCCCAATGTTTTACCAGTCGCATCTAGAATAAACCATGTGGGCTTGCTCTCTTCTTTCCGATGCATTATTGTTTTATTTTTTTGTCGAGTCATGTTTAAGAACCTAAAAATTCCATATTTTTTTGAATAAAGGTATATATTACTACTTGGTGCTATTTTTGCCAATATTTTTTCACAAATAACTCCTATTTGTTCTATCCTTACTAAAGAATGGACATAATTCATCCTTGAAAAAAGATAGGGATATTCTTTAAACTGACTTGATCAAAACAGATGGGTGTCTGCATGCGTAAACTCAAAACCTTTTATGTAAGAACCTACGGCTGCCAAATGAACGAGCTTGATTCGGAAATTATGGTAGGCCTTCTTGAAAACCGAGGACTTATTCGCACTGAGGATGAGAATGCTGCAGATCTTCTCATATTTAATACCTGTTCAATTCGAGATCTAGCTGAGAGAAAGGTTATGGGAAAATTAGGTCAGCTAGGACATTCTTTGCAAAATGACCCTATCATTGGTGTCACAGGCTGCATGGCCAATGCTAAAAAAGAGACCCTTTTTCAGAAACTTCCTCATATTAACTTTATCATTGGTACAAATAATATTCATGAACTTAATAACATCCTAGATGATGTTCTCGCAACTGATAAACAGATCATAAAGACGGATGATCATTTTCAACATGAGCTGGACTATCTGAGTGCAAAACGGGAAGATAAGGTAAAAGCTTACATTTCTATCAATAGAGGATGTGACAAATTCTGCACTTACTGTGTTGTACCTTATACCCGCGGTCCAGAGGTCTCGAGATCTCCTGATAGCATTCTTGAAGAATGCAAAAAGCTCATAGATAATGGTTATAAAGAACTTATCCTTCTTGGACAAAATGTCAATAGCTACGGAAAAGATAAACCGGAATGGAACTGCCTTTTCCATGATCTCTTGTATCAAATCGATAAAATTCCAGGATTAGAACGGGTCCGTTTCATGACGAGCCACCCGGTAGATATTACTAAAGAGTTAATGGAAGCCATTCGTGATTTAGAAACGCTTTGCGAGTTTGTCCATTTTCCTATGCAAGCAGGATCTAGTCGCATCCTCAAAAAAATGCACCGCATCTACACAATTGAGCAGTACCTTGAAAAAGTGAGCATGCTACGTCAAATTGTACCAAACGTAGCCTTAGGCACCGATATTATCGTTGGATTCCCTACCGAAACAGAAGAAGAATTTCAGCAAACTTTTGACTTAATGAAAGAAATTGAGTTTTCTGTAGCTTTTCTTTTTGCATATAGTCCTCGTAAAGGTACTCCTGCTATGCGTTGGAAAGATGACATCACAGAAGAAATTAAGCAAGAACGTCTTCAAAGGCTTCTCAAACTGCATGATAGTATTGTGGCTAAACAACGCCAAGAATTTTTAGATACGGAAGTCGAAGTGCTTGTTGAACGGCGCAATTATAAAGATAGCTCCCTTTTGAAAGGACGTACACGTTGTTGGAAGAATGTTCTATTTGAAGGAGGAGATGAGCTCATTGGAACATTGCAAAAAGTTCACATCCATGGATACAACCATCAAACTTTACTTGGCACTTGCATTTCAAAGGAAAGAAAACTCTTAGTAATTTGAAACTGTGTCTCTGAGCACGCAATAAATAGCAAATTGAGTTTCATATGCCAATCTCAACCTTGATTTTAACAGGCTTTTATTTCTCATCCTCTCTTGCTTTATTATCCGCACTTCTTTTAATCATTCTTTACTTTTTTCGATGGAAATCGGATCTAATTTCTTTATTTATGTGGTCGGTGGCTTATGTAATAGGGGGGTTAATTGCCTGGTTCTTAACCCATGATTCTTTATCTGTTGGGGTTGCTATCGGAATAAATATTCTCTCGAATTTATGCTTATACAGATTAGGTCGGACGATATCTTTATTTGGAATTTTTTTTCTTACGAGTATGATTACTCCAACCTTTTATAGTTTAATTTGGATTTATCAATTGCTTGCCGGTGCTGGCCTTTATTTAGAAAAAAATTGGCTACTTTATTTCATATTCCCCATCATCGGTGCCATTCTTAGTGTCCTAATTATTTTTAATACAGCTAGGTTAAGTTGGTTCGTTTTGGTCAGATATTCCTCTTTATACTTCCGGTTTCCCAGATTAATAAAAGGATGGCAAATCGCAGAAAAAGCGGATGAAACATACCCTTGGATATCCATTCATCTCCCCTGCTTTAATGAACCGCCGGAAATTGTCATCGAAACACTCAATTCACTCGCACAGCTGAAATATCCTAACTTTGAAGTCATTGTTCTAGATAATAATACCCAAAATCCTGCTGTGTGGCAGCCTCTTGAGATGCATTGTCAACTTCTTGGCGAACGTTTTCGTTTCTACCACATGGATCATTTAGCCGGAGCTAAAGCAGGTGCTTTAAATGAATGCCTACGCTTAACGGATCCTCAAGTTGAATTCATTAGTGTAATGGATTCAGATTACATTGTTCAACCCGACTTTTTAGAAAAACTTGTGAATTTTTTTCATAATCCTAAGGTGGGCTTTGTACAAGCTTGTCAAGATTATCGCGAATGGCAACGTAATTTCTATCTTTCTGCTTGCTATTTTGAATACGAAACACATTTTAAGTTTGTGTTGCCTGGACTAAACGAGTGGGATGTAAACTATACAATTGGTACTTTGTGCTTACTGAAACGTAAGCTGGTCGAACAGGTAGGTGGATGGGACGAATGGTGCTTAACAGAAGACTCTGAAATAGCTGTGCGCATTCATGCACTAGGTTATCAGGGTTACTATTTAAAAGATACTTTTGGACGTGGACTGATTCCAGAGACATTTGAGGGATATAAACTACAGCGTTTTAGATGGTCTGCTGGCCCAGTACAACAGTTTCAAAAACATTGGAGATATTATCTGCCTTGGCACGCGGTAGGAAATTTAACAATAGCGCAAAAATTTGGAGAGATATTTCACAGTTTATCCATTTTTTTTAGTGAATCGTTGAATTTATTAATGACCTTTCCTATTTTAGCAATCTGCCTGGGATTTGCGCTTATTAAGGAAAAATATTTTATTATTCCAAGTGCAGTTTTATTTTTTATTTTCGCTTCTATCTTGAAAACTATGATCTGCAATTATTTATCCATTCGTCTTTTAGGTGGCAATTGGAAAAATTATATTCTTTCTGTCATCGCAGCTCGTTCTCTGATTTTTACAAGAAATTTGGCTTTTTGCAAAGCATGGATCTCCAAAAATTTAACTTGGAAACGCACGAATAAATTTAAGGTATCCACAAATTTTCAGAGAGCATTCTATTCTTCTCGAGCGGAAATGATTGCTGCCTTTATATATCTCGTAGGAGCTTCTTTTTTGTTTCCCCTGCTTAATTTTGGGGAACTTGACCTCATTTTTCTAATCTGGCTAGGGATTGTTAATCAAAGCCTATCTTTCCTCTGTGCACCTTTAATGGCTTTTTTAGCTGAAAAAAGTATTTTCCGATAATAAAGCGACAAGCAGACGAACACCAAAGCCGGTCCCATATTTAGGATGATACCATTTTTTTTCATTCAAATAGGCAACACTAGCAATGTCAAGATGTGCCCAGGGAGTTTCTTCAACAAATTCTTTCAAAAATAGGGATGCAATAATCGAACTAGCTGATCGTCCTGCAGAATTTTTCATATCTGCAATATCGGATTTAAGAAGATCCTTATATTCATCATATAAAGGGAAACGCCACACTCTTTCGAATGTTTTTGTAGAAGCACGCTGAAGAGCTTCAGCTAAACCATCATTATTGGAAAATAAGCCACAGGCTTCGGAACCAATTGCAATATCAATCCCACCTGTCAAAGTAGCAATGTCAATAATACGTGTTGGATTTAGTTTTTTCTTTGCATAGGTAATGGCATCGGCAAGCACTAAACGTCCCTCCGCATCGGGATTATTTATCTCTACCGTGTCCCCTCTATAACTTTTATAAACATCGCCCGGTTTAAAACTTTTAGCATCAATACTGTTTTCAGTTGCAGGAATGACTGCCGTCACATTTACTTTAAGACCTAATGAAGCTATTGAATAAAGTGCGCCAATAACGGCAGCACCACCAGCCATGTCCGCTTTCATTGTTTCCATGGAAGCAAGAGGCTTGAGGTTAAGGCCTCCTGTATCATAGGTAATTCCCTTGCCTATTAGTACTGTATGCTCTCGAGATTTTGGATTGCCATGATAAGATAAAATGATCAATGCAGGATCACTTGCCGCTCCTCTGCTTACAGCTAGCAATAATCCCATTTTCTCTTTTTCAATCTGTTTTTTATTGAGAATAACTGCTTTTACATGAGGTAATTTATGGGCAAGATCTTCTGCTAGGTTTGCAAGATATTGAGGCGTAATTGTATCTGCATTATCGTTAACCAAATCGCGTGCTAAATAGACCCCTTCTGCAATGATACGGCAGCGCTTTGCAATGTTTAGTCCTTTTTGGGAAATATTTTTAAATTCAACTTTTTTCAAAAGGACTAATTTCTCATTTTTCTGCTGATGTTTGAGTTTAACGAAGGCATAATTTGCCAACAAGAGGCCTTCCACAATGCCTTGGATAATTTCTTCTTCATTAATCACGGAATAGGGCAAAAAAACACAAATAGTATCTATTTTCTTTTGATGGCATGCTCGCGCTAATTGAGAATAGACTCGGCGTAACTTTTCCGTGTTAATTTTTTCTTTCCTGCCTAAGCCAAGTAAAGCTAAACGCTTATCAGATTTATTTTGACTATTATAAACAAAAAGAAGATCTCCTTCCTTTCCTTTAAAATCTTGCAAGATTGCAGGATTTTTTATATCTGGAAGATACTTCCGAAGATCAGTAGCTGCGTCTGCATGTTTTTCGCCTTCCCATAAAGGAATAACAGTTAACTCTGCTGACTTTCTCGTTTCATTAGGATTGCGACTGAAAAATTCCACTTTGTAATTCAACCTTTATCTAAAAGGGTATGTTATCATCTTCCGGGGCTGCCTGCGTGGGCTTATAATTTGACTGAGAGCCTGCAAAAGAAGAATTACTAAATCCACCGGAATTAAAAGAGGTCTCTCCATACGAACTCCCATGCGAAGGGGCTTGACTATGGGAAGCCTGGGCTGAAGGTGCTTGCTCCTGGCCACCACGATCACCTTTTCCAAAAGGACTGAAGCGAATCATTTCAGCAGTCAAATCTAAAGATACCTGTGGGCGACCTTCCTTGTCCGTATAAATTTCAGGTTTGCTCATTTCACCAATGACGATGATTGCACTGCCTTTTTTCAGATAGGGCATCATCTTATCAAAGCGTTCTCCCCAAATGGTAACGCGCCACCAAACTGTTTCATCTTTGCCGCTTTTGCGTGTATTAGTCGCTACTCGTAAAGTAGTGACTTTTTGGCCATTTGGAGTGAACCGTGTTTCAGGATCTGCACCTAAATGTCCTGCAATTTCAATGATAATCATAGTGTTTACCCTTGTTTAGTATGTGGAAATAATTTGATATAAAACAATAGACATCGAGGGAGCAAAAATCAAGATAAAAATGCTATGGAGTTTTTGGAGTGCGGCGACTTGTCGCCGCTTTCATAGTCATAGGGATCGACTTGTCGATCCCCCAAATTAAGATAATCGCAACAAGTCGCGATTTAACAAAGCGGTGACAAGTCCACGTACTCCACACGCTTCGCGTAATTTAGATTTTGATAAAGCCAGGACCCTTACCTCCTGGGGTAGGAATCGGAGACGGAGCTGCTGCTTTTGCCCCTTCATCGCGCCCTTCAGAAATTTCCTGGCAAATTTTGCGCCATTTCTCAACAGTTTCAACATACAACGGAGCAAAAGCACGAAGTGCAGAAGGAACAGCATGTTCCATGTCGATGGTACAGTGAATGAGAATGAGTTCTTCTTTTACAGCTACACCTACACCACCACCCGCCATTTGACCGCCCAACATAGAACCTTCAAGAAGACGCTCATAAAGGCGCAATTTTGTTTTGTCATCTCTTGGAAGACCATCGAGTAGAGGCGAATATAAATAGAGTCTTTTAGAATTTGGTTCATAGGTTAGATGCAACGAAAACTCATCATCTATTCCTAAAATACACGTATTATTTTCGTCGAATTCGAGCCCCTCGAGGCCAAGCTCCTTGCCGAATTCTTTGAGATTTTCCTTTGCATTTTCAAAAGACATATTCACTACCTCCTAAGGACTTTTTCAAGTAAATTTTTTTCAAAGCACTAGATCAAAGATGCATCACTTATTCATTTAAGTAAAGACCTTTGAGAGAAATTACTGCTCTTTTGATCTAATCTAAGCTTTATTAATCTTATTATATCCTTGCCTCCAAATAAGACGCAATTAATTTAGTTATTGAAATTTATGACTCTGTTTTTTATAAAAAAAAAGATTTCCGAATTTTTTTACAAGTTACTGTATTTAAGTTATTTATAAAATAATCAATAAAAGATATATAGAAATTTATTAATGCTTGATAGACTAAAAATTATGAAGATGCAAATTTTTAAAACCCAGGCGGGTTTTCCTCTTCCATTAGGAACTTTACAAAAGCCCGAAGGCATAAACTTTGCCCTGGTCACAAAACATGCTACTTCAGTGACACTTGTACTTTATGAAATCGATAAGAATGAAATTTTAACTCAGATCCCACTTGACCCAAAAATAAATAAGACGGGAGATGTATGGCATATCTTCATCGAAATGGATAGCAAACAGCCAATAGGGTATGCCTATAAAATAGGTGGACCTTCAAAGGGAGAAAAACCCCATTTCTTTAACGGCCCTCATTTAATGCTCGATCCTTATGCTAAAAGTGTCCATTCTTCCAATCAATGGGGGGCAATGAGTTGTGAAAATTATCATCCAGTAGGATTGATTTTACCCCATACAGATTTCGATTGGGAAAATGATCAATCTCCACAGATCCACCACAATGATTTAATTATTTATGAAATGCACGTACGGGGGTTCACAAAACACATCTCAAGCCAAGCAAAAAATCCAGGTACTTTTTTGGGTGTTATTGAAAAAATTCCTCATCTGGTTGAATTAGGAATCAACGCTGTTGAGCTATTACCCATCCAGGAGTTCAATGAGGATGAATACCGGTGTTTAAATCCTCACATCCATGAAAAACTTTATCAATATTGGGGATACTCTTCGGTTAACTTCTTTTCTCCTATGAATAGATATGCTTCAAATGCAAATCCGGGTTTAGCAATCAATGAATTTAAAAGTATGGTCAAAGCCCTACATAAAAATGGAATTGCAGTTATTCTTGATATTGTCCTCAATCATACAAGTGAAGGAAATGCACAAGGACCTGTAAATTCTTTCAAAGGTATAGATAGCTGTATCTACTACCTTTTTGATAAAAATGGCCTATTATTGAACTTTACCGGATGCGGCAATACTTTTAATACCAATTATCCGGTTGTTCAAAAGTTCATCCTCGATGTATTGCATTATTGGGTTTTAGAGATGCATGTCGATGGGTTTCGTTTTGACTTAGCCTCTGTATTTAGACGTGGGACCCATGGAGAGGTATTAACCTATGCGCCCATTATTGAAGCTATATCTGAAGATCCCATTCTTTCTAATACTTTGTTAATTGCTGAACCCTGGGATGCTGCCGGATTATATGACGTGGGCCATTTCTACCCCGAAAAGATTAGATGGAGCGAATGGAATGCTCGTTACCGTGATACGATAAGACGTTTTATAAAAGGTACCACCAATATTAAAGGTAAATTTGCATCTCGTATAGCAGGTTCAGAAGATATTTATGGTTCGCGTTCGCCTACTAGCGGGATTAATTTTATAGTGTCCCATGATGGTTTTACATTGAATGATTTAGTCTCCTATGACCAAAAACATAATTTGTACAATGGTGAAAATAATCATGATGGCGAAAATAACAACGAAAGTTGGAATTGCGGTGTAGAGGGTTCTACTAATGATTTAAATATTCAGCTTCTTCGTCAGCGTCAAATGCGTAATTTTCACCTTGCTCTTATGGTATCTCAAGGTATTCCTATGCTACTTATGGGTGATGAATATGGTCATACTAAAAAAGGTAATAATAATACCTGGTGCCATGACAATGAAATTAATTGGTTCTTATGGTATTCGCTTTCAAAGAATCAGGGTTTTTATCGCTATTATCGCAAACTGATCGAATTTCGAAATAGACATGAGATTCTTCGTCAAGGACGCTTTCTAACGGAGAGCGATATATCTTGGTGGGATGCTAATGGATTTAAAGCTAATTGGGATAAAGATACTCAGTTTCTTGCTTTTACTTTATTTGATAAGAAATTTAATAAAAATCTCTACTGTGCATTCAACGCACAAAATATTCCGATAAATGTGGAACTGCCTGAGCTACCCGATCAGTTTCATTGGCATTTAGTAGTAAATACCGCCAATGAATCTCCAAATGATTTTTATGAAAAGGGCGAGGAGCCCAGCATCGAATCAAAATCTTTATCCATGCTCCCTTACTCTGCATTATTGTTAGAAGCGCGCAGATAACTCACCACCCACATAAGGTGCCATTCCTATATCAAAAGTGCGACTGTGATTATGATGCCGATGAGATATTTTGATGACTCCCCCAATATTATATCCTGCATGAATATGCGCTTCTACCGGGAACCAATCCTCATTCTTATAGCGTAGGTTAAGTTCTACTCCAGCGGATCGATATTCATAAATTCCCTTATTCAATCTTTCATGTCGACCGACACGCTCTCTTGAAGAGAAGGCTCTCGCAGCAAGGGCTAACGTCCAGCTTTTTTTCAAGCAGTATACTAAGGATAAATTGACAGGGAAAACAGCATTAAGCTTCCATTTAGAATTTATGCGCCAGTCGAAACCCAAGATGGGGATGACACGGTTCACTCTCATTCCTGTCCAAACATACAAACCCACATGCATATTCATTTTATCATTGTATTTGCAGCGTCCCCATAAAAGTAAATCCCAAGTTAAATATTCGTTTAGATTCATATGATCTAAATCCATATTAGCAAGAATCTGTGTTCGCCAAAGCCATTTATCAAATCTTTTTGATATCCCCCCTAGCGCTAAATTGAGAATATTAAAATCTTTTTGATGAAAAAAAGAATTTTGGATCCAATCTAACTTGATAAAGTTGTATCCTGCAGTGAAATAGGCCACCTCAATGGGTTCTGGTTTATAATAAAAAACGAGTGTATCATTAACCTCAGTTTCGAAATAATAAAGGTTCTGATGATGGAGATGGTGCTTAGACAACTTAGCTCTTCCTATTGCATCCGATGTGACTTCCCACCGAAAAGGACCCCCTTTCTGTTCAGGACGTTTCACTGTTTGTAAGGGGCTTTCAATATTTTCATTTGCTATATCCCCCTCAATAATCACATCGTTATCCGCAAACAGATCTAAATTTCCTAAGGAAATGGCAAAAAAGATAAGGATAAATTTTTTCACAATTTTCTCCTCAAAAAAATTATAAAGTAGTATGCTATTATCTATCTTGTCAAGGAACTATATATTTTTTTTATTTACCCTTCTTAAAGGAATATTAATATTTAATTATTGCAATCTTAACCTCTTTCTGGTATTATGGTTTTTAATTTGGTGAGAAATATATGAATAAAATTACTAATTTTTCTATAGTTTGTGCTAATGGACAGCTGGATCCTTTACCTCCTGAAGCACCTGAAAATAAAAAGCCCCAAGATGAAAAGGTGGATCAAGCTGCAAAAAAAGCATTTAAAGGATATAAGTGCTGGAATACAGCACGCCAACAATTCAGCGATTTAATAAAAAGAATTGGACGTTGGATTAAATCTATTCCTGACGCTATTAAATCCATTCCCGGTAAAATAGCTAACGCTTTGAACAATTGTATAGCAACTGAAGAAGATGATGATGATGGCATTGACGATGATTATTCATCTGACGATGATGATGATATCTTAGAGGAGATTGAACCAAATGAGAAAAAAATATCCGAAGAAAATATTAGAGAGCTGAAAGAAAATGCTACACTGGGAGCGGTGGAGTTTTTTTTCAATATCATGGATGCCGATGCCCAGATAATCAAGAGAGAAATCGAAAAAAAAGAAAATTAAATCCCTTAAAGATGTTGAATTTCTAAATGAAAAAAAGAATGAAATTCAAAACATACTTGTCCTGATTTCCGAGTTATCTTCTGTCCTTTTAGGTTCTGAAAATGAAGAGATCAAAAAATTTGCAACCGAGAATATTAAAAAGCTAGAAGAGAGATTCAAAATAGCCCATAATACCTATAAAGAAAAAATCAGAGATAATAATGAGAAAATCGAAAAGCTCAAAGCTGCTGAAAGGATGTTAAATGCTGAGAGAAATAAGGCACAAAATGAGGCAGATGTTCTTTTAGATAATGCCGCTCTTCAAGAAGCTGTCCACTCTTTAAAGCACCCTCCCCGTTTAAAAAATGACGCAAGTAATAACTGCTGGTTTCACGCTTGTTTAGAAATTCTGTGGGTTATGGGCGATGCCTTTCATAAAATGATTCAAGCAAAAAAAGAGCAGAAGAAATTACTTGCTGAAGAATATGAAAATGAACTGAAGCGATTCGAGGAAAAAAAGAAAAAATATGACAATGATATGGTCGGATATCGAAAGGAAAACAAAAAAGCTGAAGAGTATGAAAATGCTCTGAGAAAATATAGAAATGATTTACATGAATATGACAAAATTGAAAAGAAGAAACTTGAACCCTATAAAGCTCAAATAAAAGAATTTGAAAAGGCTGCTGAAAAATATAAGAAAGATTTAGAGGCTTGGGAAAAATCGGATAAAGCACAGCCAAAACCAGAAGAACCTAAAGCACCGGAGAAACCTCCAGAAGGCGAGAAACCCAAAGCACCTGTCGAAGTCAAAGCGCCTAGAAAACCCGATAAGCCTTTAAAACCCGCTGATCCGCTTCTTTTCTTAGAGGCTTTAGAAGTCTTTAGCAATGCTCTTAAAGGTGGTAAGCAAAAGGATATTAGTGATGCTGCTCATTCGCTTCAAAAAGCTGTTGTAAGTTATCATAGGGAGTTTAATGAATATGGGATCCAGCAGGATGCACCTGCTTTTTTAGATCTCGTCTTTAGTTTTTTAGCACCGGCTGAATATGTACTGGATGATCAAGGGCAACGTATCTTGAATAAGGAAAAAAAGCCCATAACAAAGCAAAAACCTTTATTTAAAATGGAAACAGTTAGAAAGGGAGAGGAAGAATTTGACGGGTTTAAGCATGTTGGAGCGCCGGACGATCAAAATATTCTGAAACTTTACTTTAAGGATCATAAGGCAGCGCAGGCGACATTTCAAGATATTTTAAAGTATAATTTTAAAAAAAGGCCACCTGAAATAGGTCAAGACGCTATATCAATGGTAAATGAACAGGGAGAACGTAAGCCGGTCAATCTTTATTCAGAAAAGCAACGAATAGCAAATAAACAGAATCCCCCGGATTTTCTAGTCGTGCAGATGGTGCGTTATTATGAACCTGATGGCGAACAGCTGGCCCAGGAACGATTAGAGGTTATTAAGAGACAAAAAGAACTTCTCAAAGAAAAGACGGATGAGCTCATTAAAAAAGAACCGGAAGCTTATAAGGATGTAGAACGTAAAGAGATTGAAAAAGAGGTTGAAAAAATCCTAAGAAAGAAAGGTAACTGGCCTGCCGTACCTCAACAAAGAAATCGAAAAAATACAAGTGATGTAATTACTTCAATCGAACCTATTAATTTTGCTAAAGCATTTGGTGTCAATGATCCTAAAAATACTGATTATCAATACCTTTTATATGGAGCTGTAGTTCAGGGAGGAGGCATAGGAGGGGGACACTATACTGCTAATGTCAGAGGAATCAATCCTAAAGGGGGAGAGCCTCAGTGGTGTCATACCGATGATATGGGCGCCCAGGTCAAACCTCTGCAGCAAGATAAAGTGGTCGACGCTAATAAAGAGGGTTACGTATATTTCTTTAAAAGAGTCAAAAAGCCCGCCGTTCAAGCTAACTAAAAGGCACAGCGAAGTTTAAAAAACAGGCTAGGCAGGCATACTCATCGTCCTATCAAAATATATGTTTACATAAACAAACAAAAAAACAGGATCGGCTTTGTCGGCAGGATCACTCGCTTCGCTCGTGGCAAGATAAACACCAAATTCAACACAGAGAAAATTAGCGAGAAAAGGCGCAAGAATTAGATTAGAAAAATGCAACACAAAGGCACAAAGTCACTAAGATACAGAGAAGGTATTTCATGTATAATCAAATGATTTCTTAGCTATTTCTTTGTATCTTAGTGACTTTGTGTCTAATTATCTTAATTATTTTTACCCCATATATATCCACTTGATAGTTTTCAAAGTAGTGCTTTGTCAAATATTCTTAATTTACTAAGAAAAATTCCTTTGTAATTACTTTGTAATTTTCTTCGTAGTGAATGTTGTTTCTACGATCTCATCAGCTCATGGATTTTGTTTTATCCTACCGCGAGCCCAGCGAGCGATCCTGCCGGCAAAGCCGATCCTGCTAAATTTTTAATTTTCAAATAGAACAGAATAAACCCAAATATTTATTTTGTTAATTTTAGATTTTTTTTTTACCTGCCATGCGCGCCAATTCATTTTTACGTGTAGATTCATCTAAAGCATGGATAAATGTAATCGTCCGATTATCTACGATTCTCTTAGAGATTTGAAAATGATGATCAGCATACTCTGCAACTTGAGGAAAATGGGTGATACATAAAACCTGTTGCTTTTTCCCTATAGTTTTAAGTTTATTCCCTACATCCTTGGCTGTTTCACCACCAATATTTGCATCAATTTCATCAAAGACAATGGTGGCTATTTGTTCTTTGCCACTGAGGATCGTTTGAAGAGCAAGCATGACACGAGATAGTTCCCCACCACTAGCAAAGTCTTTAATAGCAATGCGCTGTTCTCCAATGTTTGGCATTAGAAAAAACTCGATACGATCATCGCCAAAACCCCCTCTTTTTTGTGGAGTGATCTCAATTTGAAAATCGACATTAGGCATGTTTAATGAGCGTAATTCTTTTTTAAGAGCGATCGCTAAGTTTTCAGCGGTTTGTATACGCCGCTGTGTCAGTTGAACCGCCTGCCAGTTGTTTCTTGCTTTTATACCCTTCAGCTTTTCCTGAAGTTGTTCTATTTTGCAATCTACATTCTGCAATTCTTGTAATTTCTTTTTATTGTCTTCAGCGAAGGTTAGAATTTCATCCAAAGTAGACCCATACTTCTTTTTTAAACGTGTCATGAGTGTTAAACGCTCATTGATGTCCAATAGTCTCTGAGGATTATATTCAATACGAGATTGATAGATATTCAAAGTATTGGAAACCTCTTGCAATTCTAAAAGTGCATTTTGAAAAGATTGATATAAGGGAGCTAAAGAAGAATCAATTTCAGTTAATGCTTCAAAAGCATTTTTATGCCTTTGAAGAGAAGATAAAACCGATGTTTTTTCAGCGCTGAGCATTCGATAAATATCCTGGACTTTTACACTTAACTCTTCAGCATGAGCTAGGAGGGTATATTCATGAAAAAGTTCTTCATCTTCCCCGCGTTTAAGATTAGCTTCAACTAACTCCTCGAGTATCATTTGACAAACTTCAATTTCTCGTAATCGTTGCGCTTCGTTATGAATCAAAGTTTCGATTTCGTTATGTAAGTTGATTTCCTCCTCCCAATGATAGGAGAAAAGAGATACCTCTTCTTGAAGATCTCCAAAAAGATCCAGAATAACTCGATGCCTTTCAAGAGTAAGAAGATCCTGATTGGCATGTTGAGCTACGAGACTAATTAAATGAGAACATAGGGTTCGTATTAAGCTCAACTGTGCAAGCTGATTATTGATAAAGGCACGGCTTTTTCCATTCGCAGAAATTTCACGACGTATATAAAGCTCATCAATTTCGTCACAATCAATTCCTCCTTGCTCAAGCAAAGTTTCAATAGCTGAAATTCCTTTTATATCAAAAATAGCCTCAACAATCCCTTTTTCTACTCCTTTTCGGATCATACCAGTGTCGGCACGTCCACCTATAATTAAGCCAATAGCTGCCATAATAGCTGATTTTCCTGACCCTGTTTCTCCCGACAGAACATTAAATCCCTCTGAAAAATCAATGGTAGCTGATTCAACAAGTATGATATTCTTCATGTTTAGCTGTTTAAGCATAGATAACCATTAAGGATCGTATGTATTGAAAAGAATATTTTTCATTCCCCCATGGCTCACATCTTGCATTAAGCCAGTGCTATTCCAATCCGGGGAGAAGAAAATCAAATCGTTGTTAATATATTCTATGGGAATAATAGTTAAATCGGCTAAGCCAAAACGGTAGACCACAATTTTAGAAATTTCAAGTTTAGGTTTATTTTGAGCATTTTTCCTTGCAACAGGGATAGATTTGTTAAAATAACCTATGAGTTCATTTTGTTGATCAAAGTTTAAAGTATATAGCTTTCCCTTATGTTCCATGGCCATGCCACGAACATCATTAAATTTTAAATATTTTTCAATATTCGGTGTCCAAATTAGGGGTATAGCATTTAATAAAAGAAGAACTGCTATACATAAAATAACTAAACCTGTCATCAAAAATAAAGTTCGATTACTCATTTAGAGCTCCTAAAATTGCATCGAGTGTTTTAAAATGCAGCTTGCCTACCTGTTCCAGAACCTCACTGCCATATTCCTGCACCATTTTTTTTCCTGCTTGAATGGTTAAAGAAGAAGCACCCTTAGGGAGTTCAATTTTATACTTTTCCGATAGCTGTGCTAATGCCTCTATAAATGCCTGGCGTGCTAAAATGGAGGCTGCAGCGACAACTAAATCTTCTTCTGCGCGATGCCTCTGCGTTAAATTAACATCCATTTTTTTTCGATGAAGAGCTTGTAGGACGACTCTCTCATCAGCAAATTGATCAACTATGACATTGTTACAATGGGTTTGAGCCACAAGCTGCTCAATAACAGTTGCATGGCCCCATGCCAGAAGATGATTTAGATTTTTAAACTGTGCATAAAGTCCATTGTATTTAGCCGGATTGATTTTGACAATATGGTGAACATATTCAGCACGAATTTTGTTGCCAATTTTGATGATCGAACTATCGCTCAAAGTTTTAGAGTCTTTTACGCCTAATTTTTTGAGTTGTGTAATGGCGGTGCCTTCAGCCTGCACTCCCGCTACGCAGAGAGGACCAAAAAAATCCCCTTTTCCAGATTCATCAATGCCAATACGAGAAGTGGTATCGATATCCAAATCTTGATAAGAAAACTTGAAAGTACCTAAAATTTGGGGTTCGAGATAAAATTCCAGAAATTCTGCCATATTTTTACCTTGAACAACAAGCTTTCCACTTTGATACAGTGTACAGCTGATACCCTTCTTTTTAGCAGAAAAAAGTGTGTAGGGGGGATTTTCAATTTCAAAACCTTGATCAATAAGATCTTGTTTTAATTTATCAGCAATTTTAATATTGATAGTCGTTACAAAATTGTTTTGTGCTGTCATTTATTTATACCCGTAATTTGGAGTTCGGGGACTTGTGCGCTTTTGTAAACTGCAACTTGTGGGATCGACAAGTCGATCCCTATGAAAGCGGTAACAAGTTACCGCACTCCAAAAAAAGATTTACCTACATTTCATTCACTTGAGTTATTATGAGTTTTATAGTATAAATGGTTGTTTCGAAAACTGTCAATAAATGAAGGAAGTGGTTGATTTATTTTATGAAGATCAAAGAAGAAATCCGTCAGATCGGAGAAGTTTTTAAACAGCGTCGCAAAGAGCTCAATCTTTCTCTCAAGGAAATTGAGAATGCCACTTCTATTCGTATGTCTTATCTTCAAGCCATTGAAGATGGGGAAATTCATAAGCTCAACTCCCCGGTCTATGCGCAAGGTTTCGTTAGGCAGTATGCTGCTTTCTTGGGTATTGATGGAGAAAAAATTGTGCGAGAAAATCCTGAAACTTTTTCGCGACCTGAAGCTCAAGAATTTGCTTATGGTATTGGAACTCTGGAAGTCCGTGGAAATCCTGGCGCGGGGGTTAAATGGTTTCCTAATGCCATATGGATTAGTGCTTTTGTACTACTTGTGATTATCACATGGTTTATGGCGCGTCATTTTGGGGTCATTTGATGCCCAAGCCCTTTCAGCAAGCCGTTACAGCTAAAGACTGGTTAGGCTTTCTCCTTTGCGGATTATGTATGGGAACAGCTGATATCATCCCGGGGATTTCCGGAGGCACAATCGCCTTCATCATGGGTTTTTATGAAAATCTTCTTAGCAGCATCAAAAGTCTTAACGGTTTTGCCTTTAAAAAGCTATTGCAAGGTGATTTTCGCACATTTTTTAACCTAATTTCATGGAAATTTTTAAGCGGTTTACTTTTAGGTATTATCATTGCAATGGTCTGCCTGGCACATATGGTCACAACCATTTTAAATCATGAACAGTATCGTGTATTCCTCTATGCCTCATTTCTAGGATTAATTATTGCAGCTTCGCTTTTATGTGGATTGCAATTAAAACAGTGGTCCCTGAAGTCACTTTTAGTATTTTTACTCAGTGCATCGTTGGCATTCCTTCTGACCGGTTCAACGATTTTCTATGCTTCTTCTGAAGATTTATATGATGTTAAATTGGAAAATTTTGTTTTTTCCAAACCCTTAAAAAATTATGAGCCGTCAACGCATATGTTACTTGCAGTACCCGTTTCCACCATTTCTGCAATGATCTCAAAAGGTACTATTCAAGACTCTGCTCTTGTTTATAGTTATAATCAAGACTCCTATGGACCTGCAAGTGAATTTATTCAAATGAATTCTGTTGGAAAATTCAACCTTTGGATCATTTCATGTGGGGCCATAGCAGTGAGTGCCATGCTCCTTCCAGGCATATCAGGGAGTTATTTATTAACTATTTTAGGCATGTACGCAACTGCCATAGCAGCTTTATCCGATTTTGCTGGGGGCTTAACTTATGGCCAATTTGATTTTAATGCTTTTTATATTTTAGCCAATCTGCTGGTTGGAATAGTACTAGGTAGTCTATTATTTTCGCGATTTGTAAGTTGGATTTTAGACAAATATCACGATCTAACTATTGCAGCACTTACTGGTTTTATGTTAGGTGCTCTAAGATCTGTTTGGCCTTTCTGGAGTTATCAATATGCGCTTTTACCATTAAGTCTTGAAAAAGGCCCTCAATTAGAGGTTGTGAATCCCTTTTTACCCAGCTTCACTCATCCGGAAACCTGGATAGCTGTTAGCCTTGTCATTGGTGGGGCAGGAATTGTTTTTGTTTTGCACTTCTTTAGTAAAAGGACAGAATGGACACCAAGGACCTAAACTTTTTAATACATAACTTTATACAGAAAAAGTCCATGAGCGGGTGCTGTTATGCCTGCTTTTGTGCGATCTTGACTTAATAGTAGGCTCGGTAGCTCCTTAAGAGCCATTTTACCCATGCCCACATAAACTAAAGTTCCCACAATATTTCGCACCATTTTATATAAAAAATTCTGTCCGCATATTTTCACCAACAAGCGATTGTTGGGTAAATCGACCAGATCGATAGAATAAACTTCTCTGATATAGCTGCTATAATGCTGCTGCTTTCTAAAATTGCACAGAGCAGAGAAGTCCTGTCTTCCTAAGAAAAATTGAGCTGCTTGATGCATTTCTGGTAAAAATAGCAGTTTAGGGCAATGCCATGAATAGAGTCTATGTTCAGGCATTTGTACATCATTTTTGCAAAAAAAATAGTGATATTCTTTTTGCTTACAGTCAAGTGTAGGATGAAAATTCAAGAGCTCTTCCTGAATGGACAAGACCACTATATCCGGTGATAAAAGTTGATTTAAACTTATTTGAAGACGCTGTAAGTTTAAATCTTCTTTTTTTGTGAAAAAGTTCACGACTTGACCATAAGCATGTACACCCGCATCTGTACGGCTCGCAGCTTGCAGGGTGACTGGATGTTGAAGAATCTGTTCGAGAACATGCTCAAGCGACTCCTCAATGCTGGGGCCATTGCCTGTTTTCTGCCATCCTAGATAGGATGTCCCATCATAAGCAATGACCAATTTAATATTTTTCATGAAAGAGCAGTTACGAATTCCTGAATGCCTTCCATACAACGTTGGACTGCTAGCATGACAAGTAACATGCCCATCAATCGTTCTCCTGCCATTAAACCATTACTTCCTAAAGAACGTTGAAGCTGCCGTGCAAAGAGAAGCACGATTAAGGCTGCGGCCCATGCAATCAGGATAGCGATAAGCATGGCGGGTTGACTCGACTCAAGGTGGGACAGTAGCATAATCGTAGCTAAAAGAGAGGGTCCTGCAATTAAAGGAACTGCCAAAGGAATGACATAGGGTTCCCCTTTAGGTAAATTGGCACGCAAACTGTCCGATGCCGGAAATAGGATTTTGATGGCTGTTAGAAATAAAATTACCGCTGATGCCAATTCTACAGTTTGTTGGTCAAGTTGTAAAACGAGAAATACGAATTCCCCCAATAGACTAAAAGCAAGCATAAAAACTAAGGCTATCATCATCTCTCTAAAAACAATCCAACGCACTCTTTTAGAAGGTAGATCCTCTACCATTTGTAAAAATGTAGAAATGTTGCCAATAGGATCCATAATTAAAAATAGTATAACAATGACTGTAAATAAAGGAATTTCCATGCTTATATCTTATGAATGTTTATAGTGTTCAACAAATAATCTTATGCCTTTTAGTATCATCCCTGAAGACATCATAGCCAAAATCATGCCCATGAGCTGTTCGAGAGCAACTAATCCTCTTTTCCCTAAGAATCTCTGTAGATAAGGGGCTGCCGCCACTACTGCTAAGACAAAAACCCAGGCTAAAAGAATCGCAAGCGTAATCTTAATATTATTGCTTTCCTGTCTAGAGTATAACATGATAATTGCCATAAGACCTGGCCCTGACAAAATAGGGGTAGCAATGGGGACAATAAAGGGTTCTTGCTTATTCTGTTTAGACGAATCTGATGGCCCTGTCGAAAAAATCATTCCTAATGCCACTAAAAACAGTAAAATACCCCCAGTAATGCTTACAGCAAAATCCTGGACCTTCAATACACCTAAAAAAACCTCTCCAAAATATTGAAAAAATAGAGCTATAATTAATGCGATCAAACCTTCACGAATTAAAATTTTTTTCTGGCGAGCGAATTCAAAATCTTTTACAAGAGCTACAATGGCAGGAGAATTTCCAATAGGGTTAGTAACAAGAAAAAAAGTTAAAGCTATTTGGAAAAGTGACACAATAAACCCTAAATTTCTAACCTACCGCAAGAATAGCATTTTTAAGATCGTCTTTGGAACGAACCCCAACAAAGCGCTTTATTTCATTACCATCTTTAAAAATGATAAGAGTAGGAATGGAGGTTACCTGAAAACGTTCAGTCACCTGCTGTGCGTTTTCAATATCCAGCTTGGCTATAGTTGCTTTACCCTGTAATTCTTTTGCTAATTCTTCAATGACAGGTGCTATCATTTTGCAAGGACCACACCAATCAGCAAAAAAGTCTACAAGAGTTATGCCCTTTGCTATTGTACTTTGAAAATTTTCATCATCTAATTGTTTTAAGTTTTCAGCCATGTCTTCCCCCTTCACTTTGTTTGTAATAACGCTTATTATTTTACCGCAAAATGTGAATTTTGTGCGAGTTACAAAAAACAATTTTGAAAATTCTCGCGATCGGCTATCTTAGAGGCAGTGAAAAAATTAGGATTCTATATGTTTAAGACAATTCTCTCCATTATCTTCGCTATTATTCTCTTGGGTATTATTTACTTATTTTATCCAGTTGTTGTAGTCACTGGGAAACCGCTGCTTATTGTAAACATGTGGAATGAGGAAGAACTTCCCAAAAAGTTTCGTATGTGCACAGATCCACTTAAACAAGAAAATGGACTAACACCTTCTTTAATAGGATTGAAAGAGCTCCAAGCCTCAGGGAGCGCCCAATTTTCAGAGAAAAGTTTGAATGCTATGATCCAAAAAATCCCCTCAAAAAATGTCACAATTATCGATCTAAGACAAGAATCCCACGGTTTTATTAACGACATTGCCGTAAGTTGGGATATTGAAAGAAACTGGATTAATAAAGGGAAAACATTGCCTGAAATTATTGAGGATGAAAGAAGAAGGCTTAGTAAAGTTGCCCAATATCCCCTTTGTATTGTATATGCTAGTAAAAAATTTCCTATCCCTATTTTAGTTAAAAGTACTTTTACTGAAGCGGATCTTGCAGCTAAAAACAACCTTGGTTATCTTAGAATTCCTGTCACTGATCATCTTAAACCCTCCAATCAAGATGTAGACTCATTCATTGATTTTGTAAAAAGTCTGCCCAAAGGTAGCGTATGGCTGCACTTTCATTGTTCAGCCGGAGAAGGTAGAGCCACCTCTTTTCTTGCCATGTATGATATGATTCGCAATTCTACCAAAGTTAAGCTTGATGACATCTTCTTAAGGCAATATCTTTTAGGTGGGATGAATTTTTTGAATCCACCCTCTCCTGATTGGCGAAAAAAATATGATGAAGAACGTAAAGTGTTTTTACGTCAATTTTATGTTTATTGTCAGCAAAATCCTCATTTTCAAAAATCTTGGACTAAGTGGTTATCTGAACAAAAGCCAAGAATAAACAGCGAGTAAGTGATCTTCTTTGCATATAATTTAAATTAATTTAATACAATCTTTAAAATTCCTGTGTAATTTGTATCTTGAAAAGCTTTTGTACATCAAAAATTAAAGGCATGATACCATAGCTAAAAAAATGATGATTTTTAAATCTTTATTAATATTTTTTATCTTTATAATAGGGTTATCGATTTCTTTTTTACAAAGCTCTCAATCGAAAAATGAGGATCCATTGTCATTATACACGATTATAAACATGGAAAATTATGAAATGTTACCTCGCAACTTTCGTATGACTCAACAGCCCCATAGTTTTATGAGAGAGAAAAATCCCTCTTTTCATGGGCTCCCTGAATTACAAGCCTCTGCCAGCGGTCAATTTTCACAAAAAGGCCTTGCTAAAATCCTAGAAGTCGTTCCCGCTGCAAAAATATTATTAATAGATTTACGCAAAGAATCCCATGGTTTTGTCAATGGCATTGCTATTAGTTGGCATGATGAAAAAAATTGGAGAAATAAAGATAAGGTTCTCGAGGAGATAATTATCGAGGAAAAGCAATTACTCGAAAAAGCTTTAGAGAATAAATACATTAAGTTATATCAAAAAAATGTGGCTTTAGAATCCCCTCAATGGATTCATGTCAAAGATGCTTATTCGGAAGCTGAATTAGCGCATAGGATGGGGATTCAATATAAACGCATTCCTGTCACAGATCATTTAAAGCCTACTGACTATGATGTAGACCATTTCGTAGATCTCATAAAAGCACACGGTCTACACAAAAATACTTCTGATATGTGGATTCATCTTCACTGTTCCGCAGGTCGAGGACGATCAACGACATTTATTTCCATGTACGATATGATGCGAAATGCCCTGCATGTTTCTTTTGACGATATTCTTTCACGACAGGAAATCATAGGTGGAAAAGATCTTTCCGAGCCTTTTGACACCTCAGATTGGCGATATGAATATCATTTTGAAAGGTTAAATTTTTTAATCAACTTTTATAACTATTGCTTAGAAAACCCAAATTTTGAAAAATCTTGGTCTTCTTGGATAAAAAAGCACATATAAACTTGGGTTATCATCATGAACGATCAATCTCCCTACCTTGTTCTTGCTTACTATCATTTTTTTCCTGTATCGGCCCCCCCATCTGAAGTTACTTCTCATAAAAAATTTTTTGAAGGACGCGATGTCGCTGCACGCATCTATATTTCCGAAAATGGGATTAACGGGCAAATGTCCGCAATGCATGCCGATGCTCAAGCCTATATGGACTGGATGCATTCTCGCGAAGAATGTAAAGATATACATTTCAAACTTCATACGCATCATGAACATGCTTTTCCACGCTGCACAGTCAAATATCGTAAAAAATTGGTAGCTGTCGATGAGGTAATTGACTTTGAAAATCGTGGGGAGCCTGTTTCACCTGAAAAATGGCAACACATGCTTAATGAAAAGAATAAATATATTCTTATTGATGTGAGAAATGATTATGAGTGGAAAGTAGGCCATTTCGAAGGAGCTGAACTTCCCCCTTGTGAAACTTTTAGAGACTTCACCAGATATGCAGAAACACTCAAAGAGAAGGTGGACCCAGAAAAAACACCCGTAATGATGTACTGTACAGGAGGAATTAGATGTGAACTCTATTCTTCCATATTAGTAAAACGAGGTTTCAATAAGGTGTATCAGCTAGAAGGCGGGATTATTAATTATGGTTTAAAGCAGGGCAGCAAACACTGGCTAGGAAAACTTTTTGTTTTTGACGATCGTTTAACAGTTCCTGTCAGTTCCGAGGAAACAGCCATGATTGGTAAATGCCATCATTGCCAGCACCCTAACGATACCTATGTCAATTGTGCAAACATGGATTGCAATGCTTTATTTCTGTGCTGCGCAAATTGCCTAAAACAACATCTTGGATGCTGCAAAGAAGAGTGCCAAAACGCTGAAAGATTGCGCCCCTATCATGAAGCGACTACTCACAAGCCCTTTAGAAAATGGTACCATTATCCCAACATTAAAAAAAATTAATTTGGAGTGCGGTGACAAGTCACCTCACTCCAAATGACCCTTTCGATGCTTCAGAAGCTCCATAATGCGGTTCTGGGTGGAATCAAGTACGACTGTAAGGCCTGGTTTGATGCCTTTTTCAGAAAGCTCAAAGGCCTTCATGGTATTACAGATACGACCATCAAGTCTAACCCCGATACCTTTAATATCTACCATATTTCCCCAATCCCCAAACATCTCTAACGTCAACTCACATGCTGTGATTATAAACAAAATCTTTTTCCTGGGATTGGAATGGACAAGTTCGAAGATTTTTCCTCCAATATAATGAACTGTGGGAATAAATAAGGGAACTACGTGACATCCAAGTGAAGCCTGCACAGCTTTTCCGATAAAGCATTGTTGACAAACAGGATTGTCCAGATCCAGCATGCAGGAATCAGTAAAGCGACCAGAAGGGCACTCAAAAGGTTTATGACAATATGAAAAACCAAGTACGAGAAGTGTATCAGGCTGACTCAATAATTTTTTAAACTCTTCTTCATTTTTAACACCATAATAAAAAAAATCTCCCTCTCGATTATAGGATTTCCTTTTGAAAATGGACTTTAGAAAAGCCCAACCATACTTGATTGGGTGCTTAAAAAAACCCTTACGTATATGCCCTTCTAAATCTTGGGAGACCATCCACCTTAAACTTTTCCATTTAAGATTCTTGGCTGTATCCTCTGTAATACCAGGCATCGAAGGCATTTGCTTCAGCATCTTAAGGGGATGTTTTTTGGCAGCTTCTAGAGCTCTTTTATCCCAGGCCTTTTCAGCTTCATCCCAGTTAGAATTAGGTTTATTCATAATACTAGCCTATTATATAATTTCTTATTAATCTTGTTAAAAATTTATGCTAGAAATACTTTACCATATTGATAGAATAGAATCAGAAAAAAAAGGTTTATTAGTTGTAAAACTTTTAGAAGGCAATCCTAGTCATTTGGAAAAACCAATATCCCTCTCGAGATGGCAGCAATTAGCCACTCCCAAGGATCAACATCCCCTTCGAATTCTAACATTAAATGGTGTAAAATTTGAACATTCCTCTTTGCATATCCCTTATAGTCAATCCGTACAGGCTCTTAAATTTTTAGCCCCTTCAGGTAAATTGTTTCTCAATCATAAAAAACTCATTTGCGACCTTTTTACAAAGGTCGAATTTTATTACCTAGTAAAAAATAGTGGTGTCAAGGGCATGTTAAAATATTTGGATCAAGAATTTGATTTGGCCTGTTGCGATTTTTTATGTTCGGGATCGAACTCCTGGTTTGTCAGAGGAAATATTCTAAAAATCATCGATACACATGTCTCCTGGAAGAATCTTAAACAGCTGTTTGTCGATGCATCGCAATTTAGTTTAAAACATCTTCAAGATAGTGATCATGATGAAACACCTCCTCGCATAGTACAGAGCGATAATAGTCTTGAAGTATTTCAACATGAACAACAACCTTTGCCTTTACTCATTTTGAAAGATCGTTCAGGTGCTTTTGCTGATCTTTGGATGGATTATGGTCATGCAACTAAGTACCCATTTCATGATCTAGGACCACATGAAAATAGAGATTTTAACGTGGAAAAAAACTGGGAGAAAGATCTTCTTGAAACAGGATTCATTAAAAAAAATGTAGGGAACTCTCACTATTATTGCCCCCTAGATGAAGTGGCCAAATCCTTAACCTTCCTTTTGGAAATTGGATGGCGTATCCAAGATTACCAAAAAAAGAAAGTCCTTTTAATGAATAACACAGATTTTGAATTTTCTATAAAGGATAAAGATATTTTCATACGAGGTTCATTTAAGTATTCAGAATATGAAGCGGACTTAAAAAATGTTGCTGGTGCTTTCAATAGGCGAGAACGCTTTGTTCAAATGGGTCCTGAAGCGGTAGGATTACTTCCTGAAAAATGGCGCACCGGAGAATTCTCAGGGCTTTTTGAAGAGTGTGAAATAGTTGAAAATAGTTTAAAGATCAAAAGATGTTTGATAGGAACGTTAGACAACCTCTTTAAATATCCTGAAAAACTGTCCTTAGATCAGGCTTTAAACAAACTCCAAGTTGGATTATCCACAATTACAGAAATTCCTACTGTACAACCCGGATCAGCATTTCAAGGTACGCTCCGCCCCTACCAACAACAAGGTGTCAATTGGCTAAATTTTCTTCATCATTATGGCTTTAATGGCATTTTAGCTGATGATATGGGTTTGGGAAAAACAGTTCAGGTTTTAGCCTTTCTTTCACAATTAAATCAAACTAAACCGGTTTTAATCGTGATGCCAACTTCTCTTATTTTTAATTGGAAAAAGGAAATTGAGCGCTTTTTACCGGAAAGAAGGGTCGTGTTGTACCAGGGATTGGACCGAAGTCTGAAAGATTTAAAAATTGATGAAATTGTTCTGACAACCTATGCCACGATGCGAATCGATCTCAAACAGCTTTTAGACTGTGATTTTGAAGCAATTATTTTGGACGAAGCACAAGCCATTAAAAATCCAAATACGCATGTGGCTCAAGCAGCCTATCAACTCAAATCCAGCTTTCGTCTTCTCCTTACAGGAACCCCGATTGAAAACCATTTAGGTGAGATCTGGTCTCATTTCCGTTTTCTGATGCCCGAACTTTTAGGCGATGAAAAAAGCTTTCAAGCCGATCTTCAAGCTAGCCATTCCGATGGTCGATATCTACAAAAAATTAAGAAAAAAATTCGTCCATTTATTTTGAGACGCAAAAAAAGTGAAGTGGCCAAAGATCTACCGGATTGTATAGAACAGATGGTCTGGTTAGAGATGTTGCCTTCACAACGCCAAATATATGAGAGTTTTTTAGCGAGTATAAAAAATCGTCTTCTCACAAAAGTAAGTAGTGATGGTATTTCCAAACACCGCATGGAAATTTTTGAAGCTATTTTAAGGCTACGGCAAATCTGTTGCCATCCCCTACTTATTTCTGGGCAATTACCGGATGATACATCGCACTATGAAAGTGGCAAAATGGAAGCTCTTATGCAGGATTTGGAAAATGTCATTGAAGAAAATAATAAAGTCCTTGTCTATAGTCAATTCACTTCCATGTTAAGTTTAATTGCAAAAGAGATTAAGAACAAAAATTGGAAATATGCCTATTTGGATGGAAGTACGAAAGAGAGAGAAAAAGCCGTGACTCAGTTTCAAGAAGATCCTCATACGCATCTATTTTTAATTAGTCTAAAAGCAGGTGGAATGGGCCTTAACTTGACATCAGCTGACCATGTATTTATTTTTGATCCTTGGTGGAATGAGGCTGCCGAAAAACAGGCTATCAATCGTGCACATCGCATCGGAAGAAAAACAACCGTTTTTGCAAAACGCTATGCAATGTCAGAGAGTATTGAGGAGAAAATGATGAAGTTAAAAGAGCGTAAAAAATGGATGATCGATACTATCCTGGATGATGAGGCTTTATTTACTCAGTTAACAACTGAAGACTTTGCCTATTTGCTAAGCTAATTTAGGCGGCTTCTTCATCTTCCTGTTCGCTTCTATAAATTTCTTGAGCGGTCTGTTTCACTGTTTCTAATCCCCCTTCGAAACCCACCAAACGCATCAACTGGTCTATATCTACAAGTTCAGAGTACATTTGATCATTGACTGATTCTAAAAGAGCTATTTTTTTAATGAGTTCTAATTTCGTCATAAGTTCCTCCTTTTAAAAGAAGTCACCTGCTTCTAATGAAATGCAAAAACCATGCCAAGAATAGCGCTTTTTTGAGGTTATTCAGGCAAATTATTAATATGATAACCTTTTTTTATTATCTCATTAGCAGTCGCCTTTATTGTATCTAATCCCCCGGCAAATCCAATAACTTTCATTAATTTATCAACATAGCTCATTTCCATGCCTAAATGATCATTCATGGATTCGAGAAAAGCTATCTTCTGTTTTAATTCTTCAATTTCTTCATTATTTTCCATTGTTACCTCCGAGCGCATTAGTTATAGTATTCAGGAACTTCTAGGTATCCTTTAGAAATCATTTCCTCTGCTGTTAGCTTTAGAGTAGCTATTCCATTAGAAAACCCAATTATTTTCATTAATGAATTAATCTGATCAAGTTCAGTGACCATGATATCGTTGATCGATTCAAGATAGGCGAGCTTTTTTTGTAATTCAGCCTTTTTCATTTTTACCTCCCAGTACTCAAAAAAGACACTACTAATAAAACGGTTGGATGTTAAAATTGTTTAAAGATCAAATCAAAATTAAGTTAATTTTTTATCCTCTGCTTAATCCCCTGCCCGTGCCCGATTAATATTATTTCAACGCTGTATATAAGATGGACGCTATACGAATTGACGAACTTTTTTACAGCCTTTCTGTAAATTTTTCGGGCACGGGCAGGGGTTATTGGAATGATTAGAGGAATTATTTAATCTTGAAATTTATCATCGAGAATATCTCTAGCCACTTCCTTTACTGAAGATAATCCACGCGGAAATCCTACATTTTTTAGAAGTTTATCTACATATACGAGCTCAGCACTTAGTTGATCTTGGATAAACTCTAAGTAAGCCATTCTTTTAAAAAGTTGCTCTTTTGTTTGACTCTTTTTCATCGAATCACCCCCTTGCAAAGCTATCCAAACTCGCATGCTTAAAGAGATGCAAATGCCATGCCAAAATCAAAATTCTATTTTTTTACAGTTGCATTTCTTTAAATTTCCACTCATATTTAAAACCTATGAACAAACATTATCGTGATTATTTCTGGCGGGATTGTCTGCCCTATGGCTTAGAACCTTTAGATGATGCCAAAGGAGAAATAAGCTATAAAATTGTGATGGATCCTTATCGTAAACGCGTTTCTCTAGAGAAATATAATGCAGAGCAATTTCAGACCACCGTCTATGATTCTGCTCTATTGAATTTCAAATATTTAAATCCAATTGAACAACAAAGCTGGCAAAAATCCCCCTTCAAAGAATTTTCGAACACATTAGAATGTATTATTCGCGATCAGGATGATCGGGTTCTTTTTATCGAAACATATAGTTTTCAAGATCACTATTGTAAAACATGCACAGCTAGATCTCCTCAAGGTGTTATCCTATCCATTCAAGAGATGCATTATAAGGCATTAGGAGAAAGGGAAAATGAGGTTATTCTCTATGATACTAACGATCATCCTATCATCCACAAAATATATGAAGCAGATGCTCAAACAGGTGAATTTACAACTTTGATAAAAGAAATTAAAGATATGAATGGAGTTCAACTTGGTAAAAATAAAATTCGCGAATAAGAAAATAGAATATGAAACTCTTTCGGGTTCTGAATTTCTAGAAATCTTTCGGAAAAATCCCAATTTACCCCTTAAATTTGGCTGCACCCGTGGTGAGTGTGGTACCTGTGCCATTAAGGTCTTGCAGGGAATGGAAAATTTGTCAAAAATATCTGAATCAGAAATAGCAGTACTCAGAAAAAAAGGTCACTGTAATAAATATAGATTGGCTTGTCAATGCGTTGTAAATGGCTTTCTTGAAATTGAATGATTTTTGACAAGATGGACAGTTTGGACACAATGGACTTAATGGACAGGATAGGCGTTTATTCTATCTATCTCGTTCATTAAGTCCTTGTTTTTCACCCTTTGGCGCTATTCCAAATGTTCTTTTTGGTACCGCTTTGGCCAGTCATCATATCATAATTTGCCTTGCTTATTTGCTTATCCTGCCAATACCAGTCGATTTTTTTTATTGCATTGCCTACATATGTAGTCGATGGTCCTTGTTTTAGACCATTTGCCCATGAAATTTCTTGAACAACAGTATTGCCATCGCGGTAACGATGTTCGATTCCTTGTTTATGCCCATTAAAATAAAAACAATCCGATATTTTTTCTCCATTAAGATATTCAACTGTCAGGCCAGAGCGCTTGCCATTTTTCCATTCCTCAACAGTCAGGGGTTCTCCTGCTGGAAAATAGGTTTTTACTTGACCATGTACAGCATCGTTAGCATAAGGTATGACTTCTTTTGGGGCACCATTTGGATGAAAAGAGGAGCGTAGGGTCATTAATCCTTTATCTACGGTATCAATAGAAACAAGCTGACCGTAATCGTCACGTATAGTGCGAGTCCCATTATAATTTTCGACTTCTGAATCTAATTGATTATCGGATTTATGATAGATGGCTTGATAGAGTAAATTTCCATGATACTGCTCTTTGCTCTTGGGTGCCTTGGATTCATACCAGGCGAGAACAGTGCGATTTTGGGGTGAGTTATAAAGAATTTCTTGTTTTGGTGAACCGCTAATATAGTAAGAAGATTCCTTTTGCAAAACACCATTCATATAGCTTTCTACTTTTTCAATGCCTGAACTGTGTGGAAAAGTATAAGTTGTATCACCATCTAAAATGCCCGAATCATAAGTCTTTGTAACAACCACACCATTAGACAAAGTTGTTACTATCTTTCCATGGTTTCCGCCGGCATTCCAATCTTGAGGACTAACCTCCACTCCATAACGATGAACATAAGTTTCATCTATAACCTCCGGACAACAAGAGGAATAATATTGTTGCGTTTGTTGACAGCTCAATAAAGTTAAGGATAAAAGTCCAAAAAAAGAAACTAAAGTTTTGCGCATAATCCACCTATAATAATTGCAATTTGGTAAGTGTTTCCCGCAAAATGCGGGCATGTTCTCCTTCTACAGCATCTTGCGAAATTGTTTTCTGATCGTCACGATAATTAAAACGAAGAGTCACGTTTTTAAGACCTTCACCCAAGGTTGGGCTGCGGTAAATATCAAGTAAATAAACTGTCTTAAGTAAGTTTGATTCACAAGCATGAATGATATCGAAAAGCTTTTGTACAGGTATACTTTCTTGTACAGTAAGAGTCCAATCGCGTTCTGAACCTGGATAAATGGGAATTTCTTTCATCTTATAATTCACTTGACGCACCTGCATTAAATCCTGCAAGTTTAGTTCTGCAAAATAAATTCTTTGCTGAACATCAAGACCTCTAATAATAGAAGGATGAACTTCACCCATTGAGCCAATTTCTAAAGAGCCGACAAATAAAGCCGCTTGTCTTCCTGTATGCAAGGTTTTTAGATCATTCGTTTTGAATGTAACATTAAAAACACGCAATTCATGAAGTATATTTTCAAGAATGCCTTTAAGATCAAAAAAATCAAATTCACGTGACTTTGCCTCCCATGTATGCGGTTGTGCCTTGCCGGAAAGGACCAACCCAATAACAGTAGGCTCCTTATAACGTTCACCGGCTTTAAAATGCACACGGCCAATTTCAAACCCACAGATGTTATGATTTTGATGAGAGATATTATATTTAACAACTTGCAAAAGGCCCGGTAAAAGAGAAGTTCTAAGAAGAGACTGTTCGATAGAGATCGGATTCATGACTCTAACGGGTTCTAGTTCCTTTTCATCGCGGCCAATGACATCTAAAATCGTAGGACCTATGAGATCGCAAGTCAAAAACTCCTGGAGTCCTTCTGCAACCAAACTTTCTCTAACAGTTCTTTCAAAAAGGTAAGCCGGTGCATTTGGGATATTTGAACTTTTATAAATCGGGGATGAGCAACAAATATTATCATAGCCATAAATTCGAGCGATCTCTTCTATCAGATCAATTTCAGCTAGGATATCCACTCTGTAGGTAGGAACAGTCACAGAAAATTTATCAAGTCCATCCCAGTTATAAGTAAAACCGAGGCGTTTGAAAATGGTTTCCACCTCACTAACTGCTAAATGTGTTCCCAGAAGCCCATTGATTCGACTCATCCGACACGGAATGACTTTTTCCAAGAAAGACTGTTTTTTGATGTCCAGGGGTGTTTGAGCTACCTTTCCACGGGCTAATTGCTGTATAAGCATGGCTGCACGATCTAAAGCCCATAAGGTGGCATTAGGATCGGAACCTTTTTCAAAACGTTTTGAAGAATCTGTTTGCAAACCAAGCCGTTTACCTGTTTTTCGAATTGTTTGAGGATTAAAATAGGCTGCTTCAAGCAGAACATTTTGTGTTGTAGGTCCAACTTCAGAATTTTTTCCTCCCATTACGCCGGCAAGAGCAATAGGTTTTTCAGCATCACAAATCAATAAATCCTCATCCGCTAAAATTCTTTCTTTGCCATCCAGTGTAGTGAAGATTTCACCCTCTTGAGCAGATCGTACTACAATTTTGCTATCTACAATTAAATCATAATCAAAAGCATGTAATGGCTGACCCATTTCCAAAAAAACATAATTGGTGATGTCGACGATATTATTAATAGGTCGGATGCCGCAGGCTTTCAAATGCTGCTTAAGCCATTCAGGGGAAGATCCTACTTTAACATCTTTAATGATTCTGCAAGAATAACGAGGACATTTTTTAAAATCTTGGATTTCGATTCTAACCAAACCAGGCGTATGCAAAGATTGCTCTTCAACCAGAATAATAGAAGGGTAAACAACAGGTGAGCCTGTAAGGGCAAAAAGTTCTCTAGCAATACCTATAACACAACTACAATGTCCTAAATTAGGAGTCAGTCCGATTTCAAATACAATATCTGACAACAAATTGGAAACCTGGTCCCCAACTTTCATTGTCTCATCCAATTCAATAATACCCATTTGCTCTTCTTCGGCTAATCCAATTTCATCAGCAGAACAAAGCATTCCGGAGGATTCCACTCCGCGCAGCTTAGCTTTTTTAATGATAAACTTTTGTCCATTTGCATCGGTCAGACTTGCACCTAAGGGTGCAAAAGCTGTCTTAAGACCCGGGCGACAATTAGAAGCTCCGCAAACAACCTGATAAGTTGCCTGCCCATCCGTAACATGAGCGACACAGAGCTGATCGGCATCCGGATGTTTTTCTACTTTAAGAACTTTTCCGACAACGACTCCTTCAAAATTTGCTGAGATAGGAGTAATACTTTCTACTTCAAGTCCAGCCGAAGTTAGCATTTTTGCAATTTCAGAGGGGGGTAAATCCAGTTGGATATATTCTTGCAACCAGTTTAATGAAAGTTTCATAATGACATTCTTCGTGTATCAGAATATATAAGAATACAGAATTTTGAATAGAAAACAAGCGAGAAAATAAATGCGTCCGAAAAATCCCTGCCCGTGCAAAAATCCCCTGCCCGTGCCCTTGCCCGATTAATATTGTTCTAATACCTGGCCCCGTGCCCTCGCTCGAAAATTGCTTCTACAATATACTTCAAAAACAAAAAATCGGGCACGGGCAAGGGCACGGGCAGGGATTATGTGCGAGTGGAACTAAGAATCGATAGTTGAACCTCGGTTGTTTTGCCAAGGTCAAATAGGGATGGTAGGTCAGGATTGGAATCCATATAGATATTTAATGATCGTCCAAGTCTCTCCCTCTCCACACTAGGAAGCTTGTTAAAGGTATTCACAAGTAAATCTGCCAATCGGGTAGCACTAGGATCAGATAAAATACTGGGATTAGCTAGTATATTGATAAACTCCGGTGCCGTGATCCACTGTGTTTGTACTTTATACAAGGCTGCTAAAGCAGAACTTAAGAGCATCGCCTGCATCTGCTGAGCTAGAATCATTTTTTGATTTTCGTTCAGATTTTGCGCTGAGGGCAATTTATCCACAATAGTCATAAGATAACCATCTAACACTCCTTCCAAAGCCCATTGACTGAGTTGGGAAGCAAACTTACTAGCGACTGCTTGTTCATTATTAAGACTTCCCGATTTGTCAAGCAATTGAGCGATTTGCGTTCCAAAAATAGCCCTTACAAAGATTGTAGCAACGGCTAAAAAGATAGCCCCTGTCATATGAATATCACGTAAAATGGGATTTAATTCATCCTGGCGGTCCTGCTCTTTCTTTTGAGCTGCAATTTCTTGCAAATTTTTGGACCAGCTGTCTAAAACATTAAGACAAATTTTATCCATTGCAATTTGACCAACTTCAATAGCCAAATTGGGATCAGGAGCATAAATGCTGGGATTGGACATAGGTGGCATATAAAGTGCCGCCACTAAAGCACTCGCTTTTTCAATAGAGTCCTTAGTGGGTTGACCAGTTGGCTGCACTATTTGATCTGTAGAACCTGTCTGTTGTATTTGGGATAAACTGTCAGTTCCAGTAATTCCTGGATGGTGACCACTACCTGATTGTAGATTTGAGAGATCTGAACTCATAATTAGAATTCCTTAAATAAAGGACAAACTACCACTAATACATTATAGCATAAATAATATTTTAAAAAAAGATCCAAGATAGATATAAACTATAGATGTTCTGGTAATTTTTAATACTAGTAGCTAGAATCTGTAAAAATGGATATAACTTATGTCTGAAAACTCACATTTTACAGAAAAAGCTCCCCTTGAGCATGTTGCAGAAAAATTGGCTCAAGGAAAACTATCTTCTTTTGAAGTGCATGGAACTGAGCTACCCGGTCATATCTCTGCCGGCGCTGATGCTGTACGGGAAACCGCTGTAGTGCTTCTTTTGATGAGTTCCATTCTTCTTTCTCTTCGATTCTCTACAGATCAACTGACTTTAATTATTCTTATCTTTTCCACCGGCTGGATCCTATGGAAATTCGGAAGGAGTGCTTGGCTGGGTTGGTCTCGTTTAGAAAGACTACACCGAGTTGTTAAGCAGGAAAAGTGGGAAATTGACCACAATCGAGATCAAGAAAAAATGGAACTCAGGGAACTTTATGCTGCCAAAGGATTCGAAGGAAAACTTCTCGATAATGTGGTGGATGTTCTTATGGCTGATGGAGATCGTCTCCTCCGGGTTATGGTTGAAGAAGAACTAGGTCTGAAACTTGAATCCCATGAACACCCCTTGAAACAAGGCTGCGGTGCCGGTTTAGGTGCATTAGGCGCAGTTTGTTTGATTCTTATTTGTCATCTTTTTGCACTGCATTCTTATGGATTAATTTTCGGATCTTTCATCAGTATTGCCATTGCATCGGCTGTTTCCGCCTATTATGAAAAAAACCGTATCATTCCCGCCATTTTATGGAACATAGGCTTGGCAGTAATCGCTTTTGCATGGGTCTATTTTCTTTACGATTTTTTCTTTATTATTGGTTTCAAATGACTGAAACTACCCAAGCTATATCTTCTACACATCCGCTGATCTTTGGAGAGTTTTTTGAAATGGACACGCAGGAAACTTCGAGCCCTTTCATAAAGCAAACAAGCCGCCATTGGGGATTTAATCTCAGTCTAAAAGCCTCGATTATCGCAGCCTTTCTTTTAGTTACTTCTTTTGCTCTTTCCTGGCACGAACGTACCCTTCCCCTTTCTCACCTATTTCTTGTATTAGTCTATTTTTTAGTAGGAATTCCTGCTTTAATTGAATCTCTAGAGGATTTGGCAGATTTAGATATCAATATTGATATTTTAATGACATTAGCAGCTTTTTCATCTGTTCTCATCGGCAGTGGCCTGGAGGGCGGTTTACTTCTTGTCTTATTTGCTCTTTCCGGGGCAATGGAAGAAGCTGTGACAGAAAAAGCCAAAAGTGCAATCAGCAGCCTTCACAAACTCTCTCCTACCAAAGCAAGTATTGTTCAAAGTGATGGTTCATTGATCGACCATGATGTAAATGAGATCTCTGTGGGAGAAAAAATACTGGTAAAATCGGGACAAATTGTTCCTTTAGATGGCGAGGTCATTGAAGGGGTTTCTTCTATTAATCTAGTCCATCTCACAGGTGAAAACTTTCCTGTAGTCAAAAAAATTGGTGATGAAGTAGCTGCGGGTGCTTCTAACCTAGAGGGAGCTCTTGTACTGAAAGTAACTAGGACAAGTTCCGATTCGACCCTCACCAAAATTATACAATTAGTCACAGAGGCTCAGGAGGCTCGCCCCAAATTGCAGCGTTGGTTTGATAAATTCAGTAGATCTTATGCCATAGGGATTATTTGCCTCTCTGCTTTTTTTGCTATAACCTTCTCTTTTGTTCTAGCCATCCCCTTCCTTGGCGTGGAGGGTTCGATATACAGAGCTTTAGCTTTTCTTATTGCAGCCTCACCATGCGCTCTAATTATTGCGATGCCCATAGCCTATTTGAGCGCAATTGGGGCTTGCGCGCGCCGCGGCATCCTGTTGAAAGGAGGCATGGTTTTAGACGCTCTCGCTCAATGCAAAGCTGTAGCGTTTGATAAAACCGGAACTTTAACTACAGGCGAACTCACTTGTGCAGCTGTTGAGCCGTTTAAGAATAATGTAGATATTAACACAGCTCTTAGTATTGCCTATGCATTAGAGAAAAATGCTGTACACCCAATTGCAAAGGCTATTTTAGTCCATGCACAAAACGCCAAAGTGTTACCAAGTTCTCTTAAAGAGTTTAAATCTATTCCAGGAAGTGGCCTTGAGGGATTTGTAGAACTTTCATCCGGTTCTATTGAAGTGTCAGTAGGGCATCCGGAGTTTATTGCAGAAAAGCTGAACAAAAACCAAGCAGAAACTCTTTTAAAGAAATGTACACAGTTACAAACTGAGGGCGAGCTAGTTTCGATTCTTCTCCTTAATGACAACATTGTAATCTTCCGTTTTCATGATACAATTCGTCCCAAAGTAAAAAACACTTTAAAAACTCTTAGAAAAAAGCTGGGCTTAAAATTAGTTATGCTAACAGGCGATCATCAATATAGTGCTGAACGTATTGCTAAGGAATTGGACATAGACACTTTTTATGCCAATTTAAGACCCGAAGATAAACTTTCTTACGTCGCACAACTCGCAGAGAAAGAAGGACTTGCTATGGTCGGAGATGGTATTAATGATGCTCCGGCTCTCGCTCGCGCAACAGTGGGTATTTGCATGGGGAAAGTAGGTAGCACAACTGCAGTAGAAGCTGCAGATATTGTACTCTTGCAAGACAATATTGAACGCCTTGACTGGCTTTTTCAGAAAGCTAAGAAAACTCAAACAATTGTAAAAGAGAATCTTACATTAGCTATAGCAGCTATTTTTATAGCAACCATCCCCTCTTTGGCTGGATTTATTCCATTATGGCTTGCTGTTCTTCTTCATGAAGGAGGAACTGTCATCGTTGGTCTTAATGGCTTGCGTCTTCTCAAAATTTAGATTAATGTGAATTTAAAGTATGTGATGATTGTTTTTACCACAGAGGGAACTACAGAGAAAACTACAGAGGAACAAAAATATTCACTACAGAGACACAGAGAGCACTGAGAAAGACTAAAAGGCTCCAAATTGATATTGCAATTTAGAGCATTTTTATCGCTTCACACACGCTTAAAAATGTTTTTTTTCGCGAAGCGATGAGTCTCCGACAAATTGCCTCGCAATTTGGCGGTGCTTTTTCTTCTCTGTGATCTCTGTGACTCTGTGGTAAGTATTTTTTGTTCCTTTGCAGCTATCTTTGCGGTTCCCTCTGTGGTGAAAAAATAATTATAAGACGCTTGATAAGAGGAGTTTATGACTAAACCCAAAATGGATAAGGATCTACTCGCAGCAATCGAGAACGAATCAAAAAAATTTCAAGAAAATTACCTCTGGCTAGAAAAAGCCATGCCCGCCAATTTTTTCGAAGAAATAGGTCCGGAAAATGCCTTACTGATCACCCACAGTCTCATGGGATTTCATCTCCAAGAATACTTCTCTACCATTCACTTTAAAGGTGCGGCTATTGTCATGTGTTTGGACAGTGCTGATGCAGATCTTCGAATTCTGAAGAATTATGCTCTGTATGGAATCAAAAATTATGAAACTTTTGTATCCAATACACACCCTCCTATTCCAGGCATCAAGGCACATTTACGGGTAGCTACTCTTTATTTTAGCGAAACGATCGAGTCCTATGAAAAGCCATTTTCTGAAGAAGCAAAAAAGCAGCTTCATAAGATGGTAAAAGAGCGCAATCCCGCCCTTACAGATCAGGAATTTGATCAACTTATAACGGGGATTAATAATCGTTTTTTACGCTCTCTGCCACCTGAACGGCTACTCCTCGCAATAGACATGTTCTTTCGCGCCAAAACACGAGATAGCTGTCAGTATGTCGTTCACCAAAATCAAAATTGGAAAAAAGAGGAAACCTCCTCATTACAAATTGTGTTAGCCTGGCGCAATGTGCCGAAATACAACTTTCTTTATCGAATTGCGCGAATTATTCAACGCCACGACCTTATTATGAAAAGGGTTAATGCAACCTACATAGACCCTTACAGTCGGCATTCCATTTTGGTCATGGCCCTTGAAATCAATGGTCATTCTAATAAAGCAGCTTGGGATGTGGCTGACATATCCGATTTTTTGAGAGAGCTTGTTACCAGTAAATATTTTGCTAGTTTCGATGCTATCGATGAAAATTTGGTCAGTAAAGAAGTGATTTCAGGCAATATGGGCAATCTGTTGCGCGCTATGGTCTATTTCATTCATCAAACACTCGTGCATATTGATGCCAATTTGTATACGATTGAAAACATCGAAGCAGCCCTGTGCCGTCATCCTGAATTAACAAACAATATTTGCGAAGCCTTCCAAGCTAAGTTTGATCCCTCTAAGCACAATTTTGATAAATATTTAAAATTACGTCAAAAATTTTTGCAGGACATTGATAAACTTGATACAGGACAAATTGAATATGATATGCGAAATAAGCAGGTTCTTTCGCAAGCTATGAATCTCGTTGAACATACTTTAAAAACAAACTTCTATCGGACAAATTTTACCTCCATTAGCTTTAGATTAGATCCTCAATATCTTGACCATGTTCCTTTCGAAAGAGAAAAAAAATTTCCCATACTGCCTTTCGGAATTTTCTTTATCAAAGGAATGCATTTTTTTGGATTTCATATCCGTTTCAAAGATCTTTCAAGAGGTGGTCTAAGAACCGTTTTCCCTCAGCAAACTGAATCAGAAGTTTTCGAACGCAACAATGTTTTTACTGAATGTTATAACCTGGCCTATACCCAACACATGAAAAATAAAGACATTCCTGAAGGGGGTTCCAAAGGCATTATTTTCCTAAGACCTTACGAACGGATTGAATCAGAGGCCATCATTCTTGAAAAAGAATTAGAAATTTCGCGCTTCGATATTTTGGAAATTCAGAAAAAAATTGAGTCCTATAAATCCGAGCAAAAAAGCGAACATCTCTATCAAGCACAGCGTTCCTTTATTGAAAGTTTAATTAGCATTGTTAATTGCGAACCTGATGGAAAAATTCGAACAAAAAACGTTATTGATTATTGGAAACGTCCTGAATATCTGTATCTAGGCCCGGACGAAAATATGCATGATTCTATGATTAAATGGATCGCTAGTTTTAGTGCAAAATATCACTACAAACCCGGTACTGCCTTTATGTCCAGCAAACCGCGCGTGGGTATTAATCATAAAGAATATGGTGTAACCTCTTTGGGCATCAATGTCTATATGGAAGAGATCCTGAAATATTTGGGGATTGATCCGCGTACTGATTCCTTCAGTGTTAAAATGTCGGGTGGGCCCGATGGAGATGTTGCTGGAAATCAAATTTACAACCTTTATCGCTATTATCCAAATACGGCCAAATTACTTGCTCTTACCGATGTAACAGGCACAATTAACGATCCGCAAGGCCTTGACTTAGCAGTCCTTGCTGAACTTTTTAAAAAGGGTGAAGCAATCAAACATTATCCTCCGGAGAAACTTCACATCGGGGGTTTTCTCTTGGATAAAACAACCAAAAAAAGCCCTACGCCTTTTGTCCAACAAACGCTCTGCTGGCGAAATCATAATGGCACTATCATCCAGGATTGGATCTCTGGTAGCGATATGAACCATCTCTTGCGCAACAACGTTCATCAAACTCCTACTACCATATTTATACCATCCGGAGGTCGTCCTCGCACTCTCAATGAGAGCAATTATAGGGACTTTTTGGATGAAAAAGGAAAACCTACCTCTAAAGCAATTATTGAAGGAGCAAATCTTTATTTAACGCCAGAAGCAAGACGCAATCTAGAAAATTTAGGTGTGTTGATTATTAAAGATAGCTCAGCCAATAAAGGGGGTGTCATCTGTTCATCATTTGAGGTGTTGAGTGGTCTTACATTAGGAGATGATCTTTTCTTTGAAAACAAAAATGAAATCGTCGATGAAATTCTGGAAAGGATCCGGCAGTGTGCCTTAAATGAAGCACGTCTGTTACTTCGCACCCACAAGAATACGGGTGAATTTTTAACGGAAATATCGGATCAAATTTCCAATCATATCAATCAATTTACTTACCATCTCTTGGATTATCTTGATAAAATTACTTTGTCTCAAGATCCCGCCGATCCCGCAATTAAGTGTTTTCTAAATTATTGTCTTCCTCTATTAAGAACAAACTATCAGAATTTACTACTTAAAGAAATTCCGGATCACCATAAAAAGGCTATTATTTCTCGCCATATTGCTTCTAACCTTGTTTATAAAAAAGGACTCACCTGGTCACCTACAGTTGTTGATATTTTTCCTGTTTTAATCGCTCAATACGATTAGATTGTCATAATTAATTTTATTTAAATTATTATTAAATTTTTTTAACTATTACTTGTAGAAAATGATTAGCTTGTATATAAAATTATGGATAAATTTGACTTTAGGAGATTATATGGTTGCTGAAATCATTAGGCAAGCTCAAGAGATTTTGTACATCGACCAACCTCAAAATCAGAAAGAAGGAGCAGGGATTGGCTCTTTAAATGGTTATAAAACTGCTGCAATCATATGTCTAGGAACTGTTTCTGTTCTTTCCGCTACTGCTGCCATTGTTACTACCATCTTTGCTTCCTATCTTCTTGCATCTCTTTTCATCGCTGCGTGCATTGCATGCTCTCTTTCAGCTGTTTTAACAAATCGCATAAACGTTTCACCAACTATACTGAAACTTCTTGTAGATCTTTCTGAAAAAGTAAAAGAAATGTTTAATAAAATACAAGAATTAGAAAATCAACAAGCGCAAAATCTGAATGTCAATGATAACGATGAATTAGTTTTTCTTCAACAAAAGGAAATTGAGAATCTGAAATGCGAACTCAATAAATTTGCAAATCAAAAAAAAGAAGAACCAAAAGTTGATGCTTTTATGCAAGAATTAAGCAAGCTAAAAAAGGATTTTAAGCAGAAGGAAGAAGAACTTTCTGAGCTTAGAAAGATAAAAGAGGTCATCATTGATAATGATGCGCAACGCATGATTAATGTTTTACGAAAGGATCTTTTCGATAAAAATAAAAAAATTGACTACCAAAAACTCGAATTAGAAAAGATGCAAGGGGTTCTGAAAGAAAAACAAAGAGAACTGGCTAAACTCGTGGAGTTGCGTGAATTAGTTAATCTGGGTGGAAAAAAATTGATTGCAGATTACCAGCAAGAATTTGAAAACATGCAAAATGAAAATAATGCTCTTAAAATCCAAGTCCAACAAATTCCCGACCAAAACAGACAAATTGCTGAATTGAATGCGAAAATTCAAGAGAAAGAGCAGGAAATTGAATTACTTAAAAATCAAATAGTTCCGGAGCAAAAAGAAGATATAATAGAGAATCCATTTGAATTAAAAAAACAGGTTGAAGATCTTAATCTCAAATTAGAAAAAGCTTTGGCAAGAGAAGAAGTATTACAATCAGAATTGAATTTAAACAAATTGTTATATGATAAAAGTGGAAAACAAAGCGAAAAAAATGCGGAATTGGACTTACTAATGGAAGAACTTGCAAATAAAACCTAGAACAAAAAGATAGATGATGTAGAATAGGTATTAACTTTATTTTATTTCTTGAAAAAAAAATTACACCTCTTTATAACAGTTGCTAATTCTTGATTGTAAGGAGAAAAAATGGCAATAAAAGTGGCTCATCATGTTCAAAAGACGTTGGGGGATATTGAAGCCTTAAATGCAGAGGATAAAAAATTAATAGAAAAAAAAATAGGCGATCTAAGTGGACACAAAGTTGTTAGTTTAATTGTTTTAGGTGTTTCCAGTGTACTTGCGGCAACAGCTGCTGTTGTAGCTGCTGTGTTTGCAGCTTATCTTTTAGCAGCAGCTTGTGCAGCTACTTTTGCCATACTTTCCCTAACTTTTATTGTTGTTTCACGTACGAATCTATCTAAAGATCTGATTTCCCTCATTGAAATACTTCGAAATAAAGCTGATGAATTATTTAAAAGTAATAACGCATTGCATAATGAAATTGTGCAGTTGAAAAATCAAAACTTATTGCAGCATCCTATAGAAAAAATGGTTCCTGAAAATAAGGAACGCCTCTTGGAGAATGATAAACTACATACAGAAATTAAAGAAAATCTTAAAAAGATAGAAAAGGATCTCGAGGAAAAAAATAACCAATTAAAAGATTTCGATAAAATCAAAAAGGATCTAGCTAATAAGGAAAAAGTAATTAAAGAATTAATGGAAGCACAACCTAATGTCAAAAAGAAAATAGATGAACTTGTTCTAAAAAATGAGAAGGAAAAATTAGAAAACGAATTGAAAAATACCAAAGATGCTCTCGCTAAAGAAAAAGACAAGCTCCAACAATTAAATAATAAACTGATGGAAAATAAACCAAAAATCATAAATATGGATCCGATTCCTTCAGAAGAAGAAAAAGAGGTCAATGAACAAATAGAAGCTCTTAAAAAACAAATTGCTGAAAAAGATGCTTTAATTGCTGAAAAGGATGCCGTAATTGAGGCTTGGAGTCAATGGGAACTCAAAGTTAGAGATTTTGCCGCTTCTCCAATACATGAAATGGCTGAAAAGATCTGCGATTTAGGTTATCCTGAAAATGAAGAATTAAATCAATTAATTGCAAAGGGTGCTAATAATTTTAATCCAAGCTATGAAAAAGCTCTTCACTGGAGTATCGAAACAATCACAGCTAAGTATGATGCTATTATGGCCGATATAAAGATTGAGCATCCAATAGTAGCCTTCATAAAATCGCCCTCAAAAAAACAAAGAAAAAATTCTCAAGAAATAAAATCTGATTTTTTGGGTAATTTGTTAGCTCCTTTTAGAATCGAACTAGGTAAGGCAAGAAATCCAAATGCTAAACTTTTGGTCCCTCAACTTCGACCTGATCAAGTCGCGCAAGAACAGAAAAAGTAGGCTTAATGAAAAATAATTTGTTAAATATTTTAATGGGAACATTATGGATCTAAAAGTCATTAAAAATGCTCAGGAGGCTTTAAAGCTAGGAATCGAGCCTCCTAAAAACCAAAAAGAAATAATCAAGCCAAAAATTAACCCATTAAATGGCCATAAAGTTGTAGCTATTATTGTTTTAGGTGTTTCCTCCGCGCTGACTATATCTGCAGCTGTTGTAGCTGCAATTTTTGCTTCCTACATTGCTGCTGCTCTATGTGCAGCTGCATCCGTTACTCTCCTCTTAGCCACTACTTTAGTAGGTCGTATCAAAGTTTCAAAAAATTTATCTGATCTCATCAAAGATCTGACTGAAAAAATAAAAGGACTCTTTAAGCAGTTTCAAGAAGAAAAAGATCTCAGTAAAATTGATAAAGAATTAATCCAGAAACATCAACATGAAATCGGACTCCTTCAGAAGAAATTAGAGGAATTTAAAAATAAAGAAGTCCCACTTCAAAAAGATGAACCTCCGGCTATTCAAGAAGTCAAAAACGACGACGAAGAATTGCAAAAACAGATCAAAGATCTGACAGAACGGCTTGATCATATCATGCAAGATAAGGAAAAAGATACGAAACTTGTTGCAGAATTACAACAGGAAATCGAAAAAAAATTACGAGAAGTCGAAGAGTTAAAGAGACAAAAAGCTCAACTAGCCAAAGAGGCTCAAGATCTTTTACAAAAGGAGCAGGGAAACCTCATCAAAAAGCTTAAAGAAGCTCAGGGATTAATTGCAAAATTGGAACAGAAATTAGCAGATATTCTTAAAGGCAATAAAAAACTGCAGGCAGACCTCGACAAGGAAATGAAACTTAATAAAGAAGCTCATGACCTTTTAGCTTTATTAGATGAAAAGGAAAAACAAATTGAGAGACTTAAAGCGGCTCTTAGAGAGAATGATGATGATGATGATTTATTATCAGCCAAAAATAGACAGCTTAATCTAACAATTGAGAATTTAAAGGAAGACTTAAAAAAGGCTAAAGAGCAAATTGCCAATTTGGAAAATACATTGAAAGTAAGAGAAGATCAAAGCAAAAAAATTGAAGAATTAGAGCAAAAACTTAAAAAAACACTCGGAATGCTGGAAAAGTGGAGAAGGGGCTCAATAAAATTGTTCAAGGAACCTATTCCGGTAATGGATCCAGCAAAGAAAAAAGATCATGACCCTGATTATGAAAATCTCAAAGGGAAATATGAACTACTTGCCGATAATTTTAAGGAAACTTCCGAGACTTTAGAGGGTCAAAAAGCAAAAAATCTTAAACAAAAAGAGCAAATTAAATTATTAGAGGCGCGAGCAGAAAAAGCAGAAAAGATTCTAAAAAAAATTGATGAAAATGAAGCGATAGATGGTGCACGAAATAATAAAGTGCTGGAATCCTCTCTAAAGGAGAATCTTGAACTTAGGAAGGATTTAAATGCAGTTAAAAAGGAATGGGGTTCATTTATGGATGAAGTCAAGGGATTACCAATCGATACTTTTTCCGAAGAGACTCTTAAACGCCTGGCAACGATAACCATAACATTACGCAAACAATGAAGTCGGGAAAACTTGTGAAAAAATCATTGATCTTTTATAAATCTTAGGATGCCATCTTTAACTAAGGAGATCTCGCATGAAGACTACAGCTGTAAAAGTGCAAGAAGCTCAGCAAGCTTTGAAAATTGATCAACCGGGTGATAAAAAAGATAAGGAAATTGGTATATTGGATGGCCGCAGAGTTGCCACAATAGTCACTTTGGGGGTAGCTTCAGCGCTTGCCCTTACCGCTGCCATCATTGTCTCCATTTTTGCCACATATGTTGTTGCCGCTTTGTGTGCTGCCTCCTTTGTTTCTATAGTTATTGCAGCTATTATTGCCTCACGCATTGATATATCCAAGGACCTGCTTACCCTAATTGAACAATTAAGCCAAAAAATTGAAAAATTGTTTAATAACAATAAAGATTTAACACAAGAAATTGAAAAATTGAGAGCAAATCATGCCGCTGCACCTCGACATGAAGAAATTAATCCTTCAGTCGAGGAATTAAAAGAGAGATTGAAAAACTCAAAAAAGAGCTTGATGAAAAAAAAGGGTTGGCAAAACCGATTGATCAGGTAGCCATTCCAGCCACACCCGAACAGGTGCAAAATCCGGAAGTCGCTCAAGAAAAGCCTTTAGAAGAACAAAAGCCACCTTTAGAACAGCAAAAGCCTGTAGAGCAACAGCGTCCTAAATCTCAACCTTTTGTCCACTTAGAAGATATGGGATCCCAAATGGAAGGAGACGTTGATGAACTAGTCAGTTTGGAAAATCCTGTGCTTCCGATAAAACCTGAAATTAATCAAGAGCTGCAGAAACTTCAAGAAGAATATAATAAGTTGAAAAATGAGTTAGCAGATTTAGAAGAAAAAAAAATCCAGGATACGAGATATAATGCCTATTCAGACCTTTTTAAAAATATATACAATCTTTTAAAAGCAAAATATGGCGAAAAAAACCCAAAATTGAACTCACTTGAGAAACTTTTAACTTCTAAATATGAATCCAAAGAAAAAGAAATTAAGGAGATGCCATTTCAATATGCAAGAATTCAACTGGTAGAATTGGAAAAAGATCTAGAGGATGAGAAAAAACTCCAAAATTTAATTGAGGGTCTCAAAAAGAATATTCAAAATGCCAGAATAGCAATAGCGTTTGAACAAGCTAAGATGGGCTTGAAAGCTGCTATTGACTTAAAAAGCAATAGAGATGAAATTAAAAAGGGATTAAAGAAAGCAGAAAAAACGGAATTTGATCAATTTATCAAGGATAAAATAGCGCAGTTTGAAGGTATAATAAAAGACGCTGGGGGTAAATAGGGATAACCTTATTTAGCACTCCACACCCTCAACTGCTAAAAAATCTTGATCATTAATCTCCTTTATTATATAGTAAAACTATAAGAAGGAGACTCTCTTGAAAACTTCTTTTAAGCCTACAGTTGTAAAAAAATCAGCAAAGCGGAATCGAGAGCGCCAAGTTTTACTTGGTCTTATAGACCTCTATCTTAAAACAGGAAAACCGATTGGTTCAAATACTCTTAAAGAGTTTGGTTTTGAAGAACTTAGCTCTGCAACAATTCGTAATTATTTCGGACATTTGGAAGAAGAAGGATATCTTTCACAACAGCACTCTTCCGGAGGGCGCATTCCAACTTCTAAAGCTTTTCGACTCTATGCTCAGGAATTTGAGCAAGAAAGTGCCATAGCAGAAGACCATTATCACCTGTTAAAACAGCTGAATGGCAAGGAAACCCATGAACTTTCGGCTTATTTAGAACAGGCTGCCGAAATACTCAGTCAACTCACTCAATCTGCTGTTTTTTTGTCCGCTCCTCGCTTTGATCATGACTATATTATAGATATCAAATTAATGGGTATTGATCATAATCGCTGGCTATGCGTGATCATCACTAATTTTGGTGTCATCAAAACCGAAGTTCTCTATCTAGAAAAAAAGTTAAGCACTTTTTCCCTAAAACGCATTGAAACCTATTTTCAGTGGCGCTTAAATCGTGTACAAGAGAGTAATCAAGAAGAAAAAAAACCGGAAAATCTTACCCAAGAAGAGGAACTACTAGCACAACAGTTTTATCATGAAGTAATGATGCGTTTTATTGTGAGTTATTCTAATTTCACAGATGAGGATATTTATCGTACGGGCTTTTCAAAATTATTAGCCTATTCAGACCTACAAGATAAATCTACATTAACAGCCTGTTTATCTCTCTTTGAAAATATCCATTCCATTCGATTATTACTTAAGGAGTGCAGTAAGAAGGAGGCTCTAAAATTTTGGATTGGCGAAGACCTTCAAACTTTTTCGAACGGCCCTCTGGAGTGCGCAATCATCGCTATTCCTTACTATATTAATAAACAAAGTGTTGGAGCAATTGGACTACTGGGACCTATTCGTATGCCTTATCGAAAACTATTTGGTCTATTGCATCATTTTTCTGAAAGTATAAGTGAAAAGCTCACGCGAAGTATCTATAAATATAAGATTACATTTCGACAACCCGAAGCAAAGATAAGCACAAAAATAGACGACTATCGCCTCGTCGGCCATTCTCGTCCGATCCTAATCGAACACAATCATTGAGTAAACTAGGAGAAAAAACAATGACCAACAATGGTACTCCCGAAAAAGACCAAGAATCTATACCCGCAGCAGAACAGCAGTCTGCAAAAGAGAAAGAAAAACCTCCTGCGCGGGAAACAAAACGGGTCTCTATACCAGAAAGTGAATTAGAACAGCTAAAAAATGAGGCTAGTGAATTTAAAGACAAATATTTACGTACTATAGCCGATGCAGAAAACTTGAGGAAGCGTTTGCATAAAGAACGCCATGATCTAACCCAATTAGCTATTCAAAGTATTATTGTGAACTTCCTTGACCCCATCGATCATTTAGAAAACGCTCTAGCCCATATGGCAGGTATGTCCGATGATGTTAAAAATTGGGCCATTGGTTTTAGAATGATTCTTAACCAATTTAAGGAGATCTTAGCCACTAATGATGTACACCCGTTTAAATCGGTGGGAATGGTCTTTGATCCTCACAATCATGAAGCCGTTGAGATGATAGAAACCTCCGATTATCCCCCGGGAATAGTGATCGGAGAAAGTATTAGGGGCTATAAGATGGGCAGTAAAACAATTCGGCCGGCAAGAGTTAAGGTATCCAAAGAACCCTCAACTTCCAAGCCACCTGAACAAAAAATCATGGACAATGACGAAAAAAAATCAGAAACAGAATAATTAAGTTAATAAATAAGGAGTCTAGACTATGAGTCAAAAAAAAGCAAAAATTATAGGTATAGATTTAGGAACCACCAACTCCTGCGTAGCAGTGATGGAGGGTGGAACTCCTAAAGTTATCCCCAACGCCGAAGGAAGTCGAACAACACCTTCCGTTGTGGCATATAAGCCAAATGGCGAACGTCTAGTGGGTATTCCTGCTAAGCGTCAAGCTATTACCAACCCTGAAAATACGATTATGTCCGCCAAGCGCTTTATCGGTCGAAAATATGATGAGGTGATTTCAGAAATCAAAACTGTCCCTTTTAAAGTAACCAAAAATGCGAACGGCGATGCAGTGTTTGAAGTTTTGGGAGGAAAAATTGTCACTCCCGAAGAAGTGAGTGCCCAGATACTCATCAAGATGAAAGAAACGGCTGAATCCTATCTTGGAGAAAAAGTCACCGAAGCCGTAATCACTGTACCTGCTTACTTTAATGACTCTCAACGTCAATCTACAAAGGATGCAGGACGTATTGCAGGATTGGATGTAAAGCGGATTATTCCCGAACCCACAGCTGCCGCTTTAGCCTATGGCCTAGACAAGGAAAAAACCGACAAAAAAATTGCCGTCTTTGATCTTGGAGGAGGTACTTTCGATATTTCCATGCTGGAAATAGGAGATGGTGTGTTTGAAGTACTTGCAACGAATGGTGACACACACTTAGGCGGCGATGACTATGACAACGAGATCCTAAAGTGGATTTTGGAAACTTTCAAACAAGAAACCGGGATCGATCTCCATAGTGACAAAATGGCCCTTCAACGTCTGCGTGATGCCGCCGAAAAAGCCAAGATTGAACTTTCCGGGACGCAATCCACTGAAATTAATCAACCATTCATTACTATGGATGCAACAGGTCCGAAACACCTATCTCTGACATTAACACGTTCTAAGCTGGAAAGTCTAACTGCAAACTTGACTGAACGCACTAAAGAACCCTGCTTAAAAGCTTTACAAGATGCCGGCCTGAAAAAAGAAGATATTAATGAAGTCATTTTAGTCGGTGGTATGACACGCATGCCTGCAGTACAAGAAATGGTTAAGGCTATTTTTGGTAAAGAAGGACATAAAGGAGTAAATCCCGATGAAGTCGTTGCAGTCGGTGCAGCCATCCAAGGGGGTGTACTATCAGGAGATGTCAAGGACGTTCTTCTTTTGGATGTTACACCATTGACATTGGGTATTGAAACAATGGGAGGAGTATTGACCCCATTAGTTGAACGCAATACAACGATTCCTACTCAGAAGAAGCAAATTTTCTCCACAGCGGCTGATAACCAACCTGCCGTCACTATTCGGGTTCTTCAAGGGGAACGCAAGATGGCTAATGACAATCGTGAAATCGGCCGCTTTGACTTAACTGATATTCCCCCAGCTCCTAGAGGAATCCCTCAAGTTGAAGTTGCCTTTGACATCGATGCTGATGGTATATTGCATGTATCTGCAAAAGATTTAACCAGTGGAAAGGAACAAAAAATTCGCATAGAAGCACAATCGGGCTTGCGTGAGGATGATATTAAACGCATGCTCAAAGATGCTGAATTGCATGCCGAAGAGGATAAAAAACGCAAAGAAGAGGTCGAAATTCGTAATGAAGCTGAGGCTCTCTCTTTCCGTGCTTCAAAATCTCTTAGTGAATACAAGGATAAGCTGCCGAAAGAGATAGTCGATGATGTGCAAAACAAAATCGATGATGTCAAAAAAGCACTTGAAACCAGCGATACGAGTCGTATAAAAGCTGCCAAACAGGCCCTTGAGGAACATATGCAACATATCGGTGAGGCAATGGCTAAAGCCAGCGGTGGTGCACATGCTGGTGCAGGTGCTCATGAGCCCGGTGCCGGAGCAGGCTCCAGTAGCGGTTCCCAACAAGAATCCCATCAACAGCAGCAGCAACAGCAACAAAAACCTGGCAAAGAAAATAATAATATCGAAGAAGCAGATGTAGAAATTATTGATGACAATCAAAAATAGTATAAAGCCCATTTGGAGTGCGGTGACTTGTCACCGCTTTCATAGGGATCGACTTGTCGATCCCATAAGGTAATCCGCGACAAGTCGCGATTTTACAAAGCGGTGACAAGTCACCGCACTCCATACATACGCTTCGCGAAGTATTCTACCAATGAACAAAGCTATGAAAAATGCGACTCAAATCATTGAATGTTAAATAAAGAAATAATCCGATTAGTAATACAGCAAATGGTAAAATCAGCTTTTCAAGAAATCTAGGACTCATTTTTTTGCCACTAATCATTTCGATAAAGGACATGAGGATCGTTCCTCCATCTAGCACAGGAATTGGCAGAAGATTAAGAATTCCTAAATTAAGGCTAATCGCCCCAATCCAAAATAGTGCATCCCCAATGCTGACCATCCAACTATCATGTACAATCTGGACTATTCCAATGGGTCCACTAATCCATTTAGGATTTAAATAACCTGTAACTAGAGCGGACAAAGTATGCCAGATCTGATCAAAGACGCTAACAAACATACCTGTAGGAGTGGGATTGTAATCCACCTTACCATCTTGTACACCAGGTAAACCAAGCATCAATTCTTTCTCTTTGGCAGCTAAAAGATGCATGGCGCGTGCTCGCGTTTCAGGATCCTCAATGGCTTCAACCTCTTTTTTTTCATTAATCATTTCAGCAGTAAGCCAAGCCTGTTTTTCAGGGGAAAGAAAGATCTGACCGCGGGTTTTAGGCACGACTGCATTTAAGAGAACAAATTCACCCGAGTGACTCAATGGATGAGCTGTTCCAATACTATCTACAATTTTTTTCAAATCATTCCAGTTGACCTGTTGATCAAAAGATTGATCGGCCTTATTCCAAGAAATCGTTTTTTCAAGTTGAGGATTTCTTTGCACTACAATAGTGACTGGATTTTTTTGAAGCTGAAGAAGTAATTCGGCTGAATTATGGATGGGTGTATTATGAACTGCCACGATTTTATCACCAGGATGCAAAGGAACTTCGAGGTTTGAGAAGGGATGTTTTGAAAAGGCTTCTTCTTCTTTTTCCTTATCAATAAATTTAGATTGTCCCTCCACTATAGCTTGATTATTTAAGTTATAAGGAAGAACATAGAGATCTTGCAATTTTACCTGATTAAGGTTAGTTGCATATTGCCAATCAGCTAATTCATCTTTAAAGTGTTGATCCAGTTTAAGTTCTTGTACCGGTACACGAGGAACCCTCACTAAAAAACGTTTCCCCTTATTTTCCACCGTTAAAAGCGCACGATTATCATTGAGCACATTGCTAAGTTGCGAAGAAGAAAAAATCATTTCTCCATCAACCCAAAAAATGCGATCTCCATATTGAATACCGCTCCCTTGCAAAGGAGAGCCTTCAGGCAAAGGATTCTCCTTTCCTTCGGGAAACTTTTCATAAAGAATATAATTTGCCGGATGTATAACTCCAGCCGTTAAAATATCTTTTTCAAGGGCAGCAGGATGAGGATAGGTTTTTACAACATAATCAAAAGGAGTTTTTTCTCCTGTATCATAGGCAACCTTTATACCTTTAACTTCAATATTTTTATCAGCCATCATAGGAGCATAGAGATGATCTTTAGAACTCTGAATCATAGTATTGTCATAAGAAATAATCTCATCACCTGGGCGGATGCCATGGGCATAGAGTTCAGATTTGGGATCAATCCAACCTATAATAGAGGTATATTCACTGAAATTTTTTTGTCGTCCTCCCCCTATCCATAACAAAGTAAATACCAATAAAGCGAAGATCAGATTTACAAGCGGTCCCATGACTGCAACTTTGATACGGTCAATAGGGCGTTTGCTAAAAAAACTGTCAGGAACAGAATAGGGATCTTTATCCTTATCTAGATCCTGCCCTGCTATTTTCACGTAACCGCCAAAAAGAATCCAACCGATCTGCCACTTGACTCCATCGCGCTCCCAGGAAAATATCGGTTTACCAAACCCAATGGCAAAAGTCTCCACTCGCATGCCCACGTGGCGCGCCATGAAATAATGCCCAAGCTCATGAATAAAAATTAAAAAACTCAATGCCAGGATGGCGAGTATAATGTATAGGATGCTAAAGATCATGCTTGATTAACCTTTTATTTTAATTAAAATGCAACTATATCACAAAAAAGGTAAACTGACCACTGTTTTATGGCGTTGTTGCATTAATAAACACTGAGCACACTGACTCGACTTTAGGATTTTTTAAATAAAGTTATTTATAATTAGATGTTTACGTCGTCCTTACAAGACAAGTTGGTGTGCTCAGTGATAGATTCTATCAAAAGCCAAACAAAGATCTAAATCAGAATTGCAAAATAATAATGACTAACTATAAGCTAAGGGTGAAAAATACAAAAACATGGAAATGTATATATGCTAATGAACGATGATATCAAAGGTCGCTTTAAATTTATCCATGATCTGGATTCTAATACTTACAGTATCACACTTGAACGACAGAATATAAAGCAGGTCAAAAAGCGCTCAAAAATTTATAACGATTTCCGATGGTTTATTCATATTATTACCTTTACTTTAGTTCCGCGAAATTATGGTCTGGATCAAGCTACTCAATCCATTTTAAAAGATCTCAAAAAAATTAAACAGCTGACAAAGGACGACGAGGTCTTTTTAAAAAAGATATTTGAGCAATTGCGCGCCTTCAACAGCAAAAATGGAGGAAATAAAGATCGTCAAATTGAGAAAACAGCATTTAAAATTAGTAAGCTGCAGGTCGTTGAGGATTTAGCGAAAACTCAAGCAGGTTTACAGGAAGAAATTGTTCAGCCTGGGCAATCTGGAAATAAAAATATTTCAGCTCCTATAGACCGTGCGAATCTATTGGAAAAGCAAGAGGACGAGGCTCTCGAAAAGCCCATACAGAACAATCCTGAACATTTAGAAGTTCCTGCCCCTATTGAGCAAAAACCAAACGAGGAATTGAAAGCTGTTGTCCAACCTCCACTTGAGGAAAATAAGGAATCTTTAAACGATAAGGCTGACTCACAAGAGCAGCCCCAAGAAGAAAAATCTAACATAGAAGTTCCTCCTCACATTAAGCAAAAGGTCCAAGAACAATCCCAAGAAGAAAAGGTTAAAAAAGAAAATCAAGAAGATCAGCCTTTCATTCATGAAGAGGCTTCGCCCATTGAAAAGAAAGATCCTCCTCGAGAATTAGAAGCACAAAAAAAAGAAGATCCACCAGAACCTATTATTCCTAAGGAAGAAAAGATTATCCCTCTTCCTAAGGAACTTAAAATTTATCTAGATCAGCCAAATAAACGCTATGTTGCAGATTTGGATGAGTCTCTTAGATATGCTCATCTTCTTTCAAACTACCCTGTTAAAGAAATACGTGAAAAAGGACTGAAATTTATTATTCCCAAAATTCAAAATGCTGGGAAAGAAAAACTGGCTCCGAAGCTTTGGGAGAATAGGGAAACATTTATTAAATTATTTCCTCGTCTTAACAAAAAATACCAATCGTTTCTTCTTGCTAGAGCCTTCTGGGAAGCGTTTAAATCAAATCGTGACTATAAAAACTTATTTAAAAAAGCATCGGAAGCCTCTCTCGATATATGGTCTAGAGCTGGATATATCTTTACAAAAAGTAAAGATATCCTCGTGCCAACTGGTCAGTTTCATAAAAATTATTTCATAAATTATAATGACTTAGCCAGAACAAAGTTGCTGGAATTTCCACCAAAATTTATTGTAGCACTTTTAAAAAGGCAAATTGAATTGCAAAATAAAAATTTAGGTCCTGCTTTATTTCATCACTATTTTTCAGAGGATGAACCTCTTGAACGCCAAATGGAATTTCTTGAAAATATAGAAGCAGAATTTTTTAGAACCTACTTACCTCCTCATAAAAGAGATAAAGAAAATTACATAGATATTCATTATTTGAATTTTATCAAAGCGCTAGACTCGTGTAAATGCAATGAACACACAAGGAATATTATTATCGATGTTATTAATAATATGCTTAATGTTAAAGATCTTTCAAATGAAGCAATAAACGATTTGACCTCTAAAATCCTCTTGCTACCCTTAAAAGCTAAAAACTACGATGCACATATTGTGATAGGTGTCAAAACACAAAAAATTCCAAAGTTTGATGAGAACCCAACGCTCAAGCAATTATTTGATGAACCTAGATTTAAAGAAAATGATGGGCAGGACACGATTATCGATTGGCTAAAAAATCCTGAATTTCAGAAGATTGAGTATACAGAAATCTATTACCACTTACTTGCGTTTATTTTTGCACATAACGAAGATATTGTTCCCGAAGAACTCCGCAATAAATGTAAGAAACTGCAGCCGCTCGATATCAAAAGATATTCTTTAGAAAATGACTCTATTTCCTGTGATGAATTTATTAGAATTTTACCCTCTTTAGAAATTGATGATAGAACCTTACTTATAGCCCTCAATTGGAAGAAAATGCTTCCCTGGTTACAGGCCAATGAGGAAAATTTTACCTATTTTTCTCAGCTTATCGCTTCTATAAATAGTCCTGCAAAATTAAGAGAACTCATGATTCCTATTATTGAGTCTCGTAAAGAAGCATTTTTCATGACTTTATTTAAGGTATTAGAAAAAGAACCTTGGAAAGCTGAGCGAATAGCTGATAAACTTAATGAGGAGCAGATTAAATATCTCCAGCAATGGTTACAGAAACAATTTAATGAAAACAAGCAACTTACTTTCCCCAAATGTCTCAGATGCTTCAATAAGCAAAATGTAAAAAAGCTACGTATCGAAAGTGTAAAAATGATTAGTATGTTTAGATATACAGCCAAAGACAGTATTGATGTTATGGGAAAACTTAAGCTTTTTTCGAACTTTGGCAAAGAAAATCAAGATGAGTTTTTGAATGTAACACGTAATCTTCCACCGGAAGAGTTAAAAGAAGAATTGCTATTGCAGTTGCCACCTTTTCTTGCCATAGCTCTATGCGATGGAAAGTCTAGAAATAATATTCTTCAAGCTATGACCCAAGGTGATCCTCTACCTCATCCATTTGTCAATGACATTGTAATCATAGCTCAACAAATTGAAAAAAAACTGGAAGGCGTAGCTGAGCCCATTAATAAATTCTTAAAAGCTCTAAAAATGAAATATGACTTTATTGAGCTAAAATAACAAGATCTGATTTATTTTGGATATTATTGAAAATATTGAAGATAGGAAAATATACATCATAGGTCGCAAGTTGGGTTAAAACCCTAACAGGAAAATAATTCTCTAAAATTTCTTTTCAAAAAAGACTCACTTTTATATACTTTTCATAAGCATTCTCAAATGCACCTTTGAGAAAGGGCAATTTATCATTAAATTAATTGAAGGAGAAAGAGAATCTCATGCCGACAATTAACCAACTTGTACGACAACCGCGTACGCCTAAAAAAAGACGCAGCAAGTCGCCAGCTTTGCAAAAATGCCCACAACGTCGTGGCGTTTGCTTGCAAGTGAAAACAAAGACGCCTAAAAAGCCTAACTCAGCTTTGCGTAAAGTAGCTTGGGTTCGTCTTTCCACAGGACAAGAAGTCATCGCCTACATCGGCGGTGAAGGACATAACCTACAAGAACACAGCATCGTGCTTGTACGTGGTGGACGTGTAAAAGACTTGCCAGGCGTACGTTACCACATTGTTCGCGGAACATTAGACTGTGCAGCAGTTAAAGACCGTAAACAAGGAAGATCTAAGTACGGGGCAAAACGTCCTAAGAATAACACTAGAATATTCATGAATGAATATCCTGGTCCGCGATTCGCGTTTTATTTCAAGAGCGCCAATCACGCACAGGTTTCTTAAGCAGTGAAACATTCAGATTTGATTCCAGGTGAGACTTTATCTTCCAGACCATAGCGTAGATTTAGTCTGGACTGAAATAAATGATTAGATATGAGGAAATCATGTCAAGAAGACGTCGTGCAGAAAAAAGAGAGATCGATCCAGATCCACTTTACGGAAGCACTGTCTTAGCTAAATTTATTAATAAAGTGATGGATGCGGGGCAAAAAATCTGTCGCTCGCCGCATTGTTTACAATGCCTTGGAAAAATTTGCCAAGCAAGTCAAAGCAGAAAATCCCTTAGAAGCTTTTGAACAAGCCTTGGAAAATGCAAAGCCAGCTCTAGAAGTTAAATCCCGCCGTATCGGTGGCGCCACCTATCAAGTGCCTATCGAAATTCCTACCAACCGCCGCATTTCTATGGCGATGCGCTGGATCATCACATCATTCCCGCGCAAAAACAGGCCGTTCTATGGAAGAGGCCTTGCCAGCTGAACTCGCCGACTGCTTCAACAATCAAGGCACAACCATTAAGAAAAAAGATGATACCCACCGCATGGCCGAAGCCAATAAAGCCTTCGCCCACTACAAGTGGTAACAGGAGGATAACATATGGCAAGACCTGAAAAAGAAAAACTTAAAAATGTCCGTAATATCGGCATCATGGCCCACATCGATGCCGGTAAAACGACGACGACAGAACGTATTCTGTACTACACAGGTCGCCTTCATCGCATGGGTGAAGTGCATGAAGGTGCTGCCACCATGGACTGGATGGAGCAAGAACAAGAGCGCGGGATCACGATCACCTCTGCTGCAACCACTGTGTTCTGGAAAGGCTGCAAGATCAATATCATCGATACTCCTGGACACGTCGACTTCACAATCGAAGTGGAGCGCTCCTTGCGCGTTCTCGATGGTTCCGTCGCTGTATTCTGCTCTGTTTCCGGCGTAGAACCTCAATCCGAAACAGTTTGGCGCCAAGCCGACAAATACGGCGTTCCCCGTATCTGCTTTCGTCAACAAAATGGACCGCACCGGCGCCGACTTCTTTGATGCTATTAAGACAATGCGTGAAAAACTGCATGCCAATGCAATTCCTGTTCACTGCCCTATCGGCGCAGAGTCCGAATTCAAAGGCATGGTCGACCTCGTCACGATGAAAGCTCTTTACTTCCACGACGAGACCTTGGGAGCCGATTGGGAAGAAACAGAAATTCCTGCAGATCTGCTCGAAAAATGCAAACAGATGCGTGCTGAACTGCTAGAAGAGCTTGCCACCATCGATGAAGATAATGAAGCCTTCATGACGAAAGTCTTGGAAAATCCAGATTCTCTTGACAGCCGATGAAATCAATGCTGTCATCCGTAAAGGAGTTTGCGCCAACAAATTCAATCCCGTCCTGTGCGGTTCAGCCTTCAAAAATAAAGGTGTTCAACAGCTTCTTGATGCCGTTGTCAACTGGATGCCTTCCCCTCTAGATCGCGGACAAATCAAAGCTCATGATCTCAATACCGATCAAGATATTCTTTTGCAGCCTGATGACAATGCACCTTTTGCTGCCTTAGCATTTAAAATCATGACAGACCCTTATGTGGGACGTCTGACCTTTATCCGTATCTATAGCGGAACGCTGACAAAAGGCATGAACTTCATCAACAGCACCAAAGACACAAAAGAAAGGATTTCTCGTCTGCTTGAAATGCATGCCAACAAACGTGAAGAGAAGGATGAGTTCTATACAGGTGATATTGCAGCTTGTATCGGCTTAAAAAAGCCAGCACAGGCGATACGCTCTGCTCTCCTGATCATCCGATTCTCTTGGAGAAAATGGAATTCCCTGAACCTGTGATTTCCATGGCGATTGAACCTAAATCTAAAGCCGACCGCGAAAAGCTTGCGCATGGCCTTTCGTCTCTTTCAGAAGAAGATCCTACTTTCCGCGTTTCCACAAACGAAGAGACAGGACAGACGATCATCGCCGGTATGGGTGAACTGCACCTTGAAATTCTTCATGACCGGATGAAGCGCGAATTCAGTGTCGAAGCCAATGTGGGTAAGCCTCAAGTTTCCTACAAAGAAACGATCACTACCCCAGGCAACAGCCAAACAAAGTTCGTCAAGCAGTCTGGCGGCCGCGGTCAATATGCTCACGTAGAACTCGAAATTCGAACCCAATGAAAAAGGCAAAGGCAATGAAATTGTCAGCAAAATTGTTGGCGGTGTCATTCCTAAGGAATACATTCACGCCGACAATCAAAGGGATCGAAGAAGGCCTAGCAACAGGCGTTTTGGCCGGCTATAACCTGGTCGATGTCAAAGTTGCATATCGTCTTCGGTTCGTACCATGATGTGGACTCCAATGAAATGGCGTTTAAGATTTGCGGATCTATGGCGATTAAAGATGCTGCCAGAAAAGGCAAGCCTATCATCCTAGAACCTATCATGAAGGTCGATGTCACTACCCCTGAAGCACATATGTGGGGATGTCATCGGCGACTTAAACCGCCGCCGCGGACAAATCATCGGTCAAGAAAATCATAAAGGCGCGTCTATTATCCATGCTGAAGTGCCCTTAGCGAAATGTTCGGTTATTCCACACTAGCTGCGCTCCTTATCCTCTGGACGTGCGACCTATGTGATGGAACCAAGTCACTTTGAACGCGTGCCGGCAAAAATCCAAGAAGAAATCATTAAGAAATAAGGTTATCAAGATATGGCAAAACAAGAAGAGAAACAGGCAAAGCAAGAAAAGCAGCCTAAGCCGGCGCGCCAAAAGATCCGTATCCGGCTTAAAGGATATGATCAGCGTATTCTCGATCGTTCCACAGCAGATATTGTGGAAACAGCCAAGCGCACAGGCGCTGCCGTTGCAGGTCCTATCCCTTTGCCCACACGCATAGTAAAATTTACGGTTCTGCGTTCCCCAAACATCGACCGCAAATCGCGCGAACAATTTGAAATTCGCACGCATAAACGACTTGTCGATATCCTTAACCCAACAGGCAAAACGATTGATGCGCTAAAAACGTTGACATTGCCTGCCGGTGTCGATATCAAAATTAAAGCCTAAAATAAAAGCTGTAGAATTATTCTACAGCTGTTTTTCCAAATCCCCTGCCCGTGCCCAAAATCCCTTGCCCGTGCCCGAAAAGTTCTTCTACACAATGCTCAGAAACAATATAAATCGGGCACAGGCAAGGGCACGGGCACGGGCAGGGGATTTTTCGGATTTTCAGCGTATATTAAAATCCAAAGAACTTGGTTCCTGTTGTATGAATTTAGAAGTAACCCTTCCTTTACAAACGTAAAGAATATAGGTAATTTGATCCTCAATACCAGGGGAAATAGGTATGCGCTGAATATAAGTATATTCTTGAAAGCCATTAGGTAATGTTTCTATCTCATAAGGCACACCGTATTCCGCTTCCACCTGCTCAATAGGCGTACCCAGTTGAATATTTTCGAAACCCTGAGATGTCATCACAGATGTAGTACAAGCTGTTAAAAAAAATAATAAAAAACTTAGGTAGATTTTTGCCATATTCTACCATCGATAACGGTTCTATATTGATCTGGAGAAGAGTATTCTGCATGCAACATATAGTCTCCATTTTCCTGTAATTCATAGACTTCAAATCCTTCGAAATCTGTATTCGGGCGATATTCCCAAGCAATTGTTTTAGGATCAATGATCCCTTTGCCATCAACTACGCCTACAAGATCATTTTCAAGGGTTATTTTAAAGGATTTAGGAGTGACCTCAGAAAAGGACAGATTATTAAATACGCTTTCATTAACGCCTTGCATTTCCACTTGCTGCTGGCAGCTATATCCAACTTCTTCATCAAACGGTTCAATAGTCCATTTTGTATAAAAATGAATAATCTCTGGAGAGGTACTAAAAGTGATTTTACCCTCACCTATCCAAATTCCCGGATTAAATATAAAAAGATGGGATGGGCTTGTAGCCATTAAAACATAAACCTCCGACTATAGATACTTTGTAATATTCCTAATGCCATCATAGTTGACAAGCTAGAAGAACCACCATATGTAACCAAAACCAGCGGTACTCCTGTAATAGGAAGAAAACCACACATCATACCCACGTTCACTAAAATATGCATAGCAAGATAAATAGTCACCCCTGCGGATAATAATCGACCAAAGTGATCTTTGGCAACAACCGTCACCTGAAAACTAAAATATAATAAAGCATAAAAAAGCGCTAGCATAAGAATTAGCCCGATAAATCCAAATTCCTCGCCAAAAGCAGGAAATACAGAATCTGTATAAGCAGCTGGAAGCCATCCACCTCGCGTATATTCACTGTTTCTCCACCCCACTCCTGTGAGACCTCCTACACCGATGGCGATAGCCGCACTTCTTTGATGATGTGTGTGTGGATCAAGCCTATCAAATTGGTAATCTTTAATAAATTTAGTTGCAAAAGGTCGAAGTTCTTCATGGGGAATAACACCGAGAAAGATCAGTGCAACAAGAATTAAGGCTAAGGTAGCCATGATAGTCATGGTTTTTATAATCCAGGGATGAATATCACCAAAATAAAACATACCCAAGGTAATGGGAAAAAGCACAAGAGCTGTGCCTAGATCAGGTTGTTTAAGGATTAAGATAAAAGGAATGCCCACAATGATGATACTAAAAAAGGCAGTATGAAAGGAACGAGAGTTGCTTTTTGTTCTCTCTAAAAACCAGCTTAACGATATTACCACAACTAATTTAGCATATTCTGAAGGTTGAAAACTCATATTGAGAAAAGGAACTCTATACCAACGATTAACGCGCGCAATGGCGTCAGTAAAAAATAATCCAATAAGTGATAAAATCATAAGACCGTAGAGGATCCAAGCAAACTCACGTAATTTGTTATAATCAAAAGCTGCAAAGAATAAGAAAACACAAGTGCTGATAATAAACCACTGAACTTGTTGTCTCACCATGGGAGTCACAAATTTTTCTTCATTAACCTCTGTACCCTCAAGAGAATAAGAGGAAATTACGAGTAGACTCATCATCATGAGTCCTAAAACCACCGCGATAATTCTAAAGTCAATGCGTGAGAGATATTGATAATTCCACATAGATATAAACTTTATCACTGTTTAAATTTAAATAAAATAATATTTAGATTGATTTTTATATTTTTTTGTGATAAATTTTTGACTTTAATCTAAATAAGGAGATTTCAATGCGTTTTAATTTAGAGGTTTCAAACCAATCAGTAACAATAGAGCATCATATTAAAGCTGCTATGTATCAGAAATTACATGATGCAGCCATAATAACAGGATGGGTGCGCATAACAGGCCCTGTGGTTGGGGTTGTGTCAGGTCTCCTTACGATAGCCACACGAATCGCAGTCATGATTGAGAACATTATAAAAGGCCTTGCTAATATTTTGGGCTGTCCATTTGTTAAAGGGTGTAAATTAGGTAGAGGTTTAAAACTACTTTTAGTGGGCGCTCCAGCAAATTTCATTGTTTTACCCTTTTCCTGTCTTTCAGCTGCCTTGGGTCTAGTGGGTAAAACAGTTTATATCGCCGTCAAACCGGAAAAATATACAAATGAACGTTTGCGCCAGCATTCCATGCATTTGAAAAATAATGATCCGGATGAACTAGACAATCAAGTAAACGACCTATTCCAAGCGGAAAAGAAACCTGTTGTTGATAAACCTCAAATCAATATAGAGGATAAAATCCAAGTACCATTTAAGGAACCTCCTCCTTTAGCCGCTCAATAAATAACGTTAGGGATTCAATTGTATTCTGAACAAAAAATTTATGGAAATCAGTTCTCTCCATTTTGAATGTTTAGATTCGACCAACACATGGTCCAAAGAAAACTACAAGAGTTTTGATCCCCAAAAATTAAGTGTTGTCATTGCAGACCAACAAACGGCTGGCCGAGGCCGCTATAAACGCCAATGGTTATCTCCTGCCGGACAAAACATCTATGCAACTTTTACTTTCTTCCTAGAGAAAGAAAGAAAAGATATCGGCAATCTCACACAAATTTTAGCCCTTGCAGCTGTATACACGCTGGAAAAATTGGGTTTCCATCCCCAATTAAAATGGCCAAATGATATTCAAATTAACAGGAAAAAGGTCGGGGGTATACTGTGTGAGACTATAGCAGAAGAAAATCATTTAGTTATTGTCATTGGCATTGGCCTAAATATTAATATGCCTGTAGAACTATTACAGCTAATCGAACAGCCGGCCACTTCCTTAAAAGCTGAAAGCAACACCCATTTTCAGATCACTGAAGTATTTCAAATTTTGCAAAATTATTTTGTCCAACATCTAGATCAGTTTTTACAAAAAGGATTTTTGCCCTTTTTTGAGGCTTATAGCAAATTCATCGTGCATAAGCCGGGTGATATTTTAAATGTTAATGCCCAAAAAGGCAGTTTTCAAGCTATTAACAGCGATGGTGCACTGATCATTCATCTTCAAGACGGTCGAGAACAAAAAATCTATTCCGGGGAGTTAACATGATGAATAACAAGATCGGCTTTTCCGGCAGGGTATTAAAAGACGAAAAGGACAAGCATAGGACCTAAAAATAACTTAGGTCCTTTTTGTCCTTTTCGTCCCTTAATACCGCGAGCGAAGCGAGCAATCCTGCCGGTAAAGCCGATCCTGTTAAATTTTTATTTATGTTTGTTGTTGTTGAAGCTGTCTCAAACCTATCCTGCTTCTGTCATTTGAGGGGTGACGGTAATGTCGGGATGAACCTTGGCACGCATAATCTGTTGAATATAGGATAACGTAGTTCCTACAGATGAATAACAAGAGGTACATGAACCCTGATAGGCGATGATAAGTTCTTGATCATTTACTAAATTAAGTACAACGACGCCTCCGGCATCCAAAGCAATATAAGGACGGATATCTTCATCCAAGACTTTTTCGATAACAGCCAGCTTATTTTTTAATGGCAAGTCTTTCCAGCCTGGATACCCTCCTGGAACAATATCACCCACATCCACAGGAACAGGAGTCGTTAAATAGCTGTCCGGAATAGACAAATCCTGACACTGTTCAGCACAAATTTCAATCACACCTAAAACTAGATTTAAATGAGGGTAGGTTTCTCTAGGAAAAGAAGGAGAATCATGATGATCTCGAACCTGTTTGTCGATCAAGTCTGCACTCATTCGTTGAGCTTGCACATAGTTTTTTCCTACAAGTAGCTCGCAAGCCACCTCAGCAGCACCTATCAAGACTGATTGGCCAAAAACTTGAAATTTTGCATCCACAATAATTCCATCTTCAGTATCAACTAGCCAATAGAGAGCAACCAGATTACCATCTTCAATGCTCCCTTCGACCCCTTCAACAAAACGCATTCCTCGATTTTCAGCATCCTCTTTATAAAAAACGCCGGCGCAGCGAGGTTTATCGATTTTGTTGATCAATTTTTTACTGTAACGTGACCATAGAAATGGCTGATTAAATTGAGCAATGCCCCCCATAAATTTAAAACCTAAAAAATTGAGATGATATTTTTCGCAACTTAGATACACATTCTTTGATAAGGTCTACCGCGCATAATACATCATCCTCTGTAGTCTCTCGAGAAAGGCTAAAACTGATAGCAGAATGTGCAGTCACCTCATCAACCCCTGAAGCAGCTAAAACTAATCCTATTTGTTGAAGATTTCCTCCCCCTATACTTGCATAAACACCCTTTCTATTAAGTGAGTAAAGTAGAGCTTCATTAACGATACCTGGAAATGCAATAGCGCTTATATGTGGTAACCGCTCCTGATCCTGAAAAAAAACTTTTGAATCCTCTATCTGAGATAAAATTTCCGATTCAAAAAAATTACGAAGGCGAGCAACTTCCGTGCAAACCAGATCACGAGCATCCAGAGCTTCCCTTGCAGCTTCTCCTAGGCCAATTAAGGCAGAAACATTTAACATCCCGGCTCTTCTTCCACCTTGATCCATGCTTCCTACAATAAAACTACTACATTTAACCCCTTCTTTTATATGGAGACCGCCCGTTCCTTTAGGCGCATGAAGATGATCCCCATTAAAAGTTACAAAGGTAGGGGCGATATCCCCTAGCTGAAAAAATAGTTTGCCTAAAATATGGGTAGCATCGACATGGAAAAGCACATCCTTTTCTCTACACATGGAAGAGATCTCCGCAATGGGATTGATAACTCCTGTAAGACCATTGGCCCATGAAAGCGAAACCAAGGCTGTGCGTGGATTAATCATTTCCTGGACAGCTTCGACTGTGACCTGTCCAGCTGAATTTGCTTTTGCCATTTTACCCACACATGTCCATTCCTCCAACCGAGCTACCGTCATTAAAGCCGAAGCCTCATCAATATTCGATGCAATGAATTGATTTTTTCCTGTTAGGCGTGTGACATCATGATAGACCGATTGAAATACATGATTAACTGCTTCTGTTCCGGATGAGGTAAATACAAAACCGTCGGTTTCTTTTGCACCAAGCAAGGCATAAATGGAGTGTAAGCTCTCTTCTATACTGGCATTGACTTCTTGACCCATAGCATGTGGAGAAGAAGGAGATCCCCATTTTTCGTTGAAAAATGGAATCATCCTGCTGACTGTTTTGTCCGAAGGTCTAGTGGTCGTGCTATTATCTAAATAAATTTTTTTAGACATGTTAATTTGGCTAAGGTGATAGGAGATGTAGCCATTTTGTCAGGCTTTTCATATTATATTATATTTTATTTTTAAAAAATTGATGATCCTTATAATCATAAACGATAGGCTCACCGGTTGCCAATTCCAATTTTACAACCTCTTCTTTAGATAAGTCATCTAAATACATGATAATCGATCTAAGGGAATTACCATGAGCCGAAATAAAGACATTTAATCCATTTTTTAACACAGGAACAATTTCTTCCTTAAAATAAGGAATGGATCGAGCAGCTGTCATTTCCAAGCTTTCTCCACCGGGAGGAGCAACATCATAGCTACGGCGCCATATTTGCACCTGTTCTTTGCCATATTTTGCCATCGTTTCTGCTTTATTTAGACCCTGTAATTCTCCGTACATTCTTTCGTTAATTTGCCAAGCACAATAAACAGGAATGGTTTGCCGGCGGGCCTCTTCACTATAAATTAAAGCCCATTCTTCAAGTTTTCCTTGCCCGGAATGCTGGATCACCGGAACTTTGCCTGAATCATGCTGAAGCATGACAAGCATGGCAGTCTGTTGTGCTCGCATTAAAGAAGAGGTGAAGATGATATCGATGGGGATATCTTGAATTTTTTTTCCACCCTCAATGGCCTCTTCAATGCCCTTTGCCGATAGAGGAACATCAACCCAACCCGTGAATAAGTTAAGTTCATTCCAACGCGATTGACCGTGACGCATCATGATCAGCTTTGATACAGAATTGGGTTTATGCGACACGATTCTTCCCTTTACCTTATGTTTTAAGCCCAACTTGGGTTTTAATCTTTTATGATACCCTCTATAAAGACAAGTATCAAGGAAAAATTAATAATATTTTAGCAAATTACTATGTAAATTTAAGTATATAATTGATTGATTTTTAAATAAATTTTATTTATAATCAATTCTTAAAAACATTTTTAGGATTTAAATGGACAAATCAAAAAATCGACTTAGTAAAATACTCGCAGCCTCGGGTGTTGCATCACGTCGGGAATGCGAAGAAATTATTTTTGCAGGTCGTGTAAAGGTAAATGGCGAGATTTGTAAAGTTCCTCAAACGATGGTTAGCGGAAAAGATAGCATAGAAGTTGACGGGGAAGGAATAAAACCCATAGAAACCAAAGTTTATTATATTTTGAATAAGCCAAAAGGTTATGTATGTACACATGCCAAACATAAGGATACAAAAATAGTCCTGGACCTGTTTAAGGATACCCAAGAAAGATTATTTACCATCGGACGATTAGATAAAAATACCACAGGACTGCTTTTATTGACTAATGATGGACATTTTGCAAATGAGGTGATTCATCCATCACACAATATCCAAAAAGAATATTTAGTTAAGACGGATCAGGAAATTACAGATACGCATTTAAAGGCAATATCTAGCGGCACATTAGTGGAGGGAACTTTCGTCAAACCTATTAAAGTGACTAAGGTACGCAAGGGTACAGTTAAAGTAGTCATTATGGAAGGCAAAAAAAGAGAAGTTCGTTATCTGATGGAAGCTGCAGGACTCAAAGTGCTCGAGTTAACACGAATACGCCTCGGAGGATTAATCTTGGGGCACCTTCCTATAGGGAGCTGGCGTCCCATGACCGAGCGCGAGAAAAAATTAATCTTCGAGTAATTGTTCTATGAAATCAAAAAAAATTCCTGAGCATCAACTAGACGAAATTATGCCGATTTTAATCGGTGCATGGCGTCGTCTGCATAAGGAAGCTGGACCTCCTGACAAATTACAAACACGCGAATTTCGACGAGTTATTTCCTCTATTAAAAGCCTTCAAGAAGGTCTAGAGACAAGTAATAAGCTCATTGGAAAGGACTATTTTTCTGACAAAGATTTGCTTGGTGCCTTTCTGCTTTACCATTGGGTAGTACACTACCAGCAAGGATTATCCATTTTTGGCGAAATTCCAATGGAACCACGCCGCGTTCTGGATGTATGCAGTGGGCCGGGAGCTTTTGCCATTGCAGCCCTAAAACATGGCGCCGCTGAAGTCACGGCAGTCGACCGAAACGCTGAGGCTTTAAAACTTGGTGCAGAGATCTGTGGCCGATTAGGCTATGCCATGAATATTCGCCAGTGGAACTGTCGAACCTCTGCATTATCCGTGGAAGGACCGTTTGATCTCATTATATTAGGACACTGTTTGACAGAACTTTTTCCCATGAGTGAAAAGCATTGGCAAGAAAAGCAGATGGAATTTTTATCTATACTCTTCAGTCGATTGACACCTGAAGGATTTTTAGTCATTGTAGATAGTTCCTATTTAGATACCAATCGAAGAATATTACAAATGCGTGACCGACTTGTGGAAAAAGGAATTCCTATCCAAGCTCCCTGTGTATGGCGAGGTCCCTGTCCGGCTCTTCAGACCCAAAATAGCCCCTGTTATGCTCAAAGAGAATTTTATAAACCCTATCTCATCAAGGAAATTCAACGTTCTGCCAGCATTAATTTAGGGTCTTTAAAAATGTCCTATCTAATTTTTCGAAATCCACAGGCATCCTGGCCGGACCTTGATAACAAAAAGTATTACCGCGTCATCAGTCCTCCTATTGAATCATTTCAAGGTAGACGTTTTTATTTATGTGGTGTGGAAGGCAAAAAAAATATTACCACACGTTTAGAAACTATGCCTCATGAAGCCAAAGCTTTTGAATATCTGAAGCGTGGTGAACTCATTTATGTTGAAAATGCGCATGAAAATCAGAACTCTATAGATCTTATTGAAAACAGCAAGCTGAAGGTTGCTGCAGCCTGTAATAAGCCTATTCCAGAGGAAATAAATGAAAGAAAAGGATGAATCAACCAAGCTGCAAAGTAACGTAGCCCTTCACACACTACGAGAACAGGAAATCATTCCATCCAAGCATGAACTAGATGCCTTTCGTATGAAGGCCATTACCTTACTTAAACATCATGAGGTCCGTTTTGCTTCTTTAACAGAAAAGCTTCATCTGTTGCGTGACATGCCCATTGAGATAGAAAAAACCTCCCATTCTAAAACTACAGTGGCCATGCAGCAAACTATTTCCACCTTGCCAGGAGAAACAATTAACCTAAAAGGCGCCTTCAAAAGATATCCAGAAAGCCATTGTCGCAGCATCCCCATACCTGAGAGTTTTCATCTTGCTACTCAATCTAATCAGAGCGGATTCCCTCATCCATCCCAACATAATGGATGGGCATTATCTCAAATTTTACTACCTGAAAATCCCATCCTAATTAAAAAAATGAAAGAAGTCGCTCAGGAACTTTTGCCAAAAGGAAGCTTGAATATTAAAGCCAAAGAATTGCTTAAACTCAAACAACAAAGTTTCAATGAGTCTCTCGGAGAATTTTCGGATCTTCACAAGAAATTGCATCAAGCTCTGTTGATGTCCGCTGATTTGGATGAAAGTACACAATTGCATTTTTTTGAGAGTCTAAAAAAGCAAAAAAACCCCTACATCTATGTTAGCACTATCCATATGCAAACAGTGACTCATTATATTGAAAAAAATCTCCCTTCAGAAGCTTCTTTAGAGTATGTTTTTTTAATGGGTACAACGTATCAAAGATTGTTGAAAAAGAATAAATATCTTTTAGAAACATTAGCTGAAAAACAGCTCCATGAATTTTTATTTGAGTTAGAAACATTCAATATCAAATCCACAAAAGAGATGCATCAGTGGATTAAAAAGATGCTATTGAGCGACATCGAAGTTTTGAATTCAAAGATTTAAAACTCAACTGGCGCTTGCCTAGGGCGTATTTTGGGTTTAAAACTCTCGCCATATTTCTCTTTCATTCTTTTTCGAAATTCTTCATTTCTTTTATGATCTTCTTTAATTTCTTCTGCAAGCTTTTGAGTGCGTGCTCTTTGCACTGAAGGTCGCTCTGCTCCTCCAACCCTTTCCCTTCTTTGGCCTCTCCTTGCAGGTCTTTGTCCCACTTCTCCAACATTTTGGGGTACCGGATTATCATTTTGGGGTACCGGATTATTTTGAGCAATTCCAATGCCTACCTCTCCCCTTTCAAGTGGGGGATTCATCACCGGTTCTCGCCTATCGTTTACCCGATTTCGACCTCCCGCCTGAGAGAATTGATATCCGACCTCCTGTTGCGCAGGAGGTTTTCCAGGACTTTTAATCCATTTAAAAATCTTTTTATAGGCCCCAAAATAAATATCCTTGTATTTGCGAGCAACCTGAGATGCATAAATATGCTGTTTTCCATCTTCACTAGCTTTAATTTTTATGGGTAAAGCCCCCACAACCAAATAGGATAAAGCCCATAAAGGACTCAAAACAACTAAGCCCCCAATTCCTAAACTCCCAGCTGTTACCCTACCAATATTTTTTAAAACACCAAAACCTTTACTGGCTTTTATTTGTGCTAGCACATTTTTAGATGGGGGCATTTGTACAGGTTCCTGTTCCTGTTCTTGTGCAACTTCTATACGAGGAAACTCGCGATTTCTTACATTTCGACCACCTTCAACATTCATATCTTACCTCATTTACCTGATATTTCATTTGCTAATTGATTGATTGGCTTTTCCCATGAATTTCTCAATTCATTGGATTTCTCTATTAATTTAAACAGCTTTTCAACCTGTTCCCTAGCAAGGGGCCTAAGATTCATGGCCAAGTAACAACGAGCTAAATAAAAATGTGTTTCAGGAAGATCTTCCTCAATGCTTTCGGCATTTAAATAGTAGTCTAAAGCCTGATCAAGATCTCCTTCACGCTGAAAACAAAATCCCAAAGCATTCCAAAAAGCAGGGACTGTCGGAGCAAACATCAGTAAAATTTGCAAAATATCTTTGGAATTTTCAATCTCATTATTTTTGAAATATTCCAGCACTACATCATAGATCCAGACAAGAGTTTCGTCAGAAAGACCAAATAAAGATTTCCAAAAAGGTACATCGGGGTCTAATTGATCGATCAAAATTTCGGAAGATTCCGGGTCTTTATCGAAAATTTCGCTTAATTTTTTAAAAGCAACCTCAAATTCATTTGAGATTTTTTCTCTTTGATTATCGTCACTTACATTCATTAATTGGGCATCGAGTAGGTCGACAGCATTTATGATTCCACGTGATATTACAGCAAAATTATTTTCCTCTAATAATGCATTTTTTAATTCATTTTTAAATTGCTTATCGCTTTTTAAAGGAGTTTCAATGGCATGAAAGTCCTGTTCATTCACATATTCTTCAATGATGGATCGCATTTCGGAGTTAAATTGATCTATCCATTGATTTTGTTGCATTTTAATCTCTTTATTTAATATCCTCTATAACTATTTTAGCAAAAAACAAACTATTTAATAAACTATTTTTAAATAATTGATTAACTAAACCAAATAAACCTAAATAACTAATTTCTAATAAGTTACAAAAAATATTCACCACACGGTTCAATCGGTGATATTATTTTTTTTGAAAAAAGTCGCTCTCTAGAATGCAATGGTAGTGGTGATCTTCCTTTCCTGTAAAAGCATCTACAACCACTCTATCTGGCGGTATCTCAGCGCAAATGGGTTCGGCGTAGGGACAGCGAGTACGAAAAGGACAACCTGAAGGCGGATGTATAACCGAAGGAATTTCTCCCTTTAAAATGATCCTTTCTTTCATCTCATTAGGATATTTTTTTGGGGTAGCTGAGAGCAAAGCTCTTGTATAGGGATGTTTAGGATTGGTGAAAAGTTCTTCTGTCGAAGCGGATTCCATAACCTTGCCTAAATATAAGACAACCACTCGATCGCATAAATAACGAATTGTCGAAAGATCATGTGCAATAAAAAGATAACTCAATCCAAATTCATTTTTAAGATCATTCAAGAGATTTAATATCTGAGCCTGCACAGAAACATCCAAAGCCGACAGAGCTTCATCGCAAACAATAAGTTTGGGATTCATTGCAATTGCACGTCCTATGCAAATACGCTGCTGCCCTCCGCCTGAAAATTGATGTGGATAACGATCCATGGCGTCAGGAGGAAGCCCTATTCGCTCCAAAATCAAGGCTACCCGTTCACGCTGCTGCTTTCTAGTTTTGACAATATGATGAAAAAATAGCCCTTCCCCAATACTTTCACCAATCGTTTTTCTAGGATTCAAAGAGGCATAGGGATCCTGAAAAACCATTTGGACCTGTTTTCGAAAATCCAGAAGCTGTTTAGAAGTTTTTTTTAGAAGATCTTCTCCCTCAAAATAGATTTCTCCGGCAGTGGGTTCTATAAGACGAATAGCCGCACGAGCAGCGGTACTTTTACCACTCCCTGATTCCCCTACAAGACCTAGCACTTCTCCCTTATGTATAGTAAAATCAATTCCTCTAACAGCTTTAATATCCGCAATCTGGTGACGAAATATTCCCGCATATACAGGAAAATATTTCTTCAAACCACGCACTTTTAAAAGTTCATTATGTGTCATTCTTGATCCTTCATTCTCTTAAGGCTTTCTTCAGAACCATCATACAGCCAACATAAAGCGGTGTGTCCTTCTTCTATATCAAAATTGGGCACAGGACCATTTTTGCATTTATTCATCACATAAGGACAGCGGGGGTGAAAGCGGCATCCTTGAGGATAATGGGTCAATGAAGGTACCGAGCCTTTGATAGATTGCAAGCGTGCATGGGTCGGTTGCAGAACAGCTCTTGAACGGAATAAGCCTTGGGTATAGGGATGAGCCATATGATCAAAAATCTGATGTATAGTCCCTTTTTCAACCCCTTGAGATGCATACATCACAATGACCTCATCCGCAACCTCAGCAACAACTCCCATATCATGAGTGATTAACAAAACTGCCATTCCTTTTTTCCTCTGCAGCTCCTTAATTAATTCCAAAACTTGAGCTTGAATCGTCACATCTAGAGCCGTAGTGGGTTCATCAGCAATTAAAATATCAGGTTCGCAAATCAGAGCCATGGCGATCATCACTCGCTGCTTCATACCGCCAGAGAGCTGATGAGGATAATCATTCAAACGTTCATAGGGAGAGGAAATGCCAGCTTCGCTTAGAACTTTGACAATACGCTCGATTGCTTCATCGCCATACAGATTTAAATGAAGTTGTACCACCTCCAGCATTTGATCGCCGATGGTGTATACGGGATTTAAAGCACTATTGGGATCTTGGAAAATAATCGCAATTTTAGCCCCCCTAATTGTACGCATCTCTTTTTCACTTACTGCTAGAAGATTTCTACCCTTATAAAGAACCTCTCCTGTGGAAGGCAAAGCCGGGGGCTTAGGTAAAATTCGCATAATCGATAAGGCCGTTAATGATTTACCACATCCCGTTTCCCCTACAACGGCTAAAGTTTTTCCCGAATAGAGTTCAAAATTCATATTTTCGATAACAAAGTAGGCTTTTTGACCGATTTGTAACTTTGTGGATAAATTTCTTACAATAAGAATAGGCTCTGCCATGGATCATTCCTTCGTTATTGTCGAATTTCGTGTTTATTCGAAATCCATTTTTTAGTATCGTTTTTACCAGTATTCATCATTTCTAGGTAAATAATCATGTTAAAAACAATCTTAGGCATATTCGGCCGTTCTCCCTTTACTCCCTTACAATCTCACATGGAAATTGTAGACACCTGTGTTCAAATGTTACCCGGTCTGTTTGAAGCCATGAAAGATAAAGATTACTCTAAAATGGAAAATATTGCAGATAAAATTTCTGAACAAGAGCATCATGCCGATTTAACCAAAAATCACATCCGCAATCATCTTCCTAAAAGTATCTATCTTCCAATCGAACGACAGCATCTATTAGATATTTTATCCTTGCAGGACGACATTTCTGATAAAGCTCAGGATATAGGAGTTCTAGCAAATCTTAAACCAATGGAATTTCTTGATAGCTTTAAGACTGACTTTGACCAGTTTTTAATCAGAAACATCGAAGCTTTTACAGGAGCTCGTCAAATTATTAACGAATTACATGAACTGTTAGAGACCTCTTTTGGGGGGTTAGAAGCAGAGAAAGTGCGTAACATGGTGGATCATGTGGCTTATAAAGAACATGAAGTGGACCTAATCCAGCGAAAATTATTAAAAAACCTATATAAATCTGAAAATGAAATGACCTATGCAACTTTTTATTTATGGCAAAAAATTTTTGAAGAGGTTGGCTCGATTTCCAATTTATCTGAAAAACTAGCCAATCGTGTACGCCTTACACTGGAACTAAAATAGAAATTACAAATTTCTTATTGGAGATTGAATGTCGCCAGAATATCTTATGTTTCCTGAAAACATGTTATTGTTAGGCCTATTGCTGCTTGCAGGATTCTACATGGCATGGAGTATAGGTGCTAATGATGTCGCTAATGCCATGGGAACATCTGTAGGGTCAGGGGCACTTTCATTAAAGACAGCTGTTTTCATTGCAGCTATTCTGGAGTTCTCAGGTGCATTTTTCTTTGGTTCTCATGTTTCCGAAACGATTCAAACCGGTATTCTAGATACTGCCTCTTTTGCCTATGAACCGCGCATTCTTGTTTATGGGATGCTTGCAGCACTTTTGGCTGCGGGTGCTTGGTTGCAAATTGCCTCTTATTTCGGATGGCCTGTTTCCACAACTCATTGTATTGTTGGAGCCATTGTCGGCTTTGGCCTCGTCATTGGAGGCTGGCAAGCTATTCAGTGGGAAAATGTCATTTTTATTGGGACAAGTTGGGTCATTTCTCCCATTCTGGGAGGAATCATCTCTTATCTTATCTTCAATCTTCTTAGAAAAAAAATTTTTTATACAAATAACCCCATTGAATCAGCTAAAAAGCTAACCCCAATTATCGTTTTTGTCACAGTGAGTGTTCTTGGATTGATTCTGGTTTTTAAAGGCTTACAAAATCTCCATTTTGAGTTTACTTTTTTTGGTGCATTCCTGTTTTCAGTTATAGCAGGAGCAATTGCCTCTCTTATAAGCTATTTCTGTGTGAGGCATATTAAGGCACCCCAACGTTACCGCATGCAACCACCGGCTTATAATGCCGAAACAGCTGCGACACTGCAAAAATCTAAGAAACATCTTTTACGTGCTAAAGAGACAGCTGTAAGTAATGAAATGCGATATCATCTCTCTGTTCTTTTGGATGAATTAGATAATGTTTTAAATTCAATCAATAAATCTGCTGAAATTGAAGTTCATAAATCCGAGTACGCGACGGTTGAAAAAATATTTGGCTATTTGCAAGTTATGAGTGCCTGTTTGATGGCCTTTGCGCATGGAGCCAATGATGTGGCTAATGCTATAGGACCTCTTTCGGAAGGGGTGCAGGTTTTGATGACAAATGCCACTGTAACTTCAACAACACCACCCGTATGGGCTCTAGCACTTGGGGGCATAGGAATCGTGGTCGGATTAGCCACCTGGGGATGGCGTGTCATAGAAACTATAGGTAAGAAAATTACTGAGCTTACCCCTACACGTGGTTTTGCAGCGGAATTCGGAGCTGCAGCCACCGTCCTTTTCGCATCACGACTGGGTCTACCTATATCGACGACACATACACTTGTAGGATCTGTAGTTGGAGTAGGCCTAGCACGGGGATTAGAAGCTTTAGATTTAAGTATGACTCGCGATATCGTCATTTCCTGGGTTGTAACAGTGCCCGCCGGTGCATGCATCTCAGTTGTATTTTTCACTGCTATCGAATACCTCTTCCGTTAACACAAACACAAAATTCACCACAGAGCCACAGAGAACACAGAGAAAACAATATTAAATTGCTGAGGCAATTTAATATGGTCTGTCGCTTCGCGAAAAAGGATTTCACCCATATACCATGAGACGCTCTAAAAATTATTTACCACAGAGGAAACGGCAAAGATAACAAGCAAGAAAAAAAAGTGTAAAGGATAAGTATTATTGTCTTATATTTTGTTTTTATTCTTGTTTGTTTTCTTTGTAGCCTTCTCTGTGGTAAATTTTTTTTAATCGTTTCATGATATATGGGTGAAAGCCTTTTTCGCGAAGCGATGAGTCTCCGACAAATTGCCTAAAATTTGGCGGTGCTCCTTTTCTCTGTGGCTCTGTGGTGAATAATCCTTGTGGGAGTTTTAGGCGCGACGTAGCTTGGGGTCAATAGCGTCGCGCAGAGCATCGCCTACAAGCGCGATTGCTATCAATAATACGGTTAAAAGAATGGCCGGAGGCCATAATAGATAACTTTCTCCTGGAAATGCAGAACGTCCTTCATCCATAAGAACCCCCCAGGAACAGGATCCTTCCTCCCCCAATCCCAAAAAGGAAAGACCCGCTTCACTAGTGATTGCAGACATAATCGCAAATGGAAGAAGCGTGAGTACCGGAGGAATCGCATTGGGAAGTATATGAGAAAACATCATATATAGATCATTGAAGCCCTGAGCACGGCAAGCTTCTACATAGGGGAGATTTCGTTGTTTAAAAAACTCCCCTCGTATAAATCGCGTAAAGGTCGTCCATCCAAAAAGTCCAATGACAGTAATGACAATAAATATAGACTTGCTTTGCAGCATGGCGACTACTATTAACAACATAAAAAATGTGGGCATGGATTCCCAAATTTCCAATAAACGACACACGATAATGTCAAAAGTTCCTCCATAAAAACCGGCAAAGGCTCCAATAGGAATTCCAATGATCAGGGCAATGCCAACGGCGATGATCCCTACACTAAGTGAGATGCGAATACCAAATATTAAGGCGGATAGAAGATCTTTTCTATTAATCCGAGAAAGATTCCACCAGGGAACGATCTGATTGAGAGCTTGGCTACCGCCTGCATCATCTTCCCAGTGGAAATTGCTTACAACAGGCATCACCATCCAACGGATTTTATTAGACTGCTCATTGATCCACTGACGTTTATCCTGAATAAACAGTATTTTTTGCTGCGCTGTTTTGTATTCGATCGAATCAGGATGGTCAGCATAAGTCTGCAGAATCTGGCGCTGTATTTCCAGTTCTCTCTCCTCATTAGCTATTTCCAAATTCCATAACGTCGGCATCATCTGATGATTCGCTTTTTCAAAGGCTTCTCTGTAAGGCTGAAGTTTATCATTCTGCCTTTTTCTTAAAATGTCACGAACGACCAAATTTAACTTTGCGTAATCATTCATATATTGCAAATCAAAATTCCAGGAAGGAACAAAAGCTCCTTTAGCAGCGATTTCCTTTTTTATCGCCTCTTGTCTTTGCTTAATTAAACTTACATCTGCAGCGGGATCAGAGGGCGTTCGATAGGCGCAATAGATAAATGCTACGAACTGAAAGGCCACAATGAGCAAACATATCGCTTTTCGTGTTTTGGGATCTTTTTTTAAAAGCTTAAAAGCTATTAAAAAAGCCGGAAGAGTAAACATAAGGATGTTAAAGAAAATATCTAGAAGTTTTGTATAAAACTCAGAATAAAAAAGGTAACGGAAAAGCGGAAAAAACCAGGTGCCGTTGAATTCAACAATTAAAGGCTTGCTAGAGGCAAAAAAAGGAGCATATACTCCAACAAAAACAAAAAGAAAGAAAACATAAAGCGCCGCATTTCCCAGCCGATGTCTACGTAATTGATTCCATACCTCTTTCCAGTAGCTTTCTTGATGACTATTCATATGTTTAATCCAATGTGATGCGAGGATCTAAAACGGTATAGGCAATGTCCGCAACAAGATATCCAAGAAGAGTCAAAAAAGACCCTGCTAATGCGGAAAACATGATGACATTATAATCACGATTGACCACAGCATCATAAAAAAACTTTCCAAATCCATTGATTTCAAAAAGGGTTTCTACGATTAAAGAACCTCCGAGGATTATACCTAAGGATCCGGCTATAGAAGTGACAATGGTAATAGCTGCATTGCGGCCCACATGGCGTGTCATCACGGACCATAGAGAAGCTCCTTTTGCCCAAGCAGTTCGGACATAATCTTGTCTCAGGACTTCTAAAATGGCAGTCCGTGCGAGACGGGTTTGGGCTGCCAAAGTTCCATACATGATTGCCATTAATGGCAGAAAAATATGTTCGAGAACATCTAAAAATCTTTGATAGGAAACCTGCTTGTCATAAATTCTATCAGGACTTGTAAACCCGCTAATGGGAATGGGAACATGCGTAAAAGGAAAATGATGGTTGACACCAAATTTTTCTATTAAAAATGGGGCGACGACAAAAATAGGGATCGCATACAGAATCAAAAAAGTCACATTTAGAGAATAGTCAGGCCAACGATTTTGCTGAAGAGCCATGATGAATCCAAAAAATATACATAAGAAAAGAGTCATAATCATCGGTAAGATGGAAAGAGTTTAAAGAATATTTAAAACGCTTCGTCACTTCGCTAATGACTGTTTTATTGGGGTCACTGCGCAAAGTACCAAAATCAAGGGTGAAAACTCTGCTCATATAGCGGAAAAAACGGGTTTGAAAAAACAAAATTGAAAATTTCTGGATCTTCGTTGGTTCTGCATGATAGAAATCTTTATGCTGTTCATACCATTGGCGCAATCCTACTGCTTCTTTGTTTATATCGCTGTCATTTTCTGGAAAAGGATTTAATAATGAATTAAGAGAATTACTATTTTCTGCCAGATGGTTGTTATACTCCATTTCAGTTTCGGATAAATTAGATCCAATATAAGCATTACGATAAGTTCCTCTCTGAAAATAGCGTATAGCCAGCTGTCGAAGCTTTAACGGTTGATGGGAATCCTCTATGACATGGAGCAATTTAGGCATGATAAAACGGGCCTGATCTCCAAATTTAATACGAAGCTTATCATACTCACTATAACTCATTTCTTGAGTAGATTGTGGATTATCTTTACGAAAGGTCAGTTTCCAGAGAGTTTCAGTTACCTGCTGCTGAGATATCCAGGGCCAAGTATTTATAATAACCGGCAATGTCAACCCATAAAATTCGCGAAATAGTAAATAACGGTCATCGCTGCCATAGGCAAGAGCATGCCCTTGACGTTGAATGCCACCACCCTCTTTGCTAATATCGAGAATGGTCACCGGATCTCCTGGAGCTAGGTTAATTATGAGGAAGTTGACCAGCACGATAAAAAAAAGAGTCATCGGTAGGAGTAATAAACGCCGGATAATATAGTTAATCATACTCGCAAATATAATAGGTTGAAGCTAATAGGGTAAAGAACTAATTTTAAGTAGACAAATAGTTTTGTAGGTTTGCCTATAAAAAGTTTTTAAGATATAATATAAAAGAGAGGTTTAAGGAGATTTTATATGAATGAAGAAACAGTTAGATTAAGTTTTGATGTTCCAGTAAAGGAACACATTTTATTAAAAAGTGAATGTGCACAGGCTAGGATTTCTATAAAAGAATTTCTCCATCAATGGATGTTAAAAGGCTTACAAGAATTAAAGGAAAGAAAATTTAAAGAGGAATTGCAAGAATCTATTCAACAATCAAAAAAAGGCAAGGCAAGGCAAATAGACGTTTCTCGTTTTGCAAAGTTTGCTGATGAATAACTCATTTAAACTAAGATTTACCGAAAAATCAGAGAAGGAATTAGAACTATTAGAAAAAGATGCCTCTAAATTTAGGCATTTTAAAGCAGTTGCAAAATGTTTATATTTTATGCAAACAAATTTAAAGCATTCTTGTTTAAATACTCACAAATACGACGAAATTTCAGGTCCTGATGGACAAGAAGTTTTTGAATCATATACTGAAAATAAAACTCCTGGAGCATATCGTATATTTTGGCATTACGGACCAGCCAGAAAGGAAATTACAATATTGCGCATTTGCAAACATCCCTGAAACTCTTCCTTTAAAGAAAGATAAAAAATATTCACCCCAAAGCTCGCGGACGCAGATTCTGCGGTGATATGATTTTCTTAAGGCTTTATTTATCCATCATGACCTGCAGGATTTCATCCGGTAGCGCCAATTTGTTAAGTTCTTCTTCAGTCAAGTTATGGTAGATATCTTTCAATAATTTTGTTTTATAATATCGTGCTCCGCCAATATCAAAAGGCTCTTTATAATGTTCATAGAGGTTATGAATAAGCTTTCTTTGTGTTTGTGGATCTAGATACAAACAAGCGACAGCCATTTTATGGGCCGGATAATACCCCCAATCGATCTTGGTTAAACGATGTATTTGCGCCATAGTATAATTTTTATTGTTTTGCATAATCAGAGCCAATCGAAGAGGATCGAAATTCATTTCATGGTATTTTACGAAGAATGTTTTTGGATAGGTTTTCAAATATTTCTCTAACTTATCTTTAATTTCAGGATAGCGATTAATTATTCGATCTATCTTCTGAAGAACTTGATCTAATTGTTCTCTCAGATTTTTATCCGTCAATCCTTTATGCACTATATCCTTTTTCATTATGCTACCATGCATCAAGATAAACCCATGAAGTGCCTGTACAGCATATTCTGGATCTGGTTTTTCCTCAGGAAAATGTTTAGCAACTACATCGTAACAAGCAAGAAAATCCTTTTCAGAAAAATCGGTTAACATTTGGAAAAAATTTGTTAATTTTGTGGGCTCTGAGTCTAGCGCTGTATCTATTTTTTCCAATTCAATGTATTTAAGGCACTTTTTGAGCTCCTCAATACCCAGAAATGCAAAACGTTCTGCAATAATTTCGTTTTTACAGATGAGCTGAAGGACGAGCTCTATTTTATTCTGAGTAGTTAATTCGCGAACAAATTCAGGGACTAACTCGTCTGGTGCTTGATAGCAATAATAAGAAGAAAGATAATCTTTGAGATGATCCAGATCTTCCAGCTCAACAAATTTTTTTAGGTCTTTTTCTATGATCTTATTAAAAATGATATATTTATTTTTTAGTTTTATTTTTAAGCTATGGAGCATATAGATCGCTTTCTCAGGAGAACACTCTATAGCGATTTGATTCCAAAGAGCCTCTTTATCTTCATAGAATCTAATATTTAATTTAATGAATTCAACAAACCCATTAAATAAGGGTTCGAATTCCTTATCATTTACATCCGGAAGACCACGGAATACATTTAGACAAGCCTCCACAGGTGGTTCCGCTTCTATAATTTCTTCAACTATCGGCAGCTCTTTCGGTTGTTGCTCTATGGGCGGTTGTATGGCCTGTTCATGTTGTTTAAGCTCTAGCTGTTTTTTCACATAAATGCTGACCGTAAGGCCTGCCTGTTTAAATTCTTTCCATGATGCCTTCATTCGTTTAAGATAATTTCCCGAGCACAACGCTAAAGGAGCTTTAATGATGCAATCGAATAATCGACCTAACTGCCAAGCTATTGAATGTTTCTCTATGGTTGAGCCTAATTTGTAATAGGTACGTTGATCAGCAAAAGTGCGTGTTTTTTCATTTATTTTTGGTATATAGTCATCTCCATAAATACCTTTGGCTTCTTCAATAGTTTCAAAATATCTGCTTATTCTCATAAAAACTCTCTATCATAAAAAACAGGATAACAGAATCGACTTTGCCGGCAGGGTGTCAAGGGACGAAAAGGACAAAAAGGACCTAAAAATAACTTAGGTCCTTTTTGTCCTTTTCGTCGCTTAACACCACGAGCGAAGCGAGCGATCCTGCCGGCAAAGCCGATCCTGTTAAATTTTTAATTTTCAATTTATTTAGCTGCAGCACCCTTGTCATGCTCCTCTTTGAACCAGAAAATGCTTTGATCGGGTTCAGCAACATCCGCTCCCGGAATAAGATCCTGTCTTTCTGCCGGTATAAAGACATTTTGCAAAGCTTCACGATACAAGAAAGCAACTTTAGGACAATCAAGGAAGATATAGGGAGCTTCTTGATGAATAATTCTGTGAAATCTATGATAGAGTTCGATTCTTTTCTGTTTATTCGATTCGTAATCCAGATCATCAATGATTTGATCGACTTCAGGATTGCTAAAACTAATATAGTTAGATGAACCTTTTTCATTACCTTTATCCGTATACCAAAGCTGACGTGGATCATCCGGTGGAGAACCTAATGCCCAGGCCATTAAAAGCGCATCAAAATTTTTATCACTCATTTTAGCTGACATATCAGGTAAGTCTAGCCCATTTATACGGCAATCGATGCCAATCTCTTTCAATGAGGTGCATATAAATTCGGCAATATTACGAGCAAGCACAGAGCGCGAAATATAGCATAAAGTAAAGCGAAAAGGAGTATCTACTCCATCAATAACCTTATCTATAATCCCATCTCCATTATGATCGTACCATCCCTCCTCCTCTAAAAGTTGACGAGCTTTTTGCACATCGTAGGGCCAGGGTACAATACTTTTATCATAGGCTTTATCGAATGGGTAGAGAGGACCCGTTATTTCAATTGCCATGCCATTGAGGAATTGCTTAATGATTCTTTGTCTATCTACCGCCATCGTTAATGCTCGACGAATTTTGGCTGTTTTAAAGAAAGGTTTTTTTCCATTCCATCCTACATAGGTAAATGAACGTGAAAAATAATCTAACCGTTTTATTCCGTTATTTTGGCTAGCTTGTTGGGCATACTGTGAGGAATTCAAAAAGTTTTTTAGTTCCAGTAATTGATCGGGCTGAATGGCATAAGTGGTCAGTTTATTTCCCTTAAAATCTTGCCAGGCATTTTCTGTGCTTTCTTTGAACTGGATTTCCCTTGCTTCTGTAAGAGCTTCTAAGGGAAAATAGTAATTTCTGTTACGTTTAAAATTAATCTGCCGCTCAGAACGTCCATCAAAAAGCCAAGGACCGCAACTCACAATGATATTTCTGGCCCAATGCTGAATAAATCCCTGAGCCCATATCGCATTTGTACGATAGGTATTAGGGTCAGAATCATTTTCAATAATTTTCTTCCCATTGGAATAGTATTTATAAACAAAGGAAGCGAGAGGACGTAAACCACCTGTCCATAATTTAGCCACATATTTAATTTTTCCAATTTCCTTACCCTCTGCATCCTTAAATTTTTTTTCTTTCCAGCGTACTACAAAGGTCAATTTATCGATGATGCGAAATTCAACAATCTCCTGCAAGTAAGGCCGTAAAGAAACAGCACCGGTGGCACTAATATAAGGATTCATCACAGCATCAAAATAGAACTTAAAATCGTCCGCGGTAATTTGGTGTTTTTTCAAGAAATGTTCAGCCAGTTCGAAGCCCTCAGGAAAAAAGTCCTTCCGTAGAGGTTCCCAATAGACATGATCCCGAAGATGAATCCAAAATTCGGGAGCGCCATCTTTGTTCCTTCTCTCTTCCATTTTTATCGCCATATTAGGAGATAAAGATTCATATTTTCCAAATACATCCTTAGCCACAGAAACATTACACCAGCCGTTCCAATTGGATACCTCTGCCCAATCAGGAAAAGGAAGAAGGTTGTCATATTTTCCCACGCTAGCACCGAGTAATATCCCGTGAGCTTTAAAAATAGGACCTAACATTTGGGGAAGCGTTTTTTCATAAAAAGGATCTTCCTGCAACAAATTAGGTAAGGAGGGGTCTATCAATGGGCGATTTGCAAAAGAATTGGCTTTGTAGGCAACACCGTCGCTCGTGTTTCCCTTTTGAATTGCGCTAAGTGTAGATTGTAAAGTATTTTTTTCTATGTTTTTAAGATCATCTTGGACATTATTTAAATCCGTTTTCAAATCCCTGACTTCTGAACGTAAAATTTGAATATCCTCTTCCAATAAAGAAGAGGACCAATAAAGCATTACAAGAAAACCCAAAATGCCAAGGCTAATAATCAGACGTAAAAGATAAAGTAAAATGGGTTCCTTATTCATTAATAAATCACCAAATGGTATGCATTTTCAGATTCTAAATTTAAAACTAAATGAGGAATCATCTCAATTTCTGCCAATCCCCGAAAAATTGCTAGTATTCCGACCAATAAGCCAAAAAAACCTATCAGCAGATTATAGTACTTTTTCAAATTAAAAAAAAGCTGATGGATGTGCATAGCCAAAAAAAGGGATGGGGTCGTCAAAAGAGCAAATATAAAACCATTAATCAAGCCTATCCAAAGATCTCCGGAGAGTGCGCAGGCCGAAAATACAATCAATGTTTGACCGCAAGGCAAGGCTACTGTAAAGAAACCAAACCAAAAGGTCGCCCATGGTTGATCCTTTAACATTAAAATTGAAAGATTTTGATTGATTCTAGTTAAACGTTTTGTAAGCAACTCGTAACTGGGAAATCGCCATCCCATAAGAGTGGATAGAGCTGTTAGCAAAATAATTGTTCCGAAGAAAAAACTAACAAGAGCTGATAGGTGATAATGGTTAAAAAAAATTTGTACTACAGCTCCTAATTCTCCAGCTATCATACCTGCTAGGGTAAATGAAAACAAACGACCTAAAAAATAAAAATACCTGTAACGATGCTTACCAATCATCATCACTAGAGGACCACACATCCCCATGCAATGCAAATTCCCAAAAAGATATAAAGGCAACATGGTCAGAAGAAGAGTCATGGAATATGTGTAATCTCTTCTTGTGTATTTTTTTTCTGAAGCATCTGTTGTATCTTCATCATATCCATTCCTGTGGATCCAGAAGGTCTAGCATGCGCAACAATAGTGACAAGAATCATCATTCCCATAAAAAACGCAAAAATGGCAATAGCAGTCTTTTGAAAAAGTTTCATGCGTGCAAAAATGGACATAATCCTCCTAACAGACATTGAGTGAGAATAATTTAAATTGAGGTTTTTATTCCACTATTTCGTCACGATCATGTATAAGGAGGTCTGATGGAAGGAGCAGATTATGGTCCCTTTAGACATGGATACAATAGTCGATAAATTAGTCAATAAAACCAAGCATTATTTGATTACTACTCTAGGCCGAGTTGTCGAAAACGCCCACACAGATGAAATTTACAATGCATTATCCTTTGCTCTTAGAGAAGAGGTCATGATTCATTGGCTGGCAAGCGTTAAAACCCAGATGAAAAATGATGTCCGTATGCTTTACTATCTCTCAATGGAGTATCTACCCGGACGCTTTCTGAGTAATTCCATCACTAATTTAAAAGCATCTGAAATAGTGCAGGCTGTCCTTCAAAAGCTCAACCGTTCTTACAATGAAATCATTTATTATGAGGCAGATCCAGGCTTGGGAAATGGAGGCCTAGGACGCCTAGCTTCCTGTTTTTTGGACTCCCTTGCCACGTTGCACTATCCTGCCCAGGGTTATGGTTTAAGATATCAATATGGAATTTTTGAACAACAAATATGGAATGGAATACAAATTGAAGCCCCCGACTGCTGGCTACTCAGTGAAAATCCTTGGGAGTTCCGACGTGATACCCGACGAGTCCACATTAAATATTGCGGAGGAATCATGCCTTCTCACAATATTCATGGTGATGACATTTATCAGCTTAAAGATTATGAAGAGGTCCAGGCTCTTCCCTATGATTATCCCATTGTAGGTTATGCTAACGATAAAAAATATTCCATGTGTCACCCTTAGCGTTTGTGGACAACCAAAGAATCTCCACGCAACTTTCAACTGCAGCGTTATAATGCAGGAAGATTGGACCAAGCAGCTGAAAATACGACCCTAACAGATGTTCTATATCCAAGCGATCATCATCGAATCGGGAAAACGGATTCGTTTAAAACAGGAATTTTTCTTGTTTCAGCTTCTCTGCAGGATATTGTTCGACATTATCTTGTCAAATCATCAAAATTTCCGTGCCTTTGCTGACAAAGTGCGGATCCAAATCAATGATACCCACCCTGCGCTTAGTTATACCAGAATTAATCCGTATGCTCATTCAAGAGCATGATTTGCCTTGGAAAACAGCTGTGGATATGACCCAAACCTGCACAGGATACACCAATCATACAGTTCTGAGTGAAGCCGTTAGAAGTCAATGGGATCAAGAATCTTTTCAATTATTTATCCCCCAGGCAACTACGAATTATTGAACGTCTTAACTTTGAATTTTGTAACTCAGTTCGTGAGAAATATCCGCGCGAGGAAGAGCGTGTGCGACGCATGTCTATTATTGAAAATGATCATGTTCGCATGGCTAATCTTGCAATTATTGGCTCGCATTCTGTCAATGGAGTATGCTGGAATTCATACAGATATCCTAAAAAAGAAAGTTTTTAAAGATTTCTACGAAATGTTTCCCAACAATTTTATCAATGTTACCAATGGAGTGACCCAAAGTCGCTGGCTCTTAGAGTGCAATCCCGATCTTGCAAAATTTATCACAAAACGCATAGGAGAAAATTGGATAGTTGATTTTTCGACCATAGGTGAACTGGCCAAATTTGCCGATGACGAACAAGCCCAACAAGAATTTTTACTCATCAAAAAAAAGAATAAGCAGCGTTTAGTGGAATTTCTATCCGAGAATAATAAGTTGCGTAACGAAAAAGGAGAGCAGGTTGTTCTATCTCCTCTTATAGATATAGATTCAATCTTTGATGTTCAGATAAAACGTATCCATGAATACAAAAGACAGCTTCTCAATATCCTAAATATCATCATGACCTATCAAGAAATTTTAAAAAATCCACATCATCAGAGAATCAAACGTACCTCTATTTTTGCTGGAAAAGCTGCCGCTAATTATGAAACCGCTAAAGATATCATTCGTTTAATCTTTGCTTTGGCAAGAAAAATTAATAAGGATCCTGCAGTCTATGGTCTTCTAAAAGTTGTTTTTGTGGATAACTACAATGTTTCCAGGGCTGAAGTCATCATTCCTGCTGCTGATCTTTCAGAACAAATTTCAACTGCAGGCATGGAAGCTTCAGGTACCGGAAATATGAAATTGTCAATGAATGGGGCCTTGACAATTGGCACAGAGGATGGCGCAAATATCGAAATGAAAGAATGCATCACGAGTCAGTGGTGGCCTTTTTCATTTGGCGCAACAGCTAGCGAAATTGAAAAAATGCAGATCGATCAATCCTATAACCCTAGAGACATTTATAATGATAATCCTAAAATCCGTGATGCGTTGAATGCCCTTCATGATCGTACTTTTGCCACCAGTGAGGAAGAACATGTGATATTTAGTGGACTTTTTGACAAATTAATCCAAGGATCTTATGGCGCAAAGGCGGATCGCTATTTTATCTTAAAAGACCTAGGAAGTTACTATGAAGCGCAAAAAAAAGTGGAAGCTTTGTTTGAAAATCCTCTAAAATGGGCCGAATATGCTATCCATAACATTGCATGTACCGGACGATTTTCAAGTGATAGAGCAATAAAAGAATACAGCGAAAAAATCTGGGGACTACAGCCTTGCCCAACGAATGAAGAAATTTTAGCCCGCGTGGAGCATGACTATAGGCAGTTCGAATGAGGAAAATCTCCTGCCCGTACCCGAAAATCCCCTGCCCGTGCCCTTGCCTATGCCCGATTTAATTTATTGTTTTCAGACTTATGAATTCATTTTATTGTACTTCGTAAAGACCCCATTTGCTAATAAGCATTTGATATTGCCCACTAGCTTTAATCCGCTCTAAGCCATCATCAAGACTTTCTATAAAATCTTCCAGATCATGCTCTGCTAATGTGGCGAGACGAAGTCCTTGATGAGTAAAGGGAACTGTTGCTATTTTTAATTTGTTAGAGAAAAAAGCATGTGTATTGACATGAGCAGCCCAAGCATCTGTGATTACCCCATCGATTTTATTATTGGCTAAATCATTCAGAGCGGTATTCATATTTTCATAAGTGACGATGATAATTGAAGGATAGTGTTCTACATCATAAATAGATGAAGATCCGGATTTAATTCCCACCATTTTTCCTTCCATTTCTTCCAAATTTTTGACCTCAGAATCTTCGCGAACAACAAGAACCGAACCTAACATATAAAGCGGATCCGAAAAATAATAGGTCTCCTCATTAATACTATTAGGAGTCATGAAAGTAAATACAGCATCATATCTTCCACCTCTTAAATCCTCCAAAAGTGTTGGAGAATTGGTAGAAACAAATTGAACCTTTAAATTCACTTCTTTACTTGCTGCTAGGACGAGCTCTTCGGCAAATGCCTGAACATTAGGTTCTTTTCCTGAAAATTCAAAATCATTCCAATTAATATTGCGAGCAATCAAATAGGAGGATTTGACTCGAGCATTTCGTGAAAAAAAACAGGCACGCAGAATTCCAAAAAGGACAAAAAGAATTAATAGAGTCACTCCCGCATGACGGACCCACTTTTTGTTTTGGAAAAAGCCTGCAATATCCATAAGATTTTCTCTGAAAAAAATATATTAACATAAACCTGTCAAAGGGTAAAGGGTGAATCTTAATCCCCTGCCCGTGCCCGAACAACCCTTGCCCGTGCCCGAAAAATTCAATAAAGATGCAAAAGCATACACAATTGATAAAATCGGAAACCATCATGTAATTAAGAGTGTTCAGAAAACAAATTTAATCGGGCAAGGGCAGGGGTTGTCGGGCAGGGGATTTTGGAGCTTGATCAATTATAATCTTTTATTTAAAGTGCCGATTATTATGAATAGGAGGAAGTATGGTCAGTTTGCATGCCCAGCGTTCCCGTAGACAGAGACGAGTAGTAAAAAAGGATTTTCAAAATTTCTCCTATGATATGAGTCGCGTTGCCACAGTTATCCTGAGCGGAGGGCAAGGAACACGTCTTTTTCCACTTACGCGCGCCAACTGCAAGCCTGCTATGACTTTTGGAGGGAAATATCGCCTTATTGACGTGCCTATGTCAAACTCTATTAACTCCGGATGTCATAAAATTTTTGTCGTGACGCAATTTCTTTCCAAATCTTTACACGATCACCTATTTAAAGCTTATCGGCCGGGGCTTTTCTCAAAGGGATTTATAGAAATTTTATCTGTCGAAGAAAAGCCGCAAGCGAAACAGTGGTTTCAAGGCACTGCCGATGCTATACGACAAAATTTAGATTACCTTTCAGAGATATCTGTAGATTACATTTTGATTTTGTCGGGTGACCAACTTTATCAAATGGACTACCAAAAAATGCTCCATGTTGCCCTTCAAACCAATGCTGATGTCGTTATCAGTGCATTACCCGTTTCTGAAAGCCAAACAAACCGCTTAGGCATTCTTAAAATTAACAGAGATGGCTTTATTACGGATTTTATTGAAAAACCGAATGAAAAAAAGCTTCTTGAAAAGTGCAAGCTAACACCTGAAGTGACTGAGAAATTTAAAATCAAAAATTCCGCTTATTTGGGTTCAATGGGTATTTATTTATTTAAACGAAAAACGCTTCTTCAACTCCTTATGACCGACATGCGGGAAGATTTCGGCAAGCATCTAATTCCTACAATCATTCAGAAAAAAAATACGGCTGTCTATCTTCATGAAGGCTACTGGGAAGACATCGGGACGATTAAATCCTATTACAATGCCAATATAGCCTTGACCGCTGATAATCCTGTTTTTAATTGGTACGATGAGAAGCATCCTTTATACACTTGCACTCAAAATCTTTCTGCAGCCAAAATTTATAATTCAAAAATTCAAAATTCCATTATTTGCGAAGGATCCATTATAGAAGCCAAAGAGATCACTCATAGTATTTTAGGGCCACGCACAAGAATTAAAAAAAATTCCATTATTAAAAATAGTTATCTTATCGGTAACGATTTTTATCGCTCACCAGGCCCAGAGAGCTGCCTTCCTGAAAATCTCGAAATTGGCGAAAATTGCCGCATTGAACAGGCCATCATTGATAAACATGTCTGCATTGGTAACAATGTCCAGTTAATCAATAAAAATAAATTAAGCCAGTACAACAGCGACGAAATTTTTATTCGGGATGGCATTATTATTGTCCCACGTGGTGCTCACATCCCCGACGGTTTTATTCTTTAAACATACTCCATTCCTGATTAAATCCCCTGCCCGTGCCCTTTGCCCGTGCCCGAAAAGCTTCTTCTAAACAATTAGATATCTATGCAATAGTACAAGATTATTAAAAAATAAATCGGGCACGGGCAAGGCATAGGCATCAACCTAAGCAACATTCTGATAATTAGGTTGTTGCATTCCATAGTAGCTTTCTTTTTGAAATACCTTTTCACGCATAGTTTTCCGCTTTCTTTTGTCCTTCAGAAGCATCCTCGGAATATCTTTTACCATTTCTTCAATAAAAACTTCCAATCCATTTCTTGCTACTGCATAATAAAAACAACTTTCTCTTAGCAAATAGTTAATTAACTTCACTTCACTGAGTTCAAGATTAAATGATTTGTTAATAATATCTCTAAAACGCCCTACCACCAATTCTACAATCACTACCATGCATAACCGACTCCAAATCAAAAAATCAATTCTATATTCATTTATTCCTTTTAGATAATCTATCTCGAGTTGGCTTTTCCATCTCTTAAAAATTAGCTCTATTTCCCACCTAAGACGGTATACAGTGCCTATCATTTCTGTTGATAGCATATCTTCGGAGGCATTTGTCACAAACATAGAAAAATATAAAGACAGCCTCTTGCTATCGCTCATTGTGATTCCCTTAGATTTTGCCACCTTATTTGCTTCTCTTAAACGCTTGTTAACAACATCCTCATGACTGCGATACATTATTAACCGAATAGGAACCTTATCTTTTCCGAGAAATCCTTTGATCTCAATTATGTTTTGTTTGTGGTAAATTTTCTTTTTTAAATACATTCCAAGATCTAATGGATTTTCATCCTCCTTATTTAAGTAGAAGTGTACTCCAGATAAAAGACGGGAAAGAAAGTATGCATTTGCTTCTGCAATTTTTTTAAATGCCTTGATTGCAAAGTATCCCAAATCTCGAATGATTAAATCACCCTCTTTAATAAAGCTTAATATCCGTTCCGCATTGCCTTGATCGGGTTCATTACCTCTAAATAATTGTGCATCTATTAGAAGACCTTTTGCTATATCAGTTATCAAATCTATTTTAACCTGTGCTTTACCACTGCATCCACCACGGTTGGTTCCTTTATATTTTTGTTCGAGTTTTTCATTAAGCACGGCTATAGAACTATCCTCAACAAGAACCCTAGCAAATTCCTTTAGTCCTACTGCAAGTTTTGGACAGACACAGGTTATCTGTTCATGAACTTTAATGAGTAATTCATTTAAAACACCTCTCATTAGTGCGTTAGAAGCAGGATTATTTATCCTTTTACATAACGCCTGAGAAGAAAGCTCGGCTTCATTGTTAAATTTTAGTATTCTTTTACATAAACCTTTCAGACTATCTGTTGACGACCCTTTACTAGGAATAACCATTGCTTTAATAAATTCACTTCCTTTAAGCTTACTCGTCGATCTCTTTATAAATTTGTATTTTCGAGATAACTCATGGCATTTTTTTTCATTGAAAATTTCATCGAAAATTTGTACTATCTGCTCGGAATGCATTCTGGCCTCTCCTTTTGCTTGACGGTTAAAAGAGAGGCATTTTTATAAAATTCAATTTTTAATTCAACTTTTTTTCCGTGAGGAGCTCCATCTTAGGTTGATGCCTATGCGGGCAAGGGCACGGGCAGGGGTTTTTCGCGGCAGGGAAAATTTATGGCAGTATGGGCTTTAGCAGATCTACATTTAGCCTTTGGTGTTCCCGAAAAAAAAATGGATTTTTTCGGAGAACCATGGATCCATTACACAGACAAAATCAAAAAACATTGGCTTGACCATATTAAGCCCGATGATCTTGTTCTTTTAGCTGGAGATATTTCTTGGGCGATGCATTTAGAAGATGCAGCTGTAGATTTAAATTGGATACACGAACTTCCTGGTACTAAAGTCCTTGTGCGCGGTAATCACGACTACTGGTGGACCTCCCTTAGTAAGGTAGAAAAAATACTTCCTTCCTCAATCCATGTCATTCAAAATAATGTTTTTAATTGGAATGAATACACGATAGGCGGTGCACGTCTTTGGGATAGCGATTTCAATTTTAAAGATTATATTGAATTCAAAGAAAATCCTCGAGCAAAACAGCTCGATGAAATTCCAGAAAATTCTGAGGATACCCAAAAAATCTTTCTACGAGAATTAGGACGTCTTGAGCTAAGTTTACAAGGCCTGAACACAGAAGCAAATATACGCATCGCCATGACCCATTATCCCCCCCTAAGTGCCGATCTTAAAAATTCTCCTGCCTCTCTTTTGTTAGAAAAGTTTAAAATTAATACCTGCGTTTTTGGACATCTTCATAATGTCAAAACAAATCTCAACCTATTTGGTGAAAGAAATGGCATACGTTATTTTTTAACTTCTTGCGATTATCTTGATTTTATTCCTAAATTAATTTATAGTTAATTACTATGTTACATTACATTAAAATCATAATATTTATTTGTTTTTGCTCTTTTGCAGTGCATGCAAAGAGTGCCGAATTTTTAACTTTAGCCGAAGACCGCTCATCGGATTTAGAGGTCAATACAGCTGAACAGCCAAATACTGATATCCCTGATCCAACCTCTCTTAAACTTAACTGGTGGGAGTATTTTGATGTTAAAAATCCCGTTGAACTTGCTCAGCACATCAGCGCTGTGAATCAATCCCTCTATTCTCAATTATCTAGACTCTCGGGACAGGATTATGAAAGTGGAACTGTGCTTATGAATAATATCATGATGCATTTTAATACTTTATTAGCTGCAAAGCAACAGCCACCGGTAGAATCTCCTACCCCACAACCTTTTTTACAGACCTATACGATCGAGCAGCAGTTAGAACTCAATCATAAAATTAAAGTAGCCTCAATTGAAAAGAAAAATGAGGAAGAAGAGCTAGAAAATATCCAAGAACGTATCAAAAAGATGCAAAAGCGGTTGGATCAGCTTTTAGTACCCTATCTAGCTCAAAGCAAACCTTCGATCGAAAAGATGCTGGCTGGATTGGAAATCATGGCTAATAAAGCTGCTCTTATGTCTGCACAAGAACAGCTTAAACAAAGTTATAAACGTCTTGAAGTTCAAAAAACCCGTCTATCTTTACTCCAAAAAGAACTAGAAGCTTCCAAAGGACTACTCAATTTCAAACTTTTTGATGCCCATAAATTGGAAGCTGATATTCGCTCGGCAGAAATGGAATCCGAACGCCGGCAGGCAGAGCTTTTAAAGCTAGAAAACAGCGCCTATGTCGCCTCGTCACAAAATCCTAATGAAAGAAATACCCGCTATCTTTTCAACCAAAAGCTTATCCATGCTGCAGCTTTGCGTTCCTTAGCCTGGAGCCATTTAGCGTTTCAAAACCTAAAATATAATCTCTACATGCATCTTAATAAGCAGTTTAATACCAGTCATAAAGAGATGCATGAGAAGCTTAAGGACTGGCATGAACATCTCGAAAAAATTGCCCTTAATGCAAAAGACTGGAAAAAAATTTCCCTGCGCGAACAGGACCGCGTTAGGCAGGATTATGCTTCTCTTGTGGCGCAGCATGAGTCTAATGACAGCAAACAGGTCAAACTAAATCAAACGCGACGTCAAGAATCTTTGGAGACTCTATCTACACTACAACTTCTTGAGGATGAACTCTTTAATGCTCGTTGGCTCATTGATCAGCTAGAGAATTATATTCGAGCCGAAAGCTCTTTTTTAGAAATTAGCTGGATTAATTTAACCAATGCCTTTTCTAGTGCAAAAGATTTTATTGAAAGCTGCCTAAATTATACCCTCTTCAAAATAGGAGAACTTCCTATTACAGCCCTTTCTATATTGCGAATCGTCATTATATTAGTCATCTCTTTTTTACTCTCCAAACTCCTGAGAACTACCCTGATGACTTTTGCAAAACGCCAAGTCAATGTCACTTCGTCAACTCTATACACGTTAGGACGTTTGGTCCATTATTTTGCTTTAATTATTGGCTCACTATTAGCACTGATTTCCATAGGATTTGACTTTAGCAATCTTGTTCTGGTGGCTAGTGCCTTAACGCTCGGTCTTGGATTTGGCCTACAGTCTTTTGCAAATAATTTTATTTGTGGTTTATGTATTTTATTTGAACGCAATCTCAAGATAGGCGACTATATTGAACTTCAATCTGGAACCTATGGTAAAGTCACAGAGATCCATGTCCAAAATACAGTCATATGCACCTCGGATGGAGTTGAAATTGTCATTCCTAATTCCGAATTAACCAATCACACATTGATTAATTATACGATGAATAATGATTTTCGTCGTTTAAATATCCTTTTTTGCGTAGCTAACAATGCCGATAAAAATCTAGTCAGGAAAGTTGTTGCAGAAGCTGCTAAACGCGTTCCTTGTACCGCCCCAGTCTCTCAATATGGAACCCCACAAGTATGGTTAAAGAAGTTTGATAAATACTCCCTAGAATTTTGTTTGGCTGTGTGGGTCAACTACAAAGAGAAGTCTTATACTGACTCAAAAGAAGCCGATTTTCTTTGGGAAATTGAGACAGCTCTGCGCGAACATGATATCCCACTAACCTCTTCATCACCGACCATCTTATTGTCCTATCAGAATCAGCTGGCAGAACTCCCCATGCCCTCGCAAAGTATGCATTAAAGCGTTTAAGATTTTTTGTAGTGCGGTGACTTGTCCCATACCCATCAAGCTAAGAATCCATTATATTCTGTCACTAGCCCGTAGGGCGTTTGGTTAAAGCCCATAGCGACGAAGGAGCTGTGGGGATAAATAAAAAAATTAGAGCCCGTAGGGCGATTCAACTCTAGTTTTGAATCGCCCTACGGGCTCAAAATATCTTTTACCTTTATCCCATAGCTCCTTCGTCGCTATGGGCTTTAACCATACGCCCTTACGGGCTATTCAGAATATTATTTTGAAAAGCTTCTTAGCTTAATGCGTATCGGACAAAAAGTTGATATTAAACCCCAAGCGAATTATTCATAATGCGTGCAGCCATTTGCTCCCGAACATTAAACTCACGATTATATTTACCAGGTTCTTTTTCAATCTCAAGGTCACTTACCATATTATCAGGTTTGAAATCCCTCGCATTTTTATCGATTGGTTTACCTAAAGCAATTGCTTCTGCAAATTTACATACATAAGCTCCACAATCACCCGCGTTGATTTGTTCTGGAATAACATCCTTGCTATTTTCATTGATAGTTAACTTGAGCTTTTCATAGGCCTTTTTTTCTTCTTCTGAAGATGCATTAGTTATCAATAACTTCTTAATTTCCTCAAAAGAACGCTTGATATGGGGATCATACATATTGCCAAATTTTGTATCGGGCATAGAATTGTAAAATTTTATTTCATTCTTTTGGAGATCAATGTCACATAAAATCCAGTGATGCCCCGATCTTTCATTCTTAGGCAATTCTTTATATACTTTTGCATCCATGTCAAAATCCGCAGGTCTCGCTAATAAGGGGAAGACCAGCCTTGCATCTTTGTTAGCTTTAATGATAGGCAAAACCTCTTGCTGAAAAATTTTATTTCGCTTTTTGTCTTTTGGTTGTTCTAGAACCCTATTAAATTGGTTATCGACTAGAAATTTTTTGCGAGTATCACCTTTGTCATCCACATGCTTTTGTAATAATCGGAAATAATGCTGAATCCCTTTCTCATCAAACCAATCTTTCTTTATTGTCCTATTATCCTCATCTACATACTCGTAAGTTCCAAGGATTCTTTGTAAGGCTCCTTTCTCAACTCTATCTTGCCATTTCTCTTTTCCTTCCCCTTCGAGATAATTCTTTTGTTCTCCAGAGAGCCTTTCGCCTTTTTCAGCTTTTTTTCTCTTGGGCTTAAGAGCTCCTTCCTCTACAGGCTCAGCTACATTCTGTCCTTCCCTAGCCTTACCTCTTCTCAAATTCCTCCAAGACTTTTGAATATTTTCAAATTCTTTTCTTTTATTTTCAAATTTTGTTCTTTTTGCATCATCGCCGGCATGCAGGGCAACTTTATTATTGAAATATTCCTCATTGATGGATGTAACTTTTCCTTTAGAAAAATGTTTTTCAGCTTCTAAAAGTCTTCCCTTAGGACCCTGCTTAAAGTTAATAGAATCAATGGTTCCTTTCTCAGCTTTTCCTGGTACCTTTCCCAAACCCAAATCTCGTGCCAGCTGTCCCATGACCTTTAATTTGTCTTCCTTTAGCCCCCTTAAACGGCTCAATTTTTGTTTTTCACTACAATTTTCAGGAAACGTCACTGTAATTCTTAGCTCTAGACCATTCTCCATTTTAATTAACCTAAAGACGCTATTAGGCCCGGCCGAATTAAAACCATTAGGAAGCGCCTTATCTCCAGTCCCTTGAACTGCCGGAGCCAGCCCAGCTCCATCACGTCTGATTTCAGGTGCACCATTCATAAAAAACTCCGAATAATATTAATAAAAATAATAATTTCCCGCTTTATTATACCAATTTTTACTAATATTAATCAACTTGGTTCTAAATTAATATAATTAACGCACAGGACAGGCCCCATTTGCACAAGCTGCATCCATTTCCACATCACGCATCTCAATGCCTGAATAGTCAATATCCTTAAGCTTAGACACATAGGAATCATAAGTCTCCTTCGTTACCACCTCTTGCGGAAGATAGGCATAGCCCAAATCCTCAGCATTTTTAGTAGGATCATTGCGGAATAAAAAGGACACACCTACATAGGTATCCCAATTTTCTAAGAGCCAATCAATGATAGCAGGAACTTCAGAAGGATCATAAGAGATGGTATTTGAAACATTCTGCTCACACCAGGTTTCTTGCAAAAGCTTGTACCAATCAAGCTGAGCAACGGCAGAGTCTGTATTAACTTCTACCTCTTCCATCTTTCCATTCTTTCTAGTCACCATCATCCTAGTAAAAGCGATGTTTTCATATTTTACTGGGAACTTGACTAGAACAGATTCCGGTTCATAAGGTTTTTCGATTACGGAATAGCCAGCGGCACGAAAACGAGCGACTAAAGGATCATGTTTGGAGAAAGTGATATTATTAAAAATATATTTTCCTAAAGGGAGATGAACCCCTTCAGGGACCTCACCCCACTCCTCAGTACCCATGATTTTGCTCACCGTTCCACTGGGTTTGACGCAGGTGACGTTCTTTGGCAAGGGAGAGTTAAGTTCATTAGCCATACTATAGGCTGCGCTCACCGTAATATTGCGCATGCGTTTGAAATCATAAGCAGTTAAATCATTGCGAGCGCGAATCCCTGTTAATCCAACTCCACAAAGATGCAAGAAGGCATTATTAAGATGCCAGGCTTCCTGTAGAATTTCATCACGCAAATTCACCATTGTTTGACGATAGTTCATTCTGCCAGCTATATAAAGAGCCCTTTCTAACCCGATTTTATCTCCTTTGAACGCCAACACATTGACCTCGGTTAGATTGCAAAAACTCTTATTACCCAAAAGAATCTCGACACAGGGATTGCATCCCTTAAACCAGGGTGCGCGCCTTTCTGCTTCCATGGCATTGATAAAACCCGGCTCAGACCCTCCCGACTCCATCATGATACGAAAGATATTTTCCAATTCAGTTTTTGTAGGTTTTTGACGAAAGAGGAGGCTATTATTGGATTGCTGACGATGGGCATTCCCTTTTAACCACCATTCTTTTTTAGCCAAAGAAAAATCTTCCCATTCAGGCTGTCCATATTCAAAGAGGGCAATTTGTGCTGATCGGCGACTAGAAAGAATTGTCCCTAGCCAGTTAACAATATCCAGAATATCAATCCGAGTAAGAAGCTGATCAGCTCGATCAGACAAGATTTTAGCAATAGCTTTAAAGGCTTTAGCGATCTGTTCATCCCCGGAAGAGATCCAACCATAGCCTTTAAGCCTTGTACCGGCGGGTCGAATCTCTGAAAAGTCGAGCACTAAGGTTTTAGCCGGAAATTTGCCCGCCACAAGTTTACCGATAGCTTTAGCCCAAGCAATGGCCGAATCCCCTACCTTTATTGTCCAAGTTTGCGTTTCAGGGTTATAAGTTTCAACGTTAGTCTGAATGCCCCCTTTTCCCGTACGATTAGAACGAATGACACGAATTTCCTGAAGAGGTCTGCGAAACCCATTAAGAGTCCCTGTGATAGGTCTAAAGCCTACCCCGCAGCCTTGCAGTAGTAACCAGAGCACATCCACAAGATCATAGACCGTTTCCACATGTGTATAAGAACAATTAAACATACTCGATTCGCGCATACGGCTAAGCTCAGTACCACCTAGCCATAGAGTCCTTCCTGCAGGCGCTATATAGCGTCCAAGAATCAACTTACGCAATTCTTCCAATTCATCATCCTCTCGATCATTAAGAGTGCGTCCAAGAGCCCTTTCCCATAACCAGCGCTGGTGACAAATGACTCGCTCTACAACCTGATCCCAACTTTCTAATAAAGTTTCACCCTCATGGATAGGGCGATGATATGTTCTCAAAGCTGTGGCCATAGCCCGCGCTGTTGGTTTTGTCATGATTTAATCCTTAAATTTTTAATACAGTTTTTTTCTTTATATTTTCCTTCTAAACACAAGATCTTGTGTCTCTCAACCGGAAAAAACACTACATCTTGTGTTTTTCAATCGCCAATTGATATCCCTTTTTTTCGTTTAAAAGTCAATATGGAGTTTCTTTTTGAATCCTAATTTTCCGCTTGGAATGCGATATAAAATCCGCTTTTAAGCCCCTGAATTTGAAAGAAATAAAAACGCTTTAAAATTATTTTCTATATGTTGCTTATCTACTTGGATATCAGATAATTATGCCAGAAAATTTTTTTTCCAAAATTCACTTGATGATCTTCAAGAATTCTTTCACTTTGGCATCTTTAGGTAAAATCTGGCTTTCTAAAGCATTTTGAGGACGCTTTTGTAAAATCTGCTGAATAAGCTGCTCTTCATGATCTTGATCTAAGAAATGGTAGTAGTCAGCACAAATCGCAAGAAGCTCTTGAAAATCTTCTTCTGTTTCAAGCATAGAAACCGTCTGACGTGCTAGTGTGCGGAATAAATCAGGATCTCCACCCTTTGCAAAAAAGGATAGCACCTCTAGGCTTAGATCTAGATCTTGCTGTTTTTTTATCTCTTGAATCAATTTTCTTAAGATCTTATCTGCGCCCTCAGGATCCGTGTGTGAGAGTAGACGTGCCCACAGAAAATCAAACCAAGCAACCTCATTTACATACTGTCCAAATCCTTCCAGAAGGTCAGCTGCATAAGAAAAGTTATGGTTGTCAATTTGTTCCGCTATATAGTCATATAAAAAAGTCTCCAGATTGTTTGCACAACATTTTGAGACCGTTTCAAATACTTTTACAGGATCGGCTCCTTCATCCGTATTTTCATCCAATATGACCTCAAGGTTAGCAAGAGAATCTTGAATATCCTCTATCCGTGTCACTTGGCCATGATCATAAACAAAAATTTGATGATCCAGTTCATCACAAAAAATGGATAAGCATGGCTTTTCGTTAATAAAGCGGCGCCAGAGCTCAAAAATTAACAAGTAAACCTGATCTCGCTCCGCCGGTTTTAAATTGAAGTCGGCTAAAAGAACCTCACATAACTCTTCAGGAGAATCGGCCTCTTCAGCTAATGCGGAAAATGAAATTTTATCGAGATGAATCTCCTTTTTTTCCAAGCGAGCAAAAATATCTTCTAGGGAGAGTGCACGATAATCTTCAACCTGCCAAGGCAACACCCTGGTAGAAGGGTCGGCTAGCCAATTGATGCGTAAAGAATTAAACAAAGCACGACGATCGATTTCCATATAAAAATACTCTTTTTTTTATAATCCTATGATAACATATTTAAGATAAACAATCTAGATTGAAGAAACCGAATTCAGGAGGCCGAAAATGAGCTTTTATTCCGGATTCTGATTCCTTGTTTCTAACTCCCGAATTTTTGAGATTTGCATTTCAATAGCATGGATACGTTTGTTTACATCATCAAATAAAGTTTCTAAAGCACGGTATCTTCTATCAAATTCAAGAGCATTTTTTAAATCACTTAGGTAGGAAGGATTGACAACACGCAGAGACGGCTCACTAATTGCATTTTGCCATTCGCCGGTATCATTTTCATCAAAATAGATAATCTTACTGTCTTGTGTCGCCATGATTTTTTTCCTCTAGATTAGGCTATCAAAAATTTTATAATAGATACAAGTTTTTTTTTACTATTTTTTTAGTACTTTTTTTTACCAAGGAGACACCGAGATCACAGAGAAAACAATATTAAATTGCCTCGCAATTTGGCGGTGCTCCCCTCTCTGTAGCTGTGTGGTGAATATTTTTTTTTATTTTAGGATGCGCATGGAATCGCTTCTGACATATCCCAGCAAGCCTTCATCAGTACGCACTTTCAACCATTTTCCCTCATTCTTGACATCCAAAACTTCAACTCTATGTCCCCCATAGATCGGTTTTGAGGTCACAAAAGCTGAAGTCTCACGCGCATCCCGATAAAGCATCGCGTCTTGAATGAGCAGGCCCTCAAGTGCAGCAACATATTTCGTAAAAAGCACACTCCCCAAAAATAGAGTCCAAATAAGTAAAACAGCAGCAATCATCCCTTTTAAGAATCGATAGTGTTTCCATAAATACAAAGACGCTAATCCTAAAATCAAAAGAGTACAAGCTGTTAAAATCTGTAAGCGCTCAGGAAGAGATAAATAATAATGAAAGAAAAACACCTTCTTAAAAATAGAAGTTTGAGAATTTGTTGTAATAGGCAATTTTTGCAAGGTATTGCGCAGATTTTCTGCAATTTTTGGATCTCTTGGCATAAGTGCACTAGCCTGATAAAAATAGAGAGCTGCCCAGGGATATTGTTGCGATTCAAAATAAATCAAACCCATGTTGTTATATAGTTTACCATTGCCATACCTGGGATTGAACTGGTCCTCTAATGAAGCATAGATTCTCAAAGCTTGATTAAGTTTTGCCTCGCGTTGAATGACATTAGGAGCCTGTACAGCTTCTTCATAATGGCTTAGAGCCTCACCCAAAAATTGAGAAGTCGATCGTGATAAATGGAAAGCCCAAAATACTAAGACGATCATGAGAAGTCCTAAACTTACTAAAATCAGATGATGAAAAAGGGTCTTATGCATGGCCTTCCGCAATTTTTCTATAGAGTTTTTTTCCTTCCTCCAAGACCTCTTTATACAAAAGATTGTCTTGTGTAGCTCCCGTGTAACGCACTGAATCCACATGAACCAGAAATGTTCCTACCTCTCCCGCGATTCCCGCTAACGGTAATTCTTCCGGTTCCATTTCTGCAGAGCTAATTTGATGATGTTCAAACAAGCTCAAGATTAAACACCGTTTTAGCATCTGAAAAAATTGGGGGGAAGGTGGTGCTTTGAGCATTTCATGATAAATTTCCTGGCTGCTTATAGGTTTAATATACCCTTCACGCTCTTTTAAAAAAGCTTTAAGTCTCCACTGCAATAGCAGCAGAGCTATACTGAAAGGGATCAACCATAGAACCCACCAAGATCCGAAAGCTCTATTTTTTAGATCAGAAGCATATAAGGGAAATGTTTTGTTCAACTCTATTGGAGCCATTTGGCGATAGATTTGCATCCATTCAACAACTGTCTCTCCAGAGTTATAGCTCTTTTGTTTAGACCCATCTTGATTTCCCCGCGCAATATCCTGCGCAGGAGAAACATCAATAGCAATAGGATTGCTATTGAGTGTCTTATACTCATTTTTTTCCGGCTCAAAGTAAGAAAATTGAATCGCAGGAATACTTTTGATCGCAGAAGATAAAGGATTTATCGTCACTGTAAAACGTTTTGTATGATCTTGCATTTTTCCAATAGAAGGAAGATCACTTAATTTAAAGAAACCTGCAAATCCAGGCTGACAACATAACTCTGGAAGTGTCACATGATCCCAATTGGTAGTTGTCCCGGCAATTGCCACATCGAGAACAATAGGATCCTCTACGCTGATTTTTGCCGGGCCAGCCAGCGATACACTAAATGTAAATTGACCAAAGGCTCCATTAAATGAAGCAGGCTTTCCTTTTGAGGGAAAAGGTTGAACGATCAATTGCACGGAAGGGACCTCAGAAACCAGCTTGGTTGTTGTATATCGTCTATTCCCTAAAGCATCCTCTACATAAACAATTCCTTCGATAATGGAAGGACCCCATGAGTAGGTTCCAGGCTTAACCGCTTCAACCTCTTGAGAGACTTCAAAAATACTCGAATTTTTCTGGACATAATTATTAATATCCGTTCTTCCAATCTTTAGCAATCCCTCTGCTTCTAGCATGGGCAAAACCTCTTTTGAGAGAGCAATATTGCCGCGATAGATATAACGATAGGTTAATTTAGTCTTTTGTCCCGGATAAAGTTCTTTGGGACCATCCACAAAAGCTTCAAGCTTTAAAAGGCTCTCTTGAGTTGCTCCTGGAGCTACAGGTGGAGGTATAACGGGTCCTTGAACTTCATAAGGTAGGGATAAGGTCTTGTAAGTTTTGCCTCCCACCTTGAGAGAAATGGGTGGTAGCATATACATCCCTTTTTTTTGGGATGGTAGCGTAAAATGATAAATACTGACTGTCAATGGGCTATCAGGTGAAATTTTTACATCTCTTAATAAACTGATTTTTATCGATTTTCCATCCATTGAAACAGCAGACTCATCCACCTTCTGATTCACATCATGCGTCACATCAAGTGTTCCCTTGATAGGCCATCCTTCATATAAAGATGTTGAATCTAGCGATGCACTAACTGAAATATCCTCTAAAGCAAAAAGTTCATTTGAAGAGAGTAAAAAAAGAAATAGAGAAGTTAGGAGCCAGAAGCCGAAAGTTAAAAGATGTTTTGGTCCCTGGCTTTTGACTTCTACTACCATGGTCTTAAACCCTCCTTAGTAAGCTCAGGAGAAGTTTTGGGCTTTTGATCTTCTGCATTCATCTGTTCAATTAAGCGTGCGATATCTTCAAAAGATTCCGTAGGAACCTTTTGACCAGGTTCATTGGCTAATGGAGTCACATGACAGCTTTCTGTATTCTTTGGAGCCTTCAATTTGACAAGAGCATCTGACCAGACACTTAAAACAGATTCTTGATTTTGCATAGCAACATTGAAATCATCGGTACTCATCTTTAAGATTTTTACTGTTTTCTCTAGAGTATTAACACCTTGCTGAAAAAGAGGAAAAACCTCATGCCATGGGTGGTACTGGCAGCGTGTGTCTTTACTCCCCTCAGGAACCTCAGCACTAAACTCTTCCCTTTGTTTCGTGTAGGCTGAATCGTAAAAATATTCAGAAAAAGTTAATACATATTGCTGAGATTCAACTACCATTGAAACAACTGTCTCAGGTAATTTTTCCTGTCTTTCAATGAGATGAGATAAAAGTCTAGTTTGTGCCAAGGAATGTCGCTGCTCATCAATACCAGCTTCCAATACCATTTCAGGTTGATCCTTCAGATTAGGATCTAGCAATAATTGAATACGTTTCCCTTGTTGCCAAGCCTCATTGAAGAAAATTTGTGCAAGAACGTCCTGCTGTTTTTGTGTGGCAGATAAGCTATGTTCTAAATTATCCCGAATAGCATCCATTCCCTCATTAAGAACTTCATGTTCTTTTGGTGGGGTGATTTCATTAAGATCCTGATATAAAAAAAGTAAAGTGTTGGATTCCAAAGGATCTTGCAAAGAAGCCAAAGAAAAATTACTTAATAACCTAGATATGACTTCCTGAAAAGGATCCTTGGAAAAGAGACGACGCATTAACCTATTGAGCTGTTTTGACGATGCGCGTACCTCTGCTTTGGCCTCTTTAAAATCCCCTTGATCAAACGCGCTTAGCATCTTATCAAAAGCCTGATTGGCTTTTAAAAATAAAGATGCTTCTTGCTCATTATCTGTAAGTTTTTCTTGCAACGCCTTCCATAAAGGATTCCAGGTAGAAGCCTGTTCTACGAAAAGTTTTTGATAATCAGCTTGTAAAGAAGATCCAAAGGAATGATCTTGCATAAATGCAATGTCTTTTCCTATCAATTGCAGACCCGTCAGAAGCCAAGGAAGCCCTTGTTGCAAGGATGATTGCTCTACAAGATTCTGTCGGGCAGAGGCTCGCATAGAAGCAATGCCCATTTTCGCTAAAACGACCATTTCTTCCAAATCAGACTCTGGTGAACAGGATTCTTCACCAGCGATATGCAGCATGTTGCATTTACTGTCCTGTGCTAAAGGAATTTCTTCTAAAGCCTGCTTAAAAAAGTAAATGGCTTTAAAAAAAGGATCCTGTTCTGAAGATGAGGGTTTAAGTGCTGCACTTAACTTTTCAGCTTGAGAAAAATTGTCGACAGCAAGATTTTTTTTCAATCTAAAAGTTAATACCGGCGATGTATGGTTATCCACCGGTATAGCCTGCAAACTTTCAATGGCTTTTTCATTCATGCCCTGAGCAGCTGCTAATGCTGTACCCAAATTATAGGTGACAATACCCCTTTCCCAGCCTGAAAGATCTTCAGCTAATAAAGATTGATAAATGTTAACGGCCGCTGAATAATTTTTAGTTGTATAATAAGCCGCAGCTAAGCGGAGCTGTTCTTCGTGATTTTGTTCTGCTGCCAACCAAGTGGGTAGAAAAAATAAACTGAGTAGCATGGCATAATAAACACTCTGTGTGAGTAGCTTTTGTTTGAGCATCGAAGTCTCCGGCCAGAAAAAGCATAAAGCCAGTAGAACAATGGCTAACCCCAATGGAATTTGATAGTAAAGATCATAAATTAAATCTTCAGAAGGATTTACTCCCGTTGTGAGATCTGTAAGAGCAAATACATCCACTTGGGCAATTTGTTTAGCAAGATCCATGGCGATATCTGCTGCAGCATAAGTGCTGCCGGCATAATAGCGACCCTGGCCTTTTGAACTTAAAGCTTGCAACAGTTCTTCATTCAGATGCGAAGTGACCGATTTACCCTCATAAGTTAACTGAGGGATTTCTCCCCCTTTTTTGGTTCCCACTCCAATAGTGTAGACATGCATTTTTTCACTATTGGGGTCGCCTAACAGGCCAATAGTCTCTTGAATGTATTTTTCACGCTCACTCCCCTGTAGGAGTTCCAGGCGATTATCTTCACCATCCGAAATGAGGATGACCGTTTTGATTAAAGATGTCGATGGATTTAAATAGTTATCATGAATATATTGAAGGGCCGCTTTTATGTCAGTTCCACTGGCACCCCCTTCATTGATCTGCATATTACGCAACATCAGACGCATAAATAGGTAGTCCATGGAAGGGGGAGATAATTTGGAGACAGTGGATGTAAAACTATACAAGGAGCCTGTTTGTCCCTGAAGATGGCTCATCACCTGATCAGCAATATCTTTAGCATTTTCAAAACGGGATTGACCCACTCTTCCATCTAGCGTCGACATAGAGGCAGAAACATCGATAAAAAAAAGGACTTCATGAGGCTGCAACCGCAACGTATTGACATTTTGTTTTCTGGTTTGTTCGAGCTCGGGAGGATACCTCGCATTGCCCTTGGGTTGCATCAGAGCCAAGCAAAGGCAAATCCATGCCAAGCATAGTCCAAAGACCCTAAGCCAATAGTTAAATGGAGTTTGCGAGATCAGCAGTTCATCTAATTTATTTTCGACCGTATATTTAGAAAGGACTGTTTGGCGATGTTGGAATAAAATCCAGAACAACGCTAGAAATAAAAAGATCAAGAATACTAAGTAGGCTGCTTCAGGAAGATTATAATAAAGATCAGATAGATTCATGGGACCTTCCTAGCCAATGTGGTGTTTAGAAGGATAGCTATGAATAGCAATAGCATTCCAAGTGCAATGAAATAAGGATACAAAGAAATGCGCCGAAAAAGATGAGGCTGCTTTTCTTTGGAAATGCCCTCTTGCGGAAGCACACTTTTTTCTATACGATTGATATCTGCATAGATTTGTGTGAGATCCCCCGGATCATTAACGATATATAATCGACCACCTGTGAGTTGTGTGATTCTTTCCATTTGATGGCGTTGAGGGGCAAGCTCTTCGGAATAGGTATTAGGATCTATATTGATAAGATAAAGACGCACCCCATTCTTTTTGGCATAGGTGGCCGCCTCTTCTAATCCCATATTGCGTAAACGACTATTTTTATCCAGAATGCTTGGATCTTGTAAACCATCTGTGACCAATATGATGATGGAGTTTTGTATGTCATAAGAGGGATTGCCCTTTTGGGCTAATTCGGCAGCAAAATGTTTGGTTGCGGCTATCATATTGACCGTCTTAAAGATAGCATAACCCATGGCTGTGCCATCCTCATCAAACTTCTTGACCACATGAACTTTAGATAGTTCCTCTAAGATCGCTTGATGATCGAGTGTTAGAGGTGAAACAATTTGAGGAACCCGTGCAAAGGTCACCAGGCCCATTAAGTCGTTAGGCCTACCCTCTAAGCCGGCAGACGGATTCCCTGCAATAAAGTCCCTGGTCACCTGTCTAAGAAGATCCTCTTTACGAATGCTTTCCCGTTGGCCATTGATTGTGGCGGTTACCTCCTCTGCCATGGAACCCGATTGATCAAGTAAAAGATAGATGGCGATACCCTCTGTAGGAATGGTCTTTTTTTGTCCTTCAGGGATAGGCGGTTTGGGGATAAAAAAATGCGGGTCTAAAAAAGCTATCACAAAAAGGATTAATGCGCCGATACTCAGCTGATAAGACAACTTTGGAAGGGAGCTTTTCCAATTTTTTGGGGAAACGTATGCAGGTTCTATTTTGGAATAAAATAGACTAGGTTCAGCGAACCGGTCTGTTCTTTTCCAGAGAAAGTATCCAAGGACAAGCCCAGGCGCACTAAGAATTAAAGCTAGATAATCGAGTTCAAAAGAAAGTTCTCCCATGGGAGAACATATAGCAAAAGCAAGAAATAGGTTAAAATTGAATTTTAATGTTTGGAGTGCGGCGACTTGTCGCATACGCATCAAGCTAAGCAACCTTCTGAAAATCAGAAGGTTGCTTAGCTTGATGCGTATGCGACAAGTCGCCGCACTCCAAACGCTTCGCGAAATTAGTAATCTTTAGTTAATGGACTGGTTAGCTATTACTCATTTTTTTTAAATATGGGCAAACCTTCAAATACTTCTGCACCAATTAAACGATCAATTTCTTGGTAAACGTCAGTAGGTACATTCTTTTTTGCATTCCTATAAAGTCCGTCAATAAGATCTTTTGCTTGTTTTACTAACGAAATATAATTATATCTTGGATCTTGCACTTTATCAATTAAGGAAATTACTTCTTCCTTATTTTTGTTCCAAATGCCAATGTTATTTCCAGGAACAACATCTTCTAAATTATTTACTTGACCAAATATTTTTGTAAGCTCACTATGAATAGCCTCTCTTTGCTTGTTGTCAATTTTTGTTTTCATCTCAGAAACCCGTGTCTCCATAAATTCAAGATGTTTAATCTTTCCGCTGACAATTTTCTCACTTTTCTTTTCCTTAATGGTATTGAAAACATTAAGGATTTGCTGCAATTGATGCGATAGTTCTTTCAAATTCTCAGATTTTAATTTAGAATTTTTATCCGAAGTATTAAGATGCTCATCTATTTGAGCAAGCAATGTATGAATTTTGTGAAGGGCTCTATCTTCCTTGGACGTCTTTACACCCCAATAAGCATAATTAGCCCATTTTATAATGCTATTTTTTAATAATTTAAAAGTATGTCCAAAAGATTTGCCTGAACGTTCTTTAGGCTCTAATTCTGTAATTCTGTCTTGCAATTCACTTTGAATTTTTCTAATTGATCCATCATTACTCATAATAATATCTCCAATTTATAGTTATAATATTATTATACAATTTTTACTGTTTTAATAAATACAATTAATTAAATTAAATAAAATTACTAAAAATAAAAAAGGCCAGAACTTGTAAATTACATGTTCTGACCCTTTAATCGTGCATATCAAATTCTAGACTCTTTCTATTGTTCTAAGATCCTGATTTATTTCAGTAAAAAGCATTTGAAAGTCAGCTTCCTTTCTTGCAAGTTTTGCAAGCGAATTGAGGTACCCACGTACAGTGTTGGCTAAAATTGGCAACTGTTCATCTGATGTTTTTTCAGTTTCCTTAATTGCAGCTTCTAAATTTTTCATAGTTTCTTTCCATTGTGCATTCTCATTCCTTGATAATTTTTTTGGTTTTAATTGTTCAATTTTATCTGGCAACTTTGCAACATCCTCATTAAACTTGTTTCTTGCTGTGGTTTTATCAGCATAGCGAGCCTCTTCCCTCTTTCCGAGTTCGGCAACTGCTTCGTCTCTTGGTTTTTTCTTCGCCATTAGTTCTTCTAATTGTCGACCATGCCCTTTAACTACCTGTTCTTTTGGTTTTGCTCCTTCTCTAATATTTTTATCTACTTCTCCAATCTGTTCCTTAGCACTTTCAATTAGAGAATCAATTTCTTTTTGAACCTTATCAACTTCATCTTTGTTAATCTTATCTGTTTTTTCACCGATAATAGAGCATAATCTTTTCATAATTAATAATTGCCCATTAATTTGATCAGTGAAATCCTTAAATCCAACATCAACACTTGCGCCTAATTCATTTCTATATTCATGTCTATGTTCTTTATAATCTTTCGCAGTAGCCTCTAATTCTTCCTTTACTACCGCTAATTGTTTATCTATAAGAGATAAAGATCTTTCTTGCTTTGTTTTAAATTCAGGGGCTCTCTGAATTAAAGTTGCAAATAAATGTCCAAGTTTTTGAACACCAGCTTCTAGTTTTCTAATAGCTCGGCCAAAGGCGCCTTTTTGTATTTGTTTATCTGCTTCAATATTAAAATTAAGATCCTTAGCAATTGTTTGTAATTCACCTCTTACTTTATTTAATGATGTCATAATTTTATTCTCCTTTTTAATATTAACGGCAACGAACTCTAAAATCATTATATCATTTAATAATTAAATTGTTAAAAAATTTTAATAATTAATTAAAAATTACTTTTAATATTAATAAATTCTTAATTAAGTAGCTAAATATTAGAAACTTAAAATAGACATCAAACTATTAAATTTGTTAAGTAATTTATAATCAAATACTTATATATATTTTAGGAAGTTGTAAAACATAAAACTTTGATATTAAATCTATTATGAATGTGAAAAATGAATAGAAAAAAAGCTAAAAACTAAGAACTTTCTTTGTGTTACCTTGTGTGTTTCTCTGTGTTTCGATTTTATTTATACTTTTCGTTAAAAGCTTTAAAATCCTTATCTAATTGATCAAACAGGTGGGATGGTACTTTTTTGGCCTCAATAGACCTATAAGCAGCTGCAATTAACGCCTTTCCCCTTGCTACTAGCGTTTCGATATCATGTGATTCCCAGTCTTTAGGATCTTTTTTAAGAAACTTATCTAATTCCTCAACCTTATGCTCCCATTCTTTCTTCTTTACAATTGAGAGGGTTTTACGTTTAACTGATCCGGTTATCTCTCCTGCAAAAGGGCCTTCCTTTAACTTTAGTAAGATTTTTGTAAAATCATCTCTTAATTTATATCTTAATTCGATTTCATCCTTTGATTGGATAGGGACCTCAACTAATTCTTCCCGGAATACTGCCTCTTCTTCCAGCTCTTGCTTTAATGCAACGTCATCCTCTTGTTTCTTTCCTAAAATAGCTAAATCTTGAAGTACATCATCGATATTCATGCATGGAATTTTCTTTGGATTAGCGGGCAGTTTTGGTGACATTTTTGGATATTTCTCTGTATCAGCAAATCGGCTTCGTTTTTGAGGACTTATCCCTCTGGGCCTTGATTTTTTTATCGCTACATGTTTTTGTTTGATTTCTCCTACCTTTTCTTCTTCTTTTTCTATTACGTTTTCATCTCCTTTGCCCTTATCTATAGTAAGAAAACCTTCACACTGTTTTTTTAATGTTTGGATTTCATGCTTCATGGTACCGAGATCTTCTTGCTGATTTTTCTCTAATTTTTGAACTTTATCTTCGATTAGACCACAAATTGTCTCCATAGTTCCTAGCTGTTGATTAAATTTGTTAAAACTATTTTCAAAGCTTTCTTTGATTTCTTTTCGGATATCATCGGAATGGGGTCCTTGTCCATAACGCGCAGGAATATAAAGTGCCGTCATCGACAATTCCTTTTTTACACGTTCCAGATGTTCAGATAGTTTGGTAAAACCCCTTTGCTGTTTAGATTCCCGTTTTCCCCATGTGCCAAACTCAATGGTCTTGAAAAAATGCTCTAGTCGTTGAAAACCCGCTTCAAACTGTCTGATGGCGCGCCCAAAAAATTGTTTAACTCTATTGTCAAAATGTACGGGGGTAAGATCCTTTTGTAATGCAATTAATTCCTTTGATCGATCTATAGCTTTTGCAGGCATAATATAACCTCCAATTTTTATAAAATAATTAAATAATTAGACTGTAAAAATATAAATAATTTATAAATAAAATATTAAAAATTAATAATATCTTTTTAATATCCTAATTTGTTTAGCTTAGTTAAACTCTTGTCTATCTCGTAACGGTCGAGCTCGAGCTCAAAGCCGACTCTTTGAGAATTATTAAGCACAGTCATCAGTTTTTCCAGGTTTTTACATCCAGAATCTACTAAACCTCTCAAGTCTGCAGGATTTGTTTTTGGGTCATTGATGGCCTTAATAATGGTTCGGACAGCTCTAGCAATTGGGGTCCAATTAGGTAAATCTATCATTCCCTTATGGAAAGTGTTTACACCATTTAGCAAATTTTCAAGTTCCGTGCTTAATGATTCTTTTATTTCATTAAGTGCTTTTGCCTTTGCTTTAAGCTCTTCTGCATCTGCTTTTGCTTTCTTATAAGCTGCTTGTACCGTAGGCTCCTTCTCTTTTATTTTTGGGTTGGCAAGAACTCGTTCTTTATACTTTAAATTTGAAAATGGTTCTTTTTTAACTTCTTGACCTTTAGGAGCTGCCTTCTTTATTTCTTGAGTCTTAGGTTGTGCATTTAGTGCGCCTAAATCTGTAAGGAGTGATTCCAGGTTATCGCCCTCATTTATAGGTACCTCTTCCTGAGGTATCTCTTCCTGCGATTTTTTCTCCTTAGATAGCAGTTTTTCTTGATCCTCTAAAGCCTCTGCCCTTATTTTTTCCTTTTCATGGGCCTCCATCATGGCCTTTAGTTCGGTATGTACGTTTTTTACTGTTTGTTCCTTTTTCGTTTTTGGCCCCACTATATCTTGATTAGATAGAAGAAGTTCATCCTTATTTAAAATTTTAGCTTTAGCATTATAATAAATGGCTTGCATGACTTCTAATTGATCATCAAAAGTTTTATAAGCTACATTAAAGAGTGCATTATGTTCTTTAATTTTATTCTCAATTAATTTTCTTTGGCGATCACTTGGGGCATTGTTCTTTTCTAATTCAAGCTTGGCAAGTTTTTCCTCATGCTCTTTGTATATAGCATTAATATATTTTATATGTCCCTCAAGCTTCATAAGAGTGCGTTGTGGTCGTGACATCAAGCCTTCTTTACCTAAATTATAAATTTTCTCACGTGCAGAATCCAGCCTTCGAATTATATGTCCCCAAACGCTACCCTCTTTAACAGGCTGTAAATTTTCGTACATTTTACGAAGTTGGGGTTGAATATAGACTGATTCGCCGTTGGGATTAACTGGTTTGGACATAAAAAACCTCCCCTTATTTTATTAAAAATATTATTAATAAAATAATCTATAATATAATAATAACATTTGTTTAATTATAAAGTAAAATTAAGTATAAAAACAGAATAGACAAGCATACGCATCAGGCTTTCAAAATATATGTTTACATAAACAAACAAAAAAACAGGATAGCAGGATCGGCTACGCCGGCAGGATAGTTCAGATACTTAATTATTACTTTATCCTGTCGGCGTAGTCGATCCTGCTATCCTGTTCTGTTTTATTTAAAATCAATATGTTATGAATTTAGCCTGATCTGTAAGGGATAAAGGGGATCGCCTTAGCGTCAGGATGATGACGTAGCTTTATTCTTTGTCTTATCTTGTTCGTTCCTCTGTGTTTCAATTTTTTTTGATTTAGATTACGATTTTTAGTACCCCATCTCTTCTAATTTCGATAAACCAGTATTTAAATCTGCAATGTAAGGTGGAACAGCTTGAATGGCCCTATGTAGTTGAATCAGATTTTGTTTCCCTGAACTCACTAACTCCTTCAACCGGGCAAAATCTGTCTCTGGTTTTTTAATTTCGTTAATAGTTTGTGTAAGTTTTTCGTAATTTGACCCCCATGAAGGGAGTTTGCTCATATGAGGCAAACCCGGTTTTTGCGTTTTAATCTTCTTGTCGTTCAAAGATTTTAGCTGCGTTTGCAATCTTGTTAATTCTTTACTAAATGATTCTTTCATTTCACTAAGAGCTTTTTCGTCCGCTTTAGATACTTTTACCTTTTGTACAGGTTTTGGTTTTTCGGCAGCTTTGGTGTCTACTAAGTGTTTTTCTTCATCCTTTTTAGATACTTTTACCCTTTGTACGGGTTTTGGTTTTTCAGCAGCTTTGGCTTCTGCTAAGCGTTTTTCTTCATCCTTTAAAGCCTTTACTCTTGCTTCTTCTTTCTTATGGGCCGCCATCATAATCTTAAGCTCTTTTTCTACGTTTTTTACTGCTTGTCCCATTTCCGTTCTCGGCTCCACCATACCTTGATTTAATTCAAAGAGTTCTTCCTTATCTAAAATCTTAGCTTTAGCATTTGAAAAAATAGCTTTCATGAGATCTAATTGCTTTGCGAAATTTTCATGCTTTTTATTAAATTCTTGATTATATTCTTTAATTGCCTCATCAGCTGCCTTTTTCAAACTTTCTTTCCTTGCATCTTCCTTGAATATCTCAGCACCACCCTTTAATTTCTCAAGTATCCTAAGCTCTTTTTCATGCTCTTGGTACATCTTATTAATGGATTTTAGATGTCCCTCAAGCTTCAAAAGAGCATGTTCAGGCTGTGACATCAGGCCTTCTTTACCTAAATAATAAATCTTCTCATGAGCTGCACCCAGCTTTTGAACAACATGTCCCCAAACACCCTTTTTTTTACTAATCTGTAAATCATCATACATTTTTTTTAACTCGGGATTGACTGAGCTTTCGTCCGGACTTTGACCAACAGGTTTAGACATAAAACCTCCACTTAATTTATTAAATTTAAATAATAAAATAATAATCTACATTCTAATAATAACATTTAATTTACTTAATAAACAAAGTTTTCTAAAAAGTTTAACTTCGCGAAGCGTTTTTGGAGTGCGGTAACTTGTTACCGCTTTGGTAAATCGCGACTTGTCGCGATTATCCGCGCCTTAGTCGCGGTTAACTTATGGGATCGACAAGTCGATCCCTAATGAAAGCGGTGACAAGTCTCTGCACTCCAAACGCAATTAATGATTTTGGATTCCGAGCATATTCAGGAGACGATCTAAATCGTCCAGTGAAAAATACTCGAAAGAAATACAGCCACGGCTGCCCTTACCCCGAATAGAGACCTTTGTCCCTATTTTATATTGTAATCTTTGGCATAGCTCCTCCAAATAAAAGTCCTTTTTGGAAGAACCTAAAGACCTTTTTTTGGTTTTAAAGTTGAACTTTTGAGAAAGCATTTCCGCTTCACGAACATTTAACTTGTCGCGAAGGATCAATTTATGCAACTCAAATTGATTCTCCATTTCTTCTTGAGATAGGATAGCTTTGGCGTGGCCCATGGTGATGGATCCTCGAATTAAACTGTCTTGGATGGTTTGAGGAAGGGTTAATAGGCGTAAATAATTGGCTATGGTAGACCGTTTTTTACCGATATGCTGAGCAACCTCTTCCTGATTTAAATGAAATTCCTCCATTAGCCTTTTTAAGGCCTTAGCAATTTCAATCGCATTGAGGTCTACTCTTTGAATATTCTCTATTAAAGCAGCTTGAGCCGCTTCAAAGCGGGTGGTATTACAAACAACAACAGGGATTTCCGTTAAACCGGCTAGTTTTGATGCCCGGAAGCGTCGTTCGCCTGCAACCAATTCAAACTGAGAAGGATTTTCTGTTTGACGAACCAGGGGAGGATGAATCAAACCTACCGCTTTTATAGACTCCGCCAACTCCATGAGTTCAGCCTCATCAAAAAAACGGCGAGGTTGATGGGGGTTCAAACGAATATGATCAAGTCTTACGAAGCGCAACTCTTTTGGACTACTCATAAAATTCACTTTTAACTTTACAAAAATTGAATTTATTCTATTATATTTGGGATAAATAGCTGAAAAATCAAGCAAAAAAACTTATGAACGTGAAAAAGACTCAAAAGCTCGAAATGCTCCCATCTAACGAACCGCAGCCCTCCTGGTCTGACTCCTTAGAAGAAAATCCCTTGATCCAATGGATCATAGCTAATGGTAAAATTCTTCTCTACATTCTTTTTGGGCTCATTTTATTAGGGATTCTTATTTCACGATTTATGATAGGAAGCCCCGCAACCAATGAGGCAGACTTTATTAACGCTGAAAAAGAATACCTTCTTTTTAAAACTCCTACTAACGAAGAAAGTGATCCACAAATTCAAGCTAGTGCTTTAAAAAATTTTGAAAAAATCCTTGCAGCGCACCCTGAACTGCATGCGAAATATGATGGCTCTCTTGCTGAAATTCTCTTGATACGGGGTGAGCCTACTCAAGCCAGTGATTTTGCCACCTCAGCTATGCAGCGAACGGCCAAAGAAAATGACCCTTTTTATACTCCTTTTGCACAAACCACTTTAGCGATTGCTAATGGGCAATATGAACAGGCTTTAAATCAATCTAAGACTTTGAAAGAGCAGATGATTAAGGTTGGACAGGAATTGCAAGATACTCCGGAAAAAATTCCATTTAGCACTTTGCTCTATTCACTTAACCTATTGAGAATAGGAATGTTAGAACAACAATTAGCACGCCATGAAGATGAGCGCAATACCTGGCAGGAGTGGAGAGATTTAAGTCGTAGAAGTCAAGAAGGGGGTCTGCCTAAATATCTAGATGGTCCCTTATTTTCTTCATTTGAAAATTTATTATCGGAAGGAAATGTTACTTTTATAAATTACATTGAAACAAGAGAGAAAGTTTTAACAAATTAATCTTGAAAAGATTTTAGAGAAATGATTAGTTCATAAGTTAGTATGAATGAATGCTGGAGTTGATTCCAGCAAACCCAATAACTGTGGATATACCTAGGGCTAAAAAGGAGGTGGCATGAGTCTACTGAGCTCAAAACCACGAATTTTGGGAATGATGTGTGTATGTATAAAGTAGAAATTAAAACCCGGATTTTAAGGATGTCGGGTAAAAAATAATTGTTGGGAACACCAATCAATGAATTGTGCATATTAAATAATGGTGTCTGCCACTAAACAGCGTTTTTTAGTTTTTGTTGTCTAGATAAGCACTAGCTGTCTATAAAGCCATAGAAAACGAAAGAATTTTGGGTATCAGACTTGTAAAAATTTTAACTTAAGAAGTTTAAGATTAAAGACAGGTCCTCAATTATTGATCGAGTGTTTTCCATCTTAACTACCTTTAGAAGGTAGGTGGAGAAATAACTGTGAGTCCTAAAAATAGCTCACTCGCGTTTGACGATATTAAAGAGCAGAGCATAGATGAATGTTTTGTTCCTGAACTCAATGTAATCGTCACACTGCGACATAAAGTACGTAATGCTTCCTTACTCTCAGCCGAGTCTGAAATTGTAAAGGCAGCTGTTGAAGTTAAAGGAACGTTCACTGTTTCTTTCTAAAAAATTGAAAGAATAACAAATTTAAGACGGTTATTAATAATAACCGTCTTATTTTTTTTTTAATACGCGAAGCGTTTGGAGTGCGGTAACTTGTTACCGCTTTTATAGACCGCGACTTGTCGCGGTAAACCTATGGGATCGACAAGTCGATCCCTTTGAAAGCGGTGACAAGTCACCGCACTCCAAATTTGATTTATGAGATAAACAAATGTTTAATTCACAAATCCTCATCACCAATACTCCTTTTGAGGATTTACAATCTTTTTTAAAAAAACAATCCTATACCGGAATTGTCATCTTATCGGATTCAAACGTTTATTCCCTTTATGGCTCGCAAATCATCAATTCCCTCAAACCATTAAATATTCCTATTCTTCCTATCGTTATTACGCCAGGAGAGCATGCAAAAAATTTAGATTCAGCAGAACACTGCTGGCAGGAAATGCACAAGGCTCGAATGGATCGCCAATGTGTCCTTATAGGGTTTGGAGGCGGTGTTCTCACAGATCTTGCCGGTTTTGTAGCTGCCTGCTATATGCGTGGTGTGGATGTGCTTCACTTTCCTACCACTTTGATGGGGATGGTAGATGCTTCCATGGGAGGAAAAAGTGGAGTCAATTTATCGCGAGGAAAAAATATTATTGGAGTATTTCATCATCCCAAGATTGTTCTTATTTCATCCTATTTCCTAAAATCCCTTCCGCAAAGGGAATTTCTTTCCGGCTTAGCTGAAGTGGTTAAATATGGTGTTATTACATCCCCCTTCCTTTTTAATATGCTAGAAAAAGAGACTACCAAGCTCTTAATTGGCCATCCCCAAACTTTAGATACGATAATAGGTTACTGCTGCGAAATCAAAACTGAAATAATCATCAAAGATGCTAAAGAACAGGGACTAAGAGCTAATTTAAATTTAGGACACACCTTTGCACATGCTCTTGAAGCAGCAACCAACTATCGTACTTTTTTACACGGCGAAGCGGTTGCCATCGGAATAAGCTGTGCTTTTTATGTCAGTCACCTGTTAAAATTGATTGATGAATCTCTCATCAACCGTCTTCATCAGTTATTGAAATCATTGAAATTACCTATCGCATTACCGGAAATATCCCCGGAAAATTTAATCGAACTCATGTACGGCGATAAAAAAACCAGTAATGGCAAATTAAATTTAATCCTTGTAAAAGATATTGGACATGTGGAAAAAGTTTTAGATATGGATCCTCAGATCATTCTAAAAGCCTTAAGACAAAAAAACAATTTGGAGTGCGGTAACTTGTCACCGCTTTTGTAAATCGCGACTTGTCGCGATTATTTTATTTGGGATCGACGAGTCGATCCCTATGAAAGCGGTAACAAGTTACCGCACTCCAAAAAAAAGGTAAAAAGGTAGAAAAATCTTGAATGAATTAGAAGCACTTGTTATCCTTTCCCATCTGCGTCATCTCGGATCAGTAAAAATCCGATTACTCATCAATCATTTTGGATCAGCCCTGAATGCTTTAGAAGCGGATGCAACCGATATTGAGTCTCTTCCAGGTTTTGGACCTAAAATTGCACACCAATGGAAAAGTTGGGAGAAAGAAAGATTCTGGCAGGAAAATTTAGAGCTGGCTAATCGGCATGGTGTTGAACTCATACCTTTTACTGCTCCGAATTATCCCAAGCGACTTTTAGAATTGACTGATCTGCCAGTCTTACTTTATGTAAAAGGGGAAATCAAACCGCAAGATCAACATTCTATCGCCATAGTAGGCACTCGCAATGCTACACGTTATGGACATGAGATGGCAGAAAAAATAAGTGGAGGCTTAGCTGCAAAGGGGTTTACAATAGTAAGTGGTTTGGCCCGAGGTATCGATACCACTGCTCATGTAAATGCATTAACAGGAGGAAGAACTTTAGCAGTGATCGGATCGGGACTTTTAGATATCTATCCTCATGAAAATGCTAAGTTAGCGGACCAGATCACTCAAAAGGGTGCTCTGCTGAGTGAATTCCCTATGAAAACACCTCCCAACCGACAAAATTTTCCGCAACGCAATCGCATTGTGAGCGGACTCAGTTTGGGAACTGTATTAATTGAAGCACCTTTAGACAGCGGAGCGATGATTACCATGCATAAGGCTTTTTTTCAACACAGACAGCTTTTTGCAGTACCCGGAAGAACGGACTTTGAAACTTTTCAGGGAAATCATCATCTCATTAAAACCGGCATTGCTAAGCTTGTTGAACAGGCGGAAGATGTCTCAGAATGCTTCGAGGGCTTATTGGGAGGGTTTAAACATCAACCTAATTTGGTACGAGAAAAGATTGATTTAGAGCCGGAAGAAGAGAAATTTCTGGCACAGATACCCTCTCGCGATTTATCATTTGACGAAGTTGCAGGGTTGACAAAACTTACCGCAATGCAATTAAATATCTTATTGATGGGTCTGGTATTAAAAAAAGTGATTAAAGAATATCCAGGCAAAATTTACAAAAAGGTTCTTTGAGAATGGCTAAATCTTTAATTATCGTTGAATCGCCTGCTAAAATAAAGACTCTTAAAAAGTTTTTAGGGGCAAATTTTATTTTCGAGTCCTCATTAGGCCATGTTCGTGATCTGCCGGAAAAAGAATTTGGCATCGATGTCGAGCATGATTTTGAGCCGAAATATATTGTTATGCCGGATAAAGACCAGGTCATCAAACGTCTCAAGAAAGCTGCCAAAGAGTGTGATACAGTTTATCTTTCTCCTGACCCTGACCGCGAAGGGGAAGCAATCGCCTGGCATATCAGCCAAATTCTTCCTCCCAAAACAAACATCAAACGGGTCTCCTTTAACTCTATTACTAAGGAAGCTGTCCTCAAGGCACTCAAGCAACCGGGAGAAATTGATACAGCTTTGGTGAATGCACAACAGGCACGTCGTCTTTTAGACCGTATTGTCGGCTATAAAATTTCCCCTATCCTAAACCGCCGTATTCAGCGTGGCAAAGATGGTTTTGTTTCCGCCGGGCGTGTCCAATCTGTTGCTCTTAAATTAGTTGTCGATCGCGAAAAAGAAATTGCTGCCTTTAAACCAGTTGAGTATTGGAATATTGGAGCCATTCTTAAAACAGATACAGAAGAACGTCAATTTAAAGCCATTCTTTATTCCATTGATGGAAAGAAAGTCGAAAAAGAACTTGTCGAAGGAAAAGATTTTGCCATCATTGGCGATAAAGAAACAGCCGATTCTGTCTTAGCACGTTTGAAAAATAAACCTTACAGCGTAGCTAGTGTGGAAAGAAAGGAAAAAAGACGCAATCCTGTTCCACCATTTATTACTTCAACTCTTCAACAAGAAGCTAGCCGTCACTATGGTTTTTCATCTGCCAAAACAATGCATATCGCCCAGGGTCTTTATGAAGGAGTTGATTTAGGCAATGAAGGCCCGGAGGGCTTGATCACTTATATGCGTACAGATTCAGTTCGCATAGCCGATGAAGCATTGGTTGCAGCGAGAGGTTATATTCTAGAGAAATTTGGACAAAACTACCTTCCTTCTGAAATCAAACAATATACATCAAAGAAAAGCGCTCAAGATGCCCATGAAGCCATTCGCCCTACCGATTTGATCCATGAACCTGAAAAAATTCAATCCTATCTTACTCACGAACAGTTTATGCTATACCAATTGATTTGGCGCCGGTTTATTTCATCCCAAATGATGCCGGCAATTTACGACACAGTATCCGCCGATATCGCAGTCGGAAATGATATCATTTTACGTGCCACTGGATCTGTCATCAAATTTTCAGGCTTTTTAGCGATTTATGAAGAGAAAGGAGATGACGAAGATAAAGATGAAGAGGGACGTCAACTCCCTAATCTACAAGAAGGACAATCTTTGCATTTGATAGAACTGACTTCTGAACAATCTTTCACAAGACCTCCTCCACGCTATTCAGAAGCATCCCTTGTCAAAGAATTGGAAAGATCGGGCATTGGACGCCCTTCTACTTACGCGACTATCATGAATAAGATACAAAGTAGGGACTACACCGTAAAAGAAAATGGTCGCTTAAAACCGACAGAATTAGGTTTTGTCATTGCTCAAATGCTCGAAACAAGCTTTCAAAGAATCATGAATATTGGTTTCACAGCTCAAATGGAAGATGACTTGGAACTGGTTGCCGAAAATCGTAAGGACTGGAAAGCCCTCCTACGGGAATTTTGGGGGGATTTCATTCCTACGGTAGAAACAGCCGAAAAAGAGGCTTTTGTTCCAAAAATACAAACCGAGATCGATTGTCCCAAATGCGGTGCAAAATTGCAGAAAATTTGGTTTAAATCCAAATATTTTTATGGATGTTCTCGCTACCCTGACTGTGATTACACCGCTCAAGCAGAAGAGATTGCCTTTAACAAGGAGGATTATGCTGCTGATTTTAATTGGGACCAACCCTGTCCTGTCTGTGGCAGCCCCATGAAAGTGCGTCATGGTCGTTTTGGAGCTTTTTTAGGATGCACCAGTTATCCGGAATGCAAAGGCATTGTGAACATTCCAAAAAAAGGAGAAGCCGTCATTGCACAGGAGGATTTACCAGCCTGCCCAGCTATTGATTGTCCCGGTCACTTAGTGGCGCGCAAATCACGCTTTGGTAAAACCTTTTATAGCTGCTCCACCTTTCCTGACTGCGATGTCATTGTCAATGATTTAACCCAACTTGAATCCAAATACCCTGATCATCCTCGTACAGCTTATGTTAAAAAAGCTAAGAAAGGTCGAAGAACAACTTCAGGAAAAGAAACAGCCCCAAAAACTAAAACCCGCTCTTCAGTCAAAAAAGCAGGTACAAAGAAAACTTCAACACGAACACAACCGACTGTAAAAATAAAAAATGATCTAGCAGCCATCGTAGGTGCTTCAGAGCTTCCACGGGGAGAAATCATCAAGAAACTTTGGGATTACATTAAATCCCATAACTTGCAGGATCCCAATAATAAACGACTCATTGTGCCTAATGCTCCATTAGCAAAAGTTTTTGGCAGCAAAGAACCTGTCGATATGATGAAATTAGCGGGTATTGTGAACAAACACATAGAGAAGGGGTGAAGGGTAAAATCCCCTAATCCCCTGACCGTGCCCTTGCCCATACGCGTTAAGCTAAGCTTTTTGTTAGCCCTAATACTGTCGCCAGTTCCTGACTCACTATTTACCATATAGCATACCATAGGTTCACTTTCGTTACACTCACGGCTGCCACCTATAGCAGCTTCGCTGCAAAAGCCCACTGCGGGTTTCGTTTATCTACAAAAATATTGAAGAGAAGTTCCGCACTTCTTTCAATAAATAATGTACTGCTATCAATTTAAACCGCGAAGCGGTCATTTGCGACGTAGTCGCCACAGAAGTTAGCCGTGGCTTAAAGCAAAGCGAGGAACACTCGGTGTATCCATGAAAAAAATCAAGCCAGGAACTGGCGACAGATATTATAAGCCAAGTAAGCTAAGTAATACTTGTACATAACTCATTAATTTCTAATTCATTATAATAACTATTACTCATCCGTACATTTTTCCGTAAGGAAAACCGTTTTCGTTTATCCATGCAAAGCCTCCTTGGAATATCTTCAAGTAACTTTTCTATAAATGAATCCATTTTTCCTTCTTGTAAAGCTATAGCAAAGGCGTGATCTGCTATTAAATAGTTCGTTAGTTTGTAGCAACTTAATTCTCTTCCCAATGTAAGAGCATATAACATCAGTGGTGGGGATATTGAGCCAAGCAAAAGAATCATTATCAATCTTCCGTACAGAAAACAATGAAAACGTTCTTTATTATAGCCTTTAAATATATGAAGCTTTAGGCAAGATTTCCACTGTTTAAAAATGAGTTCTATTCTCCAGCGCGCTCGATATGTGGCCATTACTGATAGACTAGAAAGCATTGTAACGTCAACGTTGGTAATAAAAATGCAATATTTTAACAAATTTGTCTTCTTTTTACTTACCATAGTCCCATGTCGTTGAGCTGATCTATTAGCCTCTCTTCGTCTTTTATTAACAGCTTCTTCACTCATTAAACAGGCTACCAATCGCACAGGATGTTTTTCTTTACCTACGAAAACTTCAATGTCTACCACTCCTCCTCTCCGTATATGTTTATCTAAAAACTTAGCTAGGTCAAGGGGTACTGTAGCTTCCTTGCTTTTATAAACATCCTCATTGACTTTCCAACGAGAAATATAATATGACCCTTTCTCTTCTATCTCTTGGAGGTTCTTTAAAACAAAATATCCAAGATCTCGAATGACAAGATCGTCTCTTTCAAGTATGGGAATTAAACGTCCAGCTAAGCTCTGATCTGGTTGATTGCCTGAAAAAAAATCAATATCGATAATTTTCTCTGACAAGTAATCAAAAATATAGTCAATTTTTACAGATGCCTTGCTAGCAACTCCTCCTGAACCTTTAAAGTAAGCACTTAATTTTTCATGAAGCTCTGCTCTTGTGCTATCTTCTATCAAAATACGATTAAAACCAGACAAATTTTGAAGCTCCAATAAGCCAGCCCAATCTTTTCTCACCATTTCCTTAAGGACTTTTCCAAAACATGCTTTCATAAATGCTTCAGCTCCCTTTGAATTGATCCTCTGTGCCAATGCAGGAGCGCTTAAGTTGCATTCTTTATTAATTTTCTGCATTCTTACAGCAAGACTATTTAATGTTTCTGCCTCTAAAAAGGCATTAGGCACCATCATAGCTCGTGCAAATTCATATCCTTTAATTTGACTTGTTGAACGCTGAATGAATCGACTTTCTTTTGATAGCTTATTACAAAAATTTGGGCTGACAATTTCTTCAAATTTTGCTAATATCTTTTCAAGATCTTGCATCTTATTCTCCATCTTTACTTTTAGTAGGGTTTCGATGGAGAATTTTTTATTACTTTTTCTTTTAAAAATCCATATTTTTTTTAATTTAAACGACTTAATGAATTAGCTTAACGCGTATGGGCAAAGGCACGGGCACGGGATTTTAGGGCACGGGCACGGGATTTTAGGGCACTGGCAAGGGATTTTAGGGCAAATATCCTGTTTTCTTGTTTTTTTGTTGTGGCTCTAACTGCTTATCCTGTATATCGTGCTGTATGGAAACAGGTTTTGAGAAAGATTTGAGAAATCATGTGCAGGGCGATGTTTATTTCGACTCAACACATCGAAAAATCTATAGTGTAGATGCTTCCATCTATGAAATTGAGCCTTTAGGCATTGTCATGCCAAAATCCAAGGAAGATATTGTCACGGCTATAAACATAGCAGGTAAATATGGTGTTCCAGTGATTGCTCGCGGTGCCGCTACTGGCATCACAGGAGGATGTCTCGGGAAAGGACTCATTATAGATCATTCGCGATACTTTAACAATATTGAAGCTGTTAACTTTCATGACAGATTTGCTATTTGTCAACCTGGGGTCGTGCAGGATTCACTCAACAAAATCCTGGCTGTGCGCAATTTTCGTCTAGGTCCAGAAACCTCTACAGGTGATCGTGCCACTTTAGGTGGAATGATGGCTAATAATTCTGCAGGAGCTCGCTCACTTTACTATGGAAAAATGGTCGACCATGTTATTGGTATTGAACTCATTCTTGCCTCGGGAGAAGTGATCTACTTCAAAGAGGTAGACGATCATACATTAAAGGAAAAGTTAAATTTAACTAGCAGAGAAGGACATATTTATCGTGAAGTCTGTCGAATCCGCGAACAGTATCGAGAAGAAATCCAGCAGCATTTTCCTCAAATTTCTAGACGAGTGTCAGGATATAATCTCGATGAACTTCTAAAATCGGGACCGCTTAATATTTGCAAACTGATTACCGGTTCGGAAGGCACTTTGGGAATAGCTGGGCAAATAAAAGTAAATCTCATGGAGATGCCGCAATATGTAGGCTTATCATTGATTTTTTTTCACTCTTTGCAAGAAAGTCTGAAACACATTGCCTCGATTATGGAGCGTCAACCTATTAGCCTGGAACTCATTGATGATCAAATCATCAGTAGAGGACGTGAATCCCCTACAATGCGAAATAAACTCGAATGGCTTAGAGGATCTCCCAAAGCTTTACTTGTTGTGGAATTTCAAGCTCATTCCGAGAATGAACTCAAGGACAAGCTTCAAGGATTTAACTCCAACATGCAACAAAAAAATATTGGTTATGAGCGGTGTTCCATCATGGATGAGAAGCAGATGAAACATGTGTGGGACCTTCGTAAGTCTGGATTAGGACTACTGCTTTCTAAACGTTCTTATAGTCGTGCTTTAGCCTTTATTGAAGATATCAGCATTGATCCCAGAAAACTTCCGGATTTTATGGAAAAATTTCAAATCTATCTTAATAGTATTGGTAAAGAAGCTGGTATCTATGGACATGTTGGGGCTGGTTGCATGCATGTGCGCCCTTATATCGATCTAAGGAGTTCTGATGAACAAATATTGATGAAAAAAATCCTAGAGGATGTTTCTAGTTTGGTTTTGGAATATGGTGGGGCTTTAAGTGGTGAGCATGGCGATGGAATCGTTCGTACCTGGCTAAATGAGAAAATGTTTGGAAAAAAAATTTATCAAGCTTTTAAAGAGCTAAAAGCAGCATTTGATCCGAGTAATCTCATGAATCCGGGTAAGATTGTCGATGGACAGCCATTTTTAGATCATCTTCGTTTTTCCCCTTCTACATCAATAGGTAAAATAGATACATTTTTAGATTTTTCAGCTGAAGGTGGTTTTGAACTTGCTGTAGACCTATGTAATGGAAATGGACTATGCCGCAAAAATGAGGGAGTCATGTGTCCTTCTTTTCAGGCTACGGATAACGAATATGATTCTACGCGTGCACGAGCACAAGCCCTACGCTCCATCATACATAGCTCCTCTCCTTTAGAAAAATTGACTGAACAAGGCTTGTACGATGTTTTGGATCTATGTCTGCAATGCAAAGGATGTAAAACAGAATGTCCATCTCAGGTAGATATGGCAAAGATGAAAACAGAATTTATGTACCACTACCAGAAAAAACATGGAATTTCTTTAAGTAATCGCCTGTTTGGTCATTTAAGTAAATGGATTGCTGTTGGATCTAGATTCCCACGTTTTGCAAACTTTTTGACATCGAATTCTTTGTCTAAGGCAATGCTAAACTTTATGGGGATAACAACCAAAAGACCTCTTCCTAAGCTATCTAAAAAGTGTTTTTCTCATTTGATCAAATCTTTAAAAAAAGAGCCCTCTTATAAAGGCAAGGTCGTGCTCTTTAACGATACTTTTACGGAATTTATCTCCCCGGAAATTGGTGTAGCAGCATTTCATATTTTACAGAAACTTGGCTATGAGGTCATTATTCCATCATGGACTTGCTGTGGAAGGCCATTAATCACAAAAGGCTTCCTACCTGAAGCAAGAAAGCAGGCTCTTCAATTAATTCATACGCTTTTACCTTATGCTCTTGAAGGTTTACCTATCATAGGCCTTGAGCCCAGTTGCCTTCTAACTATTGTTGACGACTATGCTTCTTTAATTCCTAAAGAGAAGCTGAGTTCAATTTTAGAGAATGCAGTGACATTTGATACTTTTTTAAATAAACACATTGTGAATGGAGAACTACCTCTGAAATTTAAACCTGCACCTGGCTCTGTAAAATATCATATTCATTGTTATCAAAAGGCATTAATAGGCTCCAAACCTACGGAAAATCTACTTAAAGCTATTCCTCGCTGTGAATCTTCGGAAATAAAATCGGGTTGCTGTGGCATGGCAGGCTCATTTGGATATGAAAAGGCTCATTATGACATTTCTATGCGGATTGCTAATTTGTATTTGTTTCCAGCCATTAAATATTCAGCGAAGCATTCAAAAATTATTGCCAACGGTTTCTCGTGCCGTTCGCAAATTCATCAAGGAACACAGGTAAAAGCGATACATCTCGCGGAATTTCTTGCCGACATTCTAGAACTTTAAGGTTGAATCTAAAATATTAACCACAGAGAAAGCGACAGAGGAAACACAAAGAATATTCATGCAGTCAGGTGCGTAAAATTTGCGTAAATGATACAATAGTAAGAAACTGGTGAAAATAATTCTTGAAAGAAAAATGAAACCTAAAATAAAAGTTCCTAAAATATGGTTAGAAAAGTTTTGTGTAGAAAATCACATCCTAAAATTATCCTTTTTTGGTTCGGTCCTTACGGATCATTTCACAAATGCCAGTGATATCGATATTCTTGTTGAATTTGATCCCAAACAAGTCCCTGGTCTCTTTCGGTTTGTAGGGATGCGGGATTCACTTTCTAAACATTTTGGAAGAGAAGTGGATCTTAGGACTCCTGAAGACATCAGCCACTTGTTTAGAAATGAAGTGATCCAGCAATCTTACACTATCTATGGGAAAAAAAGATTTAATGGGCCTAGGGATCGGTGTCAGGCCTGACCCCAATCTCTAATCTCTTATAAAGGGGCTAAGTTCATAACTTCATTGAATATCTGCGTTAAGACCTCATCTGAATCTTTAATTTTTGAAAAGTGTTCATTAAGATATTGAACAATGTTCTCTTTCTTTCCAGCGATATCCACTAACTTTCTCATGTTTTCTTTTTCATCAATCTGATATTTACTATCAATATAGCTTTTCAGCTTATCTACACGCGTGGCTCTCTTATTGGGATCCACATTGAGATAATGAGTAAGCGTCATCAAGCTTACACAAGTTGCGATGTAGAGATATTCCTCTAGTGGTGGATCACATCGAGAATCATCCATTCTTGAGTGTGGTAAAAATCCCTTATCTAGTTTGCCCAACATAATAAAGCTCCTAATAATTTTAAATTATGTTTGAATCCATAATTTTAGAGAGAATATTTTTTTGCGCGATAAGGTTCAATGCTTTATTTTCGTGGATCTGTTCGTTTGATAATAAAGCTTACATTCTTTTGGTTAAAGCCTTTATAACCTTCCCGGCGCTGTAGATTCTCGAGATGGCTACCGATAGCACCGTAATGTTTAAATTTATCCGCTTGCTCTGCATTAATTTTTTTGGCTTTTAATAACTCATCAATTCGCCAAGAATCGACATGCCAAATTTCTCCAGCAGTAAAAGCCTGTTTCAAATAATCGAAAGAACTAAATGGCTCCATCATTCGAATCCCTATATGAGAGAGATCCTGTGCCAAATCATCAAACATAAATTGAGCCTCTAAATGGTGCATACCTGCTTTGGCTATGGAATCACCATGCAAAGCACACCAAAGACCTATGGTCCCTAGTTGATCTAATTCGGGAATAGGATGATGAGCAAAATCCACTTCAATTTCATGAGCGGCCAAATCAACATCCAGAAAAAGAACCAGTTTTGCACGAGGATTTTCCATGATTTGTGCACCCCATCCCGCATCTTCTCCTGCATAGTAGCGCTCACGACATTGGAAACCAAGCATTTCAAAAAGTCGAACCAAATGGTGAAAGCGCTTTCTTGAAGATCGAAAGGTGTGATGATCATGATTTGCCCAACCCATACCTAATCGATCTTGCCGATTTTTTTGTAATTGACCTGCAGTATTGCGGGCTTGCCAATATTCCCGTTCACACTCTAGAACTAAGGAGGCTGCTTGATCTTGACCTAACATGGCAATGATTTCTTGAGCTAATACAAGTGCAATATCAATAACCTGATCCTCATCATTCAACTCTCGGTTGCGTGTTTTCCATTTTTCTTTCGCATAAAAGTATTTATCTAAATACTCAGCTCCAAAGTAGGTGGGTTCCATAGTTAATGAACCTCGGCGCTCAACAGCCCAAAAGGAGGTACTGTTTTCATTGGAAATGCATGAGCGACGATAGCTACTGAAAGGTGTACCTTCAATGAGTGTGGAAACTCCATTTGCCATTAAAAAATCTGCGATGCTATCCACAGAAATTGCAATATCTATAACATCTATTTCTTGGTCTTTTAATATAAGTCTAGGTAATTGAGCCGCAGGGTGATGAAAAACTCTATAGGTGGGTGTGGCAAGCTCAGAGACAAAACCGGCCTCTTCCAAATTCTTTTCCAATTGATCCGTATAACCTACTGAAATATGATCTACCCAATCAAAAAGCCGTGTGCTTGTATGTTTGAGTAAATTGTGTTCAAAACTTGCAATGTAGGAATTTGATTGTTTGGCCTTTTCTAAAAAATTTAAAAGTAATTGTTCAGCTGCCGGTTGACACTTCCATTGAAAGGCTGCATTGACCATGGTCATAAAAAATCCCTATAAATATGTTACGTTACTTTTCTTTAAACCCAACTTGCGCCCTATGATGGCTCATATTCGAAATTATTTTCTCTCTAGGAGCTCGCACGAAGCTTTGAAAATAAGTGAGCCATATTTTTTAATATGGCTCACTTATTTTTGTGAGCTTCTAGAGGAAAAGAATTCGAATCTGATCCATCATAGGGCGCAAGTTGGGTTTTAAGTCTATGGGAATTTTTTTGCAAGTTTAGGAAAAAATTTACACAAGTACGGTAGATTCAACCTTCACGAGCTGTGCATTTTTCATGGAATAGACATCATGCGGATTAACGCTCTTAATAATCTGATGTAAGCCATTATTAGTTACAATGATGAAATCAACTTCTCGCAATGAGGACAACATGCTGACAAAATCTTCTGATCGTTGATTATCTGGAATATAAATCAACAAACGAGTCTGCGAGTTTTGTGATAAATGTCTAATATAATTGAATAGAAGGGGTGTTAAACTGTCAACTCCGGAGATATCGAGTAATGTGACTTTTTGGCCTTTCAAAGCTTGCTGTAAGGCATAGATGTGTTCTTCATCGAAAATCTTATTTACCACATCATATCTAAGTAGTCTTCGCGCCAGCTCCGGCAGTGTGATACGAGCACAACCAAAATGTTCAATGGCAATGCCTGCGGCGACGTTAGACAATTGAGCAGCCTCAGCCAATGATAGTTTATTACCAATAGCAAATGCTAGCATGGCTAATACAGTATCACCTGCTCCTGTAACATCTTTCACTTCATGAATGCGAACAGGAAAATCATGTCTAGCACCAGCGCGTTCAAAAATGGAAATACCGGATTCCGATCTTGTGATGAGTAATATCTCTGCATCCGCTTGGGCAAGAATTTTTTCGGCCACTTTTTCTAGAGGAGCTTCCGGATGTAAATTGGCTGCCGCATAGGCTTCTCCTAAATTCGGTTTAATAATTGTAGAACCTGCATATTTCTTAAAATCACTGCCTTTAGGATCTGTGATGATAGGAATTTTGAGCTGCTTCGCATACTCAATTAAAGCTGTCAGTAGGGTTCTAGTTAAAAATCCTTTGCCATAATCTGATATAGCAAGAACATCAACTCCTTCAAAGAGAGTGGGTAGATAATCAATAATTTGCTGTTCAAGCTGCTCTTCAAGGGAAATGATCTGCTCATGATCCACTCTTACAATTTGCTGATTTTCGGCTATAATACGATTCTTCACTGGAGTAAAGTAGCCAGGTTGCATAAACAACCCGCGAACATCAACTTTTTCCTGAATGAGGCTTTCTTTCAAAATCTGCCCATGGATATCATTGCCGATGCGTCCAATAGCAACAACTTCTGCTCCTAGCGAGATCAGGTTAAGGATGACGTTTCCAGCACCACCAGGACGATTTTCTTCACGTTGAACGTGAACCACGGCAACAGGTGCTTCCGGAGATATACGGCGCGCTTTTCCGATCGTATAGGCATCTAGCATCAGATCGCCTACGACTAATATCTTGCGTGAACCTAGTTTGCTAAATGGTCCTGTAAGCCTTACCATGAGTGACCTTTAATTAAATGGTTTTGAATGTAATCAATCACTGTTTCTTCTAGAGGGGGAGTTTTGACCAAATCTTTGAGTATGCTTTTTGTTTTGGACATATTCGCACATGTATAATTTTGATATTTGCCTGCTAGATCAGGTGGCATTGCAAAATATTCTATTTTTGGAGGTTTATTAATGGCTTTAAATACAGCAGATGCCAATTGATTCCAAGTTGATGCCACTCCGGTACCCACATTATAAAGGCCCGCCGCATCATTAAAAAGAAAAGAGCAGGTTATGCGAGCCACATCTTTTACATAAATAAAGTCACGCTTTTGATCACCATCTCCAAATTTTTCAGGTTCAGAGGATTTAAAAAGTCGCACAACACCATCCTTTTGTGCCGCTGGTAACATGCCAATGATGGCAGAGGCCATACGCCCTTTATGCATTTCATTAGGTCCATATACATTAAAATATTTTAAACCCACAACTTTATCGAGAACTTTTTGATTTTTTAACCACAAGTCAAAAAGTTGCTTTGAATAGCCATACATATTTAGAGGTCGCAAAGATTCTATTTGATTTTCATCATCAATAAAACCCAGATTTCCATCGCCATAGGTAGCTGCTGAAGAAGCATAAATAAAGCGCTGTCCATGAGTTAGAGCGTAGTCGGCTAATTTGACACTGAAGTGATAATTATTTTCTAAAAGATAGCTAGCATTAGTTTCAACGGTACTTGTACAAGCTCCCAGATGGATAAAAGCTTCGATTGCTGATTCACGACCTGTCAACCAAGAAAAAAGCTGATCTTTTTCGATGACATCAAGAAAACGTTTACCAACAAGATTTTTCCACTTTTCAGAGGTTCCTAATTTGTCTACAATGATCAAATTGCTTAAGCCGCGTTCATTCAGATAGCGGACAACGCACGATCCAATAAAGCCAGCTCCGCCAGTAATTACTATGTATTGATCATCGTATACTTTCATAAGTGATCCAAATAATTAAAAAGAAATGCATTCTAGCAAAAGGTTTCTCAATCTGTCTAGTCCGAAAATTAAAATGAATTTAGAAAGATTCAACACAAAGACACCAAATCACGGAGATACAAAGATGGAAGAGGATCTTTCGAAGGCTAATAGATGGTACCTCACATATAATAAACAGTATCCTATAGCTATTTCTTTGTGACTTAGATTCTTAGTGTCTTCGTGTTTAACATATACCATTGATCGGAAAGTCTTCTAACAAAATCTACAGGATATAAATTCATTTCTTTTATAGAAGTTGAATGGGGATTCCCAAAACAGAAGAAAGCGGTCCCTGTTCCTGTCATTACCACTTTTTCAAAACCTGATTCTAAGAGCTGTGCTTTTATGGACTTTAAACTTGGTTTTAATTGAAATGCTGTCCATTCAAGATCATTAAAATAATGAGGATTTCCATGATAAAAAGCGTTTAAGACTGAAATCGGATCTTGTTTAGAAAGTTTTGAGATGTCAAGTGATTTAAAAACAGCGGCTGTAGAAAGTCCTTCCTGGGGTTTCGCAATCCAGAGCTTTTGATTGGGAAGGGAGTCCAGCTGCTGCATGACTTCTCCCCTTCCGGTACAGTAGGCTGTACCTAAAGATAAGAAGAAAGTGATATCCGATCCAATTTCTCCTGACCAGGCAATCAATTCTTGCAAATTGGCTACTTGTCCATAGATTTGATTTAATGCCCACAGCGTCGTTGCTGCATTACTACTGCCACCCCCTAATCCAGCTTCGTGGGGTATATGCTTTTCCAAGTGAGCCTTTAGACCAAATTTAAGACCTGTTTTTTTTCGAAAAAGGTCTGCAGCTTTTAGAATCAAATTGGTCTTATCTGTAGGGATACCTTCTTTATTGCAGGTTAATTCATCCCGATCGGATAAGCTAAAGTGGATCCTATCGTAAAGGCTAATCGCTTGAAAAAGAGAGGCTAAATTATGATAGCCATCGGGACGGCGACTCAGAACTCGTAAAAAAAGATTAATTTTTGCCGGTGAAATCAATGTCAGCATAAATAGATATACAAGTGTGAGGTGTTTATACTCACACTCACACTTTTCTTAGGATTTCTTACCCCGTTTTACAGCCTTTTCGATCTTTTCTTCACCCGGCAGAACGGCTTTTATTTCCGATTCTATAGTTAGGTTAAAAGTCGCTTGAATGCCTTCCTTAAGCTTTACATGAATGACATGAACACCTGTCTCTTTGAGAGGATGTTTTAGTTGTATGGCACGCTTTTCCAAACTAATCGATAACTGTTGTTCTAAAAGATCGGCTATATCCGTAGCGCTAACCGAACCATACATATGGCCTTCTTGGTCAACCTTAACGATTGTCGTAAGATTTTGTCCTTCTATTTTAGCTGCAAGTTCTTCAGATTCCTTAAGATCTACGGTAGCTCTTTTTTTACGTTCTTCTTGAAGACGTGCCTGCATACGCAAAGCTCTTTTATCTGCAACGACTCCAAGGCCTTGTGGTAATAAGAAATTGCGGGCATATCCCGGTTTGACAGCCACAATATCCCCACTTCGTCCAAGTGCTTCAACGTCTTCTAATAATAGCAATTTATTTGCCATATCTTCTTCTCCTAATTTTAAGCTTCTGCAACAAAAGGCAACAATCCCATAAAGCGCGCTCTTTTGATAGCATTTGTCAGATGTTTCTGATAATATGCGGAAACGCCTGTGATGCGTCGTGGCAAAATCTTGCCCCGTTCTGTGATGAAACGAGACAGTGTATTTATATCTTTATAATCAATATACTTGATACCTGAAGCAGTGAACGGACAACGTTTGCGTTTTTTGGAGCGAAAATCCATTGGCTGCTGGTCAGTCATTTTTTGAGGCATGTTTCTCATATAATCCTCTTTATTGGCTTTCTTCTAATAAGGGTTTAAATTCAATTTTTTCCATGACCTTATCTGTACGCAGAGTGATAAAGCGTACTAGGTCTTCGTTGAGATGATACTCTTGCCAAATTTCATTAATTGCTTCTGCCACAACATTGAAATAAATGACAAAATAGTGTCCTTCGCGATGTCCTTCGATCTCATAAGCAAAGCGACGACGACCTTGATCGTGAATTTTAAGAATTTCTCCACCCCGTTCAGTAATTCCTTTTTGAATTCTGTCGAGGGCTTTATTACGGGCATCATCACTAAGTGTTGCACTAATGATATACATCCCTTCATAAAGGTTTTTATTTTTTTGTCTCATTGTTTTCTCCTAACAACAATATATTTAGATCCCTAAACCTAAAGTTTAGTGTTAACTGTTTTCATCACATGGCTAATGCTTTCGTTCATCAGTTGCTTTAATACGTTCACTCCCTGCTGCACAAAATTGGGAAGAATTATCTGTTCTTCACTAGTAAAATTATCGAGAACGTAATCTGCCAAATTATTTTCTCCGTGATGTCCAATGCCCATGCGCAATCGTGCATAATGCTGTGTTCCCAAATAGGCTTCTACGCTTTTTAAGCCATTATGGCCTCCGGAACTACCCATACTTTTGAGACGAAGTTCACCAAAAGGAAGAGCTATATCATCTACGACAACAAGTATGTCATGCGGTTCAAGCTTCACATAGTCCATATAGCTTCGTAAAGCTAAACCAGTCTCGTTCATATAGGTTGTCGGCAGCAGAAGATGAATGATTTTTTCCTGGAGTTCTCCCTTAGCTATCCATGCATGAAATTGTTTTTTTTCCTTAAATTCCCATCCTAGTTTAGCGTTGAGTTCCTTCAAAACCATAAACCCAATGTTGTGACGAGTCCCTTCATATTTCTTACCCGGATTTCCAAGCCCAACAAAGAGGCGATGCATGGAGGTTACTCATCTCTAACGTTTAACTATGGCTATTGCGACTTCATTAAGATCCACCAGAGGTCTAATAGTTTGAGGAATATCGAGGTCTATCAAACGTTTGGTATCTCTTTGTCCCATATTTCTTATGTCGATAATAAAAGCAGGGGGGATATCCTTAGGCAGACAACGCACTTTAAGGTACCGAATCACTTGGCGCAATACCCCTCCTAACTTAATGCCGATGCAATCCACGATGCCTGTGCATTCAATAGGAACTTTTACATTTACAGGGACATCCTCAACCAGCTCCTCAAAATCCAGGTGCATCACACTATATTTAGTGACATGGTATTGAATCTCTTTTAACAGTGCACGGCGCTCAGAGCCATTCTCATCAACTAATGTAAAAATTTGTGTCGAGAGACGGCCGGGTTGAATTTGGCGCAAAAAAGCATCAAAATCAACATTGTCAAGCACGATAGTATCGGCGGCTTCTTTTCCTCGCTTATAAATAATAGCGGGAATCTGACCTGCACGGCGAAGTTTTTTGGATTCACTTTTCTTGCCTGCAGTTCTTGTGATAATGTTTAACTTCATATAGTCTCCGGTCTAACATGTAAAATTTTAAAGACTTCTTTAAGTAGCGATCGCCTGTATGGCTTGTGCGAAGAGAGGGGCTGCGGAAATCACATGAAAATTTTTCAATGTTTTATCTGCAGGTCCCTTGAAGGGAACGGTGTTAGTCGTTATTAGTGCTTCAATAGGACTTTGGCTGATCAGTTGAAAGGCTTCCCCTACAAACAATCCGTGCATAATGCAGGCCAAAATTCTCTTAGCACCCTTCTCTTGGCACGCTTTCGCTGCTGACGCTAATGTAGCTCCTGTGGAGCACATATCATCAGCGAGAAGTACATCTTTTCCAGCGACATCCCCAATAAGTTGCAAGTCCTCAACTTGATCCGCTTTGAGACGCTGCTTGTTAATGACTGCTAAGTCAGCTTTAAGCTCATAAGCAAAGTCACGCCCAAGCTTAATACTGCCCACATCTGGCGTCACAATGATCAAATTTTTGGGCTTCAACTTCCTGATTTCATCCAACAATAGCGGCATGCAATGTAGGTTGATTACAGGGATATCAAAAAAACCTTGTATCTGTCCTGCATGTAAGTCTGCAGAGACAACACACGAAACACCTGCTCTTTGCAAGAGATCAGCTACAAGCTTAGCACTGATGGGCACATTTCGCTTATCCTGACGATCTTGTCGGCAGTATCCAAAATAGGGAATCACCGCCGTGATGCGTCGTGCCGATGCTCTTTTTAGAGCATCGATTGTAATTAACAGCTCCATCAAGTAATCATTAGGTTCTAGGGCGATGGGCTGTATAATAAAAACATTCTTATCGCGTACATCCTCCAAAATCTCTACAGAGATTTCATGGTCAGGAAATCGATCAATTTTGATTTTTCCTAAACGAGCATCCAATTCATAAGCCACTTCTTTTGCCAGGACAGGATGAGCACTACCGGCAAATATTAAAACATTCGATCCTATGGATGCCATTTAACCCATAATATTATAAATTGGGGTGGAAGGATTCGAACCTCCGCATGGCGGTACCAAAAACCGCTGCCTTACCGCTTGGCGACACCCCAATAAAAGTTTCCCTGAGCCTTTACGCGACAAAGACAAATGCTACCTGAAATAAAGGATTTCTTGCAAGGATTTTTTAAAGGGTTTAAAGGACAAAAAGGACGAAAAGGCCGAAAGGGTTTAAAATGATGTACATTTTAATTCTGCTTTCTATAATGAAAAAAAAGACCCATTATTTTTTCTATGCATATTATTAATATAGCTTCTGAACTTGCTCCCGTAGCAAAGGTAGGCGGGCTAGCTGATGTCCTTTTAGGACTGAGTCGTGAGCTTTCCTGGAAAGGTCATGATGTCGACATTATCATTCCCAAATATGATTGTATGGATACAGAAGGTATTCGGGATCTGAATATTTATATTGAGGATCTTCCTTCATTTTATGATGGGGAAAAATTCCCTAATATCATTTGGAAAGGCTGGGTTGAAAATCTTAAGGTCTACTTTATTGAGCCGCGTCATCCCAGTCATTTCTTTCATAGGGGGTGTTTTTATGGTTGTGCAGACGATGCAAATCGCTATCTTTACTTCTCACAAGCTGCTTTAGAGTTCATCTATAGAGAAGGGCTTCATCCCGATATTATTCATTTGCATGATTGGCAAACGGCAGCAATTGCTCCTCTTTACTATGATGTTTATCAACCTATGGGATTTAAAGGCCCTAAAATTGTCTCAACAATCCATAACATTGAGTATCAGGGTCACTGTTCTAGTGCAGATATAGACAAAATTGGCTTGAAAGATGAAGATTACCTCACACAGGATAAAATGCAAGATAGTCAATACAAGGATGCTATTAATCTACTTAAGGGTGGCATTGTTTATTCTGATTATGTAACTACAGTTTCCCCCAGTTATGCCAAAGAAGTTCTTACACCTATAGGCGGTCGAGGGTTAGAAAAGACCCTTCAAAAATATCAAGATAAGTTTAAAGGAATTTTAAATGGGATTGACTATTCTTACTGGAATCCCGAAATTGATCGCTATCTACCAGCCCATTTCTCACCCAGAGAGATCCCTGTAAATAAAAAAGACAGGAATATTTTAGATAACAAAGCCTATATCAAAAATATTCTAAGAGAGCGCTTATTTCTATCAGAAGAGCACAAGCCCATTTTGGGATGTATTGCCCGTCTCGTTCCTCAAAAAGGAATCGAATTGATTAAACATGCTCTATTCTACACTTTAGAAAAGGGGGGACAATTTATTTTGCTAGGTTCGAGTCCCATTCCGAGCATTACAGCGGATTTTCAAAAACTTAACCATCAATTTTATGAACATCCTAATGTTCATCTCATTTTACATCATAATGAAGAAATGGCTCATTTGATCTATGCCGCCTCTGATATGTTTATTGTGCCTTCCCTGTTTGAGCCCTGTGGCTTGACTCAAATGATTTCACTCAAATATGGAGCGGTCCCCATTGTGCGAAAAACGGGCGGACTAGCCGACACTATTTTTGACGTGGATTATTCAGGCAAACCCTTTAACGAAACAAATGGTTATGTATTTGAATATCCGGACAACAAAGGGATTGAATCGGCATTAAATAGAGCTTTTGACTGCTGGTTTCATCAGCAGGATAAATGGAGGAAGCTTATGATTAACGGCATGAAAATTGACTTTAGTTGGAATGAGCCTTCCAATGAATATCTTGAGGTTTACAAGAGTCTTATCCATGGATAGTTTTTCTTTTCTAGATAAAATAATTCATATTTTTGTAAAATGAAGGGTTAAAACCCAACTTGGGTTTAAAAATTTATAGGTAATTTTTTGACTATTGCTAACTATTTTACATTCATCCGCATCTTTATCAGTCCCATTTTTCTTCTCGTCTATATTTATTATGACTATTTAGGGATTAACCGCATGATGCTTCCCTATGTACTCATCTTTCTATTGTGCATCAGCGAATTATCGGATGCGTTTGATGGCTATCTAGCACGAAAGTATAATCAGGTAACCGATTTTGGAAAAATTCTCGATCCTATGGCGGATAGCATTGCACGCCTTTCCTATTTTCTTACATTTACCTCCGAACCTGTAAAGCTTCCGATTGAATTAATTTTTATTTTTCTTTATCGGGACTCCGTGGTGAGTACCCTTAGGACCATTTGTGCATTTAAAGGCTATGCTTTAGCTGCACGCACAAGTGGTAAAATAAAGGCAGCCATTCAAGCTTTAGCTGCCTTTACGGTTTTAATTCTAATGATTCCAAATGCCTTTGGTTATTTGAGCCATGCTTCCCTCCAATATATTAGTGCTTGGGTAGTAGGCATAGCCGGTATTTATACTGCTTATTCAGGTGTTGATTATGTGTATGCCAATCGTCACTATGTTGCCAAAGTACTCACTTTTCATCCGGCAAAAAATACATGAACGGTTATGATGTTTTGGGTATTGGAAGCCCCATCATTGATTATATCTTTAATATAGACGATAAGTTTCTTGAACAGGTACCAGGAAAGAAAGGAGGAATGGAACCTATCAGTTATGATATGATGCGGGAGATTATCGGAAGCATCGATGCTAAACCTTTTATCGTCTCAGGCGGCAGCGGTTCGAACACAATAAAAGGAATGGTCCATCTCGGTTTTAAGTGTGCTCTACTCGGGGTCATCGGTAGTGATGCTGCTGCTAAGCATTATATGAATTTCGTTCAAAAACTTGGTATTATTCCCCTCTTTCAAATATCTCCACTACATACTTCTCAAGTGATTTCTTTAGTGACTCCTGATGGCGAACGTACATGCCGATCCTTTTTGGGTGCCAGTCAAGACATTCATCTCGATAAGATCACACCAGAATTCTTTAAAGATGTAAAACTCGTGCATATTGAAGGTTATAGTCTCCTACAAGGTACTTTACCCGAAAGGGCCATGCAACTTGCCAAAGAAGCAGGCGCAAAAATCTCTTTTGATTTGGCAAGTTTTGAACTTGTCGAACAGCACAAAGAAAGAATTACTCAACTGCTTTCACAGTTTGTCGACATTGCTTTCGCTAATGATTATGAAATCCAGGCTCTTACTGGATTCACCGGTAAAAAAGGTTGTCAATATCTAAAGGATATATCCGATACTGCAATCGTTAAACAAGGCGATAATGGCTGCTGGGTAGGACATAGCACATCTTTGATCCACCAGCCTGCTTTGAAAGCGCAGGTTATCGATTCAACAGGGGCCGGTGATTTGTTTGCAAGCGGCTTTCTAGCTGCCTATTTAGCGGGTAAATCCTTAAAAGAGTGTGCAGTCTTAGGTAATAAAATTGGAAGCGCTGCTGTTCAAGTATTAGGAACGGATCTTTCACAAGAACAGTGGGACCATTTTAAGAAAGAGCTTGGGAGATGATGATGCCCGAAAATCCCCTGCCCGTGCCTTTGCCCATACGCGTTAAGCTAATTCATTAAGTCGTTTAAATTAAAAAAAATATGGATTTTTAAAAGAAAAAGTAATAAAAAATTCTCCATCGAAACCCTACTAAAAGTAAAGATGGAGAATAAGATGCAAGATCTTGAAAAGATATTAGCAAAATTTGAAGAAATTGTCAGCCCAAATTTTTGTAATAAGCTATCAAAAGAAAGTCGATTCATTCAGCGTTCAACAAGTCAAATTAAAGGATATGAATTTGCACGAGCTATGATGGTGCCTAATGCCTTTTTAGAGGCAGAAACATTAAATAGTCTTGCTGTAAGAATGCAGAAAATTAATAAAGAATGCAACTTAAGCGCTCCTGCATTGGCACAGAGGATCAATTCAAAGGGAGCTGAAGCATTTATGAAAGCATGTTTTGGAAAAGTCCTTAAGGAAATGGTGAGAAAAGATTGGGCTGGCTTATTGGAGCTTCAAAATTTGTCTGGTTTTAATCGTATTTTGATAGAAGATAGCACAAGAGCAGAGCTTCATGAAAAATTAAGTGCTTACTTTAAAGGTTCAGGAGGAGTTGCTAGCAAGGCATCTGTAAAAATTGACTATATTTTTGATTACTTGTCAGAGAAAATTATCGATATTGATTTTTTTTCAGGCAATCAACCAGATCAGAGCTTAGCTGGACGTTTAATTCCCATACTTGAAAGAGACGATCTTGTCATTCGAGATCTTGGATATTTTGTTTTAAAGAACCTCCAAGAGATAGAAGAGAAAGGGTCATATTATATTTCTCGTTGGAAAGTCAATGAGGATGTTTATAAAAGCAAGGAAGCTACAGTACCCCTTGACCTAGCTAAGTTTTTAGATAAACATATACGGAGAGGAGGAGTGGTAGACATTGAAGTTTTCGTAGGTAAAGAAAAACATCCTGTGCGATTGGTAGCCTGTTTAATGAGTGAAGAAGCTGTTAATAAAAGACGAAGAGAGGCTAATAGATCAGCTCAACGACATGGGACTATGGTAAGTAAAAAGAAGACAAATTTGTTAAAATATTGCATTTTTATTACCAACGTTGACGTTACAATGCTTTCTAGTCTATCAGTAATGGCCACATATCGAGCGCGCTGGAGAATAGAACTCATTTTTAAACAGTGGAAATCTTGCCTAAAGCTTCATATATTTAAAGGCTATAATAAAGAACGTTTTCATTGTTTTCTGTACGGAAGATTGATAATGATTCTTTTGCTTGGCTCAATATCCCCACCACTGATGTTATATGCTCTTACATTGGGAAGAGAATTAAGTTGCTACAAACTAACGAACTATTTAATAGCAGATCACGCCTTTGCTATAGCTTTACAAGAAGGAAAAATGGATTCATTTATAGAAAAGTTACTTGAAGATATTCCAAGGAGGCTTTGCATGGATAAACGAAAACGGTTTTCCTTACGGAAAAATGTACGGATGAGTAATAGTTATTATAATGAATTAGAAATTAATGAGTTATGTACAAGTATTACTTAGCTTACTTGGCTTATAATATCTGTCGCCAGTTCCTGGCTTGATTTTTTTCATGGATACACCGAGTGTTCCTCGCTTTGCTTTAAGCCACGGCTAACTTCTGTGGCGACTACGTCGCAAATGACCGCTTCGCGGTTTAAATCGATAGCAGTACATTATTTATTGAAAGAAGTGCGGAACTTCTCTTCAATATTTTTGTAGATAAACGAAACCCGCAGTGGGCTTTTGCAGCGAAGCTGCTATAGGTGGCAGCCGTGAGTGTAACGAAAGTGAGCCTATGGTATGCTATATGGTAAATAGTGAGTCAGGAACTGGCGACAGTATTAGGGCTAACAAAAAGCTTAGCTTAACGCGTATGTGCCTTTGCCCGTGCCCGTGCCCGAAAAATGCTTCTCCAATATACTTCAAAACAAAAAATCGGGCACGGGCAAAGGCACGGGCAGGGGTTTCAGGGTAGGGGCAGGGGATTTTCGGGCATAGGCACGGGATTATCTGCAAAATTAAAATTGTAGGAAATTTCATGGCGCAAACGAAAGATACCATAACAGTTGAAAACAAGTAGAAGACCACCCGCAATCGTCATTATTGACTGCGCTTGTGCAGTATCCACAAGAGCAAAGACTGCTAAAGCTAGGATCGCATAAGCGTAGAAAAAGGCTTTGCCTCTTTTAGGACTTAAATACTGAGCACACTTCAGCCCCACACAAAAATAGGCATTGATTGTGGAATAACCTAGTAAGAACAGGAATAACGGCATAAACCATTCCATATAAGGAAAATATTGAGCCAATGCTGTCTGTACTAATAAGTTGGAATCAATGGGATGGTGCCATAAATCTGTTACTAGAATAATGAAAACACTAGTTGTGCAGATCATAAAGGTATCCACAAAAATATCAAAAATTACCAATGAAGCCTGTTTTTCAGGAATTTTAACAAAACTCTCACTATGAATAACCGATGCATAACCCACACCTACATCACCGGTATAACATCCTCGTCGCACACCCTGAGAGATCGCCTGCATCATCGAACTACCAATAAAAGCACCCAATGCCGCATGACCTGTAAACGCTGTATTAAATATGACTTTAAAAACACCGGGTATATGGTGCAAGTTTTGGATCAAGACCCAGAGCCCCATACCAATATATAAGAGAACAAAAAAAGGAATAATAAATCCTGAAATGTTACCTACGCGCCGCACACCTCCGCTTCCAGCAAAGATTACAAGTGCTAAAAGAATCGTTAATATGATATAGGGATTAATACCAAAGTTAGTTGTCACGCTATTAACAATGACATTGAATTGATAAACCTCAACACCATATATACATAAGAGAACGCAGACAAGATTTGGGACGAATGATCCTTTGAAAACCCTTCGTAAAAAATACATGGGACCACCGCTGTATCCTCCCCCTGGATTAGAGACACGATATTTAATCCCTAAAAACACTTCACCATATTTGATCATTACCCCCACAAGAGCAGTGATCCAAATCCAAAGAAGGGCTCCGGGTCCTCCTATTTGAACAGCAGTAGTAATCCCAACAATATTCCCAATTCCAACACAACCACCAACGCATGCAAAAAACGCTTGAAGAGGATGTACGCTGCCTTTTTCTTTATCGCGAACAAACAAAAAACCAAAAAATGTTTTAATCACTTTAGGAAAATGGATAATTTGCACAAATCCCGATTGAAAACTTAACAAAAATCCTAAAAGAATAATGATGGGAACAGCCAAATAGACCCAAAGAGAGTTTTCAAAAATTTCTAACAGCAGAAAGAGATTATTAATCATTGTTTATTAAATAGTAAAATTAAACAAAATTATATCAAAATATTTTATAAAAGTCAAGAGAGCTTTCTAGATGTGTTAAGTTCAATAAATTGATCTTTCCAATAGTAATTATCTAAGAGTCCCTGGGTATTTCGACCTAAGAGCTGATAAGAAAGATAGATAGCCTCGATGGAGGCTAATCCCCGAGTTGGATCGGAACAATCCTCCTGTCTACGCGGATATGTGGTTCGAAAATGCGAAGGGAGACTGCGTTTATGTAAAGAACCCTGTTCTTCAACGAATTTTAACATTCTCTCAGAGTAACGCCAGGTGCTATCTAAAAGAAATAACCCATAACCTGCATCTTCTTTTGTTAGAATTGGAGCATCTAAAGTAAGAATCACATAATTTGTAAGTCCAGGGAGAATACAGTGTGGGTAGCTAAAAAAAATGAAATCCTCGCGAGATTCTAACCCCCTGAGACTACATTTTTTCAAGTTTTCCCTTTGATGTCGTAACACAATTGTAGAAGGAAACGATTGCATGATATGAATAAAGTGGTTAATATGAAGTTTTCAAAAGAGAAAATTATTATGTCATGAATCTCAATTCATTATCAATGGGAAGGTTATATGAAACAATTATTAACGTTTTTATGTAGTGTCCTAGCGAGCGTACTTTTCTTCTCAAATCAGGCTGAGGCTGCCCAGCAAGGCCAAATAAATTGGCTCACAAACTATAGCGACGCGCTCAATCTTGCACAGTCTTCATCGAAACCTATTGTACTCTTTTTCACCGGATCGGACTGGTGTCATTGGTGCATTAAACTGGAAAGAGAAAGCTTAGACACAAGGGAATTTGCCCAAGCAGTGGGTGATAAATTTATTTTTGTGAAACTTGATTTTCCTGTAAATTCGACACTTCCTTCTAATATTTCCACACAGAATAAGCAACTTCAAAGCAAATATAATGTGCGCGGATTTCCTACATTGATTATTATTGATGCTCAACAACAAAAGCAAATCGGAAAGACAGGATATCGCGCCGGTGGAGGCAGATCTTACGCTCAGCACCTTTTAAAAATTATCTCAGATAACTCGGGTTACCAACAAAAGATGCAGTATATGGATCAACATAAGTATTCCAGTGCTGATTTAAAAAAGCTTTATGAAACAGCCCAAGCATTTGATTATAGCACCGATATGGATCGAATCCTTCAAGAGGGTATGCAAACAAGTGATAGTGAATTTTTTATGATTGAACGTTACCGCATTATGGCAACCGAAGGTCATTCTACAGATCCAGAAGCTGTTCAACTCAAACAACAGCTTCTCGCTTTAGATCCAAATAATGAAAAGATGATTCCTTATAAGATTGCTCTTATCGACTTTGAAGCTAATCATGAAGATAAAGAAAAGCGTACGCCTGAAGTTGCTGTAACCCCTTTAATGGATTACATTAATAAATTTGGTGCTCAAGATAAGGAAAATCTCTGGCGCCTTCAAATGATTATATCTCAAGTTTATTTTGATAAAAATAATCTCGATGAAGCACTTCAGTATGCTGAAAATTCTTATAGCTCTGCCCCTTCATCAGCCAAGCCAGAAATTTCTATGGCCATCAAAAGTATTCAGTCCCAAATGTCTGCCTCTGCAACAGCTTTAGTCAACTAAAGCTCCAAGGTGTTACTTTTAAAAGTTCTTTAGGTATGTCAAATAGGAAACGCGAGGGTTTACAGGGAATTTCCTTACCCATTTTATTTCTTGAACAGGCCATGCTGATGATTAAATTTTGCATAGCTCGTGTCATAGCAACATACATGAGACGACGCTCTTCTTCTATCCCAGTCTCTTTTAAACTTTTTTCATGAGGAATGATGTGATCTTCGCAACCTACCAAAAAACATACCGGGAATTCCAGACCTTTAGCACTATGAAAGGTCATTAAAGAGACATAATCATCTTCAATATTCTTCCTTCGTACCTGACGTTCCCAATCGTTTTCTAAATATAGAGTGCCTAAAAAATCATGCAGAGTTGGCTGTTTATGAAGCTCATCTTTTACTTTACGCTCGTAATCCGCTAAGGAACTCACAAATTCTTGACAATTTTCCCACTTGAATTCACGCATCTGAGAACTTTTGACCTCTTCCTCAATCGCTTTACGATAATTTATCTTTTCTATAAGCCATTGCAAGGTTTCAGCCATCGGCATTGTTTTGAAACGCTCTTTAGCCTCTTCTATAATTGAGACAAAATTTTGAATACCCTTCAATGTTTTTGCAGGTAAAGAACTGCGTATTTCATCATCGCTAATTTGACCTGAGCAAGCCATTTTTAGAACAGTCCAAAGGGGAATATTTTCTTTTCGATTGAATCCTGTCAATGCGTCTAAAGACCCTTCACCTATCCCTCGACGAGGTTGATTCACGATACGCAGCAAAGCTTCTTGATCTTTTGAATTGACAATCACACGCAAATAAGCACATAAATCTTTCACTTCACGCCGTTCGTAAAATTCTACTCCTCCAAAAATTTGATAGGGAATTCCTCGCACCCATTGACCTTTATCAACCCAGGTGTATTTAAGCAAGGCAGTTTCAAAAGCTCGGGAAAGAGAATTGGAGCGATAAAGAATCGCAAAATCCTTCCAATGCAATCCTTTTGACTCTTTCATTTTGGCTAAACGATAGACCACAGCTTCCGCTTCATCCGGATCCTTAGGAGCATAAAATAATTCAATCGGATCTCCTTCACCTTTTAAACTCCATAATACTTTTGAATGGCGAGACTGATTTTTATTAATGACCGCATTAGCAGCCTTTAAAATAGTATTTGTGGAACGATAATTTTGCTCAAGCTTGATGATCGTTGCTTTGTCAAATTCTAAAATATTGCGGATCTCTGCGCCACGCCATCCATAAATTGATTGATCATCGTCGCCCACAACACATAAGTTATTATTTTTAGCAGAAAGCAACTCAGCTAAACGATATTGTATCGGATTGGTGTCCTGATATTCATCAATCATAATATAATGATATCTCTCTTGATAGCGACTAAGAATATCAGGATGCATTTCAAAAAGTTGAACAGTAAGGACTAGCAGATCATCAAAATCGACTGCATTGTAAGCACGCATACTGTTTTGTAATCTTTGATAAACAACACTGGAAAATTGATCGTGCCAATGCGAATTTCTATTTTCCATTTGATCAGCCCGGAGTCCCTTATTTTTCGCTAAGGAAATATTTGTTAAAGTTGCTGCAAGCGAAGGAAGCTCTTTCTCACTTTCAAGGATATCGCGAGCTATATGCGAAACCAGTCGATAGACATCAGCTTCGCGATAAATGGTAAATTCAGGAGTATAGCCTAGACATTCTATTTCCTCTCTAAGTATTTGAATACAAAAACTATGAAAAGTACATAAAGTGACCTGTTTAGCCATTTTTAGAGGAACAAGAGTCGCCAAGCGATGTTGCATTTCAGCTGCTGCTTTATTAGTGAAAGTAAGACCTAAGATATGTTTAGGAGATACCAGTAGATCATTAATGAGATGGCCCATACGCATCGTAAGCACACGCGTTTTGCCGGTGCCTGCTCCTGCCAAGATCAGAACACGACCTAAGACTGTCTCCACTGCTTTTTTTTGTTGATCATTAAGATGTGCACCCATGATCTTCCAAAAATTGTAATAAATCGGCTTGAATATGAGACGAAGAAGCTTCTTTTGCGTGCGCTCGGGGCTTGATGATTAGATCTTGTCCCTTAAACAGTTTGAGATGACAATGTCTAAAAGCTTCACGCACGATGCGCTTAAAACGATTGCGATCATGTGCCTTACCAAAGCGCTTAGTAGCAGTAATGCCTAAACGCGTAAAATCAGAATGATTAGGAAAACTTTCAATAATGATCCATTTGCCTACATTACGCAAACACTGAGTATCGCGTTGAAATTGATACCGCTTGCGTAAACGCAACTGTTTAGGAAAAGAGTGGTTCACGCCCTTGTTAATGCCTTGCGTCCTCTACGGCGGCGTGCATTAATAATTTTACGTCCATCGGCAGTTTTCATTCTTTTACGAAAGCCATGCTCAGATTTACGACGACGTTTACTGGGTTGATATGTGCGCTTCACAGTAAAATTCCTTAGATTGATTAAACTTTGAAGATAGCTTATCTCATAAAGAAAATAAAAGCAAGAGTGAAGTTGCAGATAAAATCATAACAAAAAGGATTGAAATGAAAATAGGAATTAGGATATAAAAGTTGCTAACTTACAAATCGTGTAACACGTAGGACTTGACATGAAAGTAAAAGCATCCGTTAAAGCCGATCGTTCGAAAGGGGATATCCTCGTCCGTCGGAAGGGGCGCCTTTATGTGATTAACAAAAAAGACCCTAACCGCAAACAGCGGCAAAAAGGTCCAGCTCGTAAAAAATAGGAATTATACTGTATGGCAAAAAGGTCATCCATTGAAAAAGAAAAGCGCCGTGAAAGAACTGTTAAAATGAAACGGGAAAAACGGCAGGCTCTCAAAAAAATAGCAGCCGATATGAACACTTCGGAAGAAGAACGTCACGCTGCGCGCATCTCCCTTAACAAGATGCCTAGGGACTCATCCCCTGTTCGTCTGCGCAATCGTTGTCTGCTGACAGGTCGTGCGAGAGGATTTATTAGGTATTTCAAACTCTCCCGTTTAAGCTTTAGAGAAATGGCATTAAATGGATTAATTCCCGGTATCACAAAATCCAGCTGGTAAGCGAAATATTTGGAGTGCGGTGACTTGTCACCGCTTTCATAGGGATCGACTTGTCGATCCCATAAGTTAATCGCTACAGAAAGTATCGCGACAAGTCGCGATTTAAAAAAGCGGCGACAAGTCGCCGCACTCCATAAGAGACAGCTTTTCTGGCCTTTTTCTTGTTCTTTTCCATTTTCTTGACTCCCCATTTTTTTTGTTGTTGTGAAATATAAATTTATATTTTATATCTCGATGTTTCGATTGCATAATTAGGGAGAGCATATGCAACACAAAATCGCAAAGATCATCCAAAGTTGTTCCTGCGCACTCTTCTGCTTCTTTTTCACATCCGGAGTTTATCTTTATGCAGATGATGCAAATGTTATTGAAACATACCTTAACGAGTTATTAATTACAGGACAATTAAACGATCCCGGCGACGAGCTTAGAGACGTACTATTATTTCTTCGTAGTTTTCCCATCCTACCTGATAGTCTTGGAGATGCCTTCACACAACTTCAACCCTCCTGGTATGCTGACCTTGCATGGTCTGCAGAAAACTCCTTGACAAATGCAAGCAGAATCATCAGCAATAATGTTCTTGCGCGAATGCGGGAATATGAGGGTATTTCATGCAATCCTTGCGGCGCCTGTATCCCCTTTAAAAATTGGTGGTTTGCAGCCCAGGGAGGATATCTTCGACAAGGTAAACTTCAAAATCTTCCTTCGTTTCGTTCTAAAGATTGGGGCATTCTTTCAGGATTTGACTTTGTATTGGCAGATTGGTTGGTTTTGGGTATCACCGGCGGTTATACCCATACAAACCTCACCTGGGCTAATTTAAGTGGAAGAAATACGATTCAAAATTTTTACATTGGACCCTATTGTGCCTGGAATTATGGTTGTTGGACTGTTGAAGCCTCCATTTTAAAGGGGGCTCAACGCTATTGCTCCAATCGCCATATTCAGTTTGGCTTTGTAAACAGGCGAGCTAAAAATACACATTACGGAGATTCCATTTTATGTCATCTTGGAACAACCATTAACTACGGCTGGGGCCCTCTTGATTTTACCCCCTATCTTTATGCCGATTATATTTATTTAAATGTAGATAAAATTAAGGAGAAAGGTTCTCACTATTTTGATTTACATATAAAATCTTATAAACCTCAGTTTTTTCAAGGAGAAATCGGAACAGCTTTGTCAGGTATTTTTAATATCAATGCCACAATGGTTGTTCCAACAGTGATGGTGGGTTACCAAAACATTACACCTCTTACAGGTAGAGATTTAATAGGAAATTTTTTACATAGACCTGTGGGATCCTTTCATATTAAGACCACAAGAAAGCCTATTTATCAATGGACAACGGGAGTTCTACTCAATTTATATTTCCCAAACTGTCCAGAACTTTCCTTTTCCTATCATGGTGAAAGTGGCAACAAGCGTTGGGCCTATTATTGTACCGGAGAAATCAATTGGAGCTTCTAAAAGGTAAAGATCTGGAAATGATTAGCAGGGTTGTAAGGTATTATTTTTAATCAGCATTTTATTTAGGAAAGTACTATGTACATTTCAATAAAACAATGGCTATCAGCAGCTGGAATATGGCTCACCACTGCATTATGCTTGGGATTAGTGTCAGCAGGTTTTTATTTTTATGGGTCCTCGTACGACACTAAGAATAGTATCAATTCAGCAAAAAAAGATGTCATCACCCAACTACTCAAGCTTCCTTTATATTTTGAAAGTAATGAGGGTCAAACCGATGAATGTGTCAAATATTTAACACGAGGCGCAGGTTACGCACTCTATTTTACACCTAAAGAAATGGTGATGCTTTTACAAAAAAAATGGTTGGAAAAAGAAACGCAATCTTCCTCTGTTCTAAAAATTCAATTTCTTGGAGCGAGTCCTGAAACAATTGTCAAAGGAATAGATGAACAAACATGCAAAAGCAATTATTTTATCGGAAATGATCCAAAGAAATGGCATACCCATATCTCCAATTATGCAAAAGTTTGCTATCAAAATTTGTATCCGGGTATCGATGCGGTTTTTTATGGAAATCAAGAACAGTTAGAATATGACATTTGTATTGCTCCTGGAAATAATCCGGAACAGGCTCGCTTGAGTATTGAAGGAGCGAGTGAGCTTTTCATCGACCCTAGAGGAAATCTGCATATTTTGACGGATGATCAACAAGAAGTCCAAATGCAAAAACCTTTTGTATATCAAGAATTAGACGGAAATAAGGTTTCCATCGATGGAAAATTTATACTTCTTGCACAGAATGAAATAGGATTTTCCATTGGTGATTACGATACGACTAAATGGTTAGTCATTGATCCGGTATTAGTGTATTCAACCTATTTGGGATCCGCTCCCGTAGCTCAAGGCTTCAGCATTGACGTGGATAGTACCGGAAGTGCTTACATCACCGGAGCCACCACCTCTCCCACCTTTCCTGTCACTGCAGGCGCATCCCAACCCACTCTTGCGGGTACCCAAAATGCCTTTATCACTAAACTCAATACTCTAGGAACAGCTCTTGTCTACTCTACATATGTAGGGGGAAATAATGTCGATCAAGGATTAGGCATAACAGTCAGCAGCGTCGGAAATGCCTATGTCACCGGATCCACAACCTCCACAACCTTTCCTACAACTGCCGGTGCCTTTCAAACTGCACTAGCGGGGGCACAAAATGCTTTTATTACAGAGCTCAATGCCTCTGGAACAGATCTAGTCTATTCGACCTATTTAGGCGGCTCTGGTACTGATGTAGGGGAAGGTATAGCTTTGAATACCACTATCTATATTATAGGTTCTACCACTTCCCCGAACTTCCCAACAACCGCAGGTGTATTGCAGACTGCCCTTGCCGGAATTCAGAATAGTTTTATTACTCAGATTAATACCTCCGGAACAGCCCTGGTCTACTCCACTTATTTAGGTGGCGCTAATATGGATGCAGGACTAGCCATCGCAGTGAATAGCGCAGGAAATGCCTATGTGACTGGACATACTAATTCGCCTAATTTTCCCATAACAGGTGGTGTATTCCAAACTGTTCTTGCCGGAACTCAAAATGCTTTCATTACTGAGCTCAATGCGACCGGAACAGCCCTAACCTATTCTACCTATTTGGGAGGGGGAAATTCTGATTCCGGCAACGCCATTACGATTAATGCTGGCGGAAATGCTTATGTCACGGGATCAACCACTTCTTTAAATTTTCCAATCACAGCGGGAGCATTCCAAACAACTTTGGCCGGAACCAAAAATGCTTTTATTACCCAACTCAATTCCACGGGAACAGCCCTGGTCTATTCCACTTATTTAGGTGGTATTTCTTCAGATCAAGGGAATGGCATTGATTTGGATAGTGTCGGCAATGCCAATGTCACAGGCTCTACTACTTCAAGTAATTTTCCAACAACACTGGGAGCCTACCAAACGGCACTTGCAGGGGTTCAAAATGCCTTCATTACAAAGCTTAATTCTTTGGGAACCGCACTCGTCTATTCGACATATTTAGGAGGGAGTGGTACAGATTCAGGAAATGGTATTGCTCAGGATAGCAGTGGAAATGTTTATGTTACGGGTTCAACCACTTCTCCAAATTTTCCTACCACAGCCGGAGCTTACCAGCTTGCTCTCTCAGGAACTACAAATGCCTTTATTTCAAAATTGGCTCTTGGCCCCCCTACCGTTATAAGCATAGCTCCTAACATGGGGCCGCAAGCAGGAGGAACTAACGTAATAATTACAGGAACAAATTTCACAAATGCTACAGCAGTTGATTTTGGATCCACAAGTGCTCTTACTTTTACGGTTAACACTGATACTCAGATTACGGCCACATCACCTCCGGGAACAGGAACAGTCGATGTCACTGTAACAGGACCGGGCGGCACCTCAGCAATAACCCCTGCAGATGAATTTACTTATACTCAACTTGCATCAAGCACCACACTTACAGCAACTCCTAATCCATCGATATTTAATCAACCTGTCACTTTAACAGCCACAGTCGCACCCTCCGCCGCCACGGGAACGGTCAACTTCTTTGATGGAGTCACCTTTCTAGGTACAGCTACAGTAACAGCAGGAACAGCTTCCCTACCCCCCATTACAACTTTTAGCGCTGGAGTGCATTTTTTGACAGCAGTCTACAGCGGCGACTCCACTTATGGCGGGTCAACAAGTCCGGTTGTGACCCTTATTGTCACTCAAGCAACCTCTACAACAACCCTGACAGTTTCTCCTAATCCCGCCAATCTAGAACAATTTGTCACATTGACAGCCATGGTATCACCCTTGGATGCTACAGGGATAGTCGCCTTTTATGACGGTACCACTTTTATTGGCTCAGCTCCCCTATCTGCAGGTATAGCTACATTGAGCATTAATACTTTGACTCTTGGAACACATTTTTTAACAGCTGTTTATCCAGGTGATGCTAACGATTTGGGATCGACAAGCTCTGTCGTTGTTCTTGTTATAAATCAAATCATTTTTCCTCCCACAAATCTAAGAGGGTTCCAACAAGCCGACCGCTTACTCACACAAATTGATTACTTCAACACTTTAACATGGTCACCTCCTTCACACGGAACTAACGCTATTGCCTATCTAATCTTTCGCGCAGACAATCCAACCCAGCTAATTGCTACTGTGCCTGGCCTCCCTCATCCCCTAATATATAGAGATCATAATCGCAGAAAAGGAGTCACCTATATTTATTATATTGTTTCAGTGGATTCATTTGGCAATCTCTCTAGTCCAGCCACGCTGGTAGTACCGGGAGGATAATAATTTTCTGACTTTGACCTTATATTTGTTTTTAGGATTAAGCCTGAGGTGATTATCATTTTAATGGAAAGGAAATGAAAAATGTTAAAGTATGTTCTAGCTCTGTTAGTGGTTGTGGAATTGGTCTTACCATTCAAATGGCTTACGGCCTATGAGATTGAAGACTGTCGGCCATATACAAATAAGTATCTACTTGTATCTTCCCAAGCTCTTGAAAAAAATGTTACACCCTTATGCATGCCTATAAAGGAATTTTTTCAAAATATTTCCTTAGATTTAAAATTGGGAGGATTTTACCCTCTTGCAAAAAAAACACGAAACACAGACTCAACAAAAACAAGACGTATATATCCAATTATTTGGGTAAATGCAGGTTTAGTGGTCACAAAAACATTCTGTAATCGCTTCCAAACCTGGTTCGGTATTGATTATATTTTTACCAATGGAGAGTCTACCATTCTTAAGAAAAAATCTCACTTCAACTTACTTCCTCTCAGTTTAGGGGTAAGTTACTTACAACCTATAAGTTGCAACACGATTGCCTATTTGGGTGTAGGAGGAACTTATAGTTTCCTTTGGATTAGGAATCACTCTAAACACTTTCTGACACGCGTAAATCATTCGGGCTTCGGTGGCATAGCCAAAGCCGGTTTTTATTATTGGCTCTGGGATAAAGCATATGTCGACGCCTTCGTGAACTATTTCTATCAATATTTTACTTTCAGAAAACACAAAGCTACTGACGGAGGATATATACAAAGAAATGACGTTAACTTAAGTGGTTTAAGCTTTGGTTTGGGTCTCAAAATCATGTTTTAAAACGATCCCAGTGCCTTAAGGGACCAAAAAGACAAAAAGGACCTCAGTTATTTTTTGGTCCTTTTTGTCCCTTTCGTCCCTTAACAACTCTATCGTGATTGATCACGAATTAGAGAGCACTTTCGCTTCAGATTGTAATTCGTACTCTGCTATGGATTCTTTTCCTTTATGTAATGTTGTATTTATGCGAGCTTCTACTAATTTTTTTACTGAGCATGTAGATATTCCAACCTTCAGAGCAAAAATATCTAGCTTCTTTAATGTTGTATTATCCATGAAAAAAATTAAATCATCACCATTTTGTAAAAAACGGACTTTTATTGTAAGGTCTTCTACCTTTAGATCTTTAAAATCTGTAATTTCGGTTCTTTCAAACGGATAAAAAGAGAGAAGATCAAGTTTTTTTAGGTTAGGGAATGTTTTTAAAAGCTGAATTAACTCTCTATTCTTATTTTTATAAACCTTTAGTTTTCCTAAGGCAAGATTTTCAATAGACTTTTTTTCTTTCAGTGTTGCTAATCCCCTAGGAGTAATCTCAGTGCAATTTTTGAGATTAAGGGTTTTCAAATTCGGGCAGTTATCGCAAAGAAACGCGATAAAATTATCGGTTATTCCTTTTACTGAATCACCCGATGGCGAGTAAGTTTCTACGAATTTTCCATAGGTTTTGAAAGTTTCTTCTATACTTTCCGCGGTTTTACTTTTTTCAAAAAGTTCTTTATTGCTATCAAAATAATAGGACCTGCCAAAGAAATTAAGAATATAAGCGCATCCTGCAAATGCCGCATTCGGTTCATTAAACCTTCTGAGAAATTCAGAAATTTCTTTTAATTCGGCAAAAGCAGGCTTTTGAGTTTTTTTAATTAGCTCCATGTAATCTGCTTTTAGCTTAGGTATTTCAGCTTTTTCTGCTGCCTCAAAAAGTTTCAATAGAAAATTAGGCATGATGGGGTGTGGTAAAAAAATTTCATCATAGCCATATTTTTTAAGAGTTTCCAAGATTTGTGGATCAAGATCCTTTTCTCTTTCTAAAAAGACGGCTAATTTTGGCAATCTTTGTTTTAAAATAATTAGATTTGCATCCATTTCTTTCTCATTTTCTAACTGATTTGGTTTAGCTTTTGCATCGTTAGAAGTAGCTGCATCTCTTATTTCTTGAATTAATTTCCTTGCCTCAGTCAATAATAGAAAAGATTCGAATCGTGGAGTTTTTACAAACTTTTGCAACCAATCAAGATTTTGAGAAATCTTTATTTCTTTTAAGAGTTTAATCCCTGCTTAATATCGAGTTGAAGAATTTCATCAAGCTTATCCTCCTCAAAAGCCAATTGCGCTAGTGCAATCCCCACGATTGAATGTTTTCTCGAGGTAGAACAATTTGCAGTCTTGGAGATAGAATTGGATCAGAATCAACTGAAATAAGTCCCTTCAAATGATCGGTAGTTTTGGGATGATAGTATTTAGGAAGCATTGAAATGGATACTCCTAATTGCTGACATAAATTATAATAAGGTCTAATTCTGTCTTTAGATTCTGGGAGATGATCTCCATATAGAAAAGCCACAAACTCTACAATAGCATTCATTTTCACATGACTAAGATCTAGTCTTAAATGGATTTCAGATAAATTTATATCTACTGTTTTAGGACTCCATAATTGTAAAACAGCCCTATTAACATAAAATCTTCCCAAGGGAGGTTCACCCAAGCCATAAAGAGAAATGGAATAATCTTGCAATTCTGGAATTCTAAAGATTGTTTAATCATGTTCCTACATTCGATCAATTCTCTCCAATCAACTTTTTGTTCTCTAGCACATAAAAGAAAGTCGTTAAAAAGTCCTATATCTTTTCTTGCAATTGCAATTTCTAAAAGATTCGTAAGAAGAATTGGTAATGCATCAGGATAATTAAAAGAATCATTTGTTTCAGTATCTTTATATATAAAATCTACTATTTTATTTTTTAATGAGGGAATCTTGAAATGTTCAGCAGCTTTAGTTAACTCATACAAAAATAAAGAAAACTCTTTTTTTCCTTGTTCTGTATTTCTGCTATCACCAAACTTTATGCTGAAACCATAACAAAAAGCGATAACAGCTTTGATGATGTTAGCCTTTTCGCTGCTTAAGTCTAATTCTCCTGTGCTTTTTTCTTTCATTTGCTGAAATGAATCATTTTTAAAGTAGGCAGATGAAGCTGCTAGGATGGATAAGTAAACATATAAAACTTCATTATTACTAAGAATAAGTTTAAAGTTATTAAAGCCCTCTTGCTTATAGAGTGAAGCCAAAAACATCTTGTAGATAGAAAAAGATTGCATAAACTTCTGATGATTTAATATGTAATCGATAACCTTCCAAGCCTTCTGATTAATAATTAAATTAATAAGATTTTCTACAAGGGGTGAAGGGGGATTTAGGGAAATGATGGCCTCTGAAATTTGCTCTAATGGAAACTCTTTGTCGTTAGCTAACTTCTGAAAATCGGTCCAAACTTTCTCACGCAACGTTTTATCATTAGCCGATATCCATTGAAAAAGTGCTTGCATCTTCTTGTCTGGAGTGTCAGATAGGTAGCTGGGAGGCAGATCAAAAAAAGATAATCCATTAGAATAGGCAAGTCGATAAAAAGTACAAATATTCTTAGGATTTTCGGGTAAGGCTGTCTTTCGCTTAAGAAAATTAAAAAAGTTTGAACGATCTTCCTCTGAGATTTCTAGTGGCAACTTCTCTGTCTGTTTCAAATTTTCTGCTTTTAATTTCGAGTTAGAGCTATTAATATCCTCATAAACTTTCAAGTTACCTTTTTCATAGGATTTCAAACGATCATTAATAAGCTTTTTAGCTGATTCGTCTAAATTCTCCGTCATTTTTTTAAAATAAGCTATATTTCTTGGATTGCCAAAAATATTTGTAAAAATAAATGTAATTAGCAGAGTATTTTTACAATTGACAATCACTTGCTGGACGCTTCGCAAATTTAATCTATTCTTTACAACCATGCTAAGTTCATCAAATTTTTTATCGCTAAAAAGCGCAATAATCTCTTTTGAATCAAAAGTCTTCAGTTTCCTTTCCATTAAAATAGATGCTACTGTTTTTTCATGGCTGATTTTTTGCTTTTTAGGTGCAGATTCTTGTATATTCTGTTGATTCATTTGAATTCTTTTTGGAGAAATCATTTCTATCATAAAAACATCCTATTAATTAATTAGTTATTTTTTAATTTCACAAATACTATTACAAGTTTGATTTTAAATCAATTTATTTAAACCAATATACTCCAGTTACGCTGTTTAGCCAATGCAATTAGGGTATATTAAAAGTATGTTTATTTTAATTGAGGGGGATTTCTATCCCACTGTCATTCTGAATATATTTATGCTGAAGATAGAGGCGTCGAAGACATGCCTGATCATCAAATTGCAAGACAAATTCCATCCAACCCTCATTAAAATAATAGGCAAATAGACTTTGTTGTCTAAAACGATCAGCTCTAAGAGCAGAATGGAAGGCATCTTCAGCAAGTTCTCGGGGCATATATTTTTTGAGACGGGTAGGCCTAAAGTTAGGGCATTGAAGACGTTTAACAAACTCCTCAAAAGTTAAGTAGCAGCTAAGGTCCACCCCCAGGGCATGCGCGATATCTTCAGGTAGAGAAACGGGATAACGAAATCTAAGAAATAAACGATACAGAAGGTCAATAGCTCTCATAGGCCTGTCCTTTTTGTATTTTTATGATTCTATTAAACCAATAAGACTAAAATTTGGCAATCTAAATAAACCTTTTAGGCCGCCATGGGGTGTGAACAAAAGTATTGGTAAATCTTCTTTAGGAGTGTTGCGGTAACTTGTACATATACATCAAGCTAAATATCTTAACATATTGATTTAAAATAAAATAGAACAATAGAGTAGAGATGGGTTCTATGCCCATCCCCCTCATCAAACCGGACGTGCGAATTTCCCGCATCCGGCTTTCCTATAAACTTTCGCCTTAAGCTTTCACATGAAATGCTCGTTTTGTCAGTTGTTTCACTCCCAATTTTTGCACATATTTGTACCACGTTTGTTCTTTGTTCGGTTTCTTAAAGCCTTTTTGCGATCTTCTTTGAAGAAACCTATACAATCGGCAACATACATGGTTGTTTAGTTTGTTGAATACCTGGCCTGGATGGCCTAATTTAAAATAATTACCCCATCCTAATGAGCAGTCGAGAAAATCTTGTTCAACTATTGGTTCGATGATCAACATCACCGCGAATTGCATTTACCTAGTCTTCATCCAAGATAGTAGGCTTCATCATTATCCGAAGGTTGGCCAACTGCATTTTTTTTTCTGTAACGAGGCCACATCAGATTCACGCTTTCGCATTGAGGCTCGCAAGTTTGTTCATCAGGGTTTTAAGCGTAGGATTACCCCCTTCACTTACCTGATGTCCTACATGATTATCTAGGTACTTATCATGGTTAACTCCTTTCATTTAACTAGTTTGACCAAGCTTTGCTTGGCGCACGGATAACCAGGATCGGCTACGCCGGCAGGATAAAGTAATAATTAATTTTTAGACTAAGTATCTGAACTATCCTGCCGCTGAAGGCGATCCTGCTTATCCTGTTTTTTTGTTTGTTCATGTACACATATATTTTGATAGCCCGATGTGTATGTAACTTGACCGCTTCGCGGTAACCATGAGAATGATAAGTCGATCCTTATGAAGTTGTAAAAGGTCCCTGCATTCTAAATGATCAATGCGATGGAAGGTTTTAACAAAGAAAAGCTTGCGACAAGAAGTGATAAAGGTTTATACTGTGCACCATATGGACACCATTTTTCTTGACATTGAAACGACTGGCTTAGACTCCAAAATTCATCGCCCCATTGATATTGCTTTTAAGATTCTTGATGCGAATACACATGAAATTAAAGGTTCTTTTCAATCCCTTATAAAATGGCCAAAAGAGGTCTGGGACACAAGAGATCTGGCAAGCATAGAAATCAATGGTTATACCTGGGAAAATGTATGCGCCGGACTTGATTCTGATGAGGTGAGCAAAAGGATTAAGGAAGAGTTTGCTCGGATTCCTATAATCAGAGGAAAGGCTGTTTTCATTTGTCAAAATCCCTCTTTTGATAGAGCTTTTTTCAGTCAGCTTATCCCGATTTATACACAAGAAAAATTAAATTGGCCCTACCATTGGTTGGACTTTGCTTCTATGTATTGGGCTAAGACAGTCCAAAAATCCATGGAGACGAAACAGATGCTACCAGAAAAAATCAGTCTTTCAAAAAATTCTATTGCTCAGTCCTCGGGTCTTCCGGCGGAACTTACTCCTCATAAAGCCAGGAATGGTGTAGATCATCTGATTCAATGTTATTTAACAGTGTTGTATAATCTTTCTATCTAATTTTTCTTGAGACAAATCCCTCATTGGAGTTGAATAACAGATAAAGGATTTTACTGCATGAATATCAAGCGCGCCTATACATTTGACGATATTGCCCTTGTGCCGCAGTTTAATAATATTCCATCCCGTACTGAGCCCAATCTGGAAACATGGTTGACAAGAGACCGTAAGATTCATATTCCCTTACTGGCTGCAAATATGGATACAGTGATTGGAGAAAATTTAGCTGAAATACTGATTTCTTACGGAAGTATTCCTATTTACCATCGTTTTACCGATTTTTCCCAACAGCGTAACTGGGTTGAAAAATTCCGGGATAAAACTTTTATTTCTTCGGGTATTCATACGCATCGGCTTGATGAAATACGTAAATTACTTGATTTAGGTTCTTTGGGAGTGTGCATCGATGTGGCACATGGACATTCCGACAAAATGTTTCATATGATCGAACAGCTCAAAAAGTCTCATCCCACAAAAGATGTGATTGCGGGCAATGTGTGCACGGCTATGGCTTATCATGATCTGGTCAATGCAGGCGCTGATGCTGTTAAAGTAGGGGTAGGTCCAGGTGCGGCTTGTACGACGCGTCTGGTGACAGGTTTTGGTATTCCCCAGTTTAGCGCAATCTATGAATGCGCGAGCATAGCTGAAAAGCTTCGTATTCCTTTAATTGCTGATGGTGGCATACGAACGAGTCGTGATGTGGTTCTAGCGTTAGCTGCTGGTGCCAGCACGGTGATGATCGGTAAGTTATTTGCCTTAACCAGCGATAGTGCTGCTGTTAAGCGTCAATCCGAGAAAAATTCTGGTCTAACTGAAGCAAAGTATCGTGGCCAGGCAAGTGAAGATTTTCAAAATGAGTTTTATGGTGGTCTTAAAGATAAAACAGTTGCTGAAGGCATTGATTTTTGGGCTCCGGTTTCTAAAACAACCAGAGAGTTAATTGAAAAACTCTTGGGAGGATTGCGTAGTGGAATGACTTATGGAGGAGCCCGCAATATAAAAGAATTGCAACGTAAAGCCGAATTTGTCGAGGTCACTGCCTCCTATATTCAGACCGAATTCGCTCCTTTATTTAATGAATCTTTGTAAAAACAAAAGACTCGGACTCTTTTTCCTGTTGATCCATTGATGAAGACAGCAGTTCCATTCCGAAGAAGGGATTTCTCTAACAAAAGAGAGAATTTTTTCCTCCTCACGCTGTCCTTCTGGATGTCCAGGATATAAGGTAATACTAATTGCACCCCCATGTTGGATTAGCTTCATTGCATTGTTGAGGCTTTCCAGTGTACTTTCCACTTGAGTTGTGAGACTTTTGTTACCACCTGGTAGGTACCCTAAATTATAGGTAATGAGTTTCGCACTTTGCAAAAGAATTTCTTTGGGAAATTGCGAGTGACAGCCATTGATCAAGTATATACGTTCTAAGATCTCAGCTTCCAATTCGTTTTGTAAATATTTGTGGGTATTTTCTATGGCCTGAGGAAGAATATCAATAGCATACAGAAGACCTTCATGCCTTCCTAAACAAAGTTTAGCTAGTACCAAGGTGTCCTGTCCATTTCCACAGGTGGCATCAATGACCAGGTCTCCCTTTTGGACGAGCTTTTGCCAGTAAGAATGGGCTAGATCTAGGTGAGATTGAAACAGGGAAAATAGGGCTCTTTTCACATTATGGTTTAATATCCTCTGATTGAAAACTGAGAGTTATTTCATATTCTTGATGATATCCTAAAAGACGTGTAAAAATGTCTTTAAGATCTTTGTCTATACGAATGAGCAAAGCTTTTTGTTGGGAAACAGGAACATGGGGGAGATCAGCTGCAATTAAAACTTTCTTTTTTTTGAGAACAATATGGTTGGGAATATCATTTTTGGGAAATAATTGCTTCCAGTAACTTTTTAGGTAATCTTGAAAGATACTTTCATCGAGATAAAAAGTATGATTGTTTTTGGATTTAATCTTGACATAACTCTTTTTAAAACTGGTTATAAGATAAAAAATGATAGCTAGTCCAATTAAAAGGGATACTATGCCAAAGAGAAAAAGGAACACTGTATCCTCGATGATAAATCCAATTACTTCAGAACGAATGCCCTGGGAGGCTTGCACCATAAAGGATAGTAAGCCCAGGACAACAAAAAAAAGGGCCAGAATAAAAATAATAAAAGAATAAAAAAAATGAATCATCTAAAACTCGTCACTATAATCTTCCTGAGAGCTAGCAAAATTGATAGGATTTGCAATCAGATAACCCGATTTTTTAGTTTCTGCAGTGACGATATTTTTGAAGACAACGTGCACGGACGAAACATGCAGTCCTGTCAAACGGGTAACCTCTTCAGCAATTTTTGTCTGTATCTCTTCAGCTTTTTCCGGAATAGGAACTCCGTAAAAAATATTGACCTCTAGCTTGATGCCTACCGAATGATTTTTGTTATCCTGTTCAGCTTGGATACCTCGGACTCCTTCGGATGTGCTACGGCCAAAGATACTATCGATAAAAGTGCTTTCAATAAGAGTGACACCTGTAATTTGATTGAGGCATTCTAGGACAATCCCCTGAAAAACCTTATTATCGATATCTCGAATAAATAAAGTCTCAGGAAGTTCAAATTCCTTGGTATCAACTTTTTTTATATCCACAGTTTTTTTTTTCTCCAGCATGCAAATTGACTCCTTCATAAAAAAGTTGCCGTTTTTGCGACAATATTATAATTAAATGTTAAACCATGTTATTGGTTCTTGTCTATAATAAGAACTCTTTATTTCATGAGAATGATTTATGCGTATGTTGATTAGCTTGCTTTTACTTCTATTTTTTGCATTTCTTTCTTCTTACATTGCGAAACAGCGGGGTCGTGATCCTATAGCTTGGTTTATGATCGGAATTTTACTTGGAATTTTCGCTCCATTATTGCTTCTTTTTTTAAAGCCTTTAAAACCAGGCCAGGAAATAGAAGAGGATAAAGAAATAAATGAGGACATCAAACTTTCAGCGCCATCCAAAGCTGCTTCTTACATTGATAAAGAGTGGTTTTATCTAGACAAAAGCCATCAACAGCAAGGTCCCATTTATTTTGCTGCTTTGAAAACGCTTTGGTTTGAAGAAAAAATTACATCTGCCACATACGTTTGGTCAGAAGGTATGACACAGTGGAAAAGAATAGGTGAGCTTCCCGATTTTGTCGAAGCCTTGTAGAAAAATAAAGGGACCAAAAAGACAAAAAGACCTAAAAATAACTTAGGTCCTTTTTGTCCCTTTCGTCCCTTAACACCCGAGCGGAGCGAGCAATTTAATTTTTGTTAACAGATATTTTGATAGCCTATTGCGTATGGAATGTGGTGGGTATGTTAAAATCAGATGAAATAAAAGATGATTAGAAGGACTGCGAGAATACCCATAAGAAGAAAAGTCGCCCATCCCAGAATATTGAACAGAAGGGTATTGGTATTTTGACCCATAATTGCTTTATTATTACATACATGCAGAATCATCGCGATAAAAATGGGAGCAGTAATTCCATATACTATGGCGGTCATAATAAGAGATTGAATGGGATCAATGCCGAACAAATTGATAAAAAAACCCAAACTTAATGAAAGAATAATCATCACATAAAATTCAGGGGCCTGATGAAATCTTTTGTCTAACCCTTTAGTCCAATTAAATAATTCTGAAAAAATATAGCCTACACACCCTGCTAGTACAGGAACTGCAATAAAACCTACTCCCAAGATACCCAAGGAAAAAATATGATAAGCTAAATGTCCCGCCAGGGGTTTTAGAGCTTGTGCCGCCTGTTCTACAGTCTGAATATTTCTTATACCTTGAGGAAACAGCACAGAACCTGTAGTCAGAATAATAAAAAACATGGCAAGATTGGAAGCTAACATTCCCAAATTGATATCGACATTCATATATCTCATCTCTTCTTTGAGGGAAGTGGTTCCATGGTTGTAGTGCTCTAGTGACATGGAGGATTGCCAAAAAAAGAGATAGGGAGAGATTGTCGTTCCTAGCACTGCCACAAACATGGCTAGATATTCTTTATTCATAGACATTGTGGGAATAAATGTTCTGAATATCACCTCTTTCCAGTCATTTTCCACCATAAATGGGACGATAAAATAAGCAAGCAATACAAAAGTAAAATATTTCAGAATTTGAGCGATCTTTTTATAAGAAAAAAAAATCAATCCAAAAATAAGTAGAAGGGTCATAAGCAGATTAAAAAGCAATTTTGGAATATGAGGAAACAATAAATTTGCGACAGCACTCATTCCAGCCAAATCAGCGGCAATGTTTAATATGATGGCAGGTATCACAATGAGTATTAAAGCAAAAACTAAAGGAGCGGGATAATGTTTTTTGAAAACTGCTGTCAGTCCGCTTCGCGAAACAATACCAATACGCGCGCACATTTCTTGAATCGCGTACATTAGAGGATAAGAAATCAGTGCTGTCCATAGAAAGGACAAACCGAATGCAGCCCCGGCTTGTGAGTAAGTTGCAATGCCGGAAGGATCATCATCACTAGCACCGGTCACTATTCCTGGGCCGATTTTTTGCCAAAAACGACTTATTTTTCCAGATATTTTGGCAAAGAAATTCTTCATTTATTTTCCCCACAAAGAGGTAGCCTCAAAAAGCCTCAAAGAGACAGCTCTGAAGTGTCCAGCACTTCAGAGCTTTGTATGTCTACTATCTTGTGTTTGCAGACTTTTTGTAATAATTGTAACTTGTTTTGTCTTTGGATACTGAGAGACGATCATTAATATTTCTAATGCCCTTAATTTTTTGAAGTCTATCGCGAATTTCTTGACGATCTTTATCAGTATCTACCATACCGGATATGGTAACCATTCCATTGGAAACAGTTACTACAATAGTGTCATAGTTCTTTTTAACATAATTATTTTTAAGAGTATCATCAGCCTGTTTTTTTAAATCTTGATCAGAAGCTGACATTGCACTGCCATCTGTACCCGAATCATTTGCATCTGCAGTTGAATTATCTGAGTCATTGTAACTAGTTTCAGTAGAAGAACCTACTTGCATCTGGTCGTTGATGCTACCTACGCCTTTAATCGCACGAATTCTCTTTTCCACATCTTGACGATCTTGCTCAGAATCAACGGAACCGGTTAAAGTGATATTGCCATTGTAGACTCTAGTATTGACAGTAGTAAAGTTTTTCTTTAAGTAATTATTTTTTAAAGCATCTTCGATTTTATTTTGTAGCAATCTATCGGAATTTTCATCTGCTATTTGATTATCGCTCAAATTGAGATAATAATACCCCTGACCATTGTTAGCGCGATAGTGGGTATTTTGTTCAGCAATGGATTGATTGCTGTAACGACTATTCGATCTAGAATTATAGCTGCTCTGATTGTTGTTATTTTGACTTTGGTTGTTACCATTTCTCCAGCCATAATCATTTCTTCTGTCTGGACTTTGATTGCCCTGCCAGTTTGGATTCTGGTTACCTTGTGAGTTTTGATTTTGATTGTAGCCATACTTAGAAGGAGCATTTTGATCAAAATAGGCATTAGGGATCGGGCACCATCCTCCATGGCATTGACCATAGACAGAATTACTTGTTCCAAGGATTGCTGTAGCAATCAGGACTGTTGAAGACAAAAATACTGGCAATCTCATGTTCATCCTCCTTAAGATATAGATGATTTTCTTTTTCCTAATTTAACCTTTCTTCGATAAATTTTAATCATATAGAACCTTTTTAAACTATACTGAGTGAAAGGTCATACCACGACTTCATTGATAGTCTTAATTTGTACTATAACGATTACGAAAAAAATGTAAATTAGATTTTTAAAAACAGCTTAATATATTGAAAATTAAATACTTAGTATTTTCACAACTCAACAAATATTTTTTTCAACACGGAGACACAGAGATCACTGAGAAACAGCCCCCACCTATATACTTGAAAGTTTCTCTAAAAATTATTTACCGCAGAGGAAACGGCAAAGATAACAAGCAAGAAAAAAAGTATAAGGGATAAGTATTATTGTTTAATATTTTGTTTTATTCTCGTTTGTTTACTTTGTAGCTTTCTCTGTGGTAAATTTTTTTTCATCACCTTATGATATGTGAAAGCTATTTTCGCGAAGCGATAGACTATATTAAATTGCCTCGCAATTTAATATTGCTCCTCTCTGTGATCTCTGCGTCTCCTTGGTGAATAAAAAATGAGAGCTGCAGCAAAAATCTATTGCAATTGATTTTTTTTGTTCTTATTAATACAGTGAATCAATCAATTACAAGGCATTGAAATATGTTACGAACATTTCTACTGATCCCTATTTATATACTTTTTTTTACATCCATTCTTTTTTCTTTTGATGGAACTATTCCTGTTTATACCATGCAAGCAGTGACACTTTTTGATGGGGATAAACATGGGGAATTTAAGGATAATCTTGTAGCCATTTTAAGTGATGGCTCAGGTTGGAAAATTCATCCTCAAGATCATGGTAAATTTAATAAATGGAATCACCATGATGCAATTCAAGTGCGCAAACGTACTTCAATGTATTGGTTTAAAAGAGAACATAAGTTTGAACTGCATAATCTTTCTAATCATGAAGATATAAGAGTCATGCTTGTTCGCTACCCAGAATACCCAACCTATATTTTAGGTACAGATACCTATATTGCTGAAGTCCAGATTAGAACCTTTACTTGGCAAGATGTCTCCGGCTGGGTTCATTATAATTCTTATACAGTACCCATTTATCATAAACTCATTTATTTGAGCGATGGTACAAGCTGGAACATCAAAGATGATAAACAGTTCCCCTATTTCAATTTAAATAATTATGTTTATATGGGTTACAACAATGAAAAGAAGGGAATTTCTCCCTTTATGGTCACAGGTCTTCAACGCGAAGCGCGATGGACTTGGGTTTATCCGTAGTTATTTTTTACTTAACTGGAATAAGATTAGCCCCATTTGCTCTCGCATTTTCATCCTCTTTACCATGTTGTAGAGCCTTTTGGACCTCTTCCTGATTTTTAAGTTCAGCTTGAATCATCTCATCAATCAAAGCTTCATTGATTACAGCCGTAACATGCTCAGCCTTGGCTTTAGCTCGAATATGCGCTTCCGTAGCCGGCAATAAAAAATGGCTTTGAAGGAGATATTCATTCAGCAACTGCTTATCCCTTTTATGGATATGTTTAGAAAGCTTGGATATCTTAACAATATTTTTATAGGCATTTCTTTTGACTCGCCCAAAATTTTCTTTTGCATAATAAAGCTCTTCAATTTCTTTTTGATAGGTTTTAAATTCCTTTTCCAGTTTTGCCAATTCTTTTTCTAATTTCCTAATCTCTGCGGCATTCTTTTTATTATAAGGCAGTAGATTGTCTTGTCCATGCACATTTTCTGCGATTAAACCATTTATTTTCTTTTGGGTAAGATTTATTTTGTCTTCCAAAGCCGATTTTTGTGTTTCTGAGGTCTGTTTGATACATTGAGAGAGAATTTTTATAGAAGCAGCCGGTTGCGCGGCCTCTGGGAATGCTTCAACCGTCATATCATACAGAGTCTTTAAAGCATTTGCATCGATTAGGGCAGAGGGATCTCTCTGTATCAAAGTCCTACCAAGAATTTGTTCAACCTCATCTTCCTTTAAATTATCCACATGGATCTGTTTGAAACGACGCAGAAAAGCAGGGTTGTTGCGATAAATGTCTCTCCAAAACTCCATCTGAGTTGTAATCCCAATAACATGCGGAAATCCTTCATATCCATCATCCAAAATAGTTTTTAATTGCTCTGCGATCACATTGTTTTTCTTTTGGCATAGGATATGAATCTCATCGATAATCAAAATAATATTTTTTCGATGTCGTCCCATGGCATCGCTAAGTTTCTGTAGCTCCCTGTTTCCTCCTTCTTGCCTTCCAGGTCCATTTAAAAGATTGGCAGCATTGATGTAGAAAACTTTTTTTCCTTTAAATTCCGGATATTTCGCTAATGTCTCTTTCTTTGTTATTTCCTTTACAAAAGCTTTAGCGACTTCCGTTTTCCCGATGCCTGATTTTCCAATCAGCATAGGGTGTGTTTTAACCTTTTTACCGGTACTCAAAGCTTGACAAATTTGATTTATATATTCTTCTTTCACTTGAGCAGCTTCCAATTTTCCTCTTTCCATCAGTTCTGTCCAGTTGGCTGCTTTGGCAATGTAGTGAGGCATAGGTTTTATATAGGGATAGACGAGGCTAAGAATAGCCAATAAAAGAAGAACCACCGCTACGATGGGCGCAGTAATTGTTGCCCCTAGAATCGGTAATAAAGCGGCAGTCGCCATTCCGAATAAATAAACAAGCATAAAAATGCTTTGAGATTTGTTATTAGCCTGCATATCATTATCAGGCGCTTTAAAAAAATCAGCCACTCCAAAAGCTCTAATCACACTTTCTAAACAGGTGATCAGTGAATTAATAAGGGGACGAATTTTTGCCATTATTGGAGAAGAATCTTTTTTGTCATTTATCGACAAATAGTACTGGGCCTCTTTCAATAAACTTTTTGCTGCGCGTACAGCATTTTGATGACCAGGATATTTGATCTTAAGAGCGGTTTCTAATTTCTTTAGAGAGATGACATCCGCTAAACGATGTAAGGCCTCAGCAGAGTCCACTTTTTTACCCTCTTTAACCAGCTCGTTAAAATAGGTTTCTAAAACATGTACGACCTGCTCAATAGGAAGAGCATCAAATTCTTTGACAAGCTTTTTTTTATTTTTAATGGAGGGATCTGCTTTTAAAAAATCCAATAAACGATCTGCATTTTGAATAGCAGGATTATTAACGTTATTAACATTTGCTATAGGTAAAAATGAATAATTATAATGATTATTAATAACAGACATAAAAAATAAATACTTTTAATTACTAAAAGATAAAATATAATTAATTTAATAATTAAAGTAAATAAATTTTTTATTAATAAATAATTTTGGGGTCAGGATCGGCTTTGCCGGCAGGGTGTTGAGGGACGAAAAGGGACAAAAAGGACCTAAAAATTACTTAGGTCCTTTTTGTCGTCACTGCACATCAATTTTGAAATAAGCGTCATAGATACTGTTTTCGAAAGACTTTACATAGCTTTTCACATCAGCAAATTTTTCATACTGTTTGAGAGTATGTTGCCTCCATTCTTGATACATTTCAGGATTCGTGAGTAACTGATACGCTAGTTCTATATAAAATTCTTTTTTTCCTGATTGAATCGCTCGATCAACTCCCATAAAAATTCCCCCGATAACGTGCCTGCTGAGGACCATTCGCATCATACATAGTCACCACAGGACAACCGGCAGCCATGGCATCTAAAATTCCAAAACAGCCACCAAAAGGGAACTCATTCAAATAGAGGTGCATGCAGCGGGCGTATTGGCTTGGAGAACACTCTGATGCACAAAGAGAATAAAAACGATCCGCAACTCCGTATTGAGTCAAAATTGTTTTAATTCTTTTAGTATTTTTGATTTCGCCAATAGGGGCATAGTAAGCTTTAGGGACACGCTTTAAAATGACTCCAATGCAATGACACAGCTGGTCATTTAAACGAGTATCTAATTTGGTAGAAATCGTCGTCATGACTAGACTATCTTCTGGTAAACCTAACGATTCTCTTGTGTAGGATTCAGGATGCCAATCTCTTCTGACATCTACAGCAAAAGGTAAAGCTATGACTCTTGTATGTATTTTTTTGTAAAGATCTTGATAGATATCCAGTGCAGCTTCGGAGCTTACAATAGCCAAATCAAAACCCTGATAGGCAGGTTGACTCCCATGCTCTAATAAAACCCTTAAAGGAACATCCGTCATTTGTGCCACCATGGTATGCACAATATCAGGACCATGAAAAACCGCTGTATCTACTCCATAATCCTTAAGTAAACGATTTAATTCAAATGCACTAGCCTCATAGGAAAAAGCCTTCTCATTAAGAATGATTTTGATTCCCATTTTGAGAAATTTATCAATCAGCTGCCCTCCCCTTTCTTCTGATGAAGGAGAAGTATAAAAACTATAGGGATATTCTAGAGGATAGTCGCACAAAAGTTCCGTGGAAATGACGATAACCTCAAACTTATCCGGATTGTGATTTAGGACTAAATTTTCTAATAGGCGGGAGGGAGCATGACCTCCGGAAACGATTTGTGGGACAATATGAGCAAGCAATAACTTTCTTTTTGAAGTTCGAGGCCGTGCAATCCGTTTTTGAGCCAGATCAGATAAAATCATTTTAAAGAAATCCGTAACTTCTGGTCCTAAGGGCTTGTCAGATGGAACTATCCCTTTATGAGAATCGTACCACTGTTTTTGAGCCAAACGCATATACAAAGCTGGAATGGAACGTAATCCTAGACGATCCTGCTGAATTGATAATAGTAAACGCTTGGTAATTTCATAGACCCAATTTCCTTCAGGCGAATCCATTTGAAACTCACTTTTAGGCCTTGTTAAACACGCCTTTAGTGCAGCTAACAAAGCAGGAGTATATGTTTCCAAATGCTTGCCGGAAGAAAAAAAATGGGATAAAGATCTTTCATCCTTAGAGATTCGATATTTTGAGTCGAGAACTGTGGATTGGGATAAAGTTCCAATATGTAAATCAGATGAATCTCTTCTAGCAAAGAATCCACAAAAACAGGAAATTGTAGCATTTGAAAAAAACTTGAAAGAGTTGTAAATGCAAATATGGCAGGAGATTCTTTAAGTGATTCCAAAAAGGAGGAGAGATCTGCTTTAACAGGTTCAAAAAAAATTACGGGTAATTTTGAAGGTGCCTTTTCAAAAGTGGGAATTTTCAATGAATATTGCAAAGGATACCAGGGTTTTAATTCTCTATATGGACTCGAAAAGTTGCTAATAAATGAAGGCTTGCTTTTTTTAAATCTTTGCCAACCCCAACTCACCATTAAATGAAACTTTATAAGAGATCGAAATTTTTCCGGAACCTCAGCTAAGATATTTTCGACTATAAAATGATCTAAAACAGTCTGTTCTTTCTCGATAGATAGCCATTTTTTAAAAAATTCCGGAAGCTTTTCATAGGATAGTGAAGGTTCTTGTTCTAAAAGAAAGGATAGACATTCATCTTCCAATTTTAAAATACTCAGGGTTTCATGATAGCTATCCAATTTTTTGGATTTTTTTTCAATAAAATAACTAATGATTGCATTTTGACATCTAGCTTCAGTTTTAGTACCAAAAACAGAAGCATCAATAAAATTGAATACATGGGGAAATAAATCATCTGATGATTTAGGCTGATCATAATAAAACTCCGGCAAAGGCATCATATGATTCATTGCATCAATGAGATTGCCTTTTACAAAATCATCAAAAAAATGACTTACACAGTCTCCCATGAACACCGCAAGTAAATTTTTTTTTTATAATGAAAATTCCATTTTTAGACCAGTTAAAAACCCAAGTCGGGTTTAAAAATAAGATTGACGATTTTTCAAATTTTATATAAAATTCTTGGTTTAAAGTAAATTAAGGAGAAAAATGATGTTTTCTAATATAGCTCTAGCTAATAACGGAATACAGGCTGCAAAGCTAATTGAGGAAAAACCCGTCGAAAAATTGGAGGCTGTTCAGCCTCCCGCTGGTTTTCTGGGAGGAAAAAAAGTAGTTCCTTTCATGTCTGCTGGAGTTTTTTTAATTTCTTTATTAGCATCAATCATTATTACGGGCGTTGGTGCAGCCATTGCAGTCACAATGGCCACCCCTGTTGCAATAATAGGAGGGTGTGCGCTAATTTTTGGTGCTGTTGTTTTATTAGTAGGTGTGGCCATTAGGCATAATCGCAAAACTAAAGCCTTTTTTGAAGAATTAAGGAATAAAATTTTACCCGAAAAATTGGAATGCAAAGACCTTGGTGAACTTCGCCAAATTCCTTGGAATTTAGACAATCGAAGCGTAACAATTAAAATTAATGAAGAAGACTTAAAAGCCATTCCTGCTGGTAAAAAGACTCAAAGTCTCGCTGGCGTGTGCCAGAAAATCCAAGATCTTCCCTTCGTAATCACATTTACTCAAGTTGATAATCAAAAATTTGCGAATGCAATTGCATTTGATCCAAGGATGCAATACAAAAAATTCATCATAGAATACCAAGACAAAGACCTTAAAGTCACAAATGTCGAAATAAATGATTACAAATGGGTTGATATAAACCGTTTAAATTTGTTACCCGTGAATGCTTAAATAGGAGATTGTGATGACTAAAGAAAATGTACGCCATAAGAAAGAAGAAAAGAAAAAAGCTACTCTTACCCCAAAGGAACGCAAAGCAAAAAAACAGGAAAAAAAACAGAGTAAGCGCTCGGGGACTACATAAAGCCTAAGTATCAACCCGTGCCCGAAAAAACCCGTGCCCGTGCCTTTGCCCGTGCCCGAAAAGTTTGTTTACAGATGGTTAAACACAATATTTTTCGGGCATGGGCAAAGGCACGGGTTTTTTCGGGCACAGGCAACGGTTTTTTTCGGGCAACGGTATTACATTATAGACTCACTAATATAACGGTAATAGTTTTCGCGAGCAAAGAAGCGCAAAGGAGAAAAAGCCATCTTTCGAAAAGCTTTATGCCAGGAAAGCCTCTTTTGATGAGCAAAGAGTCCTAACATCAGAGCACTTAGCAACACAAAAGGATAAAAAAGGCAGGAGCTTATTCCTGTTAACATGTCGCGTATCTTATTTTCGCGCGTGTCTGCATCATACCATTTAAGCAAAGCTGTTTTTGAAAGAAATTGCACCTGAAATTTGGGAACGCAATGCACAACGCCCTTCGGTTGCTTAGCAAAAAAAGATTCCACAAAAACCCTGTCCATTCCTTTCCATTGATAGGCTGTCATCTCTTTCAATATTTTTGATACATTGACCTTTCGATTTTTTTGCCCTACTAAAAAACATTGCATCTGTTTCGGTGTTAATTTTTCTCTGACTGAACAAGAAAGTTTTACCACTTCACTCATCAGGTCGCCATCCACACTGCTCAAAGTGGTTTCACTCAAGAAAGGCAAAATTGACAAAATCTGCTTCTTTTCCAATCCCTTTACCTGCTCGATAGTAAGATGCTTAATGACTTCACGATCTTTAGAATGTTCCGTCTGCAGTAAAGTGATCTGCTTCTTAGACAATTTAGGATAAAATTTAGCATTCAAACGTAACAGTATGTCTCGATCATCAATCAGTTTGACTTGATCCATAGTTAATGCTTGCAAAGCCTCATTCGATAGCTTAACGATTATTTTTGGGTCATCGATATTTTTAATAAGATGACCATGCTGAAAATCCAAATCTTCGATCTGATCGCTATCGAGATATGCAGTCATGGAACTATCAAGCGCCTGTAATTGATGTGCATGCAAGTAGAAAATTGGCTTGGGTTGACGAATATGCTTCACTTGAGTTTCGGAAAAATATTTTGCTAAACGGGGATCAACCTCATTGACCCATTCTTCGTTCATTTGCTGGATAAAAGCCTCTGCATCCTCCGGTATTTTTTTCTCCAGACTATATTTTTTAAAATCTTCCATTGTGAATAATGGCCAATTTTCTGCAGGAACCGAATGAAATTGGCGAGCTCTTAATAAATCATATTTATCTGAAGGCACATTAGCCAGCTGTTCTTTTGTCTGCAAAAAAGGAATACAGCCATCGGAAATAAATTCCACACATTCGGGCAAGACTACTGATGCCATACAGGGTTGAATTGTTTTTGCAAAAGCTTCCAATCCAAGATGCTTAATCTGCAGTCTCTGATACTTCTTTTGCATAGCAGGAGTAAGCCTTGAAATTCCCTCAGGATTGATAAGTTCTAAATATTTTTCTGGCAGGTACTCAAGAGCTTTGCCTTTCAACCAATGGATCTTTTCCGATGGAACCTGAGCAATCTGTTCCGGTAGACAGAGATATTGCAAACGATGGTCTGGGATTAGAGAAATCTGGCTTGGCAAAATATCACCGAATTTTTCCAGTGGTAAGTAGGTAAAGTATCCCTGACGTTTCAACAGATGAATTTGTTCCTTCGTAAAATGACGAGCAAAATGAAAAGGCAGTTGATTCAACTGTTCTTCATCTAACACCTCGATTTCGTCCGCAAGCCATTTTTGTTCCTCTAATTTATTGTTAAATTGAAAGACAGAAGCTTCTACGGGTTTTTCCGTTAAAATAGGGTCGATTGTTAAAATTTTTGTCTGGAGAGGATGATTAGCAGCCTTCAAATGTAGAAAACGATATTTTAATTCATAATTTTCATTTTTAAGCTCTTGTTGAACAAGAAGAGGAAATGCACGTAAATAACCCGCATTTCCATTAAAAAAATGACCCCACCATTGAACACGTTTTAATGTATCAGCAGCCTCTTCAGGAACCACTCTGTCTTCATTTAACAAATGTCCATCCAAATCACAAAGCCAGCAATCGTCTAATTGGTATTGTCTAATTTGCTCCCGCCAGTATACAGCTTCCTTAAGATCAATATACAAAGTATGGTAGACTATTTGATCGTTAGCCTTCTGCTTACTTCGGATTAGTAAAATATGATAAATATTTTTTTGTGCTTTGTGAAACACAGGAAGATCCACATCTTGAGAACGCGCAAGATTTTCAGAAAGGTAGAGATCTTGCGGAAAAATTTGATCATAGGGCCATTCATAGGGGACCCTTTTGAGAAGTTGATTAAAAGTGATGATACCAGGTTTTTGATAGTCCTCAAATGAGGTAGGGATATCCTTTAATTTTTCCCAAGGTATCATTTTCGCAGCCGGAGCATTCACTTGAACCCCATATTTTTGTAGCTCCCTTTGAATTTCCTTTTGCATTTCAACATTTAATTCCAATTGATTTTCATTCTGTTTTTCCATAACCATCTGCCTTTCTACATGCATGCTCATATCGGAACTAGAGACATTCCAGGTTAAAGTTTTGCGGGCCCACTGGACTATCTCATTGCACTCCTCTTCTATAGATTCAATGATGCCATGCTCAAAATAATTTGCACATGTTTCTTGGAAACCCTTTCTGATTTGCTCTAAATATTTCTCTACAATTTCAAAAGCAGGCATACTTCTTTGAAGATCAAAAAAAAGCGAGATTGGGTCATCTTTGAATGTGCTATAAAATAACCACTCGGCAGAATTAGAAAGCTCCAAATTTTCCACATCAATTTCTTCGTGAGCTTCTGCAAAAGAGCGAATCAACCTAAGAAGTATGCGTGAGCTATGAATCTCGCGTATTTGCTCTAAGGCCGAACGTAATAACTGAATTTTTTTTATATCAGTTTGATTACGAATAGCCGTATAAAAAAAGTTCTTAGCATTCAAACAGCTTTCCGGGAGCCTTTCATCATAATTAAAAAAACCCTCAAGAGCCTCCGTTTGAATAACTGTATCTACTACCTGGGCATAAAAAAATTTACGTGCTCGTAAATTGGCTTGCAAGCCCGTACGCATTGTTGTTGAAAATGGATTGAATGTCATTACAGCGGTACCATCGGCTTTGAAGGGCACATCGGAGCCAGTTGCTCGCAATTCGTCAAAATAAACAAATAATCGGTCTATTGGAACTCCATAGCTTTCAATTTCTTTTTGGCTTGTGGTTAAAAGAGGAATAGACTTTGTTGCGCCCCTTTTTAAAAGAGAAAAAGTCTCTTGTCCCTTTTTATTCAAAAAGATAACCCCGTCAATTTTATCTTCTAAGGGTTTAAATTTTAAAATCTCTTCAGCTACTTCCCAATTTGAATATCGTTTAAACATGCCACCTGCATCAATCATTGCTCTAAGAAATGCAGATGCTTGTAGTCCCCTTTTTTCTAAAGTTGTATTTAAAATAGTTTGAGGATCTGTTTTTTCAACTAGTGAAAGAAAGCATTTTTTTGTAGCCAGGTTTTGTGCCATTTTTAGTAAGATTCTGCCCTCAGTTCCTTCTTGCAAAAGACAACTATTTGCAATTTTTCTTGCAAATGTTTCTCGATTCCAAAGAGTCGCTGAACATCCTACAAGCTGACCTATGATGTAGGTAAGGCCTATGGAACCACTGCTTAAAAGAATGGTATTATAGCGCAAAAATACAGATGAATACTCCGCATAAAAATCCAGACAACGTTGAAAATCATGATTGATTTCTTGGACAGCCAGTTTTAAATCCTTTTCTGACCATTCCTGATCTAATTTTAAACCCGTTAAAATTTCGAAGTGTTGAGCTTCAACAGTATCCTCCTGGGCACAATGATAGAGTTCAGAATAATAAAAAGAGGCTTCATGCAAATAATCTCGATAATTCTTAAGAACGTTCTTCATTGATACCTGTTCGAATTGCAGCTTGAAAGTAATAGCATGCTGTAACAAAAATATTCCCGAATTCAGTATGATTGGGAGTATCGACACCAAGGTAAGGAATAACTTTTCCCTGTTCAGTAAATCCATAATTACGATTATAGCTACCACCAAGAACGATTGGCAAAATTTCCGTGCATAACTCTTTAGCTAGGGCTGCAGCGCGAAGACCATGCTGAATAGAATCATTAGGCTGACTTTTTAAAGTATAAAGATGGCGCAAAAATTTTAAATGCCTTACAGCTTTTTCACGTTCATCTTCATTTTTAATATTTAAAGAATGCAAAAATAGATCATCATCCCCATTTTTAAGACCCTTACATAATCCTGCATCTATTTTACCTAATATATAATCTTTCAAAGATTCGCGATGCTGCTGATAATCTTTGTTCGGGATTAAATTTGAAAGAAAAGGATGATCCTTAATCAATTCATCAACAAGCGTGGGGAAAAAATGATTCAATAGTTTTTTTTTGGAAACTAGGGATTGGTCGTCTGTGTTTAATTTTAAAACTGCAGAGATATGCGGATGACTTGCAAGAATCACGTATACCTGTTTGATCAGGTCCAAACTGCTTTTGGAAATGACTGCAAATAAACCCGCTGAAAAACTCACTTCTTCAAGTAAGTTAAAACTCAGGTCAATTTCGTCGCTTAATACTAAGCATTTGTCTCTATTGGAAATGAATTCAAGAATTTTAGCTAATTCCACAATACGTTGAAATGTAAGCGGATCCAGATTTTGAGGATCTTTTAATATTTTGATCTGATGGATAAATTCCAATTTAATAATGAGCAAAAAATTTGTTTTCATTAATAAAAGATGTCCATTATCTTTAGCATCTATCAATTTTGCATTGATAAATTTAAGAATTTTAATTGATGAAAGATCAGAACGATTAAAATCTAGATCAATGACATCTTGATTAACGCGTTTAAACTGTGTATTCACCAGGTTTGCTTTAAGAGAGGGATATTGTGAGTGATGCGCAAGGAATATGGAGGCTCGCCCCTTTTTTGCAGCTAACTTCGCCATTTGTGCTAATACAAAGCTAGTTTTTCCAGCTCCCATCATCATTTGAAAAACAGCGGCAAAATCCCCCTCTTGTGGATTTTCACCAAAAATTTTTTCTATTAAAACATTGAGAATTTCTGCTTGCTCTTTACGAATACGAAAGCCACATAAATATTCAAACAGCAATCCTTCCATATGCATTTGAAGATCATCAGGATATTTATCATAAGGATTCAATAATTCGCCAATTTCCTGCCAAAATCCTTGTATAACAGGATTTTCTTTCCATTTCTGCAAATCTTCATTATCGATAATTTTAGAAATTTCGCTGATTTTTTGATTAATTTGTCCAAGTATTCTATTGCTTATGTTCCACTCTAGGTATTCCTGCAGACATTTATTCAAGGATGTAAGATCCTCTTCAACAAGAAAAGGATTCCGTGTCTTCAAAAAATCCAATTTGCACTGAACATTTGGCAGAAAAATAGTTTGAAAAGCATCTTCTAAAGTGAGTTCTATTTTATCTTCTACAACTTCCGCTAAACGAACTAAAATCTTTCCCTGAGGATCTAGGGGCCTTCGATTTAAAATATGTAAAATATCACGCTTCAAAGCATAGTCACTAAAGCCCTGGCCATAATTCTGAATAATTCTCTGCAAATTTTTGATGGTATTCAAATCCGGTAAAGGATATTGACAAAGCTGTTTCTGAAGTTCTTCACCTTTTATCCATTCTTTCTGATAAAATTTTAACTCCTCTTTAAATAAATCTTGCTCCTGTTCAATTTCCGCAAAAGGAGATTCCAGCTCGATAACCTCTTTAGCGGGCTCAACATTGTCAGCAAATGCAGCTTGTAAAGCCCTGCTCAGTTCATAAGGTGTAGTCTTTTTCGCAAGATGAACAATATCAGAAACTTTTTGAGCAAAAGCTTTAACTGCATCTTTATCTATTATTACATCTTCGACTTGATTCTTATTGATTACCCTCTCTTCAATATCCTTTTGAATTGGCTTAACGGGACATAACTTCACTAATTCTTTGAACCAGTCATGTACAATCTGAGAGTTTTCGAATCGCATTTTATTTTCTAGTTTAGGCAATGCAATGGCTGCTTTAGGATTTTGAAAAGCCTTTTTCAATGCAATCTTGATGAACTCAGGCATTTCTACTGTCTCTAAAGAATAAAAAAGCTCCCACTTTTGCTGTTCTTTAATTTCAATGGATGCAATTTGATTGAAATGATATCCAAAAGCCCCTAAAGGATAAGGTTTTCCAGGAAGCAGAACCTGAGGTGCAGGATGAACAATGCCCTCTGTCAATGACCAGGGAATTTCAAAGTCCTCTTGATCCGTAGCTACAGAAAGATCGTTCCATTTTTCAAACAGGGATTTTCGTGAAGGAGCCTCTATATGGTATACTTGAACAGTCTTTTGATTTTCTAAGAGCTCTTTTTTTCTTAAATTCCAAAGTTCTTGATTCTCTTGTGATGGAGGAAAATATTCAAACCCCTTCTCAAGAAGCCATTTCTCCATATTTAATTCCAATTTAAGTGATGCAGGCACAGAAGGAATATGATTGATGTAGTCGAGATAAACAACTTCCAGTGTGTCATGCGGCAATTCTTTTGGAGGCATTGCTTCTGCTGGAGGTATTCCCTGTTCACCCCAAATTTTATAGGCCCTCAGTTTTATTGAAGCTGCTTCTGCAGAATGATCAGCTGCATCTTCTTTGCTATCAATTAGCCATGTAAGAATTTTTCTTTCTTGACTATCTAAGCGATGATTGGGTCGAATATTTTTCAAAAATCTTGCAGCTTCATGATAATTTTTTCCCACTAGAGAAAGATATGCCGCAAAAAGGCACTCTTGGGGCGTTTCCGGACAAAATCCCTCTAAATTATTTTTAATTTCAATGACTTCAATAGTATTTAATTGTGATGGCGAGTCCGGATTAATTTTAGGAGTTAATACATGTAATTCATGAGAATGCTTTTCAGAGACATGTCTTTCAAAAGGAAGTATGATAGAAGTTTCATCTTCTTTTCTTACGCCTTCTTTGCGCATTTTTTTTATTTGGATTCCATACATTCGATAAGAAGCTGATTTATGTTTGGCATTATTCACCTCATAGAAGCCAAAAGGGGCAAAAAAGCACTGATCTAATTCACGATCAAAATTACCTTGCTCATAAAATTTATGTTCATGCCGTTCAAAAACGAGCTTTCCTCCATGCGACATACGCAAATTAGGAAAAGCGAGAAGATCACGAAAATGCATTAAATGGCCCTGCATTATTCGAGCATTGAAGGCGTAATAATGTAATCCAAATGGTCCGGTATTCCGTTCCAAATGTGTAAGAGAATTATTATCGTTTTCCACTAATTCAAGCTGCATTCCCTTTTCCGGACCATCTTTAAAGACGACTGCACCATCGTTATTACGTTCTAGCCAGAGGAGATTAGGCTTGGATTTATAATAGCCCTTAGCTTGAAAATTGCCAGGTTCGGGATTTAACCACCATAAACTCTCTTGACGAACCGACTTGGGGAGATGAATATTTTTTACGATTTCTATATCGGGAATGTAGGAATGCCAAATCTGATCAATCGAGCGCTGTAAAGTGTAAGGAAAACGTTTGTAGTCGCTAAGAAGATATTTTCCCGACATTGGATCAGAAAAGGTAATTGCTTGATTATCCTCATTTACCTTCCAAAAACGCACTCGATCCGAGAATAATCTAATAAATTCAGGATCTTTTTGAATATGTATCGGAATTGGCTGCCACTTTCCTTTTCCATAAGACATCCCTAGTATATCAAAATTCTCTCCATTTATATATTCATGCGCTTTTTCCGGATCTTTTTTTTGCAATTCCAAAAAGTGCTGCGCCATTTTCCAACGCATGCTACTCCACCATAATTGAACATGGGGATCCAAGACGACTTCCTTTTGTTCTAGTTGTTCCTGGAGTTTACTTCCCCATTTGAAATAATGGACCCAATTTATTTTTTGTGCTTCGCGCAATTCTAGAATCTGTAATAAAAGGACTTTAATATGTGCCGAATGTTGAACATTTTGTTTTTCATTAAGATTCTCTAAACATGCTTTTAATTTGATCTCACTATTGTTAAGAAAATCCTCCAAAGATAGCAGCACAGGTTGACAAACGATCTTTTGTGCAATTCCAAATAGCCTGATAGATAAACTAAAGACAGACAAAGCCTGTTCGTTGACAATTCCTCGGTCTAAATTTTTTGTAAACATATCTGTAGCAGCTAAAAAATCTTGAAGTGTCTGATTAAACACATGTGGATAATCTTTCATTTCACGAAGAAGGGAGAAAAATTCTTTACGCTCTTTCGTTACATGAATTTTAAATAAATAGTTTTCAAACGACAATCTGACTTGTGGATTATCAAAATGCGAGAGCTGATGCTTAGCTTGAGCTAATAGCTGTAAGGCCGCCAGAGCAGGTTCTGAAGAAGATTCTTCAAAACTGCTTAACTCATTCAAGGCTTCTTCATCTTTAGAAAAGCGATGAAGTGTTTCATTTTGATTCTCAAGCCACTTTTCTTTCGGCAGTAAGTTTTTTTGATCTTTATCGATCTTAATTTTAGCGTGCACTTTTTCAATGTGAAAATCGAACCGACGCTTCTCTGTCTTCGCATAAGTTAAATCAAAACTCAAACCTTCTTGGAATTTCACTAGATTCTCATATCCATTTTGATAGCGAGCATACATATCACTCAATATATAGACCTGCATAGCAATTTGAACTAGATGCGATAAAGGATGGATGATCTCATCCTCATCATTTAACTTGGCATCAATCCCGTTTTGGATTTTTATATTTAGCAATTCAGCTATCAACAATTGACCAGGAGCAATTCCTAATTTTTCACCCTCTCTCCTTTGCTTTAATTGACGAAAATGATTTTCAATAACATCATTTACATCGGCATAGGCGTTCAATAAACTTTCAGCAAAAATTCCATCGCTCGTCTTATTGAAAGAAACCCTATTTTTATTACGAAAATTCCAAATAGGTTTACGTTCAGGAATATTCCATTCACTTAAAAATTTTAGAATCTCTTGCCTTTGCTGCCATCCAGAGTAGGGAGCAGATTGAAAATAGGGACTTGCTATCAATTTCCTGTACCCTCCTAAAGCTGGTTTAAAATTTTGCAGAACCTTTTTTTCGTCAATGCATTCAGCTAAGCTATGGGCAATAATTAAAAGACGCGCGCCACTATTTTGCACTTCTAAAGAAAAACGCATCTGATGTTGAAATGCACTTTGCACAAGCTGTTCAGCAAGTGCTTTTAGAATGGGCAAACATTGCCTCTTCTCATGTACCGGCATTTTTAACCAAATACTATCCTTTGTTGGTAATTCAAATTGAGTAATCAACCTATTTAGAGCAGGAATCGAGATATCAGGATAAATAAGACTAAATTCCTGCAATTTTTTTTCTATCTCTTTTAGCCAGATAACAAATAGAGCGCTATCGATTGGAGGATCTTTCACTTTTGCTAAATCTTCTAAAATTTCTTTCTTATCTATTTTTTTAAGAATGGGAGCCTGATCGACTGCTTTTATAAATTGTTTAGTTTCCTCAAGAGCTTTTTTTCTGAGCTCGATTTGATTCTCTTGAATCTTATGCTCTCGGATACCGGCTTCCGGAAGAATATGCTGGCGTTGAAGTTTTTCAGCTTGGTCTTTCAATTGTTCAAGAGTTCCAGCAGCCAATTGATAGAAAGGTTCTACAATGCGATTATTCTTTTGCTTATCTACATAATGGGCTGAAGCCATTGCAGCTTTAGAGAGCAAGCCAAGCTTTGAATGCATTTGTTCGTCCTTTTCATTGGAAAAAGACTTCATAACCGCTATTGCTAAAGCTAGACGACATACACACATGATTGCTTTATAGCTTTCGACAGCTTGTTCTGAATGAATTTTTTCATATATACTTGCATAAATAAAAGCATGCATGCCCTTTAATAGATGAGCATGTGTGACATTTACCATACGCACGCTTGGACCCGGTTTTGATAAGTAAGAATTTAATGGATTAAAAGCCGCGATAAGCGCCTTTTCAGCATGATCGGGATCTTCTAATGCCTTTACAATTAAATTGGCATGGATGGATGAATCATTAAGCAATTTTGGGCCAAATAAATCTTCATCAGAAACATGTGAAAAATAACGGACCGGCAAAATTTTTTCATCGCCTAAAGCATATTCCCCGCTCTGCTCTTGCCAGCCATTTTTTTTGGCATAAAAAAGTTTTATGTCAAATGTATCATCCTCGTTTTTCCTATAAGCAACAATATTTTCCAGGCTTTTTCCCCATGCATTAGAGCTAGGTAAAAGCAGCGCAAACGACTCCCCTCTTTGCAAATTTTTAATGCTCTTGGTGATCCATATGGATGAAGTACATTTTCTATCTGCATATTGCCCAGCCAAATTTTGAAAAAGCTGCTTTAAATCATGGCAAAGTTCATGTTCTATAGAAGGAGCTAAGGAGTGTAAAGAGTTTAACACCAAAATCCACATACGTAATAATGTTTGTGGATTTATCTTCTGAGGGCTTTCGGCTGTCAATAAAGCTTCTGCAATCTCTTCAAAATCAGGAAGTTTGCTAATGCGCTCAGCAAGGTGGTAATAGTCTTCATTCAATGTAGGTATTTTGAAATTAGCATGGCCAAATAGCTGGCCGATTTTTTCATCCAAAAATTCCCGTTCATTAGCAAACTTATTTAGTATCTCGATAGCGTTCATTTAGGTTGGGCTAATGGAACTGCGGCCAAAATGCTGTTAACTTGAGCTACAATTAGATCGATGCTTGTAAAATAGTCTTTGAATTGCATGTAAAAATCTTTATTGCAAACAACCTCTTTGCCCCTTCTAAAGAAATCACTTTCAAAAAGAGTTTTAATGAAGCTGAAAAATTTATGATTTACTTCCTGAGGATGTTGTGCTTTAAATAACAGTTCAATCTCAATTAATGTATAGACAGCATCATTAAAATTCTGATTATCAATGAAATTCTGTTTTAATTTATAAAAAGCTGTTTGAGTAACGATAGAATCGATATTTTTTATACTCTCTTCATCTTCTTTAAGATTATTTTCGATTCTTTCTAGACATATTTTTTGAGCTTCCTGTACAATTTTTTGGTCCTCTAAAAGGTTAGTAACCTTTTTTGCAACCTCATCAGCCTTGCCGGAAAAAAATAAAATAGCAAAGCAGACATCAATTTCATTGGTCGATACGACCTCTTCGAAATCTTTATTAAAACCTACTGCATTTAATTCATTTTCCAAGTGCTGAATTAAGCTATAGTCGGTCCCATAAAGCTCATCACGAAGACCTTGAGCTATATTCTTATTGAGGTCCTCAGAAATTTTTTTCCATTTTTGAAAACAATCCTCCAAATTTTTTTTTATTTCGGGATCTGTTTCAATTGCATTCATCGATTCTAAAAATTTGTGAAAAAAACGTTTAGAATTTTCATACAGATCTATGAATCGCGGGGAGTAAAAATCGCCAAACTCAAGAAATTTTTGAATAAAATAGAGTAGATCTTTATCTTCTCGAATAGAAATAAACCAGTCTGTTTTACAAGGGATATTATGATAGGCAAGGCGAAATTCTTCAAATTTTTTTTGATGAATTGTTTTTTTCTCAGCTTTAACATTTTTGGCAGCTTCAATTGTATTTTTTAAAATTTTTATCAGGTCATTTTTATGCAGAAAATCGCCAAGAATACGAATCAGATTGTAGCTATCAGACTGCTCATCATGAGCATTCAAAAACTTTTCTAGTGCTTCTGTCAATTGAGGATTTTGTTTATGTATTTGATCGAGAAAATAGGCTCTTTTATATTTGACAACTTCCTTAATATCCTTAGCTATTTTTCTAAACTCATTCACCTGTTCCATACAGGCCGCAAAAGCTTCTAGAACAAAAGGCTTAGCATTTTCTTGAATTTGATTTTCGGCTTCTAGCGGATTTAGATTTTCTTCTCTTAGTCTATTTCTTTGAAGCAGTTCGGCATGCTGATGGATTTCTTCGCCTCTTACAAGGTGCTGTCCGGCTACTTCATGAATTGCTTTGTGTTCTTCAGGAATTTGATTAGAAATATAGTGGATAATTCTTTTCTGTTTTAAATTTTCCAAATCCAATTGACCGCTTTTCGTGCACTTCAGATAAACAAAATAGTATACGCCTAAAGTAAAAATAGATCTCATGACTACCTTCAAAGTGATTTTCGTACACACGAAAGTAGTCATTTTTTCTTCAAATATTGTTGTATTAGGATAAAAGCGATATCTGCCATTTAGAGTTTTTGGATCAATTTCCTGTAGCCGGTCCATGTTATTGGGTTTAGTTTGATGATGACGTATTGTCAATGACATGAATGGATCCCTATCCGGTAAAATGTTTTTTTACCGAATAGTTTTCCTATAAATTATTTTTTTGATCAATAAAAAAGTGATTTAACAATAAAAATATTTAGCAACAGCTATTAGTTTTGGAGCAACATTCTTTCTCTTCATGAGCAAACTCACCTATATGAGTTGCAATCGACCAAATATGGCCAAATGGATCCTCGACTTGACCATAACGATCCCCCCAAAACATATCAGAAACAGGTATTTTGACTTTAGCACCAGCTTTTACAGCTTTATTGAAGGCAGTATCTACATTATCAACGTACATATAAAAAAATACACTTGTCCCCTTTAATGACATAGGAGGTTTACTCGAGCACCCATACTCAGGAAATTCATCCGATAACATGATTAATGAATCGCCAATTTTGAGGATGGCATGCATAACTCTGCCATCAGGTGAATGATTTAACTCAACCTCTTTGGCACCAAAAGCTTCTTTGTAAAATTGGATCGCTTTAGTTGCATCACTAAGTGTTAAATAAGGGGTAAGTGTGCGAAATCCGTCTGGGGTAGTTTTTTTAGACATATTGTTCTCCTTAAAATTTCTGAAATTAACCCACTATACTACAACCATGGCAAAAATGACAAGCAAGGTAATCATTTTATTATTTGGCGCGCAAGGCGGTGTGGATAATAAGCCTGAGGGTGTCCAGACCATTCAAAATCAGATAAATGACTTACTCTAATCCAAGGTAGGTTTTCTCTTGCTGTTGCATGAATAAATTGTCCATTTCTCAAATACATTCCCACATGAAAAATATTTTTGTCCGCCTTACCAAAAAAGATTAAATCTCCCGGCTCAAGTGCTTCAAGGGTTATTGTTTGAAAACGTGGATCCAATATCTGTTGCTTGGAATCTCGGGGTAAATCAATCCCAATTTTGTTGTAAAGCATCTGTACAAATCCAGAACAATCAAATCCAAAGCTAGATCGTCCACCCCATGTGTAGGGTAATCCTAAAAACCTTGGACTAAAAGAAACAAGATCCCCTTTGCTTTTTAATTGCTGTTCAGGAGAGACATCACCCTTCTGAATGTAGCACTCTTGACTATTGGGAAGTGATATTTTTATCCAACGTGCATCCATTACTTCCAATTGCTCCAACTGGGTACCATAAGGAACTGTTTTGATTGGACCATATTCTGTATCGGGAACTGCGTAAATATGTGCAGCTAAACGGGAAACTGTAAGAGATACCTGATAGGGATTTTTAAGTTTTACAAAGGAATCTGCTTGTATCCAGCCGGAATAATCATCAGAACTGACTACAAGAGCCCAATCCTCAATTTCCTTTTGCAGCTGAATTTGCTCTGAGAGTATCACTTGAGATACAACCTTTGACTGGATCGTCGGGCTTTCTCGCATATTAACAACAGGCTCGTTAATGTAAAATAAGGTCCCTATTAGACAGGTTGCAATGATGGCCATAGGTGTAAGTCCATTTTTTTGTTGACCATCCTATCCATTTCATACTAAATTTTCAACTATTAAGGTCAAAATTCTATTGACAAAGTATTCATTATTTGACACTTGTATGAGGTTATCTCAAAAAGGAAAACGATATGACCCATACAATAAATCCTTTTAATACGCTACGAACTCTTAAGGGAAAGGCCTACCACTACTATTCTTTACCCGCACTAGAGGAACAAGGAATGGCCGAAATTCAGCGACTTCCGGTTTGCATTCGCATCATTTTGGAGTCCCTACTTAGAAACTGCGATGGCAATTTAGTTAAGGAGCAGGATATCCAGCGTTTATCCAAATGGAATCCTACCCAAGAACCTATTTCAGAGGATGTTCCCTTTGTAGTTTCACGGGTTATTCTCCAAGATTTTACAGGCGTTCCCCTTTTAGTTGATTTAGCCTCCATGCGAGACGCAATAGCAAAAAGAAATCATAACCCTTCTCTTGTTGAACCACAAGTTCCTGTAGATTTAGTCATTGATCACTCTGTTCAAGTAGATAGAGCTCGGACTACAGACTCTTTTTTATTCAATTTGGAAATCGAATTTGCACGCAACTATGAGCGTTATTCTTTCTTAAAATGGGGGCAACAGGCCTTTAAAACATTAGGGATTATTCCTCCAGGAATAGGCATCGTGCATCAAGTCAATTTGGAATATCTTGCAACAGTCGTAACAAAAAATAAGAAAAATGGCCTAACTTTTATTTATCCGGATACTTTGGTAGGGACAGACTCTCATACGACTATGGTGAACGGCATGGGTGTCCTGGGCTGGGGTGTAGGCGGTATCGAAGCCGAAGCTGCTATGCTAGGACAACCAGTCTTCATGCAGATGCCCGAAGTTATCGGTGTTCATTTATCCGGAAATTTGCAAGAGGGCGTCACAGCCACCGATCTTACTTTGCGTATTACAGAAATGCTGCGAAAAGAAAATGTCGTAGGAAAGTTAGTAGAATTTTATGGAAATGGGGCTGCGAGTTTAACAGTTGCCGACCGTTCTACCATAGGTAACATGGCTCCGGAATATGGTGCAACAGCTGGTTTTTTCGCTGTGGATGAGAAAACTCTGGAGTATCTCAAAATGACAGGCAGAACAGATGAACACATTGCTTTAATCAGAGAATATCTCTTAGCTCAAAACCTATTCGGAATACCAAAAAAGGGAGAGATTAATTATACCAAAGTTTTAGAATTGGATTTGGCTTCTGTACATCCTTGTGTTTCCGGCCCGAAACGTCCTCAAGATCATATTGAATTGCACCAACTCAAGAAGAGATTTTTAGATCTGATCACAGCACCCATTACTTCATCAGGATATGGAAAATCCCAAAATGAAAGCTTCTCAGAAGTATATGTACATTCAGAAAGTTCTTTTGCTTTAAATATCCCTCTTCCCGAAGGTGGAAAATCTTCTCTAGAAAACGGCAAAACTACTTGGAGCGAATCTGAAATGGTCACCAATCGCCCAATGACCGAAACGATTATCAATCCCGGTTATTTAGAAAAATGTCATTCTGACATGCTTCTAAGGAATGGTTCTGTCGTTATTGCAGCAATCACAAGCTGTACAAACACTAGCAATCCGAGTGTCATGATAGGGGCAGGTCTCCTAGCAAAGAAAGCTGTCGAAAGAGGACTTAAAGTAAGCCCGCTGGTTAAAACTAGTTTGGCTCCAGGATCTCGTGTGGTGACAGATTATTTAGAGAAAACGGGTCTTCAAGAATATCTGAATGCACTGGGCTTTCAACTGGTTGCTTATGGCTGCACAACTTGCATCGGCAATAGTGGGCCTCTTGATGAACATATTGAAAAAGCGATTAAGGATCATGATCTTATTGCTGCAAGCGTTTTGAGCGGAAATCGCAATTTTGAAGCTCGCATCCATAGCGCTGTCAAAGCTAATTTTTTGATGTCTCCTCCCCTTGTGGTTGCTTTCGCTATTGCAGGTCGAGTCGATATCGATTTAACTAAAGATCCTTTAGGATATGATAAGGATGGCAAGCCTGTTCTCCTTCGTGAGATTTGGCCAAGTTCACATGAAATTAATCAAGCCATTTCCAAGGGAATTAACTCTTCTATGTTCAAGCAACGCTATTCGCATGTCCTTGAGGATAATCCTCTATGGGGACAAATTTCTATTTTGGAAGGCCCTCTCTATACATGGAACCCCACAAGTAGCTATATTCAAAATCCTCCCTATTTTGAAGATGTGAGTTTAGCCATTCCCTCCGTACATAGTGAGTTGAGCTATATGCGACCTCTTGCTCTGTTTGGTGATTCTGTGACAACCGATCACATTTCTCCGGCAGGAGCTTTTAAAGCGAATTCGCCAGCAGGTCAATATTTGCTATCTTTGGGGATACATGAAAGTGATTTTAATAGCTATGGCAGCCGTAGGGGAAATCACCATGTCATGATTAGGGGAACTTTTGCTAATGTTCGCCTACGAAATAAAATGGCGGATGGAAAGGAAGGCGGATTTACAAAGGTTATGCCGGAAGGAACTCTCATGACAATTTTTGAGGCGTGTGAGATGTATGCCAAAAGGAAGACTCCTCTGATCATTTTTGCCGGTAAAGATTATGGTATGGGAAGCTCTCGCGATTGGGCTGCAAAAGGGACCGCTCTTTTAGGTGTAAAGGTGGTTGTAGCAAGAAGTTTTGAACGTATTCATCGTAGCAATTTAATAGGTATGGGAGTCTTACCTCTTGAATTTCATGAGGGTGAAAGTTATGAAAGCCTTGGTATTAGCGGCGATGAAACTTTTTCTATTGTGAATTTGGATAATCAATTAGTTCCTAAGCAAGAAGTCACACTTGAAATTTCAAAAGATGGAAGAAATCGCAAAGTTCAATTTATCTCACGACTAGATACCTTAAGTGAGATTGAATATTTTAGGCATGGTGGAATTCTGCCATTTATACTGCGCCAATATCTAAAAAACAAAAAAAATTCACCACAGAGCCACAGAGAGCATAGAGAGAAACAAAATTAAATTGCGAGGCAATTTAATTTGGTCTATGGCTTAGCCAAAATAGCTTTTACACATATATCATAGGGCGATGAAAAAAAATTTACCACAGAGAAAACGTAAAGTAAAATGCAAAGAAAACGAATTTTTTTGAATTTTTAACTTTGTCTTTCCTTTGCCTTTTCTCTGTGGTGAATTTTGTTTTTTATTTTGTTTTATGGTGCATTAGTTTTGTCTTAATGCTTCATTAACCATAGATTGGGCTTCTTTTATTATTCTTTGAAGATGGTCTTCCCCCAGAAAACTTTCTGCATATATCTTGTAGATATCTTCCGTACCCGAAGGTCGCGCAGCAAACCATCCATTTTTAGCCTTAACTTTTAATCCTCCTATCGGAGCGCCATTACCAGGAGCCTGAGTGAGGATTGCCTGAATTTTTTCTCCAGCTAATTCTTGAAAGTGCACTTGTTGAGATGATAAATTTTTTAGTATTTCTTTTTGCTTAGGCGTGGCAGGAGCATCTATACGATCGTAGAAAGGATTCCCTAGCTCACGAGTTAGCTCTTGATAGATTTCTGCAGGATCTTTCCCTATCTTTGCTCTCATCTCTGCTGCGAGCAGAGCCATGATGATGCCATCCTTATCTGTAGTCCAAACAGTACCATCTAAACGCAAAAAAGAGGCGCCTGCACTTTCTTCCCCTACAAAACCTAAAGAACCATCAAATAATCCATCCACAAACCATTTGAAACCAACAGGAACTTCATAAAGTTTTCGGCCTAGTTTGGCAGTAATTCTGTCTATCATTTCACTGCTTACCACGGTTTTACCGACAGCAGCGCTTTTATTCCATTGAGGTCGATTTTGAAACAGATAATTGATCGCCACTGTTAGAAAATGGTTCGAAGGAAGTAGACCGGCTGTCCGCGTAACAATGCCATGTCTATCATAATCTGTATCGCAGGCAAAGGCAATATCAAACCGATCTTTTAAACCGATGAGTTTTTTCATGGCATAGGGCGATGAAGGATCCATTCGAATTTGACCATCCCAGTCTAAGGTCATAAAGCGAAAAGTGGGATCGATCACTTCATTGACAATAGTGAGGTTAAGTCCATAAAGATCCGCAATGGGTTTCCAGTAGTGTGTGCCTGCCCCTCCAAGAGGGTCCACACCTAAAGTAATGTTAGATCTTTGAATGGATGCCATATCAATCACATTAACAAGATCTTTGATGTAAGAATCACGATAAGGATACTTATGGGTTGTGGGTTCTTTTAAAGCTTTTTCTAATGTAATTCTTTTTATGCCTGATAAACCCTTTTCAAGAAATTCATTAGCCCTTTTTTGAACCCATTGGGTGATATTTTGCTCTGCTGGTCCACCATTAGGGGGATTATATTTAAAACCGCCTTCGGAAGGTGGATTATGGGAGGGTGTAATGACTATGCCATCTGCAAATTTACTTTTGCGGTTTCGATTGTATTGAAGAATGGTGTGGGAAATAACAGGAGTGGGTGTATATTCATCATCCCCTGCAAGCATGAGATCCACTCCATTGGCTGCAAGTACCTCTATTGCAGTCGCTAAAGCAGGAACCGAAAGAGCATGGGTATCCATTCCGAGAAATAGGGGTCCATCAATCCCCTTTGCTGCACGATATTCACATATGGCTTGGCTGATAGCTAGTATATGAGATTCATTAAAACTCTTTTTTAATGAAGAACCGCGATGTCCTGAAGTACCGAAAGCAACACGCTGTTCAGGTGCGGAAGGATCAGGAATCTCAGTATAATAGGCTGTTATTAGCTTCGGGATATCCGCCAGCATGGAGACTTCTGCCGGCTTTCCTGCAAAAGGATTTACCCTCATGATTTCTCAACGACTAACGTATAAAACATCCAGAAACTAAGTGCCGCTGAGATGATCAATCCAAGAATGTTAACCCAAATGGGCATCTCTGTCGTCCCTATAATTAGGGGAAATTTAAAGTATAACCGTGATAAGTGTACCAAAGCAACTATAGCAAAAACTATTCCTGCAACGGTCAAAGCATAACGTTCCATGACAACCTTCCTTTATAATTATTTCTTTTAATAAAGGAGTGTCGGGGTTTTTGCAAGAAATTTTTGTAAACGACCAAAGGAATTATTTTAGTAACTTTATTTATAACAAAAAAGAATTTTTATTTTTTAAATTTTTTAAAATATTATTTAATATTTATTAAGAATATGTTATGATTTTGTTTGTTATTTATTTATTATTTTAATATAATTTGTCTGAATTCATAAAAATAAAAAGGTACAATATGGTTACGAGACTAAAAAATTCTACTGAATTTGCAAATTTATATAACAACGTTTTATCACCTAAAAAAATAAAGAAAATTACTGAAAAAGCAAAAAAAGTTAAAGCCTACTTTAGTAATATTTACAATGATGATGGAAATAATCAAAAAACTGCTTTTAATAAATCTCGCAAGGTTAATCTAACAGAATTAAGAAAGGAACGTCTCGAAGAAATAAGAAAAAATTTCCAATTTACTAAGAAAATTTTCGACATTAAAACAGAAAAACTCAAGAGCAGAGAAGAGGAATTCAAGAAACTTAGAGCTCAAAGGCAAATTGAAGTAGATCAAGGAATTATCGAAATTACAAATGAACAAGAACTTGCTTGGAAGAAAGCCGAAAAAAAAATTAGTAAATGCGAGCAAGAATTACAAAAGTTTAAGTCCATACGGCTTTTCTTAGAACTTAAACAAGAAGGCTCTAAAAATATTAAAAATAATGAGGAAACAATCACATTTGAAAAATTATTAAAATATCAGAAGTTTTTTTTCGATCAACAGCAATTTTTTTCGGATATACAAAAAAGTTTAAAAACTCTTGAAGAGTACATTTCTTTAGAATCCGATACAAACTTTCGTGAAGCCGCCAAAAAACAACAACTTCTTCTATTGAATTTATGTAAAGCATGGATAAAAAATGAAAAGAATTATCCTAAATTTACTAATGTGGATTTATCGGGGATACTAAAATTAGCAAATGGCACCAAATCTAAAAGAGTTAAAAGAAGATGCAAAGAATTAAAAAAAATATTTAAGGAACATAAGGAAAATGCGAAAGAATACAAAAAAAATATTAAAGAAGATCGAACTACCTTTAATTTAGATGGATTAAACCAGGCTATTAATAGTTTAAATACGAATTTAAATTTATATATTAATTATAGTAATTACAATATTAAAAATAATATTACACAAACAGTAGAATTATTTTCTAATCTATATATTGAGGCGTTTAAAAAAATTGAAATGGATGACTTTTTGTATAACATTTTAAATTCAAAAAATTGGCAAGATTTAGTAGTTATTGAGAATCATATCTCTCTAAAAATTCCAGAATCACTAGGGGGTTTAAAAGGAGAGGATTTAAATTCTGCTCTTCAGTTTTATGATAAAATCATTGGAGTTTGTCTAGAAAATCATAACTATGCAACTGCAAAGGCTATATGTATTGCTGTTGGTAAATTTATTATTGATTCTAAAATTATATCTAAGCAGGCAGACAAATTTACCCAGGAATATTTTCTCTTTTTTACAAGAAAGGATAATATTACTGCAGCAAAAAATAAGTGTATAAATTCAAACACTCGATTTATACCAACACCCGATCTTTTGAGCTCTCAGTATAGTAAATTTGATGGTGTTCCAGCATGGACACAGCAAAATATCATTAACTTTAGCTTAATAAAAGGGTTAGAAAATTTTGAAAAGCAGCTTGAGGTAATGAAGTCTTTTTTCTAAACTTTCCAAATAACAACCATATTTCAAAGTATGGTTGTTATTTTTATAGACAAAAATTCAACAATAATATATAATTTTTTTAATTAACTAGGTAATTATGCTTAAATTATTGTTAGTATTTTGCGGAATATTTTGTTATTTTAATTCTATTAGGGCAAATAGCCAACTTACGCCTTCCGAATTCCTCCGCTCTTCAAAAGAACATTATCAAAATATCATTTCATCGAATCCCAATCGTCCCCAGAATCTGCAAGAAATCCATTTTGTTATGGGCAATGAATCAGCCGATTTAGACTCCATTGTTTCCTCCATCACCTATGCTTATCTTTTACACCATGAAAAACCTAATGAATTCTATGTTCCCCTTCTTAACATTTTTAGAGAAGAAATAGCTCTTCGAAAAGATATTCTTCATCTTTTTCAACAGCTGGGTATTTCTAGCGATGATCTTCTCTTTTTAGATGATCAGGTACCACTTGATGACCTATTTGCTCAGGATAAATTGCGTTTCACTCTAGTGGATCACAATATACTTCGACCACGGCAAGAGCATCTTTCAGACGCTGTAGAAAGAATTGTGGATCATCACGCGGATGAAAATAAACAGTACCCTTTATTAACTGAAGAAAACAAGACTATAGCTATTGTAGGATCTGCCACAACGCTAGTCGCTGAAAAAATATTTTCTAGCAGCCAAATAGCAATGTCATCTGAACTCGCAACACTTCTCATAGGACCTATTTTAATCGACACAGCCAATTTGCAATCCGAAGAGAAAACAACGGAGCGGGATACGAATGCCGTGCAATTGTTACAGTCTTTGGCACCAGATCTCCCCCCAAATTTTTATGAAGAACTCTTAGAAGCTAAAAATGATGTTTCCGGCTTAACACCCGCTATGCTTTTGAGCAAGGATTTTAAAGAATATTTAGATGGTAAACTTTTATACGGAATTTCATCCCTTCCTGCCACCATTTGCTGGGGAACGGAAGATCTGCCCTCAATTCAACCTGTCTTAGAAAAATATGCCAAAGAACGAGATTTAGCATTTCTTATCATCCTTATGAACAATAATGATCCACAAGGACCTAAGCGAAAGATTATGGTTTATAGTCCATCTGAAAGACTCATAAAAGCTTTCGATGCTTATGTTCAAAATGATTCCGCTTTAAATCAGGTTCTGCTTGTGGACCCTAATTCGAATGATCAACAAACTCATATTTACTATGCGGAAAAGTTTATCGCAAGAAAACAGCTGCAGCCTCTCTTTCATTTCTCACAAAATCCAGAACTCATCGCGATCTTTGAAGAAGAAATGGGATCCTCTTTATTGAGTAGAGCTTCCAAATGACTTTAGCCAGTCCTCTGTTGGCATCACCAGTTTTCGTTCTTTAAGACTAAAAAGACCAAAGGTTAATTCTGCAGTGCAACAAATTTCTCCGGCTCTGATCATTTTTTGAACCATTTTGCCAATTTTTTTTGAGTAGGAATTGATGGTAGTTTCGATAACAATCTCCTCGCGAAGACGAAGTTCTTTTAGAAATTTCAAATTAATCTCAAGAATAACCGGCCCAAATCCTGTCTCCAATATTTTTTCAAGACCATAACCATTTTGAGTAATCATGTCCCAACGGGCCTCTTCAAAAAGGGTGAGATAGGCAGCGTTGTTCACATGACCAAAAACATCTAAATATGTTTCTAAAATTATTAAGGGATAGGTAAAAACTTTTGTGTTCATATATCCATATGGTTAGTTTGCCATTCATTCGCATTAAGACGATAGAGAACATGCCTTCTCAGTTGGTCATTTTCTTTTATCTTGGGATTATCAAAATCATCTTTGGGATCATGATGCATGCCGATTTTTTCCATAATACGCCTTGAGCGCATGTTCTGCGCAGATGTAAAAGCGACAATCTGATCTATATTTAGCGTTTGGAATCCATATTCCAAAACCATTTCGGCTCCTTCCACTGCATAGCCTTTTCCCCAATAGTCTAAAGCAAGCCGCCATCCAATTTCAATCGTAGGAGCAAAATGGACTGGAAAGATTGATTTATCTACGTTATTCATGCCTATGAAACCGATAAACTCTGCCACTCCAGGTGCAGAAACCGCCCACCATCCCCAACCTCTTTCTTCAATTTTGGATTGCATCCTTTTTGCCATTTGGATGCTCTCTTCTCTGGTTAGAACAGAGGGGAAATATTCCATCACTCTGGGATCCGCATTCATTTGAGCAAATGGCTCAAAATCCTCGTCCTTCCATTGACGTAAGATTAATCGCTTGGTTTTTAAAGTTGCCATAAAATTTTTCAGGATATAATAAAAAAATAGTATACTCGTATGAAATGGGGAAAGCAAGCTATTCGAATATAGAATAAAATTATTGAGCATTGCTATTATTCTTTTATTTACAATGGAGAAATTATGCAATTGGGAGCTTTTTCTATTAGCTTGGCTGTCAAAGATATCGAGGCATCTAGACTCTTTTACGAAAAACTGGGTTTTACAGTTTTCGCAGGAGATCAATTGCAGCATTGGCTAATTATGAAGAATGGAAACCATGCTATTGGTCTATTTCAAGGCATGTTTGATAAGAACATTCTTACCTTCAATCCAGGTTGGGATAGCGATGCACAGCAACTCAAAGAATTCACGGATGTTCGTGAGTTGCAGCATCAGCTCAAAAATCGTGGCATACACATGGTTTTAGAAGCAGATGAAGGCTCTACAGGGCCGGCTAGCTTTATGATTCATGATCCAGATGGAAACCCAATACTGATTGATCAACACCTATAGAATCGAAACAGCTCTAGCCGCTTCGCTTCAACCTAAGTCTAGCCCTTAATAAAAAAAAGCGGACGTAAAATATTTTTAATATCTTACCGCGAAGCAGTATAAAATTCCCGAACTATAAATAAGCCACTACCGTGGCGTTTGAACATTGGTAATAGACATCTAAGGCTTCTTTACCCCCATTCATTAAGGGAAGGTTTTTAGCTTCCTGCCTTGATACCCATCTATATGAGCAGTGTTCCTTAGATAGATAAATAGAAGGCTGGTAGTTCAAATTGACTTTAAAAAGATGATATACATAATCGATTTCAGGTTTGCGGATAAAGAGCTTCCCGATTGGTAAAAAGAAACTTTCAGATTCAAAATCGATACCTGTTTCTTCAAATAGCTCGCGTTTAGCTCCCTGTGAAGGTCTTTCTTCTATTTCTAATTTTCCAGCTGGAACTCCCCATTTTCCCTTTTCCAGCTTGCTAGAACTAAGTTCGAGAAGTAAAAGCTGATTATTTACATTTACATAGATAGCTGCCACTTCTACATTAGCAGAAAAACCCTCAGGTTTTTTGTCATAAACTCTTGTTTCTATGTTCATTCCGGTTAAAACCCAACTTGCGACCTCTGATGACTCAGATTCGATTTCTTTTCCTCTAGAAGCTCGCAAAAATAAGTGAGCCATATTAAACGAGTTTTAATTTTAATAAAATTTTACAATGTAAAGTTTATTACCTACAAATAAAAAAACAAAAAAGGCACCAAATTAAGTCCCTTTGGTCCTTTTGGTCTTTTATGTCCTTTGTAAAACTAAAGATATTGAATTAAATTCTGCGATACTTTTTTATCATGAAGTATGAAAAAAAAGTTTTTGATAGGCTTACTCGCAGTAGTTCTCGGATTGATTGGTATCGTTTTTGTGTTGGCAGACGAGAATGCTTTAGTGGTTCATCCTAAAGGAATCATTGCAGAGAAAGAATTAGAACTGATCATTACGAACATCATTCTCATGCTGATCATCATCGTTCCAACCTACATTCTTTTATTTGCTGTTGTGTGCAAATATTGCATTAAAAGAGAACAGGCAAAATATGATCCGGATCACTCCTATGGACCTGTCGGCGAACTGATTAATGTGGGGACTTCCTTCTATCATCGTTGTCGTGATGGCTATAGTCACATGGGATGCGACGCATAAATTGAATCCCTATAAACCTATTGAAAGTGAAGTCAAGCCACTTACTGTACAGGTAGTTGCTTTGGATTGGAAATGGCTATTTATTTATCCTGAACAGGGCATTGCAACATTAAACTATTTCCATATTCCGGAACGGACTCCGATTCATTTAAAGTTAGCGGCAGATGGCTCGCCGATGAACTCATTTTGGATTCCGCAATTGAGCGGGCAAATATATTCCATGACAGGCATGACAACCCAACTTTACCTGATGGCTGACGGTCCTGGGGAATATATAGGAAGAGCTGTTGAGATCAATGGGGAAGGATATGCAGATATGACGTTTCAAGCAAAATCGTCTTCTCAAAAGGATTTTGAGGCTTGGGTTGCACAGGTCAAAAAATCTTCTCTTCATTTAACTGAAGATACTTATAACGAACTTGTCAAACCTTCTGTGAATAAATCCATTATCCTTCTTTTCAGAAGTGGAAAAAGATCTATATCAAAAAATCATTCATAAATATATGTATCCAACCAATACCGGTATTATGAAAGAATTCTTTTTTGGAAAACTTACTTTAGACGCCATTCCTCATGTCTGGTACACGATAGGGGGGACCGTTTTTATTATAATAATGGTCATCGCTATCGCAACGTATCTCACTAAAACCAAGCGCTGGGGTTGGCTTTGGAATGAGTGGCTCACCTCTACCGATCCAAAAAGAATCGGAACCATGTACATGATCTTTGCCTCTGTGATGTTCTTTCGCGGAATGTTAGATGCGGGAATGGTTTGGCTTCAACAGTCAATTGCAGCAGATTCACAAGGATATCTTACCGCCGACCATTTTCAACAGATTTTTACATCGCATGGCGACATCATGGTTTTTTTCGTGACGATGGGTTTTTTCTTTGGACTTATGAACTGGATTGTACCGCTTCAAATTGGAGCTCGCGATCTTGCTTTTCCTTTTGTGAATTCCTTAGGGTTATGGCTTACTATTGCAGGAGGATTGCTCATTAATTTCTTTTTTATCATCGGGGGAGATTTTGCCAACACCGGCTGGCTTGCCATTGCCCCCTTCTCAGAGCTTGAATTTAACCCCAGTGTAGGAGTCGATTATCTTATTTGGAGCTTGCAGCTTTCGGGGCTTGGCAGTCTGCTTGCCGGAATTAACTTTCTTGTCACGATCATAAAAAAACGGGCGCCGGGAATGACTTTGATGAAAATGCCCTTATTCACCTGGAATTCTTTATGCGCGATGGTTCTTATTATTTCGGCATTTCCTGTACTTACCGCAACGACATTGCTTCTTTGGCTTGATCGTGCTTTTGGAATGCATTTCTTTACGACAGGATATGCCGGAAATCAAATGATGTACTGGAATCTCATATGGATGTGGGGTCATCCGGAGGTTTATATTTTGGTTATACCGGCATTTGGCATGTTCTCAGAAATTGTCTCTACATTTTCGCAAAAGAAAGTTTCCGGATATGTTTCCATGGTATGGGCGGCAATTACAATCACCGCACTTTCCTATTTGGTTTGGCTTCATCACTTTTTTGTCATGGGTGCAGGCCCCGATGTGAACTCTTTTTTTGGCATTGTGACCATGCTGATTGCAATACCAGCAGGTGTTCAAGTATTTAACTGGATTCTTACGATGTATAAGGGAAAGATAAATCTTGGCTTCACCTATGTATTGGTTTATCGGTTTTTTAATCCTTTTTATGATAGGAGGAATGGCCGGAATATTTATGGCATCCCCTCCTGCCGATTTTCAAGTACATAATAGTTTATTCTTAGTTGCCCATTTTCATACGATGATTGTCGGAGTTGCCCTTTTTGGAATTTTTGCCGGCATCACTTTTTGGTTTCCTAAGATTTTCGGATTTAAACTCAATGAACGACTAGATAAACGGGCATTTTGGTTTTGGTTTGTCGGATTTTTTGTCGCTTTTATCCCACTCTATCTATTGGGATTCATGGGCGCGCCGCGACGGATTGATCACTATGATTCTTCAACAGGTTGGCAGCCATTATATATCACTGCAATGATTGGATATATCTTCATTTCATGCGGGATTGTCACCCAAATTTATCTGGTTATCGAAAGCATTAAGCAAAGAAAACAACATTTGGATACAACCGGAGATCCTTGGAATGGCAGAACGCTTGAATGGGCTACTCATTCTCCCCCTCCTTTCTATAATTTTGCTGTGATTCCTCCAATTACGAGTCATGAAGTCTTTTGGGATATGAAAAAACAGGGCTGGCAGCCAGAAAAAAAATATGAAGATATCGAATGTTTTAAAAACACAGGAATGGGAATTTATATATCCGTGTTTTGCTTTCTTAGCGGGGTTTGCGATTGTCTGGCAAATTATTTGGCTCGTCATTGTCGGACTTATTGGAGTCATCGCTTGCGTTATCACTCTTTCCTTTGATGATGAGATGGAATATGTGTTGCCCGCTGCAGAAGTTGCCAAGATTGAAAAATCTTACGTTCGAGGATAAATATGCTATGGAAGTGAGCGATACAAAAATTTTTGGATTCTGGGTCTATTTGATGACCGACCTGATCATTTTTGCTGTGCTTTTTGCCTGCTTCATTGTTTTGCATGACAATACTTTCAATGGACCCTCTGCTAAAGATCTGTTTTATTTACCCTCTGTGCTTGCTGAAACACTCATTCTGCTCACCAGCAGCTTTACCTGTTCTCTTGGGATGCTTGCGGTTCATCGTCAGCTAAAAAACTGGGCTATTATCTGGTTCATCATCACATTTCTTTTGGGAGTTGTCCTTTCTCTTCATCGAAATTTCAGAATTTGTCGATTTTGTAGAAAAAGGAGCTAGTTGGCAACGCAGCGCTTTTCTCTCCTCATTTTTCACATTGGTGGGCACACATGGATTTCATATCTCCATTGGATTATTGTGGATGGTTGTGATGATGTTTCGCATCGCTTTACGCCCTTTAGTGGAACACAGTGTCTCTAGGATTTTTCGCATGGCCCTTTTTTGGCATTTCCTTGACTTTGTCTGGATCTTTATTTTTACTGTTGTCTACGGAATTGGGTATTTACTATAGGATTATTATGGAACATAAATTGTCGTTACGCGTTACAGGCTTTATCGCATCACTGATATTAACTCTTGTGGCCTACTTTATTATTCTCCATCCAGAATTTTTTAATTTTGATATTAAGACGGCCATCATCGTCATTTTTATTCTTGCTCTCATTCAGTCCCTTGTTCAGCTCATCTTTTTCATCAATGTCTGGAAAGAAAAAGGTCCTCTTTGGAATTTAGGTGTTTTTATTTCCACTGTTTCCATCATCTTCATCATTATCTTCTTTTCTATCTGGATCATCAACCATCTGAATTACAATATGCAATAATTGGAGATATGCTCTCTTCCCATAATGCTATGAGCATTCCGGGTGTATTACCTATAGACCTTCTATAGCGTATTAACTGGATACCAAAATGTTGCATGATCGCAGAAAGATGTAAAGCACTTGTTAATGTTTTACGATGTAAACCGGCGGCATTAAATACCTCATCTTCCTGTTCGAGATAAGTATCAATGACTCTTTGCACATCTGAAAGAGATATAGTGGCTTGCTGAACAGGTTCCTTGATTCCATTTAAACTCGCAATAGCTTGTGCGGTAAGTGCAAATATCGATTCTCCATCTCCATAGGTAGCAATCACAGTTTCATCGGAGTTTAACTTCTCATGCAACCAGTTAGGTATAGAAGGTAGAAGGCTATTAATTTTTTTAGTTAGCTCAATAGCTTCTTCACGTAAAACAGGATTACCTGATTCGTGGGTTTGCAATACAGATCCATTTCTAATGTCTTTTGAAAGAAGAACTCTGACCGTACCATGACCTAGTGGGCCTTGATAAATTGTGTAATTATTATTTTCCTTAATTGTCATCTGAAAGCTGCCATTACCGCTATCCCATACTAATAAGGATGTCTCTAATTCATCCGGGTAAAGAACTTTAGCTGTCAGAAATCCAAGCTTTCCTTCTTCGTCTTGGGATAATATCTGAAAGCGAATTCCAAGTTCTTCTTCGAATTTTTGAAGAAGGTCATTGCCATTTAGAGCTTTGCGAAAGACCGCGGTAGCAACTCCTGTGAATTGCATTGAAGCATAGCCTTCATGGGCTGCAATCATTAACGCTTCCTCTTTAAATCCGTAAAGAATACTTAAAGCTTTTTGTACCATTTCTTCGCTAATATAACCGCCATGTGTCGCCACATCTTCGGTTAGACCAAGTGGAATATATTTTGCTAAAAGAGGCTTGCCTATAATGCGTTTTTCTTCAGGGTCTATGATCGCCATTTGAATTTTAACAGCACCTGAACCAAAGTCAATTGCAGCACACACTGTAGGTTCCATTGATTCCATATCTTGAGCGGATAAGGGAAGATGAACAACATAGCCGCATATAAGCAATATTGTAAAAAGAAATTTCAATAAGGTCATAATTCTCCTTTAGTGTAAATAAAAAACTATTGTATAAAGTATTGAAATTTAAAGCTATAAATTTTAGTTTAGAATATATACTAAGATTAATAATTAAGGAGCAAGATGAGTGAATTAGAGGAAAGATCCCATTATCCTATTTCTGTCGACAGTGTGATTTTTGGCTATACTGAAGGTGAATTGAAGGTTGCTTTGATAAAAAGAAAAAAGAATCCGTTTGTAGGAATGTGGGCTATACCGGGAGGATTTATGGAAGGGAATGAAACTGTAGAGGAGACAGCTCTTCGTGAATTAAAAGAAGAGACAGGAATCGAAGATGTCTACCTGGAACAATTCCATGTTTTTAATAAGCCAGGCCGTGACCCAAGAGGACCTACAATTACAATAGCCCTTTTTGCATTGATTCATTCTGATCGATGCCACTTAGTTGCTTCTGAAGATGCCGCAAAAGCTAAATGGTGGCCGGCTTATAAGTTGCCTCCTTTGGCCTTCGATCATGATGAGATTTACGACAAGGCATTGGCAGCCTTGAGAATTGCTTTGCGAACTCGTCCACTAGCGTTTGAGCTATTGCCAAAAGAATTTACTTTGACTCAATTACAAGATCTTTATGAGCAAATATTTGGAATCGTTATTGACAAAAGAAACTTTCGTAAGAAAGTAGCAAAAATGGATTTCATCCGAGCAAGTGGAAATAAAACAAAAGGTGGGAAACATCGCCCTGCGATGCTATATAAATATGATCCAAAAGGCTATGCGCTGTTTTTCAAAGAAAATTTATTCTAAAAATACTGGAAATAGATAGATTTTCGTACAAGAAATAATTGGAGAAGATCATGACCGAAAAAAACCTAAAGCCCAGATGTTTGCAAGGAAAAGTTGCTGTTGTCACTGGTGCTGCGCGTGGAATTGGCCGTGCTTCCGCGGTCGCTTTAGCTCGTGAAGGTGCAGACATCGTTGGCATTGATATCTGCGGGCCGGTGTGCGAGTCTTTTGGTGTTCAGCCTGCAAGTCCGGAAGAATTAAATCAAACAGGTCAATTGGTCCAAGCAGTCGGAAGTCGATGGCTCAATGTTATACTTGACCAGCGCAATCTTCCGGGACTTCGAAAGGTGGCTGAACAAGCAGAGCAGCTTTTTGGGGGTATCGATATTTTATTTGCTAATGCGGGAGTCCAAGGCTTTAAGCCTTTACTGGAAATGGAAGATGAAGATTGGCATACACACATTGATGTCAATCTCACAGGTACTGCTAACGCAATTCGTGCCTTTGCACCTCTTATTGTTAAACGCGGCGGGGGACGCATCATAGTCACCTCTTCAACTCAGGGACAACATGGCACAAAAAATGGGGCTGCTTACTCTGCCTCCAAATGGGGTATCATCAGCCTTATGAAATCGGCCTCTTTGGAATTGGGAAAATATGGCATTACAGTCAACGCTGTTGTCCCCGGTCTCATTAATACTCCACTGACCCGTCATGAAGAACGTTATGCACAGGTCATTCAAGAAGCTGGGAAACAGCCTTCAGGAAATTCAGCCGATGAAAATGAAGCTCGAAAAATTCTTATCGCAAAAACACCTCTTGGCATTCCCTGGATTGAACCTGAAGATGTTGCAACTGTGGTAGTATTTCTCGCTTCCGATGCAGCACGTATGGTTTCAGGCGCTACATTCGATGTCACAGCTGGAGATAGTGCCCACAATGCCGTCTGACCTGATTTGCCCTATCAAATTCGAATGTTGGAGAAGGTTCTAAAAAATTATGAGCAAAATGAAAAAAACGAAGGAAAATAGAGGATTAGATTACTATTTGAATCTTCCTTGGACCTACACTATTGAAACAGAAATCCATGAAGGTTCAAGTTATTACATTATTCGGGTCAATGAGCTACCAAACACCTGTACAGATTCAGAAAGCCTAGATAAAGGAAATAAAGGACCTTATTGCATGTGCCATAAAGATCTATCATGAAAAAGGAGAAGCTGTTCCTGAACCCCAATTTTAACTCATCTTGGCTTTTAATTTATGATTGTGAAGATTAAGCTGGGTTTCCAAAAAGAAGGGCAAAATAACCCACTTGCGAAGCTCCAAGAGAATTGTAAAGCTTTTGGGCAGGGAAATTTTTTTCACCGGTAAAGATAATCAATTTCCGAACCCCATGAAGTTTCTTAGTATCCGATAAAAGTTGTTGCATAACTGATCTGGAATATCCCATTTGTCTAAACTTAGGAACGGTATAAACACCGCCAACCTGTCCTAAATCTTGTGCTTTTGCATTTAAGTCAGCAATAGACACAAGAGTATCTTTTAGGAAAAGACCCCAAGTAATCTTTTTTTTCGCCTTGTCTAAGAACTGATCTAACAATTGATCATCGGTCAAGTCATTGGGAAAGCCTTCCTCCATAATGAAGTCTAAACGCAAAGGCTTCCATTGAACATAGTCTACTTCTGATAAAAGTCTTACATTGGGCTGAGTAGGAAAATCTTGTTTACACAAATCAACGCTATAAAGGATTTCTTTAGATGTAAAAATTTCGTTTTTGATAATTTTTTTGGTTTTAAGATAATCCCAAAATGGTCCACAAAAATTCCAATTTCCAACAAGTCCTTTTAAAGATATAGGCTCCTGAAAACAGGCGTCTAGGACTATTTCAAAAATGGGTTCTCGAACCCTGGATTCGATTAATAAGTTACCTTTTTTAGTAAGACAGAAAACCCCAACAATTTTGCCAAAAGAACGAATTAGCTTATAGTTTCCTGAGTAGGGAGCTTCTGTCAGTATTCCCCTATAATTTTCAAAGTTTCCTAAAGGAAAAGGGAGTAATTTTCATGCTCCTTCAAAAAGTTAAGCATTTCTTTTTGTGAAGTTTGAGATACCTTTTCTACCGAATATTGCATTCTTTACTCCATTTGTTTCACTCAATCGAGATTACACTAAAAAAAATTACCACCACAGAGAAAAATTACAAAGAAAACAGGCAAAGAATTAAAAACTGGATATAGTGTTATTTAAAAAAATTATCTCTTGTTTGTTCTCTCTGTAACTTCCTCTGTGGTAAATTTTGGACAGGTCTTATCGAATTGACAGTCATGTGTTATCTGGATCTTGTATTCTTAATTGCATATTGTATAAATTTGCATAGGTGCCATTTAATGCGATTAACTCGTCATGCGTTCCTTGTTCTTCAATCCCGTTATCAGTTAATACAAGAATTCTTTGGGCATTTCTGACTGTTGAGAGGCGATGAGCAATAACAAGTGTTGTGCGATTTTTAGTTAACTTTTCCAGTGAATCTTGCACGGCCTTTTCACTTTCATTATCAAGTGCGCTTGTCGCTTCATCAAAAATAATAATAGGTGGATCTTTTAAGAAAACGCGTGCCATGCTTAAACGTTGCTTTTGTCCACCTGATAATTTTACGCCACGTTGCCCAATATCTGTCGAATACCCATTCGGCAATGTCATAATAAAATCATGAGCATTTGCTTTTTTAGCTGCCATTATGATTTCCTCTTCACTTGCATCAAGTTTACCATAGCGGATATTGTCTAAAACTGTTCCGGCAAATAGATAGACATCTTGTTGGACAATGCCCTATATTCCTTCTTAATGATCGCAAGCTAAGTTTACCTAATATTCTTGCCATCAATCAATATTTCCCCCTCGCTTACTTCATAGAATCGAGGAATTAAAGAACATAGAGTTGTTTTCCCAACTCCTGAAGGCCCCACCAAAGCAACATATTCTCCAACTTTTATATTCAGAGAAATATTTTTTAAGACATGGTCGTAGCCTTCTCTATATTTAAAACTTACATTCTTAAATTCTATATTTCCTTGGACATGCATAAGTTCAATTGCATCTGCTGCAGTCTTGTATATCCGGCTCTACCTCTAAAACCTCCATAAACCGGTTAAAACCTGTAATTCCTTCCTGGTATAGTCTGGTAAAATTCCCTAACCTTTGTATGGGTTCAATGAGAATACCAATATAAAGTAAAAATGTGAGTAAATCAGCTAAATCTAAAGATCCTTTAACAATACTGGCTGCACCAAAGATGACAACAGCAATAGTCATGAGTTGCGTGAGCGTTATTAAACCTTCATAAAAATAAGCCTCACTTTTATAACCATCTTTTCTGCTTTCGACAAAACGATTATTTTCATAAGTAAATTTCTTTTTTTCAATCTCTTCATTCGTAAATGACTTTACGACTCTGATCCCTGAAAGTGTATCTTCGACTTGTGCGTTAATATCACCAATTCTATCCTGCTTTTTCTTAATGCATTGTGCATCCTCTTACTAAAATAAAACCCATACAGGCCCATGATTGGCAAAAAAAGAAGAGCGATGATGGCGAGTTTAACATTGATATTGATTAAGATGACAAATGCACCGATAAAATTCAGTAATGAGATGACGATATCTTCAGGGCCATGATGATACAATTCAGCAAGATCAAATGAATCGTTCGAGATCCGAGTCATAAGCTGACCTGTTCTGTGTTCATCATAAAATTTGAAAGAAAGTTTTTGGTAATGTTCAAATAATTCATTGCGCATGTCCCTTTCCATCAAAGCCCCCATCATATGCCCCTTATAGTCAATAAATGTGTGGCATGCAGCATAAAGGGCAACCAAAGCAAGCATAACGCCACCCATCATGTAGATTTGACTGAGCGCATCAGGGGAATCGGGTTCTAGCAAATTTTTGGTGATATATCTGATGCATAATGGGATAGCCAATGTAATTGCCGATACAATGAATGCACATGACCATGTCGGCATAAAATAAGCCCAAGTAAGGTTTATAATATGACAAAAATTTCTTAACGCGTGAATTCACAAATTTTCCTCGAATCTAATCACTTCATACTTCAATTGCACTAAACCGCTTGGATAAGATTGAGTGGATACAAGGCGACATTTATGTTCCTTATTCATAGCGCTAAAGAGCGGGATTCCTGATCCCAAGACTACAGCGATTATGGATATTGTAATATGATCTACTAGTCCGGCTTCCAGAAATTTAGATACAGTGATCCCTCCATCAACCCACACATACTTGATGCCCTCAGAATAAAGTAGGGATGCCAACTGAGTGAGTTGTCCACTAAACAGCTCCGCTTCCTTCCTAACCTCGTTTAATGTATTACTAAGAACGATAACTCTTTTGCCCTTATAGGGCCATTCATCAAATTGGGAAACTATCTCGTAGGTGTTCTTGCCAAGAACTAATGCATCAATGCCATCGATAAATTTCTTAAAACCGTAATCTTCATCACCTATATGACCATACTCAAGCCAATCGAGACCTCCATCTTTTCGGGCAATATATCCATCAATGCTCATTGCTATGTAAACAGAAATTTTTGGACGGCCTTTTTGAGTCATAAGAAATTTACCGATTTCGATATCTTGTGGATCAGTTTCGTAGCCATCAGGATCATTAAATGGCATCTGGACATATCCATGATTACAATAGAATTTATATGCTTTCTGTGAGGATTGAACTAATAACTTTTTAAAGCCTCGGTGGTCTAACCAGCGTTCGCAAAGTTTTAAAAATTGGCTTCCAAATCCAAGATTACGATAAGGTTCGTCAATTACTATAATTCTTAATGCAGCTCTATGTTCAGGCCAAAGTTGAAGATGAGCATAACCAATTATTTCTGCATTTTTATAGAAAACAAAATGGATGTGATCTTTGTGTTTAAACGTCCAGGTATAGGGGTCTGCTTTAGATTTAAAAAAATTTTTCTGCCTTAAATTGCGTACTGCAGACCATTCTCGATCAGTCAATGCTTGTACAATACGCCAACCATCAAAACCATCCTTGGCATCGATACTAGCAACAAAGGCCTCTTTCCCCTTGCTATAATGCCGTATATCCTGAGGAAATTTCTTTGCTAATTCTTCTTTGAGCTTAGCATAATTTTCTGCATCATCAGCATGAGAACGCATCCAATCCCGAAATTTCAAGTATCTGCTGATTTCAGGATCGCCTTCTTGATAAACATGTACATTGTGGGTTCTAATATCATTTTCTTTTTTTTGAAAATATCGTCTAAAAGCAATCCCATATTCGCCTTTAGCTTTGTATCCTAGAGATTCCATTGCTTTTGTCACTTTATCGACCTCTTGAATGTCTCTTACAACAGGAAGCATGTCGATGATAGGTTTTGCGCATAAGCCCGGTACAGAAGTTGAGCCGATATGGTGAATAGTTATGCAATTGTTTCCTAGAGCTTGTTTGATAAGTTCTGCCTCAGATGCAAACATTTCAGGCCATTGTGGATTGTACATGACGACTTCGATATTTTTTTTCTTGTCAGACGCATTTGAAGATGACATTATAATTCCTTTCATTCACTGCGGTTAATTTTTCAATGCCTGGTAACCCAATTGCAAGTCATTTTGGTACTTTCATATTTTCATAAAATATAGCAGTAGATGCTTTACAATTCACTCAAAATCAGATAAATTGACTGATCACTATTTTACCGAAGAAAAAATTATGAAGACAATAAGAACAGTAGGTCTATCCTCAGGAAGGTCAGTGCCTGTCTTAGGACAAGGTACTTGGGGAATGGCAGAAAATTTTAATAAGCGATCGCAAGAAATTGAAGCGCTTCGTTTAGGATTGGATTTAGGAATGTTGCTTATCGATATCGCGGAAATGTACGCTGATGGTGCTGCTGAAGAGTTAGTAGGAGAGGCCGTCGCAGAGCGTCGAAAAGAAGCTTTTCTTGTCACTAAAGTTCTTCCACAACATGCTACTTATCATGGCACTATTGAAGCTTGTGAGAGAAGCTTACAACGACTCAAAACTGATTACATTGACCTTTATTTATTGCATTGGAGAGGAGCAGTATCTCTGGAAGAAACATTTGAAGCCTTTCAAATTCTTAAACAGTCCGGGAAAATCTTGGACTTTGGCGTGAGTAATTTTGATGTAGGTGATATGGAGGAAGCTATCGCCTTATCAGAAAGTAATGAAATTGTTACTGATCAAGTATTATATAACTTAAATGCCCGAGGTATTGAGTGGGATCTTCTTCCTTGGTGCCAAGAGAGAAAAATATCCATTATGGCCTATACACCCATTGGGCATGATGGCAAGTTGTTACATCATCCATTGTTAAAATTAATCGCTAATCGGCACTCTGCCACCCCTATCCAAGTGGCTCTGGCTTGGGTGCTTCGGCAAAAAAATGTGATCGCCATTCCTAAAGCTAGTCATCCTGAGCATGTAATGGAGAATCGTGCTGCTTTGGAACTTAAACTTACCGATGAAGATCTAAGAGAGCTGGACCAAGCATTTCCTTTTCCTACTAGAAAAGAGCCCCTGGAATTGATCTAAAATGCTGTTAATACTTTTTTTTCAACCATAAAGAAGCTCAAATTTATCCTGGTCCATAAGCTAATAGATCAGCAGATCTTACCGCCAGCGAAAAAAATAGATTAATCCATCTCAACAGATGATTTTGTTTGCCTTATAACCAAGGCCTATATATCACAGATTTGGTTTCTGAAAACGGTAACACCAATAGACCATTTTACCTTCTCGAAAAGCATGATAAATTTTGCTATTACGAACACCTGTAAATTCAAAAAATAGAGATTGCCACAAATAAGGTACGCGTTTCTGAATAGCCTCTTTTTTGCGATTTGAAATTTGATCTAAAGCTTGTAAAACATTAGGAGTAATATCCTCTTTGGCAAGAAGTTTTAATGCGGACTGCATAAAAATAGTATCTTCTTTTTCCATATTTTTCTGAGAGCGCAAATCAGCCCAGGCAAAAATACCACCAGGCTTCAAAACACGAGTAACTTCTGCAATAAATGCCTTCATATTCCCATAGCAATGAGATGATTCCACATTGAATATGACATCAAATCGATCATTTTCAAAAGGAAGTTTTTCGGCATTTCCTTCTACAAAACTGAGATTAGGAATATGATAAAATTGATTGCATAAGTCGATCGCATTTTTGGCAAAATCAACTCCAATAATAGAGGAAGGTACAAGGTAACGCGCCACATAATCCTGCTCCTCCCCCTCTTCCAGATCCAACTTCTAAAACCTCTTTTCCCTTTAAATCAATACCTAAAAGAGTATGCTGATAAAGCTGGATAAACAAACGATTTTCTTGATCTACTTCATCTTTTAGAATGAGTTTAGACTTTTCGTCGATGGGTACATATCCATAATTCATGAATCGCCAATCTTTTTTCTTATATGCTGCAGATAATTTTTGGTACCACCACTTCCACAGCTTTTCTTCCATAGCCGACGACAAAGAAGCCAAGAAGAAAAAAAGACGAATAAGCATATTAACCTTTTATAAAATAGTTTTCATCTGGTCAGCGGTCTATGTATGACATATGCTGTTCATTGTAGCGTGGTCCAGCAACAATTCCCTGAGGAAGAGCATGATCGAGTTCTTTCATGTCTGTTGCAGTCAGTGTTATCTCTGCAGCCCCAATGTTTTCTTCAAGATAGTTCCTGCGCTTTGTTCCTGGGATAGGCACAATATCATTTCCCTTATGAAGTAGCCAGGCGAGTGCAATCTGAGCAGGTGTAGCTCCTTTAAGGTCTCCCATATTACGAACTATTGAAACAACTTTCATATTTGCATCGTAGTTTTTCCCCTGCAATCTTGGATCTCCACGGCGAAAGTCATTTTCTGGATAATCTTCAGACCGTTTTGCGGTCCCTGTTAAAAAGCTTCGGCCAAGTGGACAGAAAGGAACAAGACCAATACCTAGCTCACGAAGTAATGGGATAATCCGTGGTTCTAAATTCCGTTCCCAAAGGGAATATTCACTTTGAAGTGCAGAAATAGGAAATGTTTTATGGGCACGGCGTATCGTATTTTCACCAGCTTCTGAAAGCCCAAGAAAACGAACCTTACCTTCCGTTACCAGTTCCGCCATTGTCCCTACCACTTCTTCAATAGGAACAGCCGGATCTACTCGATGCTGATAAAGAAGGTCAATATATTCAGTCCCAAGTCTTCGCAATGAACTATCAACGACCTCTCGTATGTGTACTGGATGGCTATTGACTCCCTGCATTTTACCCTTCACTATTTCGAATCCGAATTTTGTCGCTATCACTACTTTATCACGATGTCCTTTTAAAGCACGTCCAAGAAGTTCTTCATTAATATAAGGACCATAAATTTCGGCTGTATCAAAAAACGTTACGCCAAGTTCTATAGCTCGATGAATGGTTGCAATGGACTCAGCATCATTTGGAATGCCATAGGATTGACTCATTCCCATGCATCCAAGTCCGAGTTCTGAAACCTCAAGTCCTTGTTGGCCAATTTTGCGTTTTTTTAACATAATATAATCCTAATTAGTGATTTTATTTTTTAAGCGCAACTTGCGCCCTATCAAGCTGCCACCTGAAATGTGCTTATTTCCTGTGTTTTGAAGTTATACTCTCTTAATATTTTTGTTTGGAAGGAATAACTCCGTGAACTCTGAAGCGACGCCGGTGTTTGGAGTTCTAATGATAATAGAGGTATTAATTACAAATTTGAATAATTAGATTATTTTAAATAAATAATTTTAAATTTGATTTTCAATTATATTTATGGTAAAATCTTGCTTTTAAAATATAACCAAAATGGGATTTTTACGTCAGATAAATTATCTTTTCAAGACCTTGAGCACATTTGCAAAGCTCTTGGGGTATTTGCTGATGCTCGTTCACAAGAAAAACCTAATAAAGATATTATTTTGACTATTAAGAAAATTAATGGGCAAGAAGTCTTACAAACAACAAGACTCAGTAAAATGACATGGTGTGCCCGTCTTGTTCGTTGGTTTGGATTTGGGGGTTCAACACTTAAATCTGTGGCACATTATCTTCAAAATCATGAACCGTATGTACCAAGTTTTTCACGGTTAAAAGACAGAGATATTCTTTCCAACCAATACACTGAGGATGCAATCAACAACCTGAAAAATTTAGAAAAAGAAAAATGGATAGCATTAAAAAAGCAAAAAATACAAGGATGTGAAGTCTTTAAGCGCTGCCTATCCAATCATAATAGACAACATTCAAGAAAAACCTACATATTACTACGGGAGGATGAAAAAACTGATCTACGATCTAGTGGTAGTCTGCAGGGTGGAGGTATCTCTCATTCTTGGCCTAATCCAATGGGTATTTTTCAAAATGAAGATGAAAAGACATTACGTGAACATTATAAACCGCCGATTATTGACACAAATGAGTTCATCTATTTAAAACCTTTTTTTAGAGATAAAGATAATAACATTTCTCCTAAAATTTTGGGGTTTTGCTATGAATATGGTCTAGGTACTAAAAAAACATTGAAGAAGCTATCAAAAACTACCGTGAAGCAACTAATGATAGCGAATACTCCGCCTGCTATAATCTTGCTCGCTTACTTTTAAAGAGAGGTGATGTTCAAGAAGCTATCGACTCATTAAAAAAAGCAGAAGATATTCTTTTAAAGAAGATTGATGATGCTCAAAAAGTTATTGAAGATATACGGCTGAAGCCTCTACATGTCCAAATAGAGCTGTTTAATGAACCAGCGGAAGAACAACTAAATCAACCAGAAATAAAAGAGCCAGCAGAAGAACATGAAAGAAGAATGAAGGAAGTTAAAAAGCTTGAGCAAGAAAATGGCCCCTATATTAAAAGATGGAATAAGGCTTTAAAGCAAATATATCCCGTCCTCATAGAAGCTTATAGCAAAATAGGGGATCATCTTCTAAGGGCTGAATATGAACAAAAAGCAGGCCAATAAACAAAATATTGGCGATTCTTCTCCATTGCACGGGTTGAATGCGGGCTACCTTTCATCGACCTCATCCAAAGAAGGAAACTGACAAGGGGGCTTTGGTCTCTGTGCAACGTTTCTTAGAAAATGCAGGAATAAAACCATGATGAAATATAAGGAAAAGCCTCAATAACTATATCACGAAGATGCTGCAACGATTGTAGCAAGGTGGTATCTGCAAATACTATCTTCATAGCTTCAAAAAATAAAAATGTTAAGTAGGAATTTGGTATGTTAAAAAATATTTTTCTTCTCTTTTTTTGTGCGACGCTTTCCCAATTACAAGCCCATGAAATCATCCCTCCAAACCAAAATACAAACCAAAATGGCAGATATCAAATAAGTACAGCTTCGGATGATAGAATCTATCTCCTAGATACACAAAATGGAAAAGTATGGGAAGCCTCAAGAAATCTTTTCGGCCATTACCATGAATGGTTGCAGTTACCTCTTCCTTCAATTGAAGAATAGCTTTCGAAGTTGGTTGCTTTGGGTCGAGGCAATATAATTGATTATTGAGCAGACACACACTAAATAAAAAAAGACCGTCCCCTCTAAGTATTCTAATTAGCAATATCTTCGTTTTTTTTCAATCAACGCTTGACCCTGACGTTACGTTAGTTTTTATCATAAGAGTATTCTCAAAAATCAAAGAAATAATAAGAAGAGATGTCGATGGCTTATACAGTTACAAAATTAGCTAAAATTTCAGGGGTAAGTGTACGAACACTGCATTGGTATGATGATGTGGGTCTTCTTAAACCGGCCTATTATGGATCCAATGGGTATCGATATTATGAAGAAAAAGAGCTCCTTCAGCTCCAGCAAATCTTGTTTTTTAAAGAACTAGGCTTTTCATTGAAGCAAATTGTAAATATCATAGGTCGAAGTGATTTTGATCAACTGGCAGCTCTTTATTCTCATAAAAAGGTTTTAACCCGTGAATGGGAGAAAATTGGACTGTTGCTTAAGACTGTCGATAAAACTATTAAACACATACAATGGAAGAAAAAAATGAAAGATAAAGAAATGTTCGCTGGTTTCAACATCATAATAGTAAAGGCTAAGGAGGGTCAATCTTATTCCGCAGCAGAAAAATTCGTTGTCCAAAGCGTGAAGCATCCAACCAAAAACGCTAAAGATGTCGAGAAAAGGGGGAAAGCATACTATGACAACATCAATAAGACAGCTCATGGCCTTTTTAAAGAACTGGTATGCTGCATCGAAAAGGGATTAGATCCTGCAGCTGATGATGTGCAGAAGATTATCAAGGAACATCATGCATTTATGGATCAAACCAGCGATGTGACAAAGGAGATCTATAAAGCCATGGCTCAATTGTATGCAGAACACCCTGAGTTTCGAAAACAACTGGATCCGTTTCATCCTGACCTGGCCACTTTCATGGCAGAAGGAATGAGGTTGTTTGCTGAAAAGGAACTTCATTAATATGTTTAAACATACAAGCAAAAAAACAGGATAAACAGGATCGGCTACGCTGGCAGGATAGTTCAATACCTAAAACCTAACTTGCGACCTATAAGGACTCAGATTCGAAGTTGGGTTTAAATTTAATTATTACTTTATCCTGTCGGCGTAGCCGATCCTGTTTATCCTGTTCTGATTCATGCTTAATGCATTAATCCCACCTTCCAAAGAGTAGGCATCATACCCCTCTTTTCTCAATTGACGCATTAAGATGAAGCTCCGTTTACCGCTTTGACAGTAGATGACTATTTTTTGATTCTTAATAAGAGAGTCCTCAATAAAAGGATCGCCGCCTAAATCTTCATTCCCTTTTTCATTTGTTTTTCTAATATCAATTAATTGAATCTTTTCGTTGATCATCCATTCTTTAAGTTGAGTATAAGAAATCTCGTAATTGAGATTATCAGGTGAAAAGTTAGCTAATGTAAATCGCCAAGTTTTTCCATCTATTAAAAGAATTTTACCTGCTAAATTTTCGTCGATACCAGCTAGCCATTTAATTGCTGCAAGAGCCTGAATCGTTCCAATTAATCCTACAAATGGCCCTAAAACACCACTAGAAGAACAATTAAAACACGAAATCTCGGAAGTTCCCTCGGGAAATAAGGATCGATAATCTGGATTGTTAGGGAGAAAAAGAGAAACCTGCCCTTCCCATTGATAAATGGAACCATAGACCCAGGGCTTTTGTAAGAAATAACAGGTATCATTGATGATTAATCGGGTCTGAAGGTTGTCTGTTCCATCCAAAATAATGTCATAGTCAAAGATAAATTCTTTTGCATTTTGATCAGTCAGTTTGGAGACTTTTGGTTCGAATTGTACTTCGGGATATAAGGCCGAAAGGCGCTCTTCAGCTACTTCGACTTTCCATCGACCAATATCTGAATGCCCAAAAAGAGTTTGACGGGAAAGATTACTAGCTTCAATACGATCAAAATCGATCATGCCAATTCGTTGAATGCCGGAGGCAGCGAGGTAAGGTAGAGCCGCGCAACCCAATCCGCCGATTCCAATCACAAGAATAGAACTAGCATTGAGTTTTTTTTGTCCTTCAAGCCCCATTTCAGGCAAGCTCATTTGCCTTGAATATGCTTCCATTATGAAAAAAACCTTTTAAACCCAAGTTGGGTTTTAATTCGTTTAGTGGTCTTAAGAGGATCATTTGATTGGGAAATTGCGGAAATCATGGCAATACCATCCGCGCCTTGTGACAAAATTGAGCAGATATTTTGTTCCGATATGCCCCCAATAGCGATTATTGGAATCTTGAGTTTTTCTTTTGCTTTTTTTATAGGATCAAGGCCTATCGGAGGATAACTTTTTTGTTTGCTAGTCGTTGGAAAAATGTGCCCAAGGCCAATATAATCTGCACCTGCTGCTTCAACTCTTAAAGCCTCTTCAACTGTTGAAGCGGTTCCGCCAATGATTTTATTTGGGCCTAAGATTCGACGCGCCACGGAGATCGGTAAATCAGTCTTCCCTAGATGGACTCCATCAGCATCTAGTTCAAGGCAAATATCGCTTCGATCATTAATGATGAAGGGAATATTTGCTTTTTTGCAAAGGAATCGGATCTCTCGAGCTATCTCCATCTGTCTTTGCGTATACTCTCCTTTATGTCGAAATTGAACAACGTCGACACCTCCTTGGATAACCAGACGGGCAATTGACAACGAGGAAAGGATAACATAAAGCCCTTGTATTCTTCGTTTTTTCCGCAAGAATGGTGCTTGAAAAGCGGCAATAGCAGCTTTGAGATCGGGAGCATGTAAAAAAGATGAAATAGCTGCGACTCCTGTCGCCCCAGACTGCAATAGTAAAGGTATGTTATCAGAAGTCACTCCGCCAACTGCAATAACTGGAATCCGCACACTCTTTGTCACATGTTGTAGTTTTTCCAATCCCTGCGGAGTTTCAGTACTGATTTTGGAAAGAGGGGAAAAAACAGGTCCGAAGAGAAGATAATCGGCCCCCTCCTTTTGTGCATAGATTGAAGCTTGCAAGGAGTGAACGCTTCTGCCAATTCGAAGAGAGGTATGAGGAAAAGGGGAATGCTCCGGCAAATGGATGCCATCGGCTTTTACAGCAAGGGCCACATCAAGACGCTCATTAATAAAAAGAGAAACGCCCCATTTTAAAGTGATTTTGCGCAATTTCTTGGCAAATACAAACAGATCTCTAGCAGATGCCTGTTTTTCCCTAAGTTGAATCATATCGATTCCTGATTGACATGCAATCTCCAATTTTTCGAGAAGAGTTAGATCGCACCCTAGCGATCCGTCAGTAATCAACATCGTGTTCATATTTAAACCCAATCTGAGCCATCATAGGGCACAAGTTGGGTTTTAATCACTCCTTCTAAACCACTAGATGGTGTTGCATAAAGCTTTCTCGGAATTCTTCCAGCAAGATGTGCAAGCCTTCCTGATCGACATGCCAATGCCATGGCTTCAGCCATTAAGACGGGATTGCGTGCCTTAGCGATTGCTGTATTGATTAATAGGCCATCTATACCGATTTCCATGGCAATTGCTGCATCTGAAGCCGTGCCAATACCTGCGTCAACAATCAGGGGAATATCGATTTTTTCGCGGATGATCTGAAGGTTGTAGGGATTGCGAATTCCCATGCCAGAACCGATGGGAGCACCCAGTGGCATAACTGCAGCGCAACCTAAATCGGCTAATTTTTGACAGATGATCAGATCATCGTTGCAATAGGGTAATACCACAAAGCCATCACGAACAAGTGTATCGGCTGCCTGCAGTAATTCGGTTACATCGGGAAATAGAGTTTTTTCATCCCCTATCACCTCCAGTTTTACCCAATTTGTTTCGAGAGCTTCTCGGGCAAGTTGAGCAGTAAGAATTGCTTCGCGAGCAGTGTAGCAGCCAGCTGTATTGGGAAGTAGAAAAAGACGCGAGGGATTGATATATTGCAAGATCGATCCCTGTTCTCTATCATCGAGATTCATTCTACGTATGGCTACAGTAACAATTTCTGCGCCACTGGCTTCGATGCAAGCAGTCATCGTTTTAAAATTAGAAAAGCCTCCGGATCCAATAAGAAGGCGGGAGCGGAAGGTTCGTCCTGCAATTGTAAGTAAATGATCCATTTAACCCCCTTGTACGGCATGGATGATTTCTATGCGGTCTCCATTTTTCACAATTAGAGAATCCCACTCCATGCGAAAAGCAATTCGTTCATTAAGAGCAATGGCAACTCTACTTGTTGTTAGATCAATGCCATACTTATGTAAAAATTCAGCTAAAGAAAGAGGTGCATCCAATTCTATTGACTTCCCATTTACCCGGATTTGCATATTTTTCTCACCATTTCATAAGCTGTGTAGGGTGCTAATAAAATACCGGCACGACCGTGGCCGACCGCACGAAAGTATCCTTTTAATTTAGTCTCTTCGATACAAGGCATACGATTAAGGCTGGTCGGTCGCAGCTTCGCCTGCGCCTCCCGGAATTGCATACATGCAATTCCTGGAACAACTTCAAAAGCAGCTTGCAGAAGTTGTAAAACGCCGCCACCTGTAACTTTTTGATCAAAGCCGACCTCTTCGCTCGTTGCACCGATGCGTAGAGATCCATCGCTCTTTGGAACAAGATAAACTTTAGGCGTACGAATCATATAAGCGAGAGCTACTTCTTTAGACATAGAAAGGGTTAGAATTTGCCCTTTATTCGGATAAATAGAGCTCAAGGATTCTTTCCGGATCGAATCGGCCCAAGCCCCCGCAGTATTTATTACAAATTCTCCAGCTACTGGTTCTTTAGTCCAAAGCCCTTTCAAATATCCATCCTGTTCCCACAGGCCTTTGACCGAGCAATTTTCGTGCAAAATGCCACCTTGATTTTGAAAAGCTTGTTTTAGCGATTTAAGCAATTTTCTATTTTGAATATGTGTTTCGGAATGTATCCAAATTGCTGTAGAGACTCTCGGAGATAAAAGAGGTTCCATTTCTCGGGCGTCCCTCCCCGATAACCATTCCACGAGAAGATCTTTTCTTTTTTGATGATTAAATAGGCGTTCTAAAAAGGCCCGATCGTCTTGGTCAATCCCAACATAGAGAGTTCCCTGCTTTTCTAACGAAAGGTCAGTTTTTGCATCTTCGTTCAGCTCTTGTAAAAATTGGGGATAAAGAGCGAGACTTTTTTTTCCTAATTGTAAATGTTGATCGCCTTCAAATTCTATCTCCGAGTAAGGGGCAAGCATACCTGCAGCTGACCAACTAGCTTCCTTTCCAGATGAACCTCTTTCAAAAATTTCTACATCCCATCGACGTCGTGCAAGCTGCCAGCCAATGCTAAGTCCCATCACACCCCCGCCAATAATCAACGCATGCATGATCCCCTCCAGAGTGCATAAAAAGGATGAAGAGGACCATGCCCTGAACCAAATTCATATTCCGCTCCCCGCAAGGAGAGCTGAATGAAGAAAAAGTTTAGCTTCATTAATTGCCTCCTTAAGTGGATATTTTTTTGCCAGAAAAGCGGCAATTGCCGAAGCCAAAGTGCAGCCTGTTCCATGGCCATTTTTTGTCTCAATAAAAGGTTGTTCAATCCATTGAATCTCTCCAGTTTTTGAGCAAAAACAGTCACTTCCCTGTCCTTCTAATAAATGTCCACCCTTTAACAAAACATTATTAGCTCCCATGTCCAACAAATCCAAAGAGGCTTTTTCCATCTGCTCTTTCCTCTTAATTCGATAACCAAGAAGTTTAGATGCTTCCACTAAATTGGGCGTAATTAGGAGAGATAGGGAAAATAATTTATTAAGGGAATTAATAGCTTCTTTCTTTAAGAGAAGTGCCCCTCCTTTTGCGCTCAGGACGGGATCGAGCACGATAGGAATCGGAGTGATTTTCGACAAATTATCCGCGACTGCTTCGATGATTTCGCTATCGAATAGCATACCGATTTTGATTACATCAGCACCCATATCAGAAAAAATCGCATCCAGCTGTTGCTTGACAACTAACGCAGGCACAGGAAAGATGGATTGAACACCTCGTGTATTCTGGGCCGTGATCGCGGTAATAACTGTCATTCCAAAACACTCTAATGCTGCAAACGTTTTGAGATCAGCCTGAATACCAGCGCCACCTCCTGAGTCAGAGCCGGCAATAGTTAGGACTTTTTGATATCTTTTCATGCTAGACAACAAGCAACAGGTTCTAAGTCAGAGTATGGCTTTTCAGGTAAATATCGATTTGTATAGCAAGTATTGATATCAAATTCAGTATCAAGTATCCCTAAATGTTTAGCATATCGACAAACCTTATTCCAATCTCTCTCGACATTAAAAAGTGTGCGAGAAAAGAAAGGTAGGGTTCGGATAAAGATTTTTTTGTAAGTCTCCGTGCGTAGTTGCGGCTTTGCTTGGCAAAGAAGCTCAAAGGCCTCTTCAGGTTGTTCTGTGGTAAAGGCCACACCTCTTTGTGTTGCGCGTAAGAATCCTTCGATCGTCTCTGTTTCTTTTAGCATACGATCAGGTATGATATATTGGATTGAACAGAAACAGCAGCACCCTAACCCTGCCAATTGATCCAAACGCAACAGTAATGCTTTTCCAAATAACGCCTCTAATTCAACTTGTTGGAAATTAATGAATCCAATCCCCGCATCGATTTGTCCTCGTCCTATAGCATCGACGACGTTCATGCCGACACGAACAGATTCATAACATTTTGGATCGATCCCTGCTAATTTTGCTAGATCATCGATAATCCGTTTCCCAAATTCACCCACATAGCCGATCCGTTTACCTACTATGTCATGAAACGCGCGGATGCCGCTTGATTCTAGAGTAAGAAGGCCTGTTGGTGGTTCATCTAGTAAAGTAGCAATCGAAGTTACGTCGAATCCTTTAGCTCGAGCGGCGATCGTATGAATCATGGCCTTGAGGCCAAAGTCAACACTTCCCAGTCCTACAATTTCGGTTACATCACTTGGATCAGTTGTTTCCAAAATAGCTAGTTTGATTCCTTCTTCTTCATAGAAGCCTAAAGCTTTTCCAACAAAAATTGGAGTATGGTACGGATTCGCATACCAGTTTAATAACAGAGTTGTTCTTGTTTTGATTGCCATCTGAAAATCTCCTTAGTTTCAAGATTTAAAGATGACGTGGAGAAAAACCACAGATAGCGAATAGAGTTTCTATGCGCTTACTGGCGTCCCTACGCTGGTATGATCCAGATCAGGTTCAACGGTTATAATCTCAGCCGAAGAAAACTTCGGCACCCCGCGCCATCAATTGACCGAATTTTGGATCAAGAATTAATTATCGTCAACGATAATTATGAAATCAAAATTTAATTACTGAACAAGCCTATTCTTATGATCATTAGACCTCATTTGCTGCTCCTCGAAATATTTTTTCCAAACCGTTTTTCTTTATTAAAAAAGCAAGTATACAGGAAAATTTTAATTTTGAATTATTTCAACTTGAGTGCCTTCACGGATTCTATCGGAAGGAATGATGATAATGCGATCATTCTCTTCAAGGCCATAAGTAATCTCCATCTCATTGCCATAGTCGCGGCCGATTTGCACTTGCTTGAGATGCACGATGTTGTTTTTATCGACAACAGCGACATGAGGAAAACCGGAACGGATGATGACGGCTGTTGTGGGAATGATAAAGTTGATTTCCTGAGGTATCATCAGAAATTTTACGCGTCCAAATAAACCCGGGTACAAAAAACCCTCTTGATTTTCTACATCGACTTCCGTAAGCATAGTCCTAGCCGTGGGATCTAAGGCTTTAGCAAAGCGTGTGACTTTGCCTTTAAAAATTTTTCCGGGTAACTCCAGAATGGACACTTCAGCTTCAACTCCATCTTTGATTTGCCTGTAATAGGTTTGCGGAACATCGACAAAAAAACGCATGATATTTGTCTGCGCAATCTGAAAAAGTTCCTGTGGAGTTCCATTGATGACTTCCATAGATCAAAGAGCCAATATCGATAGAGCGTTGGGTAATGATGCCGTCAAAAGGGGCATAGATATATTTGAATTGTTGTTGATATGTAAGCCTGGACACATTTTTCTCATTCACCAGAACAATGGCTTCAGCAGATTTTAAGTTGGCATTGTATTGGTCTACTTCTTGTTTGGAGACAGCTTCTGTGATTTTTATCCCAAAGTTTCTGCCATCGGTCACTTGTAATTTTGGCAATATCTCTTTCAACAATGGAATTTAATAGGTCCGCCTTAGCTTGCTCAAGCTGTTGGTCAGTTTCAGGAGTATCGATCTCCGCTAACAAATCTCCGGCTTTAACAACATCCCCAATATCAACCAAATAGCGAATCAGATATCCATTAACGCGCGCCCATATAGGAGTGAAATGCCACGCTTGGGCAGAGCTAGGAAGAATAAGTTCAATCGGTTTTGTATTTGGCTTGATTTGCATGATGTTTACACGTGGTAAGTGATGTTCTGCTGCCAGCTTGTCAATTGACTCTGTATTTAACAGACGCGGAATCCATCCCCATATAAATAAAATCAACAGTAATGTTGCTGTTGCGACTATGAGCAACCATCGCCGACCAGAAGTTTTTGTTTAATTGTTGTGAGTCCATCATTCTATTCCTTCTTGATCTATCGCCTGGTGTTCCGGCGGAACATAAGGGACATGTTTAGCATGTAAATAAGGATTCTCCTTTTGTCGTAAATAAGAATACATCACCGGAACAAAAAATAAAGTAGTTAATGTCGCAACAAAAAGTCCGCCAATAACGGCTCTTCCCAAAGGAGCATTTTGCTCACCGCCTTCTCCCAGTCCAAGCGCCATAGGAATCATCCCCACAATCATCGCAAGGGCTGTCATTAAAATCGGTCTTAATCGTGTTAGAGCAGCTGTATGGATGGCTTGGATATTGGTTTTTCCCTCTGTTAAGCTGAAAGTTAGCAAAAGTCACCAACAAAATACTGTTGGCAGTGACGACCCCAATGCTCATGATAGATCCCATTAGAGAAGGGATGCTAAAAGTTGTGCCAGTAAGAAACAGCATCCATATAATCCCCGAAATAGCTCCAGGTATAGCCATGGTGATGACAAAGGGATCAAGCCATGATTGAAAGTTGATCACCATGATGAAATAAACAAGTAAAATCGCAAAAATAAATCCGAAACCAAGTTTTTTGAAAGCCAATTTCATATTTGAAACAACACCACTGATAATAATATTGTTTCCGGGGGTCATTTTCGTTTGATAGTCATCTACAATCTCCTGGATATCGGAAGCCACGCCTCCTAGATCTCTTCCTTGAACATTTGCATAAATATCATAGACGGGTTGAATATTAAGATGGTTGACTACGCCTGCTGAAGGACGGCGCTCAATGGTGCAGAGATCGCATAAAAGTTGAGATTGTTGAGTCAACGGACTGGAAATAGGAATATGTGAAAAACCCTCCAAGCTATTAACACGATATTTTGGATTTTGCACCGCAATAAAATAGGGAATCCCTGATTTTCTATCTAACCAAAAATTAGGTGTCAGAGTCGTGCTATCGCTAAAATTGATCAGAATGTCATTAGCCACATCTAACTGATTAATACCAGCCACAGCAAGTTTCATTCTATCCACTTCCAAAAACAGTTCCGGTAAGTCCACAACTTGATGTAGATGGGTATCGGCAGCACCAGGAACATGGGATATTTTTTCGACTAATTCGTTGGCAATCTTTAAATTATTGGTTTTATCATAGCCAGACACCTTGACATCGATAGGAGTTGGCAAACCTAAATTTAGGATTTGATTCACCATATCTGCCGGCTGGAAAAAGAAAAGTAGACTAGGAAATTTATTCTTGAGCTGCTCTCGTATCATTTCTCATATATTCCTGTGTACTATATTTTCTTTCAGGTTTAAGCGAGACAAGAATCTCACCATCATATCCTCCAATTGTCGCATTATCTCCAAAGGCAAGAGTATAAGGAACAGGATTTAATCCAATGTTGTCGATCAACATCGCAATATCATCCGGATGGATAATTTTTTTTATCTCATTTTCCACTTCGCTAAAAATTTCTGCTGTTACTTCAATTCGCGTTCCTGAAGGGGCTTTTACATGCAGGCGCATTTGGCCTGCATCGACGGATGGAAAAAAATCTTCTCCGATAAATGGAGAAATCAACAAGGCGCTGAAAAAAATAACTCCAAAAATGACTACGATGACTAGACGATTTTCTAATCCCCATTGAAGCGCGGCACCATAGGAACGACGAAAGCTGCTGGAATTTTTCTGCAAATCTGACATGGTACCGATCCAAAGCTGTTTGAGGACCTCCTCCTGTATACAAATACATCTCCGGCGGGAGGAGAAATTTGATCATGACAGGCACAAGGGTGCGGGATAAAACATAAGAAGCAACAATGGCAAAAACAACAGCCAAAGCCAATGGAGTAAACAAAAATTTTGCGGGTCCAACCAGCAAGACAACAGGTAAAAACACAATGCAGATCGATAATGTCGATACAAAAGCTGGGATTGTCACTTCATAAGAACCATCCAAAATAGCTTGATCTAATGGCTTCCTAGCACTGATATTTCGGTGGATATTTTCAATCGCCACAGTGGCATCGTCGACTAAGATACCGATGGCTAAAGTGAGTCCTCCCAAAGTCATGATATTCAATGTTTCACCCATTAAACTCAAAAAGATAATGGAAGTCATAATAGATAAAGGAATCGATATCATCACAATCAAAGTGCTGCGCCAACTTCCTAAAAAGATCAAAACCATTGCCCCAGTCAAGCAGGCTGCTATTATACCTTCTGTGACTACTCCTTCAATGGCCTTTTTAACAAAGATGGACTGGTCGAAAATCAAGTTAATATCCATCCCTTTTGGTGCAGCAGCTTGTATAGTTGGCAAAAGCTCCTTGACCTGGTTAACGATGTCGAGGGTTGAGGCTGCTCCATTTTTCAATACCTGCATTAAAACAGCGCTCATCCCATCGCGTCGCACCTTATTGGTCTGAGGGGCAAATCCATCATGTGCAAAACCGACATCGCGTAAAAACACTATCTTTTCGTCGATGGTTGCTATGGGAATATCATTAAAAGAACTTGGTTCGACAGGAGTGTTGTTCATATTGACGTTATAATCGTAGGTCCCGATTCTGGAGTCTCCCAAAGGCGATGTTAACACTTGATTCTGTACAGCTGTATTGACATCCCGTGCAGATAATCCCCTTGTCTGAAGAGCCAACGAATCTACATCAACCATTAATTGCCTCACGACCCCGCCATAGGGCGTTAGGAATGTGGCTCCAGGAATTGTGCCGATCGCTTGCCGTATACGCCAGTTGCCATAGTCATAGAGTTCAGATTCAGAGACAGTATTTCCTGATAAACTCATTTGTACAATCGGGACAGTATTAACATAATAGCGCAAAATAATGGGTGGAAGAATGCCTGGAGGCATGCGTTTCAATATCGCTTGGGATGCCGATGTAGCTTCAGCAATAGCTGCAGCTATGTCAGCCTCAGGATGAAAAAAAAGACGTATGATGCCAATTCCATTGAAGGTTTGAGATTCGATTCTTTCAATATCATTCACATTATTAAAGAGAGAATATTCACTATATGTTGTGATTCTTTCTGAAAATTCTTCGGGTGGGAGTCCATTATACTGCCAAATCACACTAATGATAGGAATATTGATATTTGGAAAAATATCTTTTGGTGTTACAAGCATGAACACAGAACTCATGATCGCTATCAGTAGTGCGATTACAACAAAAGTATAAGGACGCCTAAGAGCAAGTTCAACAATCCACATGTTAAAAATAAAAGATTTTTATTTGAAAAAGTTCACTATATTCTTTATAGATTGTTTTGCAACTAAAAAATGATCGATGAGGAAGTCATTTGAAATACAAACTTTTTTTCTTTTTAATTTCTTTAAGTTTAATGACGGGCTGTTCTGTAGGCCCTTCGTATACTCCACCGCTCATTGATGTACCCTCAAAATGGAAAAATAAAAATGATGAACATTGTGAAAGTTGTGAAATCAACGAAGGGGCAGAATTGACCTATCTGGATTATTGGTGGCAAGTTTTTGAAGATGACAAACTGGATGAATTAGAAAGTTTGGCCATCGAAAATAATCGAGATCTTTTTGTCGCTTTTGAAAGAATTCAAGAAGCCCGTGCCTTAATGGGCATTGCTGCTTCAGAATTTTATCCACAGCTCACATTAAACCCGCTTTATACTAATACAGGAGAATTACTCAAAAATTACGGCCCCGCAGCAGCAGCAGCCACTACTACTCTTAACATAAGTAACATTTTTCGCGCGCATGAGCTGCTCTATTTCCTTCCGGTAAATTTAAGTTATGAAGTGGATTTATGGGGTAAAATTAGAGATCAATATTATTCTGCTAAGTACAGTTGGCTGGCACAAAAGAAAGACTATGAATCCTTGATGTTGACATTAACATCAAATCTTGCTTTCGCCTATTATCAATTACGCGCGGCAGATGCGCAAATCGACCTGCTTTCAAACGTACTCAAAACTCGTCAGAAAGCCTATCAGATCAACCTTGATCGCTATGAAGGAAAGATTATTTTTTATGCCGATGTCGCGTTGGCTGCAGAAGAGGTTGGCAGTGCGATTATCCAATATGATGAAACTCTCCGTCAAAGGAATGTTTTGGAAGACCAAATAGCCGTTTTAATCGGCGTTCCAGCCTCTGAATTTTGTCTAGATCACATGCCAATTAAAGGACTGCCACCTTGCATACCTGAGGGCATTCCTTCTGAAATTCTTTTACGGCGTCCAGACATTGCAGAAGCCGAATACAATACACATGCGACACATGAGCTAGTGAAGCAAGCCTATTCTCTATTTTTTCCCTCTCTAATTCTTACAGGTACCGGAGGCTTTGAAAGCCCTATCTTGAAAGATTTTTTAAAATGGATCAGCCGCTATTGGATGGAAGGAGTGCAAATAAATCAATTAGTTTTCGATGGGTTTAAGACGCTCTCTAATTTAAAATTACAAATCGCTCGATTCCGAGAGGCCAGCGGGGAATACCAACAACAAGTGCTTTTAGCTTTTCAAGAAGTTGAAGACGCTTTAACAAATCTAAATTCTTACGCCAAAGAATATGATCAGGCATGGGCTACTACGCAATGGGCGCAAAAAGCCTATCAGCTCTACTCTGATCGTTATAGCATGGGAGTGATTTATTATATTGATGTTGTCAACACTGAAAGAGATCTGCTCAATTTTCAAATTGTTCTAAATGCTTTTCAAGGTTATAGATATATGGCTACAATCCAATTGATAAAGGCTCTAGGCGGTGGATGGTAAACAAGAATAACATGAGCAGACAGAATGCAAAATCTTTCAAAGATGTAGATTCTTCCGTTGATCTTTTAGCAGACCCGGAATTTAGGTCGTTTATGGATAAATTTGCTGAACATGAAAATGCGATATCTCATTTGCCTCTTTCAGAACAGCGTAAGCTTGATGCTGAATTTATACTGAAACAAAATAAGTGTCATGAGTCAGTTAATCGTATTGTAAATCTCGAAATTCTAGGAACAGAAAACAATAATATCCCTATACGAATTTATGTTCCAAATGAATCTAATAATCTTTCTGTGATTATGTATTTTCATGGAGGTGGATGGGTCTACGGGGGAATTGAAGAAGCTGATGCTGTTTGTCGCAGGTTAGCTAACCACCTATACTCCTATATCCAGTCATTAGTTCTTCCATACAAGACGATATTTACGATAATTGTCCTGACCATTATTTTCTCACAAAAGATGCTATGAGATTTTTTTGGAATATGTACATTCAGAGTCCTGAGGAAGATAAAAATCCTTATGCTTCTTTAGACTACTGCACGGAATTTAATCATCTTCCTCCAGCTCTCATTATTACAGCTGAATATGACCCCTTGAGTTTTGACGGAAACAGATATGCAATTCAGTTACAGCAAGCAGGTGTACGCTTGATCAAAAAATCTTTCTCGAAGCTTATTCATGGCTTTCTTTATATTCCCCTCTATGAAGAGAAGCAAAAGGTTCAATGGACTAAAGAAATTGGGTCATCGTTACGCGAACTAGGAATTTTGTAAAATATATAAGCCTCTACTTACTTAACTTTTCATGTTGTTTCAACGGTTCACTGTTTCATTGCCCATTTATTTATTTTCTCTATAATGGATTTATTAAAGCAAGGGGTGTAATATGACGTTAAGCAAACAACTACAAGAGCATCATGAAAATGAGCTAAGACTTACACTGGACGCAAGAAAGAGGATTAGCTTAGCTAAATTGTTACCTGATTATGAGGTTTGCTCCTTTAGAGATTACACCGAAGGTGATAAAATTATACTGAAGCCCATAGCGGAGATACCAGCCCGAGAACTTTGGCTATACAAGAATCCCCGGGCCTTAAAGGAAGTTCAAGAGGGATTGCAACAATCCAAAGATGGCAAAGTTCGCAAAAGAGGCTCATTAGCTAAGTATGCCAAAGATGATATTTGAATTTAAAATTTCTTAATTCTCTTTCGAAACCTGGCTGAACAATAATTGTAAGGCTTGTAATTGCTCCATTAGTTTCCTTAAATACGACATCATATCCAGTATCGAGCAGGAAAAATTCGTTTACCGCTTCAGGATATAGTTTATTTGGATTAGAAGCGTTACCTATTTTCCAAAACAGCTCGTTCTCTTCTCTGAAAATAAATAAATCATAGATGTCATTGGTATTTTCACCCCACCCATACCTACCTACATATTTTTCTAATATTTCGATGGGCAGCTCAATCGTTGTTTTAGTTTTTACAGAATAGGAAGGCCAATTGTATTCAGAAGCAATACTTCGTAAAACATCCTCTACTAAAGCAGTTTCGTTACCAGCGTTAACCATGACAACAGCTCCTTGCTTCAGGTAAGGAAAGCTTACAAATCCACAAGTAAAACCGTCAGTCCGACCCTTGTGATTTATCTCTAGTTGGCTACCTTGACCATTTATAATGGGTCCTAAGCCATAAACTCCAACTTGTGGGGTAATCATAGCATCCAATAAGCTCTTATCTAGAATATGAGAGCTATCTTCTAGTGTTAAGCCATTTTGAATCTCTATTAACCATTTAGCTAAATCTATAGGTGTTGTCCATAAACCAGCAGCAGCACTTTCAGGATAAGTTTTCCATCCACCCGACATAGGAATGCCTTTTGTAGGATGAGCATGTGCTACGTTTGCTGACTTATCAAGATCCAAATATTCAAATGTGCTTTCATCCATCTTTAAAGGTTTAAGAAGGACATTATCCATAAACTGAGTAAAAGTTATTTTTGTAACATCTTCTACTAGTTGCTGCGCTACACTATATCCACCACCTGAATAACTCATTTTACCCATGCACCATCAAAGGTTTCTTGCGGAAAAATTAGGATTCGTTTGATTTTGATGGAATTTTTCAAGATTTTCATTTTAATGACCCCATCCACAACGTCCCACGTGCCATTTTGGATGGGGTCATTAAAATAAAAAGATGAAAAAGACAGCAAAAGCAAACTGAATTTCAACTTTTTCACAGCCTCAGAGAACGAACTCAAGTTTTTGTTTCACTTCAGGCCATTCATTTTCCAATATCCGAAACCAGGCTGTATCCCGATTGCAATTTTTAACGATCATGTGGCTATCTTGAACTCCTTCAAATTTAAAACCCATCCGCAAAGCTGCTCTACGCGAACGTTCATTGTGCGAATGACATTTCCACTCTACACGGCGATAACCTAATTTAAAACAATGCTTCAGCATCAGATATGTCGCTTCGGTGTTGGCAAGTGTTCTTTGAACCACAGGACTATACCAAATACCACCCAGTTCAATCTTTAAATGAGCTGGGACATTATTCATAAAATTAGCCACTCCAATTTGCTTTCCTGAAATCACATCAAACACACAGAAGCAAAGGCCATTTGTTGCGTTTATCTGAGGAAGTAAACTAGCTTTTAATTCATTGATATTTTTAAAAGGGCCATCAAACATATAACGCCAAATCAATTCATCTGCATCATAGGAGCCAATTGATCGTTTGCCAAGTTGGATTGCATTACCGTTAGACATCTCGAAAAGCGGCTGGGAATCTCGATCAATTAAAAGAGGTTCAAGATGCACATATTTCCCGGAAAGAACTACTGAAGCAGGCTTATCTGGTAATAAGTTTCGTTTGGCTAGCAAAGTAGCAGATAACAGAGGAAGGGATGTTAACATAAACAATTCTTTATAAGTTTTGCGATTTGTTGAAGTTCTACTAAATATCTGTCTGAATCATGAGAACAACGAAAAACGAGAAAATTTACCTGAGGGTATCGCTCTCTAAGCTCTTCAATGCCTTGTCGTTTGTCACGATCGAAATTCCAAATATATTTTATAAGTGTCCAATTAATCCCATTTAAACAGCCTGTTTCATCAAGATGCTTATCGAAAGTGAATAACCTTTTGTACACTCTCCAGATACAAAGCAGTCGAGGAAGATGGAAGTAAATGACAGTATCTGCACGCGTGAATCTCATTTCGAGTGTTGACAAAGAACACCCTTCTATAATCCAAGAGTCCTCCTTGATAAGTGCTTCTTTAACCAACAAAAATTCTTCTCGATCCCTTTTATTCCTTCCGTCAAACATGTGCTTGTCTAAATGATGCACTGGAGTATTTAACATTTTTCCAAGCTTGGCAGCAAATGTAGACTTTCCACTGCCTGGTAGTCCAATAATGGCAAGCCGCTTTGGTATTTCTTGTTTCATAAAATCCGGACCTCAAAAGAATTAAAACCCAAGTTGTGACCCCTAAATATTCCATTTAAAATATGCTTTTTCCCGGGCTTTCTAAGGAAGATTTTTGTCATCTTTAGTCAAATATGTCAAAAATCTCTCTTCAAAAGCATAAAAAAATCCCAAATTTATCTAGAATATCTATAGGTCGAAACTTGAGTTTAAATTATAGCAGAAAAACATTTTAGAATTCAGCCAAAATTAGGGTTTCAAGCAAAACATTAATGCTATCTTGGTAATAATTCGACAATGTCAAATTTTAGACACATGAGAATTCTAATGCCATTGGAAGTTGAAATAAATATTTTAATATGTAAAGGTTAAAAAAGATCTTCAGTCCTGCTGCATCAGAGGAAGTCAAAAAAGCGATTTAAAATTAAAACCCAACTTGTGCCCTATGATGGCTCAGATTCGAAATTATTTTCTCTCTAGGAGCTCGCACGAAGCTTTGAAAATAAGTGAGCCATCATAAGGCGCAAGTTGGTTTTAAAGAAGCCAATATGGACTGCATTCTAGAGGCTTCGAAAAAAGAAGGATAGTATCATGAAGACAAAAACTCTTCTCCCAGAATTACTTAAAAAGATAAATGCCTACTGGCGCGCCGCAAACTATCTATCCGTTGGTCAAATATATCTCTATGATAATCCATTGCTGAAGAAGCCATTGCAACTATCACATGTCAAACCACTCGTAGTTGGACATTGGGGGACTACACCAGGCCAAAACTTTATCTATGTGCATTTGAACCGAGTCATCAAAAAATATGACCTAAATATGTTCTATATCTCTGGACCGGGACATGGTGGACCTGCACTTGTAGCTAATACTTACCTTGAGGGTACTTACAGCGAGATTTATCCAGATATCAGTCAAGATGAAGAGGGTTTAAAAAGACTGTTCACACAATTCTCGTTTCCAGGTGGGATTTCTAGTCATGTTGCACCAACGACACCTGGTTCGATTCATGAGGGTGGAGAGCTGGGGTACTCACTCAGCCATGCCTTTGGAGCCACATTTGATAATCCTGATCTAATTGTCGCCTGTGTCGTCGGTGACGGTGAGGCCGAAACAGGCCCTTTGGCTACTGCCTGGCAATCAAATAAGTTTCTCGATCCAATTACTGACGGAGCCGTGTTACCAATCCTGCACCTCAATGGCTATAAGATTAGCAACCCGACTGTCCTAGCCCGCATCGAACATGAGGAATTGGAACAATTTCTACGAGGCTGTGGCTGGACTCCCTACTTTGTCGAAGGGGATGAACCTGAAAAAATGCACCAACTCATGGCCGAAACTTTGGAAAAAGTCATCGAAGATATTAAGCAAATTCAAAATAATGCAAGAAACAAGAACGATACAACTCGACCGCGCTGGCCCATGATCGTCTTGAGGTCTCCCAAAGGATGGACTGGACCGAAAGTCGTTGATGGCTTGCAAGTTGAGGGCACTTTCAGGGCGCATCAGGTACCACTTTTAGTAGACGCCAAGTATCCCGATCATTTGCGACAGCTTGAAAGTTGGATGAAGAGCTACAAGCCGGAAGAACTGTTTGATGATAATGGTCGCCTCATGCCGGAATTGGCTGAGCTAGCGCCTAAGGGCAATAGACGCATGGGTGCTAATCCTCACACCAACGGCGGTAATTTACTGCGTGACTTGCGAATGCCAGACTTCCGCGACCATGCGGTAAGTGTACCTTCGCCGGGTGCTGTCAAAGGACAGGATACGCTTGTGCTGGGTAAGTTCCTGCGTGACGTGACAAAGTTAAATCAGGATAGTCGAAATTTCAGGGTCTTTGGTCCTGATGAGACATTATCGAATCTCTTAGGTGCTGTATTTGAAACAACCAATCGTCAGTGGGATGCTAGAATAGTAAAGAATGACGAATTTCTTTCGCCTACAGGACGCGTGCTGGATTCGATGCTTAGCGAGCATCAAAGCGAGGGTTGGCTAGAGGGTTACCTACTCACCGGACGGCATGGGTTATTTAATTGTTATGAAGCTTTTATTCACATCGTCGACTCCATGTTCAACCAGCATGCCAAGTGGTTGAAGATTACAGCACAACTACCATGGCGGAAGAAAATTGCATCGTTGAACTATTTGCTTGCTTCTCATGTCTGGCAGCAGGACCACAATGGTTTCACCCATCAAGATCCCGGCTTCCTTGATCATGTTGTGAATAAAAAAGCCGATATCGTACGTGTCTATCTTCCTCCGGATGCCAACTGTCTGTTATCGGTTTTTGATCACTGCTTGCGAAGCAGACACTATGTGAATGTAGTAGTTGCGGGAAAACATCCATTACCCCAATGGTTGACTATGGAACAAGCGATCGTGCATTGCTCAGAAGGCATTGGCATCTGGCAATGGGCCAGCAATGACCGAGGAGCCGAACCTGACATTGTAATGGTCTGTTGCGGAGATACACCGACATTGGAGATCTTGGCTGCCGTTTCCATCCTTCGCAAATATCTTCCAGATCTGAAAATCCGGGTGATCAATGTCGTCGATCTGATGAAGCTGCAACCAAGTACGGAACATCCACATGGACTGAGCGATAAGGATTATGATTCACTTTTCACGAAAGATAAACACATTATTTTTGGCTTTCATGGATACCCATGGCTGATTCACCGATTAACTTACCGACGGAACAATCGCAATCTGCACGTTCGTGGTTACAAAGAAGAAGGTACGATCACGACATCTTTTGACATTAGAGTGCAGAACGACCTGGATAGATTTCACTTAGTGCAAGATGTAGTGGATCGGCTACCGCAGCTGGGCGCTAAGGGAGACTACCTTAAGCAGATGATGAAAGATAAGCTTATTGAACATAAGCAATATATCTGTGTGCATGGTCAAGACCTGCCGGAAGTCCGTGACTGGAAATGGGGCAATCTAATATGAAACCTGAGGCAGACCAGCCCAAAACTCCAAAATCAAATCCCCTATCGAATGCCAAAGACGATCTGAAAAACCTTTCAATTAAGGAACTACAGGAAAAGTTAGGTTCATCACTGGATGGTCTTACTCAATTCGAGGCCAAAAAACGACTGATTCAATATGGTCCTAACGAAATTGAAGAAAAGAAAATCAATCCATTCCTGAAATTCCTCTCCTATTTTTGGGGTCCCATTCCGTGGATGATTGAAGTAGCTGTAATTCTATCGGCCATAGTCCAGCACTGGCCTGATTTTTTCATCATTCTCCTTTTGCTTGTTGCCAATGCAGTGGTCGGTTTCTGGGAAGAATATCAAGCAGGAAATGCTATTGCCGCCCTGAAGGCCAAACTGGCAATCAAGGCTCGGGTTAAACGGGAGGGAAAATGGACTACTGCAGAAGCGCGTGAGTTAGTACCGGGCGACATCATCCACGTGCGTCTTGGAGACATTGTGCCGGCAGATGCGCGTTTATTGGAGGGCGACCCGATAGAAGTCGATCAATCTGCATTGACGGGAGAGTCACTGCCTACCGAACGCAAAACTGGAGAGGCTGTATTTTCGGGATCGATCATCCGCCAAGGAGAAATTGACGCTCTAGTCTATGCTACGGGTGCGAAAACATACTTTGGCAAGACCACCCAACTTGTGCAGGAAGCACATACCGTCAGTCATTTTCAAAAGGCGGTTTTGAAGATTGGCAATTACCTAATCATCCTCGCAGTGGTACTGGTTGCCATGATTATTGCTGTTGCAATATATCGCGGCGATCCCATCCTTACCACATTGCAGTTTGCCTTGGTGCTGACTGTAGCTGCGATTCCTGTGGCAATGCCAACGGTTTTGTCAGTAACGATGGCAGTCGGTGCGCGCTTGCTTGCCAAGAAAGAAGCAATTGTTAGCAAATTGGTGGCCATTGAGGAATTGGCAGGAGTGGACATTCTATGCGCAGATAAGACCGGTACCATGACCCAGAATAAATTAACCCTTGGTGATCCGTTCAGCGTAAACAATGTCTCTATTGAACAACTCATCCTTAATGCGGCGCTGGCCTCACGTGCAGACAATAATGACACCATTGATTTAGCTGTTCTTGGCGGATTGAAAAACAAAGATGCATTGAAGAGTTATCAGGTGATCCATTTTCAACCCTTTGATCCGGTGCATAAACGCACAGAGGCTACAGTCAAAACAGCAGATGGAAAAAAGTTTAAAGTGACGAAAGGCGCGCCGCAAGTGATTTTGAGTTTATCAGCCAATGCCGACCAGGTGACACCAGCCGCTGAGAAAACTGTTAACGAATTTGCAGCACGTGGCTTTCGTTCATTGGGAGTGGCGCGAGCTGAGGGAGATGACCAATGGCAGTTTCTTGGTATATTGCCCCTCTTCGATCCCCCACGTGAAGATGCCAAAGCAACCATCGCGACTGCTCGTCTAATGGGTGTGAAGATCAAGATGGTCACTGGTGATCAACTAGCCATCGCAAAAGAAACTGCCAAAAAATTGGGACTGGGGACAAATATTCTCGATGCCAGCGGGCTGGGTGATGTAAAACATCAAGAAAGCACATCTGTAGCCGAGTCCATTGAAAAGGCAGATGGTTTCGCTCAAGTGTTTCCCGAACACAAGTTCCACATTGTGGATGTCCTGCAAAAACGTGGCCATATTGTCGGCATGACAGGCGATGGAGTGAATGATGCCCCTGCTCTGAAGAAAGCCGATTGTGGTATCGCTGTTTCAGACGCGACAGATGCAGCACGTGCGGCAGCTGCTATAGTGCTAATGACACCTGGCCTATCTGTGATTATTGACGCGATCAAAGAAAGTCGGAAAATATTCCAGCGAATGAATAGCTACGCAATTTACCGCATTGCCGAGACGCTACGTGTGTTGCTATTCATGACGCTTGCCATCCTGATCTTTAATTTTTATCCATTAACGGCGGTGATGATCGTAATGCTGGCGTTGCTTAACGATGGCGCCATCCTTTCCATTGCCTATGACAATGTTCATTATAAGAACGAACCAGAAGCCTGGAATATGCATATAGTTCTGGGAATCGCTACAGTGCTGGGCCTCATTGGCCCTGTGGCTGCGTTTGGTCTATTCTATCTAGGAGACCAGGTTTTTCATCTCGACCATAAGCATCTTCAGCCGATGATGTATCTGATGTTATCCGTAGCAGGACATATGACAATTTTCCTTACCCGTACTCGTGGCCCCTTCTGGTCCATACGTCCTGCACAGATTTTATTGATTGCTGTGCTTGGCACGCAAATCCTAGCCACGTTCATTGCAGTCTACGGATTCCTTATGCCACCCCTCGGCTGGAATTGGGCAGGGTTCGTATGGGGCTATGCGCTGATATGGGCACTATTGAGTGACCGCGTGAAACTGCTGGCATATCAGTTTATTGATCCCGTTAAAAATGAGAGAAAATTGGAAACCAAATTACCGTCCGATTTGACGCCACAAATCGCTAAACGTGCCTATGAACTCTATGAGCAGCGGGGCCGTCAGAATGGCCATGCAATTGAAGACTGGGAGCAGGCAGAGCGTGAAATACGAAAAGATGGATCTCCCAAAAAACCTAAAAAGAATGTTTAGAAATCAAATAAAAGGAAATCAAAATGAACAAAAGCTCTTTTTCCATCCTAGTATTCTTCGTGATTTTATTCATCGGCGCAGCACTAGCATATACCATGCATATAAGTTTTGAGGGTTATGCAAGCTACTTTATCTTTGCCGTTACCCTTTTCCTTGCCTACGTCATTTCGGCCTCAATTAATATTGCAAATCAGTGGGACAGGGCCATCGTTTTACGACTGGGCCATTTTCATTCATTAAGGGGTCCGGGATTATTTTTTATCATTCCAGTGATCGATACAGTTCCTTTCTGGATCGACATCCGGGTCATTACGAGTTCATTTAAAGCGGAAAAAACTCTGACCAAAGATACGGTGCCTGTCGACGTCGATGCGGTCCTTTTTTGGAAAGTGATTGATCCTAAAAAGGCCGCCCTAGAGGTAGCCGATTACAAAAGTGCTATTGGATGGGCATCGCAAACAGCCCTGCGCGATGTGATTGGCAAGACGATGCTTTCTGACATGCTTGAGGGACGAAGCAAAATTAGCAATGAACTGCAAATAATCATCGATGAGCGAACTGAGCCTTGGGGAATCAATGTCATTTCTGTCGAAGTCAAAGATGTCCTGATTCCACCCGCTTTGGAAGATGCGATGTCGATGCAAGCACAGGCAGAAAGAGAACGTCAAGCTCGGGTCATTCTTGGAGATTCAGAGCGGCAAGTGGCAGAAAAATTTGGTGAAGCGGCTAAGACTTATATCAACAATCCTGTTGCATTGCATTTAAGGGCGATGAACATGCTTTATGAAGGATTAAAAGAGAATTCTACTATCGTCATTGTTCCCAGCTCAGCCATCGAAACGATGCAACTAGGAGGTCTTGCGGGAATGACGGCATTGACTATGGGATTGAGTAAAAAGCAACCAAGCGATGTAAAAGAAGACGAAATAGAAAATAGGCCAAGAGAATCCAATGAAAGTTAGAAGCCTTGAATCGCAACTCAATGGGAAAGACAATTTAAATCCATTCCAATGTTGGAATTGGAAAAAAAGTGGCAAAAACTTTACGAGTGGATCATTTAATAGAGAGAATGAAGTAAATAGTTGAAAATATTGAAGCGCCTCAATAAGTTGAAAATTGCATAGGCTGTACTATTATTGCAAAGGAGACCATGAAAAAGAAAAATAAAGAACCTTACAAAGGATGCGAGGGAAACATTGTAGATAGCATTCTATCTTATAAGTCAGATCCAATTAGGAAAAGGAAACCACTCGATCAACTTCCATCAAGTGTGGATGGTATCGAACGCTTTGAAGAACAGCAGCCGGTAAAGAAGGTTCGTTCTCAAAAGAAAGATCGAAAAGGTAAAGACCCTTTTAAGGAAGTCCGTTAAAACAAAGTCCCTAAGGGATCATTGCTTGGCAATTGAGCCTTTGTATAGAAAGTAAATCCACCACTGCCATAAACGGGAACATTTCCCCTGACTTGTTCTCAAAGAGCACATAAGGGAATTTTCAAAATTTGGGCTTTTAACCCGTGATTGCGACATTCAGCTATTAGATGATTGACCGCATTTCTTTGGAAGCAAGGTTCAAATGATTGTAGCTGATTGAAAAATCATCGGATTTTACTTCCGTATGATGATGACCGGCTTGTTGGTGTGTTCAGCAGCTTTTGAATGATGTTCTTCTGTGCTGAGATTGTGTTCTGTACCTTGTTTTGTCATAAAATTTTCCTTTGGGTTAAGTTTGTAAGGCAACCTCAAAGTATGTCAAAATAAATTTAACGCAATACCTATGATTAGATGTTATCTGGGGGAAATCTGAAAAATTTTTGCAGTAGATTATTTTTTTTTAGATCGGTTATGACTTGAAATGGAATATCAAGCAATACAATACATACACAGTCACTAAGAAAATTTGTAAAAATTTTCAGGAGGTTGACATGGATTTAGAAACTATTAATTTTATTTGTTCAGTCACTGATTCCCCTCAACCATTTCCACATTTCTGGAAACATACTGTCGGTAGTGGCCATGCGACTTTAGCATTGCGTGCAGATTGGCAAAGGCAAATTTCTCGTTGCCATAGAGAGTTAGGTTTTAAACATGTCAGATTTCATGGAATACTCTCAGATAATCTTAGCACGCTCGTTAATGAGAATAATGAGCTTGTATATTCTTTTTTCAATGCCGATCAGATATGTGATTTTTTACTTTCCATTGGCATGCGGCCTTTTATGGAATTATCATTTATGCCGCTTACCCTTTCTTCTGGGAAAAGGACTGTTTTTCATTACAAAGGATAATGTAACTCCTCCAAAAGATTATAAAAATTGGGGAACTCTCATCCATAAATTAGTTCAACATTGGGTTGATAGATATGGAATATCTGAAGTAAGCAATTGGTTTTTTGAGGTTTGGAATGAACCGAATCTTTCAGCATTTTGGACAGGCACCAAACTCGATTATTTCCATCTTTATCAACATGCTGCAAATGCCATAAAAAAAATAAACAAGACTTTGCAAGTAGGAGGACCTGCCACCGCCAGATAATGCTTGGATCACTGAATTTGTAAATTTTTGTAAAAAAAATAAGGTCCCATTGCGATTTTATTTCCACGCATCATTATCCTACCGATGATTTTGGGAAACCAGGCGATGATACCGTCGCACAATTGGCACAAAGCTAAACGAAGTGTGTTAAGAGATGAGGCTGCAAAGATAAAAGCAGAAGCTGGTAAAAAACCTGTATATTATACAGAATGGTGCACTTCATCAAATCCTTTTGATGACTTGCACGATCAGCCATATGCTGCTGCATTTATTACAAAGACTGTAATGGAAGCTCAAGGATATGTAAAGGGTTACAGCTATTGGACATTCTCGGATATTTTTGAAGAAAACTATTTTTCATCATGCCATTTCATGGAGGTTTTGGTCTTTTAAATATATATGGAATCCCAAAACCTGCTTATCGGGCTTATCAGTTGCTGAGTGAAATAGGGGAACAGATCTTGCCAGTTAACGGCACTCATCCAACAGCGGATATTTGGATAACTATCAAACCAGGAGTACTCAAACTCCTTATTACAAACTGGGCGCTTCCTAGGCATCCAATCAAAACAGAAATGATTAGGATTCACCTGAAAAATGTTGGGAAGATTCTATCCTCTTTTGTAGAAAGAATTGATGATACACACGCAAATGCCACGGCAGATATGGATGGAAATGGGGCAACCAAGCAGCCTTACACCAGATCAGGTAAGTGCATTGAGTTAGCCTCATCTCTTGTAAAAGAACAGATTCATATTATTCGTGAGGAAAGTCTGCTTTTATTGAGATTGATATGCCTCCTCAAGGAACTGCTTGTATAACTTTGGAAATAGAATGAAAAAACAAGCTAAATTAAAACTATACAGACCATTGCAAACTCTCAAGGGTCTGATGATGAAATGTTAAAGGTGTTGCAAGCTGAAACCTTTAATTACTTTCTTAATGAGATAAACCTGCAAACTGGTTTGATAGCCGATAAAACACAGCCGGGATCGCCGTCAAGTATCGCAGCTGTAGGCCTTGGGCTTAGCAGTTATATCGCTGCTGTTGAACGTGGATTAATTTCGCGAGATGAAGTCGTAAAGAGAACGCTTACTGTTTTAAGGTTCTTTCACTCATGCAAGCAAGGAACCGAAGTTGACGCTACAGGCTACAAAGGATTTTATTATCATTTCCTTGATATGAGTACAGGAAAACGGGCCTGGAAATGTGAATTATCAACAATCGACACTGCCATTTTGATGGCGGGTATCCTTACAATCAGACAGTATTTAACCAATGAAAACAAGGAAGAAAAAGAGATTCGTCAACTTGCTGAAGAGCTTTATCTACGAGTTGATTGGCAATGGGCATTGAATGGTGGCGAAACAATAACTCACGGTTGGAATCCGGAATCCGGTTTTCTTCCTTATCGCTGGGATAAGAGTTATAATGAAGCAATTATTCTCTATGTGCTTGCCCTTGGCTCACCTACTTTCCCAATTGAACCGGCAGGTTATAAGAAATGGACTGAAACATTTGAGTGGAAAAAGATGTATGATATTGAATGCATATATGGGGGTCCGCTTTTTATTCACCAAATGTCACATATTTGGCTCGATTTTAAGGGCATTAATGATGATCTAAACAGGAAGATCGGTATTGATTATTTTGAAAATAGCCGCCGAGCTACTCTTGTTCAGCAAAAATATGCTATAGATAATCCACAAGGATTTGCTCATTATGGCGAGTATGCCTGGGGATTTACAGCAAGTAATGGTCCCGGTCCATGTACGATGTCAATTAATGGCGTAAAGCGGAAATTTTATGGTTATATAGCCCGTGGTGCACCATTTGGGCCTGATGATGGTACAATATCCCCTTGGGCCGTAGTGGCTTCTTTGCCTTTTGAGCCAAAGGTAGTATTGAAAACTATTCGGCATGCCATAGAAAAGCTTGATCTAAAAAAACATAGCAATTACGGCTTTGATGGAAGCTTTAATCCCACCTTTCCTTCAAACGGCGATAACGCTAAAGGTTGGATCTCTCCATGGCAATTAGGTCTTAACCAAGGTCCAATTATAATTATGATCGAAAATTTTCAATCAGGACTTATCTGGAATACCATTAAGAAATGTCACTATATTATCCATGGGCTAAAACGTGCGGGTTTTAGTGGGGGATGGCTTGAACTTATTTCTTAAGGTAAATATGAATAAAGATGAAGATCAAAAATCTAGCACGAGTTCTCATGCCAGAGATCATATGGCGAATGAAGGAATATTTCTTGCTTGGATAAGAACAAGCATAGGAATAATGGCCTTTGGTTTTGAGCAACAGTATTTAAAGAGTACTAGCCATATCTCTATTGACATAAGAGGCTTAAATGAAGAAAAGTCTGCTAAACCAGATTCGTCACTTTTTTGATGAGGATGTATGGAATATTCCAGAGGATCCTGCCAAACCAATCAAATCATTTTTTATAAAATCGTTAAAAATTGCTATATCTTCAGGTATTGGATTTATTAAAGATGAATGCTTTTTAAAAAGCTTAGCCTTAACTTATTATTCTCTATTATCAATTGTTCCTTTTCTAGCCGTGGCATTCTGCTGGTAGTTTTAAGGTTTCCAGCTGCCGTAATGATTTAGGATTTTTCCGCGCGGAACACTGAGAATGATGAGAAAGAGTCCAGCAATAAGATTACTCCAAAGATTATCATACGTGTTACCAGAGAAAATCCAAGGAAAGATAATTATCCAAAGGCCAAAGAGAAGGATGAGGAACCGGAATTTGCGTACAACTTCAGCCATGGTAATAATCGAAACTGCTATAACTAAGGCTCCGAACACAGTATTGTTATAGGAGACAAGATTGTCCATTCCAAAAAGAGCAGAGGAAATCATAAACCAGACACCTATGAGTATGCTGATAAAAAGTGACCAAGAAACTGTAAAGCCTCTGATCATGTCAGGAAACATTTTTGTGAAAGGAGCATTTAGTGGAGTCGTTGCATCTTCATCTGACGGCAAAGCGAAATCACCACCTTTCCAAAAAACTTGCCAAAAAGATTGTTTAGTGCGTTTAACTTGTATAAGATATTGCACGACAGCGACCACCTCATCGACAGTAAGAGCTATCATAATGAGCATGCAAATAGCTGCGAGGAGACACCAAAAACACCAGTGTCCCACAAGAAGTGGCTGAAGAATGACGAGAATGATGCTTATTAAACCTAATGGAACGACAAGAACACCAAATAGAATAACAATCCACGGCATTGTATACCAGCGGCGTGTCCCCCCTTTGCATCCCATTAAGACTTCTATTGTATAGGCAAAAGCTCCCAAACCAGCATCAGAGACTGGAAATTTCTGTGAGATGCTAGAAGTAATGACTTTTAAAGTACCGTTATCTCCAAATATTGGATCCCAAATGTGATCTAAATATCCCAATTGATAAGCGGCCATATAACGAGCAATAAACCAACCAACCAACCCAAAAAAAATAATAGGAATACGTTGTAACCATGATGAAGGATTATAAGACCATCCCATGGGCTTTTCGATGCCATGCTGAATCCTTTCTCCAGGGCTCCCAGGAATAAGAATAGAAAATATAATTGTAAAAACACCTGTAACGGTATCATTTAAATAAGTGAAAGCATCATGAGCCCAAAAGATAAGAGGGGCCATTTCGAGCCATACACCAAGAAGACATATCACCCAAGGCAACCAAAGCCGTTCAGAGCAAAGAGATAAAAGACTCAGGCCTGTCAGAATTATTCCTGTGATGATATCATTCCAGAACATGAGATCATCATGAGTGGTAAATGTCAGAGGTAGAATGATCAACCAAATTCCAAAGACAGCCGTTACATATCTAGTCCAAATGAAATTTTGATCTAAACTATTTAATACTTTATCAATAAAAAATCACCCTTAGAATTACGAAGAGAAAGAATAAAAAAACGACTTTCCATAGTACAGGATGCATGACAAACCATAATTGATAACTCTTATTTAGAGCTTGTTTATCAAATGTCCCTCTCGATAAATAGGGTCCTTTTACCGTTTCCCAGAGGTTAAATTTTCGATCCTTCTCTACTGGCTGACCTGTCATTTGGGATTTATAACCCGTTTTTGATAAATACCAGTCTCCAAAACCTGGAAAGAACTTATTTCCCCAGACAATCATAGTATTTCTTGCACCTAGAATAATTTCTCGTTTGTAGGGATGATGCGCCGACCAAAAAATAGCTTGAGCCGCAATCTCAGGCTGATAAATAGGGGGCACAGGTTGAGGTTTTTTTGGCATATTCGTTTTACACCAAGAGAATTGTGGAGTATTCAATGCAGGCATCTGAACCATTGTAATGTAAATATTCTTTTTATCATGCATGAGTTCACTACGTACCGCTTCACTAAATCCTTGGATGGCATGTTTAGCACCACAATAAGCTGATTGGAGAGGAATTCCTCTGTATGCCAAAGCTGATCCTACTAAAACAATAACTCCTTTATTTCTTGAATACATTTTAGACAAGGCTGCCATGGAGCCATATACAAACCCATGATAACAGACATCAGTCACTTGACGGAACTCTTCAGGTTTCATATCTTTAAACTCTGAATCAACAGTAACCATGGCATTATTGATCCAAATATCAATCGGCCCAAGCTTTTCTTCCACTTCATCAGCAGCATGAAACATGTCATCAGAATTCGTCACATCCATTGGAATGGCGATTGCTTCACTACCTAGACTGATTATTTCCTGTTTAAGATTTTCAAGTCGATCTATATCACGAGCTATGAGCCCAATTTTGGCTCCGCTTTTAGCGAATAAAAGGGCTGTAGCCCTTCCTACACCTGCAGAAGCCCCTGTGATGACTACAACTTGTCCAGATTTTTTTTCGACGCTGACCATGATAAACGTGTCCTATTCAGGGTCATTAAAACTTGACTCTCTAAATGTTTTTATATTATTAAAGTTAGGATCCTGTCAAGATACTATTTTGGGAAGCAATTTCCCTATGCCTCTTCGACAATCCTTGGAAATCTTTTTGGGTAAAATTTATATTTTAGCATCGAAGAGACTCAAATCTTATATCAGAGATGAACAATGAAGATAAGTTCCCTTGCATGAAAATATCAAGACTCCTGAACCAATTATAAAAAAGTGTTGCAAATATTGAACCTTCTCAATAGGTTGAAGATTAAGTTAACACGCAATTGAATAACAAAAAAGAGCCAGAATGTGAAGAATAAAAAAATTTCAAAAGGGTGCCTTGGAAATGTTGTAGATAGCATTTTCTCTGGCCCAATTAAAAAAAAGAAACATATCCAAGAACTTCTTTCAAGTACAGATAGCATCAATCGGCTTGCAGAACAACAACCTACAAAGAAGGTCTCTCCCTAAAGAAAGAACGATTTAAAAAGCAAAGATCTAACGTAACATTTACCATGCGTGGGTATTCCTATTGCAGGAGGCATTCTTTATCCTTTTTAGCGACTACTTGGGCTAACTCGAAACATCGGGAACTTTTTGTTTTGAAAGGCGATATCTTCTCTCCAAATATAAGGAAAGAAAACAACTAGAGGATAAAAAATGAATCCCCACGATATATGTCCAAGAGCAAGTATAAAAGGATATGACCTACCAGAAATCCGTGACTGGAAGTGGGGCAATCAAAATATAAAGCCTGCAGATCGATCCAAAGCTTCCGTCGTTTTGATTAAAAGAAATAGACTAGCCAATTTTACTAAGCCAAGATTTATCATTATATTGATACTAGCAGCTATTTTTTTAGGGGGATTAATCTATAACTATTTTTCAAAGGAATCTTTACCACCCATAGTTTATCGTATTGCAATCGACGAAACATGGTACCCACTTCAGCTGTTCGATAAAGAACAAGACATAACAATCTTTTCAGAAGAAATCGCACGAGCAATTGCAGAAAAACAACATTTTCCTATCCAACTTATACGAGTTGGCTCCGAAAATCTATTCACAGGACTAGATAATGGAGAATATGAAGCAGTGCTTTCTTCGTTGCTTGTGCTCGAAGAGAATGTTGAAAATTATATAGTCTCAAATCCTTATTACCTTCTGGGTCCTGTGCTCGTTGTGTCATCATCATCTCATATTAAATCTTTGAAAGACTTAAATGGAAAAAGCATAGGAATTATAATTGGATTAAAACCAATTATCTCATTATATAAAAATACTTCCATAAATTTTGTTTTTTATGATTATAATTATCGTTATAAACTAATAGATGATGTTAGTAACAATGTCATCGACGGTATGATTTTAAGCTTGATAACGGCATATGAATATACAAAAAATGGCCCTTACCAAAATTTATTAAAAGTAGTTTCTAAGCCTTTGACTAATGATGGATTGCGTCTCATTGCAAAAAAAAATCCAGAATCTAAAAAACTCATTGAACAATTTAACGAAGGCTTAAAAGCCATCAAAAAAAATGGCGTCTACAATCAGCTACTCCTCAAATGGGGATTATTTAACCCAGAAAAACTATGAGTTTTTGCTATAAACCCGATTGTCCCCCTATTCTCTCCTGACAACTTAGCGAAATAGACAAGATTTGAAAGACTGTCTCGAAGCTTGAGTTATTACTCAAGCGAGAGGCAGTCTTTCAAAGATTGGCTATTGCAGCAAGTTGTCAGGAGAGAATAGGGGGACAATCGGGTTATAATTTATGGACAAATAGATGAAGCCTGACGCAGACTAGCCCAAAACTCCAACCCTAAAACCCAACTTAAGTTGGGTTTTAACTTTTGATTATGCTAAGGGTGCCATAAATCCTTCAGGAGGCGTGAAGTATGGTTTGGAAACATAGATTATTTTGTGTTATTTTTTCACATGATAATTTTGTATTCATAAATGGTTACTAATTTTTTTATCTAAACGTTTATTCAAATCATAAGCCGCTGAAATTAAAGATAAATGAGTAAAAGCTTGTGGAAAATTTCCTAGAAGTTCACCTTGAGTGCCTAACTGCTCTGAATAAAGACCTAAAGGGTTAGCGTAACTAAGCATTTTATCAAAAAAAACCTGTGCTTTCTGCATTTGTCCTGAACGTGATAAACATTCGATATACCAGAATGAACAAGCAGAAAAAGTTCCTTCTCCCTTGTTTAATCCAAAAAGAGCATCTTCTTCAGGTTTATACCGATAAACCAAACAATCAACAATTAAATCATGCTCAATATTTTTCAATGTTGAAATCCATTTGGGATCTTTTGGGCTAATAAATCTCATTAATGGCATTAAAAGTGCAGAAGCATCTACTTCATTACTTTTTTTGAATTGAATAAAAGTCTGGCGCTTTTCACTCCAAAAATCCTTGTAAATTGATTCGTATATTTCATTCCTTGTTTCGATCCAAGAAGCAGGGAAGGGAAAAGAGCGTTTATTCCCTATTTTGATTGCTCTATCAATGGCAACCCAACACATAAGTCTTGAAAATAAATATTCCTCGGGTTTTCCTCTAGTTTCCCATATGCTTGAATCTTTATTTCTCCAATTTTTCAGAAGCCAATTAATCTGACTTGATAAATGTAACCAAGTAGCTTCGGAAATTAGTGATATATGTTTATCATAAAGATAGATCGAATCAGTAAATTCACCATAAACATCAAGTTGCAATTGCTTCCTAGCCCTATTTCCTATTCTTACAGGAGAAGAATTCATGTAGCCTTCAAAATAATTTAATTCAATTTCGTTTAATGCTTTTTTTCCATCTAAGGCATACAAAGGTTTAAGGATAGACTTTGAGTGTAAGCTAGTACAAATTTTTTCTATCCACCTCATAAATTCTTCAGCTTCGTCTTGAAACCCTATTAACATCAAAGAGCGAATTGTAAAGGCAGTATCCCGAATCCAACCAAATCGATAATCCCAATTTTTACTTCCCCCTATTTTCTCTGGAAGTGCAAAAGTCGGTGCGGCAGCAATGGAACCATATTGACTGGATATTAGTAATTTTAAAACAAGTGCTGATCTAATGACCATTTCTCGCCAACGACCGTTATATGTCGATTTAGCAGTCCATTCTTTCCAATAATTTAAAGTCTGTGTAAAGCTTTTTCTTACAAAATCTTTAGAATCAATACTGTAGCTTTTTATTTTGTCTTGAACATTTTCCAGAATAAATTCTGCCTTTTCGCCTGCATATAAAGTAAATTCTGTATATCCATCTCCATTTTTAAGATGCAAAGGCACTGAGCTTTTCAATTTTAAGCATATGCCATCTTTTCCATCGCTTGTAAAAATAATGGTATTTTTATAAAGTTTCACTTGATGGGAATTTTTTGCATAATTGAACCGAGGACAACATTGCATGCGATAAGTAATTTTTCCTTTTATATTCAGTACTTTACGAATGAGAATATTCTTCTCACAAAAGGTTGAAACTGGCATAAAATCTGTTATCTCACCAATACCTTCTTCAAAAAGAAAACGAGTCAAAAGAATATTAGTATCTGGAAGGTACATTTGCTTTCGTTTAATTTTTTCCTCTAAAGGAGTAATTTGAAAAAAGCCTCCTTTTTCTCTGTCGAGTAATGCGGCAAATACGCTTGGAGAATCAAAATTTGGAAAACACATAAAATCAATAGAGCCATTATTGCTGACAAGAGCGATCGTGCGTAGATCCCCAATAACTCCATAATTTTCAATAGGCTGATATTTGTTTTTTGTTTCCATAAATTTATCTTTTGATGGCCATACTTACAACTTGCGCCAAATGAAGAACTTCTCTTCCGGTTGTTTGAATAATCTGTTCACGGCAACTAAAGCCATTGGCTATAATTAAGGTATCAGGGGAGGAATTTTTGATTGCGGGAATAAGTATTCTTTGTCCAACTTTCATCGAAATATCATAATGCTGCTTTTCAAATCCAAAACCACCTGCCATACCACAGCACCCAGAATCTAAAATTTCAAAATCAAGGCCTAAGCGCTGTAAAATTTCTTTCTCATCTTCAAATTTTAAAACAGATTTATGATGACAATGGCCTTGCACAATTGCTTTTTTATTAAGAGGTTTAAAACTACAATCTTTAGCATATTTAACTAGAAATTCACTAAATAAATAAGTTTGCTCTTTGAGGCGTTGCGCATCAAAATTTGAGGGAAATAAATTGACAAGTTCATCGCGAAATACTGTCACACAACTAGGTTCAAGTCCTATGATAGGAGTTCCATTTTCGATGTCTTTTTTCATTGTAGACAAAATTTCTTTCAAAAGCTTTTTAGCTAAGTCCAGCATTCCGTAATCGTATAAAGGTCTTCCGCAACATAGAGAGGATTTTGGAATCACTACCTCAAAACCTAGATGTTCTAAAGTCTCAAATGCTGCTTGTGCGACTTCTGAATGAAAATAATTATTAAAAGTATCGACCCAAAGAATAACTCTCTTATGTTTTTTTTCTTGCGATGGTTCTCTTTTGAAGTACCAATCTCTAAATGTTTGTTTAGAAAAGTGGGGAATAGATCTTTCTTGAGCCGTTCCTGACATCCATTTTGCAATGGTTGATAATCCCGGTGCATGTGTTAAGAAATTGACGAAATTAGGAAGGTATGAGGCAAATTTGGCCCACCAAGAAATCAAACCAAAAGCATAGGCAGATCGAGAACGTAACCTTCCTTCATAGTAATGAGACAAAAATTCTGCTTTATATGTTGCCATGTCGACAGTCATGGGACATTCCCCTTTGCAGCCCTTGCAAGCAAGACATAAATCTAACGCTTCTTTTACAGATTCATCCTTCCACAGTTTTTTTCCGATAACACTACCCTGTAACATCTCGAATAAAAGACGAGCGCGTCCACGCGTAGAATGTTTTTCTTCTTTCGTTACCATATAACTAGGACACATCGTTCCTTCATTATAACGACGGCAATTTCCTACTCCCACACAAAGAGTAGTTGCTCTTGCAAATCCCCCCATCCCTCCGCTTTCCTGAAATTTGAAATGTGTTTTTAAAACCGGAGGATCATACTGTGGACTGATTCGTAGGTTGTCAGTTGGTTGGTAAGGTTCCGTTATTTTTCCGGGATTCATTTTCCATTCAGGATCCCAAATGGATTTAAATTCGCGAAAAGCCTTAATTAATTCAGGCCCGAACATTATTGGAAGTAATGCGGCTCTAGACTGCCCATCTCCATGCTCACCTGAAAGTGATCCGCCAAAGGAAACAACTAAATGAGCTGCCTCATTAATAAATGAACGATAATTATTAAGTCCTTCTTGAGTATAAAGATCAAAATCAATACGGGTATGCACACAACCTTGCCCAAAATGTCCATAAAGTGCGCATTTATAATCGTATTTATTAAAGAGTTTACGCAATTCCCTGAGATAATTTCCCAATTTTTCAGGAGGAACAGCAGAATCTTCCCAGCCTGGCCAAGTATCCTTTTCATTTGGAATACGCGCAGTAGCACCCAAACCCGATTCACGTACTTTCCATAGAATCTTTTCAACAGGAGGATCATCATATAATTTCATCGAGAGTGGATGAGACTTTTTCTTTAGCTCTTCCATAAGTTTTTTTGCTTTAGCATCTGACTCCTCCTTAGATTCTCCACCAAATTCTATGAAAAGCCACCCTTTTCCATCAGGCAAAAGTTTTATATCTTGAGGATGAACTTTCTTTTTTTTCATATCTTCCACTAAGTCATCGTCAATTCCCTCAAGAGCTGTTGGTTTATGTTCCATGATTTCCATGATATGATCACAAGCTGTATATATATCTGGATAACCCAAAACAAGGAGCGATCGCACCGGAGGACTATAGACTAATCGGACAGTCGCTTCTAAGATAGTGACGCATGTACTTTCACTTCCAATTAAAGCTTTAGCTAAATCAAATCCATTTTTTTCAAGCAGCCAGGTAAGATTGTAACCTGAGACACATCGAGGGATTTTAGGATATTTTTCCTCGATAAGAGAAGAATATTTTTCAGTAAAACTTTTCAATTTTGCATATATTTCCCCTTTCCGACCGCCTTCTTGAATATATTTTTCCATCTCTTCTTTAGAAGTGCGGCCTACCTTCATGCGTACGCCATCATAGGTTAAAATATCCAATTCTAAAACATTATCATCTGTTTTACCAGCCATTACGGAATGAACACCACAGGAGTTATTACCCATCATTCCTCCCAAAGTGCAATGGGAATGGGTAGCTGGATCGGGGCCAAATGTAAGATTGTATTTTTTAGCGGCATCTCTTAAAGTATCTAAAACTAATCCGGGCTGTATCAGTGCAGTCTTATTGACATGATCTAAATGGACAATTTCATTCACATATTTGGACATGTCCATGACGACAGCTACATTGCAACACTGTCCTGCAAGGCTTGTTCCACCTCCTCGACAAAGAACAGGTACTTTATACTTATGGCAAAGAGCAACTGTTGAAATGATATCATTTTGATCTTTAGGAATGACTACTCCGATAGGAACTTGACGATAGTTTGATGCATCGGTTGCATATAGGGCCCGAGATCCATCATCAAAGCGAACTTCACCACGGATAGTTTTTTTTAGATCAGCTTGCAGCTCTTTAAATTCATGATCATGCATTAGATCAGCTCTCGTATCTTGTCTTTCATGATGGTTTTTATTATATCTAATCCACCTGGTTGACCACGGAGAAGAGCTTCAGCTAAATTTTTTGCTTGAGAAAACTCAATTTTTGGAGGCATAGGAGGCTCAAATGGATCTACAACAGCTTGAATGATAACAGGTCCTGGTGTATTCAAAGCCGTTTCAACAATATCTCCACATGCCTGAGGATCTTCTATTGTAAATCCTTTTCCACCACAAGCTTCAGCGAATAAAGCAAAATCAATGGGTTGAAGTTCAACTTCATATTCAGGATTTCCCAAGAATACGATCTGTTCCCACTTTATCTGTCCAAGAGTATTGTTTTTTATTACAATAACTTTAATTGGTAATTTGTATTTAACGGCTGTTACAAAATCAGCCATTAGCATCGAAAAGCCACCATCTCCAACAAAAGCAATACATTGACGATGGGGGTAAGCAATTTGAGCTGCAATAGTGTAAGGCAGGCCTGGAGCCATTGTGGCAAGATTACCTGAAAGGGAATGCATTTGTCCTCGTTTAACTGGTATATGTCTTGCCATCCAGGTTGTAATTGTCCCTGAATCGCAGGAAACAATTGCATCGGATTTTAATCTTTTACCTACCTCCCAAGCTACTACTTGAGGTTTCATTGGGGTATCCATACATGTTTGCCGTTCCTCCATCAAAGCATTCCATGATTTCATATTTTCTTGAGCTTTTTTCAAAAAATCACGATGTTCATTGTTTTTTAAAAGAGGAATTAATTGTTGCAAAGTGACTTTACTATCTCCAGTTAAACCAACTTCCACAGGACATCGCAATCCAATTCGTATGGGATCAAGCTCTATTTGCACAATACGGGCTTGTCCCGGTTTTGGATAAAATTCGATATAAGGAAACGAAGTGCCCACCAAAAGAAGAGTATCGCAAGATTCCATAGCCTCTATGGAGGGACGCGTACCTAATAAGCCAATTCCGCCTATTGTATAGGGACTATCATCCGGAACAGCTGCCTTTCCTAAGAGAGGTTTAATAATAGGGGCGCCTAAAATTTCTGCTGTCTTTTCGAGTTCATCAGTTGCATGCAGCGCTCCCCTTCCAGCCAGAATGACAATATTCTTTCCTTTATTCAATAAATCAGCAGCAGATTTAAGATCTTCATTGCAGGGGACGGAACAGGTTAAAACAGTGGTATTATGATGTGAGACATTCCTTTTAGTTCTTCCAGACTCAACAGGTTGATCTTGAAAATCAACTGGCACTGTTACATGTGAAACACCACGTCTATATATTGCTGTTCTGCAAGCTAGATCTACAACATTTTCCATATGGGCTGGTCCCATGACCCTTGAATTATAGACAGCAACATTTTCAAAAAGTTTATCAAGTTCGACATCCTGCTGCTGAAATGTGTGAAGAAGGTCATGGAATTGTAATCCAGTAATTGCAAGGACTGGTTGACCATCAAGCTTAGCATCATATAATCCATTTAAAAGATGGATGCCACCTGGACCAGAGGTGGCAATGCAAACTCCTAATTTAGCTGTATATTTCGCATAGGCACAAGCCATAAAAGCTGCAGATTCTTCATGTCTGACTTGGATAAAACGAAGATCATCTTGGCGTTTTCTCAATGCCTCCATTATGCCATTAATTCCATCACCTGGAAGACCAAATATAACCTCGACTCCCCAATCAATGAGACATTCGACTAATATATCACCAGCGGTTTTTTTCATTTTACTCTCCTTAAAATTAGTCTAGTTATCGCAGGCAAAAGCTATAGTCGTCATTAAAGCATTTGCTGGTTGGCGAGAATCCAATCGAGTATGTTGCACAACAATTTCAATATTTGATTCAATAATACTTGAATAATCCACTCCTTTCGGGATGGGTTGTGGATCTTCTAAATCATTAAATCTAACGTGTTTAGTTCTTCTTGCCGGTACAGTTATGTGATAGGGCCCCACAGGATCTTGATCGGAGAAAAAAATGGTAATCTTAACATGAGCTTCTTGTTCGGAAGTATTCAAAATGCAGACTGCTTCATGACTTAAAAGGTCTCTCCCAGTCGTCGTGCTATATGTAGGTATATAACCTTCGGGAATCGCCCATTTTTTACGTCCAGTCGGATGACTCATAGTATCTCTCCATTAGATTAACTTGACAATGAGGTAGTCATGAATTTTTTTACATGTTTTTCTTTTAACTCAAGTCCATGACCAAATCGATCAAGATCAGGATATAGACAACCTTTAATTAATTTGGGAACCCCTTCAAAAAACATTTCTTCAATACGCTCATGATCATGAAAAAACTCCATATGACAAACGTGGCGTTGGCTTAGGCTAGGTTGTAAATGTAAAGAAGGGGCACAGTGACTTGAAAGAGGAAGATTAAAAGCCCGAGATAATTGACACGCTTGAAAAAAACCTGTAAATCCGCAACAACGCGTAGCATCCGCTTGCAATATATCAATTGCTTGGGCTTCTAGCATTCTCCTAAAATAAAATATCTCATAACCATATTCGCCAGCGGCTATATTCATACCTGGAGGCGCACGAACGCAAAGTAAATGTAATCCACGAAGATCATCTGAACTAACCGGTTCTTCAAACCAGCTCACATTAAATTCTTTGAAACGTTCGGCGAACTCCAAAGCCTGTTTGCGTGTATAAGCTCCATTGGCATCCACAAAAAGTTCATTCGATAAGCCAATAACATCTCTGGCTTGTTTTACTCTTTGAACATCTTTATCAGGATATCTGCCAACTTTCATTTTAAATTTATCAATTCCTTTGCTCTTCCAATTTTCAAATTGTTTAGCCAATTGAATCTTTGAATAGGAAGTAAATCCACCGCTGCCATAAACTGGAACACTTTCTCTGACTTGCCCCCAAAGAGTGCATAAGGGGACTTTTAAGATTTTAGCTTTTAGATCCCATAAAGCAATATCTACTGCCGCAATGGCGCTGGCAGCAATTCCTCTAGAGCCAATATTCCGAGAGGCATCTAGCATTTTTTCCCATAAGTATGGGACATTCATAGCATTGGAATTCTTTAAAAGGGGTACAAAAGTACTTTGAATAACTTGGCTAATTGCCTCATGCCCATAGGTAAAACCTAAACCTATTTGGTCATGAGCATGGATGAGTACTACAATTAAAATCGTTGAATCCCATTCAATAGTTCCATCTGATTCAGGAAAGTCTGTTGGAATTTTATAAACATAAGTTTTTATTGAATTTATCAAAGATTCTTTGGAAGCAATGTTGTTACTTAAATGTTTAGTCATTTGTCTCTTAAATAAAAATTTTTTTGAAAAAAATTTTAATCTCTAATCAAAATTATGAAAGAAAGTAGAACAAAGATTGCTAAAACCGCCTTCCAAAGTATCGGAAGCATCACAAACCATAATTGCATACTTTTGTTTGTTGCTTGTTTATCAAATGCACCTCTTGATAAATATGGTCCTTTAACTGTGAGCCATGAGATATATCTAATCCAATCTAAATAAATCTGAACATCTTTACTTTTTCTATTCCCCATAGGAAAATCTTTGTCAATAGGCAAAGTCATTATTTTTTAGGATAATACCCCTAGCAAACTTTGAAAATATTTAAATATATTGGAAAAAATTTGAATGAAAACAAATTTTTATTTTGTCACGTAAATTCAATTTATAGTTATAAAAATCTAAAAAAGTTGTTTTACTATTTCCTAATTGATTGATACTTCCTATGTCAGAGCTGAGGAACAAACATTTACACCAGGCAAATCAACTGAGGGCAAACCAGATGAAATTACATCAATTAAAAAACAGTCATCTCATCGTTTAAAGGAATCAAGCTTAGAATTTGAGAAAGGATTGAGCCTGCTCATATAGGCAACCAAGCACCACATAAAAAATGTAATCCAGAGCCAGATTTGAACCATCTCTTGAAGGAAATCTAAATGAATACTAGAACTTAATAAATCAGTTGCAGCCGTATACATTCCAAGAGGAAAAACCATGGCCCAAAGAGAAGGCTGATAATGAAAGGGAACCTTAAAATAGAAAAATTTCCACAATTCCATCAAACACAAAATAGGAATCCAGGCTGTTCCCCATCCCCACAAAAACAAAACCATTCCTTCCATAAAAGGCTTGACTGCATCAAAAAATAATGGAGGATTGTGCACAAGAATAAAATGGCATCCATCAACAACTGCAATAGCGGCAGCACCCATGCATGTCCAATAGCATGGATCCATGTCTTTACCTTCAAAGGGAAAGAAAAGCATTCGAAAAATATTTAATGTCATGAAAATCAAATAAATAAAAACACCGAAAGTCCAAAAACAAAATGCAAGTAATAAAAATATATTGCTTAGAAGCATTTCCTTTTCCCAAAGAGTTGTTAACACAATGCCTGAAGAGTTGCACGCTATAGCTAATAATAACCAGAATGGACTGATGGCTTGGATGGTTGTTTGAGTATGAAAAAAAAGTGTGCAAAACAGGGTATATGTTAAAACGATAGTTGAGATAACACCTATTACTGCGAGAATTAACCCAATAAGATTATATCCAGAAAGAGAACAGCTAACAGCTAAAGCATTAGATCCCGCACTAAATGTTAAATATTTGAACATCTTTTGAATATCTTTGAAGTCTTGCAGTACTTCCTTTTTGAGTAAAAATAGCCTGCACATAAATAGAGAAATAAGCACAAGATATCCAAGTATGCCAATGATCAGAAATACAAAAGAGATATTTAACCAGCCTGTTCTGTTAAAAATTATGGACGTAATACCAGAAGACATTACAAAAGCAAAATTTGCTGGGCTGAGGTTTTTTAGAGATGATTGATTGATTGGGAGCATAATTTTTACTTGTAGGCGTTTTTATTTAATAGGACAGTTTTTCCATAGCCCAATACGTAGCATTTTTTGAATCATACAACAACAAAAAATATAGGCTATCGATATCGACCAGATGGGACATAGGATCTCAGAAGACGCTTGCCTTTCAAGTTGTTATTTTGCTAGGCTTTAAGTTTCTCAAAGGTAATGAAAATGAAAGAATGGATACTGCTGGCCTTCTTATGTTTTTTTACATCTCTGATTGAGGCTAACTTTTACGAAATTTCAAAAGGATATACTCCTATATATGGTTCACTTATTTTCAAAGCTTCGTGCGAGCTCCTAGAGAGAAAATAATTTCGAATATGAGCCATCATAGAGTGCAGGTTGGGTTTAAAATCATGTTTAGTTAGTACGTTGGAGTGTTGATTCAGCTTCAAATTCACTGGATATGAGAGCTGATTTCTGATAAATTTTTTTGGTGTATTGGGGAATAAATATGGATTCGATCGCTTACTACAATAAAAACTCAAAAGATTTCTATGATAGAACCGTCAATGCTGATCTGCAAGATGTTTATCAGAAGTTTTTGAAGTATTTACCTAAAGTAGGATGCATTTTAGATGCTGGTTGCGGTGTGGGCCGTGATTCTAAATTCTTCCTCAGTAAAGGGTATGAGGTAGTTCCATTTGATGGATCTATAGAAATGGTGAGAATGACATCAGGTTTTTTAGGAAAGGATGCACTTCATATGTTATTCCAAAATATTAACTTCTCTAATAAATTCGATGCTGTTTGGGCGAATGCTTCGCTATTGCACATACCGTATGAGAGCTTAAGGCAAATTATCCAAAGCTTTTATAAAGCTCTTCTTCCTTCTGGAATTTTCTATGCTTCATTTAAATATGGAACGTCTATGCGACAAGTAGAGGATCGGTTCTTTTTTGACATGAATGAAGCAAGCATTGAACCTTATCTAAAGGGATTATTTCATCCTTTGGAGGTTTGGAAGAGTGCGGATACAAGAAGCAAAGTAGCTCCTAGCCTAGATAAGAGCTGGCTCAATTTCATTGCAAGGCGCATTTGAAGAGATATGGAAATGACCAAAACCCATCAGGAACTCAAAAAAATCTTCGAACGGTTAGGCCTAGAGATACCAGAAATTGAACTTTGTGATGTCGCCTCAGCGGTTAGGTTCATCGATGAGATGAAAACTGAAGTCAGAAAGCTACATTCAAGTAGGACAGAGCCTGCGCACACTGTTTCATTTCCAGAGGCTAAACGATGATTCATGATTTTTTGACCATTGCTCATGCAGCGCGATTAATTCAGAAGCGCGAATTGTCACCTGTTGAGTTAGTCGAAAGTTGCCTTCAAAGGATCGAACGAATAGATGGCCAGATTAATAGCTTCATACACATTTTAGCAGATAATGCATGTGATGAAGCTCGTTTGGCAGAGAGAGAAATTATCTCAGGGCGTTACAGAGGTTTATTGCATGGCATTCCGATAGGGCTTAAAGATGTTTACGAGACAGCGAATATCCCAACTACCTGCCACTCAAAGATCATGATGAACCACATTCCGAAAGCTGATGCATATTCAGTCATGCGGTTAAAACAGGCTGGTGCGATTATTATGGGGAAGCTAGCGACCCATGAATTTGCTTTTGGTGGACCAAGCTTTGACCTTCCCTGGCCTCCTGCTCGTAATCCATGGGACATAACACGTTTTACAGGAGGATCCTCGAGCGGGACGGCAGCATCAGTCGCAGCGGGATTAGTGCTCGGCGGTGCTGGCAGTGACACTGGTGGTTCTATCCGAACACCAGCGGCATATTGTGGTGTCGCCGGAATCAAGCCGACTTTTGGTCTTATCAGCCGTAAAGGTATTTTACCTTTATCATTTTCGCTCGACCATGCTGGTCTAATGGCCTGGACTTCTGAAGATTGTGCAATCCTGCTACAGTCAATGGCTAGTTTCGACCCGGAGGATCCAGTAAGCATCAATCATCCTATCCCGGACTATCGTTCATCATTGACCGGCGATGTTAAAGGACTTCGCATTGGTTTTCTCCGTCATTTCTATACAACTGACTTAGCTGCTAATACTGCTACCTGTGATGCAATCGATACAGCCGTTAAGAAGCTTGAAGAAATTGGTTGTTTAATGCATGAAATACATTTGTCTCCATTAACCGAATGGGCAGCCTGTGGTACCATCATTAGGATGAAGCATACGCGATTCACGAAGCTAGCCTCCGCACACGCTTTATGGATTATGGTGAAGTATTCCGTGATCGTATGGCATTGGCTGGACTAATCTCGAGTGCTGATTATATTCAAGCGACGCGTCGACGACGTGAATTAATCGATGAGTTTGAGAAGATGATGACCAATTTTGATGTCATCCTCACAGCTGTCGTTCGAAACGAGGCACCAAAAATTGAAATGGTAGGCAAATTCTCTATCTTCGAGAAACCTCTATTAACAATGCCATTCAATGTCACTGGTAGTCCTGCAATGTCGGTGTGTTGTGGTTATACTGAAACTGGTTTACCCTTAGCGATGCAAATTATCGGGAAGCGCTTCGATGATGCTACGGTCTTACGCGTTGCAGATGCCTATGAGAAGTGCACTCCATGGCGACAGCGGCGCCCTCTGATATAAAATAACAGAAGTTGCATTCGAACCGGGCGAATTTCCCCACCATACTCAGCAAGAAAATCACGAACATAACGAACACTAGGCCCATAAAAAGTTGCAAGGAAAACAGGCGTAGTATATCAAAAAAAATTGATCGTTGACGAATTTAGAAAATTGACATCATAGGTCACAAGTTGGGTTTAAAGGAAATTGTTATGGGTGCTCTTTCAAGTCTAAATCTTTTTTCACCCGTTCAAATCGGAGCCATATCATTGGGACATCGTGTTGTGATGGCACCTCTTACTCGTTCACGTTCCGAACAGCCTGGCGATGTCCCTGGAAAGTTAATGCTTGAATATTACACTCAGCGAGCCTCGGAAGGAGGACTGATCATCTCTGAAGCGACTTCGATTTCGATTACGGGCCGCGGATGGTTTGGAGCCCCTGGATTGTATTCTGATGAGCAGGTCGCTGGCTGGAAGAATATCACAAGCGCTGTCCATGCAAAGGGAGGGAAAATGTTCTCTCAGCTATGGCATGTAGGTCGCTCGTCGAACGTGGTCATGACCAACGGTGCGATGCCTATAGCGCCTTCAGTCATTCCAGAGTATTGGGAAAATTCTTCTCCAAGCATCTCATCTCCAAAGGGGTGGATAAAACCATCACCACATCGGGCACTCGATATTTTTGAAATTCCCGGTATCGTCGAAGACTATCGCAAAGCTGCCGAGCGAGCGAAAGCTGCCGGTTTTGATGGGGTCGAACTTCATGCGGCTAATGGCTATTTGATCGATGAATTCCTGCAGGATGGCAGTAATAAGCGCACGGACTCCTATGGTAGATCAATCCAGAACCGTGCCCGCTTCTTACTGGAAATTGTGGAAGTACTGACATCGGTGTGGGGCGGCAATCGTGTAGCTGTGCGCATTGGACCTAGCGAAAAGTGGAATTCGATGTCAGAGAGCAATCCGACCGCACTCTTCGTTTACGTTGCAGAGCAGTTGAATCGTTTTGGACTGGCATATCTCCACATTATTGAACCAGAACCGCGAATCAAAGGCAACGTGATCAGTGCAGAAGGGCAGGCCCCAATTGCGACGGCACAATTGCGAAAGATTTTTAATGGAAAAATCATCTCAGCGGGTGGTTTTGAACCCGATACTGCCGAGGCTACCGTTGAAAAAGGAGACACTGATCTAGTTGCATTCGGGCGTCATTTCATCTCAAATCCGGATTTACCGAAGCGTATTAAATTGGGACTGCCACTTAGTGACTATGATCGTAAAACTTTCTACACTTTCGATTTCCACGGTTACACTGATTATCCTTTCTATGAACAGCAACGAGATAGCCAATTGTCTGATCCATTTTGTTCCCAACTCCAAAATTCTACTTTTTATTTTGACAGTTGCCTTAACGCGAATAAAGCTCAAGCAGCCGCAATTAACAGTCCCCGCTGTTTATCCAAAAACAAAGAACTTGTCCTTAAGGCATTTGACATACTATTTAATAAGCGTGACTATGTGGCAGCAGAGCACTTCTGGTCGCCAAACTATATTCAGCACAGCGCTCATATCCCGCCAGGAAGAGAAGGTCTATTCAATCTAATCAAGAGTATGCCCCAGTCATTAAAATATGAGCCTGGAATGATTGTCGCTGAGGGTGATCTTGTGATGCTCCATGGAAGGTTTTCAGGTTTCGGTCAACCGACAGCTTGGATTGTAGTTGACATTGTGCGTATCGTTGATGGCATTCTGACCGAGCACTGGGATGTGATTCAGGACGAAGCTTCGCTTGAGACATCTAAGAGTGGCCTTCCTATGTTTAGCAAAAAGTTTGGTAAGTGATCGCTGAAAATTTAGGCGAACGAATAGGTAGACATGAACCAAAAATATGACACACATCTAAAGACTGGGTGCAAGCTCATATAGCAGATTTTCAGATGAGTGGCATATCTTTCTAACTCTTCATCTTTTTAAATGGTATCTGCTCTTGGGCATTTATAGCTTCTATGGACAATTCTGAAATGGAATGTATGACCATATTTGCTTTTACTCAAGGAACAGAAGATTCTATTTCTTCTACCGATTCTCTTTCTTCAGCCAAAATAGAAGATGAAAAAGCTTTAAATCGTTACTTTGAACTATTAGAGCGTTATCCTAAGCTGAAACGTGAGGGTGAACTTAATGACTACACAAACGGTACCTACGAAATTATTTATGAACGTGAAGGCATTTTTGCCATTAAAAAAGAGGTTTACGAAAGACTTTATAACAAATCTAAGCTTCAGGGACTTACACACGATCAAGCAGATGAATTAGCAACAAAATTTAGCCGACCTGGTGTTGTCTGTGAAGATCAATTCTGGCTTTGGATAAGAGATGCTGTAATTTCACCTCAAGGATGTGGTAAAAAAAGAAACTAGACATGATAAAACAGAAGCAATCAAAGAGAAATATGCGTTTACTTTGACTGAAATAATGGAAGGTTTAAAACGGGGATATATGGAAGTTGAGATTAACAAAAAAATAACCCAAGTACCGATAAGAGATCCATTTTTGGCATATGCCCTTCTAATGGCTCAGCATGAAGGACTTCTATAGTGAATCTTGGTAACTGCTTGTTAATCGTAGATGTAGTGCTTCTTCCTATAACCACAACCATATTCTATAATTTTGGACATTGGATTTAGGAAGGGTGAGAACTTTTCATATTCCTTTGATTTGTATTTAGAACGCGTAAAATCGTATCTAAGACCTCGCCAAGATGCTTTCCTAAATCTTCGGTCAAAAAACGCAATACGATGTAACCATTTTCCTGTAGGAGTGTATCCTTTCTTCGATCTTTGCGATAAGCGTCTACTGAATTAAGGTGTTGAGCGCCATCTAGCTCAATTGCAAGCTTTACTGTTGTACACACAAAGTCAACCTCCATCCGACCCCAACCATCAAAGGGAATATCAAGCTCGACATTCAAACGAAATAAACCCTTGGTTTGTGGCAATGTTTCTAATCTGTAAAATAGAAAGCGTTCACTTGCACTCCGTGCACGATCTACACCCTCTGCCTCAATGGGAAGAATTGTACTTACTTGAACAAAAAGATGCGCTAGAGGCAAATCTACGCCGTCACGGATCAATCTTTTGACACTACCTGCGTAATCTTCTTTCCAAGCTGGATCAATGGGAAGTGGAACTTCAGCAGGCCATCCTGGAATGGCACTGGCGGGGAGCAAAATTCTATAGCCTACAGCTTCGTATCCTTGACATCTTCGATTAAACATTTTTTCCAGCATAGGGACGTTAAGATCTGCATAGTCGTAAACTTGTACTTCTTGTTTACTTGCGTAGAGGCGATGGAGCCTACCAACATATTGTGCAATGGTACCTTTCCAAGAGATGGGCATGGTGAGAAAAAGAATATCGAGTCGAGCATCATCGAAACCTTCGCCAACAAACTTTCCGCTAGCCAAGATAATACGTGATTCATTTGCTGGAACATTTGCTATTTGATTGGATACGGCAGTAATTTCTTTGGAGCTCATGCCTCCTCTCAGGACAATCAAATGTTGAATATGTGGCTTTAACTTGGCAAATAAACAATCTAAATGATCATTACGTTCGGTGAGAACGATAGGTGAGCGTCCTCTTTGAACTGCGTTGATCACTTCACTGCAGATTAATTGATTGCGTACTTCATCTTGAACAATTTCTTCATACAATTGATTAAATTTCAGACGGATATCTTCGTTTGCTGGTTTGGTTGGACTAAATGAAGTAGGTCGCACAAACACGGTATGTTCAAATGGGCGCATTGCAGCCGCTGCTTTAGCATCTACGCGATATCTCACTGGACCACAGCGCATGAGAATAATGGGGTGATGGCCATCTTTTCTGGCAATAGTCGCACTGAGGCCTGTAATAAAATTTGCTTTTGTTTGACGTGCTACTTGTTCAAAACTAAAGGCAGGTAAATGGTGACATTCATCAACGATCAGATGTCCATATTCAGAAACAATTTCATCCACGACTCCTTTACGAACCAAACTTTGTATGACGGCTACATCGATTAATCCTGTAGGTTTTCTTTTTCCGCCACCAATGCGACCTATGGCATTTTTCGGTAATTCTAGAAAGAATGAAAGTCTTTCAAGCCATTGTTCTTGAAGTTGCTTGCGATGAACGAGAATTAAAGTATTGACTTTGCGCTTGGAAATCAACCATGCACCTATAACAGTTTTTCCAAAGGCTGTTGTTGCCGATAATACACCGATATCTGTTTTCAGATGAGTTTCTGCAGCTGTTTTTTGTTCTTTACGTAACTCTCCTAAAAATTTTGCATTTAAAGGAACTCCTCTCTATAGTTTATCTTGCAGAGATACCTGAATTTTTAATTCCGAAAAAAGTTGACAAACTTCTTCAAAACATCCTCTTGGGATCCCAATATGATCGGGATAGTCAGCACTGCAGGAAATCATTCTTGGTTTCTCATGAGTAGGCAGTCGCATTGCTTGTGCTTTATAAAATTCAGGATTTGGGAATGCAGCAAGGCGAATCAATCGATTTTTTAAAGCAGGAGAGATTCCTTTTTTAGGAATATAGATTTCATTTCCAAGGATAATTTCTAGATTGTCGGGAAGATCTGGAATGGTCAGCATTGATTTAGAGTGGACCGGTCTATTCCAGGGTGCAAAATCCTCTTCTTCTGTGACCTCTAAGGTGAGTTCCAACAATACGACCTTTTGCTTCTGCTTGTCGGACGATAGTTTCTACTTGGTTGAGATTTAGCTTACCTAAAGTTGCAAGAAAAACCCATTGATCCTCATAAGCAATTAAATCCTCATTCACAAATACACTATTTCCTAGATCTCTTGCTTTTTTTTGCAACGGGAGGGCAATAAGATTGCCAAACCCTCCTTGAGGCAACGTATCTTGATTAGGAAAGAAACGATCGTAAGAGTCTAATCCGATATCTGGATTATGCTCCATTGTCTCAGTGAGAATATGGTTCCCTAACTTTCTTGCAAGTACTGCAGGCACTGCTTCAGAAAAAAATAGCCAGACATGAGCACCTCGACCTGAACGAGAGCGTTCCATTGCTGCGGGAATATTTAGATTCTTGCAAGTTTTTAGGAATCCTTTTGCATCTTCTTGCCAGGTGGACTTATCAAAATCTGCTGCAAGAAAGAAACAAGTTTCATCTAAAAGCATTGGATAAATACCCATAACGAAATCTTTTCCATTGTCGTCATGGCCTAATAAATGCCATCGCACGACGTTATCAGTTATGGGTAAAAACCAGCGATGTCTGCATTCTGAGCATTTAATTTTAGGCTTTTCACAAATCCCGCGGACCCATTCGTTCCCACAGGCTGGTAAGTACCCTGTTTTTCCTGTTTTTCGACTTTCGAATCGTTGAGGATAGATGTCTTCACGGCCTCTAAATAGCGAGCGAAAAAAAGCTATTTTTTCTGAGGAGGAAGATTTTTGAGTTATGTTAAGAGTTGTCATCTATCATGCTCTTAGCTTTTTACTAGAGTGCTCCCCAAGGGCTATCAGAACTTGCAATAGAAGTAAGTTCGACATAAGGGACAAGCAGGGTTACTGGATAATTGTCGTATCCACTTATGACATAATTCTGAAAAATAAGCAGAAGGCCTTTCTCAGTCAGAAGAAAAGAATCTAAATTTTCAGGATTGAATCCCACCCAAGAATAATCATCGTAACTGTAGTATCCGCATCGATTTAATTTAAAATAGTCTTCACAATACTGAAAAAGCCATTCACGATATCCGGGTAAGAAAAGATCATCTAAGGTCAGCTCGCGTATTGTCTCATCTTGCTTCCAAAATGTTTTTGTTATATACCGCACAGTTCCATGAGCACCGCCGTAATATTGATATTCGCTACCATAAAAACTCATCAAGAAAGGGGTAGAACAGACCAAATTTAATTTATAGTGAAATATGCGTTCATCTGCATCTTCTTCCCAAAGATCTTCCTGCGGAATGCTCATTTCTTGCACAAAGGTATCGTGCAACTCACATGCTTCCTTCCTTAAAGCTTCATTCACATACTGTCCAAGAAAATTTGTTTCTGATACGCGCGGACACGTCACACTTGCTTTGACATTGACATTCGTGTAAAAAGCTGTTTCAAATGAATCTGTTTCACACTCCACTGAATAAAGATAATCTCCAGCTTCATAAGGTAAGGAGAATCTTTGTATGTTCAGGCTCGACGCTAATATCGAGACTTTCAGAAACAAATGGCGAAAAATAGGCCATCCCCGAAAGAGGGAATAACAAAAGACAGTAGACTAAGGCAACCACTATCGACCACTCACTTCTTAGTGTCAAACGGTCTAGCATCATAAAACAACTCTATTTTAGTGATCAAATCATCCTGTTTTTTTGGGTCATGGTTTTTCTCCAAAAAAACTATTCTAACAACAAAAAACCATTTAAAACCATTAATTTTCGTGACGATGAAATGGTTGAATCTGCTAGACTTGTTATTAACTTGTTTAAAATTATGGATTTACATTTGATTTATTTTCTTATTTAAGTCTAAGGAGATATATGCAGTCTCACAAAAAATGGATTAAAGTTGAAGAAGGGCCAGAAAATTCGGTCATTTATTACGATGAAGATGGAAATAAATTGAAGCGTTTTTGGAAGGCTTATCCAGAACAGTCTATTAATGAAGCTAGTACTAGATTAATAATAATCCGGGTAATCATGCAATGGGAGATTTCGCAAAGCGGAATGGAGCTATTGGTTCTGCAGGAAAAATACCTAATAAAGAAAAGAAGGATTATAGATTTGCAGTCTATCCTGATTATGAGACTGGAAGGAAAGCTCAAGCTTTGCGCTTAAAAGAGGGTACTTTGTACATTGACTGTACTCTTAACGAATTTGTTCGTCCATATACTGGTGTCAAAAAAGGACAGCCTGACACAGAAGAAGTAATTAATTATCGGAAAGCGATTAAATTTTTCACAAAATTGGATATGAATCGCACGATTCGTTCTCTTAACGACAAAGAATATGAGCTATTGCTTGATGCTATGAAGAAACATGAGGGATGGAGAGAAGGGCGTGAGGAGTATACTGAAGGGAAAAAGGTCTTAGGAGTGCGCATAAACAAGAGACATGTGATTACTGAGTTTTTAGTTGGTAATTCGAACGGCAATGCATGGATTCTCAAAAAAGAAGCAATAGCTCTTGCTGAAACAGGAGAGCTCTATGCCATAGTTGTCCACACAAAGGGAGAACCATATTTACGTCCTAAAGCCCACCAAAAATCATTTAAAGAAATGGTTATTATCTAAACCGTCATGAATATGGTGATTTTTCCAAAACAAAGCCATTTTAGAAAATTCCTTGCAGCTTTTTTAGGAGAAAAAGGTTTTGATAGATTGATTTTTGGATTGATCTTTCATATTTCAAGATTTTATCGGTACTTTCAATTTGAGGAATCATACCAAGCATCTTACTAAGCTCTTCAGTGTTTTTGTTATCAATTTTTTTGTGTTCTAATTCCACAATTTCTTTTTTTAGTAGAATAGTGAGATTCTCATAAACCTCTAAAAGTTTAGTTGTTATATCTTTATTTGAAGAATATCCATTTTTTCTAAGAATTTCTCCCATTTCCTCAAATTTATAACTTCTATAGTACAAGTTATCTTTTACTTCTTTATTAAGATCGTTAAAAGTTTTAGCAATAAGATAAAAATCCTCGATAATATCGCTGTCAAAATCGTCACTTTTCCATATGGGTTCATCAAAGTTAACTTTTTCTTTTTTCAGATGCTCAACATATGAAGCAATCCAAATGATATATTGTTGTCTATATTCTATTTCGTCGTGGATTTGTTGATTATTTTTTCTATAAGAATAAAAATCTTTAAGTATAGTCTCGAGGTACTTTTTGATACTGCCGTTTTCAAAACGTATTAATCTACGAAGGCGCCAAAAATCCAACGCAATTTTCTCCACGAGTAAACTTTTCATTTGATTTTGTGGCAGGAGGCAATCTACGAGATTCCCTAACATTTCTTGATATTCTCCTTCATCTTCTTTTGCAATTCCTGAGGAAACAATTAAATCTTTTGTAAATATTCCATGTTTGATTGCATTTTTGGAAACAATTGTCATGCCTTTAACCGTTATAGGGCCTGTGGAAAGTTGGGCATTTTGTTGATTTGCTATTAACTGTTTTTCAGTACTCATCTGTTTTCTCCTATGTTTATTTAACCCACATAAACCGCACAAATGTATTTTTGTGGTTTATGTGGATTGATTAAGGTTATTGGTTTGAGATACCTTTGGATTTACAATCCAAAACTCACTATTGCGACCACCGGTTCCGCTTTCCTTTTCACAAATGACCCATCCATAATCCTGCAGAAGTTCTAGCGCGGATCGAACGCGTCCAGAATCGGACAAACCTCCCAAGCCCTGATGGTAAATATCTTGTGCCTTAAAGCGACATGGAAGGCGTTTTTGTCTAACAAGACTTAATATCACTTCAGCATCACTCACAGTTCCTCCTGTAACGCTATCATAACATCGACGAGCATGAGCGAGATAGTATGCTTGAGCTTGTAAAGCCGCTTTTAGTATCTCTAAAGAAATTCTACCATTCGTAGCTCCGGACAATACTTCCTTAAGTCTATGAAGGATAATTGCCAATATAGCTACAACCTTGGCTTGTTTTCCTAATCTCATGAACAAGTGCAGTTTTTATAGTTTCAATTTTGTCTGCATGAATAGGATCGAATCCATTCCAACCCTGTCCCCTAAGAATTGTACTTTGCAGCCAGTCAATGAATTGAACTCTCTTATAGATGGGAGAGGACAAGATGAAAATGTATTCCTTAACCGACGTAAAGAGCCCATCACTCGATTTGGCATTCATACACTGGTTAAAAGGTATGTTAAGAAATTGCTTCCTGAATTCCCTTCGCTAGACAAAAAACGTGTCAGTCCTCATACCATATGACATACAACAGCAACGCACCTTCTTCACGCTGGTGTCGACATCAACACTATTCGCGCTTGGCTTGGACATGTCTCTATTAACACCACGAATATCTATGTTGAAGTGGATCTTGAGATGAAGGCTAAGGCCTTGGCATGCTGCGAGGTTGTTGGTAAGAAGACAAAAAAGCATTGGCGCGACGATAAAAACTTGATGGGTTTCTTGGACTCTTTATGAAAACCTCTCATATTAAAACAAAAGAAGAAAACTGAATAAGTAGTTTAAAAGGATGAAAGAGGCTGAGTTACTAAATCTATCTTCTTCAGCAAGTGATTTAAGTCCATCAAAATTTCTTTCAGCAAGCTGACAAATTTCTGTGACTTGCGTGTCGTTGTCAATACTAGGAGAAGAAATAATGGCATTCGTCCTTAACAATAAGTGATCCAAAAGTTGTGGATCTGAGAAAAGAAGCGGCTCAGCCTGCTCTAAAAGAGCGCAGATTGCATGCACCTTGTGCGTGTTACTATTGAGAGCAATAAACGGAGTATTCAAACAAAAAGCTGCAATCGAGTGATGGAATCGACCTGATACAAGAAAAGTTGCTTGATTGATCACATCTAGCCATTCTTCCATTGAAGAGGCTATAACGAGTTCCCAAGGAGCTTTGCAATGCATTTTCAGAAAACTGACAAATGATTGATCATCTTTTGATGGGAATGCTGCTGCACCGATCAAAACTTTAATCTCAAACCCCGTTGCGGCTATAGTTTCAAGATAGCGACATAATTTTTCTGCCCCAGTTTCGGAGAAAGCCACCGAACCTGCAATAACAAGTGTTTTTTCCTTAATTTGTTTTTTGGTTCTGTAATGATCTCTAATATATAGAGGTAAGCAATCAAAACTTAAAGTGGATGAAATATTGATTTTTCTCATCTCATCTTGACTAAAAGGTTCTCGAATAGCAATAAAATCAAGTTCGGCATATATAGTTTTATAAACTGCTTGCGCTTGCTCTAGTTCCCGTTCAGCCCTCTCTTTTTCAACCCCAAAATTTTCTAAAAAACAAGCAGATAGACCAGGATCGTCCTTGGGGTAAGCGGAATGGTTGATTATCTCTACGTGCTTTCCAAAGAATCTTTTAGAAATATGAGCTAAATAAAGAAGAGCTTTAGGGCCAGCCCGTAAATCATGAATAGTCCCTTCTCCTGTAATCACCACAGCAACAGCATTTTGAATTGCTTCAATGGTATCCCTGTTTTCTTCACAGAATTGATCAAATTTCTTGAGATCGTTGAATTCTTCAAACTGGGGAACTTCTTTTAGAGCATACGTTACATTGATAGGAACAGCTTGTATATCAAATCCTAATTCCAGAATTCCTTCTTTTAAAGCTGTACTTGTTCCTGTGCATCCCCAATGATACCAAGCAGAAGTGTCATTGAAGAGAACTACTTTTTGATTTGCAAAAACCGAAGTAAAAGCAGTAATGGCTAGAAGAAAAAGAACTCGGAAAATAGACAAATGAACCTCTTAAGTAAAAAAATAGTGTAACGTCTAATTGCTGATGATATCAATATCAACAAAACATGAAAATGATGTAAAATTATGTTGTGTAGAAACTTAAATTTGCAGTGAATTTACCTAAAAAAGAAGATTGGACAACACATAAGTAGCTACGCCACATAAGAACTGTTATGTTGTCGACAACATAAGAGCTCGATCGCAACGAGCCTTTTAAGTCTTCTGTGGAAAAATAGAAGATCGATATGAAAATCTTCATCATCAATAATAATGCGTTTCTGTCTTGCTACAAAACAGAAATCAACTCCAAGCTCCATTAAGAACTGCTCTAGCTCTCTCATGATCGCATCCTCTACATCCTTTTCCACGTATCGATCGCTGAGATTCAAAAACTCTAAAACATAAGGATCTCGAAAAACAAGATTTGGGGTCATAAAGTCTTCATTACGTAAACGCTCTATTTCAGCCTGGATGACCAGTTCGGGCTTTTTGGATAAGGCCGTTCTTTCAAAAAGCATCGAGTCAATTTTCTTACGCAGAGTCCTAACATTCCATTTCTCAATTCGACACATTTCGGCATAAAAATCTCGTTTAAGATTATCTGGAATTGGAATTAGCATAACAAAATGAGTCCAACTCAATTGTTGCGTCAATGATGCCACAATTTGTTTATCTGGGAAAGTCTCTGAAAGTTTGACCATTCTGTGTAAATTCGTACTGTTAAAACCTCGGCCATATTGAAGCATCAATTGATGAGATAAAGATGTAATGATAGATCTCCCATACTCTGCTCGTTCTCCACGTAATATCTCATGACGAATGCGATCTCCGATTTTGTTTCCTTGAGATAAGCAAGTCTGTTTTCAAAATCAATATGACGCCATTCCAAATCTAAAATTTCGCCTTGCCTTGCACCTGTTGTCAAACTGATTAATATAATGCAGTAAAGGTAGGGCGATTTACTTTGACGACAAGCAGCTAAAAGCTTAAATATCTCATCTTCAGAGTAACTTTGAATACAATAGAGTTAATCTGTGACGAAATCGATTTTAGTGCAAGGATGCCGAAAGAGATTATTTAATAAATCGTGACTATAGATTTTTGGTAGCTCTTCGCGCATTTTGTGCTTATGTGACTGCATTAAGTCTCTCATCCCCTATATCAAGCATGTAGGAAGTTTGAATGACATAATTGATTTTTCACTATTTACATTTTCTTATCAAAAATCTGTTGAAATTTATCAGATTTTACCAAGGCTTTGGCTAGGCCTCGAAAGATCAGGTAATGGAAAGGGAAAAGTACATACCAATAGATCCTCCCTAAGAGTCCATATGGACGAAAAGTGGCCGTTTGATAAAGCGTATGATTAATAATCTTGAATTCAAGCCAAGCTTCACCTGGAAGTTTCATTTCAGCATACAGCAAGAGACGCTGATTTTTGCTATCTGCAACCAGCACACGCCAAAAGTCGAGAGCATCCCCATCTTTCAACCGAGTTGGGTGTCTTTTTCCACGTCGAAGGCCGATACCCCCAACTAATTTATCGATAAACCCTCTGATCTTCCATGCCCAGTCCATGTAGAACCAACCATTCTCTCCACCAATCGACCAAATTTTTTCTTGAACTTTATCGGGAGATTGAGTGAAAGAAACTACCTGTGTATCTGAAAGTGTGCCGAAATGAGGAACTTGCATATAGGTCGAAAGATCGGGATCAAGATTTGAATTTCCAATTGCATCTTTCCAGCTGGAGGGAACATCATCATCTTCAATGCAATGAAATGACCGAAGAACAGCCGTTTTGAAATCCAAAAGCTCTTTGGGAAAGATCTTTTGGATACTGTTTTCTTTGCAAATGGCGTTATTTTTAAGGCTTTCGACAAGTGATTGAGCAAGAGGAAAGCTTGCGGAGGTTATAAAATAGAGCCAGTATGAAGACAGTTTTGGAGTTAGTACGGGCACCGTAATAATCCAGCGCGTCAAACCACGAATGTGAGCAAATTCAAGGAGAAGTTCCTTATAGCTAAGAACATCCGGTCCGCCGATTTCAAATCGCTTACCTATGCACGCGGGATGTCCGAGAACAAGAATTAAGTAATCTAGAACGTCACGGATCGCGATCGGCTGCGTGAGGTTTTTAGTCCATTTTGGCGCAACCATAATCGGAAGCTTCTCTACAAGATCTCGGACGATCTCGAAAGAAGCGCTGCCGGCCCCAATTATGATTCCAGCCATGAGCGTTGTGACAGGAACTTTTCCTTGTCTCAAGATTGTTTCGACATTTTTACGCGAGGCAAGATGGTGAGAGAGTATTTCATCATTAACAATGCCGCTAAGATAGATGATTTGACGAGCGTTAGTACAAGAAAGCCTGTCTCGAAAATGCATCGCCGATTGAGCTTCGAGTGAAGTGAACTTTTCAACAGAGGTACTCATTGAATGAACAAGATAATAAGCAGCATCGATTTCATCCGGGATTTTTTCTAACGACTGAGCATCGAGTAGATCAGCTTGGATAATATGAACCTGTTTTTCAAATTTATCAGGAACTTGCATGCGTTTATTACTGCGGACAAGAGCATAAACTTCATAGCCTTTCTCTAAAAGGAGAGGCAATAGCCGAGTGCCAATATAACCATTTGCGCCTGTTAGCAAGACCTTCATCAATAATCCTCATTTATCTTTTTAAATTCTTCTAAGGTTGGAGAGTTGAAAGTTGGGTTTTAAGATCAGGAAAGCATAATTTTTACTTGTGTAGGCGTTAATAAGTCCCGAGTGATTTGTAAATATTTGCATATGCAAGACCAATGTTGCCTAGAGCTTGAGCCATCGCATCTTCAGCAGCTACTTGAAGCTGCAGTGAATTCAGGACTCTTGAATAGTCAGCTAAACCTTCTTGATATTGAAGAGTAGAAATATCCACAGATCTTTTTGCATATTTAAAGCTATCTTCTAAATCAGAAGTCTCTTCTATAGATTTAACAAAGAATGTTAGAGCATCTTCTACCTCTTTATAAGCTTCTAAGACTTGGTTGCGATATGTGGCTATTCCTTCATTAAGGAAAGCATATTGTTCCTTTACAAGGTTTTCAAGACGACCATAGTCTAAGATAGGCCAGGCAAAATCTGGTCCATAAAAAAAGGTAAGGCTCTTGCCGCTAAAAAAATGTTTCCCCATTTGGTTGGCAGTAGAATGAGTTTTAGAAGCACACTCAAGCCCCAAAAAACCTGTAAATGAAATGTGCGGAAATAGATCACTCACTGCAATTCCCACTTGAGCAGTTTGTGCATATAAGAGATCCAAACTAAGACGTAAGTCTGGGCGTTGATAAAGAATTTCTGCAGGATACCCAATCGCCGCATCAGTTGGAGTATTTATAGGTTCTGAATTTATAGTAAAATGACAGGCAAATTCCTCAGGGGTCAAGCCGACAAGAATCGCAATACTTGTAAGCGTACGTTTAAGCTCGATTTCTAAGCTTGTTTTTTGTGCTTGGGTTTCTTTCCACAATGACACGGCTTGAGCATAATCGAGTTCTGATTCGTAACCTTCTTCCCAGCGTACGTTAGCAATCTCTGCGCTGCGGTATTGGATAGCAATATTACGCTCGAGAATAGCTATCCGATTTTGAAATGTTTTATATTGAACATAGGCTAAAACGATGTCTGAAATAAGAATTCTCTGGACATCTTGATAATCATCTTTAGTGGCTACATATTCTCCATATGCAACTTGCACACCGCGATAAAAACGCCCCCAAAAATCTAATTCCCAGGCGATGCGCAACCCTAAAATACCATCCCAAAAGTGGCGGTCTATCGTTAACGTGTTTGGAGCATTTGCACTTATATGTGTTCTAATTAAAGATCCTTCCGCCTGCTGTGTTTGAGGAAAGAATTCTCCAATTGCAAACCCTAAATTTGCTCTGGCCGCAAGGATTCTGTACGCAGCAGCCTCTAAAGTAAAGTTCTCCTGTAACGCATAGTCTATCAAAGCATTTAATGTGTCATCTTCGTAATTGTTCCACCATGGGCCGATTTCCACTTCTTGGTCCATTGTAATTCGAGGCGATTGTTCTGTCCATGATTCTTGTATGGGCGTTTCAGGTGATTTAAAATCAGGCCCAACGCGAATGCATCCTGTAAACAATATAATAACGAGGAGTGTTAAAATTCTCTGCATTATTTAGCTTCCTTTTCCGGAGGATGCAAGCGATAGACGATCGTATAGAAAAGTGGAACAGCAATGAGGGTGAGAATGGAACCTATAGCTAACCCACCCATAATGGCAACAGCTAAACCAATCCAAAAAACATCTTGCAATAGAGGGATGACACCAAGAACAGTAGTGCCGGCTGCCAGCATCACAGGTCTAGCTCTACATACAGCAGCTTCTATAATGGCATTGTAGGGATGCATTCCTTTTGCGAGGTTCTCATTACAAGCATCAATGAGGACGACAATGTTTTTATTCATCATTCCAGCAAGGCTCATCGAACCAAGAAGTGCCATAAATCCGAAAGGCACATCAAAAAGGAGTAGCCCCCCGGTAATCCCAATCATCGCAAATGGAATCGTAAAAAGAATTACAGCGATTGGCCTGAAATCGTTGAATGTTACGACAAGGCATAACAAGATTACGATAATAGCTGGAACCACTCCTGGTAGGAGTTGTTCCTGTGCTGTTTTACTGCTATATTCTTCTCCATCCCAAAATAGACTAAAACCTTTAGGCAGAGGGTAATCATTGATTTCTTTCGATACGTTTTCTTTCAAATCAGCAAAAGTTGATGTTAGGATAGGAGAGCCTTGGATAGCGACTTGTCGTTGTCTATCCCAACGAAGAATATAGGGTTCTTCCCAACGAAAATCTGCTTGATTACTGACTTGTGAAAGAGGAACAGATGTGACGTTACTTTCTCCTCGAATGGGCAAGGTATCTAAATGAGATAACAGTGACAGCCTTTCTTCATCTGTGTTGCGCCACTGAATTTTATAGAGCTTGTTTTTTTCCCTATAGAGCCCGATATTAAAACCATCATATCCTCTTTTGAGAGCATTCGCAATGTCTTCTCGTGAAATATTTGCAGAGCGTGCCCTTTTCTGATCGTAGTCAAATTTAAGCTGTCTGATTGGGTTCATGATGTCGAGTCTCCAATCGGTTCCTAAAGGTGTCTTTTGGATCTTTGCTAATAGACTAGATCCAATAGACCGCAATTCGCTGAGATTAGCGTCATAAGGTCCCAGGACCCTTAATTCGAATTTCCATGCATCGCCAGGACCAACGTTATACTTTCGAATTCGTACCAAGGCTTCTGGAAATTCATTTTGAAGCCATAGAGAGTGTTGAGCAATGAATGGATCAATGTCTTGATATCTTTTAAAATTTATTAACAGTTGTCCATAGTTGGAATAAATGAATTCTGGATCAACAGGAAGGTAAAACCGAGGAGGTCCAGCTCCAATGAAGCTTGAAATAGATTCCACCATTTTATCTTCTTGGAATTTTTTTTCTATTAAATCCGTCTTGGAGGCTACCTCATGAATAGAAGTTCCGGCAGGTGCCCAATAATCTACCATCAGTTGAGGTCGTGTTGAATTAGGAAAAAAAAGCTTTACTACATATTGAAAACCAATAAAAGAGATAATTAAAAAAACAAGAAGAAAGCAAACAGAAAGCAAACGATAGTGAATTACACCTCGAACGAGTTTTCTAAATCGATTGAAAAAGGGTGTATTAAACTCATCTTTCTGAGTATTCTGTTTTTTACTATCAAGGAACCAGAGACATTGTTGAGGAGTCATTAGAAGAGCGATAAACCAGCTTATCATTAAAGATATTCCTACAACGACAAATAATGTGCGACAATATTCTCCAGTTGAGCCTTCAGAGGCATATATTGGGTAAAAAGACATCACCGCAATGATCGTAGCAGCAAGTAAAGGCAAAGCAGGCGTAGCAGTAGCTGAAACAGCTGCTTGAAATCTATCCATCCCCTTACGTAAGTTGACTGCAATTCCATCTGCAACAACAATTGAATTGTCAACCATCATTCCCATTGCAATAATCAAAGCTCCTAAAGACATACGTTCCAATGGAATTTTCATGAAATACATGTAGAGGAAAGTGGCAAGTATGGTGAGAATAAGATCTAACGCCAATGATTCCTCCCATACGGATCCCGCTTGGGATGAGCAATACAATCAAAACGATAATGATCGATTCAATCATACTTAAAATAAAACCAGAGATCGATTCTTTGACAATTGTCGATTGCCAAGAGATTTTGTGCAATTCGATTCCTATAGGAAGTTCTCTTTGCAACTGAAGTAGCTTTTCATCAATCATGTCGACCTACTTCTACGATATTACTATCTTCTGTTCCCGCAATTTGAATGCCAATTGCAGGAATCCCATCAAATTTCATTATTTTTACTGGTGGATCTTGGTAACCTACGGAAACCGTAGCGATGTCACCTAAAGAAAACTTATTCTTCTCATTTTTCTCAATTTCTTGGATAAGCGAATTTTCGCTATTTCTTTTTGTTTTTTGTTTTACAAGAGCTTCTTGAATGAGATCATTCGTTTGAGGTTGAATGATTAATTCTTCTATCTCAAGAGGTTTTTTGAACTCTCCCGAAAGATGCATGGGATAACGAATCTCGCCTTGATCTACACCCCCGGCATCAACAACCATATTTTGTTTAAGAAGCAAGCTTTGAATAGTTTGAGGAGATATGCGCAACTCAGATAGCTTCTGGTTTGGAACATCCAAATGAATAACTCTTTGCTGTACTCCCCACAAATCGATACGAGCAATATTGGGCACCAGATAAAGCTGCTTCTGTATTTTTTCTGCGATGTCTTCCAATTCAGCGTAACTAAATCCATCACCGGTGATGGCTAATAAAAAACCGAAGACAAATCCAAAGTCATCAATAACCTTTGGGGCATCAACTCCAGGCGGTAAGGATGTAGCAGCGTCGTTTATTTTTCTACGCAATTCGTCCCAAACCTGAGGCAAATCTTTTGCCCAGTAGCGGTCTTTAACATCTACTTTAATATAAGAAAGTCCATCACGTGACATTGAGTATATATGCTTTACTTGCGGCATCTGATGAATAGCGGTTTCAAGGCGATCAGTGACTTCTTGCTCTACTTCTTCTGGCGTAGCCCCTGGATATTGGGTGATCACTAAAGCAGATTTTACACTGAATGGGGGATCTTCTAATCGTCCAAGAGAAAAGAAACTAAAGATTCCACCAATCACGATAATGACTGTGATCAAAGCCATGACAGCTTTATATTGCAGGCCAAACTCAACAAGCTTTCTCATGGTTTAGACTGCTCCAGGTCAAGCTTGACTTGCTGTCCTTCAATTAAGAAACTTGTGCCTGCTGTAACAATCCTATCTCCAGTAGCTAATCCCTCTTTAACTATAATGATATTCTCTTTATTGCTTTCATCTATTTTGACGGCTTTTTTGTGAACCGTTTGAGTTTTTGGATCAACTATCCACACATAATTAACGAGGCTATTGTCGGTAAAAATTGCCGACTTTGGGATTTTGAATGTATTACTTAAATTCCCACTCTGCCAAGTAAGAAAGGCTCTACCGCTCATGCCTGCTAAAAGGGAAAGTTCGTCTGGAACTCTCTGTAAACTTAGCGTGACAGGATAGGTCTGTGTCGTACTAGAAGCTTCCGTTCCGATTTCTTTGATCAATGCATTAAGAACTATATTGGGAAAGACATCTAAACGAACTTCAAAATTCAATCGATCCGTTCCTTCCAACAGAGCATTGATATACTTCTCTGGAACATTGATTTCCATTTCTCGATCAGCAATATCCAAAAAACGCAATACGACCTGTTTTGCCCGAACTTGTTCATGGTTTTCAACATAAATAGCAGCGATTATTCCATCAAAAGGCGCTTTTAAAGAAGTGTAAGATAAATTATCAGCAGCTTGATCAAAATCACCCTGAGCAATGGTCAATTCAGCTTTTAGCTGGTTACTCGTTTCCTTTTTTCGATCTAAAAGACTTTCGCTAATTGCTCCGGGATCTCTCGCGTAAATTTTTTGCATTCTTTCATAATCTTTTATGGCAAAGTTAATTTGTGCTTCGAAACTTTCTACCTTACCTTTTGCCTTTTGGAGAGCAATTTCATATTCCCGAGGATCTAATTGAATTAAAACCTGATCTTTGTGTGCTCTATATCCAACGTAAACATCGCGCATGACAATAGTCCCGTCAACACGAAAGGAAAGATCGGCATGTTGGAAAGCACGTAAAGTTCCTGGGAAAATGATTGTATTTTCAATAGAAGAGGCTTCTTTGACTTGCATAGTTTTCACTGGACGAACGGCTTTAGTGATCACTTTTTTTTCACAAGAAGCTAATAATAATAGAGTTAAAAATAACCAACGCATACTCTTCTCTGGACGTATAGAATATAATTTTTTCAAATTAAATCTATTAATTGTAATTTGCAATTAAAACCTTGCGTTGCTAACAAGAAGACGGAGCAAGGGGTTAGCAAACCTAGCTGCTGTCCGACGAATCACTCAGCAAGCGTCCAAGCTGGAGATGTTCTTTTTGTGATTGACCCCGAACCATTTCAATACAAATTTGATGCCAAAAGAGCCGAGCATAAGCTTGCCTCTCTCACTCTTAAGCGTATGGAACCTCTACTTCATAAAGGGTATGTGTCCGCTGAAGAGATCGACCAGGCCCGTACCTCAAAAGACAGTAGTAGGGCAAATGCTGATCTTTCACAATGGGACCTTATTAAAACTGTCGTAAAAGCTCTTTTTAGCAGTAAAATAGTGGGGCTGAACTATGCCGTGGGTCAGTATGCCTCCACAGGTGTGCCTTTATTTACAATGATTGATACTTCCAGATGGTATGCAGTGGCAAATTTCCGCGAGACCGATATCGCCAGAATGAAACTAGGATCTGTAGCTAAAGTTTATGTGATGTCGAATCCTAAACAAATTATATATGGGCATGTGGAAAGCATCGGCTGGGGAGTTACTTCTGAAGATGTAAGTTTTGGTACTGGATTGCCAACCATCGAAAAAACACTTAATTGGGTCAGGCTGGCACAGCGTTTTCCCGTTCGAATTCTCCTAGATAATCCGCCCCAAGATCTAATGCGTATCGGCGCCACTGCAGTTGTAGTAGTTCATTGTGAACCATCACAACATATGAGCCATTTGCTTAGTGCCTTCAGTCCCATACTTAATTACTTCGGGTGGTTTAATGACACAAATGTTGCAACAGCTGCGAACTGAGCTTGCACCAAAGCCAGGACGACTCGAGAATGTATTACGCATCACAACTCTTAGTGTTATACTTGTGATTTTATTAGAAACATTCCAGACTCCATTGCCAGCCTATTCTGCTTATATTTTATTTTTCATTTCGAAGGAAGAAGCGGCTTCAACTATATTTACCGGCCTGATAGCTGCTCTATCGATTACTGTATCGGTTTTTTTTACAATTGCCATTTATATGATCTCTGCAGATGAACCAGGATTGAGATTACCATTAATGGCTATTATTATATTTGCAGGCATGTTTGTTTCAAGGGCTTCGCCTTTTGGATCTATAGCCTTTCTTACAGGCTTTCTTGTGACCATAGCATTAACCTTAGTTGATGTTATTCCACCTAGAGCTCCATTGCCCAGTGCTGATCTTCTTACTCGATCAGTGCTTTGGTTGTGGGTTATTGTCATGCTGCCTGTTGCGTTAGTTATCGTAGGGAACATTTTTACCGGACGCAAACCGGCAGATTTATTTGATCAGGGCTTAAAAGAGCGTCTTGAATTAGCTGCCAGGTTGCTGACTGATTATTTTGATAACCCGAGTGATCGAAAACCATTGGTTGACAATGCGGAGTCAAAGACAAGCGAACTTTTTCGATACTTAAAGATCCCCGCCATTTTTTCCAATAAATTGCAGAGGAATAATCGTGTTAATGAAGGTCTCCTTGCCCAGACAGGAAGGCTGATCGAGCTTCTTAATGAGTGGATAGAATTAAAAGTATCGGAACCGCAACTTGTAGAGGCTGCCTCAAAGTGTGGCGCGATGCTTTCTTTTTTGGCCCAGGCAATAAAATCGGAAACTGAGACCTTGCCTTCTTTTCAGAAACTTACTATTCCTACCTACGAAGGAAGTACCGTTCATGAAAGAAAGGCTTTTCTTTTACTTGCTACGATTATTGAAATTGGCGAGGCCTTACCGATGCTTTTGGCTTCTAGATCCAAGCCTCAAAGCACAATAGCACAAACCAAAAAAACCAATTCCATCTTTTAGCGCCAGATGCTTTTAGCAATCCTGATTATTGCCGTTTTGCATTAAAGACCACGCTTGCCATTTTTATTGCTTACCTTACCTACAATATGCTGAATTGGCCTGGGATTCGGACATGCATGATCACTTGTTTCTTTGTTTCCTTAGGCACCTTTGGTGAAACGACACAAAAAATGACCTTACGCATAGTTGGAGCCCTCATAGGTGGAGGCCTAGGCTTGGCCACAATTATTTTGCAACAGATGTAAACTGCTACATTAGTCGAGCCTTGGCTTTGCGTCCCGGTATTATTCAGGCGTTCGCGAAATTGCGCGCGAGTAACGCCGAAATATGTAGTGCAGAAGCCTCCTATTATCCGACATTAAATCTTGATAGCTTTACCTACCAGGATGTCAGTGCGGTGGGTACTAAATATTCACCGACAGCTTGGGTAAATAGACCTGCTACAGCGATTTTTATTGAATTTAAGTGGTCATTGTATGATGGTGGCACGCGTAGAAATACATTAGATATAGCACGCTCCAAAAGTGCTGCGGCTAAAGAAGAGCTGAGAAAAGCTCAAGATAAGGCAATTCGGCAAGTGGCAAAGGCATATGATATGGTCAAAAGTGCACTGGCAGAGTATGATTCGGCCTTAGCCCTCGTAATTGCTTTGGATGTAGCCTACGATTCAGCGATTAATTCCTATCGTCAGGGTGTTGGAACTTTCACCGATGCAGCGAAAGCCACTATAGAAAAAGCCCAAGCTCAATCTGTCCTTGCCAATGCTTATGCCACAGTACTCACTGCCGCCGCTGCTCTTGCTTTTTCAACAGGCGAGCTTACCTCGAGTGAAGCGCTCTAGGAACTCTTTTACTTGTCAAGTTCGGCTTTGTTCAAGCGTGATTTAGGGGCGCAAGTTGGGTTTTAATATTTTTATACAAGAAGCATTTTGCGCAAGACTTTCTCGCTGTGTGGGATGAAGTTAATGATATTGACATTTCAATAGAGTCTTATTATAGGTATCATAAGTGTACTGTTTTAAAAGGAAGAACGTATATGACAAAAAGAAAGACTATGATTGTTACAGGCGGTTCACAGGGCATCGGTGCTGCATTGGTGAAAGCCTTTCTTAATCGAGACTATAATGTGGTGGCCACCTCCCGCCATATTTCTAAATCCACAGAACTGCCCACCTCTTCCCAGCTAACCTTAGTTGATGGCGATATTGGCTTAGCTGCAACCGCAATAAAGGTAGTTGAGACTGCCATCAGCAAATATGGTTCTATTGAAGCATTAGTGAACAATGCCGGGATATTCTTTACCAAACCTTTTGTTGATTATAGCGTTGAGGATATCAAACAACTCGTTTCCACCAATATAGAAGGTTTTATCTATATCACCCAAGAAACGATTAAGCAGATGCTGGTGCAAAAATCTGGAGGAAACATTGTAAATATCACAGCTGCGTTAGCTGATAATCCCATTGCCGGCGTCAACGCTTCGGTCCCTATGTTTACGAAAGGAGGCATTGATACCATCACACGTAGTTTGGCAATCGAATACGCAAAGAAAGGTATACGTGTGAATGCTGTTGCACCCGGGACTGTAGACACCCCTTTGCATCAAAACGATTCCAAAAACTATCTAAATACCCTATCTCCAATGGGAAGCATCGCTGATGCTCATGAAATCGTAGATGCTGTCATTTATCTAACCGAAGCTCCACATGTTACTGGGGAGGTACTGCATGTAGATGGCGGAGCGCACGTTGGCAGATGGTGAAAAATTGGGGTCAAGCTTGACCCCAAATTCAAATTTCTATTTTGATTTATGAACGATCACAATCGGGATGCGAGCGCTTTCAATATTTCCCGAATTTACAGCTGCAATTGCATATTCTTTAGCTTCCTTAACTGAATCGACAGAAGTAATAAAAACTAAGTGCGAGGTTGCAGGAATTTCATCTACAATTTTGCCATCTTTATAAATCCGATAAAAAACGATATCCAGCGAAGAGCTAGCCGTCCATGTTGCTCTTAGTATATGTTCTGTCTTATTTAAGAACTTGTTCTTTCTTACGGTTCCTATAAAATTTGATGGAGGCTGGGGTGTTAAGCTAATGAGTTGAGAGGATTCTGCAAGGGGTCCTCCATTGTTACTTACTGTTTGACCAGTGAAAGTTTGAAAAGTAGAAGTTCCTGCTGAGTTGGTAACAGTAAGGGTTACTAAGAATGGACCGCCTATAGTATAAGTGTGGGTAGTTGTAGGACCTGTTGTAACAGCAGTAGTTCCGTCGCCAAAATTCCACGCGTAACTAACAATGGTACCTACAGGGGTTGTTGAAGCTGATCCATCAAAAAAAGTAGGCATACCTGCAGCTCCTGGAGTAACTGCAAAAGAAGATATGGGTGATTGATCAGGGGTAATAGCAATGGAATTAGGACCATTCTCAATGGGAATAACTGGGCCAGGAGTATCAGTCAATAAATTAATTGGGGTAACGTCACTGTCACCACTGTTAGCTACGTATGCCGTCTTACCATCAGGAGTGATAGCAACACCTATGGGAAATGCTCCTACGGGAATAGTTGCTTCTATAGTATTGCTCGGTATATTAATAAGTGAAACATCGCTATTGCCATTGTTAGTTACCAATGCAAGCGTTCCGATAGAGTTGATAGCGATACCATTCGGCGATGCCCCTACAGTAATTGGAGTACCTGCAGTATTAGTAGCTAAATTAATTGGGGTAACATTATTGCTAAAGAAATTAGCTACATAGGCTGTTGCTCCATTTGGAGTAATTGCAATAGCGACAGGATTTAATCCTACAGGTATGGTAGCAATAGGCGTTTGAGTCGCTAAATTAATAACAGTGACTGTATCAACATTAGAATTGACCACATACGCAAACATTCCATTGGGGGTTATAGCGATGGCGGAAGGTCCGGACAGACCTGCAGAAAAAGCAGGGCCAGCGGTGTTAGTAGCCACATTAATAGGAGTAATAGTGTTATCATCAAAATTAGGTACATAGGCTGTCACTCCATTTGGAGTAATAGCAATAGAGAGAGGTTCTGACCCTACGGGAATACTAGTACCGGGAGTATTAGTAGCTAAATTAATGGGAGTGACACTGCCATTTCCTGTATTAACTACATAAGCTGTCATGGCATTAGGTGTAATTGCAATCGCTCCCGGTAATAATCCTACTGAGATGGGATTGCCGGGAGTATTATTGGATGTATTAATAGGGGTAACAAGATCAGCCCCATCAGCACTAGCTGCATAATTAGCTACATAAGCAAACCATGTTCCTCCGGTAGCCGCTATATTAGCCTCTTCAGTAACATAAGAAGAGGGTAAAATGGAAAAAGGAGAAACATTGGACTCATCGGATTCATTATCAGAAAGGGTTGTAGGAGGGTTACCAATATTTCCATTAGTTTCTTCGGAAAAATCTTCAATTCTATCTTCTGAAGTGGATACATTGAATGAGTTTATTTCAACTAAAGGCGGAGCTGTAAACAAGGCTTGTGAATAGATAAGAAAGGGAATTCCTATTACTAACAAGAATCTTTTTAAAACCATAGTTATTGTCCTTAATATATGTTTTTCAAAAAAACCAAGATTACTCAAAAATCCTTATTTAATTAAAGTTTTATTTTTTTTTGACATTCCTCTTTAAATGAGGTACATGACTTATAAAAAAATTAGGATAGTTCATAATGCAACACAAATATTTAGAATTTTTATATTTCTTTTCTTGTTAAATCTTCAGCCAGTTTTTGCGCTGTTCGAAAGTAGTAGTGTTGATGTTTTTGCTGATTACCTCTACCAACTTGTGCGTTTTGATAAGCATGTTGATATTGGTGGTTTCAAGACAGGTTTTGGAGTAGGCTATCAATTTTAATAAAAATTGGGGTCAAGCCTGACATTGACATATTCAAATCACTAAGCTACGTTTAGAAATAGACCTAGTAATATTCTTCTGAAGCTGCAACGAGGAGATCAGTATGCTAAAGCAGGGAAATTTACTTTTATTCAATGGTAAAATCACAACTCTTGATCCCAAACAGCCTGAAGTATCTGCGATATTAATTTCCGATAACGTTGTTGCAGCAATTGGCAGCGATAAGGAAATCAAAGCACTTTCCGACAAAAATACTTCTCAAGTCGATTTAAGAAAAAAACGAGTGATTCCAGGCCTCAATGATTCCCACATTCATATCGTTCGAGGTGGACTCAACTACAACATGGAACTTAGGTGGGATGGAGTGCCATCCTTAGCATATGCTTTAGAGATGCTCAAAAATCAAGTGAAACTTACGCCACCTCCACAATGGGTAAGGGTCATCGGAGGTTGGTCTGAATTTCAATTCGCAGAAAAAAGAATGCCCACGCTACAAGAGATAAATGCAATAGCACCAGAAACTCCTGTATTTATTTTACATCTCTACGATCGCGCGCTGCTTAATGCTGCAGCTTTGCGTGCAGTAGGTTATAACAAGAACAGTCCAGATCCCATTGGAGGACGCATTGAGAGAGATAAAAATGGAAATCCAACAGGAGTTCTCATAGCAGAACCGAATGCTATGATTTTGTACTCAACATTAGCAAAAGGTCCCAAATTGGCTCCTGAAGATCAAATGAATTCCACTCGTCATTTTATGAGGGAACTCAATCGGTTGGGTCTGACAAGCTGCATCGATGCTGGTGGCGGGTTCCAGAACTATCCAGAAGATTATCAGATCATCGAACAATTACATAAAAATGATCAACTCACTTTGCGCATTGCCTATAATTTGTTTACTCAAAAGCCTGGCCATGAACTTGAAGATTTTCAGAAATGGTCAAAAATAGTTGTCCCATATTCTGGAAATAGCATGTACCGTAATAATGGTGCCGGAGAAATGCTCGTTTTCTCAGCAGCCGATTTTGAGAATTTTCTTTATGAACGACCAGATATGCCCTCAAAAATGGAAGGCGATCTAAAAAATGTGATCCGATTCTTAGTAGAAAATCGTTGGCCTTTTCGTTTACATGCTACATATAATGAAACTATAAATCGTGCCTTAAATGTGTTTGAGGAAGTAAATCTAGAAATCCCATTTAAAGATATATGTTGGTTTTTTGATCATGCTGAAACCATTTCAGATTCTAATCTAGAGAGAATCAAGGTTCTTAACGGGGGTATTGCTGTACAGCACAGGATGGCTTATCAAGGTGAATATTTTATCAACCGATACGGCATTCAAAAGGCCAAAAGGAGTCCTCCCATCCGCAAAATGCTTGAACTCGGCTTACCTGTCGGAGCAGGTACAGATGCGACCCGTGTTGCAAGCTATAATCCTTGGGTATCTTTGTATTGGATGGTAAGCGGAAAAACTGTTGGGGGCACAGAACTTTATGGGCCTGAAAACAAGCTTGAGAGATTAGAAGCACTTCGCCTTTACACCATGGGAAGTGCGAAGCTGTCGCGCGAAGAGAATGTCAAAGGGAGCCTTTCTAAAGGGATGTACGCAGATTTGGCTGTTCTTTCTGAGGACTACCTTACAGTTCCCGAAGAATCAATCAAAAACATTTCCTCGCTTCTGACTATCGTTGGAGGAAAGGTAGTTTATTGCTCACAGGATTTCCAGGAGCTAGGTTCTCAAAAGAGTTTGCCGGTAAGCCCTGATTGGTCTCCTGTGAAAAAACATCAAGGATACTTTACATATGATCATAGTCATCCATGCTGCCATCATAAAAAATCCTCTTTAGATAGTCTTCTAGGGACTAATAAACATGTAGAGGCTCCGCTGAATCCATGGTCATTTGGATGTGATTGCTTTGCTTGGTAAAGCATATATAAATATTTTAATATTTATCTTGCAACTCAATTTTATAGTTAGTATGTAAACAATTACATCTATTAAGGAGAAATTATATGGATATATTGATGGTTATGACTTCCCACGATAAATTGGGTAATACAGGCCGCAAGACTGGCATTTGGTTGGAAGAATTCGCTGCACCGTATTATGTTTTCAAAGAGGCGGGTGTTAATATAACCTTAGCATCACCTAAAGGCGGACAGCCTCCAATAGATCCAAAGAGTGATTTACCGGAAAATCAAACTCCAGCAATGAAACGTTTTAAACAGGACGACGTGGCGAAAAAAGCATTTTCTCAAACAGCTAAGCTTGCTGATATGCGAGCAGAAGATTTTGATACTGTCTTCTATCCCGGTGGCCATGGCCCGATGTGGGATCTTGCAGAAAGCCCCGATTCAATTGCATTGATCGAGTCATTTTACAATTCTGGTAAATATATTGCTTTCGTATGCCATGCGCCCGGTGTGCTTCATCGGGTGACCTACAAAGGACAGCCTCTTGTAAAAGGTAAACGGGTAACCGGTTTTACAAATAGTGAAGAGGAAGAGGTAAAACTTACGAAAGTTGTTCCATTCCTCGTCGAGGATGAACTGAAACGTTTAGGTGCACACTTTGAAAAAAAACCTAATTGGGAAAGTTTTGTTGTTGTTGATGTTCGTCTGATCACGGGACAAAATCCAACATCTTCGACCGCCGGGGCGCAAGCACTACTTAAAGCACTCTCAGTTAAAGCAGTATAAATTTATTAAAACTTAAAAGGGATGTTTTTATGGCGATCTTCGAACCGGACGGCAAAAACGAGATTCACGATGAAATCAAACACGCACCCGGTGGAGGCAAAGGTTTGCTCGACCCCACAGATACAGCCTTATTGTTATTAGATCATCAGGCAGGCCTCTTTCAAACAGTGAAAGATATTAGTGTAGATCAATTGCGGACTAACACAACCATGCTTGCAAAGCTTGCGGCTCTGGTGAAAATGCCTCTGATATATACTGCTTCTGAGCCCAACGGACCCAACGGACCAATTATGCCGGAGATTCAAGCGTCAGCTCCGCATGCTGTCTTTGTACCACGTAAGGGGGAAGTCAATGCATGGGACAATGAACTTTTTGTTAAGACGGTTCGCGAAACTGGTAAAAAGACTTTGATTATGGCTGGAGTCTGGACGAGTGTTTGTGTCATGTTTCCGGCACTTGATGCCAAAGTAGCAGGCTTCAAGGTATACGCAGTTATCGATGCCTCTGGCGACCCGAGTGAAATGGCTTCTAGAGTGACGGTGGCGCGTTTTGCCCAAGCTGGAGTTATCCCAACCTCTGCCAATGCCGTTCTGTGCGAAGTTCAGCGCACTTGGAATCGCCCAGACGCTGCTGAGTTAGCTAAGTTATATACCATGGTAGCACCAAACTACGCAGCGCTAATCGAGAGCTATCAGAAAGCGCAAGATGTGGTCAACCAAAAGAAAAAATAATCTGGGATACTTCTACCACAGCATGAAAGGAAATGTATCCCATACGCAAGTTAAATTATTTGCTTCTTATTAGAATAACGATACTGAATGTAGTTTATTTAAAAAGATCTGAATGCGATCCCAGTCTTTCTAGAAATAGACGCTCGTCGTCAGTTTTATAAATCAAGAATATATCAGGCTTTATATGACACTCCCTATGATTAATCCAATTTCCGCTTAAATGGTGATCGCAATGCTTCTCTTCTAAAGGCTCTTGCTTGAGGAGGCATTTAATTACATCTCTTATCGCCTGCATATTTGTCTTTTGATGCTCGAATTTTTTGATATCTCTTTTGAATTTCTTTGAATATTTTGGTTTAAGCATGCTGGCTAAATCCTAGCGCATCCCAAAATTCATCTAGTGTTTCATGCTCTATTAAGTTCTTTCCTTCGTCAGTTTCTTTTAAAACTTTAGCCGTTTCTTCATTTGGCTCATGACCTCGCTTGCAGTGATGGCCTCCACATTTTGGCATTTCCTTGCGGGCAAAAGACAAAAGATAGTCGCTGATAGTCATATGCTTTTTAGTCGCGAGCATCTTGATATACATTCTTTCTTGCTCAGTACAATCCACGCTAAGCCTTACCTTTTTATCTTTGTTTTGCTCTTGTCTCATAATGAACTCCTTGTTAGAATAATTTTATTATACTTAATTGTGTATTTTACGTAAATACTTGCTTGAATATCTAAAAATATCGTTCTGACATAATGTTGTTTTTTATTGTGGCAAAAGAGCTATGGAAGAAAAAATGCAGTCGAAGAGTAGCTGTAAGCAAGGAAAGCACAAGCGGACCATAATCTGCGCTAAAGAGTGTAGATTTCTCTAATTTTTTGATAAAACAGTATTCAGAAACGAATTGCACGAATACAAGCCAATAGCTCATCAAAGTAATCTATTGATTGCCTAACATATTACTTGATCCAATTTGGGGTCAGCACAGAATTCGGATTATAAAGCACGTTAAGGATTTTGCTGCCTAACGCCAGATGTCCAGTCAACTGAACTGCTAGCTGAATGACTGAGATCCAGTTATCTACTAAATTCAATAACAATGAAATAAAATCACTGTGATTTGATAATGCTTGTGGCTTTATCTATTATATTTTTATCTCTCAATCTTTTTATGTAAACATCTCCTCTTGAAATAAAAATATCTGTTCCACCCCATTGAGCTAATTGAGCATTAATTTTTAGAGCTAATCCCTCCTGAGACAATCCCCTATGCTCTCCTGTGTTGGGATCAAAAAAAGTAAATTCGTTTTCATTGGTTTTTTTTACAAGTAAAGAGTGTCCAAAAAATGAAGTGGGAGTTCTTTTAAAAATCTCCAGTTTTAACGTTGTTCCTAACTCAATTTTTTTTAACCCATTAAAAAGAATATCTTTATTGACTTCATTTTTATTAACTAAGTTCAATTGATTTTTTTATTGAAAAAATATTATCTGGATATATGCCAAATATAAATGCAACCATTCTACTAAAAAAAGAATATACATTTAAAAGATGACTTTTTACTATTGATTCTTTATTTAATTCATCAACGTTTATTTTTTTCTTTAAGAAATCTCTTTCGCCTTTTCCCAGTAAATCATCCATTAAAATTTTATTACAAATCAATTCACACAATCCATTAAATTTTAAATTTATTTTAATTAATTTTTCAGGTAATTGTTGACCACCATGTATTATATCACTCTGGTTAAATTCAACAGTAGTCTCTATGTTAAAATTTTCGTCAATATTCAAAGAATCAATCTTTAATGATTTATCTAAATTTTCTTCTACTTCTTTATTAATTAACTTATCAGATAAATAATTTGGATCTCCTAATTCTAATTCTTTTATTAAACCAAAAATTGACTTACTATTTTCATTAAAATTTTCATCTTTTTCAGATTTAAAATAATCTATACTAAAATCATTACTATATTTATCTGGTATATTAAACATAACAAAAACCTCGTTTTTTATTAATTATAACATGTAATCATTAATAAATAAATTATTTTTTGTTTATTATTAAGTTAATTAAATATTTTAAATATACAATTTGAGGATTGGATTGGAAACGGTGAACACACTAGTAAACTTAATTATATCAAAATATCAAAACTTCAGCTTATTTTGTTTGGTTTTTGTCCGTTTAGAGTACACCCTATCCTGATGTCAAGATTAAGTCAAAATTCACGTCAGAATAGGGTGATTTACTTTATTGATTGACACAATCGTCAGAAGGTCATAGACTCATTCCTGACACTTTAAGGAGATTTTATGACTGAACAACGCATTGGATATATCACGAGTTAGCACATTCGATCAAAATACTGACAGACAATTAGACAACGTTCAGGTCTCAAGAACTTTTATAGATAAGGCTTCTGGCAAGGATGTAAAACGTCCGCAATTTGAAGCATTGATGAGCTTTGTGCGTTCTGGAGACACTGTTGTTGTTCATAGCATGGATCGCTTAGCTCGCAATCTTGATGATTTGCGTTCCATTGTTCAAACGTTGACGCAACGCGGTGTGTGCATTGAATTTGTAAAAGAAAGCCTAAAATTTTCAGGTGAAGATTCCCCTATGGCCATCCTTATGCTGTCAGTTATGGGGGCGTTTGCCGAATTTGAACGCTCTTTAATTCGTGAACGTCAACGCGGGGGGATAGCTCTAGCCAAGCAGCGCGGAGCCTATCGCGGACGTAAGCGATCTTTATCGGATGCTGATATCGTCTTTTTACGGCAACGCATTCAAAATGGGGAAAAGAAAGCAAAAGTTGCCAGAGATTTTGGCATTAGCCGTGAAACTCTTTATCAATATCTTCGTTCGGTATAAATATGTCTCGACGCACAGTCTTATCCTCTTCTGAACGTGAGAGCTTATTTGCTTTACCGGACAACCAAAAGGACTTAATTCAGCAATATACTTTTAGTGAATCCGACCTCTCTATTATTCGACAGCACCGTGGCGCAGCCAATCGTATGGGCTTTGCCTTTCAGCTTTGCTACATGCGTTATCCAGGTGTCATTTTAGGTATTAATGAGACTCCATTTCCTTCTTTGCTGGGTTTGGTCGCCGAACAGCTAAAAATGTCCGCCAATGTGTGGGATGAATATGGCAAACGAGATCAAACGCGACGTGAACATTTGGCTGAGCTACAATCCATATTTGGCTTTCAAACGTTCTCAATGACATACTATCAATCATTTGTAAACCGTTTGGCTGACCTTGCATGGCAAACAGATAAAGGGATTGTGTTGGCTTCTGCATTGCTTCAATCATTTCGCGGTCAACGGATTCTTTTACCAACGATTAATGTCATCGAAAGGATATGTGCGGAGGCAATAACTAATGCATCACGGCGTGTTTATTCTTCGTTAACCGAGCCTTTAACAAAAGAACATTTTCAGCGTTTGAATGCCCTGCTGGTACTTAAAGCAGACACAAAAATAACGACATTGGCTTGGCTTAAAGAATCACCAGGAGCAGCAAAGCCCCGTCATATACTGGAGCATATAGATCGGCTAAAAGTGATACACAGTTTAGATTTACCTGTAGGTCTTGATAAGACGATTCACCAAAATCGTCTATTAAAACTTGCTCGTGAAGGCCGCCAAATGATCGCTCATGACTTGAGTAAATTCGAACCAAACCGTCGATATGCCACCATTATTGCGTTAATTTTGGAAACACATGCCACGATTATTGACGAAATCATCGAATTGCATGATCGAATTATGGGCAGCCTGTTTAACCGCTCGCAACGGAACCAAGAGAAACATTTTCAAAAATCAGGTAAGTCAATTAATGAAAAGTTAAGGCTTTACTATCGAATAGGCAATGCCTTAATTGAAGCTAAACAAAAAGGCTCAGATCCATTTGCAGCGATTGAATGTGTGATACCATGGGATGCATTTGCGCAAAGTTTGACAGATACACAAAAGCTCGCACCAACAGAAGATTTTGATTATTTGGATCGAATTAAAAGTGGTTATTCTCAGATTCGATGCTATTCGCCTGCCTTACTGGAGATTTTACAACTGAAAGCAAATCCAGCGTTGAAAGGCATTCTTGAGGCTGTGGAAATCATCAAAATAATGAACATGAGCCAATCCAAAAAAGTCTCAAAAGAAGCGCCCACAGGGTTTGTACGCAAGCGCTGGGAAAAATTTGTCTTTTCTGATGGTGGGATAGATCGATGCTTTTATGAGCTGTGTGTCTTATCGGAGCTCAAAAATGCGTTGCGTTCTGGAGATATTTGGGTGCAGGGCTCGCGCCAGTTTAAGGATTTTGAGGAGTATCTGTTGCCAAAGGAAAAATTTGCTGCTCTAAAAGAAGCGAAAGAGTCTCAAATAGATGTGACAATTGACTGTACGCAATATTTGCAAGATCGCTTGCTTCTGCTTGAACAGCAACTGGAAACTGTCAACCGTCTAGCAAAAACCAATGAACTACCGGATGCCATCTTCACCACGTCCGGCTTAAAAATCACTCCGCTCACAAATGCAGTGCCCATTGAAGCAGAAGCTTTTACGCAACAAGCTTATAGTTTGTTGCCTCGTATAAAAATTACAGAATTGCTGATGGAAGTTGATGAATGGATTGGCTTTACAAAGCATTTTAGGCACATTAAGAATAATGACATGGCAAGTGATAAATCCTTATTGTTAACGGCTATTTTGGCTGATGCTATCAATCTTGGTTTGAGAAAAATGACAGATTCTTGTCCAGGCATAACCTATTCCAAGCTTTCTTGGTTGCAAGCTTGGCACATTCGAGATGAGACCTATTCAGCAGCCCTGGTAGAACTGACTAATGCGCAATTTTATCATCCATTCGCGTCAAATTGGGGAGACGGAACGACATCTTCATCTGATGGTCAGCGCTTTAGGACGGCTGGACATGCAGGAGAAAGAGGAAACATCAATCCGAAATATGGAAGTGATCCAGGCGTGCAATTTTATACCCACATTTCCGATCAATACGCTCCCTTCCATACAAAGGTTATAAACGTTGGGGTTCGTGATGCAACCTATGTGCTCGACGGCCTGCTATACCACGAGTCTGATATAAGAATTGAGGAACACTACACAGATACATCCGGTTTTACAGACCATGTTTTTGCGCTTATGCATCTTCTTGGATTTCGCTTCGCGCCCCGTATTCGTGATTTGGCTGATAAACAATTATTTGTGACAAGTAGTAAAAAGGAATATCCCTCAATTAATACCATGATTGGTGATGTGATCAATGTAAAGAATATCCGATCTCATTGGGATGAAATTCTACGTTTGGCTGCTTCCATTAAACAAGGCACGGTTACAGCCTCCTTAATATTGCGCAAGCTTGGAAGTTATCCACGTCAGAATGGGTTAGCGGTGGCATTAAGAGAGCTTGGACGGATAGAACGCACTCTCTTTACACTTGATTGGTTACAGAATGTTGAATTGCGTCGCCGTGTCAATGCAGGACTGAACAAAGGAGAAGCCAAAAACACATTAGCAAGGGCTATTTTTTTCAATCGACTTGGCGAAATGCGCGAACGGAGCTTTGAAAATCAGAGATATCGAGCCTCCGGTCTTAATCTTGTGGTGTCTGCATCGTTCTATGGAACACCGTGTATTTGGAGCGAGCAATCCAACACATAAAAGAGAATGGTCAGCCTGTAAATGAGGACTTACTTAAACATTTATCCCCGCTCGGATGGGAACATATCAATTTGACAGGTGATTATGTATGGCGACAGGATAAGTTGATGGAAAAGGGCGCGTTCAGGCAGTTACAAAGACATTAAATCCTTAACGTGCTTTATAATCCGAATTCTGTGCTGACCCCAATTTCGTTTGATTCCTAGATTCAATTGCAACCTGGAGGACCATGATGCCTGTTCATCCACATATATATAAGTTCATCGAGCAGCTGATTTGGCTCATCGAGCAGCTGATTTGCATCAAAAGGATATCGAAATCCCCTTTCTTTAATTACATCTAATGGTATGTGATCGTTCATTTCTGCTAAAAGCATGCGAAGCTCTTCTTGATTTTGAGTTTGTATCCTTTCAAGAGGAAGATCGACAGTAGCAGTCTTTTGAATATTAATTTTTCCTTGTGTATCCTGAAAGATCAATAGCCCATTCAATGCCTCTCTCTCTCGCTCAGCAGCTTTGACATTCTGCAAAAATGGATGATTCTTGACATTGTGTCGGATTAACTGATTTAATTGATCTCTATTTTCGATATTGTTAAAAGGGACTTCTCTTATGAAGAGTTTATTTTCATTTTCCCCACAATGCTTATAGAGGGTAAGTATTCCCTTTAAAGGGTACTGCTGAGGATCTATATCGAATTTATTCAATATAAAATCTTCGAGAATTTTTTCGGATTGGTTTTTATCTTTAATCTCTTCAATTTCTTTTTCTTTTACAGGCTCTTTTGGCTCAGGTACTATAAGATTTTTGATGGCTATATTATAAATATTCAAAAGATTTTTTAATGAAGCATTTTCAATACCAATATTATGTTTTTTGACATAGTTTTCAAGAATATTTTGGATTTGTCTTTCTGTAATAAAACCTTTCAACTGAAATAGTAGTTTTATGCGAACAAAAATTTTTCCACAATAAACTTTTTTATTAGAAAATATTATTAAATCATCAATATCTTTATCAGATAATTTTCTAATTCCTAAATGCAATCTTTCAAATAATATTTTAGCCATATACTCTCAATATGTTTTTAAATTTTATTAAAAATAATATACTAAATATGAATATATTGCCAAATTTAAAACCCAACCTTAGATCAATGAGAATAATTTTGATCCAACCCATTATTTATAGTTCTTTACCATCACGATAACTTGAGGATGTATTTTGCGGGTTTCTACAACTCTCTCCTGAAAAAATAAAGGAACTTGATTCTCTGGCACTTTTTTAAATCCAATCTGATTATAAAAACCCTCAAGCCATTGATATGGAATGCACCAACACATATCGGATTTAAACCCAACTTGCGCCATCATAGGGGGCAAGTTGGGTTTAAATCCTCTTCGTTCAAGCTGTTCTTTTAATTGTTTTGGATTAATAAAGTGAATAGCATCAATTCCTTGATTTTTAGCGGCTTCTACGTTTTCACTTCTATCATCAATAAAAAGCAAAGAAGAAGCTGGTCGCTTGAGTGTTTGTAACAGGATTTGAAAAGCCTCAGGATTGGGTTTTTTCACTCCAATTTCATAAGAGAGGAGAACAGGGTTAAATAAATCATAATAACCCATTTTTCGTATGATTTCGGCTTGATACTGAGTAACATCGGAAAGCATAGCTATTTGATATCCTTGACTTTGCAAAGCTTTCACGAGAATGAGAGTTTCAGGTATCTCAGTAATGGATTTTTTAATGACAACACCAAATTGATTAAACCAATCATTAGGTAACATGATCTTTTTTGAAACGGCATAGTGTTCCCAAAACTCTTTTTCTGATCCTCCCATGGATATATAGTTTTGCATATTCCTAAGAGCACTTGAAAGTTCATCTTCACTGATATTAAATGAATTAATTAAAAAATTTGACATTTGAGTCCTATTTGGGTGAGCAATGACACCACCAAAATCAAACACAACAACAGGTGTATCTTTATTTTCTATAGATAGAGACGCAGTGGCTTCTTGGTCGCTTAGCCATTCTCCCGTCTGTGCTAGATGCAGGAGCTGAAATTTAGCTATATGTTCATTCACAATGTGAGGACGGTTCTCTACCTCTTTGTAGTGAAACCCTACGAATTCTATTCCTGTTACTTCTAAAGCAGTCTCTACCGATTTCAGATAATCAAGGCGATTGTCAATAAAGATAACTTTCGATGGCCTCCACTGAATAGCCTCAAGAAAGGCTATAAATACAGGTCCTTTGTCTTGATTGTTGGCACAGAGCATGCCTTTCTTGAATAGGGATGGGATTCCAGTGCTCAAAACATTTATCCTCATCTCCTGTAACTGTGGAAATGCTGCACTAAAATCAAAGTGATGTTTTTTAAGATGCGCGATTCGCCAATCTTCCATTGATGGAATAATTCCTAGGGGTCCAACAGGCATCTTTGTAAATGCTATGGTTTTGATATTCCGGCTTTGCAAGAAGCGAATAATTTCTAGGATTTTAAGATCCACAACTTCATATTCGATTTTTGACAAGACCTGGCCTAGGAAATATTTGTCATCATATTTCCCTGGTGGAACAATCTCGGGATTTTCTACTGTTTCTCTCGCATATTTGTTAAAGATCTCTCTTACATTGCGATTTAAAATCAGATCTTTCGGGACTAGGAGTGTTTCATCAACATCAAATAGGACAAGGCTTTGTTGATCAATTGTCTCAAGAGCATCCTCAAATCGATTTAAATTTGGTGCTTCGACAATAACAGCGCTGAGATATGTGAAAAATAGATAAGATGTGAATAAAGTGAATAAAGTGAATAATATTTTTTTCATATTTAATTCAGTTCCTTGCTGAAATCACTAATTTATCCAAATATTAGATTTAGCAAAAATTAATAAATATGATACTATATATAACTATTGCTTATACCAATTAAGAAAACCTTCATGAAATTCATTCCAAATCTCACGTTTCTTCGCTACTTTTCTAGCGCGGGACAGTCCAAGAGCATTTCACAGGCAGCAAGAGAAAACTTTGTCAGCCAATCTGCGATCAGTCAAGCGATCAGTAAACTGGAGCTGGCATTAGGAAAGCAACTCATCACCCATGAACAGAATCGCTTTCAGCTGACGGCAGATGGATTGCTACTCCTTGAGAAGTGCAAAGAAATATTTACAATATTCTCTGAGATTCAAGATTGCTTTAATGAGACTGAAGGGGTATTTAAAGGAAAACTTTTTTTTGCTTGTACCCACAGCTTTGCCCTTTCCTTGCTGCCACCACACTTAAAAAAGCTTTCACAGGTATCAAGTGCAATCGAACCTGTTTTGAGATTTGGGCATGCTGGTACCATCATTGAGCTAGTGAAAAAGGGGGACGTGGACTTTGGCATCGTCTTAGACAACGAAGATTTCACTGCATTTCACACCCAAGAAATTCATAGAGGAGAATATCGATTGTACAGGGCAAAAAAAGTTTCTCAACAGAACATGAATAGATTTATTCTTAGTGAAGAACGGAAAGAGGTTTCACTCTTGAAGCAACACCTCTATGATACAGGTGTTGAAATGAGCACTTGTATGGAAGTTTCAAGCTGGGAGGTAATCGCAAGCCTAACGGAACAAGGGTTGGGAATCGGTTTTCTTCCGGATTATATTGTAGAAAAACGCTCTTTAATCCACTATGAATGTATCATTCCTCCAATTCCCTATAGAATTTTGGCCATTTTCTCAAAAAATAGAAGGCTCTCCAGGAATGCGAAGATGTTTATCGATTTGATGTGTGTGGATCATCATTGATTAAGGGGCTTTTTTTCAAACTTGCTATTGCCTACTTCCATCTCAATCACGGTTTTAAGATCTCGGCCATCACTTTGCCTTAGATCTGAAAAAAAACCTGTAGACAAATTTAATACGTATACGTATAATTTAAGCCTAATAGCTCAATCGGGAGAAATTATATGTTTACACCTAGCTTAGGATTCGTTCTTCTCTTTGTATCAAGTCCCCACAAAAGCAGTCTCTTTTATCAAGAAATCTTTGGAATCAAGCCAATTGAAGAATCACCCACATTTGTCATGTTCACTCTCAAAAACGAAGTGATGCTTGGTCTTTGGTCCAAATATACGGCTGAACCGCGTGTAGAAGCATCTGCCGGCGCATTGGAAATATGTTTTCCAACTGAGGATGTGGATGCTCTATATGAAGAATGGAGCAAAAAACATGTCACTGTTGCTCAAAAACCAATTGACATGGATTTTGGACGTACTTTTGTTGTTCTGGATCCAGATGGACACAGAATCAGAGCCTACAAACTCTTGGAGGCTAATCGATGAAAATTCCTCGCTCGGACTTCGAACTGATCGCAACAAGAATGGAAGTACTTTAAATGAGTGAAAGACTTTACTTTGAGAAGATCAGTGTTCACGAAGGCCCCAAGCAAAGTCCTGGCTTTCTCCTATGGCACATCAGTACCTCTTGGCGTAGTTCCATTGAGACGGTTCTTAAAACTTTTGACTTAACTCACCCTCAATTTGTAGTTCTGGCAACAACAGGCTGGTTAACTAGAAATGGAGGGTTGGCTACTCAAGTAGCAATTGGAAAAATGGCAGGATTAGATCCTAACACCATCTCTCAAATCATAAAGGGACTTGAGCAAAAAGCTCTTATCAAAAGAGCCAAGTCTACTGATGGGCGCGCAAAAAACGTTTCTTTGACTTCAAAAGGATCTGAAGTACTTAGACGCGCGTTGCCCGCGGTAGAGCAGGCAGACGCCACATTTTTTAATATTCTCACAAAACATGAAAGAGTCTATTTGATCGACCTATTCCAGAAGCTCATGTCCAAGCGATAATGGATTTAGCTAAAACCTCCATCAGCTGCAAAAAATAAATTATTTGTGAGACGTGTAGACTTCGATTAGTTTGTCCGTGTTGTGAGATAATTTAGTACGCTGGAAATCAATGCACAATCGTTCGTCGTACGTTTTTACATGTATTATCTGAAATTCTGCACTGCTTAGAAAATTACAAATTGAATCCCGACTATGGAAAAACCTGCTATATGTTCCTCCATTTTTTGAGGTATAGGTGGTCATGCCACTTTTGGGATTGTAATAACCTTTTTGAGCTTCTAAACAAGCTGTAGAACGAACTACAACGAACATTCTACCGTTTGATTTTAGAACTCTATAAAGTTCTTGCAGGGCATTCTCAAGGTCACTTTTAGGAAGGTAGTGAAGAACTAATCTAGCATAAATAAAATCGAAGCATTCGTTCACATAGGGAAGAGGCTTTGAAATATCTTCTATTTTTACTTCTATTCTGTCAGATAACAAGGCCTGATCAATTTGATTTTGAGCGAAATTTGCTCCTTCAGGATCAATAGTTGTAGCAATAATATGTCGGTTTGCAAATGCTTTTGCCATTCGAATTTCAGCAACACCTCCGGTTGATATGCCAATGCTATAAACGTTTTTATGCTGATCTGACATAAGAGATAGGCCATTATTTTCGCTAATAGAGTTCAATATGCCAGTTGATTTGAATAATTCTTCAGTCATTAAAGCCTCCATAGAAGAAGCAACATTGTTCGTAGAAGATCTTTGAAACCCGTTATATCAGCTCCTGAATCTAGATAGATTTTTATTTTTTGCATTGTAATTCTTTTGAAAGAGAAATGTGGTTCTGAAACAAAGTTCAATTCTTTTGATTTGAATTTAGAACCCGTGCTTTTTTTCGCTGAATTTCATAGACAGGATAAATATCGATCCCTGGCTCTTCATAAGGATGGGCTTTTCTTACTTCTTCTATAACGTGCTCTAGAACTATATAAGAACAAACAGTTTCAATGCGTTCTTCCATGACTTCCTCTATAGTTCCTGCTTTTCCAAGATAGGGATTGGCACCTTCATTAGGCATAAATCGACCAACACCTTTTACTGAATAACTGCAATGGGAATAATTTCCTACTTTACCTGCTCCTGCCCGTCCTAAGGCTTCTCTAATAGCATCAGCGTGAGTTTCTGGAACGGTGATGACAATTGTTACATAGTTAGATACAAGTGTAGGCAAATTAGCCATTATTTTCTCTTCACTTGCTATGCAAAGTTGGCCACCAAGGCTTGTTAAAATCAGCACACAAACTACCCAAGCAGATCTATGTAAAAAGAGACCCATTAGTTGCCATTTCTTTTTAACTGTATAATAATCAATTCAATCGGGCTGTCCGAATCATTAATGCTTTTATGAAGTTGATCGGGTGGGTCTATGCTCCGAAAAACAGCTTTTCCCGTTGGGAAGTTAACATCAACTTTGGACCCATCAGCTTCTAACCGGGTGATTATTCCACCTTGAAGCGCAACAATTACTTGTGGATATGCATCACGATGCAGCCCTATTTCCTCATGAGGCAGTATCTTAGCGCGCGTCACACTTACAACGTCATTCTCAAATTGCATTTCATATTCAAGAGCATAAATTTTAAATGAAATAAGACAAGCTAATGTCAATAATAAGTACTTCACAGGCTTCTCCATGAAAAATTAGCATGTTTGAGTATGCAATCGTATCAAAAGTGCACTACTCGATCAACTAAAAATAAGATTGCACGGATTTCTGTGATTCTGTGTTTCTGTATAATGGGCCAGCGACGAAGCCAAGGTCGTGCTCACACATATTGGAAAAAGTGGGGGCTGTTGGACGCATTCAGAACTTTTGATTGGGAAAAATTAAAAGGGTTTGATAAATTGATTTCTTTATCTTAAGTGGAAAGACTTGATGAAATTCTATATTGCAACATCACTTTCAAGAGTAACCGCTCATCATACGGTAAGAGATATCTTAAAGAAATGGAGTCATGAAATTTCATATGACTGGACATTGCATGGTAGTGTGAAGTCAGTTAGTAAAGAACGTCTACGAGAAGTGGCATCGCTTGAACTAAATGGTATTTCGGAAGCCGATTTTGTTGTTGTCCTCCTTCCTGGAGGGAATGGGACTCATTTAGAGTTGGGGTTTGCAATCGCCAGAGAAAAAAAAGTCTTTCTTCACACCGAGGATCCTTTAATTTTCGAGCTTGGGCCTCAAACAAATGCATTTTATCATCATCCTGATATAATTCGTCTCCATTGTCCTTTGGTTGATGTTGGTACAATGGTGCATTCATCACTCATGCAACCAGCACTGCTTTCATAATGAATGGTGTCAGAAATTCCTAATGTCTCTTTCATTGGAGAGTACTTTTTTTCGAGAGTGGTTGTCCGACTCCTCAATAATGACAAATTTTGTTACTACAACCTCTAGTACTAACGTATAGCGCTGGAGCATTCCCAAAGTGCGGTGCCCCATTGCAGTAGCTAGTTCAAGATTGGATCCTCCCTGCTTTGCTGCAAAAGTACAAAAAGTGTGACGCATATCGTGTGCGCGACAATTTTCTATCAGTGTTCGTTTTAATGCTTTTTTCCAGCTTTTTTGATGTCAACACGTCAGAATGCTGTTTTGCTAGCAAAACTAGCGGTTTTGAAGGATTGAGATTTTGATAAAGGATTTTCAGTTCATCAATGACTGCATCGGCTAAGAAAATGCTTCTAGGACGGCCATTTTTCGTTTCTTTGAGATAGGCGAGTTTGTTTTCAAAATCGATAAGACGCCATTCTAAATCTAAAATTTCACCCTGTCTTGCTCCAGGAGTCAAACTCATCAGAACAATGCAGTAAAGATAGGGTGACTTGCTTTGACAACAAGCAATTAAAAGCTTAGAAATTTCATCTTCAGAAAGGACCCGATCCCGACCCGGATTTTCTTTGAACTTTGTTAAATTAAAACAGGGATTTTCATCGATCCATCGTAGAAGTTTGGCATAGCTAAGAATAGAAGAAAGACTTGAAATGTATCTATTTACTGTTGCCGGGCTGGGTTTATTACCCTTTGAGGTGGGTTTTCAGCGAGATATTGTCTTTCTTTTCCAATTAGGTCTGGAGAAAGGTGAATTAAGTCATAGTCTCCAAGATGTTCTTTCCAGTAGTTAAGATGATGCATGACATCTTTAGCTGAACGAATGTGCTGCAAAGCACCATCATTTATATAGCGATCGATCAGCTGGATGAAGGTATGTTGCTGTTTATGTCGATCAAAGTTGAATTTTCACTTAATCTCGCGCTCAACATCGTCAACCCAATCGTCTGCTTCTTGTTTGCGATCGAAGTGGCTGCATACAGCAGGATAACCTTTGATGCGAACGACTGTTCTCCAGCAAGTTGTCCCATCTTTATTTTTTCTTTTAAATATTGATGCCATAACTCAAACCTTTGGTTGGTGGTTCGAGCGACAGGATGGAGCGTGTTAAAATTGTTTTTCGTTGCACCGCCATTGCACCGCAGCGTCAACATTAAACTTGATTATTGATATTCAAACAAGCTTAATCGTGCTGACAGATGCGTGTAAAAAAGTGGGGGCGGTTGGACGTATTCAGAACTTTTGATTGGGGTAAACTAGTGGAAAATTTGCCTTTGGGCTTCTTAAAAATTGGAATGATTAAGGAAACAACAAAAGAAAAATACAGCCTTACTCATGAGATTAGGGATCCACTCATCATCTAATCACATAGATCCTATATAACCTATTTGTTATCGAATGCTTGTATATTTATTTTTTGTTTTTCTGCGCAAATTGTGAACCCAAATTATGAGCTTGATATTTATTTAAATATAGTTTATAGAGTTTGTTAATATTACGACTAATAAAAGTTTTTATGACTTCAATTCAAAATAGAGTTTTTAATCCTAATATTGTAAGCATTCTTGTTGCCAACACGGGTGACCAATTACGACTGGGCATACAATCAATAGATGGAAGAATAAAAGATTTAGTTGACGAGCAAATAGCTTCCTTTGTTGAGTTATCTGTTAAAGCAGGGAATATAGATGAATGGTCTGCTCAAGAAATTAGAAATAGTTTTAAGCATGTTATAACAGCTTTTAGAACACATGAGTACCCTCTATTACGTGATTTAGACGAACAATATAAGGCTCTATATTTTCAGATAGAGAAGCATGTATTAAAAGCTAATGAAACTGGAAAAAAAGTGCTAATTCTGGTTGGAGAAGATCATAGAGATAGAAAATCTCTTATATTGGAATTAATGATTTTGAATATAGCAAATAGATTAGGCGTGAAAAATTTGTTCACTGAAACAACTCACGATTTGCAAGAAAAAATAAAACACATGCCCTTAGATGAAGTAATGTCACCAAATTTTTCATTTGTTTTAAAATTTGCGCAAAAATTGGGAATTGGAACTACGCCATGCGATCCCGAACAATTTAATAGTATTGAAAAAGTTAGATTTGTGGCTATGAATCAAACCATTGTTAAATCAAATACGAACTCTACACTTTTTGTTGGCGTAAATCACCTAATTGACATTTCTACAGATGAAGCCATCAACGAATCGTACGAAGTCTTAGCCATTAACGCTTCCAATATTGGAGAAGAGAAAAAATCTTATCTATTTAAAAGCTTATCTTATCCTCAGGATCAGTTGAATTTTGCGTTAAATCCAGAGAATGCAATGCAGTTGAATGTTTCAGGAAATCCCTATTCACTTGAATTCAAACAGATAAAAAAACTAGTAAAGCAACTTCATGGACAAGAAAAAAGTGTAACAACTAAAATTGTTGAAATTACTACAGAACCCAGGTCTAAAACTACCCAAATTAGCATGGTTGCATTGACTATATCAGAAACTAAAGCAAAATGTGAAGAAGATCCAATTATTGAATCCTTGAATCAAAAACTAAAAGAATACCCAAAAAATATTGCAAACAGGCTTCAAAGAGCAAGCATACTCTATTCTCGAGGAAGAAAAAGTGAAGCTCTGAAAGATTACAAGTTTGTCCTCGCCGAGTATCCAGCAAATAGTGAAGCCCAAAAAGGCATTCAAAATTGTACATAAACTAGAGAAGGATCTGAATTGCTTAAATATAAATCCGTTCAACTGATAGCGTTCCCTTTTAAGTATTTCGCTAACTCTCGATCAAAATCAGATAGATATTCCTTATCTCCCTGAACTCGATATTTTTCATATTCTTCTTCAGCTTTGGCAAGGGCCATGCTATGGGAGATTTGCTCTGCATGGCGTAAAATTTGCTGATCAGTGTAGTTGAGGAACTTTTCTATCTGCTTTAACCAATCTTTCATGGTCATAATTTGTTGGTTTAGTGCTCGCAATTCAGCAAAGTCAATGAACATATTTACCAGTCGATTCAACTTGGAAACTTCTTCTTGATTGAGGTAGTTTTTCGCAATCATGACATCGCTACAAAATCTTTCCTTGAGGTGGATTTTTCCAGGTAGTGAGCCCCATAAAAGGCTTGTTGCTATCAGCTCGCCCATAAATGATTTCTGCGGCTGTTTTACCAGTAGTAGCAAAGTGAAGTTGGTTTTGGACAATCTGGTAAAACAATTGAGTTTCTTCAGCTTTGCTTTGATAATCGCTACTACACTCTTGAAATACATCGGTGATTTTCTGATAAGCCCTTCGCTCGCTAGCTCGAATCTCCCGAATCTTTTCAAGTAGTTCATCAAAATAATCTTTTCCAAGGAATGATCACATGCGCTCAGTGTGCCTGTACCGTTACTCCAGAAATCCATAAAAAGCGTTACATTTACTATAGCTGTACCAATGCCAAAGGTATTTTATTTTGGATAATAGCAAAAAAGTTTTTTGATGTTTCTTCCTGCGGATCATAGTCAATACTAGTAGCGTAGATATCTAAAACCTTACGCCAAAAGACTTTTTCCGAAGAACGAATATCTCGAATACGAGCAAGTAATTCATTAAAGTAATTGCCTCCGCCAGCTTGTTTCAGTCGTTCATCATCTAGTGAAAAACCTTTGATGAGGTATTCTTTTAACCGTCCAGTTGCCCACATACGAAACTGAGTACCTCTATGAGAGCTAACCCTATAACCGATAGAGATAATAACATCTAGATTATAGAAATCTACAATGCGGGCAACTTCTCGTGTTCCTTCGTGTTGAACTATCCGGAATTTCCGGATAGTTGGTTCCGGTTTCAATTCTCCTTCAGCATAAATGTTTTGAATATGCTCACTGATAGTACGGATATCTTTTTGAAATAATTCACTCATTAGTCTCTGGCTTAGCCATACGCTATCATCCACAAGACGAACTTCTACTCGAGTCTGTCCGTCCTCTGTTTGATAAAAAATCAATGAACTGTTGGAGAAAGTCTCATCCATATTAATCCTATAAGGTATTAAAATACGTGTTATAACATAGTATAGCGCTGGTCACATAGGAGCAAGAATAAAATTTATAGCGCAAACGGATTAGACGACATTATTTTCTGATAAATTTGTTTAGAAATTGTTTTAGAATAGATTCGCTCTTTTCGATATTTTATCTTTAGCATAAAACCATATTTTTTTCTCACAACAACTATTTTATTTACAAAAACAGATTATCTAAATAAAATATAAAAAATAATTTTTTTTATATTAATTATGTTATAAAATCGAGATATTTAATGAAATTTTTCTTTCTACTTTTTTTGCTTTTAGGAACTAGTTGCTTTGCTCTTGAACCGAATGAATTACAACAGTTTATTAAGGAATATAATTCAAGTCTTGGGGCAAGGCTTGGATTGGAGTAAAGCAATATATGCTATAGAACGAGATTTAGATGAAATAGCACTATTTTACATTGCGAGAGAGGATATAGGAAGTTTAGATTATGACTCAAGATCGCGTGATTTTCGCGATGATAAAACCCCTCTTTACAAGCAAAATATTTTAATTACCTGCATAAGAAAAAACAAAATTGATCTCTTTAATGCTATATTAAATTCTAAGTTTAATCTAACTAATCTGGACGCTACTGAATATTGGATTATATGGAGATATCAGCCTTTAAATATGCAAGTACGTATTAAGGAAAAGCGCATCTTAAATATATTAATTGAAGAATATGAAAATTGTTTTGATCTAGTTAAAACTCTAATTGATTATGGAATCAGCTTGGATACACCGGAAATATATTGCGTAGAAGAAATAATAACACCTGATTGGATGCCCGTACCAATTTATACAAGAACGCCTTTGTCAGCAGCCATACAATCAAAAAAATATGATATAGCCAAATACTTAGTAGAAAGAGGTGCAAATTTTAATGAAATATTACCTGAAGCAATTTTATATGGTAATTTAGATTTGATTGAATTCTTTCTTTTAAGAGGATTATCGCCATATGAAGGTATGCAAACCGCAATATATATGAATAATAAAGCGGCAGTCATATTATTATTAAATTTTGTTGCCGATCCGCTCTCATTTTTAGATTTAGCAATTCAAAGAGGCAATCAAGAAATTATTGATATTATTATGAATGTAATATTTAACGAGAATTAATGTCATAAGATAAATGATTCATTTACATGATTGAGTTACTTCTTTTAGAAGTTTGCGAACATGCCTCGATTCTTTTTGTGCTTCATGAGCATAAAAGCCATGTTTAAAAGCTATTCTTTTGCATTTATAGAGACCTTTTTTCGTTTTAGGTACTCCATGTACACGCATCAGGCCTGACGCCTTACTTACGCCAACGACTTGCGCCCAGCCTTTCCTCCCGCCTTGACAGAAGATGTTGCTGTAATAGTAACAGATAAATCAAACTCTATTTTATGAATCCTATCTGAATGCCCGCTAGCGCTACCATCAAGCTCAGATGTTGGAGTGTCGTAAGAAGCACATATTAAAGGATCAAATGCTCTATTCCCTTCTGTATATTCTTTTTGGGGTCTCTGTATGCCAGACATAGTTCCAACGAATGACGGGAATAAAGTCTGGAATTTACATAGATGTTTGTGAAGTAGAAGTGTTGCAACCTTACGTCGAAACCAAGAAAATAATTTTTTTCATGTGAATCCTGTTTAAAAATAATCTATGAGATGATAATAATACATATTCGTTCAAAAAGCTGCAATTAGGATACAGAAATGACACAATTAGATTTGCAGAAGCCTATCCCTTTGTCGTTCAGTCAGAGAAACGGATGTTCAGCTATTCCTCCAACTTTAAAGCCAGGTGAGCTAACTCCACACTTAAGAAATGAGCTCCGCGCAGCCTTAAGAGAAGCTATTGATAATTCAGCAGCCTGTATGGGGCGAGGCTAAAAATGTTATGAAACATTTCAAGTTGCAAATTGGCAAAAAGCCTTACACAAATATTGGGTTAGTAAATTAGGATTTCAATATGAACAATTTAATCCAGGTCAATGTTTAGAATGTAATTGTTTGCCTGTCATTAATACAGGCTTGTTTAACGAGGTTTTCGACCTGATTGAATATTTGCTGAGTCTTACAGGTGAGCAACAACCTTCTTTTCCACTTGCCATAAGTGAGATCTTTCATGGTAACCAAGCTCCTTACCTATTGAAAAAAGTTGAACACAGCAAATGGTGGATTATTCAGACGGGCACTTCTTATGAACAAGAACATGTTCTAGGAGCTTTTTCGTGTTTACAAGATCCTTCCTTAAAACATGTTCGAGAGCACCTTGAAAAGTCAGGCCATGAACTTACAAAGGGAAATCCTGTTCTAGCAGCAGAGGAAAGTTTGAAAGCATTAGAGGCATGCGCTAGGTTTATAGGAAACTGTCCTAATAAGTCTGGGGGTGATGCGCTTAAAGAGTGTAATAGAGTTCATCCTATCCCATATCCTCTATACAAATCGATTAAATGTCTTTGGGTTTATCGCAGCGATGCTCCGGGAGTCGGCCATGCTATGAAAGATGACGCTATCCCGCCTCCTAGTAGATGGGACGCACAGTTAATTTATGTTAAGTGCTGTGGGGTTATTAGTTATTTATTAAACCAGAAAAACTCGTTGTAGAATATTGAATTAAATATCTTATTATGAAGAAGCGCATTTATCTTGATAGTGGAGCAAGTGTAAAAGGCTTTAAGGAGCTTCACAATCGATGCCATTTCATTGTTTCACCCTATGATCATGAATCTGCAAGACGTAACGATGTAAAGAAGTGGGGCAAGTAGGACTTGAACCTACGACCAACGGATTATGAGTCCGCTGCTCTGACCGACTGAGCTATTGCCCCAAAAGAATCTGTTAGCATATCAAGAGGATTTTCTCAAATCAAGTACTTTCGAATTTTTTTATTCCTTATTCAAAATTTTAGCAGAACAGAAATATTTGTTGACGAAAATAAAAGAACGGTTATAATTATGCTGTGAGGCTCTTTTTGAGCCGCATTTAATGTGTAAATTTTATTTTTAACGAAAAAGGTTATCATCATGAACACCAAAAATTCAATGAGCCTAATTTTTAGGTCGTCAGATTCGTGTAAGCGATTTAATTCTGTCTCTTCCTTTATTTCTTCTATTCTTGTCTCTTTTCATTTTCATTCCCATTATCATCATTGCTGCTAAATAGCGTTTTTTGAAAAACGCCATAGCAGTGCCTGTTATTTGTCAACAAACACAATTCTTGTTTCTTGCTGATTGTAATTAACATTTTGTTCTTTACATATCGGTTGCTATTCAACGGACTGGCATTTGTTGGCTGAATAGCATCTAATATTCAAATAATTATTTTAATTTTTTAAGGAGTAAATTTTATGGAACCCAACAATTTTTTATTGTCCTCAAGGGACAACAACAACATATGCCAAAAGGAATCATCTTTCTTTGAATCCATGTTACCGAATCCAGAGCTCCCTATAAGGGTACCTATCAATCTCTATATAAATTTTTTAGGAAATCCTAAAGCGTTTCCAAGGACTAATCTGGCCATAAGACAATTGTCAGAATTTCTGCTAAAAGTGGTTTTGGAGACATCTGAAGCTATTATCGAGGCTCGTTACAAAAAATTCGATGCGTTGATCAGAAACTTTGGTTGTCAGATAACTGCGCTAAATGTTCAGGAGAAAATGCGTAATCCACATCTCTATGAGGAAGCCGTTGGGATTAAACAATTGGCCCAAGAAAAGCTTTCCATAGTGACCAAAGAAAAGCTTCCCACAGGTTATTTGGCTAAAAAGGACAAAGAAAAGGATATGTTAACATATCTGCGGGAAATTCAGGTGGATTTCGAAGTTTCCTCAGAAATGATAGCTCTTGCTCGTTTCAGGCTTCTTAACATTATAAACGGCATTAAGGTGAAAAATGGCCAAGAAAAAAGCTATACAGATCTAAATCCCATTAATGAAAGAGTTTCTTTAATTGATGGTAAAGGGCTTGGGATCGACAAGGATCTAAGATCGATGATTGTTCGGGGTATTCAGATTGATGAATCTGCGAAAGCAGTTTTATTTATCCGCAATACCGCCTCAAAACTAAAGAATGAGGATAAACGTACTGAACTTATTCAGCGCATGCTAAGTCCCGCATTCCAAAAAAGCAAAGTTGGTATTCTTTCCGTTCCCCTTCTCTATAATACAGAAGCTGTCATCAAAAGTATCAAAGGCATTGTTTTAGTGAAGAATAAGCTGTTTCTTGGTGAAGTGCCTATCAATGGTGCATTGCCAATGAAGATTTTTCTTAAAATGCCTGAAGAAAGAATACTGACTGAGGAGGAGATCAAAGAACTTTGTCCAAATGAGCCACTCATTGTGATCGAGGGATACATTAATAATAACTGCTCTCTTAAAGCTGCAATTCAGGAACTTGGTTTAAACGCTATCATCAACTCAAATAATGCAATTCTTCCTCAATATGCAAATTGTCCCAATGATCCACAAATAATAGATGATGAAGAGGCTCAAAAAGATATCTTTGATCTTCAGAAAGCTCAATGGATAACCAAAAATGTCCTTGAACTTGACCACATTTATTGCGCTAGCGTAGAGGAGGAGCGATGAATTCTCAACCTCGCGCTTTGTACCTTTTAAATTTTATCTCAATGTGGGAATGCTTCAGCTACTATGGAATGAGAACATTGCTTGTTCTTTTCATGATCCATGAACTGCATTTCAATGATAGCAAAGCCCTTGCTATCTATGCAGCTTACATTACTTTGGCGGAATTCGGAGGAGTGGTCGGAGGTTTTATCGCTGACCGCTTTTTGGGATTAAAAAACGCAGTAGCATGGGGCGGATGGACGATCGTTTTAGGACACATAAGTCTTGCTATCTCAAATTCCCAGTCGGCATTCTTTTTGGCTCTAGGCATGATTGTCGTGGGGACCTCACTGTTTCGTACCAATATTGCTGCCCTGCTAGGGACATTTTATGAGGATAATGATCCACGAAGGGATACCGGTTATACTTTATATTACGCAGGAATGAATATCGGGGGGGTTTTGGCTTCTATTTTCTGCGGTATCGTCGGTGAGGTTTATGGATGGCATGCGGGCTTTGGCTTAGCTGCTTTGGGGATGTTATCGGGAAACATCGCACTAATTCTTGGCAAAAAAATATTTGCTAATCAACTGAAAACACAATTAAAAGAGAAAACTACTGTCCGCGAAATTTTGTGCTCGGCATCAATTGCCAAGCAAGGGTTAAAACAATTCGCATTCTACATTTCCTTTTTGATGTTGTTTTATGCTTGTGAGGAACAACTTGGATCCACATTGGTATTGTTTTCTGAACGCCACATTAATCGTGAAACTTTATTTGGCACTATTCCTGCAGCTTCACTCGTCACAATAAATCCATTGACGATTCTTGTGGTAGGTCCTTTGATTTATCGCCTTCTTCAAGAGTTTACCTTAACCCCAACATTGAAAATCGCTATAAGCTTTGTTCTTCTTGGCATAGCTTTCTGCATATTAAATCTCGGCTGTATCTTAGGAGCAACCGATGATATTATTCCTCTTAGTTATGCTGTCGGTAGCATATTCTTAATTGGTGTTGGAGAACTATTCATCGGACCCACCGTTTTTGCATCAGCCTCAAAAGCCGCTCCTCGAGCCCTTGCAGGGTTAACTATGGGAATGGTCACCTTGGGTTATTCGCTTGCTAATCTTTTGAGCGGGCTGATTAGCCAATTGATGGCTGTGACAGATGAAGCCACTTCTCTCGAAGTATATGCCGGAGGATTTAACATGATAGGGTTAATGGCTCTCTCTCTTGCTTTCATTCTATTCAAAATTAATCAAAGACAGAGGGTTATATTATGATCAATATTCAATTTGTAAAAGAAATCCCTTCAGAATCTATGACCTATGTCGTACCTGTTTATGATCATGATCATATTCTTCCGGCTATTCTATCAGAAATGATGGAACATAAACCTCATATTAAAGTTGTAGATGTTTTAGATAAGGAAGCCAATGGCTATCGAAGATACATCGGAGTACGATTGGGAAAACAAGAAGAATCGAAACGAAAAGACCGTGAAGAAGCTGGTGCAGAACTTTACAAAAAAGTGTCAGAAGGAATCGAAAGCGAAATTTTAATTGATTTTAGACATTTAACTATTCAAGGGCATGATTTGCTGATGGGCATCATGCTGTCAAGTTGGCGTTTTGATGCTTATCGCACTAGGATAAAAGCTGAAGAAAAATCATACCTGCATACCATTTTCGTTCTTTGCACTAAACCAAAAGAATTGGAATTATTGTTTAAACGACAACGAGCTATCGCAGAAGGAGTTTTTTATGCACGTTCTCTCACATCGGAACCTCCTAATATCCTTTATCCCGCTGCTTATGCAGAAAAACTGCAAGAACTAAGAAATTTAGGTATTCAAGTAGAAATATTGGATGAAGAAAAACTTCGTGCAATCGGGATGACAGCCCTTCTATCAGCAGGAAAAGGCAGCTATAATCCTCCACATGTCATCATCTTGACATGGAATGGCACTCCATCAGCAACAAACCCCATTGCATTTATTGGCAAGGGTGTCTGTTTTGATTCCGGAGGACTTTGCCTTAAACCAGCAGCCCAACAACATGATATGAAGTGGGATAAGGCAGGTGCAGGAGTGGTCGCCGGTCTTTTTAAGGCTCTAGCATTATCTGAAGCTTCCGTTTATACAATTGGAATATTAGGATTAGTTGAAAACATGCCGGATGGCTCAGCCATGAAACCGGGCGATGTCATTACAACGATGTCAGGACAGACAGTTGAAATTGTTAATACAGATGCAGAAGGGAGACTAGTCCTCGCAGACTGTCTTTGGTATGCCCAAGCTAGGTTTTCTCCGAAAGCTTTGATTGATCTGGGTACGTTGACTGTAGAAACATTTGCCTCCCTTGGCACTGCTTATGCAGGGCTTTATTCAAATGACTTCAGAATATCTCAACAGCTCAAAAATGCCGGAGATGCAACAGGGGATCTCCTTTGGGAACTTCCCATGGGCCCTTACTTTGCAAAGCAAATTGAATCCTCTGTGGCAGACATGAAGAACGTCGGCGTTGATTTCTATGGAGAAAACGGAGCTGCTGCTGAATTTATCAAGCGATTTATAAGCACTGTGCCTTGGGCTCACATCGATATTGCAGGAGTATCCTGGACTCATGAAGAAATATCTTTTACCCCCAAAGAGGTAACCGGTTTTGGCGTACGGCTTTTGGAAGAATGGATCCAAGAATATTTAATAAAACAATGAACATGATAAAAAGTAGGAATAAAATGAAATATCAAGAAATTATTGAAGTGCTGCAGTCTCTAATGAATGCTAAAGGACCATCTGGTGAAGAAGAAGAAGTGCGAGCACTTTGTTCGGAACTACTGAAACAGGTAGCTGATGAAGTATGGGTGGATCCATTCGGAAACCTCATAGGAAAAATTGCTGGAAAGTCTAGCTCTGAACCTGCAATCCGTTTGATGGCACATATGGATGAAATTTCCATGATCGTTAAGAGAATTAATGATGATGGTTCTCTACGTGTTGATCCCTTAGGCGGAATATTGCCCTGCTCTATTGGGCAAAGCCCCGTGGATATCATGGGAGACTATGAATGTTTTCCCGGCGTTCTTTCATTTGGATCATTACACATCACTAAGGAAACCTCATCTACTTATAAAATGATTCCTGAAGAGGAAAAAGGATTGGGAAAGGCCCTTTCTTGGGAAGATGTAGTCGTGATGACAAGAAAATCGCCGGAAGCATTGAAAGAAAAAGGTGTTCACCCAGGAACACGAGTCGTGATTGGACAGCCACGCCGTCAATTGCTGTTGTTTCAAGATTGCATAGGAGGGTATTTTTTAGATAATCGAGCAGCTCTTGCTGCATGCTTATGCGCATTAAAACAGATAAAGAAACATAATCAAAGACCTCAAAATGATGTTTATTTTGCAGCGACCTGTTTTGAAGAAATCGGAGGACATGGTGCGTCATATGCCTCAAGAACTCTTCCGGGCGAATTGACAATTGCAGTAGATGTAGGTCCTGTTGCCAAAGAATATCAGACCGTTCTCAGTCCCTCCCCCATCATTGTCTATCAGGATAGTTTCTCTCTTTATGACAAAAAAACGAGCGATTATCTCGTGCGACTTGGTACTAAACTGGGCCTTCAACCTCAATGTGCAATCTGGGGAAATTATGGCTCAGACGCTTCTTTGGCACAAAATCGGGGACAAACAGCTAAAACAGCGCTTGTCTGTTTTCCGGTGGAAAATACACATGGTTATGAAGTGATGCATAGGGAATGCATATCACATTGTGCATCTCTTCTTGCTGCATTTTTATTGAAACCCAACTCGTCCCCTAAATCCTACGACTTAAAACCAAAAAGAAGTAGCCAATAATTCCTTGGTGTCATAGTTTCTAAAATTATGCAATCAAGAGAATATATTTTATCCATCATCAACTTATGGCCTCCATTCCTATTTGCAGGAATTAAGGTTTTAAAACGATCGAAAGATTATCGACACATGGTGGTCAAATTAAAATTGCGTTTTTGGAATGCAAACTATGTGGGTACGCAATACGGAGGATCCATGTTTTCAATGACAGATCCATTCTACATGCTCATGTTAATAAAAAACTTAGGAAAAGATTATGTGGTTTGGGATAAGACTTCTACTATACACTATATAAAACCTGGAAAAACGGACTTAATAGCTGAATTTATTCTTACAGAGGAAGATTTAGAAAACATTCGAAAAACAGTTCAAGAGGAAGGAAAAATGCATTGGCATCGCAAAATTGAAATCAAGGACAAAAATCAGGAAGTAGTGGCAGAAGTTGAAAAAGTGATATCTATCAAAAAGAGGAATTAATCTATTTTTTTTCAAGGAGATGACATGGAATTCACAACAATTCCTAATTTAAATCAAAAAGTCTGCAGAATAGGTTTAGGCACATGGGCCATAGGCGGTTGGATGTGGGGTGGAACGGAAGAAAAAGATGCTATTAACACCATTTTGAAAGCCTTTGAAAAGGGCATCAATCTTATTGATACCGCGCCCGTATATGGTTTCGGTCAATCAGAAGAAATTGTCGGTAAAGCATTAAAACAATTTGGTAAAAGAGAACAGGTAATCATCGCAACTAAAGTGGGACTTAATTGGAAAAATAATCAGGTTTTCCGCGATAGCAGCAAAAAAAGAATCGTAAAGGAAATTGAAGATTCTCTACGACGTTTACAGGTGGATTATATTGACTTATATCAAGTGCACTGGCCGGATCCCCTCACCAAAATATCCGAAACAGCCGAAACCATGAATGAATTGCTTCGACAGCAAAAAATCCGAGCCATCGGAGTTAGTAATTATTCCATCGACCAGATGGAAAATTTTCGCAAAAAAGTTCCTCTCCATTCCGATCAATTGCCTTTCAATATGTTTGAAAATGATGCGGAAAGTAATGTACTAGAATTTTGTCTCAATAAACATATTGCTTCTTTGGGTTACGGGCCTTTATGCCGTGGACTATTAAGCGGCAAAATGAAAATTGATACGGAATTTAAGGGGGATGACTTACGGAAAATCGATCCTAAATTCAAACCACCTCGCTATGAACAATATTTAAAATGTGTGTCCTTATTAAATGATTGGGCTAAGGAAAAATATCAAAAATCTGTCCTGCCACTAGCCGTACGCTGGGTTTTAGATAAAGGAATTAGCGTGGCATTATGGGGTGCACGTAAAACTCATCAACTCGACTTTATTGATTCTGTTTGGGGATGGAAACTTACGGCAGATGATATGAGGGAAATAGATCATATTGTGACGGAAACAATTCCCAATCCCGTTGGCCCGGAATTTATGGCGCCTCCGTCAAACCCGTGATTGTCGCAATCACGGTCACGAGCATTGGAATAACAATTTTTAAAAATTTTCTTGACCATAAGTGGATTAAAAAATATAAGCGAAAATTTGTGGAAAGTATTACAGGGAAATTAGAATGAGAATTATCAAACTGATTGTTTTTCTCTTAATGACATTTATCTGTATGTCCCATGCGGCATTTGCGGCTGTGGGCTATGTAGCCAACAATGAAAGCTCCAGCGTCAGTGATGTAGATTCAACTACTAATACAGTAATCGCTACCATACCTGTTGGTAGCGGTCCCTTTATGATCGTTGTTACTCCGGTTGGCACTAAGGCTTACGTGACAAATGAAGGTTCCAATGATGTAAGTGTCATTGATACATCAACCAACACTGTTATAGCAACTATCCCTGTAGGTAGTAATCCCCAAGCGATGGCAATTACACCTAATGGGACAGAAGTCTTTGTTGCAGATCATGGCTCGTCACAGGTCTCGGTTATTAATACATCAACAGACACTGTTGTTGCAACAGTGAGCGTTGGTAATACTCCCGTAGCGATAGCAATTACTCCAGATGGGACAAAAGCCTATGTAGCCAATGAAGCTAGCAATACTGTTAGTGTCATCGATACTGCTACCAATACTGTTATAGCAACTGTTCCTGTTGGCCCTGCGCCTACAAATCTTGCTATTACACCCAATGGAATGGAAGTCTATGTAAGCACTGGAACTGATGTTGACGTCATTAATACATCATCAAACACTGTCGTTGCAACGATTGCCGCGGGTACTTCACCTGAAGAGATCGCAATCACACCTGATGGAACAAAAGTTTATGTCGCGGATTTTCCTGCGAATCTTAGTGTCATTGATACGGCAAGCCATACAGTCATTGCAACTATTCCCGTAGGGACTCTACCTATATCTATTGCGTTCACAAGTGATAGCACACTGGCCTATGTAGCAAATGAAGATAGTGCTGATGTTAGCGTCATTGACACAGCAACTGAAACAGTAATTGCTACAGTTCCAGTAGGAAGTTTCCCTATATATGTTGCCATAAGTCCTGATCAAACTCAGGCCTATGTCGTCAATGCTGCCACTAATAACGTAAGTGTTATTAATATTGCCACTCACACAGTCGTTGCGACGATACCGGTGGGCACTGCTCCATTATTTATAGCATTTAACGCTGTTGCGCTTATTTCTAGCATCAGCCCTAATTCCGGTCCAAGCTCTGGTGGAACTATTGTCACGATTACAGGCGTAAATTTCACGGGAGCTACGCAGGTACTTTTCGGCTCAACACCGGCACTGATCTTTTTCGTTAATTCAGACGGTTCTATCACTGCTATTGCCCCTCCCGGAACCGGAACGGTTGATGTCAGAGTCGTGACAGCTCATGGAACCTCTCCTATTACTCCTGCAGATCGGTTTACATATATAGGCCCGCCGCCTACGCCACCTTTACCACCCTTTAATTTTGTAGGATTGGTTAAAGAAAATAAATTCTTGAATAGAACCCAGCAGATCCTGAGAATGCAATGGAAGCCAACTCCTTCTCCGGATATCGTTTTTTATCAAATTTTGAAAAATAATAGGGTAGTGGCTGTGATTCCAGCAAACGGGCCTTTGGTATTTGAAACACCAGTAGATTCGTATCATGAGGCAAAAGAATTTACCATTACGGCTGTGAATTCAAGTGGCCAAGTAAGCGCAGAGGTAAGAATATGGATAGTCAATGATTTAATGAGAGCTTTAAAATGAGAATTTTCAAACTTATCGCATTTCTTTTAATGACGTTTATCAATATGCCCAACATGTCTTTTGCAGCTATTGGTTACGTGGCGAATAGCGGAACTGATACCGTGAGCGCAATAGATACAACTACTCAAATGGTCATTGCAACAATAACTGTGGGTAATGGACCGCGTCAAATTGTTGTTACTCCTGACGGCACAAAAGCTTATGTAACCAATGCGGCTTCCCATACTGTAAGTGTTATCGATACTGCAACAAATACTGTGATCGCTACCGTACCGGTTGGTAATACACCCACGGGAATCTTGATAACATCCGATGGAACTCAAGTTTATGTAGCAAATCAACTCGATACTGTCGTAAGTGTTATCAGTACTGCAACAAATACAGTCATTGCTACAATTCCTGTAGGCACTCACCCTATTGATCCTGTCATTACACCGGATGGGACAAAAGTTTATGTAGCAAATGCTGCCAGTTCTAACGTCTCCGTCATCAGTACTGCAACTAACACGGTGATTGCAACCGTTCCCGTAGGCGTCGCACCGACCGACCTTGCTGTTACACCTGATGGCTCGAAAGTTTATGTTGGAGACGTTGGTCCTGGACAGGTGAGTGTCATTGATACAGCAACCAACACTGTAATTGCAACAGTACCCGTGGGTGCTGCCCCTATGAGCATTGCGGTAACTCCGGATGGAACGAAAGCTTATGTAGTAAACCAAGGAAGTGATACTGTGAGTGTCATCGATACGGCAACTAATACCGTGATTGCCACAATACCCATAGGCGCTTTAGCAAATTTTATAACAATAACTCCGGATGGAACATTAGCCTATGTGACTAATCAAAATAGTAATACTGTCAGCGTAATTGATACAGCAACTGAGTCAGTGATCGCCACCATTCCCGTGGGAACACAGCCGGCGTATGCCGCTATAACACCAGACCATACACAGCTTTATGTGGCTAATCGTGGTAGCAATAATGTAAGTGTTATTGATATCGCCACTAACACAGTCGTTGCAACTGTACCTGTCGAGGCAGTACCAGATTTTATAGCATTTAATGCAGTGCCGCAAATTTTTAGTATCACCCCTAATTCCGGACCAAGCTCAGGAGGAATCGTCGTCACGATCACAGGGGTAAATTTCACGGGAGCTACACAAGTGCTTTTTGGTTCCACACCGGCATTGAGCTTTGTGGTAAATTCAGACGGTTCTATCTCTGCTCTTGTCCCTCCCGGAACTGGAACGGTCGACGTGAGAGTTGTGACTCCTCATGGCACCTCTGCTATTACTCCTGCGGATCAGTTCACATATATTGGCCCGCCGCCTACGCCACCTTTACCACCCTTTAATTTTGTAGGATTGATTAAAGACAATAAATTCCTGAATAGAACTCAACAGATCCTGAAAATGCAATGGCAGCCAACGCCTTCCCCAGATATCGTCTTTTATCAAATTTTGAAAAATAATAGTGTAGTGGCTGTCATCTCGGTAACCGGGCCTTTAGTCTTTGAAACACCCATAGATTCAGAACATGAGGCAAGAGAATTTACCATTACAGCTGTAAATTCAAGCGGTCAAGTAAGCGCAGCGGTCAGAATATGGATAGTGCATTGATTTAATGATAGTATTACGAGGAAAATTAAAATGAAAATTTTCAAACTTATCACATTTCTCTTAATGACATTTATCCCTATGTCCAATACGGTATTTGCTGCCATTGGTTACGTGACGAATGGCGGAACTGATACGGTGAGTGCGATAAATACAGTCACGCAAATGGTCATTGCAACAATAACTGTGGGTATTGGGCCTGCTCAAATTGTTGTTACTCCCGATGGCACTAAAGCTTACGTGACCAATGACGGTTCCAACACTGTAAGTGTCATCGATACAGCGACAAATACGGTTATCGCTACTGTGCCAGTTGTTAGTGCACCCACCGGAATCGCGGTTACACCCGATGGAACTCAAGTCTATGTATCAAATTTTCTCGCTGATTTCGTTAGCGTTATCAATACGGCAACCAATACAGTCACTGCAACGATTCCGGTAGGTGTTCGTCCTAATAATCTTTACATTACATCGGATGGGACAAAAGTTTATGTAATAAATCAGGCGAGTGAGAATGTCTCTGTCATCAGTACAGCAACTAACACAGTGATTGCAACCGTTCCTGTAGGCGTCGCACCGACTAGTCTTGCTTTCACTCCCGATGGCACGAAGGCTTATGTTACAGACAACAATACTCCCGGAGAGGTGAGTGTCATTGATACAGCAACTAATACCGTAATCGCCACAGTACTCGTAGGTAATGATCCTGATAGCGTTGCTGTGACTCCGGATGGAACGAAAGCTTATGTGGCAAACCAAGGTGGTACTGTAAGCGTCATCGATACGGTAACAAATACTGTGATTGCCACAATACCCGTTGGCGCTTTGCCAAGTTTTATCACAATAACTCCGGATGGAACATTGGCCTATGTGGCAAATTTTAGTGATGGTACTGTTAGTGTTATTGATACAGCAACTGAGTCAGTGATCGCCACTCTCCCGGTAGGATCGGATCCGGAGTATATTGCTATATCGCCAGACCACACTCAGGCTTATGTGATCAATAATGGCAGCGATAATGTAAGTATTATCAATATTGCCACTAACTCAGTTGTTGCGGCTGTACCTGTGGGTGCAGATCCAAACTTTATAGCATTTAATGCAGCACCGCAAATTTTTAGCATCACCCCTAATTCCGGACCAAGCTCAGGAGGCACTGTTGTCACAATTACAGGCGTCAATTTCACAGGAGCTATGCAAGTGCTTTTTGGTTCCACACCGGCGGTGGGCTTTTTGGTTAATTCAGACGGATCTATCACCGCTGTGGCACCTCCCGGAACCGGAACGGTTGATGTCAGAGTCGTGACTCCTCATGGCACCTCTGCTATTACTCCTGCGGATCGGTTCACATATATTGGCCCGACACCAACACCACCTTTACCACCTTTTAATTTTGTTGGATTGATTGAAGAAAATAAATTCCTGAATAGAACTCAGCATATACTGAAAATGCAATGGCTGCCAACGCCTTCTCCGGATATTCTCTTTTATCAAATTTTGAAAAATAATAGGGTAGTGGCTGTCATTCCGGCAAACGAGCCTTTGATCTTTGAAACACCAATAAGTTCATTCCATGAGGCAAAAGAATTTACCATTACGGCTTTGAATTCAAGTGGCCAAGAAAGCGCAGCGGTCAGAATATGGATAGTGCATTGATTTAAACCATTGGCGTCGATGGCCAAATGAGCATGCCAACAAAAATAAGGATCGTAAATCACTGAATAAATTTGCCCTTCTTGAAGATTAGTTTCATTTTTTTTGTTTCTTAGCTGTTCCTCCATTTTATGCAAAATTTGGAAGTGCGGCGAATTGCCGCAGTACTCTAAAATTTAAAATGAGTTTTAAAAAATTTAGCTTGACGATTAGATGGATTAAAAAATATAAGTGCAAATTTTAAGAAGTTTTGCAAGGGAAGTCAAAATGAGAATTTTAAAAATTATCGCATTTCTTTTAATGGCATTTATCCATATGTCCAATATGGCATTTGCGGCTGTGGGGTACGTAGCCAACAATGGAGACACTAGTGTCAGTGCTGTGGATTCAACAACTAACACAGTAATCGCTACCATACCTGTTGGTAGCGGCCCCTTTATGATCGTTGTTACTCCAGATGGCACGAAGGCTTACGTGACAAATGAAGGTTCCAATAATGTGAGTGTCATTAATACATCAAGCAACACTGTTATAGCAACTATCCCGGTAGGTAGTTTGCCAACAGGAATAGCAATTACACCTAATGGGACAGAAGTCTATGTTGCAGATCAGAACTCGGCACAGGTCTCGGTTATTAATACATCAACAGACACTGTCATTGCAACAGTGAGCGTTGGCATTACTCCCGTAACGATAGCAATTACACCAGATGGGACAAAAGCCTATATAGCGAATAATAGTACCAATAATGTTAGCGTCATTGATACTGCAACCAATACCGTTATAGCAACTGTTCCCGTTGACCCAGGTCCTACAAATCTTGCTATTACACCCAACGGAATGGAAGTCTACGTAAGCACTGCAACTGATGTTGACGTCATTAATACAGTATCAAACACTGTCGTTGCAACGATAGTCGCGGGTTCTGAACCTGAAGATATAGCAATCACACCTGATGGAACAAAAGCTTATGTTGCGAATTATACTGGCAATAATGTTAGTGTCATCGATACAGCAAGCCATACGGTCATTGCGACTATTCCGGTAGGGAGTCTACCCGCATCTATTGCGATCACAAACGATGGCACATTAGCCTATGTAGCTAATCAAGATAGTAATACTGTTAGTGTCATTAACACAGTAAGTGAAACTGTAATTGCTACAGTTCCAGTAGGAGGTTTCCCTACATTTGTTGTCATAAGTCCTGATCAGACAAAGGTTTATGTCGTAAATAGCAACACTGGTAATATAAGTGTTATTAATATTGCCACGAATGCAGTCATTGCGACTATACCGGTGGGCTTATTTCCAAACTTTATGGCATTTGTTACAGCGCCACAAATTTTCAGCATCACCCCCAATTCCGGACCAAGCTCAGGAGGCACTGTTGTCACGATCACGGGCATAAATTTCACGGGAGCTACGCAGGTGCTTTTTGGTTCAACACCGGCATTAACCTTTGTCGTTAATTCGGACGGTACTATCACAGCTATTGCCCCACCTGGAACCGGAACTGTAGATGTCAGAGTCGTGACTTCTCATGGCACCTCTCTTATTACTCCTGCTGATCAGTTCACATATATTGGCCCACCGCCTACGCCACCTTTACCACCCTTTAATTTTGTAGCATTGATTAAAGAAAATAAATTCTTGAATAGAACCCAGCAGATCCTGAGAATGCAATGGAAGCCAACTCCTTCTCCGGATATCGTTTTTTATCAAATTTTGAAAAATAATAGGGTAGTGGCTGTGATTCCAGCAAACGGACCTTTGGTATTTGAAACACCAGTGGATTCGTATCATGAGGCAAAAGAATTTACCATTACGGCTGTGAATTCAAGTGGCCAAGTAAGCGCAGAGGTAAGAATATGGATAGTACATTGACTTGTAGTGCTTGCAGTCGATTCACTTAACCAAATGAGCACGTCAACCAAAATAAGGATCGTAAATCATGAATAAATTTGCAGTTTTAAGGATCTGTTTCATTTTTTTGTTTTTAAGTTGTTCTTCCCTAATGGCCCAGTTCGAATGCTGTCCAGAAAGATGTTTTACAACTACTTTAGAGGTGCGTTCCGATGCCTTCTTCCATGCCTTTAAACGATTTAGGCGCATCTATGGTGATGTAAGCGCAAGTTATCAAGTAGAAGGATCTATTCAGTGCGATAAAAACATGGCTCTATGGACCAATTTTGATTGGTTTAGCAAGCATGGCCGATCCATCGGTTTTAGGGATCCCACTAGAGTGGATATTGCGAATATTAGCTTTGGCATCAAAATTCCTTATTGTATTACTCAAAACATTATTGCTTATGTTGGAATTGGGCCCAGCCTCTCTGGAATTTGGGTGAATAATAGACTTTTTCGTCGTGAACATGAAAAAGTTTCAAGGTTCGCTCTTGGAGGTATCCTCAAGAGTGGAGTCAATTATTTTATCACCGAGCATATTTTCTTAGATGCCTTTGTCGATTATTTATACCAACCGGTCTATTTTGAAAAATTTGTCAATATAAGCGGTGTGAAAGTAGGCGGAGGAATTGGAATTAAAATATAAGCGTTTGGAGTGCGGCGACTTTTCGCCGCTTTTTTTCACATACTTGTATTGTTGCTGAACTCATGAAAAAAGAAAGCGCGGCAAGTCCTCCAAAAGGGTAGTGACTGTCATTCCGGCAACTGGGTCTTTGATCTTTGAAACACCAATAAAGTTCATCCCATGGGGCAAAAGAATTTACCATTATGCCTGTGAATTCAAGTGGCCAAATAAGCGCAGCGGTAAGAATATGGATAGTGCATTGATTTAATGGTCGTTTTACGAGGAAAATTAAAATGAAAATTTTCAAACTGATTATATTTCTCTTAATGACATTTATCCCTATGTCCCATACGGTATTTGCAGCCATTGGTTACGTGGCGAATACCGGAACTGATACGGTGAGTGCGATAAATACCACCACACAAATGGTCATTGCGACAATAACTGTGGGTACTGGCCCGCATCAAATTGTCGTTACTCCTGACGGAACAAAAGCTTACGTGACTAATAATGGTCCTAGCACTGTAAGTGTCATCGATACAGCAACAAATACTGTTATTGCTACTATACCAGTTGGTTTGAGTCCCATTGGAATCGCGATCGCAATGACACCAGATGGTACGGAAGTCTATGTAACAAATGCGCTCGACGGCGTTAGTGTCATCAGTACAGCAACCAATACAGTCATTGCTTCGATTGCTACAGGCGGTAGTCCTACGAATGTTTACATCACACCGGATGGGACAAAAGCTTATGCAATAAATGGAAGTGGTTATGTCTCGGTCATCGATACAGCAACTAAAATGGTAATTGCAACAGTTCCTGTAGGCAGCGATCCGGTTCAACTTGCTATCACCCCTGATGGCACAAAAGCTTATGTTGCAGACGAAGTTTCAAATGAAGTTAGTGTGATTAATACAACAACCAATACTGTAATTGCAACAATCCCCGTAGGTACGGCCCCTTTTAGCATTGCTGTGACTCCTGATGGAACGAAAGTTTATGTGGTAAATCATGCTGCAGCTGGTACTGTCAGTGTCATCGATACGATAACAAATACTGTTATTGACACAATACCCGTAGGCTCTTTTCCAAATTATGTAGCTGTAACTCCGGATGGAACATTGGCCTACGTATCAAATAGTTTGGATCATACCGTTAGCGTTATTGATACAGCCACCGAGACAGTGATCGACACCATTCCGGTGGGATTCTTTCCGGAGTATATTGCTATAACACCTGAGGGCACACAGGCCTATGTAGTCAATAACGCTAGCAATAATGTAAGTGTTATTGATATTGCCACTAATACAGTCATTGCAACTATACCCGTGGGCACAGAACCAAGCTTTATCACATTTAATGCAGTGCCGCAAATTTTAAGCATCAACCCTAATTCCGGACCAAGCTCAGGAGGAACCACAGTCACGATTACGGGGGTAAATTTCACAGGAGCTACGCAGGTGCTTTTTGGTTCAACACCGGCATTAAGCTTTGTGGTTAATTCAGATGGTTCTATCACTGCTATTGCCCCTCCCGGAACCGGAACGGTTGATGTTAGAGTCGTGACTGCTTTCGGTATCTCTCCTATTACACCTGCTGATCAGTTCACATATATTGGTCAACCACCTCCTTTACCCCCTTTTAATTTTGTTGGATTTATTAAAGAAAATAAATACCTAAATAGAACTCAGCTGATCCTGAGGATGCAGTGGCAGCCGAGCCCTTCTACGAACATTGTTTTTTATCAAATTTTGAAAAAGAATCAGGTTGTGGCTGTCATTTCGGCGACTGGGCCTTTTGTCTTAAAAATACCAATAGATTCATACCACGAGGCAAAAGAATTTAAAATTATAGCCATTGGTGTCGATGGCCAAATGAGCACGTCAACCAAAATAAGGATCGTAAACTATGAATAAATTTGCAGTTTTAAGGATCTGTTTCATTTTTTTGTTTTTAAGTTGTTCTTCCTTAATGGCTCAGTTCGAATGCTGTCCAGAAAGATGTTTTACAACTACTTTAGAGGTACGTTCCGATGGTTTCTTCCATTCCTTTAGACGATTTAGGCGCATCTATGGTGATGTAAGCGCAAGTTATCAAGTAGAAGGATCCATTCAGTGCGATAAAAACATGGCTCTATGGACCAATTTTGATTGGTTTGGCAAGCATGGCCGCTCCATCGGTTTTAGGGATCCCACTAGAGTGGATATTGCGAATATTAGCTTTGGCATCAAAATTCCTTATTGTATTACTCAAAACATTATTGCTTATGTTGGAATTGGGCCCAGCCTCTTTGGAATTTGGGTGAATAATAGGCTTTTTCGTCGTGAACATGAAAAAGTTTCAAGGTTCGCTCTCGGAGGTATCCTCAAGAGTGGAATCAATTATTTTATCACCGAGCATATTTTCCTAGATGCCTTTGTCGATTATTTATACCAACCGGTCTATTTTGAAAAATTTGTCAATATAGGCGGGGTGAAAGTAGGCGGAGGAATTGGAATTAAAATATAAGCGTTGGGAGTGCGGCGACTTTTCGCCGCTTTTTTTCACATACTTATATTGTTGCTAAACTTATGAATAAAGAAAACGCAGCAAGTCGTCTCACTCCAAATTCCGTGCAAAACTACTTCATAAATATTCTTCCTTCTGTTTATAGTAATATTCTCTAAAATTTATCGCAAAAGGATATTGTCAATGACCATACCTCAGCAGAAGCTACGTGAAATTATTTTTCAAATGCTTTACAGCTATGACCTTGGAAAATCTGATCAAGAAGATATGATTGAGCTGATGATGAAAGAATTGTCGGTTCAACGTTCATCAATAATTATAGCTCAACAAAAAGTCGAAGAAATTCAAGCTATTCAAGAAGAATTGGATAATATGATTGCTGGGGCTTCATTTTCCTATTCGTTTGACCGTATCCAAACAGTGGAAAGAAATATCTTGCGTCTAGGCGTCTATGAACTCTTCTTTGAATCTAATATTCCTCCAAAAGTTGCGATTAGCGAAGCTGTAAGACTTGCTAAAAAATTTAGCACACCAGAAGCTGCACACTTTGTTAATGCTATTTTGGATACCCTTCACAAGGCACGTTCAGGCAAAGAGCTCGATCTACAAACTTTACAGCAAAGTATTGAGAAAATGGTTAAAAGTGAGGAAAAAGCAAAAAATGCTAAACCAAAGCCTGAAAAAAAACTTTGATTTGAAAACTCTACCTCCACTTAAAATTCAAGAAGGCAAACCTCTTAAAGAAGTCTGTACTTTCGGTATTGGTGGACCTGCTCATCTTTATGTTGAAACACGCACGGTTGAAGAAATGCAAAGTGCTTTTATATACTGTACTGAACGGAATGTGCCCTATTTTATCCTAGGTAAAGGATCTAATTGCCTTTTTGATGACCGTGGATTTGCAGGCCTGGTCATTCACAATAAAATTGATTTTAAAGAAGAAAACCCTGATGGATTATTTCATGTCGGTAGTGGCTATAATTTTTCCCTTTTTGGGTCACAGACTGCACGTGAAGGTTGGTCGGGTTTAGAATTTGCATCCGGAATTCCAGGTACTGTAGGTGGAGCTGTCTTTATGAATGCAGGAGCAAATGGCAGAGAAACTTGTGACTCCCTAATATCTGTGGATTTCTTAAGTTTTGAGGGGAATTTTCAAATATATAAAAAGGATCACCTTCAATTTGCTTATCGTAGCTCCTCATTTCAATCTATGAATGGTGGCATTGTGGCTGCAACTTTTGCTCTAAAACCATCTAAAGAAGCGCGACAAAAACAGATTGAAATCATTACATATAGAAAAAAGACCCAACCATATGGAGATAAATCGGCAGGCTGCATTTTTCGCAATCCCGTCAATGGACATGCCGGGGCATTAATTGATCAAAGTGCTCTAAAGGGAACAAAAATCGGTGGGGCAAAGGTTTCAGAAATTCATGCAAATTTTATTGTGAATGAGAACAATGCTACCGCAAAGGATGTTTTAGAATTGATTGAAAATATAATAAGACGAGTCAAGAATCAAACAGGGATTGATCTTGAAAGCGAAGTACGCTATATCCCCTATGAATGATTATGAAAGAATTTCGTGCAGATCTTCACTGCCACACAACCTGTTCGGACGGGACTACATCCCCCGAGCAAATTCTCAAAATGGCTGTACAAATTGGATTGTCCGGATTTTCCATTACAGATCATGATACCATCGATGCATACCAGGTTGCTGTTCCATTGGCAAAAGATTTAGGCATCGAACTCATTTCGGGTGCAGAGTTTTCTTCCTTTCAAGGGGATGTCAGCGTGCATATCCTCGCTTATTCCTTCCCTCTTAATAGTCCTATTATCAAGGATTTCTGTCTAAAGCATATTGAGCGCCGCAATAATCGTAATCGCAAAATTTTAACTCTTCTGAATGAACATGGAATAGCCCTAAATGAAGAAGATGTTTTAGCCAGTCTTTCTCCTAATTCTGCTTCTGTACATTGCGCCATTGGTCGACCTCATATCGCCTTAGCAATGCTTAAAAAGGGTTATATTCATACCATACAGGAAGGCTTTAATAAATATTTAGGAGATGGCAAGCCCTGCTATTTTCCTGGAGAATCATTTACAGTGCAAGAAACAATTGATATCATTCATCAAGCCAAAGGGCTTGCCGTTATAGCCCACCCTCATCTGATCGATCATTCAGCTACCCTTAAACAATTACTTGAAATGGATTTCGATGGTATTGAATGTTATTATGCCCGATTTAATAAAGAATCCCTAAAACGCTGGCTCAAAATTGCAGAACATCGTCAATGGCTGATTACCGGAGGATCCGACTATCATGGTGCAATCAAACCTAATACTCCTTTAGGTTCCTCTTGGGTAAGTGAGGAACCTTTTCGGTTACTACAAAAACATTTTCAAGCAGTATCCTAAGCTTTATGTCTGATCGCTATAAAACTTTACTCAACAAACTTTTTGAAATTAACATGCATGGTGGGATGAAGTTAGGATTAAACAATATCATTCACTTAAATGAAGCTTTAGGAAATCCTGCGCAGGATTTCAAAACTATCCATGTGGCCGGCACCAATGGCAAAGGATCTGTGGTTACAAAAATAGCTCGAGCTCTTGAATTTGAAGGATATCGGGTTGGGCTATACACATCCCCACATATCTCAACTTTTCGGGAAAGAATTAAAGTAAATAATCAGCTTATAGATGAGGAGACGACTGTTGAGCTTTTGCAAAAAATTTTTAACATAGTTGAAAAGGAAAAAATACCAGCCACTTTTTTTGAAATTACCACAGCCTTAGCTTTAGCCTATTTTGCAGCTTTGAATGTAGACTATGCTGTACTTGAAGCAGGTTTAGGAGGACGTCTCGATGCCACTAATATTGTTTTACCCGAGCTAGCTATCATCACATCCATCAGTCTTGAGCATACCGAATATTTAGGCCACAGACTAGAGGAAATCACTAAAGAAAAGGCCGGAATCATTAAGCCTCATATTCCTATTCTCATTGGTCCCTGTGTACCCAAACAGGTAGTTGAACCCATTGCGCTTAGACAAGGTAGTCCTTTAATACAAGTTACAGGACATTTCTTGTTTTATGATGAGGAAAATAATGCGATTGCTAAAGAAGCACTACACTATTTGGGAATTAGGAAAACATCTATCGATGCAGGCTTAAAAATCCGTCCTCCCTGTCGCATGGAATTGATTTGTCAACCCCCCCCCGTAATTCTTGATGTAGGACATAATCCCGATGGGTTAGAACATCTCTTTCAGGCTGTCAAGGAACAATACCCACATATTTCTTTAAGGATTGTTTTTGGTCTATCAAGAAATAAGGATATTGAAGGATGTTTAAATGTTCTAAAAAAATATGGCGAATATTTCCATATTGTTGAGGCCTCTAATGGACGAGGGTTAGGAATTGTGGAACTTCACAAAAAGATGCTAGAGCAGGGTTTTGCAACAACATCTATCTTTCAAGATGCAAGTATTACTAATGGAATCCATAAGGCCATGAAAGCTGCCAAACAGCAAAAACAGTTACTCATCATCTGCGGAACATTTTTCATTATGAGCGAAGCAAGAGCTACACTAGGCATCTATGAACCCCGTGATGATTACGATATTAATGAACGCTAAATCTTCAAATATTTTTTTATTTTGATAAAAAGGTCTTTTGATATATAAAAACTTCAAACATTAAAAAAAAATTTTTCTATCTTATCAACAACCCAAATTAGTAGGAGTCTTCCTAATGGCAAATTTTTCCTCTATATCCTTCACCTCAAATGTTCGTATCGATACCAGTGGTAAAAATGGAGCAGATGGTAGCTCGGGTAGTTATCATATGGGATTTTTAATGGATGGTCAGTCCGGAGGAGGTTTTTTCACAGGAAGTGGAAACGATGGAAGTAACGGCTCACGCGGATATGATGGCACTGATGGAAATAAAGGAGAAAACGCAAAGAATATCGATTTACAACTAACTGTGAAAGATGAAGCTGTTATAGCGTCACAAACTAGTGGAAATACTTATTATTTAAAATTGGGGGATCGGGCCGCTACTATTTTTCTAAGAGCTGTAGGTGGTAATGGAGGTAATGGAGGTAATGGGGGTAAAGGTGAAGATGGAGGGAAAGGTGGTAAAGGAATGAATGCTATTGCACCCAGCACTTATGCAGCTTCAGGAGGAAGTGGTGGACACGGGGGGGATGGAGGTAATGGGGGCAAGGGCGGAAAAGGTGGCAAAGGAGGCGATATAAAGGTTTATGTAGATCCTGTGGATTCAGATTTGTTGATGTTATTGAAAGAGCCTGAAGTCTCAGGAGGACGTGGGGGTAAGGGTGGTCAAGGAGGTACTGGGGGAAGTGGGGGATCGGGTGGTGCAGGAGGAGATGGAGTTACTTGGACGGAAAATCAATTTTCAGGCTACGATTCCGATGGCAAGGCTAGATATGACTATGTTACCAAAACTCTTTACTCAGGATCTTCTGGTCGAAGCGGATCCAGTGGAAATTATGGTTCATCAGGAGCTAATGGTGTAGATGGAGTCCAGGGTTCTTTCTTCATGGTTATGGGAAATACTTCCTACCAAAAGTTATATGATCTTCAAGTATCGATTTCCAAGATTGTCAATCTTAAATTAGGAAATCCAGAATGGATTAATGAGCCAGGAGAGGAAGTCAATCTAGAAGTATCGGTGAAAAATATTGGAGGGATGCCCACACCTCCTCAAGTGATTGATGTTTCTCTACAACCTGCAGAATGGATTGATAGAAAACAATCCGCTCTAATTCTTGGATCTTCTCAAAATTTACCCATCAATGGTTCATCTACCTTTTCAAATCCGTTTATTTTTCGTGTAAAAGATGAAAAATTTCAATTAGAAGAACCTCTCGACAGAAAAGAGGCTCTGGCATATGAAGCGGTGCTTCGTCGTGTCAACAAGCCATTTAAATCGGTGGCCGAACAAAAAGACTTATTGCCGGTTAAATATCCTGTACATTTGACATCACTAACCGGAAAAGTGGCCATTACTTTTGAGGAAACGTCAGCATTGAATTTACTCGTTGAAAACATTTCTTCAATTAGTCTTGGACAAAATGGAAAGCAGAATAGAAGAGTTTATGTCATTTTCAAGATCTCTAAAAAAGCCGATGTTAAACCTTCCGATGTCGAGATTATAAGAACAGAAGGAGATTCTCAGGAAGGTTCAACGAAAATCACTTACGAAATTGATAATATCGATCCTAAATCTAAAAAAGACTTAGGAGTGATTCTGCGTTTTAAAAATTCTGACCTTCGTCTTTATTCAAGAGTACGAATTGTAGCAGCTTTATATCTGGATTATTTTCAATATGGTAAAAGTGACGAATCAGTACAAGCGAGATGCATTCAAAAAAGAGTTTTGCATATTCAGCTATGTGAACGCTATCAACCCGATCCTAAAGCGGACGCATTGCTACTTACTCATGCAGGCGTTACAGCTGATGAAATGGAGTCATGGAAAAAAAAGCTGAATGCCCTCCAACTTATCACGAGTGTTTTCAACGTTTCCTATTACAATTCCTGTGATTTTAATAAAGAAATAAAAGGGATGAAAAATACTCTTTCTCAAGATTTTTCGGGTAAAACAGTTGTGGTTCTTAACCAGACTTTTCGGGGAAATGAAAGAGAGGAGACAATCATAGGAAAAATGCCCCCTTATGAGCTTTATCATCTTGCTATGGAAGCTCAAATTAAAACTTATAGCTTAGGTGAACCCATTGATTACAAAGCGCAATGTTACCCCGCGCAAAAAGATATTGATAATGCCAATCCTCAAGTTCTTAATGGACGCTTCGCAATAAAATCACATCTTCGATCTGGATTTGAAAAAAGAGTGGAAAAAATTGCAGTTAATCTACGGAAACAGAATCCTCTGCACAGACACATGATTATTTCGAATTATGAAGGAAAAAAAATTAATGGCGTTTTTAAATATCAACTTGGAACGGTGAAAGTATGTCCGGCACCTTTAGCCAATCGAACCTCTGTCTTGAATGTTCACATGACTGATAGGAGCCTTGAGTTAATCAAATCTGCCGAAAATACATATGGTATATTCAAAATGCTACCCTTCGAGAGAAAATTAACTTTATTAGCATCACTTCAAGAAATACATCAACCTATTCTTGAACAGGCTATTATTTCTGATTTAGCCGATGAACAAGCAGCATTTAGTCAAGATCGTTGGACCGGAAAGTGGAATATAAGGGCTATTAAAGGCAATTTAGAGCTCATGAATATCCTGTTAACTTTTAATTGGAAAGATATATTTCAAACAAATTCAGCCATTAAAGTACCGCTGAAAAGAATCATACTGAAATCTCGTGCTTTCATTAGCTTAACTCCTCTTAAAAGAGATGTTTTTCCAAGTCGGCGTCAGCGTATATTAGCAAAGGCAACTAAAGAACATATCGATAAGAAATTTATAGAGATCTTTGGTATAAAGGAACTCTGGAAGGAAGATAAAACAAAATATAAAAAAAATCTTTCAACTTTACCTAAGAAAGAAATGTGGAATAAAGTTAGAAATCCCTATTATACAAACTTTTACCAAGACAACTGGGATCCACGTTCTGTAATTATAAAGCAATGAATTATAAATTTAAGTCCAGATATCGCTCCAGACCGCTTACTGTGATTTTGTCAGACAAAAGATATTGATGATTGCCAGGATAAATAACAAATAATTGTTCCAAATGCAAGTCATGCATAGCAATTTGCATAGATTTAGTCAGTTTTGGAGCATCGCTAAATTTGAATTCAAAGCCGATACGCTTACCATTAAGAAATAACAACAAATCTAACTCAGCATGGCTATGCGTGCTCCAAAAATAGCATTCCATTGGATTAACTTCATGGAAACGAATTACCTCCTCAAGAGCCATTCCTTCCCAAGAAGCACCTAACTTTGGATGTCTGATCAAGTCCCCCATTTTTTCAATGTCTAATGGCAAAGATATGAAAAAAAAGTGTAAAGGATAGGTATTGTTATCTTATATTTTGTTTTATTCTTGTTTGTTTACTTTGTAGCCTTCTTTAGAATAACCACCACAGTAACTTTCCTATAATATTTTAGTGGTTACAGGTTCTGCTAAGATGTCTTTTTGTTAACTTGTATTCATTAGAATCCTTCTATACATTGCCTTGCATCGTAAAAATTTGAGTCGCTATAAAATTTAACAATCTTTAGAGCGGGGTTTTTAACGATTCTGATTATCGTTTTTCCTCCAATTATATATTCGGCGACTCGTTTAACCAAACTCTGTGACGGGCATAAAGCACCACTGAACACAACGGTCTTTTGTTTTAAATACATTGCTAAGGTCTTGTTAATGGGTTTAATTTTTATTGCTTTTCGACTTTTCTTGCTCCCTTTTAAAGATTGATTATCAATTTGTTTCGTTTCAATACACATAAATTTTTATTAACTAATATAATTATTATTTTTTATAAAACTATTTATTACGCTACTTCTCTTTTTAAAATAACATCATATCCCAGTGCATTGAGCGTTTTTGTCATCGCTTTGATTTTGCGTTCTTCATGCTTTTTTTCGTATTCTGCTGCGCCTTTTTCGGCATAACTTTGTCCAAATTTCATGATATTGTATGCTTGTGTGCCTATCTTATGGGCACTTGCTTTGCGGGCTTCTTTTTTGCTTTTACCATTTCGCATTAGTCGTCGAAGATGCGCACCTACAGCACTATCTGCTTTATAGTTTGCATTTGCAGCTATCCGTAATGCCTGTCCTACACGACTAAACTTTTTAGGGGCTTTTCCGCTCAATCTTTTACCTCCTGAGACTTTGTTACCTGGACTGGTTCCATTCCATGATGCAAAATGCTTATAGGTTGGGAAAGCATCCATATTGCCTCCAGTCTCAAAAATAAGAATCGCGGCTATGGAGTCTTCAACTCCGGAAAGGATTGTTAAATCATAACCAAATTTTTTATAAAGTAAGCTGCGCATGTCAAAACAATAAGGACTTCTATTATAGTCAGTCTTCTTCTTTTCTTTTTTAGAACGTTGGGGTAAAGGAGCCAAACCCTCTTTTTCTGGGAGTTTTTCGAGTAATTCTCTGATCTTAAGCTCAATCTCCACAATATTTTTATGTAGATACTCGTAAGTTGCTAGTTCAGTTTTCATCATGAATATATAGGTGCTATTGTACGTTCCCATTAATGCTCTTGCTATTTCTTCTTTACTGCTTCTACAACGATCATCTGCTAAAGCAGCTAACTTGTAGGGATCGCGTTCTCCTATTACAATAGCTTTAATGATAGCCATTCCAGATTTTCCACTTATATCACTTATTACATTCCCAATTTGAATATTCATCAGTGCAAGCATTTTTTGAATGATGTTAAGGGAGTCCGCAGCTCTTCCCATTACATCTTGACGAAAACGAGCTAAATCACGCATTTCACGAATAACTAGTAGTGGAATAAAGCCGCCTTGCAGTAATCCACAAGCATGGAGTCTCATGAGCCACTGACTATCTAATACATCGGTTTTGCGTCCAGGAAATGTTTTAACATACTTGGGGTTGACAATAATCGGTTTAATATCATTTTTTTCCAACATTTCGTATAGAGGCACCCAATAAACACTTGTTGATTCCATTGCAGCTTCTTTAATATTGTGTTCTTTTAACCAGTTTACAATGGCTTCGAGATCATCAGTACATGTCCCGTATGCTCGCGTAGGATCTTCATCTACGTTTGGTGGGATAGCAACATATATCATCGTTTTACCGATATCTATACCGGCTACATGTTCATTAATAACGGGTATTCCTCTAATTTTTTTATCTATTAATTTTGTAGAATTAGTAATTAAGGGCCTGATGCCATGCCTTAAAAAAGTTTCAGCAAGTTGGTGGCAATGGTGTTTTTTACCCATTAAACGAACACCTCTCACATTTTGGGTTTTACACATACCGATAATAACTTTAATATCTTCAGGATTGTTTTTGAATTCAGCATGGGTGGATAAAGAAATTAGGAATTCAACTTTTATTGTAGAAGCATCAACAATTAAATTGGCCGTATAAATAGGTCTGCCATTAGATTCAATTGCTGTATTTTTTTGCTGTATCTTTTTCAAACTTTCATTACAATTAGTCATGTTTACCTCAATTTGAGGGTTAGCCGTGCCGGTCGCGACGGCAACGGATGTTAGCACGCCCATAAACTCAATTTTATGGGCGTGTGCTTTTTCAAAAGCCGCGACACAAAATAGATTAGATCTAAGAAAAAATTTTGAAAAGAAAGATATAGAGTTAGGAAATTTCTAGTGAATTCCTAATAAAGTGGTTATCAATTTTCATATCCGAAGCGGACAGAAATGAAGGCCGCGCTACAGGGGCGTGCCCGCCTTTCGGTTGGGAACTCTGTGGTAAAATTTTTTCATAGCCTTGTGATATATGTGTGAAGGCCATTTTCGCGAAGACGATCAGACTACATTAAATTGCCTCAGCAATTTAATGTTGCTTTCTCTGTGATCTCTGCGGCCTCCGCGGCATAGGCATCAACCTAAGATGGAGCTCCTCACGGAAAAAAAGTTGAATTAAAAATTGAATTTTATAAAAATGCCTCTCTTTTAACCGTCAAGCAAAAGGAGAGGCCAGAATGCATTCCGAGCAGATAGTACAAATTTTCGATGAAATTTTCAATGAAAAAAAATGCCATGAGTTATCTCGAAAATACAAATTTATAAAGAGATCGACGAGTAAGCTTAAAGGAAGTGAATTTATTAAAGCAATGGTTATTCCTAGTAAAGGGTCGTCAACAGATAGTCTGAAAGGTTTATGTAAAAGAATACTAAAATTTAACAATGAAGCCGAGCTTTCTTCTCAGGCGTTATGTAAAAGGATAAATAATCCTGCTTCTAACGCACTAATGAGAGGTGTTTTAAATGAATTACTCATTAAAGTTCATGAACAGATAACCTGTGTCTGTCCAAAACTTGCAGTAGGACTAAAGGAATTTGCTAGGGTTCTTGTTGAGGATAGTTCTATAGCCGTGCTTAATGAAAAACTCGAACAAAAATATAAAGGAATCAACCGTGGTGGATGCAGTGGTAAAGCACAGGTTAAAATAGATTTGATAACTGATATAGCAAAAGGTCTTCTAATAGATGCACAATTATTTAGAGGTAATGAACCCGATCAAGGCAATGCGGAACGGATATTAAGCTTTATTAAAGAGGGTGATTTAATCATTCGAGATTTGGGATACTTTGCAATCAAGGCATTTAAAAAAATTGCAGAAGCAAATGCATACTTTCTTTCCCGTCTTTTATCTGGAGTACACTTCTACTTAAATAAGGAGGATGAAAATCCATTAGATCTTGGAATGTATTTAAAAAAGAAAATTTACCACAAACAAAACATAATTGAGATCAAAGGATTTCTCGGAAAAGATAAGGTTCCTATTCGGTTAATAATGTATCGCAGTCATGAGGATGTTGTTAACAAGCGTTTAAGAGAAGCAAATAAGGTGGCAAAATCTAAGGGAATCACAATGAGCGATAGCAAGAGGCTGTCTTTATATTTTTCTATGTTTGTGACAAATGCCTCCGAAGATATGCTATCAACAGAAATGATAGGCACTGTATACCGTCTTAGGTGGGAAATAGAGCTAATTTTTAAGAGATGGAAAAGCCAACTCGAGATAGATTATCTAAAAGGAATAAATGAATATAGAATTGATTTTTTGATTTGGAGTCGGTTATGCATGGTAGTGATTGTAGAATTGGTGGTAGGGCTTTTTAGAGATATTATTAACAAATCATTTAATCTTGAACTCAGTGAAGTGAAGTTAATTAACTATTTGCTAAGAGAAAGTTGTTTTTATTATGCAGTAGCAAGAAATGGATTGGAAGTTTTTATTGAAGAAATGGTAAAAGATATTCTGAGGATGCTTCTGAAGGACAAAAGAAAGCGGAAAACTATGCGTGAAAAGGTATTTCAAAAAGAAAGCTACTATGGAATGCAACAACCTAATTATCAGAATGTTGCTTAGGTTGATGCCTATGCCTCCGCGGTGAATAAAAAACTTATAAATATTGATTATCGATGTGTTATAACTTATTAGCCTGATACCTATGGGAATGGAAGATTTTTAGGGATCGTTAACTATTTTCCATGCATCTGCAGTATATAACTTTATAATTTCTTCAGAAGATGCTTTTTCAAAATGTTGATCGTCCTTATAGCTGATATTAAATCCTCGATCGATTATTTTTCGACAGGAAAGCCGAATATAAGCAAGAAGTATCTTAGCCCTTTGATCATAAGAAAACAGCGTATCTAACTTTTCATAAATTTGCTCCCAATCGCGAAAGATCATCGGCTCACGGCCAATTTCATTTTTAATTTGTTGACAGATAGGATGCTTTAAAGCCGCCAAAGCCCTCCATAAACGCGGGCTGTTAAAATCTGTTAACCTTAATCCCTCTATATCAATGACCATCATCTGGGGGGTTAAAAAAAACTTCTGATAGGATCTTCCAAGCAAACTAAAAGGGGTTTCTTGTATTCCTGAACCTGCCGTATTAATGGCAATGCCATTTTTTGCATTTTTTAAATTTATGGGCTTATTAAATTTAATTATAAAAGCGTGATTAATTCTTCCATCTTTTTGCATGATAGTTTCTATTTTACCCAAAGATTCAAAAGCTTTTTTTATCTCTGCATAAGTACACTGCTGTAGTTCATAACAATCCGGATAAGCGACGAGCTGATTATTTTTCTTGATGATTGGTTCTTCAGCTAGATCATCTTCAATCAGATCTAAAATTTTACCTCTGATAGTTTGCAATCGCTTCGAATGAAAGATTTCAGCCTGAACTAATCCCTTTTCATTAAATAACATCAATCGATAGCCATCTCCATCGTCTTCATATTCCATTTTAAAAGTCCAACCTGTTGGCAATATAGCTTTACTAAACAATGCCAATTTAATATAAGAAGGCTGAACCCATATAACACCCATTTTTTTCCAAGCCTCTAGAAAAGCCTCATTGCATGGCAGCTCAACTATGAGAGGTTTTGGCTCCGGTTTTTCCTGAAAAACATACATAGCTTCATTTATGTCTGGTAGACCAGGTGCAGCTGGTTGCTCAACTTTCACCAGCTCTTTTTCAAGTTTTTCTTCACCATTCTTTGGTTCTAAATTTTGTCCCTGTGTAGATAGTTCATTTAAGATTGGTTCTGGATCAAGTTTTTTAGGAACAACTGAAATGGCGTCATTAATACTTAGTTCATCAGGTTTTTTCTCAACTTCCACTTTTTCAAGTTTTTCTTCATCATTCTTTGAATCTAAATTATTTTCATTTGCAGGGAGTTCATTTAAGAGTGGTTTTGGATCGGGTTTTTTTGGAACAACTGGAATGGCATCATCAATACTTTGTTTGGCCGGCTTTTTCTCAATTTCCTTTACCTCATTTTGAAGCTTTTTTTGCAAAGCTTCTTCTAAAATTTTTTGATTAATTTCTTCCTTTTGCTTTTTTGGCTGAATATTGGGATCTTGATGAATCTGATCAAATAATTTTTGTAATTTCTCGGATATGAGGATTTTTTTCTTGGGATGATTTCCATTAAAATGCTGAATTTTTTTAATCAATTTATCAGAAAATTTTAACATCGTTTCTTTATGTTCAAGTGAGGAAAACAAATTTGAAATACTTTCTGAACCAGCCACAAAATCGATAATATTTTTAAGGTTGTAGTTTTTAAGATGCAAAACGTGTATGGCGAACCAGGTCCATACACTAAATCTATTAACGGGTTTGAGTGCATTCTCATTAATTTTTAGGATATAAGAATCATTTTCCAAATACTGCTTTATATTTTTTAAAGAATTAACCATAAAATTCCTAACTATTAAACTGATTTTATTGTTAGTTTAGCGATTTTTGATAAATAAACATCATAAAGGATGATTTAAACCCAACTTGGGTTTCAATAGCTAGTGGGATCCATTTTGACTTTTCCATGAAAGATTTTGTAAATGGTATAGGTGTAGATGATAACAAGAGGCATTCCGATAATAGCGATCAGCAGAAGAATTTCCAAAGTGTTTTGTGAAGAAGCAGAATTATAGATTGTTAAGCTTAAGATATCGGGGTTATTGGAGGCACGTATAACATTCGGATAGGTGCCCATACCATAAAGAGCCATTAGAAAAATAATATTTCCACAGGATGAAATAAAAGCCCATCCATCACGACCTTTAGAAATTTCGCGCGGGATATTAGCGATGAGCAGCATATCAATAATCGCCAAAATAAAAAGCCCCTGACGTCCCCGCACTATTTCGGCCATATGTGGATAATAAATTAAAGTGGCCACTGTTGTAATGGCGTAGCAGATGATAAAAAATATAATAGCAGGATTCACTCGATCTCTCAGTCTATCATGAAGCTCACCTTCTGTCTTCATAACAAGATAGATTGAGCCATGCATGAGAAAAAGAGCTGTAGTCAGCACTCCAACCATTAAAGCATAAGGATTCAGCAATGATCGAAAGGTTCCTATGAATTCTCCTCTTTCGTCTAAAGGAATACCCACAATTAAATTTCCCAAGGCAATTCCGAGAGTTAATGAGATAATGAGACTCGCAATCGTAAATAGGATATCCCATGACCATCGCCACCAAATCATAGGCTGCTTGCTTCGAAATTCTATAGCTACGGCTCGAAAGATAAGACCTGTAAGCAATATCATAATCGGAATATAGAACGCAGAGCAAAGAGTTGCATAGACAATGGGAAAACCAGCGAAGAGAGCTCCACCAGCTGTCACAAGCCAAACGCTATTGCCATCCCAAACAGGGCCTATAGAATTAAGAATCACACGCCTTTCTTGATCATTTCTGCCAAGAAGATGAAGCATGCCCACACCTAAATCAAAACCATCCAAAATGGCATAACCTGTCAGAAGGATGACAAAAACAGTAAACCAGATAAACTCTAGTTCAGGAAGCAGATGCATTTTTATCCTTATGAAGAAGTTCATAATAATGATGATAGGTAGTCGTCGAGTCGATGTCGGAAGGACCTTGTTTAAATTTTTCGTTAAGCAAATAAATGAACAAGATAAAGAGAAATGTATAAACAATTCCGAATAGGATAATGGATCCCAAAACCTGTTCAGCAACCACTGCTTTGGATAATCCTTCAGAAATTCTCAGATGCCCTTGAACAATCCATGGATAGCGTCCCATTTCAGCTGTGACCCATCCTGCTTGATTCGCAATTTGAGGAAAAAATACTGAGGATACTAGTAAACGCAACATCCATTTTTTTTGAAAAAGAGTTCCTTTACGCCAGAAATAAATGGCTATCAAAGTTGTCAGGATCATGAGTCCCCACATGATAATCATGAGATGATAGGTTTGATAAACAACAGCGACACGAGGCCAATCTTGCTGAGGTATCTTATCCAAACCCTTAATTTCGGCATGAGGATCATGAAAAGTTAAAACACTTAAAAGATAAGGAATCTCAATCGCATAATCGAGTGTCTGTGTTTTGCCATTAGGAATACCCCACAGAGATAATGGAACATCTTGTCGCGTTTTATATAAGGCTTCCATAGCAGCTAACTTTGCTGGTTGATGCTTGGCAACAATGCGACCACTCGAATCGCCTGTGATCACTTGTAAGATACAAGCTACTAAAGCCACACTCAAGCCAATTTTAAGGGAATTTTTGGCAAACTCTACATGACGATTTTTGAGGATATAAAAAGCACCTACACTAATCACTAAAAAAGCACCCGCCAACCAGCAACCAATAACGGTGTGAAACAGACGTGTCATCGATGAGGGATTGAAAACCATACCCCAAAAGTCTGTGATAATGGCGCGTGCTGCCATTCCTTCTCCTTCGATATGGAATCCTGCAGGTGTTTGCATCCAGGAATTGGCTACAACGATCCAGATTGCACTAAAGTGGGCCCCCAAACAAACCATAAGGGTCGCAAAGTAGTGCATTTTAGGGCTAACACGGTTCCATCCAAATAGAAGAATAGCTAAAAAACCAGATTCGAGAAAAAAAGCAAAAACCCCTTCGGCTGCTAGAGCACTACCAAAGACATCCCCTACAAAACGGGAATAATTGGCCCAATTTGTACCAAATTCAAATTCCATGACAATGCCGGTGGCAACCCCTATGGCAAAGGTAAGAGCGAAGACTTTCGTCCAAAATTTTGCCATTTCTAAATAGACAGGATTCTTAGTTTTTAGGTAGATACCTTCTGCTATCACAAGGACTAAAGAAATGCCGATACTTAACGGAGGATAAATGTAGTGGAACATGATTGTGAGGGCAAATTGAAGGCGGGCTAATATCTCAACATCCATGAATAACAATTGGTTTTTTTATGCTTGCATTTTAGGGTAATCAAATCATAAATTTCCTCATAGAAAAATTTATCACGATGCCAGATGAGTAAGAAACAAAATTAAACGCAGAGAAAACGCAAAGAAAAGACAAAGTTAATATCAATCAGAAAATAAAATAAAAAATTTTTGTTTTCTTTGCAATTTACTTTGCGTTTTCTCTGTGTTTAATTTGTTCTGATTGCTTTCGGTATCTCCATGGTAAATTTAGTAACTTGGTAAATTTTAGAAACTTTAGTAATTTTTGGTAGGGAAATAATGATGAAAACACAGCTGATGGGCATTTTGAATGCGACACCAGACTCTTTTTATGATAAAAGTCGCTTTTTTGACGCTGAATCGGCAGTAGAAAGAGGACAACAAATTTTTTCTGAAGGAGCTGACATTATTGATATTGGTGGTGAATCTACTCGACCAAGGAATGTTTATCTTAATTCTGATGCTGTTATAGTATCGACTGAAGAAGAACTTAAAAGAGTCATTCCAGTTATTAGTCGTTTGAAACAGCTCATACCCATTCCTATTTCCATTGATACGATGAAACCCGAGGTTGCTGCCAAAGCCATTGAGGCTGGAGCTCAATGGATTAATGATGTCAGTGGATTTCGCCATCCCGAAATGCGTGCAATTGCATCCGGTACCGGAGTCAAGATTTGTGTGATGCATATGCATGGGAATCCCTATACGATGCAGCTTGATCCCCATTATGACAAACCCATCATTGAACACATAAGACATTGGTTTTCAGATACTTTAGAAAAGTTGCTTCAATCAGGGGTTAAAGAAAGCAATATTATCTTAGATCCCGGGATTGGTTTTGGAAAAACCGTTGCTCATAATCTTGAAATCATACAAAATCTGTCTAAACTTAAGAGTTTAGGATTTCCTATATTATTAGGAATTTCACGCAAATTTTTCATGAGTAAAATACTCAGTAAACCATCGACAGAGCTGTTATCAGCAACGCTCGCTATGAATACAATTGCCATACTCTCTTATGTAGACTATATTCGTGTGCATGATGTTCGTCCCCATAGGGACATCATTGATTTGTTGGATGTATACCAAGGTAATAAAAATTAATTGCTATGAAATTATTGAGTTGGATAGTACCTGCGATAGAAATTTCGATGATATCTATTGTCGTCTATTACCTGCTTTCTTTCTTTTGGAATACCCGTGCAATGAATCTTATTTTAGGATTACTTGCCGTTATTTTTGTCTATGCACTATCCATCTGGTTACATTTTCCCGTAATCGAAAAAATCATGCATTACTTTGTGAGTGTGGCTGTTATTGCCCTTCTAATTATTTTTCAGCCTGAATTGCGTTTAGCGCTTTCAAAGCTAAGTGTTAAAGGCAGAAAATATAGAGAAATCACGGAATTTGACAAGTTTTTGGAAAGTATCTCTCAATCAATTTACCGCATGTCTGAAAAACGAATAGGTGCTTTAATCGTCTTGGAAAACCAGGATACATTGGATGAATATGCAAAAAAAGCTGTGGTGATGAATGCACAGTTTTCTTCTGAGCTGCTAGAATCCATATTTATTACCACAACGCCTTTACATGATGGTGCTGTAATCATTCGTGGTACTACCATTTTATCAGCCGCAACAATTTTACCATTAGCAGATGATACCTCTCAACTGTCCAAATCGATGGGAACCAGACATCGGGCCGGACTAGGAATTAGCCAACAAACCGATGCTTTAATCATTGTGGTATCGGAAGAATCTGGAAAAGTTTCGATCGCGCGTGATGGTATTATGACACGTGGTGTAAAAATTGACCGCTTTAAAGGTATTATACGTAGCATTTTTGCACCTCTTAAAACAACGATACAATCTAGTTTTGATACTTTAGGACGTTTAAAGCCATGGAAACATTGATTTCAAAACTACTTACTAACTGGCAGCACAAAGCCGTTGCCTTTATCATTGCTTTAATAGTCTGGCTTTTTGTGCACCAATCTATTACCTCGACCAAAACAATTCCAGGTGTTCCAATTCGCATTATCAATCTTCCTCCCGACAAAACCATTCAGGGGTTACTTCCCAAAGGCATACTAAATAAAAGAATCGCTCTTACGTTAAGTGGAACCAAGAGTGTCATCCGAGAATTAGAACCAGGAGATCTTGAAATTCTTATCGATGCCGCCGACATTGACTTGAATCGTGAAGATTGGGTGGTCGTTTTAACAAAAAATAATCTTGTCAGTTTGAGCCCTGACATTGATCTTGCTCACAATATTTACGATGTTGCTCATACTGAATTTATTCTCAAAATTAACCGTTTAGTAACAGCCAAAATTCCCATTAAAATTCTTCCATCTACCGGAGAGGTCCCCGAAGGTTATGAACTGCTCGATATTTGGCCCCAGAAATTAATGCAAACGCTGAGCGGACCAGAGGACTCTATACAAAGTTTAAAGGTTCATGGTCTAGAGCTTGTCTTTGATATAGGACAAATTACAAGAGCTGAATTAGATGCTATTCAAAGTGCACATTTGAATAAACAAGATGATGAAATTAGCTTTTACGTACCCAACAACTGGAAAGAGGTAGCTATACCCTATCATAACAATGCCTTGGAAGAGATTAATGACCCTGCAGCACAATACTTACGAATCGACTTTTTAAAAAAGGAAATTTTACCTTTTGAAAAAGAAATTCCTTTGCGTGTTTTTTTTCCTTTGAAAGATTCCTCAGAACTCAATCCAAAAAAGTATTCCATTGCTTTAAGCGACAAAATAAAAGAAAAAAATGGCATTTTCATTTTGAATCAAATGCTCTTTACTCAAAATGTGAGCCGTTTGTTTGTTGATCTTGTTAAGCCCTATGTAGAAATCGTTATTGTAGCATCGCCTAAAAAAGAGAGGGAAATTTTGGAATGGAGCATAGAGATAATAGCTCCTCAAGAATTAGAGGATATTTACGTTGCCTGCCTTATTGGGGATAAAAAGGAAGAAAATGAGAAGACATATCCTCTTCTAAATCAGCTCCAGGAGCCCTTATTGCGTAAACGTTTTCGGGATTACTTACAAAAATTTACTTTATATACGGCACCTGATCAAAAACTTTATATTGATAGTTTTATTGAGGATAATTTTATTAAAGTAAAAAGTTAAGTTATGCCTGTAGACCGTTTTTTTATTCCCCTTCCTTTACAGTCTGATCAAAGTGTTTCATTGGAAAACTCCGAGTTTCATCATTTAGTGCATGTCATGAGATTCGAAGTAGGATCTCAGGTTGAGTTAGTTAATGGAAAAGGAGCTTTAGCCTTAGCTTTAATAAAGAAGATAGAGAAAAAACAGGCGCATTTATTGATCGAATCTGTCACTCAGGAACCAAAGCCTTTAAGAGAAGTCATTCTAGCACAAGCTCTCCCTAGAATTAATCGATTAGACTTCATTATTGAAAAAGGTACAGAGCTTGGTGCAACCCAATTTTGGCTTTTTCCTGGCTATCATAGTGAAAGAAAATTCCTAACGGAACACCAACTCGAAAGACTCCAAAATTTAGCTATTGCAGCAATGAAACAGTGTGGCAGATTATATCTGCCTTTAATTGAGATGAAACCCCCTCTTGAGCAATGGAAAAAAAACAATTTATCCTGTTACTTTGGGGATTTGCGCAAGGGAGCCGAACCTTTTATTAAAGTTTTTAAAGGTACTGAAAAAGCTCTTTTTTTTATTGGACCTGAAACAGGTTTTTCAGAAAAAGAGATAGACCATTTACTGCGGCTTGGTGCTATGGGTGTTAAATTACATCCTAATATCTTAAGAACGGATACAGCAGCTTTAGTGGCACTAAGTTTAATGAATGGCTGCTAGCTTACAATATATAACCGCTGAGCGCGCAGAGAACACTGAGAGTAGTTAACGTATCAAATTGCTGCCGCAATTTAATACCCTTCATTTCGCTTCGCGAAAAATAGTTATAACTAACAGCACTGAAGCGATGAATCTCCGCTAAATTGCAGAGCAATTTGGCGGTGTTCCAATTTCTCGGCGATCTCCGCGAGCTCTGCGGTTTAATTTTTTTTCCACTGCTTCTTTTAAAACCCAACTTGCGCCCTATGATGACTCATATTCGAAATTATTTTCTCTCTAGGAGCTCGCACGAAGTGAGCCATATTTTTTAATATGGCTCACTTATTTTTGCGAGCTTCTAGAGGAAAAGAATTCGAATCTGAGTCATCATAGGGCGCAAGTTGGGTTTAAATTATTCATCGCCTTTTCTTGTTCCACAGCGTAAACAAAAATAATCCCCTTTCCAATCCGGCGATTCGGAATAATTATAATATCCACATCTTTTACATCTCCAATTGACTCCTTCATAGTCAGCTAGGAGAAGGGAGATCTCTTCATCTCTTATTCCCTGTGAGAAAGTGAAAGAAGTGATACTGAAAAAAACTAAAAACCATAACAAGAACTTAGTAGGTATGCTCATATTTTAAAATCCAATTTTAGGCTCCTTAAGCCATTAAGAAGTTGTTGAACGCGCACATCCCATGTGTGCTCTTCCATCACTTTTTTACGTCCTCGATCAATCAACTGTTCTCTTTTTTTCGGGTTGCTGAGATATTCAGAGACCCATGGGTCCACCTCGTCCCACTGTGAGGGCCGGTAGATCAAAATATTTTTGTTATGCTCAAAGTTATTTCTTATCCATATATTATCACTCGTAATAGGAAGAGATCTACAGGCTAAGCCAGTAAAAATTCTTTCATGCGTTCCATTCTTAAAAAAGGGCATACTATTCAAACAGATTTTACTTTGCTTAAGTATTTCAAGAGATTGATTAAAAGTAATTGCACGATGAACTGTCACATTTTTCATGCCCTTTAAACTATGACTCCAATCTAAAATCGGTTTTTCTGTACGCCAACAGATGTCTCCAAAAACATGAACATGTGCATGTTTTACTGCACGAATTAATTCCGTACGGTCTTTACCGCGCATATAATTATCGGCATAGTAAATATAGAATAAAATTTTCTTTTCCAGCTCTTTTTCATTTTCAAAAGTCATCCCACTCAGTTCTATGGCCATTTGGGTAGCTTTATAGAGAGGAGTCACAGGATCACTGAGCACCTTATCGATAACAGTCTCTATAATTTTGGTATCTATTTTTGACATTTTTTGACGCCAAAACTTTTTCAAGGTCTCATGATCATAGCAGCTTCCTATAAAAACCACATCATAGGGTTTTTCTTGCTTAGGAGAGGGGGCTAATTCTTTTTCAACAGCATGCGCCCAAAAAAAAGTTTGATTCATGTTTATGGATTTAAGATACTCGCAATCATAATGATCGACACAAGTAAAGACGGTTCGACGACACGCAAACATTTCATGATAATTGTAGGCCGGATCCAAAAGAAAGGCTACATGTGGCACTTCTGAAAAATCGGTTACGAATTTACCTTCTTTAGTAGGTTTAAGGGAATTAAATGAGCATGTAAAACTTGTTTCCTGGGGATTACTCGCTCTAATAACATCTTGTCTCTGCTGAAGAATTGTTTGAGAATCAATGATGCTCGCCTCGATATCAGCCCTATTAAATGCTTCAGCTAGTTTCAAACAAAAATAACGCTTAGACTGATAAAGATTATAGTTAGAAAAAATGGCAATGTGCATGGCAAATAAGCTTTTGTTCGTTCGACTCCACTTTGCCGCTTTATAAGATATTTTTTCATTCAAAATTTTTTACGAAGTGATAAGATAAATATTTAGTATAATTATTAATAAAATAATTATTTTAACTTTATTTGTATGATAAAAATTACAGTTGTAAAAAATATATAATTCGTATATAATTGATATGATTAATTAAATTAATAACAGGAAAAAATATTATGCCAACTTCTTTAAATGCTTCTTTAAAAAATAGTATTGAACTTTCTCCTCCCCCAAGCTACAGTTCATATGAATTCTCTTCTAAACCTGTAGTTGATAGAAAAAAATTAGAAAAAAAAGTTTCAGATCGATTCAAAGAAATGGGAAATAATGCCTCTATTAAAGTTTCAAATGGCCTTTACTCCCTTAAAAATAGTATTGGTTCTCTTACAAGTAGTATTAATTCTCATATTCGTAGGGATATAGAGGATGAAATCCTATGGATCGATGAAGAAATGGAAGTATATGATGGTTATATACAAAATCTCGAAAAAGAAATGAAAAAAAGAGGTCAATCTGTAGAAGAAGAAAAATCCTCCGAACCCATAGAAAAAGAAATCCTCGGTGCTGAAGCTACAGAATTTGTAGGATATAAAGATTTTTTGAACGAATTGAATAATAGAAAAATAAAGAAGAAAACCTATTTAGGAAACTTATTCAATAAATATCTTAAAAAAGAGAAAAAAAACTCTAAGACAGAATTTATAAACAAGTTAAAATCTATTTTTGATAATATTAATAAGCATAAGAAAGATGGATATACTTTCTTTTCTCATACTTATGAAAATTATGGTGTAAAAACAACTAAAAATGTAAATTTAAAAGAACTTACACAAGATTTTCTAAATAATAAGTATGTTCAACATATCATTAAGCAATCACCCGAAACTGCCAACATTTTTGCCCAACAGCAATTTGAGGAGATAAAAGATGCTCCCCAATATATAGAATTCAATGGGATCTTTAATCAACTTATAGCGAGCAAGAAATATGATGGCGAAGCCACTTTAAATTTTTTAATTAACCTATCCAAAGAAATTAATCAAATTAAAGCAAACTTTAAAGCAAACGCTGAACTGGAGACATTAGAGAAAGAACATCAGGATTTATTTGCTGAGATGCAGGAACAAAAACAGACTCGGCCAGTTGAAGAGAACAAAGAAGTTGTTATTGATGTAGAAGAAGAACTTAATGAGAATATAGAAATTCGTACTGCCACAAGCGAAGCTACCCTGGAATCAGAGAGCAGCAAAAAAACAGGGGATACGGAGAAGAATTTATATAAAAGAGTTTTAGAAGAAACAATTACAACAGAAGATAGCTATTTACAAAGCTTAAAACTCTTACAAAAATTTGATATTTTTGGAAAACTTCTCGAAAAGAAATTGATATCGTTAGATGATTATAATAACCTGTCCCAGGATTTCACTGCTATCGTTAAGGAAAGCAAGACTTTATTAAAAAATCTTCAAAGTACTACTGAAGAGCCTCTTGAAAATAATATTAATTCCCTTTCACCCACAAACATTAAAAATTATTATAACTCTCACAAAAAGGTAATTAATAATTATCAAAAAATGCTGAAGCAATTTGAGATTGTAGGCAAATCGAAGGAAGGACGAAAAATACTAGACGAATTTAAACAATCTAATGTTAGAAAGTTAGAAATTCAAGCTGTTTTAATTCAGCCAGTTCAGAGGATTCCTCGAATTCAATTACTACTTGCTGACTTAATCAAAAAATATCCTAAGGATAATGTTGAAAAGAAATTAATGGAAATTAATTATTTGTATATTGTGACTTATACTGCACTAATTAATGCGACCACCTAGTAAATAAAATAAGAATATGGTATTTTTCAACCATATTCTTATTTTTATTAAAATCTCTTATAAAATATTATAAAAAAGATTTATAATAGTATATATGGTCTTAACTAGGAGATTTTTATGACTGGAATTCCTCATAATAAAGGTGCTTCCATTCCTGAAGACTTTTCTTCTTCTGAAAACTCAAAGAATAAAGAGCATTTAACCAAGGCTGTCGTTCCTAAGGAGGGAATTGTCTCGCGACGAAAACGAGAGATCGAAGAACAGTTAGAGAAAGCAAAACAAAAACTAGAGACTACTGTAGAAAAAGTGAAACAAAAAACCGATGTAACTATAGAAAAACACACAGGGAAACCGATTAGTAAAGAACGTGAATCAGAGGTAGATCTCAAAATGGATAAGGTTGCCGAGACTATATCACCAAATCCTACAGATTGGTTTAGCGCAACTATAGAATTTTTTGAGAAAAGGTGGATTCCCTTTGAAAAAGCGATAATAAATGCCGGTTATCAACAAATTTCAAAAAATAATCAAGAAGAGGCCGAGGATTTATTCGCTCATCTTCAAGAGGAAGAAAGTGGGGAATTGATTTCGAGGGAACCTCCCTCTATAAATAAACCTATATTAGAAAAAGATCTTGAACCGACGCCTGCTGAAATCCCAGTAGAAAAGAAGAAGACAGATGATGTAATGGCCCATTTGAAAGATATCCCCTCTTCAGTCAAAGATAACTACCTTATAGAACAACCCGACCATGTAAAAGAGAAGACTAAGCCCATGGTATATGGAGAAATTAAAGACCCTACAATCAAGGCAGATTTTATAGATTTTACCAAAAATCTGGAAACACTAGGGGTACCCAAAGGTCAGCAAGTCGTACAAAAAGAAAAAGAGCTGGTATTTGAAATGAAAAAGACTTCGCCACTTATAGAATTTTTTAAAAAATTTTTTAAAACAGGTCAAAGTCAAAAAACTCAAAAGGCTTTAGGGACTATTTTCATGAAAATCCAGATACAATTGCGTGCAGGTTATACCCACTTTACCTTACTTCCAAAAAAGCAGTCTAAGAACAGTCCTACCTCGCTTCCAGGGGTTGAAGAAGGCCCTAAAACAGTAGAATTAGGACAGTTAGCTGAGGATTTTTTAAAGACCGATTATGCCCAAAATGTGATTAAACAGTCGCCACGGATCGCTAGCTCTGTTGCCACTATCTTTCTTAATATTATAGATCGAAAATATGGTTATTTTTATAGAGAGTATGAGTATGATGCAAAACGGTGGGTGTCTTCCGACCAATTCAAAAATTTAAATTCAGTATTTATGAATTTGATGAATAAAACCCCCTATGATGGAGAAGCTGTTTTAAATTTTATCAATAGTTTGCCAGAAAAATCCAAAGCTTTAGAAAAAATGACCCCTTTAGAAAAAGAAATTAAGGAATCAGACGATCGCAAAGAAGTGCCTACTTTTGAGACACAGGCAATAAGCATAGGAGAAAATGAAAAGCTTGGACCTCTTTTAGATGAACTTTTAGATACGGAAATAACATTTAAATTGGATATGGCAATCCTAAAAGAACATTATAAAAAGTTATTAAATGAGAATATTATTGATAGTGCAGATTATGATGAACTGACGAGCGATTTGGAAAAAATAATTAAAGAAAGTCAGACATTATTAAATAATCTTGCGCCCTTAATAAATAATCAGGCTACAGCTAAGGATAAATTAATAGCTCATCAAAAGGCATTTTCACCTGAAAACATTAAAAATTATTATGAAGCTTATAAGGCGTTTGTCCCCAAAACTCAGTCCTTAGCAAAAAAAATGATCGAGATCGAGAAAACTACGAGGGGAGCGCAAGCGACTAAGGCATTTAAAGGCGAAAATAAAACGATAAGTCCAAGTGATTACATCTCTTTTCCGATGCAAAGAATTTTAAGACATCAATTGCTTATGGCTGATATTATTAAAAACACTTCAACTGATAATGATGAATTTAAATCTGAAATGAAAAATAACATTTTATATCTGCAAAATTATACCAAATTAATTAATCTTTCCAACATTCCTTAGTCAAATTGACTCTCTCTTTAATTTTCTTGCGAAAAAATACTCTAAAAACTATTCTCTTATCAAGTACTTACTTGATATTAGGTTAGGAATGTTAAAAGAAATTACTTTCGACGCACAGGAAGTTTTAAAAATTGATCTCCCTCCTGCTGAACAGAAGACAGTTAATCCCAAGATTGGATTCATTAGCGGCCGACAGGTTATTGCTATCGCTATCTTAGGGTGCACCTCTCTTCTTGTTGCAACTGCAGCAGTAGTGTCAGCAATTTTCGCTTCCTATCTTGTTGCTGCTCTTTGTACAGCAGCTTTGATTTCATTAGTACTTTCTACTCTTGCTGTCAGCCAAATCAAACCTTCACAGGGTGTTTTTGATCTTATCAAAAGATTGACCCAAAAGATTAAATCCTTATTTAATCAAATTCAGGAATTGAAAAAGGAAAGGGATATTCCTATCATCTATCCCCAAGAACAGGAATTAAAAAAACAGATCGCAGATCTTACAAAAGAATTAGACAAGAAAAATCAAGAACTCGTAAAACTCCCCCAACCAGATAAGATAGTCGATCCGGAAAGAGAGCAACTCAACCAACTTCAGTTACAATTTAAAGAAAAAGAAGAGGCACAGGAACTGAAAAAGGAAAGGGATATTCCTATCATCTATCCCCAAGAACAGGAATTAAAAAAGCAGATCGCAGAGCTTACAAAAGAATTAGACAAGAAAAATCAAGAACTCGTAAAACTGCCCCAACTAGATAAGAAAGTGGATTCGGAAAGGGAGCAACTTATTGCGGAAAATCAACTTGTCAAAAAGCAATTCAACCAACTTCAGTTACAACTTAAAGAAAAAGAAGAGGCATATGTTGAAAAAGATGAATCCCAAAATGAAATCCAAGATTTGAAAAAACAGTTGGTACAGAAAAAAGATCTAGTTAAACGAAAAGAGATTAAACTCATTTTGCAAGAAATTTTTATTACTGAAAAAATTTTTAATGATAATATGACCGGATTAAAAGAATTTTTTGCAATCTTGATGCATAAAAAATTTAAAGAGCCTTTATCAAAAAAAGATTGTAATAGAATATATGTCGAGTTGGTAAAGCTCATTAAAGAGAGTAATGCTTTATTGCATCAACTGAAAATCGATGATCACGGGGCCAATTTCGCCAAAAAAATTCAAGCCTGTCAGGAAGCATTTTCGCAAGAAAATCTTCAAGAATATATAAAAGCCTTTGAAACTGTTGTACCCCAAATTCCTGCAATTCAAAAAGCCTTTAAAGAAATTGAAAATACACCAATAGGAAAACAGCTCATTGCAGAATTTTCCCAAAAAAATAAGAATGCCCTTCCTGAAGAATATGTGAACTCTATTAAATCACGAATTCTCTCTCAAATTTTATTGTTAGAAAAGCTAGGAGATACTCTAGAAGATCCAAATGAAGGACATCTAAGTAATTTGCAATATCTTAAAGATGCCTCGGTAACAATTAATCGTTTAACTCCCGAGTTAGACGCGCTTCAAAAATTCAAAGCTTAAGTATCTACAAATTTTAAAATCCCTTAATATTTTATTAATAAATATTGTTTATATTTAATAATTTATAAGATTTTATTGGGGTTTTCATGAACGTTAATCTAGTACATTCAAAATTTGACACTTTAAAAAAAACCGCGCAGGAACATATAAACAATCAATTTAATGAAACCAGCGAAATACGACAAAAAATAATATCAAAAAATGTATTTAATTCTTTTTTTCCTTCAGAAAGGATTTATCATAATGTTGGGGAAGCTTTTAAAATAGAACATGTAAAACATTTAGAATTCGGATCTTCTGCCCTTCATTTAAGGGAAATGCGAGCGGCCGTAAAGGAAATTCTAAAAGATTCGCTTATAACTCCTAAGGAAAAAAATGTTTTAGAAAAATGGCTTGTGGCAACTACACCCACTCAAAAAATCACATGGATTTATGATTATTTTCGAATGCGTATGCCCTTCGTACTTTCCAATATAATGAAAGGAAAGAATCCAGCGGATTCTTTTAAAACCCGGTTGATGGCTCGCTTTTATAGACCTAATAATGATCATTTAGAACTATTGAGTACTTTTATCAATAATCAATTAAAAGAATTAAAGCCCGGTCACTGCTTTGCTATTCCTTCGGGAAATCTATTTCATGAAACCCTTATTTTAGTTGAAAAAGATCAAGATGGACATCTTAAATTTATGTTTACAGATCCAGAAGAGAGAACTTTTAAAGAGATTCCTATGGAAGGAATGATCAATCCTCTTTTTTGGAAAGAGGTCTGTAGCTCAAAATTTAACCATGGAATGTCGACCAAAAATATTAATCCTCAACAAGACTTTCCTGAATCATTTTTGTTACAAAAACAGTTTGGAAACCAATGTTTTGCTCATTGTCATTGGGGGTTTTTTAGAATTTTTATGTTAAAGTATATGGGGGATTCGGATCTTGAAAAGCGCTTTTCAACCTCTCTTGCTCTTGAGATAAAGATCAAAGAAAAAATTGTTAAACAAAGTGATTGTCATGATTCAAATCTTATGGATCTAACATCAAAATGTTTACTAAAAAAAAATTAAAACAAGATCTTCTAAACAAACAGCCTAATCTTCAAATCCTAGAAAAGTTAACGTTCGAAATTTTAAGCCGCATTCCCAATCCTGATCGAAATTATCGAAAAAGCAATGATATAGTTACATCTGCTTCTGAACAAGTAGATGCTTTAAAATTTATTATGTCTTCCCATTCTTCAGAGTCCTATTATTCAGTTTGATCCAAATAATCAAGAATGGTTAAACGTGCGAGAGCAAATTAGGGCATTAATACCCGAAGTTTCTAGAAGATCGGACACATTACGAACTCCTCGTTTCTATAGATTTTAAAAATAAAAGGACGAAAAGGACAAAAAAGACCTAGATTTCTTTAGGTCCTTTTGGTCCCTCTAGTCTTTTTAAACCAAAAAAAAAGCTTGGCGGCGACCTACTCTCCCACACTCTTGTGTGCAGTACCATCGGCGATGAAGGGCTTGACTTCTGAGTTCGGAATGGGATCAGGTATTTCCCCTTCTCTATTGCCACCAAGCAAAATCTTGGCAAATGATTTTAGTTAATCTTTTCACTGACTAAAAATCAACGCTTGAGATTTCTCTTCTTACGCTGGCTCATTCGTCAGCTTGTAGACTTTTCTTGTAATTTTGACTCAACTTGTCTTCGTTCTTTAAAAAAAGGTGGTCAAGCCAATGGACTGATTAGTATTGGTTAGCTCAACACATTGCTGTGCTTACACACCCAACCTATCTACCATGTAGTCTTCATGGGGTCTCATTGGGATACCTTATCTTGAGGGAGGCTTGGCGTTTAGATGCTTTCAACGCTTATCCTTTCCGAACATAGCTACCCGGCTATGCCCTTGGCAGAACAACCGGAACACCATTGGTTCGTCCACTTCGGTCCTCTCGTACTAGAAGCAGCTCCTCTCAAGTATCCTGCGCCCACAAAAGATAGGGACCAAACTGTCTCACGACGTTTTGAACCCAACTCGCGTACCGCTTTAATTGGCGAACAGCCAAACCCTTGGGACCTTCTTCAGCCCCAGGATGCGATGAGTCGACATCGAGGTGCCAAACCGCCACGTCGATATGAACTCTTGGTGGCGATAAGCCTGTTATCCCCGGAGTACCTTTTATCCGTTGAGCGACGGCGATTCCACTTTCCACCGCCGGATCACTAAGCCCGACTTTCGTCTCTGTTCGACTTGTAGGTCTCACAGTTAACTTGCCTTATACCTTTACGCTCTTCTCGTGATTGCCAACCACGATGAGGTAAGCTTTGGACTCCTCCGTTACTCTTTAGGAGGATACCGCCCCAGCAAAACTGCCCGTCTGACAATGTCCGAATCCCAGCTTCATGGGATATCGTTAGATTCCCGACTTGTCAAGACCGGTATTTCAACGGTGACTCCACCCCACCTGACGATGGGGCTTCATAGTCTCCCGGTTATCCTACACATGACAAGTCAAGAGCCAATATCAGAGTACAGTAAAGGTTCACGGGGTCTTTCCGTCTTATTGCGGGTAAACAGCATCTTCACTGCTACTACAATTTCACCGAGTCTCTCGTTGAGACAGTGCCCAGATCGTTATACCATTCGTGCAGGTCGGAACTTACCCGACAAGGAATTTCGCTACCTTAGGACCGTTATAGTTACGGCCGCCATTCACCAGGGCTTAAATTCAAAGCTTCGCCTTGCGGCTAACATCTCCTTTTGACCTTTTGGCATTGGGCAGGCATCACACCATATACTTCGACTTAGGCGTCTTTGCATAGTGCTGTGTTTTTGTTAAACAGTCGCCTGGGCCATTTCTCTGCGGCCGCCTGACGCTCATACAGCTAAGTCTAGTCACGACTCCAGCGGCTCCCCTTCTCCCGAAGTTACGGGGATAATTTGCCGAGTTCCTTAACGAGAGTTCTCTCGCGCGCCTGAGAATATTCTTCCCACCCACCTGTGTCGGTTTTGGTACGGTCACCATCAACGATTAGAGTCTATTTCTTGGAAGCATTGCGCTACACTATCGGTTCCTCCGAAGATTCCCCTTGGCCACTACCTGGAATTCTGCTGACGGATTTGCCTATCAGCCTTCCTCATTGCTGTCACGGACACTTCCAATCGTCCGCGTGCTTAACTTACTTCGTCAACCCTTCACCATAGTTTTAGGCGGCGCAGGAATATTTAACCTGCTTTCCATCACCTACGCTTTTCAGCCTCGGCTTAGGGACCGGCTAACCCAGGGAAGACGAGCTTTACCCTGGAAACCTTAGGTTTTCGGCGAGGGGGATTTTCACCCCCTTTATCGTTTACTCATGCCATGCATTATCACTAGTATGCGCTCCAGTGCTCCTTACGGTACACCTTCGGCGCACATACTACGCTCTCCTACCGCGCATCCTTATCAGATATGCACCCGCGATTTCGGCTCTATGCTTTAGTCCCGGATATTATCGGCGCAGAGTTTCTCGATTGGTGAGCTGTTACGCACTCTTTAAATGATGGCTGCCTCTAAGCCAACATCCCAACTGTTTTAGAAACTCCACTTCCTTACTCACTTAGCATAGAATTAGGGGCCTTAATCGGCGATCTGGGCTGTTCCCCTTTTGACAATGAAGCTTATCCCCCACTGTCTATCTCCCGGACTACTTTGCAGTATTCGGAGTTTGATTTCCTTTGGTAGGCCGGTAGGCCCCCGCGTGAATTCAGTGCTCTACCCCTGCAAAGCATTTGTCCGAGGCTAACCCGAAAGTTATTTCGAAGAGAACAAGATATCTCCAAGTTTGATTGGCCTTTCACCCCTATCCACAGCTCATCCAAAACTTTTTCAACAGTTACTAGTTCGGTCCTCCACAAGGTGTTACCCGTGCTTCAACCTGGTCATGGATAGATCACTTGGTTTCGTGTCTACGCCATATGACTATATCGCGCTTTTAACACTCGCTTTCGCTTCGGCTCCGGAACGTATGTCCCTTAACCTTGCCATATAACGTAACTCGCTGGCTCATCATGCAAAAGGCACGCCGTCAGCCATTCCCTTAAAAAGGGCATAGGCCTTCGACCGTTTGTAAGCTGCTGGTTTCAGGTTCTATTTCACTCCCCTAACAGGGGTTCTTTTCACCTTTCCCTCACGGTACTGGTTCACTATCGGTCATCAACGAGTATTTAGCCTTGGAGGGTGGTCCCCCCAGATTCAGACCGGGTTTCACGTGTCCGGCCCTACTCAGGTGCCAATCCTGGTCAGGTCTTCTTTTCGCCTACGGGGCTATCACCCTGTATTGCCCAACTTTCCAGAAGTGTTCGGCTAAGATTTACTGATCTTTTGACTGGTCCTACAACCCCGAAGTCAAAGACTTCGGTTTGGGCTCTTCCCATTTCGCTCGCCGCTACTTATGGGAATCTCTATTTGATTTCTTTTCCTCTGCCTACTAAGATGTTTCAGTTCGGCAGGTATCGCTTCCTTAACCTATGTATTCAGTTAAGGATGATGGGAGTATTATTCCCACCGGGTTTCCCCATTCGGATATCCTCCGGGTCAATGCTTTTTTCCAGCTCACCGAAGCTTTTCGCAGGTTTCGCGTCCTTCATCGCCTGTTGATGCCAAGGCATCCACCAGTAGCCCTTAATAGCTTGACCAAAAAATTTGATTATTTGGACTTATAAGCTGACGTCTTACAATTACGTCATTAAGTTTAATGAGCTAATCTAATGTATTTTGTATGAGATTTCTCTCGTTACTTTTTTTGCCATTCAATACTTGATCTTTTCAATTATTGTGTAAGAAGTTTATTCCTCAAGCGTCGATTTTTATCTGTGAACTTATCAATGTATTTGATGCGTTTATCGTTATTTATAACGATTGCGCTTCTATTAACATGATACTTTACATCAATCTATCTGTATTCGCTTATCGATTTTTTGGTCACATTATTGCCACTTTGACTAAATGAACTCTAACTTCGGAATCATTGCTTAAAGATTAACTCTTGATTTATCAATCATTTGCCTTTCAAGATAACATATCGCTGTTTGACAGCGATAAGGAAGACAATGTACAAGCATATAGAGCTTGCTCAACCTAGGTAGGTTACTCTAAATGCTATCATTCTGTCCTTTAAAGGAGGTGATCCAGCCCCACCTTCCGGTAGGGCTACCTTGTTACGACTTCATCCCAGTCATCAGCCTTACCTTAGACGCCTCTCCCCTTGCGGTTAAGCCAGCGGCTTCGGGTAAAACCAACTCCCATGATGTGACGGGCGGTGTGTACAAGACCCGGGAACGTATTCACGGCGATGTTGCTGACTCGCCATTACTAGCAATTCCGTCTTCATGTAGTCGAGTTGCAGACTACAATCTGAACTGGGGCCGGCTTTTGGGATTTGCTTCACCTCGCGGTTTCGCTGCCTTCTGTACCGACCATTGTAGCACGTGTGTAGCCCCAGACATAAGGGCCATGCGGACTTGACGTCATCCTCACCTTCCTCCTGGTTAACCCAGGCAGTCTCATTAGAGTTCCCACCTTAAATGTTGGCAACTAATGATAAGGGTTGCGCTCGTTGCGGGACTTAACCCAACACCTCACGGCACGAGCTGACGACAGCCATGCAGCACCTGTGCAGCAGTCCCGAAGGGAAGACCCATTTCTGGATCTGTCTACTGCATGTCAAGCCTGGGTAAGGTTCTTCGCGTTGCATCGAATTAAACCACATGCTCCACTGCTTGTGCGGGTCCCCGTCAATTCTTTTGAGTTTCAGCCTTGCGACTGTACTCCCCAGGCGGTATACTTAACGCGTTAGCTTCGGCACAACCAGGGTTGATTCCAGTTACACCAAGTATACATCGTTTACGGCAAGGACTACCAGGGTATCTAATCCTGTTTGATCCCCTTGCTTTCGCGCCTCAGCGTCAGGAATAAGCTAGAAAACCGCCTTCGCCACCGGTGTTCTTCCACATATCTACGCATTTCACCGCTACTTGTGGAATTCCGTTTTCTCCGCCTACCCTCTAGAAATAGCAGTTTCAAATGCTGTTCCGGGGTTGAGCCCCGGGATTTCACATCTGACTTATCATCTCCGCCTACGCGCCCTTTACGCCCAATAAATCCGATTAATGCTTGCACCCTCCGTATTACCGCAGCTGCTGGCACGGAGTTAGCCGGTGCTTCTTTACCTGGTACCCTCAAATTCGCCGGATATTAGCCGAACTTCTCTTGTTCCCAGGCGAAAGAGCTTTACGACCCGAAGGCCTTCATCGCTCACACGGCGTCGCATCGTCAGGCTTTCGCCCATTGCGAATGATTCTCGACTGCAGCCTCCCGTAGGAGTCTGGGCAGTTCTCAGTCCCAGTGTTGGCGGTCAATCTCTCAATCCGCCTAGACGTCTTAGCCTTGGTGAGCCGTTACCTCACCAACTAGCTGATATCCCATGGGCCCCTCTTTAACCGCGAGGTCTTGCGATCCCCCACTTTAATAAGCTAAGATGCCTTCAGCTCACCACATTCGGTATTAGCGATCGTTTCCAATCGTTATTCCCAAGTTAAAGGCAGGTTACCCATGTATTACTAACCCTTCCGCCACTGAATCTATTGCGACACTTCCGTTCGACTTGCATGCCTCATCCACGCCGTCAGCATTCAATCTGAACCAAGATCAAATTCTCAAGAAAATTATTCTTTGAAAACTTGATAAATGTTTTATTTATCTCTGAATTTTTTTCGGGGTCATTGTTATTTCTAACTTTAACCCTTCACAAACTTTATGTTTGCTTGCACATTGTCTTTCTATCACTGTCAAATAGCTTTAAGAGCTCAATGGCCCCTATTTTCTTTCACTATGAATGTCAATTTTGACACTCTTTTCATTAGGGAAAGCCATAAACATACAGAATTCGTGAATATTTAAGCAAGGGGTATTTTTATAAAATGATGTTTCCTGCTTTCTATGTCCCTGGATTGACAATTTTTTATAGCTAAAATTGCCAAAATCAAATTAAATGTTCGAATTCAAACCCAAGTTGCGACCTGGAGATGTTCAGTAAAAGGACGAAAAGGACAAAAAAGACCTAAATGAATACTTAAAGGCTGGGTTTCAACAGCAAAAGTCTTATATGTTTAGAAAACGTATTAAAAAACAGTTTCCTCCTGGAACCTTCATTCCAATGCCAGCCAGAATACTATGTATTGTACAGCTTTGTTTAGCCTTTTGCCTATTGTTCTGGCAAGCTAGCCAGCCCTTTATGGGGGATCTTTTTCGCATTAAGTCTCAGATGTTAATCTATAAAGATGTCATGGGACTAAATCTCCCTCAAAATGGGATAGGAGTACAGAACGAACGTTTAAAAAGAAATGCAGAGCGTTTTGCACATTTGCCTCAAACAATTAAACATCCTCTAGAAGAAAAATATGCTTTTTTACAAGAAGAATTAAAACGATCATTCAGATATAAAATGCAGTACCTATTCGAAATATTTGCCTTTAAAATATCCCCCTATGAGTCCGCTTGGATTATTTTTTCTCTAATCATTCCCCTATTGTTGTTGAAAAGAATAGAAGGTGCGCAGCAGGCAATCTGGTTGTTACCTATTCTAGCACTGCTTTTTCTTTGGGAGAATCAAATCGAGGGAAACGCCAGCACCAATGCAGAACATGTATTATTTCCCACTGAACAAGAAATTGTGCAAAACTACCTTAAAGAGCCCTTAAATGTAAATATTTTGAAACAGCGAGAGCAGTTATTGAGAGGTTGGAATGTCTATCTGATACAAAACTGGGCGCATGAAGACCCCAGTGATGATCCTGTCATTTTTCAAAGACAAGCCGAGAAAGGTGAATTTATGTTTAATGTAAAACGTCTTTTATCCACTGAATATGTTCCCTATGACTTTAGACAAAAGATATCGTTTTTTCTCCTCTCCCTATATGTGGCTTGGAATCTATTTTTTGCATGGCTTCTTCAGAATGAAGAAATTTATGCTAGAAGTTTAAAAACACCTATCCCTGTAAAATAGCCTACTAGCGCAGCGAAAGAAATTCTTCTGAAGTACCAAAAGAAATCCACTTTCTCTAGCCCCATGAAGACCACACCTGCAGCAGAACCAATGATCAGCATGCTACCACCAGTTCCTGCACAATAAGCTATAAGTTGCCAAAAAGTAGAATCTTGAGGATAGTGCTCAAGGCTATACATTCCCATGCTAGCTGCTACTAAAGGCACGTTATCAATAATCGCAGAGACAAGTCCAAGAATTGTTGCTATGACCTCTGTATTTCCTATTTGCTTATCTAACCAGTGAGCTAGCTTTTCTAAAATGAGTGCGCTTTCTAATGCATCGATGCAAAGAAGAATACCGAAGAAAAACAGCACTCCTGTCAAATCTATTCTAGTTAATACATAGGGAACACGCAGATGTTCTCGCCTAACATCACTGAAATGCACAATGTCGGTGATAAGCCATAAGATACCCAATCCAAACAGAATGCCCATGAAAGGAGGTAATCCCGTTAACATTTTGAAAACCGGCACAAAAATGAGTACGCCGATTCCTAAAAAAAATACCCATGTTCCAAAAGGCTCTATCTTAGCGTCATGATTAGATAATTTGGTATAGCTAATCTTGCCTTTTAGCATCCAATGGATGATAAAAAAAGAGGCCAGAAAACAGGATAAACTTGGCAAAAATAACCCTCTTATAATTTGTTCGGAGGTAATCTGTCCACCAATCCATAACATGGTAGTAGTGACATCTCCGATGGGTGTCCAAGCACCTCCAGCATTGGCAGCAACAACAATGCCGCCTCCAATGAGTAAACGAGATTCCTTATTCTCAATTAATTTTTGAGCAAGAGTAACCATCACAATGGTTGTGGTGAGGTTATCCAATACGGCCGAGAGAAAAAAGGTAATGAAGCCCAAAACCCATAAAAGTTTTCTTTTTGATTGGACTTGAATAATATCCGAAATAATTTTAAAACCTTTATGGACATTAATAAGTTCAACCACACTCAAAGCACCTAGAAGAAAAAAAACGACTTGGCTAATATTGGCAATGTGGAGGTTTAGAAAGGTTAAATTTTCCTGATGAGTCACATTAGCATAGCGATTTGCGAACTGCAGAATCCAGCAGATGATTGCCATTAGAAGAGCAATCGTTGTTTTATTAATTTTAATGATGTGTTCAAGCGTGATAAGTAAATAACCGACCACAAAAACAATGATCATGCTCATTGTATAAGTATTAAGAGCTACATCCATTATGGATTACCTAATTTCTAGTGCTGTTTTCTAGGTTTATAATTTTTTTTAATTTTAACCAAGGAAAAAAATGGAAGAATCGATTTTAACATTAAGATCCAGCATCAAACCTTCTTTGAAAAAGAATACACTTATTCGTGGAACAATTTTAGGAGCACTGGGCGTTTCATTATGGCTTTTTGCTGCTATTGGTTTGCCAGAGAACACCTTAAATTTTTGGGGATGGCCGATTTTATTTATTGGAGGAATCTTAATCACGATCGGACTTCTACCCTACCGTAAATTATATCGTTTGGAAAATAATCCTCATGAAATTGTGATAACGGATCTAGAAGAACTGTATTTTTATATGCAAGGAAGCCCTTTCTTAAAGGTAGCATTGGAAAATATCGAAGAGATGGCTTATCTGGACGATGACAAACGTTATGGAATTGGATTATGGATAAAAAACCCGAAAAGTAAAAATATGACGATTCTGCATCCTTCGTTAGTCGCTGATAACTATTTAAAAGAATGCCAAGAACAGTATTTTTGTGATGTTTTTTTGCCCTATTTCAGCAAACGTTCCTTTCAAGAACTGGAAGAATTGTATAAAAGTATCTAAGTCAATATTAGGCCTCAAGCTACAGATTATCAAAATATTTTTTGCTAAACAAACAAAAAACAGGATCGGCTTTGCCGGCAGGATCCCTCGCTTCGCTCATGGCAAGATAAACACAAAATTAAACACAGAGAAAGCGAGCGAGAAAGGCGCAAGAATTAGATTAGAAAAATGCAAAACAAAGGCACAAAGTCACCAAGACACAGAGAAGGTAGTTTCATGTATAATTGATTTCTTATAGCTATTTCTTTGAGTCTTTGACTCTTTGTGCTTTTGTGTTTAAACTCAACATAATTTTCTTCGTGTTGAATTTTGTTTCTGCAGTCTGAATTGCTCGTGGATTTTGTTTTATCCTGTCGCGAGTGAAGCGAGCGATCCTGCCGGCAAAGCCGATCCTGTTAAATTTTTAATTTTCAATCAGAACAGAATAAATCCAAATATTTATTCTGTTCATTTTTGTTACCAGATATTCGGTGAATCCTCCGCCGTTAAATCCTATTTGCGAAGAGGTTGCCATAGCGCAATATGGGCACCTGCCGGATCTGTGATCACAGCAAATCGACCAAAATCGCCTGCATTGGAAGCAGGCTTTACTATAGTGGCCCCATTCTTGCGAGCTTTTTCTACAGCCTCATCTAAATTTTCGACTAAAATATAAGCCATCCAATGGGGAGGAATGTGTCCCTGTTTGTCCTTGGGAATAGACCAGATACCGGCTATTTCTTTATCATTGTGTTTAATCATGGTGTATGTGGTATCGCCCATCTCATGATCAGAGAATGTCCAACCAAATACCTTGCCGTAAAAATCCTTCGCCGTTTGAAGATTCGAAGTGGCTAATTCATTCCAGCAGAATTCGCCTGTTTTGGGTCTTTCATTCATAAAATTTCCTTTGTAATAATCACAAACCTGATTGCACAATGTCATGCAACTTAATAAGTCCGATCACTTTTTTGTTGTTTTCTAATACAGGCAGTACAGTAATAGCATTTTTCTGATCCCCTTCCATTTGCCGCATTGCATCCCAAGCTAAGCTGTGAGAATCAATCCAACGTGCGGTTTTGGTCATCAAATCTTCCATAGTAAGATGCAGAGAAGAGGCCCCATGTTTTTGCAATGAGCGGCGCAGGTCACCATCGGTAAATATGCCTTGAAGATCATGGATTTCATTCACTACCAGAACACAGCCACAGCGCTTATTGGAAAGTTCCACAAGGGTATCAACTAACCTATCTCTTGGTTTGCACATAGGAACATCTATTCCTCTAATCATTAAATCGGAGACTCTAAGCGAAATGCGTTTACCAATTCGTCCTGCAGGATGATTTAGAACATATTCATCTAAGCTAAAGTTTTTTTTACGCATGAGCGCAATGGCTAAGAGATCTCCAAAAATTAATTGAATCACAGCGGAGGTCGTAGGAACCATGTCAAATGGGCAAAGTTCCTGCTGCAAAGGAAGTGTAATGAATAGATCACTAGCTTTTGCTAAACGGCTATTGGGATTAGATAAAATGCCGACAATTTTTACGCGTTTATTGCGAAGCGTAGGTATAAGTTGAAGAAGTTCATCGCTTTCTCCACTTTTACTTACAAAAACAAAAATATCTTTGTCTGAAACAATTCCAATATCGCCATGCAAGGCATTTGTAGGTGCAATAAATAGAGCGCGTGATCCTGTCGATGTCATTGTCATGGCAATTTTTTCGGCCACCAATCCACTTTTCCCTATGCCAGAAAAAACCATGACACCCTGGCAAGCATGTAAAATTTCAACGAATTTTTCTGCGACATTGATATCGATATTATCAAAGAAATAATCGATTTGGCTTCTTTCTTTTTGCAAAAGTTCTTTTAGCACAGAAATGATCCTTATCTTTAGAATATTGCATTTTAAACAATAGAAGTATTACCCTCAAGCTTTTTGGAGATTATCTTAAATGAACACAAAAAAAATTCCTATCACTATAGCAGAAGGCGATGGCATTGGGCCTGAAATTATGTCCGCGGTTTTGAATATTCTAGCTGCGGCAGATGCACCTTTAGAAATTCATAAGGTTGAGATTGGTGAAAAAGTCTACCTTAAAGGTTTTCCAGCCGGCATTGAACCATCCACATGGGATATCATCCGCTATTCAAAAGGATTTTTAAAGGCCCCTATTACTACTCCACAAGGAGGTGGATTCAAAAGCTTAAATGTGACAATTCGAACCACCTTAGGCCTTTATGCCAATATTCGTCCTTGCGTCTCCTATTATCCTTTTGTCGAAACTAAGCATCCCAATATGAATGTGGTCATCGTACGGGAAAATGAGGAAGATCTTTATTGCGGGATTGAATATCGGCAATCACCTCAGACTGTTCAGGCCTTAAAAATTATTTCTCGTCCCGGATGCGAAAAAATCATTCGTTATGCCTTTGAATATGCCCGTGCTAATGGGCGCAAAAAAGTCACCTGCTTTACCAAGGACAACATCTTGAAACTTTCGGATGGGTTATTCCATAAGGTTTTTGCTGAAATCGCGCCGCAATATCCTGATATACAGCATGAGCATTGGATCGTTGATATTGGTGCTGCTAAGTTAGCCGATACTCCCGATGTGTTTGATGTGATCGTTATGCCCAATTTGTATGGGGATATTTTGTCGGATGTCGCTGCCCAGATTGCCGGTTCCGTAGGTTTAGCCGGTTCAGCTAATGTAGGAGAGCATGGAGCCATGTTTGAGGCAATTCACGGATCAGCACCACGTCGTGCAGGTCAAAATCTGGCTAATCCCTCCGGCTTACTCTTAGCGGCCGTACAGATGTTGGTGCACATTGGACTTCCTAATTTAGCTGAAATGATCCACAATGCATGGCTGGTTACTTTGGAAGATGGTATTCATACTTATGATATTTTTAAGCCCAATGTCAGTAAAGAAAAGGTCGGAACCAGAGAATTTGCCGAAGCGGTCATTAAACGTTTAGGGAATATTCCACAAAAATTAAAATCAGCTCATTATAAATCTATCCCAGCAGCAGCACTGCAGTATCATTCAGAACTACATTTACCTGATGTTAAAACTGTGGGAGTCGATGTATTTGTCACTCACAATGGGGATGTAGAACAGTTACAGCAAAAGCTAACTGCTGCGAAAATTCCTGAATTAAAACTTTCCATGATCAGCAATCGAGGAGTGAAAGTGTGGCCGAATAAAATGCCTGAAACTTGCTGTGTGGATTCCTGGCGTTGTCGTTTTATTTCAACCCAAAAAGATGATGAGGTAACACTTCATCAAATTGCCGCTCTAATCCAAAAGCTTGCTGATGCAGAAATTACATTCACACAAACAGAAAACCTCAATGTGTTTAACGGTCAAGCGGGTTATACCTTATCTCAAGACGAACAATGAAATTAGAACAACAAAAAAATCTAAACAATTAGAGGATTCCAATTTATTTTTTGCATCTATTACCAGATGTAGATACGATTGAGTTTAATATAACTAAACGGAAGTTTATATGCATTATCGTTGACTCCATGCTGTTTCTGTAAACGCTGCAGAGACAAAATTCACCACGGAGAAAATTACAAAGTAAATACAAAGGGATTTTTTATTTGACAAAGATATATGAAATACCTTCTCTGTGACTTTGTGCCTTTTTGTTGCATTTTTCTAATCTAATTCTTGCGCCTTTCTCGCTCGTTTTCTCTGTGTTTAATTTTGTTCAGCATTCTCTGTAAGAAATTTTCTTATTTTTTCTTTGTTGAATTTTGTTTTTATCTTGCCACGAGCGAAGCGAGTGATCCTGCAGGCAAGCCGATCCTGTTTTTTTGTTTACGTAAAAAATATTTTGATAGCCTGATGAGTATGCCTGCCTATCCTGTTCTTGATGTTGCGCTAGAATTAAGCTTTGGAAAGTGTGATTTTAGTAGGCTCATCATTGATATCCCAATCCGTACCTTCCCTAATAGTCTCAAACTGTACAGATAAAGCTAAAACCTCATTTTGGATATAACTTTCATACAACTTAAAGGCTAACTTCACACGTTCAGTTGTATCCATTTTCACATGGATGCGATCAGACACATCCATTCCTGCCTCACGGCGCATCGTGTTAATTTTATTCACCAGCTCGCGAGCGATGCCTTCAATCAGTAGATCCTCTGTCAAGGCTGTTTCCAAAGCGATTGTAATCAATCCCTCGTTGGCTCCAATGAGCCCTTCGTGTACATGCCTCTCTACTTGAACATCCTCTGGAGTCAAAATAAACTCTGTTCCATCGATATGGATAGGCAACGATTCACCTTTAAGCAACACTGATAACTGTTTTTGATCAAATGAATCAATAGCCTGTTGAGCGGCTTTCATGAGCTTGCCCACTTTTTTTCCCAAAATACGGAAATTAGGCTTGGCCTTAAGTTTGACATATAAGGATTCATCGGCTGCAAAATCAACAGTCTTAACATTTAGTTCATCTGCGATAAGATGCTTTTGTTCCTTAAGGAACGCTAGAGTGCGCTCATCAGCTGAAACAATATGAGCTTTAGCTAATGGCTGACGAACCTTTAACTTATTTTCTTTGCGTAAACCATGCCCTAAGCTGACAGTGCTTTGCACTGCAGCCATGGCAGCCTCTAGATCTTTGTCGCGCATTTCATCATGATGCTCTGGATATCTACAAAGATGGACAGATTGGTCCATTTCATCTGTCTTTAAGTTTTGATAAATCGCTTCGCTAATAAAAGGGATATAAGGAGCAGCTATTTTTGTTAGTGTCAGCAACACATGATAAAGGGTTGCAAAAGCCTCATCGCGATCCTTTGAGGGTTTTTCCTCCCAGAAGCGACGGCGTGATCGGCGGATATACCAGTTGGTCAATTGCTCAATAAAGGAAATGGTAGGCTCTACACCATGACTAAGAACATAGTCATCCATTCCTGTCTCTACCTCCTTAACAAGCTTGTTTAAAATCGAAAGAATCCATTGATCAATAACAGCTTCCGGTTTTTCTAGCTTGCCGCTCGGCTGCCAGTTATAGATACGTGCATAGGTGATGAAAAAGCTGTAGGCATTCCAAAAGGGAATCATTACTTGTCGTAAAACAAGCTCGACCCCACTTTCAGAGAATCGTAGATCTTCAGCACGGACCGCCGGGCTATGCATCATGTATAAACGAATGGCATCGGCTCCAAAGCGCTGAATGACAAGGCTGGGATCAGGATAATTGCGCAAACGTTTTGACATCTTCGCGCCATCCTCAGCTAAAACAATGCCATTGACAACCACATTTTTAAAGGGGGGTTGATCAAATAAAGCTGCGGCTAAAATAACCAGCGTATAAAACCAGCCTCTGGTTTGATCAAGACCTTCTGCTATAAAATCGGCAGGGAAAATCTTCTTAAATAGCTCTTTATTTTCAAAAGGATAGTGATTCTGCGCATAGGGCATTGAACCCGACTCAAACCAACAATCAAAAACTTCCGGAATCCTTTTAAAAGCTTTACCGTTATGGGTAAAAGTTAAATCGTCAATAAAATGACGGTGCAAGTCACTGATTTTAGCACCTGTTCTTTTTTCTAACTCAGCAATGCTGCCGATGACAATAATCTCACCATCCTCTGCCCGCCAGATAGGTATGGGAGTTCCCCAGTAGCGATTGCGACTAATCGCCCAATCTCGGGCATTTTCTAGCCACTTGCCAAAACGACCATACTTGACATAGTCAGGCGTCCAGTGGATCTGTTCATTGGCTTTTAGCAAGAGCATCTTTAATTTTTTCAACAGCAACAAACCAGGTTGTCACAGCCTTGTAAATAAGGGGAGTGTCAGAACGCCAACAGAAAGGATAACGGTGTCGACAGATGTCATGGTGGAAAACAACGCCATCTTTCTTAAGACGTTTGATGATATCTTTATCGGCATCTTTGACAAATATTCCTTTATATTCGGGGATTTCCTACGTAAAGAGTCCATTATCATCCACAGGACAAACTAACCCAATTCCCTCTCTTTGACAGGCATAGAAAGTCCACCTCACCAAAAGCAGGAGCAGCATGCACTACGCCGGTACCATCTTCAAGGGAAACGCTTTCTTCAACAATGACTCTAAAAGCACCCTCGCTAGCTCGATCTGCAAAATAATTGAAAGGTTGTTGATAACGCTTACCTGCTAGCTCTTTACCCTTCATTTCAGCCAGGATAATATAATCTTCTTCACTTTTAAAATTGGCTAAAAGACGCGATTTGGCCAAAATATATTGTTTATTTGATTCTTTATGGCGCACTTTGACGTAATCGATCTCCGGACCAACCATAAGAGCCATATTAGAAACAAGTGTCCAAGGTGTTGTCGTCCATGCCAAGATGGCTGTTTCGGGTTCATCAATTAATGGAAAAGCGACAGTAAGAGCCGGATCGTCAACCTCTTTATAGTTTTCTCCTGCCTCAAAATTGGAAAGGGGTGTTCCTAGCTTTGCCGAATAGGGCATCACTTTATAGCCTTCATAAACCAAGCCTTTATTATAAAGCTGCTCAAAGACCCACCACACCGATTCCATGAAAGTAACATCCATAGTTCGGTAGGTTTCATCAAAGTCCACCCAACGACCCATGCGTTGAACAGTCGATTTCCATTCTTCGGTATAACGTAGAACAATCTTTCGGCACTCTTCATTGAATTTGGCGATACCATATGCTTCGATAGAATGAGCTCCAGACAAATTGTGCATTTTTTCGATCTCATTTTCGATAGGAAGTCCATGACAATCCCAACCAAATCGCCGAGGAACACAAAATCCTTTCATCGTTTTGTAGCGCAATACCACATCCTTGATTGTCCCTGCCAACAGATGCCCATAATGGGGAAGTCCTGTGGCAAAGGGGGGGCCATCATAAAAGGAAAAAAGAGGTTTATCGCGGTTTTCTTCAACGGATCGTTCAAAAATCCTATTCTTATTCCAAAATTCGAGGATGCGCTTTTCTCGCTGATCAAAACTTTCTTGGGGTATCTCTGCAAACATGTCTAAGCCTTATATTTTCATGTATAATATTACTATTTTTTCTTGATTAAGTCTAGAATTGTCATTAATTTCAAAATGTATTAAAATAAGCTTATAACTCATTCGGGGGTGTCACGGTTTCGACTGGGAAATAAAGTATTGATTGCATGCGGAGGTTGTCGGTTGGCCTCCTAAAAAAGCCGACAAATAATAAATGCCAAAAATAGCACAAAAGTAGTTCCTCTCTTCGGTTCATTCGAAGATGAAGGTGCTCTTGCTTGCAGCTGCTAGCCTAATAGCTTAGTTGCACGATAACCAGGACTGGACCAAGGGTCTTAGATTCTATCGTCATTCATCTTGGTATGAGCTAACATTCCTTCAGCCTCTAGGTTGCTTAGCTCGAGATTAAATGAAGCATGTTAATCCTAGTGGCGTGTCCTGCATAGGGGTTAACTCAACTTCAGAGACACTAAGCATGTAGTGGTCTCTATGGAGTTTGCTCAGGACGAGAGTTCAATTCTCTCCACCTCCATTTAGGGGGCTCTGCCCCCTAAATACCCCCGCCAAAGGGCCAATGGCCCTCTGGACTCCCTTTTCATAAGCTACGCCCTTGTAGACTGAAGTGAAAACTTATCATCCCTCTTTGAGACCCAGGATGAATGAAGCTATTGACATACGTAAAAAAGTTCATCCAAAGCTTAAAGGAAATCCCAAATACATATTGTAATATTGCTGATGCATACTGATAGGAACTATCCACTCAGTCCAAAAATATGCCATAGGTCATAATAATCTCGTGCTCATGAACGCATACTATTAAAAATGTCTTCATTTTGGCCATTCTATATAACATTGTTTTCACTCTTACCGCGGAAAACTGAAAAATATGGAGTGCGGTAACTTGTTACCTCTCTTGTAAATCGCGACTTGTCGCGATTATACTCAGGTCACAGGGCCTGGGGAAAAATATGAAGAAAATGATAAGTTCTGAAAGAGCGGTATAGCGACGTAGGAGCTATAGGTTTTAAGTCTCATAAAAAATTTACTTTTATTTAAATTATTGATATAATAAGGAAAGTATCGTGATAGCATCAAGAATTTATACAAACAGGCAGAAAAATCTACTGTTATGTTTCAAGGAGCTCAGAAAGATATACGAAACCTTGAAGAACTGAAGGCAGCTCAAGAAGATCTGCAGCAAAACTTTATTGTTGAAAGTCTTCTTTTTATAAATTAAGCACAGAAAAACCTATTTATATAAGGGTTTAATATTTATGGCTAATGAGATCGGTGTGAAATTAAAAGCAGAGTTCGTCAAGGGTCGTTGTTATTTTGAAAATTTTAACAATGAGAATGATGTTAATCCAAAAATAAAGCGTAGTGGACTGAATTTTTTTCTTTTTAACCTCATTGGATTACTACTCTATAAACTAGGCTTTGCTCATAAAATAAATTATTACGACTATAAGGATAAAAAGGGTGTTGTTTATCTTAATCGTAATAGCTTTAATGCCTGGAAAGAGCGGCATTCCGCAGATCGCTGCCTTGATGTTAACTTATTAAATAAAGCTATGTCTGAAAAGAAGTTTGAAGAAGCTATCAAAATCATTTGCGATAATTTTTCTAGGCATGGTGGATGGAATATTCCATTAAATCCTGATCAAGTCATGGATGCAGCTGAAGCACAATTTGCAAACCTACACAATAAAAAAGGTATCCTTATTGGAATAAAGCTTTGTTTAATAGGTTATGAAAGATCGGGGGTTATCCAAATTGACAGGGGCGGTAGATTGTTTCATTCAGAAGAAGAACGTCAAGAACATGAGGCGTTCAGAAGAGGTCTGTTTGCATTCTTTGAGCGAAAGGATCTTTTTCCAAACGTTAAAATATTTGTAGCGCATTAGAAAAAGGAACTTGCGCGACAAAGCATCAAGTTTCGTCCACATCTGATGTAAGGTCTAGGTTAGCATATACAACAAGTTTACGATAGGAAAAAACATTCAATATTTCAAAAGCATCTCTCATAAAACGATCTACCGGTTTATTAAACCCTACTTTTCCTAATCTATTTAAAAGCTTAGAAGCACCAGTATAACTTAACATATACCCCACAGCTGTAAAATACATATGATCGGGAAATTTTGGGATCAACACTTGATCATTTATGGGAATTCCTGGCGGATAAATAGCTCTTACAGGACCTTCAGGGGGTTCATACTGTTTTCTGAGAACGGCCCCTCCATAGTAAAATATATCCCAACCTCGTGGTAGATCAGGCATGGTTAATGGTTCATTCAAAAGAGCATCATCTTCTAAAATGATCAAAGCGGGAATGTTATTTTCAACAATATGAAGCCAAACATTCATATGTGTCAACGCACACCCCACTACTCCTCGACGCATGTTAAAGTCATTATTCAAAAAAAGTTTTTGGATGTCAGGAGTAATGGCGATCGTTCTACCGTCTATCGCCTCCCAGCGTGTATAATTGGCCAAGCCAACTCTTTCCGCTTCTTGAATCCATGCTGCCCAGCGATCTGCACGCCTTTTTAAATTCAAAACTACAATGGGGGGTGTTGTCATTGTACCTTTTATAATTGTAAACCCAACTTGAGCCATCATAGGGCACAAGTGGGGTTTTAATGGACTAAATGGACATAATTGTACAATATGGATTTTTGTTCAATGATGTAGAGCTGCTTTAATCAGCTGCTGGAGCTCCATTTTCAATTTAAGATTTTTTAAATGGCCCTGTTCATCAAAAGCCTGATCAGCATTTGGAACTAAAATTTGCTGTGGCATGACGATTCCACCAATATTTTCTATGACAGTTTTTAAATGTGCTAATCCTCTGGCTCCTCCACCGGCTCCCGGTGTTGCGCTGATAAGAATAAATTTTTTCCCTTTAAATGCATCTCTAGAGGAACTTCCTTCCTCACTTCTAGAGGCCCAGTCAATGGCATTTTTCTCTACTGCTGAAAGAGAACCGTTATATTCTGGCGAAGCAATAAGAATGATTTGATTTTGAATCATTAAATTCCGAAACAGTTTGGCTTTCTCCGGCATTCCTTGCTTAGCTTCATAGTCACCATCATAGAAAGGCATCGGATAATCTTTAAGATTGATCAGAGTGACATTTGCTCCCATTTGGCGTGCAAAATGAGCAGCTTCTAAGACCAATTTTTTATTGAATGAATTTTCGCGAGTGCTTCCTGGAAAAGCCAAAATGTTAATTTCAGCGCTCAGACTTGCTGACATTACAAGGCACAAAATCGTGATTAATTTCCACATATATTCTCCTAGTTTTATCTATTGATGATCTCCAATAATTGCCATTGATGCCCACTGTTTCTTAGCATTTGATCAGCGTTAGTGGGCCCCCAAGTTCCTGCATCATAATTTTGAATTTTCTCAGGAAAGGATTTCCAATAATTGAGAACAGGTGTGAGCAGACACCATGTTGCAAATTGTTCCTGTACATTAACATAAAGGCTATGATCACCTTGGATGCAATCATAGATAAGTTTTTCATAAGCCTCCATAGAAGATTTATTAAAAAACTTTTCTGTACTATAGCCAAAAAGAACAGGCTCTACACTTTTATTAAGCATAGGAACTTTTGATACCATTTTAAGAAAAATACTTGGATTAGGTTGAATACGAATAAAAAGAACATTTGAAGCTATCTGAGAATGATGATTTTTAAATGTGATGACAATTTCTGTAGTTTGTTTTGGAAGCCGTTTTCCTCCCCGGATATAAAAAGGGACCCCTTTCCAACGAGTATTATCAATGAATAATTGGACTGCAACAAAGGTTTCAGCAGATGAGTTTTCGGGTACCCCATTTTCCTGCTTATAGCCAAGAACTTTTTTACCGTTTATTTCCCCGGAACTGTACTGCCCGCGAACGATATCATTATCTATCTCATTTAATGAAAATGGGCGGATTGCATTTAAAACTTTAATTTTTTCCTCATGAATATGTGCAGAGCTTAGGCTAAGAGGCGGTTCCATCGCAATAATTGCCAGAAGTTGCAACAAATGATTTTGAAAGACATCGCGTAAAGCACCTGTTTCTTCACAAAATTGAGCTCTAGTGCCAATCCCGATCTCCTCACTCAAAGTAATTTGAATATGATCAATAAATTCTTTATTCCACAAAGGTTCAAAAAGCGCATTTTCAAATCTTAAAGTGAATAGGTTTTGTACTCCCTCTTTTCCTAGATAATGATCCATCAGATAAACTTGGTTCTCATCAAGATATATAGAAATTTCCTTTTGTAGATTGATCGCGGAAGACAAATCAGTACCGAAAGGTTTTTCAATAATGACTCTGGACCACTGTTTTTGATTGTTATCAAAATGATAAATGAGTTTATGCTCATCTAATTTTTTAATGATCGTGGAGAAGTGGCTTGGAGAAGTCGCTAGGTAAAAAATACGGTTTCCTTGAGTGCCAAACTTTTGATCGATCTCCTCTAATAGCTTGTGCAAATTTTCATAACCTAAATCCTGCTCAAAACTGGATTGGTTATAAAATATTTTATTTTGAAAATGCTGCCAAAAATTTGTATTTATAGGTTTAGTTCTTGAGAATTGATTGATTGCTTCTCCCATGCGCTCACGAAAGGTTTCATGGCTATGTGCACCTCGAGCAAAACCTACTATAGCAATATTTTCAGGAAGATTTCCCTCATAAGCCAAATTGTAAAGAGCAGGAAGCAATTTTCGTGCAGTCAAATCGCCCGTAGCACCGAAAACAACAATAACGCAAGGGTTAACCTGCTTCTCAGTCGTTAATTGAGTCGAGGAATTAGCCTGGAGTTGGATAGAAATTCTCAATAGAAACGAAAATAGAATTACAAAAAAAGATTTCATACTAACATTAATAAATAAAATATAATGAATCATAAAGCAAAATGATCAAAAATACAAATATTTAAAAAAAAAAATTGAATTAATTTCATGAGGTGTTATGCAGTGACGTTGCGATCTGTTTTGGACAGATTTTTTATAACGAATCTCATGTACCAGGTTTTACTTCAACCTGTGATCCATCCGCATTTTTTATGATCTTTGTGCCATCGGGCTTTATTTGAACTGTGGTTCCGTCAGGTTTTTTTATGATCTTCGATCCATCAGGTTGTAGCTGGATCAAAGAACCATTTGCATCCTGAATTACCTTTGTGCCGTCTGACTTTATTTGAACTGTGGTGCCATCGGGTCTTTTTATAGTCTTCGATCCATCAGGGTGTATTTGAATCGAAAAGCCTTCTGCATTTTGAATGAGTTTTGTGCCATCTGGCATTATTTGCACAGAGGAACCTTCATCCATCATTTTAGAGGGAACTTGCTGATTATTTTCCGCCATAAGGTTGGCCTGTAATAAACCTCCAAGGATCAAAACCCCCATCAGCGATGTTGAAAACATGGATTTTAGCAACAGTTCTTTGTTCTTCATACTTCTTATCTCCCCAATAAATGACAGTTCATTTATCTATATAGATAATTTCAAAATTAAGCGAAAGAAAATTCAAACAAAATGAATAGGATTTGACAGAGGTAATTGAGTTGACTCCGGCCTATCAAAAATGTAAAATAATCTTTCCAAATTTGCTAGTTTGCAAGAGAAACTTAACCAATGCACAATCTGTTTATATTTTTTTTAATGATGTTTATTTCCCTGGGATTCAATGTTATGACTGCTATTTCTCCAGTCCCAGAAGCTATATCCCTAGAGGGATATAATTTTTCTATTAAAGAAATCGATAGTATCGCAAACGATGCTCTCCAAAAGTTTAATGTACCTGGAGCTTCAATAAGCATAGTCATTAATGATCAAATAATATCTCGAGGATATGGTTTTCGCGATCTATATAAAAAATTACCCGTAACTAAACATACATTATTTCCTATCGCTTCATGCACTAAGGCATTTACAGCCTTGCTACTAGGCCAACTAGTGGATAAAGGTAAAATAGAGCTAGATGATCCTGTACAAAAATATATTCCCGAATTTTACCTGGTAGATCAAGACAGATCAACCCGTTTGACAATCCGTGATCTACTTGCCCATCGGACCGGAGTAGCTCGCCACGATCCCATTTGGTTTTTTTTTGAAATCTCTAGACCTTCTATTGTTGGGCTTCTAAAACACTTCGAACCTGCGTGTGATTTGCGTCAAGAGTTTCAATACAATAACTTCATGTATGCCATAGCGGGAATAATAGTTGAAAGACTCACAGGACAATCCTGGGAAGAAGTTATATCTTCTTGGTTATTAAAGTCCCTTGAAATGAAAAATTCAATCACTTCTCTTGGAGAGTTACAAGCTAGTTCCGATTTTTCTTTACCCTATGCTGAAATAAATGGAATCATCACGAAAGTACCGTTTCGCAACACATTTCCTCTTAATCCTGGAGGAGGAATTATCTCTAACGCCTTAGATATGGGTAATTGGCTTAAATTGCAGCTTAGGCGAGGCCAATTTTCAAATGATACTATTATCCAAACACAAACATTGGAAGAAACTCATACAATTCAGATGCCATTCTCCTCATTGCCAAACCAAAGTGAAAAAGCATATCACCTAGGGTATGGATTAGGATGGTTTATCGGGAAATATAGAGATTATGATTTAATTAGTCATGGCGGCGATATTGATGGCTTTTCTTCTGAAGTTGCTTTATTACCAAAAAAAGGAATAGATGTCGTTATTTTGACTAATAGCAGCACTGATGGTCGATATGCTGTTTTATCTATTAGAAATCAGATTTTTGATAAAGTTCTGGGGATGGAGGATATCGATTGGGTGAACAAATCCCAAGAAGTTCAAACAACAATCAAAGATGCCTTGCACGAGGCTTTAGAACTTTTTAATGAGAGCAGCCAAATTCCTTCAAATCAACCTTTAGAAGCCTATACCGGATGTTATGTGCATCCTGCTTACGGAAATGTTGAGATAAAAATTGAAAACAATAATCTCTTAGCTTCCTATGGCACGATAACGACACCTCTTTATTTTAAATCCGATAACTTATTTACTGGAAAATTTTGTGAACTGCTCGTTTATGGGATTAATCCTGTTGTTGATTTCAAATTTTTCAAAGATTTTTCAGGTAGTGTTTATAAAATGGAAATCCCTTTTGAAAAATTTCGTTCTGCTAAGCCTATTACTTTTATAATGAGATAAAAAAAAGAGCTAGAGTTTGCAGCGTGGGCGCTGACATCCGACGCAATGGAAAAGGTAGCAACTGTGAGGACTCAAGCGATCTTGGGGACCTTGTCGACAGTGACAACCAGCTTCATTATCACTGCCCCCATGGTTGCTTAAGTCCCCATCGTTCCTCTTTTCAAATAGGGTGTTAAAAATGTGGAAAATAAATTGAAAATTGAATATTTTTTAAAATTGTATTATATGCCAGCAAAACTTGGAGAAAAATATGTTTAATTTAGGTCGTCTTGCGGTCTTATTTGCAGTTGTATCCTTAACTGCTATGAATTCCTCTTTAACAGCATGGGATTGCTGCGAACACCCCTCATATAATAGACTTTATATTGGTGCATTTGGTGGAGGAATCTACTCAAATTCCAATAAAGCGAATCAATACGGAACTGCATTTTTCTCTGAACTTACTTCAATAGGTCCCTTATCTGTAATTGCTGAAGGGCATTTAAATAAAACTTCGACAGGTTTCGGTGGGGTACAAATTGGATATGAATGGTCTAAACCGTTGTGTTCAGGCTGGTCTATAGCTCCAGCGGGAGAGTTGGAAGCCTTCTTTTTTAATCACAAGAAAAAGGGACACCTCATCAACCAGACAGTAAATGGGTTGGATGAACACGACTTTTCCGATTCCTTTCATATGAACTCGAGTGTAATACTCGCTAACGCAGTGTTGTCGATAAATAATGACTGTTTATTTGGATTTTCTCCTTATGTAGGGGGCGGCATTGGTGCTACCCGCGTATCACTTCATAAGGCTGATTCCTTCCAACTAGAGCCGGTAGAGGCGGGCATAAACCATTTTAACTCTAATCGGAATGACTCCTCTTGGACGTTTGCAGCTCAAGCCAAGGCAGGTCTGCGCTACAATTTCTGCCAAATGTTCCACATTTTTGCGGAATATCGTTACCTATACGTTGATGCCAGCAACTATATTTTTGGAGCGACGAACTACACAACTCACGTGCCTACCTCACCCTGGAACGTGAAAGTGAAAAACGTCCATTACAACGCATTTGCTATTGGCATTCAGTTCGACTTATACTGAACTAGGGACTTAAGCGGCCTTGAGGACCTTGGCGAAAGTCCACGATCAGTCGCTTAATTTCTAAAACAGTCAAATTTGATTTCAACAACCCCCGCACTCCCCATCCCCGATAAGATTTTTGCACGGGGATGTTTCTTTCTCTTTTGGGCGAAAAATAGAGCATATCCCACAGCATTACGGACAGGGGCTGGAAACACTTTAAACCCAATCTTTTTTTCCTAGAACTAAAGACATCTATTTATTTGTTGGCATTTGTAATACGGATATCTCGGTATAAAAAAACAATGCAATTTCGTAAAATTTCTAGACATTTTGCAGAAAATATGCAAAAATAAGGAAACACAAGAAATATACAGGAGAAAATCCCTTGTTATTGCAATTTTCAGTCAAAAACTTTCGGTCTTTCGAGAAAGAAGAGGTCTTGAATCTATCCGCAGGGAAAGGGTCAGAGCTGCGCGATTCAAATACATTTGAATTTTCTCAAAGTCAACGTCTTGTTCGCTCTGCTGTGATTTATGGCCCTAATGCTGGCGGAAAAAGCAATTTGATCCGAGCGATGTTTTTTCTTACAGCAGTTTGTTCTCGCATCTTCAACGGCATATCAAGAAAAGCAAAAAATCCCCCTGCATCCGTTTCGACTCAATGCAAAATCTCAAAATGAACCGAGTGAGTTTTCTATCGACTTCGTTTGTAATGATGTTCGTTTCACTTATCATGTGGCCCTCACCGAAGATCAGATCATAAGTGAAGAGCTTTACGCATATCCTAAAAACTATCGTCAAACGTGGTTTACCAGAAAATGGAATCCACTCTTCAAAAACATATGATTGGTATCAAGGTCCAAGCTTTAAGGGAGAACATAAAGTTTGGGAACAAATGACGCGGGCTAACGCTCTCTATCTTTCCACAGCCGTGCAATTCAATAGCGAACAGCTAAAACCCATCTTTCTTTGGTTTAGAGATCAACTTGTCATTTTGCTAAAAAATGGCCCTGCACAAGAAATTTATTTTAATCCCGATCTTACCTTTCAATTTCTAAAAGACCCCAAAACAGCGCCATGGATTCACAAATTCATGGAATGTGCAGATATTGGGATCGAAAACTTTCACTTAATTGAAGAAGAAGTACCTCCAATAAAAAAAGTAGCTGTTAGAACACAGCACAAAATGCTTGATTCTGACCAAAAGGTGTTTTTTGACTTATTTTTAGATGAATCTGATGGAACACAAAGACTATTTTCACAAGCAGGAGGATGGTTGAAGGCACTACGTGAAGGTTTAGTGCTTTTTGTCGATGAGCTTGATCTTCACCTTCATCCTAATATCGTTAGATATTTGATAGAGCTTTTTCATAGCCCAAAAACTAACCAAAAAAATGCTCAACTTATTTTTACCACTCATGACACCTCTTTGCTAGACAGTGATTTATTTAGAAGAGATCAAGTTTGGTTTGTACAAAAAGATGAACAACAAGGATCACGTCTCTATTCCCTTTTAGATTTTAAACCACGCAAAGGTGAAGCCATTGGAAAAGGTTATCTACAAGGTCGTTATGGAGCTCTTCCATTCATAGGAAAATTTCGTTTCTCATGACAAAATAGAATCTCCATACGTTCATATCGAAAGCCTGACAACCTATATTCTCCTCTTGATTTAGTTGTATGTGAAGGAGAAACGGAAGTGGATTATCTTTGCGAACTTGCAAGAAGTTTGCGCATTCATGTGCACATATGCAAAGGGGATGGAACCGATCCAAAAAGCATTGTGAACACTGCAAAACGCAAATCAAAAGAGGATGGAGTAAAATACGACAAAATATTTTGTGTATTTGATCGAGATAATGATCTTTCAGCATTTCTAGAGGCTATTGAGCTATGTAAATCTAGAAAGTTTATTCCAATTGTATCCAATCCTTGTTTTGAGCTGTGGCCTTATCTTCACTTTCAAATTCGTGAATCTGGATTTGGAAGTCCTCAACAAATGATAAAAGCATTAAAAAAGTGCCCAAATTTTGCCGAATATGACAAAGATGGTGTGCAAATCCTTGCTGATACACATCATCTACTAAACACTGCTTGTAAAAATGCTTCTAAGCTTTCTTCAAAACAAAATAATGATCCAAGAAAAGACCCCTTTACAAATATTCATATCCTTATCAAAAGATTCCACATTCTCAAGGATGAACAAAGCTATTTTGGACATCATAAGAAACCTCAATTAAGCAAATTAAAAAAATGATTTTGCCACAAAATTGATGAATTTTTTAAATAAGTTGGGTTTCAAGGATCAACCTCTTTTAATAACAATATCTTCGATATAGAGATCAAAATGTTGAACTTGGATACGTAAATCCGAATCTTTTTTTCCAAGAACTAAAGATATAAATTTATTTGTTGGCATTTGTAATACGGATATCTCAGTATGATCGTTCATTGGAGATATGCTTAGGATAGCATCCCCAACTTTTAATTTTTCCAATTTTGACGCTGGAGAATTCGGATGAATTTTTAAAATTTGCTTTGCAGGGTTTGCTTCAGAAACCTTTATACCAATTCCATATAAGCCAAAAAAATGTTCTCTTATAAAAGGAATAATTGTATCCCATTTATTTGCTGGCAAAGCATGAGGCTCTCCTTGATAGACTTTTAATAAACTATCTACCCCTTGTTTTAACAGCTGTTGGTGTAATTTCTGAGCTGCTGGAAGTTGCCTTCTGTCATCAAATTCACCCTGTAGGATAAGCGTCGCAGCTTTTACACCTTCAGTATGAAAAATGGGAGAACGCTCTATAAGAGCTTCTAAAGTATTGCCTCCTTCTTGAACGATGCTATTTTTAATTCCTTCCAGATAATTTGGCGTATCAGATTGAAAGGAAACCAGGTCGTAAAACCCGCTTTCTAATATTTGGATTGACATATTAGGATAGTAACTTGATACCATCCCTGCTAGTTGAGCTCCTCGGCTGATTCCATAAATTCCAATCTTTGAGGAATCAATAAATGGTAAATTTTTAACATGATTGATAACCACAATAGCATTTAAGAAATTGCTCCATTTATCATATACAAGCAGTTCTTGAATGTCTATAGCCATCCAATATTCAATGCCTTGTTCGGATGGTGAATCTCTAAGGAGAACCAGGAACTGGTGACACTTCTCTGCTGCCAGTTCCTGGCAGATGATTTTATTCATACAGTACCTAGGGTTCGCCTACGCCCACCCACGTCTAAAAGCTGTAGCAGCCTTCGCTGCTAATTACCCTTCGCGGTAAGGCGTTAAAAGAAATATGCTACGCCTGCTTTTTTTATTTAAAGAAAAAATTTAAGTTTAAGAAAAATTTTCGAACTATAGTAAGAGGGCAAAGCCCCCTTAATTGCCCACGGACGGACAATTATCGAACCACATTGTCGAGGGAATGCGCAAGATCTATGAGCTTGAACCCTTTATAAAGATGGAATCTTCTATTGCCGACGAACCAAGTAAAGGATCAAAGATCTACAAAAGAGCTGTTTAGCTAAGTTATGGGCTATTTTTGTCTCTTTTTCCTATCTCCTTCATATAAATAGAACAAAAAGGCAATGCCTGAGGGGGTTTCTAAGGGGGAGCATAGCTTCAAACCAGCGCTTGTTTGTAAGAAGCGTTTTGCACCTGCCTCGATTTACTATTTTTGTTGCGTTTATTGCGAATAATGAATACAATAAAAGTAGTATAAACCAGAGGTAAGGAGGTAGCATATGTCTGCGCTTTTACAAGAAAATTCTCCTTTAATTCCCAAAGCACACGATATAGCTTTAGCAGTACAGTCTAGCAAAGAACTTGCTGCTTTATTCCCTAAGCGTGAAAAAGACTTTCACATGTCAATACAAGTTGATAAGCGTGAAGCTAAAATCACTGTTCCGTTTTCGGCAATTAAATTATTCCTTGAAATTTTGACGCAAATGGCAGAAGGAAACGCAATTACCCTTATTCCTATTCATGCTGAACTTACAACTCAGGAAGCTGCTAACTTATTAAATGTATCACGACCATTTCTTATTAAGCTTTTAGAGAAAGGCAAGATCCCTTTTCATAAAATTGGCACTCATAGGCGCATTCGCTTTATTGACTTGCTGCACTTTAAAGAACAATCAAACAAAATTAGCCAAAAAGCATTGGATGAGCTTATTGAACAGGCTCAAGAGCTGGACATGGGATATTAAGAAGAATGGAAACTCAATTTACTGTTCTGTTCGATGCTTGTGTCTTGTATCCTGCGCCACTAAGAGATCTATTGATTGAATTAGCCACTAAAGGAGTTTTTCGTGGTAGATGGACCGATAGAATTCATGATGAGTGGATTAGAAACTTGCTCAAAAATCGGCCTGACTTGAAGAATGATCAATTGGAACGTACACGAAAGTTAATGAATGAACGTGTTTTAGATTGTCTTGTTTACGATTACGAAGATCTCATGAAAAGCATTATTTTACCTGACCAGCAAGATGCGCATGTTCTAGCAGCAGCAATAAAAGCTCAAGCACAAATTATCGTTACTAGCAATATTAAGGATTTCCCTGCAGAAATTCTAAATAAGTATGAGATAGAAGCTCAGCACCCTGATACGTTTCTTCGTCATCAGCTTGACCTTAAACTTTCAGTATTTCTTTCCTCAGTCAAAAACATTCGACAAAGACTAAAAAAACCTCCCACTTCTGCTAATCAGTATTTATCCATATTATTTCCACACCTTCCTCAAACGGTTTCCATTTTAAAAGAATATGAAAATCTCATTTAGTAGCAGTATCTCTACTCATATCTCCAAAAAAATTAATTAAATTTAATTTAAACTATTTACAAACTAATTAAAATTTGATATAATTTTCTTTTATTAAAAAAGGATTTAGCATGTTTAGAAACTTTCGAATCTCTTTGATTTTTTCTGCTGTAGCTTGGTTAGGACTATTTAGCTTTGGATTCGCAAATGAAAGAATTGCTAATTCTGCAAGTCATAAGTATGAACATAACACTTCTTGGCACACTCCGCTACTTACAAAACAACAAATTATTGATGGCTTTGATGCAGGGATTACTTCTGGTGCCACTCACATGCTTATCGTATGGGATACTTGGGATTTTGATGACTCTTACGATTTCATTGTTTATAGCTATCCTGGCGAGGATGTTAACTCTCTAATTAATTACTACAAGGCTCCTGGATTTTATAGGGTATCAGCGGTCTTAGCCATGCATTTGGATCTCAGCCAACAACTTAACGACAAACGATGGTATCCTGAGTATCCGTAATGGGAAACCCTCCTTAACACCAAAAGGTTAAAATGAATTCTCTGCTTTGTCTTGTTGTTTTCACCTCAAATATTTTAGGCTCTTTTAATGATCCTTTTGAATTTGATGGGAATTATGGTGATGAGGTCAACCCTATTCGAGAATATGTTTTTGAACAGGTGGTTTCTAAAGAAGCTTTAGCAAGTAACTTGACCGACTTTCAAATCATTCAACTTATAACAAGCGGAAATCCGTCTAATGAAGAAATTCAACAATGCCGCCAACAGCTAATTGTAGAAGCTATTCAAGAAGACCTTCAGCATGGTCCTACTTTAAACGAACTTACTCCTCCAGATTTAATCGAGCAGCTTTTCCAAAAACAGCAAGAACTTCAAGGTGATGGCTTTTCTGAAACTGACTTCACCAATATTCTTTATTTTGTAGATCGTTACCGTGATAAAAAAGTTTTTTCTTTTTTTCGGCATAATCCATCAGATCTTTTGAGTTTAGATAAAATTTTGCGTGACAAAGCCACAAGAGAGGGACGAAATTTTGATTTGCCTATCTTGAGTTCAACTGCGCCACTTAAAGGCGAAAGTGCCTTTGAATTAAAGACCCACTTATTGGAGTCACTTTTTACAAAAGAGACTCTTGGGGCTGTAAAATCAAAAGACAAGCTAAAAGATGCCATTGAAAAACTAGATCCGATCTTTTTAAAACAGTACTTAGGGGAAGAAGCAGACAATGCTGATTTAGCTATTTTTACAACTCCAGCAGGTCAGGTTTTCTTTTACTGGCTTTACCAATCTCTGAATCTCCATTTGATCTCTCAACATGAAGCGATGATTTCTCAAATTAATAAGGTAAAACAAATATTTGTAGATACCTTAGGAAATCCTACTCAAAGAGCTCAAATGTTTAGAGATAAACTTATAGCCGCCGATGCCAGCATAGTGTTTACGCAAGAAAGTGATGCAATTGTTCCTCAACTTCTTGCTAAAGATGGACTTTTTCACCCAGTTGATGCTCAAAACCCTGCAGATGGTACGTTTGTTTTTTTGCGAGAAGATATCTGGGAACCTACTTATCAGATTATTGCAATTGATGATTATGAAGGATATGAACGAGGACGTTTAAACGTTATCTTAGCAACGAAAAAAGATACAGGGGAGAAATTCCTTTTAGCATCAAGCCATGGGAATTCAACTAGAGCAGAAGATGGACGCCTGCAAATAGCCAAGATTGTAGAAAAATTCCATCAGCTCACCAAATTGCCCGAAAACAAAGATCTTCAACTTGTGATTGGGATAGATGCTAATACAAAATCTGACGAGGATGTAGAGCTATTGCGTGATCATTTACAATCATTTGGGCTTGTCGGTACAAGTGTTGGCCCGACTACCATAAAAAAGCGCATGGTAACAGCTCAACATTCAAAGGCTGGAAGATTTGCAGTCGATGAAGAGGATTACGTGATTGTATTAAAGCTTGAAGATGGCGGTCTTTACCAAATGGCCAACCCAACGGTTGGGTTCCACGAAGAAAAACCAGATCCTACAATTCCATTACCAAATATTGATAACTCTTCAGATCATTACCCTGTAGGCACGACTCTTTTTCGTACGCCTTGAAAATAAAAATTCCTTAACATATCCATTTGATGGCTTTACAAAAAATGGTATATCTTAAACTTAATGAATTTGATGCCTTGGAAACGATAGAGCTAATTACTATGAAAGAGATGGAAAACAAAGAAAAATTTATAGAATTGAGGGCTCTTGGCCTGTCCTTCGATAAAATTGCGCTTGAAATAGGCGTGTCAAAGCCAACCTTGATTAAATGGAATCGAGAGTGCTCAAAAGAATTGGCCAACCTCATGTATTTCAATTTTGAAAAACTCATTGAGCAATATAAGCTTCTTAAAATTCATAAGATTGAAGCTTTCGCCAATACCTTAAACAGAGTTTTGGATGAGCTTTCCAAAAGAAACTTTGAAAGTGTCAGCACAAAAGATCTGATCTCGATTGCTTTCGCTATTGAAGGCAAACTTAGAGAGAGCATCTCCGATATTAGGCTCTATACAGGAGCTATTGAAAGCGAGTTTGGCGTAGACAAAATGTTTGAAGAGAAGACTCAAGCCATTCTTTACTAAAAATGACCAAAAGTTTACCAATTCTCTTGCATTAATCTTACGTATATGTAAGATATAGTTTTTAATCGGAGGAACTATGCAAGAAAATGACGTACCTATTTTGGAACAGACTCAAGAACAACCCTCATCTCGAAATTCCGTTCTTACTATTTTTAGAGGTGATATTTTTCATTCTAATCTTGGTATGTTACTCAATTCTCCTCGAGCATTGAAAAATCTCGAAATTCTCTCTAAGAGAACCTGTGAAGTGAAAATTGAGAATCTGTCATATCGTATCTTGCATCATTGGGATTCAGTTGGTTTGATTGAATGCGAAAGAGAATCTGGTTCTGGATGGAGAAAATTTAGTTTAATTGAAGCTACGTGGGTTCATGTAATTGCCAAATTTAGAAGTATGGGGGTTGCTTTAGATGCCATATCCAAAGCTAAGCTGACATTTTTTGAGAAAATCCCTGGCTTAGAACTGAATTATTTCGATTATTATCTCATTGCAGCCTTGTATTTTTCGACTCCTGTTTTCTTTGTTACTCCAAATAATGCTTCTTCAGAGTTTTTTTCCTACGAGGAGATGAGTTGTGCGATGGAAGCTAAGCTTCTTAACGATTGTCTGTTGATTCATTTAAACCCTCTTCTAAATCAAATTTTTCAAAAGATTGAAATTAAATCTAAGTTCCAGCTCAGCCGACCTGTGACTCCTGAGCAAAACACGATTTGCGATCTTATGGATCAAGAAGATTTTGATTCTTTCAAAATTGCCAAAGCTAATGGAAAAATATCACAAGTTGAAATTGAAAAAGGTTACTCTCGAAATGTTTCATATAAAGAAATTAGTGAAAATGAAACAGATGCTGTCATTTCAACAAGAATTTCCAATGGTATTGTGGCATCCAGAAAATGCGTTAAAAGAATGAAAATAGATTGAACATGCATAGATTGACCATCATGCTTTTAGAACAAACAAAACCGCATGCTGAACACAGCGGTAGCGTCCTTCACTATGGACGTAGTAATGATTTCATTAAAAGTCTGCGAAGAAGTTTTAAACAAAAATAGGCGAAAATATAGCGATGCGGAAATTAAAATTATTAGGGAAATCCTAACTAAATTGAGCGAAATTGAATATGAATTTTATAAACAATCCCAAGGGAGCAAAGAAGGCTCTCATTTACACTAGAGTGTCGACGGAAGAACAGGCAATTCATGGATATAGTCTAGGATATCAAGAGGAGATGCTCAAGCTTCAATGCCAAAAAGATGGTGTGGATATTATTAACCATTTTCAGGATGATGGTTATTCAGCAAAGGATTTTGAGCATCGACCAGCATTTTCTAGATTATATGAATATATTCATCTTAATCCTAAGACAATTGATTATGTTTATGTAGTTCGATGGGATCGGTTTTCTCGAAATGTAACCAATGCTTATGTGGAGTTGAATCGCTTAGATAAATTAGGTGTACAAGTTAAATGTTTGGAAGAAACAATTTCCCATAAAGACCCAGCTTTTCCTCTTTTTCGTGCTCTAAAGCTCGCTGAAGGAGAAATGGATAACAGGCGTAGAGCATTAAATACGACTTCAGGGATTGTAAGGGCTCGGAAAGAAGGTCGCTATACAGGCACTCCACCAAAAGGCTATAAAAGAGAAAGAAATGCAAAGGATAAAACGATTATCGTCCCTGATGAAAATGCATCTCTTATTCGAGAAGCCTTTGCGATAGTTGCTTTAAGTCTCTATCCAATAGATAATATCCGAAAAATACTTTCTGAAAAAGGACTTGAGAATTGGAAGAAGTTCTTTTTATGATTTGCTTCGAAACCCTACTTATATGGGAATGACAAAAGTACCTGAATTTGGTGAAGAAGAAGAACATTATGTTCCTGGATCACATGAAGCGATTGTTGATGAAGATCTTTTTCATCAGGTGCAAGCAGTCTTAAAAAAGATCGGAGAAAAAAGTTGCATTCCAACAGCTAAAATGAAGCAAAGAGAAGAATTTCCTCTTCGAGGGTTGCTTGTATGTCCAGGCTGCAGTCGAAATTTAACTGGAAGTCTATCTCAAAGCCGCAATGGTAATCTATTATGGCTATTATCACTGCCAAAATCATTGCAAAACAAGATTTAGTGCAGATTATCTGCACGATAAGTTGCATGATTATCTTAAAGTCTCTGACTATTCCGTCAGAAGTTTCGGATCTTTACATGGCTATTCTTGAAGATACTTTCAAATCCAATGAAGGAGATCGCAAAAAGCAAATTCAAGGTCTAAAAGAACGCATCAAAGATCAAGAAAACAAAATAGCTCGATGTGATGAAATGCTTTTGAATCGGGATATTGATAAAGAGACTCATCAACGCATGATTCCAAAATTGAAAGAAGAGATTGCTATTTTGAGGAAGAAGATCGAATTGCAAGAAAGCAGCGAAACAGGATTTATGAAGTATTGTCGTTTTGCCATTCCACTTTTGAGTAATTTAAGCGGTTTTTACATGAATGCTTCAATCGAAATTAAGCAAAAGTTGCTTGGTTCGATATTCCCTGCAAAACTGCATTTTCGTGAAGATAGTTATCGAACCACCCCATTGAACCCAGCGCTTGCGCTTATCCTACAGAAAAACAAGGGGTTAGAAAATGAAAAAACCGGACAAACCCTCTTTGAAGAGAGTTTGTCCGGTGAATTGCCGATGACCGGACTCGAACCAGCACCTTATTGCCTAAGAGTAGATTTTGAGTCTACCGCGTCTACCAATTCCGCCACATCGGCATAAAAGAATAGGGGAAGTATAGAATTTAGATTGAAATGCAAGCAAGTAAAAAAATTAGGCAGCAGCCGCGGCGTGATGAAAATATTTAGCAGCAAATTTCTCTGTCACTAATTTGCGCCAGGACCATCGAATAGGACCAAAAAGGGAATAATAGGGTCTGAAGGCAGTGCCAAAGAGAGCACGATTGATATGCAGCAAGCTTATAAAGAATATAAAGGGAACTATTGAGAGCATTTTTTGTTTCCAGACACTCATTTTTACTTCCGGATGAGTTTTGCATAATAAAGCAACGTGACGTCCAAATAGACGTTTATTATGAATCGAATTTTGTGCCGAAAGTTTTTTATTTACTGTTTTTTCAACTGAACAGATGACCTTATAGTTGACTCCTACATAGCTATGACCCAACAGTGGAACCTTGTCTTCAATGTGATCAAAATTGTAAATAGGAACTTTTTTAAGATCTTTCCATTTTTCTCCATACTTGGCAGAAATACCAGGAGCACTAAACGTAAAGCAGCCTTGAGTTTGCTCAGGATGGTCGATGGCAACATAATGAGCCAAGGCACCACCAAGACTATGACCGGTGATCAATACATTTCGATCAACTTTTTTCAGCCACTTTTCAATTGCTGTCTTACCATTCGAATAGGCGATGTAGCCTACTCCACGAGGGTCAAAGTCCGCTGTTACTTTAGCCAAAGCTCCTCTATGAGATATGGATATAAAAGTACCTGAAAAAGCTAAGATAGGTGGGGCTTTTTCATCGGGATCAACCGGTTTAAAGCCATGGGCAAACATTCCCTGCCAGAGATGTATTTCTTCCGCCTCATATTCCACCAAACGCCCATCCACAGGAAAATAAAATTTTTCACCGTTTTTAGGATTGTAGTAAGCTAATTTTTTGGCAAGCAGTTCAAGTTTGAATATCCTTTTAAAATTTAAGTGAGGATCTTCCTCTAAAAAATGTTTGGTGGCGTGGTCGATTTTGTGAGAGAGATGTAAGAGTTGTTGCACAAAGGCTTTTTGCTGAGGATTTAAATAGGTTTCTACAATACTTGCAGAGAAGATGGAAAGACGCCCAAGACCGTTGGGAACTTCTTTCTTATCAGGTTTGATCATTTCCTTTTTGGTGGTTAATTCTGCACTTAAATTGGTAAGAGTTTCGCAATAATACTTAAATATTCTACTGGCATTGGCATCAGTAAGTACTGCTTTAGTGTGATATTTTTGCTGAGCTTTATGAAAGGCGTATTGTTCTAATGTGGCTTCTGCATGAAGGCTGAGTTTAATTTCCGGATGTGAGGAAAGATATTTACGCAAAGCCTTATTTAAGGCTTTTCCTTTAATTTTTGGAGAATCTCCATTCTTAGGCAGATACTCCTGAGAAAATTCTTGCCAAGTGACAGCTCGTATAGCAGGCATAAAAATCCTTAGTATTTTGTTATCTTTATTTATATATAAATTTTGTTTAATATCTATAAAGTTTGTATTAAGAAATTATTAATAATCCCCTAAGAGAGCAATTTTTCTATCGTAGGGTGAATACCGAGCAAATTCTTGAACCTGTTATAATTATCTATCAGTTTCGACTTATTAGTTATCCGCGGCTGTCGAACAGCTCTTATGAGTAAATTTTTGGGAGTATGTTCCATATCAATAAATTCGAGTATTTGAGTTTTATAGCCTACAATTTCTAGCCATTGAGCTCGAGCAGCATCGGTGACTAAAGCAGCAAAGCGTTCTTTGAGGATTCCCTGTTTGAGAAGAGGATTTAAAATTTCGCATTCAACCTGTTCAAGCAATTCATGCTGACAACAAGGAACTGCCATAATGACTTTTGCATTCCACTCAACCGCTTTTTTTAAAGCTTCATCGGTGGCAGTATCACAAGCATGGAGGCATACAACTAGATCAACAGAGCTATCTGTTTTATAAGTTTTAATATCGCCATGCGAAAATTGGAGATCAGAAAACCCAAGTTTATCCGCAATAGATTGGCAAAAAGTGACCACATCCTCTTTAAGATCTAGACCCGTAATTTTTAAATGATATTTGCTTTGTTCATGCAAATAATAATAAAGAGCAAAGGTTAAATAGGCCTTACCGCACCCGAAATCGATTATATGTAAAGTTTTATCTTTGGGTAAGTAGGACACAATATCTTCAATCATTTCTAAAAAGCGGTTGATTTGACGGAATTTATCACGTTTATCTGCAAAAACTTTACCTGAAGATGACATGATATCTAGTTCAATAAGAAAAGAAATAGGAGTATTTTCCTTCAAAATATAGTTCTTTTCCCTATTATGTGAGAACATTTTTAACGGTTTTTGAGATGGCGCCTTTTCTAATATTGTTGTCTTTCCCTTTTTATTTACAAGAATGTGGTAATCTTTATTTTTAGAATAAAAAAAGACCTGTTTATAGTCAGGAATTAATTTGATAAGAAGCTCGGCACACTTTTCTGAGAGGATATTTTCATGTAGGACTTTTTGCTCCTGCTGAAAGCTAAATTGATAATGCATTGTATTTTTGATAAATACCGGTTTGACATTCACTTTTTTAGGGGATGCCTTACTTTTGGGACTGCCCAATACGACCTGAATAAGATCCTGTTCTTTTATTAAGCGTGAGATTAAAGATCTCAATGAACTGTCTATCATTTTTTTGTTAAAAAATTAATTGCATGGATTAATTGATTTACAGCCGCTGAAGTTTCGACATCATTGTGAATGGGAATAAGAGTTGCGCCGGTGATTACAGAACATGCAGTTATAAATGTTCGACATAAAGTTTGATGATAGTCAATTTCTTCAACTGCATGCACTTCCCTTAATCGATTTTTATCTTTTTCGCGACGTTTAAGTATGAGTGAAGGCAGGCTTTCAATGGCAATGATTGCATCAGGATTTAGAACATTTAAAATCTTCTGGGGAATTCCTGGTATATATCCCACTGGAGTTTTGACTAAGGCGTGGGTATCGATTATTGTTATTCCACTTGCTTTGCCGACAATTTTTTGTGCAGCTAGGAGCCCAATAGCACGCTGTTCCGCTATAGGCAAGCTACGCAATGAATCTCTATCTATATTTTGTCCGGCGGCGATCTGTGTCATTTCATCGCCATAATTAATAACCTTTAGATAAGAACAGGTTTTTAAAGCTTCCCGGAGAATGGTTGTTTTGCCTGATCCCGGTATACCAGTAAGAATAATAAGAGATGTATTCATACTTCAAATTTATAATATTCAATTTAATCTTTCAACTAAAACCCGTGCCCTTGCCCATACGCGTTAAGCTAAGCTTTTTGTTAGCCCTAATACTGTCGCCAGTTCCTGACTCACTATTTACCATATAGCATACCATAGGCTCACTTTCGTTACACTCACGGCTGCCACCAATAGCAGCTTCGCTGCAAAAGCCCACTGCGGGTTTCGTTTATCTACAAAAATATTGAAGAGAAGTTCCGCACTTCTTTCAATAAATAATGTACTGCTATCGATTTAAACCGCGAAGCGGTCATTTGCGACGTAGTCGCCACAGAAGTTAGCCGTGGCTTAAAGCAAAGCGAGGAACACTCGGTGTATCCATGAAAAAAATCAAGCCAGGAACTGGCGACAGATATTATAAGCCAAGTAAGCTAAGTAATACTTGTACATAACTCATTAATTTCTAATTCATTATAATAACTATTACTCATCCGTACATTTTTCCGTAAGGAAAACCGTTTTCGTTTATCCATGCAAAGCCTCCTTGGAATATCTTCAAGTAACTTTTCTATAAATGAATCCATTTTTCCTTCTTGTAAAGCTATAGCAAAGGCGTGATCTGCTATTAAATAGTTCGTTAGTTTGTAGCAACTTAATTCTCTTCCCAATGTAAGAGCATATAACATCAGTGGTGGGGATATTGAGCCAAGCAAAAGAATCATTATCAATCTTCCGTACAGAAAACAATGAAAACGTTCTTTATTATAGCCTTTAAATATATGAAGCTTTAGGCAAGATTTCCACTGTTTAAAAATGAGTTCTATTCTCCAGCGCGCTCGATATGTGGCCATTACTGATAGACTAGAAAGCATTGTAACGTCAACGTTGGTAATAAAAATGCAATATTTTAACAAATTTGTCTTCTTTTTACTTACCATAGTCCCATGTCGTTGAGCTGATCTATTAGCCTCTCTTCGTCTTTTATTAACAGCTTCTTCACTCATTAAACAGGCTACCAATCGCACAGGATGTTTTTCTTTACCTACGAAAACTTCAATGTCTACCACTCCTCCTCTCCGTATATGTTTATCTAAAAACTTAGCTAGGTCAAGGGGTACTGTAGCTTCCTTGCTTTTATAAACATCCTCATTGACTTTCCAACGAGAAATATAATATGACCCTTTCTCTTCTATCTCTTGGAGGTTCTTTAAAACAAAATATCCAAGATCTCGAATGACAAGATCGTCTCTTTCAAGTATGGGAATTAAACGTCCAGCTAAGCTCTGATCTGGTTGATTGCCTGAAAAAAAATCAATATCGATAATTTTCTCTGACAAGTAATCAAAAATATAGTCAATTTTTACAGATGCCTTGCTAGCAACTCCTCCTGAACCTTTAAAGTAAGCACTTAATTTTTCATGAAGCTCTGCTCTTGTGCTATCTTCTATCAAAATACGATTAAAACCAGACAAATTTTGAAGCTCCAATAAGCCAGCCCAATCTTTTCTCACCATTTCCTTAAGGACTTTTCCAAAACATGCTTTCATAAATGCTTCAGCTCCCTTTGAATTGATCCTCTGTGCCAATGCAGGAGCGCTTAAGTTGCATTCTTTATTAATTTTCTGCATTCTTACAGCAAGACTATTTAATGTTTCTGCCTCTAAAAAGGCATTAGGCACCATCATAGCTCGTGCAAATTCATATCCTTTAATTTGACTTGTTGAACGCTGAATGAATCGACTTTCTTTTGATAGCTTATTACAAAAATTTGGGCTGACAATTTCTTCAAATTTTGCTAATATCTTTTCAAGATCTTGCATCTTATTCTCCATCTTTACTTTTAGTAGGGTTTCGATGGAGAATTTTTTATTACTTTTTCTTTTAAAAATCCATATTTTTTTTAATTTAAACGACTTAATGAATTAGCTTAACGCGTATGTGCCCTTGCCCGTGCCCGAAAAATGCTTCTACAACATTTTCAGAAACAAAATTAATCGGGCACGGGCAGGGGCAACGGTTTTAGAGAATTAAGTCTTTTGCTAAAAATCCCCATTTCTAATATCCTGTTTTAATATGCTTTTTAGCATTTCTCTCTTAATTGATTCAGTATAGTCTAAGCCTTAACCAGAAAAGGAAGCTATTTTAATGAAAGAATCTATTTTTTACTCCTCACTTCGTGCATTTTTTGTAACTTTGCTCAGCATACTAGGCTTTTGCTTTGCAATTCTTCTAGTTATCCTAGGTTTCAGTCTTATTAGTGTCAGCACTTCGACAGAGCCCACAACTAATTATAATATTGAAATTTTAGCTGATGCTGAAGGGAAAAGAAAATCACTTTCTTCGGAACCTGTTATTTTAAGAATTAATATTAATGGAATTATTGGTCTTGACACCATCAGCCAAGAAAATATCCGTGACATGCTTGTTGAATCCCGTGAAGGTGCACTGAAAGATGATTTAGTTAAAGGCATATTATTATATATGCAGACACCAGGGGGCACTGTTGTGGATGCCGATGGCATTTGTCGAGCTATCCAGTCTTATAAAAAACAGTACAATGTGCCTGTATATGCCTATGTGGATGGTATGTGTGCCTCGGGGGGAATGTATATTGCCACTGCAGCAGATAAAATTCTTGCAAGCGATGTAAGTATCATTGGGAGTATTGGTGTCATTGCACCCTCTATGTTAAATGTTTCCCAGCTTTTGGAAAAAATTGGGATTCAATCCTTAACTCTTTTTGCAGGTAAAGGTAAAGATGATTTAAATCCATTGCGGCCTTGGAAACCTGGTGAGGAAGCTAACTACAAAGATTTAATCGATTATTACTACCAGGACTTTATCAATGTTATGGTGCATCATCGTCCCCGTTTAGACAAAACGAAATTAGTCAAGGAGTATGGAGCAAAAATATTTCCGGCACCTGAAGCTAAGGAATTAGGATATATTGATGAAAGCGGCATCAGCCTAAATGAGGCTATTAAACAGTTGGTAGAAAAAATGGGTGTAAAAGATGAGGAATATCGGGTCATTGAAATGTCCAAGCAAACATGGATAAATGCACTATTCAATACAAGCCTTAATATGTTGCCAGGAACAGTAAAACATCAATTACAAGTTCCCCCAGAATGGGATCCTAAACTCTTAAGTCAATTCTTATATATGTATAGACCCTAATGAAAACTATTTATATCATTGATGCTTCCGGTTACATCTATCGTTCCTATTTTGCAATACGCAATATCACGAATGCAAAGGGGGAGTCCACAAATGCCTTGTTTGGTTTTATTCGCTCCGTATCAAAGTTAATTGCTGATTTTAACCCAACACATCTTGTAGCTGTTTTTGATGGTCCGCAAAGTATCAAAGCGCGTGAAGCTATCTATCCTGACTATAAAGCCCATCGTCCAGGTATGCCTGATGATCTTTTATATCAGATTCGATGGACCAGAGATTACTGTGCTTTAAGAGGCATTCCGATGCTCAATGTGCCCAATGTGGAAGCCGATGATACTATGGGAACTGTAGCGGTCTGGGCAGCAAAACAGCAAGCTCAGGCCTATATTTGCACTAGTGATAAAGACATGTGCCAACTTGTGAATGATCACATTTTTATTCTGAATACCTATAAAGATAATTTAATTATGGGGTCTAAAGAAGTGGAAGAAGCGCATGGAGTTCCACCCAACAAAATGATTGACTTTTTGGCAATCACGGGGGACACATCGGACAATATTCCAGGCATTCCTGGGTTTGGTCCCAAAACAGCTGCTGCTCTTTTACAACAATTTGGCTCACTTGAATACATTTTAGCACATCCTGAAGAAGTTGTTGGCAAAAAAAAACAAGAAACCATCACTCAAGAAACTGAGAAAGCGCGCATTAGTCAACGATTAGTTACAGTAATCACGGATGTAGAGGTACCTCAAGATGAAAAATTTTATCGCTTAGGTTCCTTTAATAAAGAAAAATTAAAAGAGTTTTATAGTGATAAAAGTTTTAATTCCTTAATCAGAGAGTTAGAAAAGGAAAAAGTCATTGAAGTCGAAGGAAAATTAGAAAGAGTTCTTGATGCAAGTGTTGAGTATCATTTAGTGGATGATGAATCTCATTTAGAAGAACTTGTTAAAGAACTATCTCAACAAAAAGAAATTTGCTTCGGTACTGAAACTACAACTACGCACCCCATGCGCGCTGAATTGATAGGAATTGGTTTTGGGTATATGCCAGGACAGGCATGGTACGTGCCACTTAACGGCAAAGTGGGTTCTAATAAAGTGATTAGAGCTCTAAAACCTTTATTTGAAAACCCCCAGATTGGGTTTTATGGACACAATGTTAAAAATGATCTGCATATACTCAATTTGTGTGGGATTCAGATATCCAATGTAACTTTTGATACGATTTTGGCATCTTATCTGCTCAATTCCCATAGCCGTCAACATTCACTTGAGACCCTTGCTCTGGAGTATTTTGGGAAAGTAAAAATGGCGATCAGTGAACTTATAGGTAAAGGAAAAAAAGTGATTAGCATGGGGGAAGTGCCTATTGAACAGGTCTGTACCTACAGTTGTGAAGATGTAGATTTTACATGCAGCCTTAAAGAAATTTTGGAAAAACAGCTCAAGGAAAGAAATTTATATCATCTTTTAAAAAATATCGAACTGCCGCTCTTAAACGTTCTTGCTGAAATGGAGCGAAGAGGAATCTTTGTCGATAAACATTTTCTGCAAGAGCTATCCGTTAGCGTCAATAAACAGATTAAAGAAATCGAAAAAGAAATTTACGCGATGGCCGGTGAGGAATTTAATCTTAATTCTCCCAAACAGCTGAGCGATATTCTCTTTAAAAAGTTAGGAATCAGTCCACCAAAAAAGATAGCTACAGGCCATTCTACAAATGCTGAGGTATTGGAAATACTTCAGTATCAATATCCCATTGCAAGTAAGCTCATGGAATATCGCACGCTAGAAAAATTGCGTTCTACATATATAGAAACGCTACCCTTCGAAATTCATTCAAAAACCAATCGCATTCATTGTACCTTTAATCAATCGGTTGCTGCAACAGGAAGGCTCTCCTGCCAAGATCCAAATCTCCAAAATATTCCCGTACGCTCGGAATGGGGGATTCGCATTCGTCAAGCTTTTCGCCCCGAAAAAGAGGGATGGAGCTTTTTAGCAGCGGACTATTCACAAATTGAATTGCGTTTGTTGGCCCATTTAAGTGAGGACCCGACCCTTTTAGCTGCATTCAAAAATAATGAAGATATTCATGTAAGGACGGCCGCTGCTATATTTAATATTCCTCTAGAAAAAGTGACTAAAGAAATGCGCTACCAAGCAAAAGCTGTGAATTTTGGTGTGATTTACGGCCAAGGACCTTTTGGCTTATCTCAGAATTTGGGAATAGAAGTCAAAGATGCAAAACTATTTATCGACATGTATTTTAAGCAGTATGGAAAAGTTCGAGAATATGTAGAGGCTTCGAAGGTACTCGCACGCCAGACGGGAAAAGCTGTTACGCTTACAGGTAGAGAACGATTAATTCCTGAAATTAATAGCAAAAATATGCAGATTCGCGCAGCGGCTGAGCGACTAGCCATTAATACGCCCCTACAAGGAACAGCTGCGGATCTGATTAAAATAGCGATGATCCAAATTCAGGAAAAACTTCACAAAGAAAGAAAAATTGGATACATGGTATTGCAAATCCACGATGAATTGATTTTTGAAATTCCTGATTTTGAAATTCTCTCTGTTGAACCTCTAGTGCGGAATATCATGCAAAGTGTTTTTAAATTAAAAGTCCCCTTGATTGTTGATATCAATATTGGCAAAAATTGGAAAGAATGTTAAAATTAAGAAAAGTAGCCGTAACGGGCGGTCTATCGTCGGGCAAATCATCAGTTTGTCATTTCTTTGAGAAGTTTGGCGCCTTTGTTATTAATGCAGATGAAATTGTTCATCGAATGCTATCACCCGAGACGAGTCTAGGTCGAAAAGTCATTCAACTTATTGGCAGCGATATAATCATTAATAATCAAATCGACCGTTCAAAAATAGCACAAAAGGTATTTAATCAACCTTCATTACTTCAATCTCTAGAACAGTATGTTCATCCAGCAGTTCAAGAGGAAATTGAGAAACAATATGAGGCAGCTAATCTCCAAAAAAAAGGAACATTGTTTGTAGCTGAAGTCCCTTTGCTTTTTGAAGCAGGAATAGAAGATTTTTTTGATGTTGTGATCGCTGTAGTTGCTGACCCTGCAATTTGTAAAAAGCGCTTCCAAATAGATAAAGGTGTTAATGGAGAGTATGAAAAAAGATCTAAGCGGCAGTTCCATATGGAAGAGAAAGCTCAAAGAGCTAACTATGTGATTGTAAACAATGGAAGTTTGCAGGAATTAGAAAACGAAACAAAAAAACTTATAAATATTTTAACTTAAATGTAGGAGTCTCATTTTTAATGGATTCAGAAAATACAAACTCAGAGGCTAGTTCAATTAATGATGAAGCCGAGGAAAATCAACTCGAGCAGCAGCGGAACTCAGTCAACACCGCAGCTATAGTGCCACCGGGTGAAATCATCAAAATAGCCGAAATTCAACGCATGAATATTGACCAATTAAATGCATTTAGTAAAAAAATTGGTCTTAAACATCTTGGGTCCTTAACTAAATCTCAAATGGTCTTCGAAATTGTTAAAGCACTTTCTGAAAATCCTGCAGAAATTCTCTACGGTGAAGGTGTATTAGAGATTTTACCTGACGGCTTTGGTTTTCTTAGGTCTCCCAATTACAATTATTTGCCCTCAGCAGAGGATATTTATGTATCGCCGGCTCAAATCAGACGTTTTGATTTGAAGAAAGGCGATACCCTTTCCGGTACAATACGTCCACCTAAAGATAAGGAAAAGTATTTTGCTCTTCTTAAAGTGGATAAAATCAATGGTAAACCTCCTGAAAAAGCGCGTGAAAGAATTCTCTTTGAGAACCTAACAGCTCTTTATCCAAACAAACGCATTGTGATGGAAACGACCAAGGACAAACTTTCTACACGCGTTTTGGACTTAGCAGCGCCTATTGGAAAAGGTCAACGTGGACTTATCGTGGCTCCCCCACGAACAGGTAAAACAATCATCCTTCAAAATATTGCCAATGCGATTGCAGCTAACAATCCTGAAATCATTGTTATTGTATTGATGATTGGGGAGCGTCCTGAAGAAGTTACTGACATGCAACGTATTGTTAAGGGCGAAGTTGTTTCTTCCACCTTCGATGAACCCCCCGAAAGACACGTTCAAGTGGCTGAAATGGTGATTGAAAAGGCTCGTCGTCTTGTCGAGCATGGCAGTGATGTCGTCATTCTTTTGGATTCTATTACCCGTTTAGCTCGTGCCTATAATACAATTGAACCCCATTCTGGCAAAATTTTAACAGGTGGTGTGGATGCAAATGCTCTGCATAAACCTAAGCGCTTTTTTGGAGCTGCTAGAAATATAGAGCAAGGAGGATCCCTTACTATCATTGCCACAGCCTTGATAGATACGGGATCACGTATGGACGAGGTTATCTTTGAAGAATTCAAAGGTACAGGCAATATGGAACTCGTTCTTGACCGTCGCCTTGCTGATAGACGTATTTATCCCGCTATAGACCTCATTAAAAGCGGTACGCGTAAAGAAGAGCTTCTTTACCATCCCAATGAACTTGAAAAAATCTATTTACTTAGGCAAGCTGTAGCAGATCTAGCACCTAATGATGCTATGAATCTTGTTTTAGGCCGCTTAAAGAAAACCAATAGCAACGTGGAATTTTTGTTATCAATGAAAGAATAATCTCACTAACATAGACAAAGACAAGGAGATGACATGGGTAAATTTGTAATTATAGTAATTTGTGCGCTTTTTGTAATAGGTGGTGGTGGGTTGATATGGTACAGTCAAGGGGATTTCAAAAATGCTGTAGGTCGATATGTAGGCAGCACTGAATTTCAAACATTGGAAGCACGTTATTCTCCCCAACAGATTATGGAAACCCACTATCGTGAACTTCTTGGCGACGATAACCACCATTTCATTGAACCAAGCTTTAAGTATCATCCCTATGTTCTAATGGAGGTTAAATTTTTATCCGATAAGAAAACGCGTGAGGAGGTCATTCTTTGGAGCCTAATCAATGGGGAAATGGTACTTAATACGGAAACTTGGGAACAAACCCATGGTTTTGAAGACGCAATCAATGCCAAAGCTACGCATGATGAATTTAAAATTATAAATGCCCTCGCTAGAGCTAATGGCTTTAGAACGAAAGAAGAGCTTGTCAGTGATTTACAAATGGATGTAGCAACCATCAATCCCTGGATTGATAGTGCAGTAGAAAAGCATTTAATCACACGCAAAGGCAATGTTTTACAACTCCATTTTGAAAATCCAAAAATCCTGGTCACTCCCTATACAAAATTCAATCGGATGCTTGTGACAAAACCCTATAATTATTCACAGAGGGTTTCTGAAAAATACTCACCTACACAGATTGAAAAGATTATAAAGTCGGCGTTTGGCCATATTCATATTGGAAATATGACCGAAGTTTACCTTCTTGTATATGGCATTAATGTGGAGAATCCTGACGGATCAATAACTACAACCTACTGGAATGCTGTGAACGGGCAAATGATAAGCCCTAAGTATTTTAAGAGATAGAGTTATTCCCCCATCCCCTGCCGTGCCCGTGCCCGATTAATATTGTTTTGAGCAATCTGTAAAAGGTCTTTTCGGGCACGGGCAAGGGAATTGGATTATGACATATCCATTTTACGCACTCGATTTAAGACCGAGCTGTTTTTCAGCTTTGCGCTGTTCCTGACCCATGCGGCCCATATCATAACCTTCATAGTCCACAAACCTAAAGTATCTTTCAAAGGCAGGAAATTTTTCACATACTTGGCGAGCCATGCTTTGAGCAACGAAGCGATAAGTTGGATGCCCTGCCGCTGAAGAACGCAATTCACAAAGCCATTGTAAAGCACGTAAATTAACATGGAAGTACCAGCGTATATTATAGGCCATAGGGACTACATATTGGGCCTCTTCAGGCAATTCAGCAGCAATCGTATTATAGGCCTCTTTTGCTTTAGTCATTGCGGAAACATAATCATTTTCTAGAGAAGTTCCAATAATCTCAGCCGGAATGTAATAACCATAATCACAGCAAAGTGATTGACGTTCCTGTGTGAGTATTCTGTGACGGTGCAGATCGCGGTAAGCTCCAAAATCCGTAATTAATTCAAAAGTGAAGTTTGCATGTTCCAGCGCTCGGGGAGATTTATGGCGTCTATTTTCACGTGCATTACATCCGGCATCTAAAATACGAATCAAATCTTCCTCTGGAAGTCCGTGACAGAGATGCCAAAGATCTACCAAGCTCTTATTGCTATGAGCATATAGCAAAGCTGCAGCGACCTTAACAACTGCATCTTGATCATAACCAATCAGGCGAATGCCTGGTTCTGTAGTTCTTTCTGGATGACTTTCGTAAAGATTAGCTACAACCTGAAGATCCGTCTGCATAGCCTCAAAGAAACTTGCAAAACTTTGATGAGTTTTATGTGTCAGGTCAGCCCGGCGCACAAAAGAAGGAATTACTTTTGAAAGTTCTTCATACATTCTTTTAGCAATATCCTGCATTTCTGCTAAGTTGTTGCAGTGAAGTTTATGAATCATCTGTTCATAAAAACGTCCGTTTCCAAAAATTCCCATATTAGTCAATGTACTTGCAGGTAAAAGTCCGCGCAAACAATCTAAAACTTTTGCTCTTAATGAGGCATTATAGGCCGATTTGGAAGTACTAGGATCATAGGGAAATTTTTCTTCAAATAGTTGCGTTAAAGGAGGAATAAGTTTGGAGTAGGTTTCGAAAAGGGTATTACAGGTATTGATATAGATATCGCGATAGGCGGAAGTCATCAGAACGGGTTCTCGATAAAAGAGGTATTCATCCTTAACTTTTTGATCAAAATAAATATAACGTGTGGACTTTTCTAAAGGTGAACCTCCAATACGATTGTCCTCAATGAATTTTGCTGCGAGGATAGAGATATTTTCTATTGCCAAATGCGCTCCGCCTAATTCTCCGATAGAATCATCTCCATAACCATCAAGAATACGATCGTAAAAGTTTTGGGCCTTTTTTATTGCTAAAGATTGGTCATTTTTTTTCTCCTCATTTTGAGCGTTTTCTTCACCTACAATGCTCAAAAATGCAGACTCTTCGTCATTTGATATGAACTCTTTAAGTAGAAGAGAGCGAAGGCCCAAAGCAGAACGAGAATAACGCGAAAAGAGAGCACCTTTGATAACTTCGGGTAGGTTACGAAGTACAAAAACGTGACCGCTCGTATTTGTCACATAACGATCTAAAATTTTTCGTTGTTTCTCAGTGAATTCTTCATAATCATCTAATAACATTGCATACCTTTGAAATAGATTTATTCGTAACAAGGTAAAATTATTGTGCAAAAAGAATTCTCTTGCAAGACTAGATTAAGTACTTTGATAAAATGTTCTCTAAGTCTTTTATTTTTATAGGTTTAGATATATATGCATCCATGCCGGCCTGAAGACATTTTTCTTCATCTCCTTGTAATGCGTTCGCAGTCAAAGCAAAAATAAATACATGTTGATCTTCTCTCTCCTTAAGACGAATTTCTCGAGTTAATTGAAATCCATCTAATTCAGGCATTTGGATATCCATAAAGATACAGTCATAGGAATTTTGTTCAAGGAGGAGCAAAGCTGTCTTGCCATTCTCAGCCGTATCTACTTTACAATTGAGCATTTCTAGCATCTCCTTAGTCAATTCAAGGTTGATATCATAATCATCCACTACAAGGATATGTGCATTAAATTTTTTAAAGACTTTTTCGCTCATCATTTACACATTATGTTATGTTGGTGACCATAATATTTATTAGATCTCTTTGTAAAAAAGGTTTTGATAAAATGAAGAAAGAAAGATCCTTGTTGAATTTACCTTCGAAAGCTTCTGCTTCTGCGGCCAAAAGAATAATTTTACTATTAAGGGTAGTCAAAAGTTGAAGGATTTGAGGCCAGGTATCATCCGATTTGAAATTCAAAAGCTTATTGTCAATGATAACAAAGCGATAGGAGTGTTCTTTTTCTTTGAGAGTTTCTAGGAGTTGTATTAAATTTTTGCAGGTTTTGACTATAACTTTATAATTTTGCAAATAAAAACTGAGAATGTTACGCGTCATTTCATGTGAAGAAGCCACTAGAACAGAAATATCTTTAAGCTGTTCCATCTGTTTTTCATCAGGAATTTCCTTTTTTATAGAAGATTCTAAGAGGGGTAATTCGAACCAAAAAGTTGATCCCATATTTTCTAGGCTTTTGTATCCAACCCTGCCATGCATCATCTCAATAAATTGTTTGCTGATTGACAGTCCCAACCCTGTTCCTCCAAATTTACGAGAAATGGAGGCGTCCACTTGGGAAAATTTTTGAAATATCTTTTCCCTGGCAGATTCTGGAATACCGATGCCAGTATCTGCGACCTCAAAAAGAATGCTTGTTTGATCATTTTGATCCTTAAGAATGACCGAAAGAATGATATGTCCCTGATGAGTAAACTTAAAGGCATTTCCTAGTAGATTAGTTAGCACTTGGCGAATGCGTATGGGATCCCCTTTTATCAAAGAAGGAAGTTTAGGATCATAGTAAATAATAAATTCAATTTCTTTTTGAATCGCTTTTAAGGAAAACAGGTTTGCAACTTCACGAATGATTTTAGATAAATCCAAGGAAATGGCTTCGAGTTTAAATTCACCAGATTCAATCTTAGCTATATCAAGAAGATTGTTAATTAATTCTAAAATAAGTTCAGCAGAACTATTGATGGCTTTTGAATATTTTATTTGTTTTGTATTTAAATCCGACAATAACAAAAGTTCGGTCATTCCAATAATTGTTTGTAGAGGTGTACGGAATTCATGTCCAAGATTTGTAATAAAGGTACTTTTTGCTTTATTGGCTAAATCAGCAATTTCCTTGGCATGTGCTAACTCCAAGTTTTGATGTTCAAGACGAGAGAGATACAGATCAAGCATTTCGTCTTTAATTTTCATAAGCTTCAGAGCTTCTTTGTTCCTTTCTTCGCCTTTATATCCCACCGTAATGATCATAGAAGCTTGATGTAAGGCATTCAAGAAGAGATCAAGCAGTTTATTTGTTGTGTAAGAAGCATCGAACAGGCAAACAACACCAAGCAATTTATTTTTTCTAATTAGAGGTATCCCCCAAAAATTGTTTCCATAAATGTTTTTTTCAGCTTTATCTATGGCCGAAAGAGCTTCCTTCACTTCGTTTTGTGTATGGATAACACGCTCTAAAAGACTTTGGAAACGTGTCAGATTTTTTTCATTTTCCTCAATTTTTTCAAAGTAATTATTAATTTCATCAGATAACAAAGTATTTGAATACACTGCTGTTACTAAACGCAAGTTATTTTCTAAACTATTGAAAATAACTATAGCTCCTGCAGTTGAATCTGTAATTTTTAAGTAGGCATTGAGAATATTTTCATACATGTGTGACAGATGCTCAAAAGAAAGATCTTGGATATAATCGGAATGAGATTCTGTAATAGCTTTAATGGTAATAATGGCTTTTTGTAGCACATCGTTCACCTGTGCAGATTCAGTGTTATCCATTCGAGACCTTTTTATAGCAAAGTCATGCGTTATTCCTCTCATACCAAAAAGAGATAATTTCGCGAAGCGTTTGTCAATGCTATAGTCTGACTTTTACTCTTTCTTTTTTAAACCCAACTTGCGCCCTATGATGGCTCATATTCGAAATTATTTTCTCTTTAGGAGCTCGCACGAAGCTTTGAAAATAAGTGAGCCTTAATTATGGCTCACTTATTTTTGCGAGCTTCTAGAGGAAAAGAATTCGAATCTGAGCCATCATAGGGCGCAAGTTGAGTTTTAAAGTAATAATGACTTTCATCGATCACCTTGGATGATAGACCCGTAATTCCTAATAAATTGATTATCAACATAAAAGTAATACAAATATCAGCTAAGATCCAGACTAAATCTACCTGCAGGATCGTACCTACCGGTATAAGAAGAATAAAAAAGTAATTAAATCGATGAGCAATCGATGCCCCCCAAAGATAAGTGATTGCTTTTTCCGCACAATAAGCCCATGCTAAAATGGTAGTAAATCCAAACATGACTAAGGAAATAATCACAATATATTCACCCAATTGATGTCCCAGTCCTAAAGTAAAAGCATAAGTCACCATGTTTGTACTTTGTAGACCAGTTTGTTCCCATGCTCCAGTTGTCAGTAATACAAGACCTGTCATCGTACACACAACCATAACCATAAAAGGAGCAACAAGAGAGACTAAACCATCGGCCACTGGATGTTCAGTCCTTGCACTAGATTGAAGGATAGGAACTATTCCTGTACCGGCATCGGTGGCAAAAATTCCTCTATTAAAACCCGCTGTTATAGCTTGCAATGTGCCTGCACCAAGAAATCCTCCCATTGCTGAATTCAGATGCAGGGCAGAAGAGAACATGAGCTGAATTGAAGCCGGAATATTCTTATAATAGAGACATAAAATAATGAGAGCAAACGCCAGGTAAAGAAATGCTTTCAATGGGACGATAACAGAGGCAAATCTCGCAATTCGCTGAATTCCTCCAATAAGAACGAGGCCAATCATCAGCGCAAAAATAACCCCAAAGAAAAAGGGGGGTAAACCCATTTTTTCCAATGGCAGCACCATTGAGTTAATTTGTGCAAAATTCCCGACAGTGATGGCGGCAAAAAAGGTGAGAAAACAAAATAGTTTTGCTAAAAACTTAAAGCCTAATCCTTCTTTAAGATAGTACATAGGACCGCCTATATATTCTCCCTTTTCGTTCTTTTGACGATACTTAACACCCAGAAGACAGCTTGCATATTGAATAGCCGAAGCAAAAAAAGTAATCACCCACATCCAAACCAAAGCGCCCGGTCCTCCGGTAGAAATAGCGACAGCCATCCCTGAAATATTACCTGTGCCAAAATTTCCGGCTAGAACTGTTGAGATGGCTTCAAAATGGCTGATATTACCCTGCAAATCATTCTGTTTTTTTAGCAATTTAAGGAAGCTGACTTTTAACTTAGAAACCTGAAATCCACGCAGTTTAATCGTGAAATAGAGTCCTAAAATGAAGATAAAAGGAAATACAATATATAACGTGAGAATTTCGTTTAAAAGGGATAGCCCTGTTTTGATGTCAATATTCACACATCTCTCTCTTTTGATTGTTTATTAATTCATTTTTAAATATACTATTAATTTACTTAAAACCTAACTTGCGATCTATGATGGCACAGATTCAAATTCTTTTCCTCTAGAAGCTCGCAAAAATAAGTGAGCCATATTAATAAAATTATTCTATAGAAGTAAAAACCCTCACTATACGAAATTAATATTTTCTTCCCCTATGGATTTCATTCACCAACCCTATATTCCAGAGGACACAATCGCTGCCATAGCAACGCCCCCAGGCGAAGGCGGGGTTGCCATCATACGCATTTCAGGTAAAGAGGCTTTAAATGTAGCAGAAAAGGTTTTTTCTGGGAATGTTCACTCTTATAAAAGTCATACAGCCCATTATGGACAAATCAAAGATGCGCAAGGACACCATGTCGATGATGTTCTTTTATTAGTCATGCTTAACCCCCGTTCTTACACAGGAGAGGATATCGTCGAGGTCCATTGTCACGGAGGAAGTTTAATTTCACGTCGGGTGCTAGAAGTGATCCTACAGGCAGGTGCACGTGCCGCACGTCCCGGTGAATTTACATTTAAAGCCTTTATCAATGGTAAACTAGACCTCGCCCAAGCAGAGGCAGTGCAAGCTTTAATAAATGCCAAAAATGAATATGCACTGAATGCCGCAGAAGGACAGCTAAAAGGCTCTCTTTCAACAAAGATATTAGCTTTTAAAGAGCAACTTACAATGATTGCTGCTATCCTTGAAGCCTGGGTAGATTTTCCTGAAGAAGGGCTGGAATTTACTAGTATGGAAGAATTATATGCAGATTTGGAAAGGAGTCTAAATTCCATCCAAACTCTAATTAAAACTTTTCGCGAGGGTAAAATTTTGCAAGAAGGCATCTCTCTTTGCCTGGTGGGATGTCCCAATGTGGGCAAATCTTCACTGATGAATGCCTTATTAGATAAAGACCGTTCCATTATCTCTCATATCCCAGGAACCACTCGTGATATATTAGAAGACCAAATGTGTCTCAACGGCCTTAATTTGCGTTTGCTTGATACGGCTGGGATTCGGTCTACGGAAGAATTAGTAGAGAAAGAAGGAATTCGACGTTCCCGGGAAGCTATGACTCAAGCTGATCTTATATTATTGGTTCTGGATGCCTCCAAAGGGTTTGATGAAGAAGATCGTCGTCTGCTAAAAGAAACCCCAAAAATAAAAACCATTATTGTTTGGAATAAAACAGATCTGCCACACAATTCTTTACCTGTCATTGACCATTTTTCTCATGTTGTTCCTGTATCCGCCAAACATAAAGTAGGCTTAGAGACCTTGCGGCGGACAATCGATTCCGTGATCTGGAAAAATGGGCCACCATCTAAAGAAGAGATACTCATTACAAATGTGCGCCATCGCGAAGCCCTGCATCAGGCTTTAATAGCTGGCCAAAAAGTTTTGGGGGGTCTAAAATCGGGCATTTCGCCGGAGTTTTTATCCATGGACATGCGTTTATGTTTACAAGAGCTTGGCAAAATCATTGGCACTAATATAGGAGAAGATATCTTATCGGCAATATTTTCAACTTTCTGCATTGGCAAATAAAAATTTTATGAACAAGAAGGAAAAGGCCACAAAAATTGCAGAGATATTGGATCAATTATATCCCAATCCCCCTATTCCCCTATTGCATAAAGATGATTATACATTGTTGATAGCTGTTTTACTGTCCGCTCAATGTACAGATAAATGTGTTAATAAGGTCAGTCCTCATCTTTTTGCTAAAGCAGATACACCACAAAAGATGTCTCAATTAAGCATTCAAAAAATTCAAGAGATTATTCGTCCTTGTGGATTATCCGAAAGGAAAGCAAAAGCTATCCATCGTCTTTCTGAGATTCTTATCGAGAAACATCATGGAAAAGTTCCCTCCTCTTTTAAAGAATTGGAATCACTTCCAGGTATAGGACGAAAATGTGCCTCTGTGTTAATGTGTCAGGCTTTCGGCAAACCGGCTTTTCCGGTCGATACACATATTTTGCGTTGTGCTAAACGATGGGGTCTTAGCAAAGGCAAAACACCAAAAGCTGTTGAACAGGATCTCAAGCGTCTTTTTCCTAGAAAAAACTGGATCAAGTTGCATCTTCAGATCATCTATTTCGGGCGAGAACACTGTCAGGCGCGACATCACAAGCCCGAAACCTGCCCCATATGCAGCCTCACAGGATAGGTGCTGTAGATGCCTTTTTTGGAGTGCGGTGATTTGTCACCGCACTCCAAAATGCTTCGCGAATTTTTAGCGTGAGGCGTAGTTTGTATCCATCCACTTTAGGTAGGAGCCTGATTTGACATTTTCAATCCAATCAGGATTATTAATGTACCATTGAATTGTTTCTTTAATACCTTGCAAAAAGTTGTGTTCAGGGTGCCATCCAATCTCATTTTTGATTTTACTGCAGTCTATAGCATAACGGAAATCATGTCCTGGACGATCTTTGACATAGGTAATGAGTTTAGAATAAAAATCCTTGTCCACCTGATTAATGTCTGCAAGAATAGCAATGATTTCATGAATTAAATCAATATTACGCCATTCTTCCTCACCGCCAATATTATATGTTTCCCCATTGCGACCATGTTGAAGAAGCATTAAGAGCGCCTTAGCGTGATCATCAACATACAGCCAATCCCTCACATTTGTACCCTTACCATAGACCGGAAGAGGTTTTTGGCACATGCAGTTGATTATCATTAACGGAATCAATTTTTCTGGAAATTGAAACGGACCATAGTTATTACTGCAATTTGAGATGCAGGTCGATAGATTATAGGTTTTGTTATAAGCTCTAACAAGATGATCAGAAGCGGCTTTTGATGCTGAGTAGGGTGAATTGGGTGAATAAGCTGTCGTTTCCAAGAAAAAACCTTCCTCACCCAGGCATCCATAAACCTCATCTGTAGATACATGATGAAAATGAATATGCGGTAATCTACGAACCACCTCTAAAAGATGGAATGTACCTAACACATTGGTTTCAATAAAAGCTTGGGGACCTAAGATACTGCGATCTACATGACTTTCTGCTGCGAAGTGAATGATGGAATCAATTTCATTTTCTCGACAAAGATGTTCAATAAAGGCTTCATTTTTTATATCACCACGGTAAAAACGATAGCGTGGATCGTTAGCAACACTTTGTAAATTATGAATATTGCCAGCGTAAGTGAGCAAATCAAAATTTAGACAGGTCCCCTTATAGTCTGGAACTTCTTTGAGAAGGTAGCGAATAAATGCCGACCCGATAAAGCCTGCCCCTCCTGTAACGAGAATATTTTTTACTTTTCGCTGAGTCTGCATATAGATATCCTCTTTTACACTTTATTAACAATTTCAAGTAAATATTGGCCATATCCACTTTTGCCTAACTTTTCTCCCAATAGTCTAAGCTGTGCCTTTGTAATGAACTTCTGACGAAATGCGATCTCTTCGAGAGCTGCAATGCAGTGTCCTTGACGTTCTTCGATTACTTGCACAAATTGACTTGCCTGCATCAAACTTTCATAAGTACCTGCATCAAGCCAGGCAAAGCCTCTTCCCATAATATTAATAGAAACCTCGCCTTTTTCCATGTAAACACGGTTCACATCGGTAATCTCTAATTCACCTCTTGCTGACGGTTTTAGATTTTTAGCTATATTTACGACCTGATTATCGTAGAAATAGAGCCCAGTCACAGCAATATTGGATTTAGGGTTTTTAGGTTTTTCTACTAGAGAAATCACCTTTCCCTCTTGATCAATTTCAGCGACTCCATAACGTTCAGGTGATTTAACTTCATATCCAAAAAGTGTTGCACCTCTTTTTTTAGAAATTGCTTTTTCAAGAAGCGGCCCTAAGTGATTGCCGTAAAAGATGTTGTCACCAAGGATTAGACAAACGGAATCTTTCCCAATAAAATCTTCACCTATAATGAAGGCTTCAGCCAATCCATTGGGTTTGGCTTGTATTGCATAGGTGAAACGCAAACCATACTGAGAACCATCGCCCAGAAGTCTCTTAAAAAGAAACTGTTCTTCAGGAGTTGTAATGATTAGAATGTCCTGGATATGTGCTAGCATGAGGACTGAAAGAGGATAATAAATCAAAGGCTTATTGTAGATAGGCAACAGCTGCTTAGAGACACCGATTGTGAGAGGATGTAAACGCGTTCCACTTCCGCCTGCTAAAATAATACCCTTCATAATTTCACCTATGAGTTTTGGACGATGTTATTGCGCTCAAATGAATTTGTCAAGTTTTAACCCAAGTTGGGTTTTACTGCGCCTCTTTTAATACAATATTTTTGGATAGAGAGGGGTTGCAATTGCTAAAAGGATAAAATAGGTGAGGAAACCCACAAAGAAATCCAAGCCTAGACCAAAATGGGTTGTTTCCCCTGCAATCATCAAATAGCGTAATGCATCGACTTGATAAGATAAGGGATTAACTATGGAAAGTGTCTTAAGCCACGAAGGCATGAGTTCTATGGGATAAAGAGCGTTGCTAGCAAAGAAGAGAGGCATCGTTAAAACCTGTCCAATCCCCATAAAACGCTCTCTTTTTTTTACCATACAGGCAACAATTAATGACAAAGTAGAAAATACAGCCCCACCCAGTATCACGGTCACTAATAAGGCAACAAAGGCCAAAAATTCTAAACGTAAGTGAATTCCTAATAGAAAGGATAGAAAATAGACAATAAAAATTTGAGAAAGACTTCTAATCCCCGCTGCAAGAGACCTTCCTAACACAAGAAAAATTCTAGGTGCTGGGGTGATTAATATTTTATGTAAAATGCCCATATCCCTTTCCCATATCAAGGCAATTCCATAAAAAATAGCGATGAATAACACACTTTGAGCCAAAATACCAGGAGCTAAAAAATCTAGATAAGATTTTTCTGAAGTGGGAATAGCCCTTGCATGTGCCATGGCCTGGCCGAAAATTAGGAGCCAGACTGCAGGTTGAATCATCCTTGTAAAAAGCTCATAGGGATCATGTCGCAATTTACGAATATCCGCTTCAATAATCGCACCTGTTTGCAGAAAACGAATTTTCGCTTTAGTCCAGATGTGAGATCGTGTTTCTCGTTTGTTTTGCATGTGTAAAAGTTCCTCCATCGAGAATTGAAGTGCCGGTATGTTTTAAGAAAACATCATCTAATGTTGCATCTTTGCCGATTTCCTCTTTGAGTTTTGCAGGAGAATCCATTCTTAAAATATGTCCATAATGCATAAAAGCTACAACATCGCATAGTTTGTCAGCCTCTTCCATATCATGGGTTGTGATTAAAATGGTAGTGCCAGATAATTTTTTCCAATCCTTAATGCTTGCCCAAAGCAATTTCCGCGCGGCAGGATCCAGTCCAATTGTAGGTTCATCCAGGAAAAGAATACTGGGTTTATGAACTAAAGCCTGTGCAATTTCTAGGCGTCTGATCATGCCTCCCGAATACTGATTAACCGTTTGATTTGCATACTCATTCAGTCCCATAAAACTTAAAAGTTCTGCAATTCTTTCTTCTCTCTCATTGTGAAAAAGACCATATAGCTTAGCTGAAATCAGCATGTTTTCATAGCCAGTCAATTCTCCGTCAGCTGAGAGAAGTTGTGGAACATAACCTATTTTTTGTCGAACCTGTAAAGCATTTTGAATGATATCATATCCATCCACCTTGGCTGTTCCAAAAGTGGGGGGAAGCAGAGTAATGAGCATTTTAATAGTGGTACTTTTTCCAGCTCCATTAGGCCCAAGCAGTCCAAAAATGGTGTTTTTTGGAACAGCAAACGAGATGTGATCGACTGCAGGATAAGAGTTGTAACAATGTGTGAGCTGAATAGCTTCAATTGCATTATTTGTATTTTGTTCTTTATTCATAGGATTGCTATAGAAGTTCTTCTATTTAGTGTTTGAATAGATTATGAAAAGGTTTATGACTTTTCCATTTATATGTTTCAAAATTCCTTATATCTGTTGAAACAATGTCGCCATGTCCCATTTCATCGGCCAAAAGTACCAAAGAAGCATCTGCAAGATCCATAGGAAGGTTTGCATACTTTTCAAGAAGTTTTAAAATCTTAGAAGTATGTTGCCGCGAAATTGAAAAGATTTCATACCCACCACTTTCGTACATTTGAAAAAGATGTGAAACTACCTGTGTAGCATTTCGACTTACTAATAAGTGACAAACTTCCGTTAAAACAGGCCAGGTGGTGATCCACTGACGTTTATTAATGGTATTTTTGAGTTTTAGAGCTTGAATGTGAAATTGATCTGTTTTAGAGAGAATAGCAATAAAAAAGCCCGTATCAATAATTAATTCCTTATTTGTCATCGTTTTTTATTTATTTTTTTATTTAATGATCTTGAAAATTTATCTTTGTAATTTTGTGAGAGTAATTTTTCGCCCTCAAAACATCCAATAAGATTGAGTTCTTCGAGAATTTCAAAGGGAGATAATTTTGTTTTTTGTTGCCTAATTTCATTAAAGAGATTGTGAATAGCTTTTATTAAAATAGTGGTTGTGTTTTTTTCAATAAAATGACGTTTTAAAAATTCAATTTCCATTTCAACTTCTGCATCAACTCTGGCCGTTATTATCCTTTTAGTCATGAGTTCTCTCCTAACATATTACATATCGTAATACATAAAGTAGCAAATTGTCAAGCTCTCTATGTGATAATAAGGTTCCTATTGAAAAAAATGAGATAGTTATCTAAGCTGCTGTATTCATAAAATAGGTAACATATGAAAATGATCAAATCAGCCTTCTTTTCCATAACTCTTTTTTTATTACACCTCACTGCCCTCACAGCTGTTGAGCAGAAATATCAACTAGTTGATTTAGGTCTTCAAAACTGTACTTTCAGTAAAGCCACATGCATTAATAACAATGGGTGTATCTGTGGATATTTCATCAAAAACAATAACACGCATCTCTTCGTTTTAGATTTAGATAAAAAATTAGCCACACGAAAAGTCAATCTAGACTCAAATCATCTATTTATTAATAATCATAACGAAATATTTGGTTCTCTGATTCAGAGAACAGAAGACTTTAGTTGGATATATGATGAAGAGGTCATATTCAAATGGCAAAACCCATTTAAATATTTTCAATTCTTAAATTTTAAGAATCTTTCTTGTCCAGACACCCAACATGCTCATGCTTTTGATTTTAAAGACAATGTTGTTTGGGGCGCTAATGATCTAGGCCAGGTGCTTGTCCTAAATAAGCGATCCTATAAGGATGCCATGGTAGAATTACCTTTTCCTCGCCCTGCTCTATGGATTTATAATAACAAGAAATTTCATAAGATTGATGAGGAGAAAGTTGAAGCCGCCTTTGGATTAAACAATCACTCTCAAGTTTTAGGGTGTTTTCATACAGGCAACTCGCTTCTTCAAAACAGAAGATCTCATACCTCCATTTATAACTTTAATGACAAAACCGTTCAGGTTATCGATTTACCAGGTTCATCTCTTGGAAATGATATCAATGATATGGGACAGGTTGTTGGTATTTTTTACAATCCACAAGAAGAAATGATCATGGGTTATTTATATGAAGCTTCAGGGCAAATCATTTATCTTGAAAACTTTTCTCCTGAAGCTATTAATAATAATTATCAAATGATAGGTCATTATATTTATGATAAAAAGAAAGACAAACCTGCCCTTTTTAAGGATGGGACTTTATATGATATCATGGATTTAATCTCTCTCATCGATGATCATGGCAACACTTGGGATTCATTGGATTATTTAACGGACATCAATGATAGTGGATATATTATTGGAAATGGAACTCTTCATGGGATATCGCATGGTTTCCTGCTGAAACCAGTGAAGTAAAAACCTCTATCCTTAAAATTTTTCTTATGATAAATACTGAATTTAAAGGAAGTTCTGTATGCTTATCAAGCAGATCACCGATCATCTTCTCGTGAATACTCCAACATGCGGGGAATTGCGTGAAATTCTAAAAAATAGAGATTATAAACCTTTAGGCATTGCTATAGCTATCGATATCGAACCCACTAAAGCCCATTATCATCTTGATTTTGATGAAATTTATTTTGTTCTGGACGGTAAGATTTTCCTTCGATTGTATGATCCTCAAAATGATACAACTAATACTTATGAATTAAATGCTAACGAACTTTGTATTATTACAAAGGGAATTCATCACAAAATTATCGACTCCACCTCTAAAAATCGGTTATGTGTCATTAGCGTCCCACCGTTCCACGCTGATGATGAACATTCCTCGGACAAAATCTAAATCCAACTTGCCCTCGCTCAACTTTAAAAAGATTCAACACGAAGACTCAAAGTCACGGAGACGCAAAGATAGCATCCCCATAGCTATTTCTTTGTATCTTAGCCTCTTTGAATCTTTGTGTTTAATTATTTTCAATAGTTTGAATCATCTATTATATCATCCTACTGTCGAAGGGGATCCTGCTTTTAGGATAGATGACAACTTGGGTTACAATATTTCTGCTGCGAGGGCAGCTAGTTCGCTTCGCTCGGTTTTTTCAAGGAAGACATGACCAAAAACTTTTTGCTCACTAAATTTTCCTACAATATAACTTAATCCGTTAGAATCTTTATCCAAATAAGGATTATCTATCTGTGTAGGATCGCCTGTCAAAACAACCTTTGTATTTTCACCGGCACGTGAAATTATGGTCTTGACTTCATGGGGGGTTAAATTTTGAGCTTCATCAATAATAATAAACATCTTAGGAAGAGAACGGCCTCTAATATATGTAACCGCTTCCATTTCAATCTTTTTACTTTCCATAACCCAACGTAATGTTTCACTGGGCTCGCTACCGGAGGAATCACAAAGAAATTCCAGGTTATCATAAATGGGCTGCATCCAATTGAAAAGCTTTTCCTCTTTGGTACCAGGAAGATAACCGATGTCGCGTCCCAACGGTATAACAGGACGACTGACTAGAATGCGAGTATAACTGCCTTCATCGAAAACTTTCCTTAAACCACAGGCAAGAGCTAAAAGGGTTTTTCCTGTACCTGCCTTACCAATCAAAGTAACTAATTTGATCTCATCTCTTAAAAGAGCATCGATAGCACAGCGTTGTTCCACATTTAAAGGTTTTATGCCCCAAAGATTATTGATCTTTAGAAGATGCTCAACTACGCCTCGCTTGGAATCATATTTCCCCACACCAGAAGAATGCTCAGGTGAGGTGAGAATGCAATACTCATTGGGACGAAGATCTTGCATTGGAGATGGGATAATTCCGTCTTTGTAAAAGACATCAATATCATGTTTATTGATTTCGATACGGCGCACGCCTTTGTACATGGACTCATAGGAATATTTCAAATTTTCATAGTCTTCAGTTTCTAAACCAATGGCTTCAGCCTTGATGCGTGCAGCAAAATCCTTTGAAACAAAAACGACATTTTCGCCCTTCTCCTTAAGAAAGAAGGCTGCCAATATAATTTTATTATCATTGTTTGAGAGTGCAAAATTGTAGGAATAATCCGTTCTAAATTCTACCTGTATCCTTACAAGTGACTGGTTATCAAGAGTGACTCCTTCATGTAAATTTCCCTTACCTAGAGTATTTAAAGCACTCAGATACCGGAATACAGCACGAGAATTACGGCCCAAATCACTTGGAATGCGTTTCATCTTATCTAATTCTTCTAATACTGTAACGGGGATAACAACTCTTTGACCTGGGAACTTAGTAATTGCTTCAGGGTCATGTAACAAAACGTTAGTATCAAGCACAAATGTTTTTGTTGTCACCTCAAACTCCTTACTAAGTCTTTTTACATATAAGATATGAAATTAATTTGAAGAAAGGAAAATTTACAAGGATCAAAAAGATTGAATTGCCAATTAATTAATTCATTGATTATCAGTTTGTTATGATAAATCCAGCACTCAACTGCCAAAAGTGCTAAAAATCCTTGACTTGTAATGCTGATAATGTTTATGATATAAACAGAAAGTTAGGTAATTTTATTCAATTAAGGAAGGGTAAATGATGAAAATTAATGAAAAAATTTTGAGCATTCCTCCTTACATTTCAACTAGCTGGAATTATGTAAAATCCCTACAAATGAAGGGGCCTTTTTTGGTTATTACATTGATGGGGGGTGAATTAATCAATATTCCTAATCTTAAAAATGATATAGTCGAGCTCATTTTCAAAGCGCATGCCGAATATTTAGAGAAAACAATAGAAAGTCCCAAAGAAACTAATTCAAGTTTTACTCAGACGATATTTAATCCAGAAGTAAGTGAAATGCCATTTAAATTAGGCATTGGATCAATTGATGGGATGGGTAATCCTCTTATGCATAATCCTGCACAGAAGGATGCGCCTGATATACCTAAGCAAATTCTTCAAAAAATTGCAGCTATTGTAAAAATCCTATCAGCTGATGAAATATTAGCCATGCCTAAAGCCGAGCCCCACTGCAATTGCCTTCATTGTCAAATTGTGAGGACGGTAACTCTAGCTTCTGAATCCGAGCAGACTTCTAATGAACACCAAGACAGCCATGAGGATGAAGTTAAGGAAGAGGAGTTAGCATTCCAACAATGGGATGTAACTCAAACAGGCGACAAATTATTCAATGTCGTGAATCGCTTAGATGTTCAAGAAAAATATAGTGTTTATCTCGGACAACCAGTCGGTTGCACATGTGGAAAATCCAACTGTGAACATATTGTGGCTGTTCTCAAAAGCTAACTTTCCGTGCCCGAAAAGAACTTCTACAACATACTCACAAAAAATATTAATTCGGGAAGGGGCTCGGGGGTTTTCTGGTACGGGCAGGTTTTTTTTCGGGCAGGGGATTTATTTTCTCTTTAACTTGACAATTTTTAAACAAGCACATAGAATCACGCACTCATAACACTAAACTCAGGAGTACATGATGCGCGGTGTCATTTCGTATCTGATGGCCACATTTTTCATTGCACAAACACTTAGTCAATGTCTCTATAGTGAAGTTGAAGAACAGCAGATGTCGATAAGCGCTACATCAACTAATCAAACAATTGAGCCAACCCAAAGATCATTTACACCTTTCACCGGGCGAGTCTCAAAAAATAAAGTGAGAATTCGCCTGCAACCCACTTTAGATGCTCCTATTTTGCGCGAGATCAACAAAGGTGATCTATTTCTTATCGTTGGAGAAAATGAAGATTTTTATGCCATCGTTGCTCCAACCGATGTCAAAGGTTATATTTTTCGAACCTATGTTTTGGATAATGTTGTAGAAGGGAATCGCGTCAATGTACGGCTAGAACCTAATTTGGAAGCTCCTATTATTGCTCAACTTCAATCAGGTGAAAAAGTTGACGGTCAGATTAGTGCATCGAATAACAAGTGGTTAGAGATTACCCCTCCAAACGCGACACGTTTTTATATCGCAAAAGATTATATTGAAAAAATTGGCGATGCCAGCATGAAAGCTGTTTTAGATAAGAAAAAAGAAGAAGGAACACGCCTTCTCAATAGCACCTTCACTGCCAGTCAAAATGAACTCTTGAAGCCTTGGAATCAAATTGAAATCGATGGAATCAATAATAACCTAAATAGAATTATTAGCGATTATTCAGATTTTCCAGAGTTACAGTCTAAAGCAAAAGAACTCCTATCGATGATTCAAGAGAGTTATTTACAAAAGAAAATGGATTACTTAGAAGCTCTTTCCAAAAGCCAAGACTTTATCCATGCAAACAATCAGAAATTATCTAATAAAATTGCAGCTCAGGAACAGCGTATTAATGAGCTCGAGCAAAATAACCAACCCAATTCCGTAGGTTCCTTTGGATCATCTCAATCGCAGCCCACAGGTAATCAAGAGTCTTATCCTGCAGATAGAATGAACTATTGGATCCCGGTAGAAAATCAAATTTATGAAGACTGGGCTGACATCCATGAGAACCAACCCATTTCCTCATTTTACGATGATGAATTACAACAGGCCACTACACTTAAAGGTATGATCCAATTATATAATCGTTCTGTTCGTAATAAGCCAGGGGATTATGTATTGCTGAATCCCACTACACATATTCCTATCGCCTTCCTATATAGTACTGTAGTTAACCTACAAGATTATGCCGGCAAAGAAGTCACTGTAAAAGTATCCCCGCGAAATAATAATAATTTTGCCTATCCTGCATATTTTGTTCTTGCAATAGAGTAAGATGGCATGCCTTTAGCACGCATCAATTCGGCCTCTCTTTTTGGATTAGAAGCCATGCCTATTGAGATTGAAATTGATGTGGCATCAGCAGATAAAATCTATTTTGTAATTGTGGGCTTACCAGATACAGCAGTCAAAGAATCCAAAGATCGAGTATTAACTGCTGTGAAAAATACAGGTTTCATAGTTGGCCAAAGCTCCTGTACTGTTAATCTAGCCCCCGGAGATTTAAAAAAAGAAGGTCCTATGTATGATCTTCCTATTGCATTGGGATTGTTGCATGCAATGGGAATTTTTTCTCCGAGCGGAGCCTCATTTAAAGACTATTTTGTGGTGGGAGAATTGGCCCTAAGTGGTGAAACAAGACCGATTCAAGGAGCTTTAGCCATAGCGATTCTTGCACGAAGCATGGGAAAAAAAGGAATTCTTTTGCCCGCTTCCAACGCAAAAGAAGCAGCTACTCTTCCCAATTTAGATGTCATACCCATTCATCATTTGAGGGAAGCTTTACAATTTTTTGTGAATCCTCAAAGTATTGAACCGATCGTTCATAAAATTCCAGAGGATTTCTTTACATTCCCTCTCACATCTGTAGATTTTGCAGATATCAAAGGGCAAATGCATGTGAAACGAGCCATGGAAATAGCTGCAGCCGGTGGGCACAATCTTCTTCTATCAGGACCACCAGGAGCAGGCAAAACGATGATAGCTAAGGCTATGATAGGGATCATGCCTGAGTTGACTATTGATGAAGCATTAGAAGCCACTAAAATTCATTCCATAGCAGGACTTTTGCCAGAAGGAATAAGCTTAATTACTAAACGACCTTTTCGATCCCCCCATCATACGATTAGCTATGCCGGACTTATCGGAGGAGGAGCATACCCACGTCCCGGGGAAGTTTCCTTGGCTCATAATGGAATTCTTTTCCTGGATGAATTACCCGAATTTTCACGCCTGGTTCTTGAGGTTTTAAGACAGCCGCTCGAGGATCGATGTGTCACTATTAGCCGCGCGAACGGCAGCTTCACCTTTCCTACCAATTTTGTTTGCATTGGAGCAATGAATCCATGCCCCTGTGGGTATAGGGGGCATCCTGAAAAAGCTTGTAAAGATACCGAACTGCAAGTGGAACGTTATCGTAGAAAAATCTCCGGACCTTTACTAGATCGCATCGATATGCATATAGAAGTGCCGGCTCTTCGTTACGAAGAGCTGATCGATAGCTCAGATGCAGAGACATCCTCACAAATTCGTAGGCGCGTTAAAACTGCACGTAAAAGGCAATCCCAGCGATTTGGAGTGACAAAAACAAATGCATTAATGAACACACGAGAATTAAAAGAACATGTTGGATTAGATGAGGCTTGTAAAAAACTTCTGCAAAAGGTTGTAGGGAATCTGGGATTATCGGCACGTGGCTGTGATAGGCTTTTGAAGGTGTCAAGAACCATAGCAGATTTAGCAGAAATGGGTACTGTCGAACAGGAACATTTGATGGAAGCCATTAATTTTCGCCAACTGCAGTTTTAACCTATAGCGAAGCTTCTACAACACCATTTGGAGTGCGGTGACTTGTCACATACGCATCAAGCTAAGCAACCTTCTGAAAATCAGAAGGTTGCTTAGCTTGATGCGTATGTGACAAGTCGCCGCACTCCAAGAAAGCTACAATTGCGTTTTTCGAGTGGTCTGATCAATTGTTTGTAAAAGTTCGATTTCACTTTGACCACCCGCCCCTAAATCTTTGAATTTACGTGCGGTGACTAAAATACGCCCCTCAAATGACCCGACAGCCTTATTATATGCCTCCACTGCCTTATCTAGGCCTTTACGAACATCATCAAAATGTTCACTCATGGTTTGTAAACGATCATAGAGCTGACGTCCTAACTGGCTAATTGCCTGAGCGTTTTCGGCAATTAATTCTTGCCTCCAGCCATAAGCTACAGCACGCAAGAGTGCAATAAGAGTAGTTGGGGTTGCTAAAATCACCTTCTGATCGACCCCATGCTCAATAAGGCTTGGATCTTGTTCAAGAGCAGCACTAAAAAAAGTTTCGCCAGGCAAGAAGAGCACTACAAATTCGGGTGCTGGCTGAAACTGCTCCCAGTAGGCTTTAGCGGATAGTTGTGAAATATGAGTGCGAATTTGTCTGGCATGCTCTTTTAGTTTTAAAAGTTTAAGCCCTTCATCATTCATTTCTAAAGCCTCCAAATAAGCCTGTAAAGGCGATTTAGAATCTACGACGATCTGTTTGCCATTAGGAAGTTTGATAATAAGATCGGGACGTAAACGACGCTCATCCTGCATAGCACTTTCCTGTTGTAAAAAATCGCAGTGCTCCACCATGCCTGCCATTTCAACAACACGTTTCAGTTGAATTTCGCCCCAGCGCCCACGGACATTGGGCATACGTAAAGCTTTAACCAGGTTGGCAGTTTCTTGTTGCAGCTGACTATTTGAAGTATATAAACTTCTTACTTGCTCTGTTAAGGTCGCATAAGCGGAAGTGCGATGTTTTTCAAGATCCTGTATTTTGGTATCGAATGTTTCCAATTTTTCTTTAATGGGCTTAACAAGTTCGTCGATAGCTTTATGACGTAGCTGTAAATCCCCTTTAGCCCCTTCTTGAAGTTTTTCAAAACGTGCTGACGCTAAATCGAGAAATGTCTGAGTGCTAGATTTCATAGCCTCAGCAGATAAAACCTTAAACGTATCCGCTAACTTATGCTGTGCTTGATTAAGAAGTTCTAGTTTTTCTTGAGCTTGCTTAGTCTGTTGATCTAATTTAGTTTCGAGTTCCGCAACTTTGATTTTTAAACAACCACATTCTTCACGGATATTTTGAAGGGAGTTTTCTCTATTTTCGATAGCCTTATACAGCTCAACAAGATGGACTTCCTGTCCTCGGCATTTTTCGTCTAATGCGGCTTTTTCACTTTGCACATCTTTATAGCGCAAAAGCATCCAGATAAAACATCCACTCAAACCAAATGATAAGACCCATCCCAGCCAGTGAACAATCTCATTCATATCAATAACCTGTTGCGGTAAAACCCTTTTCTTGTCAAAATTAATTTAAATTGTAATTAAAATCCTCTCTTAAATGGTTTTCCCCCTCATGATAAATGATCAATCTATAGATATTTCAAAGCTGGCTAGCATTGCAGAACAGGCGGCAATTAAAGCCGGTGAAATCTTAAGAGAAGGATTTTATACCGAAATTAAAACAAAAATGAAAACATCGCGCCATGATATCGTGACTATTTTTGATACAGAGTGCGAAAAATGTATTTTTTCAATTATAAATGAAAACTTTCCTGATCATGTATTGCTTGGAGAAGAAAGCGGTTTGTCAAGGGATCCTCGTGGTAAAATTGTTTGGATCGTTGATCCTCTTGATGGTACCATGAATTTTTCCCGACAAATTCCTATTTTTACAGTAAGTATCGCCGCAGTTTATAATGATCAGGTTTTATGTGGCATTGTTTATCAGCCAATGTCAAATGAACTATTTACCGCGCAGAAAGGCCATGGATCTTTTCTAAATGGTGAGAGAATCCATGTATCCTCAATAGATGATGTTTCGCATGGTGTTTTTGTTATTGGTTTTCCCTATGCCGGTGAGTCTCCACAGAATCTCAACTACTGTTTTGATCTTTTAAAAAGAGGTATTCCTATTAGAAATCTGGGTTCCGGAGCACTCAACATGTCCTATGTAGCCGCAGGTCGATTTGATGGTTTTTGGATTCCTTCTCTATATTCCTGGGATATGGCCGCAGCAAAGCTTTTAATTGAAGAAGCTGGTGGGAAAGTGACAAGACAAAACGGCGAAACTTTTGATAATTTAGCCATTACGACCAGCTTTGACATCCTAGCATCAAATGGTCACCTTCATAATAAAATACTAGAAACTTGGAAAAATATTGATCAATTTCAAAACTATTAATATCTATGACAAATATTCAGAAATATTTTTTTTGGGGAATCCCAATTATCTTTATTGTATTATTAGCACCTTTAAGTGGACAAATAGACTTAGCAATCGAACGCTATTTTTATGTGGATGGTCACTTTCAATCTAATCAGTACCTAAGATTTCTTCAATCCTTTGGCATTGTTCCTGGATGGATAGTCGCTATAGGCTCGTTAGTCATTTTTATCTTATCCTACATTCATCCTTTTTGGAAGCCTTGGCGGCCCTTTGTCCTCCTACCTCTTTTGACTGTCATTTTAGGTGCAGGACTCATTGTGGATAAGTCCTTAAAAGAGCATTGGGGACGTCCTCGCCCAAGACAAATAGAAGAGTTTGGAGGATCCCAGCAATTCCGTCCGTTCTATAGTCCCAATTTTTTTCATCAACCTGAGCCGTCAAAATCCTTTCCCAGTGGGCACTGTTCCATGGGGTTTCTTTTGTTTTCTGTCGCATTTGCAGGTTGGCGTCTTGGAAAGCGTTGGCTTTTACTAACTGGAATGATTGCAACAGTTCTTTTAGGATCTCTGCTTGGCTATACACGAATGGCTTTGGGAGGACATTTTTTTTCAGATGTGATCTTTTCTGCTGCCATTATGTGGTGGACAGCTCTTTTCTCTGATTGGTTAATATTTCAATATTTTTTACCACAGAGAAAATACAGAGAAGGCTACAAAGAAAATATTTTTCACCACAGAGGCACAGAGATCACTGAGGAGTAGAAGCACCACCAAATTGCGAGACAATTTGCCAGAGACTCATCGCTTCGCGAAAAAGGCTTTTTCAAACATATGTGAAGCGATAGACTATATTAAATTGCCTCAGCAATTTAATATAGTTCTCTCTGTGATCTCTGTGCCTCTGTGGTAAAAAAATTTCTTTGTAACCTCCTCTGTATTTTCTCTGTGGTAAATTTTTATGCGGTAAATTTTGTGTTTAGTTTATATCTCTTCTTCGTCATCCTCAGGAGCAGGCTCATAATCCTCGAGTGTTTTTGCTTTTTTGCCTGCAATAAGACGCGCAATGGATAAGATCCATGCAATAATTAAATAGGCCCAGGAAACTAAGAAAAAGACAGCTGAAAAATGAGTTAAAAAACCATAAATAATAAATACTGCTGCAACAACAGTCAGAAAGACCACATGAAAGCTGGCTACACGAATATGTAAATTTTTTAAACTCGGAAATTTCCAACGACTAATCATGAAATAACCGATAACGACCATCATAAAAAAGAGAATCCAAGCATGTACTGTTTCGCTGATCGAAAAAAGACTTTTAAATTCATGCGATAATAGAAACAGATTCCCTGAAACTGCAGCAGCCGCTGCAGCGGGAATGGGTAAGCCGATAAAGTTTTTACTTTTTTCTTCATTAGCGGATTTTGTTATAGGAAGAGGTATCGTGCGATTGATAATGTTAAAACGAACGAGACGCAAAACCCCACACACGGTATAGACCATTGCAGCTGTTGTTAAAAAGAACGAAAGCTCAGTTCCGGGTAATAAGGATAAACTTTTCAACACAATAACCGATGGGGCTACGCCAAAAGTAATCGCATCAGCTAAGGAATCAAAAAGGCCACCAAACTCACTTTGTGCTTTCATTGCACGTGCTAATGCCCCATCCAGCAAATCGGCAAAAGCCGCTAGAATGAGAATCGCTGCTGCTTCAGTGAGTGCACGTACAGTGACTTCACCTGGAGCAATCATGCTCATTTTAAAAATAACAAAAAGGCCGCATGTCAGGCCAAATGCGGTAATAACGTTTGGTAGTAAATGTACTTTTTTCATAAGGACTAATAATAGCTTAAAATTGGTTTTTTTAACAGGGTTACATATCGGTAGTCACATATAATCAATTCTGCTATGTTAGGTTCAAACTAAGAAACGTGAACAGTGTTATGGCCAAAAAACATCCCTCTTTAAAAAAACCTTCAGAAAAATATCTTGATTACGTCGTGACAAAAGCTATAGAACTTCCGGAACTTCAATGTTTTTTAACGGAATTAGTCCATGTTCCTACGGGAGCACAAATCATGCATATAGGAAATGAGGATACTGAAAATCTTTTTTGCCTATCTTTCCAGACGCTGCCTTATTCATCAAATGGAGTGGCACATATCCTCGAACATACAGTCCTCTGTGGCTCCGAAAAATTTCCTATTAAAGATCCTTTTTTCTCGATGACTCGTCGTAGTTTAAATACTTATATGAATGCCCTAACAGGGCAAGATTTTACATGCTATCCAGCGGCAACTCAGGTCTCTAAGGATTTTTATAATCTGCTCGATGTCTATCTAGATGCAGTTTTTAAACCCAATCTTAAACAATTTAGCTTTTTGCAAGAAGGTCATCGTCTAGAGTTTAGCGTTCAGGATAATCCAAATTCACCTCTCGAATATAAAGGAATTGTTTTTAACGAAATGAAAGGCGCTATGTCATCCCCTATGTCGCGTTTGGGTGAAATCATGAATAAAGCCATGTTTCCTGATACGCCCTATGGGTATAATTCTGGGGGAGATCCGATGGTTATACCAGAATTAACATACGCACAGTTACTTGAATTTCACCGCACTTACTACCATCCCAGTCGCTGTCTTTTTTTCTTTTATGGCAATTTACCTTTAGTGAAACACTTAGACTTTATTGCGGAACATACTCTTAACTCTGCTCAACACACAATGCCTTTACCACCTATTCCATTTCAACCCCGCTTTGTTCATCCAAGGCATGTTCATGACTATTACCCTATTGCACCACATGAGCAAACTGAAGATAAAACGATGATTGGCTTAGGATGGCTCACCTGCCATATTTTGGAGCAACATGAACTTCTTGCTATTAACATTTTAGAAATTATTTTGATGGATACGGATGCCTCTCCCCTCAAAATGGCATTATTAAAATCCGGTTTATGCAAAACAGCTAGTGCTTATGTAGATGGAGACATTCATGAGACACCTTTTATAATTGTTCTCAAAGGATGCAAAGCGGAAAATGCAGATAAAATCGAAGCCTTGGTAAGGGGCACTCTTTTACGCATTGTGAATGAAGGAATTCCTTTAGAATTAGTCGAGAATGCCATGCATCAATTAGAATTTTTTCGCAGTGAAATTACTGGGGATCATGCTCCATTTGGATTATCTCTCTTTATGCGCTCGGCCCTTTTGAAGCAGCATGGTGCAAAGCCGGAAGAAGGTTTAATGATCCATTCCCTTTTCGAAAAGCTACGTCAGCGGCTGCTACAAGAACCGAAATATCTAACCAATCTGATTCAAAAATATTTTTTAGATAATCCCCATTTTATTCATGTAGTCTTAGAGGCTAGTACTCACCTTGAAGCGCAGGAGGTAGCACAAGAAAGGGAAATCTTAGATCGCGTACAAAAAACTATGTCCGATACGGATGCTAAGCATCTTATTGATCAAGCTAAAAAACTAGAAGGATTTCAAAAATCTCAAGAAGAAATTAGTTTAGACATTTTACCCACACTTACCCTGAAAGATGTTCCTGTTTATATTAGAGATTACCCTTTAAATAAGGAAACAATAGGCAATTTTCAAGTCTTTCATCATCACTGTTTCACGAATGAAATCATCTACGCTGATCTGGTCTTTAACCTTCCTAATTTAACGGAAGAAGATTTACCTTATGCTCGTCTATTTACCATTTTACTTGCACAACTGGGATGCGGTGGAAAAAACTATGTAAAAAATCTCGAGTTTATTCAGGCTAATACGGGAGGGGTAAGTTCTTACCTCTTATTGAATTCTCAAGCAAAAGACTTTAATCAAATATCCCCTATGCTATCAATAAAAGGTAAGGCGTTGTATCGAAAAGCTCCTATGCTGTTTCAACTATTGAAGGAGATGTCTACAACGCCCGATTTTACGGATATTTCGCGTTTGAAAGAAGTTCTTCAAAAGCATTATACAGGATTAGAAAGTAGTCTAAATCAAAATTCACTGCGTTATGCTATTAATCTTTCAGCATCAGGACTAAGTATACCTTCGCATATCATCAATGCATGGTATGGACTTAACTACTTCTGGAAAATCAAAGAACTTGCACTCAATTTTAATGAGCATAAAGACCTACTGATTAAAAAATTGCATGAAATGAAGGATAAACTCTTAGCAATTGAAAATCCCGATCTCGTTCTATCCTGTGACGCCAGATCGTACGATGAACTCAAAAGTCATCATTTTCATGGCTTATTGGATATAGAATTGAGGCCCTATACCCCTTGGCAGGATCAATTTGAACTAGCTCACACACCCTCTCAGGGACGGATTATTTCTTCTCCGGTTGCATTCATTGGCAAAGTTTTTTCAACCATACCTTATATTCACAAGCAGGCACCTGCGCTACATATTGCTGCGTTTTTATTTGATAATCTGACGTTGCACACAGCCATTCGTGAACAAGGAGGAGCCTATGGAGGAGGAGCATCTTATAATGCAATGTCAGGTCATTTTTACTTCTACTCTTACCGTGACCCTAATATCTTTAACTCATTAGAAGCCTTCGGAAAATCCATTAAGAATGTTTTGAATGGGGATTTTAGTGAAGAGGCACTGACAGAAGCTAAATTGGAAATGATCCAGTCTATGGATTCACCGGTTTCGCCTGGTAGCCGAGCAGATCTTGCCTACGAATGGCTGCGTGAAGGGAAAACTCCTGAAATCCGTCAAGATTTTCGTAATCGTCTTTTAGCATTGACAAAAGATCAAGTTGTAGAAGCTGTGCGAGAGCAAATCGCTCCTAAATGGAAGAAGGGAGCGACGGTGATTTTTGCCGGCAAAGAGTTACTAGACAAAGAAAATGCTTCTCTAGCTGCTGCGCATAAGCCTACTTTAAAAATTGAAAGTATCTAAATTACAGCCCTTAAGCTATGGCATAAAAAAAGCCCGAGTTTTCTCTCGGGCTAATTGTTAGAAAAAAATTTGTAGCTAATTAGCTAGCTTTACGAATGTTTTTCTTCTTCAGGTTTACTTCAGAATATTGCTTAATATCATCAGAATGGATAACCCAAGCCGCACCTTTGCGCTGAGCTTTAAGTACTCCAATACGTGTGGCATAATAAATCTTCTGAGCAGGAACGCTGAGCATTTTAGCGACTTGGTTAACGGAAAAATACCCTCTATTGTTGTCGAAAAGCAATTCACCATTGAATGTCGACTTTGAACGAGAATACTTTTGCTTACGATAAGCTTCAAGATCATCTAAATGGATCGTCCAGCGAGTTGTCTCTTTGCTAGCTTTCAACTTGTTTAATTTGATAGCTACATAGATCGCTTGGCGCGTCACTTTGTTGAGCTTAGCGGCTTCTGTTATAGAAACCAACTTGCTCTCAGGTTTTTGATTTGTTTTGGTCATTAGGTTTTAACCTCCAAAATTGCTGTTTAAAAATTTAATAGTTAATAACTTTTTATAATATTTTTTCGATTCGTCTCTCCTATTTCTTATAAAAATAAGATATACTCTCCTCTAGTTTCTTCTAAATCAAGGCTAATTTATACACTTGAAGAAACAAATATAGCATAGAAAAGAATTGAAATCAAGTCATTTCTTTACATTCTTTTAAATTTTTCTTTATACGTCTCATGTATACTTGTATCTTGACTTTCAATGGATTAAACACAATTTGATGGAATTAAACAAAACAAGCATGTTATAGTAGCGTTTCAAAATTATAGGAGAAATTTAGGATGTCTTTTATTCCAAAAATTTTATTAATCATAGGATGCAGCTTCGCATCATTTCATTTAGCCGAAGGCAAATTACCGGAATTAACTCCAGCGATAGTGACAACAAAATTGAATGAAATTATGAAAGCACATGCCTCACATAAAAAACTTTCGCCTATAATTATTGAAAGAACATTAAATAATTATCTAGAGCTGCTGGATCCCAACAAAAGCTATTTTATTGAAGCCGATATCTCCCAATGGCTTCACCCATCCGATGAATTATTAAGCCAAATTCTTCAAGATTATAATCGAAATAATTTTCGCGAATTCGAGCAAATCCACCAGGTGATGAAGCAATGTATTCAACGTCGCCATGAATTGGAAAAAAATATCGACACAGAAAACTTACCAAAACATGTCAATCCAGAAGAATTTAAGGATATGAAATGGACGGCTAATGAAGAAGAGCTTTTAAGTCGCTTAAACCGAATAAAAGCTTTGCAAATCGAAGCCTCCGAAAAATTAGCTGAAGACCAGAAAGATAAAACAATGAAGCGCATCCAGAAACGTCAGGCAAAATTTGAGGAAGATATTTTATCCTTAGAACCTACTGAGCATGAACATTTCTTACTCTCCAATATTCTCAAAGCCACTGCCTCATCACTAGATACCCATACGGCCTATTTTACACCTGACGAAGCCTCGCAATTTATGATCCATGTACAACAGCGTCTTTTTGGCATCGGTGCTCAACTCCGAGACGATTTGAATGGGTTTAGCATTATTAAAATTATTGAAGGCGGACCGGCAGCAGAAAATAAGGAATTAAAAGTTAAGGATCGCATTATCGCTGTCAATGGAGAGCCAGTTGTAGGGTTAGATATTTTAGATGCTGTTGAGCTTATTCGTGGAGAAAAAGATACTCCTGTTACCCTTACAGTCATTCGAGAGACACCTGAAAATGATAATAACACAAAAGAAGATAAGCTGGACGTCACCATAAAACGCGGAGAGGTTGTTCTTAAAGAAACCCGTTATGAATCTTCCTATGAACCTTTTGGGGATGGTGTCATCGCTTATCTAAGGCTTTATTCTTTTTATCAAGACCCTGAAAGCTCATCTGCTAGCGATTTAGCTCGAGAATTAGAGAAAATCAAAAAAGACCACCACGTAAAAGGTGTGATTTTGGATCTACGCTATAATTCGGGTGGATTGCTCTCTCAAGCTGTAGAAGTGACTGGTCTCTTTATCACAAAAGGGATCGTAGTTTCCATTAAAGATGATGCGGGTAAAGTACAGCACCTGCGTGCGCTAGAAGGACAAAGTGTATGGAAAGGTCCTTTGATTGTCCTTGTTAATAGGGCTAGCGCTTCGGCATCTGAAATTGTTGCAGGAAGTTTACAAGATTATGGCTGTGGAATAATCGTGGGTGATGATCACACCTTTGGAAAAGGTTCTTTTCAAACATTTACCCTCAATGCTACTACAACGCAAGGCAATAATGTCAATTCGCAGGGAGAATACAAAGTAACCCGTGGCCGCTATTATACGGTTTCCGGACGCACTCCTCAGTTGACTGGTGTGAACTCCGACATTATCATTCCCGGGACATTGACAGAGACCGAAGTCGGAGAACAATTTGCTAAATATCCTTTAGAAAATGATCATATTAAACCCAATTTCAAGGATGATCTTTCTGATATTCCTTTCTATCAGAGGGACCAGATCCGAATGCTCTATTATGATCTTCAACCGAAGCTTTCTGTTTATCAACCCTATCTAGAACAATTGCGTAAGAATACCGCCTATCGAATAGAAAAAAATCAAAATTATCAAAATTTCTTAAAAGAGATTAAGAAAAAGGAAATTGTTGAGGATGAGGAGAGCGAAGAATTCGGTCAAAATGATTTACAACTTACTGAAGCTAATAATGTGATGAAAGATTTGATTTTGTTGATGCAATAAATCTTGCATATCCCTATTTCCCGTGCCCTTGCCCATACGCGTTAAGCTAATTCATTAAGTCGTTTAAATTAAAAAAAATATGGATTTTTAAAAGAAAAAGTAATAAAAAATTCTCCATCGAAACCCTACTTAAAGTAAAGATGGAGAATAAGATGCAAGATCTTGAAAAGATATTAGCAAAATTTGAAGAAATTGTCAGCCCAAATTTTTGTAATAAGCTATCAAAAGAAAGTCGATTCATTCAGCGTTCAACAAGTCAAATTAAAGGATATGAATTTGCACGAGCTATGATGGTGCCTAATGCCTTTTTAGAGGCAGAAACATTAAATAGTCTTGCTGTAAGAATGCAGAAAATTAATAAAGAATGCAACTTAAGCGCTCCTGCATTGGCACAGAGGATCAATTCAAAGGGAGCTGAAGCATTTATGAAAGCATGTTTTGGAAAAGTCCTTAAGGAAATGGTGAGAAAAGATTGGGCTGGCTTATTGGAGCTTCAAAATTTGTCTGGTTTTAATCGTATTTTGATAGAAGATAGCACAAGAGCAGAGCTTCATGAAAAATTAAGTGCTTACTTTAAAGGTTCAGGAGGAGTTGCTAGCAAGGCATCTGTAAAAATTGACTATATTTTTGATTACTTGTCAGAGAAAATTATCGATATTGATTTTTTTTCAGGCAATCAACCAGATCAGAGCTTAGCTGGACGTTTAATTCCCATACTTGAAAGAGACGATCTTGTCATTCGAGATCTTGGATATTTTGTTTTAAAGAACCTCCAAGAGATAGAAGAGAAAGGGTCATATTATATTTCTCGTTGGAAAGTCAATGAGGATGTTTATAAAAGCAAGGAAGCTACAGTACCCCTTGACCTAGCTAAGTTTTTAGATAAACATATACGGAGAGGAGGAGTGGTAGACATTGAAGTTTTCGTAGGTAAAGAAAAACATCCTGTGCGATTGGTAGCCTGTTTAATGAGTGAAGAAGCTGTTAATAAAAGACGAAGAGAGGCTAATAGATCAGCTCAACGACATGGGACTATGGTAAGTAAAAAGAAGACAAATTTGTTAAAATATTGCATTTTTATTACCAACGTTGACGTTACAATGCTTTCTAGTCTATCAGTAATGGCCACATATCGAGCGCGCTGGAGAATAGAACTCATTTTTAAACAGTGGAAATCTTGCCTAAAGCTTCATATATTTAAAGGCTATAATAAAGAACGTTTTCATTGTTTTCTGTACGGAAGATTGATAATGATTCTTTTGCTTGGCTCAATATCCCCACCACTGATGTTATATGCTCTTACATTGGGAAGAGAATTAAGTTGCTACAAACTAACGAACTATTTAATAGCAGATCACGCCTTTGCTATAGCTTTACAAGAAGGAAAAATGGATTCATTTATAGAAAAGTTACTTGAAGATATTCCAAGGAGGCTTTGCATGGATAAACGAAAACGGTTTTCCTTACGGAAAAATGTACGGATGAGTAATAGTTATTATAATGAATTAGAAATTAATGAGTTATGTACAAGTATTACTTAGCTTACTTGGCTTATAATATCTGTCGCCAGTTCCTGGCTTGATTTTTTTCATGGATACACCGAGTGTTCCTCGCTTTGCTTTAAGCCACGGCTAACTTCTGTGGCGACTACGTCGCAAATGACCGCTTCGCGGTTTAAATCGATAGCAGTACATTATTTATTGAAAGAAGTGCGGAACTTCTCTTCAATATTTTTGTAGATAAACGAAACCCGCAGTGGGCTTTTGCAGCGAAGCTGCTATAGGTGGCAGCCGTGAGTGTAACGAAAGTGAACCTATGGTATGCTATATGGTAAATAGTGAGTCAGGAACTGGCGACAGTATTAGGGCTAACAAAAAGCTTAGCTTAACGCGTATGTGCCCTTGCCCGTGCCCGAAAAGTTGTTCTACACAATGCTCAGAAACAATATTAATCGGGCAAGGGCACGGGTACGGGTTTTTTGGGCAAGGGCAGGGGATTAGTTTACTCTTTACACTTTACTCTCAACTCTTTAAACTCTTATATAAATTATTCATTGAGGTTTCACAATAATGTCTGTACGTGTTCGTATTGCCCCCTCTCCGACGGGCGATCCCCATGTGGGAACGGCCTATATGGCCCTCTTTAATCTCATTTTTGCCCGTCATCACGGGGGAAAATTCATTTTACGCATCGAAGATACCGATCGTTCGCGCAGCCGCCCTGAATATGAACAGAACATCTACACAGCCCTACAGTGGTGTAACATTCACTGGGATGAAGGTCCTGATGTAGGAGGCCCCTATGGTCCTTATCGTCAATCCGAACGTTTTGACATCTATAAAAAATATGCCTATGATCTTTTAGATAAGGGAAAAGCTTATAAGTGCTTCTGCACACCTGAAGAACTTGATGAAATGCGTGAATTATCTGCTAAACTTGGAACACGTCAAGGCTACGACCGTCGCTGTCGTAATTTAAGTGAAGGTGAAATTACCCAACGTGAAAAACAGGGTCTATCCTATGTTATCCGACTTAAAATGCCTTTGACAGGCGAATGTTGCTACGAGGATAAAATTAAGGGACGCATCACCTGTCCTTGGGCCGATATTGATGACCAGGTACTATTGAAATCAGATGGCTTCCCCACCTACCATTTAGCAAATGTAGTTGATGATCATTTAATGCAAATCACCCATGTGATTCGCGGAGATGAATGGATGAGTTCAACGCCTAAACACATTTATCTCTATGAAGCTTTTGGCTGGGAGCCGCCCACTTTCATGCATATGCCCTTGCTTTTAGGCAAAGATGGAAAAAAACTTTCCAAGCGCAAAAACCCCACCTCCATTTTTTATTATCGCGATAGCGGTTATCTTCCCGAAGCATTTGTCAATTTTTTGACTTTGATGGGCTATAGCATGCCTGGAGATCGAGAAATTTATTCTTTAGACGAGATTGTAAAGGAATTTGACTACAAGCGCATAGGTGTCTCTGGGGCAATTTTTGATGTACAAAAACTCGAGTGGATCAATCAACAATATCTCATCAAAAATATCCCTGTAGATAAGCTCTGGGATAGATTAAGCCAATGGAATTTCAGCGACGAGTACATGCAAAAGTTAATGCCGCTTTGCCATTCGCGCATTAAAACTTTTGGTGATTTCATAGACCTTTGCGATTTTTTCTTTATCAATAATCTTAAATATACCCCTGAACTTTTTGCCATTAAGGGCCTTTCATCCGATCAAGCATCCTTAATTTTGCAAGCGATTATTTGGCACATGGATGAAAATGAAAACTGGAGTAGCAGTGGGGTCAATCAAGCGTCGCGCGATGTCGCTGAAATATTTGGTATAAATCACAAAAAAATGATCATGCCCTTATTATTTGTAAGTTTGATGGGTAAACTTCAAGGCCCCCCCTTGTTTGACTCTGCGGGCATTCTAGGCAAGGATAGAACCCGAGCAAGATTATTAAAATCTATTGAATTTTTAGGAGGAATATCCAATAAAAAAATGGATTCTCTGAAAAAAGCTTGGGACAAAAAAGAGGCTAAACATCTTATCGAAGCAACAGAAAATTCATAAAATATGCTATTTACCCTGCCCAATTTAATTTCTTTTTCCCGCATTCTATTTGCCTTTTTATTTTTGCAAGATCATGTTTTTTGGAGATCACTTGCGATTATGATGGCTTTATTAAGCGATGGACTAGATGGCTATCTTGCGCGACGAGAGTCCAGATCAAGCAAGTTTGGCACATTATTAGATCCTTTTGCGGATAAATTTTTTGTGATTTTTGCAGTAGTCATCCTGATCAATGAAGGAAAGCTGCTGCCGTGGCAAGCTATCGCCTTACTTTGTAGAGATATCTCAGTATTACTTTTTGGAATCTATCTCTTATTAAATAAACGCCTTGTTCAATACCAGTTTCGAGCCATATGGTGTGGAAAGATAACCACACTTTTGCAATTTTTTATCCTATTTAGTCTCACTTTAAATTGGATGATTCCTTCTCCTCTATATATTACATTTATCTTGCTAGGAATTTTATCCCTTGTCGAATTGGCAATACCTAAAGTAAAAGCTGATCTATAACCTAGGAATACAATCAATTGATTTCTTTTTTATGGAATGTTATTCTTGTTAATTAATTTTAGTATAGTGTCCTATTTTTTTAAAATTAACCTAATAGGAAAAGTACATGGCTTTTGGTGATTATCCAATTAATAAAAATTATGGTGTTGGAACATTGACTTTTGGATGTCGGAAATTAACAGTCCAAGATCTTTTACAATTTTCTAGTCAAAAATTATGTGGAAAAATTCTGGTTGCTTTCAAATGGTTTCTAACTGGAAAAGGGCTTTATGCAACAGACGAAGGGCTTCAAGATCTTTTGCAAAAAAATGAACTTTATGAAGTGATTTTAGAAAAATATCCTAAATTGAACAATCTGTTAACAATTCACCATATGGTGATTGATATCTTTGAAAAGCAGAAAATAGAAAAGAAACCTGAAGCAATGCCTCCAGAATTAGCCATTAAAGCAGGTCAAAAAGCGCAGCCAAAAGAGCCTATTGGGGGAAATGATGAGAAGGAAAAATTTAAAGGGTTGGTTGAAGAATTAAAGAAAAATCAAAGAAATTTACATGAACCAGAGAAAGAAAAGGAGCTGTACCCAGGACACCCATCCGTTTTTAAATCTATAGGCCAACCTCTGAGGCCTGTAATAAAAGATGAAATTGACGTAGGTTTTGAAGGTTATGGTACAATCCCCTATTTTTCTTTAAGAAATTTTAAAGAAGAATTAATACTCCAAATTAATATAAATTGGGATGAAAAAAAAATGCTGGACTTTATCGCTAAAAAAGCGAACTTGCCATACGATATTCCTGAAAACAAATACAATAGGGTGATTTTTATAATTGAGGACCCTAAGAAGATTAAAGAAATTCTCCAAATTATTAAAGATAATAATAAATTTCAAGAATCTGATTTACTATTTCTGGAAGAGGTTATTGACCTCTAATTTCCACTGAGCCAGAGAGGAGTAGGAGCGCCGCCAAATTGCGAGGCAATTTGTCAGAGACTCATCGCTTCGCGAAATAGCCTTCACCTAGATATCTTCAAAGATTCTCTAAAAATTATTTACCACAGAGGAAACGGCAAAGATAACAAGCAAGAAAAAAGATAATGGTATCATTATTATTGTCTTATATTTTGTCTTTTTTCTTGCTTGTTATCTTTGTAGCTTCCTCTCTGGTAAATTTTATCGGCTTGTGGTATATGTGTGAAAGCCATTTTCGCGAAGCGATAGACTACATTAAATTGCCTCAGCAATTTAATGTTGTCTTCTCTGTGGTCTCTGTGACTCTGTGGTACATTAAAAAAAGTCCGACGATCCCCTATTGAGATGCAGTTTTAAGTTCTAACTGCGACAGGTTCCTTTTCCGTTAGGGCAGGCTGCTTTTGCTTGGAATCAATAATATCGTTAAATTGGTAGCCTAGAGAACGACAAGCCCCAAACCAAAAAGCGATCACACCAAATAAAATAGCTGCAACATAAGGAGCGCTCACGGCTAAACTCCCTAAGAACATGAGAAGGCCTTGGTGAATGAGCGATCCCCCCGATTTTCCAAGACGCGAGCCGACCCCATCAATAGCAGCTTTACCTTTGAGTTTGCACTCATGCCCTAAAGGAATAAAAGCCATCTCTTTTGTAGTATCAAAAAAGGAATATTTGGCCGCTTTGCTCAGACAGTTTTGAGCAGAACCAAAAAAGACAGCAATCGCTAAGGGAGTAGCTCCTATTAAAGCAATGAAGGTATCGGCTAAATGATCTTGAAAAAACAGGCAGCAGAAAAAGCCGGCAGAGGTAACTAACATCGTCAAAGGGGTAACCAGTGCAGTACGCGTCCACCCAAAGCGACTGATGAATTTAGCCATAAATAAAGCGGAAATGGTCGATACAATACCCTGGATAGATGTTAAATTATTCACATAGGTATTATAATCCCCTGGAGTGGGATAAAGATGCCTCAATTGATCTTTCCAAACGACCTCAACAAGATTAATCACCAAGTTGTACGCTACCACAAGGATGGCGATACAGATAAGATACTTCGAATTGGACAAATAAGAAAAACTTTCACGAAGGGATAAGCGGCCTTTACTTTTAATTTCTCGCTTAGATAAATGAAGATCATCGAAGCTTGGATCTGTCAAAACATTGCGATTGATCCATCTAAAAATAGCCATGGTACCAATACCTGAAAGGATTACAACCCCTGTTAGCATCATCACAGAGTGCTCCCAGGCCTCATTGCTTAATCCTAAGGTGGGACTGAATTCCATTTGTTGAGAGAAATAAATACCAGACTGTCCTGCAGCAATGGCTGCAAAGTTAGAAGCAATACCAAAGGTTCCATAAAAACGTCGCGCTTCATTAATATGGGTTACTTCATTGGCAAAACCCCAAAAAAGAACACTCATGATGGCGGTGCTCCATAATTCTGAAACCACATAAAAAGCTGTCAAAAGCCAGTGACGATACATGGCGATCATTCCTCTGAACCCCACCGGTAAGATACTATCGAGATAGTCAGCACTCACTTGAGGTTCAAAAATTTCTCGCATAGGATAAAGAAAAAAGGCAAAAAGCCCGTAGAAGCCAAGAAAGATGGAGATCATGATATAGAACACCCGCTCCTGACTAAAAATATTGGAAATTTTAGTAAAGGCAAGTGTCACAATAACAGCCATGGGCAAAAGGGCCCACACCTTTATAAAGGGGATGATTTCTGCTCCGGCCGCGGTAATTACCACCGCATCTTTCATATTGCGCAGGACCGTATAATTAAAACATATTAGAAAGAGCATAAGAAGCATCGGCAGCATTTTTTTGAGCTCATGCCGATGGATTGGCCAAATAATGGAGCGTACAGGGCCAAACTCGAAATCCACACTTTGAGTCATTTATAACCCTTTGTAAAGAAGCATTTTAGCAAATTATAATATATTTTTCAATGCAAATTTAGTTTATTAAAACCCAACTTGAGCCATCATAGGGCGAAAGTTGGGTTTAAAATAAAAAGATAGCGACCTCACTCATCTGTGAAGCTGCTATCTTCGCTCTTCAATTTCTTAAGAAAGGCAATTTATAACACAATGGCTATTTTTCTGGTAGTTTATACAGCCCTAGGTTCTCTTACTGGAGGATTAGCTATAAGTTCAGTTTGCGGAACTTCATCAATGGCTGGTTTTTTAAATGTCATCTCATTAAATTTGCGACCTAAGGTACGCGTGGCTCCTATCCAAACAGCTATAACGGCAAACAGGACTAAGGCAACATAGGGTGCACTAGCGGCAAAAGTTGAGAAAAGGAGTAGAAATGTCTGGTGAACAACAGAACCACTTGATTTTCCTAGTCTTGAACAGACACCGTCAATAGCTGCTTTGCCTTTCAATTTCCATTCTGCATTCAGAGGAATAAAAGCCATTTCTTTAGTCGCATCATAAACAGAATATTTCGCTGCCCGGCTAAGGATATTTTGCGTAGAACCAAAGAAAACCACGAGTATTAAAGGTGTCATTCCAGTGAAAGAAATCACATAGTCGGAAAAATGTCCTTTCATAAGAAAGAAAGAAAAGAAGCCGATACTCGTAAATAAGAGAATCATGGGCGTTAACATGGCTGTAAAGGACCAACCTAAAAGGCGTATACAATTACCCGATACAAACAGAGCAGATAGAGTGGCAATCACCCCGATAATTGTCGATATCTGATTGGTATAAAGACTATAATCGTTAGGATTAGGATAAAGTTCACGTACCTCATGTTTCCAGAGTACTTCAGTCAAATTGATGACCAGATTATAAGAGAGCACAATAATTGCAATATAAATAAGGTATTTAGAGCGCGATAGATAGGCAAAAGTTTCCCTTAATGAGAGTTTCTTGCCCTTAATGCTTTTATCTTCAATAGCTGCTTCAGGATCATAGTAAAGCGGGTCACTGAGCACATAGCGATTCAGCCAGCGAAAGATCACTATAGCCCCTAAACCGGAGACAAGGACAAGCGATACTAACATAAAAAGAGATTGATCCCAAGCATCATAACCATAGGGAATACTAGGATTATAGGTATGTCGACTCAAGTAAACGGAGGCCTGACCGGCAAACACACCGGAAAAATTGGCCCCAATACCGAAAAGGCCATAAAATCGAGTCGCTTCACGCACACGAGTCACCTGATTGGCAAAACCCCAAAAAAGAACAGCTAAGATAGCGCTACTCCATAGCTCCGACATGACGTAAAAGCTGGTAAAAGTCCAGTTACGGAACATGGCAATTAATCCCTTACAACCTAGGGGTAAAATCTCTTGCAGTTCATCAGCTAGGGTATGGGGATGCAAAAATTCGCGAGCCGGATGTAGAACAAAAATGAAAAGGGTAAAATAGGTTAAAAAACTTCCAATCATGATATAAAACACACTCTCACGCGAGAAATAATTGGAAAGTCGAGTGAAAAGAATGGTCATAATCACTGCGGAGGGAAACATCACCCATACTTTAATAAAGGGAATGACCTCAGCTCCTGAAGACTTAGCTGTGACTACTACTGTATCTTTCAGGGTTCTTAATATATTGTAATCGAAGGAAATCAAAAAGAAAATTAATAACATCGGAACGAGCTTTTTAAGCTCATAATAATGGACGGGCCATAAATAGCTCCGCCATTTACCAAACTCGGCGTCAGCTGCGTTTGATCCTGGCATGCAATTCCTTTATGTTAAAGATAAAAAACTCAAAAATTTTATAGCTTATAAAAGAAAAAAAACGACTCAAAGATAAGTACTCGAGGTTTGCCAGAGATAGATGTTGAGGTGAGCTATAGATCATGCGCCTCAAATTTGCAATTTTTAAACCTTACAAAGGTTTCTAATAAATAAATTATAGGTATTATATATCTTTTTTATTTATTATTCAATATTTATTTGCCTTCTCAACAATTTTAAACTAGATTTTAGGCGTGGGATAGGGCTTCTATCCCTGGTAAAGTTCCAAATTCAATAAATTCCAAAGAGGCTCCGCCCCCTGTAGAAACATGATTAATTTTATCCATCACACCTGCATTTTGCAAGGCAGCTATGGAATCTCCACCTCCCACAATCGTTGTGGCAGGAGAATTTGCTAATATCTCAGCAATTGCAGTAGTACCTGTGGCAAATTTAGGGATTTCAAAAATACCCATGGGACCGTTCCAAAATATTGTTGAGGCCTTATTTAAGGCTAAAAAATATTCTTCAATAGTTTGAGGACCAATATCCACACCTTTAAATCCTTGTGGTATCCCCTGTTTATTATCTACAATGCGTATAGAAGCTGTTTCTTCAAGATTCTCAGAAACCACATGATCTAAAGGTAGTAAAAGCTGGGCATGGCTAGAACGACTGGCTTCCAAAATCCTTTTAGCTTCTTCCAAAAATTCAGGTTCATAAAGAGAATCGCCTATGGAAAAGCCCTGTGCTTTCATGAAAGTATAGGCCATCGCACCGCCTATCAGAAGAGCATCCACTTTTTCTAAAAGAGATTTTAAAACGCCAATTTTTGTTGAGATTTTTGCTCCCCCTATGATGGCGCAGAAAGGTTTTTGAGGATTTAGCACCAGGTGTCCTAGGAATTCAATCTCTTTTTCCATTAAAAAACCGGCGGCGGCAAGATTTGGAAAGAGCTTAGGAACAAAATATGTGGAAGCATGTTTTCGATGGGCTGTTGCAAAGGCATCACCTACATAAGCATCACCCAGTTGAGCTAACTGTTTGGCAAATTCAGGCTCTTGGTCAGGGTGTTCTTCACCTTTATGAAAGCGAAGGTTTTCTAGAAGCAGAATTTGACCGGGAAGCAACCTCTGAGCCTGCTCTTCGACATCTTTACCGACACAATCAGAGGCCATCTCAACAGGTTTATTGAGTATTTCAGATAAACGCTTGCCACAGATCGATAAAGATAATTCTGGATTTTTGCCCTTGGGGCGACCTAAATGACTCATTAATATGACACTTCCACCCTCATCTAAAACGTATTGAATTGAGGGCAGGGAAGCTTTGATGCGAGTATCATCTGTAATCATGCCCATTTTATCAAGAGGAACATTAAAATCGACGCGCATGAGGATTTTTTTATTTTTGACGTCCAGTTCTCTTAATGAGAGTTTGCGGAGCATGAGACTCCTCCAAAAAGAAGGAAAGTTATATCGTTCTTTTTTACAATTTGATTGATATATAAGACAAAATACTCCGAGCGTCAAGGATAAAAATTGACCTTTTAAAATTTGCTTTATATATAATTCAGTAAAGCTTCTAACCTCAAAAAACGAGTATTCAAAATAATGGATCTAGAGAATTTAAGATATAATTACTATTCTCAAGAACTTCAACTTCGCGATTTATTATCGAATCCGCTGGAACAATTTTTGGTTTGGATGAAGGAGGCAGTCACAGCACAAATTCCCGAACCCAACGCCATGATTTTGGCAACCTGCACAAAAAACGCCATTCCATCCTCTCGCACCGTACTTCTAAAGCAGGTGGATGAACAGGGCTTTATTTTTTTTACAAATTATGAAAGTCGAAAAGCAAAAGAAATCGAGGAGAATCCTTATGCTTCAGCCACATTCCTATGGAAAGAGCTGGAAAGACAGGTCATCATCCAAGGGACTGTAAAAAAGAGCTCTAGAACAATCTCTGTAAATTACTTTGCAAAACGACCTCGTACAAGTCAGCTAGGAACCGCTGCGTCACATCAAGGAACAGTGATCCCCTCACGTGCCGTTTTAGAAGAAGAATATGAGCGTTTAGATAAGCTTTATGAAGGACAAGAGGTTCCCTGTCCTGATGTGTGGGGAGGATTCATTATTAAGCCTAATTATTATGAGTTCTGGCAAGGTCGACCTAGCAGGCTTCATGATCGTTTTCGATATCAATTGGTGAATGGGAAATGGATCATCGATCGTCTATCACCTTAGTGTAAAGCATCGACAAGTCGCATATGCATTAGGCTATCAAATATTTTTAACATAACAAACAAAAAACAATAGAGTAGAGATGGGTTCTATGCCCATCCCCCTCATCAAACCGGACGTGCGAATTTCCCGCATCCGGCTTTCCTATAAACTTTCGCCTTAAGCTTTCACATGACATGCTCGTTTTGTCAGTTGTTTCACTCCCAATTTTTGCACATATTTGTACCACGTTTGTTCTTTGTTCGGTTTCTTAAAGCCTTTTTGCGATCTTCTTTGAAGAAACCTATACAATCGGCAACATACATGGTTGTTTAGTTTGTTGAATACCTGGCCTGGATGGCCTAATTTAAAATAATTACCCCATCCTATAAGAAATTGATTAAGTTCTCTCACGATTACTTCTATGGGCTTGAACCCATTTGTTGCATCCGTGATTTCGCTTACTTTTTCCATAGCCTTCTTTATGCTCTTTTCCGCGGGAGTTATTAAACACATACTCACGTGTTGTCTATGTCTTAAGGGTACCCTTCTTAACTCAAATCCGAGAAATTTCAGCTTGGCTTTCGGGTCATTCAAGTTTACTATCTTAGTTTTTTCTCGATTTACGGTTAGGCCAAATCTGGTTTCTAACTTGCTTTCTACCCATGATACAATTTCCTTTGTCATGTATCGTGCCATGATGACAAAGTCATCTCTATAGTTTTGAATCGTCGACACCAATTGCAATAAACCCCTTTTTGAAATAAGGCAAACATTGTTCAAAAATTGGATTGAAAAGCTGCTCAGTAGACCATTTAAGTTTAGAAAAAAACTTATATATTGCACTTGGTTTTTCATCCAATTTTCCTGATGAAATAGAAATGTTGGAAAGAGTTTTCTTTAATCCGAAAGCTCCGATTATAGCGCAGGCGTACGCACAAGCGCTATTAAATGAACGTTTTGAACTAAAAGCTGGACGCCATAATTGTAAAATGAATATAACTGTCCATATTCTGCAACATTCTTTAGAAGCATCGACAAGTCGATGCTTGTCGCCGCACTCCAAACAGGCTTCGCGAGGAAAAATATTCAGTATGATAAAGTACTATGCAATTTCAATTCCATTTTTTATTTTAGGTTTGCCGATCATCAAGGTGATATCGATACCCTTGTCTTTTAATTTTTTTGGGGGTATAGTTTTTCCCTTACCAAGATAAATAAATAGTTTTGTCAAGTTTTTCAGTTTTGCGAGAATTTCTATAGGTTTCCTTTTTTCTAAAGAACGAATCCTTATCCTTAAATCACTGACATTTAATTTATCAAATATTGTCATTTCCTTGTCCTCAAAAGCGTAAAAGAAGCCTAGGTTAAGAGTTTGCAGTTTACGGAATTGTGTTAATAGCTCGATTAACTGTTTTCTTTTATCTGGATTATCACATCCTTTTACTTTTCCTAAAGTAAGATTTTCAAGAGATGATAGCTTTTTCTGTAAAGTTTCTATGGCAGAAAGTGAGATATCATCGCACTCTCCGAGATTAAGTGTTTTCAAATTAGGACATAAATTACAAAGAGCTTCGATAAAATTATCACTTATTTTTCTGCCATTCGTAGGTAAATAGGTATCTACAATCCCGCCATATTCCTTCAAAACTTTCTCTAAAGCTGCCCAGAGTTCATTTCTTTCCAGAAGTTGAGGATTGCTATCAAAAAAATAGGATTCGTTAAGAATATTAAGAATATGAACGCATACTGCAGTGGCCACTTTAGGTTCGTGGAAACTTTTAAGAAAAGTGGGGATTATGTCTAAATGAGCAAAAATCTGACTCTGATTTTTTATCAACTCGATATAGTCTTCTTTTAAAAAGGGAATTTCAAACTCTTCAGACGTTTTGAAAAGATCATTAAGAAAATTAGGTTCCAATGGTTTAGGTAAAGATTTTTCGCCACAGGAATATTTTATAAGTGTTTCTAATATTATGGGATAAGAGTGAGAAGAAGGATAGTTGAATTGTTCTAAAGTAGCGCCTAGTTTGGGATACCTATTTGTTGCCACGAATCGTCGCATATGCATATCTTTTTCAGTATCTGTTAAATCATTTTTATTTTTTACGATAGCCTCTTTAAAAATAGGATCCTTAAGAGTTTCTTGAAACAATTGCATGGCGCCAGGTGAAGTCAATATAGAGTCTAGATGAGGAGATCTCAGCAATTTTTTAAACCACTCAATATTTTTAGAATCTTTTATCTGTTCTAGGATTTTTCTCTTATAATCCAATCTATTTTCCACCTCTTTTGAGATTTTTACCTCATGCTCAAATTGAATGATTTGTCTCATTACAGTATCACAATCTAATGCCAGTTCAGTAAGATCCATCCAGGTTGAAATCGTAAGATGATATACAACATCAAGTCTCAGCAGCATATCTAAGTTATTGCCCTTTTTTGGAGAATAGAATTCAGGAAATACTAAAAAAGATATCCCCAATCCTTCAGCTAATCTGTAATAAGGCTTAATTCTATCCTCATTCTCTGGAAGAAAATCTCCATGAAGGAAAGCCAAAAATTCTAGAAGAAATTTCTTTTTTATATCAACTATATCCCTCGAGTAATATTGATTATTATTTCTTCGACATGCATTCAAAAGACCGCTATTTATTCGAAAATTCTTCTCCACATCAAATTCGTAAAAGCCTCTTGATCTTATTAATGTATCATGAAGTTCCGGAATTTTTAAAGCCTCTAGAATACATTTTCTACAATTTGGATCAGTTCTCCAATCTATTTTTTTTTCTTTAGCAAGTCCAAGAGCTTGATTAAATAAATTTAAGTCTTTATCTTTAATACCCTTTTCTAAGAAAGTGGATAGTAAAATTTGAAATATCTCTGAGAAATCTTCCATTTCTTTCAGATCTTTCAGGCAATTTTTTTCTATTATAATATCAACTATTTTATTTTTTAATGTTGGTATTACGAAAAAGTCAGAAGCTCTCATTAATTCTCTTATAAAGAGATATAACACATCTAATTCCTCTGGTAATTGAATTTCCTTACCATAACAAAAATCGACAACAGCTTTGATAATTTCAGGGTTGTAATCTTGTAAATCTATGTTCCCTGATCTTCCCTCGTTCATTTTCCTAAATGAATCGTTATTAAAGTATTCGCAGGAATTTGCTAGAATAGACAAATGAACCCCTAACCCGTTTTCAAGGCTCAGCATAAGATGAAAATCAATGGGTTTTTTCATTTCTGTTGTTAAAAAATCATCTTTTTGTTTTGTAGAGGGCTCAATGCCTTTACCTTGTATGCTCTCTGGGATAGAAGTTGGATTTGTTCGATTTAATTCTTTATTTAAAAGATCTTTAATAGCATTTTGGTAAGTTAGATCTAGTTCTTCTAAAGAATTATTAAAAATTAAAGGATTTTGTTTTATATAATTATTAGAAATAATGCGTGGTAATAACTGATTATCCTTAACGGAATAATAAAGTAAAAAAGTTAAATACTTTTTATCTATGTAGTTTAGTCTTAATATGACGGCATTATAATTTTTCTCTTTTAGAGCAGTCTTAAAAGAAATTTCATGAGGACTCGGGGGACCATCCGTTTCTCTAGGATATTTTGGGGTCATATTCCTAAGAATATCAAGAGCTGTTTCTAGATGTTGAATTTTTTGTCTTTTAGCTGCAGGTTCTTTAAACTTATCATTCTGATAATTTTCTTTTGATATAGAAGTTACATTAGAGGGTTCCATAAAAACATCCCTTAATTTTAATATTAATTTTTTTGTAAACTTTATTAAAAATTAAATTATATGTCAATATTTTTGAATTAAATAATTAAATCTATAGATCTAGTAATGATGAATTCAACATTTGGAGTGCGGACTTGTCGCCGCACTCCAAACAGGCGTCGCGAAGATTTGTTTAAGGCAGGGCTTTTTCTACAAGGCTCACAAAATATTTATGGATGGCTGTGCTGTGAGTGAGTTCCGGATGAAACGTCGCACCTAAATGAAATCCCTGCTTTACAAGCACGGGCTCCTGTTCAAAGGAAGCTAGTATCTCAACTTCAGGTCCACAATGCCTTATGCGGGGTGCACGTATAAAAACAGCGGGAACTATCTCTTTTTTATCTGCTATCAGTTTTGCCTCGAGATTAACAGTAAAAGATTCATACTGGCGCCCAAAAGCATTCCTTTCCACAGCTATATCTAAGATTCTAAATGGTTCTCTTGGATCTGCATAAATCTCTTGAGACATCAAAATCAATCCAGCACAAGTCCCAAATAGAGGCTTTTTTTTAGCAAATTCTTTGAGCGGATCAGTAAGATGTATATAATCAATCTGACGGGTCATAGTAGTCGATTCCCCACCGGGAATAATTAATCCCTGACAAACTTCCAAATCCTCAGGTTTTCGTACATCTATTGTATGAATGCCAAGGGATTCGAGCATGGCGATGTGTTTAGCAAAAGCCCCTTGTAATGTTAGAACACCGATCACCACCATTTTACCATCCTCTTGGCGATAATAGATCTTCCTTGCGTATCTGCTGAAGATCCAACCCTTTCATCGCGCTGAGAAGTCCCATGGATATCTTAGCAAGCATTTCAGGATCCTTATAATAGGTAGCGGCCCCTACAATAGCTTTTGCTCTTTGCGCCGGATCTTCTGATTTAAAAATGCCGGAACCAACAAAGACACTTTCTGCTCCTAGCTGCATCATGAGAGCCGTATCAGCCGGTGTAGCAATTCCTCCTGCTGCAAAATTAGGGACGGGAAGCTTACCCTGTTCTGCAACCTGTTTGACAAGATGATAAGGAGCACCTAAACGCTTGGCTTCGCTCATGAGCTCACAAGGATCAAGGGTAATCAATAAACGGATTTCACGATTAATGGCACGCATATGTCGAACAGCCTCTACAATGTTACCAGTGCCTGCTTCTCCTTTGGTGCGGATCATGGCTGCTCCCTCAGCTATACGACGAAGAGCTTCACCCAAATCGCGACATCCGCAGACAAAAGGGATCCGAAAGGCATTTTTATCGATATGATTCTCTTCATCAGCAGGAGTTAAGACCTCACTTTCGTCAATAAAATCCACAAAAAGCGCTTCTAATATTTGTGCTTCAGCAAAGTGACCTATGCGACATTTTGCCATCACAGGGATGGAGACTGCCTCTTGAATTTTATGAATTAGTTCGGGACTGGACATGCGCGCTACCCCACCTTGGGCGCGAATATCAGCAGGTATGCGCTCCAAAGCCATGACAGCAACAGCACCCGCATCTTCTGCAATTTTTGCTTGCTCGGGCGTTGTGACATCCATGATGACACCACCTTTAAGCATTTCTGCTAAGCCCACCTTAACTTCAAATGAACCTTTTTCTGGAAGGCTACTGCCTTTTTTTGACATATGGGAACTCCACTCTAGAATTAGATAATTTCATGAATGTTGTTAGGATTCTACTGTTTTAATGGATTTAGGCAAATAGCGAATTTGCTAGGAGCTAAAGATTACTGAAGGGATTGCCTGACTGTTCAAAAGTGTTGCCTTTTTTGCGACGTTTGATTTCAGAGCGAATGGAAAATAAGAGATCTTGATCGAAATCTTTTTTGGCTGCCCATAAAAGAAATTGAAGAGGGACTTCCGATATCGGACGCCCTTTATGCTTACCTAACGGCATAATCTTCATAGCTACAGGACGGGATAAAACTTCAAAAATGTGATCCACACTTTTATATTGTTTAGCAAGAAATCTAAATACATCCATATTGACGAGCACATCATTCAGGGCACGGTGTGCACCCTCTTCCTCAATATTAAAATGCTTGCGTAGCTGTTCAAGTGAATTAATCGGGCTTTCCCCATAATAACGAGCCATACGTAAGGTATCAATATATTGATTATACTGAATTTTGCAGGGTATATTTGCCCGTGCAGCTGAGGCAGCAATAATATCCATATCAAACTTCACCCCATGTCCTACTAAGATGTGTCCTCCAATAAATTCTAAAAGTTGAGGAAGATATTCCTGAATCTTGGGTTTTCCCTGGACCATTTCGGGAGTGATATGATGAATGGCTATAGAGGTTTCGGGGATTTCACATTCCGGATCGATCAAAGATTCACATTTAGATAGCGTTTCTTGGAGAGTAAAGCGAATGGCAGCTACTTCAATGATTCTGCTCATATTGGTGTCTAAACCTGTCGTTTCACAATCTAGACAAACAAAGGTTTCTGTTTGGAGCGGTTTCATCACTTGATTTCATCCTCTATGGCATCTGTTAACATCTTCTGCAACTCTTTACGTCCCATGTTTTTGGTCACTGAATAAAAAACAGAATGAATATTTTCAGTATTTAGGGCCTGCAAAATTTTATCTGCATTTGCAGTTTTTTCATTTTTTGATACTTTATCTACTTTTGTAAAAACTAAAATCATGGCTTTCTGATAATGGATGACCCATTCTAAAAACTTTCTGTCATCTTCATTGGGCATACGGCGAATATCAAAGAGGAAAAGAATGAGTTTTAGAGCTTCTCTTTCTTTTAGGTATCGCTCAACCATAGGACCCCACTGTTTTTTTACCGAAAGAGGAACCTCTGCATAGCCATATCCAGGAAGGTCCACGAAGGTCAAACAATCGTCCACAAGAAAAAAATTAATAGCCTGTGTTTTACCGGGAATAGAAGAGGTCTTTACCAATCCTTTATTTTGGAAAAGATGGTTTAATAAGCTCGATTTACCCACATTGGATCGTCCGGCCACAGCAATCTCTGGCAATAAACGGCCGCGATCATCTTTAAGTGTAGGATAATCTTTAGGCCATATAGCCGTTGTAATAAATTGTGCTTTTTGGAATGCATAAATACTCATGACTCAATCCTCAGCAAACGTTTATTTTCGCCGGCATGCTGCAAAAAAATACGCAGGCAGGTAGAGGGCAAAAGTGAAGCAATTCTTTCAGACCATTCGATGCAGCATACTCCATCTGCAAAAAGCATTTCATCAAACCCCATACTTAAAAATTCGTCCGCATCTTTCAGGCGATAAAGATCAAAATGATAAATAGTTTTATGACCATTATAAATATTTAAATAGACATAGGTTGGACTATTGATCAATTCGATATCAATGCCGGCAGCACCTGCCGCAAGTCCTTTGATAAAAGTTGTTTTACCTGCGCCTAATTCGCCGAAAAGACAAATAATACTTCCCTTAGAAAGTTGTTGTCCCAACTGATAACCAATATCAGTAGTCTGCTTTGCTGAGTAACAGGTATGAATCATTCCCTATTCTAACCACTGCGTCACGTAAGGAGTAAATTCATCAAATTCAGACAAAGCCTCTACAAAAGCGGCTATCTTGTCTTCTACTAATTGTTTCTGAATAAATTCTAGAAATTCTTCTTCTATCTGATAACGATTTTGATTTTGTACTTCCACTAAAGATAAACGTTTCAGATAATTTTGCTTGAAATCTTTAATAACAGATTCTTTGGAATTAAATAATTTACCGCTAAGTACGGAGGAATAAACAACTTTAGTTATGGGTTCTTTGGGTTTGGTTTTCGCAGCGTAGCTTTTAATGACTTCGGGATCTTCGGAGATAAAAAAACGTTTCACGCGAAGGCCGTTGATCTTTTCCGTATTTTCAGGACATTTGGACACCCAATCATAAATAGCATCTTGAGGATTAGGATGGGTATTGTCTCCAAAAACTTTTCCAGTGAATGGACAGATATAGATTTTTTTTGTCTGATCATTAACGCTTAAATTACTAAAGCCTATTTTAATCTCGGTTTCATGCCATATTTGCTGTTTCTTTTCAACATGCTTGACGGCATCCTCTTCACTTTGGTAAATTATCTTGTCTTTTGGAAATAAAACCGGATGCAAATGAAACTTTTTCTCAACATAAAAAAGATAAGTGGTAACGAGCTCAGCCGATTCATTTTCTTTAAGAAATTGCTCAAGTTCATTTTTTAGCTCTTTTGATATGACAGTTTGTGTCATTGGAAACCTCTATAAGGGAAAAGAACAGTGTAAAATATTTTTAATTTATTGCTGCATTAAGCATAAACTTAAAGATGATTATTAATCAAGTCATTTTGGAGTAGAAATTCATGGTAAAAATAAAAGAAGTAAGAGTAGAAGGTTTCAAAAAAGTCATCGAAGCCACTGATCCAGAAAGCAATCTCCATTGTATTATCGCTATTCATAGCACCTCTTTGGGACCTTCCCTAGGTGGTACCCGAATCTACCCTTATTCTTCTACACAAGATGCCTTAAGCGACGTATTGATGCTCGCTAAAGCCATGACCTATAAATCTGCTGTTGCCGAATTGGGCATTGGAGGTGGCAAAAGCGTGATTATTGCCGATCCCTATAAACAAAAAAATGAAAAACTTTTGCTTTCTTTCGGTGAGGTTGTCGATTCACTTAAGGGAGATTATATTGCTGCTGAAGATTTTGGTTCTGAACCAAAAGATATGGCAATCATTCGTAAAAAAACTCCTTATGTCGCTGCTTTACCCACTCAAAGCAGTAGCGGAGACCCGAGTCGTTTCACAGCATGGGGGGTGTTTCGAGGCATTCAAGCAATTGCGACCAAACTATGGGGGAATCCATCCTTAACTAAGAAAAAAATTCTTGTTCAAGGTTTGGGGCATGTAGGGGGGAAATTGGCCGATCTGCTGTTTTGGGAAGGTGCAGAACTCATTCTTTGTGAAGCTAATCCTATCCGTCTTCATGAATTTGCTTCTCAACTTGGGGCCAAGGCAATTAATCTTGATGAGTATGCAACTATTGATTGTGATATTTTTGCTCCTTGTGCTTTGGGTGGAATCATCACTGAAAAGGCTGTTCCTCTTCTTAGATGTAAGGCCATTGCCGGAGGAGCAAACAATCAGCTAGAATCTGTAAAAGTTGAGGAAATGCTGATGGAGCGTGACATTTTATATGCTCCGGATTATGTCATCAATGCAGGTGGTTTAATTAATGCCACTGCTGAATTTAATAACGGAGGATATAATGCCGTGGCATCGCGTGATAAAGTAGACTCCATTTATGAGATCCTTTTAAAACTTTTTGATCAAGCAGAAAAAGAGCAAAAGCCTACCGGAAGAGTAGCCAATGAAATAGCTGAATATAATTTGAAACATCTGGTCGGGCAGAGAAAAAAACCGATCCAATTTATACGGTAAAAAATATGCTAGAACAGACCATAGCAGACTATTTAACAGAACAATTTAGAGAAGCAACCATGAAAGCTTTTCCTTTATTGGCTGACCAACAGGATTTGTTGATTGAAATCACCCAAAGCACTCAAGACAAATTCGGACACTATCAGTTCAATTCTGCCATGAAGCTCAGTAAAATTCTGCAGAAGAATCCTCGCGAAGTTGCACAGGCAATCATGAAGGAATTAGAAAGTCAAATATCTGAAAAGATTCCAGTGATCAATCGTGTAGAAATTGCTGGTCCCGGTTTTATTAATATTTTTATTCATCCGACCTATTTATCTGCTGGCATTTTGCACATTTTAAATGATCCGATGCTCGGTGTTTCTAAGCCACCCAAACAGCGTATTATTGTAGACTTCTCCAGTCCCAATACAGCCAAAGAAATGCATGTGGGTCATCTACGCTCCACAATTATAGGGGACTGTTTAGCCAGGGTGTTAGAATTTCTTGGACATGATGTTCTACGTCTCAATCATATTGGGGACTGGGGTACTGCTTTTGGAATGTTGATTGCTTATCTTAAACAGAAAGCTCCTCAAGTTTTGAGAGGAAAAGAATCGACAGATCTTACCCATTTGGTCCACTGGTACAAGGAAGCTAAACAGCAATTTGATAGCGATCCCAATTTTAAAAAGACTTCACAACTGGAAGTCGTTGCCTTGCAACACGGGGATCCCCTATCAAAAAAAGCATGGGAAATCATCTGCTCCATTTCGGAAAAAGGCTATCAGGAAATTTATGATCTTCTTGATGTCAAAATTAAAACACGAGGCGAATCCTTTTACAATCCTCTTTTACCAGGCATTGTGAAAGAACTTGAAGAAAAAGGTCTTGTTCAAATTTCTGAAGGAGCTAAATGTATCTTTCTCGAGGAATTTCGCAATCGTGAAGGCGAAGCTATGCCTCTCATGATCCAAAAATCGGACGGCGGTTATAACTACGACACGACTGACATGGCTGCAATTAAGCAGCGTATCCAGGATGAAAAGGTGGATCGCATTATTATTGTGACCGATGCCGGTCAATCTTTACATTTTCAGATGATTTTTAAAGTGGCCGAAAAAGCGGGTTTTCTAAAAGAGAAGAGAGTAGAACTCAATCATGTTCCCTTTGGTCTGGTTTTAGGAACGGATGGGAAAAAATTTCGCACAAGATCAGGAGAAACGGAAAGATTGATCGATTTACTTACAACCGGTATTGATCAAGCCAAAAAAATTCTATTGGAGCGTGAACCTGAGCTGGATCCTCAAGAGTGTCAAAAAGTTGCCCGGGTTTTAGGAATTGGTGCGATTAAATATGCCGATCTTGCTTGCCATCGACATAGTGACTATACCTTTAGTTATGAACGCATGTTAAAATTTGAAGGTAATACGGCGGCTTACTTGATGTATTCTTACGTTCGCGTAGCGGGCATAAAACGCAAAGTTCAAGTGGATATAGAATCCAAAAAAAACAGCACAGATGTTAATTTGGAACATCCCGCAGAAATAGCATTAGGAATGCACCTGCATCAATTTGGCGAAACTATCCATCTAGTCGCTCGCGATCTTTTGCCCAACCGATTGACCGATTATCTTTATGCCTTAGCAGAAAAGTTCAATGCTTTTTTTCGAGACTGCCGGGTCGAAGGGACACCTCAACAGAATTCACGCCTCTTATTATGTGAAGCTACAGCTCGCATCATGCAAAAGGGTTTAAATTTATTGGGAGTTCAAACTGTAGAAAAAATGTAAACAATATTTTTTGCTGAAAATGATAAGTTAGGTAAAGGTTTATGATTCGAAAAGATAGTTTAAAAAAACTTCAAGATTTTCTTCATATAAACACAAAAGCACCTCAAAATCTTGAAGAAAAAAAAAGTCAGATTATCACTAGATTTTCTGATAGCATAGAAAGCATGAAATTTGATCAACTTAAAAAGATCTTTAAGGAGAAAATAGTAACTGAAGATCCTAACTTTTTTAAGAATTTGCCTTTGGTATATGATATTATCTATCTATCCTTTTGGAAAAAAAATTCTGAAGATCATGATAAGTTAAAAGATTTTCAATTAAGTGCAATTGAGTTTCTTCTAAAAAATGGAAATCTTGTTGAGAATGCAAAACATGGTAAAACTCCTTTATTACTAGCTGTAGAACTGGGTCTCACTCATATAGTTAAGCTTTTACTTCAGTATAAAGCCAACATGTTCACTACGCAAGAGTCCAAGATTAAAGCGATGGGGATAGCCTTACAACATGAGAATCAAAATTACGAATTGGTTGAAACTCTTATAGAAGGCGGCTTTGATATAAATAGAGGAACGATCAATGATCCGGAATGCAATGTACAGGTTTCTTTTCTCTATTATGCGGCAAGATTTTGTGGGCCTAATATAGTAAAATTATTATTAGAAAAAGGTGCTGATGTTCATCATAGTAATGAAGCTTTAAAGGAAACAGGAGAGACACCCCTAGAAGCCGCTAAGCTAGCAGGAAAAACGGAAAATGCTAAACTGATAGAGGAACAGATAAAGAAACCTAAACTATTACTGAATTCGAATTGGTTAAAAGCTTAAATCTGCAAAGAGGCTGGGCAATCAAAATTCAGGCACAACATCAAGATTGAACATGATGGGCAGGATCTCCTTCGACTAGAGTGAAAACTGCAGTTGTTGTGAATGGTGTAAAAATAATTGAAAATAATTAAACACAAAGACACGATGACACTAAGATACAAAGAAATTCGATGTAAAAGTTTATTCTTCCATCTTTGTGTCTCCGGACTTTGTGCCTTCGTGTTGAATCTTTCTAAATTCATGCAAAGCGAGGGCGATGCACCTTATTCTAGACATGTTTTACTACTAGCGCCAGGGATTTCCTTCACATATTTGGGAACGGCATAACCAGATAAAACTGTAGAAAGTTCTTTGATAAGATTTTGCCCTTGGCTCTGCTCGACTTTAAAATGGGATGCCCCTTGCACCTGATCTAACTGATGCAAATAATAGGGCATAATTCCATGATTCACGAGGCATTCGGACAGCTGTTTTTGCGTTTCAATAGTATCATTAACCCCTTTTAAGAGCACACTCTGGTTAAGAATCGGTATGCCTAAAGTTTGTAATTTTTTGAGGCTACAAAATATGTCCTTATCCAGTTCATGCGGATGATTGACATGGATCACAAACAATAATTGAACTCTACGATTTTTCAAAATAGTCAAAAATTCCTCGTCAATTCTTTCAGGAATACCAATGGGGAACCGAGTGTGAAATCGAACGCGATGCACATGAGGAATATTTTCAAGCCCATTTAATAAATCATCCAAAACCTCATTATCTAAAGATAAAGGATCTCCCCCGCTAAGAATAATTTCATTTAAGGAAGAGTCTTGTCGAATCATTTCAATTTCTTTTGTAAATCCCCTATTCTGTCTATCGTAGGTAAAATTTTGCCGAAAACAGTAGCGACAGTGCATCGCGCAGGCACTCGTGCATACGAGTAAAGCCCTGCCTGCATATTTTTGTAACAATTTTGTTTCCTTACGAAATGTTTGATCATCGACAGGATCTAGCTGAAAATCCGGGTTTACAAAGGATTCATTGATTGTGGGTACAAATTGTCTCAGAATAGGATCATCAAATGTTCCCTTCACTATTTTTTGAGCTAATCTTAAGGGCAAATTAAGGCCGAATTTGGAATCCACTAATAGCTGTTGACGCTGCTCCGAAGTAAACTCTAAGAAACCAACTAGTTTGTCTAAATTAGTAAAATTGTTGCGAAGAATATGACGCCATAGAGCCGGCGGTTTTTTTGGCATTAATCTATCAGTCTCAGCCATTCGTTATCAATCATCCATGAAAGGCTTTTTCTTATAAGTAAATATATCTGAATCTAATAGCTGACTTAATAAATCTGAATCAGTTTTTTTAAATTCCGGAAGTTTGTTTTGGACAACTTCATCTACTTTTTCAATTTGAGATGGTATATCATCCTTTTTTACTTCCTTTTCATCTTCTTTTTTTTCTACACTTTGTTTTTCAATAAAATTTGGTTCAAAATTTTCATTTTTCTCTTTTTTATACCCTAAAATAAAATGAGCCGCCTCGAAACTAAGAACTCGTACGCCAAAATCTTTGACAAGAGATTGCAATTTTTTCACATTTTCACGATTAGTAAAGGCTAACTGAATATCTTTACCCAAAATAGCATCGCCCAAAATCCCCCACTCGTCTTTAAAGCCCTGATTCATTACTTGCGGGTTTAAAGAATGAGAAGACCAGATAATTGGGAATGGATTTTGTATGAGATCCAATTCTTCAGCAGACAAATTTAACGGCTTTATAGTATTAAATAAATTTAGGGTATCTTGTAATAGCTCTCGCTCACTTTTCAATTCTTTTTCTAAAAGAACTATTTCAAAATCCTTTAAAGGCTCTTTAAGTTTTGCTTCTTTTAACAGAACCTGATCATCCACAATTTTTAGATCAGAAGAAGCAACTTTTTTTGAAGCTCTCTTGATATCAACAATAACTTTATAAGTGCCATCTTCATACGTTTCAGCTATAATACCGTACGTAGGGTTCGACTTCGAACGGGGTATAACAACAATTTGACCTCTTTGAAGACCGATCTTTGGGACCGATCCTTCCAAATCACAGACATCTCCAATAAGCGAAACCAATTTTTTCCATGGAAGAGGAGGGGGATAATTGGGTGTGCTATCTCTTAAAGCAGTAATTTTCCTTTTAATATTTTCATACTCTTCTTTCTTGGCACCCATGAGTAGTAATCTAAGTACAGCGAGACGAAGTTGATAATAGCTATGCTCACCCATCTCATCAGCTTGTAAATCATTAATGAAATTTAAATTTTCATCAGCATTAAATTGAGATTTCTTTTTGAAGATATCTTGGACACATTCATTCAAATTAGAAAAAACCATTCCACATAAATAGGTTTTATCAAAAGTAAATTCTTTGATGATAGAGGTAAAATTGTATGCAGCCAATTTTTCCTCACTGACAAGAGCTGGTTTATCACTAAGCTTAGGGGCAAACTCAGGAATCCTTAAAGTAGAAATAAGAGATGAGGAGGTTCTTCCTGTAATAAATGTGATTTTTTTATTTTGATTTAAGAACTCTTGAGCTTCAAAGAAGCCATCCCATATTTTTTGTTGTGTTTCTATCCATTTTTTCTTCAATGTTTCTTTATCATTTTGATCTAAGTCAACATCCACAAAAAACCCTTTAAAATTTTCTATCACAGGTCGACCATTTTCTGGTTTGCGAATTTCTTGACTCATTCGCTTTAAAAGGGACAAAACCTCGTTTCCTTCTACGATCTTATGATATTGATCGATAACTTGTTCGAGAGGTTTTTTAAGTTCAGAATTAAGCTCTTGAGCTTGATAAAGATTTTTAGCCTCTTTTTTGACTTTCTTTAGAATTTGCAGAACTTCAAAATTGAGCTTTTCAGGATGGGCAGCCTGCTTTAAGGCAGCCTGCTTTAACTCTTCGATAATATTTTGTGCTTTTGAAATAATTTCATTAAAACGTTTTAGTTTTTCACTTTTTTGCTTCTCTTCAAGTTCTTTTTGTTTCTTTAGCTCTTCATTTTCCTTTGTTTTTTTCGGAGGTTCATCTTTTAAGTTAGCATCTTTACTTAATGCATTTTTTGTTTCTGGTACTACATCCTTAAGGATTTCTTTTTCGATTACGATTTTGCTTTTATCCTCTTCATTTTTTTTCTCTGTTTTTTGGATATTTGTTTCATCATTTTTTTGTACTATTGGTGGTTTTAATTCTTCCTTTTTTTCCGTATTCTGTTGCTGTTTCGATGAGTCATCTTTCTTTTCTTCTTGGGGTTTTAATTCTTTATTATTATCAATTTTTTGTTCAGATTTTATTTCCACTTTTTCATTTTTTATCTCTTTATTTGCGATAACTACTGGCTCCGGTATTTCATTTTTCTTTGCTTTTCCCTTAAGCTTATTTTCGATTTTTGTTGCTACTTCTTTTTGCTTTGTTACAGGTATAGGTTTTTTCTCTTCATGGAGAACCTGTTCTGCTTCTTTTTCTTGATCATTCGCCTCAATATTATTTGGATTCTTTGCTTGAGCATTTGTTTTATTTTCTTTTTTGTAAAATCGAAAACGACGTGTTTTTAGGTTATTTGTGGGTGAGGATTGAGATTTTTGGATGTCATGAATAAGAAGAATAATATTTCCTATCACGGGAATTAAAGCGAATCGTCCCCTTTTATTTGGTCCCCAATTATCATTTACATTTTCTTTTTTTGAGACAACAAAATGGCGAATTGCTGCAAGAGAGCTAATAATTGGAATATAATCGGGTAACTGACTTAAATTTGGTTTAAATTTAATGCAATTCATATTGTTCTCCAATAAAGATTGAAAAGATAATAACCCCAATTTTGCCTTTCTGTCAATTCATTAGATTAAATATATAAGCTAAATTTACGAAGTGTATGAATTTCGAACTTAGCAGGCTTTCGAGAGCTAGGCAATTCTTATCCTAATGCGATTAAGAAATGGGGTCAGGCTTGCAACTGGAAAGCTTGCCCCACTTAAAACCCAATTTTAGGTTTAAATGTAAAAAGTTGAGAGACTAATAAAATCTTTTTCAAGCTCTGAAACATCATCCTTGAACGAAATGCTTATTTCTCCCTTCGAGATTTGAGTTTCCTTGTAATAGCGAGACTTCATACTTTTTGCTAGCGTTATAAATTCTGAGGAGGCATCATCTTTTAAATCCCTCATAATCTGTACATCTGGACGAGCTTTAGCCAGATAAGATATCTCCTCATCCTTTAAATCCCAACAATAAGCAAGTCTAAGAAATTTTATTTTATCTCTAGTAGCGATAACTTTAAGAGTTTCTAAAGTAATTTGTGTGCCAGATAAATCTAATTTTTCTAATTCAGAACATTTATTTAAGATGTTTACTATATATGTATCCTTAATACCTTCTATGACCTTTGCTCTACCAGTAGATCCCCAGTCATCTAAAATTTCTTTCTTTGCAGCACAATTAAGATTAAGTTCTTTCAACTTCGTAAACTGAGAAATAATTTCTAGAGCTTTATCTCCTATCTTATATGCACAACAGAGATTTAAAACTTCCACATTTGGACAATTTTCTGCAAGGGCGGTAAGTCCTTGTGCAGATATTGAAGAAGCTTGGGTATGCAGGATCTTTAAGTTCTCTTTCATTTCAGAAGCTACTATTGCAAGTAGATTATTTTCTTTGTCTTCATTCTTAAAGATACTTAAACGTAAATCGAGCGTGTTTTTTGATATAGGTGTCCATTGACTTTGCATATTGTTATTATTACTTGAATAGATCCCCTCGCGTAAATCTGAGGAATCTTTTGATTGTATGTATGCACTGGATGCTTCCATATTATTCTCCTTTTAAATCCAACTTGCTCCCTATGATGGCTCAGATTCGAAATTATTTTTTATCAATATATATTAATTTTCTTCTTTTAATTTGTCTCGACGGTTGTTAATTTATTTATTGAATTTAATTCATAAAAATAATCCGTATTTGTTCTTCGTCCCCGGACTATGCCAGTTGCTAATTGTCTTTCATTTTCATCCGCCTCGCGCGATGAAACCAGGGACGCCTGTCTTCACCACTTCATTGAGCCTCTGCCTAGTCTGAATGCGATTGATTTCGTTAAACGCATCTTCCGGAAGGGTGGAGATGTCAAAATTCTCTTTCGCACGAGCCGCAGTTTTGGGTGTGGTAAGCACAGCCGTGCCGCGCTGCACCGCCCATGCCAGCAGCACCTGTGCTGGCGTCTTTCCAACTCGTGCGGCGATCGCCAAAATGACTGGATCTTCGAGCAGCCCCGGGCGCATTCCATGACCCAATGGCGCGAAAGCCAAAAACACAATACCTTTCTCCTTGCAGAATTCCAGAAGCTCCGCTTCCGGCAGATACGGATGGGCTTCGACCTGGACCACGGCTGGCTTGATTCGTGCAGATTCGTAGATGGGCAGCAGTTCGTTCAAGCTGATGTCCGACAGTCCGATGGCCCGGCATTTGCCCTGGTCCACGAGACTTTCCATTGCTCTCCAGGTATCGAGCAAAGTCACTCCTTTGTCGTAGATGACATTGCCGTTTTGATCCCGTGGGTCCTGCTCGTTCCCCGGTTGAAATGCAAACGGAGTGTGAATGAGGTAGAGATCCAGATATCTGAGCCCGAGTCTTTCCAGACTCGCCTCGAAGGCCGGTTCGACGCGCTCGGGCCGATGATTGGAGTTCCACAACTTTGTGGTAATGAAAATGTCTTCGCGCGCGATCCCCCAGCAGCAAGTCCTGCTTGCAACGCCTCGCCTACCTCGCGCTCATTCCGGTATCGCTCTGCACAATCGAAGTGTCGAAATCCGGCCGCGAGCGCGTCTCTGGTCGTGGTTATGGTCTCGGCTGGGTCGGGAATCAGGGTGCCGCAGCCGAGTGCGGGCATATGGCCGCTTCCGTTGTTGAGCGCTATTCTAGTTAGCCGAAGATCAGAAGATCCAGTCATGGGAACACCTCTACGTTATTTTGCATCCTGCATCACCACCAGAAATTGTTTTTCATACTTCGACTGTCTTATGATTGAATACTAAAAAATCAACCCATTTACGTCAAGCGGGTAGCTTTTTTCTTATACTTTAGCGAGCTTAGATAAAAGTGTTGGAATCAGCTCTGAGACAGTAGGATGAATGAGCACGGTTCGTTCTATCACAGAATAAGGCGCCTTAGCGACCATGATGACAGCAATTAACTGGACAACCTCATCGCAGGATGTTCCTAAAAAGGAAGCGCCTAAAATCTTCTTCGTTTTTCCCTCCACTACAATTTTTAGGAATCCTTCGGTTTCTCCTTTTTCTCTGGCTCGTGCAACAGCCGTCATGGGGAGTTTGGCTATCAAAACATCCTCATGCTGTTGCTTTGCCTCTTGCTCGGTTAGCCCTACTCTTCCCAAGGGTGGATCGGTAAAAAGCGCATAAATGGGAATGCGATCAGTGACCTTTCGCGATCCATTTTCTAGGATATTATTCCTTACGATTTCAAAGTCATTATAAGATGTATGGGTGAAAGCACCTTTTCCATTGCAATCACCGAGAGCCCAGATGTATGGTTGAGATGTGCGCAGCTGATCATCGACGGTAATAAACCCTCTCTTATCCACTTTGACTCCCGCTTTATCTAATCCTAGGTTATCTGTATTCGGAATTCTCCCTGTAGCGATTAATAAATGCGTGCCTGAAATGTCCTGCTTTTTTCCATTTTGTTCAAATTGAGCGAGAATATGTCCCTCTTGGCTATCGGGAAGAATCTTAAAATTGACCGCATTTGTGTAAAACTCAATCCCTTCCTTTTCCAAAATTTCCTGTATTGCTTTAGAGATATCTTGATCTTCTTTGGGCATAAGGAAAGGATTTCTCTGGATGACAGTAACTCGACTGCCAAAACGGCGAAAAATTTGCGCAAATTCAAGACCAATATATCCTCCACCTAAAATCAAAAGATGGGGGGGAAATAGAGTCCATATCCAAAAGAGAGCTATTGGTGAGATAGGGAATTTTTTGAAGTCCGGGTATAGCTGGGATATATGACCGAGCTCCAACATTGATAAAAATCTTGTCTCCTTCTATAAGGTGGTCTCCCACTTTAACTTGATTGGGGCCTTCAAAGGATGCATGCCCTTCTAATACTGTGCATCCTTCTGTTGATTGTAGAAAATTTCTCACCCATTCTGTGCCAGCCTTGATTAAGGCATCTTTCCGAGCTTTGATTGCCTTGTAGTCTATTTGAAAATGATCAATATCTACTCCAAAAGCTTTGCTATTGCGCACCGAATGGACAATTTTAGCATTGGCAACAAGCGTTTTAGTAGGTGTACAGCCAGTATTTATACAAGTTCCGCCGAAGTGAGCCTGTTCAATAATGGCGACTTTGTATCCTTTTTGACATAAACTTTTCGCTAAAGAAGGGCCTGCCTGGCCAGTTCCAATAACAATGGCATCAAATTTCTGGATCATAGTGTCTCCTTTTTTCCAATTTACACTTTCTTATCTTTTAGTTTATAGAAATAATAATGGCTATCTTACTCAAAAAAGTTTCCAAATATTTCGATCATCACCAAGCATTAGAACCGACTACTTTGACCATTGAGGATGGAAAGACAACCGTTTTAATTGGTCCAAGTGGTTGTGGTAAATCTACTCTACTTCGGCTCATTGTTGGATTAATTCCTCCCTCAGAAGGTCAAATCTTTTTTGACGAAGAAGAGGTTAATGATATAAATATCAATCTTTTGCGCAGAAAAATTGGCTATGTCATTCAAGATGGAGGATTATTCCCTCATTTACATGTTAAGGATAATGTTTCTCTGTTTGCTCGCTTCCTAGGATATTCTTCTGAAGCTATTGATGAACGAATCGCTGAATTGTGCGATCTTGTTCAACTTCCCTTAAACATTTTGCATTCTTATCCTTTACAGCTATCGGGTGGAGAGTGTCAGCGAGTGAGCTTAATGCGAGCTCTCATGCTCAATCCTGACTATATTCTTTTAGATGAACCGCTGGCAGCTCTTGATCCCATTATACGCTTTGAATTGCAACAGCAACTTAAACAGATTTTTTCCTATCTCCGAAAGACGGTTATTTTAGTAACACACGATATGCGCGAGGCAGCCTATCTGGGGAGTGAAATTATTTTGATGCGTTTTGGGAAGATCATTCAAAAAGGTTCTTTTCAAGATTTGGTTCAATCTCCTACAGTGCCTTTTGTCACTGACTTCATCCAAGCACAACAATATTCCATCGAGGTGGCATGCTGATCTTCCTTATTTTCTTTTCCATGCCTATTTACACGCAAGATACCTTTACCATCGGCTCCAAACGCTTTACAGAATCATATATTTTGGGCGAAATCATCAAGCAGGTGGCTGAGCAGACAGGTGAAGCTAAAGTGATTTATACATCCGGTCTCGGTAATACCGGTATTGCCTTCGCCGCCTTAAAAGAAGCAGCCATTGATCTTTATCCCGATTATACCGGAACCATTGCTCAAGAAATTCTCAAGTTGCCTATTGACCAAAAAGTGGATGTAGAGACTTTAAATAGCAAACTTCAGCCATTGGGAATTGGAGCTGCTGTTCTTCTAGGATTTAACAACACTTATGCTTTTGCTATGCGTAAAGAGCAAGCGCGCGAGCTACATATTCATCGCATGTCTGATCTCAAAAGATATCCTCATTTGAAGATAGGATTCTCGCCAGAATTCTTAAAGAGAGCGGATGGTTGGGAGGAAATTAAAAAAGCCTACCATCTTCCTCAACAGGAGGTGATTGGCATTGACCATAGTTTAAGCTATGAAGCTTTAAGGAGTAAGCAGATTGACTTGACTGATATTTATAGCACTGATCCCAAAATTGAGAAATACCATTTTCAAGTTCTAGAAGATGATCTCCATTTTTTTCCCGTCTATGATGCCATCCTACTCTATCGCCTGGATTTACCGCAAAAGTTTCCACAGATATGGAAAGCACTGCAAACACTATCCGGGAGCATCTCCAATGAAGAGATGCTAATGATGAATGCGAGAGCAGAACTGTTAGGAGAAAATTTTGAGAAGATTGCGCGCAATTTCTTGTCAAACTCAACAGATTCTTCTGCTCAAAAAACTTCTTTTTTGCAGTATTTATGGGATCTAGGTCTTTGGCGATTGACAAAGCAGCATTTATTTCTCGTGTTTGGCTCTCTCATTCCTGCTATTTTAATGGGTATTCCTTTGGGAATTTTAGCCACTTTTTCTTTTTCCTTACGACATGTCATTTTAAATTTTGTTGGTATCATTCAGACCATTCCCTCTTTGGCCCTCTTTGTTTTTTTGATTCCTTTGCTACAAAAAATCGGGACAATCCCTGCCCTGATTGCTCTATTTTTCTACGCCCTATATCCTATTGTGCGCAATACTTATACAGGTTTAAGCGACATTCCAAATCCACTCAGAGAATCCGCCATTGTTCTAGGCCTTCCCCTGCTCCCTCGCCTAGGACTAGTTGAGATCCCTCTTGCCTCACGAACGATTTTAGCCGGCATTAAGACAGCTGCTGTTCTCAACGTCGGCATGGCCACCATTGCCGCTCTCATTGGCGCTGGCGGTCTTGGCGAGCTCATCGTGACGGGTCTAGCTCTCAACAACACGAAAATTCTCCTATCAGGCGCCATTCCCGCTTCTCTACTGGCTATCTTAGTTCAATTAGGATTCGACCTCCTAGATCATTGGCTTGTCCCAAAAGGATTAAGTAAAAGCCGTAAGTACTAGCTTTCTGTTGTTGCTATTTCCAGCAGCCCAAAGGAACCAATCTAAATTTTTCGTTGTTTTCACCGTAGATAAAAATATCGAAGATGAATTTTCCTTTCATTCTCGAAAGGCAAAAAGTTATGGGAGATCTAGTTTTCACAACCATCACTGAATTAAAATCAGAACTCGCTATACTTCCTGTAGAAATATAAGGGACTAAAAAAAATAGAACAAAGCACTATTTCAATTAGAACCCAACTTGTATCCCTAAATCCAAAATTCGTGAACCTTGCATAAGAAAGAAATATTTTAATTTGACAAGTTGAGTTAAAAACATATAAGAGAAGAAATTGATTTTCATTTTTTGAGGTGGAATACTTTGGAAATTTTGTTTTGAAAATGTGTTCTAAGGTTCAAAAAGGATCTGGGGCTATGAAAAAATTAGGATTTACAACAATGTCCTACCAACTATGTTAGCATTACATAATCCCGCTGATCCAACGGCGGATTTCTTTGCTGGATTGATAGATCCAATGCCATCAGATATCTTGAAGGCAGGAATAACTACTTTTACATCAATGTCAGATATTGATCCGGTTCGATTACGCAATTTTATCGCAAGTAAAATAGCGGGGCATCATGCAGGCTGTACCTGTAAAATGGGCTTGAGATCAGACCCAATGGCAGTAGTAGATCAACATGGAAGAGTCTATGGTGTCAAAAATTTACGCATTGCTGACATAAGTATCTTACCCGGTTCTATGAGATGGCCCAACGAAAATTTATATCCACTTGGCGAGCAATTGGCCTATTTCATTAAGACGGATAAGAAAAGGCGAAGAAGGTAATCCTCTTTCGCTTCTCTGATGAACTAGAAGCAAAGTTATAGCTTTGCTTCTAGTTTGATAGTTTTTGACAAAATTCTCTAAATTTAATATCCTAAGACTCTGATAGTTGAAAATTAAACACAAAGACATGAACATACTTTACCCCAAGTACAGGATGAGTAGAGATTAGTTAAGCCTGCATGCATCAAGCAGTTGTTGTCTCTCTTGGGGAATTAAATGGCGCGTTCTTTCTCGGGTGCTTTTTCTCGCGAAATTTTCTTAACAGGATTTTCTGTTATCCATTCCCATTGCTTTACGCATATGGTCATGAGATGACTTAATGTTGCTAAAAAACGATTGCAAGTGCTCTTGCCTCGAATAATCCCCTTTTCATTAGGCTCTATGAGTAATTTCTGCTTTTTCTCAACTATGACAGCCCGTCTGATGTTTTGAAGATATAAAGAACCCATTTCCTTCTTCCACCAAAGAAGATGTCCTCTTTTGACTACTGAAATTCAATGCTCATTGACATATCTATCAACAGCTTCTTTGAATGTATGTTTTTTTCCGACCGAGTATAACTGCTGTCTACCACAACGAATGTCCGCTTCCGTTTTATGAATCCAGCTTTTTGTATCTGTTTTCCGATCAAAGGATGCAGTCAGGTTAGGATGACCCCTCAATCGAACTTCTGCGTGATAGCGAATCCCACCATTTTTAAGTTTTTTTTCACGAATATGACCCATTTGTGCTCCTTATAAGCAGCAACAAGATTGTTAGTCCTCAGACCTACAATCTTAAGTTGTTGATTTTTAGTTATTAAATAGGAGCGTTAACGTTGATGCCGTAAAATTAACGGAATGGACACTCCAAAACGGATTTCAAATAATAAAATGAAACCCAAGTCTTGGGTGATTTAAGGGAATTTTGTACTCCGGCAAAAGTACGGTAATTCTAATTCAAAAAATAACCGGAACAACTTAAGTTGCTCCGGCTGAAGTGGCCAGAACTGGAATCGAACCAGCGACACAAGGATTTTCAGACCCATTCATCGTAAAACTCTGAACAAATTGGAGTATGTCAGAATAGGATTTTCCTCTCAATTCATTTAAGCATTTATTCGGATCATCTCTAAATTATTCGCTTCTTTTCTGATCAGTTGCATAAAAAATGCGTAAAATTATTGGCTTTGGCAGGGCTAATTGTGCAGGCACTGCTTGCATACATAGAAAGGCAACGTGTCAAAGTGTCAGTTGAGAAAAAAAATGTTATAGAACTAATTTGAATCTTGGTTGTACTTGTCCATTCATCTCAATATTTTCTAGAAACATAGCTAACAGACGCACCCATATATCGCCTTCTCCATATAGGGCTTGGTAGACAACCAGTTCTTCTAGTGTTTCGCTATGGCGAGCTACCCCAATGATCTTGTAACGAAGACCTTTGTAATGTTCGTCAACACCGCCAACCGTAATTGATGTTGCTTTGAAAGATAGGCAAGGCAAAATGTCCTGGCTCATTGCGTTCCTTTCTTTGTCTTTTTAGGTCCTTTTTTCTTGGTTATAGGTGTCACGCTCAATTCGGCTTCAATTTCCTCTACTATGGGCAAGTTGGATTTGAGTTCTTTTGGAAGTTTTTCAACAACTTTTACTTCAAATTCGGCAAGGCCAATTGGTCGGTTAAAGTTCCTTAAGACATATTCAGCGAAAATGTTGTCCTTTGTCTTGCATAGGATAATGCCAATGCTAGGTTGGTCATCTTTATTTCTAAGCTGATCGTCTACAGCCGAAAGATATGCGCTCATTTGCCCAGCATCACGGCTATCAAACTTCCCTGTTTTTAGTTCTACAATTACGTAACAGCGCAATTTGAGATGATAGAAAAGAAGGTCAATATACAGGTCATGCTCTCCGGCCTTGAGTGGGTATTGCTGACCAACAAAGGCAAATCCCTGCCCAGTTCAATCAAGAATTTCTGAATGTGTTTGACCAGACCGTCTTCTAAATCTTTCTCAAGATACTCTTTATGCAAGGTGAGAAAGTCAAAGACATATGGGTCCTTTAACGATTGCTGTGCTAAATCTGATTGCGGGGCTGGCAACGCCGCTTTGAAGTTTGTTATTGCCTTTCCTTCTCTGTGATACAGGTCATTTTCGATCCAGATTGTGAGCATGCTTCTGCTCCATCCATGTTCTATCGTTTTAGAAGCGTACCAAAGGCGTTCATTAGCATCCTTTATTTTCTGAAGAAGCAGGATGTTATGTCCCCATGGGATGCTAAAAATGGGCAGGGATTCAAATTGTCGCACAGCTTGTGCGACTTTTTCATAAGCGATAAAAAAAGCCTTCATCCTGAACATGTTAGCTCTTGAAAACCCTTCTATCCCAGGGAACTCAAGTTGAAGGTCTTTAGCGACTCTTTCCAAAGCCTTGCTACCCCAGCCTTCCTTCTCTTGTTTTTCAAATATTTCTTTTCCAATCTCCCAATAAAGTTTGGTTAATTCATTATTAACCGTGACAGCGGCCTTGATCTGAGCTGATCGAATTTTAACCTTCAATGAGGTAATGAATTTTGTGTATTCAGCAGGAGATACATCCCCTTTTTTGATGACTGGACTGGACTTTTTAGGCATTCGAAGCTCCTATTGAAGACAATAAATCTGTCATGAGTAGTTCCATTTGATAATGTGGCACAGGATGCCAGCTTGCAATGAATTCTCCGATGATCTTAAAACCTATTTTTTGGTATACATGAATAGCTCTTGTATTTGTGGCTTCGGGGTCTATTAGAACCCGCTTCACATGTAAAAACTGACTCTTTAAGAACTCTTTGATCATAGGCACAGCTATTCCTTTTCCCAGATAATTAACATCGCAAATGAACAGATCCAAAGTGATCGCATCTTTTCCTTCTGGAGAGGTAATTAGAAAAGCAAAAGGGATATCTCTATCATACCCTACCCAATAGGTAGGGGTGGATGTACCTTGAAAGAATTTTTCTAGGCCATTTAAAGTGTTTTGCAGTCCTACTCCATGCATCCATTCTTTAATGTGTTTCTGTTCAAACCACTGATGCAGCAAGGCTCTTTGAGAAGACTTTGCTGGCTGAAAGTGAAAGCTCGAGCACTTACAATGCTCATCGATTGGATGGTAGCTTTTTTCATTGTTCATATAGTTTTATTCGCTTGTTGAGATCATCAAAATTCATCAATGGAATTCGCTCATTGATTTTATCCACCATAAAAGTGGCACAAGGTTTTATAAGTACTTTGATATCATCCCAATGTTCATTTTCTATGCCCATACAAATTGATTTGGCACGTTGCATCACAGGTTGATGCTTTTCAGGTAAATGATTTATTGCCCAATCTGCCGCAGCAGGTTTGGATCTTATCGTGTCTGTTTCCAAAGTACTCCAGATGCGAGCAAAAGTAAGTAAAACATTTCGAGTATCATACTCAAGGTCTGCGGCAAGCCTATTTACATCATGAAGCATAGCTTTCATAAAATCATGGTATGGTACATGCGCCAAAAGTTGCTCGGATTTTAATCCCCACAAGGTTTCGCTCTTTAATAAAACTTGAGTAACAATGACTGCTAGATCAGGCATTTCATAGTTGTCCCATGGTTCAAGTGTGCCTTTTTCAAAAGATTCACGTAGCCAATCGCCATATTGGAAATCAAAGCAAGGGGGATATTGCCAAGGATTAATCATCCTCTTCTCAACGAGGGTTATTTCAATAGGCAATTTTGAGCTTTTCATGTAAATGCCAGAGATTTGAAGAAGACTAGCAATTAATTTAGCTTTTTCCTCTGAAGTTGTCGCACGATTAGTAACGGCGAACAAGTCAATGTCACTGTATTTTTGTATCCCGCCAACAAGAGACGAACCATAAAGATAAACTCCTAAAAGATCAGGCCCTAGAATCATTTTTAATAATTCGATGCTGTCTTTAAGTTGTTGTTTCATTTCAGGGCTATAAGTAGACTTCATAGAGAATCTTCTATTCTTAATTGCATATTAGCTTAGATCCTTTCTTAGAAAGAATTTTGAATGACCGAACCAACAATTTTTTAATTCACCGACCCGTTTATAACCGTTTTTCAAATAAAATTCTTCCGCTTGGAAATCAAAAGTATCTACCTTTGAATATTCGGACTTCCTTGAGAGGTGAATTTTAAAATAACCATGGGATGCGGTTTGGGTTCTGGCACAATTTTAAGTGTTTTTTCAAATTGACCATTTGAATATCGGCCGACGACCCTATCCCAAAATTCTATTGCTGCTTTATTTTCTGGTATTTGAGAAGTCTCCCAAACCCCCGGAAACTGATTGAAGACTTGCTCTGCCACATAACGTCCAACGCCCTTCCCTTGAAATTTGGAGACAATGAAAAATTCCCCAATGTTCCAATCTACATCTGGCGTGCTTCCTACTTTGTTGATCAATACAAATCCAGCCAACTCACCATCTACTTTTATTAAAAATGCATGCCTATCGGGCTTTTCGCAATAAGAGTTAAGATCAATACATTCAAAAAGACCGTTAGAAGGCACTTCCCAGGTTGGTAAAAAGCCACAATACCTTGACATTTCATACACATAAAAGCGGCCGAGATTTTGGATGGTATTCTTATCTTCTTGAGTTGCTTTGGATAGGGTAATCTTCATTTTCTTCCTGGAAAGTCCTTCCAATTAAAGTTATTGGTCAGCGATCTGATCTTCGCAAATATAGGCTCTTTTACTTTTCGATATCGGTCGCCTTCATGATTTGCTTCAAATGCAGCTTTTTTCTTCAATTCTGCATATTCTTGAAGTTCTTCTGGATGACACCTAAGATAGTCTCGGAAGCCAATCAACTCCTTCCACTCGTTATTTTCAGGGTAAGTCAAATGAATATGATATCTTCTATTTTCTTCCTCAGGATCAGGCAAATAGATTACAAAATAAAATCGATCTGGAGTGCTAAAATTAGGCCTGTATTCATATCCTAAATCTTGAAGTTGCTTGGAAGTCGACTCCATATTGGTTTTATTGACAGCTATGGCAATATCGATGATTCCTTTTCCGCCTAAGCCTGGAACAGCGGTACTTCCAATATGCTCTATTGTTAAGTCTGTTTTTATGCGAGCTAGAATTCTTTGTTTTTCTTTTTCAAAGAGAGTTGGAAAAATCTTGCTGTAAGGCTTAAAAACATATTTTTTCATTAATCACTTTTGTTGCTGAATTTCATTTGTTTCCCAATACTGTGGTGAAAGCAATAGTCCAATTGCATTAGCTCCTGGTGTTCCTACATATTGAACTTGATAAATATTCAAGGCTTTCATCATACCATAGGCCAAAATAAGATTTGAAGCTCGATAAGTCGCATATTCCTTTTGAATTGCATCCTTTTCTGCTATTGCCTCATCATCAAGATTTAACCTAGATTTAAGCTCTTCTAAAATACGCTGTCTATCAAAACGACCGCTCTGCGACATCCCCCATAAAGGATTGATTCCTATCCCTAAGACAATAGCTCCTGGATCACTCAATTTCTGACAAAGCTCGTGAGGAATTTCTCTAATATTCTCTTGGATAAATTGGATAGCTTCATTCATGTCTGATTGGGAAATTGGATTTGGACTCTCTCCTTTAGAGACATCTTTTCTTTGTATTTTTAACAAAACATTTTTGGTCGGTACTTTTCCAAGTCTTCCTTGATAAACAACGTAATGATCATTATATTTCGTTGTGATTTGTGAGCTGCCTCCTCCAAGGTCCCAGGATATGGCCTTATCAAGCTCAATGTTGGCTTCACTGACAGCGCTGATAAATCCTAAAATACCCTCTTCTTCTTGAGAGATAATAGTAACGGATAACTCTGTCTCATTTTTAATTCGCTTTATTAAGTCATCGCTATTTTTTGCCATACGAAGACCTTCTGTTGCAACACCATGATAGGATTGGGGACCAAAAGGAGCAGCTTTTTTCATTAGCTCTGAAATAGCATTAACTGTTTTATTTTGAATATCAGCACTCAACTTTCCATCCAGACTTTTAGCTATATTTTCTCTCAATCCAACCGTTGCAAAATCGGTAAGCAATGTATTTATAATCTTGTTAGTTTTGAGATCAACATCTGATACCTGCATCTTAATTTGTCCAGAACCTATATCAAATGCAGCTCTTCGTTCAATGTTGTGCGGTTTCTGATTTGTAAGAGTTGCAATCTGCTCAACATTGGTTTTAACTTCTTCATTTAAAACCTTTTCAGAGGGTACAGCCATACATAGAAGAGGCGTTTGATAGATAATAAAAGCTAAACAACATGAAATAAGAAAATTGAACATAGGTATTGTCCATGTGATTAAAATCGGGATTTAATTATTTCAACTTATTGATTTGCAGTCAATAACAAATATTTTACACTAAAAAGAGTGTAGTAATTTTTTACTTTTACGAATTAAAGCCCTCATTTCTCGTTGATAGATCTTTGCTTGTTTAGTATATCCTCCATGACGAAATGCGGCTTTGAGAGAACGCTCTCTCCCTAATTTTGTTGTTGGTCCTTTTGAAGTTTCACCATGCATGTGACAAGTAGTTCTTCCACGAACAGCCCATTTTAGGCACTGATTACCAGATCTTTTGCTTTTTGCTGTACATTGACTCATAGTGATCCATGGGGTTCAATTTAAGATTTTTCTTGTGACTCTTCCCTTCTTGGAGAGGATAAATTCTGAGCAACAATAGCTTGACCTTCATTATGAACATGAACAACTTGTACAGTTTGTTGGCCGCCAGATCGATATTTTAAAATGGTTTGCATGGTCTGATTGGCAGTATTCAATAGCTTTTGAGCTAAAGTGAAGTATTTTTCAATACAATGCAATCTTTGATCAGGAAGATTAGCCAAACGAAGGCATTCCACTCCAGAGTCGTTCAAAGCAAGAAATTGACCAAGTAACAGAGCTTCAGTTGGATTCTTAGGTTCCAATGCTGGAAGCATGCTAGATGCTTCATTGATACGATGATTAAAAGTCTCTGAAGAAAGTCCTTTAGCTGTTTTTCTAAGAATTCTTTCACCTGTATTGATATCCGCAGTTCCTGCGGCTTTTTTCAATGCTTTCCTCAGATTTTCTGTATTAAATTTGCTACCATCAGACAATTGAACCAAGTCTAATTCTTCTTTCTTTGTTTGATCATTGAATTTAAAATTCCACTCCAAAATAGGGGTAGGGACATCTTCATCTTCAATAAGGTAGATTTTGGTTCGCTCTTCAGATAATTCGCTCATTTTCACCTCTTCATTTTTTATTTAAATTATTTTTAATTCCTGCTTTTACCCACTCTATAATGCAACCTTTGCGTGCGTAGTAATCTCCAGGGCTTTTCTCGTCTGGAACAGGCCAGGGTTCGAGGTTTGGGAAAGTTTTCTGCCAATAGGCGTATGCCTTCTTACCTGCATCATCAAAATCCAAAGCAAAAAGAATCAAATCTTTTTTAAGCAACCAGTCTCGAAGAAATGAATCGGGTCTTTTTTGAGCGCCTCCAAGAGCAATGCAGCTACAATACTCCCCAGCCTCTTGGACTACTAACATCGCGTCAAATTCAGCTTCTGTTATTGTAATAATTTTATTTGAATCTGCACCAAAGTTTGGCAACATCTTTGAGCTACCAGGAACTTCATAGTATTTGCCATAGAGATCGCCTTCTTTCCATTCGGATTTTCTAATTTTAATCTTCCTGATATTGCCATCTTGAAAAACAGGTATAACAATTCCTTTTGGGATGCATAGCCACTGGCGATCAACCGTTTCTTCTAACCCCCATTCAGAAAGCCTTTTGTAGGTTTTAATTGGATTCCAACCCATGCTTAGCTTGAGCGAGCAAAGAAGGGGTGATGTCACTAAGCAATTTACGTCCATAGTGTTCACGCCACCAAGCTAGGTGATGGACTTGGCTTCTGATTCGTTTGGGAAATCTACTTAAATAAATGGTCTCATATTGTTCGATCAAATCATTGACTGTATATTTGCGTGCTTTGGTTTCTTGAGGCAATTTCCCCTCAAGGATCGCGCTTTCTGTTGAACGTACCCAATTTTTGGCCTCGGTAAGGGTTTTGCATGCCTTGCGAAGAGGTTTTTCTCTCTTTCTCCTTACTTCTGCATGATAAGTAATCGAGCCGTCTTTCTTTTTATATTCCCGAATGCATCGGATGTTATCTGATCTCTTCATGATCTCACCTGAACTAAAGTAAAATTTTTAGATGATTGTGGAATAAAAGGGAATAGGATAGTTAATCCGTTGTTCCAACGGGTATTTCTAGAGAGAAATTGTACGAATGACAAAGAAAAAAAGCGGTTTTTACGCAAGTTTTCCGCAATTAAGATAAAAGTTGATAGAGAGATGCCTGATTTTGCATCTTCAAGGTTCGAAAGCAAACTTATTCTGATTGATTCAGACCATTTGCGTAAAAAATGCGTAAAAGGGGACTTTTTTATAAGACTGTTGCATAGTAACTCCTAACGTTAAGAAACGTTCAGAGCAATATACAAGTCGGAATAAAGAAAGTGGCCAGAACTGGAATCGAACCAGCGACACAAGGATTTTCAGTCCTCTGCTCTACCGACTGAGCTATCTGGCCAAGAAAGTAAGCAAGATAGACTAAGAATCCCTTTTTATGCAATCATTTATTTGCCTACTGAGCTTGATTAACAACGTTATTGCTGTACTGCTGTTGGCGATTTTTGTTATGCAAATAAATCATATCTTTTATGACATTTACAGCTTCTTGCATCTGTAAATCTTCATGACCATAATTGGTTTGATCTTTATGAACATCATCTTCATCAGAATTATTAAATAGTTCCATATTCACTTCATCGCCATTTAATTGCTTCAAAAACATTTGATAATTCTTATTATGTTCCATTCGGTAAGCACTATTTTCCTTAAGAGTGGGTAACATTTTGCGCCATTTTGTAACTTTATGTTGTATCGTAGGTGTATAGTATTTCATATACCAGGATCGCAAGCCTGGATTAATATCTTGAAGATCATCATTGTAGTCGGCAGGAATCGAATCGGGATTTAAAGGATGATCCAAATATCTTTCGCCGATATGTTCTTCACTAAAAGGTCCAGGCGCAACAATGTCGGCTTTAACTCCCTGCAATTGGGGTGTTTTACCCGATACGGTGTAATATCTTCCTATGGTTACCTTAAAGAAGGAAGAACCACCTTCCGGTCCCGTGATTGTTTGACTTTGAATAGTTCCTTTGCCATAGGTATGTTTATCTCCTACAATTAAAGCTACGCCATAATCCTGCAAGGCTTGAGCTACAATTTCAGCCGCTGAAGCAGTGGCTTGAGAAGTTAAAATAACCAATGGTCCATGATAAACAGGATTGCCGTCCATATCACGATAGATCCGCTCCTCCCCATCGGAATATTTGGAAATTACAACAACACCATTAGAAATAAATAAACCCGCTACCTTTACGGCTTGACTGAGGAATCCTCCACTATTTTCTCGTAAATCCAAAATGAGTCCTCTCAAATTTCCCTTCTTATCGAGATTCTGTACGGCCTTACGTAAATCATCCACACTTCCAATGCCATCCTCACCTTGATAAAAGGCATGCAAGGTGATCATGCCAATAATGCCATTTCCAAACTGCTCATATTTAACGTCAATACGATCCCCTTCAATTGCAATAGGGGCGCGTTTAAGATTTACTGTAACCTGCTTTTCAACTTTTTTATCGCCTTCCTGTACTGTTCTTCCCAGGACCAGTTCAATATTGGAGCCTTTTGTGCCACGCATTAAATCCATCACGTTAGACAAACTTTCACCCGATATGGATTTACCATCCACTTTAAGGATTCGGTCATTGGCCAAGACTAAACCACTTTTGATTGCTGGGCCGCCGTCAATTAGGGAGGAAATGACGATCCCTTCCGGTGTCTGCTGTAGAGCCACACCGATTCCTTCAAATTGCTTTTCTAATCGTACTTTTAGATCATAAGCCTCCGAATTACTATAAAAGGCGGTATGTGCATCTAAAGAGCTAGCAAGTGATTTTAGAACATGGAGAGCAAAAGCACTTTCTTTTTGATCAGCGGTAAAAGGCTTGCCATTACTTGTTTGATAAAGATAGGTATCCTCGATATCATTCAATGCACCGTCATAAAGAATAAGTAATTTGCTTTTATAACGAAGAACTTTATCTTTGCCATAACGCTTTTGTTCTGCTTGAATGAAATTGACCATCTGTTCTTTGATGCGTTCTTTCAACTGTGGTGTGTTTGTAGCAAATAGGCGGTTTAAATCTGGATCCAACCATTCGTTATCCTTCGTAGTTTGCAGTTTGTCAGCTGCATTGAAAAGGACTTCGGGATTTTTTAAGAGTTCCTTTCGAACGGAGCGAGCTCGCAAAATCGATTTTTGAATCACACTATTAAGTTTTTCAAATGAGGAAAAATCACCACTCTTATACTGACTAATCAGTGTTTGCATTTCTTCAGGAGAAAACTGAAGAAAGGGCTTAATTTCATTCTGGAGTAAATAGGTGCGATCGGGATCAAATTGATCTATATAAATTTTAAATGCATGCCTTAGGATTTCTTCATTCATCTGTTTTTGACCTAGATGCTCCGAAAAAATCTGCTCCATAATTTTGCTGATATCTTGCTTTTTAAGCTGTTCTTGTTCCTGCCCTAAAAGAAAGCTGTTCATGATAAAACAGGACAAAATAAAAACTTTAAAAAGCTTGGAAATGCACATTATTTACCTATATGACTTAGTTACAATGATTTAAATAAATATCTATACCTATTAACCCCATTATAAACTTCTTAAAGTTTATCAACAATATTTTTGAAAAACAAAATCCCGTGCCCCAAAAATCCCCTTGCCCGTGCCCGATTTATTTTATTTTGATCATTATAAGTCAACATAGTCAAGGTTCGTTTGTAGAAGAATTTTTTCGGGCAGGGGCAGGGGATTAAGGGCATTTGAGAAGAAATCTGTTTTTTGGTACACTGTTTTACTATGAAAAGTTTACACAATGAAGATGTTTTCTCTTTGGAAAATTTTGAGGGATCTCTCGATTTTCTGTTACATCTTGTCCAAAAACAGGAGATCGATCTTTCAGCTATTTCAATCAAGAGAATTACAGAACAATACATTAAAAAACTAAGAGAAAATGATCATCCCTGTGTGGATTCCGGAGCTGAATTTATAGCCTCTCTTTCTTTTCTAATGTGGTTAAAAACGCGCATGCTACTACCTAAACATGAACATATGCTGGAAGTTGAAGAAGAGCTAGGAGATATGCGTTTTGAAATTATTCACCAATTACTGGATTATTGTCGTTTTAAAGATGCGGCAAAAGAGCTAGCTCAATTAGAAACATCCCAAAGTTCTTTCTACTCTCGTTCTCTTGACCCTCATCTTGAGGTGAATAAAACACTAGGTATTGAGCATTTGACTGTTGATGATCTAGCCCTGTTATTCAAACAGGCTCTAGCACGTGCTTCCATAGAAACAAGAGTCATTCATGAAGAAGAATGGAAAGTTGCAGACAAAATTAAAATCATCACTAAAAAATTAACAATAGAGGGCCAGGTAGACATCGCTTCCCTCTTTTCACTTGGGAAAAGTAAACTCGAGCTCATTGTGACTTTTTTGGCCCTTTTGGAAATCATGAAAATTGGCAAAGGACAACTGATCAAGAATTCCTCCACACAAAAAATATTTTTAATAATAGCATCAAATTAGTTATGGCAAAAGAAATTAATTTATTCGAAAAAGAAATGGAAATAGGTTCAAGAACACGTCTTAAACGTATTATTGAAGCTTTATTATTTGTTAGTCATGAACCTATCAGTTTTAATAAAATTCGCGAAGTTTTGGATACGCTTGAGCCGATTAAGCCCCGTCAGCTTGAAGATCTTTTACAAGAGCTAGCTGAAGAATTCATTTTACAACAGCGGGCTTTTCGCCTAGAGGAAATAGCGCAAGGATATATTCTGCGTACATGTAAGGAATATGGACCCTACATTGATCTTCTCTTTCGCAATAAACGCACCGAAAAGCTCTCTCCTGCCGCTGCCGAAGTCCTGGCCATTATCGCCTATCGCCACCCTATCACCCGACCCCAAATTGATGCCATAAGGGGTGTAGATAGTTCCGGGGTCATTCAAAGTTTACTGGAGCGACAGCTTATCGAATCAGTTGGGCAGATGCAGGTTCCGGGTCGACCCACTTTGTATGGCATCACACCTTTCTTTCTCAAACACTTCGGGTTGCGGGATTTAAAAGAACTTCCTGGATGGCAAAAAGAAAAAGATTTATAAAATCTTAATATTCTTATGATATACATTTATTTATTTTCTTTAAGTTTATGAGGTTACTATGGTCAATGTGGCAGCTGTTAAATATCCCTTAAATATTCCTGGAATTGATCCTAATGACATCATTCGCATTGAGGGTCCGGACAGCAAATGGGCGAAGCTCATATGCCGTTGGAAAAAAAAGATCCAAACACCTGAAGGAATGGAAATTGTACCCAAAAAATTAAAAACAGTGATTAACTGTAAAACTGAAAAAGTTTATCTCGGTGATTCTAAAAAAGTAATTGCGGCTAAATTTTCCGAATTAAGTCTTGCAACTCCGGTATTTATGACGGTAAAAACGATTTATCATCTTTTTTTTCCACTCTCTCTCCCGTATCAAATCTATATTACCATGCACGAAATGAAAAAACTCGAGGCTTTAGCTGTAAAAAAAGGTCAAGAACCACCACCACGCGATTTAGCTTCAAGAGTTGCTCGGGTGATTTTGAGAAATTTTATAGACATTGTAAAAACTCCCCTGTATATGGTTGCTATGACAGTCGTTGCTGTGAGTACGCTTATATTAGCTGCTATTAAGCCCCAAATTCTTTACGAAGGTAGAGTCCTCTATGGTGAAATGCTTATGTCTCTTAATTGGGGTGAAAAAAAGACCTTATGGACGCTTGCTTTATGCATGCAGCCTCTGGCTGATTTAAAAAATGAAAATGAGAAGAAATTTCAGTATGTTGCAGACGATATCGAATATAATGCACCCTCAGGTACGAAACTGCATGCGCTTAACAATATGGCCCGCAATGAGGATCAGTCTCGAGTGCCGGATTTCTGTCCTTGTTTAGATGAATAGGTGGAAGGTATGATAGAATTCACTGCAGTGCCATTGGAAAAATTTTCATCTCTGCATACCCTGTCCCTTTTAAGTTTGCTTGGAATAAAATCAAAACACCCCTTTTTTAACTATTCCGTCATAGTGGACTTCAATCTCCAAACGCCCCCTCAACAAAACACTCAGGCAAAAATGACTTTTCATTTGCGAGATTTTGACAGTTCTCCCCATGTTAAGCCCGATTTTTGTATTACGAATGTGAATCGCTGGCGTCTGGATATCTCTCATCACAGCTCTTTTGTAGGCTATCTTCAAAAAATGAAGCGCAAACATTATACAAGATTTGATGAAACCCAGAAAACTTTTGCTAACTATGGTGCCAAAATTTCTGTAATTGAAGAGGACTGGTCTCAGTATGCGGAAGAAGTTTATAAGCTCTATCTCAATGTAGCCGAAAGGCATGGCACACAACTCTATGACCTGAATTATTTCCGCATGATTGCAAAACAGAGTCAGTTCAAACTCATATGTGCAGGGTTTGAAGATCATTTAATTGGTGCATTAGTGATAGTTGACGAGCAGCCCATTTTGCATTCCATGTGTTGTGGTTTAGACTATAATCATTCCAAAAACTCGCATGCCTATGCTTACATGCACTATGAATTTATACGTTTAGCTATCGAATCTAAAAAGTTTAGCATCGCTGATGTGGGTATCACGGCAAATGATGCCAAGTCCATGCTGGATTTCCAACCTGTGTCTGCATGTATGGACGTGATCGCACATCGTTGGCATTTGCGAGCACTATTACGTATGGTTTCCTTCTTTGTGAGCGCTACTATCAATCCCCAAGCTAGGCTAGCTATTAAGCTTTGGTATCAAAAAACAACATCTGAAACACAGAGAAAACGCAAAGGGAAGTCAAAGTTAATAAATTAAACACAAAGACACTAAAGCGCTAAGACACAAAGAAAACACCTGAGTAAAGGGTAAAAAAAAATAAAAAAACCTGGGCCCGATTCTAAAATACAAGTCCTATTTTATAGAAATCATCTTTGTGTCTCTGAGACTTCGAGTCTTTGTGTTGAATCCTTCTTAGATGGATTTCTCTCTGTGTTTAATTTTTTACTAGGTTTTGCTTTGCGTTGAATAATATTTTTCAAAGCTGCCATGACAAATAATGCAGCGATGACGCAGACAACAATGCCTGATGTAGATAAAGGGATTCCATAAACTGAAAGGATATGCCGTGATAACGCAACTCCCAAAAGGGAGGCTAAACAGCCCAAAATCAGGGATACAACTACGAGCATTTTTAGATTGTGTGTCAATAATCGAGCTGTTAGTACAGGCCCTGTAATGAAGGCAAGAACCATTAAAACGCCTACTGCTCGGAAAGCGCCAATCGTTGTTGCAGAAGCTTGGACCATCAAAAGATAATTGAAAAAAAGCGTTGAGATACCTAAGGACTTTGCTAGAGTCGGATCAAATGTTGTGATCTTATATTCCTTAAAAAAAAGCAGCGTTAAACAAATATTCAACACTAAAATGATCAAAACCAATTTAGAGTCATTCAGCTGCAAGGCATCTACATTGCCCATAACAACTTCTGTTCCTACATGAGCGTTGCGTGTTAAAGTGGTGACTAACACAATCCCTAAAGCAAATAAACTGGTAAACACAATCCCTGTGCTTGCATCTTCCTGCAAACGGATGGTCTTTGTTAAAAATTCTGTTAAAAAGGCTGTCAATACGCCTACAATTAAAGAAGCAAGTAACATCACGGGAATATTGATGGCATGATAATGGCTGTTACTATCCAAAAGACCATCTTGAGTAAGTACAAAGGCTGCTACAATTCCCAACAGAATCGTATGAGAAAGAGAGTTAGCTAACATAGTCATTCTTCGTAAGACCAAAAAAGTTCCCACTAAAGTGGCCGAACAGGCTACTCCCATCAGCACGATAATCTGAATTTCATCGGAAACTAAATCCTGGATCGAAAGCTTTCCTGTAAAAAAAGAGTATACTCGAAAGAGTAATTCGCGAAAAAAACCCGCAAAGGATTGTCCTGAATAGGGATTAAAGTAAACATTCATAGGATATCCTTCGGCGGTATAGGTTGATGATGAGGATCGCGCTTTGGATCTTTAAGGAGTAAGGTGAGTTCTCTTTCCAGTTCAGGTGTGAGGATATGCTCCATTTCCTCGGCATTTACATGAACTTTTTCCGATCCTAATCCTAAGTAATCAACCAAATAAACTTCCCACAGTCGGTGTAAACGTACAATTTTTGCAGCCCATAATTGTCCATCTTTGGTCAATTCATAGGCTCTTTTTTTACTTTTTTTTATCCACCCGTTACGGACCAATTGCCATATCACAAAACGCAAATATAATCGTGATGCTGTTTGATATTGCGCAATTTGATCAAAAAGCACCGGTTGGTGTGTGCCAAAGCGCCAAATAGCCTTAAGAAGGTTCTCGTACATACATCGATGACGAAAACGTGCTATGCGAACTATGCGGAGTAGCATTCCTCTTTTGGGAGCAAAAAGTAGAGAAAAAAGGCATAGCGTTGAGGCTACCAAAACAATCATGGGACCGGTAGGAAAAATCAATCGGGACGAAGGATAATGATCTTTAAAATAGGCGGAGAATTCTAAAGAAAAATAATTGCCTAAAAAGCCACTGACAAGCCCGAAAAGTCCCGCTAGCACAAACATGATAGACAGCTTATTGGTGAACTGTCGGGCAGCAACAGCCGGGCTGATCAGCATGGCAGACATAAGAACCACACCCACTGATCGAATTCCAATGACAACAGCTAAGACAATCAGTACAAAAATGATCGTATCAATCAAACCAACATTTATACCCAAACTCTTTGCATAGTTGCGATTAAAGGTAATCGTTTGAATTTCTTTATAAAGAAGGACAATAGAAATTAAAATAAGGAACGCGAGCATTCCATAAATTAAGATATTAACATCTGTCATTGTGGCTGCCTGACCATATAAATAAACTAAAGCCTGTCGATAGAGATAGGAAAACGAAAATTGAACTTGACTAGCGAGAGTGATTCCCAAACCAAAGAAAACTGAAAGAATAAAGCAGAGTGCAGAATCGCTAGGTATAGGGAAGTGATGTTCCAGCAGTTGTATGCACCACAACCCAAATAGAGCAGTAAAGGCTGCTCCGGTCATAATGGAAACAGCTAAAAAAGTTTCTTGTTGATCGATTAGACCCAACAGGCCGATTAAAATGACTCCCAGAATAACACCTGGATAAGCTGCATGCGAAAGAGATTCACCTAAAAGAGACTGCTTGCGTAAAAAAACAATCACGCCTACTAAAGAAGCTCCTAGACACATAAGCATGGAACCAATGGTAGGTGCTCTTAAAACAGGATCCGTGAAATAAGTAAACATTATGTAATTTTATGTATGTTTTGCGACAATTTCAAAGCTTCGTCAAATAAAGAAAAGCTCTTGCCATAGGTGGCATGCAAGTTTTCTGTATTGAAAACCTCATTCACAGGGCCGCTAGCTATAAGATGCATGTTTAGTAATATAGCCCAATCAAAATAACTTTCTACCGTATTCAAATCATGGTGCACAACAAAAACTGTTTTGCCTTCTGTCTTTAGTTTACCCAAGATGTTGATGATGACTTTTTCGGACGCCAAATCTATGCCGGCAAAAGGCTCATCCATAAAATAGATATCCGCTTCCTGTAAAAGAGCTCTAGCAATAAAAACACGCTGCTGTTGTCCCCCTGATAATTGACTGATCTGGCGATCGGAAAAGCTTTTCATGCCTACCATCTCAAGATAGTGATCTGCAGCTGCCCAATCTGCCTTGCGTGGCCACCGAAGGATACCTAAGCGTCCATAGCGTCCCATGAGTACAAGATCACGAACAGTAATAGGGAAATCCCAATCGACACTTTGTCTTTGAGGTACATAAGCAATTCTTTTGCGTACATTCTTGAGAGGCAAGCCAAAAAATTCAATCTTGCCTGAAATAGGTTTTACAAGTCCAAGAGAGGCCTTAATAAGGGTACTTTTACCTGCACCATTGGGTCCTACAATTCCCACAAGGTGTCCGGCAGGAATCTCAAAAGTGATATCCCACAGGACCGGGGTCTTATCATAATTAACTGAGAGCTGATGAGCCTGAAAAGCAAGATGATGTTTATGATACTTTTCCATTAGTTTACTCTTAAAACCCAACTTGCGATCTATGATGGCTCAGATTTGAATTCTTTTCCTCTAGAAGCTCGCAAAAATAAGTGAGCCATATTAAAAAATATGGCTCACTTATTTTCAAAGCTTCGTGCGAGCTCCTAGAGAGAAAACAATTTCGAATATAAGCCATCATAGGTCGCTAGTTGGGTTTAAATATTGGATAATCCAGTCTACATTATGTTCGATCATTTTTTGATAGGTATCACCATCGGATCCTGGTGGACCCATAGCATCCGCATATAAACAACAAGGGGCGATAGTGATATCTAATCCCATCTCCTTACCAGCAGAAACAATTTTGCGTATGGAGTCTTTACTGACATTTGATTCCGGAAAGATCACATGTATTTTATGTAAAGTAAGGTAATCAAGGATTTGTTTAATATGTATAGCGCTCAATTGACTTTCGGGTGCCAGGCCTTCGGGGGCTGCAAATCGTTTGCTCCAGGTCCCGTCATTTTTTTCTTGTTCAGTGGCTAGATAGGCTCTTGCAAAATAATTAAAAGCATCATGACTTGTTACTAGATAACGTTTTTCTGGAGGAATTGCCTCCAGTTTTATTTGGATATTCGCATGCATTTCTTGCATGTCTCGCAATAACTTCTCACTATTAGTGTGGAATATAGCAGCGTGTGCAGGATCCTTTGAGGCAAGAATTTCCGTGATGTAAGGAACAATCTCTCTCCAAAGAGATACATCCATCCAAATATGGGGATCAACTTGGCCTTGAACCCACAAAAAAAGATGGGGTTTTTGTTGCATGATTTTGTTCCCTAAGCCAACCGCTTTTATATGCGTTTCAAGATAATGCTGTAAGCTTGGACCATGTTCTAAACCCAATCCATTGTAAAAAATCACATCTGCATAAGCTAACTTTTCATCATCGCCTTTTACAAGTTGATAAGAGTGAGGATCAAGATCACCTCGAATTAAAGTTATGCTATCCACATAGTCTCCACCAATCTGGTGAACGATATCTCCTATCATGGCAATCGTCGATAACACCTTGATCTTGCCATCTTGAGCGCGAAAATTCTCCATTTCAGTTTGTCTTTTACGGCTTTCATCCGTACAAGCGATTGTGCATAAAATCAGTATGAATAAAATAAAAAAATGAGGATTTCTTCTCATATTTTCTCCTCAGCAATTTGACGTAAATAGTCAAAGCTATAAATTCCTTTGCTACAACCCGTATTAAAATTGATGCGAAGAGCATAACGCCCCACACTCTCAATAGCAGAAGCCCGAAGCTCATGAGGTATCGTTTTTTCATCGATCAAAGATTTCCCAGTTATTTCATCCCTACAACCTGCACAAGGACACCTTTTTTGCAAATCGCAAAGGCGAAAATCGACAATTAGTCCATCGCTCCATTCAACGGTAAAGGTATGCTTATCTTTCTGAAAAATTTTTTCGACTTCAATTAATTGACGAGTTTGCATGACCTTTAAATGTCCAATAACGACTTTTGCTAATGTAAGAAAGTGATTAGAAGCTGACTCTGCTTCAGGATGATATTCTTCGAAAATGGAAAGACCTGCATCGCCACATCTAGAAATTTCTGAATTGATAGGAATTTCGCCAAGTAAAGGAAATCTAGACTCTTCGGCTAAACGTTTACCTCCACCCATCCCAAAAGGATAGACCCGCGAAGAGTTCGGTATCTGATAATAGCTCATATTTTCTACAATTCCAATAATAGGAACTTTCACCTGGTAAAAAAGATGCATCGCTTTTCTGACATCCAGAAGAGCAACTTCTTGTGGCGTAGTTACCATTATGGCTCCGGACAACTTTGCACTTTGACTTAAAGTCAGTTGTACATCTCCCGTTCCAGGGGGAAAATCGATAAGTAAATAATCCAGTTCTCCCCAATCCACATTTTTTACAAATTGCTGAATAATCCCATTTGCAATAGGAGAACGAACTACAGTTGCTTCATCCTCGCGTCTAAAATAAGCCATTGAAATGAGCTTAATTCCTCGACTAATAGCAGGAACGATACGCTCATTATTTTGCACCGGCAGCTGATCCTCAGGGAGCATTCTGCGTATGGAAGGTCCATAAATATCGGTATCTAACACACCTACTTTAAATCCCATTTTTTTTAGTGCTAAAGCTAAATTAACTGTCACACAGGATTTTCCCACTCCTCCTTTTCCAGCAGCAATGCCAATGATTGACTGAATGGATGTGGCAGGTGCGCTATTTTTAGATTGAAACATGGGAAGTGGCATAGTATGGCTCTTTAATAAAAATATTCGAGAAAAAAGGATTTTACTAAATGAGAGAATTATACACAAATAACCAAAAAAGTTGGCTTTTTTTGAATCTTCAAAACATTTAAGAAGTAGTAATCAGATGAATTAACAGTTATGAATAAATTTTATGTTGCACAAAAATCATATAAATCTATAATTTTCATTAGTAAATTAAGAAATCATTTAATTTTCCTCTGGAAACATTTAACCAAATGGAAAAGATTAAGATTTCAAATGAAAACGCAGCTAATCAGCGTTATTATTAAATTCTAAATGAAAAACAAAAACTTTTAAAGGTAGGTAGTAATGAGCATGACTAAATCCGATACAAAACAACTTGAAAATCTAATTCAGGCTGCTGTAAAAAAACTCGGTGCAAAAAAAGAAAATGATATTTGTCGCTATATTCCATCTTCTGTTGGTGGTTATATTCACCATTTTACAATGCGTAAAATGAAGACAGAACAGCCAGAACAGCTCGCTCAAATGATCAATAAATTTATTCTTAATGTTGATAAACCTACATCTGTTAAACCTAAACCCCGTGCTGCAAGAGGTTCACGTAAACGCCGTGATCAATTTCTTTTTTCAAAACAAGATATTGAACGCATGCTCAATATGGCTCGTTTAGCAGGTGATAAAGAAATGATTCGCAAACTAACTCCCAAAAAAGATCTACGTTCTATCAAGCGAGAACTTATTGCCTCTATTAGACATGGTAAAGTAGACCAAGATTTATGGACTTCCTATATGGAAGCAATTAGTCTAAATAGTAGCTTCTCCGCTTCTGGTGCTTTGGCTGCACAATATAATTAAATTGATTTGTAAATCTTCGAAATAGGTTCCGTCCATTTCGAAGGTTTTTTTTATTTTCTATGAGATTTTCTATCCTTATTGAACTGCCCCCTTTTATAAAAAAAGAATTATCTCGTCTTCAAGTCGGACTTCCTAATGCAGAATGGAATGAGGAGGAGAATCTTTATATCAGTTTGTACATATTCAAAAAGCTTAGTGATTTAGAACGATGGAATATCGTTGAGAAATTGGGAGAAATTGACTTAAGTTCTTTTTCAATAAAAATACAAGGCTTAGATTACCTGTCAAATCAAAAAAGTAAAGGTTTCTTATTGGCACAATTAGCTCCATCACAAGAATTAAATACATTAAGAAAAAAAATTGATGGTCAGCTGCGTTCTTTTCATTTAAACAATCTTGAAAATAGACCCATGATTTCTTTAGGAATTTTACAAAAAGAATCGACTGAAAGAATCCTTCGCTATTTTGAAGCCAATGGGGAATTTGCAAGTTCATCTTTCAAAATCCAAGATTTTATATTTGCTCAACTCCATCAAAGCAGTAAACGAAGCTTCTATACCGTAGAGAAACGTTATTTTTTAGAGTAGTTCTTTACCACTTGCTTTTTAATCAAAAATGTTTTAAAATATACTTTCTCTTTAATAAAAGAGTTAACATTTTTATTAAATTTAAGTGTTATAGGTGCGAGAAAATCAAACACTTATAGTACTTTGTTACAAATGATGAGGTTTTAATATATGGCACAAAGCTCTGTATCTGAATTTGGTAAGTTACGGTCATTCTTTTGGCCGGTGCATAGTTATGAGCTCAAAAAGCTTTTACCAATGTTCTTAATGTTCTTTTTTATTTCTTTTAATTACACAATATTACGCGACACAAAAGATACACTAGTTGTAACAGCTTCAGGAGCCGAGACCATCCCCTTTCTAAAAGTGTGGGGTGTTGTACCGGGCGCAGTTATCTTTATGCTACTCTACGCAAAATTGAGCAATGTCCTTAGCAAAGAGGCACTCTTTTATACAGCTATTACCCCATTTCTTCTTTTCTTTGCCCTTTTTGCATTCTTCCTTTATCCCAATAGAGAATTATTCCACCCAACAACTTCCGCTGACTATCTTCAATCATTCTTGCCTACAGGTCTTACTGGACTGATTGCTTGCTATAGAGATTGGACTTTTTCTTTATTTTACATTCTGGCAGAACTTTGGGGCAGTGCTGTACTATCCTTAATGTTCTGGGGATTTGCTAATGATATTATGCGCGTGACCGAAGCCAAACGCTTCTACACGCTTCTTGGTCTTGGTGCTAATGTGGCACTTCTTTGTTCCGGCCCAACAATTGTGTACTTCTCCGATATTCAAAGTCGTCTTCCTGCCGGAGTAGATCCTTGGCAAGTTTCTCTTAACTATCTGATGTCCTTTGTTGTTATTTCCGGACTAGGCATTATTGGGATCTACTTCTGGATGAATAGAAAAGTTCTCACAGATACTCGTTTCTACAATCCCGACGAAGAAAAGAAAATGAAAAAATCCAAACCCAAGATGGGAATTATGGAAAGCTTTGCATTTTTGGCTAAATCCAAATACATTCTTTGCATTGCAATCCTAGTAATAGCGTACGGTATTTGTATTAACCTAGTGGAAGTTACCTGGAAAGGACAACTCAAATTACAGTATAAAAATCCCAACGACTATAATGCTTTCATGGGCCTATTCTCCACAATTACCGGTGCAGTGACTATTGCCATGATGTTTATTGGTGGATGGATCAGCCGTAAGAAAGGATGGGGTTTTGCAGCTATTATGACACCATTAGTACTTCTAGTTACCGGAGCGGCTTTCTTTTCCTTTGTTATCTTTAGAGATAGCCTAGGCGGATTTATTAGTTACTTTGGTACCACACCTCTGATGCTAGCGGTGATTTTTGGTATGATGCAGAATATTATGAGCAAATCGACCAAGTATTCTTTATTTGATCCGACAAAAGAAATGGCCTACATTCCTCTTGATCAGGAATCCAAAGTCAAAGGAAAAGCTGCGATTGATGTTGTGGGAGCTCGTCTGGGTAAATCAGGTGGTTCCTTTATACAGCAGGGTCTGCTTGTAGCTTTCGGTACTCTGGCTGCAATTACGCCCTATGTAGCCGCTGCTATGACCATCTTTATCGTGGTTTGGATAATTGCTGTCCGATCTCTAAATCGACAGTTCGTTGCATTGACACACGAAAAAGTAGATACTGCTGCTGATACAAAAGCTAGTCTGGCAAAAGCAACGGTCTAAAAAAATAAAAGCCAGAATAAAAAACCGCCTTGCAAAAAGCTTGGCGGTTTTTTTTTTGTTTATCTTTACGTTAATTTCTATCCGGAAGACTAAAAAAATCTTTAAGTGCTTGACCTGGTACATCCCGACCCATAGCCGCTATGGAATCCAATAAAGGGACATGTCGCGGACAGACTTTTTCGCAGTTTTGGGCATTCCCGCAATCACTGATACCACCCTCCTGCATCAAGGGTCTCAGACGATCTGCTTTTTTCATTTTTCCTGTAGGATGAATATTAAATAAGCGAACCTGAGAAAAAATTTGCGGTCCAATAAACTTAGATTTATTATTTGATTGTGGACATGCTTCGACACAGCACCCACAGGTCATACATGTTGATAATGAATAACGCACTTCCTGAACTGTTTGGCTTATTTTAGGTCCGGGACTGCGATTTTGGAAGCTATCTGCATCAATCCAAGCATGTACTTTTTTCAAATTTTCAAACATGATTGTACGATCTATGATAAGATCGCGGACTAAAGGAAATTTTGTAAAGGGCGCAAGAAGAATCGTATCATTTGAAGCCTCATTTATAATAGTTTCAATGAGAGCTGTACAAGCCTGTCTCGGTTTGCCATTAATAAGCATGGAGCAGGACCCACAAACCTCCTCTAAACATCCCGTTTCAAAGTTAATCGGCTCAGTGGGTTGACCCTGTTTATTAATAGGATTCCGTTGAATAAACATGAGAGCAGAAATGACATTGCCATAGGGGACCACAGGCAGCTCGAATTCTTCCCAATACTGTTTTCCTGGAAGGCCTCGGAAAATACGCAAAGTAAATCTTTTCTTCACCATAGTATCCCTAAATATGACTGCCTTCATAGGTAGTAAGTCGGGTTTAAAGGCATATTTTTAATTTCAGGTATTGTCTTCTCAGCATGCACATAGTTTCGTTCAACAGGATCAAAATGACGTAAGTCTATCTCTTCATAAGTGATGGCAGGCTCATTGGAATTATAAGTAGCAATAGTGGTTTTCAGCCAATTTGTATCATCCCTTTTCGTATAGCCCTCTTTACAATGAGAACCTCTACATTCATTGCGCAGAATAGCTCCCTGAGTCATAATTAAGGCCAATTCAAGCATATACTTGAATTGATTTGCAAAGACATAGGTTTGATTTGCAACGGGGGAACGATCAGCTAAACCAATATTTTTGTATCTTTCACGAATCCCTTTAATAACATTCAAGGTTCTTAATAAATCTTGATCATTGCGTTTTACCGTGACATACTTAACCATGACATCGGCTAAATCATCATGTAGCTTGAAAACGTTTTCGGGACCATTCGCTGAAAATAGTTCCTTTTTAACATTTTCTTCTAATTGGAGTGCTTCTTGATAAATTCCCTCCGGAGTGTATTCAAAGCTACTTGAAAGTTGACAGACATAACGTGACATTTCATTGCCGGCAACAAGTCCTCCAAATATACAGGAAAGCAGAGAATTTGCCCCCAAACGGTTTGCTCCATGATATTGATAATCCGCTTCGCCGGCGCAGAAGCAACCGGAAATATTAGTCATTTGCCTAAAACGCTTTGATCTTTGAGGATCATCAGCTGCAGGCCAATCCACCCACAGACCACCCATAGAGTAGTGGACAGCAGGAAAAATTTTCATGGGAACTTTTCGAGGATCTTGTCCGGTAAATTTGGTATAAATTTCAAGTATAGATTCGAGTTTTTTTAGTTTTTCCGGCGGCAAGTGCGTCACATCAAGATGAACCTGCATCTTACCATCAATCCCTAATCCCATTTCGCACACATGCAAAATTTCTCGACAGGCTACATCTCTAGCTACGAGATTGCCATAAGCAGGATAGAGTTCCTCAAGGAAATACCAAGGTTCGCCGGTTTTTCCACAAGGAATTGTTTTTCCTTCAGGTGTTGTAATTGTTTTGTTGGCATCACCGAATACCCAAATGCGCCCCCCTTCACCACGCGCGGATTCAGACATCAGACGTAGTTTATCTTCCCCCGGTATTGCGGTGGGATGAATTTGAATAAACTCACCATTGGCATATTTAGCACCTTGCATAAACAAGCGACCCGTGGCAGCACCGGTGCAAAAAGTGGAATTGGTGGATTTTTTAAAGATGAGTCCGGGACCACCTGTAGCAATAAGCACAGCATCCGCTTTCAAAACATCCAGCTGCAGATTATATAAGTCCATGATCACTATGCCGCGCGTATAGCCTTCCTTGTCTACAACAAGGCGCATGAACTCATGATTTTCAAACTTTTCAACAAGACCTTTAGTTTCATATCGCCGCACCTGTTCATCTAAAGCATAGAGTAATTGCTGTCCTGTCGATGCACCACAAAAAGCGGTGCGGTTATATAATGTTCCCCCAAAACGACGAAAATCCAGATTACCCTCAGGAGTGCGATTAAAAGGACAACCAAAACGATCGAGCATGTAAATAATGCTCGGACCGGCCAAGCACATCTCCAGAACAGGAGGTTGGTTAGCCAAGAAATCCCCTCCTTTGATCGTGTCATAGGCATGAATAATGGGTGAGTCATTTTCCCCCATGGTATTCATAGCGACATTAATTCCCCCTTGGGCACATACAGAATGAGAGCGTTTTACTTTTGTTACAGACACGATTTTAACCTTGCAGCCCAGTTCTGCGAGCTTCATTGCGGCAGAAAGACCGGCAAGACCTCCGCCAACCACGATAACCTGTTTTTTTGTTTCATTTTCCGTCATAAAATATATTATTGTTTAAGGTTAACCCAATAGGTGAGCCAGGTTGCTGAAAGGCCTAGGAAACCGATAAGAATCATAAGGCTTATAGAGACCCTAAGCATCCACCGCTGCGATTTTTGACTCAGAGTAATGCCCCATTTGATAAGAAATGTCCAAAGCCCATTGAAGGCATGGTAACAAGCCGCCAAGACAAATAATGTATAGAGCACCAGCATGATGGGCATTTTAAAAGTATTCCTTAGCATAAGCAGTTCTGCAGTTCCAAAGTCATTAGCGACAGCAATGGCTTGACCGGCTTTTATGGAACGTTTTTTTAAAGCTTCAATACCTTCTTTTCTTTGATGAAAAGCTTGTTGTTGAATTAAAGCCGCAGGAGTATCCGAAGTTTGCGGTGGATTTTTAGGAAGACTTTGTTCAGCTTGTTTGATTTTGTTTTCGTCATAAAGTTGAACGTTGAGGCGGTTAGCTAAAGTGTATAGTCCTGCATCTAAGTTAACACGAACTAAATAGTAAGTTTGAGAACCCTGCTCAGTACTAATGGGACGTTCCACAAAACGCATATGAATGACATGAGCAAGGATGCCAATCACTAGAACCCATGAAGTCATTCGTTGCCAAGTATAGGCATGATTGCGCGAATACTCTGGCAAATAAGGACTTTTACCATCATCGCCAAAAGAATTATATTTAGCAGTAAACAGATATTTAATTCCCCAAACAGTATGAACCAGGATAGGGACGCCGAGCAGTAGAACTTCGAATAGTTGCAAGAAAGGCAAATCCTCTAGAGCATTTGCAGCTAAAATAAAGCCTTTACCATCATTTCCAATAAATAGTGCTGCTTGAGAATTAACAAAAAGATGCTCTATAAGGAAAATGACTAACCACAAACCAAAAAGAGAGTGAAGTCTTCGCCAGACGAAAGCCTGAGGTATAGTTTTAGCATTGGAAATCATAAATCGTAATTTAGCAATCAGGTATTGCAATTACAAGAAAAATTTATTATAAAAAATGGACAAATTGGACGTTAATGGACAAAATGGACAAGCAAATGGACAATTTGATCCCTAACCATGGCGGGTATCGTAGGCTTAAAACCTTTCAAATATCCCGTTTGATTCATGATATTAGCTTTCGTTTTTGCAATCGCTTTATCAGAACAGGAAGTCGTACCCATGACCAGATGGTGCAGGCCGCCCGTTCTGGCGTGCAAAATATAGCGGAAGGCAGCCAAGCTTCAGGAACTTCCAAAAAAACAGAACTTAAGCTTACCAATGTAGCGCGGGCAAGTCTTGAAGAACTGCGTTTAGACTACGAAGATTTTTTGCGCCAAAGAAATTTGCCATTATGGGATTATATAGACCCCCGCAACCAAGACCTTATCAAACGCCGGCTACAAACAGCAGATCAATTTGCCCTCTGGGCCAAAGAACTTCATCTAAAACAGCAGGGCGTTCTTTCCGAAATCGCGGCCAATGGTGTTCTTACTTTACTGTCTGTGACCTGCACCCTGCTGGATCGGCAAAGTGCCTATCAGGCTGAAACCTTTCAGCGCGAAGGAGGCTTTACTGAACACTTATACCGTTGTAGAACCAACGCGCGAAAACAATGAGTCCAATATTGTCCATTAAGTCCAATAAGTCCATTATGTCCAATACAAGAGGTGTTTAATGCAAACCTGGAAACCCTGTCTTTGTATTCTAAGTTTTTTTCTATTTTCCCATTTAATTGGAGCACCCACAGAATTACAGATTTTGGACAAAACAATCATCGTGAATGGCAAAGAATCATCGGTTTTTGCGCTTGTGCAACCAGATGGAACACTTGGGATAAAAGCTAAAAAAGGACAACTCTTTGATGTCATTCTTAAAAACAGGATGAAAGTTCCCACATCCATTCATTGGCACGGACTGATTTTACCGAATAATCAGGACGGTGTTGCCTTTGTCACTCAATTTCCTCTTTACCCCGGTCTGTCCTATCATTATCAATTTCCTCTTGTTCAGTCAGGAACCTATTGGATGCATTCACATTACGGCTTACAAGAACAAAAGCTTCTAAGTGCCCCTTTAATTATTTATGAGCCAGAAGATGCAACCGTCGCAGATCAGGATGTGGTTCTTTTTCTTACCGACTTTTCCTTTAAGTCTCCTTCTGAAATATATCAAGAGCTTCGCTGCAAAAGCAGTATGAGCATGACACCAATGAAAGAAATGAGCTCACAGGATATTGTCGAAGTTGACTATGATGCTTTCTTAATTAATTACCGCACACTGGATAATCCTGATATTGTGAAAGTTGAACCGGGCAAAAAGGTTCGACTACGAATCATCAATGGAGCTAGTGCAACGAATTTTTTCATTCTTTTGGGTAGACTAGAAGGCGAAGTCATTGCTGTAGATGGAAATCGAATCAAACCTTACCCTGGTTCTCAATTCGAATTAGCAGCTTCCCAACGACTTGATATAGTTTTGACCATTCCACAAGGCGATGGTATTTATCCCATTTTTTCAAAAGGAGAAGGTACAAACAAACAGGCCGGCCTTATTTTAGCAACAAATGACAAAGTTCCATTACCTAAATTTTCCCAAAAAACTTCAGAAAAAGCGAAAGCATTTACAAATATCCAAGAAACAGATCTGCATGCTTTGTATCCTCTTTCTAAAAAACCAGTGGATAAAAGGATATTTGTAGAGCTTGGAGGAGATATGGCTAACTATATCTGGACATTGAATGGACAAGCATGGCCTGAAGTTACTCCCCTTATTGTCGAAAAAGGTCAAAGAGTCGAAATCATTTTTAAAAATGTAACCTCTATGTCCCATCCGATGCATTTACATGGCCATGTATTTCAGGTGACAGCAATCGATGACAAACCTTTTGAAGGAGCTATGCGCGATACTATTTTAGTGATGCCAAACTCTACAGTTGCGATCCAATTTGATGCTGATCATCCGGGAGTTTGGCCATTGCACTGTCACATTCTCTATCATTTGGAGGCGGGCATGTTCACTGTTGTTAGGTATAAGGATTTTATTCAACCGCTTTGATTTGTTTAACAAGGCTGTGAAAAAATTATCATTCGTTTGATTTTTTCAGGATTTTCATTTTTAATGACCTCAATCACACAAACTAAACACCAAAAATTTCTCTTTCATTCGAATAGAGTTTTTTGTAAAAAGCAAAAAATTAAGATTTTTCAACTTATACCATAGGAGGCTTATGAAAAATTGTATATCCAAAAAAAATTTTGGTTTATTTATTTTTAGTTTGATGTTGCTTTTAAAATCTGTGACATGGGCAAGTGTTGGTGGGACATTAATTCCTTTTTATATCTACCCCACCCCAGCAGCAATACAACCTTTGTTAACCGCTAAACTGGAGCATCCAAACGTATCCATGAGGGTTATCCTCAATCCTGATTCCGGTCCAGGAACAGTACAAGACCCAGTCTATGTTCAGGCAATTGCAACATTGCAACAAGCCGGAATTGAAGTCGTAGGTTATGTTTACACTGACTATGATGCTAGGTCAATTACCGACGTGATGACAGATATTGCAGGTTGGCAATCACTCTACAATCCGAATGGAATTTTCTTGGATACGATGGGGACCGACACAAATTACTATACAAGTTTAACAATTTATATCAAATCCCTTGGTATGCAATTTTCCATTGGAAATGCAGGAACAAATGTAAGTACGAGCTATACAAACGTTGTCGACACTGTTGTCATCGCCAATAGCAGTTATCTTCCCAACTTGATCAATTATACGAATTGGCAAGACGCAAATCTTCCCCCAACGGATGCAGCAATGTTGATCGAAAGCATTACAGCTTTTCCTACAGGCTTCATTTATGAAGCAAAAAAATTCACCGGCTGGATTTACATTACTGATGCCGGAGGCATGGATCCTTGGAGTGTTCTTCCTTCGTATTTTTCTACCCTAATGAATGCATTAGATACTGTTAATGTAGGAACAATTTTCCCTTTTTATATCTACCCTACTCCAGCGGCAATACAACCCCTAATTGATACTGCCAATGAATATCCCGATGTACCTATTTGGGTCATACTAGATCCGGCAACCGGACCCGGTACTCAAGTCGACCAAAATTATGTTAATGCGGTGACACAATTTAGAGCTGCAGGAATCAATTTATTAGGATACGTAAACACCAATTATGGTAAACGATCCAAAACCCTAGTAGAAAATGACATCAAAACCTGGATTAATTTTTACGGACCTGATGGGATTTTCTTAGACCTTATGGCAGTAAATCATCCCTATTATAGCAGCATTACAGCCTATGCCAAAGGATTGGGTATCCAGATGGTAGTAGGTAACCCTGGAACTAATATTAATCAAAGTGCTGGCAATGATGTCGATATCACGAATATCTTTGAAAATAATTTTTTACCAACACCACTTTCTCAATTTTCAAACTGGTACAATGCATTTCCTCCATCTGCGCTCTCTCTAATTTGTTATAATATTTCATCCCTACCAACCTCGTTTATCACTCAAGCTGCCCAGTATTTTGGCTGGATATTTATAACTGATGATAACGATGCCGACCCATATGATGCCTATCCAACCTATTTTAATAGCTTTATTCAGCTCTTAAGCACTCTGTAATTTTGCCGGATAAAATATTAAAAAAAAATCTGAGACCAACTTCTCTTAAATAAAAAGAGAGGTCATGGTCTCAGACCTATCTTTATATTTATACCTTATTGTTAAGGAGATTTAAGGCTTTTTGTACAAGCAGATAAATGCTAAAAGGCTTGCCTATATAGTCGATAGCACCCAATTGCAAGCCGGAAAGTATATCGCTTTCTGAACTCAGAATGGAAAGGACTAGTATAGGAATTTTGATTTTTGATTTTGTCGAAAATTCTTTCAAGATATCCAGGCCATCCATGTCAGGAAGAATACGATCAAGAATCAGTAGGAACACACCCTGCAAATTTTTTTCATCTCTAAGAAAAAGAAGAGCTTCTTTACCAATTGTGAAAGTGATAACATCAAAACCTAATTCTTTAAACTCATGCGACAACAATCCTAAGATAAATTCGTCATCGTCTACAATAATTATTTTTCTTTTTTCATCCATAAAAAAAATTCTCAACAAATAAAAAACTTTGCCCTATATATGGTTTGATAATTTATTTTATTTTTTCTTGCAAGAAGGTAAAGACTTGTATACAACTTTTAAAAAACTTCTCCTGTCAATTTATCTTTTTCCTTTGCTTCTTTTTTGCGATGGTCCCCTTTTACCTTGGGTTGTTTATTACAACAATAAAGCTCCTTCAGAAGCTTTTTCTCCCTATAATCCTATTGTATTAGACAGTGTTAATCATCCTCCTTTAAAACCGCTATTTCAAGAAGATAAAATTATTCTGGGATATCTAAATCTTGGTGAAGCAGAGGATCGGTATGACTGGTTTCAAAATATCAAAGAAACCTCCATTCTCATTCAAGAAAATCCTAATTTCAAAGGGAGTTGGGCAGTTGATATTCGAAATCCCATATGGACTACACTCATTCTAGATAAGCTCATCCCTGAAATCATTAAACAAGGATTTTCCGGGATATTTATGGATCAAGTAGACATATCTTTGGACTTAGAAAAAAAGAATCCACAGAAATATAAAGGAATGGCTGAAGCGGCTATTCATTTAATAAAAGCTATTCATAAGAAATACCCTGAACAATATTTAATGCTGAATCGCGCCTATGATATTTTACTAAAAGTTGGTAAAGAGATTGATTTTGAGTTAGCTGAAACACTTTATACAAATTATAATTTTGAAACAAAAAAGTACTTTGTGCGCCCTAAAAATGAATTTGAAGCCCAACTTTTACTACTCAATCGGGCACGTTTCCTTTTTCCTCGTTTGACAGTCTTTTCACTGGATTACTGGGATCCAAAAGATCTGGAAATGGTTCGTAAAATCTATTCTATAGAGCGTAAGGAATGGATGCGCGCTTATGTAAGTACTCCCACCCTAGATGAAATCTATTCTGAACCCTAGCTTGGAATGATATGAAAATTAAAATACTACTGTTGCTTTTTTTACCCTTAATATTGTCTGCAGAACCCATCCCTCGCCGTATTCTTGCTTTTTGGGATAGTAAGGCTGATCAAATAGTAGAAGATACATTGATCCATGCAACTCTTGAAATGCCTTTAAATTATTTAGGGTTAGATGTGATCTATCATGATATCCAACAATCTCTTCCTATTCTTTCGAAAAATGATGAAATTCGCGGTGTTTTAATCTGCTTTCCAAAAGTAACAGCAATGAAAAATCCGGAAAAGTTCATCAAATGGGCTATCGAAGCAATTGACCTTGGAAAAAAAATTGTATTGATGGGTAACCTGGGATTTTTAGAGAGTTCAAGAAAAGAGTATACTCCCCGAGATCTCCAAAACAAACTTTTTGAAAAGCTTGGTTTTGTCAATTATCAAGAATGGATTGACTACCCCTATGATTATCAGGTAACCCTAAGTGAAAAAGAACTGTTTCCCTTTGAAAGAAACCTACCGCAACCTCTGCCGGGCTTTTATCGCACGCGTGTTTACGAATCTTCCACTAAATCTTTCTTAAAGATAGGTCTTCCAGGAAGACCAGAAAGTGAGGCAGATCTGATTATTATCGGTCCAAATGGTGCATATGTTTCTAATTTCTATGCTAATTCTTTTGACCGCCTAGACTTTGTTAATAACCCTCGATTGCTAGGTTGGTACTTGAACCCATTTCGTTTCTTTGAAATGGCCTTTGATACCTCTGGTCTACCTATTCCCGATCCCACAACCCTTGCCGGACGAAGAATTTTCTTTATGACATGTCACGGTGATAACTGGAACGCTAATACCTCCATAGAAGAGTATCAAGGTAAGGATATTTATAATGCTGAAATTATTTTAGAAAAGATTATAAAACCTAATCCGGATCTTCCTGTAGCGGTGGGTTTGGTGGCTGCGAACTTTGATCCTCTCTGGGCAAATAGGAGAAAAAGTCAAGAACTTGCTAGAGCCTACTTTTCACTTCCTCAGGTTGAAGCCGCTTCTCATACTTATAGTCATCCTTTTCTTTGGGAATTTTTTAGAACGGGCCAGCCTGAAAAAGAAATCAATTATCTTCCCTTCTACCCTTATGGATCTTGGCAGAATAGCTTTTTGAGTTGGTTTCGAGCCAAAATGTATCAGATATATAGTCCCAAAGAATTTGCCAAGAGGTTGAAATGGGGCTACTTTTTACCAAGAGCTTATGCAAATGAAAAATTCAATCTTGATAAAGAGATCTCAGGTTCAATTGATTATTTAAATAATTTTGCACCCTCAGATAATAAAATTAAACTCTTAATATGGTCCGGAGATTCCCGTCCTTGGGATAAACCCGTGCAACTATGCGAAAAAGCCGGCGTTAAGAATTTCGGTGGAGGATTTGTGCAATTTGACGCAGAGCATCCTTCCAATCTTTTCGTCTATCCCCTTGCACGTAAACCAGGAGGCATCATTCAACTCTATGCAACAGCTAATGCGGAAAATGAGTATACAAATGCCTGGAAAGATTATTTTTATCGTTTCGAGCTTTTACCTGCTACACTGAAAAATACCGAAAGTCCCCGTCGTATCAAGCCAATACATCTTTACTATCATTCTTATTCAGGAGAGTTTCAGGCAAGTGTCAATGCTATCTTGAAAAATATTGCTTATATTCGCACACAATCTCCAATCGCAATTCTAACAGGAAGATATTGCGATATTGGTAAAGGCTTTTTTACCACGAATATTGAACGTATCGGAAACGATATTTGGAAAATATCCAATCGTCAAGGGCTTCAAACCATACGGTTCGATCATGTCCAAAACCAGATGGTCGATTTTAATCAGTCGAAAGGGATTATTGGCTTCAGGGAACATCAAGGATCCTTATATGTTTATCTGGATGCCAAGGTTGAAGAACCCATCCTTGCACTTACTGGATTCAGAGATGAAAGAGTTCCCTATCTCATTGAGAGCAATTGGGAAATATGGAATTACAAAAATGATGACAACCGTTTGGATTTTTCTGCACAAGGATGGGGAAAATTATTTATGCGTTGGAAAATGTCAAAAGTAGGTTCTTATGAAATTGTGACAGCTCAAGCGAAGAAAAATTTTGATACATCAAACGAGGGAATTCTCGAAGTAGAACTTGATTTACCTTATAACCAAGCAATTCAAATGAGTATAGTAACTAAATGAAGATGGCCTATTTTTGGATTATTTTTCTTGTCTTAGTAGGAGTAGCAATTAGCCTTTTCTTAATCCCTTCACAAGAAGATGTGGCTCTGATTAACTTAAAAAGTCAAAAATTTTTGGAAGCCGAAAAATATTATCTAAACCAATATAAAAAAGGCGTGCGTGCACCTACAATAGTTTATCAACTTTCAGTACTTTATGAAAAACAAGGCGATCTGGACAAAGCCATTCACATAATTAAAGAATATGCTGATGAACATCCAGAAGATGCTGAAGTTCTTAAAAGACTTGCCGAACTGTATTATTTGAATGACCAGTATGAGGAATACGGGCAGACCTTAAGCAAATTATATCAGCTAAAAACGAGCCTAGAAACCGATACATTGCATGAATTATACGATTACTATAAAAATCGTCACGATATTAAAAATCAAAAGATCCTATTGAATAAGATTATAGCGTCAGGTAAGGGCGATGAAGGAGATTATGCCGAGCTTGCCATTCTGTATGCTCAAGACAAAAAGTATGCTGAAGCCTCTTCCCTACTTAAAATTAGGCGTAACTATTTCTCAGATAAAATTACCTTAGATATGATCCTTTATGAATTTTGGATCGACTCTCATCTTGATAAAGAGCGGCAGATAGAGGTTTTAGGTGTGGTAGCCGATTATGTTAATAAAAAAAATGACCCAAAAATCACACAATATGTTTTAGGTCTTTTTAAAGAACGCTATCCAAATCTTACCTTACCACTGGTTAAGTTAATACGACCCAGTATTGACCATAATCTTGACCTTGAAACAATGGAGCTTTCTATATTACGGGATCATCCTGAAGAGCATGAAGAGTTTTATCAAAAATTGGGAAAACTCGAAAAATATGCAAGTACTAACCAACAACTTCAAAATTTTCTTTTTGACTTCTATTTAGACAGGGAAGACGAGGACCAGCTTATTAAATTGATCAGAACTACGCCCATTCAAAAATTAACCGAGCGTACAATCATTAATCTTGCCATTATCGCTACTACTGAAGATAAGCCTTTACTAGCCAAAGAACTTCAAATTGCCTTAGGTCCAAAATATCTTGAAGAACACCCTTTAGAATCTCTAGCTTTAGAAATTGGCAGTCAAGAAAAAGATGCCCGCAATAAATTAAATGTCTACATTAAAACGCATGATCTAACTCGCACAGATCGTTTTTTCTTATTTAGCTTGGCCTCAGCTGCAAAATTCGATAAAGAAACATTAGAACTTGGAAAAGGATTATCTCCTTATGCTGGCATGAGAGCTGAAGACCTTCTTGAAATTGCTCAAGCTTACGCTCAAATGAAGAAAGCAGATGTTTTATATCCGATCATAGTGTCTTCTTTACCAACTATTGGTGAAAAAAATGCAGAGCCAGCTCTTGTTCTTTTGGATATTGCACTTCACCATACAAAAGAAGCAGCTGATTGGATTCAAAAACAACAATCGATCAAAGAAGATACTTTGAAAGCTCTGTTTGAAACAGCCCAAGACAATAAGGAATATCCATTAAGTTTTTATATTGCAGAAAGACTTGAGAAAAATTACCCTTCTCTTTTTGCTCAGTCAAGCTACGCCTTGGCTTTGGTACAAGTAGGATTAATTGATAGCATTGCAACATTAAAACAGCTCTATATTGAACATCCTAGTAATGCTAAAGTTCAAAGGGATTATCTAGCAGCCCTCATGATAGCTGTAAAAAAGGATAGACATTATTCCGAGGATTTGATTGCTTACATGAAAGAGAAAGAAAGACAAGGGCATCTGTCAAAAGGTCTACTCAGAGAATTTGGATATGCTTATCTCGACACATTGCAAGATTTACATAAAGCAAATCGAATCTTTTTTATACTCGCAAATGAATCCCCGCAAAATAGAGATGATCTAGAAACATTGATTTATCTTTGGGGCCCCCAAGTTTCTGAAGAAAACGGACTTTGGATTGAACAGCAAGCCGACCGATCTTCCGATAGTGATCTTCCCTATTGGCTAGAAACGTTGAATTTCATCGGAAGATTTAGAAAAACAATCCAACTTTTTCAAAAACGTGTTAACTCTTTCACACCCGTAAAAGCCTATTTTGCTTACATGCAAGCTCTGAGTGAGGAAAAGTTTAACGATGAATTAAAAAAAGCAATCGAAATAGTACTCCCTAAAATTAAGAATAGAAAAAAGTTAGAAGAACTTTCTACTTATGCAGAATTGGCTGAGTTTAATGAAGCAAGGGTTTGGATATGGCAAAAAATTGTTAACGCCTATCCATGGGATCCCCTTGCCTGGCAAGGCCTCGGTAGAGCATTATATGACATTCGCGCAATCTGTACGGCTCGCACAGCTTTGGAAATGTTTTTTTATCTCAATGAAGGCTTTAATTCTAAGTTATATGAAAGTTTATATGAATATGCCGAAATTATGAAGAAACTCAGGCATTTTAATTTATCTAAAAGCTACTATACTTTTGCTTTGTACCATATTGTGGAGGCTAAAGAACAAACTCCTTATATGAAAGAAATTGCTGCTCAAATTTATTATCAACTCAGCATGTACTACACCGGCCTCAGGGAAATGAGAGATTACTTTGAAATGTCTGGAAGGGATTCCGACTCGACAGCAGCTTTTGCGAATATGTTAATGGACAATGGATGCTTAGGCGAAGCTCACAATCTACTAAACTGCATATTTAGGGCCAAAGAGTATCCATGAACTCTCTATTTTGCATTGTAAAAAAATTCCATTTTTTATTTTTTGCACTGCTATTTCTCGCTTTTTCAAAAATCCTCTTTTCGCAGATTTCGTTTGAAAATCGTGTGGAATTTTCTCTTGAGGCAGGACAATATTTTACCCAACAGTCAGAAAAGCCATCGGTAAATAGACCCGAAGAAGAAAAAAAGATTACCCAAGTAAGAATACAAGCTCTTTACGAAGAATGTGGAGCATGGTCGCTTATTTTTCATTTTCCTCAACCGGTGAAATTCAAAAAAGAAATTCAGGATGGCAATCTCTATCTCGAATTTAATCAGCCTGTGGATTCCAAAGATCTTATCGCTGCTCAAGAAAAGGTAAGTTCTTTAATTAAACGGTTTTCCAATGGCTACAATACCCTTTATTTGGTTGCAAAACGACCCGTTTTCTACCATATGGAAGCCGATAATAAAACTTTTTTTCTGAATATCGCTCCTAATCAAGAAGCTCCTATAAAAATGACCAAATTCGCCAAAATTGCTGCTGCCCGTCTTTTAGTGGAAAAGCGATCCTATGTTCGCGCATTTAATGCTATTTTTGCTTTAATGAATGAGTACCCTGATGATAAAGATGTTCTTGTCTTATACTCAAGCTTAGAAGGATTACTTCCCCGCTGGCAGAATCAGGTCGGCATTTTAGAAACGATACTTCTTCAACATCCGTGGGATTATGACATAAAAACCCTGTTCTACTATGCTTACTCCCCCCACTCTTCTTACATTGAAGGGACAAGACAGATGCAAAGAACCATAGGACTTGCTGCTGTTCAAGTTTATCGCCTTCAGGGTGAAAAGATTGTAAGATCCTCACCCAATAGTGTACTTTATGCAGGGGCTCAATATCAACTTTGGGATGGCCATGTCTCATCCATTTTGAATTCTCAGGGAAATGCCGTAGGCTTTCGGGGATGGAGAAATCAAGGAACACTTTATATCCGTAATGAATGGAGAGACGGATCCCATCTGCGGCTCTCCCTCTATGATCAAAAAGCCGCTTTTGGTGCCGGTTTAGAATACGGGACACTATTTCCTTTTTTTCAAGGCACAATTAAAACGGAATTTCAATGGCATCGCCCCACTTGGGAAATATTTGAAGCACTTGCATTCAATGGCAGAGAGGATCGTTTCTATTCCCTTATGACTTCGGTCACTAATCGCTATTTCTCTTGGAGCTTGGGAGGTGGTTCCCGTCGTATTGGCATTAGTGGTACTCCTACGGGACTGATTACCGCTTTAGCATCCGCACAGGTTTTCGTAAATCTTTTCATTCCTAATCCTATCTTCGGTATCAATTATAGTCTAGATGCTGAGTATATCCTCTTTCGTAAATCAAAAATTGGTGCTGATGGGGTTCCCTTTTTTCCTGTTCCGTATACCAGTTTTGAGAATCATACATTACGTGCCTATCTCATTTACATTTTTCGGGATCGTTGGTACATTTCGGCTTATGGGGGTGAAACCTTTAATCGCATTGGTTTGAAAGATGCAACATGTGGCGCTGAGATAAGATATGCAAAGCCACTTCCATGTGGCTGGGAAGCCAAGCTTTCCTATGATCGTTTCCCAAGTACTATAGTCTCGGGAGCAACCGCTGAATTTTTAACAGGAACTCTTACGTACAGGTTTTGAATGGAAAAAAAAGAGCGTTATCTTTTTGGAATTCGCATTGCAGCATTGGTTGAAATTGCCTGTTTTTTTATCATTTGTTTATTAATCGCCTACCTTGTAGGTATTGATTTTAACTTTTTCTCTGTGTCACCTCATCCTTTTTGGATTGTAGTCATTCTCATCTCTGCTCAATATGGTACTCTCGCAGGACTCCTAGCAGCATTTGTTGCCACGATTGTTTATCTTGCCGGACCGTTGCCTAAGCAAAATATTCTCCAAGAGTGGAGTGAGTATTTTTTTGTTATTGCAAAACTGCCCCTTCTTTGGTTCGTATCAGCTATTATCCTGGGCGAGTTGCGCATGAAACACATTCGCGAAAGAGATCATCTGCGAGTGATCGCTTATGAGACCGAAGAAAGAGAAAAAAAACTTGCCGAATCTTACGAATCATTAAAAAGAATAAAGGAACGTTTAGAAACACGCGTAGCAGCAGAAATACCAACAAATTTAATCATCCTGGATTCAATCAAAAAACTTGAAGAAAGTGAAAAAAAAGATATTATTCCCAGAGCTTTTAATCTCATTAAAGTTCTCATTGCTCCGGAAAAATTCTCTATTTTCTTTCGCGATTCAGATGGACTGAAGTTAGAAGCAACGGAAGGATGGGGCACAGAAGAAAGGTACGCAAAAAATTTTGTTTCAACAACTCCTTTATACCGGGAAATTGTTGAGAGAAAGAGAGTTCTTTCTTTGATGAATCGTGATGCTGATACCTTAGTAACAGAAGGAATGTTGGCCACACCTATTCTATCTTCGCCCTCAAGTGAGGTTATTGGCATGATTAAAATCGAACAGATACCCTTTCAACAAGTAAAACTTGGAACGATCGAATCCTTGCGTTTGATAGGAGTGTCCATAGGAAAGGCTTATGAAAATAACCGTTCGCGCTTATAATTGGATCAGTGTATGTCTTGCGTTTATTCTTTTCTGTTTTGAAGTATTTATTTTATGGCTGATTTCCGGCACTACTCAATACCTTATTTTGCATACCATCACCATATTAATTCTTGGAGCATATATTTATCTCTTCTACGGTACAAAGTACGATCTTCTCTATCCACTTTTGCTTTTTATTTTAGCACTTGGAGCAGGACCTTTTGGGCTAGGAACATTCATCCTTATAGCCCTTTTCCGCCCTATATTTGCTCTCTTTGCATCTTCTGCTGCTGTTTGGTTTGAAGGACTTTATCCTGAACAGCAACTCACTCTTTTTGAAAAAATCATCCATCGCATTAGATCTCGGTGGGACGACTATAGCCAGCCAAGCGAAACCTCATCTTTTCAAAATCTCTTTACCTATGGACAGCTTTCTGATAAGCAAAAGGTGCTAGATGCCATTATCGAAAACTTTGATCCCTCTTATTCACCTATTCTTAAAGAAGCATTGGACGATCGTTACAATGTAGTTCGCATCCAAGCTGCGGCTATCATCACCAAAATTGATATGGACTATGACATCAAATTAAAAAAGCTAGAAAGGCTTCATGAAGAGTTTCCTCAAAATGCTGATATTCTTTTACAATTGGCTGAACATGCGGATGGGTATTTTTTTGTGGGCATTCTCGATGAGATGAGACAAAAAGAAATTGCTTCTTTAGCTGTTAAGCATTATCAGAACTATCTTCATTTAAATCCGGACAACATAAATGTCTGGCTTGCCATCTCTCGTCTGCTTTTCTACCAAAAGGATTATCAATCTTTTATTGACTGGTATGAAAAAGGAAAACAAAAATTTAATGTTCTTCCATCGATACTTCATTCCTGGTATCTAGAATCCTTTTACAAACTAGCGGATGAAGTTTCCGTACAAATGAGGAAGGAATAGAGAATGGAAAAGGAAGCGGACATTTGTATAGTCTCAGAAGGCTCCTACCCTTACTACGCAGGCGGGGTTTCACAATGGGTACATGAATTAATTTCTGCCCAACAAGAACTCACCTTTCATGTAATCACTCTAATGCCCCCGCATCCTAATCTTAAACGACAGTATACATTTCCAAAAAACGTCATTGGCCATGATATTTATATCGTGCAAGATTTGCCCGAAGGTTCTTTCAAATTTCGCTCTTCGAATGAATTATGGAATGTTCTTCAATATACTCTTCATGGTCTAGTTAATACCAACCTTTTTGAAAATTTTGGTCCCATAGTGGATCTATTCCAGAAGCATAGAAAAATCCTTGGCAAACATATTCTTTGTGAGTCCATGGAGGCGTGGGAATTACTTATTAAATTATATAATGAAGCAGCTCAATCTAGTCCGTTTAAAGCCTACTTTGCCACAATCTATACATTAAGCCGAAGCCTCTACTCCATTCTTCTTCCTCCATTGCCTAAAGCAAAAATTTACCATGCTCTTTGTACCGGTTATGCGGGTTTTATTTTGTATCGCGCCAAAAGAGAACTGGGTGTTCCTTGTATGGTAACTGAACAGGGCATCTATCTAAATGAAAGACGTATCGAGATTTTTATGGCCGATTGGATCGCAGTCATGGGAGCACTTGATTTAGCCTTGGAAGAAAAAAAGAAAACGTTAAGAGACTTTTGGTTAAATGCCTTTCTCGCGCTTGCTAACGCCTGCTATAAAAGTTGTGAAGCCATTATTTCCACTTTTGATGGCAATCATGCGATCCAGATCGAAAGTGGTGCCGATCCCCAAAAAATTGCCACTATTGTTCATGGTATTGAATTCAGTGAATATGCTGCTTTGAGAAAAAAGGAACGTACAGTACCCAAGTGCATCGCATTCGTAGGCAGAATCGTTCCAATTAAAGATGTTAAAACGTTTATTCGTGCCTGTAAAATTGTAAAAGAACAGTATCCGGATGCACGCCTTTATGCTGTGGGTTCAGCAGATGAGGATCCTGAATACTTTAAAGAATGCCTGGCACTAACAAGTAATTTGGGACTCTCCGATGAGCTAAAATTTTTAGGCCATGTAAATTTTAAAGAATTTCTTTCTGAATTAGATCTCTTAGTCCTTACCAGTATTAGTGAAGCCCAGCCCCTAGTGATTCTAGAAGCAGGCGCTGCAGGAATACCGAGCGTGGCAACAAATGTCGGGGGGTGTGAGCAACTACTCTATGGACGCCAGGATGAAAATCCCCCTCTTGGGCAAGGAGGCATTATTACTTCGCTACGTAATCCCAAAGCAACAGCCGCTGCCATATTAAAAATGCTTAAAGAACCTGAATTTTATCGCAGATGTGGTGAAACGATGGCACAGAGAATCCAAAAATATTACATCTTTCAAGAAGAACAAGAAACATATCGAAAGCTTTATAAAAAATATATGCAGGGTTAAAAGAATGGCTGGAATTGGTTTTTTTCTTAGAAGACTAGCAGGAGAGGATAATCTTTCAGGATTCATTCGCGCCTATTTCCATTCTGCCGTTGTTGCTGTAGGACCATGGCTTATGATCGTTATCTCCATCGGATCTCTGCTAGCTTTATCCTCAAGTGTCTTAAGTTTGATAGAACTCAATGAATTCCTTTCCGTTTTTATTTATAACTTATGCTTTTCATTTATTTTATCCGGACCAATCTATTTAGTTACTGCAAGGTATGTTTCGGATTGTTTGTATCTACGATATCTTCCTCCGATTCCAGGAATCCTGGCAAACTCTCTCTACCTGTTGTTTGCTATGGCACTTCCTATAGCGTTGCTTTTCTATATCTTTTACGCTACGATGAACCCTCTTTTCACAATTTTAAGCATTATTAATTTCTCTTTACTGTGTCTGACCTGGGTGACAATGCTCTTCCTCGGCTTGTTGCGCGACTTTCGTGCAATTACCTTTTCCTGGGTTCTGGGTGGCATTTTAATCATTTTCCTAGCTCTTTATCTGGGTAATATTTACCGCATTACAGGAATTTTAATAGGGGTTAACATCGGCCTTTGCTTTCTTTCCGCTTCTTTAATTGCCCATGTGCTGGCCGAATATCCCTATCCCTACAAAAAAGCAAAAAATTTTGATTTTTATTTTCGATACTATAAAGGGTTATTTTGGAGTGGGTTATTTTTATTCTCCTCTTTGTGGGTTGATAAAGTCATTATGTGGTCTGCTCCTCAAGCTGTGACTCATCTTAATCATCTTCGTACCTATCCAACCTACGATGGGGCTATGTTTCTTTCCTATCTTAGCATTATACCTGTAATGGCTCTCTTCACCTTCTATTTAGAAACGACTTTTTATGATTCCTATACTCAATATATTAGGTACATAGAAAGTAATGCACCCCTCTCATCTATAGAGAATGAAAAAAATGCGATCCTTTCCAAAATTATGGAAAGTGCAAGAAATTTTCTGATTCTGCAAGGAGCCATTTCCCTCATTGTGGTCGTTTTTGCTCCTCAAATTTTTTGGTTACTTGGAGTAGACTATCTACAGCTCTCTATTTTCCGCCTAGGAACAGTAGGAGCATTTTTTTCCTCATTAAACTTCTTTATTGTTGTTATTTTCTCTTATTTTGACAGTCAAGAAAATATGTTGCGAGTGACGGGGCTTATGCTTCTCAGCAACATTATTATGACGATAATTTCCCTGTACAATGGGTTTCCCTATTATGGATACGGTTTCTGCTTTTCTATGATTTTTTCCTTCTTGGTTGCCGCAATTCTTCTTGTCAGATTTTTAAATGATCTGACCTATCATATTTTTATCACTAACAATGTTAAACGCGTAGTATTACGTGAAAAATATCAAAAACCTGACGTATTTTGAAAAAAACCCCTGCCGTCCCCGAAAATCCCCTGCACGGGCAAGGACACGGGCAGGGGAAGGCACGGAAAATAATAAAATTATTTTTCTTCAATATTTAATCCTTTTTTACTAATGTCCACCTCAGAAGCTTTTAATTAGGAAAAACCTATGGCGGACAAGATAAAAGAGCCGGATTTAACAGCAAAAGAATCGAAAACCATAGTTGTAATTGATGATGATATCGATTGCTGTTTATTTCTTGAAAAAACATTAACCTATCATGGATACCATGTTCTTTTTGCTACAACGGGAAAAGAAGGGCTTGTCATCCTAAACAAAAATAACTGCGCCGGTGTTTTTTTAGATATTTCCTTACCTGACAAGGATGGAGTAGAGGTTGCTAAACTTATAAAAGAAAAAAAAGGTGCAGCGTTTCCTATCGTAGCTGTCACATGTACCCCTCTTGAATCATTAAAACATCAGTATTCTCAGGATCTTTCAATTTTCAATGACATCTGTATAAAACCATTTACCCATGAGTTGCTTTTAGAAAAGTTGCATCATTTTAACCTACCCATCAACAAAGATAAAGCCTCTACCTTTCAAAATATCCTCGAAGACTATCGAGCTTCAATTCCCAGCAGACTAGAACTACTGCAAATTCTGATCAATGAATTCAGAACAAAGCCGCGAGAGGATATTCTTAAAGATCTTAAGCTACAGGTTCATAAGTTAGCAGGAAATGCAGGAATGTATGGTTATGATGCTGTGAGCACCATTTGCAAGGAATTTGATTCCTTATTAGATCAAAAAATAAAGGAATTTGATCAACATCCTGCTTCTGCAGACTGGGCTAATACTTTTGAATCTTATTTGGAGAAAATCAGAAAAGGCTTTTCAGGCTCTGATGATTTAGAGGCCCAGACATTAAAACGCAAAATCATTGAAAAAAAAGCGTTAATTGGGGTAGTCGGTTTGGGATATATTGGTCTATCCCTTCTAGACTCCTTTGGTAAAGCGGGTTTTTCTTTAGTAGGGTATGATTCTAATGACGAAAAAATGAAAATGCTTCTGAATAAAGAATGTTATTTAAATTTTATCGACCATAGCCGTTTATTTAGCTTAATGGATCAAAATCGATTTAAACCCTCTTCCGATCCAAAAGTTCTTGAAAATGCCGATGTGCTTATTATTAGTGTACCTACTTCAATCGATCGATATGGAACACCCAATCTTTCAAATTTACGTGCTGCATTTGAAACGGTAGCTACATTTCAGAAAAAACAGCAATTAGTTATTCTTCAAAGCTCCACCTATCCGGGAACTACTCGAGAAGAGCTCCTACCCATTCTGACTAAATCAAACTTCAAAGTGGGTATCGATTTTTACCTTGCTCATGCTCCCGAAATTGCTGATATCGGTAATGCCAATTTTGATTTTATGCAAGTCCCGCGTATTGTCAGTGGAATTACACCGGCCTGCTTAAAAATGGTCTCTTTACTCTATCAATATATTGCAAGCAAGGTTGTCCCTTGCGCCTCTACAGAGATTGCCGAAGCTGCCAAATTACTTCAGAATTCTTTCAGATTGATCAACATTTCTTTTATTAATGAAATGAAAATTCTGCTGGATCGGATGAACATTGATGTATGGGAAGTTATCGAAGCCGCATCAAGCAAACCTTTTGGCTTCATGCCTTTTTATCCTTCTCCAGGAATTGGTGGGGATTGCATTCCTATAGCCCCTTTTTATCTTGTTTGGAAAGCAAAAGTTTCAGGCGGACCAACAACAATGCTAGAAGATTCAGGACGCATAAATTCTGCTATGGCCCATTATGTTATTAGCAAAATCATCTATGGATTAAACTTAAGAAAAAAAACCATTCGAGAATCCAAAATCTTAATTCTTGGAGTTGGTTACAAAAAAGATGTTAATGATATCAGAGAATCCCCTGCGCTGAAAATATTGCCCTTATTGCACGGTATGTTAGCTGAGGTCTACTATCATGATCCTTATGTACCTGAAATTTCCTATTTCCCCGAGTATCCCAATTTGACGATGGAATCTATCGTCTTAGATTACAAAACATTAAATCTATATGATGCGGTAGTTGTCCTGACAGACCATTCTTGTTACGATTGGGAAAGTATTGTGAAAAACAGTAATCTTGTTATTGACACACGAAATATTGCCAGTCATCTGACGGACACGAAAAAAATTATAAAAGCATAGAAACAAGGATTTAACATGCAGAAAAAAAACATATTGGTGACCGGTGGGGCTGGCTTTATCGGTTCCAATTTGGTTGGGGATCAATTAGCAAAAGGAAGAAATGTTCGAGCTGTTGATAATTTAATTACCGGTCGGATGAGTAATATTGAACCTTACTTGAGTAATCCTGCGCTGCATTTTGACAAAGCAGATTTGAGTAATTGGGATGGTCTATTGGAAGCTGTTGAATGGGCAGACTGCATTTTTCATCTAGCCGGCAGTGTTGGGCAACGGTTTGTGTTAAAAAATCCGGTTTACACCATTTCCAATAATATTCATGGTTGCGAAGCCATTCTTAGGGCAATGGAAAAGAGTAACCATAAAGCTCGTTTACTTTTAGCTTCAACATCTGAACTTTATTGCCATAGTTTAGAAAATCCCGATGGAACAGTTTCAGAAGATGCTGTAATTAACATCCATGCGGATAACTTCTTACAAGATACCTATCCCATTGGCAAGCTTGTCAATGAAATCATGGCTCTTTCGTTTGCCTATGAAAAAGGACTACACTGTACTATAGCGCGAATTTTCAACACCATTGGAGTCAACCAAACAGGGGTGTATGGGATGGTTGTGCCGACGTTTATTAAACAAGCGCTCAGTAATCAGCCACTCACCATTTATGGAGATGGACTGCAAACACGTTCCTTTAGCGATGTCCGCGATACGATTACAGCTTTAGATTTACTGCTAAATGCATCGGAAAGTAAAGGTGAAATAGTGAATGTAGGTAATGACAAAGAATGTTCAATTATAGGATTAGCAAATCTAGTAAAAAGAAAGACCAATAGCCATTCAGAAATTGTGTATATGAGCTACGAGGAGGCTTACGGGGTCCCTTTCACCGATGTCAGGAGACGCCAACCAAGCCTAAAAAAACTTAAAAAACTCACAAACTTTGAACAGCGCTGGTCTTTAGAAGACACCATTGACTCAATCCTACAACATGCCCATAGCCAGAAAATTTAGTCCGGTAATACCGCAAATCCTCGAGATTTCATGAACAGCCTCCTAATCATCATTTTCCTCATGTTTGCAGCCGTAATTCTTATTGGAATTGCGCAAAGGATTCAAATACCCTATCCTATTGTACTAGTCTTAGGTGGTGCTGTTATTGGTTTTATACCTGAACTTCATGCCATTTCTTTCAATCCCAATTTGATTCTTATCGTCGTCCTCCCTCCAATTCTTTATTATGGAGCTTTTGGAATCTCATTTCGGATGTTTAAACATAATTTAGGAGATATCTTTTCGCTTGCTTTAGTGCTGGTCTTTGTAACTACATTTATAATAGGAGTTATTTTTAAATGGCTTTTTCCTCAATTTCCCTGGGCCTTAGCATTTGCGTTTGGAGCTATTGTCTCTCCTCCCGATGCCATTGCCGCAACAACCATTCTCAAACGTTTTGGAATAGGTTTACCTGTATTGACGGTATTAGAAGGAGAAAGTTTAATCAATGATGCTTCTGCTCTTGTTCTTTATAAATTATCCGTTACAGCCTTATTGTCCGGAATGTTTTCATTTCAAGATGCGAGTATAGAATTTATTAAAGTTGTTTCAGGAGGAGTTTTGATAGGATTTGTTTTAGGATTTTTAATGCAACATTTTTCAAAACGTTATTTAGATCCTGTCACGGGTGTCGTATTTTCATTTGTAATACCCTATATCACCTATATTTCTGCCGATTCATTAGGTGTCTCAGGAGTGCTGGCTGTTGTTGTCAATGGATTGATGGGCTCCCAAATACTTCCTACGCATCACTCCCCACTAAGGCGAATTCTTGGATATGCTGCATGGGACATTTTCATCATTCTTATGAATTGTTTTGTGTTTATTCTTATTGGCTTACAGCTAAGGACATTGACGAGGATAATGACGACCAAACAGATAGTATTGTATGCCGGCTATGCCCTATTAATCACCGTGGCAATGATTGCAATTCGCATGATTTGGGTTTATTCCAAAAGTGGTATTTCTTATCTTAAAGCCCGAGCCCAAAAAAGAACTTCAACTTTCTGTACAGAAATCTTACGTGAAGGAGCGATCTTAGGATGGTCAGGAATGCGTGGCATTGTTTCACTTGTTGCTGCTTTGGCTTTGCCGTTTACTTTGCCCAATGGTATGCCATTGGAAGGCCGAAGCGAAGTGATCTTTATCACTTTTTTAGTTATTTTGTACACGCTCGTACTTCCTGGGCTTACCCTTCCCTTACTTATTCGTAGGTTAAACATTCCAGCTTATTCCGAACATTATGATGCTCATAAAATAAGAAAACACCTTGCCAAAATCGCTGAAGATGAAATTAAGCGTTTGTATAGTTTACAAATGATAGCTGAAGAAGAATATGATTTTCTGAAAGCCTATTTTCATTTACAAAGACGCGTATTAGAAATCTCCTCTTCTCCACGTAGGAAATGGAAAAATCTTGAATTAATAAGACTTAAGGTAATTAAAGAGCAACGTAAGCAGTTATTAAAAATCTGGGAACAGCATAACATTGATGACAAACTTTTAAGCCATTTAGAACATGAATTAGATCTAGAAGAAACTTCTATTGCACGCGCTGAACTTTAAACCCAACTTGGATTTTAATAGTATAAAGTTGCAAATCTCATAGCTTTAAGATATTATATAAATGTTGTAAGTAATAAATTTAAGGTAGGTAGAATGTCTAGTCCAATTAATAATCGAGATATAATTTCATCCTCTTCTCTCCATTCACTCTCTTTGCCATCTATTGAATCGATTGGCACGGAATCATTACAGAAAATAAAGCAATCGTTATCACATCTCTCCAAATCAGAACTCAAACTCTGGGCTGATTCTAAAAATGAAAGTGGAAAGACTGCTCTTGCAATAGCAGTGGAGTCGCATTCTCCTACATCAAATAAAATGGATATCATTACCTTTTTGATTACTGAATGCAACGCAGATCCCAATCTTGGCGATAAGGATAACTGGACACCTTTATACAGAGCCGCCACCGGAACACGTTCTGATGCTCTAGAATTTCTTCTTAGAAATAAAGCTGATAATATCAAGAATGCAGATGGTTCTACACCTTTGCATCGTTTAGTCGATAGAGGCAATGAAAACGATGTGCAAATCCTTCTCAATCTGGGTGCAGATGTAAATGCGTTAAATTGTTTTGGTACACCCTTGGCTTATGCAGCTAAAAATGGAAACATTTCGATTGCTAAAAAGTTACTAGACTCAGGAGCAGATCCCAATTTCATTAATGATCCTTTATCAATGACACCGGTTGAACTAGCCGCAAACAATCGAAAAGAAGACATGAAACAATTTCTGATTTCAAAAAATGGACAAAAAACAATTCCCTTGGACTCGAAAGTCCATACAACTTTATCCAGACTTGTCTTTGAAGGAACTCAAAAGGATGCCATTTTGCAAAGTTTTATGAAGGGTGAGAAAGATGAATATGGACGAACAGTACTTCATTATTGCGCTCATCTAGGAATGATAGATCTTATTAAAGAAATGAATGGCCATCTCATGGATATGCCTGATAACAAAGGCCGAATAGCCTTACATTATGCCGTTATGAGAGGACATCAATCTTGCGTAGAATATTTGATAAGTGATCAAGGAAATTGTGCTCTAGATAGTCGAGATCATCAGGGTTATGGAGCTCTTATGTGGGCTTGTCAGTATAATCAACACTCAATCGCTCAAAGTATTCTGAAAAGAGCAAAAGAAAAAAATGTTTTAAACACCGTTTTAGATATTTCTGATCATTTTGGATGGAAAGCAATTCATAAAGCCGCACAAGTAGGCAATTTAGAACTTGTACGTATGTTTGTTGAAGAATATCAAGTGAATCCTAATGTAGTGACAACTAATGGTCGAACACCTTTAGAATTAGCAAAAGGGACAAATGCAGTTGAGGTCATGAATTACTTATCGGGTCTAACCACTTCTATACCCGAAGGAATGAGCAAAATCTAAACTCAGTTGTGTCGCCAGTTCCTGGCTCCTATTTGGCCATACACAGTACCGTGGGTTCGCTTCGCTCACCCACGTCTAGCATCTGGTAGCAGCTTCGCTGCAGGTTATTGTTTTGGAGCTAACATGGCTTTAAAATTTTGCTGGATATTTTTATCCGCGACAAACTCATTTGCCGCCCGCAAAATTTTATCTTCTTCCTTATTTTTAAGCATCTGTTCAATTTTAGGATAAAATTGATTAGTTAAATTTTTATAATAATTGTCAAAAGCATGATAATTTTTTTGTATCTTTACTAGGCAGTCTTCAATTATTTTTATAACGTCAACTTTATTATATTGGATTTTATATTCCTGCGATAAATTATTAAACAACAAAAGGGATATCAACTCTTGCACAGTTTCATTTACATATTTTTTATTATGATTCTCATGATAAAGAATCATAAGCTTAGATAAATGAGAGTCGATTTTCAATATGTCACCCCAAATGCACATATTTACCATTTTTTTAAGTGTCTGAAATGCATTATCTAAATCTTTTTTGTTCAAACAATCCCGCACAAGTTTATCTAAAAGGTCTGTTTTAGTTTTATCGTCCCAAGAAATAGAGGATATTACCTCTAATGCCTTTACACGATCGCCATCTTTTAAATAAGCCTCTCCTACTTTTGCATAGAATGCATCTTTGGTTTTACTGTCCAAAAAAATACATTTTATTACTTTTAGAGCCTCTTCTCGATTGTCTTTGTTTAAATAGATCTCGGCCACTTTTGCATAGAAAGCATCCTTGGTTTTAGTATCCCAAAAAATTCCTCAGGCTCAGGCTGGGCAACACCTAAATCTATTTGTTTTTCTGGCTCGGGAATTTGAATTTCCTTAATTTTTTCATTGTTTTTTTGTAGCTGTGCTAAGACAAAGACATTGATTTTTTTATCAAATTTATTAAGATTGTTTATTAATTCAAGATAATTCACTCGAAATGGTTTAATAATTAACACTGTTCCAAATGAAACAACAACCAGCAAAGAGCTTAAAACAATCTTGAATATATGACTTACTTTGAGGCCTAACCCAGTATTTATCGTGGCTCTTCCGTATAAAACATAATCTCTATCCTCAAAAATTTCCTTTTTAGGATTTTTGGGATTCTCCACTGCAATATTAGGATAACGAAGATGAGCTTCATTTGCAGAGGCAAAATATACGGATGCCATATCATTTCTTCAATAGAATATAAACAATATTTTTTAATAATTTTACAATAAAATAATCAGCATAATAACAATTTTTAGTTATTTATGCAATTACATAAGATATAATAAAAACCTAAGCTATTTTTCTACTTATTTAACCAATTTAAAAAAAAAATCTGGATAGGCAGGCAGGTCCTGTAGATCCTGACTTTCCTGACAAAAAATATTCTATTTGGTTTTATTGATTCAGTAGTATAAAAAAAGAAATGAGCAAACACTTCATCCAAGTAAGTTTATATGCTTTTTAATATAAACAACTTATGAAATGTGTTATGACAAAGGCTACAGCAAATCATATTAGGAGAACCCTTATGGCAAGTAAAAATTTTTTTTGTTTAGAAAAAATTAAAGCTCAAAAAAGTTTTTCAGGTGGCAATGTCACAAATGTGACATCCGATGAAATGGAGGGTTTAGTAAACATCTCATTTTCCATTCTTCAACTTGCTGAAGATTGTTTTCAGGAACCTGTATGGCATCCCAATGCAAGCAAAATTGGTTATGGAATTCAGGGAACAGCTTTAGTCTCTATTCATACACCTAGTGGTGTTAATGCATTTACGGTCAGTAAAGGGGAGGTATTTTTTATTCCTCAAGGTTACGTTTACACGATAACTAACATTGGGAATATGGATACGATTATTGCTTGCGCATTAAATAATGAAAAACCCGATGAAATGTCTTTTTCAAAAGCTGTTTATTCCCTATCTGACTCAGTGTTTACAGCAACTTTTAATACACCTTCTGAATTTTTTAACGGCTTAAAAAAAGACAAAAAGCAAGAGCTCATTAAAAAACTTCCTTTTAAACAAGATGTACCGAATTTTATCTCCAGTCATTTCAAATTCAACATCGAGGCAAGCAGCAAAATTATTCAGACAAAAGGAGGGTATGTACAAGCCGCTTTAAGTGATAATTTACATATTCTGGATGGATTGAGCATATTAGGCTTTGGATTAACGCCCAAAGGCGTAGTGGAACCCCATTGGCATACAAATGCCGGTGAGCTTATTTATATTACTAAAGGACATACACGTATTACTGTCCTTGCTCCTGATGGAAGTGTGGATGTATTAGATGTCAAAGCAGGTCAAGGAGCTTTTGCCGCAGCTTCTCATTTCCACAACATAGAGAACGTGGGTAACGATGATGTCGAAGTAATCGCCTTCTTTAACGATTCACAACCTGATTTCATTGGTATTGGCGAAGTCATGGGATCCTATTCTAATGAGATGTTAGCTTCCATTTTTAATGTATCACCAGATTATTTTGCTCATTTTCAAAAACCATCCGGCCCTCTAGTGATTGTTCCGGTGTAGATGGATCAGTGGATACATTTATTAATTTATTTAACATATTAATCTATTATATTTTTGCAAAAAATGAATAATTGTGATATAATAAAATGTCTTGGTATAATTATAAATGTATTAATATAAAAGGTATCATATGATTAATCCCCCAGGCCCCAATTTTGCAAATAAGGATTATGTTAAAGTATTTGACTGTCTACCTGGGCTTAGTTTTGCTTCTGCCCTTTATCACATTTATAAGGCCGTTCAAGAAAAAAATAATAACCAGCCCGAACCCAAACCTTTAAAGGGATATCAAGTGAAACCCCTCAACAAAGAATGGGGTCATGGTGTTAAGGCTTTTTTTGCAAGTATACCCTTTTTTGGGAATCTTGTTTTAGCAATCTATTACTTATCTAGAAAAAAAGAGGAACCTATACAACAAGATCCTGTCCTTAATGATGATGAACGGGTTTTTGAAGTTGCAGATGATCATCCCAAACTTAAAGATAAGGATAAAGGGAAAGAAGAACCCAAAGAGGAACCTATCTTTGATGTATCGCATAAACTTGTTAATAAAGGTGACGTAGACGAATTTATAAAAGAAAATCCTAAGGTTAAAATCCAAGAAAGACCCAAACCTGAGGTTGTGGAGAACCCCGCTGAAGTCCCTGATAACAATCTCTTAATTGTTTCTATAGATGAGAAAGGACCAAAAGCTCACTTAAAAAATGACTATAAAAAGTTAACAACCGAACAGAAAAACGCACTGAAAAACAAAGAAATCTGGGCAAAGCCCAATGGTTGGGAAGTCCGCTGCGAACATATCAACAAAATCCTTGGAAAAAATGCTTCTGGTTGGTTGGATGGAGAAGGTATTCATGAATATCTTGAAGTTTTGCAAATCCATCTAAATAACAAGGGTAATAAAAAAACGAAGTTTATTAAGAACCAATTTATAGCTATATTAGAACAAAAAGACCCGACAAAGAGAGAGAGAATATTTCTCCAAAGAATTTGTGGAGAAAACATTGATTTGGGAAATCAAAATGATCTTATAGATAATAGAAGGGTAAATTATGCGGAAATGTCGCCCTTTAAAACGAAAAAGATGAATGAATATGACAAGGTTCTATTCCCATTACATGCTCACGGAAATCATTGGATCTTATGTGAAATAGATATTAATGCCGGCAAAATAAAATTTTATAATTCTTTGGCAAAAGGGAATGCTTACGATGATTATATTAATGATGCATTTAATGAGATTGGCGGCTTGCTAAATAAATATGCTGAAAAGTTGAAAATTCCTAAAAAAGATTGGGAGAAAATCGTTAATGAAGGTAAAAAGCCCGATGAATATCCTCAGCAGCGTAATGGCTCCGATTGTGGTGTATTTGTATGCAAATATGCCGAAAAGATTGCCCTTAATATACCCATAACTAAAAATGATCCCGATTTCGCAAATACTCAGGTTAATGGTCCAGTGCGTGAGCAAATAGCTGCGCGAGTCATGAGTGGAAAACTTTAAAGAGAGTCCGTCTTAGAAAGATTCAACACAGAGGCACGAAGTCACGAAGACACGAAGGAAGTAGCTTAGCATCAAATTATCGGTGCCTTCCTAGAGTCCTTACAAAAAAGATTGCGTCCTACGAATAATAAACAATGGTGCAATCGGTAACATAGGGTCTTTGAGCCTTTGTGTTGAATTTTAATCTTTGTCTTTCCTTTGCGTTTTCTCTGTGGTGATATTTTTTTTGCAAAGCGTGCTGCTTAGAAAGGATTTTTATCCCCTAAAGTAGCAGCAAAGTCTTTAATTGCCTTTTCGTTAAGGTTATTAAAGCCGACTTCTCCTGGTTTACCTTCTCCACCATTGAGATAATAGCGCTTTACAGCAGCTGTGGTTGGCTCAAGATCCGGTTCTTGTTCTTCAATTTTGCCCGAAAGCACTTGAATCACATGATCGCGAAAAGGCTTCAACCCAGGAGACCCATCAGCCTGACTATTGATCTGCTCCAAAGTGCATTTCACAAGTTCTGTCTTTTGATATTCTTCTTGAAAGGCTTCCATCACAATATCGACCTGTTGTTGGGACAAAACACCTTGCATTTTTTCGGCTACAATATCATGTTTGGCTCGTTCCATTACTTCAGCCGAGAGACCAACCTTATCTCCAATCGTAAGAATTAAGGTATTGCCTCTATGAGCCGGATCATGCGCCAATTCTCGCACTGGAGAATGCCATTCGGGATATTGTTTCCCTGCCTTTCTTGGAGTTGAGGCTTGCATACACATTGTATTAATGATCTCTCCCTTAATTTGATCAACTACCCAAGGGATGACATTTTGAGGATCTTCTGGTACATTAATGCTAACACACATCTGTTGCAAGATTCTTCCTAATGCCCCCGGACAGCCTCTAATACCCGATTTATTGGCAGGATTTAACATTGCAAGCAAAGATTGCTTACGAGCGTTGGTAATCTGCGGATCTTTAAATTTTTCACAGATGAATTTAAAATCGCGCAGAAATTGAGCATAATAATATTCCCTGTTCGGAAATTCGCTCAGTGATTTGTGGATGATAGCTGATCCCTTTTCAAGGCTTTTGATAAGGTCGGGGGAGTTTCCCACCGCTTTTGCAGTTTCAGCAAGTTCTTTAATATAGGGACTTAATTCATCGTTTTTAAAATAAAATGCGGGGTAAAGAATTCCAAGAGCAGCCTTAAATAACTGGATGATTTGACCGATTGGTGCAGCAATAAGTGCCAGAGGATCGACCGTTAGAACACGTTTCCTTAATTCTTTATTATTCTTAATAGCTTTGGCTGCTTCCAGGTCAAAATCAGGATCCTTCTTGTCAGCTTCATGCAACTGATCGGGGACGGGGAGATTAATAGAATTAACAACCTTTGCCACTAAATATAATAAAGGTTTAAGAACAATACAGGAGGCATGAGTTACAACCTTAAGAACACAGACGGCTCGTCCTTTAAGCGAAAAGAGACCGTTAAGGTTTTCAGCATAAGTTCTTTGTAATGCATAGGCTAGTTCATCTTTTGCAGATTGGGGTGTAATGTGATCAAAAAAATTCATGGCTCCCATATTTTACCTCACTGTTTTTTAAAAGATAATAACAAGATCAGTAATACTTTTGCATTAAGAAATTATTAAGTTTTAATTAATTAGTTAATTCTCTTATTCAAGGCGAGCTAAACCCTTTTTGCGGCTTTTTTCAAACATCCATCTAAAAAATAGAGTTGAAAGCATGAGATAAATGATTGTTAAAATGATGCTGTACATTAAATAGGTATAGGGAAAAGGCTTTCCATTAAGAATCTGCCTCATGCCTTCAAAGACATAGGTAGTAGGGAGACACCATGCAATCTTTTGAGCCCAGATAGGTAAAGTAGCCACAGGGTAAAACACGGCACTAAAAGGAGCGAATAAAAAAGCAATCATCCAGGCAAACATTTCTACCTGGTGACCCCAATAAACAATAATACCGGCAGCAAAAAACCCCAGACACCATCCAAACATGAGTAGCAGAGCAGCAAAAGGAAGAAAAGCCCACCCTAAAGTAAATACATTTAAAGAATAGAGTAAATAGACCATTAATGATCCGAACGAAATTGTGACCGTAAGTTTACATAAGCAGAGTAAAATGGTGCCGGAAATCCATTCAGAAATTTTTAAAGGTGTCGAAAAAAGATTCACTAAATTGCGGTGCCAAAGTTCTTGAAGAATATTAACAGAAATATCAATGGAACCTCTCCAGGCAATTTGCCAAAAAATCAATCCCGTCATAAGAATAAGAGGAAGATCTTGAACATGACTTTGATGTTGTATCCAAATGGAAGTCAGTCCCCAAAGAAGAATATCCACTAAAGGCCAATAAAAAAGATCCGAAAGTTGATTAGGGCCTTTAATCAGGTTATAGTAATAACGGAAAAAAACACCTTTTATTCTGCTAAAATTCATGATTTTTTCTTTGCTATTTGGAGGAAAAAATCTTCTAAGGAAGGTTCCTCGATTTTAATGTTGGCATATGTCACCCCTGCCTGGCTTAATGCATGTAAAAAGACAGGAATTTTATCTTCATCCATCAAAATTTCAATGGTACGGTGCTCAATGGTATATTTGAAGCCCTGATTGACAGCAATCGCTATTGTACGCTTTAGACCATCAGCAATAACAAGTCTTATGCGAAAAGAAGACACACTCTTAGCAAGGTTTTCAGGTAAATCATCCGCAATAATTTTGCCCGCTTTAAGAAAAATGGTACGATCGCAAATTTCCATAACCTCTTCCATTTTATGAGAGGAAAAAAGGATAGAGACTCCTTTTTTGTCTCTTTGTTCCAAGAGGAAAGAACAGATATCCCCGGCAATATCGGGATCAAGAGAAGCTGTGGGTTCATCCAAGAGTACAACTTTAGGTTCAATAAAAAAAGCTTTCACTAACATAAGTCGTGTGACCTGTCCAGCGGATAAAGAACCTACGCGATGATTCTTCTTTTCAAAAATTCCAAAACGTTCCAAAAGAGGATCAAATTTCTCGGCACTCTCTTTTCTACTAAGCCCGTAGAGACATCCAAAAACCTCTAAGTTTTCCTTTATTGTCAAGATCCAAGGCAGGCTTGTATAGGTACTTGCAAAAGAAACATGTTGTAACACTTCGGAACGATAAAGAGAGAAATCTTTTTCAAAGTAAAATATCTCACCTGAGGTGGAAGCCAGAGTACCTAAAAGCATCTGAATAGTTGTAGTCTTTCCCGAACCGTTAGGACCCAAAAGACCAAGAATTTCCCTATCCTTTAAATCAAAAGAAATCCCATCAATCGCTGTGAAGGGAACTTTGCCAGGATAAATCTTTGTAAGATTACGAGCAGAAAGAATACTGTTCATGGGTGGAAAGGATAACAGGAAACAACATTTATCGCAAATGCAGTGTTTTTTTTCACCACAGAGTCACAGAAACAGAGATCACAGAGAATTAAGAGCACCGCCAAATTGCGAGGCAATTTAATATTGTTTCTCTCTGTGCTCTCTGTGGCTCTGTGGTGAACAAATAATAAAAAAAGATTATGTAAATAGTGGTCTATCCTGACAAAATTTTTTTGGATTTTTTAAAAGTAAATATTTCTTTTTTTTCCTTTACCCTTTACCCTTCACCCTTTGAACACTGTTTATTTTATATGAACACGACCCGTTTTCTTTTTTTAGACGCTCTTCGAGGGATTGGCTCAATCTATGTCGCCATTTTTCATTTCTACACTATTCTGAAAGACAAAACAGACTTTACTTTTCCGAAAGTTATTGATTTTATACTGTTGCAAGGCTCAATTGGCATGCAAACCTTTTTTATTTTAAGTGGCTTTGTCATAGCCTATAGCGTATACAATCAGAAAATTAGTTTCAGATTTCTCGGACAATTTTTTATTCGCCGATCGATAAGAATCGATCCTCCCTATTGGATAGCGCTTTTTTTAACCATTTTAACAACCCTATTTTCAGTTATTTTTTTCACTAAACCGGCGGATGAGCTTCCTAAAGGTGCTGAAGTCGTTGCCAACCTATTCTATCTTCAGGATTTTTTACATATGGAAAGAATCGTTCATGTATCCTGGACATTATGTTTGGAAATACAGCTTTATCTATTTTTTGTGGCTTTTACAGGTTTCCTTTCTTGGGTACACAAAATTTGTAAAATGCAAACAACGGAAAAAATTTTGGATTCAGGCTTATTCGTTTTAATGTTTGGAATACTTTTTCTCTTTTCTCTATCACAGAATTTGCCTTTATCTCCTTTCTTTCCAAACGGGTTATTCATACCTTATTGGTACAGTTTTTTCATGGGATCTATGCTATGCTGGGTTCATCTGAAGGTAGTCAATGCAGGTTATTTCGCTATCTATTGCCTTTTACTGGCCATATTTTTCTTAATTGAACCTCTCCGACAGGTCGGTGAAACTCTAATCATTTCTTTGCTTATATATGGGGTGAGCTACAAAAATAAACTATTTACTGCATTAGGTTTTCAACCTTTCCAGTATTTGGGCAAGATTTCTTATAGCCTCTATTTAACTCATTGGCTTTTTGCTGGAAAACTGATAGATGCTTTGGCTAGGAGATATGGGGATGGAATCGATCTAGCTCTAGGTACCGGCTTAATGTTCGTAAGTTTAGCTGTTGCGTTGATGACTGCACACTTTTTTTATCACTGGGTGGAATTTCCAAGCTTGCGCTGGAGCAAAATGTTTAAACAAAAAACCGTAGCAAAGTTATCTCCTACATGAATCGTGCTGACATGCTTGCCCAAATCGCCTCAGATCAAATTTGGGATCTTATTATTATAGGAGGCGGCGCTTCTGGATTGGGGATTGCTTTAGATGCTGCTTCACGGGGATATAGAGCCCTATTGCTGGAAAAACATGACTTTGCTCAAGAGACATCTAGCCGAAGCACAAAACTCATCCATGGCGGCATTCGCTATTTGCGTTCAGGTCAATTCTCCTTAATTCATGAAGCCTTATACGAACGATCTTTATTAATACAAAACGCACCTCACTTAGTTCATCCACTCTCCTTTATTTTGCCTACACAAAGTTTATTTAAAAAATTTTTCTACTATGGAGGAGTAAAACTTTATGATTTCTTGGCAACCAAAAAGCTGAAACTTGGAAAATCTTCCCTTTTATCTAAAAAAGAGATTTTTGAACGTCTTCCTACTATTCAGAAAAATCAAATGCAGGGTGGTATCGAATACTTTGACGGACAGTTTGATGACGCTCGTTTAGCCATTAATCTAGCACAAACCTTCGTTGAACATGGAGGAACAGCTCTAAACTATATGCCTGTGCTAAAACTTCTAAAGCAACAAAATAAAGCTACCGGGGTTATTGCAAAGGACTTAGAGTCTAATCAAGAGTATGAAATTCGGTCAAAAGGAGTTATAAATGCTACAGGGATATTTGTAGATAGTATAAGACGCTTGGATACTATCTCTGTTTCTCCGCTAGTGATTCCTAGTCAAGGGGCTCATATTATTCTTGATAGCTCTTTTTTTCCTGGTCGTTCGGCTTTAATTATTCCTGAGACCAAAGACGGCCGGGTACTATTTTTTATTCCTTGGAGAAATCGTGTTTTAATAGGAACTACGGAAACACCATTACCGAATCCTATTGAAGAACCTATGCCTTTAGAAATAGAAATAGATTATCTTTTAGAATATTCAGCTCAATTCTTAACGAAAACTCCCACTAAAAAGGATATTTTAAGTGCATTTGCAGGCCTGCGGCCTTTAGCTAATCCTAGAAAAGGATGGAGAGAGACATCACATTTATCCCGCGGCCATTTGATTGAAGTTTCTGAATCTAAGCTAGTTTCGGTTACAGGGGGAAAATGGACAACCTATCGTAAAATAGGTGAAGATACAGTGAATATAGCAGCAAAAGTAGCAAATTTGCCTTTGAGGATATGTAAGACTAAGGATTTACCTATTCATGGCTTTCTCAAAGATCCTCACAGTGCAGATGAATGGTCCTACTATGGAGCAGATTATCCGTTAGTGCAAAATTTGGCTAATAATAGTCATGAAATGTTAAAAAAAATGCATGCGAATCTCCCCTGTCGTCCTATAGATGTCCTTTGGAGCGTTAAATTTGAAATGGCGAGAAATGTTGAAGATGTTCTTTCAAGACGCACACGATGTTTACTGCTTGATGCCAAGGCTAGCATGGAAATCGCTCCTTTAGTGGCATCCTTAATAGCTCAAGAATTAAACTACAAAGCGGAATGGGAGAAAAATCAAGTTGAGCACTTTTACAAGCTAGCTCAAAGATACTTGGTAGATTAAATCCCCGAAAATCCCCTACCCGTGCCCGAAAAAATTTTTCTACAAAAGAAGCATGACTAGGTTGATTGATAACGCCAAAACAATATTAATCGGGCACGGGCGGGGGATTAATTGAACAAGGGGAACCCTTTAAATCGAAACGGTTTCATTAATGAGTTCTATATTTTCGATTTCTTTTACCTTACGCAATTCATCGATGATTTCCGACAAATTCAGCATGGATGAAGACTTAAATAAAAGATAAAAAATTTCTTTTTCGTCTGATCTTTCAACCTGTAAACGAACAGATTCATAAATTAAATTTAACTTGGTAAGCATGTCCTGAAGAAAGACTACAGGCAACATGCCATGTTTGGCTGTGAAGCGCAAACCAATCCCATGATTTTTTCTTAGAAACCTTCTCTCTAGTGGTTTTATACCTGCAAGAATCAAATAAATAAGCACTGTAGTGCTGATAGCTGCAAAGTAAAGACCTCCACCGGTAGCTAGACCCACGGCTGCGACAGCCCATAAACTTGCTGCTGTAGTGAGCCCCCGGATGACATTTTTTTGAAAAAGGATGGTTCCTGCCCCTAAAAACCCTATGCCGCTGACAACTTGAGCAGCCACACGAGAAGGATCAAGACCAATTAAACCTTGGTGAATCACATCATTAAAGGCATATTGCGAAACCAGCATTACAAGAGCCGCTCCCAAACAAACGAGCATATGCGTCCGTAACCCGGCAGCCCAATTGAGGCGTTCACGTTCAATTCCTACTAGTCCCCCGAGAACAGCAGCCAGTATAAGTCTTAAAACAATTTCGTACTCGGGTATCACAGAAAGCATTGAATAGCGCTCCAAAAAATCAACTTTAGCTTTAATGCCAATTAATCTATTTTAAACCCAACTTGCTCCTATAATGACTCATATTCGAAATTATTTTCTCTCCAGGAGCTCGCACGAAGCTTTGAAAATAAGTGAGCCATATTTTTTAATATGGCTCACTTATTTTTGCGAGCTTCTAGAGGAAAAGAATTCGAATCTGAGCCATTATAGGCGCAAGTTAGGTTTTAAGTGATTCTTATCAAGAATATCTTTATTCTTAAAGAAAATTATAACTTAATAGGGTGTGTTTTGTGCTTACCATACTTTTTATTTTATTTCTTGTAATTATGGTTCTCTTCTTCATCATTTTCTATTACCGAGTTTACATTTATTCATGGTTTATTCGTTTTCCCAAACCTATCTATCACTTTACAATAGATAAAGATGTTATGGTGACTATGCCGGATGGAATCAAATTAGCAACGGATGTCTATCGCCCTAAAAAATCCAATAAATATCCTGTAATTATATTAAGAACACCTTACGGAAAAAGAGGCCATATGCATCCTTACAAACAAATGGCACTTTTGTTTGCGTCCCAAGGATATGTTTTTATTGTGCAGGATGTACGAGGACGATATCATTCAGAAGGAGTGTATGATCCCTTTCAAAATGAAGCTGTGGATGGCAATGTCACTGTTGATTGGGCAGGTAAAGCCAGTTGGTCTAATGGTAAAGTCGCTCTCTATGGTTTCTCTTACTTAGGCTCTTGTGCCTGGTTAGTTGCCCCTTATCATAATCGCTATCTTAAAACCATTGTTCCTATGTTTAGCACACAGGACACCTATTCGATATTCATGACAAATGGAATCTTCCACCTCAAAGGTGCTCTTTATTGGCTAACAACCTTCCATGGCAAGGAACAAACTCCTAATCTAACATTTGGAAAAATTAAAGAATCCCTAATGAAACTACCTGTAAGCAAACTTGATATCGATGTCATGGGCCACCCTATTCCAGCTTATCAAAATTTTGTGTCTCATCCCATTCCGGACGATTTTTGGGCAAAGATTTGTGTGAACAAGCGGATGAGTGAAATAGACATTCCTGCTTTCATTGTTTCGGGATGGTTCGACATTCATTTACAAGGGGCTATTGATGATTTTACGCGAATGGTAAATTCTCCTGAACATTCTAAAAATCGTGAAAGTTATCTCGTTATTGGCCCCTGGGCACATAATCCATCCCAAACATTTAAAGGAATCACTTATGGACCAAAAGCTGTCTTTACTCTACAACTCATTCATACTTTGAAATGGTGCGATTACTGGTTAAAAGATGATAAAGACGCCTTGAAAGGAATGAGCAAAGTTAAATATTTCATGATGGGAAAGAACGAATGGAGAGAATCCCAAGAATGGCCCCCTAAAAATATTAGAACTGAAAACTATTATCTCTCTCAGATTGTGAAGGATAAAAAAGAAAGCCTATTTAAACTCAGTACAAACCCTCCTGAGGAAGTAGCAAAAACGCACTACATCTATAATCCCAGTGATCCTGTCCCTTTTAGAGGAAGCCATCATCTTCACGATCCTGCTTGGGTAGGACCCTTTGAGCAAAAGGAATTGCTTTCTAGAAAGGATGTGATCACCTATATTTCAGAACCCTTAGAGCAAAATCTTGAAATTGCCGGGTTTGTGAAACTTGTACTTTTTGTCTCTTCCAGTGCTCTGGACACAGATTTCTGTGCAAAAATCTGTGATATGCTTCCTAATGGTGAATCATACAACTTACAGGCCGGTTTTGTACGTATGCGCTATCGTGAGTCTTTGCATATGCCTTCTCTCATCGAACCCGGTAAAGTGTATCGTTTGGAAATTTCACTCAGATCTGTTGCGCATGCTTTTTTAAAAAATCATCGCATTCAGCTACAAGTAACTTCCTGCGATTTCCCTGTGCATGATCGCAACCTTAACACGGGCGAAAATTGCGAGTTTTCTACAGAGCTAAAAATTGCAGATCAAACAATTTATACAGGAGGGGGCTATCCCTCCCATTTGGTACTACCGGTGCTGAAAAGCAGTTAAGTATATACTTACGCTTGCTTATGGATGGACTCCCACTGCGCCATAGCCAAAAATAAGAGCAATAATAAAAAGAATGATAAATATAAGAAAAAGAACTTTTGCGATCGTAGCAGCAACGCCTTCAACACCTCTAAAACCAAGTAAGCCAGCGACGATAGCGATAATTAAAAATACTAATGCCCAGTATAACATAATTTTTCTCCATTTTAACTATAAGTTTTAGCTATAAAAAATGGCTGATTATTTTGTCAACAAATTATTTTATAGGTCATCGATATTTAACGATGTAGTACTGTATTTCCAAGCCTTATCAAGTTCGCGTTTTATCCAAAAAGCATCTGTCCATTTAGATTGTGCTTGCAGGCTTTTCCAAAGACCAAAAAGAGCTCTTCCATTGCGAGGATGTTTTTCCAAATCATCTTTCAAGATTAATTCAGCCTCAGGATAGCGTTTAGAGCGTAATAGTAAACCCCCAAGACTTTCACGAATGGGAAAGTACCAATCAGGAGGCTCATTGTAATAAAGCTGATCCTGCACATCGATAGCTTTTCGCAGCCAGCCAATGGCATCTGCATCAGCACCCTTCATTTCAGCTATTTTGGCATTTAGTTGATATTCGGCGATGACAAAAATGTGATCCGCTTTATTGTATCCATATTTGGTACTTAAAGGTATTTTTGACTTAGCCTCTAAGAATAAATTTTGTTCTTTTTGTGCGTTTTCAGTATCGCCTAAGGAGCTGAATGCCATCGCACGACCGAAATGCCACAAAGCATTTGAAACTTTCATTTGTTCTTGGAATGGTGGTAAGTTTAAGAGCTCTTGCCAACGATGGAAACGCAGCAAAACAAACATGACGGAAGGGATATAATATTCCATATCAGGCATCATAGAAAAATAAGGCATATAAAACTTCTGTAATTGTTCTGCAGCTCTCCTGGCATCTTCAAAACGACCTTCCAATGCATAAGCCCTAGAAAGGAAATATATATTATGAGACATGTAATGGAGAGGATAGGTCCCGGTCATACCAAATTCATTGATATAAGCTTGATCTGCTTTTATAGCCGCCACATTACTTTCTGCAGCTTTTTGATAATCCCCAACCAATAAAAAAATATGCGAAGGCATATGCAGAATATGACCGGAAGCTGGTAGCATTGTTGTCAACCGCATAGCACTCATTAAAGCTCTTTCAGGATTTTTTGAAGCCTCCACTGCATGAATGTAATAATGATTAGCTCCTAAATGGTTAGGGTCCCACTTTAAAATGTTCTCTAACAAACCGACAATTTCGAGAGTGCCTTGAAGGGGTTCTCCGGTGTTTGTCCATAAACGCCAGGGGTTTAAGTCCATGCCACTTTCTGCATAGAGTGTAGCTGCATCCAGATCATAGGGATATTTTTTGACCACCTCTTCCATGGCTTTATTATAATCAGAATCTAATTGCTTTAAGTCGGGATTAGATTCATTCGAATAGCGTGTAGAGAGAGCTCTTATATACTGCTTTTCGTTATCGGTAACGGAATTGGAAAGACTCAGAGCTTTCTGAATAAGTTCGTAAGCTTTTTTTTCGCGATCCGAGGAGACTTCCATATTAATATTGGATCCTAAGGCAAGAGCCATACCCCAATATGCCATGGCCATATCAGGATCAAGTTGAGCTGCGCGCTGAAAGGACCAATAGGCAGCATCATGATTGAAGGCATATGTGAGAGTAAATCCTTGGTCAAAGAAACGCTGGGCTTCTGGGCTTCTTGTCGTAACAGGATGATGGAAATTGCCTAATCCCTTTATTAGTGGCATAGGTTTAGGCGGATTGTAAGGAAATTCATGGGGATAAACTTCAAATGTTAAAAGAAGAACAAAAGTGAAAATCCAAAGAAAATTTTTCATAAAATACCTTATATAGCTTTCGTATTTTTGGACATTACAAGGAAAATTAAAATTTGGCAAATGATTCGAATTAAATCCCCTGCCCTTAATCCCCTGCCCGTGCCCGATTAATATTGTTTCGGCGTTATCAATCAACATAGTCATGCTTCTTTTGTAGAAAAATTTTTTCGGGCACAGGCAAGGGCACGGGCAGGGGATTAACTAGACAAAGCTGATTAATTATGATAAGCTAGTCAGCATCAAAAAGTTGGCATTAAGGAAATATTATGGCACAAATCAGTACAAATGAATTTAAAGCTGGATTAAAAATCGAAGTTGAGGGTCAACCTTACACAATTGTGAGTAATGAAATTGTCAGACCAGGAAAAGGACAAGCTTTCAATCGTGTGAAACTAAAACATCTGACTTCAGGCCGTACCATTGAAAGGACTTTTAAATCCGGTGAAAAAGTCGATGTTGCCGATGTTGTCGAAACTGAAATGCGCATGCTTTATAAAGAAACAGATGGTGTCATTTTTATGGATGATAAAAGTTTTGAACAGTTTAAGATTCCTGTTGAAAGCATGGGAGAGAACGCGCAATGGCTAATGGAGGATCACCTCTATTTTATTGTATTTTACAAAGGACAACCTGTTACAGTTGAGCCGCCTACTTTCATGGAGATGATCATCACGGAAACATCTCCAGGTGTACGTGGTGATACTGCTTCTGGACGTGTTTTAAAACCTGCCATTGTCGAAAGCGGCGCCAAAATTCAAGTACCAATATTCGTCGAGCAAGGTGAAAAAATTAAGGTGGATACTCGCACAGGCGAGTACGTTTCTCGTGTTTCATGAAAAATAAATCTGCTAAAGTTAATATTCTTAAAGATCGCGCCTTTATGCTTGCTCAGGCTAGGGCTTTTTTTACCATGCGAAATATCCTTGAAGTGGATTGCCCCATCCTCACAAAAGGAGCCTCTGTCGATGCTCATATCGATCTCATTCCTGCGCAGTATGCAGACTTGGAAACCCGTTTTATGCATTCATCGCCGGAATATGGGATGAAACGTCTGCTTGCCCAAGGAATGGGTGATATTTATCAACTCTCTCATGTCTTTCGGGACGGAGAGCAAAGCCCCAAACATAATCCGGAATTTACGATGGCTGAATGGTACCGCATTGGGATGCCTTTTGAAATGATGATTGAAGAAACTATAGAATTTGTGCGAATTTTTTTAGGACCTCTTCCTTCGCACCGGATCAGTTATAGGGAAGCCTTTATTAAATATGCCGGTTTTGATTATGTACAAGCCACCATCCCCTTCTTATCTCAGTACTTGAATAGCAGAGGTATTCAACCGTACGCAGGCATAGAAAGTGAAGGCAAAGATTCACTTTTAAATATTATTTTAGGAACAATTGTGGAACCTCAATTGGGGAAAGGGGAGCTCTGCGCACTGGCTTACTATCCCTCCTCCCAAGCCGCACTCGCGCAAACACAATGGTATGAGGATGAGCAGGTGGCTGAACGTTTTGAAATCTATTATGAAGGTTTAGAATTAGCTAATGGATATCATGAATTAACCAATGCCAAAGAACAGCGTGCCCGTTTCCTAGAAGCTAATCAAACCAGAACTAATCTAAATAAAAATCAGCTTCCCCTGGATGAGGCCTTTTTAAAAGCTCTTGAATCGGGATTACCGGATTCTTGCGGGGTAGCCGTGGGTTTCGATAGATTGATGATGCTACGTCATCGTACTTCCCATATTGCCAACGTAATCCCTTTTGATTGGACAATGGCATAAAAATGACAGAATCAAATGAAGAAAAAAATTCGCAAACTCTTCCCTGGTATAAGGAAGGACTTAAATTTCAATGCACCGGGTGCGGACAATGCTGTACAGGGACTCCAGGATATGTATGGGTCAACGAAGAGGAAATGGAAGCCATCGCGAAGCTTTTAGAAATTTCAGTGGAAGTATTCAAAAGAAAATATGTCCGCCAAAGAGATAATCGTTACTCCCTTATTGAAAGGAAGTCATGGGACAATCAATACGATTGCATTTTTCTTAAAGATAAAAAATGCACTATATATCAAGCACGCCCCAATCAATGCCGCACATTTCCCTGGTGGAAACATAATCTTAATACTGAAGAAAGCTGGAAGCTCGCTGCCCTAGGCTGTGAGGGAATCCATGATGAAGCTCCCTTAGTGCCGTTCGAAGAAATCGACCAAAAGCGCCAGGAAGGCCATTAACTCGCGAAGTGTAAAAGCATTTGGAGTGCGGTGACTTGTCACCGCACTCCATATACCTCGTTATCTTGCTGGAGGAAGGCGGCTAGCAACTTACACATCTCAAGATGATCCTGCACACTAATAATCTCGCGACAGGAGTGCATACTTAACTGAGGCGATCCCAAATCTACAGTTGGGATACCTGTTCTAGTTGCACTGATAGGCCCAATAGTAGTTCCACATTTGGTATCATTGCGGGAAGAAAAAAATTGATAAGGGATACTATTTTTTTCACATAAATAAATAATATAGGCCGAAGACTGAGCATCGCTAGCATAACGTTGTTGAGCATTGTATTTAATAGTCGGACCCTTATTCAAGAAAGGCATATGACGAGGGTCATGTTTTTCAGCATAGTTAGGATTTAAAGCATGCACAAGGTCGACAGATAGACATAATGATCGAGGCAAAAGAGCTAAAAATTGCTCTCTAGATCTCCCTAAAGAGATTAAGATTCTCTCGAGTATGTTCAATAAAAAAGGCGAATCAGCCCCGACAGCTGTCTGAGAACCTACTTCCTCGTTATTCCAAAAAACAGCTAAATTTAAATGACTTTTTTGCGAAGAGCTTGTGGATAGTGCACTCAGGCCGGCATGGATACTTGCTAGGCTATCCAGGCGATAGCCTGAAAGCATTCCTGTGTTTAGAATTTTTGGTTTTTCTAAGGGGTATAAAAAAAGATCATGACTCAGAATATAATTGAATGGAGTATTTATTTTTTCCTGCAAAATAGATAATAAATAGGATTTTTGCGGGTCAAAATCTAATGCTGCCATTGCAGAAAAATGGTCCTGCTTGTTAAATGTAGGACCTTTTTCATTAGCCTCACGATCTAGATGGATAGCTAGCTGTGGGATGATCGCAGGTCGATCATCGATATTGATAAGTGCTTGACCTATTTTTTCATTAGAATCAACAAAAAAAACCCTTCCGGCAATTCCTAGGTCTCGGTTAAACCAGGATGTCAACAGCGGTCCTCCATATATTTCAGTGGCTAACATGGTCATATTTTCACGACGATATTCCGGATTAGGCTTAAGTTTAAAACTTGGACTATCGGTATGAGAGGCAATAATGTGAGCCTTGGTGACATCATCTGAAGGGATTCTAAAAGCGCACAAAGAAGAACCATCCCTGGTCAAAAAATAGGCTTTACCTTTTTCAAGCTTCCATTCTTGGGCTTCATTTAGCTCAATAAAACCTTTTTCCTGTAGATTATTTCGCATGAAATCTACAGCATGCCAAGCTGTAGGCGAGCTATCAAGGAAATGAAAAAAATGATCAATGAGTGAACTGGACATTATTTTTTATGGCCTCATAAGCTTCATACAGTTTTTCAATTTTAGTTTCTAAGCCTATTTGAATAGACAGAATGGGCTGCTGTTTATTCTTCAAACTTTCACTATAGGACTTATCATAGTAATTTAAAAGAATTTCTATTGCACCTTCCAGATTTCGATCTTGCAAAAATCTGATCACTTGTTGCGTTCGTTCTAATCCCAACTTGCGTTCAATTCTTTTAGTTGCTGCAATGAGATTAATAATAGACTGACTTCCGTAATCTCTTAAAAGTCTTTTAATGCGAACTTGAGGGTTTGTTTCGAGTACAAAAAGAGGCGATGAGCGCATCTGTTTGAAAAGAGCATCGGGAATCTTACATCTGCCGATCATGCGGCTTTCATCTTCAATCCAAATAGGACGTTTCGCATCAAAGGACTGCCAGCAAATTCCAATTTCATTTTCAAATTGTTCATTTGAAGGCTGTGAATTCGTAGCATTCACGCCAAAACTACTTCCACGATGTTTGGCAATGGCTTCCAAATCTAAGACTTGATGTCCCTCATTCAAGAGCTGTTGCAGAATTTCTGTTTTACCACAACCTGTGAGACCTCCGACAACCGCCAGTTGACGAGGCGTAACTAAAGAATGTAAAACCCAACGCCTAAAAGCTTTGTAGCCATATTGTAAGATACAAACCTTTAAACCAGCTGTTTGCAGAAGCCAAGCCATGGAACTACTTCGCATACCCCCACGCCAACAATAAACTTTTGCTAGACCTTTTCCTACATACTCCTTAGCTTTCTCGACAAAGGATAATAACTTTGGACCAACGATTTCTAAGCCAAGTAGAATAGCTTCCTCACGCCCTTTTTTCTTATATGCGGTACCAACAAAGGCTCTTTCCTCGTTCGAAAATAATGGTAAGTTAACAGCAGAAGGGATATGCCCTTGAACAAATTCCCCCGGACTTCGTACATCGATAAATATTCCGGGATGATCAAGAAAGTCTTCTGTACCAACATTCATCATATTACCCCGGTGTCAACTTTTCGACTCCTAGGTAATTCTGCAAAACCTTAGGAACATTTATAGATCCATCTGCGTTTTGATTGTTTTCAAGAAGGGAGACCATGAGACGGGATGTCGCCAAACCTGAACCGTTTAAAGTGTGAACAAACTCCGGTTTACCATCCTTACCTCTACGAAAACGAATATTGGAACGTCTTGCTTGAAAATCAGTACAATTAGATACTGATGAAACCTCATAATAGCGATTTTGACCCGGCAGCCAAACTTCGATATCAACTGTACGAGCAGAGGTATAGGACATATCACCTGTAACCAGAAGAACATTGCGATAATGCAGTTCAAGTGCTTGGAGGATTTCCTCAGCACTCATCAGCATCTTCTCAAATAGTTTAGAGCTCTCTTCAGGTTTTGAGAAACAGAACATTTCCACTTTATTGAATTGATGCACTCGAATTAAGCCCCGTTCATTTGCACCTGCAGCACCAGCTTCTCTTCGAAAACAGGGCGTATAGGCTGTATATTTTAAAGGCAGCTCATCGTCGACTAAAATTTCATCCGCATGCAAACCATTAAGAGGTACTTCAGCAGTTGGTATCAAATAAAGATGATAATCTTCATCATGAATTTTAAATTGTTGATTTTCAAATTTAGGAAGCTGCCCTGAACCATACTCAACATTTTTTCTCACGAGAAGAGGAAGCATCCATTGTTCAAAACCATTCTTGATTTGGATGCCGATCATATATTGGATAAGAGCCCATTCAAGACGAGCGCCTAAGCCTCTATAGATAGGCCATCCCGACCCGGAAATCTTTGATCCCCTTTCGAAGTCAAACAACTTCAGTTTTTCGTTAAGTTCCACGTGATTTTTGAAGGGAAAATTAAACTCTCTTTTATTTCCAAACACTTTAATCACAACATTGTCAGCTGGATCTTGAGAAACTTTAATATCCTCCATGGGAATATTCGGTAGTTTCGCTATCTCATAATTAAACTGTTCATCAACTTGTTGTATTTGATGATCAAGCTTGTGAATTTCATCCGCCATCGATGCCACTTCTTTGACCATTTCACTTGCATCTTGTTTAACACGCCGCATCTCCCCGATTTTTTGCGAGAATTCATTTCGTGTCGCTTTAAGATTTTCAACTTTTGTTTTTAATTCACGAAGCTGCGTGTCAAGATCTAGAATCACAGTTAAGTTGATACTAGGATCTTTTGTCTTTAATTTGGCTTCTAGGCCTTTAGGGTCTTTACGCAATTGCTTAATATCCAGCATAAGCGTTCCTTCCATTATAAAATTTCAACCGAGTATAAAAGGTAAAAGCTAAAATGTAAAACACAAAGCTGCTACAGCAGCTCTTTTTTGGAGTGCGGTGACTTGTCACAGCTTTCATAGGGATCGACTTGTCGATCCCAAGTTAACCGCGACAAGTCGCGGTTTACAAAAGCAGTGACAAGTCACCGCACTCCATATGGCTCAGTAGTGGAAAAGTTTTTAGTTTTACTCTTTACCTTTTTACCCTTCACCCTTTATAGTAATTGCTTTACACAATTTTGAGATTAATATGATGAATATCAAATACTTAATTTTTGCAGTTTCAGGATTAATACTTGCGGCATTTTATTTGCCTAGCGCTTTTTCTAAGGAGCAATCCTCAGATAAAGGCTATACGATTATAGAGAACACAGCCACTCTACCTATTAAAACTCCTGCTTTTTCCGATAGAAAACTTGTGAAAATTCGTCTGGATAATGGATTAGAGGCCATTTTAATTTCAGATCCTAAAACGGACCAATCGGCTGCAACTATTGCTGTGAGAGCAGGCAGCTGGCAGGATCCTGAGCAGTATCCTGGGATGGCCCATTTTTTAGAACACATGTTATTTCTTGGCACAAAAAAATATCCAAAAGAATCAGAGTATCAGAGTTTTATTACCGAGCATGGAGGCTATTCCAACGCGTTTACCACTAATGATTACACTGCCTTTATGTTCTCCGTAGATAACGATGATTTTCCCGAAGCTTTAGATCGATTTTCTTATTTTTTTAAGCAGCCCCTCTTTAATCCCTCAGGTGTATCTCGAGAGCTAAATGCGATTGACCAAGAATTTGCCAAAAACTACGAAAACGATGACATCCGTGAAATTATGGTGTTGAAAGAATTAGAAAATCCAAAACACCCGAATCACCGATTCACCATGGGAAATTCGAATACTCTTAGTTCGGTAGCTCAAGATACTTTAAGAAAATGGTATGAAAACCACTACAGTGCTAATCTTATGCGGCTTTTACTCATTTCCAACCTACCCTTAGATGAACTCATCCATTTAACTGTGCAGGACTTTGGTGAAATTCCCAATAATAATAAGCAGCCCTATGTTTCACATGTTCCTTTATCTAATCCTGAGATGGCTGGAAAATTCATATACGTTCAACCTATCAAAAATGTCCGTAACTTAACTTTAGCATGGGAATTACCTCAAGAATTTTGGGAGATGAAAGACACGCGACCAGATAGACTGATCTGCCAAGTATTAGGGCATGAAGGCAAAGAAAGCCTGTTAGCAGAGCTTAAACGTGAAAAACTCGCGGAAAGTTTACAGTGTAGTACATACAGTATTGGCGGCAAAAATTTAGTTCTCTTTGTCTCTATGGATTTAACAGATGAAGGATTACAGAAAGTGGATCATGTTGTTCTGCGTTTCTTTCAAACTATTGCAATGATGAAAGAAAAGAGTTTTCCAAAATATCTCTTCGACGAACTGCAACAAATCAATCGAATTGATTATGAATACCAAGAACGACAAGATGCTTTTGACACAGCTATGAGAAATGCCGAGACCTTAACAGAAGAGGATATTTCGAGTTACCCTGAAAAGACTAGGATTATTCAAAAATTTAATCCTGAACATGTAAAAGCATTATTAAATTATATGAGTCCTCAGAATACCCGTTTTTTTATTCAAGCTCCCTCCTCCCTAACTGGCACTCAACCCACCCACAAAGAGAAATGGCTAGATGTTCCTTATGCCATTAAAACTATAGACGCCACAACAATGGACGAATGGGCACATGCGCAACCCATCGCTGAAATCACACTCCCTCCTGTTAATCCTTTTATACCTGATACATTTGAACTTGTTAATCCTCCTATGGAGAAAAGTGAGAACCTTCCGCTCATTCCTCATCCTAAACTGATTATTGATACAGACAATGGAAAGATCTATTACGCACCGGATCAACGTTATTTAACACCGCAAATTTATTTGTATTTCAATATTAAAACTCCCTCAATAGACATGGGAAACCCTGCCAAAGTAGTTATAGCAGATATGTTTGTCAAAGGTTTAGAAGAGGCTCTTAGTAAATTTAGCTATCCTGCCACTTTAGCAGGATTGGATTTTTCGGTGAAACGAACTCTTTTTGGGATTAGTTTTAAGATCACTGGCTATAGTGACAAAGCCCATCTACTGTATGACGAGATTCTCAAACAATTGACTGAAGTGAATATTTCGGAGCAAAAATTTAAATTGTATAAACAGGCTTTGCTTAGAGACTATCACAATTTTAACAAGGAAATGCCCTTAAAACGCGTGAAAGAATTTTTCCTAGATGCAGCTTATAAAAACTATGTAACCGAGAGTCATAAAGCTCTGGCTTTACGCAGACTATCTTTTCCTAAATTTGAAGAAGCTCTGCATGATTTATTTAAACAATCATTTGTGGAAGGACTTATTTATGGCAATGTCACGGAATCGGACGCCAACGTTTATGCTGACAAAATCCTCAAACAGTTGAATAGCGAGCCTTATCCAAAAGAAAAACAGACTCAGCCTGAAGTGATCGTTTTACCGGAAGACAAGGGCCCTTTCTTTTTTGAGAGTAAAATTTCGGCTCAGGGTAATGGAGCTCTTTTAGCTATTGAATATCCTGAATATAGTTTTAAAAATCGCGCAGCACAACAGATATTAATGACAGCGATGGAATCTCCTTTTTTCAATGAACTCCGAACAAAACAGCAAACAGGCTATCTTGTCTACAGCACAGCTGAGGACATTGAAAGAAAACTTTTTAATGAATTTATTGTGCAGTCCAACACGCATGAACCACGAGACCTTCTTGCGCGTTTTGAGCTATTCGTTGAAGGTTTCCTACAGGAGATAAAGACGCTTGTTTCGCCAACTAATTTTGAAACAATCAAGAGATCTCTCTTACAAGATTTAGAAAGGCCTCAAAATAACATGCAGGAGATGGGAGATTTAGTACAAAGTTTAGCATTCAAATATGATGGTGATTTTGACTGGATGAATAAGCGCATTCAAGGTCTCAGAGAACTGTCCTACGAAGAGTTCATTAATTTAGCTTATGAGGTGATGGGAAAAACGAATCGACGTCGCTTAGGCATTCTTGTTAAAGGGCAAATTCCCGAGGATAAATCGTTTGGTTATAGTCGCGTCACGGATCTTAGCCAGATTAAGAAATTGAGTCAGTTTACTTCCACCAATGAAAATTCAGAGGTCTTAGTACGCTAACGCACCTACTCACCAGGGATTTATAAAAAACTTTTTTATATCACACTCTTACTAGCCTGTCAGGGCGTTTGGTTAAAGCCCACAGCGACGAAGGAGCTGTGGGCTTTAACCAAACGCCCTGAAGGCTAGTGGAAGAACAACACTAACAATCTATGCTCGGTTTTATCCTGTCGCTGAAGGCGATCCTGCCTAACCTGTTTTATTGAAAGCCTATTTTTAGCCCCAAGCGGCCTTAAATTGTTCTTCAAATTGGGGCTCATGCACAAATTTTTTGATTGTTTCAAGAATATTGTTTTGATCTTCATTTTTGAGATCATTTTCAATTTTTTGATATACTTCCAAAGCAAATATCGCGTGAAATATCGCAACCGCACGCGTTTTCTCCATCATATGTTTGAACAATTCTTTTACCCTATCCATCTCATGCTGGGGAACAACTATTCGTCGAATTGCGATATCGTCTAGCTGTTCTTTCTCAACTCCACGTAATTTTTCAATAAATAAATTCCACAAAATTTGAGATATTGCATCTAGAGCCACACCTGCCTCTTGATGTCTATAACAGTCAAGGATTATGTTTACAAAATAACCATCGCGCCCCTCTCCTAAAATATGGGAAGCTGCCTCACAAGCCCGTTTTCGATTACCGAAGCCCATACATTTTTCCCACAGGTCAATATAATAATTGTTTTTGTCATCTTCATTGGCAATATAGAAAATTGCCTGTTCTGCTTTGGCGAAATCATTATTATTCAAATTGCATGCTATTAGCCTTCGTAATAAATCCTGGTGCACATCTTTGTTTAGGACAATTTTTTTAATGGCCCAATAGGCATTCTTTCTATCATTTTTTTCTAAACAAGCTAACGATAACTTTTCTAAAAAAGCTTCTTTGGTAGGAATGTCAGAAACAATTTTTTCAATACTCTCAAGTGCATCATTGTAATCACCCTTTTCAAAATACTCTTCAGCCTTCCGGGCATTTTGCTCATCTTCTTTTGCAAAAGGATTTTCTTGGATTACCTGGTCATTTTTTTCTTTTGCCTCTTTTTGAGGTAATTGCTGCATCACATAAATATGAGTTTTCTTGTTTTGTCCACTTAGTTCGCCAACCTTACGTAAAAACATCGATTGATAAGGTTTAACACATAATATAATACCTAACGTTAAAGGAATGAGAAGCGAAGCACAAATGAGTTGAAATGCGTTAGAAACTTTTAGGCAGAAACCATCATCTCTTTTAACTTTTCCGTATAAAGTATATTTATTTCCCTTGTAAATTTTGCCTTTAAGATTTTTATTATTAACTTCAATATTGGGAAATTCTTTTTTAGCTTCTTCTACAGATGCATAAAACTTTTTTTCTGTTAATTTATACATAATAGCCTTTTGATTAATAAAACTTATATTTTACACTATAATAGAATTGTTTTTCAAGATAATCCTGCCTCAAATAATATCCCGCTGAGCCCGCTGAGACAAAGCCTTTCTCAGCGCTCTCTGCGGTGAGTATTTTTAAACGTTTTGTGTCGACTGACTCAGGTTACGCAAATCATTTAAAAGCTCATGTGAGGTATCAGAAGTTGGTAAAATGCGATCATATTCCTGTTTGACTAACTCCCAAATATATTCAGCGCGGGCCACGCGTTTGGCTTTTCTATCCTGATTTTCGCTACCTGGAAAATGAAGCATATCGATCTCACGGCCAAAGGACAAATGCACAGGCGCACATCTTGCATAGCGCCTTTCGCCTAACTCTTTCTCAACATTTTTGGGTGGAGCCAAAATATCATATGTGGCTAAACTTAAAGGATAAAAGTGGGTAGATCTTTCAGAATGCTGTGCCATCAGCCAAAACATCTCAATACTTTGTGGGTCAAAAGGTGCGACTTCCACTCTACCTGTTTTTTTGTCCGAGCGATCTCGACCCCCACTTGGGGCTACATAGATACACTTACCCCCTTCAGCCAAAAGTTCACGCATGCGATGCATCGTTCGCTGATTGTGTAACTGTTTTTGCTGTTTTAATTCGGGAGGGTTTTCAATATGTTTTTTGGAGAAAATGCAGAGAAGATTTCGACCTTTACTGAAAGGAATTGCCATAGGATCACTAATCACTCTATGACCTGCAACAAAAATCATCTCCTCTGCGAGATGAGGATGTCTGTTTTCCAACATGAGACTAATGACCTGAGGGTCAGGTTCGGTTTGATGATTAGCTAGAAAAATGACATTCTCTTTTTTAGCTAGATAGGCTTCGATTTCATCCAATCGCTGAGGATGATGTATTTCAGAATTTTCAAAGATAATCAAAGGCCGAATTAACTCAATACCCAAGCGATAATAATCTAAAGGAGAACGGATAGCTTTATGAAAAGATTCAAACTGATAGGGATTATGACTTTCTTGAATAATGCACTCTAAATATTGGGACAAAATAGGTTCATAGGCCAAGGTATTCTTGCCGTTTTCTTTTAGAGCTAAAGAATAAGAGGAATAAAACTCTTCCAAAATAGTATACTGCTTGGCATCAACCATTCCTCTTTTTTTTAGACTTTGCAGTAAAGCAATGTATCCCATTCAAACCCTCAGACATCAATTCTTTTATTATTAATTGTAGAAATAAAATGAAAATCATTGATGTGCATATTATCATCTGTACTAATTTCAAGATGAGCATTCAATTCCTCTGCTAGCTTAAGCAAATACTGCTTGTCAATCGCACGAATATATTTTTCCAACTCAGGATGAATAACCAACTTTAGTGCAAATTGTTGATGGCATGATATGACCTTTTTTAACGCTCTTTCAATTTCTATAGAGATACTTTCATGTGTCTTGACCAGCCCACTTCCCGCGCAGTAGGGACATCCACAAAAAATCGTCTGGAGTAATGTTCCTCGGCTACGCTGGCGTGTCATTTCAACGAGACCAAATTCACTCATTCCCAAAATGGTGCACTTAGCAGAGTCTTCTTTCATAAATTCTTTAAGACGTTCTAATACCCGTCGTTGATTTTTGCGAAAACGCATATCAATAAAATCGCAAATCACCAATCCACCAATATTGCGAAGTCTTAGCTGACGAGCAATTTCTTCAGTGGCTTCAAGATTGATGCGCACGAGAGATTCTTCAACATCCGTTTTATTACCTGAGCTGCGACCTGAGTTGACATCGATGGTATGCATCGCTTCGGTGCGATCAAAAAAGAGGTATCCTCCACTTGGCAGCCAAATTTTTCGACGCAGTGTTTTTTCAATCTCTTTCTCTACATTAAAACGTTCAAACATAGGGACTTTATCTCTATAAAATTCGATACGTAACGGATGTTCACTTGCATAGCGACTATATAGACGTTTACAGGTTTGATACACGTTATAGTCATCGACTAAAATTCTCTCGAATCTTTTGTCTACAGCATTAATCACTGCGCGCTTAATAATATCGGACTCGGCAAATAGCAGATTGGGTTCGCCGGATTTTTTAAAATTATCCATGATATTATGCCAGGTATTAAGCAGATCATGGGCTTCTTCAATAAGCATTTCGGGCGTCGCGAGCGCGCTTGCTGTGCGACAAATTAATCCCATATCCTTCGGCATTTCGAAGGCCCGTATGAGTTTTTTCAATCTTTCCCGTGCATTTCGATCCTCAATTTTGCGAGAAACACCTCGATGAATAGAGTTAGGAAGCAGAACAAGATAGCGCCCTGCAATAGAGATATTAGATGTTAACCTCGCTCCCTTAGAGCCAATGGGTTCTTTAACAACTTGAACAAGCACTGTTTGATCAGGTTTCATGACCTGCTCAATATCCTTATTTTGCTGCTGTTTTTCATCTACAGCCTGGATGTCGTAATCAAGGTCAAAGTCCATTTCATAGACCTGTTCGAATTTCTTGGTGTTTTCTATGATGTCCGAAATGTGGATAAACCCATTCTCACCTTCATTGATATCGATGAAAGCCGACTGGATATTGTGGAGAATATTAGTGACCCTTCCACGATAGATGTTTCCCGTTAACTGCCTCTCTTTTTTTCTTTCGACAATGAGGTCATAAAGTTGACCATGTTTCAGATGAGCATAACGAATTTCTTTTGATTCAATATTTAAGAGGATTTCATCCATATTCGCACAACCTTATACATTGTTAGACGAAAGATACTCAAAACTAAGAGATATAGGATGTGACTAACACCTATTTAGATGAAGACATCTATCTTCACATATGAATAAGGTCGTATTTACAGACTGTACGAGCATTTTTTCATCTTGCCAAAGATTTCTAAAGGGTCGATTTTGTAAAAGGCAATTTTCGCTCGGATATAACAAACATCCTAAATCAGGTTCAGGAAATTCCTGTGTACCTTTCGTAATTTAAATTAACATCATAACCTAAAAGAAAGTTATTGGCTAGTAAAAAGGAAAATACTTTTTGCTGGATAAAAATCAATAATTTGTGTACATTTATCTCTTTTACACATGATTAAATGTTGGGAATGAACGAAGCCTTTAAAATTTATATTGATCAACTTAGAGATGGGCATTCTGAAAAGATCCTCGAAAAGCTTGATCCGAAATTTTTAGATCTTCACGAAGAAGATCTAAGTTTTGTTGATTCTGTTTATATTAAAGGCGAAGCTTATTTAGCTGAAAAAGATCTAGTGTTGCATCTGGATATTGAGACATTCGCCAGTATTCCCTGTTCGATCTGCAATGAGGAAGTAAAGGTAGCTATAAATTTAAAGAATTTTTACCATTCTACCCCCGCTGCAGAAATAACATCGGGAATCTTTAATTTTAAGGAAACATTGCGCGAAAACATTTTGCTCATGACCCCTCTCTTTGCCGAATGCAATAATGGTCAATGTCCAGAAAGAAAAGAATTAAAAAAATTTTTCCGCGATGGCGAATCGCCGGATACAAATTCAGAGGACAAGGGATACCATCCCTTTGCCCATTTATAAAATTTTATTATTGGAGTTAACCCATGGCCGTACCACGTAATCGTCATTCTAATGCGCGCAAGAATTCTAAACGAGCGCATCATGCCAAAAAACCTAAGCAGATGGCTTCTTGCCCAAGTTGCCAATCACCCAAACTACCACATGTCTTATGTCCTTCATGCGGAAGTTATAAAGGTCGAGTTGTTGTAGAATCGGAAAAATAAATGGAGCTTGAATATTGCGTATCGGAATTGACCTTATGGGGAGCGACAGCTCTCCCAGTGTAATTTTTGATGCTGTTATACAGGCGCTTGAAAAATTAGATCCCTCTCTTCAATTAATTGCCCTAGCGACAAAAGCGGTGATTGCAGAATTAGAAACTAAGGCAAAAACTCTTCCTCCTGATAAGCTCTCACGTCTTGTATTTTTTCAGGCGGCCGATTTTATAAGCATGCAGGATGACCCTTTAACAGCTTTAAGACAAAAAAAAGGATCCTCTCTCGCTGTTGGCCTTCGCCTTCTAAAAAAGAAACAAATAGATACTTTTGTCTCGGCGGGGAATACAGGTGCATTAATCGCTAGTGCAACCCTCTTACTTCCTAAGCTACCCGGTATTACACGTCCAGCACTTCTGGCTGTCCTTCCAACCAAAGTGGGATCGGTTGCCGTAGTCGATGTAGGCGGCAGCGTGTCCTGCAAGGCTCATCATTTGTTGAAATATGCTTATATGGGGGCTGCCTATCAAAAATGTACAGCAGGGATAGAAATTCCTAAAGTCGGATTATTGAATATAGGCGCGGAGTCAAAAAAAGGAACATCCCTTGTCCGTCAAGCCTACCAGCTTTTGAAAGATGCCTGCCAACATCCGATCGATTCCAAGGAACCTCCTTATATGGAATTTCATGGCAATATTGAAGGACGTGATGTGTTTCATGGTAAGGTCGACGTTCTCGTTACCGATGGGTTTACAGGAAATGTCTTTGTAAAAACAAGTGAAGGTATTGCAGATGTCATTTTTGAATATTTAATGGAAGCCTTGCATCAACACCCTTCGCCGACTTTGCAAAAAACCCTTAATTCCATCCAGTCTCTCTTCCATTATGCTGAATATCAAGGGGCTCTTCTCTGCGGGATCGATGGTATTGTCATCAAATGCCATGGCCATTCTAATACAAAGGCCCTTTTTAATGGAATCAAAGGAGCTATTGATATGCTTCAGCATCAGCTCTTAACTCAAATTAAGGAACATTTACAATAAGATCACAAAAAACTTAATAATAAACTATATTTTTTATTATAAAATAATAATTATTATTAAGTTATAATTAAATTATATCAATAATCACAACTATGGTGTGATTATGCCTGTAGAATATAATTTAATTATAAATTTAGCTGGCGCCGATTGGCAAATCGAAAAATTAAAACAGCGGATTACCTCCTCAGATGATCAAAAAATTAAAGAAGTAGGCGTATTAAATCTCAATTCAGCTGATATTAATAAACCGCCTTCAGAAGCAGAGCTCGAATTCTTTAAAAATATAAATAATAATTCCAGAATTTATGTTATAGACCATGGAAACCCTAATTCTAGCAATATAGGCAGTGCTAATTATCAAGATTTGGCAGAATTTTTTAATAAACGTTTAAATAAAAATAATCTTAAACCTGATGGAGAGCAAAAATTGCGGATTAGCTTAATTCCTTGTCATGCTGCGGTTGGGGAAGATGATAAGGCTAAGAGCTTTGCAGGATTATTTCATCGTTACTTAGGACAAGTTTGTCATATTAATGCCGATGTTTTAGCAAGACTTAGAGTTACTATGATTAATCTTGTTACCGATAAGAAAGGAAAATTAACCACGCATTTAGCTCATTATGCCTTTATAACAAAAGCTTATGACCTGTCACTGCCCAAAGTATTATATGAGATTTCTGAATCTGCAGATAAATATCATCAGCAGCCTAATACCAAATTAGTTTTTAAATGGGATAAAAATGGCAACGAGTATGTTGTAGATGCCTATTTAGATAAATGTGTTCAAAGAGCTGAGGGGATTCATGATTTTTTATCAGAGGCACTTAAAGAAGCTCAAATAGATACCAACATTAAAAATCAAATAAATGATTATTTAAATTTTATTGATTTTTTATGTAATCAGAAAGAAAACATAACTTATCATCATATTTATAAAATTATTGAAACTTTACTAAAAATAGAAATTTTAATAAACAAACATTCTCTAGATAAAAAGAATGATATTACAGCTAAAATTAACGAATACACTAAATTCTTCTCTTTATCAGTTGCTCGTAACACAAAAACAATTCATTATAAAGTTAATATTGGCGATCCTCCTTCTATGGAAATTGAACCACGGCATGGTAGAATTAAGCGGGATTTAAGTGCCCTGGCTATCATCGAACTTAAAAAAATGCCTAAAACTGAATTAGAAAAACCCCTCAAAAAATTAACCACATCCTTTTTACAAACAATATCAAATAATACAAATACTAAAATCAAATTCGATAGATCCATTGAAAGGGAGGTGGTCATAGCGAATTTTATTCAAAATACATTAGGAACAATTAATGCCGTTGATTTATCTCGTGAGGAAAAAATAGTTCAAATTAATGAATTACGAGAGAACTTAGAAGATAGTATACATGCAGAAATCTTCTTATCAGCTAAAATAACTGGAGCTATAGAAGGTTATCAAGAAGCAAAAAGATATGGCGGATTAACCGCCTTAAAAACCCTATTTCCCTTGATAGAGTTTAGATCAAAAGAAGAAATTGCAAATTTAACCGAATATTTCAAATTTATCGAGCAGTTTACAGAAACTTCACTGGAATATTTAAAAAATGCTAATTATAAAGGATCGAGTTTAGAAATTAAAGAGGTCTTAGAAAAAGAAGCTCAAGTGCTTACAGAACAACTTAGCACCCCTCTCTATCATATGATCGCTAGTCTAGCCTCTTTATCCTCTTCTATCTTACTGAATAACATTGTAATAGAGTCGGATGAGAGTGAAGAGCATTCCTTAGAAAGTCCTAAAATGCATCGCGATTCCAAATTAACATCTGAAGCAGAAACTGAGGGAGAGATTGAGACAACTCAAGCTAAGACTGAAGTTAAGCCAGAACAAATTGAACAAGTTTTAAATGAAAGCATAGCCTTGAAAAAGGCAACAGAAGATAAAATACAAAAACTAAATTTTAGCCTAGAAAATAGTCCTAACCCCACTTTAAAAGAAATTAATACAAGCATTGTTATAAATGAAGTGAAAGCTAAATTAGGTGATTTAGAAAATGCTATCCAGGAATTACAAGAACTTAAAAAACAGGTAGCATAAAATTTTAGGTAAGTTCTAGAGCAGCTGGCCTATCGGATCAGGCTAAGAACCTTTTAAACCCGATTGTCCCCCTATTGTCTATTGCAGCAAGTTGTCAGGAGAGAATAGGGGGACAATCGGGTTTTAATATCATACTCTTACTCTAGCCCGTAGGGCGTTTGGTTAAAGCCCATAGCGACGAAGGAGCTATGGGAAAAGAAAAATATAAAATGAGCCCGTAGGGCGAATCAACAAAAGAATTGAATCGCCCTACGGGCTCTAATTTTTTTTTATTCCCCACACTCCTTCGTCGCTGTGGGCTTTAACCAAACGCCCTGTCGGGCTAGTGAGAGTTCAAACCCAACTTGCGCCCTATAATGGCTCATTTATTTTCTCGCTAGGAGCTCGCACGAAGCTTTGAAAATAAATGAGCCATTATAGGGCGCAAGTTGGATTTCAATTGAAACGCCTTCTCTTTGTATCGCTTCTGCGATTACATTTATACTTGAATTTTTCTAGACAGAATGGTCCTTTCTTTGATATTCTTTAATGTTTATCCCCTTCAATCAAAGGAAACCTTTAAATAAAGGACATGAACTGTCATGGAAAAACAAAAGCGCTGGCAATTATATCTGATTTTAGCGGTCATTATTTTAACGCTATTCAACATTCTGCCGACTATTTTCTACTATACAAAGCCTCTCAAATCTCCCATCACCGCGCCTCGAGCGCAGCAGATTGCCGTAGGAATAGCCGATAGGGTTAATGGTTTAGAAGAAGATGCAGTTGACTGGCTCCACTCCTTTTCCAACCTTTTAGGGGTTAAGCCTCAATCTATCGAGCTCCAAAAAACCGATCCACATGTCATCAAAGTCACCTTTAAAAATAGCCAAGAGGCCTCCTTATTCAAACGCTTTCTACCCCGTGCCGGTGCTCTCATTCCTTTTGTTCCTGCTCAGCTCGAACTTTATCCTCCAAGTGAGGAATTTGAAAATAAGGTCTTAGTTTCTAGAAAAATAGGGACACACTTTGATAGCAGTGACTTTAAAGAATTTTTTCAATTTACCCAAAAAGAGAATGATCAAGGTGCTATTGCAGATTTCTATCGTCAAATCGTAGAAGACCGCGCAGCACAACTAGCACTTGCCCTGGGGGCCAATAGCAAATCTGCCTCTCTTCTGCAAGCTCTTAAAGAAAAACCCAATGACAAGACTTATGATGACATTGTCATCAACATCGCTAGCGAGATTGTCGAAGCAAATCGAGCCCTACGCAACACTCCCGAATTAGCTCAACGCTATTTTGCTAGTTTTACTCAAACAGATGCTGGTCAAAAAGATGATCTAATTTCCCAATTTTCTAGTCGTGCAGAGACTCTAAAAGCAAGTCTGACAGCAAAAAAAGATACACTCCTGAAAGACCAAAAACAGGCTGAAGAAAGTAAACAGGTTGTAGACTCTAACCAGCAACAGGTTTTAAAACTGGTTCAGAATCAGATCAGTTTGCTAGATCAAGCGATTGCTATCCTTAATCAACGTTCCTCTGAATTCAAGGCCGGTCAAAAGCCTTTAACAAAAAATCAGGTCAAAACACTCATCCTTGAAAGTCAGAAAAAGTATGATCCAGCTGATAAACTACAGACAATCTCTCTTGAAGGACACAACCCTTTCGTACAAGCGCTTGTCATTGACTGGAGCAATGAAAAAATTATTCTTCAATTTTACCCGGATGTTCAAAAAATCCGTTTATCCTCGGAAAAAACAGAAGAAAGTGATGTGTTAAGAGATAAACTTAATAACTTAGTGATCAATGATATCGCACGTGCAGGACGCATCGCGGATGAAAATCTCTCGCCTTATGCCGACACCTTTGCTGTACCCTTAACGACGCTGCCTAATCCCACAAGCTTCTTAGCATTAAATCTCACAGCCATTGCTGAAAAATACAGCAAACAGCTGAAAGAACAGCTCCAGCTTGCCTGGCAGCCTAAACACTCTGACCTTTCTCCTTCTGTGTATCCTATTAACGATTTTGAAAGTTACAGTAAGCTAAAACCTGAAGAACAAAAACTTGGCTTAGTTGTCTTTATCCCCTCAGCCCAAGAAAATTCTACCCTTACCGGTTTCAATGAGGGCTCTATTTATGTCATTGCACGAGGTTTAGACAGTATTATGCAAAAATACCGGCAAGCACCTGAATCTCCTGAAAAAGAGGAGCTATTAAGGGATATTGAACAGCTCAGCAATTTCATGCAGCTTAATGGTTTTGTGGGTTATTCAGGACTTACCTTCGGACTGCCAGCCGAATTTAGTAAGGACTATATTTTTGAATTACATGATTACTATGGCAACTTATTAAAAGCCACTCGTGAAAACTTTTACGTGAAAGGTAACAAACATTTTGCTTTACTGGATTTCACCGATGTAGAACAGCGTATCCTTACCACTAACAATATAGAAGATCATATTCAAGAAGATTTGCTAAAGTGGGAAGAAGAGTACCGTTCCGCAAAAGTTGATCTGGATATTACGAACCATTACCTGGTGCCGGCACCTACGAAAAATCCCTACTGGCAAAACTTCAAATTGAGCTTTATGAAATATTTTCGAGGAGATGATCGTAAAGTTCTTAAGCTTGGCTTGGACTTATCGGGAGGTAAAACAGTGCGCATTGGTCTGCAGGATCAAAATGGTCGTGAAGTTACAAACCCTGATGATTTGAAACAGGCTGTCAATGAACTGTACACTCGCATCAATAAGATGGGGGTTTCCGAGCGTACCATCCATATTGAAGGAAACAACATCATCTTGGACTTTCCTGGGTCTCAAAATATGTCAGCCAGCGATTTAGTTAAAGCATCAGCAATGTATTTTCATATCGTCAATGAAAAATTCACACCCAATAATGCTGCACTAAAAGAGGCTGTAACACAATTTTTGCAAAACGTATGGAATGAAGCTATTGTCACTAATCGGAAAGATATCGATAGTATCAATGAAATTGCTTGGCACCATTTAGGGGGCGATTCTGTGACGGGCGAATTAACCGGTCCGCGCAATGAATATGCAAAAATTCTTTATGAAAATGGTCTACGCCTTGCTAATCCCAAAAATAAAGAGATAAGCAATGCCTATAATGACACTCTTTCTTCTATCGCTATCCTTCGAGGAGATGACTTTTCCGAATGGTCTGGCCAGTCCAATCCTCTGTTAATCATTTTCCATAATTATGCTCTCGAGGGCTCTAACCTAACAAATATTCAAGTCGGTTATGATCCATCCGAAGGTAATACACTTTCCTTTAGTGTTAAAAATTCCTATGAAGGTTCACGTAGCGGTAACCCTCGTGATGATTTCTACACATGGACATCTCAGTTTGCCGAAGAGAAAATTGTAGGTACTCCGAAAGAGGCCTATTCTCATGGAAGAGGTTGGCGCATGGCTGTTGTATTGAATGGTACAGTGATCAGTGCACCAAGCTTACGAGCACCACTAAGGGATTCCGCTCAGATTACCGGACGTTTCTCACAACGTGAAGTCAATCAGTTGGCCTCTGATTTAAAAGCAGGCTCTTTAAGTTTTACGCCAAAAATCCTTTCAGAAGATAATGTGAGTCCGGAATTAGGACAAGAAGAGCGCACAAGAGGTATTGTGGCTTCCGTCGTAGCACTCAGCCTTGTTGTCATTGCTATGGTAGGTTATTACCATTTTGCAGGCGTTGTGGCTTCCGCTGCCGTTCTCTTTAATATCCTTATTCTTTGGGGAGTGATGCAAAATATTGGCCAACCCCTTACACTTCCCGGCATTGCAGGTATTGTGCTGACAATTGGTATGGCAGTCGATGCCAATGTACTGGTCTTTGAGAGAATTCGCGAAGAATTTATACAGTCTGGACGACTAGCTTCGGCTATTCAGGCGGGTTATCGAAAAGCCTTCAGCGCGATTATTGACTCCAATATCACAACCATTATAGCTGCATTAATTTTGATTCAATTTGACTCCGGTCCTATTAAAGGATTTGCTGTCACTTTAATCATTGGTATTATCTCGTCCATGTTTACAGCTCTTTTTATGACACGCTACTTTTTTGCAGGATGGGTACAAAATCCAAAACATAAAACTCTCTCCATGTCCCACTTTATTGGGCAGACCCATTTTGATTTTCTAAAGCAGGCCAAGAAAGCAATTGGTATTTCTTTAGTGATTATGGCAATTGGAGCCTACTTCTTTTTTGCACAGTATAAGACCATGTTTGGCATGGATTTTACGGGTGGTTATTCATTGAATGTCGAGTTAGTTGAAAAGCCAGGAACCACTAGCTATCGACAAGCGGCACTAGATGCTCTTTTAACGCATGGAGCTACGACAAATGATGTCCAAATACGGACTTTAGGCAAACCCAACAATCTTCGTATTCAATTGGGAATTGGAATGGAGGAAAAAGGACATCCATTCTATCAAATGCCCGAATCTTATCCCGAAGGTCGATTTGCTCATGAATTTCAGAGAAATCCTCGCATCGTCTGGGTGGTGGATTCTTTAGCGGATGCAGGATTAAATATTATTCCTATCCAGTTGGATCGACTCAATACCCAATGGAGTGTCGTTAGTGGTCAATTTTCCGATACCATGCGTAACAATGCTATTATCGGTCTTATCATAGCTTTAGCAAGTATTTTATTATATATTACGTTCCGTTTCGAATTTAAATTCGCAGTGGGAGCAGTGGTAGGCTTGGCACATGATGTCATTATTACCCTAGGCATCTTGGCCATTTTTAAGGCTATAGGCTTTGCAGTCCAGATCGATCTGCAAGTGGTTGGGGCGATTATGACCATCATCGGTTACTCTCTAAATGACACAATTATCGTGTTTGACAGAATCCGTGAAGATATTCGACTACTTCGCAAGATGCCTTTCAAAGATGTTGTCAACCATGCATTGAATATCACCCTAAGTCGAACACTGATGACATCGGGTACTACCTTGTTAGTTTTACTATCTCTGGTACTTTTAGGCGGTCACTCCATTTTTGCCTTTTCTCTAGTCATGACCATTGGGGTTGTCGTGGGAACTCTATCTTCATTATTTATTGCATCGCCTGTCATGCTTTATATGCATAATCGCGAAGTGAAGAAGCTAGAGGAGGAGATGAATCCTCGCAAAGTATCTTAAAAGAATAAAAGAATTCGGTTAATCCCTTGCCCTTGCCCTTGCCCGAAAAGTACTTCTACAACATACTCAGAAAAGATAAATCGGGCACGGGCATGGGCAGGGGAATAGAATCTACTTCACCCTTTTGTGTTCTTGACATAACTACTCTTTACAGTTAAAATAGATTGTTAACCGGGATTATCAATAATGCATCCTTCTTTTCATCACCAAGAAGCACCCGTATGGATTTACCCAAAAATTGACAACGACTGGAAAGAGACGATAGCTAAAGAATTTAAAATTCATCCTGTTACCGCTCAAATCCTTGTGTCTCGGGGGTTTACAACTCTTGATCAGATCCATGACTACTTATACGCCAAACTTCCCGATCTTTATGACCCCTTTTTGATGCTCGAAATGCAGCAGGCCGTGGATCGCATCTGCCGTGCCATCAAAAATAAAGAAAATATTCTTATTTATGGAGATAATGATGTTGATGGAATGACCGGTACAGCTCTTCTTACGGAATTTTTTCAATTTGTGGGAGCTAACGTTTTTTTTTATGTCTCTAATCGCGGTACCAATCGACAAAGTCTTATCGTTGAAGCGCTAGAATATGCGCTGAAAAATGAATGCAAACTGCTCATCACCGTTGACTGTGGCATCACTGCCGCCATTGAAATTGCCAAAGTTGTCGAAAAAAATGTTGATGTGATCATTACAGACCATCATGAACCTACAGATAAAATTCCCCATTGCGTCGCTACCTTAAATCCTAAATTATTAAACAATTCTTATCCCAATCGGGATTTAACAGGAGTGGGCGTAGCCTTTAAATTAGCCCATGCGGTCACTTTGCAATTGGTTGCGGAAGGAATCATTTCCCCGAAAAAAATTGATCTCAAGCGCTATCTTGATCTAGTTGCTTTAGGTACTGTGTCTGATATGGGTTCCCTGTTAGGTGAAAATCGCATTCTTGTTAGTTATGGTCTGCGCCAGCTCAAAAAGAATAAACGCATAGGTCTTGCTAAGCTCATTTCAGTCTCCGAAGCCGATCTCAATGAGCTATCCACCTTTATGATTGCTTCCAAGTTAGCGCCCCGTTTAAATAGTTTAGGGCGCATTGATGATCCTCAGAAAGGTGTGCAAATGCTTCTGGCACGCAATGTCCTTGCGGCTGAAAAAATGGCTGTTGAATTGGATTTAAATAATATTGAACGGCAAAAAATTGAACGAACCATGTCTCTCGACATTGAAAATTCGGTAGCTAACCATCCCGAACTTTTTAAAAGTAAAGCCATCATTTTGCAATCTGACAAATGGCACCCAGGTGTAATTGCCATCTTATCGGCACGCATTGCTAAACAATATAATCGTCCCACAGTAATGATTGCCATAGATAATGGTCTGGGCAAAGGCTCTTTGCGGTCTATTCCTGAGTTTCCCTTACTTAGCGTTTTAAAAGAAAGCTCTGATATTTTAATCAACTTTGGAGGTCACGATTTTGCTGCCGGCTTAACGATCAAGGAGCAGCACATTGAAGAGTTTAAAAAACGTTTTATAAAAGCTGCAGATGCCAAACTTCGCGATCATGATGTGATGACTAAGCTCATACTGGACGCTGAAGTGAACTTTCCCGATTTAACTTTTGATTTTATGGAATCGATTCGTCTGCTGGAACCTTATGGCAATGAAAACCCTCAACCTATCCTATACACGATTGCCAAGCAAGCATGGCCTCCCAAGGTTGTTGGCAAAACCCATTTAAAACTCTATTTGGAACAAGAGGATCGTATGCTCGAAGGCATTGCTTTTGGGCAGGCTGCCCAAAGCCCCCTTCTTCGAAAAAAGAATTTAAAATTACGTATTGCCTTTACGCCACAAATTAATAACTTTCAAGGACCTAGTATACAGCTGATGATCCGCGACTTTCAGATCGTGGATGAACCTAGATCCTATGTCTGAAATCTTTCAAGGAAGAGTACTGACCCTAACTTCTGAGGGTCAGGGAGTGCTTCGTCACAATAATTTCGTCGTGTTCATTCCCTTTACAGCGCCTGGGGATCGAATTTTATATCGCATTATCAATCGAAAAAAAAACTTTGCTCAAGGGGAATTAATTGAGGTTCTTGAGCCAAGTCCAATCCGAACGGTTCCTCTTTGTCGCTATTATGGAAGATGTGGGGGATGTCAGCTACAACACATGACTTATAAGGGTCAATTGGAAAGTAAGCGACAGATGGTTGAAGATGCCTTAAAGCGTATTGGAAAATTTCCTGAAATTTTTGTTGAGCCCGTGGTAGCTGCGCAGCTAAATTGGGCCTACAGACGTCATGTGACTCTCAAAATTGTGGCCACAGAGGAATTTCTTAAAGCAGGTTACATAGCTGTAGATCATGTCTCCTTCGTTCCTGTCGAACACTGTCCTATATTTATTTCGGAAGATGATCCTGCAATCCAAGAGCTTCAATGTTTGCTCCGGAACTTCTCTACAAACAATTTTTTGGATGGTAAAGCAGTCCTATTTAAGAATGAAGACCATAAACTTATTTTAAGTTTGCGCTTTAAACCCGACTTGCCACCTATGAACGGGTCAGATTCGAATTCTTTTCCTCTAGAAGCTCGCAAAAATAAGGGGGCAATATTAGCAAATATTACCCCCTTATTTTCAGAGCCATTGGTGCGAGCTTCTAGAGAGAAAATAACTTCGAATATGACTGCCTTCATAGGGAGCAAGTCGGGTTTTAATAAAAGCTTTACCTTTCCCCAAGGAATGATTGAAGATTTTTTAAAGAAATACCCTCGTTGGATTGGAATTGTCATTCATATTGATGAAAAAAAATGGACTTGGGGAGAGGTCAAAGCTGTCATTAAAGTTGATGAATTGCGCTTGATCTGTTCACCGGATGTGTTTACCCAAAACCACCCTGAGCAAAGCCTTAAAATCTACCAACATGTGTCGAACCTTGTTTCCCTTCCTCATGCTAAGGTGTGGGACTTGTACTGCGGCATTGGCATTTCAAGTCTTCTTTTAGCCAAACAAGGCCATGCAGTTATAGGTGTGGAGTATAATCATGAATCGGTAGAACTTGCAAAGGAAAACGCCTTGCTTAATCAGATAGAAACAGCTCAATTTATCCAAGGAGATGTGGAACAAATCCTTCAGCGGAAACTTGAAAAACCGGATGTTATCGTGATTAATCCTCCCCGAATAGGAATTACTCCCTTAGTCATCAAGGAAATCTTAAAAAGAAAGCCGAAAATAATCATCTATGTTTCTTGCATGCCATCTACACTAGCCAGAGATCTTAATAGGTTATGTGCAGATGGCTATAAGATTTCCTTAGTACAGCCCTATGATATGTTTCCACAAACGAGCCACGTGGAAACTTTAGTGCAGTTACTCAGGGATCGCTGAACCCTTTTTTTTAGAAGCAAAATGATTATCTTTCCAGCTATTTACTCCCTCCATCATTCCTTTTACATAATCAAGATAGGTTTCATCGAGCTTATCAAATCGCGAGGTATCACCAAAATTCACTTTTAGACATTTTTTAAGATTTTCTTGTGTATTTACAATCTTTGAGTATGCTTTTTTTGCATTTTTACCTGAGATTTCAATAACTTCTAATTTGAAGGCTAAAGCACGGACAAGAGATGAATATTCATTCGCAAATAATCCTGCAGCATCTTCTGGACTGCACTGACCCACTCTAATTTGCTCTAATAAATCCATTCCAAACATGCGAAGATAGGTTTCACAAAGTTCATCGATACTATTGAGCTTTCCTGGAATTCTATTTGTTAAGTTTAGCATCATCTCTAAAGTGACGGTCTTCCCATTAAGATCCATCTTTCCACCTTGGGCTATAAAACATTCTCCTTTGCTTAAACAGGATAAATTAGGATAAAAGGAAATATGACCCTCTACTAAAAGAGGCTCTATTCCTGAAAGATATTTTGGAGTCAAGCTTAGGCGCGCTGTAAATTGATTGGGTATAAAATCGGTACATATTTTATATCCGTCAAAGTCTTTTTTATTCTCTTGAACAAACTGGCATAATTTGTAAAATTGATCCAAACGCATCTTTGAATGGTCAAAAGCAATCTCTTCTTTTTTTAATGGAAATTGTGGGGCAAAATCCTTACCATAAGAAATCCCGTGCTCCTGAAAAGGAGAATAAGACCTACCTTTATTTTCAAAACTCACTGAAGTTGGGAGTCTATTAAAATATATTTTCTCAGAAACTTTATTCTTATTCATCAAACTTTGGATTTCCTGTTTCATCTTATAAGCATACGCCGTTGTAGTCTGTTTATGTATCTGATCTACAATAGATTTAGCAACATCATGAGTTTTAGCAACTTCTGCATTTGAAGGCTGTCTGTGATCGACAACAGGTTTAGGAACATTATGAGTCTTAGAAACTTCTGCATATGTAGGCTGTTTATGTATTTGATCTACAATAGGTTTAGCTGCAGTATCAGTCTTAGAAACTTCCTCTTGTTTTCCATCCATAAGCTGAGCCTTTTTTGGTTTCCATACTTGCCCCGGGTTTCTAGAATCTGTATAAAATTTATATCCATTAGTACTGACATCTCGATAATTAGTTACTTTATTCATAAATTCTTCTCCTTTATTTATAAAAACGGATGAATACTGCTTTCTGAGCAAAAAGTTCTGATAAATTTTTGATTAATTTATTATAAAGCAAAGAGATTGACTATTTTTACTAAAAGCGATAAATTGTAATAATAATAAATTTTAAGTCCTAAGGAGAAATATGTTAGAACAAAAACTCTATCCTCCTGCCTTCCGTTCAATACAGAAAGAATCTTTGACACCTGGAAATGATCGTGATTTAAAGAACACTTTTGGCTTTTTTTTTAAGAAATCACAGGATCATTTTAATCCCTATTATGTCATCGCTGTTATTGAAAGAAATCCATCTGATCAAATTTTAAATGCTTATGATGTGGACTATTTAAGAATGCATCCTGAATTATTCTCAACTCAAGATAGAGTCCATTTCTACGCCTATGAATGTTTTAATTTTGAAGAATTCAAAGAGGGAAAAACACCGACAACGATACCTATTGAAACTGCACAATTAAAACCTTTTGCCATTGAATCCTATTTTGATGCGAAGTACCTTGACACATGGAAGAAATCTCAAATTCTTGTAGGTTCTATTTTTTCGAATATTTCAACTGACACTATTAAAAAAGCGCAATGGAACGTTGCCTTTGCTTACGACAAAGGGCATAAAGAAGAGGAGGGTATTAAATGGGCTTGGTGTGCGACACAACCAACAACAAATCCAGGTACCATGCAAGCCGTAGCCATGATTGGCTTCTATTATTTTAAATTAGCTCAAAACTCAGACATACCAAATCAACTTATTGCACATTCAAAAAAATGGTTTCAAATAGCTGCAAGCAATGGAGATCAGAATTCAAAAGAAATGCTTCTCCTTATAAAAGATCAATATAAGACATCTGGACCAAAAACTTAGAATTGGCATTGTTCTTGCATGTATTTAAAAGCATAAGCAGGAGGTACTGCTATGCCTTTCTCAAAAAAATGCCTTTGCCTACTTGCACTTATCTTTTTGCCCCTCGTGGGTTCGGTTTCCCGACTTACAGCCTGTGAGTGTGAGCAATATATCTCTCCCGAAATGCCCTCAGTATACCTTGTACCTACCCCTACTAGAGCGCCAGAAGAAGTTGTAAGGGCGGCTATTGATATTGGTTCAGGGGCTACTAAACTGCGCGTGGCAGAGGTAAACCTCAGAACGCATAAAATTGATAGAATTCTTATCAACGAATCATTCCCTGTTCAATACCAGGAACACCTTTCCAAAAGTCCTAACAATACTTTTGATGATGAGGTCATGCAAACAGGCATTGATGCCATTAAAAAAAGCGAACAGATTGCTTCCCAGTACCATCCTCAAAAAATCATTGCCGTCGCCACAGCCTCCTTTCGCAAAGCTGCCAACTCTCAAGCTTTTATTGATAAAATTTTCAAAACGACAGGCGTTCGTGTATATGTGATCGACCAAGAGTTGGAAGGAAAACTGGCGTTTAATGCGGTTCTTTCTCAAGAAGAAGGTGATCCTTCTAATCTAGTGGTCTGGGATATCGGAGGCGGCAGTTTGCAACTCACTGCTCTAAATCAGCAGGGCGGGTATTTAATCTATCGTGGAGATATTGCTTCTATTCAATTTAAAAATATGGTCATAGAGGATATTCAACACAAAAACTCCAATCAGGTATCCACACCTAATCCTATGACAGCGAGTGAAATTCAGCAGGGTGTTGTTAAAGCTCGAGAAATTGCTCAAAAAGTCGACCAGGTCTTTAAAGAGCGTATTAGGCAGCCTAATGCTCATCTAGTTGGTGTTGGAAATATTTTCGCTTACGGGATTTACCCTAAAGTGGACAAAAAAAGTCCCTTTTCACAACAAGACTTATCTCAAGCCACATTTGGACTGGCCAACAAAACCGATCAGCAATTAGGCGGTGGAGATTATGCTAACGTCCAGTTGACGAATGCAATCCTTGTTTTAGGCTATATGCAAGCTTTAAATATCCCTCAAATGGCTGTTCTAGATATCAACAATGCTGATGGGGCCTTAATCTATCCTGACTTTTGGGTGGGATAAGGGTTTCCTCCTGGTTTGCTGCGTAGAGCGCTTCACTCCAATCGCCCCGCGTTCTAAATAAGATTACTATTTTCAATTTGCTTTAAACGTTTTTTTAATAGATCTATTTTACCCTGGTATTCAACAGTGGTGTTTTGATTACGTTCAATACTCATTTTATAAAATTCATTAGTTAATGAAGATGGAACCTGCGAAAAGTCGGCATCCTCAACGATGGCATCATAGCAGTTCATTTTTTCAACGTTACTTTTATATTTTTCATATTGTTGAATTTTATCTTTTATGTATTGCATCTCTCTTTCTTTTATCTCTTCTTTGTCCCTAAAATTATTTGAAGCTGCATGCAAAATCTTGTTCACACTAGAAAGGTTCACCAATGTGGGTATTTGTTCAATTTGAGACAATATACATTCACGAATATTATGGTAATTTTTATCATTAAAAATTTTATCTATTATATTCATAATCTCTCCTAACTTAGTTTTACGAAGTAGACTATTCCAAAAAATTTAATTTTTGATCAACGTTTTTTTAATAATAGCAAAAGACTTCGTATAATTCACCATAGTGCATGTGACTACATCGAGCACAATTATTAGCGCCATTCTTCTTGTAATTAAAAGCAAAAATTGATAAAATTGTCTCTTTTATAAGGAATTTATGGATTATTCTCTTAGTATACATGACTATACTTGGAAACATGCTCTTTTATGGGGAAATTTTAATGGCCACCGCAAAGAAGCCTGTAAAAAAGGAAGTTTTTGCAATCGAAGTATTCACATATTAATTGCATTAGCCGAGGCTTTACCCATTGTTGGACAGATTGCCTCCATTTTTGAAAAGCTCATTGTAACTCACTTTCAAAATAAAAAACCTGAGGATTTATCCCAAAAGAAAATTGTAAAAGCGGATGTACCACCAATTGTTGTAAATAATGTGCTTGAAAATGAGGTAGTTAAAGGGGTGGCTCCAGAGAATTTACCTTTCATCGATCCTAATCGCTTAGGCTATTTAATGAACGAAAGGCCTATTCCCGTTGAGGATTTAGCAAAGAATCAGCCTCTTCCCAATATCAAAAATCAGCACCCTTACGTTTTGGTAGCCGAAGCTAGTTATCAACAGCGGCCCAAGGAAGATAAATATGCATTTCGCGCCAGGGTATTTGATGATACTTTAAAAGCCTGCCATAATGGGTACATTATTGAAAATAAATTAGTTGAGATCGACAACGAACCGATGTTAATTGAGACCAAAACCTACAACCAATTAGAGCCTTTAAATCAAGAAAAAAAATTGTTTAAAACTCAATTTTCAGTGTTTCCCGAAGATACATTCCAAGTATTATTAAAACGAAAAGAAGCAGGTGCTAGACCCGTAGGAATAAATATGGCAAACCGTTATCATCCCGGTGGCGGTGTAAAAGATGGTTGTCCTGCTCAAGAAGAAGCTCTCTGCCGTCGTTCTAATCATTTTCTTGGTCTAAAAACTCAGAATTATCCTCTTCCCGAACAGGGGGGAATCTATTGTCCCAATGTTCAAATTTTTAGGGAAGATCCCGATCATGGATTTGCTTTTATGAAGAAACCTCAAGGGGTGGCTTTAGTAGCAGTCGCCGCCTATGATCTAAGAAGTAAGTCAAATGAACGGAAGTTATTAGGCTTGCCTCTCGAAGGGACTCTTAACCTCGAAACATTGGTTGAATGCGAGCCCTATATGACAGGAATGGAAATGAAAATTCGCAATATGTTACGTATCATGTCTTTGAGAGGTCATACCGAAATTGTTCTTGGGGCTTTAGGTTGTGGAGCATTTCAAAATCCTCCTGAATTAATTTCCCTAATGTTTAAAAAAATTTTTAGTGAAGAAGAATTTCAAGGAGTTTTTGCAAACGTAGATTTTGCCATTTTGAAACAAAATGAATCTGATCAAAAGAATATTGATGCATTTAGCCAAACATGCCAAGAACTCAACAAAGAAAACCCGGAAGAGAAAAATAATTGAAAATAATTAAACACGAAGACGCTATGATACAAAGAAATAGCTATAACATACAGGTTATTATACGTGAAATTTCATTTTTTAGTGTCTTGGTGTCTTGATGTCTTAGTGTCTTTGTGTTGAATCTTTCTAAATTCATTTCGATTTACAATAAGAGCCAAACATTCGCCCTGCATATTCAAAGCTCTTTTTAGCCTCCTCAATTAACATTCCCCGCTTTTCTTCTGATAACGTGAGACCATCTAATTTGCCTTTCCATGCATTTTTATATTCGATAAATTTTGCCCCAGGCGCATCCTTTCCCAATAATTCATCGAAATTATAAAAATTGGTATGTTCGCCAGGAAATAATTGATCCACAAATTTTTTTATCATACGCCCACCCGACAGATCCCCTAAATACCTGACATAAGCATGCGCGATGAGCAAAAGGGGTCTTTGCAGCGATAGTTCTTTTAAATAGCGCGCATAATCTTGCGCAGCTTGTGTAGGAGTGCATCTCTCACCCTGAAAGGATCGTATATCTGCCTCAAGCATCCTTGTCCGGCACAGTTTTTCATCATAAAGAGCATGAACTGCAGGTGATTTTAAATTGTCGCGCATTCCCTCTTCAAGAGCCTGGTAGATCATTTTCAGATCAGTAAGATATTGGATATAATCGTTCTTTGAAAGTTTTTGATTTCGCAGCAAGACAACAAAATCCATGCTTTCCACCTGCTCATGGATCGATTTGGTTTCTTCATATAATTGCTTAGAAAAAGGGATAGTCTGCATTAGTATTTCTCTTTGCGTAATAGAGAACGGGAAATAATTAATCTTTGAATTTCACTCGTTCCTTCATATAATGTGGTTACACGTACATCGCGATAATACCTCTCTAAAGGATAATCCTTCACATAGCCATATCCTCCAAAAATTTGTAATGAATCGTTGACTATTTCTACGGCGGATTCTGTGCAATATACTTTAGCAACCGCAGCTGATACATTTAAATCCTTGTTAGAATCTTTCAGCCAGCAAGCCTTGTAAAGCAGTCCCTTGCCGGCATTAAGTTTGACATACATGTCTGCTAGTTTAAAAGAAATGGCCTGATTATCTGCAATAGGATGACCAAACTGATAGCGTTCTTGTGCGTGTCTGAGCGCGGCTTCATAGGCAACCTCAGCTATGCCTAGGGCTTGGGCTGAAATTCCTATTCGGCCTGCATCCAGAGCTCGCATGGCAATTTCAAATCCTTGTCCTATAGTCCCTAGCATTTGGTTTTTAGAAATTTTGCAATTTTCGAGTTCAAAATCAATTAGATTAGCACTTAATAGTCCTAATTTTCTTTCTTTTTTTATGATTTTAAACCCTTCTGTTCCTTGATCAACTAAAAAGGCCGTTATAGACTGCGCTTCTAACCTATGAGTCTTAGCAAGGACTAAAATTGTTCCTGCTGTATCGGCATTGGTGATAAACTGTTTGCTGCCATTGATTCGAAAATAGTTGCTGTCTTCATCTAAAAGAGCTTCTGTTTGAATGCTTTTAGCATCACTGCCTGACTCCTTTTCCGTAAGTGCAAAGGCCAGCGGTAGTCCGTCCCCGTTGCGGATTTTGGCTATATATTTTTTGCTTTGTTCGCCGGTTCCAAAGGTTGCAATTGTTTCTGCAACCATATTAATCACCGACATAGTCACAGCCATACCGGCATCGACACCGGCAATAGCTTTTAAGGCCAACACATAACTCAAACTATCCAAGCAACAACCACCCTGATCTTGCGGTACACACATTAGAAGAAAGCCCGCTTCAGCCATTTTCCGCAAAATTTCCTGTCTAAGGCCTAAATCTTCTTCTAACTTTTCGATCACGGGCGCTATTTCTAGAGAAGCAAACTTGCGCGCTTTCTCCTCTATAGCTAACTGTTCTTTGGTAAAATTGAAATCCATCAAAACTTACTTATTCATTCTTTTTAACGATAATAGCGGTCAGAGTTTTGTCATTTCCTCCCATACTTATCATCATTCCAAATGGGGTTTTTAGGTCGGCTTGATTGCTTGCTTTTCTGGTAATTTGATGCAGCAAATCAACCAGTTGACGCACTCCTGTGGCGCCTGTAGGATGTCCAAAGCCGCCTAAACCCCCTGATAAATTGATAGGAATGATTCCATTCTTGGTCATGTTACCATCAAGGATGAATCCGGCGCCCTGACCCGGTTTTACAAAACCTAAAGCCTCCAATGCTAGTAATGCCGTTATTGTAAAGCAATCATGCAATTCTAAAATGGCTAACTCTTTAATGGTAATACTTGCCTGTTCCAAGGCTTTTTTGGAAGCAATTTCTGTGGTTGACAAATAGGTTGGATCTAAGGGAGCCTGGGTAATATCTCCCTCAGCATCGCCTATGGCAAGGATCTCTACGACATCATTTGAACTAATCCCGCATTTTTTTAAACCCTCCTCACTCAATATGAGCAGAGAAGAAGCTCCATCTGAAACTTTAGAGCAGTCATATGGATTTAAAAAAGGGATAAATCTATTGGGATCAGGAGGGGTCAAACCTAAATCAAATAGATTGGGACTCTTATTTTCATATTCTTGTGCTTTTGGATTTTTACGTGCATTGAGGATGGAGTTTTCGTACCACTTTGCCATGGCCTTTCGTGTCGTATCATATCCATATTTCTTATAGTAGGCGCCGGCTCTCTCAGCGAAAATTCCGGGGAAAAAAAAAGCATGACCGCTTTTACGCTCTTTTTGATAATAGCCTGCCCCCGCCAAAATATCGGCACCATACACAGCTTTCATGCTATTTTGCATTTCAAAACCGACAACAAAAACACTATCCGCCAGATCTGATAAAACACTACGTACAGCCATCGCTATGGCCCTGCCCCCTGTTCCACAGGCACCCTCCACTCCTGTACAGGCCTTACCATAAAGTGATGGAACCATAAAAGGCAAAAAGCCGGGTAGATTCGCCTGCTTAATAAATCGTCCCGACATAAAGCTACCAATTAGGCCTTCATCAAATTCTACATTTTTTACCTGCGCACAAGTTCCCTGAGCAGTTTCTTTTAGGTATTGATCAAATGTAGGCATAGATTGGGAGGGATCAAAATCTTTGCGGCCCGATCCGAAAAAGATCGTATTGTAGCCTGCAGCAGCATAAACTTTTTTGCGAAATTTTTTCATACTTTTACTTTAGGAAACACATCAGTCCCATATAAATGATAAAACCCATTGATCAACACCGTATCAATATCTGCTTGTGAATTTGCTACTCCCTCTTGCAATAGTTTATTAACTACCTGATGAGAATTTTGTAAAAATTTTTGAGTTAAATGTGCTCCTAATGTAATCGCCCCATATAAGTTTTCAAAATAGACTCTTAATTTATCGTTCCTATCTGAGGCCTTTTGCATCGCTTTCCAAGACAAATGGCCATTAGGCATTTTTCCTAAAGCGCGATCTACTCGTATCACCCATGTAGCATCGGCAAAAGGGATATACTTTCCCTTAGATAAGGAATAAATACCTTTAATCCTCGATTTTTCATAAGAGAAAAAGCCATTTTTTTGAGTCCCATCCGAGTTTTGCCCCCCTAGAATTCCTTTGTCAATCATTCGATCAATTAATTCTGCTTTCAGGGAAAGATCTTTTAAGTATTCTCGCATGACGCTAAAGATTTGCTGACATACATCCAATCCCACATAATCTATCAGCTGAAAAATGCCCATAGGACGAATCAGCCAATCTTGGGTGATGCGGTTAATCAAATAAATTGACTCAGGTAAAGGATATTCCTTAGATAATTCCTGAGCCATCTCACAAGCAAAAACAATTTCGCGACTCAAGTATCCATTCCCAATGAAACCGGCAACATCTTTTGAACTCACAACCGTTTTCTTCAAACGGCCGGCCAGCTCGTATGCAATTTTTATTAAGTCCTCATTTGTTTCAGGCGGTGCAATAATCTCTACTAGTTTTTGAATAAGAGGTGGATTAAAAAAATGAAAGCCTATGATTCTATGGTTGAGATTTCCCCGTTCATTTAGAACCTTTATAGGAATAGAGGAAGTATTGGTAAAGAAAAAGCTTCTGTTGAGGCCTGTTGCCAGGATTCGGTAGGTCTTGGTTTTCTGTTCTATATCTTCAATAATTGCCTCAAAGACCAAATGCGACTGTTTTGCAGAGCTCACTTCTGTGTCTAAATGAGTTAAATCCAACGCCCCATTGACAAAGGCATCGATGATTTCTTCATTACTGATCAGATTCTCATTCTGTGCGTAACCTTTACGCAGAAGGTTGATATTTTTTTCTGCATACTTATAAAGCTGATTACGCAAATAGGCACGCAGTTGAGGAAAGGCTTTTTCATTAACATCGATGAGATTTAGTATGTATTCTCCGCTACCAACTCTGCCATGTTTCTCTAATTCAAGCCTTGATATCTCTTGTAAAAGAAGCAGGGCATTGCCGCTACCCATCTTACCAGCAGCTCCTATAACGGCCACCTGTGTTAATGTCTGGTCCAAGTCCATAATTCCCTTTCTCATTTAAATAGCGGATTCATGGTTATCTGCCTAGATGAAAATTTATATTTTGAAAATAATTGTTTAATATTTTAGTTTAAAAAAAAGGATTCTATGGTTGACATACAAGGCAAAAAAACGGGCGGCCTCGCAGGAATCGTTGCCGGAGATTCTGCGATCTGTTTGTGTGGTGTGGAAGAGCAAAGTCTTCGTTATCGAGGGTATTCTATCGAAGACCTTGCGGAACATGCCACTTTTGAAGAAGTAGCTTGGTTGCTATTAAGAGGAAAATTGCCCACAGAACAGCAACTCGATGATTATAAGAAAAAGCTTAAAAGTTTAAGAGATCTTCCACCTAGTCTTAAGTCTGTTTTAGAACTTCTTCCAGCCAATTCTAACCCTATGGATATTCTGCGCTCGGGCTGTTCCATCCTAGGAAACCTCGAACCGGAAGAATCTCAACAGGATTCCTTTTATGTAGCCGACCGACTCATTGCCTCTTTTAGCTCAATGCTATTTTATTGGCTGCAATTCCATACAAATGGTCAAAGAATCAATCTTAATACCTTTGAAGAAACCATTTCAGGGCATATTTTATACCTACTATTAGGAAAAAAACCCATAGAAGAACATCGCCGATGCTTGGATGTTTCTCTCATCCTCTATGCTGAACATGAATTCAATGCCTCTACGTTTACCGTTAGGACCATTGCTAGCACTTTGTCCGATTTTTATTCTGCTATTTGCGGTGGAATCGGAGCTCTACGCGGCCCCCTTCATGGGGGTGCTAATGAAGCTGCCATGGCGCTGATCGCTAAATTTAAAAATCCTCAAGATGCTGAAAAAGGCATCAAAGACATGTTATCGGCCAAACAGTTAATTATGGGTTTCGGTCATCGTGTTTATACTAAATCGGACCCTCGCTCCCTCATCATAAAAAAATGGGCTGAAAAGCTTAGCAAAAAGAGCTCAGACCAACAACTTTTTCAAATTGCTCAAGCAATAGAAAAAATGATGTGGAATGAAAAAAAATTATTCCCAAATCTGGATTTTTATAGCGCTCTAGTCTACCGCTACATTAATATTCCAACCAGGTTATTTACTCCGCTGTTTGTGATGTCCCGCATCTCAGGATGGTCTGCGCATTTATTGGAACAGAGAGCTAATAATAAACTCATTCGTCCCATCAGCAACTACATAGGCCCTAAAGCGCGCGATTGGATATCATCGGAACAACGTACAGGAGAATAACTATGCAGAAATCCAACGTTTCCCAAGAGCATCCATTGGATGAGGCTCTTAGATTAATTGCTGACTATACTGCGAATTTTACAATTGAAAGTCCTGAAGCCTACAATACAGCTCGCGCAGGACTTGCCGATAGCTTAGGTTGTGGTCTTTTGGCTTTGCAATATAAGGCATGTACCAAATTACTAGGCCCCGTAGTGCCGGGAACTATTGTACCCATGGGCGCTCGCGTTCCCGGTACCTCTTATATTCTAGATCCTATTCGTGCTGCATTTAATATAGGAACACTCATTCGTTGGCTTGATTTCAATGATGCTTGGTTAGCCGAAGAATGGGGTCACCCATCCGATAATCTTGGCAGTATTCTTGCCTTAGGCGATTATTTGAATAGAAATGGAAAAGAATTAACTGTGCGAGATCTCTTAACAGCGATGATTAAAGCGCATGAAATCCAAGGAGTTTTAGCACTGAAAAATAGCTTTAACCGCATTGGCTTTGATCATGTAATTTTGGTAAAAGTAGCTTCCACAACAGTCTCCACCCATCTTTTAGGAGGAACCTTTAATCAAATAGCCGATGCCGTATCAAATGCTTGGATTGATACAGGATCATTACGCACCTACCGTCATGCACCCAATACCGGCTCTCGCAAATCCTGGGCTGCCGGCGATGCTACTAGCAGAGGAGTGCAGCTTGCCATTTTTACGATGCAAGGGGAAATGGGTTATGCTTCAGCGTTAACAGCAAAGCAGTGGGGCTTCTATGATGTTCTTTTCAAGGGGAAGCCTTTTGTTTTTGAACGACCCTTAGGCTCCTATGTCATGGAAAATGTTTTATTTAAAGTAGCTTTTCCTGCTGAGTTCCATGCTCAAACAGCCGTTGAAGCAGCTTTTAAGCTATATCCACAGGTACAAGGAAGGTGGCAGGAGATTGAATCCATTGAAATCCTTACGCATGAATCTGCCGTACGTATCATCGATAAAAAAGGTCCCCTGTATAATCCTGCAGATCGAGACCACTGCCTACAGTATATGGTTGCTATAGCTCTGTTGTTTGGAACACTCACAGCTAACCACTACGAAGATTCTACAGCTAAAGATCTTAGAATTGACGCCCTCAGAGAAAAAATGGTTGTTTCCGAGCATAAGCCTTTTAGCAAGGATTATCTCGATCCTCAAAAAAGATCCATTGCAAACGCTATTAAAATCACTTTTAAAGATGGTACTGTTCTTGGTCCAGTGACTGTCGAATATCCCTTAGGGCACAAAAGGCGAAGAAATGAAGGATTACCCTTACTGTATGAAAAGTTCAAGAATAATGCAGAGACCGTTTTCTCAAAAGGACATGTTCAAAAACTTATCGATCTTTTTCATCAACCTCTCAAATTAGATTCCATGCCTGTGAGTAAATTTATGGATCTCTTTGTAAATAATCTATAGAGGAAGTTTTTAATGACAGGAATCATCAAGTCTATTTTTGGCGAAAAACATATATTTCAACCTATGCAAAAGAATGAAATACAAGCTCCTATTCAACTTCCGGTTGTGAGAAGAGACCCGGAGCTACAAAAAGAAGATATTCAACCCAACAGAGAAAAGGTCACCGTCGAAAATATCAAAAAATTAGGTGAGCGAGTTTTTAATTGGTCTCTTGAATCTCTTTATGATCACAACTATTATATTCAACATACCCAAAAAAGCATCGATTTGTACAGAGTTCACAATGAACTGTACTGTCTTGCAAAAGATGTGGATTCACAGCGAGTCTCAATATCCGCTATGCAAAGAGTCTTTGATTCCATCGAAGAAGACATCGAAGATTACAAAAATAGCTCAGTGATAGATCTTGATCGAGATGATATTCCCACTTTTTCTAGGCCCTATCACAAATGGACCATTGATGATAAGACCGATATTTACCTACTTCCCTTTCAATATCGCTTAATCTTGGAAATATTCAAAAAAAATGAACAGACAAGATATCGCATCCCACTCCGAGGAAAATGCGTCAAGCTTAATACTCAGAGATGTCATAAAGATACCATATCCAATTTCGATAAACATGCAACTTTTCATTTGGATTATGTAGACAACAGGCAGCGCGCTGCCTTTTTAATGAATTTAAAAATTACTGCGGTAGAGAAAACTGTCTATGAAAACGAACCCTATCATGTTTATTTAGAACCTATTAGTTACCAAAGCTGCGTTGATAGAAATAGGGTCAGTAATTTTGGCTGGGGTGTCTTCCTCAGCACTATCAATGGACCCTGTAATAATCATGTAAGTATCATGATTGAAGGTAGAAATAATGAGGGTCACTATTTTTTGCATCGTGCTGCCTATAATAGTGATAAAGAGGTTATATCTGAAAAACTAAATGTTAATTATTTTAAGTATATTGAGCGCACACAGGTCTGGATTATTTCAAGCCGCATTGTTCGCGAAATGCTGGAAGCGATTGAAAAAGATAAAAATAATCCTGATCGTTTAAGGGGTTTTTCTCCATTAGGTTGTGATTCCATATTCAGTGGAGGAAAAGATAGCTGCTTTACCTGGGCAAGAGAAAAAATAGAAATGTTGGGTATTAACTTAGGTAAAAGTAATCTCGGTTTTGTCTGCACTAGACCTAAAAATTTTACACATAAACCTGATTACTTTAAAAATAAAGAAATCAAAATAGAAATATAGAGAAGTCAAAGACCCAAAGGACATAAGGGACCAAAAAGTTTAGGTCTTTGTGGTCCTTTTTGTCCTTTATATTTATAACAAAGGGGCAGGATTCTCGATCAGCTTGGCATAGTGATGTGAAAAGGCGGATGCCTGATCCCCATCAATGATACGATGATCAAAGCTCCAAGACAGATTGAGAGTGTCCCTTATAACAATCTCATGATTTCGTACTAAGGGTTGTTTTTGAATGCGATTGACAGCTAAAATCGCTACTTCGGGATAATTAATGATAGGAGTAGCCCACAATCCTCCATCTCCAAGAACACCAAAATTACTAATTGTTATCGTAGCATCCTTCATGTCATTCGGGTGAAGTTTATTAGAAACTGCCTTATTTTTTAGATCTTCGTAAGCATGTATTAAATCAATTAATGAAAGATCTTGGACATTTTTAATGACTGGTACGATAAGTCCTAAAACAGATGCCATTGCAACCCCAATATTATATTGATGATGAATGATCAGTTTGTTGTTATCAATACTGCTATTAAATTGTGGAAACTTTTTTAAAGTCAAACATAAAGCCCTTATAAGAAAAGGCATGTAAGTCACTTGAATATTCTGCTTTTTAGCCTCTTCTTTAAATTTTTGGCGTAGCTTTACAAGGCGAGTCGCATCCGTCTTTTCAAAATAGGAAAAGTGAGGGATTTTTCTTTTTGATTCCGCCATTTTTCGTGCCATCAAGTTTTTGATCCCAATAATTGGAATCTCTTCATCACCAGGCAGTTGACTGAAGGGACTAGGATGACTATCCGAGGACTGATCTCTCACATAATTACGTAAATCTTCAGGAACGATGCGACCCTCTTTACCTGTGCCTTTTATCTTTGAAATATCAATGCCCATTTCCTTAGCTAACTGTCGTGTAGAGGGTAGAGCTAATATTTCATTTTCTTGGACTGCTTTCTCTTTTAAGTGAACTTGCTCTTTTTCGAAAGAAGGACAGGGTTTGCTTGCCACAGACTCTTTGAGCTTAGCCTGCTGTTTGGGAATGGCTTTCTGCCCCTCTTCAAGCTCTAGGTCATAGAGCGGTTTACCTTTGATAGAAATTTCACCGGGACGATAGTACTGTTTCACCAATTTTCCAGGATAAGGAGAGGGCAATTCAACTGTGGCTTTATCTGTCATTACAATAACGACCGGTTCATCTTGAGCAACAGTGTCGTCGACATTTTTGAGCCATTCAATCACCTCTCCTTCAACAACGCCTTCACCAATATCGGGTAAAGTTACAGTATGAATCTTGCTCATGCAAACTTCCAACTTAGTAATTCAGGGTTTCAAGTAGAGCTCGTTTTACGCGAGGAGCATCAGGCAGATACTCCTTCTCCAATGTATGGGGGAAAGGGGTATCTAATCCGCAACAACGTTTAACGGGTGCCTTAAGTCTGAGAAAACATCTTTCAGAAATAAGAGCCGCTAATTCCGCCCCAAACCCTTGTGTCAAAGGCGCCTCATGACTTACTACACAACGGCCCGTCTTGTTAACAGATTCCACTATAGTATGGATATCAAGAGGGTTTAAAGTGCGTAAATTAATCACCTCCACTCCTATATGCTCCTCAGCCAATTCTTTAGCAGCTTCTAAGTTTTGCTGATGCTGAGCACCCCATCCCAAAAGAGTAATGTCTTTACCAGCTTGTTCCACATGAGCTTTACCGAAAGGAATCATATACTCCTCTTCAGGAACTTCTTCCTTAAGTGAGCGATAAAGGCGTTTTGGCTCAAATAAAATGACAGGATCGTTAGAGCGAATAGCCGAAGTAAGCAAGCCTTTGGCATCATAAGGGCTTGAAATTACCGCTATGATGATTCCAGGAATATGGAGAAAGAATGCTTCAGGCGATTGAGAATGATACAGTCCACCATGAATGCCTCCTCCATAAGGGGCTCGGATGACCATCGGACAGGAATATTGATTTCCCGTACGATAGCGCATTTTCGCTGCCTCATTCACAATCTGATCAAAAGCGGGATAAATATAATCTGCAAACTGAATTTCGCAGATAGGCTTCAGTCCTTTTTGGGCCACACCTATGCCAAATCCAACGATACCTGCTTCCGATAAAGGAGTATCAAAGCAACGTTCTTCTCCGAATTTCTCTTGAAGTCCTGTAGTGACCCGAAAAACACCTCCAAAAGCACCTACATCTTCTCCAAAAGTTAATAGTCGAGAATCACGTGCAAATTCTTGATGTAATGTGTAATTTAATGCTTGAATAATATTGAGTACAGCCATGCAAACCTATTCGTGATATAGAGATTTGATTTCTTCAAATTGTGCTTCAAGGTTGGTCGGCACTCCAAAATAAACGTCTTCAATAAGAGAGCGTAAGGGTGGCCGTTCGGTCTCTTTCGCAATTCTGATAGCATCGCTTATTTCCTTATTGATTTCTGCCAAATACTTTTCCTCTTGTTCCGGATCCCATAATTTTTTATTTTCAAGATATTTTCTTAGGCGTGATATAGGACAGCCTAAGAGCTTCTCTTGCACTTCCGGTTCTTTGCGATAGACTGAGGGGTCATCCGAAGTGGAATGAGCGCCTAAACGATAAGTCATTGCTTCTATAAAAACAGGACCTTTCCCCTCTATACATTCTTGTCGAGCTTTGCAAACCGTCTCATAGATAGCAAAAAAATCATTTCCATCAACTCGATAGGTCGAAACATTGCGTCCTAACACTTGGGGCGCTACTCCCTCGCTAGTAAATTGACACGAGACAGGAGTGGATATCGCATAGCCATTATTGCGACAAAAGAAAATAGCCGGCGCTTTTCTAACGGCTGCGAAATTGAGACCCACATGAAAATCCCCTTCAGAGGTAGCCCCTTCTCCAAAATAAGCAACAGCCACTGTTTTCTTTTTCTGCAATTTCATGGCATAAGCGCATCCGGCAGCGTGAGGAATCTTTGTACCAATAGGTGATGAAACTTGCACGACATTAAGCGCACGCGAACCAAAATGGTTGGGCATTTGGCGTCCTAAAATAAGATCTTCCTTATTTCCAAACATATGATGAAGGTATTGCTGAGGAGTAAAGCCTCTCCAGAACATAATTCCGCATTCACGATACTGAGGATAAAGCCAATCATCTGGAGAAAGAGCGGCAGCACTAGCTACAGAACAGGCCTCTTCTCCCAAGGAACTGAGTGCAAAGGTGATTATTCCTTGACGCTGAAGCGTAATCATACGTTCATCAATATGACGAGTGAGCACCATTGCTTTATAAGCTTTTACAAGGGTCTCATGCGAAATTTGCGTTTTATACGTCGGAGCCAATTCGCCTTTTTCATTCAAATAGGAAATGCAAGGAAAAGTCATATGTTTATTTCTATAAGTAAAGCTTAGCATTCTAACTATTCTATTGAATCTAGGTCAATTATCTTCTCTACAATATTGACAATAATTTTCAGATCTCATAAAAGAATTCTTATGTTTATTACCCATAATAAAGTGAGAATGCATGATACGGATATGGCTGGCATTCTTTACTTTGCAAAACAGTTCCGCTTTGTACATGATGCCTTAGAAGACCTAGTCGAAAAGGAGGGGTTAAGTTTCGATTACCTCTTTCACAATTCCGCTTTTGTCTTTGTTATCGTTCATGCTGAAGCAGATTACCTTGCGCCGGTAAAAGTTGGGGATATTCTCGAAATCCATGTAGAAGTGGAAAATATGGGAAATTCTTCTTTCACAATGGATTATAAAATCTTCAGAGCAAATGATATTCCAATTGGCAAAGCCAAGACAATACATGTGTGTTTGGATTCCAAAACACGTAAGAAAATACCCATTCCTGATGCTTTACGCAAAATGTTGAAAAAGTATCAAATGACAAAAGTATAGGAAATATGCACCACAGAGTCACCGAGACCACGGAGAGAAGCCATATTAAATTGCGAGGCAATTTGGTGGTTTTTTTTCCTCTCAGTTTTCTCTGCGGGCTCTGCGGTAAAATGATCAAAATGGGTTTTAATTCCAGTTTGGAGGTCTTTTTTCTAAAAAAGCTTTTATTCCCTCTCTGGATTCATCGCTATGACGCATATCACGATGCAGCTCAAAGCCTAATTTTAAGCTCTCATCAAAACTTAAAGAGTCTAGCTCCTGCATAAATTTTTTAGCACTTTCAGTAGCTCGGGGAGCTCCTTTAGCAACGCATTCCACATATTTCAATGCATCTGGAAGAGAACCATAAGTTTTCGCGACTTTATTGATTAAGCCGATTTCATAAGCACGCTGAGCATCAATTGTTTCCCCAAGAAAAATCAATTCATGCAACAGACGTCGAGGAAGCAAACGCATCACATAAGGCATGATTTGAGCAGCGACAAGTCCTCGCCGTATTTCAGGAAATCCAAAAATAGCTCCAGACTCAGCTACAGCTAAATCGCAAGCGCACATCATCCCGGCACCACCAGCTAGGGCAGCACCATGAACCGTTGCAATCGTGATTAGAGGACATTCATCAATCGTTTTTAATAATCTAGCTACAGTTTTAGAAGAGCGTTCCTCAAGCGATAAATCTTGAACCTCATCCAAATCTAGGCCGGCGCAAAATACTGAACCAGCTCCTTTTAAGATAATCGCTCGCTGATCTGGCAAATTTTGTGTGTCCAAAATAGCCTGACAAAGAGCATCCATTAAGTCAATGGTCAGGGCATTTCTCTTGGCAGGTCTATTCAGGGTAAGAATTGTACAGTACTTATGGCTTCTATCTGTTAGGATTAAGGATTTATCCATAAAAACCACGGAATATGATTAACCCTATGCTAGTATCCCCATCCTTATTAGTAAAGAATTAATTTAGGTCGCAAATTGGGTTTTAACTAGACAACCTGCCCGCAATTAAATTTATTTTTATTATTGAATTTAATCATTATTGTAATTAAAATTTTTACAACAATTATTCTAATATGTATAGGTAATCAATTATGATCCCATCAAATTCTACCAACAAACGTTCTTTTGAAATGCCTTACCTGGATTCACCGAATAAATTTCAGAAAATAGAGAACACCACTAATATAGTTAAGTCAAATAATTCGGAAAGTGATTCAGCCATTTCGGAAAGCGAGTCAGACGCTTCAGAAAGCGATCTTAACACTTTGGATAGCGATCTTGAGGATGAAGATAAGCTTCTAAAAAAACAGAGTTCACGCATACAGTTTCAGATCGCAAAAATAAAAGGAAATTGTGAAACAAAGAACTTTCAAAAGGCAATGAAAAGATGTACTAAAATAGTAAATTTCTTCGAAATGAACCCCAAATTTAAGGATTCTTTACGGCATTATTTTGAAAAGATTCTTTTGCATAGAGCACAGGTTTGTCGGTGCCTAGGGAATTTTGAAGAAGCTGAAAAGGATGCAAGACAAGTTCTAACACTCGATCGTTTTAACTTTAAAGCAGTTTATGAAATTGCAAATATTTTTCATTCCAAAATTGAAAGAATCCCAGTCAATACAGAAGAAACATATAATTTAATTTTAAAAGATTACTTAATTGCTTTTTCAAAATTTCATGCGACCTACAAAATAGTTGAGACTGTTGAACGATACTCAAAAACTATTTTAAAAATTAATGAAAATAATGCTAAAGCTCAATATTGTTTAGGCAGCATTCACTTACAAAAAAGAGAATTTGAGCAAGCAATAGACTGTTTTGATAAGGCTTTATCCCTACAACCCAATCATTTAAGTTTTATGCTTAACAGAATTGTTTGCTCCTCTAAAATAGGTAAAGAAGAAACCATCAATAAAGAAGCTGACGAAATCTTAAAAAAATTACCTCTAAATTCTATCTTAATTCAAGGGACAAAAAAAAGTTATTACCAAATTGCTCTCGAAAAAAATATTTTTTTTCGTCCACTTATTTTAACAGATCTTTCAAAACTTTTTTCTTTTCATAAAGACCTCGGTTGTGACTTATCAGATTACAAACAGTTGGACTTAAATATTTTAAGCTCAATTTGTGAAAAAAATGATACATTTGAAAATCCAGATTCTTTTTATCAATTTATTGTCATTCAGACTTTCAAGTCCATTCACCCAAAGTCATTGGCCACATTTTGGATTGAAGAAAGAGAAGAAACTGCTCCATCTGTGGACAAAATATGTCATATTGATGTCATTTACACTTCAGATGATTATAGGAAATATAAGTTTGCTTCTTTGCTCTTAAGCTATATCATCACGTATGCCATAAAAAATAAATGTGATAAAATTAAGTTAATTAGTACTAAGGAAGGTCTTAAGCTTTATCTTTCTTATGGCTTTATAAAGGATGATTATAAGAAAGAAGACTGGGAAAAACTTTCCCTGCAAGAAAAAATTGAGATATGCGAAACAAAAAGTCGTAGTCTTCATTTAGATCTAAAAGATTCATCCATCTTGGACATAGTGGAATCAAAAAATCGAGAAAACTTCGCTGTTCAAGGTGAGGTGATTCCTAATTCATGAGATGGTTGAAAACTAAAAATGAATCGCCCTAAACGGAATAAATAGTTGCATCTAAACGCAATAATTCAAACAAAACAAAAAAATTAAATTTCTATTTCCAAAAGGGCTTGCCCTAGCGTTTTACCTTGGGAGTCCACCCGTAATGACAGGCTTCCCCCACCATCTAAAACACCCAATAATACAAAGTTTAAAGCTTGGAGATTAGGCAATTCATAACGAATGGTTGAAATAACTCCTAAAGGCCTAAAGTAAGCCTGAACGATATCTGCAGTTAAGTGCTCAGTCAGATATTCATATCCTTTTGCATCATAAGCGATAATGCCTATGTTAGCACTAGAACCCTTATCACCACTTCGTGCATAAGCAATATCTTTAAGAATGTGCTTTGATTGCTGCATGATTAACCTCAATCAATTTAACTTCAGGATGAACCAATGGGCGGTCAATAAGACAAGGCCAATAGCCAAAAACTTCACGAACAGGTGGGCGTCCCGAAATATACCCTGTAACCCCTTGAGGACCACTTGTAATTAAAGGTGCAATTTCTTTTGCTAAATACTCTAATGCTTCTTTATTGGAGTCAGCTGCAGCAATACGCAAGACACATTCTAAAGAGTTTTCTACTCGGTCTTTATTAAAAATTCCCGGAACAATTTCCAAGGCTCCTAAGCATTCGATAGAGGTCCGTGATAGGGTATATCCTGCTTTTTTTACTTTTTCTAAAATAACTTCTCCACACCGACGGGCTTTCAAGGGGGCTTCTTGCCCAAACACAGATAAAAAGCCCTCGATTTTGTAACCATCACGATAGGTAGCACTCACTTTATATGTATCTGGTGGAGGTCTTCCTTTGGCACCGGACAGATGCACATGATTCGGTCCGCTCGTATGAAGCTTTAAGGATAGAAATGAAGCAGTCACATCAGGACTTAAATACCGATCAGGATCTCCTATTTCATATAAAAGCTGTTCTTTGACCGTTTGCTCACTCACAATGCCGCCCGTGTTGTCCGGTTTTGTAATGAAAAAGATGCCATCCGAGTGTACTTCCACTACAGGAAACCCTATATTGGCAGGATCAGGAATTCCAAGCCAATTAGTAGAAACTCCACCTGTGACTTGCGTACCGCATTCAATCAAATGACCCGCAATAGTAGCTGCAGCAATTTTATCATAATCCTGCCATGACCAATTAAAGCTTGCTACACAAGGAGCAACTGTCAAACTTGGATCGGCCACTCGTCCGGTGATGACAATATCTGCACCCTCTTCTAAAGCCTTCACAATGGGATGGGCACCAAGATAAGCATTTGCCGTCACAAGCTTGTTTTTAACTGTACTAAGTGATTGATGAGTTTCGAGATTTTGATAATTTTCATGATTGGGATCATGACTTAAGATAGAAAGTACATCATCGCCATATACAATACCAATTTTCCAAGTACGAAAAGGGTGGGCACGTAAAACTTCAGCACAAGCTTCAGCGCAAGCTATAGGATTCAACCCTCCCGCATTTGTCACAACGCGAACTTCGGAACCCTCTTTCCAGAAAGGGAGTAAGGATTTAACCACATCGATGAAGTCCCTAGCATATCCGGCATGAGCATCTTTTTCCTGCTGAATAGCCATGATAGACATCGAAACTTCAGACAGATAATCAAGAGTAAGAAAATCTAAGGCTGGCCATTGCTCTACCAAACGAGCAGGCGCCCCCGGCGAATCGCCCCAAAAGCCTTGTCCATTTCCAATTGTAACCTTGCCAGACATTCTAGCTCCTATGAGACTGTAAAAAATACTAACAAAATCAAAGGAATCCTAATTTTTTCACAGCCTCTATGATGCACAACAAAACGCGAAGATAACAAACAAGCCAACAAATTACAATAGCGTTCTTGGTAAATCCCCTGCCCCTGCCCGATTACTATTTCTCAGTCATCTCTAATAGGACTTTCGGGCACGGGCAGGGGAAAGAGTAAGACAACCCTATTTTTAAACCTGAATAACACCAGTATGAAAGGTCCGTTCTTTAATAGGCATTCTCGCAACTTGCTTAAGCAAATTTATTAGCTCAGATCGTGTTGTGTGAGGAGCTATCACTGCATCCACCCACCCACGTGCAGCCCCATAACGAATATCCATCTGTTCCATATACCCTTCATGAACCTGTTTATGCATCTGCTCAGCTTCTTGTTGATTCAATGGCTTTCCTTTTCTTTCAGCTGCTTTCTCTTGTACAGTAAAAAGTGTGTCTGCTGCTTGATCAGCGCCCATCACTGCATATTTAGCATTGGGCCATGCCAGAATAAAATTGGGATCATATGCTTTCCCGCACAGTGCATAATTTCCCGCTCCAAAAGAGTTGCCGATAATAATGGTAATTTTGGGAACTATGGAATTGCTAACAGCGTTAACCAGCTTCGCGCCGCTGCGAATGATGCCGGACTGTTCCGCTTCACGTCCTACCATAAAGCCTACAACATCTTGAAAAAAAACTATAGGAACTCTCATCTGATTGCAATCCATGATAAAGCGGGCTGCTTTATCTGCACTATTGGAATAAATGACTCCTCCAATTTCGATTTCGCCCTTTGCGGTTTTAGTGGGTTTGCGTTGATTGGCAACAATCCCTACAGGCTGATTTACAATTTTGGCATAGCCTACAACGAGTGTTTGTCCATAACCTTCTTTATATTCTACAAAAGAATCCTTATCCACAATACAGTCAATTAAATCATGTACATCATACATTAGGGAATTGTTTACTCCGACAAGATCATATATCTTTTTAGGATCCTGTTTCGGAGTCGTTGAATGCTCTTTTACAACTTGATCCGAGGGAAGCATCTCCACCAGTTTTCGTAATTTTTTTATACAGGAAGGATCATCGGGCTCTAAAAAATCTACGGTGCCACTGATCTCTGCATGCATTTTTGCTCCCCCGAGCTCTTCCGTATCTGTCACCTGTCCAATCGCTGCTTTGACTAAAGCGGGTCCTGCTAAATATAACCCACTTCCTTCTGTCATCAGTAATTTATCACACAACACAGGTAAATATCCCCCACCTGCAATACAGTTGCCCATAATGGCTGCGAACTGGGGAATTCCTGCTGCCGAAAATAGGGCGTTGTTACGAAAAATACGTCCGAAATCATCCTCATCAGGAAAAATCTCAGCCTGAAGCGGAAGAAATACTCCGGATGAGTCTACTAAAAAAATCACTGGTAAGCGGCATTCAAAAGCAATGCGCTGGGCACGCAAAACTTTTTTTACAGATTGAGGAAACATCGCACCTGCCTTCACTGTAGCATCATTAGCGATAATCATACAGGAACGTCCTGAAACAGATCCTATTCCCGTGATTACTCCGGCTGCAGGTATCTCTCCCCACTCTTTATACATGTGATATCCGGCCCAAATTCCTAATTCAAAAAAATCTTGAGGATGATCCAAAAGCAGCTGAAGGCGTTCTCGTACCGTTAATCTATTTAAACGTCTCTGTCGTGCCTTACCCTCCTCACCACCGCCTTCTCGAAGCAAAGCTTCTTCCTGTAAAAACTTTTCTGTTAATTGTTTAAGCGGATTATCGGATGTTTTGCGAGCTAATTTCATGGATATTTTATGCCTGTGATGTGGTCTGACACCTGTTCAATGAAGGAATCTTGATTATTAAAGAGCGTGTCGAGAGAATTGTTAAGTTTTTCTATTGCCAAACGACAGTAGAGTTTTGCCGATAAGAGATCTTTTTCCAAAGGTTTATAATTATTTCCTGCTTCTTTTAATGTCGAGTCCATTTTACTAAGGACTGATGTGGTTGTATAGAGAGCGATCGCGCTGGTTGCAATACGGTCTAAAGCCATCTGTTTTTCCAAAATAGCTTCACGATATTTTCCTAGGAGGCGGAGAATGCAAAACCCAAAACGCTGCACAGCTTTACCAAGCATAACACCTTCTTCTTTGAGCAAAGGGGATGATATGGGAATTTTTGGATATGTTAAACGATTTAGAAGATTTTTGGAAAATTGCTTAAGTGTAGAGCCATTTTTTATAGGTGACCACAAAGCTTTAAGTATCCCCTGTAAAGTCACCCCGACATCGCGCATTCCTACCACACCAATAAATGCTCGCATGACTTCATTAGAACCCTCTCCAATCATATTCAGTCGGGCATCACGCATCATGCGTTCAAAAGGAGCATCGGTAAAAAAGGAACGACCTCCAAAGATCTGCATCGTGTCGTATAAAATGGACCATAAGGAATCGCTTGCAAACACTTTGAGAAGGGCTGCTTCGAGCATAAAGTCTTCCACATGAGAATCCACAAAACTCGCTGTTAAGTAAGTAGTGGCCTCCATGGCAAAGACTAATGCAGACATGCTTGCAATCTTTTCTTTAACAAGTGCAAAGCTTCCGATTGGCCGCTTAAATTGATAGCGTGTTTTACTATGATCAATGGCCTTTTGAAGAAGCATTTTGGCTGCACCTGTGCAGGTAGCCCCAAAGGTGGTTCTGCCATAATCAAGAACCGTCAAACAGACTCTAAGACCGCCACCCACCGGTCCTAAAATATTACCTTCAGGAACTTCCAGGTTTTGGAATTCTAGATTTGCCGTTTTGGACCCTCGCATGCCTACTTTTTCCAGAGCTTCGGCCAAAATTTTAAATCCGGGCATATCGGGAGTCACTAGAAAGGCAGTCACTTTATCCTGCTTGCCTTTAGGGGTATCTACAGATGTTTGGGCCATGACGGTCAGCACTTTAGCTATGCTTCCATTCGTAATCCACTGTTTCCTACCGTTAATCGTATATACTTTTCTGATAGGATCATAGACTGCGCGGGTTTCTATGCCGCTTGCATCGGACCCAGCGTTAGGTTCCGTCAAAGCAAAAGCCGCAAGTGCCTCACCTTTTGCCAAAGGAGCTAACCAGCGTTTTTTCTGTTCTTCAGTTCCAAAAAGAAGCAGGGCTTTTAACCCTATGCTCTGATGGGCATTAATAAATAGCGCCGTTGATCCACAACGTTTAGCGATTTCTTCGGTGGTTCGGCAATAGGCATATTGCGACATTCCCAAGCCCCCATGTTCTTTAGGAATGGTCATCCCTAAAACACCCAAATCAGCTAAGGCTTGAATGGCTCTTTCCGGAATTTCGGCATGACGATCAATCCAATCAGGATCGATGTATTCTTCCGCAACCTTTTCAACTTTAGATACAAACGCATCGACCTTCTGCTTTTCTTCGTTAAAAACTTTGGGATAGGGAAACACCTGATTTGAATCACATATTCCAAAATAGAGCTGTTTGGCAAAACTAGGCTTTTTTTTCTCCGAAAACAGGAGCTCTTCGGCAAGTTGCCTCTGCTGGTCATCCATTTGAAACCTCTGGGATACCAAAAGCTCAAACTATCAAATTATTTTTTAAAATAAAAGCAACATTCGTTTTTTTCTTTGATGCTTTCGAATACAAGCGACTGATCTATCAATTATCTTGAAGTTTAAGAATTTGTTTCCATTGATTGATGGCATCGTCTGAAAGATACATTTCGCCACCGTTATTTTTGTATATTTTTCTGCACATGAGAATTTCATCTATACTATTTGTTTCTCGCTGCAAAAAAGCTGTAGCTTCTTTTTTCATTTTCATAAATATTTTTTGGAGTTGTTCATCTGCATTTTTTTGAAGATTTTCAACTTCTTTTACAACATCCTTACACAAATCCCCATCTCTAGCTTTTTCCCCTATTTCATATTTTATTAGGAGTGGACCAAGTTTGTCATGACTTAAATGCTCTAAAGATCTTTCCCAATACTTATTAAGATCGTATTTGGTTCCATAATCTAAGATCTCCTTCATGTCTTTGGGAACCCTCCCCAAGGTTTTTTTCGCTTGCTTTTCGAAAGCTTCAAACACCATAGATAATTTGTTACCTCTATTATCGTTTAGGAATTTTTCAATTTTTGCAACTATTTCATCCGGATCTTGATCTGCGTTCCTCAAAAAATAGGCTTCAAGAAGAACGTTTAATTCTTTATACATACTTCTTATTACGCCACGACCAAAAACCTCTTTTTCAGGATTTTTATATCGATACCCACAAAGAAATTGAAAGAATTCATCGATGCCATCAGTATTTAAATGAACATGACCATTCAAGTTTTGGCGGAAACTCTCACGAACAGCAAACTCGTGCAAAATTTTTTCAATGTTAAAATAGCCTATCTCCATCTTAGGGCCTTTTTCTGCAAAAATTTCAATTGAATTAATGAATAAATATTCTTCTCCTATTCCCGGATCAAGGGATATATGCCCTAATACAACATGATTATCTGTCTGCAGTTCATAAATGGAATAATCTAAAACTTTTTTATGCATATCATAGAGAGTGACATTGACAGTTTTCCCATCACGATCAGAAACTTTAGTATGAAAGGGAATATTGAGAGGCGTTGGTCCAGGATTTATGAAACCCTTATCAGTCACTATTCTCATCAATTCTTTTTGTTTTTCATCAATTAATGCATAGAATTCATCATATTTATTGCAATCGACAAGTGCTGTTTTTACGGCAAAATAAATCTTAGGATTTCTACCGCATAAGCATCGTTTCAATAATGCTATATCAGCTTGTTTAACAAATTCATTAATGAGCCCTTGCTGATTTAGGATTTTCAGAATATCTTCTTTAAGATTGATGGTATTAGGAATAGTATTCAGGATATAAATCAACTGTTCTACATTCTTACATTGAGAGTAGATCCTATTAAAAAAATTTTCAAATTCTTCATAATTCCAATAAATCTTTGAATTATATTTAACAATAATACTTTGCAGAATTATATCTACTTTCTTTTGTACGGAAGGTTCCTGAATAGGAATAGAACCCAGAATAATTGATAGACAGATTTCTTCGAATCCTTTTTGGAGAAGGGCTTTGGAATTAACACAATTATCAATATCTTCGACCTTCAGAGATTCCACAATTTTAGTAAGTAAACTTTCTCTCTTTTGTTGATCATTAATTCTTTCAGAATGAATGAATAAATTTGCTAGTGTTGGTCTAAAATAGGGAAAGTCTTCTGGAAATGATTGCATAAAATTTTTTGCAAGTTCACTAACCATTTCCATCGGTATCTTTTCTAGAATTATAGAATTTAAATTGAAATACTGAGAAAGATAGAGTAGGTGACAGATACTTGTTATATCCATGCATTTTGGATTATTTTCTACTCTAGTAATTAATAGCTGAACGATATCTTTACGAATTTTCTTTTGATTTGCAGAATATTCAAATCGTTTTGAATCTAATCTTATCAACTCCTCATTTCTTGCTTTCAACAAATTTGGAACAATCTTTTGGAGCTCTTCATCAGATAATGAATTAAAAAATTCCGTAATTTTTTCTGGCATTTTTGGATGGCACCGCTCTTCATTCGCGGGCAAAACACTATTTAGATAACGCTGAATCGGCTGAAATCTATCCTCTACAGAATCTTCATTTTGTGGATGTTCTTGCTGAACGGGTTCTGGATCTTTAATTAGTTCCTTAATGGCAACAGGTTTCAGTGGCAGCGGAGGATTATTATTATCGATGTTATTTTGCTTAAGTTGCTGCTGTACATAGATTTTTATAGTTTCGTTAGAATTTTGGATTTTTTTTATTGTGCGCGAAAGACGTTTGTAAAGATCTTGTCTGTTAGTTCTAAGAATAATAAGCGGAGCAATAAATAAAAGGCCAAAAAACTGAAAAATTTTTTTTATTTTCCAACTGTATCCGTGTCGGACTACTACTTTGCCATAATAGTTATAATTTTCTTTATTCTTATTTTCAATGTCTATATTTGGATAATATTTTTTTACTTCATCTAATGAATTAAAAAATTGTTTTGGCATAATCACCATTTAATTTAAAATCACTGCTTCAAAAATATATAATTCAGTCCAATTTATGTAAATTAATTAACATCTTTTAGAGTAATTGGAAGAGGCTTCCCTTGATCATAATAGGAAGCCCCCGGCGATTGAATAATAGCTCCGCCTAAACAGACATTACCGTCATAAAATACAATGGATTGCCGCGGCGTGACAGCGCGTTGAGGAATATCAAAAACTACATGTAAAATCCCCTTATGTTCTGAAAGAATTGTACAGTCTTGATCGGATTGTCGATAGCGCACTTTTGCTTTACAGGTAAAGGGGAGTTTAGGCATGCCTGCCGGCGAAACCCAACTTGCCTGATCTGCTGTTAAATCGTCACAAAATAGTGCAGGATGCTTGGTTCCGCGTTCAATATAGACCACATTGCGTGGAATGTCTTTTCCAACAACAAACCAGGGCTCACCTTGACCTCCTATGCCCATTCCCTTACGTTGCCCAATCGTATAGTAGGCGACCCCATCATGCTGCCCCACAATTTGACCATCAAACGTTTCGAAATTTCCTGGCGTATAAGCAATGTACTGATGTAAAAATTGCTTAAAATTGCGTTCTCCTATAAAGCAGAGGCCTGTACTGTCTTTTTTATCAGCTGTAGCTAGTCCATATTTCTTCGCGATCTGACGCACTTCTGATTTATGCCTATTTCCTATAGGGAAAAGAACTTTTGAAAGAATGTCAGACCTGATGGTATATAAAAAATAACTCTGATCTTTCCCAAGATCATTTCCTTTCAAGAGCTGATGCATCCGTTCTCTCTCAGTGGTTTGACAGTAGTGGCCAGTAGCTAAGTAATCAGCACCCAATGCAAAGGCTTTCTCCAGCATGGTCTTAAACTTAATCTCGCGGTTGCAGAGAATATCTGGATTGGGAGTATGTCCATCTTTGAATTCTTCAAGAAATTGACTAAAGACATGTTCGCGATATTCTTTCACAAAATTAACGGAATAGTAAGGAATGTCAAGTTGATCACACACACGAATGACATCTTCAAATTCCTGTGAAGCTAGGCAAGAGCCATTTTCATCGGTTTCTTCCCAGTTTTTCATAAACATACCCATGACGCGATAACCCTGCTGCTTCAGCAGAAGAGCAGAAACGGACGAATCAACGCCACCGGACATGCCAACAACAACTGTTTTTTGATTTTTTGACACGGCTTTCTCTTTTAAACTGTCTCTAGAAGAGGGGTTAGGACTTTTGTTTCACCCTCAGAACGAGCAACCAAAACTGCACAACAGGAGGTGCCAAACACATTTACAGTTGTGCGGAGCATATCTAAAATACGCTCTACGGCTAGAATCAACCCGATTGCGTCAGCCGGAAGCCCTAAAGCATTTAGAACCATGACTACACCAATCAGACATGCAGAAGGAATACCTGCCAAGCCAACGGATGAAAAAAGAATTAACAAGAAGACAGAGATCATAGACCCTAGATTCATTGTCACACCGTAGACTTGTGCAATGAAAAACACAGTGATGCATATAAAGAGTGCTGATGCGGTCAAATTTAAGGTGGTTCCTAGAGGAACTGTAAAACTGCAAATTCGATTGGAGACCTGGGCGCGTTTTTCTAAACACTCCAATGTAAGAGGAAGAGTGGCAACAGATGAACTTGTCGAGAAGGCAGTAAGAAGAGCCGGGCCCATCGCACGAAAATGAGCCACAGGACTGACCTTAGCCACAAACTTTAACAATAAAGGCAGTACAATTAACGTGTATATCAGTAAAGCCAGAATCACTGTTAAAGTATACCAAGCAAGAGTCAAAAAGGCTTCCATTCCCGTTGTTGCTACCACTTTAGCTACTAAACCAAATACACCTATGGGAAGGGCAAGCATCACCAGATGGGTAATTTTCATCATGATCTGAAAAACAGCATTCCACAAGTTCAACATGATCTGACCGGGATGAGTGTCAATCTTTGAAATAAAATATCCAAATAGTAAACAAAAAAAGATCAATCCCAGCATTTGCCCTTGTGAAGCGACTGCCAGAATGTTGGAGGGTATGAGCTTTAAAAAAAGCTGTTCGATTTGTTGAAAAGCTCCTCCCTTCCCTTCTGCTTCAATTTCAGCCAATCTAGTGAGATGTGTCATGTTATTTTCCAAACCAATACCTGTTTGCGATACACCCGGTTGAATAAGCAAGACACAAATTAGCCCTACAAATATAGCCAAAACCATGGTCAATACAAAATAACCAAATGTTTTTACCCCAAGCGTTCCAAAGGATCCTTCCGATCCCATTCGGGCTGCTCCTAGAATAATAGAAGATGCCACAAGGGGCACTACGACTAGAGTCAAAGCATTGAGAAACAGTTGTCCAATCAGGCTATAAATTTGCAGAAAAGTAATCCCAAAGATACCCTTATCAGGACCTGAAAGGAAACCTGCAATAACAGCCAGAATAATAGCCGCAAAAACTTTTAATAGAACTTTATTTTTCATTGTTTATCAGATTAAAATAAAGTAAATTATATAATAAATGCCTTTTTAATAAAATGAAAAAGATTACAAATTCTTATGATAGAAGTTAATAAAATTTTGATGGGCAAGCCCCTCTAGATCTTGTGAAGATAGTCCCAAATGTTTTTTCCATCCATCTAAAATTCTCCCATAAGCGGTTGCATCTTCATAATCAGGAAAGAATATTTCCTTATTAGGAAGTTTAAAGGCAGGCGGTAGATCATCATCAAAGAATAGATCAGCACCAAAACACCCCTGTTTAATTCCTCCTAATTTTAGGAGATGCTCCATCTGCCGCACAATGTTGTAGGAATCCTCGGCGCCGACAAAATCGCGACAGAAAACAAAACCAATGATCCCTTTACGCCTGAGAAGTTCTCGAGCAATCTCATCTGAAAGATTACGAGGCACATTGCTTACAGCTCTGAAATTCGAATGACTTGCTAAAAGCGGGATCTGTAAGCCTTGTTTATCGAGGTAATCAAAGATGTCATAAGCTAATGTATCGGAAGTATGACTCAGGTCAACAGCAATTTTTTTCTTGTCTAAGAAATCCAGTAAGCGTTTGCCATCCTCTTTAAGACCCACTTTGGTATAGGCTCCACCTCCAAAACGATTTTCTAGATTCCATGTCAGGCTGATATAAATCAGCTTTCCAACCCTATTTTCAGCATCTTCAATACGCTGAAAGCCGTTTTCTAAGGGTTCATCCTCCTCAAATGCACCAGAAGCATTTTCCAAAGCCATTGCGATTGTAATAGGTTCTGCTGGAAAAATGGGTTGTATAGGAGAATCTTTTTTGAGAATTTGAAAATCTTTGGGATAAATTTTTGACAATTCCTCAAAATGATCCAGCTGTTTTTGGCCAATTTGTGTGGATTTGGGAGCTGTTTCGGTAAAAATGGCCATCGTTTGCAATTTTACATTTCCTGCACGCAATTGAGGAAGAGAACATCGCACTTCAGGATTCAATGGTGTCCGTGCAAAACCATTAGCAAGGTATAGAAGCAGGTCACAGTGCATGTCAATGATGGGATGCATAAGTTCCTCCAATTTGAACAAAGAGTAAAGGGTAAAGAGTAAAAGGTAAAGGGTAAAGGGTAAAAAACCCTTTGAAGTGCGGTAAACAAAAAAAAACAGGATCGGCTTCGCCGGCAGGATGTTAAGGGATGAAAGGGACTAAAAGGACAAAAAAATAACTTAGGTCCTTTTTGTCCCTTTCATCCCTTAACATCCTGCCGGCAAAGCCGATCTTGAAGTTGATTGCTTAATCTGCATCGAAACGCTATAATTTATTGCTATGTTCACAAATATTCTATTTCTCGTATTAGCTCTGCTGCTAATCAATACAATACCTGAAGAAACTCATCCTTGGATTTCCTCAGAGGGACTAGCTTTTGTGATTTCCATCTTACTGTACCTTTGTGTATGTGGGATCATTGTCCTGGAATATTTTGCTCTAAAGAGATTATTTAGAAAACGAACGGGCATTATTTTAATTATTGTTAACCTACAATTACTTTTTTACCTGATCATTTATCAATATATCTTGGATGCAGGTCGTCTCTTTAAGATGATTCCTGGCACACAAAATATTCAAATCATTAATGTAACCTGGGAACTCCTCCTTTATTTAGCTGGGCTGGCAGTGTACTATGGTACCTCCTATGTCAGTGTTTATCATTATAGTAGACCGGAAACGCGCTCAAGCTATGCTTCTAGGCAATTACGACTCTTATTGCCTTTTGCAATCCCATTCCTTCTTATCACCCTGGCTCTGGACATTTTCAATGTAGCTGCAGGATCCTCACAAACAAAATCTGAAATGTTAGAGTGGTTTTCAGTGGCTTTTAGCTTCATTCTGATGATTTTGCTCCTGATTTTTTTACCCTATTTCATCCAAAAAATTTGGCAATTCGGACCTTTGCAAGAGGGTGAACTGAAGGATAGACTCACAAAGTTATGTCAAAAAGCCAATTTTAAACATGCAGGTATGAAAACCTGGACAATCATGCATGATCAACTCACAGCGGGAATTATTGGCATAATCCCTCGTTTTCGCTATGTCATGTTCACGGACCGTTTATTAAATGAACTGCCAGCCGAAAGTATTGAAGCCATTCTAGCACATGAAATTGGTCACAACACCCACCGGCATCTATTGTTATACCCATTTATCTTAGCTGGCATGATTGTGAGTTCCGGACTATTTTTCTATTTTTTTTCTGAGCCTCTTTTGAATATTTTAGAACAAATGAATGCTTTACATCCTTCCATCTGGTGGGATCTTTTTAATCCTTTGCTCATTTTTTGCTTATATGCGGGAATTATTATTGTCTATTTTCGATTCGTCTTTGGCTACTTTTCAAGGCTTTTTGAACGGCAGGCTGATCTACACATTTTTGATGTGGGGATTGCACCTCAACATATGATCAGCGCTTTAGAAGGGGTTGCCAATATCTGTGGGGGATATGACATGCCCAATTGGCATCACTATAGTATCAAGCAGAGAATTGAGTTTCTAAAAGCCTGTGAAGCTAAACCTGCTAATGTTAAAAAACATCATCGTAAAGTTCGAATAGCTTTAGGCGTTTATTTCTTATTGCTGGTCGTTTCATCAAGCTTATTGGCTTACCTTGTGATGTATTCCCCATTGCCGCCGCAATGAGTGTCGCTGCTACCGCAGCGAAAGGCTTAATCTCTCTCATCTAATTTAGCTTTTGCCTCTTTCAATTTTGGATCCAGTTGTTTTGGCTTTACGATTCTAACTCTTTCATGAAATTGCTTTAGAATCTCTGGGGTTAAACCCTCTCCAAAAAATTTAGGTATTAGATCTAAGCAGTTAACTTGTTTTACTGTCATCTCTCCCATTGCATTTAAATAGACTTCATATTCCCCAGGAGCTCTAATAAAAATCTCTTTTTCGTCTAATTTAATACGGGCTAAACTTGCGAAACTACTGGTGATTAATTTTAACTTTTTTTTCACTACATTAATTTTGCTACCAACTGGAGTTACAATAACTCTTGCAATAAGTTTAGGTTCTTTTCTTTCTATTTCTGGTTCCTTTTTTAGATCACAAAAATTAATCAACAACAAGGTTAGAATTTTCAGATCAATTTCTTCAAATTTATTATTATCTTTTATAATTTTGAATATTTCTTTAATCTTCTCAGGATCTATAATTTCAAACTTCACATATTCATGGATTTTAACTCCTATAGGATCATCGATAGGCAAGTTTGTTTTTTTAGCCACATATGCAAGCATTTCTTTTTCGGAACCATATACAAAAATAGAGAGCTTAAATTTATTACCTTGATAATTACTCATATTGAAATGTGAAATTGAACCCTTACCTTCACCTTCAAAACTAATTCCAAAAAGTTTATTTTTATCTACTGGAAAAAAATTCTTAAAATCTAGAGGAAATGTACGTTTAAAATTTGTTTGTCTTCCTGGATACTCATCCTTTACATTTTTCTTGTTATTCAACTGTTCTACTTCAAGCTTTTGTTGATCCACTTTCAATCTATTGTCAATTATTTTTTTATCATTATCCCGGATTTCTTCTAGAGCTTTCTTTAATTTTTCAATTTCCCTAGCATTTTCCTCATCTGCCTCTCCATCTTCTTGAATTTCTTTGTTATCAATTCCTAATTCTTCTTCATTTTCATTATTCTCATTTTGAATGACCTGATCTGACTTTTCTTCATTGATCTCTTCGGGCATAGACCTGTCTTCTTCAATTTCTCCATTTTCTAAAGGATCATCACTCTCATTTTTCTCTAATAGTTCTTCTAGTAACTTAATTTCCTTTTCCAGTTGCTCTTCTTCGCCGATGTTATCTTCTGACCTCTCTTCTTGAACCTTTTCCTTATGAATAACTAATTCTGCTTTATTTTCAATTTTCGGCTCCTCAGGCTTATCCTCACTTTGAATGACTGGATCTGGCTTTTCTTCATTGATATCTTTGGGCATAAGCTTGTTTTCTTCAATTTCCTCTTTTTCAAAAGGATCATCGCTCTCATTTTTCTCTAATAGTTCTTCTAGCAACTCTTTTTCTTTTTCTATTTGCTCTTCTTCGCCGATGTTATCTTCTGACCTCTCTTCTTGAACCTCTTTCTTATGAATAACTAATTCTGCTTTATTTTCAATTTTTGGCTCCTCAGGCTTATCCTCACTTTGAATGACTTGATCTGGCTTTTCTTCATTGATATCTTTGAGCATAAGCTTGTTTTCTTCAATTTCCTCTTTTTCAAAAGGATCATCGCTCTCATTTCTCTCTAATTGTTTCTCTAGCAACTCATTTTTCTTTTCCAGTTGCTCTTCTTCGCCGATGTTAGCTTCTGACTTCTCTTCACGCACCTCTTCCTTATGAATAACTAATTCTGCTTTATTTTCAATTTTTGGTTGCTCAGGCATATCTTCACTTTGAATGACTGGATCTGGCTTTTTTTCAAGGATTACTTGAGGTTTATTTTCAATTTTCTTCACTTCTCTAACCGTCTTTTTATCTTCATTAATCATTTCAATCGGCTTGATAAGATTGTTCTTAGGACTTTGATCAATTTTTTGATGCCTTTTAATCTGTGCTTTAACAATAGGAGCTTTATTATTTTTGGGCTGATGAACCTCTTCCTTATGAATGACTAATTCTACTTTATTTTCAATTTTCTTCTCTTCTCTGACCCCCTTTTTATCTTCATTAATCATCACAATCGGCTTGATGAGATTGTCCTTAGGACTTTGATCAATTTTTTGATGTTCTTCAACCTGTGCTTTAACAATAGGAGCTTTATTATTTTTGGGCTTTTGATCCTCTTTGATTAAAGGCTTTATTGGTTCTTTTGGCTTTACAAAAGGGATTGTCTCTTTAATTGGAGCAACAACTGCAGGCTTCATTTTAATTTTTTCAAGACCTAAATTCTCTTTATTTTTTAATACCTGCACTTTTTTTTCCGGTTTTCCCTGTTTCTTTCCGATGGGGGGTTGTTGTTTTTCTTTTTTTTGCTTGCCAAAAACATCAATCACTAATCGATGAGTTTTTAAAAGATCTTTTAATTTGGGATATTTTTTTAAAATGATCTTGCAAAGTTCATCTTTTTGCAAAAGTTCTCCGAGCCCTTCATCCGTTACATAAAGGCCTTTACCGGTTAAAAGCCATTTGATGACGATCAAAATTTTTCCACAAAATTTTTTACTAGAAAACTGTAAAAGGTCATGTATGGTGATTTTCCGACATCCAAAAACTAATGTCCCAATTGCATAATTTTTATTAATTTCATTAATAAGCCCCATTTCATTTTCCTACGAATATAATTTTAAAAATACAGAATTCAAAAGATAATAAAGAGTATAATGTTTTATAAAAAAATAAGCAATTTATTATAATTGATCTCATCGCAAAGCGACCATTTGCAGCTTTTTTGAAGTGCGGTGACTTGTTGATCTTTTATTAACAAATTCGATTAGATTTTCTATATTAATCCTTGTATAAATCATCATCATCATTTTGGTATAAATCATTATTGAATATTTTAAGGGGCTCAACATTCACAAATTTGGTTGGATCCATTATCTCTTGCTCCTGAATTTGCAGATTGTCATTATTGATTTCATTAGGCTGGGCATCATTGTATAAATCATCATCTATCTCCCCTTGATATAAGTCATTTGCGTATTTGTCAGCAGATTGAAAAGTATTCAAATGTCTTCCTATAAATTTTAGAGCCATTTCTAATTGCTTCAGTTTATTATTTTCATCATTTTTAGGAGGTATTTCCGGTTTGATTTCTATTTTCTTTTCTATAGGAAGCTGGGGATATTCATTAATAATGTTATTCAGTTGTACAAGATAGGGATCAGGGATTTGATTATTTTCCTTAATAATCTGAAACATCTCCTTAAGCTTCGGAAGATTATTGCGAACTGAAAAGGTTAAATACTCATCAACTAAAGGAAAATTTAAGCCTATATTTTTTTTTAAAAATCCTTTATTTTGAAAGAAATCAATCATTTTCTGATCTGATTTTTTTACCATTAACCATATACTTAAAGAGTTCACTTTGCCCTCATACAAACCAAACATACGAATAGATCCTTGATTGGTAGAAAACGACAATATTTTCATAGGATTCGGCTTCCAATCCCCACTGTAATGTTGAAACTGTGATGCCTGGCCAGGATACTTTTCTAAAGGATTCTCCTGGATCATCTCTTTGGCTATTTGTTCTTGTTCTAACTCCTTTTTAGGCTCTTCGATATTTTTCTTCTCCTCTTCCAAAGGCTTAGCTTCATGAATCATTTCATTTACTTTGGTGATTTCGGGTTCAGGAACACAGACAGACTTTTCAATGGGATTATTTAAATTTTCCGAGATAGCTTTTTCAACGTCAGGTTTTATTTCTTCTTCTTTTTTAGACTCTTCTATCGGAAGGTTCTTTTCAGCATCAACTGTAGCAAGATCCTGATTCTCATCTTCAGTTTTCTGATCACCTAGCTCTTTTATGGGTAAATCATTTTCTAAAGGTTTTTTTTCCTCCTCTTTTGATTCTACGAGGGGAGCTGGCTCTTCAATGGCTATAGTAATAATAGGGTCTTCAGTTTCTTCAAGATCATGATCTTCTAATGGCTCCATCTGCATTTCTTGTTTTTGATTTTCAAACGCATGGATCGCTACTTGATGGGTTTTTAACAAACTTTCTAATTTTGGGTATTTTTTTAAAATAGCTTTGTAATGCTCATTTTTCAACAGCAGATTTTGAAGTGTTTCTTCTTTTAAGTAGAGACCTTTTCCCGTAAGAATCCACTTAAAAGCTATCAGGATTTTTCCACATAATTTTTCACGTGAAAACTCTAAAAGATCCTGTATTTCAATTTTGCGAATTCCAAAAGTTAATGTTCCGAGAGCATAATGTTCATTAATTGCATTAATATCAAAACCCATATTATCTCCAACTATAAAAAATAAAACCATAATATACACTTATTGATTAATATTCAAGTTGGGTTTCAAATGATTTTTCTTAAGGATTTTATTGAGGTAAAAGAAGCACAAGTGGTATAGCTACTGCTAACATTTTAGAGGAGACTAGGATGGATTCAACGCTTCTTACAAAGCTCGATGATTTACGTGAGTATTATAAAAAACATGAAAAAGAGACTATTGAGGATTTTTTTACTTTTTTGCGTTTCCAGAGTGTTAGCTCAGAACCACAATATAAACCTCATATTGAAAAGTGCGCTCAGTGGGTGTTGAATTATCTCAATAAAATAGGCTTTAGTACACAGGTTTGGGAAACCTCTAATCATCCGGTCCTATTTGCTTCTTATACAGCAGGACCTGATAAACCAACCTTACTCATCTATAATCATTACGATGTTCAGCCGGTGGATCCTTTAGAGGAATGGAAATCTCCTCCATTCGAACCCACTGTACGAAATGGCGAAGTGTATGCTCGTGGTGCACAAGATAACAAAGGACAATGTTTTTATACGCTTTTGGCTTTAAGAGCTCTGATGGATAGGGATGGAAAATTGCCTATTAATATTAAACTGTGCATCGAAGGGGAAGAGGAGTGCGGTAGCTTAGGGCTTTCTGAAATTTTATCTAAGAAAAAGAAAGAACTTCAAGCTGATTTTCTAGCGATTGTTGATATGGGGATACGCACTCCCACTTCGCCCGCAGTGACCCTTGGGGTGCGTGGTATTGTTTCTATGGATGTCGAAGCTCATGGCACAAAAACCGATCTTCATTCTGGATCACATGGCGGAATGGCCTATAATCCTCTCCATGCTCTTGTTGACATTCTTTCAAAACTGCGCGATAAAAAAGGGCGCATTAAAGTTCCCGGCTTCTACAATGGCGTGCAAGAGTTAAATGGGGATGAAAAGTCACGCATAGCTTTTGATTTTGATGAAAATGAATATGTAGGTTCTTTTGGCGCTAAGCCAACAGGAGGAGAGAAGCAATATTCACCTCTAGAAAGGGCTTGGACAAGACCAACGATTGAGATTAATGGGATTTCGGGAGGATACAGTGGCGCTGGCTTTAAAACGGTGATTCCTGCAAAAGCCATTGCAAAAGTATCCTGCAGACTGGTTCCCAATCAAAATCCAGAAAAAATCGGCAAGAAAGTCGCTCGCTTTATTGAAAGGAAAGCACCTGATGGCATTGAGATAAAAGTGCATATTCACCCAGGTGGAGGCAAACCTATACGTGCTAATCCTACCTCAAAGATTGTGCAGGCCTTTGCTAAGGCCTATGAAGAAGTTTTTAACTCACCTTGTGCATTTACCTATTCCGGCGGATCCATTCCGATCATTCAGCAGCTCACAGATGCAAGTGGCGGTGAAGTTGTTTTGATGGGATTAGGCTTGCCGGGAGATTTAATTCATGCTCCAAATGAACACTTTGGCCTTGATCGTATTGAAAAAGGTTATTTAATTATTGCAAGAACTATTGAACTTTTAGCCAAATAGGAAGGTCACTATGTCTCTAATAAAATCGACTTTTTTAATGTTTACTAGCCTCTCGTTGGTCATTAATAGCTTTCCAACACTGAGTGCTGCGAATTATGAACAACATACAACCCCTAACGATTTTACTTCTGTAGCTCAAAAAGCTATTCCGGGAGTTGTATCGATTCAGGTAAAGACAAAGTCCTTAAACCAGGATCGCAGCGAAAGCCTGGATTTTTTTAATGATGACTTTTTTCAACGCTTTTTCAGCACTCCTTTAGTGCCTCAAACACCCGAAATGGAGTTAGGACTAGCCTCTGGATTTATTGTTGCTCCAGATGGATATATTATTACCAACAGCCATGTTGTTAAAAACGCTACAGAAATTGAAGTCACCTTGCATGATAAAAGACCCTTTAGTGCAAAAGTTATTGGCCAAGACCCTAGCACCGATGTGGCGATCCTAAAAATCGATGCCAAGGATTTACCCTACCTAAAATTAGGTAATTCAGATGACATTAAAATAGGCCAGTGGGCTATCGCCATCGGTACTCCTCTTGGACTAGAGGCATCCTTGACGGTAGGTGTCATCAGTGCAAAGGGACGAAACAATTTAGATATTGCAAGAATTGAAGATTTTATTCAGACCGATGCTGCAATAAATCGTGGGAATTCGGGAGGACCTCTTCTGAATACAAACAGTGAGGTTATCGGGATGAATACCGCTATTGTCTCTAATAGCGGCAGTGGCGGCTATATGGGTATTGGTTTTGCTATTCCAAGTAACATCATTAAAAATGATTGGGATCAGATTTTAACAAATGGAAAAGTGTCTCGTGGATTTATAGGGGTTGTCCTACAACAGGTGGATTCCGATCTAGCCCAGGCCCTTGGTTTAGACAAAGTTGAAGGCGCTTTAGTGGCCGATATCAGCAAAGAATCTCCAGCCGAAAAAGCGGGCATTAAACAGGGAGATGTTATTTTGAAATATAATGATCATCCAGTGATTAGTATAGGAGCCTTTCGCAATGCCATTGCTCTGATGGCTCCAGGAGCAAAAGTAAAATTATTGATTTTGCATAAGGATAAAAAGACATCCAACATGATTGTTGAGGTAGGCAATTTTACTCAGCAGACTGAACAAAAATCTTCTAAGACAGCCCCTAAAGAAAATAAATTGGGCATTGAAGTTCAAGACTTAACTTCAGATTCAGCCCGCTCTTTAGGGTATGGAGATCAAAAGGGCGTCGTGATCTCTAAAGTACAATCGAGTAGTCCCGCTGCATGGGCTGGCTTAAAAAAGGGAACACTCATTGTGAGTGTTAACCAGCAGCCCGTAACTAGTGCCGACCAGTTTTATGGGTTATTGGAGAATAATGATCCCAATAAACCTTTGTTATTATTAGTTAAGCAGGGAGAGATCACCCGTTTCATATCTATCCGAATGAAATGATAACTCACCTAAGCATATAGAGTGCGGCGACTTGTCGCGGTTAACTGGGATCGACAAGTCGATCCCTATGAAAGCGGTGACAAGTCACCGCACTCCAAAAGCCTTCATGAAGTGTTTCTTAACTTAAAGGTGCTCAATCATCCAGTCAGCTATATCTCTATAACGAGCTTCAAGGCAGGGCCCCTGCCACTTCTTTAAAATGGCATCTCTAAAAAGGGATTCAACGATGTCTTTTCCTTTAGCCAGCTTATAGGCTTCTTGGAAAACTTTCGGTGATTCCTCTACAGTCATCTTACTTTGTTCTTTATCTTCAAGATGAATCATTACGCCGATTACTTCATATGAAAAACTAAGTCCTTTCTTGTCGCAATCAGGATGATTAATATACTCTAGAAGCGCATCTTTGTGTAGAACACATTTATAAAAACCAGTTGCCGTTTCTTGAATATGTTTTATTTGTTCTTTGCTAAGTTCATCTTTAAACTTTTCTAAATCTTCCGATATTAAATCATTTGTTTTTTTTGCTTCAATTTCTTCATTGGTTTTTGGTTCTTCTTTTTTACTCTTATTAAATTCAGCTATCATTTCATTAAAACGTTGCTCTTCAATAGGTTGTTCTTGTACTTTCGTAGGTTCTATAATAATCTTTGCTAACTCTGTTAATAAATCATCTAATTTTTTTGCTTCAATTTCTTCATTGCTTGGTTCTTTTTCTGTTTTTTGTTGTTCAATAGGTTGTTCGTTATCTTTCTTTGAAAGAAACTGACCTGTGCGTATTTTATTAAAAAAGTTATTTAATTTTTCAGCACTTTTTGCATTTTTAGCTGTGAGATAAGCTTTAGCATTATTGATTTTTTCAATCGTCTGATTTTCATCAGGAATGTTTAGAGAATCTACTAACGATTTTACAAGATTTTCTATTTTCTTTTCAGGATCCGTGATCTCATCATTTTCATAAGATTCTATAGATTTAATAAACAGGTCTTGATTCTGATTATATACATCCCATAGAAATTCTCTACCTTTAACTGTACTAGCAGACATAAAACCTCTTAATAATAATATTTTGTTTTTCTAAATTTTAGAACCAAAGTCTAAACTATTTCAGCCTACTTTAAATAAAAATGTTCGTCAACATTAATATCTAGAGAATTCCAAATTTATAAGAATATTTTATATTAGAAACTAATGATCTCCAATAAGCATTATTATTCGTTAAGTAGAACTCAAAATCACAAAGAGCTATGGGGTGAATTGCGCTAGGGCGCATACACATCAGGCTAAACATCATAACATATTGATTTTAAATAAAATAGAACAGGAAAACAGGATCGCTCACTTTGCTCGCGTTAGGCTAAAACAAAATCCACCACAGAGAAAATTACAAAGTAAACACAAAGAATAAAGATGGGAAATTTTATAATAGTGTTCAATCAAGGTGTCCTAAGCGCATTTAACCTGTTTATCCTTAAATTAAAAATTATTAATTCTTTGTATTTATCTTTGTCATTTTCTCTGTGGTAAATTTTGTGTTTATCTTGCCACGAGCGAAGCGAGTGATCCTGTCGCCGAAGGCGATCCTGTTATCCTGTTTTTTGTTTGTTTATGTAAACATATAACTAAATCAGCCAACATATTAATAATAACTATGTTTCTTATTCTGTTCATAATCCTCAAGATCTTCTAAATCCTCTTCTTCCTCGTCTAGTTCCTCTTCACTCGAGTCCAGTTGAATCGCAAAGATATCTGTCTTATCATGTTCATCATGCAGGTCATAAGGAATTTTACCCTCGCTTGCAGAGAGTTGACAAAACAGTACAGGCATGATGCAGGACATAAATGTTGAAATAAGCTTTGTTTTCATAATAAATCTCCGAAAGGTTTAGGAAATGGATAATGTTATATCAAAAGCATCCAATTCCGTAAAGAGACTATTAGGCAGGTTGGATTTTTATTTCAGCTTTAGCTTTAGCTTTTTTGGCTGCTTCTTCTTCCTTTTTCTGAAGAAGGATGCGCGCAAGGTCACCCGACCAATAAAGTGTCCAGTCATCGATTTTTTTGATCAGGATGCTGACTCCCAAAATGGCAATAGGACTGACTGCCAATACCCCAACTCCCATTGAACAGATGGATAGTGACGATAATCCAAATGCTGCCGCTGGTATAATCAAGAGCACTAATGCCGCAATGGCTATAGCTAAGGTTAACCATTTTTTTCTCTTGAAGTCCTTGGGATATTTTTGCTTGCAAATCTGTATTGCCTCTGCCTTCGAGAGTTTTTTAGCCTCGACTTTGATGGGAAGCTGTGCATTATTATTATTAGCTGTAATACCAATTAACATTTATTAATCCCTAAAGATTTCATCTTTAGTAATTTTATATCTTTTATTAGTTTTTTTCAAGTTATTATTATAATTTGAAGAATCATTTCCCAGCCCCCTTTATCCCCTGTCTGTGCCCATGCCCTAAAAGTGCTTCTACAACAATCTCAGAAACAATATTTATCGGGCACGGGCACGGACAGGGGCACAGGCCTTAGCATTACCCATTTTTTTCATAAAATTAATTTGTCATAAGGCGAACACCTTCCATTATTCCTAAAAACCTACTCATACCCCACCACAAACTTAAAATACCTGGCATTCCATCGCTTTTTCTATTTTGATGACCGCCTAATCTTCCTATTGCTAGAGCTACACATTTGACTGTTTTCAGATCTCTTTTTAAGTATTTCCCAAGCACCCTAAGCTCTAATTCATCTAAGCCACTTTCCTTAGCTGGAGCTTCGGGATTCATCCGTAAACGCTCTTTTAAATCTAAGATTCGTAAACCTACTATGCTCATTATGGATATGGCCGCAAATATCGCATGAGCTGTCTCGAGTTGTAAATTTTCTGCTTTTAATCCTGTTTTTAATATCTTATGATAAATTTCAATCGTCCAGCGGAGACTGTAATATTGTACTATTTTAATTGCATCTTCAAGCGAATTAATTTCTAAATCCGTATATAAAAACCATTCTATTTTCTCTCCATTTACAGTCTCCCCCCACACATGCACCACTGTTTCTTCTAAACATGAAAGTTTGACTCTTGGTCTTTCTGGAGCTCTTAAAATAACTTTCTGCCAATTAAAATTAAGTTTGATGGTTTCGCTTTTCGTTCCATCTTTTACTCTCTTTTCAATTTGTGTTTGCCCCATGCTTTTGAGATTAGTCATTAAAGACTTAATTTGAAAACCTTCTGACAAAACTACTCTATCATGTTTTAGCCTAATTATATGGCTGCAACCATACTCTTTTGTCTCTGTTAAAACTTCATATATATCAGCTGCCCTATCACAAACTCGTATAACTTTTGATTTTGCAGGCAATCCCTTTTCTTTAACTATATTTCTCCATAGATCTGTTTCAATTACATCTTCTGTTCGTCCTCTTCTTTTTCTTTCCTCTCTTACGGGCGGTCGAACATAATATTGTTGAAATGGAAGGCCTAAAACCTCTAATCCTCCATTATGCTTAATACCTAGTGCTAAAGTAGAATGAAGAATGAATCCCTGGTCACAAGCTCTTCCAGAGCCAATAGGTCCTAATCCCTCTATAGGGGCTTTATGATTCCACTCAAATTCCGAAGAATCTTCAATTGCTAGAATATCCCCAGACCAGTTTTCTATATTTTGAAACGCTATTTTTCTGTGAGGATTCTGAATACTTGCTGGTGTCATAACCGGTTGTTTGAGAAGGGTGTATGTTGCCTTTGTATCATACCAGTTATCAAAAAGGCGTGCAAGGCTGGTTCCCTTTGCTTCCGCAAGTCTAGTTGCAATTCTTACAAGTCTATTTACTTTTTTCTTATTAAAGAGAAGAGCATTTCCAAAATTCTTTGTAGCCCATTCCTGAGTATTAGTGTAATTCATTTAAAGAGCTCCTTTTATTGTTAAAAGGAAGCTCTTATAGCAAAAATTTTAAAATAATGGGTAATGCTAAGGGCACAGGCAGGGGTTAAGGGAGATCAAAATTTATGTTGATTGGCAAAATTTTGAAAGGCTGTACTATCTCTAATAGGATCAAATTCGTTCATTGTAAGCATGGCAGGGACATGAGGCATCCCTTGCCTAGCAGCTGAGTCTAGCCAGCCGACAGCCGGCTTGGCCTCGCCTAATTGTGCATAAGAAAGAGCATTCATGAAGGCTGTTTCATAATCAGACGACTCACTAAAAATACGATTACCTATTTGAACCACTTCATTCCATTCCTTATTATGATAGGCTAATTGCTGCAACAATTTCTTACCTGGAATATCGAGTTTATTTTTTAAAGGATGGAGTATTTCATAGGCTGTTTTATAGTCTCCTCGCTCGCTCAATAAAAGACCTTCATAGTATGTCGCCGTTGCATATAAAACACCTGATTGAGTCATATCGCGAATCAATCTGAATTTATCGTAAGCCTCCTGCTTTTTTCCTTCATGTAGGTCCATTTCTGCTTTTTTTAACAGCATCTGAGCTTCTTTGTTTTGATCTTGTTCACGCATGGAAAGACTGCTTTGCCAGGAACGATAGCTCTCAAAAGCTAAAATCAAAAATAAAGACCCTGCTAATACCGCTTGCAGAGCAAAGAATAGCAAACCCACAACTGTAGCGATCAAAATGCTTAGAAAGTAAGCGATCTTAATGCCTTTAACGCCAAAAGCTCCTTCCAAAATAATTCCCAATAAACGGCCACCATCCAAAGGTTGCACGGGAAGAAGATTCACAAAAGTCCAAAAGACATTTACATAAAAAGTAATTTCAAGAAGATATCGCCATGTATTAAGGGGATGATCCCCAACTTTACTCAAAATCATATAGGTAACAATGGCTAATCCAAGACCAAACAGGGGGCCAAACAAAACAATAATAAATTCTTTCCACAAACTGAGTTTCGGTCCTGAACGCTGTGTCACACCTCCAAAACCTACAAGGTCAATTTTTGCCTTCTGGCCAAAGGCTAGGGCCGAAAGGGCATGTCCAAACTCATGAACGACAATAGAAATCGTGATAACGATGACCCATAAAACTGTTTTGATCAGAGCAATGCTAATTGAACTTGTATCTGCGAAGCTATTAAGCCATCCTATGATAAAAGCTAAGATCCAAAAGAAGGGATAGATGCGTATTGGGATTTTACCCGGGATCTCAAACATAGGTATCTTGTTTATTAATTGCCTTTAAAACAGCCTGTCCCATATCTGCAGGGGATTCTGCTAGAATAACTCCCGCAGCTTTTAAAGCAGTGATCTTATCAGCAGCTGTACCTTTTCCGCCAGAGATAATTGCGCCGGCATGCCCCATACGTCGTCCGGCAGGAGCAGTTTGGCCAGCAATAAAGGCAGCCATGGGTTTGGTGCTATTTTTTTTAATCCAATCAGCAGCCTCTTCTTCAGCATCTCCTCCAATTTCACCAATCATCAAAACGGCGTGTGTATCCCGGTCTTTTTCAAATAATTCAAGAACATCGATAAAATTTGTGCCGTTTAACGGATCTCCACCAATCCCTACACAGGTGGATTGTCCCAAATTCATTAAGCTGGTCTGCCAAACAGCTTCGTAAGTTAAGGTCCCCGATCGTGATACAATACCTATATTCCCTTTCCTGTGGATATAACCTGGCATGATACCGATTTTACATTCAGATGGCGTGATGATGCCCGGGCAGTTGGGACCAATGAGACGACTCGTTTTGCTAGCTCGCATCTGTTTACTGACCTCTAACATATCTTTTACTGGAATTCCTTCAGTAATACATACGATTAATGCAATACCAGCCTCCTCTGCTTCTAATATAGCCTCGGCTGCAAAGGGAGCTGGCACAAAGATCATGGAAGCGTCGCAATTTGTCTGTATCTTTGCTTCCCTAACAGTATCAAAAACAGGAACGCCGATATGAAACTGTCCTCCTTTCCCCGGTGTCACACCGCCTACAATTTTTGTCCCATAGTCCATGCACTGTTCAGTATGAAAAGTACCCGCTTTACCTGTGATTCCCTGAGTGATAACCTTTGTATTTTTATTGACAAGTATAGACATATCATCATTCCTTAAGAGCCTGTTTTGCTATATTTCACGACTGTTTTTGCTGCTTCGGATAGGCTATTCGAAATGGCAATATTTAGGCCGGAATCCGCTAGCAGCTTTTTACCCTGTTCCACATTCGTCCCCTCCATGCGGACGACTAAAGGAACTTTAAGATCTAATTCTTTAGCTGCCTCAATGAGACCGGCAGCTAAAGTGGCACAGTTCATAATGCCGCCAAAAATATTCACCAAAATAGCTTTTACTTTAGGATCTAAAAGAATGATCTTAAATCCTTCGGCGATTTTTTCCTGGGAAGCCCCTCCTCCCACATCAAGAAAATTAGCCGGCATCCCTCCATAATACTTGATGATGTCCATCGTCGCCATGGCTAGACCGGCACCATTGACCATACATCCAATTTCACCATCGAGAGAGATATAGGCTAAATCATATTCTCTTGCCTTGGCTTCATAAGGACTGTGTTGAGTGGGATCATACAATTCTTTTGCTATGGGCTGACGATACAATGCATTATCATCAAAGCTAAATTTCGCATCTAAAGCTAACAATTGATCCTCTTTGGTGAGCACGAGGGGATTGATTTCAATTAAGGAAGCATCTGTTTCTATAAAAGCCTTTGCAAGAGCTTCTGTAAGGTGTTTTCCCTGTTCCGCAATTTTACCTTTCCATCCCATCACTTTATTTAGCTCATGAAAATGATAAGATTTTAATTTTCCCTCTAAAGAAATAGGTAATTTAAGAATCTTAGTAGGATCCTTAGCTGCTACCTCTTCAATTTCCATTCCCCCCTCAGGTGAGGCGATCATGATGGCCTGAGCCTTTTTGCGGTCAATGGTGGCGGCTAGATAATATTCTTTTTGATAATCAATGAGAGGTGAGATTAATAGTTGATGCACTGGGATGCCCTCTTTACCCGTCTGGTTATTCACAAAGCGCATGCCTAAAAGTTGTTTAGAATAGTCTAAAATTTCCTGTTTATTTTTAGCTAGTTTCACTCCCCCTGCTTTCCCTCTTCCTCCAGCATGAACTTGCACTTTGATGACAGCCTGCTCTAAATTCATTCGATTAATGGCATGTTCCACCTGCGTTAAGTCTGAAACAACAGCAAAATCGGGAATAGGAATTCCATATTTTTTGAGAATTTCTTTAGCTTGAAATTCATGGATATCCATAAATCATTCCGATTTTTCATTTTTATTCTTCCTGTCTTATGTGTTATACTTGTTTTTCTATCAACTTAAAACTAGAACTGTAAAAACTCTTATGATTTTACACTTTTTAAAAGGCAGTTACGAAAAGCTAAAAAAGGCTTTATCCAAAACTCGCTCAATTCTTGGCCATAAACTCCGAGCGTTATTTTCTAAACCATTAAATGAAGAGACATTAGAACAAATTGAACGGGTTTTTTATGAAGCTGACCTAGGTGTAAAAATGTCTACCGAGTTGACTGAAAAAATTCGTGATCTACACATCCGTCTCCCAAATACAACCCCTGAGGATCTATTAAAGGAAATTCAGCGTGATATTGTTGAAATGATCGAAAAAAAGACACCCTCTCAACATATCAGTCTTATAACAAGCCCTCATATCATTCTGGTTGTGGGTGTCAATGGAAATGGAAAAACAACCTCTGTGGCGAAGTTAGCAAAATTTTATCAAACTCAAGGGAAAAAAGTGCTTTTGGCTGCAGCCGATACATTTCGTGCAGCTGCTGTCGAACAGCTAGAGCGATGGGCTCACAAACTCGACATTGATATTGTCAAAGGAGCTTCTAAAAGTGACCCCGCTTCGGTTGCGTTTGATGCTACAACTGCTGCCAAAGCGCGGGGAATCGATGTGTTAATTATTGACACAGCCGGCAGGCTTCACACAAAAACGGATCTCATGCAAGAACTTGAAAAGATCAAGCGCTCATGCAACAAGGTTCATCCTCAGAGCCCTCATGAGATACTATTAGTGCTAGACGCTACTACAGGCCAAAATGCCATTGATCAGGCTTCCATTTTTCATAAACATACTCCTATCACAGGCTTAATTCTTACTAAGCTCGATGGAACCGCAAAAGGAGGAATTGTTATTGGAATTCAACAGAATTTGGGTATTCCTATCCAATACATTGGTTTTGGAGAATCTATTGAAGATTTTCAAGAATTCAATGCAGAAGCTTTCGTACAAGCATTATTCGAGTGAGCCCAAAAAGTATTGCTAATTTGGAGTGCGGTGACTTGTCACCGCTTTCATAGGGATCGATTTGTCGATCCCATATAAATTAATCGCGACAAGTCGCAATTTAAAAAAGCGGTAACAAGTTACCGCACTCCAAAAAAGATTTACTAAAGTAATGGCTACGCCGCCTCTGCAATGGGTTTTCCTAGCAGCTCCTTCTTCTCAATAAGATCCTTTAATCTTAAAAGAACATCTTCCATTTTTCTTTTCTCGCCCTTTTTTGCTGCTTCTTTAAGGGTTTCTAAACACAAATATTCAAAAACTCTTAATCGCTTTTCATCAAGATGTTTTTCAGGAGCTTTAAGGAATTCATCAATAAAATGGGAATCCATTGTAAATATCACTTTTTTATCAAGGGCGACACCTACAATATCTTCTTTATCTTGTACAGATTTATCTATTGCTTTAAGGCCAATGATAAAACGAACAATATCAAAAATCACAAGGACTGTGCCTGTAAGAGGAATAACCTCAATAATGCCTCTCATTAGATTCTTCATAGCATTTTTCATCTCAGCAGCGTCATGCTGCCTTTCATGAAATTTAGCTAATTCTTTAAAAATCACTTTAACTGAATCGATAATTCTTACTAAACCTGAAAAACAGCTTAATATAGGCATTATCCCACAAAAATTTGCTAAGGGAACTGCTTGAATACTACGAATGTGCTGATTTTTATTGGATTTCATAAATATATGAAGTACATCAGGCTGGAAAGAGGTACCTGTAAAGAAAGTGTTATAATAATCATACATTTTAAGTGTCATAATAATCCTTTTTTAAAAACAAAATTTTAACATAAAGTTTACTATTAATCAATAAAATTTTAGTAATTCTCCTGATTAGATAAAGCTAAAAAATATGCTTGTTTTAAAGATAGGGAATCGTTACAACGACACTTATCATAACATGGAGATCAAGTATGCGTTTACTTCAGAATTTTAAACTTCTCTCATCTGTCTTATTTGCAGGCTTTCTAGCATTCACATCTTACCATCTATATGCTCATGGTTCTCATGGAGGAGGTGGTTATCATAGTGGGTACAACGCAGGATATCATGCAGGTTATAATCATGGATGGGATCATCACTATGATGATCATCATTGGCATCATGATCACTGGCATAATAATGTTTATGTTGTAGATCCTTGGTACAATCCTGGATTTGTCTATAATGACACAAGTGTTGCCTACCCTTATTACTACAACGGATACCCTTACTATTACTATCATCCCGGCTATTACTGGGGGACCGGGGTAAATGTAAATCTTAATATTAGCAACTAAAGGAAACACAAAGGGTGAAGGGTAAAGGGTAAAATGGTAGCAAATATACCTCTTTTTCTTTTTATTATAACCACTTGATATTTAGTCTTTTATATTAGCAAATTCACCCTTTACCCTTTTATATTCCCTTTATTTGACTCAATTTGGATAGGAGCGGTATAATAAAGGCTTAATGGAGGTTCTCTTTTCTAAATAACGAAAAAATTTGATTTGGAGATCAAATTATAACCCCAATCGGTGGGGATTAAAATCTGAAGTTAGTAGAGAACTGTAGCAGTAAAGAGAGGTGAAAAAGAAAATTTCTTTTACGGAACGAAAGTTAAACCCTTCACACTAGTAAGGTTGTTTAACTCGAACCTTAAGTCCGCGCAGGACTTGCTTCTTCTTACAGCACACTCTCTACTAATGTATATGATCCTATTAAATATCGCCTAAGGGAGGGTTTATGTATAAAAACCTCTTGTTAGTCGTTCTCTTTGCTAGCTTATCCTTCTTCTCTTTTAATTTAAATGCTCAGGGTTATTTGGGTTTTCGCGGTGGAAATTGGTATGATAGAGACTATTATTCTGGTTACTATGGAGGTAATCCCTATTATTATTATGACGGAGGTTATCCTAATAATTACTTTTATAATGCATATGGGTATCCTGCCTATTATTACCCACCCTACCCCTCTTATGATAGTATTTTTGGCGTCGGTGGTGGCGGTAGTGGCCTTTATTTCAATTGGTACTAGAGATAAGCAAAGAAATTACTTTGAAGGGTGTTATTATTAATCATTAATTTGGAGGCTGTATGTATAAAAAATACTGCTTTCTGGCTATTTTCTTTACATTGTTTGCCTGTGTTTCGTTTTTTGGAAGATTAAATGCTATTGAAACTCATACTTTTAATGATAATCAATTGATTGCTGAACATGGTGGACACGGAGGTGGAGGTGGCGGCGGTCATATGGGCGGAGGCCATATGGGTGGTGGTCATATGGGTGGCAATATAGGTCATTTTAATAATTGGGGAGGTCATGGCAACTGGGGCGGCCAGCATGGATATTACAATAATTACTGGGGTGGATACGGAAACGGATATCCATACTATTCCAATTCTTATTACTATCCTTATTATGACAGTGGCTACGATTACCCTTATTATTCTTCTTACTATGACTATGATAGCTATTATCCCCTTTACTATGGAAGTTACTACTAGACCTGATTCCTTACCCCAGTTGTATGCTGGGGTAAGAGGATTATTCTTTGGAGTGCGGTGACTTGTCACCGCTTTCATAGGGGTCGACTTGTCGATCCCATTAAGTTAAAATAGCGGGTTTTTATGAAATATATTATGACTCTTTTTTTACTTTTTTGCGTTTTATTAAACTTGCATCAGCTTGAGGCCTATCAACGCTTAAATAAAAATTCTAAAGCTTACTATTATACCCAATCCAACCCTTACTGGGCAAATCCTACACGGGAATGGGATCGCAATGCTTACAAATCCTATTTTTATTATGATCATGATGTCTATCCTCAGTATACTTATGTCTACCCCGGTCATTATTTTTACTATGGCTACCCATACTATTATGATAATGATACCGGTCGGCTCTATGCCTATTGGGGATACTAACTGAAGAATTTGATATAAGTTTCACAGATCAATTCAAACATGACAAACAAGAAAAGAAAAATGAGCGTGGTACGCCCGCCGGGAAAAGTAAAAGCTCCTTTAAATCCGCGCACATAGCGGCCTACCCATACCATTAATAGTGGTAATAACCCTAAAAGCAGAGCACAACCATATCCTCCGGCATAGTCCAACGCCTCTAAGAATATATGAGGGTGACTGTAAGAAATGAATAAGGGGGGAAGAAAAACCAATAAACAGAGCCATATTTTGTTTTTGGCATCTTTTTTGACCTGTAGGGCATCTGCAAGAAAGTCTACTAAACCTAAGGTCACACCAAAGAAAGAGGTAACCAAAGCAAAAAAGGCAAAAAACTGTCCAATACTGTAGACAGCTCTGGTTTCTAAAAAATTCTTAAGGGGGACGACGGCATTATCACCATTCTGTAAAGCCTCTTTCAATCCTCCGGGACCAAAAATAGGCACTATTCCTTGAATAAGCCATTGCCATATCACATAAGTGATGAGTGGAATAAAACTACCTATCAGAATCGCCTTGCGCACTAGACGAATATCCTGATTCATGTAGTGAATGAGTGTGGGAATAATTCCCTGATAAGCAAAAGCAGTGAAGGCAATTGGCAAACCTAGCACAGCCAAAGACCAATTACGATAGATCAAATTGCTGGAATTGATATAGGGAAAACCGAGAATCACAAATGCAAAATAAAAAAGAGCTAGTCCCAACATTAGCCATACATTCAAACGTCCTACAATATGTGTACCAGCATAGACAAATGGACCGAATAAAAGGACAAAAATCAAAGAACCATATTGAACGGGAATTTGGCTTGGAAACAGTTGTGAAATCAGATTTCCGCAACCTACCACATAGGCTAAGGTCAAACAGTAAAATAAAAATATATAAATGACCCAAGCAAACCATTTTCCTGGTCTACCCAAGGTCATTTGGGCCATCGAAACAATATTGGATTCACTTCGTATCCATGTGGACACTTCCAGAAAAAGCAATCCTGTCGATGCCATAAAAAGCCAACAGAGAAAATAGATCAATAGAGCAGGAAGAAAGCCCCCCAAACTTGTTGCTACAGGCAGAGCTAACATCCCCCCGCCAATGGAGGTTCCTGCTACTAAAAGAGTCCCTTTAAATAAATTTCCGCTTGTATTCATAAATGTCGCGAATGAAAAAACTAAACTATATTTCGATTATCAGAATAAATTCAAGGCTTCTATTCATCTGTTTTTCTTTTTTTAGGGGGATTTTCGTCGTCAGACAATGGATTCTTATATCTCTTTATTAAACATTGATATTGTGAAAAATCTATAACTTTGTCATCCATAGGGATAAATGTATTCATTATATCATCATTATACTTTTCATCTTGTTGGATCATTAAACCCAGTGTTTCCGGTTTGAATTGTGATTCACTATGCTTAAGAAAAAAACTCCTCTTCTTGGGATCGGCGTGAAAAAACAAAAAACCCAGATCTTTCTCTTGGGGATGATTCATTACTAGTTCACGTAATATGTCCGAACTCCACTTAGAGCTTGGCCAAATACAAAAGGGATCTGCTTTTAATCTAGCTTTATCTAATTTTTCACTTTTTGCATCTTTAAGAAATAAAAAAATTCTTTTAGTAATATTCACTACTTTTTCTTTAACGCTAACATCTAAACTTAAATCTATGTTCATTTTTTCTGCTAAATGTCTCCAAAGACTGACATCATCAGCTAACCTTTTAAAATCTTTAGAAACACCTGCAATAATCAAAAGTGTTTTAGGTGGTAAAAAAGAAAGACATTTAATTTTTAATTCTACCGGTAATTCTTGAAAACTATTTGCCATTTGAATGGAATATATCATCATTAACTCCTAATTTTTAGTTACTTAGTAAGTATGATAAAACATTTTAGATAATAAATCAACATTAGAATAGATAATAGAACTGTTAATCATTTTCGATACTATTTATTCAACAGTGACTGATTTTGCTAAATTACGAGGTTGATCAATATCCGCACCCCGTTCTCTTGCAATATAATATGCGAGCAGTTGCGTAACAACTGTGGTAGGAATACAAGCTAATTCATCAATTGTAGGAGGAACTTGAATGATGTCATCCACTATACCTTTCAAGTTGTTTTGTCCTTCCTCTGCAATAGCGATAATTGGGCCTTTGCGCGCCTTTACTTCCATGAGGTTACTTGATATCTTCTCAAAAGTAGCTCTATTCGTACATAATGCTACGGTCGGACAGCGCTCATTAATCAGAGCAATAGGCCCATGCTTCATTTCGCCAGCCGGATAACCATTGGCATTAATATAAGAAATTTCCTTTAACTTTAGGGCTCCTTCAAGAGCTGTAGGATACATATAACGACGCCCAAGGAAGAAAAAATTATCATACTGTGCATATTTCTTGGCTAGGTTTTGTATAAAATAGGCATTATCCAAAACTAGCTGCACCTGTTCAGGTAGTATGCGTAAAGCTTTTAAAAATTCCTGCCCCTCGGGCTTACTTAGATGGCGCATTCTAGCCATCATTAATGTAAAAAGGGCTAAAATGATAATCTGACTGGTGAAAGCTTTGGTAGAACAAACCCCAATTTCGGGACCGCACTTGAGGTAAATAGTGGCATCCGCTTCCCTAGTTAAAGTCGAACCGGGAACATTACACAGAGCTATCACTCTCCCCCCTTTAGCCTTCACTTCGCGCATGGCTGCTATTGTATCAGCCGTCTCGCCTGATTGACTAATAGCGATCACAAAGGTATTGGGAAGAATAATCGGGTTTTTGTAACGAAATTCAGAAGATATTTCGACCTCTACAGGAATACGTGCTATATCTTCGAGCATATAGGAAGCCACAAAACCGGCGTGCCAGGAAGTTCCACATGCCAAAATCAAAATTCGCTCAACGCCTAGTAGCTCAGATAAATCAAAATTTAATTCATCAAAATGGGCTGTTCCATAGTCATCTAAACAGCGTCCATCGAGAGCGTTACGTATCGCTTGAGGCTGTTCATTGATTTCTTTAAGAGTATAATGATCAAAAACACCTTTATTGGCGTCAATACCTGTCACTTGCAAATGTTCCACTTTTTTTTCCACACGTCCTTTTTGAGGATCATAGACTTCCACACTATTGCCTTTTATAATAGCTACTTCAGAATTGGTGAGATACATGACCTTTTTAGTGTAAGTGGCAAAGGCATTAGAATCTGAGGAGATAAAAACCTCGTTATCACTTAAGCCAATAACGAGAGGACATTCCTGAGCAATAGCGATAATCTGATCAGGATAATCCTTATGAATGAGGGCAATTGCAAAAGCCCCCTTCAGCATAGTGACAGCCTTTTGAACGGCTTCCAATAGATCACCTTTATAAAGGCTACTAATCAAATGAGCAACTACTTCTGTGTCCGTGTCAGAAACAAATTTAACCCCTTTTTTAATTAAAATTTGTTTTAAGGATTCATGGTTCTCAATAATCCCATTGTGAACTAATGCCAATGAATAGTGGGTATCGAAATGAGGGTGAGCATTGACTTTGTTGGGAACCCCATGTGTAGCCCAGCGAGTCTGAGCAATAGCGGCTCCATCAATATGAAAATGATTTTCTATAAGTTCTTTTTCCAGAGCAGAAATGTTCCCAACTTCCTTACAGTATTGAATTTCTCCATTTCTAATTCCGGCCACACCCGCAGAATCATAGCCACGATATTCAATTTTCTTGAGCCCATCCAAGACCATCTTAAGTGAATCTTTTGAGCCTATATAAGCGAATATTCCGCACATAATTTTAAGATCCTATTTCTTCATTCACAACCTGACTAATAGACTGAGCCATCTGCTGTACCTGTTTTTGTTTTGGCCCTTCCACCATGACACGGCAAATATTTTCCGTTCCTGAATAGCGCACTAATACACGTCCCGAATCCCCCAACAACCTTTCTACATTAACAATTGCCTCCTGAACTCGTTTAAGATCAACTAATGCGGGCTTGGATTTTACTTTAACGTTGATGCAAGCCTGAGGATAACGATCCACAATTGTAGCAAGATCCGAAAGCTTAGAATCGGTTTCAATCATAATGCGCAGAACTTGAAGCGCACTGACTAAGCCATCGCCTGTCGTATTGTGATCAAGGAAAATCATATGACCACTCTGTTCGCCGCCTAAGTTAGCCTGATGTTTAAGCATATCCTGGATGACATAGCGATCACCAACCTGAGAGCGGATAACTTCGATTTGCGCGGCTTCCATGGCTTTGATAAAGCCAAAGTTAGACATGACGGTTGCAACAACTTTGTTATTTTTAAGAATGCCCTGTTTTTTTAGATCGCGCGCGCAAATAGCTAGAATTGTATCTCCATCCACAATTTGGGCATTTTCATCCACCATAATGACACGATCTGCATCTCCATCCAAAGCAATACCAACATCAGCATGATGATCAATTACAGCCTTTTGTACAGTCTCCGGATGCAAAGAACCGCATCCATCATTAATATTTAATCCATTGGGAGCATTCCCATAGACAAAAACCTGGGCATCTAATTCTCTAAAGACTAAAGGGGCAACCTTATAGCCGGCTCCATTAGCACAGTCCAATGCAATTTTTAAATTTTTAAGAGAGTGTCGACGAGGAAAGGTCGCTTTGACAAATTCGATATAGCGTCCGTCTGCATCATTAATTTTCGTATTCTTGCCAATATCATACTCGGCCGGAAGACTATCATCAAAAAAATTAGATGTAATCAATTCCTCCATTTCCTCTTCCCAAGAATCGGACAATTTAAAGCCCTCTGAAGAGAAAAACTTAATTCCATTATCAAAATAAGGATTATGAGAAGCTGAGATAACAATACCTGCATCGGCACGATAGGCTCTTGTAATAAAGGCTACTCCCGGTGTGGGCAAAGGTCCCACCATAAGTGTATCCACTCCTAATGAACATAGCCCGGCAATTAGAGCATTTTCAAACATATAACAGGATAGACGAGTATCTTTACCGATAACGACTCGATGTTTCCCATTGTGGCGACGAAATATTTTGCCTGCCGCGCGGCCTAAGGCAAGGGCTAATTCTACCGTCATCGGTTTATGATTGGCTCGACCTCTGACCCCATCTGTCCCAAAAACTTTGATTTTCTCTTCTGTCATTAGAAATTCTCCTCGGGCGTATAAAAATATACGAAAAATTGAACAGGATCAAGAAAAAAATCCAACATTAGGTTTGAAGTTGACATTTTGTCCTAAGCTTCAATAAACTATTATATCAGTAAATTGAATAAAATTTCATAATTAGTTTACTTAATCACATAGGGAGTTTTGGGTCTTTGCAAGCTAAAATTTTTCATGCGACCGATCACGATATTGATCATCATCAGATAGATAAAGATGCCCTTTATGTTATCAATTGTCTCAAAAATGCGGGTTTTGAAGCTTATCTCGTAGGGGGTGGCGTGCGGGATTTACTTATCAAAAAAACTCCAAAAGATTTTGATATATCAACTTCCGCAAGGCCTGAGCAAATCAAGCACCTTTTTGGTAGAAATTGTATTTTAATTGGCCGTCGATTTCGACTAGCACATGTGCGTTTTGGGCACAAAATTTTAGAAGTTTCTACTTTTCGTTCAGGCGAGAATGAAAGTGATTTAATCATTCAAGACAATGTTTGGGGAACAGCCGAAAAAGATGTCTTGCGACGCGATTTTACTATTAATGGACTTTTTTACGATCCTAGTAGCCATTCTGTCATTGATTATGTTGGGGGCTGGGAGGACATTCACAAGAAAGTCTTACGCACAATCGGAGAACCCCATATTCGCTTTAAGCAGGATCCAGTTCGTATGATCCGCTTGCTTAAATTTCAAGCACGCTACAATTTTGAAGTCGTCTCGGATGTTCAAAAAGCTTTAATTAGCTGTCGAGAAGATCTGATAAAAAGTTCCCCTGCACGTATTCTTGAAGAAATTTTTCGCATGCTGGAATCTGGATATTCCTCACCCTTTTTTCATCTGATGACAGAGAGTGGACTCCTAGAGCATATCTTTCCTTGCCTTACCCATTTTATGCAGGGCAAGCATGGAGAGGACATCTATCATTATCTTACTATTGCTGATCAGATCAATCTTCACAGTAAAAAACCTCTTGATCGTTCTCTTATGACCTGTTGCCTGCTTTTTCCTGTTCTTGAACGCGAACTCAAAAAGCAATATTTGGATAAGGAACAGATCCCACATATCGGCGAAATCATGCTGCTTACCTCATCTCTGATTAAGGGGTTTGTGACCTCCTCCTTCTCTCATTTTCCTAAAAAAAACAGTGCTGCTATGACTTTTATTCTTTCCACGCAATACCGTCTTACACCTCTTACGGGAAGACGACATCCCCGTCCGAAATTATTGCATAACAAAGAATTTGAACTGGTGCTGATATTTTTAAAAATCCGTGCTTTTGCACAACCCAAATTGCAAGATAGTTATGAATATTGGCGCGAACAGTATAAACAGATCAAGCGTCATATTCATAACGAACGTCGTTCCCATCATCAACGAGGTCCTCGACATCATCCTCAGGATGAATTAGATGTCGAGGAAGAATGAGAAAGCATTTTCAGGGATGGTGAGAGGGGCGCGAGAAAATCAAAAAGTTGCCCACAGGAAAATTCCAACATTAAGAAATAACATGATAGGCATAATTTAAGAGATTATACAAACAGTCTATTTTCTAAAAATACTCAGAATAACATTCAGAATGATGGTAAGAATAATACTCAAAATGATTGAGGTTACAATCGGAAAATAAAAAGAAAATTTTTCTCTTGTAACATGGACATCGCCAGGCAACTGGCCAAAAGGCATTCCCCATTTGCTAAACAGCCAAACTAATCCTCCCAGCAAAACCAAAACCATGCCAACAAGCATTAACCATTTGCCTATCTCAAACATCAATTACTCTGAACATTTATTTTTGCCACATGGACAGCATTCTGAGCTTGATTTTTTTTCGGTAGAGTTTTCTGTAGAAGATGGCTTTTCTTTTGCGTAATCGTTTGCATAAAAACCACTTCCTTTGAAAAGCAAACCAATTCCTCCTCCTGGTCCACGCTTGAGAGAAGGTTTTTGACATGATGGACAAATTTTTATTGGCTCATCTGTAATTTTTTGTGAAATCTCATGATCTGTTTTGCAGCTTTCGCAGCGGTAATCATAAGTAGGCATGTGTGCTCCAAACTAGGCAAGAGCCATCAGTGACAGCTCTTGCTCATTATTATTCCGTTTACATCATATCCATGCCACCCATTCCGCCCATGCCACCCATTCCTCCCATACCTCCCATTCCACCCATGCCCATTCCAGGTGCGCCTGCAGCAGCTTTAGGTTTTGGTTTTTCCGTAATCATGGCAGCAGTTGTAAGAAGCAGTGAAGCGATTGAAGAAGCATTGATTAAAGCTGTTTTAGTAACTCTTACAGGGTCAATAACGCCTGCTTTAATCAGGTCGGTAAACTCATCTGTCAGACCATTATATCCCATAGCTCCCTTGGATTCATAAATTTTCTCAGCAATGAGGTTGCCTTGTTTGCCGCAATTATTAGCGATTGCCGTTGAGGGTGCAAAAGCTGCTTGTTTGATTAAAGCTAAACCAATGGCTTCATCGCCAGAAAGTTTAAGTTTTTCTAGGCTCTTAATTGCACGAAGAAGTGCGACTCCGCCCCCTGGAACAATTCCCTCTGCAACAGCAGCACGAGTAGCATGAAGGGCATCTTCCACGCGCGCTTTTTTCTCTTTGAGTTCAGTCTCGGTGGCAGCTCCAACATTGATTACAGCTACTCCCCCTACCAACTTAGCCAAACGTTCTTCTAGTTTTTCTTTATCGTAGCTTGAAACGGATGGATTAGCAATTTGTGCTTTGATCTGATTTTCACGTTCTTTAATTTTTTTCGGATCTCCCGCTCCATCAATAATCACAGTTTCTTCTTTAGAGACTTTGATTGTTTTAGCTTTACCGAGGACTTTTGTATCCACATTTTCTAGACGAAGGCCAGTTTCTTCTGAAACGATGGTCGCACCGGTCAAGATAGCAATATCTTCGAGCATGGCTTTGCGGCGATCTCCAAAACCCGGTGCTTTAACAGCACATACAGGAAGGCCTGCTTTAAGTTTGTTGACTACAAGAGTAGCTAAAGCTTCACCATCAATATCCTCTGCAATAATGAGAAGGGGTTTGGGTCCTTTTTCCATAACTTTTTCTAAAAATGGAACTAGTTCCTTAACTGTAGACAACTTTTTATCCGTAATTAAAATGAGTGCGTTTGTTAACTCGACAGTCATATTTTCGGGATTTGTGATGAAGTAAGGAGAAACATAACCTTTATCAAATTGCATTCCTTCTACAACATCTAAGGTTGTCTCAATTCCTTTTGCCTCAGCGACGGAAATAATGCCATCTTTGCCAACCCTTTCCATAGCTTCTGAGATAATAGAGCCAATACTACTGTCATTGTTGGCAGAGATAGTAGCAATTTGCTTAACTTCTTCGGGGGTATTAATAGGCGAAGCCTGCTGGTCAAGAGCTTGACAAATCACTTCCACCGCTTGATCCATGCCCCGTTTGATACTCATTGGATTGGCCCCTGCGGTGACATTTTTAACGCCTGAGCTAAATAAAGCTTCTGCTAAAACTATGGCTGTTGTGGTTCCATCGCCAGCTACATCAGATGTCTTTGAAGCGACTTCTTTGACTAGCTGAGCGCCCATATTCTCGAATTTATCTTTAAGAGAAATCTCTTTGGCAACCGTCACACCATCTTTTGTTGAAAGGGGAGACCCAAAACCTTTGTTAATCACCACATTGCGCCCTTTTGGGCCAAGAGTTACCTTCACAGCTTTTGCTAAAGTCCGTACACCTTTAAGGATGGACTTTAAAGCTTCTTCGTTGAATTGCAATAATTTTGGCATAAATAGCTCCTTAAAAGTTGAATAATCCTATTACGCTAAGACACCCAAGATATCATCTTCAGACATGATTAGAAGTTCGTCTTCTTCTTCATCGGTTTTAATTTCCGTACCAGCATAGGAGCTGAAAAGGATGCGGTCGCCAATTTTTACGTTTAGAGAATCTCTTTTACCATCTTCATTTAATTTGCCTGGGCCGACGGCAACTATAATACCCTCTTTAGGTTTTTCTTGTGCGGAATCCGGCAATAAGATGCCGCCTTTTGTGGGTTGAGCTTTGGATCGTTTGATTAAAACACGATTACCAAGAGGTTTAATTTTTGACATATGCAGATCTCCTAATTTAGGAATTGGTTTGAGTGTTCAAATTCTAAAAGGGCTAAGTTTTTTTGTCAAGTAAGGAATGGTTATTTTTTAGCAGTAAGTTGTCTCGATTGCTAACAACTTCAGTCATTTACCCTGATCTTTAATTTTTGGGGATAAAGTAAGACAAGATACCTGATCATCTTGTCTAATCTCAACATCAATTTTTTCATTGAAAGACAGTAATGCGATATTTAATCGCTTATTATTTAAATTCTTAAGTCCATCTGCATTAGATTCAATGGGTATATATTGTTTACTAGCTGCATCATAAATTTGTGCCTTATTCTTTTCAAAATCACGAGGATCAATATCTAACACAAATGGCTTTGCTTGAGATTCACCATCAATGTGCAAATAGATACTAGGTGGATAAACTGAATTAGCATTAGCATTGTTTTCAATAATCAGTTTCTTTTTTGAAATTGATAGAGAATGATTAAAAACTTTTAATGTCCCCCCAAATGGTCTACAGTCTATTTTGATTTTTGAACTAAAAAATATTGCATAAATTTTTTCTAAAGTAAGATCTGAAGGGAAATTTAAAAGTTTAACTTTTCTTAATTTGGGTTTTTGCTTATTTGGATCCTTTTCAATATTCCAAACCATGGCATAATTTTTTTCTCCCACATTAAAGATTAAATTATATTGATGTTTATCATCTATGCGGCCTGAGATGTGAAAACCAATTGTACTACGATTGAATGTGGATATCATATTTTAGTCTCCTTGTTAAGTTTTAATATAGAAATCAATCATATGCAGCTATTAAATATTTTTTTCGCAAATTGCCAAAAACCTCCCGCTCCTTTTCTTGAAAGGAACGCAACTTCCAAACGATATTTTTTTCTTCACTCATAATTCGATAGATTTTTTCCGTACCATTGACTTTGCAAAACATATTTTTGCGATCGCTTGAGTTGGAAAGAGCTTCTTTAAACTGTTTAGGGTACAAGCTTTTAAGGATGCCGATCAATAAATACTGAGTGCTTACGGGTTTATAGGTTAATGGATTGGTAACCACAATAAGTATTCCTTCACAATCCTCTTTAGCAAATCTTCCATAAAAAGGCCTAAAATAGAATGGTTTGAAAGAGACACCTGGAAATTTCTGACTATTGAGATGTTGAGCAAAAAGTTTTGCGTCAATCCAGGGGGCTCCTACAATTTTGAAAGGAAGGGTGTAACCTATTCCAGTGCTTACCATTTGAAGCTCTCCTAAGATGCCTGTAATGGGATAAAAGAAGGCGGTGGTGGCTTCGGGAATATGAGGGCTAGTGGGAATCCAAGTCAACCCTGTATCTTGAAAAGACATTTTTCTTTGCCATCCTTTCATAGGGATGACTTCCAGTTTGCACCCTATTTGATTTTCAGAGTTAAAAAAGCGCGCGAGCTCTCCAATGGTCATCCCATGGCAATAGGGAACATTCACATAACCCACAATGGAACGCCATTTGTCTTCTAGCATGGGACCATCAATGACTACACCGTTAATCGGGTTAGGACGATCTAAAATAATAACAGGGATATTGTGCTTTGCTGCCTCCTCCATAGCATAGAATAATGTTGTGCTATAAGTATAGGAACGCGATCCAATATCCTGAATATCATAAAGGAGAACATCCACCTTAGAGAGCATTTTTTCTGTAGGTCTTTGCGTTTTACCATGCAAGCTAAAGATGGGTATTCCATCAGCATCCTTTTCATCTTGGACCATTTCAGATGCATGCAAGGAGCCTGTAATACCATGTTCTGGAGCAAAAAAAGCTGTTAAGGTATATCCATAGACAGATGCATTTTTTTTAACTAAATCCATTGTAGAAAGCATTTTACTGTTGACAGCTGTGTGATTTGTGATTAATCCCACACGTTTACCCTGAATCAGATGGATATAATCATCGGTGAATAAAAGTTCAGCACCCACTTTAACTTTGGGAGGTGCTGCAGACACATTCCCCATTAATAAAAAAAGCATTAATAATGAAAAAAAAATTCGCATAAGTAACTATTATATGTTAAGGCATAGAATAAATTTAGGTAAACTTTTAGCATAAATTTACAAAGACTCAAAGAATAAAATGATGACACAGTCACCTCATATTGCAACTGCTCGCCTACTGATAGACGCCAACAAAGGAAAAGAGTTATCTCAAAAGGAACGGCAATCTAGAGCCATTCAATTAGCTGCATTAATCCTAAATGAAGGACATTTTCGTGAAAGTCGTAGGGGGAAAAAAATACAGAAAGAATTGAGCCGCATGATGGATGACCCCTCGGGAAAAATATTTACGATGAGCTTGACCGATCAATGTTTTCGCACAAAAAATCCCCGGCGAGTAGCGAATCAAATCCAATTTCTTATAGATTATTTCGGTATTCCAAAATTTTTATCTTCCTTCAAGAAATTGCAACTTAGAATATTCAAATATTGTGGAAAGGTTTTGGCCCCTTTCTTGGTGCCTCTTTTTAAGAGGATGGTATACAAGGAATGCAGCCGTTTTATTCTCACATGTGAAACCCCTTCTTTGCCTTATGCTCTCAGACAGCTTCAACAAAAAAATGTACGTATTAATCTAAATCATCTAGGTGAAGCCATCTTAGGGGAAGAAGAAGCTCAGAAAAGATTGTATACCTACTTGGAAGATTTACGAAGGCCGGAGATTGAATATATTTCAGTTAAAATATCCACACTATACAGTCAGCTAAATTTAATTGCTTATGACGATACATTGCAGATCTTATCAGAACGCTTAAAGACTTTATTACTAGCAGCCTATGAAAATTTCTTCATCAGATCAAATGGGGATCGAATTCCCAAATTTGTTAATTTAGATATGGAGGAATATCGCGATTTACATTTAACAGTTCTGCTATTCAAGAAAGTGTTAGGTGATCCTGCTTTCCTAAAATACTCAGCAGGTATTGTTTTGCAAAGCTATTTGCCGGACAGTTTTCAGGTGCAGCAAGATTTAACAGATTGGGCGATGCATAGAGTCACATCAGGTGGAGAACCCATAAAAATTCGCATAGTCAAGGGTGCTAATCTAGCGATGGAGCAGGTAGAAAGTTCCCTGCATGGTTGGCCGCAAGCTCCCTATACATCTAAGGTTGAGGTAGACGCTAATTTTAAACAGATGTTGCTATATGCTTGCCAAAAAGAACATGCCGAAGCCGTTCACATCGGCATTGGTAGCCACAATTTATTCGATATAGCCTATGCACTACTTTTAAGAACAGAAAAAGGGGTTGAGAAGGAGGTTTCTTTTGAAATGCTTAAAGGCATGGCAGAATCCATACAGGATGTCATCAAAGAGCTAGCAGAGGGTATGCTTATTTATTGTCCTGTTTCTACAAAAAGCGAATTTCAAAATGCTGTTGCCTATCTAGTCCGACGCTTAGATGAAAATACCAGTCAAGAAAATTTCCTTCGTCAGGTTTTTAAACTGCAGGTGGGGGGTCCCGCCTGGGTTGAACAGGCTGAAATGTTTTCCAAAGCTTGTGAAGTCGCAGAGTCTGTAACCCACTCTCCAAGGCGAACGCAGAATCGTTTTGACCCTGTTCAAGAACTTTTAAGCAGTGTATTTGTAAACGATCCTGATACGGATTGGGCTCTTCCTCAAAATTGTCAGTGGGCTCATAAAATCCTAGATGACTGGTCAAAGAAAACAGATGAAATCATTCCGCTTGTCATTGGTGGAAAGGCTCTATGGGATGGTTTAGGTACTCAAAAAAAAGCTGGATTTAATCCTTCTGACCCTTCAAAAGTGCTTTATACCTATCTTCAAGCCGGAGATCCTCAGATTGAAGAGGCCTTAAAATGTGCCATTCATTCTCAGGACAGTTGGGGAAGGACAACTCCTCAACAGCGATCAGAACTTTTGGGTGAGGTGGCCAAACAGTTACGACTGCATCGTGCTGAACTCATTGGATCTATGGTGGCAGATACAGGAAAAATAATTGCCGAAGCTGACGTAGAGGTTTCCGAAGCTATCGATTTCGTGGAATATTATCGGCGCAATATAGAAGAGGTTTATTCTTGGGAAGATATTCGATGGCGGCCGAAAGGTCCTGTGCTAGTTACTCCACCTTGGAATTTTCCCTGTTCTATAACTACCGGAGGAATAGTCGCTGCGCTAGCTGGCGGAAATTCTGTGATTTTTAAACCTGCTCCGGAATCTGTGTGGGTGGGATGGACTCTTGTTCAGCTTTTTTGGCAAGCAGGGATAAGCCAAAAAGTTTTACAATTTATTAATTGCGAAGATAAACCTTTTGGTTCAAGCCTAATCAAAGACCCACGTTTGGCAACAGTTGTGTTAACTGGTGCTACCTCCACAGCGAAACATTTTTTGAAAATCAGACCCGATCTAGATTTGATTGCAGAGACCGGAGGAAAAAATGCGATGATCATATCGAATGTGGCAGATCGTGATCAGGCGGTTAAAGATATCGTGCAGTCTGCCTTTGGTCATGCCGGACAAAAGTGTAGTGCCTGCAGTCTAGTGATCTGCTTAGCTGAGGTTTATGATGATATCCAATTTAGGAAACAGTTGCGGGATGCAGCAGCAAGCTTACCTTTAGGATCGCCTTGGAATGCAGCAACGCGTTTAAATCCCTTAATTCGTCCTGCCGGAGAGGTCCTCAAGCGAGGTTTAACCCATTTGGAAGAGGGTGAGGAATGGCTACTTGAGCCCAGGCTAGATACGAGCAATCCCTGTTTATGGAGCCCAGGAATTAAACTAGGCGTCAAAGTTGGGGGTTTTAGCCAACAGAATGAGCTGTTTGGTCCTGTTTTGGGATTAATGAGAGCCGATAATTTAGACCATGCCATCCAGCTCGTCAATCAAACGAACTATGGCCTAACCTCAGGCTTGCATTCACTGGATCTTAGAGAACAAGCCTACTGGTCTAAGCGTATTGAAGCCGGTAATTGCTACATTAACCGCGGTATCACAGGTGCCATTGTCCAGAGACAACCGTTTGGGGGATGGAAAGATAGCGCCTATAGTCCCGGTGCAAAAGCCGGTGGTCCCAACTATGTCATGCAGTTTATGCACGCCAATCAAGTAAAAATGCCAGAAGATAGGGAAAAGCTTGCTCCAAAGGTTGAAGCTTTGGGACAGCTGTGCGGGCAAAATGAACTGTGGAGAGCGAGTGCAGAAAGTTACGCATTCTATTCGAAACACTACTTCAGTCAACAACATGATCCAAGTAAAGTAATTGGCGAGGATAATTTTTTACGCTATGTTCCAAGAGAAAATAGCAATTTACGTCTGTCAAAAGGAGATCATTCTGTGGATATTCTTCGTGCTGCAGCCGCTGCCCTCACTTGCGAAAGTCATTTAACCATCTCCTCTTCAGATCTGTTGCTCTTTAATCTTCCTAATGTTGTTATTGAGTCGGAGGACCAATTTGTAATGCGCTTAAAAGAACAAACATTTAAACGAGTGCGCTTTCTTTCAAATCCCTCCTCTACTTTAAGAAAAGCTTTGGCTGACATGGGTTGCTACATGATTGTAGCCCCTGTATTAGCGAATGGACGCATAGAATTGCTGCATTACCTTAAAGAACAAAGTCTAACCATTGCCTACCATCGTTATGGTAATCTGGGCGAACGCGAAAATTCACCACAGAGAAAATACAAAGAAAGCTGCAGAGAAACAAAATATGCACCACAGAAACACCGAGATCACAGAGAAAAGAAATATTAAATTGCTGAGGCAATTTAATATAGTCTATCGCTTCGCGAAAATAGCTTTCCCTACATAGCCTGAAGCGATGAGTCTCCAACAAATTGCTTCGCAATTTGGCGGTGCTTCCTCATATTTGCGAAATCTATTCATGCAATCCATTTTCTTTGTAGTTTTCTTGCTTGTTCCTCTGTGGTGAATAAAAAATAAAAAAAGAATCTCCCTAGCTCATTCATTATGTTATCAGCAATGACAATGATTACTTTTAAAGCGAGAATAGAGTTGCTTTTATTAAATTTTTTTGTTATAATGTCTTATTTATCAATTATATATGGATTATACATGCAGCCACCCAACAAAATAAATCATCATCGGGTTCGTGAAGCAGCTAGGCATCAGCAAAAGCTTAAGATAAGTGATGTCTTGAAAGGAGGACATAAATGGACCTTAATTGATGCATTTAAAGAAAATCTTTTAAAGCAAAAATCGCTTTTACAAAATCGAATTGAAATTGTTAAAAAAATTCAAAATAAATTATTTGAAGATGAGGCTGCCGGAAATCCTATCGATTTAGAAAAAAATTATAATAATGTATTAAGTTTTAGCGCTGAACTCATTCAATTAAACTTAGCTGCTCATGAGTACAATGACAAATGGTATATTAAATTTTTATCTCTATTTATTAATCGATTTAAAATAAAAACTCTTGATCGGGAAATAGATCATTTAAATAAAAAAATTCATGCGATCCAGGTCATTAAAAATACTTCGACACTCATAGAAGCATTAAATGCACGAGTGCTATCACCCAATTTTGAATCTAAGGGGCTTTTCCGCATCCCAGGAGCGGATGCTGTAAGTAAAAAGTTGTTCCATAGGTTTGCAGGAAATGATCTTACAAAGGAATTCCTAAATCCTGAATTGAATGAGGAAGAAAAGTTTTCTAATGAAGACATGGCTTCAGCTATAAAAAAAATATTCATGCAAATTGCACCGCAAAGAGATGGGAATGGAGAAATGATTAACGCTCCTGAAGAAACGGGACGAATTCTCCAATCAAAAATGGATCAAGTAAAGGACATTGAAGATGCGCGCAAGGCCTGGTTGGAACTTCCTCCGGTTGAGCAGGCTTTTTGTAAAAGCTGCATGGAACTTATGGCAAATTGCTATGAAAAAAGCTGGAAACCTCTAGAGCCGAGCCCACCATTAGAAAATATGTTTGTTGCAATGCCATCTTTAATTCAAATTTTTCCAAATGCAACTTTTTTAGTTTCAAATTACCAGGAAATTTTTAAGTAAGGTTAATATTTACGTCTTTGCTGCACATTTCCTAAGTTTAATTCTGCACGGTATTTAGCTACCGTTCGACGGGCACATATAATCCCTTTTTCATTCAACATTTTGGATAGATCAGCATCAGAAAAAGGATGCATTTTATCTTCATTCTTTATGATCTCTAGTAATGAATTTTTTATCGTATGCGATGCAATATTGTCACCCTGTTTTGTCATCAGGGCATAAGTGAAAAAAGCTCGCAAGGGTAAGATCCCACGGGGCGTCTCAATATATTTATTAGCCACGGCGCGTGCAATGGTAGATTCATGCAATCCCAATTGCTCAGAAACAGTTTTCATGGTTAGAGGAGCAAGTTTGCCTTCTTGATGGAGAAAAAAATCTTTTTGTTGCTTTGTCAATAGTTCAATAATTTTTAGAAGAGTATCATTGCGCTGATGAACGTTATGAAGAAGCCACTTAGCAGCCCCTAATTTATGACGAATAAAGTCCTTAATTTCGGATTGAGTCTCATTATCCCTCAACATGTGTAAATAGCGATGATTAATGCGAATTGGGGGCAGGTAATCATCATTTATTTTAACCTTTAAAATTCCATCTTCTACCTCAACAAACGCATCTGGGGTAATATATTGTACAAAATGTTTAAAATGCCCAAAACCTGGGTGTAAGTCTAAACGAGAAATATCTCTTTTTATGATTTCAGAAATTTCTTCTACTGAACAATCAAGGCTTTTTTTGATCATCGGAAGGCGGTTATGAATGAGATCTTCATAATGTTTTTCAATAATTTTATAGGCAAGTGTCTTATGTTTTTGTTGACAACGCAGCTGTATGAGTAGGGATTCTCGCATGTTAGATGCACCGATTCCATAGGGCTCAAAAGTTTGAATTTTTTTTAAAAGTTTTTCGAGTTTTTTTATTGAAAAATTATAAAGAAGAGCCATTTCCTGAAGAGATGTTTTCAAGAAACCATTTTCATCGAAGCTCCCTATGATAGCTTCTGCCATGGCTAGACTTTCAGGATCAGAAACGCTTTCTTTTAATTGAAACATAATAAAGTCAAAAAGAGAAACCTCTGCGTAAACAGAGTTTTCCTGATAAGTTTTCATTTTTTCTTCTTCAGTCGTACGAAATGAAGAATAATCATTGCTCTGAGAAAAATGTTCCCGAAATTCCTCATCAAGTTTTTTTAGGATCTCAAAGTCATTTTCATTAAAAGATAACTCTTTTTCAGGAAGTTGGTCTTTATCCTGAGGATCTTCTGCATTTTCCTCCTCCAATTTTTTAAGTACCGAATGTTCCTCCTCTTCCTGATCGGGGAAATCGATTATAGGATTTTGTTGTAATTCATTTTCGAGTAGGGTATAGAGCTCTAATACAGGCAGTTGTAATAAGTTAATGGCCTGCTGCATTTGAGGTGACATCATCAAGCGCTGAGTTTGCTTCAGGCTAAATGTGGGTTTGGCTTGGTGTTCTAATAATATAGGGTATGGCATATTAATATTATTTATTTTATTTTTGGTGAATTGACAAGAAAAAAAAGTCGATGCTTTAGGAGATGAACATGCAGATGAACCATACTTTTGCAAATGATGTGTTAATTATTACCCCTGAAACTAAGAATTTAGATGCCAAATATGCAACCGAATTTAAAGAAAAAGTGATTCAGTTAATCACAGAGAATGAAACAAATCATGTCATCTTGGACTTAAATCAAGTACAATTTATTGATAGTTCAGGTTTAGGCAGTTTTCTTTCTATTTTGCGTCTTCTTCATGCGCAGGGAGGTGAACTTAAATTAGCAAGGGTTCATCGACCTATTAAGACTATGTTTGAATTAGTTGCTATGAATAAAATCTTTGATATTCATGATCAAACAGAAGATGCCATTGCCGCGTTTAGTAATGAATAGTTTTACAATAAAAGATCCTCAGGAATGTTATTGGTAAAGTCTTTACACATTGCTTTAAAATCCGGAACATTTTTTATAGGTAGGAAATCAAAAAAATTTTTAGGCCATTGTTCATTTTATGCCTATCAAGCCACTCATCTAAGGCCTCGTTAATAATGGAATTTCGACTCCGATGTAAAGTCTTAGATATGTTTGCAATTCTTTTTCCAGTTTTTTTATTTTTATAAACATTAAAGTTCATAGAAAATCTCCTGAGTGCTTATTTTTCTTATAACATGCTATATTTTTCAAGCAAATATATGTTCATTACTAATATCCTGTTTTCTCTGTGATATTTTCAGTTATTGACTTAGTCTTCATAAATCTGTATCTTTTAAACCCAACTTACGCCCTATGAAGCGCCAGATGAATTTTCTTCTTTTAAGGAACACAGATGTCTGAAGGTAACCCCAAAGTTCGTGTAGCACCGAATTCTAAAGAATCTGAAATGATGGTATTGGGCTGTATGTTAACCAGTATCAATGGTCTTAACATTGCGGCTGACGGCTTAGATGAATCGGATTTTTATTACACTGAGCACAAAATCATTTTTGAAGTGTTAAAAACGGCTTATAAAAATGATAAACCTGCGGATGTTCATCTTGTATGTGAAGAATTAAAACGGCTGGATAAGTTAAAAGCTGTTGGTGGAGCTGCCTATGTGACTACCTTAGCGCAATATGCTGGGACCTCTGCCTATATTGAAGAATATACGGAAATTATTCGTCACAAAGCCATTTTGCGCCGCATGATCAATGCTTCACAGGTTGTGGAGAAAAAAGCTCTTGAAGAACCTCAGGATGTTCTTGGAACATTGGATGATGCTCAGCAGCTTTTTTTTCAGATTAGTCAATCGGCCAATCCTTTTACAGGCAAATTAATAAGTCAGATTTTATCGGGGACAAAAGCGGAGTCTAACACACCTTTTTTGAAGGAGCTCGAAGAACGACAGGCGCGTTACCAGGAGAAAGGGTCAGAAGAAAGTGGAATTACGGGTATTCCGACCCATTTTAATGATTTAGATAAATTAATTAATGGATTCAATAACTCCAACTTAATGATTCTAGCAGCTCGTCCTGCTATGGGTAAAACTGCTCTTGCAGTCAATATTGCTGAAAATATCTGCTTTCGAAATCGCATTCCTGTAGGTATATTCTCCCTTGAAATGAGTGCAGAGCAGCTGGTCCATCGCATTGTCTGTTCTCAATCTGAAGTGGAATCGGATAAAATTAAAACCGGTTCATTGAACGGAATCGAATTTCAACGCATTGTGTCTTCTGTGAATATGATGCAAGATCATCTTATGGTTATAGATGATCAGCCAGGTCTCAAAATCACGGATCTAAGAGCACGCGCCCGCCGCATGAAGGAAACTTATGGAATCGGTTTTTTAGTTATTGACTATCTGCAATTGATTTCAGGATCGGGTTCCTATCGTGGCCAAGAAAACCGCCAAAATGAGATTTCGGAAATTTCTCGCATGTTGAAAAATCTGGCACGTGAACTCAATATTCCAGTGCTCTGTTTATCTCAATTGTCGCGAAAAGTGGAAGAGCGTGCAGGGCATCGTCCCATGATGAGTGACTTACGTGAAAGCGGTAGCATTGAACAAGACTCCGATATTATCTTCTTTTTATTGCGTCGTGAATACTATGACCCAATGGATAAACCTGGTATGGCAGAATTAATCATAGCTAAAAATCGGCATGGAAGTGTAGGCAACATTAATCTCACTTATCGCAAGGAAATTGTTCAATTTGCTAACTACACTTCTGTAAAGTATGATAAGGACTTGTCTGCGGAAAAAGAAATGGCTGACCAATTTCACCATTTCAGTTGATTTATTGTTGTTTTGATCCACTTGTTTCATCATCATCAAGCTTTTCCCAATGATATCCCTGTTCCTTTAGAGAAAAAGGATAATAGACTTCTACAAAAGCTTGCACAAATTCTGCATCGCACGGATAGATTACTCTTTTTCCTGCATAACTTCCCTGCATATAATGGGGAATAAGAATGCCAAAAGAGTTAACCTTACTTTCTAAGACCTTATTAGTAAAAGCAACCCTCCCCTTTTTAATTTCTGCACAAGAATCATACATTGGATGAGTTAGTTTGCAGGGAAATATATGCATTTTTTCTCCTTAAAAGAATTATTTTTTATTCAAAGTAGCACACTAGCCGAGGTTGTTAAGATATTTATAATAAGGATTTACAACATATTTTACGAGTTCTTTTAACCAATCCTCACGATGCTGAGATTTCAAACTTTCTATATAGGCATCCACATTACCACAATTTTTCTCATTTTTTAGGATTTTTTTACAATTCAAAATCACACTTATCCCTTGCTTGAATCTATCAATCTTAGTGTTTTTCTGTTGTAAAAAGTCTTTTCTCGCTTCAATTAATAGAAAAGCTACATTTGCAAGAGAAATCTGGGGCTAATGAAGCTATCTTTCTTCTTTACTATTTAATGTAGAAACTATAGAATTAATAGATCTTTAAGAAAAAAAATTAAGATATCAAAAAGTTCTTCTGGAGAAACTATGTCCTCTGTAAAAAAGAAACGCAGATACAAAATTGCGAAACATAAGCGCAAAAAACGTAGCAGGCGCGACCGTCACAAAACCTAATTGATCTCAAGAGCGTAGAATAAAAGAAAAAGCACACTTAATTGCTTTTATTCTCTGCTCACCTATATTTTATGTGGAAATATCCAAAAAAATTCGACGTTATTGTCATGGGAGCAGGCCATGCTGGATGTGAAGCTGCATTGGCTTCAGCCCGCATGAGTGCAAGCACCCTTTTATTGACAATGAATTTGGATACGATTGGAAAAATGAGCTGTAATCCCGCTGTCGGTGGGATAGCTAAAGGGCATATGGTAAGGGAAATTGATGCTCTTGGTGGCGAGATGGGTAAGGTAACCGATTGCACCGGCATCCAATTTCGCATGCTTAATGCTACAAAAGGTCCCGCTGTCTGGGCACCGCGTGCCCAAGCTGACAAGGCTGCTTATCAGCTTGAGATGAAACATCGCTTAGAAAAGACTCCTCATCTAGAAATCAAACAGGGGACGATTGAAGATTTATTAGTTCATGAAGATAAAATTACCGGCGTGACTACAAAAGAAGGCATAATCTACTATTGTTCGGCCTTAGTCCTTTCTTCAGGTACATTTTTAAGAGGCTTATTGCATATTGGAGAAACCAATTATTCGGGGGGTCGCGCCGGTGATCAACCTGCTATGGGACTCTCAGCTAGTTTAATGAAATTGGGTTTAACGCTGGGTCGTTTAAAAACAGGAACTCCCCCCCGTGTCAACAAACGATCGATCGATTATACACATACAGAGGAGCAACCGGGTGATGCCAATGTAAGATTTTCTTTTGATGATGAAAATATCCAGCGTTTGCCGCAAGTCTCTTGCCATATCACCTATACCACCGAAGAAACCAAGAAAATCATTTTGGCAAATATTCATCGCTCCCCCATGTATTCAGGCAAAATAACAGGAGTGGGTCCACGCTATTGCCCTTCCATAGAAGATAAAATTGTCCGGTTTGCTGATAAGGAAAGGCATCAAATTTTTTTAGAGCCAGAAGGACTTAAAACAGAAGAAGTGTATGTGAATGGGGTTTCCTCCTCTCTCCCCTTCGATGTACAAATGGATTTTATCAAAAGTATCCCCGCTTTACGCCATGCGGAGATAATGCGTCCCGCTTATGCCATTGAATATGATTATGTCATCAGTGGTCAGATGGATCATTCTCTAGAGTGTAAATCGATCGAGGGTCTTTTTTTAGCTGGTCAGATCAATGGTACCTCGGGCTATGAAGAAGCAGCCGGGCAAGGAATTATAGCTGGTATCAATGCTGTGAATCGGGTGAGAGGAAAGCCCCCGCTAATTTTAAAAAGATCAGAAGCCTACATTGGTGTGATGATTGATGATCTTGTGACTAAAGGCTTGGATGAACCCTATAGAATGTTTACAAGCCGCGCTGAACATCGCCTTCTGCTTCGTCAAGATAATGCCGATTTGCGTTTGCGTCATTATGGCTATGAGCTTGGATTAATTAATGAGAGCCAATATGCTAAGATTAAACATAAAGAGCAGATGATTCATGAAGAAAGCCTGCGTTTGGAAAAAATCTTTCGTCAGATCGATGGTAAGGGATATAGTCTAGCACAGCTGTTATGTCGTCCTGAAAATAGTTATGCTTCTCTCCTAATAGACTTTCCCGAAGTCATGCAGGACCATGGCGACGATATTAATTTTCAAATTGAACTCAATTTAAAATATGCTGGTTATATTGAGCGTCAGACAAGCGATGTGGCTAAATTAGCCCATATTGAAAATATTAAAATTCCCAAAGAGTTTGACTATTCTTCAGTTGTTGGTTTGCGTACTGAAGCACGTCAAAAGCTTAGCAAAGCCAACCCATCAAATTTAGGTCAGGCCTCGCGAATTTCAGGCGTCTCCCCAGCAGACATTTCCGTGTTGATGATCGCTCTGATGAGACGAAATACCATTAAAACCCCACTTGAGCCCTATGAACATCTATGATCAAGAAGCTGCCTGAGCTTAACCTGGTTCTCCTACATCAATATTCGATTCTTGAACAGCTTCATCTTGAAGAAGCTCTTCTCCGAGCGGATGGCCGCAACTGGTTTTTAATGAATCAATACCCCCCAGAATCTATTGTGATGGGCATTTCTGCAGAACCCGAAACAGTTGTAGATTTTCATAAATGGCAACAAAAACCAATCCCATTGGTTCGACGCTTCAGCGGAGGAGGAACTGTTTTTATTGATGAAAATTGCGTCATGGCAACCTTCATTTGCAATCAAGCGGAAGTAGGTGTGTGCCCCTTTCCCCAACCTGTATTACAATGGAGTGAAGCTTTTTATCGCCCCATTTTTCATGGCCTTGAATTTAGCTTACGCGAAAATGATTATGTCATCGGTCATAAAAAATGTGGCGGTAATGCTCAGTATATGATGAAGAATCGATGGCTACATCATACCTCATTTTTATGGAATTATAGTGTAGAAAAGATGGAATACTTGAAAATGCCTCCTAGAATGCCCCAATACCGACAAAAACGCTCTCATGAAGAATTTCTATGTAAATTGAGCGACTATTTTTCTAATCTAGAAGAACCTCTAAAAAAGATAATTACAAATTTAGAAAAACATTTCCTTGTAAAACAGAGTCAACTGTCGGAAGTCCAAAAGATCGCAGCTTTACCGCATAGGAAGGTTAGCAAACTTTATTTAGAATAAAAGGGCTGCTGATGGGGCTTGGAAGACTGCATGATCAACACAGTTTATAAAAGTGGGTTCACTTCCTAATCAGCGATATCTTGAATAGCATGTATTCTGATATCGAGTGACCAGCGTCGTGATCCTTATATACATTTAATATCGTTGATTGGCTTATATTCCAAATTGTCCCAGTCAGCAGCGAAAGTCTATATTTTTATTATATCGCTATTCCCTATTTATTTTCTAGTGAGTGACTTGTAATTTGGAGTGAGGAGACTTGTCACCGCTTTCATAGGGATCGACTTGTCGACCCGATAAATTAATCGCGACAAGTCGCGATTTACAAAAGCGGTAACAAGTTACCGCACTCCAAAAAAGAACTTAATATAATTCCTTTTCCGGTGGCATATTCCCATTATATTCTATACATTTGAAAAAGGCTGCTTCTTTAACCGGAATATCGTGAATAGAAAATAGGGGTCTTTTACCTAAATATTCGACATGGTTGAAATAGTTCGAAAGCAAGGACCGATACTTTTCTATGTTCTCATCATCTAATTGACCTAGATGGGGTGCATTTTCCGAAATAACAAAATAGCCTGTCTTACCTAATTGCTCCTCTTTCATATCGGGCCAAAAGGAAAATTGATTTTTTCTGACCCCATTTAAGTTAAGAAAATAGGCTCTTTTTTGGGTGGGATTATAAAAACTCAGAATGCTGCTCATCTGATACTTGTCAGCAAATAAAAATTCTGTATTGGGATCATACCCTAATTCAGACAAGTCCTTTTTTAAGCGATCCCATCCCAAATTGTGTTTAAAGGGATTTATTTTGTAAGGAATAGTGAAAGGCAGTACAGATTGCAGAGTTGGCAAGCTAAAGACAAAGAGGCATAAGATAACAGAAAGCAAAACCCCACCCTGAAGCCATGGATAAAAATACCTCACCCGTTCACAGCAAAACCATGACAAAAAAACAATTCCGGTAGGATAAGCAAAATCGCACCAATTTCCTTGCATTTTTTTGAATATAGAGATGATGAGAAAAATGGCCAACAACGAAAAACAGAGTCCACCATAAAAGCTCAGTGCTGTTGGGATTAAGCGTAATTCTTTGCAGAACCACCAAAAACTAATCAGTAATAGAATAAATAAAATGGGAGAAAATAGCGCTACCTGAGCTCCTAAAAATTCCCAAAAGTTGCCATTTAAGATTCCTGTCTGGGCTGTCGTTGCTGTTTGCGGAACAAAAAGGGTGGAAAACACATGGCGAAAAGTGACCCAATCATGTGTAAGATTCCAAATAAGCGCTGGAATAAGACCTATCAAAGAAATTAAAACTCCAATAAAAAATTGTCTACTTATAAACTGACGTGCAAAAGGAAAAAGGCCAATAATGACAGCCCACAGAATATAAATGGTCCATTTAAAAAGGGCGCCAAAACCAATGAGAATGCCTATAAACCAATAGGGTAAATGTTTTTGTTCAGTCAGCGAAACAGCTATCGTAAAGCAGGTTAAAATCCAAAAAAGAACCATTCCCACATCTGTAATAGCAAAGAAGCTGCTAGCAATGCCTAAGGGGCTAAGAGCCATAATGATGCCTGCCCACATACAGGTTAAGGGGGTTAAGCCACAAATCCAAGCAAGAAAATAGATAAGAAAAGGAGTCATACTTGATAGGGCTAACGACATGAAACGAACACCGAACTCTGTATTTCCGAAGTAATGGGTACCTAGCCAAATTTGCCAAGCAATCCCTGGAGGCTTGCTATAGTAACCCCAGTCCAGATCCCTGCTCCAAGTCCAGTATTGCGCTTCATCGGGTCCCAAGCCAATTTCACTATAGGAAATAGCTAAGATAATAGCGGCGGCTTTTGCTAAAACAATAAAAAATAATAGGCCTAGAGTACCTATTCTTTCAAAAAATTCTCGCATAGTTATAGCCCCAAGGAATTGCAAAAAGATGGGTTTTAAGCTCCAACTGCCACAAGATATTCACGATACTGTTGCTTTTGCATAAAGAGCGCTGTTTGCTGTTTGGTCGCATTCTGAATATACCTTTCAGCTTCTGTCAACATATGATACATTTTTTGCTTACGAAAGGTCAACATACGATTGATTTGATCGATATTGAGAAGAGTAATTTTAGGGTGACGAGCGATGTAGGGATCAACATTACGAGGCACGCTTAAATCAATAATTAATTTTGAATCAATAGCTGAGGATGGCAAATCCACCTCGGTAATGAGATGTTGAGGTGACTTTGTGCCAAAAATAATCCAGTCAAATTGATGCCAGTTTTTGAGCTCTTGCCATTCTAGAATTTTGACTGGATAAGATCTTCCCACAATAGCAGCGTTTTCTTGAGTTCGATTACAGATGGAAATATCTCTAACATCTTTTTTTCTTAAAAAGTGTAAAATCTTTAGATTGATTTCTGAAATGCCAACAAAGAGGATTTTTGCGCGAAAAATATGTTCAAAAAGATGGTTACCTGTATTAAATATGGCATGTTCAATTTCTGGAAGATCGGGATGTAATAAATGAGTCGAGCGCACTTTTTTGCCTATCTTAAGTGCTTTTTGAAAAAGATAATGCATTTCCTCAGGCAATTGGGAATATTGAGCCGCTTTTTCGTAGGCATTTTTGACCTGGCCTTGAATTTCAGTTTCTGCCACAATAGCACTGTCCAGACCGGCAGTTACACGGCATAAATGCAGAAAGCAGTCCTGTCCAAAATAGGAGTATAATTTTTGATCAAATTCTTCACTAATCTCATTTCTAAAAATATTCAAAAGATAGGTGTGGGTTTCAGGTAGATCTTCCGAAGAGAAGTAAATTTCTGTGCGATTGCAGGTAGAAAGAAGAATGAAATGATGGCTTCCATGAGAAAAATGAGTCCCAAAACGCTTTTGGGAAGCCTTGGCTAAAAGCTCCCTCAGTTTTAGATCCGCCAGCTTGTGATTAATTCCAATCACTCCAATACGCATTTTCATTTCCTTGAAGTTAAAACCCAACTTGCGACCTATGATGGCTCAGATTCGAAATTATTTTCTCTCTAGGAGCTCGCACGAAGCTCGCAAAAATAAGTGAGCCATATTAAAAAATATGGTTCCCTTATTTTCAAAGCTTCGTGCGAGCTCCTAGAGAGAAAATAATTTCGAATCTGAGCCATCATAGGTCGCAAGTTGGGTTTAAAATCAAATCCTTATAAATAATTGGAAATTTCTGGTCAAAGGTCCTTTATTGAAACATAGAGAAAACGTAAAGAGTAAAGACCAAAAGGACAAAAAAGACCTAAATGGACGCTAATGGACTTTGGTTCTTTTGGTCCCTTTGGTTTTTTTTGAAGGCGATCCTATTTACAAATGATTGATTAACTTTCGCAAATCTTCTATTCCAAGCCATTGAGAATTTGTATTGGAAGCGTAGGAAAAATCCTCAGGTAAAGTTTGCCCAACACGTCCAGCCATGAATTTTTTCTTAAGAATATGATCTTGTGAGTATATTTCTGGAATGATCATATAGTGATCAGGAAATTCAACTGAATGGCGTGCATCATCCACACTAATCATCAGTTCATGCAGCTTTTCTCCTTCACGAATTCCCGTAAAATGGGGTGTCAGCTGCGGTGCCATGGCTTTGGCTAGATCAATAATTTTAATACTTGGGATTTTGGGCACAAAGAGCTCTCCCCCCTGCGCTCTCATAAAGGATTGAAGGACAAAATCTACCGATTGTTCCAGGGTGATCCAAAAACGGGTCATACGTTCATCAGTGATGGGCAAGGACTTTGATCCTTCTGCAATGAGCTTTTTCCAGAAAGGAATCACACTTCCTCTACTCCCAATAACATTTCCATAACGAACGACAGAAAAAGTCGGAAAACCGCGAGCGCCAACATAAGAATTTCCCGCAATAAATAACTTATCAGAGCAGAGTTTAGTCGCCCCATACAAATTGATTGGGTTAGTCGCTTTATCTGTGGAAAGGGCGATGACTTTTTCAACCCCACAATCGATAGAAGCGTCAATTACGTTCATCGCTCCAATGACATTGGTATTCACAAATTCAGAGGGATTATATTCTGCAGCAGGAACCTGTTTCAGAGCAGCCGAATGAACAATAAAGTTTACTTCATTAAATGCACGGGTGAGGCGTGCTTTATCACGCACATCCCCCAAAAAATAACGAATTTTTGGATGAGAAAATATGGGTTCGGATTGACGCATTTCCCATTGCTTCCACTCATCGCGACTGAAAATAATGACTTTGCGACATTGATCTTCTTGCAGAAGTCTCTTAGCTAACGTTCGCCCGAAACTTCCTGTACCCCCTGTTATTAACAGGGTCTTATCCTTTAAAAACGTACTCTTATCCATTTAAAGCCACTCCGTTTAAAACTCTGGATTTAGAATTAGATTTTGTATTATCCTAACGTAGGAAAGCTATTTTAGCATAAATTATTTAAATTCTTTTTAGCACAATTGTTTAACTCATGGCAAAACAATACGATGAAAGTAGTGTAAAAACTCTTGATGCCTTATCGCATATTCGCTTAAGGCCCGGAATGTATATTGGTCGTTTAGGTGATGGAGCTCATCCTGATGATGGAATCTATATCATGCTCAAGGAAATCATTGATAATAGCGTCGATGAATTTATCATGAAGCATGGTAAGAAAATCCTAATCGATATAGATGAAGACAGTCAAACGATTTCGGTGCGCGACTATGGTCGTGGCATTCCCTTGGGAAAAGTGATCGAATGTGTGAGCCAAATTAATACCGGCGCCAAATATAATGATGACGTTTTCCAATTTTCAGTTGGTTTGAATGGGGTCGGTACCAAGGCCGTTAATGCTCTTTCAAGCCATTTTGTCGTGCGTAGTCAGCGAGAGGGGCAATTTTTTGAAGCGGAATTTTCTCAGGGCATTATAAAGCAGAAGAAAGAGGGAAAGACAAAAGAAGATAATGGTACCTTTATTCAATTTGTTCCCGATAGAGAAATTTTCAAAAAATTTCATTTTCAGAAAGATTATATTTTAAGGCGTCTTTGGCACTATGCCTATCTAAATACCGGTTTGAGTCTCAGTTTTAACGGCGAACTCATAGAGTCAAAAAATGGTTTATTGGATTTATTAAATTCAGAAGTGACCACTGATGATCGACTTTATGATCCTCTCCATTATCGAGGCAAAATGTTGGAATTTGCCTTTCTTCACACCCAAAGTTACGGAGAAAGCTATTTTTCTTTTGTGAATGGACAATATACGGCCGATGGAGGCACTCATTTATCTGCTTTTCGTGAAGGAATTCTCAAAGGAGTTAATGAATACTCCAAAAAAAACTTTCAGGGTGTTGACGTGCGTGAAGGAATTGTCGGCACGATTCTCATCAAAGTTAAAGATCCTATTTTTGAGTCCCAAACAAAAAATAAATTAGGCAATACTGATATCCGTGGACCTATAGTTCAGGAAGTAAAGGATGCTGTTATCGATCTCTTGTATAAAAATCCTACAACGGCCAATCAAATTATTGAACGTATTGTTTTTAATGAAAAACTCCGTAAAGAGTTAGCCAACGTTAAAAAAGAGGCTAAGGAAAAGCAGAAGAAAATTTCCTTTAAAATTCCCAAACTAAGAGATTGCAAGTATCATTTTCAGGATGGCACTGAACATGGGGATAAATCGATGATTTTTCTGACTGAAGGGGACTCTGCCAGCGCCTCCATTGTTGCTTCCAGGGATCCTTTAACTCAGGCGGTCTTTTCTCTGCGTGGTAAACCGCTGAATGTTCATGGCATGAAATTGGATCAACTCTATAAAAATGAGGAGATGTTTAATTTGATGAGTGCTCTCAACATTGAGGATGATATTGGACAGCTACGCTACCAAAAAATTGTATTAGCTACAGATGCCGATGTGGACGGAATGCATATTCGTAATCTACTCATTACTTTTTTCCTCACCTATTTTGAAGGGCTAGTCATGAATGGACATTTACATATTTTGGAAACCCCACTCTTTAAAGTACGGAATAAAGAAAAAACATTCTATTGCTATAGCGAAGAAGAACGCGATAAGGCCATCGAAAAGTTGAAAAAGGGCGTTGAAATTACGCGTTTTAAAGGGTTGGGAGAAATTTCACCCAATGAATTTAAGCAATTTATTGGTAAAGATATCAAGCTAATACCTGTCAACGTCAATGCCTTTTCGGATATTAAAATGACTCTAGAGTTTTATATGGGCAAAAATACTCCTGAACGAAAACAATTTATTATGCGTAATTTGATCAATGAAGATGAGGAATCTTTGAAAGAAATTGCCACCCTAAACATTGAGAAATAAATTTTTTTGCATTTGAGATTTTATGGACGATATTAAACAGTTGATGCAGCTTAACTATCTTAAGTATGCTTCCTATGTGATTTTGGACCGTGCTATACCCCATGTCATTGATGGCTTAAAGCCTGTACAAAGACGCATTCTATTTATATTGTGGTTGATGCATGATGGAAAATTGCACAAAGTGGCGAATGTAGCCGGTCAGACAATGGCCTATCATCCACATGGGGACGCACCCATTACTGAAGCTTTAGTGAATATTGCCAATAAAGGCTATCTACTCGATTTGCAAGGGAATTTTGGAAATATTTTTACTGGCGATCCTCCAGCCGCCGCTCGTTATATTGAAACACGACTCTCTGATCTTGCAAAAAGCACCATGTTCAATCCGGAGCTCACCTCTACGATTCCTTCCTATGATGGTCGTCATCAGGAACCTATCTATCTTCCGGCTAAAATTCCAGTCGTTCTTATGCAAGGAGCCGATGGCATTGCCGTGGGCATGGCCACACATATTTTGCCTCATAATTTTGTAGAACTTTTAGAAGCTGAGATTGCCATCCTTGAGGGTAGAGATTATCAGATTGTTCCTGATTTTCCAACTGGGGGCATCATGGATGCATCAGAATATGCTAAAGGCAAAGGGAAAGTCAAGTTGCGAGCCAAAATTGAAATCCGCGATGCCAAAACATTGGTAATTACTGAAATTTGCTACGGCACAACGACTGAATCATTGATAAAATCCATTGATGAAGCAGCTAAAAGAGGAAAAATTAAAATTGATTCGATCCATGACTTTACTGCAGAGAAAGTTGAAATTGAGATAAAACTTCCTCGCGGACAGTATGCTCAAGATTTAATAGATTCGTTGTATGCCTATACAGAATGTGAAGTGACACTCAATTCATCAATTGTCGTTATTAAGGATAATTTACCTTGGGAACCCACTGTTGACGAAATTTTAGAATTACATACCCATTTACTTCAGGGCTATTTGCGTAAAGAATTGGAAATCGAAAGGGATAAATTGATTGAAAAGATTTTCCAAAAAACATTAGAGCAGATCTTTATTGAAAATCGACTTTACAAGAAGATCGAAACTATTTCTTCGTATGATAAGATTCATTCAACCGTTGAGTCAAGTTTGGAACCTTTTCATAAAGAACTTTCACGTATTCCAATCTATGAGGATCGAGAACATCTTCTCAATATCCCCATTAGACGTATATCACGTTTTGATTTGGATAAAAATCTGGAAGAGATTGCATCGATTCGAACTCAACTTGCTAAAGTAGAAAAAGATCTCAAGAATATTAAAAAGTTTACCATTAATTACATTCGAGGACTGATCCAGAAATATGGCAAGGAGTTTGCCCGCAAAACTGAGCTTCAAAGCATTCAGCAGCTTGATATGCGCGCTATAGCGACGCGTAACATTAAAGTAGGTTTTGATCCTGCAACAGGCTTTGTGGGAACAAAAGTAGCAGGTAATAATACTTTTGAATGCACCAACTTTGACAAGCTTTTATTGGTGTTTAAAAATGGGACTTATAGCGTTATAAACATACCTGAAAAGCAGTATGTCCATCACGAGAACAACAAAGTTGTTTATGCTGGAGTCGCCGATAAGAAAACTGTATTAAATATTGCTTATAAGGACCCTAAAACCCATATCTGTTTTGCAAAAAGATTTATCGTCTCTCAGTTTATCCTAGATAAAGTCTATCGCTTTATGGATGAAGGGATGGACTTGCAATATATTTCTACTGCAAAAAGCCTCACAATCGAATTGCAATTTCTACCAAAAGTCAAGCAGAAGCAATCCAAAGTTGATTTTGATTTCGGTACCCTAAATGTCAAAGGTGCTGCGACAAGAGGAACACGCATCGATAAGCGACCGATTAAAAAAGTCGTGCTTTCCGGTGCAAAATGAAGATTAGTTGTCTTCCCAAAAAAGGAGATCGTTTTATATGGACTGTCTATCTGGATGACGAACCTTGGATAGACTTTCATACTAAAATTTTTGGAACGGCCCCCCTTTTACCTTCGTGTGAGACTTTAGAACAGTTTCGAGAAATGTTTATCGCGCTAGAGTATACCAAAGCTAAAAAATATGCTATGGATCGACTGGCAATGCGCAGTTATCCTTCAGCCCAGCTTCAAAAACTTTTGGAGAGAAATCTAATTTCTTCGAACAACATACAAAAAATTTTGCTAGAGTTCAAGAAGCAAGGCTATTTGAATGATGAGGAATGGATCGAAAGATTTGTTAAAGGCCAAATTCTACGCCATAATGGGCCTCAGATGATTATTTATAAACTCATGAGCAAGGGTATATCTCAAAAAAAGGCAGGGGAATGGATTGAAAAGATATTGAATGATGATGATGCTAAAAAAAGCATCCAACATTTACTAGAAACAAAATATAAAAAGAGAAATCTTTCGGACTTTAAAGAAAAACAAAAAGTCATTGCAGCCTTAGCTCGCAAAGGTTTTGATCTAGAAACGATTAGATCGACGCTGAATTAAATCCCTTGCCCGAAAATCCCCTGCCCTTGCCCGCATAGGCATCAACCTAAGATGGAGCTCCTCACGGAGGAAAAGTTGAATTAAAAATTGAATTTTATAAAAATGCCTCTCTTTTAACCGTCAAGCAAAAGGAGAGGCCAGAATGCATTCCGAGCAGATAGTACAAATTTTCGATGAAATTTTCAATGAAAAAAAATGCCATGAGTTATCTCGAAAATACAAATTTATAAAGAGATCGACGAGTAAGCTTAAAGGAAGTGAATTTATTAAAGCAATGGTTATTCCTAGTAAAGGGTCGTCAACAGATAGTCTGAAAGGTTTATGTAAAAGAATACTAAAATTTAACAATGAAGCCGAGCTTTCTTCTCAGGCGTTATGTAAAAGGATAAATAATCCTGCTTCTAACGCACTAATGAGAGGTGTTTTAAATGAATTACTCATTAAAGTTCATGAACAGATAACCTGTGTCTGTCCAAAACTTGCAGTAGGACTAAAGGAATTTGCTAGGGTTCTTGTTGAGGATAGTTCTATAGCCGTGCTTAATGAAAAACTCGAACAAAAATATAAAGGAACCAACCGTGGTGGATGCAGTGGTAAAGCACAGGTTAAAATAGATTTGATAACTGATATAGCAAAAGGTCTTCTAATAGATGCACAATTATTTAGAGGTAATGAACCCGATCAAGGCAATGCGGAACGGATATTAAGCTTTATTAAAGAGGGTGATTTAATCATTCGAGATTTGGGATACTTTGCAATCAAGGCATTTAAAAAAATTGCAGAAGCAAATGCATACTTTCTTTCCCGTCTTTTATCTGGAGTACACTTCTACTTAAATAAGGAGGATGAAAATCCATTAGATCTTGGAATGTATTTAAAAAAGAAAATTTACCACAAACAAAACATAATTGAGATCAAAGGATTTCTCGGAAAAGATAAGGTTCCTATTCGGTTAATAATGTATCGCAGTCATGAGGATGTTGTTAACAAGCGTTTAAGAGAAGCAAATAAGGTGGCAAAATCTAAGGGAATCACAATGAGCGATAGCAAGAGGCTGTCTTTATATTTTTCTATGTTTGTGACAAATGCCTCCGAAGATATGCTATCAACAGAAATGATAGGCACTGTATACCGTCTTAGGTGGGAAATAGAGCTAATTTTTAAGAGATGGAAAAGCCAACTCGAGATAGATTATCTAAAAGGAATAAATGAATATAGAATTGATTTTTTGATTTGGAGTCGGTTATGCATGGTAGTGATTGTAGAATTGGTGGTAGGGCGTTTTAGAGATATTATTAACAAATCATTTAATCTTGAACTCAGTGAAGTGAAGTTAATTAACTATTTGCTAAGAGAAAGTTGTTTTTATTATGCAGTAGCAAGAAATGGATTGGAAGTTTTTATTGAAGAAATGGTAAAAGATATTCCGAGGATGCTTCTGAAGGACAAAAGAAAGCGGAAAACTATGCGTGAAAAGGTATTTCAAAAAGAAAGCTACTATGGAATGCAACAACCTAATTATCAGAATGTTGCTTAGGTTGATGCCTATGCCTTGCCCGTGCCCTTGTCCGATTTATAAGTTTCGAGGCATTTGATTAAGATTGACTTTTCTATGAATTAAACCAAATTGTTTTCTGAAACAACTGTAGAAGCACTTTTCGGGCACGGGCATGGGCAAGGGCCTTAGCATTACCCATTTTTTTCATAAAATTAATTTGTCATAAGGCGAACACCTTCCATTATTCCTAAAAACCTACTCATACCCCACCACAAACTTAAAATACCTGGCATTCCATCGCTTTTTCTATTTTGATGACCGCCTAATCTTCCTATTGCTAGAGCTACACATTTGACTGTTTTCAGATCTCTTTTTAAGTATTTCCCAAGCACCCTAAGCTCTAATTCATCTAAGCCACTTTCCTTAGCTGGAGCTTCGGGATTCATCCGTAAACGCTCTTTTAAATCTAAGATTCGTAAACCTACTATGCTCATTATGGATATGGCCGCAAATATCGCATGAGCTGTCTCGAGTTGTAAATTTTCTGCTTTTAATCCTGTTTTTAATATCTTATGATAAATTTCAATCGTCCAGCGGAGACTGTAATATTGTACTATTTTAATTGCATCTTCAAGCGAATTAATTTCTAAATCCGTATATAAAAACCATTCTATTTTCTCTCCATTTACAGTCTCCCCCCACACATGCACCACTGTTTCTTCTAAACATGAAAGTTTGACTCTTGGTCTTTCTGGAGCTCTTAAAATAACTTTCTGCCAATTTTCAATTTGTGTTTGCCCCATGCTTTTGAGATTAGTCATTAAAGACTTAATTTGAAAACCTTCTGACAAAACTACTCTATCATGTTTTAGCCTAATTATATGGCTGCAACCATACTCTTTTGTCTCTGTTAAAACTTCATATATATCAGCTGCCCTATCACAAACTCGTATAACTTTTGATTTTGCAGGCAATCCCTTTTCTTTAACTATATTTCTCCATAGATCTGTTTCAATTACATCTTCTGTTCATCCTCTTCTTTTTCTTTCCTCTCTTACGAGCGGTCGAACATAATATTGTTGAAATGGAAGGCCTAAAACCTCTAATCCTCCATTATGCTTAATACCTAGTGCTAAAAAGGAAGCTCTTATAGCAAAAATTTTAAAATAATGGGTAATGCTAAGGGCAAGGGCACGGGCAGGGGATTTTAGTTATTGCAGGTCTATTTTTTCTTCCTATCCAAATCAGCTAAGTTGCTGCGGAGATCATTAATTTCATTTTCCATTTCGTGTACTTCGCGTTTCATTTTCTTCAGATTTTTGTAAACTTCAGCAATTTTCTGTTCCATTTCAATTTGTTTTTTCTTTTCCTCGCCTAAAAGATTTTCCCGAGGTTTTATAAGCTCTCTTGCTTGCTGAAGTTCATTCTCAATTCTGTTAATATCCTGCTGTTTTTCATTTAAACTATATAAAAGATAGTAAAGCTCAGCAAAATCAGATGACTCTACTATTCTTTCAGGATTTCTATACTTGTCCTTAAGCTCTTTCTCTAAAAAGTTTCTAAAATCTTGTTCCCAGAAAAGCTGCTTTAGTGTTTCTGCTTTTTGATGATTCTTATTTTCACCTTCATTAAATCCTCTTACAAATCTTTTTGGGAGAAAGGAAAGACCGGCTAAAAGTCCTCCTGCTACAAAAATTCCTTGCCAGATCATTGTTGTTGCTGAAACGCTGAGACCTAGTGCCGCGGCTATATTTCCCAAGATGGGAAGGAGAAAGAAACTGGCCGCACAAACAATGCCTAGAACTAGAAGACCGATAAAGAGACCTTTCATAATAGTCGCCTTCATCCGATCGCTCTCTTCTCTTTTCTCCGTTTGAATTATATGTTTTTCTATATTCGTGCAGAAAAGGGGTTCATAATCAATAGGGTCGATTTTTTTATTTTTTAACACTTCAGGATTTCCGCGCTGGCGCAGGTCGTGTTCTTTGGGAAAAATAGACATTAAGGGTCTTTTGTATTTTTCCTGAGGAAGATTTTTCAATCCTAAATTATTCTGAAAATTATAATTATTATTTAATAAGTTTATCATGCTTATCCAAGTAAAAATGAATATTTTAAATTCTATATATTAAGATTTTATAAAGAATTTCCATAAGTTGATAATAATTAAAAATTTTGTTATAATGATTTATAGAAATTAGATTAAGTTTTTAATGAGAAGGTTTTTATGTCTTCTCCAGCAGCTTCTGCAAGTGTCACTCCTACTGGTCAGGCTTCAGCAGCAGCTAATCAGGCTGCAGCAACAGCAGCTAATCAGGCAGCTACAACGGAGGTGATATCTGGAACTCTAAGTTCTATGGCAGATCTTCAACAGCAGGCCCCTGAAGTCTATACTGCTATGATGCAGGGAATAGCAATGATTATTTGTAATCAAATGCAAACTGATGAAGCGCAGTTGGAACAAATGGAAGAAGAATTTAGAGAAGAAGATGAAGAAAGTTGAGTAATAAATTCACTAAGACATTAAAATTAATGATTCCATGTTAATTTTAATGTCTTTCTATTTTAAATTCAGTAAATTTTATCTTTGATAAAAATTATTATTTTTGCTATAAATATATTTTAATGTATTTATAGGCTTGTAATGGTAGAAAAAGTTGAAACTCCTCATTTAATTCCTCTCGTTGAAAAAGTTCCAACCGATGCTGGAATTGGCAATGAAGCCATCGCCGGAATGGCCGAAGAAGGAAATTTCGAATCTGTCAGCTCGATGGCCGATTTCAAAGAAAAAGCTCCGGATGTCTATAGGGCAATGATGATGGGCATAGGCATGAAAATCACTGATGAGATGCGAAAACACCAAAGACGTTTTCGCGAAATATTGAGAAAAAACCGCGACAACAGATAACAATGACTACCATTAACGGTTTGCTTTTTTTAGGGTTTCCTATCAATGAATCCTTTTCATCTGCTCTAGAAAGAAATAAACCCGAATATATTTCTCTTTTTATTGGTTCCGGTGATACCTATTTAAATGAAGTGCATTTTGAAGGAAGTCGCTATTTAGGGAAATATATAGAAAATGAAACTTCTTTAGGGCAGTTGGAACTCTTAGAGGCAAATATTTTTAGCCTCCTTAAGAAATTGGTTGCCGATTATGCCTACAAAAGTTCACATTTATTTTTATTTACTTTACCACCTCCTACTAGTTCATGAATCATGATGAATTCTTCCTCTCAAAATGAAGAAAGTGACCTATTTGTCATTGAAGAGCTTGAGGAATGTCAGCGTTTGGATAAGCTTCTTGCAGCTCGTTATTTGGGTACGCACTCTCGCACCTATTTTCAATATTTGATTGAGCAAGGAAAAGTATTTGTCAATGGCGAAGTTGTCAAAAAACGCTATAAGCCGGTAGTTGGAGATGAAGTTCAAATTTACTATATCCTAACACCGGAAATAGGGCTAGAACCGGAACCTATCCCCTTGGATATTGTATTCGAAGATGAAGACATTATTGTCATTAACAAATCTGCGGGGATGGTCGTGCACCCTGCACCTGGGCATTTTAAGGGCACTTTTGTGCATGCTCTACTTTTTCATTGTCAACAACTGCCTAAAGATGTGTCTGGAAGTGTCTATCCTCGTCCCGGTATTGTCCATCGGTTAGATAAAGAAACCTCGGGCTTATTAGTGGCTGCCAAGACTAGTAGAGCACATAAGCGTCTCATTGAGATGTTTTCCAGTCGCGAAATTTATAAAGAGTATCTAGCAATTTGTGTGGGAAATCCAGGGCATAGAGAAATAAAAACTTTCATAGGTAGACACCCCACTTTGCGACAGAAAATGAAGGTTTTAAATGAAGGGGGTCGCGAAGCTAGTAGTATCTGCGATACTATTGCACATAAAGGACAATTAAGTTTTGTCCGTATTATTTTGGAAACGGGACGGACACATCAAATACGAGTTCATATGCAGCATATCCATACTCCCGTACTTGGCGATCCTGTTTATGGCAATATTTTAGCCAATAAGAAATATGGGGCCCAAAGGCAACTCCTTCATGCTCACATATTACGATTTAAACATCCCATTTCGGGACAGCCCTTAGTTTTAAAAGCTGAGCTTCCTGCAGATATACAAATATGGGTTGATAAAATTTCTGTAGATTAATTTAGGTAATTAGGATACCTTTATTTTAAGGGCAAAGCTATGGCCAGGTATGTTCGCTTGGGAAAATTTTTGTCAAACATATGTAAAAGGATCGAACTATGAAAGAATTTGTAGCATACATCGTCAAGAATCTAGTCGACCATCCAGACAAGGTAAAGATTAATGAAATTGGGGGGACCCAGACATTGATTATTGAATTATCGGTTGAAAAGTCTGACATAGGCAAAATTATCGGTAAGAAAGGCAAAACGATCAATGCTATTCGTACACTCTTCATGTCAGTGGCTAGTCGAAATGGCATTCGTGTCAATCTAGAAATATTAGAAGACGGCGCGCCAGTTAGCCACGAGGCATAATTGCGCAGAGGTTTGAGTGCTCTACAGCTCTAAAAGCTGCAGAGCACTGTCGTATGCATTTCACATCATCTAAATATTCTGATAATCGGACTGAGTAGGATTCGAACCTACGACCACCCGCTTAGAAGGCGGGTGCTCTATCCACTGAGCTATCAGTCCCAATAAAAAGAAATACAATACTATCGAATGAATCTCTTATTTTCAAGTTTATAATTTGGGTTTATTCTGTCCTGTTTGAAAATTAAAGGGACGAAAGGGACAAAAAGGACCTAAAAATAACTTAGGTCCTTTTTGTCCCTTTCGTCCCTATCTTTTTGCTGGATAAATATTGAGAAGCGCATTATGCTTATAATGCACTAAAAAAGTCAAAAGTCATTAAGGATGAAATGTATCTGCCACTGGTTTTCGTTGGTTTGGGAGCAAATATTGGAGATAGCCTCACCTATATTAACAGAGCATTAGAAAAAATTGCTAGGCTTCCTAACATCCAGGATTTAAGGGTATCTCGCTTCTATTCTACGACTCCTGTGAGTTCGATTCCGCAAGACCCCTATATCAATGCCGCCTGTTGTTTTACAACCGCTTTTTCCGCTCGAGAACTGTTATATCAATTACAAGACATTGAAAAAAGTTTGGGTAAAACTCAAAAAATAAAGGACGCTCCTAGAGTCATCGATCTAGACATTCTGTTTTACGGATTAGAAACATATCATGAACCTGATTTGCAAGTCCCTCATCCTCATTGGAGCAAAAGGCTTTTTGTTCTTGCTCCTTTAGCTGATCTGGTAACCCATTTACAAATACCCGATCCAAAAAATCCTCCATCAATCATATCCTTTGATGTACAAACATACCTCCAAAATTTTCCAAATATTCATCATGAAAAAGTAGTTCCAATATCAAAAACTTAAGGATTCTATGCGTTCGGTACAATTTAAAAAATTTTCGATTGGCAAAGGACAACCCCTTGCTATCATGTCAGGACCTTGCGTCATAGAAAGTGAAGCTCACTGTTTAAAGGCTGCTGAATTTCTTAAAAAGCTGTTCTCTAAGTTCAACATCAACCTTATTTTTAAATCAAGCTACGATAAAGCAAACCGTTCCTCCTATGCCTCTTTTAGGGGGCCTGGTCTTGAGAATGGTTTAGCTATTTTGGAAAAAGTAAAAAAAGAACTGGATCTCCCCGTTGTAACTGATGTTCATACCTCCGAAGAAGCTCAAGCCGTTGGAGAGGTGTGTGATCTGATTCAAATTCCCGCTTTCCTCTGTCGACAGACTGATTTGCTTACTGCAGCTGCCAAAACCGGAATCCCCCTCACTGTTAAAAAAGGGCAATTTATGGCTCCTTGGGATGTGGGAAACATCATTGAAAAAATACGCTCTACAGGAAATGAAAATATTATTTTAACAGATAGAGGAACCTCTTTTGGTTATAATAATCTAGTCTGCGATATGCGATCGATACCTATCATGCAAAGTTTTGGCGTGCCGGTTTGTTTCGATGCAACCCACGCTGTCCAGCTGCCTGGAAGTTTAGGAAAAGAAAGTGGTGGTCAACGCGAATTTATTCCAGTGCTAGCTAAAGCCGCTTTGGCAGCCGGAGCGAACTGTTTGTTCATTGAGTCACATCCCAATCCATCAGATGCCAAAAGTGATGCATCCTCTGTTCTCGACTTTAAAGATTTGCCTGCACTGCTCAGAACACTAGAAAAGCTGTATGATTTGATACAAGAAAGTTAGGTTATGTCAAATAAAGAACATATGAGTTCTGTGCCCAAAAATGTTCACGATCGCCCTATTTTCCTATTCTCTCTACGTTTTTCACTAACTGTTGGCCTATCATTACTTTTGTTAGGAATAGCTTTTTGGCGTATGGGTTATGTCACTGAAAAAGATATGAAAGAGTACCTTCAGTTAATGTCTGAATCGGAAACTTCATCTGTAAAAGTTAACCCTTATACAGCGCGTCAAGAACGGTTAGGCATTCAGAAGGATATGTTTTTTCAAAAAGGAAATGACCGGCTACAAATACGTTTAAAGGCAGAAAAAGCTTACCTCGTTCTGGATCATCAGGATACTCATACCCATATTGTAGAACGTATGCATCATGTGAAATGCTGTATGCAAGAGGAGCTTTATTATGTTCTGCCTGATGGTCGAGAAGCACTTCAGCAGCCTAATGGGCAATTACTAATAAGATCGGCTGATGACAAAGATCAGGCCTCTTGGGTGTCAAAAAATACGCCAGGAATTCAATTGAGAGAAATTATCCGTTATATCGAAGCTGATGAAGCTGAATATCATTATAAAGATGACCGTTTTGTTGCTAATGGCGTTAAGATAACCCATTTTTCTATGCCAGGTCATCAGCTACAAGATATCAATGAGCAGGCAAAAATCTTAATGAAGGGCACAGCCATGAAAGTAGAATTTACTTTAAAGGAGAAGGATAGAGACCTCAATTTTAAAGCTGAGCATCTCAAAGCAACTTTTTTTGATTTAGAAAAAATGAATTTATGAAAAAATGTACTACCCTCAATATTTCTTCAGCTCTGATCCGCAGTTTTTGCCTGATTTTTTCCTTATTCTTTCTATCAGATCTGTCTGCAAAAGAGTCTAAGCCCTTAATTATTGATGCAGACTTTGTAGACTATGATGGAAAATTAATCAATCTGAATGGAAACTCCAGAGTGGATCATGAATTAGGAATAGTGGAGGCTCAGCGAATCGTACTCCGCTCTGAAGCAGAGGAACAAAAATTGCGTTTTGCCTATCTTAAAATGCAAGATGGAGTAAAAATCGCTTTACAGGATGGGGGACAGCTATGTTGTGGCGAAGCTGAACTCGATTACCACACTCTTACTGGAAAATTTTCAGGGCGATCTCCGGAAGAATATGTCATCTATACCGAAAATCTTAAAGGCAGTAATCCAAAAGGAGTCATTCCTTTAGAGGTAAAGAGTCTTGATATGCACCTCTATCTTAAGCAAGAAGATCAACAAAGTTCCTCCTCCCTATCAATTAGTAAAATTAAAGCAGATCATCATGTTTCCGTTAATTACAATAATGATTTTCTTGCTACGGCAGACCATGGCTTTTATGAAAGACGAGAACTTACTCAAGAGAAGTCTAGAAATCAAAAAAATGAAGATTTAAAATCCAACTTGCTACCTTCTTCAGGCAACTATTCTCTATTGTCATTATACGCAAATGAACAGTCGGGGACCTGTCAAGTGATTAATCGAAATGGTGATCTTATTATAGCTAATAAGATTAGTATCGATACCTTGAAACGAGAGCTGCAGTTTGATTTACCTAAAGGTTCCTTATATACACAAAATGCTTCAAATAAAAATGAAATTCATTTTTCGTGCGAAACTATGACATGGCATGAACCTGAGGATCTGCTTATTTTGCACAATCAGGTAGAGATTAATTATAATGATCTAGGAACGCTAATCAATCCCTATGAAATACGAGTGAGTCGCCAAATGATTGAAGGCTACAAGCAGGTTAGTCAGATTGAAAGCTTGGGGGAATCTGTTTTTAGTTATCAGGATGAAAAAAAACATGAAAATCATGTTCTATCCACATACAGTAAGTTTACCCTTGACCTTCTGCATCAGTTAGCCCACTTGGAAAGTCCCCGTGATGCAAACAACAATGTATTGGAGAACCTTCAGGTGCATTTTAATGATGCCACTGGGGAAATTTTTGCTGATGAAGCTTTTATCATTTATAAAGAAGTAAATAAAAAAATGAGGCCTGTTAAGTTGTTGCTGAAGGGAAATGTTTGGCTGCTAAATCGCACCTCAATAGATAAAGATGATCCTGGTAAAATTTTGCAGTTTGCAATGGCTGATCGCGTAGAGTATGATTTAGAGGCCAAAGAAATATTATGTATGGCCGATTTTAGTAAACGGGTTCTGTTTTTTGATAAAAGTAATAATTTACAGGTAAGCGCTCCTTCTGTAAAGGCAAAACGCGATCTTCATACACAAAAAGAATCTATTCAGGGAATGGGCGATGTACGCTTTAGTTTTATTGAAAAAGAATTCGATCAGTTGAAAAAACGCTTTGGAGATCGGTTATGAGGGAAAAACATGAGGACCTTTGTCTAGAGGTCTGTGAACTTTTTAAAAGCTATGGTGGCCGTTATGTCGTCAACGGCTTATCTTTTGAAGTAAAGCAAGGCGAAATTGTCGGTTTACTTGGGCCCAATGGGGCTGGAAAGACGACTGCCTTTTATATGACAGTGGGCCTGATTCGTCCTGATGGCGGCAAGGTTCTTTTTAATAAAAAAGATATTACTCGCTCTCCTATGCACATTAGGGCGCGCATGGGTATGGGTTACCTTGCACAAGAACCTTCGATCTTTCGCTATCTTACCGTTGAAGAAAATATCCTATGTATTTTGGAATGTTTACCGATTAGCAAGTCTGAACGCAAAAATCGCTTAGAAAGGCTTTTGCAAGAACTGCATTTAGAACATCTAGCTAAAAAGAAAGCAATCTCCCTTTCCGGTGGAGAAAGACGTCGTCTAGAAATTACACGTGCACTAGTAACCGAACCTTCCCTGTTAATGTTAGATGAACCCTTTGCAAATATTGATCCGATTTCAGTGCAGGAGGTGAAGCAGATGATTACTCACTTGAATCACAAAAATATTAGCATTTTAATCACAGATCATAATGCACGGGAAATCTTTTCCATAGTGGATCGCAGCTATTTGGTTATTGAAGGCAAAGTGATGTTATCCGGCACAGTGGATGCTCTTGTCAACAATGAAAAGGTACGAGGGGCCTATTTGGGCCATGATTTTAAATTATAACCCGACTTGCGCCCCTAAATCAAGTTTGAACAAAGCCGAACTTGACAAGCTATCTGCGAAAAATTGAAAACAAGCTTTTAAGTTGGTGCTTAACTATACTTTTTCCATGGAGAGTAAAAACCAATGAATTGAACACTCCCTTCTTGATCTCCCAAAATCCGGTTCCAATGAACAAAAATCAATGTCTTTCAAGTATCCAAGTGCCAATGGTCTTAGAGCTTCCACAGGGCAGCAACACCGATGGTTTCAGCGAAAGGGACGGCAAAGGCGCTGAGCCAGAGACCGGCAGGGTTGAAGCTCCAAACATGCAATAGACAATTCTTATTCCATTTCTCTTGACAGCGTGCATAGGGACTTGTAGGGAATCTTGGCTTTTTGTACATAGCTAGTCACAAGTTTTTGTTAGACAGCATAACTTTTCTTTCTACTTTCAGGCAGAACATTGCGGGTCATAAAAACCCAGTACATGTTAATATTAGAATACGAGTTGCGTTGAAAATAACCAGTATGTTATAGTTATATTAACATACTGGTTAAATATGAAAAGAATTTTGGGGATTGATTCAGGGCTTGCTATTTTGTTAGATAAGGCTCCCAGCGAGGAGTTGGATTATGGCTTTGTGATGGAATGTCTCAGGATTTACAAAAATCCTCGGGTAAAATTAAATCATCTTTTAAAAATAAAGGCTTTAGTTCGTGTCAAAAAAGGAATTTATATTTTTGGAAAAAATTTTGCAAGGCAACCTTATTCATCAGAAGTATTGGCTAATATGATTTATGGACCTTCGTATGTTTCCTTAGAATGGGCATGTCAATATTATCGCTTAATTCCTGAAAAGGTGACAACAGTTACAAGTGTAACCACTCAACGTTCCAGGCGATTTCAGACTCCTCTTGGGCTTTTCACTTACGACCACTTGCCAATGCAAGTTTTTCCTGTCGGAGTCACCTTGATTAAATTTTCTAACAAGCAACAAGCCTTGGTCGCCACTAAAGAAAAAGCGCTTGCAGATTTATTGGTTTTACGTAGAGGGGGTTTTTCGTCGAAGAAACATTTTAAAGAAACCCTATTTGAAGACTTACGAATAGAAGAGGAAGATCTTGATAGTCTTAATTCTGAGTTGTTGAAAGCAATCTATCAGGCTCGACCTCACAGCGCCATTAATTATCTCATACAATGTAGGGAATCATGAATAGTGCTATCAAGCAGATGCTGGAAAGATATGAATGCCGTTCTTTGCAAGAACATGAGCAGGCTCTTCGCGAAATACTGCAAGAAATTGCCCTTGTAGGATTATGGCGCGGAAAATTTTTTGAACATGCCGCTTTTTATGGGGGAACTGCTCTTCGAATTTTCTATGATCTGGATCGCTTTTCTGAAGATCTTGATTTTACATTGCTTGCACCCAATCCTAATTGGAGTTGGCATCCTTTTGGCGAAGCAATCAAGAACGAACTTTCCTCTTTTGGATTTGAAGTGTCTTTTGTAGAAAAAGAAAAAAAAACACAAACAGCAATAAAATCCGCCTTTCTGAAAACACCAACCGTTCAAGAGCTTTTAAAAATTGGCGTTCATTCCGATCTTTTAAAAGGTGTGCATCCTGAAACTTTAATTCGTATTAAAGTTGAAATCGATACAGATCCGGCCTTAGGATATGCTTACGAACAGAAATTTCTATCTCAACCAGTTGCAGTGTCCATCAGATGTGTCAATGAAGAGTGTCTTTTTGCCGGCAAAATGCATGCTGCTCTCTTTCGTGCATGGAAGGGACGGGTCAAAGGGCGAGATTGGTATGATATGGTATGGTTTATTCGGAAGAAAAATTCCTTTAAACTTAACTCTTTTTTCAAAATTAAATGGGCAAGAAGAGGTTTTAAATCGCGAAGCTTTCCTAAAGATGGCTAAGGAACATATTGATCAATTAGATGTTCCATCTGCCATCGAAGATATCATTCATTTTGTCCGCGATCAAGAGGCCATTAGAAGGACTTGGTCTAAGGAATTTTTCCATCATTTGGTAGACAATATCCAGACTATCTCTGGCAAATGGCAGAATCAGGTTTGATCCGATAGTAAAAAAACGATCCAAAGGAATTCAATAGCCTATCCCCATTTTTATCCCGAACTTCTAGTTCGGGATCATGTAAAAGTATACTGAAATAGGTCTCTAAAAATTGATGGTATTATATAGTCGAACTTGGCAAGTGATAACAAAAATCAGATTATATCATTTAGCAGTAATTATTCGAATGGGAAAGATTTTCTCATGATCATGTTATGGAAAGAGCTTATGAAGAGCTTAATCGCTTTTCTTGGAATCAAGAAGAACTGCTTACCTATGAGCAGGCAGAAAAGTATGAATGGGCCTACCATGCTTCGATGGCTCAAAAGTTTGATGAAAGAATTGAGAAGGGAAAGGCAGAGGGCGAAAAAATAGGAATTGAGAAAGGAAGGACAGAGGGTGAAAAAGCAGCTTTTATTAGAATAGAAAATGTTAACTCGGGGAGCTCGCTTTGAATCTATACAAGAACTTACAGGCCTATCAACGGACGAAATTAAAAATTAATAAATTTTGTTTTCATCTTGTAGATCCCATATGCATCAGGCTATCAAAATATCTGTTAATATTTGGATTTATTCTGTTTTGTTAGAAAATTAAAAATTTAACAGGATCGGCTTTGCCAGCAAGATGCTCGCTTCGCTCGCGGTAGGATAAAACAAAATCCACGAGCGATTGAGACTGCAGAAACAAAATTCACCGAAGAAAATTAACCCCGGATTGAGACCCATTTTTCCCTTTAACGCCATGGTTGTGGGCTAGGTTTTGCGGATTTTTTTGAAGCTAGGATTTTTCCTTAGTAAAAAAAATATGCAAAACCTAGCCTGCAGCCATGATGATAAAGGGAAAAATAGGTCTCAATCCGGGATATTAGTTAAAATAATTTTATTTACAATTATAGTTCAAGGTATCTATAGCTTGAAGAAGTTAAAGACATATTTTGAATGACTAGGGTATGAAGATATTAAACACAGTTTTAGGAGGAAAAAGTCATGGCCTCAAAAAAAACGGAAACCGAATCTTCTCATCCACTTAAACCAATCCGTGGCAAACAGGGCGCATCGGTCTTGGGCCCATCGAACCCCGCACGCGAAGCGGAAAGCCCGGATAGGTTGCTGCCACCGCCGACCGACCACGGCACGCTACCAAGCCTCAGATGGTCCTTTTGCGACAGCTATAATCGTGTGTCTGAAGGAGGCTGGGCCCGGCAGACAACAGTTCGCGAACTGCCCACCGCTACTCAGCTTGCCGGCGTCAATATGCGGCTGAAGGCCGGCGCTGTACGGGAGATGCATTGGCATAAAGAAGGAGAATGGGCCTATATGATCAAGGGGCAAGCCCGGATCACCGCCGTTGATCAAAACCTCCGCACCTTTCAGGATGATGTCGCCGAAGGCGAGGGATGGTTTTTTCCGGCCGGCATTCCGCACTCAATTCAGGGCCTGGAAGGGGATGGTTGTGAATTTCTCCTTGTTTTCGACGATGGGGACTTCGACGAAAATTCAACCTTTCTGCTCACCGATTGGCTCTCCCGTACTCCGAAAAACATTCTCGCAAAAAATTTTAACGTCCCCGAGAGCGCCTTTGATCATATTCCCAAGGACGAGCTTTACATCTTCCAGTCCAAAGTTCCAGGACCGCTAGCCAAGGATCATGTCGCCGGCCTGGGGCCAGTACCCGAGCTTTTTAGCCATCGGATGATTAAAATGGAGCCGATTTGGATGAAGTTTGGTGCTGTCCGCATCATGGATTCGACCAATTTTCCTGCCTCGAAGACCATCGCATCTGCGTTGGTTGAGGTCGAGCCGGGCGGCATGCGCGAATTGCACTGGCATCCTAATGCGGACGAATGGCAGTACTATCTCTCAGGCCAGGGGCGGATGACCGTGTTTGCAGCTGGAAGTTGTGCGCAAACATTTGACTATCAAGCTGGAGATGTCGGTTCGATCCCGCGTGCCATGCCTCACTATATCGAGAATACCGGGACGACAACGTTGCGGTTCCTTGAAATGTTCCGCAGCCCCAAATTTGAAGACGTGCCGCTTGCACAGTGGCTTGCGTTCACACCGCATGAACTTGTGAGGGCGCACCTGAATATCGACGAGTCAGTCCTTGCCAAGATACCCCCACGCAAAACACCGGTAGTCGGTACTTGATACTCGCTGGAGCATTATTAGAACTTTCAAAAATTCCCTCCGCGTCTCCCCGACTCTGCGTTAAGCCCTTTTAAATAATAGACTTGTTTCCCAATTTTTTCGAAAGTGTCTCGTTGTACTTCTGTTAATATCTGTGTTGAAACTTCTTATATCCTTTTTTCTTGTTCATTCCCTTTGCAGCCCTCTCCGTGGTTAATTTTGCTCAACGAGTCGTTGCAAAATAGCGCTCTAAACCCTCATTTGTGGGTTTCATACTCTTATGTCCTTTTTGCCAATTAGCTGGACAAACTTCCCCATTTTCTTCAAAATAAACAAGCGCGTCCAACATACGAATGACTTCATCAACGTTACGTCCAAGCGGAAGATCGTTTACAACCTGATGTCTTACAATTCCATTTTTATCAATAATGAAAAGACCTCGATAGGCAATTCCTTCGCTCTGAATTAAGACATCGTAATCACTAGCAATGGTCCGATTCATATCGGAGACAAGAGGATAGGTCACGCCTTGTATTCCGCCCTTAGTTTTTGGAGTGTTCAGCCAAGCAATATGACAATAGGGACTATCTACAGAACAACCCACAACTTGAGTGTTACGCATGTCAAATTCTTCAATCTTTTCTTGAAAGGCATGAATTTCCGTAGGACATACAAATGTAAAATCTAAGGGATAAAAGAAAAATACCACATTCTTTCCAAGATAATTAACTAACGAAAAATCATTAGTAATACGTCCTTCAATTACTGCCTTTGTCCTGAATTTAGGTGCTGGTTTGCCAACTAATACGCCCATAAATAACTCCTCATTAATTAATCTGAAAAAAGATCCTCTGCACGTTCCAACCAATTTTCTGCTCCAATGGTCGTCTCAAAACCATGCCCTGGATACACTTTCGTTTCAGGTGGAAGCTTAGCCAACTTTGAAAGAGATCCCCACATAAGATGCGGTCGAGCTGTAGGAAAAGATAGATTACCTATCGTGCCCTTAAATAAGGTATCTCCTGTAAATATCACTTTTTCCTTTTTATCGTAAAAACAGATCCCCCCTGGTGTATGTCCAGGTGTTTCGATCACTTCAAAGGACAAATTTCCCAAAGGAATTATGTCCCCTTCTTTTACCAAATGTTCCGGTACCACGCCTTCTATGGATATCCAACAGGGAAGACCATCGCTTCCGGGATTTTCTAAATTATAAGCATCAAAAGCATGAACATAGACGGGAGTATCATATTTTTTTTTAAGTTTTGAAACATCTGCAATGTGATCCCAATGAGTATGCGTAAGAAGAATTTTAGCAGGAATAAGATGATTTTTGTCTATGTAAGCTATCATGGCTTGAGCACTATCCGGTGCAGGGTCAATCATCGCTGCTTGCAAAGTATCGGGACAACTAACAACAATGGAGTTAGTTTGAAAAGGACCTGATGGAAAAACTTGAATAATCATCGCACCGGAGAGGATTCGAACCTCTAACCGCCCGGTTCGTAGCCGGGTACTCTATCCAATTGAGCTACCGGTGCAAAAGCAAGATTATTATATTGCCTTAATCACAAAATTTTAGGCAATATAAAATGGTTGATGCATCTAGGAACAGGTGTGAACAAAAGTGTTAGTAAATCCTTTTGTTTATACCTTCCAGAAAGCATATGCCTTGAAAAAAACCCTAAACCTTGGGATGTTATGCTCGATTCTTCACACCTCTATCAGCTTCTTCCCCCTGAGGCGCATAAGAAAAAATCCTACATTTGGGAAAATACGGCTCTATCTTTTAACGAACTTCTTATCGGTTGGAATGCTCAAAGACCTTATCGTGGCCAGTTCCATATTTCTTTGAGTTTAAAAATTGAAGATTGGTCTCCTTGGTTTTCTTATGCCCTATGGGGAGCAAATGGCCAAAGAAGTTTTGAACATCAACATGGACCCTTCAAAATTTTTCAAGACACTATTTGTATTGACAAAGGATACTTAGCTACAGGATGGCGTGTTAAAGTAGAGGCTAAACAGATGCCTAATTTGCAGCGATTTCATGCATTTTATGCCGCTATTGTGCCATCAAAAAAACCGGTGGACATAAACAAGAATAGTTTTATGCAGGGATCTTACATCTGTTTGGAAGTCCCTGGTATGTCTCAAATAGCCATTAAAAATTCTTGCAACATGAGGCTTTGTTCTCCTACATCTACAACTGCGGTCATTCATTATTTAAACAAACAGACGGATATTACTCCCATGGAGTTTGCTCATAAAGTTTGGGATAGCTATTTCGATATTTATGGTCATTGGGTTTTTGCCATGGCACAAGCTTATGTAGAACTTGGTGAGGAATGGGAAACGCGTGTGATGTACTTAAATGATTTTGAAGATGTCTATAGGTTCTTAAAGACTGGATATCCTGTCGTTGTGAGTGTGAAAGGCAGATTACCAGGCAGTCTTCATCCCTATAATCAAGGACATTTACTGGTCGTTCGAGGATTTGATCCTATAAAAAACAAAGTGCTTTGCATGGATCCCGCTTATCCTAAAAATTCTAATACCTATGTTACCTATGCATTAAACGACTTCGTGAGCTCTTGGCAGAGGCGCAAAAATGTCGCCTATCTTTTTAAGAGGCGCATCCATAGGATAAATATCCCGATAGGTTAAATTCCATACAATTTGAGTTGCTTGAGTCCCTAACCAGACTCCAAAAGGAACTCCACAAAACCCTATATAAAAAGGAGAATGGTGCATATGACCTGCAATAAAAACAGCTGTAATAACCACGCTAACAAGTGGAGGGCATCGAATACCCGATAGATAATCAAAAAAACCCTGTGCGCAACTAGGGCGCGCAAGTCCAACTTCTATAGGCTCTTTTATGACATTTTTATAAACTGTATAGCTAACTCCTAAAGCTAAGCCTACACCTGCAGAAATTGCGAACAATTTGTAATTTATAATACAAGCAAAAATGGCTAATGCTATGCGACAAACCAATTCCACAATAGGTTGTAAACGCTTAACTAACTCATCCAAATTTTTTGAGAAAGGTCTTTTTTTTGCAATCTTTTGAGCTTTGACCGGAAGGATTTCCGCTGGTTCATTATTGCAGCAACATTTTTCACATTCCTTGACTTTCATCAATACCTCTTTCTTTTTAAACTCTATATGTTCAAAAAGATGAAAAATGTCAATTTGAAACGATTTCTTGAATGAGCTCATTCAAAAAATAGTCGTTGCTTAAGTTCTGATTTTCTTGAGCGATTTTTAAAGCTTCCTCATCGGAAAGGACCCAATCTTTTCTGATCAAAGCTTCTAGTTGAATATTTACAAGTAAGGGATCAAATTGCTTATGCAAATTATCTAATCTGCCGTATCTAAATCCCACGGTCGGAATCCTTAGGGATGCCATTGCATTTTCTACAGATTTTATCTGGTTCAATTGATCATCAATGAAGACAATTTTTTCGGGGTAAAAACCCATTGTACCGATAAAGTCTTTTAGGAAAGGACCTTTGTCTTGATAGTCCGTGAAGATAATCCCATAAGAAAAAAAATGACATACCTTATCCTTCATATGCTTGGGTATCGCAGTTTGTGTGAAATCAATGCCCACCTGAGCTAAATGTTCATGAGTACATAGATCAGCATCCTTTATATAGTCTGACTTTCTACTGCGACCTGTCAAAGCCAATGCCAAAGTACCCTGAAGTTGTAATTTCTTAATGATATCGGCACTGTCTGTTTCGACCAATTCCATTGGTATTCTTTGAAGGATTTTTTGAATAACTTCATTAATTTGAGGACGAACTTTCTCTAGGGGTAAATGAGCGTTTAAGATTTTTGAAACAAAATAATTCCACCAGGATGTGTTGCCAAGCATACTTGTCGTATTAATCAATGTGTCATCGATATCAATCAAAACTAAAGTATTCTGGTCTATTTCTGAAAGAATGTCCTCAAAATGATCGGTTTCGATAATTTTGGCATGAGCAAAAGATACAAAAGAAAGACACAAAAAAATAATGTTGAGAATAATTTTATTATGCATTTTTCACTTCAGGAAAAAATTTAAAACACTGAGAAACATGCATAGAAAACTAGCAAGAAAAATTAATTTTTCTTCTTTCTTGTTTGTTTTCTTTGTCTTCCCTCTGTGGTGAATTATTTTGTTTTACTTTCGTAACTTAACTACTTTCTTTCACCGTGTTCTTCTCTTCTTTTTCGGCCTTTTTTGCATCCTCATCAGTTCCAGGAACCACATCGCTAATGGCTGCTTTGAGCATTTCAATTTTCGAACCATCGTACATCTTGAGAATGACGGTATGTTCATCGACTCGAAGAACTGTTCCCACAATTCCCATAGCAGTAACACGATCGCCTTTTTTCAATGAATTTCTCTGTTGTTCCATGACTTTACGTCGTTTTTGTTCTGGACGCCAAAGTATCAAATAGAAAAAGATTAAGGCTATTGCAATCATAATAATGGTTTGCATCATTCCTTGATCGCGAGGGGCTGCTTCGTTATTGGTACTTTCTTGTGCAAAGATTGTAGCATTGAAAAGTACTGCTTGGATGCTGAAGAAAATATAGACAAGCTTTTTCATGGTTTTTTCAATCCTTTTAGTGTGGATACAAGGCACAAATTTTTTGGTAAAATTCGCCTAAGGTATCATTTTTTATTGCTTGCCGTAATCTTTGCATAAAATCGAGATAAAAAGCTAGATTTTGTAAGGTCACTAATGTCAAGCCTGTGATTTCATCCACATTGAGCAGATGACGGAGATAAGCTTTAGAAAACTGAGAGGTATAGGATGGTGTTTCAGGGTCAAGCGGTGTAAAATCTTCGGCATATCTAGCCGCTTTAATCTGCACTTTCCCCCCCCAAGTAAAAGCCGTACCATTGCGAGCATTACGCGTGGGCATCACACAATCAAACATATCAATACCTCGCATGACACTCTCGATAATGTTACGGGGAGTGCCAACTCCCATAAGATAGCGTGGTTTTTCTATGGGCATAAAAGGAGTTGTTTCATCAATTATATCATACATTATCGATGAAGGTTCTCCTACAGAGAGACCTCCAATGGCATAGCCTTCAAAATTCATGCTAGTTATGGCTTTTGCTGATTGTTGACGCAAATCTGCATAAATTCCGCCTTGAATGATTCCAAAAAGATTTTGATGATTATCAAGTTCATAATCGCGACAGCGTTTAGCCCATTGATGCGTTCTCTCAAGCGATCCCTCAGCTACTTTTTTTTCACTAGGATATGGAATGCACTCATCAAATGCCATGACTATATCGGACCCTATCGCTTTCTGGATCTGCATGCTCTCATCAGGTCCAAGAAAATGTTTTGAACCATCGATATGAGATTGAAAATGTACACCATTAGGGGTAATCTTATTCAGCTCGGCCAGTGAAAAAATCTGAAATCCTCCTGAATCTGTTAGAATGGGCCTATTCCAATTCATAAAAGTGTGTAATCCACCTGCTTTTTGGAGAATTTGGATCCCTGGACGAAGCATTAGGTGATAGGTATTTCCCAAGATAATTTGGGTATTGATATCCAATAGCTGCTGATTTGTGACTGTTTTAACAGCTGCGCGAGTTCCAACAGGCATGAAAACAGGTGTATCTATGATCCCATGAGAAGTTTCAATGGTACCAAGACGAGCTTTAGAATGGCCATCATGTTTATAAATATTAAATTTTAGCGTAGCCATTTGACTTTTCTCAAAAGAACGAGATTCTCTATATGCATTGTATGTGGAAATGGATCAAAAGGTTGCATGTCATCAACTTTATAACCATGCTGCAGGAGATTAGCCACATTTTTTGCTTGGGCATAAGGATTGCAAGAGATAAAAAGGATTATTGGGGGATTTAATTTAATCAATTGATCCAAAGCAACAGGATCAAGACCAATCCGTGGTGGATCAATAATCACAATATCGGGAGGTGGTATTTCACCTTCTTCCAGGATCTGTTTTAGAACATGTCGAACAGCTCCTGAAATAATAGTCACATTTTGACAATTATTTAATAGAACATTCTGCTTAGCATCTAAAGCAGCTTCCGAGGATAGTTCAATTCCAATGATCTGTTTTGCCACTTTTGAAGCACAAATCCCTAAAGTACCTGTTCCACAATAGAGATCATAGATGACCGTATTTTCATTAATTTTTGCAAGCTGCAGTGCAAGGGAATAAAATTTTTCTGCTTGCATTGTATTGGGCTGAAAAAAAGAGGAAGGGCTAATCACAAAATTAAAAGACATAGGGGCTTTTTCAGGGTCAATACGAATCTCAAGATGTTCATTAATATATTCTGGCCCATAAAGTGGCATTTCATAAAAGTTTGTGGGCACCCCTTGATGAATTTGCTGTATTCTCAGAAAGATACTTAATTTGCTATTGAATGAGGTACCTTCAACGGAACTGCGAATACAAGTTACAAAGCTTTGTATCTGATCATTAGTTAAAGCAAAGTCGGCATTTCCTGAGACCGTTAACATCACCATTCGGTCACCAGTTTTAATTCCTTCACGCAAAATTAAAGTTCTTAAGGAACCTGTGTTGCGTCTCATATGATAAGCGTCAAGATTTGATTCTTCCCACCATTTTCTGACGGTTTTAAGGGTATTTACAAACCAGCCATTAACCAGATGACACTCTGTGAGATTAAGAACCTTACCCTTACTGCTATCTTGAATAAGACCCAAATATTTATGTCCCTTGAGATCACTTGAAAAAGTGAATTCCATCTTATTACGGTAATTCCACTCCGGTATGCAACTCACAATGGGCTTAATTTCAAAATCCGGGGGAAGAATAGGCTTAAAAACTTCTTTAATAATCCCTTCTTTATATCTTAATTGAGTAGCGTATGCCATTTGTTGCCAGCGGCAGCCCCCGCATAAACCAAAATGGATACATTTAGGTTGAATCCTATCTGGAGAGGCTTGAAGAATTTCCTTGATGCACCCAATCCACTTACCGCCTCTTTTACCCACTAATTCTGCATCAATTGAATCGCCGGGAATAGCAAAAGAAATTTCAGCCTGAGAAAAACTCCCATCTTTCTTTTGAAATTTTCCTAAGCCATTACCTTTATTAGAAAACTTTTCGATTTTCATATCAGTCACATGATTTCACGTATAAAATAAGTGCTATAAGTTAAAATAAAAATCGATAAAAATCAAGGTTATTTGGAGGATGCTCGATTAATTTCCTTCCCCCTTACCCCTGCCCGTGCCCGAAAAAAAAACAGAAACATATACAATTGATTCAATAAGATATTGTTATTTTGATTAAAAATACTTAAAACCCAACTTGCGCCTTATCAAGCCTGTCACCTGAAACGTGCTTATTTCCTGGCTTCCGAAGGCCAATTTTTGCCTACTTTAGCCAAGTATGTTCAAAATTGGCCTTCAAACCCAGAAAAAAATCACAAATTCATCTGGCGCTTGCATACGGCGCAAGTTGGGTTTAAATAAATGATAAAAACAAAATAAATCGGGCACAGGCACAGGCACAGGCAGGGGGAAGGGGGAAATTGACTACAACTTTATTTAATAAAAAAGGGAGGTTATTTCTCCTCCCCAATTCTTTACACACTTAATTAAAAAACAAATGAATTATCTCATGCTCATTTGCTTTGTTGGAAGCTTAGCAGTTGGTTTCTTTAATGACATTGGGCGAGCCTTAGTCTTATGAGACTTGGCTTTTGATTTCATTGAAGCGGCTGGTTTTGATTTTTTTGAAGCAGCTGTCTTCTTAGTTGGCTTTTTTGTGCCTTTTTCATTTTTAATAGATTCTTTACGATAAAGCTTAGCAATTTTTTCCATTTTAACAGTACCGGTACGAACGCGCTGAGAAGCAGCTTTGTTGCCCTTGTCCGCTTTTTCTAGGTCATGTAATACTTTATTAAGAAGATCTCTTAAATGTTTTACTGTGTCTTTTAATGCCATGGTGTTTTGCCTCCTGATTTTTTTTGAGTTTTCATGACGAATAATAAATATTACCTTTGAACATATTGTGCAACATTTTTCTGCATAAAACGAAATTTTTTTTACTTTTGCCTCAAAAATAAAAGATTAAATAAAATCATGAGTATCCAAAAAAAATACTTTAGGGTATATCTTAAACAATGTTTTTACAAATCCAGACTTATAGAATCACGGACTTATCAAATAAAAAATATTTTCGAAGCAATTCTGCATACCATCAAAGAATTTTCCTATTCTCTAATTCATTTTACCATATTTTAAACTCCTGCTATGCTTAAAACCCAACTTGCAACCTATGCAAGCTCCAGATGAATTTGTGATTTTTTTCCGGGTTTTGAAAGCCTGGAAATAAGCACATTTCAGGTGGCAGCTTGATCGTGAGCAAGTTGGGTTTAAACCTTGATGCATTCATTTTTAAATAAATACTTAGTTGGAAATGTTCAGAAATTCATTAATAAAAAGCATCGCAACGATCTTATCTTGGTTTATATTGCATTCGGTATGCTTAGCCAAAATGGTTGAAGCAGACTGTCTTCAAAATGATGAAACATCAAGCTTAAGTAAGCTAATTCAACAAGCTGAAGATTTATTCAATGCCTCCCTCTTTCTAGAAGCTATTCCCATTTATCAAGATATTTTACACAAACTTGAGGAAGAAGAGACCTTTAACCTCGAAAAATCCATAAGAGACAACATCGATTCAAAAGTTCGCTATCGTCTAGCTCAAGCTTTATTTCATATAAAAGATTACCCATCAGCTATAGACCTTTTCCAGGACCATAAAATCTCCGAAAATCATCCTCTTTTTTTAGGCATTGCCTATAGAAATAATGGTGATTTCGAGAAAGCAATACATACCTTTCAATCCTTTATTGAAAATCATTCTGAAAAATCAACTTTACAACTTGATAAAGCCCATTTTGAACTAGCGCTTTCCTTTTACCTTAAGGATGATTATTTAAAAGCGGAAGAGGCCTTTGAAAAAGTTCTTAAAATGACCAAAAATGATCGCTTGCAAATTCTTTCCTATTTTTATCTCACAAGAATCAAAATGAGAAAGGCAAATTTAAATGAAGCAGCCCAGCATTTAAATCAAGCAAGCGCTCTCATTAAAAATGATGACCTATTAAAATATGAAAGTGCTTTCTTGCAAGGGGAGTTATCTTTCCATAATAAAGATTTCCCTCAAGCTATTCTTTATTTCGAAAAGGCGATCCCTCAACAAAATCCTCATCATACAAAATGGTATGCGGATACTCTTCATTATTTAGGCATTTGTTATTTTAAGATGGCAGCTATAAATTCAAACAATTTATCTGAAGAAAGCAAAAAGGAATATCTTTTTAAATCTGGTCAACTAATAGAGAAACTCTTGAAAATTAACCCGAGTGAACGTGCCTGGATGGCACAGGGTGAGTACTATTTTACCATAGGTAAATTACTAAAGGATGAAGATGCGCTAAAAAAAGCAGAGGAGATTTTTTCAGATCCTCAAAAAATTTCATCAAAAGAATCTTATAACAAGGCTTTGCTAACAAGAGCTCAAACACATTTAAATTATCATGAAAGGGACAGACGTCTTCGTCAACTTACCCAAAGCAGTCATGCCAATAGCCCCTTTTACGGGGAAGCCTGGTATATAAGGGGACTGAATGATTTAGAAGAAGGACAGTCATTAAAACAGGTCCATAAAGAGGAAGAAGCACATAAAATGTTCGAACGGGCTGCTGCATCTTTGGAACAGGCAAGTCAACTCCTTAAAATTGATAACCCTGCTCTAAGTGCAAAAGCAATTTTATTGCAGATCTATTCCTATCATTCTGAATTAACTGAAAAGGATCATTCAAGAGCTTTAAAATCCCTTAATCAATTATGGGAGGAAAATGCTAAACTTTTAAAAGCTCTTCCGGATCCTTTAGAGGCTCATATTTTATATAGCCGTATCACATCTTCTATTTCGGATGAAACAAAGGCTATTGAAATTCTGCAACAAGGGTTGAGTCATTTCCCAAAGAGTCCCCAGAGAGATATCGCATTAAATATCATGGCTAATCTTTTTTATAAAAAAGGTCATTTTGATCATGCCGAAGAAATTTTTTTTCAACTGTTCGAGGAATGGCCTAAGTCTCCTTTAGCTGCTGAAGCATTATATCGAGCCTCTCAGTCTGCCGAAAGATTAAAGAAAGATAAAGCGCATGTACGATCTTATAAACAGCTAATCTTAGAAAAATATCCCTATTCTGCAATAGCTCCAGAAGCTTACTTTATGTTTTATTCCTATCAGGAATATTTACAAGGAGATCGTACAGCTATTCAGCATTTAACTGCGTTTCCTGATCTTTATCCAGAAAGCCCCTTTGTTCTAAATGCCTTTTTTCTTTTAGGCTTAGATAATAAACGAGACCTCCAGTCACCCGAGGGTAAACTCCTAAAGAAAAAAAACTTAATAGATGCAATTGATAATTTCCAAGATGTTGAAACCCACTTTGAAACCCTTGATGCAGATGCAAAAATCCCTCAAGATCGTCTCGAGCATTGTCTTCTCGTGCGTTATCGGGCACATTTAGAAAAAGGTCTAGCTAATTATGCTCTAGCTAATGAGTCCTTTGGCACAAAAAAACAAATTTATCTAGAATATGCACGCGAAACATTGTGCCAACTGCTTCAAGAATTGGCTAATGATAAATATCACAAAGATATCATGAACTCTGATCTCTTCTGGCATCTTGAAGAGGAATGTACTTCATGTCTTTCACAGATCTACATCACTGCTAATCAGTACAAGGAAGCGGAGGAACTTTTATCTAAAATACTAGCAAAATACAAAGCGGCTAAAATTACTCGAGGCTATTTTCTATCTAGAACTTTATCCACGCAAGCCTACATAGAAATGAGACGACAAGATTATCATAAAGCTCTAGAATGGTTTCTGCAAGCAGAGGATGCGGCGAAAGGTCGGGTACTGAGTACTGATCAACGTCTTGAGCTTTTAATTCAACAAAGTCTATGCTTAAAAGAACTCAATCAACTAGAAAAAGCTATTTTAATTCTTTCCAAAGTAGTAAATGATGATGCCATTTCAAGTCTAAGAATTAAAGCTATGCTTTTACGTGCTGAAATTTATGAAAAACAAGAGCGCTTTGAATTAGCGCGCAAACAACTTGAAGCTACCTCCAAAAAAGGGGGGGAATGGGCCCTAAAAGCTAAAGAAAAATTGGAAAAAGATTATGGTTATCGCTAATATTTTATTTGGAAACTTGTTTCACTATAACTCTAATTGGAACATTATCCTTATTGTGATTGTCGGCTGCTCTATTTTTGCTGTAACAATCTTTGTAGAAAGAATGCTCCATCTACGACGCTCTGAAACTGACACTAATAAATTCATTGTTAATCTCAGACATATTATCAAGGAAGGTAATATCATAGAAGCCATTCAATTTTGCGAAAACACGGGTGGTACTATTGCTAATATTATTAAAGCGGGATTGATGAAGCACAATCGTTCTAAAGAGCAAATTGAAAATGCAATGGAAATTTCAGGTTTAATTGAAATTGCCCAACTTGAGAAAAATGCAAAAATTCTGTCTATTATCGCCTATATAACACCCCTAATAGGACTACTTGGAACTGTTCTGGGCTTTATTCAAGCTTTTGGAGAAATGCGACTGAGCGGTTTGGTGGATCTTTCCGCTACGCGTATTGGCGAAGCTATGGAATATGCCCTTGTGACTACAGCAGCCGGCCTTGTTGTCGCCATACCTTCCGTCATTGCTTATAACTATATCGTCAGTCGTATTGAAGCCTTTGTTCTAGAAATTCAAACAACCTCATCCGAAATTGTGGATTTACTCGTTCATCGTGATGAATAGGATTATATGCGTTTTAAGACCAAATTGAAAACATCGCTTAATTTGATTGATCTTACTCCTTTGGTGGATGTCATTTTTCTCATGCTAATTTTTTTCATTATTACTTCAGATATTCTCCCATTGAAATCGCTCAATATAGAAAATCCTATCCTAGATCGCAATTCTGCTCCTTTAACAACTCAACTCCTTGTGGTCATTGATGCTCAACATGTCATCTATGTGGGCTCAAAAAAAACCATTGTGGATCTTGGCTCGTTAAAAAAGCATCTACAAGAAGATATTGAACACCTCAAAAAGCAGCATCACGGCATAGAACCTACGGTAGTTGTCAGTGTAGACCGACGGATTGAATATGGCTTTTTTTTACGTGTATTTTCCATCATTCAGGAGTGCTCCACACACATTCGTTTAGTGTACAAACATGATGAAAACGAGAATAGTGAGTTTTATTAGATAAAACATGTTCAAAATAGAAAAATCAAAAAAATCTAATGAAATACAGATTGGGATGCGACAATCTGCATTCATTTTCGATCGCTATTTTATTTTAGCATTAGTTACTGCAATCGCTATTCATCTTGCTGCAGCACTTCTTTTTCATGTGCGCCTATTCTCCATGTGGGAAATAGAAACGATTCTTCCTGCAACTAAAGCTTACGCTCACTTTGTAAAAAGTTCTGTAGAAGAAAATGATACTGCTGCGATTGCACAAATTAATAGGGAAGGAAGACTCACGCCTGCTCAGCTAGCTCCCAATGAATCACTGCCTGTATTACCCCCGCTTAAAATCTCTAGCGATCATCAATCGATTGATTATCGAGTGAATAATGTAAATAATCCCTTCGTTGAAATTGAGAAAGACATAGAGGAAAAGTATTTTGAATTTGATGAAATTCCTTTAATAATTCCCTCTATAAAAATAATCATTTCCGGTCCCCTTTCTGAAATTCCTTTGCAAGATTTCGATGCCGAAATAGCGAAACTATTTGTTTTGCAAAAATTGTCATCAAAAAATCTTCATCAAGAGCGCCTAGTTTATGCTGTAAAAGTCAATATGCATACAGGCCAAATTTTCTGGTTTCAACCACAAGAATCAATCACTAATAAAAAACAGACCTATCTTGCTGAAAAAATTTTAAAAAATATCCTTTTTCAAACCAATGATAAGGACTTTCTTCAAAATGGTCAGGTAGAAATCACATTTACATCCGGTGCTGCATGATTGAATTGTCTGCTAACACAGCTGTCATGCTCTATCTATGCCTAACACTGGCTGTTCTTTTGGGTTTATGGCTCAATCATCACTATCATTCGCGTCGCAAAAAAATTGTAACTACGGAACAAGATTTGCGCGTTTGTGAATACTGCCACTGTGTCTATCTTGAAGACGATTTTAAAGATATAACACAATGTCCGCAGTGCAAGCTCTTCAACAAACATAACAAATACAAATAACAAGGTTTTTCAATATGAAACCCAATTTGCGCTATGTAAGCGTCGAGTTGGGGGCTCTAATTTCAGACACAATATTAAGAAATAACATGATAGGCAGGATCGCCTTCGGCGGCAGGATAATGTATCGGGTGATGTAAATACCAAACTCTTTCATTACTTCGAAGCGGCTCTAAACCCAATTTGCGCTATATAAGTGTCGAGTTGGCGGGCTCTGAGCTAATGTTATTGGGGGTTCAATAGAAGCCAAAGAAGACCCAGCGAAAAACCTAAAACCGCTCCATAGAGAACAATGCGATATAATTCTGAACGTAAAGAATTTAGTGCAATCTTTTCGATATCCATTTCAGTTGAAAGTCGATTGACCAAGCGCTCTTTTATATCAGGTATCATTTTGAGCATCTCTTCTTTTGCGATTCCCTTAATAGTTCGAGATAAGGAGTCGGTCAAAAGCATAGAACCCATAGGAATTTGACTTCTTAATTCATGGATAAAATGATTTAATTTATGATCCAAAACCTCGCTTACCTCTTTTTGTATCTCAGTACTATTTACCCTTTGGCTAAGGGTTTGAACCAGTGTAGTTTTGTTTCTTTCTAGTCTACGCCAAATAAAATAATAGGTAATAAGAACACTTATAACTCCTATACAAGCACAAAATGAGGGTAATAAATAAAATAATTTATTCAAATTAAGCCTTGAATTTTAATCATTATTATTGATATAATTTTTTTTAGTTCATGATTGGAGATTTTTATGCTTTCTAAAGATAATATTGAAGAAAAACTTAATCTTAATGAAAAACACATTCGTGAGCTCTCCATTCGCTTTGAAAAACTTGAAAAAGATATTTCTAGCTTTCTTGAAGAATTAGAGGTAACCACGGAACAATTGACTGCCTTTATTTCCCAAAAAGATAATTTTACTGATGACAATTGGCAAGAATTGCAAAAGCATAAAAAACAACTTGAGGAAAAATTAGAGACAGATCTTAAAAGTATTCGCAACCCTTTAAACTCCAAAAAAGCTTTAGCTTCATTAAATGTTGGCCGTCATTGGCTACACGTTAAATAATTAAATTTAAACCGAACTTAATAGGATTTTGCAAAAATGGCGTCAAGTGTTGCAATTTTTCCTGTCAAAATGCATTTTTTTTGAGTGCCTGTCTGTTTCAATGGTAAACAGCGAATGGATATTTTCAATTCATCAAGCATCTTTTCAGTATCGGCATCTCCGCACCATTTAGCTAATACAAAACCTCCATGAATTTCGGGCTTATCGGGATTTTTCGGTGTAAAAAAGGCCTTCATCTCTTCAAAAGTTTGAATGTCCGTGCGAATATTTTCGTCTCGAAGTTTCCTTGCCTGTTCATAAAGGCTATTTTGTACCTCATCTAAAAGCTTTATACACTCAGGGCCGATTGTTTTGTAATGAAGAGCAGTTTTTTCTTTTATGAGGCTTATCTCGCCTACAGACCATGGCAGATTGAGATTCCAAGTCGCGCGGTCCCACTTCAATACGTAAGGGAACTCCTTTTTTAATCCATTCCCAATTCTTTTCTCCACCCCTCTTATCGCGTTTATCTACAAAGACCGAAACAGCTTTTCCATGAAACTGCTCGGCTCGTATACTTTCTGCAATTCGATCAGCATAAGCGAAAATTGCCTTCTCCATCTCGGGTTTGGGTATCACTGGGATAATGACCACCTGTTTAGCGGCAATGCGAGGAGGAATTCTAAGGCCGTCATCATCGCCATGGCACATAATAATGCCACCAATAAGACGTGTCGTCATGCCCCATGAAGTTGTGTAGCCATAGTCTATTTGTCCATCTTTGTTGCTAAAGCGAATATTGGAGGCTTTAGCAAAATTCTGACCGAGGTAATGAGATGTTCCTCCCTGCAGAGCTTTGCGATCCTGCATCATCATTTCCAATGTGTAAGTGCTTATAGCACCAGGGAAGCGTTCATTGGGGGATTTTTCGCCAATGATCACCGGCAAAGCAAGGACCTCTTCAACAAACTCACGATACATTTCAAGCATACGTTTAGTCTCTTCAATGGCTTCCTCAGCCGTTGCATGCACGGTATGACCTTCTTGCCATAAAAATTCTGTTGTGCGCAAAAATATGCGAGGCCGCATTTCCCAGCGAACCACATTAGCCCATTGATTGATTAGCAAGGGCAAATCCCGATAGGATTCTATCCACCGCGAAAAAGACTCACCAATAATTGTTTCGGAAGTTGGACGAACAATTAAGGGTTCCTCTAATTCACCGGTGGGAACTAAACGACCATTTTTTTCTTCGAGTCGATGGTGCGTGACAACCGCGCATTCTTTGGCAAAACCCTCTATGTGAGCTGCTTCCTTCTCTAAGTAACTTAATGGAATGAATAAGGGGAAATAGGCGTTTTCATGACCAAGATTTTTAATCCTGTCATCCAGTTGGCGTTGGATATTTTCCCAAATTGCATAGCCCCAGGGTTTGATGACCATACATCCTCGCACAGGTGAGTTTTCGGCCATATCAGCAGCCTTTATCACCTGCTGAAACCATTCGGGGTAATCTTGTTTGCGTGTAGGAACAATCGCTGTCTGTTCTTTTGCTTGAGACATAGGGATACATCCATTTTTTAGATATAATGTATCCTGTTTGTGGTTTATCCGACAAGAGTGAAGAAATAGTATTAGGACTTCAAACCCTGCAGGATCGTACTACGCTGGCAGAAAAGACCGAAGGGACAAAAAAGACCTAAATGGGCGCTGATGGACTTTGACCCCTTTGGTCTTTTTTTTATCCTGCCGGCGTAGCCGTTCCTATTATCCTGTACTATTTTATTTGTTATTGATGTCGCTGTCTAACAAACTTTTGAAATCCAGCATATGCTCTTTTAGCTCTTTCAATTTTTCAATTTCCTCTTCTTTTTGTTTTAAGCTGTTCTCTATTTCTTGTTGTGCCTGTTGCAATTCATCGATTTTTTCTCTTAATTCCGCATTTTCTTGCTGTATATCTTTCAAGTCTTCTTTAATAAGTGTCTTTAAAAGTGCTAATAACGCTAAAAATTGATTGCTAAGCCCTTGACTATTTTTAATGATCTTATCAAAAGATTTATCAATATCATCAACTTCTTTATCTAAATTTAACTGTTCGATAGCCTCGTTCACCAGTTTAAGTTTAGTTGCATCTCTTCCATCCTGCTGATAGATGGCTGCAATGACATTTAAATTTTCTTGTATAGTTTTCTTTTCAATCTCATGTTTTTCTGCGTAATTCTGCAGACAATTTTTCAACTTGAGCACAAGTTCTTCGTGCTCATTAGATTCCTCAATAATCTCTTCTTTTTCAATAATCTTATTATCAACAACAATGATTTTTTCTTGAATCTCAACTTTTTTAAGTTCTTGATTAATTTTTAAAAGCTGCTGGACCTTGTTAGAAAGTTTTATAATGATTGAATCAAGATCTTTCTCTGGAGCAAGACGCTGTATCATAAAGGCAGCGATTGCATTGGTTAAACAGAGTAAAATGCATGCAGCAGCAGCGATCTGCAGAGCAAAAACGGAAAGTACTAATGCTGAAATAATTAAGGCTACAGCAGCAACTCCTCCAAGAATAGAGACTGCTGTATGTAAATAAAAGGTTAGTGGGATTGCTTTATGTCCTTGCAAATTCCCTTTTTTTATTTGATCGGGATTTTTTATTTCTCCTTCATTTAATGCTATTATATTCCTTGCACGATCTAATACAATGGCCGTCATACTTGCCTCCTTATATTATTAGTGACCTATCAATCCATCCATATATTAAAAAAATTATTTACACAACGTCAATACCATCGGACTTTGACATTTTGTTATGCAGGTTATTAATAATAAATGAATTGAAGTAATAAAGTCAGATCTGTTTGAAAATTAAAAATTTAACAGGATCGGCTTTGTCGATCCTGTTTTTTGTTTGTTTACGTAAAAAATATTTTGATAGCCTGATGCGTATATGCTTTCGTCGCCAAATGCAAAAGGGGTATTATGTTCTTTTTAACTAGATAGATTTATCTTTACTTCAGAAGATCATTTATTTTAATTCCAAGATCAATACTGAGCCTATATCTCTTTTTATAGATATGAGGCAGAAGTTCTTTAAGAACTTTATAGACCAAAGAGTCTGTTTTTTCCTGCTCTCTTAGTGATTGCATTTCATCAATCACATCTTTAACCACATAATTGCGCTCGAATTTTACCCATTCCTTGTATATTTCTTTAGCCTTCTCAAAGGCTTCATCGAGATCGGGGGTGGTGATTTTTTCACTGTTTCTTAACGAATACAGGGCTAGTAGTACTAAGATAGCTAACTTGGTATTCACATAGGTACAATTTCCTACGCTCTGATTTTTAGATCGCTTAAGATCAAGAAAATGCAAATCCAACTCTTTTTGAATATCGTTAAGTTTCGCATAATTGTTTCTATTAACTGCCATTCTTTTAAATATTTTTATGGCTGTTTCCAAAGATAAATTAAAGCTTTTTTCTGATTTGAAAATACTGACTCCTGATCCTCCCAAATTTTGGATATTTTCGCCCTCTACCTTTAATTCGTAAGGATCTGCTCCTCGATTTGCTGCAAAAACGAAATTTCTAAAAAAAATCAAAAAAGTTCCATGCCAATCATAGCCAGTACTCGCACACAAGGGTCCTTTGAAATTGGGATCATTAAGCTCTTTTACTTTATCTACAATTTGTTGATCATTAATCGCATCACAACGGGTACTGTTTATAAAATGTTCCAAAACCCATTTCTTCATATCTTTACTAACCAGATCTGGGCTTGCTTCTGCAAACTGCTCGAAAGAATCGGCAATCATCGGAAGTGTATAGACTTCACTAAATCCTTCTAGATTGACAGCAGTATCTTCCAAAATGATTTCCCCTCGTAAACTCAGTGCATGGCCTACTCTTTTTGCTGTTAGATAAAGAGATAATTGAGGATTTATATGACGATTTTCTCTTAACGCTTTAGGACTTAAGGCATCGATATTCTTTTCAGTAACCTTGCCTACTTTGGCGCGAAATTTTCTATGCCCTTGCATAGGTCCAATATACCCAAGGTGAAGGTGTTTATTGGGTTCATGGGCCGAATATTTAAATCCATACTTATTACGTAAAATTGTTTCTGTGGGTTTGGGATATTTGTTGTTTTTACCATGAATCTTTCGGTCTCTCAAATTAACAATTACAAATGCCCCTAGAAAAGCTAAACCCGTAATAATACTGAGGGCAATAACCGTGATAGTCGATAGAATTTTGACTTTTTTAGAATGTTCCTTTGCTAAAGGATGAAAAAAGAAATTATGAGCTCTACTAACTTTCATTATGTTTAATTTTAAATTATTTTAATTACGAGATTATATTTAACTTTTGAAATGTTTGCAAGGTTTAGTTGCATAATTATGCCAAATTTACTCTAGATTCATATTATGATAAACCTCATCGACATCATCAAGCTGCTCGACCCATTCAATGAGGGCTAGGTTGGCTTTTTTTGTTTCCTCATCGCAATCCACATAGTTTTTTGGAATCATCTCTAAGCTTGCCTCATCGCACTCAATACCAGCTTGGTTCAGAGATTCTTTGACATTATAAAGCTGTGTTGGATCTGTCGTAATAATATACATATCCTCTTCAACCTCAAAATCCTCTGCTCCGGCTTCGGTGGCTATAAGAAAGAGTTCGTCTTCTTTAGCATTTTTTTTATTTACTTGGATAATTCCTTTGCGATCAAAATTAAAAGCGACTGCACCTGGATTCGCAATAGTTCCTCCACGTTTATTGGTAGCTATGCGCATTTCTGAAGAGACGCGATTTTTATTATCCGTCATAATATCAATAATCAGACCTACTCCCCCATGTCCATATAATTCATAGGTCAGTTCTGAGTAATCGGCCTGATCAGCACTGGCGGCTTTTTTAATATTGCGGTCAATGATATCATTAGGAACATTGGCTGTTCGTGCTTTTTGCAAGGCGAGTCTAAGTCTAGGATTATTCTTAGGATCTGAACCCCCTCCTACTTTAACTGCACTGATGATTTCTTTGGCAATACGGGAAAAAACTTTACCTTTCTTAGCATCGGCTTTTTCTTTTTTATGTTTGATATTTGCCCATTTACTATGTCCAGCCATAATCAAGTCCCTTCATTAATAAAAATTGGAAAAGAGATTAGCCTGATATTTTTTGATCCACTTTTGCGCCAAATCAAAATGCTCGTAATTTGTTTCTTTAGATTTAAATTCTTTATTATGAACGCGGTACAAACCATTTTCATCAATATAGGGAGGACAGATATGATGAATCATTTCATGAAAAATCACATAGGATACTACATAATTAGGTACTGTTGGATGGTCTAAAAGTCGATTAATTTTTATCAATTTCAATTGGTCATGATAAAGACCAAAAGTCACGCGACTTTTATTTTTTTTTGAAGGTTTGCCAAACCAGGTAATAAATAAATTCAGTTTATTTTTAAAATATTTTGCATTCAACTCATCATACAAATTCTTCAAGTTATAAATTTTCCCCTGACTCAAGAGTTTGGATTTATCCAGGGTATGAGAATAGTCCAGTTTTTTGAGGCCATCCTCAATAAAAACTTTAATTTCAGGGGCAATTATTTTATGTTTTCGATTGATATAACAGGCCAAGGACTGCATGACATTTTGCGGTGCCTGCAAAAACATACGGTGAAGGGAAACTTTTGTGCAATCAGGCTCCCAGCGTACGCTAAGCATAGTTGAACGGTTATCATTGATTTTTAGTTTCAATTTAATGCCAGATAAACTCTCTACTTTTTGTTGAAAGGTTGTCAAAGTCATAGTGTAAAAATGTAATTTTAATATTATAAAAAACGTTCCATAAAAACACGACCTACATAAAAATCCTCTTTTTCTTTGATCCAGTGAGTCTGTCGGCCAAACTCGCGGAAACCCATGCGCTGATATAAATGAATAGCCGGATTTTCCGCGTAAACTTGAAGGTGGAGAAGTTCAATGTGAAAATTTTCCTTGGCTAAGTGGATAAGATTATTAATTAAAGCAGTCCCAACTCCTTTTCCACGCATATCCGGTGCTACAATAATCCCAAATTCACATTGATGAGCCAGTTTACGATAAGGTTGCAAGTAGAGAGTACTAATTCCACAAGGAATATCATTTAAGATGGCTGTTAAGCTGCACTTATATCGGCTGAATCCTATCCAGCGAGCGACTGCATCATCTATTTCTACATCATCGTACATAGGAAACCATCGAGCTACCGTTGGATCAAGCAGCCATTGTTTCAGGTATTTCCCATCACTCAAATCGGAATAGCGTATTTCTAGTCCCTCAAGAGAACCCTTTTGATCTGTCATCCGAACTCCTTCAAATAAGAATTAACAAAATCATCAAGATCACCATCCATTATGGCATGAATGTTTCCAGATTCAAATTTAGTACGAGTATCCTTTACTAAGGTATAGGGTTGGAAGACATAATTGCGTATCTGACTTCCCCATGCAATTTCCTTCTTTTCTCCCGCCATAGCTTTTAGTGCCGCTTCTCGTTCTGTTATTTCTTTTTCATATAGCTTAGATTTTAGTAATTTTAAACAGGCTTCTCTATTTTGAATCTGGCTGCGTTGCGCCTGGCTTGAAACAACAATTCCTGTAGGAATATGCGTCATCCTTACTGCTGAATCGGTTTTATTAACATGCTGACCGCCAGCACCAGAAGCCCGATAAGTATCTATTCGTATTTCATCAGGCTTAATGTCAATGATTATATCATCAGTAATTTCTGGCGTAACATCTACAGATGCAAAACTTGTATGTCTTTTAGCATTGGCATCAAAGGGAGAGATCCTAACTAATCGGTGCACCCCTTTTTCAGCCTTGGCATACCCATAAGCAAATTCTCCATCAAATTTGAATGTAATACTCTTAAATCCTGCAACATCTCCATCCACACTATCAATCAACTCAATATTCCATCCACGTTTGCCGGCCCATCGTTGGTACATTCTCGATAACATTAATACCCAATCACAGGCCTCAGTTCCCCCCGCACCGGCATTGATGCTAAGATAGCAATTTTTGGAATCCAGCTCACCAGATAGCATTTTACGAATTTCTAAATCACTCAATCCTTTTTCAACAAAGCCCAGCTCTTTTATTAAGTCTGTGATTAAAGTTTCATCCCCGCTTTCAAAAGCTTCTGGAAAGATTTCTTTAAGGTCCTCAAATCGCTTTTTTAAATCTTGATAGGGAAGAGTCCATGCTCTTAAGCTATTACATTCTTTGATCACATTTTGAGCTCTTTCATTATCATCCCAAAAAGAGGACCCTTCCATAAGAGTTTCCAATTCTTTTACTCGCGCTTCCTTCGAAGCCAAGTCAAAGATACCTCCACATGTGAAGAATGCGATCATCGGTACTTTTCAAACGTTGCTGAATATCTGCATTCATAAATTCCCTACCTGTTGAAGATTATGATCCTAGAAACTTTATCTTATTTTAGCATAAAAGTCAAAGCTGATCAATTTCGGCCAGCAGCACTCAAATTAATTTTTTAAAAGCGAGAAAAGGGTGAAGGGTAAAAAACAAAAAAACCTAGGTCCGACTCTAACATATAAGTCTATTCTTTAAACGAATTTAAACCCAACTTGCAACCTCTAAATATTTCATCTTGGGTTTAAACTCGTTTAAAGACTTGCATCTTGCTTTTTACTTATTTGTCCTGGCAACTTGGGCTTCAAGAACTTCAATAGTCTCAGAAAGGCGATTGACACGATAGTCATGCGAGGTTCGATTGTGAGCAATCATAGGTGGCACAAAAAAAAGTGTGATGAAATCACGTTTTTCTTCAGTTGTCAACTGACCACTCTTCTGCATAATATCATATAAGTAGAGAAAAGCAAACTGGCTTGGCCCTCGATCCATTGTATATTCACAAGTCATATTTACAAAATCGGGCTTAAAAAATTCACAGGCAGCTATAATCATCTCAGCATTTACGATTTCAATAAAAGCTCCCCGTTCAGCCTTTGTTAGGGTTAAATGATTCTGAAAATACTTGGAATGGACATTTTCTATAATATCCGTGATCTTATTGACCCAATCCTGCTCCAGAAGTTCTGTAGGCCAATAAAAATTGGTATTATTTTCAAAAATATTTTTCATTAAATTTTTCTTAAATTCGATAGCATCATTTTTTTCTTCCCATTCATTTTTTTGGAAATAAAAGTCTGTGGTTCTATCTATTATTATGAGATTAAATACCTCTTTATATTCTTCGGATTCTGACAAGTTTACTAATTCTTCGCTTATGCTTTTAACAGAGACATAGAGATATTTTTTTTGTTCTTTTTTCAAATGATTTAGATAGCTCAAAAATAGCGGATTTAATGTTGTACTATTAGAGATCTTATCCTTAATTATCGGATTGGGAGTGTAAAGATGATGAACACCATCTATAGAATAGATTCGTACAGGTAAAAATCCTTGCAAATGATAATCATATTTAATTCTTTCTTCCGAAAAGTGGTCGCTATTTTTAAAGATCTCCACTAAAGGTGCATAATATTGGAGAACAAGTTGAGGCAATGACACAGCATTAATCGCTTCGTCGCTTAGATCAATATACTGACTAAGAAAGGCTTGGTATGAGTCTTTTACATTAGCTTCAGAAAAAAGTGCTGCCGACATCGCATTCACTTCTTTCAAAACTTCTGAATCCAAATTGTGACTTTGATAAGTTTCTCTAAGTAGCTTAATCATTTTTTCATGTGTCAATCGTTTGTCAGCTATTGTTTCGCCAGAATGGGAAAAAACTGCTTTAAATTCGTCAGGTAATTTTTTAAATTTTTGAGATATTGCGGCCATCTGCTCAAAATATTGATCAAATATATCTGAACTAAAGTTAGCCTCAAAATTTTGCTTTTTATCAATAACTGTATTGAATAATGCATCCGTCTGAATTTCATTGGAATGAATGGAAAGGGGACTTATGGCCATCAAAATGGCTACTAAATATGTTTTCATTTAACCTCAGAAAGTTATTTATTTTTAAGAAATCAAGTATACTTTTAAAATATTTATTTTTCATTAATTCTAGGTTAAGAAATGATAGAAGTATGTTATAATATATTGATTTTAAATAAACTAAAACTGGATAACAGGATCGGCTTTGCGGGATCATTCGCTTCGCTCGTGGCAAGATAAACACTAAATTCAACACGGAGAAAATTACAAAGAAAAATACAAAGAATTATAAAATTTCCTATCTTTATCCTTTGCATTTACTTTGTAATTTTCTTAGTGGTGAATTTTGTTTCTGCTGGTCTCAATAGCTTGTGGATTTTGTTTTATCCTGTGCGAGCGAAGCGAGTGTTCCTGCCGGCGAAGCCGATCCTGTTAAATTTTTAATTTTCAACAGAATTAGGATAAACCCTAATATTTATTCTGTTAATTTTTGTTTACAGATGTTTTGATAGCCTGATGCGTATGCCTGTGTATTCTATCCTTCCTGATCTTCTTTGAATTTTTTTCTTGAATATATAAATGCAAATATTTTAAAAAGGTGTGGCATTAAAATTTAATTTTACATGAGTATTAAGATGCACGTACCTTATTCGGAAATCGAAGAAACCTTATATCCCAACCATGTCCCCACTTCTTTTCAACTAGCCGAGTCCAAATACCCTTATCTTTACTGGACAGAAAGACATCTTCAGGTCATGTGGTGGGAACAAAAATACTTTAAGAATTTAAAAACAGATGAAAATCTTCCCATTGAAGTTATCTCTCCGGGCATTTGGAATGCCGAAGCGGGTCCAGATTTTCTTAAAGTCCATTTGAGAATTGGAAATCAGGAAATCAAAGGTGATATTGAAATTCATCTAAAGGATGATAACTGGACCCAACATAAGCACTCTCAAGATACGCGATATGATCATGTTATTCTTCATATATCTCTCTGGGTTCCTCATGTCCAAAAAACCATAGTGAATTCAAAAGCAGGGAAAATTCATCAAGCCTACTTTGAAAATTTCTTAACGATTTCACAAACAAGAATTTTACAACTTATTGATCTAGATCAATACCCGTATCGAAAATTTCTTGGAAGCGGTCGTTGCGCACAAAATCTTTTTAATTCTCTTGAAGAAGAAAAGATCCATGACCTATTTTATTCGGCTGCCGATTTGAGATTGACTCAAAAAGCTTTGTATCTTAAAGGACATATTGAGGATCCTCGCCTTTTACTTCCTGCTGGCATTGCAATGGCCTTAGGATACAAGCGCAACTCTGAATCTTTCTTCGAATTGTTTCTACGACTATTGAAACATAAGGACAAATCAGAAAAAGAATTGCTTTCAATAGCTCTTGGAATGTGTGGATTTTTCTCAGATAAATTTAAAACAAAATGGCAAAGTTCTTCTTTTTATATTGAACTTTTTAATATGTATGCTGAGCTCTCCTATCTTGCGCCGCATTCTATTCCTCTAACTTTAGATAAGGTGCGCCCACTAAATCATCCTATTCGCCGTATGGTGTATTTGATAAAGCTATTAAAAGATCCCCTCATGTCCTCTCTTTATGCAGAAATATACTGGTGTTGGAATCAATACTGGCCTTCTTCGTGCCTTAAAAAAGACTGGTTACAACTTCGGCAAATGATCCATGAACGCTTACCGATATACATGGATAACTATTGGAATCACCATTATACATTCGAGAATGAAAGTCAAAAGCAACAATTATCTCTGTTTGGAAAAGACTTAAAAGATATCGTCATCGTTAACACTGTTCTACCCTTGCTCTATGTAGACATCCTTCAAAAAAATAATCATTCCGAAATTAATGCTTTTCGAGATTTTTACCAATCTTTGCCAGCAAGTTATAATAGTAAAGCCAATTATCTTTCTCACCGCTTTTTTGGAGAATTTCCCAAAGGACAAATTTTACAAAAAGCTATCTCCCAACAAGGTGCCTTTCAACTCTACAAAGATTTCTGTATGCATTTTGAAGCAAGCTGTGACGGCTGTTCTTTTGTAGATAAGTATAAAAAGACTACACATGAGAAAAATGGTTTATTAGAAGACAAACGCTCTTGAGAAGTCATTTGATTGCAGAAAAAAGAAACAAAATATATAGTCGAAAGCAGTATCTTACAGTTGTGCTCATGTTAACTAAAAAGTTAGGCGGAGTATGACTAAAGTTATTTTTTTGTATTAACATTTCAAGAATTCTGGAGGATTTTTTATGAAAACTATACCCGTACAAGGAGCTCCTGTACATGGAGTTTCAGCATCTGTAGGCGAAACTATCAAGCACACTGCAAAGTCAATCAAGTCTACTTTAGGCCATACATTCTCAAAAGTCGGTCATACAATTAAAGATATTTCTGTTAAAATTGGTAGGGCAGTTGCAGATTCTTTCAAAAATTTCCCAAAATTTATCCGTTCAGGATATGGTGTGGGTGCAGTCGGTCTAGTAGCTGGCGGCGGCTTTTTAATTACAGCTATTGCTCTTAAAGGTGAAAAGCAACAGGCAGCCCGTGCGGGTCTTATTGTTTTATCCTGCGCAGCATTCTTTGCTTCCGCTGCCTTTATGTTTGCTTTTGGAAAAAATCCTGTCGCATTTGGACGTGCTCCCGCTCAGTTAGGCTGGTAAAGTTCTTTAGAATGCAATGACTTGTCGCTGTAACAAAGCGGTGACAAGTCACCACTTCATTGTAAACAAATTTGATTTTCTGCATTAAAAAAATATTTCCATTGGCGTTTAGGCTGGGATAATCTTTCTATATCAAATGTGATTTTTCTGCCCTGCTTACGAGCAGTCATACGACAACCCTCTGGGACCTCTATATTCATGTCTCCTTCAAGAGTGATATCTTCTGCGATAAATTCTGATTCCCCTTTTAACCTAATTTTTAATGCTTCGTGCCGAGATATCTGTCTTTTCCAGTACTGCTTCGTTTGTTCACGATTAATGCCACGGTTAATAATTTTTACATTCTTAAGAACACAGCGTCCATGCTTTTCACTATAGCGAATTATTCCTTGCTCATCCTTATGGCCCATAATATTCTCGGCATAAATTAATAAGCTTCCGGCCACCTCAATATTTCTCAATTCTATCTCAGCAATTTCTAAAGCCATCTCAGAGCCGAAATCCAAACTACCTCCCTGAATTTTTTGTGCGATAATTGAGAATAATGGTCCTAAAGCAGGATGAAAAGAGGTGATAAAACTTGGTCCTTTATGAACATATTCCTCTTCAGAAACCATTTTGGGAAATTTCATATGACAACAGTTGGTGAAAAGCTCATAATGATTCCGAAGTTGATCATAGTAACACCCTTCGGGTGTTTCTACAATCGGCTGCCCTATAGTGAATTGTTTTTTGGTTACTGAAATTGTTTTATGTCTATCATTATATGTAAGAAAGGTAGGAAGCATTTCCGGTGTTAGTCTCTCTTGCTTCCTAGGAAAATGCTTTGTCATCACATCCGCAAGATTTTGCATTAAAGACTCCAATCTTCCAGCCAAAACTTCTTGTTTTTTTCCGTCCCTAGAGAGACACAGCACTTTCGTTTTCATATTTATCAACATGCCTGGCACCGGACATTTTTTCACAAGATCTTTAATCGCGTGCAAATTAATAAATAAAATATTGGTGTTGGCAGGAAATAGAGAAAAAGAGCTTTCTGGCTTCTCTGGACAATCTTTAATCTGTTTTTTTTCAAAGTCAGGATATTCAATATTAGTAATGGAATATTCATAATCTCCATTGAATTTTCGTTCGTTTAGAACATTGACTCCCTCTGCTGTATTTAATAATCGTAGGCATGAAGAAAATCCAAACATTTGACCACTTAAAAATCCAACCCCGCAAAAAGCTAAGAGGCCATAATCTATTCCGGCGATAGGATTATTAATCTGACGGATTAAAGCCTTTTTGCGTCCATTTTTTAGTAATCTCTCTACTACCCCTGAATCCCATGCAAGCTTCCATAAGACCCCATGCCCACCGGGTTTGAGAATTAACTTCATAGGTTCCTGAACCGCCCAGTCGCCCTGCTCAGTCAACACAGGAACTAGTGGCTGCTTAAAAAATTCATAGAAGTTGCGATCCCTTTCAAACCAATTATTCTTTTCACATATAGCTAGAATATGCTTATCATTGTTTTTTTCCTCTGATGTCATCATCACTATCGGCACAGTTATTTGCGTACCAAAAAGTTTATAGTAAAGATATTCGCGTGCTTGCAAGTCGCGAACCAAACCCTCAAGTAAAGTTCTGCCATCATAAAGCAATTCAGCTGCTGGCAGGCTTTCTCCCGTCTGTTCATCGTGCAGATTCAATCGGTCTCCTGCTCCCCCTACAGGGTAGATTTCGGCCAATTCGGACATTTTCTCTAGGGAGTTTTTAATTGCTTTTCTAACAAAAAATGGATCCTTTGATAAATCATGGCCGGGGGGCTTGAGAAAACATTCCCTATCTGTTCTAGTTGCTTCATCCTGGTCTTCCACAGCTTTCTCTAAGATAAGCTGCAATACAGTTGCATGATAACCAATGATACCACCTAAGATATCGTAAAATTTTTCCACAGGTTTAAGTTTGTCTAACAAAATCTTCAAACCTGACTCCAGCGTAGAGTCTTGATCAGAACCCTGAAAAACAAGATCGCCCTGATCCAGTACAAAAATAGATTTTAAAATATATTGTTCAAATTCACTACAAGTAAGGATATGTTTTTTTAGATTAGGGCGCTTGTCTAAAAATTCTGTTACTTCTTGAGTTTGATTCAAAAGCTTTAAACGCTCTGTATCATTTTTTGCATTTTTAAGCATTTCAATAAGAGGTCTTAACCTTTTAAGGCTTTGTTCAATAGAACGGAGAAAAATAAATTTTTGACTCATAATTTTTTTTATTAGATTCAATTAGAACCATTTATAACAAAAAATTTGATTAAAGCAAGGGTTCAGTTTAGAAAATATTCTAATTTTTTTAATGATTTCTTTTGACTATAAATGAAAACAGAGCTACAAGAATCCCCTAGCAAGTAATGCTACCTGGGATCGTCAAGTTAAAAAACCAAGTTTGTTATCTATTAAGTGCCATCTGACTTGTGTTTAAATATGATTTGACAGATACTTGGTATTAGCAAAATCTTTTAACAACATTTAAACAACGATAAGGAGTATAAACGATGGCAAAAAAAAATTCAGCATTCATGAAACCAGTTCACATCAGTGAAGAATTAGCAGAAATCGTGGGACGCGGCCCAATGCCACGTACTGAGATTACTAAGAAGTTATGGGATTATATCAAGAAGCACAAACTTCAAGATACAAAAAATAAAAGAAATATTAATCCTGATGCAAAATTAGGAAAGGTACTTGGCAACCAAACTATCGATATGTTCAAAATGACAAGTAAACTATCCAAGCATATTAAAGAACCTGAAATGGCCTCTTCTAGATCTCATTAAGATCCTTTTAGCTAATCTTTAACTCTTTAAGAGCTAAAGATTAGCTTTTTTCTTTTCATTATGTTGTTCCATCCTTTAAAATAATCTACTATGAATTTTAATCTTGCCAATTTTTTTTGGGATCTTTGGTGTTGTCTTTCCGTCGTAGGGATTTGGCCCCGCTTCATTGAACCTACATTATTAAATACGACCCGTATTAAAATAGGAATTCCCCATCTTCCAAAAGATTTGAATGGTCTAAAAATTGTCCAATTTTCCGACCTGCATCTTCATCCGAAAGTTTCAAATAACTTTTTAAAAAAAATTAAAAGTAAAATAGACACTTGCCAACCTGATCTCATTTTTTTTACAGGTGACTTCTTATGCTTCTCTCTCTCTAGAGATCTTGAGAGACTTGAAACATTTTTTAACTCATTACACGCGACTTATGGATGCTATGCTATCCTAGGAAATCACGATTACGCTGAATTTATATCGATTAATAATAAAGGAGAATACGATGTCCTAAATCAGGAAGTAGGATCCTTTAGTCGCATTTTTCAACGGCTTTGGACCAAAACAATATTGGCTCATAAGGTAACTAAAAAGGCAAAGGCGGTTAAACATAACGAAATCTTGGAACAAATTTTACAGAAAACACCATTTAAACTTTTAAAAAATGAATCCGTTCTCATCCCTATAAAAAAAACCTTTCTCAATGTCACAGGTCTCGAAGAGTATATCACAGGCCGATGTAATCCAAAGCAAGCTTTTCTCAATTACAATAAAAATTTTCCTGGTATAGTTTTGGCGCATAATCCTGATTGCATTCCTTCATTATTGACTTTTCCCGGAGAGATTATCCTATGTGGACACACTCATGGAGGACAGGTTAACTTACCTTGGCTTTGGAAAAAGTTTACATTGATGGAAAATCCATATCTCAAAAAAGGGTGCTTTCAGATAGGCGATAAATGGGCTTATGTCAATAGAGGTGTAGGAAGCGCTATGCAATTTCGCTGGTTCGCCGCACCGGAAATTTTTTTACTAACAATTGAGGAAAAAGAATGATTAGCGTGATCCTTCTTTGCGGTGGTAAGGGAACAAGAATGCAAGTTTCTACTCCCAAACAATTTCTTAAAATTAACCAAAAATTAGTCGCTCATTACAGTTTTGATGTTTTTGAAAAAATGGATGAGGTTGCCGAAATTGTAGTGGTTTGCGATCCTCCCTACAGAAACCACTTTGATTGTGACAGCCTTTCTATTCCTATCAATTTTGCCTTGCCAGGTAAGCGACGTCAAGATTCTGTTTTCAATGGATTAGAAGCGCTAAAGAAAGATTCAAAACTGATCTGTATACATGATTCTGCACGACCGCTTATTAACGCAAAGTTAGTGCTACGAGTGATCTGTGCGGCTGAGGAACATGGTGCTGCAACTGTAGGCATGCCAATTAAATTTACTATAAAAGAACATGATGGAAACCTTTTAGTAAAAAATACTCCTGATCGGTCAAAATACTGGGAAATTCAAACTCCTCAAGTTATTCGTGCCGATCTATTAAAAAAGGGCTTTGCTTCTATTCAAGCACAAGATATAGAGGTCACGGATGATGTTTCCATTGTGGAATATTTAGGCTGTCCAGTAAAGCTGGTCGAAGGATGCTACAAAAACATTAAAATCACAACACCGGAGGATCTTTCTCTAGTGGAATATCTACTCAATCATGAAAGACCACAAACCCGACTTGGGCTATAATTATAAAATCCTTATTTCTTACGATGGGACAAATTACAGTGGATGGCAGATACAGCCAAATGGCATTTCCATTCAACAAAAACTGCAAGAAACTCTAAAAATAGTTCTCAAGCAGGATATTTGTGTAGTAGGTTCTGGAAGAACAGATGCCGGTGCCCATGCTTTAGGACAAGTAGCCCATTTCAAAACTCATACTGAAATAGAGACGCGACGCCTTCTCCACTCATTAAACGGAATCCTTCCTATTGATATACGAATTCTAAATATTGAAAAAGTGCCACTAGACTTTCATGCCCGCTATAGCGCCAAGGGAAAAATTTATCATTATTTTCTTCATCTTCATCCTGTCCAAAACCCATTTAATCGTCTCTATTCCCTACATGTTTTGGAAAAATTTGACCTTGAGATTCTAAGAAAATGTACTTCCTATTTTATTGGAACACATGATTTCACCGCCTTCGCTAATGAGTCTCATAAGGGTGTCGCTGCCTATGATCCCGTTCGTAATCTAAAGCGTCTTGATGTTGTTCCCATAGAGGATGGAGTATGTCTTGAATTTGAAGCTGATGGGTTTCTCTATAAAATGGTACGTAACATTACCGGTACTTTACTTGAAGCTGCTAGCGGATCTCGTTTTCCATCTTCCATTCCGTATATCTTTGCTTCTAAGGACCGCCGCACTGCGGGAAAAGCTGCCCCCGCACATGGTCTATTTCTCGTCAAAGTTTTGTACTAGCAATTCAAGAACCATTCATCTGAACAAACTGAAAATAATTAAACGCTCAGAGACACGAAGATATTAACAGAAGTACCACGAGACACTTTCGAAAAAAATGGAAAAAAAGTCTATTCTTTAAAAGGGGCTTAACGCAGTGAGAGGGGCACAAAGTTTCCATGAAGTGTTTAGATATTCGACATTAATAAACTGTATCTTATAGTTTATTTCTTTGTATCTTAGCGCCTTAGCGTCTTTGCGTTTAATTATTTCAATTATTTTCTACACCAGACACAATCATTTGCTAATAACGCGCCGCCTTTATAAATGCAACGCAAAGGCGCCAAGGCGCAAAGCAAGTCTCTTGGTCCAATTCACTAACATAGGTAACTTCCCGAGTGAGATTTCTTGTAAAAAAAACTTATGAGTAAAAGTGTGATTGTGTCTGTTTAATTATTTTCAGTTCTATCCTGTCGCCGAAGGCTAGGGTGTGCAATTTGAGCAGTAAACAGTGATAATTTTTCATACTTTTCATCATGTTTTTTATGCGGTAAAAACCTTATTAAAAGAAGAAAATTGTTCAACCTGCGCCGGAATGTTATCATAAGTTGCAGGTGAAATTAAAACAGGCTTTGCAATGGTTTGCAGAAGAGCTTCGATTCCACGTGGTGTATCTTCGAAACCAATGATTTTTTCATTGGCGTTAGCAAATTTTTGAATGGCAAACTGATAGCCTTCGGGATGGGGCTTTGGATGAGTATAATGTTCGCGCATAATCCAATGCGGAATTGAGTTAAGAATAGCATGTTGACGGCGAAGGATATCCACCGGATCTCTAGTCGAATGGGTTACCACGCAACGCTTGATTTGTGCATCTTGTAAGGCTATCAGCAACTCCTCCACCCCAGCCATAAGCTGAATAGCACCGCTCTCTAAAAGTGAAAGAACTTGCTGCTTTTTATAAGCATACAGAATATCCCAATTAGGTTCCGACCGGTATAGATCCGGAAGAGCATGATAGATCTGCTCTTTTAAACCCTCAGCGCGATAGTGTGCTGCTTGACAATAACGACCAAAACTCCAATTGAGCTTAAAACCATATTTCTCACACATCCTTTGATAGGCCAAAAAATGGATTTCCTCCGTGTTTACTAGCAATCCATCAAAGTCAAAAAGAAAGAGTTGATATTCATGTATCCAGTGCATATGCTAAGAGCTCCTATGAAATTAAAGACCTTCTTCCTATTTATTTTAATTCTGACATTAGCGTTCAGCTGTTCCTCGTCTGAAGATGCTGCCAGCGACCTTGCACGCATGCAAAATACTACAGGTGAATACATCTATCGAAATCACAACGAATATCTCTTTAAAATTGAACCACCTATCAAATCCAAGCCTTCTCTATATCCATGGGAAAGCCCCTCATCAAATAAGATCACCAAAGAATATTTCCGTTGCAAAGGCAGTAGTCTTAATCCTCCGCGTAATATTCAACAAAAAGAGAAAACAGAACGCATTTTTGATTGCGGTGGAGCCCAAAAACACAGCTTACCTTTGTGTAACAATAAAGAATTTATCTATTCAATTCTAATTGATTTATTGAATTATATCCAGGATAAATCAGGAAAAAAGATTGTGATTACTTCCGGACATCGCTGCCCGGAGCATAATACCTATGTGGACAGTTCTAAAGACAATCAATACTCCAAGCATATGATTGGAGCTGAGGTTTCTTTTTATGTTCAAGGATGGGAAGATACACCGGATAAAGTGATCAAGCTTATTCAAATTTATTATTTAGAAACCTCTAAATATTCAGGCTTAAAAGAATTTCAGGAATTCAAGCGTTATGAAAAAGATAATACGGGTGTGTCTACGCCTCCCTGGATGAATAAAGAAATATTCGTTAAACTTTTTAAAAAGAAAGAGGGCCGCAATTTCGATAATCGTCATCCCTACGCCTATGTAAGCATTCAAGTTCGCTATGATATGGCTACCCAGGAAAAAGTCATCTATACCTGGGAAAAAGCTAATAGAAATTTTTTACGCAAATAAGAATCCCCCTTTTTTTGTTTTTAACTTTATGATAAATATTGTTTTGCGATTGTTGGGAGACAAAAATGTGCATTACACTAGTAGACATTCAAAATGCTCGCCTTACCATACAGAAATTCATCAAGAAAACTCCCCTCATAAAAGCTCCGAAAGATTTATCTCAAAAGCTAAATCATCATGGTGAAATCTACTTTAAATGTGAGAATTTTCAATATACAAACACTTTCAAAGTTCGTGGCGCTTTCAATGCCATGATTAACTTAAGCGACCAAGAAAAAAAACGGGGAGTCGTCACTCGTTCCAGTGGAAATTTTGCTCAAGCCGTGGCTTATGCAGCACAAAAACTACATATTCACACCAAAATTGTTCTTCCTAATAATATTCCCAAAATCAAACTTCAACTCACACAGCAATTTGGACCGGAAATTATTTTAGCAGGACCGCTACATGAAGAGGGAGACAGACTTGTACAAGAAATTGTAGAAAAAGAAGGAATGACTATGCTTCATCCCTATAATCAGAAAAATGTCATTGCCGGCCAAGGAACAATCGCATTAGAGATCTTTGAAGAACTTCCTACGACAAAAAACTTTTTTTCTCCTATTGGTGGCGGTGGTCTACTTTCAGGATGTTCTACGGCCTTTAAAGCTTTAAATCATAACATCCAGGTAATCGGCGTTGAACCTTCTGGTGCTGCCGATTATTATAATTCACGCAAACTCGGAATACCTAGCCCTCTCAGCCATATGGATACGATTGCCGATGGATTAAGAGCTGCCGTCGTTGGCGATTTAGACTGGCCTTTACTGCAAAAGAATGTGGACCGCGCTGAAATTGTTAGCGACGAGGAGATAAAAATAGCCATGAAATATTTCAAAGAGAAGATGGATCTCATCACAGAACCTTCCGGAGCCACTGCCTTTGCCAGTCTACTTTTGCATAAACAAAAACTCATTGAGGGTGACATCGTCGTCCTCATCAGTGGAGCAAATGTAGATCCCGAAATGTTTGCTCAATACATCGATGAGATTTTATAAAATTCCAACTAAGAAATAAAGATGACAGAAATAATTATATCTGATAGCTTGCGCTTGAGTTTCCAAACTATATATTTTGTAATTGAGAAAGGAAATGAACTCCATATCTGATTATAAATACACTCTTTCTATTTGTGCAATATTCCATAATGAAGCTCCTTATTTAAAGGAATGGATCGAATATCATAAAAAAGTTGGGGTAGAACACTTTTGGCTTTACAACAACAATAGTCGAGATAACTATCAGCAAATCCTTAAAAGCTTTATTAAAGATGGGGTTGTTGAATTAATTGAATGGCCTTCTGAGGAAAAAGAAGGCAACCATTTTTTTTATCAAGTTCAAAGTCCGGCTTATACAGATGCCCTAAGTAAAGCAAAGGGGATTAGCAAATGGCTAGCGATTATAGATATCGATGAATTTATAGTTCCCATTCAGGAAAATAAGGTCTCCGACTGTCTTGAAAATAGTTATTCTGGATTTCCTGGAGTTTGTGTCAACTGGCAGTACTTCGGTACCTCGCACGTTCCTAAATGTAAAAAAGTTAATGATTCCATATTTCTTTTAAATGACTTGACCCTAAAAATGAAATGGGACCATCCATTAAATCAACACTTTAAATCGATTGTACAACCTAAATATGTTTTAGGGTGCCCTAACCCTCATTTTTGTCATTATATTCCACCTCACTATCCGGTAACAACTGACTATATTCCGGTAGGCCATACCCATTTATGTCCAATTAATATAAATATTCTTCAACTTAACCACTACTGGCCACGAGATGAGTGGTATCTTAATCATATTAAAATACCACGACAGCTTAAATGGGGAACCTATACCAAAGAAGCAGCTTTAGAACATGTCTCCAGAATGAATGAAGAAAGAGATGAAAAAATATTAAAGTATCTGTAATTAGAGATGTCAAAAACCGTGAGCATGAGCAGATTCTATACTCCTAAACAGAAACAAATTTTAGTTGCAGGGGGAGCTGGTTTTTTAGGATCTCATTTATGTGAACGTTTAATTTCTGAGGGGCATGCAGTCTTTTGCTTAGATAACTTGTCAACTGGTAAAAAAGAAAATATAGATCATTTATTGGTTCATAAGCATTTTAAATTCATTCAACAGGATGTAGGCGAAGCTCTAAACATTAATTTTTTTTTAGATGAAATTTATAATTTTGCCTGTCCGGCTTCTCCCTGTCATTATCAAGAAAATCCAATTAGCACAATTAAAACCAACCTATTTGGAACCTACTCGCTTTTGGAATTGGCAAAAACATGCAATGCTAAGATATTTCAAGCTTCTACTAGTGAAATTTATGGAGATCCTGTAATTCATCCTCAAAATGAATCTTATTGGGGAAATGTGAACCCCATAGGAGTACGGGCTTGCTATAACGAGAGTAAGCGATGTGCTGAAACTTTATTTTTCGATTATCATCGTTTTCACGGATCAAATATCAAAGTCGCAAGAATATTTAATACGTATGGCCCTCGTATGAATTTAAATGATGGGCGAGTCATCTCCACGTTCATTGTTCAAGCGCTGACAAATGAACCCATTACAATTTATGGAAAGGGCATTCAAACCCGTTCCTTTTGTTTCGTAAAAGATTTAATTGATGGCATTCTCTCTCTAATGGCCACTTCTGATGATTTTACAGGTCCAGTCAATTTAGGAAATGATGATGAATATACTGTCATGGATTTAGCACTTAAAATTATAGGAATGACAAATTCAAAATCTCAAATTATATTTAAGCCACTACCTGAAGATGATCCCAAAAGGCGGCGGCCAGACCTAAATTTGGCAAAAAGAGTTTTAAATTATGATCCCCAAATAAGTCTAGAACAGGGTTTAAATCTCACAATTACCTATTTTGCAAATCTTTTAGATAACCAACTTGTTGAACATGGCTGAAATAAAAGAAAAATTAGAGGCATTAACTTTTTTGAGATTTTTGGGAAGATTTTTTCATACTTTTCCTCCTGTTTTTTTATCCTGCCGCCGAAGGCAATCCTACCTATCATGTTTTATTTATTGTAACTCGGAATATTTTTTCACAGCTTCAGGCTTTGGAGCCATTGTACCTGATTAGAATTCTGATTTTTCCATTCTTCATGTTGAAATCTCAAAAATTTCAAATGTCCTCCTACACTTTTTTTAGTTAATAAAAAACCCGCGTTGGGACATCGGTCTTCTATACCATAAATTTTATCTAAAATAATTTTGCCATAATAGGGTGTAAAATGGGATGTTTCGAAAAAATATCTTCCGCAAACATCCTTTGACACAGGCTCAGAATTGAATTCACAAAAGCCTGAAAAATCATAGATAGGATAAATAGAACTTAACTCCTTTTTTAAATTTTCAAAATCATTCCAACGATGACATTGATAAATCGTCTCCCAATAGGTTGCATGTGCAGGACAAAAAACAACCTTAAGATCAATATGTTTCTCCCTACAGGTCTCAACGATGTTTTTAAACATTTCTATCTTTCCAGAATCGATCAGATAATCGTCGAAGATTAATCTTTTTTCTGCTCTAAGAAAATCCTGAGGTGATTCTATCATAGGCATACCTAGATCTACGTAGTCATTGTCCTCTATTTTTACATGAATACGATTCTCAACCTCAAACTTTTTTGGGTCTCTATTATGTTCGTATGTTGCATAGCTAAAATACAGTGTATGTTTTGAAAAAAGAAGTTTGAATAAATCGTTAATTGAAGCAGAAGATTTTTTCAAACTCTCTTTAGAATATTCTGTTATAGGACTAAGATTCTTAGAAAAAGCAAAAAAATCCAGGCCAATGAAAACGGCTTTTAAATCCGGCTGATTATATAAAGCATGTTCAAAATAGGCAAAAATTTCATCAAAGCGAGCACCTGAGAAAGCAACTTTAAAAGCGGGATACCCCACAAGATCACCATAGTAGGATGCAGGGAAACCGGCACGCACGCGAGAGGAGCCTAACATAATAGCCTGAGGTTTCTTACTGATTATTTTCATAGCCTTATCAAATCGTTCTTGAGTACTTCCCGGAAGCTTTTTTTCATTTAAGCCCGCAAAAGATGGAACATCGAAATATTCAAAAGGATCCATTAAATAGTTAAAAGCAACAAGAGGCAGCAAAATACCCAGAGAACAGAATGTAAAAACAGTTAAAAAAGTGCTAATAGATCTATTTTTCATATGAGATTAGAATTGATAATAAAGAAATTCCGTTACAGCATCTAAATTAATGACACAAACAACTAAGGCAGTTGAACAAGCAGCTCCTGATAAAATAGGATATCGTAAAAATCGTTCTTTCCAGCGCATGCTATTTGGTAAAACTAGCGTTCCTACGATTAAAGCAATCAGTATCAACAAATCATTTAAATGCGTATTTGATAACGGAAGCGTTTTAAAAATAATTCCATATTCGCTCAAAAGTCCCCATTTCTGTTGATAACTCTCAGGCAAAACAATCCCATTGAATCCAAATAATCCTTTTAAAACCTCGAAAGCATTTTTTAAATCAGGTGAACGGAAAATAGCAAAAGCCACGACTACACATAAAAGTGTTAAAGCTTGCGACGCCCAATTAGAAATATTTATATTCAACTTTCTCCATAAATGATTGATGACTAAAAAAATTCCATGACAAAGACCCCAGATGACAAAAGTCCAATTAGCTCCATGCCAAATCCCGCCCAGAAACATGGTAATCAATAAATTGCGCAATTTTCCCATCTCACCCTTTCGATTCCCCCCTAAAGGGATATAAAGATAATCTTTCAAAAAATTAGATAACGAAATGTGCCATCGGCGCCAAAAATCAATAATAGAGGTTGCTTGATAGGGAGAATGAAAATTAAGAGGAAGTTTAATATTGAAATATAAGCCTAATCCCATGGCCATATCTGAATAACCTGAAAAGTCAAAATAGAGTTCGATAGAATAGGCAATTGCCCCAATCCAGGCCTGAATAAAAGGAATGGCCATCTGGCCCTTGTCAAAGACAGGACTAACATAAGAAAAAAGATGATCTGCAATAAGCACTTTCTTTGTTAGACCCATAACAAATAAAAATGTTCCGACAGCAAAATTATAGGAGGACCAACGATAATTCAAAGGATCCTCAAATTGATTAATCATATCTTTGTGATGCAGTACCGGACCCGCTATGAGATGAGGAAACACTGTAACGAATAATCCATAAGAATCCCACCCCCCAGGTATTGCCTTTGCTTGATAAACATCGATTAGATAAGCAATTTGCGTAAAAGTGAAAAAAGAAATTCCTAAAGGTAAAACAATATCCCCAAGATTCAACTCGAACGGCAAAATGTGATTGACACTACTTATAAAGAAATTCAGATATTTAAAATATAAAAGCAGCGCTAAATTTACAATAAGCCCGATGACTAAATAAACTCTCCTCACTTCGCTTGAAGAGGCCTTATAAATCAAATTACCAAATACATAATTAAACACAATGGAGCCACAAAGTAAAGGAAGAAACCTAACATCCCAGTAAGCATAAAAAGCTAAAGAACTAACTAACAACGACCATTGAGCAGCACTTCTAAGCCTAAAATAACAACAAGAAAAAAATGCCCCCAGAACCACTGGTAGATAAACAAAAATAAAAACATATGAATTAAATAACATAATACTTTGTTTTCAAAAACTCTCTTTTCGCATATTTAATCGGGTGTGCAGAGGGCCATCGGCCCTTTGCCGCGGTCCAGGGCGCGTAGCCCTGGGCGGTCCAGGGTGTGTAGCCCTGAGCGGTCCAGGGTGTGCCCTGGGGGTTAATATTCGGTGTTAAGGAGATCATTAAAATGTATTTTTTCATTTTTCCATAAATTTTGAATAAATTTACGATGAGTCCAAGTCAGGCTTTCATAGTCTTCGATATTAATTTTTTTACGCGAAATGCTCTCGTGATGAATACCAAAGGCAAAAGGCGTATAGAGACAATAAAGACTCATGGCACGTATTTTTACAGCTAAGGTGGTGTCGCTGAAAGCTATAGGAAACCAAGTCTCATCAAAGCCACCCACATCCATAAAAGTCTTCCTTTTAACTAAGCAACAGGCAGCTGTTACTGCGGCAGTGATACGTAAAAAATTTGTTTTTTCCAAACGTTTAAATTTTTCTGTCCTTTCCACGTGATGCCACGATTTGATAAAAGCAGCCCGTGAAGACTCAATGATCACACCACCATGCTGTAGAAGACCATTAGGATAATTTAAACGGCATCCCACAAGACCGATATTTGGTTGATTGATCCAACGGCACATTTCTAATAGAGCATTGCGATCGAGATCTACATCATTGTTTAAAAAAAGAATGTTATCACAATTATTTCCCATTTTTGTCTGTTGGACAGCGATGTTATTAAGTCTTGAGTAGTTAAAAGGTTCTACTATATGAATGATTTCAACGCCCATTTGAGTCAGTTTATCTGCAATGGAGTGCTCAGAACTATTGTTGTCAATAGCGGTTATTTTTACGGAAACGCCGGCCTGTTTCAATATATGACTAACAGCAGAGAGAGTCATGTTAGGCTGATTTTTGTATAAAATGACGACGTGAACTGTGGGGACATCTTTAAGCGAAGGAATAGCCCTGACACTATTTTTAGAATAACCTTTTTCCCAATGCCAGTCCAATTTTTTATTTTTAGAATAACTTTGAAAAACCCCTACAATTTTTTCAAAAACTTCATGAGAAGAATATTGACTTTCCTGAGCTACTTTATTTTTCTCTAATGTAGCATAAAGATGAAGTGGAACTTTTTCAAAGATAGCACCAGCCTCTTCTAATCTTAAAGGTAGATCAAAAGCTTGAGCATGATTATATTCCTCACGAAGACCGCCTATACTATCCCAAAGAACTTTTGGAATTAATAAGGTATTTCTCAAGTCATCATTGAAAACATAGGGAAAGACAGGGCGTTCAGGCTTATTTGTGCGCGATCTAGGTAGGGGAGCATAATTTTCATCTATCTGATATTCGTCACAAAATAAAACAAGCTTTTCGTAATTTGAATAAAAATTAAGAGTCTGTTCAAAACGATAGAGCAGATCAGATCGTATCCAATCTTCTTGGTTGAGAATAAACATAAAATTACCCATTGCCAATTTGGCAAGGGAATTAATAATCGCGCTTTCAGTAAGATTTTCAAAATAAAATTCCTTTAATTGATTGGGAAAGCGGCTTTTTAGCTTTTTCACACTATTATCAATCTCATTGTTGGGCTTCTCTTTATAACCCAAAAGAACTTCAAAATGAGGTGCCGATAAATTTAAAGCCGCTTCCAAAGTATTATTAAAAAATTTTGGTACAGGATTATTTACGTAAATCAATATCGAATAAAAAAATTGATCTTTTCCCAACAATAGTGAATGCAGTCCTTTAGAGGATTCCTTCAATCGAAAATGTTTCGACGACTGTAGTTCCTCAAAATCCTTATGTTCTTGAATAAATTTTGCAAAAATTTCGATGTGAAGAAGAAATTCCCTGATGTAATTTTTTACATGCGATAGAAACGATCTATTTTTAATACTGTGATAAAAGTAGCTACAGGTCACTATAAACCACAAAATTAAAATTTCGATGCAGCGTTTTAATTCTTTCATAGTTCTTGACCTGTTTTATTAATTACCAGAGCCCACCGAGATCACAAAGAAAACACGAGGATCCAGTTCACGGACACAGGTTACATTTTTATCGTTTCATGCTCTCTCTGTGATCTCGGTGCGCTCAGTGGTAAATTTCATAACAAAATCTACACTTCTATTTGTCTGATTCAAAATATCAGAAACTAACAAAAACATTGAATACACAATACCACTCGTTAGAGAAATAAGAAAGGGATTCGTAAACCCTGACAAAAGCCATATGCAGAAAAGCCCTAGAAAAGCAAGCTTAACTCTAGAAAAAGGGGGGATAAACAATTTGTAAAATATGAATAAAACAGGAATAAGCAGTACCATAAATCCAAGTAGACCAAATTGCATCAAAAAAGCCACCCATTGCACTTCATATGAATATTGAATGATTCCATCTCGAACCAGATTTTCTACATAACCTCCCAATCCTCTTCCTAGAATAGGAGTAGTTTCAAGTTCATTCATTAAAGCGTTGATTTGCTCGATGCGAACCTGATCAGACATCTTATTATCATAGCTAAAAAATCTTTCATAGATAAGAATTTGGACCTTATCTAAGCCCACCCAAGTTACTGCTAATATTGTCAGCAATAACGTAAAAATTAAAACCTTCAGAAATCGGGTGAGATTTGCTGTAAATAAAAATAAAATAACGCTAACTGCCGCTACACCATATAGAAAACGCGAAAAGCTTAAAAAAATGGCCGGTACGGAAACAAGCAAATAGAAAAATCTAAAACGTCGTCCTAGTCCTAAATTTAATTCTTTTGTCTGTAAAACAAAAAGTAGTAGAAAAGGGGTAATGATATCAACAGATGTCTGTAAGCGGGATAGATTTCCTTGAAGCATCGCCATACTCATATAACGTATACCTATGAAATCAAGCCAGCGCCACATGTTTATTATTCCTGCAAAATGCAAAACGACTATCATCACTTTGACGAGCGAGTAAAAAAAATTAGCGTAAATAATTATTTTTAATATCATTTCTTGAGTGGTTAATTCTTCATGCACAAAATTCATAGTCATCATGACTGTCGCTATAGTGATAGCAAAGATCTTAAACTGATCAAAGCCGCCCTCTAACCAGTCATTTTTTTGCCAATGCCCAATAAACATCCAGATTAATAAAAAGCTAATTGATGTCAGCGCAAAGCAGATTAAATTCAACTGATATTGAGTCATGCGAAAGCGAAAAATACTGTAATACATCATTAAGGCAAAACAGCTAAGAAATGATAAACTCTTGGGCGTCAAAAGACCATGATTACCATCAGAGGGCATGACTAATCCTATGATAAGCATCGCGAAATAGGGCCACACCCAAAAGGATAAATTGAATAAGTTTTTATTTATTAGCATCAGTTTATTTATATTTTAAGCATTGCAAAAAGAACGAATACGTGAAATTAGAGCGGGTATATTTACAGTCCATCTTTTATGTACCCAATTAGGATCTGATGGATCAACTTTGCCAACAAAAATTCCAAAATCCAGGCTTAATGAAGAAAATAGGGAAATATGATGATGTACCCAGTAGGGTTCAGATTCTACATCAATAAGTTTTGTTCCTGGATGACAAAAAGCTACATTAAACATTCCTGATCCGGCAGGTCCCACAACAACTTTAGCCGCTGAAAATGTTTCAATCTGTGCTCTTGCCGATAACAATTCAGGATAGACGATTTTAAAACCCTCTTTCGAAAGCGCTTCGATTAACTCCGTTTCATTTTCTAAAATACGTGTAGTCTTACCTTCACGAGCAAAGCTCAGGCGCGAAACATAAATTCTTTCTCCCATGCAGGGAAATCCATATTGTGAGCGCATCATTTTATAAAATTCTTGTGTTTCTTTATTTAAATAGGCACTTGAACAAAGGAGCGATGGGACAAGAGCATTTTCTAATTTATAGATGACATTTTTATCATGATGCATCAAACGCGAACGATCTACTCCCATTAAATCAAAATATTCCTGAAGACGTTTATGCTGTTTATATTCAATTAGAATACGGTCATAATTTAAGCCCATTTTAATTGCAGAGTAAATCTTTGGAATAACACGAAAAATCCAAGAACCATAATTCCCAGCTTCAAAACAGCAGCCTATAAGTGTTTTCCCTCCTAACTCAGCAACTACGCGATTGTTGTGTTCAAAATTAAACACGGCGCTTTTCTCTGTGGGTCTAAATCCAGTACATTCATTGAAAAACAAATCCTGATAGTTAGCAATTTTTTTGAGATCATGATCAAACTCACCGAGTGTGTAGCTTTGATCATTAAACCAATTTTCATGCCTATCTAGAAAAGTTCTCACTCCTACGAGCTTCACATCGCGTACTGATAAAATAAACTGTTGAGGATAGCTGCATGTTTGCTTTTGCAGATCATGAAAGATGTTGCATTCATCGGGATCATCTACAAATTTTGGTTCTTGTTTGATCCAATGTTCCTGAGCCTCACCACGTAAATAGACACCTTCACTAACATTTTTGTTTATTTGTTCAATAGTGATCTCATTGAAAGATAAGGGTTTTTTGTAAGAATAGGTATTCATTTTAAAAATTCCTAGATGATGGTTAAAATTTATAACAAAGGGTTAAATTTATCCAAACATGAAATCTGCAATATTTCTTAAAAAGCCCTGTTTAAAAAATCCATTTTTGTATATGGCATACCTTTTTCTAAACCAGGATAATCTTTGTAAATTTAAAAATAATTTAAGATTATTTTTATGTTCAATCTCTAGAAGTTCATGATATCGATGATAAAAAAAGGTGGCTTGCTGAAATTTCCGTATATCTTTGTGCATGAGTTTTTTAAAATTAACAATTAAATTTTTTACGCTGCCAAACTTCTGAGCCCCTAAAGTATTTTTTCCATGTTGTCTATAGAATATTGTAGACTCATTGAGAACGGCAATTTTACCTAGTGTAGCAGCAACCAAAGTGATCCACCAATCATGCATGAAAGCTTCTTCCGGAATGGGTCTAGCCAATTCTACCAACAATCTGTTTACCATCATTGTACAGCCAGTGACCACATTTTGATTTAAGAGACGATTAAAAGTCATATTCACCAAAGGATTGATGTTTACATATTTCCAAAATGAGTTATGTAGCACTTTTAAATGTTCATCAACAACTGTTAAATCTGTATGGACAAGAAAAGGTTGCGAGCCAAATTTATCCTCCATGCTTTGAATGCAGTTAAGCGTTTTTTCAACCTTTTGGGGCAGCCAGATGTCATCTTGATCGGAAAATAGAACATAAGGAGCGGATGAAATTTTCATTAATAATGAAAAATTTTTTTTAATCCCTAAGCGTTTTTGATTCTCTATGAACAATATTTTCTCAGGAAAACGCCCTACATATTCTTGAATAATTTTTTGAGTATCATCTTCAGAAGCATCGTCGCTAATGATTATCCTAATGAAAGGATAGGTTTGATTTAAAATGGAATCGATCTGTTGGGCTAAAAATCTTTCGCCGCTACAAGTAGCCAGTAAAACATCCACTTTTGGATTAATCATTTTCGCTAAAATTCCCTCTTGCCTGTCATTAGCCCCTACTTATACCATAATGTAAAGTTAAAATCCAAGTTGCGACCTATAGATGTTCCACCTAGAGTCTTTTATAGGTCGCAAGTTGGATTTTTTAACAAAGATTTATTTTCAACTCTCATTTTTTTCTGGTTTAAAATAGTTTAAATTCATTACTTTTCTTATCAAATGTCCTAAATGAACTGAGTTTAAACCCAACTTACGCCCTATGATGACTCAGATTCGAATTCTTTTCCCTCTAGGAGCTCGCAAAAATAAGTGAGCCATATTTTTTAATATGGCTCACTTATTTTTGCGAGCTCCTAGAGGGAAAAGAATTCGAATCTGAGTCATCATAGGGCGCAAGTTGGGTTTTAAGGAAACGAAATGAATAAACAAAAGATTTTAGCTAATTTTTTTCCCCTATCCAGATTGTTTTCACGCACTAAAAAAGTGTACAGAAAAACGAGCTGGTTATTTAGAAATTTAAAATTAAAAGATATCATTCCGGCCATTAAACACTACAAAGCTCAAAAAACCTATATGGCTGAGCTTAAGAATAATCAAGGATCCTTTTGCATTACTCAATCATTGCGTTTTATAGATCATTATCAAGCTAAACATATTTCAGGCGAGTATTATTTGTGGAAAGCAAACGATGAAAAAATTTATGCAAATCTTCTTCAATTTCATCGTTTGCTCAGCGAATATCTATCCGGTGTTATAGGGCAAATCTATGATTATGACTTTAGAGATAAAACAATTATTGACATCGGATCTTATGTAGGCGAATCAGCAACTTTTTTTTTGAAAAGAGGAGCAAAAAAAGTCATTTGCTATGAGCCGGTTCCTCAAAATTTAAAAGCAATTGCACTTAATTTAAAAAAATATAAAAAACAAACTGAAGTTTTTGACATGGCGTTGGGTGGTGAAAATGGCTTTGTGGAACTTTGCTCGGATGTACCATTGGGTGAGCTCTCTTTTGGTGGCCATGGAACCGAAAAAAGTAAATATAAATTAAAATGCAAAGCAATAAGTTTAGAAACTATTCTCATGAATCACCAAGCTGATATTGTTAAAATGGATTGTGAAGGTGCTGAACATTACATTACCTCTACACCCATAGAATTAATCAAACAAGTTCCTTATTGGATTATTGAAACACATTCTCAAGATATTTACGATCTTGTTTTCAGTCAAATGCACAAAGCCGGATTTTCTATATCTAAGTTTTTTAAGATGGTACCAGGAATAGATGTTGTCCATTTTTTTAAAGACTTTACGATCATTCAAAAATGGTATGGCAATATAGGCAGCGTAGATTTTCGCATTTTAAGTGCTTACCTCAAGAGTTCATCTGTTTCTTCTAAAGAAATTAATCTTGATGTTGAATTTGAAATACTGAAAAATATCCCAGATATCAGTTTTAATGTAGAATTACTCAATCAAAATAATAAGATTATCGCAAATATCGAGCTTATAGATGAACATCAACAACATTTAACTTTCGTTGGGAAACATATGAAAAGAACTATGATCGGATATAACTTAGAATTTAAAGAGCCTTGTTCATTAAAATTTACATGCTCTTCATCAAACATAGTTTTTTTCCATTACATGATCATGCTTAATCAACAATCTTAGCGGTATGTGATGGCAAGAATTCTTTTAAAGTGCCATGATCTTGTTGGTAAATCCATGGCAGGTCCTGCAATTCGCTATTGGGAACTGGCTAAAGCGCTTTCTAACTCTCATAGCGTCACTTTAAAAATTCCTAATCTGGATACACTTTCTTCCAATCAATTTCAAGTCGTCTGTTCAAAAGATCGGATTAAACTTAATCAATTCGATATTCTAATTACGCAGTTGATAGATCCAAAAACAGCTCTTCTTGCAAAACAGAATGGCGTTCGTCTGATCTATGACGCTTATGATCCAGAACCCCTCGAACATTTGGAAATTTTCAAAAGTTATCAAATGGGAACACGAAAATTTCTGAATGAAAAAATTATAAATACTATCAATTTTTCTTTGGAAATGGCTGATGGCTTAATCTGTGCCAATGAGAAACAGAGGGAATTATGGACCGGCTGTATGCTAAGTCTAAAAAAAATTACTCCACAATTTTACGATAAAGACACAGCTTTAAATAAACTGATAGGTATTGTCCCATTTGGCATCTCTTCTGAAGCGCCTGTAAAGTCAAAAGATGGTTTTAGAAAACTTTTTAATTTAAAACCATCGGATAAACTTTTAATTTGGGGAGGGGGCATTTGGAATTGGTTTGATCCTCTTACACTTATCACAGCCGTCAAAGAACTATCAAAGCGTAGAACTGATATTAAGCTTATTTTTATGGGAATTATTCACCCCAATGCAGCTACTCTACCGGCAATGAGTATGGCCTATGAAGCCAAAAATTTAACAAAAACTTTTGGATTGGAAAATAAATTTGTCTTTTTTAATGAAAATTGGATTCCCTATAGTGAAAGAGAAAATTATTTGCTTGACGCTGATATCGGAGTATCTACCCATTTTGAACATTTAGAAACCCGTTTTTCCTTTCGAACAAGACTTCTAGATTATATATGGGCTGGATTACCTATAATCGCAACATCAGGGGATACATTAAGTGAATTTATCGAAAAGCATTCTATTGGATATACCGTAAAGCCAAATAATTCTTTAGAATTAGCAGAGGCCATTGAAAAGATGGTGGATCAACCAGACATTCTGAAAAAAATGAAAAGTAATATAGAGCAGGTAAAGTCCCAATTCTATTGGGAAAATGTGGTCAAACCCATTGAAGATATGATTTGTGTGCTCATGGATCAAAGAGCACAGTTAACCCTACAGGATATAAAAAAGATTTCAAAGTGTGCCTGGAATAAAGTTGGCCCTTATGCCCTTATCCAAAGGACTAAATTAATGTTAAATAACCTACTTAATTCATAGTTTATGATGGTTTGTTGCATAATTCACCACTGAGTCCACCTAGATCACTTAGATACTATGATATTTTAAGCGGCTATTAGCTCATTCAAGGGTAAGTATATTGGTGGTGGCGAGGATTAATTTATTAATTTCTCATACTCTCTCAGTGATCTCAGTGGGCTCCGTGGTTAAATAAATTATAACGGATTTACACGGAAATTGGTACCGGTTTCATAGAATTTTCGTAAGCCTCAATACATTGAGCTGTATTTCCCATTTCTTTTATTCGACCATTTTCTAAATAAATGGCCTTATTACATAAGGACAATACGGATTCTGCACTATGGCTCACAAAAATGATTGTACGCCCACTTGTGCCCAATTCTTCCATTTTTTCCATACATTTTTTTTGGAATTGTGCATCCCCAACAGCTAGCACTTCGTCCAGTATTAAAACATGAGGATCTAAATGAGAGGCTATAGCAAAACCTAAACGTGCATACATGCCACTCGAATAGCGCTTCACTGGCGTATCTAGAAACTTCTCAACCTCTGCAAAGGCCACTATTTCATCAAATTTTCGTAAAATCTCACTTTTACTCATCCCTAGAATTGCACCATTTAAAAAGATATTTTCTTTTCCTGTTAACTCAGGATGAAACCCTGTTCCTACCTCAAGAAGACTGGAAATTTTTCCACGAATTTTTATTTCGCCTTTTGTGGGCTCGATAATGCGTGAAAGAATTTTGAGCAGTGTGGATTTTCCGGCGCCATTTCGACCAATAATCCCTAAACGATCCCCTTCCCCAATTTCAAATGATACATCATCCAATGCCCAAAATTCTTCCCAAATTGCCTCTAGAGGAGTCTTTTGACTATTGAACCGATTTTTAAATTTTATCCAAGCTTCTCTTGCTTGAGTAGAAAGCGTTTCAACCAGTGTTGAATAATTCGCCTGATTACCACGAAAAATATGATATTTTTTAGAAATATTTTTTACTTCCATAATGCTAGACTTAGACATCTACATCCTATCCACAAATGATCTTTCCATCTTTCTAAAATAGAAAAAACCTGAAATTAAAGTTAATAGCGTTATTGTTACCGAGGCGGTTACAGAAAATATAATATAGGGCGCTGTTTCTCCAAAAATAGCCCAGCGAAATCCATCAATAATTCCTACCATTGGATTCAAACAATATAGCCAAATCCAGCGATCAGAAATAATATTACTACCATAACCCACTGGAGATATAAACATTCCTATCTGAATAATAAAAGGAACCAAAAATCGAAAATCTTTATACTTTATTGTTAGTGCAGAAAGCCATAAAGAACTGCTCTCACACAACATCAAAGCAAGTAAAATAAATAAAGGTAAAGCCAAAAGAGTCAAAAAATTGATCGGTTGCAAAAACAAACAAAAAATAAATAGAAGGATCATACCCACTATAAAATCCAGCAAATGCACTGCAATTTGGGCTGTTGGAATAATAATCCTAGGAAAATAGATTTTACTAATCAAATGAGAGTTATTCAGAATGCTAAAAGAACCATCAACCATTGCATTTGAACATAGTTGCCAGGGAAGCAATCCAGCCAAAACAAAGGCTGCGTAATTGACATTGCCTGAGGGCAATTTAGCAATTTTTCCAAAAACGATGGCAAAAATAATCATATTTAGAAGGGGTCTAAGAAGGGCCCAAGTGATTCCAAAAAAAGCTTCTTTGTAGCGTACTAGAATATCTCTCCATGCAAAAAAATATAAAAGCTCTCTAAAGCTAAATAGATCTTTTAAATACTGCTTCTGCATCTTCTCGACACTGATCAAAATCTCATAATCGTCTCGATTATAACTCATAGCAATCCTAGAGGTTTTAAATCCTGATTCTATCCTCAATACCTAAATCTTTGCACCTAAAATAAGTTCTATGAGATTGACTTTTAAAACCTGAGTTGTTACCTATAGATGATTCACATAGATTTGTAATTTTAACACATACATTTTACCACTATACTCAATGAAATATCCTCTTGTATCCATCATCATTCCTTTGTATGGTGATGAAAAGTTTATTCCTCAAGCTCTTTTATCCGTTTTTAATCAAACCTACTCTAATATTGAAATGATTATCGTTGGAGATAGTTCCAATGAAAAAAGCCTTCAGATAGCTGATTCGGTTTTAAAAGAATGGGAGAAAGCTCCCATAAATAAAAACTTGAAAATTCAATTTAAAAAAGAGGGGACTCAAAATCTACCTGACAATATTAATCAGGGCCTTAAATTAGCATCAGGTCAATATTTAACCATTCTTAACTCAATAGATTATTATCATCCTGAGAGAATTACTAAACTGATGCAAAAAGCTCAAGAATTCGAGCTTCACTTAGCTTTTACTCGCGTCATTGCTATGGATCACGAAAATAAATCCTTAATCCCGGAACATCCTTGGAGATTATATTATGAAGATATTATGTTTCATACGATTCATTCTCCCACGCTGGAATTTAACTTCTTAAAATATAATCTTGCTATTTGCTCAGGAAATCTTCTGTTTTCTCGCAAATTATATGAAATTGTAAATCATTTTAGAGATTTTAAATGTGTCTTTTGTCAAGATTTTATTCTACGGGCTATTCAACACTTTGAAATCAACTTTGTTAATGAGGAGTTGTATTATATCCGACTCTTTAAAAACGATTATCTTTTTAATGAACTGCATGGTGATAAAACAGAGTTAAAGCAAATCCAATTTGAGTATTTTTTAAATGCGAATTTAAACTCTCCTTCCAATCAAAATGCACCCTCCCCTTGGCATTGGCCTCATCAATTTTATAAGCTCTGTGATAGCCTTCATTTCAATGACTCCTTTGGACAGTTTATTCAAAAACCAAGTCCGGAAAGTATTAATTCCGTTTTCCAAAAAGACAGTGCAACCCCTGTCAAGCCCAAAGGAACAAAAAAAATTTCCTTGATTTCTCATGATTTGGCATTAGGTGGCGGTGCTCCAAAGCTTTTACTAGATCTTGCATTAGAACTTAGAAATGCAGGTTATAGTCCTTCGGTGCTTTCTTTAGCTGATGGTCCTCTCAAATTGGAATTCGAAAAATGCAATATACCGGTTGATATAGTCCCCAGAGATATCCTTAAATGGAAAAAGAAATATGGAAAGCTAAAAAGGATTTTTTTACTTTTTCGCACGATTTTATATATAAATTTGAAAACAAGCAGTCATATTATTATCAATAGTTCCGCTAGTTGGCCATTCGCTCTACCCTTCAGTCTGTTTTCATGGTTCAAAAATATTCACTGGTATATTCATGAATCCTATTCGCCCATGGTTTATCTTACGACGGGTTTAGCCAAAAAATTATTAAGCAAAAGTATTAACAAAGGAACCTTTTCCTTTTGGTTCGGGTCAGATAGCACTAAAAATATATGGACCAGTGCGATTGGAGTCACCGGAAAAACAAAGTATTGGAGCGGAATTGCGATTCAGAAAAACCTTACCAATAAAGAAGGCCCCATAAAAAATCTTTTAACTGTAGGTACTTGTCATGCCCGAAAAGGTACACAGTATCTTGTCGATGCGTTTATTTCATGCATTACTAATAAACAAATTGCTGATGATGTCTTCTTAACAATTATAGGAATGCCAGACAAAATGGATCATTTTAATGCGCGCATCATCCTAAAAATTTTGAAACATAACCTTCAACATCGCATAAAGCTGATTTCTTGCATTTCCATTCAAGAAATCGAAACCTATTATAAAGCCACAGATCTGTTCATTCAGGCCTCTATTTTAGAATGCATGCCCCTATCTTTACTAAAAGCCATGTCTCAAGGGATCCCAACGATTAGCACTGATGTCAATGGCTGTTCTGAAGCCATTCAACATCATGTCACAGGTTATCTTTGTAGACCCTTTAGTAGTATTGCCCTAGCTGATTCTATCACCGAAGCAGTGCAAAACTTTGAACAGACACGGAAATTCGGAAAAAACGCTCAAATTGTATTTAAAGAAAAATTTGCTCAGGATATCACTGTGAATGAAATTCTTAAGGAAATTAATATCTAAATAGGAACAAAACATATAGCGTATAATGTTAAATTTGAGTTAGAATCCAAAAAAAGTTATGAAATTTGAGTCAGTAAAAAATGATTGCTTTAACTGGAAGCACGGGCTTTATTGGAAGTTATATTGCAGACTCGCTTCCATTTCCACAAAAAAGGTTATTGCGTCAGTCTTTATCCGCATCCAAAAAATACACGTCGGTTCTTGGAGATTTTAGCAACTCTCAAGATATAGAAACATTAGTTGACGATGTTCAATCACTCATACATTTAGCTTGGATGAACAACCCTTGGAATTCTAATCATGATATTAGTAATGATATTGTCCAAAATCTTTTGCCTAGCGTAAAACTGTTTGAAATTTTTGCAAAAAAAAATCCTAATGGGCATATCATTTTTGCAAGTACAGGCGGCAATATGTATCAAGGTAAACCCCCTTATACAGAGTTAGACCCCCCCAAACCATGGTCAAGTTATAGTATAAATAAATTAGCTGCCGAACATTATCTTCGCTCCTTCTGCTCCCGCTACGGTGTTCGGGCTACCGTTATGAGAATTAGTAATCCTTATGGTATTATTCTTCCTCCTACACGGACAAATGGTTTAATAGGAGTTATCTTTGCGAAATTATTAAACAATGAGAGTCTAAACATTTTTGATTCTTTAAAAAGCGTCAGGGATTATATTCATCTTGAAGATCTCAAAAAAGCTTTTCTTGCAATTATAAAAAATCCACCTAATTCAGGTGAATTCCGTCTTTTTAATATTAGTTCTGGCCTCGGATATAGTCTCGAAGATGTCATCCATTTAATAGAAAAAGTGACTCATAAAAAAATTGCCATGAATTTTGTTAATGCCAAAAATGATCCCACGTTAAGCGTACTATCTCCTAATTACATAAAAGAAACATTACATTGGGAACCATTGATTCACTTAGAAGAGGGCCTAGAAATGATGTGGAAAAGCAAAAAATAAGATTTATGCCAAACAATTTACCTTTAGTTACTGTTATCATTCCTGTCTACAATCACGAACAATTTGTAGCTCAAGCTCTAAATTCTGTTTTAAAACAAACCTATCCAAACATCGAATTGATTATCATCGATGATGGCTCTAAAGATAAAAGTGGTTCTATCATAGAAAAATGCATTGATCGGTGGAGTCTGGATCATTCGCCGGAACGAAAAATCACTTTTATTAAACAGACTAATCAAGGAGCTCATGCCACCATTAATAGGGGCCTAACACTTGCTCAAGGGGATTTTCTTACTATCCTAAACTCGGATGATTATTATGCTTTAAATCGCATGGAAGTTTTAGTTAACCAATTACAACAGCAAAAAGCCGAGTGGGCATTTACAGGCGTCCATGGTATAGATCAGGGGGGCGAGTTTCTTCCCTTAGACCACTATTGGAAAGTCTGGTATGAACGCAATGTTTGGAATTCATGTCTTCAACTCACCATTGGTTTTCAACTTCTTATTGATAATATTGCAGTATCGACAGGAAACCTATTTTTTTCTCGCTTTTTGTTTGAAAAGGTAGGAGAATTTAAAGATCTTAAGTTAGCCCATGATTTAGATTTTGCATTAAGAGCCGTACTTGTTTCTGAACCTTTATTTATACAAGATAAATTGTATTTTTATCGCATGCATGATTCTAATACCCTTCATCAGGTAAATCATCTTTTGGAAAAAGAAAAAAAACAGATCTATCAAAATTATTTAGTTGAGATTTCTCAAAAACCTCCGTTAAATAAATCAGCACCCTGCCATTGGTATTGGCCTGTGGCTTTTGCAAAAGCTAGAAATGATCTTTTTATGGATCGCGGATTTTTTGATGAGCTAATAGACTCCAAAGTAACCTCAAAACCTGATATAAAATCCCAAGTCACAGAAAAGCCACTTTCAAGTCATTCTAATTCAAGTCAAAAAATTACACTAATCACACATTCTCTTTGCCTTTCAGGCGCTCCTAAGGTTGTTCTTGATTTCGCCATACTTTTTAAAAAGCTCGGTCACACTATTAATGTGATTAGTCTTTGCGACGGTCCACTACGTAATGAATTTACAACATTAGGTATTGATGTATATGTCATTCCTGATCATCATAAATACTGGCTAGTCCCTACTAGAAGACAAAAAGTTATCAAATTGCTAAGACTCATGCCATCTCTGTATTTTAGAGCAAAAAATACCGTTATCTGCAATTGTGCTGTAAGTTGGCCTATATTATTTCCGCTTGTCTTAAGTTCTCCATTTAAAAAATTCTTCTGGTTTATCCATGATTCTTTTTCTCCTTCTTGCATGATCGAGCCGGGATTAGGAATGCGCATGTTTCGTCGTTTAAAAAATAAAACTAACTTAAAAACATGGTTCGGATCTGATAGCACACGCAAAATTTGGGAAGAAGGCATTCAGGGAATTGTTAAATATTGGAGTGGCTTTCCCAAACAAATTATTTGTCCTTCCCCAAAAAAAAGGATAAAAAAACTTCTATCAATTGGAAGTGTAACACCACGCAAAGCTCATCATTATCTTTTAGAAGCCTTTATTGAATGCATCGAAGAAAATCGGATTCCCGAAGATGTCACTTTAACTATCGTTGGTTTCACTGAGTCAAAAGAGGATACCTACCTTTACGAGCTACTTATAAAGAAAAATCGATCACATCTAAAAAATCGTATCTTTTTTGTTAAAAATCTAGAAGCATTCGAATTGCAAACCTTTTATGAAGAGGCTGATTTATATATTCAATCATCAGTCGTGGAATGCCTTCCTCTTTCATTGCTGCAAGCAATGTCCATGGGTTTACCAATTATTACTACGGATGTTAATGGTTGTACAGAGGCTATTCAGCATCAAGAAACTGGATATGTATGTGCTTCTCGAAATAGTAAGGAACTGGCTTATACTATAGTTGAAGCCATAGATAATCCAGAACAGTCCTACCAGTTTGGAAAAAATGCTTTACAAAAATTTAATGAAATATTTTGTTTAGAAAAAAATCAAGAAGATATATTAAGGGAAATTTAAAATATCGGGGGATTGAAAATGGAAACTTTATGTTCAGAAGATACGGTTGTCGATACAAATGGATCTTGCGTAGCTATTGGAGAACCAAAAGGCATTAGACTTTCCGGATGGGTAGCATGTAAAGATGCAAATTGTAAAATTAATAGCTTTTGTGTCCAAATAAAGGACAAAGAATTTTATTCTCCAGCTCATCTTAATAATTCACGATTTAGTTTTCTTATCCCTTTAACGCCATCGGACCATTCAACTTTAAAAAATAGTCTCATCACAGTTACACCTACCATTGAAAACAGACGGGGTAATTCTTTTTACTGTCTCTACGAATCAACTCTACCTATCCCACAACAAAATGAAATTGATTTAATTGGGGGCGGCGATCTAGTTTCTATTTCTACCCATATTCTTGGTATTCTTAAACGATGTGACTTAAAAAATTCAGATCATGTTTTAGAAGTAGGTTGCGGTTTAGGCAGAATTGCTTATTCCTTAGCACATTTTTTAAAACCGACTACAAAGTATGAGGGTTTCGATATTGTCCCCTCTCTAGTAGAGCGAGCACAAAGTAATATTACATCAACTTTTCCAAACTTTAATTTCCAACATGTGGATCTTTATAATGGAATGTATAATCCCACCGGCTCTGTCCTTTCTTGCCACTTTACTTTTCCTTATCCTGACGAAAGTTTTGATTATGTTTATTTAACATCTGTCTTTACACATATGCTTCCCGATGATGTAAAACGATACCTTAAAGAAATTAAAAGGGTTTTACGCCCCGGGGGCAAATGCATGACGACAGCATTTTTATTAAATGGCCATTCGCGCACTTTAATGAATCAGGGAAGAGGCAAAATGATATTCAATCATCCTTACGGACAATGCGTTACTCTTGATCCTTCAGTAATAGAGGGTGTTGTAGCCTATGATCAAAGTCTTTTTCTAAAATGGATAAATTCGACAGGATTTAAAATCAATAATATTTACCCTGGATTCTGGTGCGATTTAGGATTAGAAATGGACTGTGTATCTTTTCAAGATCTTCTTCTTCTTACAAAATAAGAAGAGTTATTTTGGCAATATCTCATAGCAAAAGCCCTAGCCAAAAGATAGGGCTTTTAATCTATAATTTGACATTTTTCTTTATGAAATTTATAGTTACATTCTTTATCTAAAGGTATGTTATGAAAAAAAGTTTGGTTATTTTTTTTAAAATTTTTCTAGTCATTTTCTGTTTATATTCTGAGCCCTGTTTTTCCTCAGAAGACTACTCAAAGAATGCTCTCTATGCAATGTATGATTATCATTGCAAGCTCCCCTCGGTGATTAATGAACATATACCCACTCTTAAAATCCTTTCACAAGAATGTACTTCCGTTGTCGAAATCGGAATAGGACATCTGTATTCAACATTTGGTATTCTTTATGGTTTATCAGAAAACAGTAATACTCAGCGTAGCTATCTCGGGATTGATCTAAATATACCTCCTTCAGATAAATTCACATGCGCCAAAAATTTAGCCGAAGCAAATGGAATAAATTTTCAATTTTTGCAAGCTAACGATATGGAAATTCAGATTGAAAATACGCATTTGTTATTTATAGATTCTTTGCACACCTATTGTCACCTTACCTATGAGTTGGAAAAATTTTCTCCTTATGCAATGAAGTACATTGCCATGCATGATACCAGCTATCCTTGGGGGAACATAGACGATAATGCCTACAATGGAAACTATTCCGAATATCCTTCTCATATCGATAGAAATAAAAAGGGCTTATGGCCTGCCGTGGAAGATTTTTTAAAAAATCATCCTGAATGGAGTTTGCATGCTCGCTATTTCAACAATAATGGGTTTACAATTCTAAAGCGCAATTATTGATTATTTCAAACTTAACTTGCCCCATTTCTTTTGAACGCTTCTTATACCTGTGGTTGTGACCTAATCTTATTCCTCAAGCTATTTTTAGGAATAAGATTAGGACACAATCACGGGTTGTACCCCCTCTAATTTTTTTATATTTTAGTTAATTTAAAATATATTTTTGTATCATCAGATGAAACAATCATATTGAATGTTTTTCCGTAAAAAGGATTAAAGCCAATCTTAGTGGACGCCATAACAATGCATTCGGTAACCATCGAATGGATGATGCTGTCTAATTCTAAATTGATTAGTGTGGTAGGAGTGAACCATGATATGATAAGCCCATTGTCAACCGATAAATAATTTGAGATATCTGTATATATGCCATCTGCATTTTGCATGCATAAAAACGAAGCAGAGCATGTTCCCACTTTTTCATTTTGTTCGTTGTAAATCGGTGCTCTTCCTGCTAAATATTTAGAAGATATTGTTGAACTGTCAACTGAAACATTAGATGTTGGTATTTCAATAAAACTATTTATAAAATCTTCTATATATAAATAATACGACAATTTTTTATGTTTTTTGCCTATTTTCACTCTCGATGCATCAACTAAACAATTATCGCTATATATACAGGTCGGTACACATATGAGTAAAAACAGAAAAAAAACATTTCTATATGCATTGTGTAAAACCAACATGACTCTCTCCTTAAAATTTGAATTTTTCATATTCATCGCAAGTTATTCCAGGTTCTTAATGCTGAATTAATCCTCTTGATATTTCAATTTTATTTCATTAATGACATTGGGATCGGCTAGAGTTGTTACATCTCCTAAAACTCGCCCCTCAGCTATATCTCGCAGTAATCGGCGCATAATTTTTCCACTGCGTGTTTTAGGTAATTCATGCGTAAAAATAATCTTTTCCGGTCTAGCAAGAGCTCCTATTTTAATTACGACATGTTGTTTTAATTGTTCTTCTAGTTTTTCATCTCCTAAAATACCTTCTTTTAAGGTAACAAAACAGACCACTGCTTGTCCTTTAATCGGATGATAAACTCCAATCGAGGCTGCCTCTGCCACACTGCTGTGATCAATAAGTGCATTTTCTATTTCGATTGTCCCCAAACGATGCCCTGAGACATTAATCACATCATCGATACGTCCCATGAGCCAAATATAGCCATCCTCATCTTGTCGTGCACCATCACCCGTGAAATAGTATTGCCCCTTGAATTTTTTCCAATAGGTTTCTTCATAACGAACTGGATCTTTATAGATACCGCGCAACATAGATGGCCATGGAGAAGCTATTGTAAGATAGCCGTTATCCGTTTTCTCCCCTTGCTCATTTAAAATAGCTATACCAATACCAGGCAAAGGATAACTTGCACTCCCAGGCTTCGAGGGCACTATTCCAGGAATAGATGAAATCATGATACTGCCCGTTTCGGTTTGCCACCAAGTGTCAACAATAGGGCATTTTTCCTGACCTATATGTTTATAATACCATAGCCATGCTTCAGGATTAATAGGTTCTCCGACTGATCCTAAAAGGCGTAAAGAGGATAGATCGCATCCTTTCAACCAGTCTTCACCCCATTTCATAAACGTCCTAATCGCTGTGGGAGCTGTATACAAGATGGTGACCTTATACTTTTCAATAAGTTTCCAAAAGCGATTTCTCTCGGGCCATTCCGGAGCACCTTCATAAATTAATTGTGTCAAGCCATTGATTAGGGGGCCGTAAACAACATAGCTATGCCCTGTTACCCAACCTATATCAGCTGTACACCAATAGATATCTGTCGGCTTGATATCAAACACCCATCGCATCGTCATTGTTGCTCCTAAAAGGTAGCCTGCAGTGGTATGAATGATTCCTTTTGGTTTTCCTGTTGTTCCAGAGGTGTAAAGAATGTACAAAATATCTTCAGAATCCATTTCTTCAGCCGGACATTCTTTGGATGCTATTTTCATCAAGTTGTGGTACCAATTGTCTTTTCCAGGCTGCATATCAATAGATTGCTTTGCGTGTTTAACCACAACCACATTCTCAACACACTTGCATTCCTTAACAGTTTGATCGACTGCGGATTTTAAGGGAATTAATTTACCTCGGCGAAATCCTCCATCTGCTGTAATGACTAGCTTAGCCTCGGCATCTAAAATTCTATCTTTTAAGGCTTCAGCAGAAAATCCGCCAAATACCACGGTGTGAATGGCACCAATGCGTGCACAGCTTAACATAGCAACAACAGCTTCTGGAATCATGGGAAGGTAAATGGCTACTCGATCGCCCTTTTTTATTCCTAGAGATTTTAAAACATTGCTGAACTGATTAACTTCGACAAATAGCTCTTCATAGGTTAAAATTCTTTTTTCGCCTTTTTCCCCTTCCCAAATAATGGCTTTTTTATGTCTAACATCGGTTTGCATATGCCTATCCAGGCAATTATAACAAGCATTTAGCTTTCCTCCTACAAACCATTTGGCGTAGGGTGGGGTCCAGTCCAATACCTGACTCCAAGTCCGAAACCAATCAAGGGCTTCTGCTTGATGCGCCCAAAAATCTTCAGGGTTATTTTTTGCTTGTTCATAAATATCTAAAGACTGATAAGTTGCATTTTTTTTAAATTCCTCTGATGGATAAAAAAGAACATTTTTTTGATCTGAAAGTTCTTTTTGTTCGTTGCCATAAAGTGATGCTGTTGCTAATAACATTAGTAGTTGCAAAAAAAGATAAGCATACATATGAAATCCATAAATTTGAATGATGAACTATTCATGACATTTTGGCACATTTTTTGACAATAATGATTTAAAGAGAGGTATTTTGTGATTATTCATATCATGTTTATTTTTACTTTATTAACTTCGATATTTTTTATGAAAGCTCATTGCTTAGAAAATTCTGAGTTAGTCGAGGTTGGCAGAGGAACCTATGGTAATCCCCATATCATCTCATGGGATAATAAAACTAAAGTTAAAATTGGAAAATTCTGTTCTTTAGCGGGCGGGACAATCATGTTAGGCGGCGAACATAGAACCGATTGGGTGACTACTTATCCTTTTTCGGTTTTGCATCCCGCAGCAACCCATATTCATGGCCATCCAAAAAGCAAAGGGAATATCTATATTGGTAATGATGTCTGGTTAGGATATGATTGCCATATTCTATCGGGTGTTACCGTAGGGGACGGAGCTGTAATTGGTGCACACTCTGTAGTTACAAAAAATGTCCCCCCATATGCTATTGTAGCTGGAAATCCTGCTAAATTTATTCGCTATCGTTTTGATTTAGAAACTATTCAAAAATTGTTAGCCATTGCCTGGTGGGATTGGCAAGATGCCGAGATTATTAATGCTTTTCCCTATTTACTATCAGAAGATATAAATAGATTTATTCAATATTGTCAGGCTATCGGAAAATTATGAATTTTTACACCAAATTTTTGATACTGCCCTTGATTCATTTATTCACTTCCATTATGCCAGTGAAAATAAATGCTGAAACAACAGAGCAACCTTATCTTATAATGAATGATTTAGTTCATGCAGGTTTGTTTGCCACATTTAACGCGGTTTTAGGAGCTATAGATCACTATGAAAATGGACATTTCAAAAGCTTGAAAATAGATTTTAACGAGGGTCTGTACTTTGATCCATCCAAGGGACCTAATTGGTGGGAATATTTTTTTGAGCCTATTAACATAGGAGTTGAAAAAGAATCTAAACATTATTTTACTCAAACTGACATAAGTTATTTAGCCATGTATTTCTTTCAAGTTAATATCTATAGGTCTTTCGCATTATGTCAAAAGTACATTCGTTTAAAGCCCGACATTGAAAAAGAACTGGATCTATTCGTTACAGAAAATTTTAGTAATCATTTTGTAATTGGAGTTCATCATCGTGGTACCGATAAATTAATAGAAAATCCTATTGTTCCCTATGAAAAGACCTACCAAGCCTTATGTGAGGTTATCAATCAACTAACCCCTGAACAAAAAGAAAAACTTAGAATTTTTGTCGCAACAGATGATCAACATTTTTTAACTTTTATTTCTCAGCGTTTCCCTGCTATAGTTTTTTGCCACAACTTTGCACGTTCAAAAGATTCGACTCCCTTGCATGCAAGTGATACAAATTTTTACTCCAACAATTATCAAAAAGGTAAAGAAGCAGTCATAGATTGTTTCTCATTATCAAAATGCCATATTTTGATCAGACCTGCCTGTTCATGTCTTAGTTTTGTATCCAAATGCTTAAACCCTTATAGACAAATTATCGATTTAACCGGCTAAAGAGAGTAGTATATCATCTTTGTTTTTCTGCAAACATTTTCCCTTTTAAAGCGGGGATAAAACGAAACATTGTGAGATTTAGATGGGCATTATAATGATCCATCTCCTGAATGTAGGTCTCACTATCGATACTCATCCACTTTTTTCTACGCGGTAATTTAACGTTGATTAAATGATCTATATCCCTTGTATAATAATGATGAATCAGCATTTGATCAGATGCGATGGGACAATTCGTTTTCTCAAATGTTTGATGGTTTGTATTTACATGAAAGTAGGGTGCTTTATATTTCATAAAATGGGGATTTGTGCAATCGCTCACTCTTTCAGGTCTTATAATGCTCTTTCCTACCTGAACCGGGGCTATCGTACAATGGTTTAACGCTTCAATCATTAAGCATTGATTAGGAATTTTTTGAATATGGGATGTTCCAAACATAAGCCAATTAATATAAAGCCCACCATAATTTTCGTAATTCTTTAGCAGACCAGGTAAAGAATTGGTTTGTAATGGTACAATAAATTCATCCACATCAATAATGGCTAGCCATTTAGCCTCATATTTGGCTAATTCTATTGCTTTCCTAGTTAAGTAAAATTGAATCGCTAAAAATTCTTGCTGTGTTTCGCCCACATAAGGGTAATAGTATAATTCAACTATTCCTTTTCTGATGTACGGTTTCAAAACGTCTTTGTAATTGTCAGTACTCCCATTGTCAAATAAGTAAAAATGGCTAACTCCAATGAGTTTATGATATTCAATCCACTCTATTAGCCATTCAGCTTCATTTTGAAACATGGCATAGACTGCTATTTGATATTTATATTTCCCCTTTTTATCTCCTGCATTAAGCAAACAAAAATTACTGAATAGCACGACCATTAACAGGAGAAAGTGTTTTTGAACCAAAAATTTGACCATTGAATATCAAATAAAATTTTTAATATATACTCTACTCTTATGTAATTTCCGCCAATTTATCAAGAATTTTTTTTGACTAATTCGCACGCTAATGCAAAAAAGTCATGACTTTTTTGCATTAGCGTGCGAATTAGTCATTATCAAAGAAATTCAAAAAAATATGGAATTAATAGAAAGATAACATTTTCGAAATAAAGCTTTTATCTATAGCTTTTTAAGCTTTGCATATTTAGCCACAATACTTCTCTCTCGATTATCCTTTGAGAAAAGAATTTTGTAAGTCAACCCTAAAGACCCTTGTTGAGCATCCCGAATGACACCAATACCAAAATCCTTATGAAAAATCGTCGAACCTATATCATAGATATAGATGGGTTCATCATGAATTTCTTCTTCTTTAATGGTTTCCTGCGACATTAAAGATCGACGAATAGGTTCCACATTTTCAGAGGGAATCTCTCGAATAAAACGGCTAGGTATTTGATACCTTGGCATACCCCACATATAACGATATTGAGCAAAAGTTAAATAGAGCTGCTCCTTAGTACGGGTCATGCCAACATAGAACAGGCGACGTTCTTCTTCTAAAGAATCTATTTTATCCTTAGAGTTAACATGAGGAAATAAATCCTCCTCCAAACCAACCAAAAACACGATATCAAACTCAAGCCCTTTTCCATTATGGATGGTCATAAGATTGACTCTTTCTTTTTTTATATCCGCCTCATCTAAACTGGATTTTAAAGAAAGCTCTTCCAAAAATGATCTTAGAGATTTATCCGCCGATGTCTGTTCCCATTCGACCGCTTTGGTAATCAATGCATCCAAATTGCCTTTACGGTCTTCATAGGTTTCTGGATCTTCTTTTAAAACTTGAAGATAATTGGTCTGTTCAATGACTTTACGCACAAGCTCCGGTAATGAAGCTTCCTTGGCGATTTCTCGCAGGCTATGGATAATTCCTAAATAATTTTTAAGTCCTTCTTCCTGTTTTGTTGAAAGCTTAATGAAATTTTGTAGAAATTTTCTCTGTGATATTGCCTCACAATAGGCTAATATAGATAAGGACTCAGTTGTGGCTGCATTTCTAATTTTTTCGAGGGTCGCATCTCCAATTCCTCTTCGGGGCAAGTTAACACTTCTTGCAAATGAGATGTAATCCGTTCCGGAATAGACCATCCGCAAAAAAGACAAAATATCTTTGATTTCACGCCTTTGATAGAATGATAAGCCTCCAACAATAACGTAAGGGATTTTGCAGTGTAAAAAATAATCTTCAAAAATACGAGACTGATTGTTGGTACGATAAAATACAGCTATCTGGCTATAGGAGATTCCATTTTCATGGTGCTTGCGAATCCTGCCAGCTACAAATTCTGCCTCATCGCGTTCATCCTCGCTGGAATAAAATTTGATCTTTTCGCCTTTACCGAGATTACTCCAAAGTTGCTTTTCATAACGTTTTTCATTATGATTGATGACTGCGTTGGCAGCTTCCAAAATAGTTGTTCGGCTGCGGTAGTTTTGCTGAAGACGAAATATTTTGGCCCCAGGGTAATCTTTTTCGAAATCTAAAATATTGTAAATATTGGCACCACGCCAAGAATAAATGGATTGATCAGGATCGCCCACAACAAATAAGTTATGATGCTTCTCTACTAAATATTTCAATATCGTATATTGTGCTGGTTAGTATCTTGATACTCATCAATAGAGAGAAAATTCCAGCGATTTTGATAAATATTTAGGATGTAGGGATGTTCTCGAAATAATTGCACCACCAGAAAGAGCAAATCATCAAAATCTACGGCATTATAATATTTCAACTTAGATTGATATAACTTATATACTTTTGCAAAGTACTCTTCTGCAGGCGAAGAGACGAAATTTACTCGAATTTCTTCAGGTTTTTGCAAAGCATTCTTAGCATGTGAAATTAAATTTCGAAATGTCCTAACATCTCCTTTTTTATCTTTAATTTCCAACTCATGTAGACAGGCTTGTATGACCTTTTCGGCATCATCCTCATCATAAATTGTAAAGTCATGGCTGTAGCCAAGCGCATGAATAGATTCGCGTAAAATTCTAGCGCCTAAACTATGAAATGTACAAAGGAGTGGAGCGCCTTTTCCTACTAACATAGAGATGCGGTCTCGCATCTCATCTGCAGCTTTATTTGTAAAAGTTAAACCTAAAATTTGCGAAGGAGATACACCCATTTCAATTAATAGGGCGATTCTAAAAGTAACGATACGCGTCTTACCTGACCCGGCACCGGCTAATACAAGAATAGGCCCTTCAATCGCATTAACCGCTGCGCGCTGCTCCTCATTTAATTGCCCTAATAAATCCATATCCTCAACAAAAAAAAAGTGTAAATTTAAATTGATAACTAGAATTACTTGTAGCAAAAAATATTATAACATTTTTAATAAACAATCAATCTTTAGCTCATGTGAAGGCCTTGGCCAAATTTTTTCATCAATTTCTCAGGAAAGTTAATGAATGTTTTGAGTATACAAGATATAGAGCATCACTTTAACATGCTCTCTTTTGAAATTCTCATTTGCATAAAAAAAATCCCATGATACGTAAAGAATTTGAAAATATCATCTGGCTTGAATTTGAGCTACTTTCTGATTTCAGCAACTTAACCCATGCTGTTCTGTTAAGACATGGAGGACATAGTTCCGGAGCATTCGATAGTCTAAATATGGCTTTTTCTTTAAACAATCCTATTGAAAATCAAAATGTTAAAAGCAATCGAGAAAAAATTAAAAAAATTTTTGGGTTCAAAAATTTATATGAAAGCAATCTTACTCATGAAGATCAGATTGTTGAAATTACTGATAAAAACCACACATTCAAGCCAACTTGTGATGCAATATCAACGCAGCTGCCTGATATGCCCCTACTTGTTACCCATGCAGATTGTCAAGCTGCTCTTTTTTATGATCCTATTCAAAATGCTATAGCCAATGTTCATTCAGGCTGGAGAGGGAACGTAAAAGATATTTATGGTAAAACAGTACAATTCATGAAACAACGATATGGATGCTTACCCACTAATCTACACGTATGTATTTCACCAAGCTTGGGACCTCATGATTCAGAATTCATCAACTATCGTACAGAATTACCACAAGATTTTTTGGCATTTGAAGTAAAGCCGCTTTACTTTGACTTGTGGAGTATTAGCAAAACTCAACTTATGAAAGCGGGGGTCTTGGAACATCACATTCAAATAGCAGGAATAAGCACCTTGTCTCAGGAACAAGACTATTTTTCCTATCGTCGTGAAAAAATTTCTGGGCGTCATGGAACCTTCATCGCGATGAAATAGCCTAATTTCACAAGATCTTTTTCAATTTCTTCAATCAGTTTTTCGGATTGCATACCATTCCAAAATCTGCCAAAAGTTTTATCTTTTTCATAAAAAGAAAGCATCGATTTTGAGATCTGAGTGCGAAGTTTATCTTTATCAAAAGAATGGTAACGACTGAACATCACTTCCTCGCATTCTTTTTTTATTTGGCTGGCAATGATTTGAAGTTCCCTAGCTCTCGCAATGACTTTTTGATCCATTATTCGATATCTCTTAGCTAGGAATTCAATTGAAATAAAACGATTTTCGACAGCACTAGAAACAGCTTTTCGAAAAAATTTTAACAATTTTTTGCCCTGGGCAGCTTCTTTTAAGGGCTTTATAAGATGATGGTATATAGCAAGATTTTTCTCCTGAGCTATCTTGAAGGATACTTCTTCTAAAGCGATGTAATCAACGCTACCACAGGGAATGAAGTCCTTTATGGACTTCAAATTTCCATTCACATCGAGTTTTAAATATTCAGCCTTCAGATCTTTTGGTGAATTTTTTTCTCTAATAAAAAACCGAATTAAAGCTTGTAAGGAATTTGCCTGTTTTTGATCTTCTTGATCGAGTTCCCCAATTGATTTCCAGTTGATACTTTCAATCGAATAAAGTTTTTCTACAATTGCATACTGTCCTTTAGGATGAATATATTGCATTTTAGGAGTCTCTAAACCCCAAAATGATTCAAATCTCATTAAGTCCCGATATTCTAAGCAAATATTATTGGGGCCTATAATCATAAGAAAATCCTCATACTTTTTTAATGTATAAGGTTCGTAAATTTCATAGACCTGATAAAAGTCCTCTTTCTTTTTTGAACTCTTTAAAAGATCTCCTAACTCAAAGTGATGCTTTTCGTTTTCATTATTTAAAAAATAAAAAGGTTCATTGTCTGCAAGAAATTGATCTCCTTTTTTTAATTTTTGACGCCAATCTATCTGTTTTTTGGCGAATTCCTGCAATAGGTTACAGTTATTTTTTATCAAAGTTAATTCGAGTTGTTTTAAATCAAAACCATTTTCCTTTTGATCGTTTTTTAAAAAATTAATGATACTTTTCATAGCTTTGTGAAACAGCTCGATTTGAAACATTCCCTGTTTTTTTGCTTTAAGCATTTTTCCTACAAAAGACTGTAAAATTTTCTCTTCTGCTTTATCCAAATTTTTTTTAGGCCCATTTTCATTTTCACTTATTTTTCTAAATAAGCTTAAAGGAAGTTCATCCTTGGCATATCCTTCGATTGCCATAATTCTAACAAAATCTTTAACTGTTTTAAAAGTGGGTTCGTGATAAAAAGGGCTCTCACCTATATCTAAGAGGTTATTAAAATGAACCTTCAAAAAATCATTAATTTTGGCATTTGTTTCCCTTTTAACCAGTTGAGTCAAAGGATAGGTTGCATTGTAGAAAACCAGGATTTCTTTTCGAGCATTTTGAATTTCTTTTTTTGAGAATTTGCTAGGCAGGTCTTTAAAACGATTTGTCAGATAGTCTTGAAAAACACTGTCATGATAATTGTGACGGAAACCCTCGAGCTTCTCAAAACATTCCTGTGTGGCAACTATGGCATCCTTAAGCTTTTTTTTTATAAATCCATCACCCAAAATAAGGGCAATACAGGCATGTAGAACACATAAAACCCGGCCGCGCCATCCTACTCGTGGATAGTATAAACGCTTTCCAAAAAGAGCCGGCACCAATTCGATGGACGGCTTAGAATCATGAGCAGCAACAAAAATATTTTGAAGATTGTTTGAAACTAAACTAAGCTGATCTCTGGATAATTTAGGAGTAGACACAAAATGCCCTTGTCGGAATCCTATCAACCATTGAAAACACGTTTATTTAAGAATCTCTCCTAAGCTAGGGGTTTTAGCAGGCGGCAACGTGTCCTGATAGTCCTCTTCCGATATTCTTTCTAAATGAACGATTTCTTGACTCTTATAAAAGCTCTCGCAACGACTATACCAATAATCCACTTCGTAATTCAGTTTTACATCAAAGTTATAATAGTAGACCATTCCATCTTCCAGAACCATCCATCCGATATACATCGGGTCGCCATATATACCCCAATAGGTTTGAAAATCGACATAAATGAGTAGATTATCCGTTGAAAATCCTTCGGCTAAAGTTGATGCTGTATCAGGATTAGCAAGCAAATTCTCCATAAATTCCTCAACAAAATCAACCAGCCTTGCACGGGCTTCTTGAAGCTCAAGGATGTTTTGAGTGCGATATTGCAAACGGATCCCATTTACTACACCAAATCGATCATAAGCCATCCAGCCATCTTCTAAATACCATCGATATTTATGCCCCCAACGCGCTGCTTGGTGAAGGGTAACACTAGTAAAAGCAGAAGAATCATAATCGCGCACAATAGGGGGTGCGGGCCGCCACAGCAGTGGGCCATGACAAGCTGTTAAAATAATTAACAAAAAACATGCCGACAAAAAACATCTCATAGGATACCAAATGATCTCGAAAGAATGTATGTTATTTATTTATGAGATATTTGAAAACAAAAAAAATCATTTATTGAAATAATTTAAATACCAATCTATAAAGTGTGCAATACCTTCATCCAATTGAGTTTTGGGTACAAATGCAAGCTTTTGCTGACTATATTCTATATCCGCAAAGGTTTCTATAACATCGCCTGCCTGCATAGGGACAAATATCTTATGAGCCTTTTTGCCTAAGATTTTTTCAATCAATTCAATCATATATAGAAGATCTGATGGATGATTATTGCCTAAATTAAAGATTTCATTTTCTGCTTTTAATTCCATTGCAGCTACAATACCCTGTACGATATCATCGATATAGGTAAAATCACGTTTCATTTTTCCATGATTAAAAATTTGAATGGGTTTGTCTTCTAGTATGGCTTTAGTAAATTGAAAATAGGCCATATCAGGTCTTCCCCACGGACCATAAACCGTAAAGAACCGCAATCCTACCGCCGGTATTTGATATAAGTGATGATATGTTGTAGCAAACAGTTCATTAGCTTTCTTTGTAGCCCCATAAAGACTCGCTTGGTAATCTGTCCTATCTTCGATTGAAAAGGGGATCTTCTGATTTAATCCATAAACCGAAGAAGAAGAGGCATAGATGAGTTTTAAACCATTATATTGACGACAGGTTTCTAAAACATTCGTGAAGCCCTCAATGTTTGCTTTAATGTAGGCTTGAGGATTAACTAGCGAATAACGTACGCCTGCCTGAGCGGCCAAATGAACAAAATGGGTTATTTGATATTCATCAACAATTTGTTTCAAAAGGTTGACATTGCAAATATCCCCTTCAATTACCGACACTTCCCTGTTAGATAATTCTTTGGCTCGATCTCGTTTAAGTTTAGGGTTATAGTAATCATTAAAATTGTCCAATCCGGTCACTCTGTTTCCTTGATCTCTCAAATACTTTGACAGGTGAAAACCTATAAAGCCAGCAGCTCCTGTAACTAAAACATGTTTCATCAAAAACTCTCAATGGATAATAATCTAAAAATTTTACACGAGAACATAATGTATGGCAAATCTTTCTAAACCTGTCATAGCCGCTTTTGACTTTGATGGAACATTAACCGATCGCGATTCACTACTTCCTTTTCTGCGCTTTACCAATGGAACCTCAACTACTTTAAAAAAACTTTTTTTAGAAATCCCACATGTAGCCCGGTATTTATTGGGCTCTTTAGATCGTCAAGGTTTAAAAGAAGCTTTCTTAACCCGTTTTTTAAAAAATAGAACCCAATATGAAGTTGAAACACTCGCGGAACAATTTGCTACACAGATTCTTCCAAAAATGGTTCTCACACAAGGATCTAAACGTATTATGTGGCATCAAAACCAAGGACATCGCTGTATTTTAGTAAGTGCCAATCTGGATGTTTATTTAAAACCCTGGGGAATAAAAAATGGATTTAATGATGTTATTGCTTCCTGTGTAGAATTTTCTCGCGATGGATTGATGACAGGACGCTTAGTGGGCCTTAATTGTCGCGGTGCGGAAAAAGTCCATCGGCTAACAGAGCTTGTAGGCCCCAAAGACAACTATATTCTGTATGCTTATGGAGATAGTGAAGGAGATCGAGAACTTCTTGAAATAGCGGATTATTCATTTTACAGACGGTTAACGCCATGAACCTCTCCGAAAAAGAACTTCTAGAATACAACATTGCAGGACTGATTCCTGGTCCTAGTGAAACAGAACAGGCCTTTTTTGAAAGAGCTGACTATTGCTATCATCTGAAAAGTCAAATTACTGAAATACTCCCTCAAAAACTTCTTTTTTCCTCCGAACAAAGCCATCTTGATGAAATTTTAGAAGAAGGATGTGAAAGAGCGCGTCACTTTTATGATATTTATCCTACATGGGTTCCTCTGTTTTTTAGTAACTATAGATTACCCTTTTGGCAGGGCGGTTGCGCATGGATTTTTCAGCAAAAGGAAGATTCACCCACATCGGCTTTTTTTCAAATAAGGCAAAGATTTCGAAATTCAAAAAAATATTTAGGCCTTTACGATCGCGCTGAACTCATTTCTCATGAATTGTCTCACGTAGGGCGTATGAAATATGAAGAGCCGAAATATGAAGAAATTTTAGCTTATCGATCTTCAAAATCTAGCTTTCGACGATTCTTTGGACCAATCATACAGTCATCTTATGAAAGTACGATTTTTCTACTTTTTTTATTGCTTGTCCTTTTTTTGGATTTTTTTACGCTTAATCATGGATATGAAAATCTCGCTTATTTATCCCTTATTGGCCGTCTCATTATATTGGGAATGATCGGTTATGGATTAATACGCCTATGGTGTAGACAGATGCGTTACAAGGCGTGCCTGAATAATCTCAGAAAGATTTTTTTTAATGTTGAAAAAGCCGATGCCGTCATTTATCGCCTAACGGACAAAGAAATTGCTTCTTTTGCCCAAATGACCACAGAAGAAATCCAGCATTATGCAGACACAGAAAAAACACAAACACTACGATGGAAAGTTATTTTTGAAGCTTATTTTAAACCCACCTCGCGTCCTATCAAGCTGCCACCTGAAATGTGCTTATTTCCTAACTTTCGAAGCCCAATTTTTACCTACTTTAATCAAGTATGTCAAAAATTGACCTTCAAAACCCAGAAAAAAATCAGAAATTCATCTGGCGCTTGCATAGGGCACAAGTTGGGTTTTAAGCATATGACCCTTTCAGACCATTACGATGGCATTCATTTTCATAACAATCCACCTATTGATCATAGTTTTAAAGATGTTTTAAAATGGATTGTTACCCGTAGGCCTGCACGATGGCCAAAAAAAATATTCAAATATCCCGAAGCTAAACCTAAGCACAACATAGATGAAGATGAACTTTTAATTACATTTGTCAATCATTCTACTCTGCTTGTGCAGTGGGGAGATATCCATATTTTAACAGATCCGATTTGGTCAAAACGAGCGAGTCCAGTGCAATGGCTTGGACCCAAAAGGATCTGTGAACCTGGGATTAATTTTGAAGACCTTCCCTCAATTGATTTGGTACTCATTAGCCATAATCACTATGATCATATGGATCTTGCGACCCTTAAACAACTTCAAGCCAAGTTTCAGCCGATATTTATCACAGGTCTCGGCAATAGGGATTATCTCGAAAGAAAACATTTTGAGAAGGTTATTGAATTAGACTGGTGGCAAGCAATAACCCCTATCAAAAACTTAGAAGTCATTTTTGTACCTGCACAACATTTCAGCTCGCGAAATATATTTAATAAAAATAAAACACTTTGGGGAGGTTTCATTTTAAGAAAAGAATCAGAGGTCCTTTATTTTGCTGGTGATACCGCCTATACATCTGTTTTTAAAAAGTTAAAAGATTGTTTTGGTCCTCCCAAAATATCTTTCTTACCCATAGGGGCATTTGAACCCCGCTGGTTCATGCAAATTGTGCATATGTCGCCAGAAGAAGCCATTCAAGCTCATCAAGATTTAGGTTCGTTGAAAAGTATTGGGATTCATTTTGGAACATTTCATTTAGCAGATGAAGATTTTGAAGCACCCGTTCGGTTACTTAAAGAAGGGCTTAAAAAGAATCAAATTTCAGAAGAGACCTTTCAAATTCTTAAACCAGGCGAAAGTCTTCAGGGATAGATTGTATGACAAATTCTAAAATGGGTATTTTACTAGTTAATCTAGGCACACCGAACTCCCCAAAACCTAAAGATGTATATCGTTATCTAGTTGAATTTCTTACAGATGCACGCGTTATCGATCTTCCCTGGTTACAGCGTCAACTTCTAGTTAGAGGATTGATCATTCCCAAAAGATATAAACAATCAGCATATGCCTATCAACAAATTTGGACTGCAGAGGGTTCCCCACTGATGGTTTATGGAAAAAGAGTGCGGCATGCACTTCAAGACAGTTTGGGAAATAAGTTTCATGTGGAACTTGCCATGCGCTATCAAAATCCCTCTCTTGCAGAAGGTTTAAAAAACATTCTAAGGAAAGGAATTTCCCATTTGATTGTACTCCCCATGTTTCCTCAGTATGCTTCCGCTTCGACAGGATCAGTTTATCAGAAAGTCATGGAAACATTGCGTACGGTAACAACTTTTCCTAAAATTACCTTTATTAATTCCTTTGCAAACCATCCTACAGTCATTGATGCCTTTTGTCATGTTGCTCACAAAAAAACCTTAGAAAGCTATGATCACTTTCTTTTTAGTTTTCACGGCCTACCGCAACGACAAATAATAAAAGCCGATGTATATAATCATTGTTTAAAAAAGACCGATTGTTGCCAAAAGCCCTGCTTAGAAAACGTTCATTGTTACGCAGCCCAATGTCATCTAACATATGAGACGATTATTCAAAAACTCAATCTTCCCAAAGAAAAATCGAGTATCTCTTTTCAATCACGCCTTGGTAAAGACCCATGGATTGAACCCTTTACTCCTGTTGTTCTTGAGAAAATCATTAAAGAAAATAAAAAGAAAGTTCTTGTTTTTTGCCCCTCATTTGTTTGCGATTGCTTAGAAACGATTTATGAAATTGGTGTAGAATATGCAACGGAGTTCAGAAAATGGGGCGGAGAAAGGTTGGACTTAGTTCAAGGCCTAAATGATGAACCTATTTGGATTGAAGCCCTAAAAAAAATCATTTTAGAAAATCTATAGCCTCAGATTAGGAGGTTGCCAGCCACCGAAAATCGATTCAATTTTTTTAGCGACGGCTAAAGAGATAGGATCATTCCAGGATTTTGCAGCAATTTGAATAGCGATTGGCAACCCATTCTTGTCTGAACCACAACGAACAACAGAGACAGGCCAGCCAGTTAAGGAATGAACCATGCAAGGAGTTATATCTTTACACTCCTCAACCGATTTTCCATGCATTTTTGCAACGGTAGCTGCTACAGGAGACAAGAGAATATCATAATCCCTTAAGGCCTCAAGCATGGTAATTCTATATTGATCTATTTCTCTAAAAAGATTTCGAAATTGCGTAGTAGGTAGATTACTTTTCTCCGCTTCTAGAAGAAATTTTTGCATTAAAGGAGAAGGATTTTTCACCCCGAACATGTTTAACATATTCTTGACCCCTTCACCCCTATCTCCGCCTAAATAAAAGCATTCCCATAATAATCGATAAGAGTCTTTCAAACATTTGAGTTCAATAAAGTCGATTTTTGCAGTGTGATTTTGTAATTCCTTAGCAACCCTTTCTAGACTATCAATGATTTCGTTGGACATTTGAGAAACCCCATCTTCTAAACAATAGGCAATTCGTAAATTTCTCAAATCAAGTGTTTGAAAGAAATGTAAAGAGACAGGAGAAATATGAGGATCCATGCCATCCGGTCCACATATAACCGAAAGAGCTAAGATTACATCCTCAACATATCTTGCCATTGGACCCGAAGTGCCAAACTGTCCTATTAGACCACGCGCATTACCTAGAACAGATCCAGTACGAGGAATTAGACCAATGGTAGGTTTGTGAGCAGCGATTCCAGTACAGTGAGCAGGCCAACGAATGCTTCCACCCGCATCAGAGCCAATGCTTAGTGGTATGCAGCCAGAGGCAATCAATGATGCACAGCCACCACTACTTCCTCCCGGAGACCTTTTTAAATCGTAGGGATTATTGGTACGACCGTATACATCATTATCGGTTTCATAAGATGAGAGCAGCTCAGGAACATTGGTAATTCCCAAGATGATGGCTCCCTCATTTTTTAAACGCGAAACGACAGTAGAATCTTCGACAGCTACCTTATTCATTAATCCTGTGCATCCCACGCAGGATACTAACCCCTTAACAAGATGCATGTCTTTTATTGTGACAGGCAAACCATGAAGTTTACCCAAAGGACGACCAGAAGCTAATTCTTTATCTGCGAAGGAGGCCAGTTTTAGACAATCATCTCTAGGAAATTGTTGGATTAAGCCATTCAAAATAGGATTCAATTTTTCAATTCGATTCAGATGCGCGGTCATGACTTCTAGAGCGGAAAGTTTTTTATTTTTCATTGCCTCGATTAAGCGACATGCAGAGAGGAAGCAGACTTCTTCATTCATATGAAAATTGCCTGGATTGAAAGAAACTAAATTTCAATAAATCTAAGTTAATGTCAAGAGTTAAAAGGATAATCCATTTCTGTAAAAGTTGTGAAAAATGGCTTGAAACCTTTATTATAACACTTTTTCTGCCTAAATAGCTCAGTTGGTAGAGCAGCGCATTCGTAATGCGAAGGTCGTCAGTTCGATTCTGGCTTTAGGCAACCAATCTAAACCATCATTAGAGCAATCTTTTGATGGTTTTTCTTTTTTAACTAGTCGTTGAAAAATCTAAAATGGTGCACTGGTGGTGCATTGACTGGCAATAAAGCACCACTCTTTTCAACCTTCATTTCCTGGATAAAAAACATGCATTTTTAGAGTTCATTGCACCACCAGTGCACCATTTATATTTTTAGACAAAGCTATCCACTATCTTAAATATAATATCAGGTTGAATTTTCATTAAAACATCGCAGCATTGTCAATCCGATGTTGCTAATTTTTGGAGATTATTGTATGTTGTCGTCATTAATTTAGGACAGCAGATGGCATATATTGAAAAACGCAAAACGCAAGATGGGGATATCAAATATCGGGTACTTGTGAGGTTGAAAGGACACCCTACACAAACAGCGACTTTTGAAAGACTGACAGATGCAAGAAATTGGGCGCAACAAACAGAGTCTGCTATCCGCGAAGGTCGTCATTTTAAGACATCGGAATCAAAAAAGCATACGCTTGCCAAATTAATCAACCGCTACATGCAAGATCATTTACCTTTGAAAACAAAAAGTAAGCAAGAAGGCCAGCTTCTTTGGTGGAAAGAACAACTTGGAAGCTATGCCCTTTCTGAGATTACTCCCGCTCTTATTGGACAGTATAGAGACAAGCTCGCGCAAGGATTAACACCAACAGGATCTAAGCGAGCACCTGCAACTGTTGTTCGATATTTAGCCGCTCTTTCTCATTGTTTGACCATTGCTGTCACAGAATATGGCTGGATAGACGATTCTCCCATGCGTAAAGTCACAAAACCAAAGTTGCCTAGAGGTAGAGTTCGATTTCTAAGTGACGAAGAACGTTCGGCGTTGCTGTCTGCCTGCAAGGAAAACACTAATCCTTTTCTCTATATAGTAGTCGTCCTAGCGCTTTCTACAGGAATGCGTCAAGGCGAAATCATGAAGCTTCGATGGGAAGATATTGATCTTTTTAGAGGGAGAATCATCCTTCATGAAACAAAGAATGGAGAGCGGCGTGTTGTTCCTTTAAAAGGTTTGGCTCTGAAACTGCTTCAAGAATTAACTAAAACGCAAGGTAGAGATTTTGGATTTTTATTCCCCTCTCAAAAAGATCAAAAGTCTCAAAAGCCTAAACCCATCGATTTGCGGTTTCCTTGGGAAGTAGCCCTTAAGGCAACAGGCATTACTAATTTTCGCTTTCATGATTTGCGTCACTCTACCGCAAGCTATTTAGCTATGGATGGAGCTTCCCTTGCTGAAATAGCAGAAGTTCTTGGCCATAAAACTTTAGCCATGGTGAAGAGATATGCTCATTTGTCTGAAGCGCATACTTCAGGCGTTATCGAAAAAATGAACGAAAAAATTTTCAATCCCTAGAGGTTTATGAATCATCAAAAATTCTGGAACGGCTTTTGTCGTCGTTTTCGTTCTAAGACTGCCGATTTTAAGACGTTGCTCAAAGAGTTAGGAGACAACTTTCCATGCAGTAAGAAATGGTTTAAGCGTGAAACTTGGGAAATGGATAATGCTATCTTAATATACCACAACATCGACATTGAGGAATTGGGATATGAAGGGACTCTTTCTACTCAAAAAGTTATAGAGGCTATTCAAAATTCTGATGACGATGATTTACATGGGAATTTATTGAATTACCTTAATCCCAACCATTCGTTACTAGATTTGGAATGGAATCGGATTACCACCATTCGTGTATCTGATTTTTTAGAGTTTTTGAAAAATAAAGGCTTTAAAATTCCTGAGCACTTTCCTAAAGAATTATTCTATAACAATCGACAGCAGGAAGAACAGGCTACACAATTATTGCTTTAAGTATCGAAATAAAATTGGTTGAGATATCGCTATGGAAGCTCTAAGACTTTACTGGCAGAGAAAAAAAACGAACATTAGCAAACTTCTAGAATATGCTAAAATTTGTCGCATGTGAAAAAATTATAAAACCTTACATTGAAATCAGATATGCTCATGTGTAAATCTATCTTAGAATTTGTAACTACGTAAAGAGACTGAAGATGGCTGCAACGATAGAACAACTCCATGCTTGGATGAAAAATAAAGAAAATGAACATCTTGAATTCAAAGAAGCCAAAAATGGCTTTGACAGCGATAAGTTAACAAAATATTGCTGTGCGCTTGCGAATGAAGGCGGAGGACATATCATTTTGGGCATTTCAGACAAACAGCCCCGAATTATTGTTGGTAGTCAAGCATGTTCCAACTTAGAAAAAACCAAGTCGGATTTAATCACTAGGTTACATTTACGTATTGATGTAAACGAACTTTACGTTGAAGATCACCGCGTAGTGATAGTTGCAGTTCCATCAAGACCAATTGGTGTGCCCATACAATATGAGAAGATTTACTGGATGCGGCGAAGAGAAGAACTAGTCTCTATGACTCCTGATATGCTCAAACGCATTTTTTATGAAGGAGAACCTGATTTTTCCGCTCAAATTTGTCCACAAGCTCGCTTTGAAGACCTTGATTTGGAAGCCATAAAACATTTTCGAGAGATGTGGATGCGTAAATCAGGGAATGGCGCATTAAAAAATGTTTCGGATACAAAATTGCTCCGCGATATTGAAGTCATTGTGGACAAAGGGGTGACTTATGCAGCGCTCATTCTTTTTGGTAAGCGATCAGCCCTCAGAAAATTTCTTGCACAAGCAGAGGTGATTTTTGAATATCGCTCTAGTAGTATTACAGGACCTGCTCAACAAAGAATTGAATATACGCAAGGATTTTTCTCGTTTGACAATGAGCTTTGGGAAAAGATTAACCTTCGAAATGATCTCCAGCATTTTCAGGATGGTTTATTCATTTGGGATATCCCCACATTTAATGAAAAAGCTATTCGAGAAGCGATTCTAAACGCCGTTAGTCATCGCGATTATAGAGAAGCAGGATCAATTTGGATAAAACAATTTCCTCGCAAAATTATCATTGCCAGCCCTGGTGGATTTCCTTCAGGTATAAATCCTTCAAACATGCTTTGGAAACAGCAACCTCGAAATCGAAGAATTGCTGATGTTTTTAACAAATGTGGGCTTGTTGAACGCGCAGGTCAAGGAGCGGATAGAATTTTTGAAGAGAGCATCCGTCAAGGAAAGCCTTTACCTGACTTTGCGCATACTGACGAGCATGAAGTTGTTTTAACATTGGATGGACAAATTCAAGACGAGAATTTCTTAAGGTTTTTGGAGAAGATTGGGCAAGAACAGATGGCTTCGTTCATGACCGAAGATTTTTTAGTGCTCGATTTAGTACATAGAGAGCAACCTATTCCTTCAATGCCGCCTGAATTAAAAACTCGTTTAAAATACTTGATTGATTTGGGTGTTATTGAATGCATAGGAGTAGGAAGAAGTACTCGGTATATTCTTTGTCAGAAGTATTATACACTTGCTGGAAAAAGCGGGGTGTACACTAGAAAGCGTGGGTTGGATAAAGAAACGAATAAAGAACTACTTATTAAGCATATTCGTTCAAATGCAAAGAATGGATCAAAACTTGACGAACTTATGTCAGGTTTTACCAGCTCTTTCTCGAAGGCAAGTACAAAAACTTACTAAAGAATTGCAGGATCAAGGGCAAATTCATTTCAAAGGAAAAACTAAATCAAGCCTCTGGTTTCCAGGGTCTAACCAATAGGATCTGGTGCAATTCGGTGCAATTCGGTGCAATTCCTATATGACTTGTTAATCAAAATGCCATTGTAGATATATTGAAAATGGAAAACGTTTAGGAAGAAGTTGGTGCAATCCAAAGCTAATTGACCCAAATCTCACCCAATTTTTGCGTTCAGTGTGACTTTTTTTTGTATTGCTTAATCTTATGACAAACTTATGACAAAATCGTGCAAAATAGCCAAAATACAATCTTAGTAAGGAGACAATAAATATGGTTTTTGTCAGTGCAAAAGAAGGACCACCAAATTACGGACCCAAAGAACCCTACACCGTCCAATATTTTGACGAGCACGGAAATATGACTATAAAAAGCGGTGGAACAAAAACATGGCGCAATAACAATGTAGGGAACTTAAAGTATTTCAAAAAAGGTAGTTTTGCAAGTAGGAATGGATCTATTGGAGTTGCTAATCAGATGGCCATATTCCCTGACATAGAAACTGGGCGTAAGGCTTTGATTAAATTATTGAAAGGTCCCTCATATTGTGATTTGAGATTGGAACAACTTTCGGACAAGTATGATGAAGAAAATAAAGCAGAGCATCGTAGAATGCTTCAATCTATTTCAAAACTTGATCTCACAAAAAAAATTAAAGATTTAACACCAGAGGAATTTGAAAGGCTTCGGGTTACTGATGGAACGGATTGAGGGTTGGGAGATTGGTAGAGAGAGACTTCATCGAAAAATGTTATATTTCAGGAGTTCACAAAAAACGGGGTGTAATTCAGGAATATCTTGTTAAGGAAGGTTCTAAGGAGAATTGGATTTCAAAGGAAGAAGCGATAAAACTAACCCTTGAAGGACGTTTACATGCGACCATTGTTCATTTGAAAAATGGAACAAATTATCTCCGTCCCGAATATGGCTTAAAATCTTTTGAGCTTATCGTTTGAGGTGGGTAATGATAAACCGTTTCTTTCAAATATTAGTGGCTTTTTGCTTGTTTCCACTATTGTATATAACTGCATCAAACGAAATCGAACTTTCAGGAAGACTAGTAAAAAAATATTATAAGACATCGATAATTGTTCAAGATCCTGCTTTTGGATGGTTTTTAGAGTTAGATGATCCTTCGAAAGCTAGTTTAGATAATGCCTTAAGTGGACTCGATGCGAATGAAAAGCAAATTTATTCCAATTTTCACACGGACTTTATCCAATTGATATTAAATGGTGGAATCGATCCCCAAACTTGTCGCGATTTAGAATACCAATCTATAAATGTCAAAGGTCGATTATGGAATCCTCCACACGTATATCGACCCATTCCATCTCATCAACTATCCCTTCATGGGATAACACAAGAACAATCAAGACAATCATGAAAAGGTTCCTGCGGGAAAATCCCCACAATCATTTCAAGGTTCCTTTGCTATGAGTGAAAATACTTGGAAGCCTTGCGGAGTAAATGAAAAATTGAATGATATTCCGCTAGAGCTTTCAGAAGGAGCGCCTCAATTGCTTGTCACTTTAAAAGGCTCTTTGCTGCTCAAGCTCTACCCTGGACCCCCTAACTATGAATCTATTGAAAATGGAGACTATCCTGAATATTGCTGGATGCTTCAAATGGACTCAAAATCATTCGATATAGCCTCAAAAACTCCCGTTTTAGAGCCTGCTCTATCAATGACTGACATCATGAGTGTCTCAAATTGGACTGAAGTTCAATTGGGATTAGAAACCGATATGAGAAAATTCTGTGAAAGTCACATTAATCAAAAAGTTACTCTTCAAGGATATCTTTCTCATGCAATTCTAGCACATCATCATGCTCCTTTTCTCATGTCTGTTCAATCAGTATACGGAATTGAAAAACCATCAACAGAACAAAATTCGGAAAAAGAAATGACTTCAAATTAAGCGCTGTATTTGAGTCAAAAATGATCAGAAGATAAATATTGGCTGAAGAGAAAAAAAATCAAACTAGAGCGTGATAAAAATGACAAAGTGTAAAAACAGTAAAAGTCAAAAAATTATAGATACTATAGAGCCAATCGAAGCATTAAAAATTCTAAAATTCTTAAGTGAAAATTATCCAACTCTTGCTAAGCAAATTGAAAAGCTATTTCTTGAACAGGTTCAGAAGATTGATATGGAAGATATCGCAGCCGATGTTCTTGCAGAATTAGATTTCATAGACGTAGAAGACTTATGGGAAAGAAGTGGATCCACTCGCGATGGCTACATAGAACCAGGAGAAGAAGCATGGGCAATGTTAGAAGAAGCAATAGATCCTTACATAGAAAAAATGAAACGTTATCATTCTCTTAAAATGTTTGAGGAAGAGATGGCTTGTTGCATGGGTTTAATTTCTGCTCTCCATCAGTTTGATAATGAATCGGAATCTGAATTTAAAGAATGGGCAGTAGATGCTCCTTTATCAATTGCTGATGATATTTTGAGTACCTGGAAGGAATCGTGCAAAGATTCCGAATTGAGACAAACTATGGAAAATTTCATTGCGAAACTTTCCTAAAAATAAAGGCTTCTTAGCTTTAATTTCATGGTGCACTGGTGGGCAGTCGCGGACAAAAAACAGCGATAAATGAAGAATTATCGCGACAATCAATCTCATCTCAAGCCGCTTATTTTAATATTGTTATGTCTTGCAGTTGATTGTGAGGAATGGGACGCAGCATAATTCGTAATGCGAAGGTCGGAGGTTCGATTCCTCTTTTAGGCATTTAGGGGGACATCTGTCCCCCTAAAAACCCCCTGCCACAGGATGATATCCTTTGGAATCCTATTACCTAGTTTCGCTCATTTTTGCGCAGACTTTGAAATGTGTCGGATCTCCGTCGCGTTAGAATCTTCAAGCTAGTATCATTCGAAAACAAGCTAAAGTTATTAAAATCAATTTAGAAATTCTTGCTTATAGACAGTTATCCCTGATTTTAACCATAACTTGGAATGAAAATTTATACACATTTGCATGTTTAAAAAAATCTTTGCTAAATTTTTTCAATTTGAAACAATACAGATTCATTAAAGGAGGTTAAAAATGACATCAAGGAAAAATTTCTATTGGAATAAAGTTTTCAATTTCGCGACATATGTTTTTGACGTATACTTCTATGATGAAGAAGGAATATTGGTTTATAAATCTTATGTTGAACATCCCTGCGAGCGAAAAATGCATGTTGAAGCTATTAAAAAACATTTACTTGCAAGAAATTGGGAAACCGTAAGAACAAGAGATTATTAACACACTTGCGCAACGCAGAAAAGAGTGTCCTTCAATTAACGGAAAAACACTACAAGAAGCCATAATGATTCAAGAGTATACATCAGAAAAGTCACTTGAAAAGGCTATGTCCGAAAGAAAAGCAATTCATGGGTTATCGACTGGAATTTAAAAAGAAGCAGTGTTACTGCACAATTTAATTATAGTATTTTAGAAATAGAAAAATTAAATACTTTGAGCTCTCGTTTGGCGGTTAGATCACAGCCTAAATGAAAAAGCTTCAATATCGTTCCTTTTGGGGTTTGCGAGCATTAGCATGTCTTCTGTAGTAACCATTTGCTGAGAGGAATTTCCTTCGCGTGATTGAGACCGGTTCTGCATAACTGCATAACTTTTTTGATTGGTGATTGGGGCCGGCCCTAATCATTCTTGATAGTCATTTGCCTTCTCATTTTCTCCATCAGCGCATTTATCCACCCTTTACCTTTGACTTAAAGCAATTTCTGTATTTCTTTGAAGCGTTGTTGCACTTGTTTCCATGTTGGATATTCTCCAAAACACAATATTCTACATTGCTTTTCAAACTCAATACCTAATGCAGATTCTAAATGTATTGAAGGAAATAACGCATCACTTTTTTGAAAGTTCATATCTAGTGGTGGCACATAACCTGCATCAAAATATTCTCTACTTATGCTGTCATAGTCTTTTTTAATTTCTTCATATTCTTTGGACTGTAGCATTTGCAAAACCTCTGATCGCTGGGCTAGACAATAAAGGTCATAATAGTGGCGAGCATATCCTCCGATTCCTAAACCGGTTTTTTTAAATGATTCAACTTTAGCATGGATGGTAAACATCTTTTCTACAAATGTTCTTCGAAAATGTAGAAGCCGCATCTCAAAAGGATTTTCATCCTCCGCTCCAAGGGTTATTCCTGTATTCTGCAAAAATTGACCTAGATATGATTGAAGTTGCACATTTTCGGTTGGTTCCCTCCCGCTGGCTGTGCCAACTTCAACCAGCAATCGATTTCGAATATCTCCTGTACTTGAAAGCCTTTGAACATATGCAAAATAATCACTACGACCAAAGCCGCCAATTGTACGACTTTCTTTTTCTATAAATTTTAACCCTGGGTGCTTTTCGATAGATCGACGAAGTTCTTTAAGTTCTCGGTTAATAGCGTTTTTACCTAATGCTGGATGAAACGCTCTTGGATCAAAAAAGATATCGATATCCTCTGAAAATCTTTGAATGATATTCCAGCCTTTGGATAAGCTCGTACCACCCTTAAAAATTACCTTGCTTCCTGAGGTTTGACTTATAATCCTTAATGCCTCTGTCACGAAGTAGTCTTTCTCGATAATGGCTTCTCTCATGCCTGGCGAATCAAAATACTCTGCCGCACGAATGATTGCTTGTTCGAAGTCAGGGTATTCAAATAATTTCATGAGGTTTTGGCTCCTTTGCCTGCCACTGCTTGGCATACTTCAAAGTAATTAAATTTCCAAAATCAAATTTAGAAAGAGGGTTTAGACTTTCTTTCAATGCGATAAGAAGGCTCTTTGGACATTGAATTTGTTGTCCTATTGCTCCTAAGATAGCTCTGACTCGAGGGGGTTCTGATTCAGCGACTTGAACAAGTCGTTCAAATTGACCTTTTTCACGAAAATGTTTGAGCAGCTTATTGACGGTTTCATCTGAAGGTAGTTCGCTCGATCTTCCACCCTGGCGGAGAAAATCTAGGATGGCAGCATCTTTATCGGAGAGTATTTTCCATGACTCAGGCCTTCTTGTATGGATGATTGTTTGCTTACCTACAATTAGCCTTGGCAAACTGAGTTTGTGAGTGGCTACTTCAGTTTTCGCTGCATTTTGGGTCGTGAATCCCAATAAATTAGCAGCAGCATTGCCAGCAGGAAAGATTCCCTTGTTTTTGCTCAGTGCATGAATTTGACTAGGATTGGGTTTGCTTTGACCAAATGCTGTTTGACGTATGCGATAATATAATCCCTTGCCTAGCCTTTGAATGATTCCTTGTCGAGATAAACGAGACAGGGCTTGTGCAACTGCCGTGAATGGCATCTTTTCAAAGTCTGCCAATCTCCAGACCCGTTCACCGCCAGCTTCTATCTGCTTGCGAACGTTTTCCGCTACATTGATGACTAAATTAGATTTTGCATTTTTTCTCATATTTTAATTATCTAGAAAAGCACTCCTAAGTGTCAAGTTTTTTTGCTATAAAACTTGACATACAAGACTTCAAACACCTTGACTCGTTAATAGCTTAATATTAATAATAGTTTGATTTTAAACTACATAAAGATTAATAAATCAAGAAAGATAAAAGCATGAAATTTATGAATATGATTTTGATCATTACCACCTTTTTATCTAGCATTTTAGAGTTTGGATGTGCTGATAACTCGCAAATAGAAGATCTTCCAAGCTATAAGATTATCAATTTAGGCGTGCTTGGAACAGACGAAAGTGAAGCTATAACAGTTAACGATCAAGGACAAGTATTGGGTAAATTAAAAGATAATGGAATATGGCAAGTATTTTTGTGGGATGAAGAAGATGGATTACAAATTTTGGATGTACCTAGCGATAGTAAAGTAAGTCTAAATAATTGTGGCCAGATTGCAGGTTCTCATTCGAATGGAGTATTTCTCTGGTTTCCTCAAACAGGAATTTTTAACCTTGGACCTTTCGATGGAGGAATAGTTACTCTTAATAAAATAAACGATAATGGACAATTAATTGTAACATCTCAGTCGAAAGAATTACAGGCATTCCATGGTAATAATTTTTATAAATCAACTGTTTATTTATGGAGTCGTGAAAATACAACAAACCTAACGAAAGCTTTTAATGCTCAATTTCCTTATTACAGTCCTGTAATAGCATTTAACTCAATGAATAACAGAGGAGAAGTTGTTGTAACAAGTTATATCCCTTACATCCCGCCTAATAAAAATAAGGTCGAGGTATTACTGAAATCAGTTTTATGGAAAAACAGTAAATTTCAAGAGTTTTTTTCACAGTACATACCAGATAAATATATAGTTCGGCATAATTTTTTTCTTGCTGTTTTATAATTTGAGTCAAAAAGTTAGCAGAACCTTCCAGATCACTGAATTTGACTGGTTTTTCTACTTTATATAAGATATTGATTCTTTTTTTGATGAATTTTTGATCCGGACAATACCGGACTCAAGTTATGCCCAGAAATAAATTAGGCATATTCGAACTTTGAGCTGGAACAGAGAACTCTTTTTGGATTATAGTTAAAGGTTAAATCTATTAGTAAATGACTAAAAAACCACAGAAAATTTGATATGAAAAATCACGAATTTTCAATCGTCTCTAGTTCCGTTGCAGAAAATGCTTGGGTAGATGCGAAAATCAATGAATTTAATAGAAAGGATCTGTCTTTTACTGGTAAGCAGCTTGAAACTCCAATGAATTACGTTGTTAAAGAGCAGAATTTGGTCGTTGCAGGAATCAAAAGCTGTTTTTATCTTGGGGAAGTGGTGTCTATTGGTGTATTATTTGTTGATGAAAAATATCGAAAGAAAGGACTCGGTAGCAATTTATTGAGTAAAGTAGAAAACGAAGCGAGGATCATAGGCGCAAGGCTTGCACACTTATATGTATTTGATCAAACAAAAGACTTTTATCTTAAACGAGGTTATGAAATCTTTGGTATTCTGGAAAACTGCCCAAAAGCAGGCCATAAATGCTATTACCTCAAGAAGAATCTGATGAATTATGAGAAAGAAATTGAAAAAAATAATTCTTCCATCACTTTCCAGGAACATGGGAGACAACACAAATACCCGAAAATAAAGCCGCTATAGATTTCTGGGAAAAGGTTGTGAATAGATACACAAATGGAAAATTTGAAAAAGCACTTAAAACAATTCCTGAGCCGAAACCTCATCCTATGATTGTTTTTAAGTTTAATTCTTATGGAATCCAATGAATGAAGCAATAATCCTAGAGATGCAGGAAAAAGATATTGATAACTTAATCAAAACTTTTTGTTTCCCATGGAGTTCGGTTGAAACCACAAGTCATATCTGATGCGAATATGGAAAGTCGTAGGGCTGGACTTGTAGTGCAACACGAACTTATCGACTATCTGCAAAAGCAAGGCTTAGACATTAGTGAGACCATTAGTCTTCCTATAGAACTGCGACGCTATCTTAATCATGATGGTACGGTTCTGCAAGGCATGCCGCAATCCATGACTTCATGGGATGCTCTTTATAAGCAGCTTCGAAATCTTTTTCCTGGTCATTTGTATCACAATAACAAGCGCTTCGTCCAGTTTGAACAAGATCGTGCCGGTGTTAGAGCACATTTTGCAGACGGGACAATCGTCGAGAGCGAGCTATTAGTAGCAGCCGACGGAGCGGGTTCGGGAGTTCGCCGTCTCTTATTTCCAGAAATAACCCCTCAATATGCTGGATATGTAGCGTGGCGTGGATTGATCGATGAGCAACTCTTGTCAGAAGAAGTGGCCGCTTTTTTCGATGGTACATTCACCTTCTACCAAATGCCTCAAAGTCACATACTGAATTATTTCATTCCTGGCAAAAAGGGAGAACGGGAGCGCGGACGCAGACACATGAATTGGGTCTGGTATCGTAACCTTTGGGATAAGGAATTAGTCGAACTGCTGATAGACAAGTCTGGCGTGAAGAGGAATATATCAGTGCCAACACAATTGCTCAAAGATGAATTCATCATAGAGATGCAAAGTTTTGCACAACAACATTTACCGCCACAATATGTCACTCTAGTTAAAGCTACGAGAGCACCTTTTATTCAAGCGATTATGGATGTTGAAGTGCCGTCTATGGTTTCTGGACGTGTAGTTCTGCTCGGCGATGCGGCATTCGTCATTCGCCCTCACACGGCAGCCGGTACAGCTAAAGCAGCTGCCGACGCTATGGCCCTTGGGAGTAATCTGCGGAACTCAACCAGCTTAGAAGAGGCCCTTGTCCAATGGAATGAACAACAGATGAATTACGGAACCAAATTATTAAACTTTGGCATTGTCTTAGGTATGCGCTCTCAAGGAGTAATCCCACATCTTTTGAATACAGTGAATTAGTTTTTTTTGTAAGTTGTATAACCAGATTTATTTAAGTAAGTGATTGGGGCCGGGCCTGTGATCCTGCGATTTTACCTAACCGTGACATAGAATCGCAGGCCCGGCCCCTTTTATAAAAGAAGTTAGAAAATTTAGGTTCTTTTGATCTGGAGGATTGATCCAACAAATTAATCACAATTTCTGCAACCGTGCCAGAGAAAGGATAAAAATACAGAGATTATATAAAAAACATTGAATTTGTTACACTGAAAGCATCATCCCGCATGGCTTAGCCATGCGAAGGCCACTGGTTCCGACTCGTGGTTTCTTTTTTTTGAGGCTTTAATGAATCAGCAATGTGTTATCTGTTTTGTCGATGGTTTCAATCTTTACCATGCAATCAATAGACTCAATACTCCTCACCTGAAATGGCTGAATCTTTGGGTATACGTCAAGATCTTTTAGTCATGTAATGAAAGGATAGATTAAATTTTTTTCACAATTTTGTCACAGTAATCTTCAAAAATATTTTGTAATAGACAAAAAGCAACAGCAATGCTAGGACTGCATCTCGCAAAGGATAAAACTGTTAAATGTTGTTTTTTGCTGTCAGTTTAGAGATACGTGACCTTCGTAATGCGAAGGTCGCAGGTTCGACTCCTGTTTTAGGCATTTAGGGGGATTTTGTCCCCCTACCCCAGGAATACTCTTCTTCATAAATAGTTTTTGCTTGAGCAATCACCTCTCCATTGTCATTTGCGCAAGATACGTTTCAGAATTTCGCTACTCCGTAATCCAATCATCATAGCTGGTCCTGTTGTATTCATATCGGGAATCACCGGACAGATGGAGCAGTCAGTTACAAAACAGTTCGTTGTGCCATAAACACGTATGTCGCCATCTACCACACCTCCGGCATCCAGGGGTGCCATTTTACAGTGTGATGTAAAGTGGCGTCCATCCCCTACAAGATTGGTGTTATTTCTCACATACGACTCAACCGCTGCATCGCTATAGCCAGAAGCGATGACTGCGTTGATCGGGTCTCCTGGAATGGGTTTATAGAAAGGCGTTGCTGGGTCGACGAGAGCTAATTGATCTAGCAGATTGCGAATATAGACCTTGATGGCATTCTCCATATTCTGCAGGTCCACAGGATTTTGGTAAAAGCCATCATTCACAGCGGCTATCTGAAAAGAGTTGTCACTTTGGATTTTGACACTACCCTCACTCTTTGGATTCAAAAGCTCAAATCCAATGGCTAGTAGCGGAACTGGTCCCTGAACACCGGCTGGTATGTATTCGAACAAAATCTGTAACATTCGTGGGTCGCTGGCAGTACCCCCACTACCGGCAAGTAGACATTCTGGATAGTAAATGCATATGGTGCTCCATCTGGTATTCCATTATCTGCTGGATTTGCAAGCAACAAAATGGCGATGAGCGGATGGTTTTGGAGATGTTTCCCTACGTTCTCATTGATGAACACGGGCTTGATCCCTGCCTTCTCTAGCGTTTTCTTCGGACCTATGCCCGAAAGTTGCAGCAACTTGCTACTGTTGATGCCACCCGCCAAAACAACAGCTTTCCGAGCGTGTGCTTCAAAGAGTTGACCATCCTTCATAAATCGTACTTTTTTGGCACGCCCATGTTTATTAAATACTATTTTCACAACTACAGACTCAAAGATCACACGCAGTTTGTGTCCGTTAACTCCATAACCCTCTGGTGTCATCACCTCTCTATTTAAAAACGCTGTCGCGCTACTCACTCGTTTGGTACCTGTAGGGTCAATCAACCACTGAGCACGAGGGTCTATGCAATTCTCAACACTCGGATCATTATAGTCCACCACCGTTGGAATTCCAGGAAACGCTGCCTGTGACGCGGGCAATAGTACGTTTGCTGTCATCTGCGACACCGTTGGCGTCTGTAGCACATTGACAGGACCCTTGTCTCCTCGTGCTCCTGGTGTGATTGTCAATCCTTGATAGTTCTCAAGAGCATTGAAGGTTGCCAAAATTTTGTCCAGACTCCAATTGTCGCTGCCCGAAACTTCTTCCCAACGCGAGTACACGGCATTAGAGCCACGACCATAGTATAATCCGTTAACCGATGAGCCGCCGCCCAATATCATTCCTGTTATCCAATCACTACCTATTCGTCCATTGAGCGTTGGCTGTGGCTTGGTTTGCTTCCATCCCCACCAAAAATACTTGTAGGCTGCTGTCCCAGGCAATAGGAATGCTGGGAGACCCACTGCCTCTATTGCTGGATCACTTGTTAAATTTGCACCGGCCTCTATTCCTAATACTGAATAGCGACCTTTCTCCGATAGCCGGTTCATCAATATGCAACCTGCCGCTCCACCACCTACTACTATGACATCTGCCTCTAGGCTCTTTAGATTGAACTTTGATCGCCAAAAAGGCTTGCGATAGCTGCTACTAAAACAAAGGTAATAAATTTGATTTTCATAGTTGGTTTCTCATTGTTTAAAGTCTCACTATCAATGATAAAATTTTTGTTGTCAAATTTATGATTTGATTTTTTTTGCGACGACCTCTAGTCTCAAAAATTTCCAATGGACTTCTCCGTTTGAAAATGGAGATTCCAACTCAAGAAAGCGATGTACAACTTGTGTCAGGAAAGTCTTTTTTAAATTTTGAGGTAGGGCGCGCAGGTAAGGAAAAATTTGTCCAAGAAAGATTTCAAAACTTTCGTGTGAAGGAAAAATGTCTTTTTGTGGAACGACCTCAAATCGGATTATTGTGAATTGATGCGCCGATAACAGTTGAGCATATTCAGTTTCTTTAACAAAATTCCAACCTGTAGAAAATTGCTGAAAATAAGAAGACCATTCCGGTAACAAGATCACTTCATTGACTGCTTGTTCCAAAGTCTGAGGAGGACCTAATGGCATTGTGATGGCTAAGGTACCTGAAGATTTCAAACTTGCATTGGCTGCTTTGAGAAATTCATCATGGTTTTTGAGCCATTGTAATGCTGTAAATGAAAAAATAATGTCAAATTCCGCATTATAATCTAAATCTTGGGCATCTTTGAGCAAAAAATGCAAGTTGGGATATTGTTTTTGTGGAAAAGTTTTTTGCGCAAAATCGATCATTGATTCGGAAATGTCAAGACCAATAATCGAGCATTTGGGATATTTTGAGGCAATTTCTGCAGTGATTTTGCCATCTCCACAGCCCACATCTAGAATATTTTCATTTCCATTGATTGGCACGTATTTCATAAGATCGGTAGCTGCATCTTTTTGCGAAGAAGAATTTTTAAAATAGTCTTCCCCATTCCAATAATCTTGAGTTGCAAAAGTGTTAAATGTTGAGAATAACCTAAGAATGAATAAAGCCAGGAAAGAAGCTGTAAGGCCAATTTTTCTCATAATTATTTGATACTCCCACTACATTTTTTTGGCTAGATCTTAGCTTGGCATTTCCCATTATGTCAAATTCAAAGACTAGTTTATAGATTTGACAAAAATTACATATTAGACTTCTTTCGAAACTACTTCCTGTGCCTGTGCCTCTACCTGTGCCTGTGCCTGCCCCTTCCCGATTTAGCTTTGAAATAAATTAAATTATTGATAAATTTTCGTGCTTTGATCAAGATGTTTATGCAAAAATACGAGCACGTTAAAGACCTTCCTTTTTTTTTGGTCTTTCTATCGGGGTTTCTGTCGCATCGATCAAAATCTTTCTAGAGGCGTGTCATTTTTTAACAACACCTTCTTGCCTGGAAGCCTAAATTTTGCATCCCTAATTAGGGTATTCTCAACCCATCTGCAGGTTTTATAACATGAGCTCTCACTTACTCCGTAACTTTGTCCTAGGTGAAAATAGGTTCTGTATTCCCGTAAATACTCCAATGTCATAAGAACTTGGTTTTCAATAGTAAGCATTGGAGGCCTGCCTCCTTTTGCCGCCTTTTTCAATGCAGCCAATTTAACTATTTTAAACATGTCCTGGAAAACATTCTTGGACACCCCCGTTAGCCTTCTGAAGGCTCTAGAAGGAAGATCTTTAACGTGCTCGTATTTTTGCATAAACATCCTGATCAAAGCACGAAAATTTATCAATAATTTAATTTATTTCAAAGCTAAATCGGGAAGGGGCAGGCACAGGCACAGGAAGTAGTTTCGAAAGAAGTCTATTGTACGATCTATCCTTTTTGTAAGAATAAAAAATAATCGGTTTTTACAAATACTTTGACCGAAGGATCTTGGGGGATCAAGAAGCGAAAACCCTTGCAACAAAGCAAGAAGAGATCATTTATTATGGTCTTGTTTTATTTGGCCCTCATGAAATCGTCACCGAATTGACGAGTAAATTATCTTTATACAATTGAAAAAACTTAGAGCTGATATCCAATACCAATTCCTGTTTTGAATCCACCAATATCTATATGATTACGAAAGCTAGGTTGATAATTATAGTCACAGAAAATATCTAAAAAGAAAGACTCGTTTAAGAAATAATCAACTCCTAACTTTACAATGAGACCTGCAGATGTATCATATTCTTTGCTAGCATGATGGTTGTGAATACGACCACATGCAACGCCAAGTCCAATGCCAGCATACAATTCAAAGCAATCACAAAATGAATGGACATATTTAGGGCCAATGCTAAAAGTTAGAATGTTAATGTCAGTCCTTCCACAGCCTTTTCTTTGCCTTGACCAGTAAAATTCATCTACATTGAACCAAATTTTACAACATTTACAAAAAAACGTCTTGTTTAGTTCCAATTGAGTGGAGGGAAGTATATCCCCATAAACCCTCTGAAACTTCGAAGAGAGTGGAAAGAAAGCTGTCGACCTAACTTCAATGGATAGTCTTGCTTCACTTAAATGAGGGGTAAAGCATAATAAAAGAAAAATAAGCGTAGGATATAAAATCTTCATCATGGATTTATCTTTATTGGTAAAGGGGTGCTTCTAACGTGATGTGCATAGAGAGCTCTAAGCGTGAGATCATAAACCTGTTGTTTTTTCTCAAGCTTGCATATTTTGATGTTCGCTTCTTTTGAGGAAGTCGTTCCGACCAACTGTTTTCCCAAATAAATTTCATAGGCAATCACATCTGAGGAAAAAGTCGGTACCCACAAAGCATGGACACAATATCTATCGTAGTTTAAATATTCACATTTTTTAAATGTTCCTTCAAACCCACGTGGGGGAACTGCTAAATTCACTACTACTGGATTTGAGTTGACAGGAGGAAGTGGCAACGGATCAAGAGGATCTGGGTTGTTCAGATTCAAGTAAGCAAAGTTAACAGTTGCAGTATTAAAGAAAATCCCATTAGGCGGGAAAGCTTCTACATTGGCAATAAATGATACTGTGACAGTTTCTCCCAGAGGAACAGGTCCTATAGGGAAACCAGTGCTAAGATCAGGATCAGGAATAACAGATACTCCATCTATAGTGACAGTTCCAGGAACAACAGTAAGACCTGGCGGGAGTGAATCAGAAAAGACAGCATTGATTGCATCCGCTTGACCATTATTTGTGATTGCTGTTGAAAAAAAGATTGTGTTGCCAACAGAAGCTTCTACATTGGTCAATGAATTTGCTGATTTATTAGCTACGATTGTCGGCTTATTAACGTCCGGCAGCTCAATACTCACGTCATTACTAATACTAGTAAAGCTTTGAACTGAACGTCCGCATGGCTGAAATTGATAATCTGTGGAAGCGTTATTGAAAAAGATATTACCGTTTTCTGGGAGACCAGAAATTAGGACTTGAAACTGAACAGTAAGGGTTGCTCCAACATTTATATTTCCTAATGAAATACCCATTGTTGGATTACCGGCAACTGGAACACCATTAATCAGCAAACTACTAGGAACATAATTTAGATTATTTTCTAAAGCATCCACGAACACCGCAGACTCTGCATTTTCAGTTCCTACATTAGTGACAGTAAAACTAAAGGTAACTGTATCGCCGATTAAATTGCTAGAGACATCACCACCGTTTACTTGTTTGGTAATCACAATGGTAGGGGCACCGACTTGAATTTGAAGTCCCAAGGCATTGATCATATAATCATCCCCTGTTGTAGTTCCCTGTGCATATGCTGTTGTTTCTCCATAGACAAGCTTGTTTGAAATATCAACGCTTGTAATGTCATATCCTTGACGACTTCCAGGGAAAATTTGGCCAGTGAAGGGATTCGCATTATAACTGCCAAAACTTCCTCTTGTATCTAACTGCCCGGAACCCACAAATTGGGTTGAATTGAAAGGAAGAAAAGTGTTGATCTGACTGGCAAAAAAATTATCTATTGGATTGTTTGATCCAGAAAGAGAGTTTGCAGAAATTGTAAGAGGTAAACTGTTCCCAAATAACATATGGTCCCCACCCTTATTCGCATCTCCTTCAATGGCACTGATAAAAAGGCTGCCCTGTAAAGGGCCCATATTCGGCACACAGAAACCTGAAACAGCTGCAGGGGATGCACCCACAGTAGAAGCTTGTTCAGCTCCCACGAAAAGACTGAGATTAGAAGTAACCATAGCACCATTTTGAAAGACGACTGCAAGTGTCCACCCTGCTGCATTATGTGTGTCATCAAGAGCCGAAACAGTAGCTGGAACACCCCCTGCAGTATATACTCCAGCCCCTCCTACTTGTACAATGGCAGTAACATTCGCGCTTCTTGTATAGTCTCCAGCATTGGTAAACCCAGGAGTTAAGGCAAATTGGCTGGTTGTTGGATCAGGTACGATGGTGAATGTTTGATTTTGTGGAGTAATAAAATTTATAGGCGTATTGATTACATTTCCTGTGATTTGGTTATTAAATCCAAAACTTCCCGACCAGATGAGCTCCGCATATAAAACTGTACTATTGGCCGGAAGATCCAAAAAGGCTGTAGAGCTATTACTCTGCCAAGCAAGAGTTGTTCCTGGTAAGTAGTTTCCTACCTGTTGGGTAAGGTCTGTTGTGATAAAAGTACCTATTGAATCAAAAGGCCCTGGCTGATTTTGCCCGGCAGCCTTACTCAAGCCTAACGTATTTCCAGTGAAAAGAATCCCGCCATTATCTGTTGTCGTATAACGCAAGATATAAGTAGCGTTAAGTGGATAAGTAAACAGTAAAAAACTTATAAGAAAAAAATAGAGAAGATATTTCATGGTATTACCTAAGAAATAAAGGAAATTTATGACATAATTTGTAATGATGTCAATAAAAATTTGAAAAAATGAAGGGCAGCCTCCGCCTTACCTTTTGTGTAAATTACAGCTTTTTTAAAGTTATTAATTTTGAGTGAATTCTTACCTATTTGCTCATATATTTTAGTGACATTAAGTGCGTTTCCTATTCTACTCATTTTTGGAATTGACAAAAATTCTAATTTAGAATAATATTACATTTAAAAATGAGGGATTATGCAAATGGAACACTACAAACATTTGGCACAGGGTCTAGTCGATTTGTTCTATCCGTTAGTAGAGTGCTCAATATTTGATATGGAGGGTAGAATCCAAGAAATTCTTAATGCCTTTTCAAAGATCAAAGAAGATCAAGATTACGATTTAAATAACTACACAGGTGATAAAGTATTTTCGGAATTACTAAGAGCTGGAAGAACTGTAAGAAGTAGGATCTACCCTTTTTGTAAGGATAAAAAAATAATCGGTTATTTGAGAATACGTTATGACTTAACTCCTTTTAACAATCTACAAGACCAACTAAGCTGTCTGATTCGGGCTTCTGATTTTCAGCCGCAATCCACCGTCGATTCTTGGAAGCAATTAATTGAACAAAGTATTCAAGTTTTTCTCTCCGAGAATAAAATCAACCTTCAAGCGATATCGTCTAAACAGAAGAGAGAACTCATCTCAGGATTGCGTGATAAAGGATTGCTAGATTTTAAAGAATCTTCGATTTATGTCGCCTCCAAGCTTCAGATTTCACGAGCCACTGTTTACAATTACTTAAAAACAACAGCAAACTTCAAGAAAGTCCATGTTCATCAAGTCGATGCCTTTACAAACACCAAATTTGGAGGCAATCCTGCTGGAGTTGTTTTGGATGCAGATGATCTTGATGAAGTAACCATGCGCAAAATTGCAAGGGAACTGAACTTATCCGAAACAGCTTTTGTACTACCAAGCAAAAAGGCCTCCTTTCGAATGCGCTATTTTACTCCCACAGGGCATGAAATTAAGTTTTGTGGACATTCTACTGTAGGGGCTCTTTACATGATCGCTAAAGAAAGACGTTTTGGGATTGATAAAGAAGGTGTTTATCCATTTGAAGTGGAGACACTTTGCGGCATTCTCAAGATGGAAGCAAAAATAGAAGATCATGATGAGATAAAAGTGGCCTATGAAGCCCCTAAAATTAAGTTAAAGCAGACATCGATTTCACATTTTGAAGTGGCTAGTGCTGGGGGCTTCGATGAGCATTTAATTAACCTCTCATTTCCTGTCATGTATGAAGAGACAAATAAAGATCTCTTTATTGTTGCCGCATCGTTGGATGCCTTAAAAAGGATTGAATGCGATCCTAAATTGTTTGCTCAGTTTTCTAAGCATCATGATATTGTCGCTTTATGCATTTTCTGTCCTCAAACTTTTGATCCGGAAAATCAATTCCACATGCGTTGCTTTGCTCCTTTGGTAGGGATTCCTGAAGATCCATTTACAGGCTCTGTACTAGGAGGGCTTACAGCCTATATTGACACCTTTGGACTTTTGTCAAAAAACTCTAATCATTTTCAAGTTGAACAGGGCCACTTTATAGAAAGACCAGGAGTCGTAAAAATCGAGTTTTTAAAGAAGGGAAAAACTTATCATGCTAAAGTTTTTGCTCAAGCCGTCCATTGTTTTTCAACAGAAATTAATCTTACATAACCTCAAGGGGTATTTAAATGTTTCCTAACAAATTAATCGCCGTTGTCAACAAACAGATTGAAACTGGTGTTCTCATGAATGCAATGGCTCACATGTGTTTAGGGCTTGGAGCTCACATGGGACATAAGGATTTGCATTTGATGGATTATAAAAATGCAGATGGATTTATCTATCCCAATATTTCCAAAATGCCCTTTATTATTTTAAGAGAAAAAAATTCGAATAAAATTGGCGTTCTTTTGATGAAGGCAAAAGAGGCAGGACTTCAATATTCGGTATTTACAAATACTATGACCGAAGGATCTTGGGCAGATCAAGAGGCGAGAACTCTTGCAACAAAGCAAGAAGAGATCATTTATTATGGACTTGTTTTATTTGGCCCTCATGAGATCGTCACCGAATTGACAAGAAAATTATCTTTGTACAAGGGTACAAATGATGAAGCATTGACTTAAGGCTAGATGATGGCAAAAATTAATCTTATCCAAGCAAAAGACAACAGCTTTTATTGCGATGGTATTTTTTCTATAGGAGTCTATATTAAACCCAACTTGCTCCTCAACAAGCATTCTAGAGTGACTAACATCATAGCTGCTCCTTATCAAGATCAAAAAATTATCAAAGCTTGGATATGACCAGTGCTATATTGATACAGCAAAAGAGACACTCTTCTCCAGTGATTTTTTTTATGAGCAAGGTTTTCAACCCTTAAAGAAAATTAAACAAAAAGCGTTAATACTATGGAAAGCTTGCTAGAGGTCTATAAACAATTGAAAGATATGGGTTATAGCCTTCATCCATTCAATCAAGAAGATGAAAATCAATTCTACGATATATTTCGCAATGTGGTGGATTCAGGCGGCCAATTCCCCTTTGAATCTAATTCCATACAGGAGTTTCATCGCCAGTTTCTAGAAGCCCAATCGCACGTCTTTGTATGTCATTCCAACGCTTATGAAGTTATCGGTGGCTTTTATATCAAACCGAATTTTCCTAATAAATCGAGACATATTGCTAATGCGGCCTATATGGTACGAGACACCTATCGAGGTCAAGGCATTGGCAAACTTCTTATCAGAGCCTCACTGTACGTAGCTAAAGAGCTCGGATTCCAAGCGCTGCAGTTTAATATGGTGTTCAGTCAAAACGTTTCCGCGATTAAACTCTACCAAAAACTTGGTTTTAACATTATTGGTACGACACCTAAGGCGATTCGAAATCCAGATGGGAGCTACCAAGAAGGATATATTATGTATCGTACATTAGAAAATTTTTCAAATTAATCATCAAGGGATATTCAATGACAGAAGAAAAGCAAATCGTTTCAAAAGAAGAAACGTTTGATAAACTAGAAATTCGTTTGGGACGGGTTATAAGTGTTGAAGAAGAGCCCAAAGCGCTTAAAAAAGCCTATCGATTAAAAATAGATTTTGGAAAATTTGGTATCAAAACAAGTGTTGGACGCTTTACTCAGCATTCTTCCGAAGAAATTCTCAATAAATTAGTTTTGGGCATCTTGAATTTTGAGCCACGACAAATTGGTGATACTACTTCTGAAGTGCTGATTTTAGGCGTTCAATATCCCAAGGCAGATAGTGGTGAAGCTACAATTATTACTCCAGTTGCAGATGCTAAAATTGGTGGAAAACTATTCTAAACTTTTGTGAGAGAGAAGTGTTATGTTCAAAGGAATCGCGTTTGCTTTGAGTGCTTGCTTCATATGGGGTTTGATTTTCATCATTCCACAGTTCATGAGTAGTTTTAGCTCGATAGAGATTGCTCTAGGCCGTTATTGGTTCTATGGTGGTATTTCCCTTTTACTACTTCTCAAAGCACGTTTACAGGGTTTTTGCAACTACCCTTTATCCGTTTGGATCAAAGCCCTTTGCTTAAGCTTTCTTTCAGGTTACTACCTTTGAGTAATTCTCGCGATTCGTTATAGCTCTCCTGAAATCTGTGCCCTTATTTTGGGGATTAGCCCAATTACTATTGCATTTTATGGAAATTGGAAACAGAAAGAGGGCAACTTTAAGCTTCTTATTTTACCTTCTTTTCTTATTTTGATAGGCCTTATCATGATTAATGCTCCCCGTATCATAATGACAAATTCTCCCTTGGAGTATAGCATAGGGGTAATTTGTAGCTTTCTATCATTAACTTCTTGGAGCGTATATGTAGTGTTGAATTCCCGCTTTTTAAAAAACAATCCTCTCATTAGTTCTAATGATTGGGCCACAATTCAAGGTGTTAGCACTCTCTTTTGGGCTATCATCTGCGGCTTAGCATGTAGCGTATTTTTTTGGGATAAATTAGATATGCAAAAATATTTCACTTGGAATCAAGATACAATGAACTTTCTTATCGGTTGTGGAATATTGGGATTGTTTTGCTCTTGGGTGGGAGCCGCTCTTTGGAATAAAGCAAGCATTTATCTTTCCGTTTCTTTAGCAGGTCAGTTGATGATTTTTGAAACGATTTTCGGAATATTATTTGTGTACATACTCAATCAACGGATACCTCCTCTTATGGAATGTGGTGGTATCGTGCTCCTACTAGGTGCTGTCATACATGGAATCCGGACATTAAGTCCACAACTAGCGATTAATTAATGCCAGTCATTCAATATATTTGGTATTTAGTAAGAAGTGATCATAGAATCAAGCTACATTTTAATATCTATTTTGATACAATCCATCTTCTAACTATATCAAGACGCATGGAATCAACTTGGAGAAGCTTCAATGAAAAAAATATTTTGGATTGATCCTTATCTAACAAAGCTAGAAACCGCTGTCTCTGCCATTAATGGCAATGAAATAGTTTTTGATAAAACTATCGCATATTCAGAATCAGGCGGACAAGAAAGTGATAAAGCAAAAATTAATGGTATGGAGGTTCTTTCTTCTAGAATGGATAAAGATGAACCCTATTTGATTTACTATACTCTTCCTGAACGACATGGCCTTTCAGTTGGGGATAGGGTTTGTATGGAAATTGATTGGCCTCGTCGAAATAGGTTAATGCGACTCCATTTCACATGCGAATTAATCCTTGTCCTTATGAATCGTCTTTTCAACAAAACTCCCGAAGGTGTGGAACTTCTGCCTGAAGAAATAGATACCGTGATAAAAAAAGAGGAGCACATATGTCTGAAGAGGGTGCTCGCGTGGACTTTGAGTGTACAGTTAATATTGCTGAGTATTTTCCTATTATTTTAAGTGAATATCAAAAAATAATTGATGCCGATCTTCCAATTGAAAAAGGTTATCTGAATGAGGCAAAGGAAATCCGTTTTTGGAGATTGCCTAATATAGCTATAATCCCTTGTGGCGGGACCCATGTTAATTCAACCTGTGAAATTGGCGATATCAATCTAAAAAGAGATAGAGCTAATAAAGGGGTCGAAAGAATTAGGATTACCCTTAAAGAACCGGGGCCTACCGGTACTCCTACAGCTAGTACTTAGTATAGAATGCTTTTAGCAATCATTGGGGAAAAGACTACGCAACAGATAGTATCTTAGCAACTTTTTCCTAGAGCAGCTATTCGAGTGTTGGAATAAGATTCACTAATCCAAGTATGACTACGTTCAGAATTAATTTTTCTCTTTAACGTATCTTTTAAAGATCCAGGCAGTTTTGCATTTTTGAAATTTTTGACAATATCGATAATATCATTTTTTTGAATCTTCTAGATAGAAAAATCACTGCTCTTACATCATGGTCAAATTGAGTTTAAAATCGCAGCATCAGCCCTGCAGAAAGCCCTTGAGCCCAGAAAAGTTTTGTTTTGAAACTGAAATCAGGTTCCTTCGGACCCGTTGGGGCCTCAGCTGCCCCTGGAGTACCAAAAGGAATAGGTCCAGTCGCTGTTCCAACTGTGGCTCTAGAAGCATCAGCCAACCCTGTTAGAGTGGGGTTTATCTTTCGATTCATTTGATCTCCAGGGCGTGCGGCATGACTCATCAACAGAAAATTGTAACCCAAATAAATCTCTAAACAGTTGTTGATTTGATAGCCGGCCCGCAAGCTTGTCTCAAAAGTTGTTGCCCATGTATTTCTTGTGTGATTACCGATATTTGTTGGCTGAGCAAAAATGCCCCCAATCAAATTTTGTACAGACCCTTTGGTGGCAAAGAAAAGATTTCCACCCAATGTTTTCCCAACGCCATGAATATTTACACGTTGATTCAACACACCCAAGCCAACTTTCGTAGTGTTGTCTAAAAGTAAGTTGAGATTTTCATAATGTACTCGCAGTCCTAATTGACCGCCAAAAAAATTATTATCTGTATTAAAACGATCTTCAAAATTGTAAAAACCCGCTGGAAAAGGGAAATTGGGAACAGTGCGGGTGTGTGCACCAAATGTGAGATTTTCTTGAAGCTGCAGCCAGCGTAATCCTCCAAGTCCCTCCAATTTAAAATCACTCCATGAATTTAGGAGAACGCAACTGTTAAGATCTGCTCCCTGGAGTAGGTTCGCTATCTTTAATTTGAAATTCCCTTCAAATCCAGGACCGCCAGACAAAGGACCCGGGAGAATGAAGATTGTTTCTCCAGGCACACCATTTAATCCCCAAAAACCTGTCACATCAAAAATCGGTACTGCAAAATTATGAGCTCCGGGCTCACCCGTTGTATTCAAAAAACGCTTCTTTGTCACTTGGGGTAAAAGGAAATAGCTCCCTTCCACACATATCGATCGCTCTGGATTTATTGCAGCCCCTGCACTCAATTGAAAGCCATTTTGCCACCCCATGCCATAGTTTTTATTTCCAAGCAGAATTTTCGTGCCTGGCTGTCCTATAGCACCAGGAATCATATCAGAGAATGACGCAGAGGTGATGAGAGGAACAGGAACAGGGCTATTTCTAAGAGTCCAACCCAGATACTCCCCATGTACCCAATACTTAGGTAGAAGAAGAGGACATGCTGATAAGTGAGGAAGCTCTCCAGTATTGGCTATAGGAAATAGCACTATATTTATAAGCCAAAGGAATATGAAATACCCAGTTTTCATAATAAATCCAAAAAATCAAATTGATAAAAGAAAATTGAAATGTCCTTTAGGCATTGGTGCCGCCGTCCACCGTCAAATTCGCACCGTTGACGTAGGATGACTCTGGGCCCGCAATGAACGCGACAAGCGCCGCAACCTCGTTCACATTCCCATACCGATCAAGTGGAACGTTGGCTATCTGACCTTCAGCCCAGTCGCTTGAGGCGGGATTGAGATCCGTGTCGATCGGTCCGGGTTGGACATTATTGACCGTAATACCTCGTGCTCCAAGCTCTCGGGCCAGGCCTTGTGTAAACATTTTGATGGCTCCCTTAGTTGCCGAATAGGGTACCATATCGGGGATCATCACTCGTTCACCTACACATGAGCCGATCATGATAATACGGCCGCCTGCCTTCATATGCTTAAGCGCTGCCTGAGTCGCTACGAATGCACCGCGAACGTTGATTGCAAAAACATGATCAAACTCGTCAAGGGTGGTCTCCTCAACCGTCTTCGGAATGATCGTGCCTGCGTTGTTCACCAGCACATCGAGCCGACCGAATGAGGTGATTGTTTTTTCGACTGCGTTCTTCACCGCATTAGCGTCGGCAGCGTCAGCCTGGATCGCAATCGCTTTTCCCCCGTCTTTTTCGATCGCTTTGACAACAGAGGCTGCTGCATCTGCACCTTTTGAGTATGTGAGAGCGACACTCGCCCCCTCAGCAGCAAGACGCTTTGCGATGGCAGCGCCGATACCACGCGATGCACCAGTGACAAGCGCGACTTTGCCTGTCAAGTTTCTTTCATTTTTGTTGCCCATGTGTTTAGTCCTTTCTTTAAATTAAAATTTTAGCACACCAAAACCCGACGCTATATCATAGGAATTTAAAAGAAAATAATTTTCAAATATTGCCATCATAGTTCGAAGTAGGGTTCCAAACGCGATATAAAACACTAAATAATATTTATTCTATAATTTATTAACTAATTGACATTTAATTTAAAAATACCTATATTTAATTATTTATTATTAATTGTACTGGATAATTAACAATTATGAGCCATAATCAATATTTGACATGGAACTATCTCAATAACAGCCAAAAAATACACTACAAAGAATTTGGGGAAGGGAGTGATCATATCCTGCTGATTCATGGCTATGGATCTCATACCTGTACATGGAATGATCTTTTTGAACCCTTAGTTAAAGCCGGTTACAAAGTCTGGGCCCTTGATTTGTTAGGATTTGGATATAGTGATAAGCCTTTGGATTGCGACTATGGTCTCGAGCTTTATCTTCAGCAAATTCTCGCATTCATGAACGCGATGCATATTCCAAAAGCAAATCTTATAGCCCACTCAATGGGAGGAACCGTAGCACTAGGTCTAGCCATTAACTATCCAGAAAAAGTGAAATCGCTAACTTTAATCAGCCCTTTGGCCTATCCGATAAAGTTGCCCTTAGGGTTTCGCTTCGCTAAGCGATTTCCGTCATTAATCAAACCTTTTTGCGGATTAACTTTTATAAGATTATTAAGAAAGAACTTAGTCATCAATACCAAGGTCGCATGCACGCCCAACAAAGTTTCAGAAGCAACAGAACCTTTTTTAATGCCAAATGGCCCCGATGCGGCCTTTAAAATTCTTGGACATTTTAACAACCAACTTTTAATTGAGATAAGCACAGAATATAACCGAATCAAATTAGCTACCCTTATTCTTTGGGGAAAAGAGGACCCCCTGATTCCATCCCATCACACCAGATTTTTTAGACGCAATATCCCCCATGCAGAGATCATTGTTGTTGATCAATGCGGACACATTCCTCATGAAGAATACCCCAAAGAGGTGGAGAGTTACATTTTAAAATTTTTAAAAAATAGAAATTAAAAAGACTATAATTATGGAACACCTACTTCCAAGCCTGTTTGACATGCGCTTTTACTATTTTTTATTTTTTACTTTAGCTCTTCTGTCTGCATTAGGATCCCTTTTAATTGCCCTTAAGTACTACAGACCAACGCGGGAAGCTTCAAACAAAATATGGATCGCTTATAAACCCTGGTTCATTATCGCACCCCTCTGTTTTTTGAGTATTGGGATAGGAGGACCGGTTCTGATAGGCAGTTTGTTTATACTGTCCTTTCTCTCCATTAAAGAGTTTGCTCATGCCACCGGATTAGTTGGAGATAAGGGCATTATGTGTACCCTTTATGCAGGAACAGGGTTGATCTACAGTTCGGTGGGTCTAAATTGGTATCCTATTTTCACGCTGTTACCTATATTTCTTATAACCGCTCTTTTGCTGAATCCACCTCTTCGAGATGAATATAAGAATATGCTTCCAAAAGTGGGGCTTAGCTTGATCGCCATGATTTATTTAGCCTGGTTTCCGGCTCATTTGGCTTTCTTTGCACACCATAAGATGGGCTACCTCTATTTACTATTTCTCGTCATCGGCACAGAGCTAAATGATGCTTCAGCCTATTTGTCCGGAAAGCTCTTTGGCAAGAGATTGCTTGTCCCTAATGTCAGTCCAAAAAAAACCATTGAAGGATCAATAGGAGCCTTTATTACTGTCTCTTGCTATGTTTGGCTTGTCCATTCGTGGGTTCCGGGATTTCATTATCATTTATGCTTTTTGAGCATTTTATTGCTTACCGTTGGCGGAACATTAGGCGATTTGATTATGAGTTTCTTTAAAAGGGATCTCGGCATAAAGGACCTGGGAAATTTAATACCAGGACACGGTGGTCTCCTAGATCGCATCGACAGCCTTTTGCTCATCTCGCCATTTTATTTTTACATGATACTTTATATACAGCCCCTAATCGGAGAAGCCATATGAAGGAAAAACTCTTATTTCTTCCCCGCCTGTCTTGGAACATACTCCTGAGGCTTTTCTTAAGATGTTATGTACAATTAACCTTCAAAGGCTTGGATCAACTGCCCAAACATCAAAATTTTATTATTGTTGCTAATCATACAAGCCATTTGGATGCCCTGTGCCTCTTTGCAGCCATTCCATTATTGAACATTAACAAAACCTATGTTGCAGCTGCTAAGGACTGTTTTTTCGCATCTTTTTGGCGCTCAATCATTTTTCAATTTGCGATCAATGCAATTCCTTTCGACCGCTTTCAAAATCCCTGCGAAAGTCTTTTAAACTGTTCCAAACAGGTTAAAGAAGAAAGAAATCTCATTTTTTTTCCTGAGGGCACACGCTCTTCAACAGGAGCTTTGCAAAAATTTAAACCGGGAATAGGAAGGTTAGCCGCCGGGGAAGAGGTGATGATTGTTCCTGCATATATTGATGGGGCCTACAAAGCCTGGCCTAAAACGAGATGGCTTCCGCGGCCCTATCGAGTGAGAATTACCTTTGCGAAACCCTTATCATTTTCAGATATTCCTCGAGATAAAAGAGGATTTGATTTTATTGCCGCTGAACTCGAGCAAATAATTAGGCAAATCCAACCCCTAAAAGGAGACAATCCATGAATACAATTATATATACTCTTTCAAAATACTTCTTCAACACGTTAGGACGAACCAGCCGAGGAATTCGCTTGTGTTTAGATGAAGGTCTCACATCAGGAAAGACAGTCGATTATGTTTACAATAATCAACCTCAAGGGTCGTTCTTAATTGGAAAAATTATCGACAAACAATTTTTAAGCCATCCCGGTTGGGAAGGGGTACGTCAGCGTAGAAAGAATCTTGAAGCATTGATCACGGAAGCGATTATGAAATTAAGAGAGCAAAAAAAATCTATTCATATGTTAGATATTGCCTCCGGTCCGGCTAACTATATTCTTAGCGTATTGGAGAGAGTTGGCGAAAAGGATATCACCACACTATGTCGTGATTTAGAAGATCGATGGCTTATAGAAGGAAACCAAATGGCGCAATCAAAACAGCTCAAGCGGATACGTTTTGAAAAAGGCGATGCATTGAATGGTGATTCACTTCTTGCTTTAACTCCCAAAGCTAATCTTATTGTGGCTTCAGGCTTCTACGATTGGATCGTTGACGATAATATAGTTAAAAACTCCTTCTCAACAATCTATAAAGCTATGGATGACAATGGATGCTTTGTGGTGACGAATCAAATGGCTCACCCCAATTTAGAATTTGTTCAGAAGGTTTTCACAGATTTTAATCATAATCCATTGAAAATGACAATGCGTTCTGAAACCACAGTCCAGCAGTGGTTAATGGAAGCCGGTTTCAAACTGCATAAAACATTGAAGGACCCAAAAGGCTATTACTCTGTTACAAGTGCTTGCAAGAGATGATCATGAAAATAGGATTATATCACTTAAAATATGCTGCACGAAAACTTATTGCCTGGGCTCTTCCCTATGTGGAGAACGTTAATCCAAATACAATTAGCATTCTCATGCTCCCTGTTGGCGCAGCAGTAGCTATTTCTTCATATCTTGGTTTTAAACACTTTCCCGAGCTTCTTTTAGTTTCAGTCATTCTTTGCATATTACGAATGTTTTTAGGTACCTTGGATGGTTTAATGGCCGTACACTTTAATAAACAGTCGCCGGAAGGCGAAATCCTCAATAGATTAACTCCCGAGCTCTGCGACATGATGTATCTAATTGCCATTATCCTTGCAAAGCCAGAACTAAATGTTGTAGGGCTATTTGTAATAGGTTTGGCATGGTTGACAAGCTTTTCAGGACTGCTAGGTTTGTTCGTTGCTAGGCCTATTCAGAGCGTAGGTCCGGTAGGCCAAACAGATAGGCTTGCAGCTTTTATGATTATTTTGCTGCTGCAGTATGTTGACAGTTCTACAAACTTTATCCAAATCTTTATGTGGTGGTGTCTAGGTGGCGGTATTATCACTGTTGCTTTTCGCTTATGGAGAACATTCAATGTCTCTACAAAACCTTAGAAAGCTTCTGCCCGCAGCAAATTCCTACCATTTTTTTAATTATGCAGCCACAGCTCCCATGCTAAAACCATGTGCTGACCAAATCGTGGAAATCACAAGGGAAGGCCTAGAACCTCTCTCTATGCATTTTGAAAAGTGGATGGGTATTTTAGAGTCTGCAAGAAGAGCCGTAGCGAAAACAATTCATGCTTCTCCGGAAGAAATCGCTTTTACAACAAATACATCATCCGCTTTATCACTCATTGCACGCTCCATCACATGGAATCCGAACGATAGAATCTTGTACCCTGCCAATGATTTTCCATCCAATCGCTATATTTGGGAATCTCTAGGAGTAAAAGCAGAACCTGTTTACGGTTCAGATTTTATTCAAACAGTGCTCACTAGTGATTTTAGCCATGTGAAGTTAGTAGCTATTTCAGCAGTTTCATACATGGATGGAACTAGATATGAGATCCCGAAACTTGTGCGTCATTGCCATTCTAAAGGAATTTTAGTCGCAGTTGATGCAATTCAAGCTGTTGGGTCGATTCCTGTAGATATGCAAGAATGGGATTGCGATTTTTTAGCCTGTGGGGGACAAAAATGGCTTCTTGGACCTGTCGGATCGGCATTTTTCTTTGTGAATAAAAAAACTCTGCCACAGTTACAGGTTCCTCTGATTGGCTGGGCTAGTTCAAAAGATGCTGGAGACTTAGATATCAGGAAATTTGAGTTTGTGGATGGTGCTCGACGATTTGAACCAGGTCTTCCCGACATAGCATCTATTGCAGGGTTGGGTAAAAGTTTAGAAATTTTTGACTCAATTGGATGGTCGCAAATTTTTAAGCAGATAGAAAGCTATTGTACCCATTTGCGAAATGAGTTTTCGTCCTCAGGGTATTGCATTGCTAATAGAGATGATAAGGCACAATCAGGCATCGTGACAATTAATCTTAGTTCAGAAGAAGAAGCCAAAAAGTTCTATCAAAAATGCTTTAATGAAAAAATCATTCTTACTCAGAGAAAGAATCAATTGAGAATCTCGTGCCACGCTACTGTGTCTACTGAAGACATTGAAACGCTGCTCAAGGTTTTTAAGAAACAGCCTACGCAAATTCATCCACTCAACGCTGAGCCAACTCAAAGTAAAAGAAAAAATGTTATGACCTTTAAATGGAAAAACGCTTTGATTACAGGAGCAAGTCAAGGATTAGGAGCTGCTTTAGCTAGATCCCTTGCAAAACGAGGATGCGATCTAACTCTTATTGGAAGAAATCACGAAAAACTTCGACAAACTGCGGATGAAATAAGAAAAAACTTTTCCGTGCAAGTGACAGAAGTGGTGCTAGATCTCTCTCGTACGGAGTTGGTAGAAAAATGGCTTAATGAACAACAAAATAGACTTAATTTCGATCTCATTATTAACAATGCAGCCTGGGCAGAGGTTGGATTTTTTGTAGATTCAAAAATTGAAAATTATCGCGATGCCATGGAAACCAATTTTTTTACCCCCATGCAGATCAGTCAAAAATATTTGCCTCATATGATCAAAAACAAATATGGGGCCATTCTTAATATTGTGACTTCAGGAGCGCGTTGCGCTTTGCCCTTGTTCACGGCTTATGCTTCCTCCAAGGGTGCCTTATGGGCTTGGAGTGAAGCTATAAGTAGAGAACTCCATGGAACAGGCGTGCACGTGATGATTTTTATCCCTCCTAATATGTCTACAGTGACAAGTAGACGGCTTGGTAGAAAGGCTCTTGCCTATTACAGTAGTAAAGCCCAACAGAAAATACATCCTGTTGATGTGGATCAAATTGCTGAAAAGGCTATTGAATCGCTTGTGCTTGAAAAAAGATACATAGCTTCTGTTGGCGTAAGAATAAAAATTGCATTAAACGCGCTATTCCCCAACTATCTAACAAAAAAAATCCTGCGTTTTTGGAATAAATAACGGCAGCAAGGCGCACATAATAGCCGATTAAAATGCAACACAAAGGCACAAAGTCACGAAGACACAAAGTTTTCAGGAAGTGTTTTAGTTAGTAAATATTCGACATTAATAAATGGTATCTTATAGTTTATTTCTTTGTATCTAGCGCCTTAGCATCTTTGTGTTTAATTATTTTATTATCCCACTTACAACAATTGATCTATCTTTTCTTTTGGATTTTTGACAATCTCTGATAGTAGCACTTGAAATCTACTTAGTACCTTTTCCACAGTCTCCTTTAAAAAGAGATCTGTACAGTAATACATATACAAACTAACCATCTTCTGATGGACGATGATACTGAGATAGAAATCAAATTTACTCGAAGAATTAGCTAATGGAATAGGAGTTGTTTTGATACCCTCAAAATCTGCCTCCTCTGCATTTATTGTATCCAATGAAAAACCTACTTGGAAACGATTATAGGTGGGATTCCAGTTTGGATACAATTCAGCAAAGATTGTCTCGCAGGGTATTTCACTGTTTTTATATGCGCCCGCCATGGTTTGACTCACTTGGCGTACAAATGCAGAAAATGAACTGCTGCCCGACAAACAGGTGCGGATGGCAAACATATGGATAAAAAATCCTATAAGTGGCTGCAATTCTTCACGAATTCGATTTGCAAACGGACTTCCTACTAGTATATCGTTTTGACCGCTATAGGAATACAGCAACACTTTGTAAGAGGCCATCAAAAGTTCATAAAGAGTTACTCCAAGGTCTTTCGCCGTTTTGATCAGGTCAGCACTGAGGTCTTCGGGCAGAGTCCATTGAAACACATCTCCATTGCCTTTAAACCGCTCTGGCCTTGGATAATCCCAAGGTAAATTGAGCAATTGCACTCCTTGAATCTGCTTTTTCCAGTAGACCATTTGTTCCTCGGCTTCTTTTGTTTTAAAAAACTCGTGTTGCCAACAGGAGAAATCTGCATGTTGAATAGATGAATCAAGCTCTTCTATAGGCTTATCATGAAGATATGCCGAATAAAAAGAGCGCCATTCTTTCATAAACACACCCGCAGACCAACCATCAAAGATGATATGGTGCACATAGACAGTTCCAAGATACTTATCATGACCAATTTTGATGAGGTGGACCTGAATTAAAGGTGCTTTTCTTAGATCAAAGGGCGTATGAATAATCTTATCAAGCAGCTCCAGGCCTTTGCTCTCTGCATTAGGCTCATGAGATATATCTAGGAAATGGAAAATGTCAAACTCACCATTTCCAATAATTTGAATACGCTGCCCATTCATATCCTCAAAATAGGTCCGCAATGCCTCATGGCGGCTGAGGATCTTATTTGCGGCCATCTTCAAAGAAGGAATATGGATATTCCCTTCAAATTGAAAGCCCATAGATATGGTGTAATTACTCGAATTTGGAATCATCAAATCAATTTGCCAAAAAGATTCCTGATTCCAAGAAATTGGCACTGTCGTCGCTTTACACTTAGAGATTTTTGTCTGCTTTTTTCCTTCGTTGATGGCTTGAGCAGCAAACTTACTTAGGATAGGATATTGAAATAAAAAGTTCATGGATATGTTTATTTGGAGCTCTTTTTGGAGCTGATAGACCACTTGAATGGCTTGTATTGAACTACCACCTAATTTAAAAAAGTGATCATCTGCATAAATGTCTTGGACATTTAATATCTTTGACCAGATGCTTGCGATCGATTTTTCTAAAGGAGTTTCCAAATCCCTTTTTTCCTGAGCTGCTGTAGTCCAACTAGGTGCAGGAAGAGCTTTTACATTTACTTTTCCGCTATGATTTAGAGGAATGTGATCTAAAATCATAATGATGCTTGGGATCATATAAGAAGGAAGTTTTAAAGATGCATATTCTTTCACTGTATCCAAACAACTCGGTTGATCTCTTTCTTCAACAATATAGGCCACAATTCGATTTTGTGCTGTGACAACAACACTATCGATGATCTGTGGATGGCTTCTCAAAACCTCTTCGATCTCACCCAGCTCTATTCGAAAGCCGTTCAACTTGATTTGATTGTCTTTTCTACTCACAAAGTGCAGATTGCCGTCTTGTGTAAAGCGACAGATGTCTCCTGTCTGATAGAGAGTCCCTACCCCAAACGGATTCGAAATAAAGCGTTCCTGTGTGAGTTCTAGTCTATTGAGGTATCCTTGAGCTACGCAATCGCCTCCTATATAAAGCTCCCCGAGCACGCCTATGGGCACAGGTTGCAGATATTCATTCAATAAATAGACTTTGGTATTAGCAAACGGTTTGCCGATAGGAATACTCACGGCAGATGATTTGATACTATGGATGTGGTACGCGGTAATTAAAACATTTGTTTCGGTCGGACCATACCCATTGATAACCTTGCAATGGGGCAAGGATTCACTAGCAAGCTTAGCATAATGCACCGACATAACTTCACCACCGGAAACAATATAGCGCAAAGATTTCAAAGCAGAAATTTGATTATCCAGAAGCATGTTGAGAATTTTTGGTGCAATGGCAGCATGAGTGACTTTTTCAGTCAATAAGAGACTTCCAATATCACTTAAGGAGATTTCTTTCTTGGGATAAATGCATAAGGTAGCTCCATTTAATAGCGCACCAAACACCTCCAGAATCATCGGATCAAAGCAGGTGTTTGTGATCTGTAACATCCGATCATTTGGTGCAATGGGAAACCAATCCATATTGCTAACTAAGTTAAGAACACCTCGGTGTGTTAATTTGACACCCTTGGGTTTTCCGGTAGATCCTGAAGTATAAAAAATGTGCGAAAGATCTACGGCTTCAGCCTCAATATCAAGATTATTCAGGTCGATATCAATACCATCTCCTCCATCTAGGAGAACAACTTTTATTGTAGGGAAAAAATCGCTATAGGCTTTTTGAGTCAACACAAAGCGAATGGAGCTGTCCTCTAATACGAAGTTTCGCCGTTCTTCAGGATAAGAAGAATCCATTGGCACAAAAACTGCGCCGACTTTTAAAATTGCTAGTAATGCAATAATAAATTCCGGCGAACGATCAAATACGACGCCGATGCATTCTCCTTTATGCACACCATGTGTCAGAAGATGGCGTGCTAAACCATTTGCCTTTGCATTGAGAAGCCTATAAGAAATGGACTGATTAGAAACGCTTATGGCTTGATTTTCAGGATACTGTTCAACTATCTCTTCAAATCTTCGATAGATCAATTGATCCTTAGGATATGCTCTAGTAGTCTGGTTCCACTTTTGAAGGATTAACCTGTTTTCGCTTTCTGTCAATATGGGAACCGCTCCAATGCCCTGTTCAGGATTTTTTACGATAGAAGAGAGCAGGGAGACATAATGATTAAGCATGCGCTGAATCGTCTCTTGATGGAATAAATCCGTTGAATACTCAAGATGGCATTTAAAATCGTTTTCTAACTTTTTAATTGTTAAATAAAGATCCAATTTAGCAGATTTACTTTTCATCTCTATGATTTTCGATTCTACGCCTGCTAATTCTAGAATTAAAGTATCCTGGTCCTCTAAACCAAACCCCACTTGAAATAAGGGATTATAACTACGATTTCGGTTTGGCTTAAGCTCGGAAATTAAGGTTTCAAAGGGGACATCAATATGCTTCTGAGCCTTTACAATGAGCTGATTGATCTGTTGTAAAAGTGTTGTGAAGGAGGGATTGTCATAGAGATTTGCACGAATTACTACCATCTGTGCAACAAACCCCATCAACGATTCAAGCTCAGGTCGATCTCGATTTGCAAACGGCGTCCCTATAGGTAGATCGCATGCGCCACTATAACGGTGCAGCAAGACAAAATAGACTGTTAATAAACATACAAATCTTGTCACTTTTTGACTTTTTGCGAGTTCATCTAATTGTTTAATAATTGAAGGGTCAAGGCTCATCATCTCAGAACTCCCTTTTCGGCTAAACTGCATAGGCCTTGGCATATCCCAGGGAAGTTCTAGAAGTTCAGGAGCATCCTTCAAATGATCTGTCCAATAATCGATTTGCTTTTTCGCGAAGTCCGTTTTTAAAAAACTTCGCTGCCAATTAGCATAGTCACCATACTGCAAATGGGCAGGAGCCATTTTATCTTGTGAAGAGTAGTTGAACGCTAATTCCTTTAAGAACAGCTGGATGGCATGTCCGTCTGCCAAAATATGGTGGAGATATAAAAGGGCTAAATGCTCTTTTTCATTCACTTGGAATACAAAGAATCGAATAGGAGTTTCTTTCTGAAGGTTAAACGGCATCAGAGTTTTTTCATGAAGGAGTGCCGCCGCTTCATCTAAACCGCTTGTGATCACCCATTGCAGTAATTTAGGGGGGCTATTATCAATCATTTGCTGCCCATCTCCGAACATAGTACGTAAAATCTCATGTCTTTGAACAATACGCTCCAGCGCTACTTCTAATTGAGATCTATTCAGTTCACCTTTCAAATGAAAGGCATAGGTAATTGTATAATCCAACGATTCGGATGCAAGCCGATCTTCGATCCATAGTGCTTCTTGATTTAAAGAAAGAGGTAAAAGATCCTGTTGAACTCGGGGATGAATAGGTTCGCGAGTATAGGAGCCGTTTTGTTCAATATGCCGGGCAAATTCAGAAAGGGTTGGGTATTGAAAGACAGTATTAATTGGGATATCGACGTAGAGCCTTTTACGCAATTCCGATGCCATTTTCATAGCCCCGATAGAGTCTCCACCCAAATGGAAAAAATGATCTTGGGGTCCAACATTCTTCCATCCAAGGATGTCACTCCAGTAGGATGCTATATCTTTTTCAACCTCAGTATTAAAAGGCAATGTCTCAACATCATTTCCTAACACCTGAACAGGCGGAAGTGCATCGCGGTCGATCTTACCATGCTGTGTCATTGGAAATTTTGATACGCATACAATATGCGCCGGAATCATATATTCTGGAAGCTTTGAAGCATAATAATCCCTAAGCGTTTCAGAATTCAGCGTTTTGTCGACTTTAGGCATGAGGTAAGCAAGTAACTGCAACCTGCCTTGAGCATCTTTTTTGGCGAACGCCGTGCAGTCCGCAACATCCGGATGGGAGCGAAAGCCTTCTTCGACTTCTCCAAATTCTATGCGATAACCTCTTATTTTGACCTGATCATCAACTCTACCAAGGAAAATAATGGATCCATCTTCTTGAAAATAGGCACGATCGCCCGTCCTATAAAGATATCCTTCGCCAAAAGGATTAGGAATGAATTTTGTTCGAGTTAACTCTTCTTGATTCAAATATCCTAAAGCAAGACCGTCACCGCCCGTATAAAGTTCTCCAGGAGTCCCTACAGGAACCAATTGAACGTTGTCATCTAGAATATATACAGTTGTATTACTAATCGGTTTTCCAATTGGAACCTCTTTGGCGATCGATTTAAGATCTTGGATGGCATAAAACGTTGTAAAGGTGGTGTTTTCTGTTGGTCCATAGCCATTCAGCAACTGGCAGGATTGCAAAGCTTGAAAGGCAACTCGAGCATGATGGGCCGACATCGCCTCTCCACCGGTGCACAGTATTCGCAACCCTTTAAGGGATTCCAATTGCTCTTCAACCATGAGATTAAACAGTCGTGTAGTCAAAAAAATGATCGTGATTTTTTGTTGAACAAGATGTGCTGCTAATTGATCAAGCGCTATCTTTTTATAAGGATAGATATCCAGTGATGCCCCATTTAAAAGGGCACCCCAAATTTCGAACGTCGATCCATCGAAGGAAATATTTTGAAGCTGTAAAAAACGGTCCTCCACATTAACCGACATCAGGTTTGTATTGCGCACTAGGCGTACAATGCCCCGATGGGGTATTTTGGCTCCTTTAGGTTTTCCTGTAGAACCAGAAGTGTAGTAGATATAAGCGATATCTAAAGGAAACGCTTTTATATTTAAGTTATTTGATGGATATTGCTTTAGCAGTTCACATTCTGAATCTAGGCAAACAAGATGCAAGTCCGAGGAAAATTCATGTTGAAGTTCTTGTTGTGTCACCAAAACAGAAATCCCGGCATCTTCAACCATGAAGCGCTTTCGCTCCAAAGGATAATTCGAGTCGATCGGAACATAAACAGCTCCAGCTTTTAATATTCCTAATATAGCCACAATCATGTTGTTTGAGCGTTGGTATGATAGTCCAATATTTTCGCCCTTTTGGACGCCGATTTTTTTCAAGTGATGGGCAAGCTGGTTCGCTTTTGAATTGAGCTCTTCGTAAGTTACTGAACCTTCCTGACTTGTTAAAGCGATTTTATTTCCATGTTCAACAGCGACCTGTTCAAACAACTGGGGTACAGTGCGATCTCTTGGATAGTCTGTGGAGGTATGGCCGCCCATTTGTAAAAGCCACTGTTTCTCTTTTTCTGAAAGGAAATGTCTCATTTTTTCTCCTTGTTAAGGCAAACAGCCAGAACGTTCATGTCTATTTTTTTACTGTAAACAAAGACTTCATCTAAATTATTTGACTCGAACAAATAGGTACTTTCATCACAACATTTTACCCGTTCGAATTCAGGTAACCGGTTAGTTAAAAAGCCTGTTCCTTTAGCTTTTAAAAGGGCTTCTTTGGCACACCATAAGCACAAAAGAAACTGTTGCGAGTCCATGGGAATCGATGTCATCCACTTTCTCTCTAGATCAGTCACCCAGAAATCTCCTTCAATGAGGCTTTGAAATCCCTCAATATCTACCCCTATGGGGTAATGAGGATGAATCCCAATAAATGCAAGTTCTCTAGTGTGAGAAAGGTTAAAATGTAAAGGATATTTTGGAAGATAAGGCTTTCCATAGGAATTTCGATAAATCTGAATATTTTGAAGCTCAACATTAAGGGTTTGCTGTAAGCAAATTCTCAATATTGCATGCGTAATTAGACCTCTGAATTGATCCTCCGGATGGATCTGTTGGCCTAATAAATTTATAGTGGTTGTATCAAGAATTTTTGTTGCTTCATTAATATCCTCATTGAGAATTTCTTTTAGTTGAATGGACCAATAAAGACCCTCATTCCAGGGTAATAAATTAAGCCTGTTAATTCTTTTTAAAAGCGACATTAAATACCATAATTAATTAAATAAAATAATACAAAATATTACTATTAATGTAAATTAATTTTGATACTTTTATAGTCTAATTGTTTTGTTTGATTGTAATCTAGCTATGTAATTGTTATTTTTTAAATGTTGTGCTTGAATTTTCCCTATGTTGAATTGTATTCTAATTATATGTAGGCGAGGTTGTCTAAATGTTCTTATGTCTTTTCAGACGCTGAATAGAAATTTAGTAAATAAATCACGAGAAAAATGCCAATGGAAAGAACCATGAGAGTTAGTAAAACATCGAGCACATTAGAAGGTCGATAGGCTTCTTCTTCAATTTTTTTTTGATTTACTTTGTATTTAAAAAAAGCAAGCAAACATATGACCGCACCCGATGCTACAAGAAATATACCAAAAATAGAAGAGTAACTCTGCGCTGAATGGGAGATCTTCACGGAAGAAGACAGAGTGGATTTTTCAAGAAATGTAGAGATTTGCTTTATAAATAAGGAAAATCGCTCCAAAACAAAGCCAAAAGCCATGATTCCTAAACTCGTTCTTATCCAAGCCAGAAAAGTTCGTTCGTTGGCTAAATAATCTCTAGGGCTTGCTTTCGTATCCGTTTCTTTAATTTCTTTTATCATAAATAATGCTCTCTTGTTGGGTAAAACCCAACTTGGGTTTAAATTTATTCCTTTGTGAAACGACCAAACTTTGGTTCTACAATTCTAAGTAAATCATTTGCTTTCATAATAATTGATTCTGTCTGCAAACCGCAGCTAAAGGCTACCCATTCATTATCTTGTATGCTTTCATCAAAAAATGTCTCCAAATTTAATAGCTGGCCAAAAGGTGGAACACCACCAACTATGATACCAAAGCGCTCTTTAATGATTTCGGGATTCTCAAATTCACAGCGTTCACCCACTGTTTCAGCCACTAACTTCATATCAAGCTTCAAATGGGCAGGAATATTGAATTGATAATTTTTTTTGCTATTTTTTCCTTTAAGAATTAAAGCTTTAACGCCTTTCACTAAAGGTTCTTTGGAAAGACGAGAAGAGGTTTCAGCTGTCGTTGTTGCGTCATGATTAAAATATTGATAATCCAATAGTTGCTCGTTAAGGATACGAATAATTTCATTGCGAATGTTTTCAGAACCAAAGAAGATATGAGCTTTGATGCGATTGCCAGCTATACGTTTGGGATCCGAAGGAAACAAAGAGGCTTCACGAATATTTTTAAGACCTAAAATGGTCATAGTCAGTCGTTCTAACCCCATTCCAAATCCACCATGAGGCGGCATACCATATTTAAAAATACTAAGATAGTCCTCGAAATTTTTGGGATCCATGCCTTTACCTTGGATACCCTCGAGCATGGAGGCGTAGGTATGACGTCGCTGTCCTCCGGAGGTAATCTCAGTCCCCCCACACAGAAGATCAAAAGTGTTCGTTAATTCGGGATGATTATCTTTCGGATAGGCATAAAAAGGACGTTTAGTAGTTTTCCAGTCGGTGATGAAAATAAGATCAGTTCCAAAAGTTTCTTGCGCATATCGACAAAGCTCACGCTCAGCAGCCGGACTTAAATCCGGCTCATTTTGTTCATTAATCCCTGTTCTTTGATAGTACAGTTTTTGAGCTTCAGCAAATGTTAGCCGCGGAAAAGGAATCTCTTCTGGCGCTTGAATAATTTCGCCACCTAAAGTTGTAATTTCTGCTTTATAATTTTCATTGAGATACTTAATAATAAATTTGATACAACCTTCCTGCACATTTAATATTTCATGCCAGTACTCAAAGAAGCCCATTTCGAACTCAAATTGTTTTCCTTCAGTAAGATGTCGAGGGGTGTTAGATTTTTCGGCTCGAAAAAAGGGCATTAAAGCGAAGACACGCTCATTCACTCCTACCATAATTTGCTTATAAAGTTGACTGCTTTGAGCCAGAGTTGCCGTATAGCCAAAATAATCAACAGAAAAGAATTCTGATCCTCCTTCTGAGGATGCTCCGATAAGGTTTGGGGCAAAATATTCCACTGCTTTAATGGTATTGTACATAAAAATTCGATAGGCATGGGCAATACCTGACTGGATTTTGAAAACCGCTTGAAGTTGTCGATTGCGCAAGGCAAGAGGCCTGTAATCCAGAATATATTCTAAATCACTTGGAATTTGTGGTTTGTAATATTCAATTGGCAAAGGGTCCTGTATAGGCACTTCAACATTAATTCTAGGATTAATAAGCTCAACGCCAAGGGGTGCTTGAAGAGATTCAACGACTGTTCCATTAATTCTCAAAATGGATCCAGGCTGAAGATGTGCAACTTTATGATATTCTTCTTTGTCTTGAATCACGATTTGCGTGAAGCCGGAGCGATCTCTCAGAATAAGAAAATTCATTTTGCCGATAGCGCGGATATTATTTAACCAGCCGCGAACTTCGATTGTTTTATTAATCTGATTTCTTAAGTCTACTGCAAGCATACGAGTCATATATACTCTCTGTGAAAAATATAAATAATTATTATATTCTTAATTTCATTTACCTTGAATCAAAATTCCCTGCCCGAAAAACCCGTGCCCGTGCATATGGCTCACTTATTTTCAAAGCTTCGTGCGAGCTCCTAGAGAGAAAATAATTTCGAATATGAGCCATCATAGGGCGCAAGTTGGGTTTTAATATTTTTTAATAATATTTGACATCAATTTAAGAACAGATATATAAATTTTTAATAACCTGAGGTTGGCTTTTAGATTTTAATAAAACCCAAGGAGAGGTATTTGAAAACAATAGCTATTGTCATGGGAGTGTCTAGCTATCGAGAATCTGCTTTCAAATCTATACCTGGAGCACAAGCTGATGCTCGCCGTTTTTCTACCGCCTTACTGTCATGGGGTATTCCAAAAGAATGGATTTATTCTCTCTACAATGAACAGGCCACAAAATCTAATGTCATCAAAACTTTTTACGATTGCCGTTCCGCTTTTGATAATGATGCCAAATTAATCATCTATTTCGCTGGACATGGCGTGCGTCAAAATTATTTAGAACAGAGCGCCCCAGAATCTTCCTTGATCATGCATGACACGGTCTATGATGATATTTTTCATTCCGGGCTTAGACTTGTCGAACTCATGCAATTAATTCGTTCGTTAAAACCTGCGCAAGTTTTTCTTTTTATTGATGCATGCAATCTAAGGCTTAACCAAATTGAAAACCCATTAAATGATGCTGATATTCTATCAACAACAAATTCTAAAGGACTTTTTTGTCTATTTTCTGCCGGTATAGATAAATCCTATGAGGATGCTAAATTTAAATATGGATATTTTACAAGCGCGCTATTGAAAGCAATTGCAGAACTGAGATTGGATCCTCAAGCTAATTGCCATGATATAACAAGAAAGGTTTCCACAGCACTTAGCAAACAAGAACTCCCTATACCAGAAGTTTACCATATTGGAGGAAATTACCTTTGGCCGCTTGAAAAATCTTATGAAAATGATGCTCGAATAAATGCTGAAGGACTAAATTTCTTTGTTTTACGATGGGAAGCTTTAGCCAAACTGCAGGATCATTTATTGACATTGCCAGATCCGATCATATGGATGTGGGGAGAGGGTGGAAAAGGTAAAACAGTCATAGCAGAACAGATGTCTAAAAAAAATCCGAGCGCAGTTTATGCAACCATTCCAAGTGTTTCCAGCAGTTATGCAATAAGTATGCAAACTTTAATTGAGCAGATTAGATCGCAGAAAAGTGAACTTTTCTTTAATCGACCGCCTGAAACTTCATTGAAACAAATCTTATCCCACATCGCTTGCAATCAAGCTGATACCATTATTATACTGGACCATTTAGATCGTCTAGTCTCAGATGATTTAAATCAAATTCTTTCGGAAATAGATCAAAGTTCTCTTCCCTGTATCTTAATTAGTCGAAAACCTTGCCCCACGCATTTTTTTACCATACGCGCATCAAAAATCTTTGAATGGGAGGCTTTGCCATTAGGGTTGGAAGAAATTCAACAAATTGTCGAAGAGAGTGGTCAGGATCCTTCCTTTTGTTCAACCCTGCTACATGCCAGTAAAGGGAATGCCTTAAGAGTACGGCAAATGATCGCTAAGCTTTCCGGTCAAGATTTTTCCATTCAAGAAAGCATGTCACAGGATTATATCTTGGCAGTAAAATCCATAGTCGTCTGTGGCGGCTTTTTAGATGAACATCTTTTTTGTGAAATTTTTAAAATTAAATCCTCCGTACTCATCTCATTGGAAAAACTGGGGTTAATCCGTTATACGAAAGAGGGTTGTATTCCCCACGATCTACTAGCTGAAATGATTGATGATAATAAATGGTCCTTAGATGTGAATAAAGCTTGTGAATATTGGCATTTTCAAATTAGCCATACGCCCTATAATCGATGGGCATGCCGTTCACTAGTTATTCTATCTTCTCAAAATGAATGCAATAAAGCTTTTAAAAATTCTTTACGTCAATGTCTTGAAACACTCAATGAGAGAGAAAACCTGCGCTTTTTAATCGATCTGGTGCGCATTTTTCAAGAGGAACACTGGGAAGATTTGCTACTCAAATCTTCCGATTATTTGATTGATCACGAGGAGTATTTGTTGGCCGGTGAAGTCTTGCAACATCTGCTTCACTCCGATAATTCATTCATAAGAAATCATGCCAGCAAAAATGATGCCCGAAGACTTGTGTGGTGCGGAAATTTTTCCTTCTGTATTCAACTGTATGAAAGTGTTTTAAAAAAATGTCGCTCCCCTAAAGTTCTTGTTCCTCTGAAAAATAATATAGGACTTGCTTTCTTTTTTATGGGAAATTTGAAAGAAGCTTTCCATTTGTTTCAGGAAAATCTTAATTATAAAGGAAAAAAAGAGGAGATTGAAATTGGAGTCGCTAAATATATGATTGGAATGATTATGACCTATACGGGAGAAAACATAACCAAAGCCAAACATTTGATTGAAAATAGTCTACAAACTTTTGAAACCCTCAAATCCTATCTTTGGCTCATTGTGGGACTTAATGGCTTGTCAGATGTTTCTTATCGGCTAGAAAAATGGCGACAGGCTTTACATTATCTGAAAAAAGCAGCTGACACTGCTGAAGCATTGCAAAATAAGACATTTTTACTTTTCACTTTGAAAAATTTAGCTCGTGTTTATTTAAGACTCCTTGGCTCCGATCAAAATGAACTTTCCAAGACTGTAGAAAAAATGGAGCAAATTTTGATTCAAACGAAAGATTATGGTGATACATGGGTGACGGTATGGGCACAGAATACATTAGCTACCGTTTATGCGTATAGAAAAGAAACGAGTAAGTTGCAAAACATGATGGAGATTGTAGCTCCGAAGACTGTCAATTATAAAGAGTGTTACATTTTTACATTGTCAAATTTAGGTCATCTTGCAGCTTTAAAAAGGGACGAAAGCGCAGCAAAAAATTATTATCAACAAGCCTATAGGCTTGCTGAAGAGTTGAATAATCAGTTTGCTATTCAAGAAATTCGTCAAGATTTTATTGGTTGTTCACTACCTTTATATCTTCAAGATTTTCCAAACTTAGAGTCCATTTTTAAAACAAAGAAAAGGAAATCCTTATGTCATCAAATGTAAGAGACAAAACTCCTGCTGATATTTTTAACAACCATCGCATTGCCTATTGGGAAGGGCTTAAAGTTCCTCGTTTGGATATTGTCGGCTGCCAAGTTGTATGCTCAAAGGGTCCTACGGGATGGCTCAACGGTGTCATATCTTATGATTCTAAAGCCGATGAAGATACTTTAGCAAACAAAGTGGAACAGGTCGTAAAATATTTCAAATTGCAAAATGTGCCTTTTAGCTGGTGGATAGAGGCCAATAAAGAATCCTCTTTTCTAGCAAAAATCCTTGGAAAACATAACATCGTTTCCATTGGTGAATCTAAAAGTATGACACTAGTCTTAAATTTGATTGTAAAACCAGTAACGCCTAATTTGAACGTGGAAGAAATTAGCACAGAAGAAAATATGAGGGAAATGATTAATGTACTTCTTGATGCTTATAAGGAGACCCAAAAAACGGCAGAATTTGCATATAAGCTTTTTTGGGATGCAATTGCCCCAGCAAAAGTCATTCATTTCCTAGGCACAGAACATGGTAAACCTGTAACAGCAGGCACTTTGTTTATAGATCAAAAAGTTGCTCGAATTTTTCATGTAGGGACTATCCAAGAGGCTAGAAAGAAAGGATATGGTTCCTATCTTATGTATCAAATGCTTGAAAAAGCAAAACGATGGGGATGCGAGATATCTGCTTTAGTATCTACTCCCAAGGCCGTAGAAATGTATAAAAAACTCGGCTTTCAAGAAGTAGGTATTTTTCACCACTATATGACTCAAGTATAATCGTCTTCAAATGACCAAAGAGACAAAAATGACCTAAATGGACGCTATGGACTTTGGTCCTTTTGGTCTTTTTTTGTCGTTTATTTTTGACCTCAGGATGGCTTCTGGAGTTTATTTTCATCTTTTTTCTTAAAAATTTAACTATTTCTGCATCAATTTTGAATAATTTTGATCAAATTTTTCTAAAAACAAAAGTTTTTGCGCAAAAATTTATTTTCACAACCCACTAACACTCAATGTAGATCGCTTTAAATTATCAAATATTAACAATTTTATTTGGAAAAAATTTCAAAATTGCGCATATTCAGGTTAAATGCGTAAATAATGAGCAAATACAAAACAAGCAGCTCAATAAAGGGCAGAAGGAGGTTTATGAAAACTGTGTCAGTGAATGAAATGAAAGATCTTTTACCTTCCCATCCACGCATTTTTGACGTGGGTGCAAACATTGGGGAAAAAACAGAACACTACTTAGCCCTTCAAGCTTCTCAAGTCGTCAGTTTAGAACCTAATCCAATATGTGTCCAAGTTTTAAGAGACAAATTTAAAAATTCTCCCAAGGTTTTAATCATTCCCAAATGCGTTGCCGATTGCAAAAATATCATCCCCTTCTTTATGGGCGAGCAACATTCCTATTTATCCACGGCAGATGAGGATTGGAAAAAGGGGCGCTGTTTCAAAGATTATACCTGGGGCTGCGCAATTGATGTTCCAGCTACCACACTTAATGAACTAATCGAAACACATGGCATGCCCGACTTTTGCAAAATTGATGTCGAGGGCTACGAACTCAACGTTTTAAAAGGCATGACTAAGCCTATACCCTATCTCAGCTTTGAATTTGCCTATGAATTTTTAGATCAGAAGACCAAGCCCTGTTTAGATTATCTTAACTCTTTTGGGTTACAACTCTTTCAATGTGGCTATGCAAGAAACAGAAGAGTTCATTGCAAAGGAGAGCTGGATGAATTCAGAAAACGTACTTTCCTATCTAAAGAACCATCCCAATCATCTATGTTGGGGAGATATTTATGCACAAATTTGATGAAATAGTTATCAAAATTTAACAAAAAGTCAAAATCCTGAAGGGTGGTCCTGAGGGAGTTTGACAAAACAAAAAAGGAGGATTTTATGGGATTTTTAGGCGATATGTTACGAGTTGGAGGTTTTATTGTCGCACCTGTTCTGATTGCTTCAGGAGTAGGAGCACCACTAGGTTTGGGTATTGGAGCTGTTGCGGCAGGTGCTGGCAATTTAGGCGCTGATGAGATTGAAAAAAATCAAGCACGTGAGAACGCAGATCGCGCAGCTGAAGAAATGCGCCATCAAGCTCAAGCTAAACTGGAAGAAGAACGTCGAGCAGCCGAAGCCAGAGCAAAGAAAATACAAGATGATTTGAATAGACAGCTAGCACATGCCGCTTTGCCACAAAATGTCATTGATGCTTGCCGAAACAATCAGCTGGAGGGAATTCCTGCTTTGTTACAGCAAATGGATAATGATCAAGTGACACAACTTGGTTTGAATCCTTTAGCTGCATGCACTTCACCAGACTCACAAGAAAGAGTACTGGCCATGTTAGAAGCCGAACGTACTCGTCGTGGAATCAATTAAATAGAGAGGTGATTTATGCCTGAAATTTTTTATTCAACCTATACACATGGAGCCAACCAGGCTCCATTTGTTGTATTACCTCCTCCCATTATGCCTGGAGTTCAACCTGTAAATGGGATTCCTAATCCTCCTTTCTCAATCAGTCAGATGGTGGAGGGTCTCTTACCTACCATACCAGAAACTCAAAAACCGCCTGGAATGGGTATGATAACGGGTACAGTAAAAGCATTCTTAAAAGATGAATTGCCTTTGCCACCTGCCACCAAAGTTCTTGGAGTGGCTGTGAATGCCGGCATTGCAGGAAAGAAATTAGCGGACAACATTCAAAAGGCCTTAGATGAAGGTCAATCTCCCGCAGAAGCTTATACTTGCCAGACTGTAAAAACAGTGACAGAAGAAGTATCAGCTAAAGCGATAAAAGGGGCTATTGTTAGAGGCATTCCTCCTTATTTATCAGCAGCCACTACTTCGCCTGCCCTTGCCATAACAGTCCCTGTAGTTCTGCCTTTGATTCCTGAAGCCTATCAGGGAGCACAAACTTTCGCTACGGGTCTTGGTAATTCAGCGGAAACTCTCTGTCATAAAGGCTTTGGCTTTGCCAAGCAACTAACAAAAAAGGGGGATTGACATGAGTCTCACAATCATTTTAAACAATCTTTCACAAAATAAGCTTGTTACCCAATCCGATTTGAATCGATTGAGAAATACCGGGGCAAGTAGGCCCTTTCTTGCCACTCTAATTGACATTTATGAAAGTAAAGCCAAACTTTACCTTCAGGCATGTCATTCCGGTGTTAAAAAAGCTTTGCAAGAACAGGGGGTACAATCCAATCAGATTGATCCTCTAACTATTGAGAAGATGATGGAATGCGCTTACAATGCTTTTCTTGAATCTCATAAGTTTTCATCCTTACCTTCTCTGAGACTTTTGTTAATGAGTAAGGAACCGGAATTACTTCCCTCTTTAGGATTAAAAACACTCTCCCCATCAAATGATCTGATTCAAGAAGTGGCTAAAAAAGTTTTTATTGCCTATACTGCCCGTTATAGGCTGTTTCATTCTGTCGATACAACCGCATTACAGACATTATGTCAAGAGGCTGAAAGAGAAGATCCTCTTCTGTTTCCTACCTATCTGTTTGACGCATTGAGACTTGAAAGCCAACTTGCTTCAACAATCCAAACCAGTTTGCAAGGGGAAGATGCAGCTCAAATTCCTGTACGGCAGGCCCAAAAGGTTCAATCGGATCCTGAATCTTTTACAGCCTGTTTAAAAGGAATTATTTTTTATGTAGGCACACTCATCGGAAATTCGTCAGTTTCTTCAACACTACATGATAGATATTTTTATCATTTAAATAATCGTCAGGGAAATGTAGATTTTGCCGGAAGAATTGCCGCTGCCTACGTAAGCGAAATGCAAGATGCTCAGAATCAAAGGGAAGTTATGCAGGCAAATGCGACAGGTTTAGCCTCAGCTACAAGTCGAGTTTGCTTACCCGCCTTGAAACTGTTGGGAATGCCTGTGGAGGTTGATCTCAGCGCTTTGAATCAGAGACTTCAGAATATCCGGGAGGCAATACAAAGAAATGAAAGTGCCCGGTCATCGCTTGAAAGCCAATTTAATCAGGCCAAAAACGAAGCCAATCAAAAGATTACTCAATGGAGGAACGGTATTCCAGACCGACCTGTGACTTTTGGGATGAGTTTTGGCATGCCCTTCTAAGTGGGCTTGTGCTAAGCATTTGGTATGCGGGGACTTGTCCCCGCATTCAAAAAAAAGTGATACATTTATCTGTTAGCAAAATCTAAAATTGATTAAAATTTAAGCGAGGTATTCAAAGCGAAACTTTCACTAAAAAGAGAGATGATGGAAAACATCAATAATAAATTGCGCCAGTTAAGAAAAGAAAGAGGACTTACCCTTTCTGATTTAGCAGAAAAAATGGGGACAGACCATCAACATATTAGTCGCATTGAGAGAGGGAAAAGCAAATTAACGGTCGATTTTCTTTTAAAATTAGCCAATGCTCTAGAGACACCTTTAGAAGGTATTATGGAAAATAGTTTAAAAAAAGAATCCGTAGACCAGAAAAAAGAAGAGTTGTTGAATGCGCCTACAAATTCCCGACCACATGTCAATCTTTTGGCTTCAATTCTTGAAAAAATTGAAACCATTGTTTTTACCCATCAGTTATCCTTAAGTAATAGAGAAAAGGCTTTTTTAGCTTCCGAGATTTATAGTCAATCGTTAAAAGCTTCTAGCCATAATGACCCTGAAAAAATTCAACAGGTTTTTATAGAATGCGCTATTACTATGTTAGAATCGATTTATGAAAAATAGCTGATCAAAAAACTTATACTTAAATATTTTGCAATTAAGGAGCGACTCCTATGAAAGCGATTGTTGTGCATCAACCCGGTGGACCTGAAGTTCTAAAATTCGAAGAGGTGGAAATTGGGAAACCTGAAAAAGGAGAAGCTCGAATACGCATTGCTTCAGCAGGAATCAATTTCATTGATATTTATCAACGCCGAGGAACCTATCCAAGAAAATTACCCTTTATTCCAGGTTTAGAAGCTAGCGGAGTTGTAGAGGAGGTAGGGGCAGGCGTCTCCTTTAAACCGGGAGATCGAGTGGCCTATCTACATGATCCCGGCGCCTATGCTGAGGCGGCTAATGTGCATGCAGAACATCTAATCCCCTTACCACAAGATTTTTCTTTCGAACAAGGTGCTGCCTTTCCCTTACAAGGAATGACCGCTCACTACCTTCTTCATGCTTTTCGTGTAGTTAAGCCCGGCGAAATTGTTCTCATACAGGCAGCTGCCGGGGGTATGGGACTTCTTCTAGTTCAATGGGCAAAACATTTGGGCGCCAGAGTCATAGGTACTGTTTCTACAGAAGAAAAAGCAAAAGCTGCTCGGGAAGCAGGTGCCGATGAGGTCATTCTTTATACCAAGCAAGATTTTGCTACAGAAGTGAAGCGTTTAACAAAAAATCATGGGGCCGATTTAATCATTGACGGAGTAGGTAAGTCAACCTTTGCCGGAAATTTGGAAGCTGCTGCGACTCGTGGTAATATCGTCATTTTTGGAGCTGCTAGCGGACCCGCTGAACCCATTATACCCAATTCACTCATGATAAAGTCATTGACAGTATCAGGTGGAAGTCTATTTAACTATATTCTAACTAGAGATGAGCTGATGCTTCGCGCAAATGCAGTCATTCAAGGCATTCGCGAAGGATGGCTCAAATTAAAAATTAATAAGGTATTTCCATTGAAACAGGCATCAGAGGCCCATCGACTATTAGAAAATAGAGAAACCATTGGCAAACTGCTATTAAATACATCGACATGATTCCCTTAATCATAATTAAACACAAAGGCTGAAAGACACTAAGTTACAAAGAAATGTCTTCTTTTGTGTCTCCGTGACTTTGAGCCTTTGTGTTGAATATTTTCATATATCTTTCTTGAAAGATTTATTTGAGCTGAATAGCTTTATTTTTGTATTCTCGATATTGCCCTATGAGCTCATCCTTAGTTAAATTAGACTTTAGATGTTCTCTTTTATCTCCATTTCCACCTGCATTCATGCCGTGCATTTCATTCACATCAAAGTCTTTCCATACTTTGGTACGGCTATGAAAAATTTCACCATGACCAAATAATTGAGCTATTATGTTTGTGGGTGGAATATAAAAGGGAGATTTATGTAATTGATCAAAAGGAACTGGAATGGCATAAGCATTTTTCTGATTTCGCATAAAATGGAAAGCTGTTGCCCCACCATCGTATAAACAGCCAGCAAACAACCCTGTTCCATAAGATAAACTGTAGGATCTGTCCTTTTCGTCCCAACATAAAGGGTAGTCTTTTTGGAAAATACTTCCCCGATATAAGAAAAATGCGTTTTGAGCTACCTTACTGCATTCTACACTAATAGCATCACGTATGATTTGCGCATCCTTGTCATTGCGAATACCCATAGACTTAGTAGAGCCTCGATAGGATTCTATCCCAAAATTTGCTGTTGGACCAGGATAATTGACATTACCAATAGCATCAAGTTTCCCTTCCGTCCCGTTTTTATGATGATTCTGTAAGTATTGGATCTCTTTTTCAGCATGCTCAAGGTACTCTTGATGTGTGAAACCCTCTTTTAATGGTGAGAATTTTTTGACTATCGTTTGATTTAAACGATAAGCTACATCTTTGACCCCAGCATGATCATTATCTCCGGCATCCTTAAAGTAACACAGGTGCCAGCATTTTCGTTCTTTTTGTTGAATTGCTTTTTCTTTTAAATAATCTTCATATTTTTGCTGATCACCGTTAAAACGCTTTAATGTAATTTTATGTGCTCCCGGATCCAGAAATTCACAAGTCGCATTGTGTTTTAAATCCTCTTGAATGCATTTTCTAATAAAAATTAATTCATATAAAGTGCGTGGAACAAATACAATTTCTAAACTTGGGTCTAATTCTTTAACTTTTGCCTTGATTAATTCGTAACGCTGGTTGCACTCTTCGACAGCATTTTCAGCCCCTCTATTAATGATGGCGGCTGGAGAGTATTGATTAAGAATTTTATAGACTTCATCATAGGTCTCTCGTGTCAACTCTTTCTTCTCACCATTCGGTAAACTATGAAAGACGACATATTCTCCTTGGCCCATTGTAATTTTATCTTTAATAACTTCTAGACTTTTGACTCTACTGACAAGGGCCTTCGGAACATGAATGGGTTTATTCTTCCCTATATTCTTGTGTGCAACATCATCCACCTTTGCCATATGGTAGCATTTATTGATAATCCATTTGACACCATGGTAGCCTAAATAGCCAAGCACAGCCAAACCCAAAGTGCTTACACATAAAGGAACATGATTTTTAACAAATTTAGCGACATTCATTATTATTACCTCAAAAAAACTAAATTTTAATTTTAACACAAATAATAATTAAAAACAATTTTAATTTAAAATCTCCAAATATTTAGAAAATTAACTTTCTTTTCATTTTTTCAATGATTCTATTTTTAAGATTTACCTCATATTTGGAACGAATGGGATGATCCCAGACGGTATAAGGCCACGCGGGATCGTGATTATAACGTGCAATCACATGGATATGCAACTGAGGTGTTTTATTGCCAATAGCTGCTACATTTAATTGTGTGGGTTGGAATTCTTCCCATAGGATTTTCTGAATAAGATCCAGCTCTTGAAGTAACTGTAATTGATCTTCAGGGCAGAGATCGATCATACGCGCAATCTGAGAACGTCGCGGAACAAGAAAAAACCAGGGATAATGCTGTTCATCTTCCATTAAGACCCTACAAAGTGGCAGATCTTTGATAAAGATTTTGTTTGCAAGATTAGGATGAAGTTCAAATGTCATAATTTTTCCATAAAAAAATCTGGATAGTCGCTCGGCAAAAGATGGTGTATCGCGTGCGGCCATCCCTGCTCAGAAATTCTATCGGCCATGATACCCGTCTTTGTAACTAGAGCTGCAGCCATGCCAAAATTGCGTGCCCCACGAATATCGGTTTCGGGATTATCTCCAATCATTAAAACCTCTCGCGGATCAAAAATTTGTTTTTGATGAAAATATTCCATAGCTCGAGAATAAGCATTCATATAAGGTTTTCCTATATAATAGACGCGACCTCCCATTTTTTCGTATAAAGCAGCTATCCCCCCCTGCCTAACAACTGCTTTTGGAGGTTTATCTTCATGAGCAAACCGATCCGGATTCGGGCAAACCATGGGTAAATCTTTTCGTTTTAATAACTTAATTTCATCGTGAAAGACTTCAGGATTTTCCTGATCTTCTCCGTGGATATGAGGGATATTAATATAAATAAAATCCGCTTTCTCTATTTCAACGGTTTCAGAATAGAGAGTATCTTGAAAAATGGCTTCATGAGAAGAGAACCGTGGATGAAGTCTACCAAATAACCAGAACTTTTTGTGAGGTGTCCGAAAAGGCAATTTTTGATTCAAAAAAATACTTCTCGTTAAATCACCTGAGGTAATCAGAAAATGAAAATGTTTTTTCTCCACAAGTCCGTGAAGATTAAATTTATGAATTTCCTTAGCAGCTAATTGCGTGGAATTTGATAAGATACCTACGGTCTTCCCACGAGATACTAATTCTTCCATAGTTTCTTTGGTCCCGGGTAAAATTCCCATATCGTTCCCACCCCAAAAAACACCCCAGGCATCGAGTAAAATACCTTTAAAGTTCTCTGAAATGTGATGAAGATTTTGATGAATTTGAGCCTGAGACATAGTGATAGTGACCCTATTTTTCATTTCTCATAATAGTATTCAGGGACAGAGGCTATATGCATTTTTGGTAAATGATGGATAAATTTTATAGCTTCATAATTGATTTTATTTTTTTTCCTTCCATAGTTAAATGATCCTATTATTATCCCTGTTTTATAAGAGTCTGACTCAATGAGATCTATTTGAGGTCTTTTTCCAATTTTAACATCTTCCTTATAATGACAATCTTCTAATCTTTTTCCAATCCTTTCAAGAATTTTAAGACTATCCCTATGATTTCTAAATTTATCCCTTGCTCTTTCTATAACTTCTTCATATGTCAATACTCTGTATTCATTCCTGGGCTGAAATCTGTTCAAAGCCACATAAACGATTGCATTAATAAGAGGTAAAGAATAAACACAACCCATTAAGAAATATGTTATTCTCCTATTAAGAATAGGTGGTGTAGGTTCAGGAATATCCCATTCATTTTCATTATTATTAAGGTCTTCGAAATTTTTATCGAATGAGTATTTAATATTCCCATATTTTTCTTTAGAGAATGCAATTTGAAAATTTTCTTTAGCTTTAAAATAAGGTCTTTTGAAATTTCTTTTACATTCAGGTATATAAACCGCATTCCATATAGCACTAGAAATATTTTGTATGCCTTTAATGTAGATGGGCATATTTACTCCTTCAAATTTGGTTCAATAAATTCTTTAATTGAGTCAATTCTTTGGCACGCTTCATAACCAAACTTTTTAATCTCTTCTTTTGTAATAGCGCAAGCTTTAATAACATTTTTTTCAGGAAGCTTCCAACATAAAATTTTTTCGCGAACTAGGTAAACTTTATAATCAGTTTGTCCTTGTATTAATACTCCCACAACCTCACGCAGCTCGTTGAGCATTGGTGATCCCGAACTTCCATGAAAAGCAGCTATTTTAATTTGAAAAGTATGAACCACATCCGAATAATATTTTTCTAAATTCTTTTTTTTACAATGCAGCAAACACTCAAAGCATCAAAAGTTAAACGCCCTTAGATCTAACTTCTTCGAAATTTTCGCGATTATCACCGAATTCTCGATAGAAAGCCTTTTCAGTAACTGTCTTAACACTACCGTATATTTAAAATTTTATTTATTTGTCGTTATATAAATATTACAGATAGAGATCTTAAAACATTTAAGATTAGAAGTTTACTCAAATAATTCTTATCTAAGAATTTGTATTTAGTTTTTTAATCGTTATGTTAAGAAATAAGTTCGGGGATTTATTCACGAAGCCATTTAACAATTTGCTTATGACCCTCTCTTGAATATAATAATCCAACATGTCCTTCCGGCACTATAGAACGATTTTTAATTTCCATTCCTTCAGATTCTTCCTGCAATAATACATCTTTCTCACCCAATAGTTCATAAATTTGGCCTCTGTGTTCTAGTCCTATTAGACAAGCCCCCATTTCATCTATTACATTTCCCAGTTTAATTACTTTTCCAATACTTTCTTTTAGTGGCGATTCACCCTCCTCCCATTCGTCACGCAACATATATGAAAAGGCAGCTGCTCCCCCTCTCGAATGACCAATCAGGTGAATTTTTTTTAATTCAACTCCCTTTTCCTTATATTGTTCTTGGATTTCTTTTATTTTCTTATCAATAATTTCTTGGTCTTTTTCGGGATCTGCAACACTTTTTAAATTTACAGTATAAACAGGACCTATTCCCTCGTCTCTAAGTTTTTTTGCTAAGGCTAACCATGCCGATTGATTATGAAGACTTCCTGGTAATAACAGTATAGCAGAACTTTCAGACTGCTCGTCAGTAAGTGTTTTTGGATTAAGATTATAGAAATTAAAATGCTTTTTCCATCCCAAAGGATAAGTAAATCCTGCCCGTAATGCTGGGCCAAGCTCTGCAAACAGAGTACCAATAACCACAGCTGTGTAATGACAATTCCGTTCTTTCAAAAATTTTACGAATGACTTAATTTTACCATTATAAGCGACACCAATTTTGTTAAGAATTGTTGTTTTTTTCTTTTTAATAGTTTCGAGTTCTTTTTCAGAAATAAAATTAGCCTCCTCTTCGTGGATTTCTGAAATTTCAGGATTGGAAGTTGAATTGGGAAGCTTTTGATTGCCACCGGATACTTGCATAAAGTAACCCTTTAAAAAGACCTATAATATTATTATATTAAATTTTTTTTATAATTACCATTAATACCCAAACTTGCGACCTATGAAAGCGAAGATAAGGCCCCTCACTCCTAAAAAGGTAAACTTTTGTTCATACTCGACATAAAATATAAATTTACAATTACCTTGAAATTTTGTAATAAATGTGATATTATTTTTTCTAAAATTTATTTAAACAACTTATCATGAATAAAATAGAAATTAAATATCTGTTACTTATTATTGTTATTTTCATTGCAGCTTGCATTGAAACCGATATTTATTTGCCTGCTTTTCCCGATATGATGAATTTTTTCGCTACAACTGAAGAAGGGATTCAACGACTTCTTACTTGGAATTTCTTTGGTATTTGTGTTTCTGGTCCGTTGTATGGTCCTATCTCTGATGCTATCGGTCGCAAAAAACCGCTTCTAATAGCACTTGGATTATTTTTACTCGGAAGTTTGATTACTTTATTTGCCCAAGACTATAATTTAATGCTGATAGGCCGTCTTCTTCAAGGATTAGGTAGCGGGGGATGCTTCACTCTGGGAACAGCCATTATTTTTGATGCTTTTCAAGCCCAAAATGCCATTAGAGCCTTAAACCAACTAAATTCCATTATTCCCATTATTATGGCTTTGGCTCCGCTTTTGGGCGGTTATTTAAATCATTCTTTTGGCTTTCGCTCCAATTTTCTGGCCATCACCCTATTTGTTTTAGTCAGCTTCATCATCTGTTTATTCTCCTTTGATGAAACACTTCCTGAAGAAAAGCGCTCACCATTGCGAATTAAAAAGGTCTTAACAGATTTTAATACGGCTTTAACAAATCTACCCTTCTGGCAAACAACCATTTTGATTAGCATGATTTTTGCTGGATATTTGACATTTCTTTCCATTACATCTGTTCTTTTTGTCGTAGAATTTGGAGTAAGCAAACAAGAATTTCCATTTTTTCAAGGAGCTATTCTTGCTGCCTGGGTCATAGCAAACCAATTTTGTAATCTAGCGATCACCAGATGGGGGATACCAAAAGTCAAAATTGCAGGGCTGTCTTTAGTTTTGATGGGAGGCTTTGCATTTGCATTAGCTGTAGCCTTTGCGCCTAGTAATCCCTATCTCTTATCCATTGGAATGTTATTTTATGCCTTTGGTGGGAACTGGATTTTAGGTCTCTATTTTCCTGAAGGAATGGAGATCCTTCCCGATATTAAAGGAGTGACCGCAAGCCTTATTACAAGTGCCCGACTACTTTTTGCAGGTATCATTGTAGGTCTAGCAAGTGCCTATTACGATAGTACAATTTTACCTGTAGCTGTAGTTGTCATTGGGACCATTTTCGTTTGTGTACCCATCATCTTTTTTTACGAAAGACGAAAAAAACTCAACCCTGCATTTATAAATGTAGGTTCTGATCAACCCATTATTGGACATTGACCGAAAACAGCAATGAATCTTTCATCATTGCCGTTTTCATGCATTAATCCTTTATAAATTCACAACATTATTGGGTAGGTTTTTCTTTACTTCAGTTCTATTAAGATCGAGAACTCCCAAGTTAAATATACCACCACCTGAAGCAGCCCCGTTCCTAGTTATACTTGAACGATTAACTATAGCTACTGAACCCAAATTGTTATAAATGCCTCCACCTAAGGTCTGGGTATTATTTCCTTTGAACTTACTATCACTAATATTAATAAAGCTTCCGGCAATTGGACCAACACCACCATCGCTATTGGCTAATCCTCCGCCTTGTCCAGCCGTATTTTCTATAAAATGAACATTCGTTAAGTTTGTAAAACTTAAGACAACGTTTTCCAAACCACCGCCTTGTAAAACTGCTGCATTATGGGCAATTTTTGTGTCTTTAATATTATTTAGACCGGCAAAACTAAATATCCCACCACCACTTTCGTTTGCGATGTTACTTGTGATTCTGCAATTAGTTATTTCAAGAAAGCCAGTGCTGTTAACAACACCACCACCTGACATTCCTGTTTGATTATTGCTTACTTGTGACTCAATTAGAACAAGACTTGCTGGAAAAGCTGTGGAAAATGGCGGGATAATAATTGGGTCACCAACACCAGCTATAGATACACTTAAAATTCCTCCACCTGATTCAAAGGGGGAAACGTTATCACGAATTCTCGAATTAATAACAGCGAGATTTGCGTTAATATTTAATATTCCACCGCCGCCTGGCACATCCACGGAAGGAGTCGGGATACCAAGGCCATTCTGAATAGTTAAACCAATTAAAGCGACATCAATACTAAAATCTGAACCACCGGGCGTAAAGATCGTTACTACCGAGGCTGTTTGATTTCCATCAAGAACGGCGCCACATCCCTTCAGGATGAGATCTTTTGTAATAATAAAATTGCCAACGTTTGTTCCGTTCACTATAAGAGTATCGCCAGAACTTGCTGCATCAATGGCTTCCTGTAAATCTGTGAACCGGTCTCCACTCTCGACATTGGTAATGCTAGGACACTCGCATGTATGAACGAATGAACTCCCTAAAAAAATCATGAGCAGTAAGGCCAGACAGGGCCATAAAAGAATTTTTTTCTCACCTTCAAGCATATTTTCTTTAACTTTCATTAAGATTTGCATAGACTCTTTCCTCCTAATCCGCGTTTTATAGCTTTCTTTTACGTCTAAATGCGCATCTTATAGATTGTTTAAAATAATTTCTATAAATTTTTGAACAGGTTGAAAAATAACTATGAAAAGAGACCAATCTTTTCGTATTCTTTGATCGCTTCATCCATTGTTGGCCTTAAACTTGAATTGGAAGAGGTCATAGATTTTAGAAGTTTTTCCAAGTTTTTTAATTTAGTATCATCAATGTTATAAGCATCTTTTAAAGCCTTGAGAAGGCTATCCTCTTCCATGATACCTTCGTCTATGCTTCCTATATATCCATGAATTTCTTTTTCGGCATAAGGATAGCTCTTAGGAGATGCTGAGATTAGGCGTCCTAAAAGCTTCACTTTACATCTTAAGGTAGTGGTTTCTGTATGTGGACAAAATTTATTACTTGTTAAAAATTTTACGATGCCTATTCTTTTTATATCTGATGAACGATGTAAAGCCGTTTTACTTTTATCCACTGCAGTCGGATTCCTTAGCATCATTCCCTTTTCATTTTTAAGAAGATGTGCTTCAAGAACTTGTATCAGTAAAAAGGCAGCTGATTGTACCTCACCTTTTTGACTTAGTGTCTGTTCCACCGGCATTCCATCACGATTATTTCCGGTATGGAGAAGTGGCTTATTTTTTATAGGTTTCGTTTTACCAAAATCCGAAATTTTCACTTTACTCACCAAATTTCCTTGAGAATCTTGATCTTCATAAACAAATATGTTATCCAATTTAAGGTCACCATGAACATATCCTGCACGATGCAAATCGCCTATTCCCTTTAATATTTCTAAACCATATTGAACTCTTTTCTTAAAATCTTGTTGCAGTTGTTCAGGTGTGAGATTTGTAATTGCATTACCCTCACTGTCTCTAATCTCTAATAAGGCATCCTCTAAGTTTCCACCCGAAGCCCAAAGAGATTGATAGGTAACATCTCCTTGAATTTTATAATGAGGATCCACAACCTCTTGGAAATATAAAGCTAAATAATTGTCCACACTCAAAAAGGATTTAACACTTGCACTCTCACCTGAGGAAAATAAATTTATAATTTTAGCGGCATAATTATTTCCCATCTGTTGCACAAGAGAAATCTTAAGCTCTTTATATATTTGAATATCTTTTCTTTCTTTAGACGCTGCGATATTCGGTAAATTCCTTAGTATATCGAAATTTTTGATCAATACCTCGCTGACAGCCCATTTGTTTTTATCTTCGAGATCGGGAAAATGCTCATTAAATAGATTTTTTAAATGCAAATTGAATAAATTATTTCTAATTTTTTTGGCGGTTTGCGCTTCTTCTTTTATTTCAACTGCCTTTCTACTAAAAATGCTTTTTACAGCGGTGATAAAAACATACTTTGTATTAATTCCACGTCTCCATATTTTTTTTGCTGCACCTCGAGTAACAAAAAATATTTCAGACTCAGGCCTTGTTTTAGCAGCAAGACTATCTGTCTTTAAAGCCCCAACAGCCAAATTAATGCGCTCCGTTCTAGCCATAATTTGTTGCGCTAATGGTATGAGTTCTTTATTCGAACGATTAGCTTTTTGAAGCTTTTCGTATTGTCTATAATCCCCTTTCAATCCTTCAATTTCATGGGAGATTTCATTCCATAATTTTGTCTTCCCATACTTTTCTCTAATGGCTTTTTTTATTGTATCAAGAGCTGAAATGGGATTTTCATCAAGCTGACTTAATTTATATTTCTCGGATTTTGTCTTAGATGGCGCGACCAAATTTTTTGCTTGAATGGTTGCAGTGGATTTCTCGGAAGCTTCGTTTTTTGAATCTTCTATTTTTTTATTACTTTCCTTTACTTGAGTAAGATCGGGTACAATGTTACTAGCAGAGCTATTTTGTGTATTTGTTCTAGGCAAACTCACAGAAATTCCCTGTGCTTTAATATTCCTTGCCTCACTTAGTAACCCCTCGATCATGAGATCTATTGCTTTTTTTCCTTCTGGGATTTCTTTTTTTGGGGCATTTTCTTTACTAATATCTGTTGATTCTGCAAAAGTTCCCTGCAAGGAAGGATCATTAGAAGGAGTTTTTGATACAAAACTCATAAAATTATCCAAAATTATATAGAAATAATTAAAATTATCTATATATAATTATAGAATAATCCAAATAAAAAACTAAACTATTAATTATTATCTATTTAATTTTTCTAATTCAATCAATATGTGTGCTATATTCGCTCCAATTAAATAGGCTGATGCCATGGGAGAACCATCCATGCATAAAGGAACAATTGAATCATCAGCTACGATAAGATTCTGAACTCCATACACATGACCAGTACTATCCACAACACCCCCTTGATTGAAGGGGGCCATTCTACAATGGCTCTGAAAGTGCTGAGTACACTGTATTTCTTCCTGAATATACGCAGTCAGAGCTGCAAGATTATTCAAAATGGCTGGATCAGGCAAAATAAGCTTATAAAGGGGATCAATAGCTTGCAAAGCATTGTTAATATTTTGGATATATACCTGAAAAGCGGATTGAAAGAGGTCCAAATCAGCGGGATTAGATAGCTCTCCTAAATCAATCACAGGAGGGACCAAGGGATCTGGACTATTGATGGTAATACTTCCGCGACTTTTAGGTTGCAACAGATCTAATAGAGCTACAGTAAATCCTGGAATAGCTGTTACTGTGGTAAATCGTACTTCGCGTATGCCAGGGTTACCACCGGGTGCCGGCAGCCAGGAAATTTGATCAAAAATACTATTGTTTGTTTTTTCAGGAAAATCAATAGGATTGGAAGTAAAACCCAGAAGAACATGGGGTTGATCAGCCAATCCTTGCCCAACATTTGGATTATTAAATATGACAGGTATGTTTAGAGATTGCAGTAAAGCCTGAGGACCCACGCCTGAATACATTAAAAAAGGGCTACTGAATAGGCCTGCACAAACAACTACTCCTTTACGTGCAAAAACCTGCTTTATTTTTCCATGTTGAAGATATTCAACCCCGATCGCCTTATTACCTTCCCAGATCGTTCTTAAAGCTGTACTTTTAAAACGAATGAGGAGTTTTCTGCCATCCACGCCATAACCCTTAGGAGTGACTACATCTTCGTTTAAGAAGGCTGTGGCACTACTTACCCGTAATTGTCCTTCACATCCACTTTGAGTGTACTGCACATTGGGAGCGACTCCAATCGGAGTAGTAGGATCATTATAATCTAGAATATATGGAAAACCTGTACCATTTGCAATTGCCTGAGCAAACTTAAGCGCTATTAATGAAGGTCTTTGATTTTGACGCACACTAATCGGCCCATGGTACCCTCGAAAAATAGGATTATCAGTTCTACCATGATAGTGTTCTAGTCCTTTATAAGCCTTTAGAATGCGATCCAATGACCACAAAGGACCTGCAATCTCTTCCCACTGCGCAAATACCTGATTTGTGCCACGACAAAAAGCTCCGGCATTGATTGAAGATGCTCCACCCTCCGGCAATGCAAGCGCCCAGAATAGAGAACGATCGGCTGCAAAAGGTTGAGGGACAGTAAAACCAGTTTCATAGAGAGGGGATGTTAAAATCGGAGATATTTGACCTAACAGAGCGGATAGAACAGTAATGGGCACGTTTTTTGTATATTTAATTAAAGGGTCTGATGTCAAATTTTCTCCACTATGAAGGGCGACTACTGATGTCTTTTTATCATCTGTAAGGATTCTAGTAACGGCACCCCCAGCAGTACCAACTCCCACAACAACATAATCGACTGTCCAAGTTCTGGCAGGCAATAATGCCTGGAAGGAAAAAACAAAAAAGGCTGAGAGAAACATTAGATATTTTTTGAAATTCACAATTATCCTCATAAACTTTTTTAAAAATTGACACATAGTTGATAAATTTTTTTTTAGCAAGTCATTAAAAAAATTATATGTAATAAATAGGATTTAGACTAAATTTAAACCCAATTATTATGAACGTATGTTTTGGCCCTAATTATGTCTTCTAAAATCTATTTCTTTTTTGTATTCAGTCTTCTTATTTTCTCTTCTTCGTTGTACAGTCGTGAAGTCGATGATGCAAATGAAAAATCGCCAAAGGAAAATAAAGAAGAAAAGAATCAAGATAATAATAAAAAGGAAAATGACAAAGAAAAAGAAAAAGATAAAGAAAAGGAACCAGAACCGGAGCCTCCTGCCGTTGGTAATTTTGCCTTACCGCCTTCTCAACAGCCTGCCGCACTTTATGGCTTTGGAGGAAACATCATTGATAAAGATGAAATACAGCTCTATTTATTTGCTGATGAATTTGTAGGAAAGAAGAGATTTTTAAGCGATGTTATTCCTAGCGTTTTGTTTGGTATCACGGACGATTGGTCCATTTTTTTTAATTTTCCCTTTTCACCCTTGATGCGTGATGATGAACATGAATCCAGTGGTTTTGAAGATTTTTTTCTACAATTGGAGTATGCCTTTTACAATAAAAAGACCTATTCATATGTCGATCAAGCCACTGTAGTTGCGAATCTCACAGTACCTACAGGTTCTGTAAAAAAAAATCCTCCCACCGGTTTCGGATCGCCAAGTGTTTTTATAGGGGGAACATTTTATCGTACATGGGTCGATTGGTTTGTCTTTACCGCCCAAGGTGCTGTATTAACTACTGCAAATCATGGAACAAAGATCGGGGATCAGTTTCTTTATCAATTTGGTGTAGGGAGAAATATTCCGAGTCCATATGACTGGATCTATGCTTGGATGATAGAAGTCGATGGTCAATATAACAGAAAAAATAGAATTAAAGGAGATATAGATTCCAATTCAGGCGGAAATTTTATCCTTGTCACACCTTCATTGTGGGTTTCATCCAAAGAAATTCTGATACAATTTGGTGTTAGCGTACCCATCAATCAAAATTTATTTGGAAAACAGAATAAATTTGATTACGCCCTCAATTTCAATTTCGCCTGGTCCTTCTACCCGTAAAAAACAAAATTTAAATTTTACCACGGAGACACAGAGATCACAGAGAAAACAATATTAAATTGCGAGGCAATTTAATATAGTCTATCGCTTCGCGAAAATGGCTTTCATCTATAGACCCTGAAGCGATGAAACTCCGACAAATTGCTCTGCAATTTGGCGGTGTTCTCCCCTTCTCTGTGATCTCTGTGTCTCCGTGGTGAATTTATTGTGGTGATTTAGGCTTCTTGAGATACCTGTGGGCGAATCTTCTTAAAGCTAATGACTTCATTAACGACTAACATCCCAATTAGAATTAATCCTGCTGAAAATAGGCCCCCAAGGGTTAAGGCTTCTTCTAAAAATAGATAACCAAGTAACATACCCACTACAGGAAAAAAGCATGCAACCATAGAAATTGCGGTAGGCCCGCAATGCTCTAATAAATAATAATAAATCATAAAGGCCAAATAGGTTCCCAACAGTGTCAAACCCAAAATTCCGGCTAGACTTGTGAAGGAGGGCATTGCAAAATCCATCTTGGAGGACATCATTGCGAAAGGAAGCATAAGGATTGCTGAAATCATCAACTGTGCTGTAGGAGCTGCAAAACGAACCTGCCCTGCTATAAATTTCTTTGCATAAACATGACTAATTGAATAGGAAAAGGCGGCCCCTAGGGCTGCAAGCATGCCCACAAAATTTCCATCCATCCCTCTAGCAATATTGGGAGAAAATAATAATAAAACTCCAAGAAAACTGAAAAAAATTCCTAAAATTTTACTTAAGGAAAGTCGATCATTTGGCAAAAAAAGATGCGCAAGCATTGCTGTGAACATAGGTGTACTGCCGTTTAAGATTGCAGCTAAAGCACTTTCAATAGAGGTTTCGGCAAAACAAAATAAGAAAAAAGGAAGCCCGGAAGAAAATATCGCCATAAAGGCGGAATGCATCCAAAATTTCGTATTTTTAGGTAAGCTGCCGCCATTCATGCGTAGAGTTACCCAAAATATTAAACATCCCAATAACACTCGTAAAAAAACAATAGCAGCCGGCGCAAAATCTTCTAAAGCAAATTTTATAAACAGAAAAGATGGACTCCACATTGCTGTGAGAGCTAAAATTAAACCAAAACGTTTGAATGGTGACATAGATCAACAGTTATAAAGCGGTGACATAAGATGTCACCGCACTTCTTAATATTTACTGTCCAATGGACCAGCGAATGAAATTAGCCAATTTTAAAGGTTTGCCAATTTTCTTTGCATGCTCTTCAACAATTTGTTGAATCGATTTGCTATCATCTTTTATGTATTTTTGTCTAATCAAACACACAGCGTCATAATAAGCATTAAGTTTGCCTTCAACAATTTTCTCGATAATATTCTCAGGCTTGCCCTTGATTTGGCTCTTGGCAATTTCCTTCTCCTGACTAATCTGTTCAGCAGGAACTTTTTCAGGAGATAGATATTCAGGAGCAGCCGCGGCAACATGCATCGCAATATCTTTCGCCAATGCCTCTTCCGAATTGCTGCCTTCAATCTCAACCAAGGTCACTATCTTGCCACCTAAATGCGAATAAATACCAATGGACTTAGATTGGAGATTTTGTGAAAGAAGCAGACGTCTGATCTGAATATTTTCACCAATAGTTTGAATAACCGTCGCGCGGTATTGATCGATTGTGATAGATCCGATCTTTTGAATATTTCTGCTTTAAAAAGGATTCGACAGAAGAAGGTTGCGTAGCTGCTATTTCTGAAGCAATATCTTCTACAAACTTTTTGAATCGATCATTTTTAACAACGAAATCGGTTTCAGCATTGACTTCAACGACTGCAACCGTTTTAGCGTTTTCAGCAGTTCCGATCATCCCTTCGTTTGTTGTCACGTCCTTCCTTTTTCACAGCAGAAGCCATGCCGGCTTTGCGCAGATTGGCAATGGCCAGTTCCATATCGCCATTAGCTTCTTCTAAAGCCTCTTTGCATTTTCCCATGCCAACGCCAGTTCGCTCACGCAGTTCTTTAATCATTGCCGGAGTTACAGGTGTTTTTGCCATGATTATTCCTCCTCAGTCGCTGAAGTTTTTTCAAATCTTCTTCACCAGCATCTTGCATCGAGTATTCGGCTTCAGACTTCTCCATCTTCCTTCTTCATCTCCTTTGCTCGAATGCAACCTGCATCTCATTTTTCTTCTCAATGATCGCATTAGCAATGCTTGCAGGATCAGCTTAATGCTCTTTAAGAGCATCATCGTTACATGCAATCACATACTGAATAGGATCTGGATCGCAATTTGTATCCACCAGCGCCATTACAGGAATGCCCAGCTTGTTAGCTTCTGCCACAGCAATATGCTCTTTGCTTGGATCTACAACAATCACAAGTCCAGGAGGCTTGCGCATTCCACGAACACCTGAAAGGTTCCTCTCGAGCTTGATTTGATCTTTTGTCAATAGAGAGAGCTCTTTTTTGTCAATCCATCGCCACCAGTTGAAATGCGTTTTTCAATACGTTCGAGTTTTTTGATCGATTGGCGGATTGTGGACAAATTGGTCAACATGCCGCCCAACCAGCGTTCGCAAACATAAAATTCGCCGCATTGCTCTGCCAATTCACGGATGACAACTTTCGCCTGCTTTTTTGTTCCGACAAAAAGGATCGATTTGATGTTTTGCAACAACATCCTTAACGACTTCAACAGCATAGTCGAATTTGCTGCAATGTTTTTGCTAAGTCGATGATATATAGTCCGTTGCGCTCTTCAAAAATGAAACGTTTCATTTTTGGATTCCAACGGCTGGTTTGGTGACCAAAATGGGCACCAGCTTCTAATAAATCTTTAATTGTAACAGTTTGACTTGTTGTTGTGTTGCCAAGCCTTGTCCCTTTATGTTGACGACGGCATCTCTGTCTTAGAAGACAGAGATTTCGGTCTTGGTTAAATAATATTTGTTTAAACAATTGAGCGCCTGATCAGAATCGAACTGACACTCGTAGCTTGGAAGGCTACTGTTCTACCATTGAACTACAGGCGCATTAATAATTCATGTAAATTATGCTTATGTAACCTTTAATTTGCAACTATAAATACGGATTGCTCGATTGCTTCCCCCTGCCCTTTCCCTGCCCCTGCCCTTAGCATTACCCATTATTTTAAAATTTTTGCTATAAGAGCTTCCTTTTAACAATAAAAGGAGCTCTTTAAATGAATTACACTAATACTCAGGAATTGGCTACAAAGAATTTTGGAAATGCTCTTCTCTTTAATAAGAAAAAAGTAAATAGACTTGTAAGAATTGCAACTAGACTTGCGGAAGCAAAGGGAACCAGCCTTGCACGCCTTTTTGATAACTGGTATGATACAAAGGCAACATACACCCTTCTCAAACAACCGGTTATGACACCAGCAAGTATTCAGAATCCTCACAGAAAAATAGCGTTTCAAAATATAGAAAACTGGTCTGGGGATATTCTAGCAATTGAAGATTCTTCGGAATTTGAGTGGAATCATAAAGCCCCTATAGAGGGATTAGGACCTATTAGCTCTGGAAGAGCTTGTGACCAGGGATTCATTCTTCATTCTACTTTAGCACTAGGTATTAAGCATAATGGAGGATTAGAGGTTTTAGGCCTTCCATTTCAACAATATTATGTTCGACCGCCCGTAAGAGAGGAAAGAAAAAGAAGAGGACGAACAGAAGATGTAATTGAAACAGATCTATGGAGAAATATAGTTAAAGAAAAGGGATTGCCTGCAAAATCAAAAGTTATACGAGTTTGTGATAGGGCAGCTGATATATATGAAGTTTTAACAGAGACAAAAGAGTATGGTTGCAGCCATATAATTAGGCTAAAACATGATAGAGTAGTTTTGTCAGAAGGTTTTCAAATTAAGTTTTTAATGACTAATCTCAAAAGCATGGGGCAAACACAAATTGAAAAGAGAGTAAAAGATGGAACGAAAAGCGAAACCATCAAACTTAATTTTAATTGGCAGAAAGTTATTTTAAGAGCTCCAGAAAGACCAAGAGTCAAACTTTCATGTTTAGAAGAAACAGTGGTGCATGTGTGGGGGGAGACTGTAAATGGAGAGAAAATAGAATGGTTTTTATATACGGATTTAGAAATTAATTCGCTTGAAGATGCAATTAAAATAGTACAATATTACAGTCTCCGCTGGACGATTGAAATTTATCATAAGATATTAAAAACAGGATTAAAAGCAGAAAATTTACAACTCGAGACAGCTCATGCGATATTTGCGGCCCTATCCATAATGAGCATAGTAGGTTTACGAATCTTAGATTTAAAAGAGCGTTTACGGATGAATCCCGAAGCTCCAGCTAAGGAAAGTGGCTTAGATGAATTAGAGCTTAGGGTGCTTGGGAAATACTTAAAAAGAGATCTGAAAACAGTCAAATGTGTAGCTCTAGCAATAGGAAGATTAGGCGGTCATCAAAATAGAAAAAGCGATGGAATGCCAGGTATTTTAAGTTTGTGGTGGGGTATGAGTAGGTTTTTAGGAATAATGGAAGGTGTTCGCCTTATGACAAATTAATTTTATGAAAAAAATGGGTAATGCTAAGGCCCCTGCCCGTGCCCGAAGTTCTACAGGAGAATGTATATTTGATGAAAAGATCGCTAATTCGTATAGTGTCTATCTTGAGAAATAATATGAATTCGGGCAGGGGCACGGAAATATTAATCGGAAATACGACAATATGATCAGAAACAGTAAATTTCGCTATCGCAAGTCCGAACAAACGCTCGGTATTCCTGAAAAGGCGACCAAAATCCTGAATCTGATTCTTATTGCTATGATCGTGATCGTCTTGCGTATCTGGCAGTTAGGAGTTATACAATACGAAGACAAACTAGAAGAATCTCACAAACCTCAGCGTCGTACAATCGTGGAGGCTTCTAAAAGAGCTACCATCCGCGATCGATTTAATATCCCTTTGGCTATCAATAAAATTTCCTATCAAGCAAGCATCCTCTATTCCCAACTGCGGCAAATCCCCTCTGTTCGTTGGGAAAAAGATAGTTCAGGTAAAAAAATTAAGAAATTTAAACGCAAAGAATACATTTTTCAACTAGCTCAACTTTTAGGAAGTGAACTGAACTTGGATGTCTCAAGATTGGAGGACCTTATTCATTCTAAGGGGTCCTATTATGGACAAATTCCGTTTGTTATAAAGGAGGGTCTCACAGAAAACGAATACTATCGCCTTAAAATGCTCGAAAAAGATTGGTTAGGCATACATGTTCAAAAAGTTCCTAGGAGGGATTATCCTCAGGGTCGAATTGGTTCTGATATCATTGGCTATATGGGAGCGATTAACCGCAAGGAATATGATAAAATCATGATGGAAATGCGGATGCTCGAAGAATGCATTCAAGGGGGAGATAGTGAAGGTGAATGTCTCCTCCCACCCGGAATTGAAACCATTGCGCAAGCTCGTCAACGTCTACAGGATTTGGAAGATCATGCATACACACTTAATGATTATGTTGGTAAATCGGGCATTGAAGGAAGCTTTGAAAATGTTCTAAGGGGATATCATGGTAAAAAAAGTTACTCTTCAGATTCACGGGGCAACTTTTTACGAGAACTCCCTGGATCGCGCGAACCGATCGCAGGTCAGCGTGTCCTGTTGACAATATCATCCGAACTGCAAGAGTTTGCTGAAAAACTACTTATCCAAAATGAACGAATCCGTGAAACACATTTATCTAAACATCTTTCCCTTCCCACAAAACAGCCTTGGATCAAAGGAGGTGCCATTGTTGCTATTGATCCAAAAACAGGGGAGATTCTCGCCTTAGCTTCTTACCCGCGTATGGACCCGAATGATTTTATCCCTGTGGCTAATGCTGACATAGCCAAAAAAAAAATATCCAATATTATTCGCTGGTTTGAGAGTGAGGCCTATATTGCTGAAATCTGGGATCAAAAGCGCCCCCTCGAACGTGAACGCTATAATGATGAAACGGATGCATATTTCGAAGACTCACTTGACATCAATTGGAATAATTACCTGAAGATCATTCTTAAAGAAAATAGCCCCATTATGCAAACCATTAGGAATGTCAACACTATCCAATCGGCAGTGAAAATTCAGAACGCTATGGATGAACTTATGAAGATAGGCGCTACTGATAATGCCTATTGGCTCCTTAAAGTTCTCTATGGGGAAGATAGCTCTCAAATGAAGCGGGCAAAAATCCCTTTAGATAAAAAAATAGAAATTGAAGCTAATCTCAAAAAACAGATCCTGCTTGTAGAAAAGCAAAAAAAGCTATTAGAGCCCTATTTTTCAAATTTGCCGCTTCATTATGATAAAATTATACTTGTGGATTTATGCCGCATAGCGGTTTGTAGCCCTCTTTTTTCGGAGCCACTTATCGCCACTCTCGGAAAACAATCCTTAGAAGATTATCGCAACACCTCGTCAGCTTATGTAATCTTACTGGAAACAGCCCAAAAAATGGCTAAGGAACTTTTTCACGAACAGGATTTTGCCTTATGGCGTTCGCAAAATGAAAAAACTTTTTTAAAGGAAAAACGTGCCGAGGAAAAAGCTCAGCACCAATATCCTAAGCCCTACCTAGATTACTTTGACAAACAGGAACTGTCCTTATTTCGTTCCTTTTGGGGAAAACATGGAGGTGATCTTCTTCTCACTTTTTTAAATGGGCACTACCCTTTAGATGAGTCTGAAGAAACAGTCCCCTACGTCAAACATTTTTTGCTTTGGCATAGGGAAATTAAAGAAGGAGCCCATGCCGCTCTTCCTTGGAAAAAGGCTTATGAAACATTACAATCATCCTTAAAGGGAATGGATTCTGAAACTGCTAAAGCTTATCTACACACTTTACGTAGCTTTCAAGAACTTAATAGGCCTTTATTAGGATATTATCGCTACCTACGCAAAAAAGATGGTATTCAATTAGAAAAACATCTTGCAGCGGCTTTTTATCCTATCAATGGATATGGCTATGGTAATTCTCAATCCTATCGCCAGGCTGCTACACAGGGCTCCATTTTTAAATTAGTTACCACTTACGAAGCTTTAAAACAGCGCTATCAAAAATTAAATGGACGCAACATCTCTTTGGATACTCTTAATCCTCTGACTATTGTCGACCAGATCTTCAAGCAGGGAAAAGAAACCTATGTGGGATATCATGAAGATGGCCGCCCTATCCCTTTATACTATAATGGCGGACGTATGCTCAAAAGCCATACAGGTAACATCGGAAAAATCAATCTTATTAAAGCGATCGAAAATTCGAGCAATCCCTATTTTTCTTTACTAGCTTCGGAATTTTTGGAATCTCCTAGCGATCTTGCAAGAGCTTCTCTGGATTTCTCCTATGGTCAACGTACTGGGGTTTCGCTTCCGGGTGAAATTTCTGGAAAAGTACCTACCGACTTAGAAACGAATCGCACAGGTCTTTATGCTTTAGCAAATGGACAACATACTCTTGTCGTTACACCCTTGCAAACGAGCGTCATGCTCTCTGCTATCGCTAACGGCGGTTCTGTCCTAAAACCGCAGATCGTTTCTTACATTGCAGGAAAACGGTCTCTTGTGGAGACAGCAGGTCTCAACGGTTCTCAGATCATAAAAATCGATTCTCCTTCCATTAAAAGAGAACTTTTTATGCCGGAGATCATTCGTAATATTTTGCTTATAGGGATGCGAAAAGTGGTTCTTAAGCAACTGTCGGAAGGCCTAGTCAGTCTTTCACGCTTTTACAGAGAATATCCTGAAGCGATCGCAGACTATTTAGAACTTAAAAACGAAATCGTAGGTAAGACAAGCACAGCTGAGGCCATGGAGAATATCGATCTGGATTTTTACGAGGGAACAAATGTGTACACCCATGTCTGGTTTGGCGGAATTGCCTTTGATCAAGAAATTCCTAGCAATACCGAAACGCTTCTCTATCGCGATCGCTGGGGTAATCCTGAATTAGTGGTTGTCGTTTATCTTAAATATGGTGCTTGGGGTAAAGAATCCGCACCCATTGGCGCCCAAATCATCAAAAAATGGCGAGAAATTAAGGCTTTTTCTCAGGGGGACTTAAATCCTCAAAAACTTTTTTAATATCTTCCGCATCACGTATGCTTACTTTCTGCTCAATTTCTAATCTTTTGTTCGTTCTTATATCCTCGCCCTTCTTTGCAATCGAAATATTTCTTATTGTTCCATCTGTATCTTTTATTTTTTGAGTTGGTTTGCGAGGAAGGCTCCTTTTTGGACGTTTTAATGTTTTCACTATTTTCTTTCCGTCCTCATCCTTCTTAACTTCCCCTGTCTTCTCATCTATCTCTAACATTTTATATTCTCTAAAAGACTTCGTAAAGTTCTTTGAATCATTTATTTTTATTTCTTCTTGAGCTTTCGCATTTGTTTCTTGCTGTTCTTTACTTAGAGCTGGGGGGGGATTCGGTTTAGCGCTTAGGGTTGTCGGGGGGAATTTCATTGGGATTCCTTTGGCAATTAATTGTTGTATTTCACTCAATTTATTCATTTTTTCTTTTTCTTTATTTGGATCTGCAGGTAACCCCAATATTTCTTTTGAATTTCTTTTTGGAAAGTTTTCTATGGAGACAATTTCAGCTTTTTTCTTAGCCTCTGCTAGCTTCTTCCCCATATTTGTTATAGCATCCTCATCTAAAGAATCTTTTTTCTTCTTTTCATCAACTTTTTTATTAAGTGCTGCTGCTACATCTATAGGTTTAGTTGTATCGACAGGCTTTATTCTAATGGATGCCCCTCTTTTAAAGCCTGCTAAAACACCCTTTGTTTTTTCACCTTTTATTTCTTTTATTGGTTCCTGTTGAACGGCAGACAAAATGGATCCAGATTTTCCAGATACTCTTCTAAAAGAAGATTGAATCTTAGCTGGTTTTTTAGTTTCACCGGAAGCATTAGCAGCAGCTAAACTCTTTAGAATTTCTTCCTTAGTTTTTCCAGCCTCTTTCTTTTTTACCGGCTCTTCTTTCTTTGGTGAGCCTTTAGAATTACGTAAGTTTTCCTTTTTCTCAGCTTCTTTGGATTTCCTATTTTCTTCTTTTTTAGGAGACCCTTCTATGGACTGCCTTGCTTTTTCCGCTGGTTTCTTGACGGTTTCTTCCTTTTTGGCAGGTTGTTCTTTCTTTGATAGATTTATAGAATTACGTGGGTTTTCATTTGGACTAGTCACAACTTCTTGAGATTTCCTATCTTCTTTTTTAAGAGACCCTTCTGTGGACTGTTTTGCTTTTTCCTCTATATTCTTGGGAGGTTCAGTATTCTTTTTTTGTTCATTCAATTCCTGTTTTGTCTCTAAAACTTTTACTTCCTGTTTTGGCACATCTTTTGCGTTCTCTTTAATTTCTTCAGCTTTTTGCTGTTCTTGTATTTCTTCTTGTACTTCTTGGTTTGGCACCACAGGCTCAAATTCTTTTATTTCTTCAATATTGGGTTCATCTTTTGTTTCTTCTTCTTTAGGGTTTTCATGTTCTTCAGCATCAATCATTACTTCTTCTGGAGTTTTTTCTTGGATAATTTGTTGAGGGTCATTGTGAACAGGTTTAGGTAGGACCCTTTTGGGCCTATGAGGAGAATTATTGACTTTTGTCTGATTAGCAATATTTTTTAATACCTCATTTCGGTTAAAAAAAATGTTCCCGAAAAGTTGGCAAAAAAACGTAGCCACTTTGATTAAGACATTTTTCTCTAACTTAAGAGCTCGATTCCCTTTTCGATCCAGATAGCGTATTCTTTCTACGATTTGATAAATCTTTTCCTTCGATTCATTTGTCTCATCATGCTGAGCAATTTTAGAAACGATTCTAATCTGTTTGACAAGATCGTTTAATTTAAATGTGAAATCCTTAGCGACAAATTTTCTTCCCGACCAATCAATTTTTACCCGAATTTGATCAGGACCAGGATTATCTACACTTTCCAGAAACAAAAATTGATAGATTTCATCGACATTTTTTAAATTTTCAATACCGCTCATAAGAATCCTAATGACTTACATTAATAAACATTTGAAGCTAAAGATAAAGGGTGTGCTCCTACATTCCTAATCAAAAACTCTCATTAAAATATCATGGTCTTTGTAATAAATCAAGATATACAGTAAATTATCTCACATTTAAGCTAAACAAAGGTATGTTTATGAAAGATGAAACTTTAATTGATTCTCCATTAGGTAAAAAAGTTTCTTATGATACTTTGTATGACCCTTCTCTGCTGTTTACTGTCCCTAGAGATAAGCAACGTAAAGATATCGGGATTGGAAATTCGCTGCCTTTTACAGGAGAAGACATCTGGAATGCCTACGAGATTTCCTGGCTTAACAGAAAGGGAAAGCCGGAGATTGCTATTGGAGAATTTTTTGTCCCTTGCCTCTCGCCTTTTCTTATAGAATCGAAATCTTTTAAACTTTATATCAACTCTTTTTATCAAACACCTTTTGAAAACATAGATGAGGTCCTTTCCATCCTTAAGCAGGATTTATCAAATGCTACTCAAGAAGATGTGAGAGTTAACTTAATCCAACCAGCCGAATATGAATCCTTGTGCTTAAAAAGACTTCCTGGGACCTGCTTAGATGCTTTAGATATTGAAACAGATATCTACAAAGTCGACTCAAGCTTGCTAAAACACTCTTCAGAAATAGTTGAGGAAAAACTTTTTTCAGATCTCTTAAAATCCAATTGCCTTGGAACGAGACAACCCGATTGGGCAAGCCTCTACATTCATTACATAGGCCCTAGAATCATTCACGAATCTCTTCTTAAATATATTATCTCTTACCGAATTCATAATGAATTTGGCGAACACTGCATTGAAAGAATCTTTATGGACCTATTACAACACTGTCACTGTCAAAAGTTAACTGTTTACGGACGCTATACACGTCGTGGCGGGCTCGATCTCAATCCCTTTCGCTCCAATTTTGAAGAGCCATTAAGGAATATTCGAGACTATCGACAGTAACATTTTTTTATTCGCATAAATTGCTCATTTTCAATGGGTAGCATTAGAAAATTTGGATCGAGAAATAAAGAAGTTGATAAAAAATAGCTCTTAAAATTACACTGCAACTGAAATACCATGTGAAGGTATTTAATAAAATTAATGTGTAATATAAAGGAGATCATATGACCAATCACTTAGCCGTAGTTGTTACTACTAGTAACAATGAGTACCAAAATCCTGGTCCTGATTCCCCACAAGTCAGACAATACCGTAAATTAAATGAACTTGAAAAAGTTGAAAATCTCTATGTGAATCATTTGGGAGAAACTTTATGCCAAAAGTATGAAGCTGACATAGAAAATCTTGTAGCTGCAAACCTTGCTAATAATGTAAAAAAGGGAAGTGAAAGCCAAGTCTCTAACGTGAAAAAAATCTCCTACGTATCGGTTGGCACACTTTTTATCTTGGGCTCTTTAGCAACCATTTATAATTTATCATCAAAAACTTTTCTACCCTATTAGTAGCTGAAAAAAGTTTAGTGAGATCTTTAACCTTTATACGAGTGAGTTAAGTGAGTTATATGCTGCTTTTAATTTTCAATTGAGGGATTCAGTGCTTTTGTTAATCTTTGTAAAGTTAGAGATAAGAACACGCAATCACCCTCTTTCTTAACCTTTTTTATTAAACAATCACAATCTAATCAACATTAAGGAACTATGGAACCAAATCATGCTTTGCAAAAAAGTGGTAATTTATACCGCCTTTCAGGAGGAGCTCTCCCGGATCATGTAATCTGTCTATCAGAGCAGAATCTACCAGAAGATTTAGAAATAATAGCTGATAAAGCAAACCAAGCTTTTACTGGGGTTGTGCAAGCAATCATTGAAAAAAAAATAGCAGGTTATCACATAGCAAGAGAGTTACTAAAGGGCACTTCCCCCATAGTAGAGGAAGTACGTGCACAGCTACTTAATGAATATTCTAATCCAAATCTGCTTGAAGCCCAGCCAGCAGGTACATACTTTTCTTACTTTAATCAAGCAATAAAAAAATGGATGCCTGATCTTAAGAATAACTACTTCTATAAGATGATGGAAAGTTGGATGCCCAACTTGGACTTAGACAAAAAAAATCCTGCATTAACAGATGAAGAATATCGCACGTTGGGAACTAGAGAATTTAGAGAAAAAGTTCTTTCTCTACCAAGTTTTGACAAGGCTCGAGAGCTGTTTCCTAAGATTAAAGAAATTGCAAGTGAACAAGCTAAGATGGACGTACCCAAACTTTTAGCAGTCATCAAAACTCTTTCCATAGAACAGATTAATGAAATATTGAGCCAAGATGAAGATTTGCAGGATTCCCTCACCTATGCCCTATTAGAAAATCCTGTCGATTTTGTGCCTCGAACGAATACGAATCCTGTCAATTTTTCAACTGCTGTCAACTATCTTAAAACAACCCAACATCCTCCTCTTCACCCCTTTTCAAAAGAGCCTATAAGAGATATCATAACTGCCCCTGATAAAAAGCTAGAGGTCATGCATGAGCAGTGCAAAGAGCTCGAAGATATGATTCAAAAAGCAGGGCCTGATGGGATGAAAAAAGCCACTCAGGATCTAATTGCTATGATAGAAAATGACCCAAAAATAGATGCTGATCAAAAACTTGATAAAATTATCCAAGCAAAAAATGACTTAAAAAAAATTCAAATGATGATAAACTTAAGCAACAAAAGTCCTTTTTTAAAGACAGGTCTCGCTGCCGTTCAAGCAAATGGTAGAGTTGAAGGAAGAGAACTTTTTAAAGAGTTTTTAAACCATCTCTCCAATCAATATAATTTTTTAAAATGCCTTGAAAATATATACCTCGAAAAACTTAACGAACAAGCACCAGGATTACACCCTTTCAATAAAATTAATGGATCTCCTAAGGACAATCTAGCTCTTATCACAAATAAGAATCCTCAGGTAATGGAACGAATGAATAAGTTGGCACAACAGAGGTTTAGTTTAGGAAGTTATCTTGCCGATGGTCTCCAATTTTTTATTGATAGAACGGTAGCCGATAGTCTTAGACAACTAATGTGTCTTAAAAAGGACGATCTTATTCCTTTAGACTCACGAAATTGGGAAGAAATTGAAATTTCTTGTAATGGCTGAGAAATCGCGAAGCATCTATTCGTTATCCTACAGCCCTACAGGCTGCAATATCTAACTTTTTCATACCCAGGGCGTTGCCCTGGGCTTTTGCACTTTTTGCCCTTCAGGCAATATTGAATTTTTGCTCAGTCCGAAGGACTGAAGCTGCAACAATCCAGGACTGCATCAATTTTATACCGCGAAGCAGTAATTAGCAGCGTCAGCTGCTACAGCTGTTAGACGTGAGTGAGCATAGCGAACCCATGGTACTGCATGAATAGAATTTTCAACCAGGAACTGGCGGCAGAAACGTGTCACCAGTTCCTGGTTCTATCCAATAAAACCATAGGTTCCTTCGCTTTGCTCAGTATGAAATTTGACTAAAGACAAAGGTGACTTTTTTCTTTGTTTCACCCTGATCCTTAAAACTCATATAAAACTTTAAATCTGAAATATTTTCTTGGGTAAGATTGATAACTGCATGATCACAAATATTCACCAAGGCTTCTGCTTGACCGCTCACAGGCATAGCATCGCTAACAACAATAACCCAATCATAGGTCTCTTGCAATTGATTAAGCAATACCTTAAAACGTGGCGATCCAATTAATTCTGCAGCAAAACGCGATGCACCACCTTCGTAAATGCAGTCAAAGGAACCTTCATGCGTTATCATGGGTTGGCTTGCATGCCCTTCGAGATATTGGATCAGTCCTGCCTCCACTTTTTTCTCTGACTTGAAGGTTATAGGTAATACAATAATCTTTAAGCCATGTTTAGAAAATAGCTCAGCCAAATGATAGGAATAGTCTATGCCCGCTCCATTCAAAAGCAGTAAAGTCTGCCCTTTGGAACTGACCTGATTGGAATTCATATACGCAACTAAACGTCGTAACGTATCCAAATCCTGATCTAACAATGTCTCCTTGGAAAAATTGCCAGCTTTCGCTGTAAGCAAACCTGAAACATGCAAATGATTAGCCTTTAGGTTAGCTTCACTTGCTCGTATTCCAAATAAAGAGGATCGTACAATAAAAAAAGTAAATGTGATAAATGCTCCCACAAATGCTCCAAAAGCTGCATACAGCAAAGCACGGGGAGATTTCGGATGGAGGGGAGGAACAGCAAAATCCTGGGGATAAGACTGTAAAATTTCCAAGTTACTGGATAAATTTTTCGATTCAACCAAACTTGCTATTTCTTCCACCATTTTTTGATTAATCAAAAGCTGCTGATCAATTAGACGCTCTTCCACCCATTTTCCAGGCAGGTCTTTCATTTCCTGTCGCAAATCCTCTTGATGTTTCCCTAAAAGGGCTGTTTCCTGCTGAAGATCTTTCAAACGCATGACTATATAATCTTCCATATGCTTCTCTAAAATGGAAATTTGCTGACGTAAAAGGCCTAATGTCACACTTTGTAATGTAACGATCTTTTCCTGCGTAAATTCTTCTTTGAGTTTCTGTAATAAAATAGCTTGATTGAGATGTTGGCTTAGAAATTCCTTTTGAACATTTAATTGTTCTTTTAATCGTTCGATTTCTTTGGAACTGCGATTATTTTGATCTTTTATCGACTGCACAATCTGAGAAGCTTTTGAAACCATTTCATTGGTGATAAAGTCATTTTGTATGCTACTCAAAGAGGTGATTTCAAAATCGGGTTTTTTGAGCTGATCAATCATAAAATCAAGCTGTCGAATATTAGCTTGAATTTCATTTAAAACCCTATTGTAGCTAAAATAAAGTTCACGCGAAGTATTGATATCTATTCCTTGAAACTCCTGCTGTGGACTTTGTTGAAAAGCCAGCCTTTCTTGAATCACTTTTTCTTGAACATCAAAAAGATGAACAAGATTGTTCAAATAGGCTACAAAGTTTTCCTTAACACCCTTTAGATCTACTGCTCCGGTCTCCTTTTCCTCGTTTGAAAATGCATTGTCAAGATTATTTTGGGCTACTAAAAGCTTATCATACCATGTCTTAACCGCAAATTTGGGATCACTCATGATCAACTCGACTTCCACCATCTGATCCTGATTTTTTTCTAAACTCTTTAATAAAAGTTTAGTTTCCATTGCCAAACGTTTGATTTTCTCTAAATCAAACAGCTGTTCTGTAAAAGTTTCATGAAAAGCATTATTCCCATGTGCATAGGCGTTTTTTAAAGCCAAATCCAAAGAATCACTTTGTTGTTTAAGTACTCTAATTTCCGCTAAAGCTTGATTGATCACACCGGGATCCCCACTAGCTTCATAGAAAGCATATCCCTCTTCTTGGGCTTTACTAAGCCGTCTAACAGATAATTCAATATCATAAAGTTTTTGTTGATAAAGACTTTGGTTATTAGAATAAAATTCAATCGCTCTTAACGAATTAAAAAAGCCGCTTTTGGAAATACCCTTCGCCATATTTTCGGCATGGGTACTCATCATTTTTCGCAATTTTTCTCCCATTTCTTGTTGTCGCTTTTCTAAATAAGCAATTTGCTCTTTTGAAATGCGTTTTTGCTCTTGGCGAATATGCTCTTGATAGATCAACATCATGGAATTTAAAATTTCTGTTCCTATATGGCGATTGGGATGAAGCAATTTAATATGCAAAAGATTGCGATCGTTTATGTCTGATTGTATGGTCAATGAACCTAAAAGGAGATCTGCAACTGATTGTAAAGGCATAAGTTCTAAATACCAGCTCGTTCCTGCGAGTTGTTCAGGAGATTTTCGCATGATATTGAAGGCAAAATCGTCTCCGATAAATTCTACTCCCAGTTCATTCTGTCCTAAGCTTTTACCATGTTGGTCAAACATTTCATACACTTCTTCATTAAGAAAGTGAACAGTAAAACTTTTTGAAACTTCATCGTTATAGGCAACATCCTGAAGCCATATAGTCGGGGGATGATCTGGCAAAACGGGATGTTTCACCTGCATAAAATGGGCATATTCTACAAGAAGCTGTTCCGGTATGGATCCAAATAAATCAAAACGTGGCACCATCTTAACCAAAAGACCTTGGAGGCCACGACGATACACAAGTTTCTCCATAAATTTTCTTGATTTAATCGTGCCTAAGGCCTCTCCTTCTGTCTGATTTGAGTTTGTATTGAGAAGTATACTTAAGGTCGAAATACCTGAATTGGACTTCCCTTTATCTTTGAATGTCCCTTCAATATTGTATAGAACAGGTCGAGATAAGGTGAACCCTGCTGCAAAAATGCAACAAATGATTGCTCCAAAAAAAATAGCCACACGATGAGTCTTAAAAATATGATAGAGGTCAATCAATGTCACTACACTATCATCTTGATTCTTATTTTTTTGCTGCATCAAATTTGTACCTAGTTACTAATTAATTGATATGTTCCCACACCTGTTTGAAGCCCTGCAAAACTGGGGATTAACTGCTCAATAAAACGGTTCCATTGTGTAATGGGCTTTTCAGACACATACACTGTATCCCCCGGCATAAGTAAAAGGCTATCGTTCGGTAGATGTACCACATGGTCTAAGGACACCACATATACCTTCGGACAAAGCATATTGCCGCGAATGACATGGATGCAGTTAATGTTGCCGGTAAATGGAATGCCTCCAGCTGTTACTATGGCTTCACGCAAAGAAATAAATCCATAAGGGACATTGATTGGACGGGGAATACGCACTTCGCCCATGACCATTACCGTTGCATCTGATGGTGCCGCAATAAAAATCTTATCGCCTCCTCGCATGACGATATTTTGACACATATCGCCTTCATTTATTAATCGTGTAAATCAATGGGTAATTGACAACCATCGCGCATAACATAACTTTTAAATAAATTAGCGCCGGGAGGGATATGTGCCCTTGCTAATACTTCGAAAAGGCGTATTTTACCGTCAATAGGAATGGTAGGAATACCCACCAGGCCAATCAATTCTACTTTTCTTTGTAAGCGATCTCTATAGGTAATATAGACTTCTACATCCTGAATCTGCTCTCGAAAGGCTTTTTGTAATTTGGCTTTTGCTTCTTCAAGAGTCAAACCTTTGACTTCAAGGGGTGGAAGATCAGGGAGTTCAATCCTACCATGGTAAACTTTAAAACCACCGGTTGTATCATTAATAAATTGGATAGACTGCATGAGATCTTTTCGAGTGGGATGATAGATCGCAATGTTTAAAATATCATCTTCTGCAATCACATCACGGTACTCCCACATGTCCTGTTCACATAACTCTTCTACTTCAACACCTTCAAGTTCTAAAATAGCCAATTTACCTTGACGTATGCGATAAGAATCCATGACAAACTCATCAGCCCCCATTACGGGATAATCAAAATGAGCACTTTCACAAGAGGTTAAAAAAAGCAGCAATAAAAAGGATATTAGAGATACAATCTTCGACATAATTCTCTCAAGATATGACATAAAGCTTGTGATGTTAAACATATTGGGTGTTTATGAGGAAGTGTTTTTTTCCCTTTCCATACAATTGCATTCCTCCCAATAATATTTTTGGCTGCTCAGTGTTTTTCTCCACCAAAGAGGAGCATTTATACTGGCTTGGCCAATTCGATAACCGGCCCATTTAACCAAAATGTGAATACAGCCATAAGGAATGAGAAGGGGCCTATTTTTATATAATTGTTTTAATAACTGTCGTGCAAAAGCAACTCCTCTAGCCTGATCATTACAAGCACAGCTAAGCAGATTCTCATATTCTTTCCGCATCAAACCGGTGTCAAAATACCGAGAGAATTCTTGTTTTAAACTATACGAATGGGAATGTCTAACCTGGGCTTCGGCTACGTAAGCTATCTTGTGACCTCTTTTCAATAGCTCGGCTGTAGCTACCGCATCCTCTCCTAAAAGGACCGAACGAAATCCTTGGATTTCATCCAAGGCACTATTAAGATAAGCGGCACAGGAATCGGAACAAAAAAAAGTATAAGATCCATACCGACTCACATCAGCAATGCTGCGGATCTCGCTTTTTGGGGAGTAGTTAAAATCGCGAGCAAATGATTCAAAAAAACCGGCCCCTTCATGGGGTATTTGTCGGGCATAAGCAATAGATGCGAGTCCTTCTTGGATAGGATATATGAGTTTTTCTAGCACAAATGCGTCTATGGCGTAAGCATCGGGCGTGAGCATAACAACGATATCAGTATTTAGATGTTTCCTGGCAAGCTCCCGTGTTTTGCCATGATTAAATTCCGTTTTCTTTATCTGTAAAATATCTACGCCAAGTTGTTTGGCTTGGGCAACTGTTCCATCAGTCGACGAGGAATCCACCACAAGAATTTTGGGCTTAAGGCTCGATTGCAAAAAGGGACTCAGACAGCGAGTTAAATGCTCTTCAGCATTCAAAGTTAAGACAGCAAGTCCGACTGTTTTTTTCATAGCTCCTTGAAATGCAAAATCAAGGTTTTAAGATAACTCAATCCTATGTAAAACGCAAAAAAAATGTATTTTTTTGTTAATTTTATGTCTGACATTCGTTATTATTTTTGGATACAATTATATCAATCCCATTTGAAGTTATTTATGACAACAACCTCTCAAGGAAAGCTAGACCACTCTAAATTTAGTACTTTTAGTGGTGTTCTTCTCGTCACAGGAACCTGTATAGGCGCAGGAATGCTAGCCTTACCCATCGTGACCGGTTTCTCAGGTTTTCTACCCTCCATGGTTATCAATACGCTTTGCTGGCTTTTTATGTTGCTGACAGGTCTTCTTTTTTTAGAAGCAACCCTCTGGATGAAAGAGGGAGCTAATGTATTATCGATGGCATCCCGTTTTTTTGGCCTTATTGGAAAATGGGTCGGAGGACTTACCTTTCTTTTCCTTTATTACTGTTTAGAGGTTTCTTACATTGCAGGCGGAACTCCCATATTTACATCACAACTTGAAAGCCTAGGACTTCATCTGTCCGGATTCAATGGATATATTTTATTTGCCCTTTCTTTTGGCATTATCGTCCTTTTAGGAGCTTGGGCTATCAACCGTGTTAACTTTATTCTGATGATTGGCCTCATCCTTTCTTATATTTTATTAATTATTGTGGGAAGCACTGAGGTTAAATTCTCTTATCTTTCCAGACAAAATTGGAAACTTTTCTTATTTGCGGCGCCGACTCTATTTAGTGCTTATGGCTATCATAACATTATCCCCTCGCTTACTTCGCTGATGCATCGTCACACCCGACAATTGCGTTGGGCGATCATCATAGGCACAACTATTCCTTTCATTATTTATGCAATCTGGCAATGGATGATTATTGGGTCCATATCAGAAGCACAGATAGCACAGGCAGCTGCCGAAGGCATTCCCATAACTCAAGTTTTACACAATATCACTGGCCATCCTTGGGTAAGTTTTCTTGGATCCTATTTTGGGTATTTTGCCCTCGTTACCTCCTTTTTAGGAGTCTCTCTTTCTATGGTGGATTTTTTAGCTGATGGCCTTTCAATCAATCGCCATGGTTGGAAACGCATTCTTCTTTGCTTGGCGGTTTTCCTACCACCGGCTTTATTTGCTGGAAGTCATCCTCATGTGTTCTTGGAAGCTCTTGGTATCGCTGGGGGCTTTGGAGAGGCTATCTTGAATGGTCTTTTTCCCATAGGCATGGTGTGGATTGGTCGCTACAAAATGCAGCTTCCTTCTCACCAACAAGTAGGCGGAGGTCGGCCGTTGCTTGTCCTTCTTCTTCTTTTCACTGTATTGATTATTTTACTAGAAGCGCTTCATCTTATTGAGGGTTGGTCTTTTTCATCATAACCCAGTGGAGCGATGACATAAACCCAGGTAAGATCTTCTAAATTCCCTACTGTAGGTCTTGCCTCCAGATCAAAAGCGAAATCTCCTTCATGTAATAAATGGACCTTTGTCACTAGGGCGACTTTTAATCCCGGCGGAAAAACACCATCCATCCCTGTTGTCACTAAGAGATCATGCACTTTTACCAAGGGCATCGCTTTTAAATCTTTTTTTACTCCCATAGGTTCTCCGGTTCGCAAATCACGGGCTGGACCATACTCATCTTCATAGTCATAATTAAAGCCTGAGCCTCGCAAAATATGTCCATTTTTTCTCCATAAAGGACGGCTTTGACCATAAATTTCTCCTTTTGCCAAATACCATGTATGCTTCTTTTCCAAAAGTTTTTGCTGAATATTCCTCAATGCATTTTCAAGGACATGTTTTTCCTGACTATTTTCAAATAATTCAGAGTGAGAATTCGCATAGGAGATTAAGTCAGATAGATTCTCAACAAATACCCTGTTTTGTTTATATCCTCTTGCCACCCTCACAGAAGGCACTAGGCCCAAATCCGTAATTAAGCGCACTCGGGATTGATATTTTCCCACATAATCCACCACGCCTACAATAGAATCTCCCACAAGAACAGGGCTATTCTTTGCAAGAATAGGCTGGCTATAGGGTTCATTTGCATCGGTACCTATATTTATCCAGAGCGAGCTATTCCATGTACTTGGAGTACGAAAAATGACGCGAGCAGGAATACCATCCGCAAAAGCTGATTCGATATGGGGAGGGTCATCATAAGTATTTTTATAAACAACTTCATTCACACGGGTTTGCTTGCCCTGAACCTGCAAAGGGCTAAGCACTTCCCATAAAGGGGAAAATATCCTAGTAACGAGACCACGTAACCGCTCAGATGTTGCAAGTGGTAAACTCATAACCAGTAAGATCAGAGCGAACAGAATTAAAAAGGGTTTCGAAGTTTTTCTCATGATTTCTTAAGTACAGTTGCGATGGAATCGGCAACATAATCGATATTCTCGTTTGTTAATCCAGGAACACTGATGCGACCATTAGAAAGCATATAGATTCCATATTCCTTTCTAATACGTTCAACTTGATCAGGTGTTAACCCACTCAAAAAAAACATGCCCTTCAGCTGCTCCATAAATTGAAAATCTCTATTCAGCTTTTTGTTATTCAATTGTTCCATTAATTGTTGACGCATATCAATAATTCGTGAACGTATGTGTTCCAACTCTCTTAGCCAATCATTTCTAAGTTCCTTTGAATTTAAAATAGTTGTGATTAAACGTTCTCCATGCAGAGGAGGGCTTGAATACATTCCCCGAACGATTTGTTTGATTTGGCTTAGCACACGATTACCCGGTTCTTTTGAAAGCATCTGCCAGGATAAACTACCAACTCTTTCTCCATAAAGTCCAAAATTTTTGGAGTATGAACTCGCCACAAACATCTCCTTTTTCTGCGAGGCAAAATAACGGATTGGCCAAGCATCCTGTTCAACACTTAAACCCAGCCCTTGATAAGCAAAATCAAAAAATGGAATCACTTTTTGCTTATTGATCATTTCCGAAAGTATTTTCCACTGCTCCTGTGTAGGATCGACCCCTGTGGGATTATGACAACTAGCTTGCAAAACAATGACATTTCCTGGATCCATTCCTTTTATAGCTTGACATAACGCTTCAAAATTTACATGTCCGTTAGAATAATCGTAATAAGGATAATTTCGAATGATCATTCCTGCTTTTTGAAAAATATTCTTGTGATTAGGCCAGGAAGGTTCCGATAGATAAATAGTTGTAAACCCTTGTTTTAATAAAAACTCCGCTCCCACACGTAAAGCAGATGTCCCACCGATTGTTTGAACGGCTGAAATAAGATCCAGTGGTAATTCTTTTCCATAAATGAGTTCAATAATCCCTTTAAGAAAAGATCCACCGCCTTCAATGGGCAAATATTCCTTATCCAGTTGCTGTTGATATACAATATCCTCAGCTTTTTTAACGGATGACAAAACGACCGGCTTTCCTTTTTCATTTTTATAGGTACCAATTCCTAAGTTCACCTTTTTTTCATGAGTATCCTCAGCATAAATAATCGACAAACCTAATATCGGATCGGCTGGTAGCTTTTCTGTTTTTTCGAATAAGGACATATATAACTTATTCCTTCATTGTCTTATTTCTATTAAATGGAGGTATTCCTATTTAGTCAATCTTTAAACCCAATGTGCGAACCTACATCGCGTTTGAACATATAGGATAACAAAATTTGTTTGCTATAGATCATTTTTTGATCTATAATGGATAATATAGATTAGTAAGGATATAATGACACTCGAATGGACAATCGATATCGTCGGACAAGCAAAAAAATCAGGAAAACACCTCTCTAAAGAAGCTACGATGTCCTTTGCCGCTTTATTGCTAGAGATGAGAAATTTTGGTCCTTACCGTAGTAATTGGCCAAATTACACTAAAATGAAAAATAAAAAAGAAGATTATCATTGTCACATAGAAAAAGGTCGTCCAACGTATGTGGTTTGTTGGAGAATAGCAAATAAAAATAAAAAAATAATTGAGGTGTATTATGCAGGCACACACGAGAAAGCGCCGTATTGAAAAAACATTGCATGATGAGGAGGCTGGTAGTGAAAACAAACCAATGTCTATAGAGGAATTCATTCAAGAACACATCGGGAAATTACCAAATTGGGCTATTGTTTTACGTGGTCTTCGCAACCGTGAAGGACTTTCTCAAGCATTACTTGGTGAAATGTTAGGGATTGCCCAAACAAATATATCTCAAATGGAATTAGGCAAGCGTCCAATTGGTAAAACATTAGCAAAAAGATTTGCTGAATTCTTTAAAACTGATTACCATCTTTTTCTTTAAATCTATTTTATCAAAAAAACTTTTACATTTATTTGATATTTAAATTATTTTATTATACAATTCTTGTTATTATGAATATAAAACGCTTTGATTGTATAAATAATCACAAAAGTAAATTTACAGATTTTTGTGACAGTTACCTCTATCTTGATGGAATTTCAAATAAATTGGGTTATCGCAAATTCCAGATCTATCAAGAAAAAAATGATATTATAGAAATAAAAAAAGCGAAACAGCAATCGCATCCCTGGAAACTCATTGCAAAGACTATTGTAAAAATCTTGTCCTATACTATTTTTCCTCTGCCTATCATTGCACTGATTGTAAAAATATATAATCGCAAAGCACATACCTATCAGATTTTGAAAAAAGAGAATAAAATTGAGCCAATTAAGAATGATATTCTTGTATTTAAACCTATCATAAGGAACAAAAATTCGGCTAAAATCGCCTCTCTACTCGCAAAAGAAGAAGAAAATATTGTTTTACCAAATCATATCCCAAAAGATCTAGATATTAGAGGGGAAACCTGGCTAGACAATGCACATTTACATTTGTATATCAAATACTTAGGATGGAAACATCCCAATTTATTCGCGGGTTTAGTTCCACCTTATACATTTGAAAATCTAGAAGAAGCAATATTATTAGATGGCCATCTTGATGGGAACAATTGCCATCATGCCGAATTGGGTTTGGACTGCAAAGATAAAACAATACTGGCCATCCCTTTACATGTTACAGAAAATCATTGGACCTTGGTGCTAGTGGATCGGCAAAAACGCACTCTTGAATACTATGATAGTATGAAAAACTATGGTAATTATGATCAAATCATTAAAGTGCTTAAAAATGTGACAAAAGTTCTTACTGAAAAAGACCCTGATGAGGTTCCTTACCAACTTGATTATAAAATCAAAAAAAGATTACAACAAGATGGTTTTCAGTGTGGCGTTTGGATTCTATATTTCTTGGAAAATCGATTACAAGATCCTAATGTAAATTTTAATGAACTTGATACTGAAAAGGCACAGGAAATGATTGCATATTACCGGTTACGGGTAATGGTAAAATCTCTTGAAGTGGATCTTATAGGGAAAGAGAAATAAACGACAATCCTAATCCATCTCAGTCGGAAATTTGTGCCGCATCTTCATACATAGTACTTGATTTAAAAAATGTTTTAGTATAATATTCTTCGACATGTATATTAAACCTTTTGATTGTATTAATAATCACAAAAATAAATTCATAAATTTTTGCGATAGTTATCTATATCTTGATGGAATTTCAAATAAGTTGGGTTATCGTAAATTTTCTGTCTATCAAGAAAAAAATGATATTATAAGAATTAAAGAAGAGAATCAACAACCTCATCACTGGAAACTGACTGCAAAGACAATTGTTAAAATCTTTTCATATATTATCTTTCCCTTTCTCCTCATCATTGCACTGATTGGAAAAGCACATAGCCGCAAAACACATAGTTATCGAATTTCCAGAAATAAGCTTCGAATTGAGATAATCAGAAAAGATGTTCCTAAAACACCACCAGTCATTGAAAATATGTATATTGTTAAACTCGAACCTGCACATCCTCAAGAAGAAAAAATTATTTTACCGGTTAAAATCCCAAAAAATCTGGATATTAGAGGTAAAACTTGGTTAGATACTGAAAACTTTTATATATATGCCAAGTATTTGGGATCGAAATATCCTAATTTATTTGTTAATCTTATACCAGGTAATACTATTATAGATATAGATAATGCCGTCTTATTGGATGGCCATTTTGAGAATAAAAAATGCAATCATACAAAAGAAGGTTTTGATTGCAAAGATAAAACGATTTTCCCTTACGCATTTCATGTTTCAAAAAATCATTGGGCATTAGTACTTCTAGATAAGCAAAAACGTACCCTTGAATATTATGATAGCATGAAAAACTATGGTAACTATGATCAAATCATTGAATGCCTAAAAAATTTAACTAAAGTCCTTACCGAAAAAGATCCTAGTGGGACTCCCTATCAATTTGATTGTAAAATTAAAAAAAAATTGCAACAAGATACCTACCAATGTGGCGTTTGGCTTCTTTATTTTTTAGAAAATCGATTAAAAAACCCTAATGTAGATTTTAATGATCTCGATATTGAAAAAGCACAGGAAATGATAGCAAATTATCGATTAAGGGTAATGGCAGAATCTATTAAATGGGATAAAAAAGAAAATGAGGAATTAGATGCCAGATTAGCCTAATATAAAATAGCAAAACTCAAAGGCGCCAACATAGTTTTACCCATAAGTTTTTTTGACAGAGAATTCTTCCGGGAGAAAGCACAAAGTTTCCATGAAGTGTTTAGATATTCGACATTAATAAACTGTATCTTATAAGTTTATTTCTTTGTATCTTAGCGAGTTAGTGTCTTTGCGTTTAATTATTTCAATTATTTTTACACCAGACACAACCATTTGCTAATAGTGCGCTGCCTTTATAAATGCAACTCAAAGGCGCAAAGGCGCAAAGAAAGCCTCTTGGGGCCATTGAAGACAATATATTCTTGTCCGAAATTAATAGATGTCGAGTTTGCAACCAGTTAAACGCTCTCATAGCAGCTCCAATGATATTTTGTGAGATTTTCCATTCTTTGCACCTTTACGTTTTTATCCTGAAATGAAAACTATAAATCTATATGAATTTATTAATTTCTCATATTCTTTCAGCGGGTTCGGTGATTCGTGATTTTATTAATTGCTTTAAAATAGATTTTTATGATAAACTGCTTTTTATGAAACCTAATTTTTTTGACTGCATTAATAATCAAGATTATAAATTAACAAATTTTTGCGATAATTATTTATATCTCGATCTAATGTCAAATAAATTGGGTTATCATAAATATGTTGTCTATCAAGAAAAAAATGATGTCATCAAATTAAAAAAAACAGATGATCAACCACACCAATGGAAAGCCATTGCCAAGACAATTGTCAAAATCTTGTCCTATATTATTTTTCCCATCTTGCCTATTGCTGCTTTAATTGTAAAAGCGATTAATCGTAATAAATTCAGATATGAAATTGTGCAAGTCGATGATAAGGTCCAAAATGCTGCCAAATTAATTGCGAATGATCCTCCTATCGAAAATAAAAAGCCTAATAATATTGCCCTTATTGATCCTTTAAATGAAGAACAAGATATTAAAATTCCGGAGAATATTCCCCCAAAATTTGATATCCGTGGAAACATATGGTTAAGCCATGATGGTCATATCTGGATATATTCAAGATTTTTAGAATTGAGTTATCCTACATTATTTGTTCCGGGTCCTTTTGATTATACAATTAAAAAAACAATGTACCCCATGGGGGAATCTACGCCAATCGAGAATGTAATTTTATCTTCTCTTGATGAGACTAATGAAAGGGGTTTAGATAAGACCGTTCTAAGTATTCCTTTGCATGTTTCTAAAAATCATTGGACCTTAGTCCTAGTCGATAGAAAAAAACGCTCTATAGAATACTATGACAGTAAGAAAGATTATGGTAATCATGATGAAATTATCGATCATCTTAAAGGTTTGGAAATCCTACTAACAGAAAAAGATCCAGGAGAAACTCCTTATACTTTCAGTTGCAAAATAGAAAAAGAACTGCAGCCTGACGGGTATCAATGTGGGGTTTGGATTCTTTATTTTCTAGAAAATCGCTTAAAAAATCCAAACGTAAACTTCAATGATCTTAATGTTCAACAAGCTCAAAAAATGATTGCAAATTACCGACTTAAAATCATCGATGGCTTTTTTAAATGGCGTAAACATTGTGACCAAATAGCTAAACGTAAATTAGCTCAATCCGTCGCAAGATAAAGATCATCCTCAAAATCTATTGGCACAGGCTTTACGCCTGGAATTTTACCATTAAATGCAATGGATGCTGGCACACGAAACTTTTCCATAACTCTATCAAAAAACCCAGTCTTTCGATCCTTCTCACCTTTAGAAATCATCACAGGTACTATCGGATAGTGTGTTTCTTCTAAAATTTTTCTAAAGGAATAAGAGTGATTAAGCTTTTCAATTTCCTGTTGAATAGACTGGTCCTCTATAAAGATGCAGACAGATATGCCTTTATCTAAAGTTTTCTTGATAGCCATGAGACAGGCTTCATTTTTTTCCAAGGGCTCAACATCGGGTATAAAAACGACCCTCAACAAACGATAAAGCTTTCTCATGAATTTGCTACTATGGTCCTGTTCTTGTTGAATAAAGAATCGTAGCCTTCGACGCTGTGCCCCTAACATTAACAGGGTATCATTCCAAGCTGTGTGTGTACTAACATAAATCGCAGGTGTATCGGGAACATTATTTAACCCATAATAGTTCACGCGGAAATGGAAATAGGAAAGAATCATCCCAACAAATCGAGTTAGATAATCAAAATACTGATAACCAATAAGCACCGTAACTAGCAAAGTAATAGTACCTATAATTGCAAATCCTTGATCAGGTCCAAAGCCCATCAGTTCTTCTGTCAAATACAGGGTTGCTGAAGCACATAATACTCCACAATAACTCAAAAAATTGGTAGCGGCCACAACCTGTCCTCTGTTTTTCTTTGGGCTTGCGACCTGGACATAAGAATCTAAAGGAATTTCATACATACCGCCAAAAAAACCGACTACAATGACTAGTGGAATGACTAATAATAAGTTACTTGAAAAAAAATCGATCATATAACAGCTGATGCTAACGCCAAGAGCTGCTATTGGTACCAGACCCAACTCCACTACTTTACCGGAAATTTTTCCTGCCATCATCGATCCTGCTCCAATCCCCAAAGCTGTCAGTAAGAATAAATAGCCACCCTGAATATCCGTTAAATGAAGAGAACGTGTAGCAAAAGGAATCATATTGAGTTGAACAAAAGCTCCTAAAAAAAGAAAAAAGGCTGAGCCAAAGACAGCCATTAAAAGGGAGGGATATTGACCTGCTAGCTTCAGAGTGCTCACAATTTCATCTAAGAATCGTAGATCAAATTTTTTAGATGCTCCTGCCGGAGGGGTATACTCAATACAAAGACTTGCAACCACTCCCACGATTGCAACAATCACACAAAAGGTAGAAGCCATAATAAAATTTCTGTTGGTGATATCAACTAATAAAGAGGCAAAAAAAGTTCCTGAAATAATGGCTAGAAATGTAAAGGAGGTCATAAGACCGTTGGATTTAGATATCTTATCTTGTGGAACTAACTCAGGTAGTATTCCATATTTAGAAGGACCAAATAAGGCTGTCTGTCCTGCCATCAAAAATAGAATGATATAGGACCCCCAGCGACTTTCATACCAAAAAGCTAGAATTCCTAACATCATCACAATAAGTTCTAAAATCTTAGTCAATGCAATAATGTTACGCTTACTATAACGATCAGCCATCAATCCAGAGAATGCTGAAAAAAGAAGAAAGGGCATCACGAATATGGCGCCTGTTAGGGCCAGAATTTTATGCCCGTTTTCAATGCCTTCTTGATCTATTAAAAAGTAGACAATCAATAACTTATAAAGATTATCATTGAGAGCACCCATGAACTGGGTAATATTCAGATAAGTAAATGAGGACACTCTGCGTATTAAAGTTGATAGCATGCTCTACCAGTTATCTAAAAAAAATTAGTATGGGGTCTTAAGGGTTTAGACTCAAGCAAAAAATGGACCTTTACACTTTGTATTCGAGAGTTTAAAATTTTTTCCTATGAAAGTATTTTATAGCAACCGCATCGAATCTCTCTATCAATATTTTAAGCAACATCTATTTCTAAATTCTTCTTCCTTTGCTCGCCGGATGATTATTGTACCCACCCAAGCTATTAAATCCTGGTTACTTCTTCAATTAGCCAGAGACCCTGAACTGGGTATTGCTGCAGGTTTAGAAATCATCTATCTGGAGGAATCCCTAAAAAAAATTCAGGATTTCCTATCAAAAGATACAACATCCCTCTATATACCTAATCAGCTTGAACTCACTTTCATTATTGAAGGACAAATTCGAAACATGGTTGCAACCTGGAGCGAAATTCCTCAAAATCAAAAAAACATCTGGAATCCTTTATTCCAATATTTAAAAATTTCTTTTAATTCACATCAAAAAAGTCCAAATCTTTCTCAGCGCAGTGAAAAAAGGTTAATTTCTCTTTCTAAAACTTTAGCGAAGTTATTTATTGAATATGCAAAATATGGGAGAGCAATGTTAGAGCAGTGGAAGGATTCCGCTGAGGGATGGCAGCAAGAATTATGGCGTACTATTTTTTCCACAGGGAACATCAGCTATCCTTTTCAAAATTTTCCCTCTTTTGCATTATCTCCTTCTTCTCCAAACAATGTACAAGTACATCTTTTTTCCATAAGTTTCCTTTCAAAGAATGAGTATACATTCTTCGAAAATGCATCTGAATTTCTTCCTATCTATTATTACTCTATCTCTCCCTGTTGTTTATTCTGGAGTGATATTTTAAGTGATAAAGAAACCCAAAAAGTGCAGCAGTTTTGGAGTCGATCTGGAGTCCCTATCATTCAACAAGAAATGTTAGAATATTTTCTTAGAGACAAGAATCCTCTTCTTGCCAATTGGGGTAAATTGAGCCGCAAAATGACAGAATTTATAGAAAATAGAGATCAGGAGACTTTCACCTGCTACACATTACCGGAAAGTATTCAAAATTCGACTGTATACAACGATTACATCAATGAAACCTTAAATTGGGAAAAAAGAGGTGCACGCGCCACGCTTTTGGATTATCTGCAGGCAGATATCTTACTGATGCGCAACCCGGAGAAAACCGAAAAAATTTCTGTTGAGGATCATTCCATTCAACTGCATTGCGCACCCACAAAACAGCGTGAAATACAAATTCTATATAATAACCTTCTTAGTCTTATCAAAAAGGAAAAGAATATAGAACCTAAGGATATCATTGTCATGGCTCCTGACATTAAGATATACTCCCCCTATATTCATTATATTTTTGGAGCAGATGACAGTCAATTGGACTATCAGGTCATGGATCTACAGGCAACCTCTGAAGATTCGCTTACCAAACAGTTGTGGCATCTTCTGGATTTACCTTGGAGTCAATGGGATGCAGAAGACATCCTATATTTATTCAATTTTCCTAACTTTCAAAAAAAACATCTATTGTCCGAGGAAGATGTTAAACAAATCCGCTTTTGGGTGGAAGAAGCAGGCATCTTTTGGGGAGAAAACAGCGCGCATCGAAACGAGCTTCTCACTCAAAGATACTGCAAAAGTATGGTGGAAGAAACTGAGAATGGCACATGGGAAGGAGGGTTTACCTCTCTTTTGATTGGAATGACAATGCAAGACTTCTCTAACAAAGCAGAAAGCTCTTTTAATTTGGAATTCAGCCAAAGTCAATTATTAGGTAAATGGATATGGCTTTTGCGTAGCTTGCGAAAAGACTTAAAAAAGCTCTCCGATGGCACCCAAAAAACCTATCAGGATTGGGTGCAAGAAATAAAAATCTTACTTATGACCTATCTCTTAGATGAAGAAAAGAATGAAGATGTACATGAAGATGTGCTCGACGGCCTAGATGAATTTGCTACAGCAACCCGCTCCATGCCTAATCAACCGGTATCTTTCATCGCCGTTAAAAAACATCTAGAAAGCTTTTTAAACCAACATACTTTTGTATATCGAGAAAATCATCTGCAAGCTGTAAAATTTTGTTCAATGGTTCCCATGCGTGCAATTCCTGCAAAAATTATTGCTTTAATTGGATTGGATGAACATTTTTTTCCTCGTCGGGATCATCAACTTTCTTTCAATTTAATGATTGGAAACTCTTCTTGCGACTATTATCCTTCACGAACTGACTACGACCGTTTTCTATTTCTTGAAGCACTTCTATCAGCAAGATCATATTTTATTTTGAGTTATACTACCTATGCGATAAACGATGGGAAAGAACAAAGCCCCTCTCTTTTGGTAACAGAACTATTGAACTATATTACCCGAGCCTATGACCTCTCCCTACCCCTCATCTATAAACATCCCTATTACTCTTTTGATTATCAGTACTATACTCCTGATGAAAGTTTCAAAAATTATTCTCTAAAGGATTACTACGCAGCTCAATGTTATTATCAAAATCATAAAAAACCCTTTCATTGTTTCATTCATGATTTAAACCCTCAATCCACGATTAACCTTTCTTCCCCAGAAATCGTTTTAGATATCAGGGACATTAAAACTGCGATTCAAAATCCGTTTAAACATTACTTCAATAAAACCTTAGGAATGTACTTAAAAGATGAAGATGAAACCTTACGCACTGAAGAACCTTTTGTTGTGTCGCCCTTACAATTACATGCTTTTAAACTTTCCTCATTCAAACAGGATATAGACATCTCCATTCAGAATGCAGAGAAGATGGGACAGTTGCCTTTAGGACTTTTTAAGAAAACTGCCATTCATCAACTTATAAATACTGTGAATCTCTTCCATGAAAATTTGATCGATGTGGGGGTTAATCTCAAAAAAGTATTTACCATCACTCTGCATGAACAGTTCGAAAAACCTTTCTACGATCATGAGGGGTGGAAATTACCGCCTTTAATAATAAAATATAAAGATCAAACGCAAGTAAAAATTGTAGGTAGGCTTTCTGAAGTCTCTGAAAATGGTCTAATTGCCCATATTCAAGGGAATAAAAATGACATCATAAAATGTTGGGGTGAATATCTCATTTTGAATTGCCTCATAGATTACTATCAGCTGCCTATTCAAAAGCAGCTGTTGTGCACCAAAAGCGGAAAGATAAAAAAAAACTTTTTTGAATGTCCCTTCAATGAGCTACAACAGATAGTGGGATACTATTTTAATAGCCTCCATAACCTATCCCCTCTAACAATGGAATGGCTCTACGATTTTATACATCATGATGCTAAAACTTTAGAATCCAACATCGACAAAAGTTTAAGCGACAACTTTAATCCTCTGTATAATGAATATATTAAATGGGTTTGTCGGACAGGTACATTAAATATGACCAACATGGTTGACCATTGGAAACCCACAGCACTCGAACTGTATTCACATGTTTATCAAGCCTGGGTAACAAAAGATGAATAGTTTCAATGTTTTGGATAGAAAAATAAACATTCATAAGAATTACTTATTAGAAGCCTCTGCCGGTACCGGCAAAACTTTTTCCATCGAAAATATTGTTGTTCGTCTCCTAATCGAAGAAAATCCGGAAAATCAAAATGATACTTTGCTTGATCAAATTTTGGTTGTAACCTTCACACGAGCTTCTACACGCGATTTAAACCTACGCATTCGTTCAGCTTTAGAAGCCTGCTTGACCTCTTTACGTAATCCTACAACATCTATTCCTGACTATATGCAAGTGATTATAGCACAGGGTCAAGAAAAAGTGGATTCTGCCATACACCATTTAGAAAATGCTTTAGCCATTTTTGACCAGGCTCAAATTTATACCATCCATGGCTTCTGTTTACGCATGCTCACAAGTTTTAGCTTTGAAAGTGATTTTCATGCGACTGTTGGGGATAGCCAAGAAAGAAGCATTCGAAAAGAAGAAATCATTCAACTCATTCGTAATTTTTTCCGTACTGAAATACGGCAGGGCGTCTACAGCCCTACCCAACTACAAATAATCCTAAATTCTCATAAGAATCGTATCGAAAATGTTCAGGAAGCCCTCCTCAATCAGTTGAATAAAGATTGTAATATTCTACCTCCTCCTGATTTTTCTTCCTCTGTTAGCTCCTTTAATATTCTCATGCATAAACTGAAAAATGAATTTGGCTTTCAATCTGAAAAATTGGGCCAAGATTTCGATCAACAAATTGATTGCTATAAGGCAATACCAAAAAAAACCACAAAGCCTGTGTATGAGTTTTTCAATCTATTCGATCAGCATGTATGGTCAGAAGAGGACTTTGATTTTTTAATAAAAGAGGGGTTATTAGTTTGTGAATTTTTAGCACCTGAGAATGCTAGGAAGCAAAAAAAGCCTCCAGAGCAAACTTCTTTACATTATCCTCATTTTATAACCATTTTGCAGCAAACTCTTGCTCCTCTGATTGCAGAAGCAAGAAGCTATGAATCTATTTTTGCCCGTATGGTTCATGATTGTCGTCAACTGCTAGAGATCTATCTAGCAGAAGAAGAAAAGTATAGGGAAAATGACCTCCTTAAAAATATGCAGAGGGCCTTATACAATCCCTCTTTCTTAGAAAAAGTGCGTCATCGTTATCATGTGGCTATCATCGATGAATTTCAAGATACCGACCCCATACAATGGGAAATTTTTCGGAAATTGTTTCTGGACTCTGAAAGTCCCAAACAATGTAAGATTTATTTGGTTGGCGATCCTAAACAATCTATCTATGCTTTTAGACAAGCGGATATTTATACCTATCTCTCCGCTGCACAGTCATTTACCCTAGAACATCAAGCTTCTATAGATACCAATTACCGCTCTCAACCTTCCCTCGTTAAGGGATTAAATATTCTATTCCAAGCCTGTCCTAAAATGTTTTCATTACCTTCCTTATCCAATGAATCTAAAAATTATCTGGATTGCCCTCCAGTAAAAATAGCGCCTCATGCCAAAGAGCACTTTTTTTCTGATCAGCTTACCAGCATTCATTTTTACTGGGCTAAGGTAAAAAATTCCCACATGCGCTACAATCTACCTACAGGTAGTAATGAAGAGGAGTTTTATTTTCCATTTATTGCACAAGAAATCATGCGCCTTCACAACCTTGACGGCTTTAAATTTAATCAATTTGCGGTTCTAATCAAAAACAAATTCCAAGCCCAGCGATTGGCTCATTTTTTTGATCGGCACCATATTCCCTATTCTCTGCAAAAGCAGGTATCCCTTACCGATTCTCTTGCCTGGAATAATCTTAAAGAATTGCTTCTTGCTGTCCTGCATCCTAAAAATGAAAACTATGTTAAAATTGCTTTAGGCGGCCAAATCATCGGGTGGAATTATCACCAGATTAAATTGTTAAATGACCCAACACTACTAGAAAAAGTACTAGCGAAATTTTTTAACCTTAAACGAAAATTAGTTAAAGAAGGATTCGGAAGCTTTTTCCATCAACTTATGCGATCCTCTTGGCACTCTGATGAATTGACTGTCATCCAAAAGTTGTTAGAGCAGGAAAAAGGAGAGGTTTTTCTTGATGAACTTAACCAAATTGCTGCTTTGTTGATAGAATACCAAAGTGAGCAATCTTCCAACCCTGAGCGCCTTTTCGAATTCCTCACTGATTGTCAAAATTTGTCCCTTGAGGATGAAACGCGCTTAAAGAAGTTCTCGGATCCTACGCGAGAAGCGGTATCCATTTTGACGATTCACAATAGTAAGGGTCTGGAATATGAGGTTGTGTTCGCTCAAGGACTTTTAGGACGCCATAAAGTATCAGAACAGTTTATTCCACAAAAAGAGGGTCTCTTCCACAATTTAGTTCCCTGCGTAAATAAGGATTCTGAATTATATCTAAAGCACTGTGAGGAATTGGACGCTGAAAAAATGCGACAACTTTACGTAGCCATGACGCGTGCCAAATATCGTTTATATTTACCCGTTGCTACAATTGATCACAAAAATTCTGGAAAGGGATCTTTAGATTTGGGCGCTGCCTCTCCTATGGATCTTTTTCTGGCACGGTTAGACAAATCGTCTTGCAATTATCAAGAGCTTTATCAACGCATCGAACAAGAGGATGGTTCTGACTTTCAAACCTTCCTCAGTAAATATCCGGAGAACTATTCCTACACCCTATTAAATGAAATGATCTTCTCAATGGGTCAAATGAGCCCAAAACAAACTGTAGAACTCATTCCTCCTGAGAAAATAGTCATATCAGTAGAACCCTGTTTCATTCAATCTTTCACTGCTCTTTCAAAATCCAAAGGTGCAACGCTCGAGCATGGATATGCAGACATACCTCATGATTTTGATTTTCCTGAAAAAAATGCCCATACATTACCTTCAGGCAGTTTAACGGGAAAACTTTTGCATAAGATTCTAGAAGACATCTCTTTTTCAGCCTTGCAGAATGTAAATTCAGCCACAGAATTAACTCCTTGGATACAACCTTTTGTAGCTAATAATCATTTTAGTCCTTGGGAAAAGGTTATTTGTGAAATGATCTACAAAGCTCTCCATGTTCCTTTGAAAAATAAATTTTGTCTAACAGAGATAAATCCCTTTTTGCTTTATCGAGAGACAGAATTTCTCTTTCCCTATGAAATAGAAATGCAAATTGAAGAGGTACAATGGCACAAAGGCTTTCTTAAAGGGGTTATGGACTTAGTTTTTTGTCATAATAATCTCTACTATCTGATCGATTGGAAAAGTAATTGGCTTGGAAAAAGTGTAGAGGATTATACATCTGAAAAAATGATTGTTGCTATGCAGCAAAATCATTACTACATGCAAGCTCGCATCTATCAGGAAGCGTTAAAGCGCTATTTAAAATTAGTAGATACCAGACCTTTCGAGGAGATTTATGGGGGATGCTTCTATATCTTTTTACGCGGATTAAATGGAACTAATCAATCGACAGGAATACTAAGTCTATGAAATCCATTGAAAAAATCCCTCTTTTGTTGAAATTGGAAAATGTTTGTCCTTACATCGATTTTGCTTTGGTAGATTGTTTGTTAACTAAGTACACATTGCCTACCGAAGCGGCTCCTTTACTACTCCATCTTTCTCAGGCGATGAGAGCAGGGCATTTATGCGTCAAAGTCGACAGGTCTGCAGTTCTTCCGAAACCCAAAGATGTTTGGGAAATCAATGAAAATATAAAATTATCCGAAGAGGAATGGCAGGAATTGGAATATTTAATTTCTGCCAGTATTCCAAATTTTCCTCCTTCTTTTCTAACGACCCTTACTTTAGATAGTAAAGATACCCTTCCGAATACCCCTCTATGTCGATTTGAAAATCTTTTTTATTATCAAAAATATTGGATTCATGAGTCTTCCTGCCTACGAGGAATGCATCATCTCTTAGAAGAAAAACCTGCACTGATGTTAGACTCCTCCAAAATCCAATCCTCTCTTGAACAGTTCCTATCTAAAAATCATCTTTTGCCTGAACAGGCAAAAGCTATTACTCAATTAGATAAGCAGTCTTTGACCATCATTTATGGAGGTCCAGGAACTGGCAAAACCTACACTGCGGGTCTCCTTATTAAAGTCTTTTGGAATGCTCTTTCTCCCATAGATCGGGAAAAATGTCGCATTTTTTTGGCTGCTCCCACAGGAAAGGCGGCTGCAAATTTACAAAAAAGCCTAAGTAGAGCGATTGGTGAGGATCCTAATTTTCCCGTTATCACTGCCACTACCCTGCATTCTTTATTGGGCATCAAGCCAAGCACTCACTCTCAACCCAATCTTATCCCTGCCGATTTGCTCATCATTGATGAATGCTCAATGATTGATATCCGTATGATGTCTCTGCTTTTTCAAGCATTGAAGCCAGGAGCCCGCCTGGTTTTGCTTGGTGATCCGAATCAACTTCCTCCTATCGATGCAGGTTCTTTTTTTTCAGATATGATTCATCTTTGTCCTTCTTCCCAGGTTACAGAACTTCAAACCTGTCTTCGGGCGGAGCTTAAGGAGATTGTGAATCTGGCTGAAAGCGTAAAAAAGGGCTCATGTCAAGCCGCTTTACATTTATTTCAGACATCAAAAAATACTCTGTTTTTCACCTCATTGGCTGAAATACAAAATCCTTCTGAAATTCAACATAAACTGTGGGAAGTGGCATGGCCATATTTAAAACTCGGAGCGGAAATGTTTCAGCGTTTTTGCATTTTATCTCCTCTACGCAAGGGGTTTTTAGGAGTAGATCAGCTGAATCATTTTTTTTATAAAGAAGTTATAAAAAATTCCCAAAATCGATCTTCGGTAACCATCCCAATTATCATTGTAGCGAATGATCCTAAACAAGGATTATTTAATGGGGATGTAGGAATTCTAGTCCGACAAAAATGGAGTGATTCAGATGATCATTTACGGATGGGGGACTATGCCGTTTTCACAGATCGAAAAATTCCTGCCCTCTTGTTGCCACGCTATGAGTACGCTTTCTGCTTATCCGTGCACAAAAGTCAGGGGAGTGAATTTGATCGACTCATTTTGCTTATCCCCGAAGGTAGCGAGCATTTTGGTCGGGAACTTGTCTACACAGGTATCACCCGCGCTCGCAAACAATTGGAAATCTGGAGCACTCCCTTTCTCTTCGAAAACGCTCTTAGCCATTCTTCCAAACGCCTTTCAAGAAGATGGATTAACGAGTAAATAAAATTTTAAACCGACTTTTTTCCGAATTTATAGGTTGTATAATAATTTTATCACCCTGATCATCTACTTCAACTTCAAGATTACGCTGATTTTCGAATAGGCCGGATAACAAAACATTGAGTTCGGCTTCTGATTCAGCCTCTTTATAGTATTTTTCGGGGATTACTAGAGTGCCAGTACCATTTTCATGCATACGAAGGGGTAAATCAATTTTTTTACTATCCATAAAAGTAATATTGATTACAGGATTTTCATCAAAATTCTTCAAAATCACCTCATCCGGTCTGATATTCATACTGGATGTAATAGCTCCTTCAAATTCTTCACTAGGAGCTTTTTCTGTAAATGATTGAAATTTTGAAGTCAAAAGAACCTCCTTTTGGAATAGTCCACTTCCATCTTTATTATACGCTAAGGATCATCCCTATAGCAAGTTTCTATTTTAAAAATTTAATGGTGAAACAAGTCTATTCTTTAAACGCAAAGAAGGGGAGTGGGGGCATACTTTTACGCATAAGTTTTTTTACATGAAATCTCATTCGGGAAGGTACCTATGTTAGCGAATTGGACCAAGATTTTCTTCGCGCCTTGGCGCCTTTGCGTTGCATTTATAAAGGCGGCACGCTATTAGCAAATGGTTGTATCTGGTGTAAAAAATAATTGAAATAATTAAACTCAAAGACGCTAAGGCACTAAGATACAAAGAAATAAACTATAAGATACAATTTATTAATGTCGAATATCTAAACACTTCATGGAAACTTTGTCTCGCTCTGCGTTAATCATTTGTTAAAGGTTTCAGTGTCTTTTGCCCTTATTTTTTCGACTAAGGGAAAGAGTTCTTTCTCGAGGGTTCTTATACGAGCATCCCATGTATGAAAATTCATGACTATTTCTCGTCCATTTTCTACAATTTCCTGACGCCTACCCTCATCAGATAAATAGGACTGGATCATTGGGTCAATTTCATTCAGCCTAGTGGATTGAAAAAAGGCAATATCGATATCGTGGCTAAAATATTTTTTTAGATAAGCATTTTCGTTCGTCAAAATCAGAGCTCCCGAAGCTAAACTAGCAAAAATTCTTTCATGAGCACCAAACTTATTTTTAATATTACTGCTCAACACTATTTTGCTCTGTTTTAAGATTTCCAAGTTTTGCTCATAGGAGACCGCTTCATGAACAATAATGTTAGGCTGTTTTTCAAAATATGTTTTCCAATTTAAGGAATCTAGGCTACTCCCAAAAACATGGACTTCTGCCTTCTGAATAGCTTTAAGCATTTCTACTCTTTCTTTTCCTTTAATGTAGAGTTCAATGTCTTTCAATATCGCAAAGGTGTCGATATTCATAGACTTCAGCTCCACACTTTCTTCATAAATTTTTTGTATTTTATTCAATGCGATATCTACAAAGGAAAGAAACGGATCCACAAAGGTCATTTCTATAATTTGATCCATCAGATTACAAATCATGTCCGGGTATTTCGATTTCCATTTTCTGCGCAAAGATTCGTAGTCTATGAAAGTGGCAAGCATAGTAACATCATAAATTCTCTTTCTGTCCGGATCCGAAATGAGATCACTTTCAACTGCATGAGGTATAAATAAGGTATTTTGGAAACCCAAATTTTTTAGCGTTGAATACCCCGAAAAATCATCGCAACCAACGACTACGTAAGGATTCGTTAAAAGATCGAAAAAGTGAAAAAAAGGATCAACCAAAATAGTTAAATAGGGTCTTTTAATAATATTGCAGTAATATTTTTGCTCTTTATGAGGAATGCCATTAAATCCTATCATTAAATCAGGTGGATCCTTAATCGCCTCTTCTAAGGCTTGGTCTGCGTCAATAAAATAGCGTGCCTCATAGCCTTTTCTCAGCCATGCTTCATATAATTTTTTTGTGAAGTGATGCATGACATTATATTGACTCGTATAAGGATCTATTAAATCAATTTTGTTAATCATAAAAGATTTAGATACACTTTTGTAGCGCTTGGGGTAATTCCTTCAACAAAATTGTAGCGCGTTGGTCCCATGTATGGTGCTTTAACACAATCTCTCGACCCTGATCTGAAATGTTTTTCATTTTTTCTGGATGAGCTAAGTAGTCATTGATTTGCTCGTTTATCCTATCCCACTGTCCTAACTGATAAAAAGCGATGCTTTCACCATCCTTAAAATGTTCACGCATGTAAATATTTTCATTGGTTAATACTAAAGCTCCGCAGGCCAACCCTGATAGTATTCTTTCATGGGTACCATCTTTTAACCAGACACAACTATTAAGTAAGATTTTACTCTGCTTCATGATTTCTATCGCTTTTTCAAAACTCACAGGATCATAGAATGTTACATTGGTTTTGTTGCCAATATATTTTTTCCAAATATCTATATCTGCACCAAAGAGATGAATGGAAGAATCTTTAATAGCTCTAATGAGTTCCACACGTTCTTTTCCCTTTGAATACATCTCAATTTGATCAATAATTTCGGGGTAATTGTAAATTCCTGGAATTATTTTTGATTCCGCTATATGGCGATCCATGGCCTGAATAAATGCTTGTATACAAGAAGTCTCTTGATCAGAAAGAGTGATTTCTATGGCCTCATGCATTGCGTTGCATACTCCTTTAGGGTATTTTTCCGGCCATGATTCCTCGATAGCTTCATAGTCAATGCAAGAAGAAAGCATTGTGACATCAAACTCTCGCTGCTGATTAGAAAATGGGATAAGTAATTCTTTTTCAATCGCATGAGGCATAAAGAAAACATTTTCACATTTTAGTCCTTTAAAAAATTCGCAACTAAACCTATCAGAACAGGTCATAATAGTATAAGAGCTACTGGCAAGCGCGAGATATTGAGTAGGCGAATCGATCAGGCAGGCAACATGTGGAATTTTGATAGTATCACAAAAAAAACGGCCCTGCTCATCTGGAAGAAGTCCATTAAAAGACAAAGAGCAGTCAGGAGGTTCATTATATAAAGCTTCTAAAAAGGGCTTAGGATTGTCCTTATCGACCTTTAAAAAACGACATTGCACTCCCGCTCTTATTAGTGCTTCGCCTAATTTATAGGTAAAATGTGGCAATACACCATACCTACTCTTTTTTTCAGGCGGCATAAATAAGTCAATGCGTTGAATCACATGGGAATCCATTTTTTTCTAGCACCTAACGTTTTAGACTTTCTTTGTTTGGTTTCAGCGCTGCCAATTTTTGCAATATGACCTGATTTAGGTTTTTTAGTATAAATTTGTAAAACTTCCCCGATCTTTTTTTCTAAATTCTCTCTTTGTCCTTGAATTTTTTGCCAGATATCGGGGGGGAAATTGCTGGGATTATTAAGATAGTTTTTGATTTGATTCGCAGAAAGACCGCTTGATTCAAAAATTTGATTTAATCTCGTTTGGATATGCTCTTGCATGCGATACATCTTATTCAACATTACATTTATTTCAGCATCGCGATGTAAGTTTAATAACTCTTTGTCGCTGAACGAGGAAATATCCGGTGTCGATTCTTGACCCTTGGGTAACAGGGGCCTTTTTATTTTACCGGCAGCATCAAAAATATTTTTATATTTATTTTCGTCCATTTATGGCATCCAAGAGCACTCTCTATTTATATTTATTTTATCAAGATTTTATTTAGAGGTAAAGACAACAAAAGTATTATTTGTCACCGTTTTCCTAGAGATCGACTTGTCGATCTCTATCGTTACAAGTCGCAATTGCGGTAACAAGTTAGCCCTCTCCAAAGAAGATCAAATGATGAATCTTTCTTTACACTATACTTGCTACAGGCTATACTTCCTTTGATAAAGTAGATAATTTTTGTTATTTTTTAACATTTTTAAGTAACAAGGGGCTTTTTATCATGGGTTATCTGGAAGAATTTCAGGCACAAATCAATAATCGTAATTTTGCCAAATTCTTGCAACTCTGGGAAGAATACTGCACCTGCGATGTTGTAGACATTGATGAACTTGATTATCTTTTGAAATTAATAAAAAATTCTGATTTTGCCAAGCCCTTTGGCAAAGTAGTGGAGGCGGCGTTACCTCTTTGGGAAAAAATTCCAGACCCTGAAGGTGGCTATAAAATCATTAGACATCTCATCGACTTACAAACGACAAATAGTCCTCTCTTAGCAGATATTGCATATAATCAAATTAAACAGCGCTATGAAAGTGATCCTCAGTTTAATGAAAGATTAAAACTCGTAGGTCTGCGCTCAAAGGAAAATTTTCAAAATGCTCTTTCCAACTATGATCTTCTTGCTCATATGGCTAAAGGCAAATTTGTTTTCCACACAGGTGGATGGGGTACCGGAGAAATTATTGAAATTTCTCCTCTTCGTGAACAGGTCAATATTGAATTTGAAAATGTTGCAGGCCGAAAATATCTCACCTATGTAAATGCATTTAAAACTCTCTATCCTCTAGAAGATGATAAATTTTTGGCTCGCCGTTTTTCCGATCCGGATAAACTGGAATTGGAGGCTAAGGAAAATCCTGTTGAAATCATTAAATTGCTTTTAAGGGATTTAGGACCTAAAAATGCCAGCGAAATTAAAGATGAACTTTGCGAACTTGTCATTCCGGAGGCAGATTGGCCTAAATGGTGGCAAAGCACCCGTGCAAAACTGAAAAAAGATCCTCTTATTGAAAGCCCCTCACATCTAAAAGATCCTTTTCGGCTTAGAAAGGCTGAAATGAGCTCAGAAGAAAGAATGCAAAAAGCTTTGCAAAATACGACAAATATAAATGACTTCCTTCTTTCTTCTTATAATTTTATTCGGGATTTGCCTAATGCTCGCAAGAATCAAGAAATAAAAAATACCTTGAAAAATAAATTGCTCGAGTATTTATCCGATCCAAACATTACCCAAGAACAAGAATTGCAGATCTATGTCTTCCTTGAAAATATGTTTTCGCATCAGGTTGAAGGTAAAACTGCAGAGAGTCTAATTCGAGTCGTCAAAAATGTTCCAGCTATTATTAACCATATTGAAATCCAAGCTTTTAGAAAAAGGGTTCTAGCACTTGTAAGAGACTATCGCAAAGATTGGTCAGAAAACTTCCTTCAAATTCTCTTCTCAGCTCAGCAAAGCCCCATACGAGATTACATCCTGAAAGAGCTTAATGAAGGCGATACAAGAAAAGCTCTCGTCAAAAAACTTGAAGGACTTTTGCACTACCCTACTGAATCTCCTGAAACTTTTGTCTGGTACTTTCAAAAACTTTTTGCACAGGATGATCCTTCCCTTCCTTTTAGCGATAAAGAGGGTTTAGGAAAATTTTTTGAATCTTTTCTCATTCTTCTTAGCGGTATTGAGAGTAGGCCTGAATATAAGGAGCTAGTAAAGAAAATCTATAATATGATCACGACTAAACGATTTGCTTTAGTGCGTGCAATTATCGAAGGAAGATCTCTTGAATTTATCAAGGAATTTTTACTCCTCGTTTCAAAATGTCAAACATTTACTGATCATGATATCAAAATTTTACGCTCTTTGGCCGAAGTTGTTCAACCTTCATTAGCAGATGCGAAGAATAAGAAAAAACAGTGGGACGATAATGTCATTTGGACTACAGAAGAGGGTTATTTACGAACACAAGATAGAATCAAACAAATTGGTACCATTGAAATCATAGAAAATGCACGCGAAGTTGAGGCTGCTCGAGCCTTAGGCGACTTGCGAGAAAATTCGGAATATAAATTCGCTGTCGAAAGAAGGGGCCGTCTTCAAAGCGAACTCAAAGCACTATCCGAACAGCTTAAACGTGCTCGCATTATAACCAAAGCTGATATACACCAAGATGAAGTGGGTGTAGGTAATGTAGTCGAGATAACTGACACTACAGGCCATAAAATCTCTTATAAAATTTTAGGGCCCTGGGACGCTAATCCGGAGGAGCATATTCTCTCATTTCAATCCAAGTTAGCCCAAGCTATGGTTGGCTGCAAGGAAGGAGATACATTCAAATTTAGGGATGAAGAATACCTCATCTCAAAAATTCGTAGTTTTCTTGGAGATTAGATGGAGCTTGTTATCGCCACTCACAATGTGCACAAGATTCGTGAAGTGCGCGACATGTTAAGATCTTATAAGGCTCTAAAACTATGGGATATTTTGTCTTTACTCAATTTTCCAGAATATAAAGCCCCTCCTGAAGATGGCATTTCCTTTAAAGAAAATGCAGAAATAAAGGCCATCCATGCAGCCCAATCACTCAATAAGTGGGTATTAGCTGACGACTCGGGCCTTGTGGTGCCTGCGCTGAAAGGTGAGCCCGGAATCTTTTCAGCACGCTATTCAGGAGAAGATGCAACCGATGCAGAAAATCGCAAAAAGCTCTTAATTCAAATGCAGGGCTTACAAGAAATTGAACGCACAGCCTATTTTGAATGCTGGCTATCCTTGGCTTCTCCGGAAGGACTCAAAAAAAGTGTTTCCGGGACATGCGAAGGCCATATTTTAGATGAAGAACGTGGACGAAATGGTTTCGGTTATGATCCTCTTTTTGTCAAGTATGATTATGACAAAACTTTTTCCGAATTGGATGAGCTGACAAAAAATAAAATCTCCCATCGTCGTAAAGCTATTGAAAAAATGGTGCCAACTTTAGAAACGCTTAGGTAGCTCTAAAACCAGATGCATTATTTTATCGATGGTTATAATCTCATGTTTCGCATATTAAGAGCTGGGGACGATTTACAAACTCAACGTAAGACGATCATTCGCGAATTAAATCGCAAAATCCAAGCTTTAAATTTAGATGTCACCCTTGTTTTTGATGCCCATTATCAAAGGGAGGAAAGCTCAAGATATCATCTCTCAAATTTGGAGATTTGTTTTAGCGCTAAGGGAGAATCAGCCGACGAATTTATTTTGCATAAGCTTAGGCATGAAAAAAAGCCCCGACAACAAACCGTTGTCACATCTGATAAAAAGTTAGCTTGGCTGGCTAGAAGACAAGGATCCCTTACAGAAACGATTGAAGAATTTTTGAAATGGCTGAATAATCGCTATAAAAATAAAATAAAACGCACTAAAAAACCGCTTCAAGCTATTTCAACACCTGAAAGAGTAGAATTGCCTTTAGCAGCGCCTCCCTCTTCGCCAGAAGAAGGCTCAGACTATTATCTACAACAATTTGAAATGCGTTTTCAAGAAATGGTTAAACAAGAACCTCTCCCAAAAGAAAAAGAGACTGTAAAGAAGAAAAAGACAGCTAGGATTAAAAAAGCAACGGAAGATAAAGGTCTTTCCAATATGGACAGATGGCAAAAAGCTTTTGAACGAAATTTAGATGAGAATGAAATGTAGAAGATTACTACCTAATTTTCTCTTGCTCAAAAACTATAAGCCTTCTAAAATTTTATACTTTGCTTCTGGGGTGTTAGCTCAGTTGGTAGAGCGCTACAATGGCATTGTAGAGGTCAGCGGTTCGACCCCGCTACACTCCAATTTTGTTATTCAAATCGATTGCAACGATATCATTGCCATTATTTATCATCCTGTCTATCCTGTCTCATGCTATTAACCTAATCTTTTTTTTAATTCACCACAGAGTCACAGAGAAAACAACATCAAATTGCTGAGGCAATTTAATGTAGTCTAATCGCTTCGCAAAAATGGCTTTCACTCATATATTATAATGCCATGAAAAATTTTACCACAGAGGAGGCTACAGAGGAAACAAACAAGAATAAAACAAAATATAAGACAATAATACTTATCCTTTACACTTTATTTTCTTGCTTGTTGTCTTTGCAGTTTTCTCTGTGGTGAATAAAAAATAAAAAAAAGATTAAGTGAATAGCATGAGATAGGATATACAGGATGAAAAACCAATAAATTTTTTATATAGAATCTGTTTTAAAATTCTTTAAAATGTTACCTATGTCAGTGAACTGGACCTCACCAACTGTCTCTATGATCTCGGTGGGGGCTCAATGGCAATTATGAAAGAACTTTTTGCATTGAAAATTGAATTGTGCCTTTTGCTATAAATTGCTAGTCTCATAAAAAATCAAATAAGGAAAATTTTATGGATTTTAGCACAAAGTTTATCACAAAAGAAGAACTTCCCCTTGTTATAGAACCTAAAAAAACTCTTAAATTAAATGATTTCTTGAGTCTTTTGAGAGAGAACAAAGCTTTTTTTAAAACTAATCTTTTAAAATATGGTGGGCTTTTATTTCGTAATTTTCCTATTACTAATGAACATGACTTTGCAGCGGCAATTGAGGTCCTTGATACGGGTAAGTTCATCAATTATATTGGAGGCGATAGCCCGCGCAATAAAGTACGTGAAGGTGTCTACACATCTACTGAAGCTCCTCCTCACGTCAAAATCTCCCTACATAACGAGCTTTCTTTTGTTAACAAATATCCTTCACATATCTTTTTTTATTGCCATCTAGCACCGCAGGCTAAGGGGGAAACAATCATTGGGGATGCACGAAAAATCTATCGCGAAATTGACAATTCTGTAAGAGAGCGCTTCATAACCAAAGGGTTAAAATATACTTCTCGCTACTTCTACAAAAGCGATTTCATGCGTTTTATTGCTCAAAATGCGCATAAATCTTGGATTGATGTCTTTGAAACGCATGATAAAAATAAAATAGAATCTTTATGCAGAGAAAATGATTTTCATTTGCAGTGGACCAAAAATAATTGGCTTCAAATTAGTCAAGTACGTCCTGCAACTCTCACCCACCCAATAACTCAAGAAAATATCTGGTTCAACCAAGCGCATCTTTATGACTTTAATCCCAAATTCTTAGGATGGTTTAAATATCTTGGCACAAAATTAGTCTATAGTCGCAAACACACCAAATTGCATGATGTATGTTTTGCTGATGGAACTCCAATTCCACGAAAAGACCTGTATCATATCATGGATGTTTTGGACGGCAATACAATTGCCTTTCCTTGGCAGAAAGGGGATATTTTAGTCTTGGATAACATACTGGCCATGCATGGACGTGCCACATTTACTGGCAAACGTCGAATTTTAACTGCAATGACAGGCTAGATTTTGTGGATTGTTCCCGCCATAAAACGATAAACAAAACAGCGGTCTTCTCTTTCTAATTTTTTTTCTAGGGAAGTGTCACGGCAATAAGCACTTTGCATATCCTGAGGGATCTTATGATTCGAGAGAAATTGTCTTATAGAAAAACGGGCACCCGGTTTTGCAACCCGTTTTACTTCTCTTAACATGATTAAAAACTCCTTCTGATTTAGATAGGAAGCTACATCAGAAAGAGAAAAGCAATCAAAACTATTATCAGGTGTCGATTGCAAATAGGTCAGTATATCAATATCTTTTACAGAAATACGATCGATCTGTTTTTTAATGATATCAACTCCATCTTCTCTTAGATAGGGTGGAAAAGCCTCTTGATCGACTCTTCCTTTTAAAAAGAGAGAAAATAATAAACTTTCACGCGCCAAGTTTTCCATGAGGCTTTCATGCATGCGTTTATACAAATAATTTCCTAAACTAATGGAACGGTTAAGATGATCATATAATCCCGGATCATTGACAACGCATCTGATAAGTAAACGGGATAGAAATGAATTAAATGCAAAATCAAAAAATTTTCTCCAGTACAACTTGTCCCATGATCTTACAACAAATTCCCGCTGCTGATTGATATCTGAAAATTCAAAAAGCTGCTTTACTTTTTTTCCTCGAATCGTTTGAAAAAAAGGTGCGACTAATATCTGACAACGTTTCTCAACAACGCCTTGATAAAGAACTCCTTTATGAATCATGCTTGTATTTTTGATCCAATACTTTTGAGCAGACTCTTCCATATAGGGAAGCAATTTTTGTAATTTATTCAGACGATGTTCGTCAGGAATTGCTCCAAGAAAGGAGATATAATCATGATAACTAAATTTTTGCATTGCTAGGCATTTCAAATTCAAAAGATAATTTTGAATGGGATTTGCATCAATTGAAACGACTTCTGCGCATTTATCAAGAAGTAGATGTAGAGGACGATCTCCACTTGCCGTAATGCTAAGAATGCGATCTTCCTTCTTAATCATCAAGGCTTCTTGTTCCGATCTCCAGTCTTCGTTTCCAAAACTGTAGCTCAGTCTTGAGAAAAAATGGGCTCGTCTTCTTGGTCTCTCTTTTCGAAACATTAGCGATTCCTAACCCTTAATAACCCAACTTGTAATATTACATATCATAACGATCTGGGTTTCCAGTTCGCGGTATACTATTAATTAAAGTATCAATTAATGCACTCCATTGCCTTGTCTGAACATAAGGCAAAATGGCATGCACATTTATTCCTACATTGTTCGCAAAATCCGGAGTAAACTGGATTAGATTATTCAAATCGCTCTCATCATTCAAGCTTTTTTTCAAGCCATCATAGTATTCGCCCCACACTAAGGATTTATTTCTGATTACAAAGAGACCTGCTTTAAGCTCCTCATCTGTAAAGACACATTGAAGAAATCTAAATGGATGAACGTGATTAATCTTATCGCCGGTTCTTTTTAAAGAGGGTTCCTCTTTTGCAAGTTGGGCCCAGTTATGTTTTGCAAGTGATCGAATAATAAAGCGAATATTTTCTTTTTCAGTAGAGGAAACGGGTACGCCATAATTACGCGGGCTTCTTTGTCGACTTTTATTTGCGAAGATACCAGGAACTCCGATGCTATAAGATAGAGATAGTTCGTTATTTTCATTTTCTTGGACATCGTCATATTCTACTAAATGGCTTTGTATTTGCTCAAAAACTTTAAAAAAGGATTCATGTGGTTCGACATCCATAACAAAACTTTCGCCGGAAGGGGGTGTTACCACAATTTCTTTTGCCATTAATTGAGATAATGTCAGGCTCATAAAAAATAAAAAAATCATAGAAAAAATCTTCATGAAATACTCCTCAATAATAAAAATCTTAAGTTATGAATTCCGATCAGTGCAAAATCAAAATTCGTTCTATTCATTGCGTAAAAAGTCTTTATAATTAACTTTACTGAATGCATGCAAGAAATTTAAAACATATACATCAAACGAACATCAAAGCCATACAGATTTAGTTTAGCATCCTTAAAATCGAACGGGAAATTTACATGCTCGCCGTAATGCCTAAATTCATAGAAGGGAACAACAGCGGCAGCTAACCTATCACACCAGCATTTCAATCGGTAGGTAATAGGCAATTCCACGCGATATTGAACTTTATGTTTAATGTTTTGTGTAATATCTTCATAATCAGGATCGTGCAATATTTTACATCGGCTGTTAAAAAGGATACGTGCTTTGAAATTTAATCCTAAAACCCACAAAGGATGGGGATAGATTTGGGAAAGAAAACCAAGTGCGATATAGTCAAAAGTTATTCTTTGTTTAATGCGAAGTGGTGAGGGCTTTCTAAATTTGTTGATTTCACGAAAATAGCCATATCCAATAAAAGGCACTAATGTAGGCAACCATCCATTTTTGCCGCGAAATGTATACCCAAGCCGCCCTTCGATATTTTCATCAGTTAAACACAATCGAATTTTGTTACCCTGTTTGTGATGTCCCTGTAATTCTCCGGAGCCATACAGGGCATCGATACCCCAATACAATCGGCAACGCTTAATTCTATCATAGCCTATACGTCCACCATAAATCCAACCTGACTGACTTGTCCTGCCATACTTGCCCGCCTTATTTCTATCAGCATGATAGATTTCGGGACCTATATAAAATTGATGCTGAGGTAAAGGCGTTTTGGAGGGACAATTTAGGCAACCATCAAAGGATTCATTACATTCCTTTTTTTCCTGATGGCAATCGCAATGACCGGATTGCTCCATACATGCACATTTGCCATTGGGGCAATGACAATAACCCATTTTTTCAACACAAGCACATTTTTTTTGTGAACAAAAACACTCCCCATATTTCTCATGACAGTCACAGTTTTGTTTAAAGCATTCCGCTCTAATAGAAGTTTGAAAAGAAAAGAGGGCAAGTACTGCAAAAAATAGCTTATAAAAATGTGAAATCATACCGAATGTATCCAAGTTGAGGCAAAAGTTTCTTATGTCAAAGAGACATTAAATCTGTCAATATTTGATTTAAAAACCAAGTTGCTACCGGCAAGTAGCAACTTGGGTTTGTTACAATTAGAAAGCATAGATAGCCTCAATTTCGAAATTAGAAAAATGATGCGGTCCACCAATCTTTTTATTTACGGCACGGGTTATCTCGAGCTTAGTATCAACAGTTAAGTTATCAGTTAAGGCATATAATGCCTCTATTACCCAGCCTTTAAAGTTCACGTTACCTCTTCGCTGATAAGTTTGGTTTTCTTCTAATACATTGCCTCGCCCAATGCCGTTGGAGTCATCATCAGGAAAAACAAAGGCGGATATGTACTGATATTGGACTTCCAAAGACCAATCACCTTCTTTTTCAACCCTTCCCACTAAGAAACCCAAATACCAACCCCATCTTTCACGATTTTGCTGTTTATGACCAGGCAAGGGGATAAAATCAGTGGTTACCTCTCCAGTCTCTGGATCAAAAGTACTTTGCGTAACTTCAGCACGATGAGACCCATCGCTGTTATAGAGCACAGCCCCAAATATTTCGGCGCGTTTACCACAAAGCCATTCAGGATTAAGATGATAAGTCAATGTCAACTGAGACGTTTGAAATCTAAATCCATTAGGATGACGTACAAAGAAACGATTGCGACCATATTTGTTCCAGTTAAGGAATGAGTATTGAATATCAAAACCATAGTCTAAGATGTTCATAAAACCTACTTCTGTACCATAAGCTAAATGATTCACACGTTCATCAACTACAAAACCGGCTAAAGTCCAGTACCATTCGCCGAGATTCTCACTGCTTCCACTATAATAGAGCACGATACCATCCATTCGGCTTCCAAATTGAACTTCGGACTCAAAAACATCATAAAGCTTATGACGACCTACCTCTATATCAAAACGTGTACCGCAACCTTCAATTTTATAGCCCCAATAAGCTCTTTTCAAGCTCAGTTCCTTCCCCGTACCGCTCCCGTGATATCCCGAAGGATCTTGATCAAAATCTAGCCAGCCATTATCGGAAACACCGCAAGCATTATCAAATTGAAGGTGAGCCACTCCATAAGAGCGTCCATATTCGTATTTGAAATAAAGATTGAATTCTACGTCAAAGTCATTTTTAGAAATAGGCAGGCCTAAAGGAACTCGGTTATTAATAGTGTAGGGATCAACCTTACCTGTTCCTCGAAGACTTCTAAAGGGTCCATTGGCAAGAAAAAGATCTTGAGAAAACACTCCTACACCCGGTTCGGTAATCGGACGTATTCCCCTTTCTGTCAAATGGCGCCATTCTGTTCTCATGTCACCGCTAATTTTTAAATTGGTTGCTTTTTCTTTAATTTCCACATTACGTTTTGTAGTGATATATTCTTGTAATGCACTAAAATCCCTTTCGTTCAGATCTTGGTTAAAATTTCCGCCATCCTGTTGGGTTCTATTGTTTTCTATTTCTGTTTGCGCAAAAACACTTGATGTTATTCCCATAAGTATCAAAAGTCGCAATACAAAATTATGAGGCTTCATCATATTCTCCATTTCGCTTACATTTCATTATTATGTATTTATTTACTAGTCTCTCTTTAATAGCTTAAGATCTGTAAGCCTGATCATTTAAATTAGTAAAGAAAACCTAAAAACAATTCTATTCGTATTTTCGATGCATATCTTTTAAAGATTCTTCGTGTAAAAGTCAAGGATAATTATAAGAAAACAGGTGTGAGAACAATTATAATGTATATTCGTATGGTCTTGTATAGATGCCCCATTGAGCTTGACGTTGAGAGCCATTTAACCATTGTTCCCATAGACTCATGGGATATCCGATTGTCCCTAAAATATCCGTACGCCATAATTCGAGACATTCATTCCCGGGATTTACTGTAAAAGCAAAATAATCTTTTACCCAGTTGGTATCTGCAAAAAGAATGGGCTTAGGCATTGCATACCCAAGTTTTTGCGCAGCTTGAGCAATCCTAGTGTGAAAATCGATTGGACTAAATGTGTTATCCATAAAAAGGCAAATAAGGGCTTTGCAGATATCTTGCAAAGCTTTTGCAGTAATCACTCTAGTACCTAATGACCCTTTTATAAGAGCTCCGAGCGCTTCTCGAATGTCATAACCTTCAGTAACAAAAACATCTTTGATCTCTTCAAAAATAGCTTCCACTCGATCGTATAAATTTTCCACGGGGAACATAGGCAGCAGTGAAAAAAGTGCACCGTCGATGATATCGGAAGAGAGGACACCTCTTCCGGCGGATCGCAAACCTAATTCTTTTTGCAAGCCATCCAGAATATGCTCTCTAAACTCAACGGTTTTCATGGGCCCATGCAAAGGAGTAAAATTTTTCTTAAAAAAATGTCTAAAATTTTCGGGTACAAATTCGGCTATGTACTCAACTAAATATTCAAGCATATCATCTGTTAAGCGCAGCTGATTAATAAAATTTTCTCTAGGTCTAATTAAATTATCACGCACCCAGGTATAGGTAAATGCATCTGCCTGCCAAGCCTCTTTAAATAAATTCATACCAGGTTTTAATGTAAAAGCGTGGGTAGGAGATTGCATTAACATAGAATTAGAAGAATTATTAAAAAAGATTTCGGTGATATTAGCTGGGGATTGTTTCATAATATCAATCAAAAATACTAAAAGCTCTGTGGGATTTTCGACCCAGCGTTTCATCTCATTGGGTTTTTGATCACGTCTAAAATAAGTTGCCACAAGCGTGTCCATACTACCTCCAGAGGTATAGGACCAGGGTTTTTTCTCGACTTGATCTAGATGTTCTAAAGGGTCTTTCACGATACGTGTATGATGAGCGGCTGCCATACGATAAAAGGCTGTCTCTAAAAACTCCCTTGATCTAATGTGCGATATAATGCTTGTAATAATTTCTGATAGATCTTCTTGCATCCCTTCTAATTCATCTGAATTAACAATTTCATTTTCTGTCGTTGAGAAAAAGCTTGCTAAGGCATCCACAAACTGAGCAGGAGTGTAGATTCTCTGCCAGGAGGCAGTATTACTTCTACCAAATTTATAAAGAAGTCGAAAACCGGCGGGACTATCATCATAAGGACCTGAAGTAACATCGTGCATATCAGCATCATAAACTTCTTGAAAATACTTAGGAAACAGTTGATCATAGAATTGGATTAGAATATTGAATAAATTGGCATATCGCGTAGCTTTCATTTGAGTTTTATCTTTCAATTCCTGAAATGTATAAAATTCATTACGCTTGCTTTGGTATTCTGCTTTTAGCCATTGAGCTTCTCTTTCAGAGGCATGACGAATACGGGACTCCATAAATTTGACTTGAGCATAAACCTGCTCATGTTCTTCTTGAAAACGTTTAAGTTTTTCATTCAGTTCTTCTAGTTTTCTCTGAATAATGGCATACAGACATTGGCCAATCCCTCCTTTCTCCTGGGGACCCAATCCCAAACTTGAATACAAATTCCAACGTGTAAAACCCGCTTTGTGCTCAGCAAAACAGGCCACGGTAAACTCCCAAGCCTTCAGCAATGCATTATCCGACAGTGCTTTAAAGGCATTTTTTGCAATTTCATATTGAACCAAAAAGTTTGCGCAGGCTTGCCCTTTGCCCCCGATACTTGTGCCTGACTGAGGGACCTGAATCATTAAGCTTGTTTGGATCATCCCCTGAGGCCTAAGTTGATATTCTTCTAGATCCCTCTCCGTAATATGATTATGTTTTAAAAGAAGGATTTTAAGGAGATCTTCGGGAGAGATATAAAAAGAATGATGGTCCGCTTCCTGATCTAGAAATGAATACACTAACATTTTTAGTTTTTCGCTTCGTTCTTGCAGTGTTTCTTCAGGATTAAGCAGTCCGGTGACTTCACAGGCTGCTATTAATCCTGGTGATAACCATAAATCACTTTTGGATACCAAAATAATTCGTTTAAGATCCCCAGAGCCCCATGTAGGACTCAAAGGGACAGAATATTCCACACCTCCCCAGGTTCTTTTCAGACGCCCAGTGCTTAACAACTCATTGATATCGATCAAGAATTGCAAGGGTTGTTCATCATGTACGACAATACAGGGAGCTGTAGCAAAACAGGAGCCCACATTTTGTCGCAAATAGCAAATTAAAGCTGATAGAGCGGCTCTACGGGCATGCGCATCAGAAATAGGCGTTTTTTCAGGTAACTGCAAAGCATCCACAATAATTTGATCAGCAATTTTATTAGAATAGGGTTTGCCAATATTTTTAAGCTGACGCTGTACTTCTTTGTTATCCTGGGTGAGCTGCAATGCTTTTATTAGGTATTCCTGCCGCACGGAATCATGCTGACGATCTGGCCCTAGAGAATAGAGATTTTGAGAAAGAAGAGTAATGGCTTTACTTAGTAGAGCCATATTTAATTCACCCTTATCATTGATCAACAAATTCGCTAAGCGTCGCGTTTTTAAGATATTTCGAACAGAACAGCTTTCTTGAAGTTTAGATTTATCAAGTCTTTTTGAGAGGTCATCATACTCCTCGATACATACCCGCTTTAAATTATCCGCATCTTTTGCCATGGCACGTTTACGACGCTGCGAAATATGAGTAAAAATTCTAACAAAAAAACTTCCATCATTTATATTGGAGTGTCCTGTTGAAAGGAGGTCTAAAATCTTTTCTAGATCCACATCTATCGCCTTCACTGGGGTTTATATAAATTATAAACCGTAGGAATAGAAGGGTAAAGAATAATTTAAACCCAAGTGGGTTTAAAGAACAACACAGTCTTACTAATGCTTCCCAGGTGCATTCAGATCCAGATGAATAGATCGAAGTCCATCTACCGCTTTAGGTGCTAGTTCCTTATCAAATTCTCTGATTCGTATTTTATCGAACTTCAACTTTTTTGCCTGATCATCATTAATTTTCTTCAAAGCTGGTTTAAGCAGTACTTCATCTGCCTCTGGAATTACTTTTATAAGTGCATATGCTATAAAAACAACTTGAGATTCATGCCCGGTACGCGCACGTTTCCAAAGTTTTTGCACGTCTTTTTTGTCTATACAGCGCGGAATGATTGCTAAATTGGCAAGAAGCGTCAAACAAGCATAGCCAAAACGCCAGATAAGGCTATGAGGATTTTTATTAGTATAGACAAGCTTCCGATATTGATTTCCTTGATATTCTACATCTTCTTTATAAGACTTTAATTTAAATTTTTCTAAATTTTCATAGGGATTAGGTATATCGGCATTATTAATAATATAAGGTTTAAAAAAGATCATTAATTTACTCCTAATTGAATTAATAAATTTTAATATATAAAACATTAAATGTAAACTTTGATTTATTTATATTTATACTTTAATATTAACCTTATCTATTTTTGCTTCTTTTATATTTTTTTCTGCGTTGCTTTGTTCAAAGTGCACATGTTTCTTTTTTTTCTTGATTTTCTCTTTTTTTAAGATTCCTTTTAAAGGATCATTCTTATTTTCTGGCTCCTGGACCTGCTGATCTAACTGTTTTTCTTCAGGTTTAGTGATCTGAGTTTTTTCATGATGCTTTTTAGGTTTAATTTGTTTACTCGCAATAAGCACCACTTTAAAATCTTGACCCGCTTTAATTTGCTTCCATAGTTTGGCGATACGCTTGCGTTGTCTGATTAAAGGATAAACAGTTAGGCAGGAAAGAATTAAAAGACATGCATGAGACAATTTCCAACAAAAACCCTGGGTCTTTTTGTTTTTATAAATAATTTTTTCGTATTCCTTGCCGTTGTAGAGTGTTTTATTGCGTTCCTTTTCTTCGTAATCTTTGGCTTTGGCATAAGGATCATCTGTTGCTATATTGTATTTTAACGGTTTAAAAAATATCATCATTCTTGTCCTTATCCTAAATAAATGAAACCAATAATATATCAATCTCGACTATTTTACAAAAATTTTCTCCTATTTATTAACCATTATATAGCTCTCTTTTTTCTTGCATAACTCTCATATTGTCTGCTAAGTTTGATGATTATTCTAAAGGTAAACCATCATTATGTTCATCAAATTAAAAGATCAAAAATCAATTGAGCTTCCGGAAAAAAGCAGTGCAAAAGATTTGGCTGAAAAAATGAATTTGCGCGCGCCGAATCAGGCCTTAGGAGTCTCAATTAATGGAAAGAAATGTGATTTATCCCAAGTCTTAAACGAAGGGGATTTAGTTGAATTTTGGAATTTCGATGATCCTAAGGGTAAAGAAATTTTTTGGCACACCACAGCTCATGTATTAGCTCAAGCAATTTTGCGACTCTACCCTAATGCAAAACCCACTATTGGGCCTCCCATTGAAAATGGTTTCTACTATGATTTTGCTGAGTTAACTGTATCCGACGCAGATTTCGATAAGATTGAAAAAGAAATGGATGCTATTATCGCCGAAAACTATATCTCAAAAAAAGAGATCTTCGATTCTAAGGAAAAAGCTCTAACTGCTTTTAATCATAATAAATATAAATTGGAACTCATTAATAGTTTTGATCCAGGCGAGGAGCTTTCTGCTTATCGTCAAGGGGAATTTATTGATCTTTGCCGTGGCCCCCATCTTCATAACTTAGGCAAGATTAAAGCGTTTAAATTGCTAAAAACCTCCGGAGCCTATTGGAGGGGTGATCCACAACGTGAAATGTTAACCCGCATCTATGGGATATCCTTTCCTGATCGAAAAATGCTAAAAGAATATCTACAGCAATTAGAAGAGGCCAAAAAAAGAGATCATAAAATTCTGGGACCTCATCTAGATCTTTTTTCTCTTAAGGAAGAAGCGCCGGGCATGCCTTTTATTCATCATAAAGGCATGATTATCTGGAATAATCTTTTAAAGTTCATGCGCGAGTACTTAGATCAAGGCGGCTATATTGAAATTAAAACACCTGCCCTTATGACCCGTGAATTATGGGAGCGTTCGGGGCATTGGTCTTACTATCGACAAAATATGTTTACCTCTGAAATTGAAGACCATGACTATGCTATTAAGCCCATGAATTGTCCTGGAGGCATGCTTTTTTTCAAAACGCATGTACATAGCTATCGTGAGCTACCTTTAAGGGTTGCCGAAATCGGTAACGTACACCGTTTTGAACCCTCAGGTGCTTTATCAGGGCTTTTCCGCTGTCGCAGTTTTCATCAGGATGATGCCCACATTTTTATGAAACCTAATGACATTAAAAATGAAATTTTAGCCATTTTAAGTATGGCTGACAGCCTCTATTCCACTTTTGGACTGAAGTATCATTTAGAGCTTTCTACCAAACCCGAAAAAAATACGATTGGAAGTGAGGAAGAGTGGGAAATCGCCACTCAGGGATTAAAGGACGCACTGGATGAATCCGGACGTCCTTATAAAATTAATCCTGGGGATGGGGCCTTCTATGGACCTAAAATTGATTTTCATATCCGTGATGCAATTAACCGCACATGGCAATGTGGAACCATTCAACTGGATATGGCGCTTCCTGAAAAATTTGAACTTGAATATACCGCAGCCGATGGCAGTAGAAAACGACCTGTCATGTTGCACCGTGCCATCTTTGGTTCGGTCGAGCGCTTTCTAGGTATTCTTATAGAACACTTTTCAGGTAAATTTCCTCTGTGGTTAAGTCCTTTACAAGTACGTATTCTGACGGTCGCCGATAGACATGCAGATTATGCTCATCAGCTACATGCTCTATTAAAAAAACAGGGATTTCATGTAGATGTAGATGAAGCAAGTGAATCCGTTAGTAAAAAAATTCGCAATGCGCAGTTAACCCAGATCAATTACATCCTAACTGTCGGAGATAAGGAACAAGAACATCATACAGTAAATCTTCGTACCCGAGATAATGTTGTGCATGGGGAGATCAAAATTGAGGAATTAATAAACATTATCGATAAAGAAAGAAAGGATCGTAGTTTGGAAACTCCCTTTAAAAAGGAGCAATCTCCTGCATGAATCGAATTGCTATTAGTAGTTTTAAAGGAGGAACTGCAAAGACATCCACAGCTTTGCATCTAGGAGCAGCTTTAGCTAAATTCCATAAAAAGAAGGTTCTTTTAATCGACTTCGACGCCCAGGCCAATTTAACAACAGGTTTAGGATTTGACCCCGACGAAAATGATAGTTTAGCCTCAGTTCTTCAGGGGAATAAAAATTTAAAAGAAGTGATCAAAACAACTTGCATCCCCAACTTGCACATAGTTCCGGCTGATACATGGCTGGAACGGGTTGAAGTGACTGGCCCACTTGCCGCTGATCGTTATTCTCATGAACGTTTACGAGATATCATTAAAGCTGCTCCTTATGAATATATCATCATTGATACCCCTCCTTCTCTATGTTGGTTGACTGAATCTGCGCTTATTGCTGCCCAGCATGCTTTAGTTTGCGCCACACCCGAATTTTATAGTGTTAAAGGATTAGAACGCCTTTCGCAATTTTTGGAGAGCATAGGGCAACGTCATCCACTTAACGTATTAGGGGTGATCCTTTCATTTTGGAATGTTCGAGGGAAGAGCAATGAAGCCTTTTTGGATGTTATCGAGAAAACGTTTCCTAAGAAAATTTTAAAAACCAAGGTCCGGCGAGATATTAGTGTTTCTGAAGCTTCCGTTTATGGGAAACCGATCTTCGAAACAGTGCCCGGCAGTAGAGCTGCTGAAGATTATATTTCCATTACGAAAGAGATTCTTAAACGTCTTTAATGTTAGACAGGAAAAATATGAGTAACGTTAATAATTTAATTTCAGAACGGTTAAAAAAAAATAGCCAATCATCCAAAATGTCTGCCCTTGCGAAACAATCAGCTAACGGAAATCTCACAAGCTTTTCGGGAATCTTTAATGTTTCTGAACTCAGTGATAGAGAAAAAGAAATTTTAGTCCAGATTCTTCGAGAATACGCAACAGGGAAGGAAAATTTAGACAAAGATTTAAATTACTTAACATCCATTACATCAGAAGTTAAGGCAATCAACAACCAGGCAGCTATACTCCACGGAGAACGTATCAAGAAAGCTCAATCTATTTTAAAACATTATCGTGAAGGCGCTTTTACCTCTTGGCTCATCGCAGCTTATGGAAATCGACAAACTCCCTATAATTTCTTACTGTACTACGAATTTTATGAAAAGCTTCCCAAAACCTTGCATTCTCATATTGAAGCCATGCCACGTCAGGCTATCTATACTTTGGCTAGCCGTGAGGCTCCGATTGAAAAAAAACAGCGCTTTGTTGAGGCCTATAAGGGAGAGACCAAAGCTGAACTTTTAATAAAAATTCGTGAATTTTTTCCTTTAGAAGAATCTGATAAAAGAAAACAAGACTTCGGTGAAAGTACCATTCAACATTTAAAAAAACTTTCTTTCTTTTTAGAGCGTAAAAATGTATCAATTACCCGTTCTCAAAAGGCGATCATCTATGATTTACTGGACAATATAAGGGAAATTGTTTCAGACTGTAAATTATGAATAATGACTTCTATCAAAGTCCTCTCGTCAATCGTTATGCCAGTCAAGAGATGGCTCAATTATTTTCTCCAAAATTCAAATTTACAACCTGGCGAAGATTATGGATTGCTCTAGCCGAAGCCGAAGCTGAACTAGGGCTGCCTATATCATCTGAACAAATCGATGAACTCAAAATGCATGCAGAGGACATTAATTTTGCTGCTGCTGCTGAGTACGAAGCGAAATTCAATCATGATGTCATGGCTCATATTCATGCCTATAGTGATCAATGTCCTAAAGCCAGGTCTATTATTCACCTAGGAGCCACCTCTTGTTATGTCACAGATAACACCGAATTAATGCAAATACGAGAAGGGCTAAAAATCTTAATTTCACGTCTTAAGACTGTTATTAAACAACTCGCAAATTTCGCCCAAAAATATGCAGACCAACCCTGCCTAGGATTTACGCATTTTCAGCCTGCTCAGCCTACCACCTTAGGCAAGAGAGTCTGTTTATGGCTTCAAGATTTATTAATAGATTTGTGTGAACTAGAATCTCGAAAAGACCATTTTTTCTTTTTAGGAGCTAAAGCAGCCACTGGAACGCAAGCCTCCTTCTTAGCCTTATTTAATGGAGATCATGATAAAGTTAAGCAATTAGAAAAAAAAATCGCTGAAAAAATGGGCTTTGAACATCTTTTTATTATTTCTGGTCAAACTTATACTCGCAAAGTAGATGTTCTTATTTTACAAGCTTTAGCAGGAGTCGGAATAACTGCTCACAAAATTGGGACCGATTTGCGGCTTTTAGCTCATCTGAAAGAAGTAGAGGAACCTTTCGCTCAAAAACAGGTAGGTTCCTCTGCAATGCCTTACAAACGTAACCCCATTTTGTCTGAAAGAGTATGCGGCTTAGCACGTTTTTTAATTTCTCTTTTAGAAAATCCCATGTACACTGCCGCTACCCAATGGCTAGAAAGGAGCTTAGATGACTCCTCCAATAGACGTTTAACGATAGCCGAAGCCTTTTTAACCTGTGAGGCTATCTTGGAAACTCTCAATCAAATTACCCACCATTTAGTCATCTATCCGCAAGTCATGGAACGTCATATCAACGAAGAATTGCCCTTTATTGCAACTGAAAATATCCTTATGGCTGGTATTAAAAAAGGGATTGATCGTCAAATTCTACATGAAAAAATTCGCGAACATAGTCAAGCTGCTAGTTTTAAAATTAAGGTTCAAGGTGGCAGAAATGACCTTTTAGAGCGCATCGCCAATGACGAATCAATTCCTCTTTCCCACTCAGAATTATTAGAAATTTTGAATATTAAAGCCTTTACAGGTCGTGCTGCAGAGCAAGTAAAAGAATTTCTAGATAAAGAAGTCTTTCCACAAATTGAAAAATAAAGAAAAGGTAGGGGATTATGCTTGGATATGGAGAACTAATTGTCATTTTATGTATTATTCTTATCCTTTTTGGAGGCAAAAAACTTCCTGAGTTTGCAAAAAGCTTAGGAAAAGGCATACGCGAATTTAAAAAAGCCCTTAATGGTGACGGTAATGATCAGGAAGCCGCGATAAATTGGAAAGAAAATGAGACTGATAAAGAGAAGAAATGAATGAATCATTTACCCATTTTTCAGGCTTTTGGGATCATCTAGAAGAACTTCGTCAGATTTTTATTAAAATCATGTGGGTTGTACTCATGGGGACAGGCATCGCTTTTCTCTTTCATCAACCCATTTTGCACTTTTTGACAACACCTTTGCCACAATCTTTGCAACATCCAGACCTTCTAACTTATGATATAAAAACCCATCGGATTATCAATAAAGGCCAGAATTTTGCCCTTTTTAGGCTTCCCAAAGAAGGGCTTATAAAAGATCAAAGCCCCGAAGTAAAATGGGTTGAGGATGATCAATTTTATCTTCCAGCTAATGGCTATGTGGAATGGGAAGAAGCTAAACCTAGTACAAGTCTTTTACTTTTAGGACCTATGGAAGGGCTTACTCTGAGCTTAAAAGTGAGTTTTTGGGTAGGTCTTACCTGCACCTCACCTATATGGCTCTACTTTATTTTTCAGTTTGTCGCGCCCGCTTTGCATCAAAAAGAAAAATTGCTGGTGTTGCCTTTCATAAGTATGTCGTTCATATTTATAACCTTAGGGCTATGTTTTGCCTATTTTATTACGATTCCCATAGCTAATCGCTATCTTTTGGTCTTTAATGAAGGCTTGGGCCTCAATTTATGGTCATTAATGAACTATATGGATTATACATTTTTCTTACTATTATCCAGCGCAATTGCCTTTGAACTATTTGTTGTAGCCTTTCTTTTAGTTCATTATGGTTTTCTTAAGGTTGGGCTTATGAAAAATAAGCGTAAACATGCCATTGTAGCCTCCTTTATTCTCGGAGCCCTTTTAACACCACCCGATATTTTTTCGCAGTTTTTGGTGGCTATACCAATGATCATCCTTTACGAATGCACCATTCTCTATGCCCTATTGAGAGAATCTAGAAAGAAAAATGCAGAAGCCAAAAGCTAGACACCTGCATCTAAAAGATTGGACCTTTTAGTGTTTAGGTTTTCTTGACTTCTGGCTCCTTATTTATACTCGAACTCTGACCAAATCATTTTTGTCACGTTCATCTAAATAAGCCTTCCAAGCATGCGCTAATCGGGTAAATTCTTCTAATAGACTAGTGAAATGATGATTAGTCATATGTTCTAAATGGCCCAAATAATGTAGATTAACTAAAAATTGATTTTCATCTACTGCCAATGAAGTTTTTATCGAAGTATTATTAAAAGGAGATTTTTGGGAAATACCCATCCTTACACTTTTTGGAATAAAGTTACCGCCATTGTATACCGTTGTGAGCAGCGATATTTTGGATGCGTCATCAAATACCCTAATCATGATATCATTTCCTTCAATGCTAATTTGAGTTACATCATCATGATCCAATTGCTGAAAAAGCTTTCTTAAATCTTTTTCTACTATCATAACTTCACCTAACATTAGATTTTAATTTAATAACTAAGAAGATAATTTCTATATCTTCTAATATTATTATAAATGAAAAAAAATTTTTTTTCAATTATTAGAAATGTTAAATTTTATAAAAAGACCTAATAATCTAATGACCAATTAATTAGCTCCTTACCCTGCTGCCTCAAAATTTCATTAGTCCTAGAAAAATGGCGGCAACCCAAGAACCCTTGATGAGCAGAGAAGGGAGAGGGGTGGGGTGCGGTTAATATTGTATGATGGTTCTCCTTACAATTAGCTAGGATATGACGGCATTTTTCTTGGGCAGATTTTCCCCATAAAATGAAGATTAAATGTTCCTTTTTCTCTACCAAATGCTTAATTACAGCATCTGTAAACTGTTCCCACCCCTTACCATGATGAGACATCGGTTCCCCCTGGCGAACGGTTAAAGTGGCATTCAGTAGCAATACACCCTGCTCAGCCCAAGGCAGAAGGCATCCATCTTTAGGAGGAGAGATCTGGACATCCGAAGCTAATTCTTTCATAATATTTTGCAAAGAGGGAGGATTAGGGATCCCTTTTGGAACACTAAAAGAGAGTCCATGAGCTTGACCTGGACCATGATAAGGATCTTGGCCCATGATAACTACCCTTACTGAGTCAAAAGGGGTGACTCGAAAGGCATTAAAAACCAATTCGCGGGGAGGAAATACCTGGGCCCCTAAAAATCTTTCTTTTTCAACAAAAGCCTCTAATTGAGACATGTACGGCTTTTTTAGTTCGTCGTTTAAAACTTTCTTCCAACTTGGCTCTAGCTCAAAAGCACTCATAATTCGCTCCATTGTTTGATAAGTTTAAACTCAAAGTTGGGTTTTAACATAAAATAAAAAAGGCCTACTACCAAAAAAAGTAAAAACATTGACGATATCAGATAGGATCTTTATCATAGAAGGTTTTAGAGGGGTTAAAATGAAAAACATAGCAGAAAACAATTTGATTCGTTTTATAAATATTACAAAGAAAAAAGATGGCCTTTTTGCAAATTTTAAAGTCAAAGGTTTACGAGGGGGCACATCCTTTACCGCCTCTATTTCAGTCGATTTGGCTGCAGCTGAAGTTGAGTCCAGTGATCCTCTAGAAAAAATCATCGAAGACTGTGCTCGAATGGCAGTCAAAGAATTCAAAAAATCTGAAATGCAATTCGAAGGGATGACAGTCAATTAATATAGCTTTATCTGGGTGTAGCGCAGCTTGGCTAGCGCACTTGCATGGGGTGCAAGGGGTCGGAGGTTCAAATCCTCTCACCCAGATTCTTTTCTTTCAAGGACCTAATGTCTGCTAGGTTCATTCTAGCCTTAAGACTCATTCTGCTAATAGGAGCTATTATAAAACATAAAATTTTCGAACCAGAATCGGTAGATCACTTTTTGAAGATTCACCTGCTTCGATTCTTTTAATCAATTCTATAGGCGTAATCCAAAAGCTCTCAGTAAAGTCACTACAATTATATTGAGGAGTTGTATTAGCAGATATCTCATAAACCTTCATAAAGGCTGATACGCCATCTTGTGGAGTCAAGTATCCGAGCAGTTTCCAGGAAATCTTATCCGCCTTAATATTTAACTCTTCCACTAATTCCCTTTTGAATGCTTGTTCATACGTTTCACCACTTTCAACGTGGCCTCCCATGCTCATATCAAAGCCTCCTGGGAATAGCCGTTTATTAAGCGATCGTCTTGGAATCCAGAGTTGCCCTTGCAGATTTACTAAGAAAGCATTAACTACGCGAAAATTAGAAAGCCCTTCAGCATATACTGCTGAACGTAATTTCTTGCCAATGACTTCATCTTGGATATTAACCAAATCAAGATATTCATCCATCGTAATCAAGAAAATTCCCTTAATTTCTTTGCAAAGGAGACTAATTCCTCATGCTGAGAATCAGCCCTACTTCCAGGACGATAAAGGAAAACGCGTGGTTCATATTCAGTTATGCCAGCATCTCCTTTTTTTCTTGGAACGACATGTAGATGCAAATGTGGAACCGTTTGCCCCGCAACAATACCTTCATTCCAAGCAAAATTAAAACCTTCTACCTTTAGAGCTTGTTGCAAAATTTTGCATACAGTCGTTTTCAATAAGAAAATATCTCTTAACTCTTCATCGACAAGTTCATAACTAAAGGTAATTGAACGTTTTGGACAAATAAGTATGTGTCCAGGAACTATAGGCATCTTATTGAGAAATGCAAACGCATATTCATTTTCAACAACCAGCCTATCGCTAATATCAGAATTTTTAAAATCAAAACTATTCATGATTATATTGCCCTTTTGGATAAACCAAAGTAACATGCTAATTTGTATATTTTATGATTCTAAAATCTCTTTAAGTTTAGAAAATTCGATATCCATCTGCTTCATAGAAACATCAAATGTTTTCACATCTAGTTGTGGGGGTTGGAAAAATGTGACTGCTAAGGCTGTCCCCTCCGAATTGGGAACTACCCTCATAAACACTTTCCAAGTGCCCTGTGGGTCTTCCCAGATATGATCCAGAATTCCATGTTCTTTATTAGCTAGCATTTTTAGCTTCCCCTGTCCATTTTTGGAAATGATGTCATACCATTCATCTTTCCCCTTTTGGATTGATCTTAAATTAATAATGGCAAATTGGGGCCAATTGAGAGGATTTGACATATAACTCAGGAATTTATGAATCAGCCTACCATTTTAGCACATTTTAGCTTTATGAGCATTGATTTTTTTCTTAAGGGATTAATCTTAGGTTTTTCGATTGCTGCATCTGTGGGGCCTATAGGAATTCTATGCATCCGTAAAACCCTGCAATTTGGAAGATTTTCAGGTTTCGTTTCGGATTAGGCGCCGCCTTAGCAGACGCAATTTATGCTATTATTGCAGCTTTTGGATTTATTGCCAATCTTTCTTTAATATTTGTGGATTATTTGCAGGTCCCTAAAGAACTTTTTGGCTACTACCAAACAGCCATTATGGGCGCTTTTTTCATAGGAAGTATGGGTGGTGCTTATTTAATCAAAAGAATGGGAATGCTTTCTACCAAGCTTATTGGAAGTATAGCCTATATAATAGGGGTACTATTTCTTGCACTACTAACTTTCACCAATTTAAATTCGCCTTTATTACTCATCCTTGCGATGTCAATTACAAGCCTCGGAAGCGCTCTGGCAATAACCATCTATTTTACCTATTCTATGACCTTCTTAAGTGATAGCTTGAAAGGTTCAGCCATGTCCTTGACCCAGTCTCTAAGATTATTCCTTTCTTCAGCATTAGTATGGATAGCAGCAAGCAGTTTTGATGGTAGTACAAAGCCCATGAGTCTTCTTGCGCTAACATGCACGGGTATCTGCCTCTTGCTTTATATGGCTCTATATAAAACCAAGAAACATGTTTCTCAAAATGTTCCTAATACTATTACCCTATAGCAAATAATGTTAAAAAATTTACTAAAAAATTTGACGATTATTTTATTTTCTGTATATACTAAATGTATATACAAGGAGAATTTATGAAAAGGGCAAAAGTTTTTAAATCTGGCAATTCACAGGCAGTAAGATTACCTAAAGAATTTGCTTTTAAGGGTAAAGAAGTTGAAATTCTGCAACGCGATAAAGAATTAATTCTTCGCGAAATTCCCCAAAATCTAGGGAAAGCCTTTAAATTATTAACCCAATTACCAAAGGATTGTTTCACTGGAAAAAGAAAAGATACAAAACCTCAAAAAAGAGAAACATTTTAATGCACTTAGGTTATTTATTAGATACCAATATTTGTATCTATATCGTAAAGAAAACACCGATCCAGGTATTGCACAAATTTGACAGTCTTTCTATTGGTGAAGTTGGAATGTCCATTGTCACATATGGAGAGCTACTATATGGTGCCCAAAAAAGTCTGCAACAGAAAAAGTCTATGGAAATATTAGTTGAACTAACAAATTTTATACCTGTTTTGCCTTTAGACACTGATGTAGGTAAATATTACGGCAAAATTCGAAGCGCACTCGAAAAACAAGGGAAGTTAATTGGTAATAATGATTTGTGGATTGCATCTCATGCATTATCTTTAGGAGTTACTCTTGTAACAAATAATATTAAAGAATTTTCTCGAATTCCTCATCTTAAAGTCGAAAATTGGATCTAATCCAAACTAACAGAAGTTTATTAAGCTTTTTTAAACTGTGCTAAAATTTCTAGATGGTTGGTTCCCGGAAAAAATAGATAGGCCTTTGCATAAACAAGACTCCAATGTTTTAAGAGCTTTTGGCAATCGCGTTTAAAAGAGGGCCAACCGCAGCTTATATACCAGACTTCTTGTGCTAAGTTATTTTTCAATAATGCTTCGAGTAATAGCGGGTCTAATCCTTTTCGAGGGGGATCCACTATAACCAAATCGTTTTCATCTAAAAGATCGAGGTGATTGACTACTGACCCGGTAGAAAATAAAATATTCCGATTTTTATTCATCGCATAGGCCTTTTCAAAAGAAATTTGAGCAAAAGGATTGATCTCACAACAGTGCACCCTCTGCGTTTTCTCCGCTAAACAAAGTCCAAAGACCCCTACACCTGCATAATACTCCAAAATACGCTTTTGAGCAGGTATTTTACTTTTTAAATCTAAAAGCATTCGTTCAAAAACATCCAAATTGGCTTGGGCAAAATTGGCGGGATGAAAACATACCTGCGTGTCAGCTAAAATTTCCCAAACATACTCTTCTCCTCTCACTAAATGCCAATGTTTTCCAAAAATGGTATTTGTTGTCTGCGTATTCAAGTTAATCCAAAGTGAATGCCATAAATTCGGTGCATAGTCCCATAAATACTTGAGAAGGGGTTCTATAATCTGTTGGTTAAAATCATTAATCACTAACGTAAGCTGGACTCGTCCCGACGATCTTTCAACAACGCACTGGATATATCGTAAAAGGCCTTTTTTGGTTCTTTCATCATAAGGTACAATCTTTTCATTGCAAATCCATGTCTTTATATGCTCTACTGCTTGATTGATATGAGGATGATGGACTCGGCAAAGAGGAATATTGACAACATGGTGTGTTCCAGCTTCATAGAGTCCAATTTGGGCATCGTCGCTTTGGCTTCGCACAGCTAATTTTGCTCGATAACGCCAGCCTATGACTTTATCTGAAAAGTATTCAAAGGGTATTGAGAACCCCTTAAAGTAGTGATCAACTTCAAACAAAAGAGGAGGATGATTCACATTTTCATCGATTGTACATCCGGAACATGGAATAAAATGGGGACAATGGATATCTTTATAAATGTTCATAACCCATGCTTTTTTTGTTGATAAAATTGTTGAAAGCTTTGTCAACAACCTAAAATTGTAAATAACCATACAGTTTTTGACAATGGATCAACAGGTTATTAACAGATTATTCTCAGAGCGCCATGCACAGACTTATAAACATTTCCACAGCTTAAGAGAAAGAAGAAAAAAGTTATCTATATAAGAATATTCATATTCTTCTGAAATTCTTGAGGGGTTTTTTATCCCAAAATTTGCTTGTAAACTTCTTTGGCTTTGATTATATCTTTCGCTATGAATTATCTTTCACCTCAATATTTTTTTGATCTAACGCACTTTGAACATGCAGATCTTTTTAACGATTGCACCTATGTGTGGACTGTTTTGCCATTGATAAAAACCTATTTGCAAAAAAGCCTGCTAGGAAAAATTGATGTAGAAGTTCCTGAAGGGGCCTATTTAGCTAATCCAGAGTTAATTTCTATTGGCGAGGGCACTGTAATTGAACCTGGAGTTTATATCAAAGGTCCTTGCATCATTGGAGAAAATTGCACTATTCGTCATGGAGCCTATATTCGAGGAAATTTAATAGCCGGAAATGGGTGTGTCATCGGCCATGATACGGAGGTTAAAAATTCAGTTATGTTAGATCGAGCTCAAGCGGCCCATTTTGCTTATTTAGGCGATACGATTTTAGGGAATCGTGTCAATTTGGGCGCCGGAACCAAATGTGCTAACCTCAAATTGGACCATAAAAATATTCTAATACATTTTGGTGAACAGGTTATTGATACGAATTTAAAAAAATTTGGAGCAATCATTGGCGATGATTGTCAAATTGGCTGTAATTGTGTGACTAATCCTGGAGCTATGTTAGGAAAGCAGGTGTTCAGTTATCCTTGCTTGAATATTAGCGGTTTTGTGGCTTCTAGACAGCTTCTCCAGCCATCAAATAAAATTCTTATTAAACCCTTGCAATAAGTTTTTGTATTTTATTCATAAAACACCCAAAATCATTTGATACTATGACTACAAATAACAGTTTCTTTGAAATTTTAGCGACTTATCAACTGGAGGTAGAATCCCTGCTCCGTGCCTCTATCTCTACACTTGGACACAAAACCGCATTACGAGATGCTTGTGAGTATGCTTTAATGAATGGAGGGAAGCGTTTTCGTCCCAGCTTAGTGCTGCTTATAGCTAAGGCTTTAAATGCTTCTGTCGATGTTTCCCAAGCGGCTCTAGCGGTAGAATTTTTTCATACAGCTTCTCTTGTTGCAGATGATCTACCCTGTATGGATGATGACGATATGCGTCGAGATAAACCCTCTGTGCATAAAGTTTATGGTGAGGCTACAGCCTTATTAGTGAGTTATGCTTTGATTGCTGCCGGCTATGAGTTTTTAGCTAAAAATGCAGAGCTTCTTCGTAGTTCAGAAGCTCCTTATAAAAGGAATAGCGATAGAATTTGTGTATTAGCTCTAGAAAATTCGACTGTTAATACAGGTCTTTTGGGTGCGACAGGGGGACAGTTTTTAGATATTAATCCACCCGATTTAAAGATAGAAACTTTGAAGGAAATTATTCGAATGAAAACAGTATCTTTGTTTGAAATCTCTTTTGTTTTAGGATGGCTTTATGGCGGGGGGAGCCTGGACAAACTGGAGCTCGTAAAAAAAGCTGCCTATCAATTTGGTATGGCTTTTCAAATAGCTGATGACTTTGGTGATATCGAGCAGGATAAAAAAAATAATAGGCTGGTGAATCTTGTAGCTGTGGGTGGTGTGGAAAAAGCTTTTTCAATGTTTCAAGCAGAATTAGAAGGTTTTGAACGCACCATAGCTCAGCTTGAATTAGAAGTTCCTGAAATACATAGCATGTGCCATCTGTTAAGATGCCAGGTCGCGAAGCGTTTGGAGTGCGGCGACTTGTCGCCGCTTTCATAGATTCGGTTTAGGCTTCTACAAGTTCCTCCACCGCGCTTTCTGCTTTGCCAGATGAACCAGCAGGACGCTTATCTTTATGGAACTGCAACACCAGATTTTCCAGTTCTTCCAAAAGCTTTATATTGCTCTTGAGCTCTTCACGCACAGCCTCACGTCCTTGGCCTAAACGCTGACCTTTATAACTAAACCAGGCACCTTTTTTATCGACTATATTATATTCGGTTGCCATGTCAATCACCGTTCCTGTTCGTGAAATTCCTTCGTTGAAGAGAATATCAAACTCAGCAGATAAGAATGGTGGTGCCATTTTATTTTTAACAACTTTAACGCGCACTCGGTTGCCGATTTCAATATTGTCATTGCCCTTGATGCCTGCTGTACGACGAATATCTAGACGAATAGATGAATAAAATTTTAATGCGCGACCCCCTGTTGTCGTTTCAGGGTTTCCATACATAACCCCGATTTTTTCGCGGATTTGATTGATAAAGATGGCGCAGGTATTGCTTTTAGCAAGAGTAGAAGTCAATTTACGTAAGGCTTGTGACATCATACGTGCTTGCAAACCTACATGGGTATCTCCAATTTCACCTTCCAGTTCAGACTTGGGTACTAACGCGGCTACAGAGTCTATGACAATGACATCAATAGCATTAGAGCGTGCCAAAGCCTCAGCAATATTAAGAGCTTCTTCTCCGCTATCCGGCTGTGAAATCAACAGGTCGTCAATGTTCACTCCGATTTTTGTAGCATAACCTGGGTCTAGAGCATGTTCCGCATCGATATAAACCGCCACCCCACCATTGCGCTGGGCGTTGGCAACAATATGAAGAGCTAAGAGTGGACTTGCCTGAAGATTCCGGTCCGTAGATTTCTACGACACGTCCTCGAGGAACTCCACCAATTCCAAGGGCGGCGTCAAGAGAAAGAGCGCCTGTTTTGATGACACTTATTTCTCGTTCGGATGAATGCTTACCGAGAGACATGATAGCGCCATCACCAAATTGTTTTTTGATTTGGCTAACTGCCAAATCCAATGCTTTTTTACGTTCTTGATCATTTGCTTGCGACATGACTTTACTCCAAAGTTAATCTGAATCCAGAAGAAGCATAGTGTATGAATACTAAAAGGTAAAGGGCAAAGAAAAGGGTAAAAAGTAAAGGGTGAAGGGTAATTTTTAATATTTAAATATTTGCCCTCTTATCCTTTGTATTTTTTTTATCTTTTACCCTTTAATTTTGGGGTTTGCCATTATAGTAATTGATTCTTCGAATAAAATGGCCTTCACAATCGTAGAGAGTCGCAATGCCATTACCGCTTGTGATTTCGCTGACAGGGATACGGTCTCCTTTTTTATAATACTCTCCTTTAACGATGCGGTCACGATCATAATCTTCAATAAGCATTAAACTGCCATCCTTATACCATGCAGTTGCCATTCCAGTACGTCTATTGTTAACCATTTCTCGTTGGCTTTCAATATTGCCATTATCGTACCAAGTTTTAACGTACCCCTGAATTTTTCCTTTGTACCAGGTAATCAAAAGTTTCGGTTTGAGTTCTGCGGAATTTTTACCTACTGTTCGATACTCAAACTCTTCACCATTTTTGAGATTATTTTCCATGTGGTAGACACGTGTGATATGGCCATTTTCATCAAATACACGCACTTCTCCGCTTAGAAGACCGCCATGAAATTCTTGGAGTTCATAAATGCTTTCCTTTCCAAAGCTAGCACGAAAACCTTTTCCCTCAATAATTTCCGAGATCGGATTCCCACATGGATCAAAATAACGCCCCTTGGTAAGCAAACCTTTACGGAAATACTCGTCTGAAGCAATTTTTTCTGCGGTCCAAAAGCGTAAGGCTGTTCCATTAAGCATCCCGTCGCAAAAAGTCATTGTTTGTAAGAGCTGTCCATTATCGAGATAGTATTCTGCAGTTCCATTAGCAAGGTTTTTATGAAAGGGAATGCGTTTCCATATAGATCCATTTGTATGATAATAAATGGAATCGCCTTCTAATTGACCTTTGTCATAGAGAATGGTCGTCAGGATATTACCATTTTCATCCCAAGCCTGTGCGCAACCATCAAACTGCCAACTTTTTTCTGCGCAAGGAGTTAAATCAGCAATGCCCCCAATGATCGTTGCCTCTAGCTTCAAAATCCCATTTTCATGCCATTCTTGATAAAGTCCAAAGGCGCGATTATTCACCGCTTCCAAATATTGTTTAGGAAGCCCATTTTCAAAGTAAGATGTGACAAAGGATTGGGAATTACCTTGACAGTCTCTTTTATAAACCCTTAAAACTTTTTGATAGGGTTGTGGACAAAGAAAGTTCGTTTTCTCATAGTTTTGCAAACGTTCTTTATGGACAATTGTTTCAGTTAAGCCATTTCTATCAATAATATTAATACTGATTAAAACAGGCTTATCATCGTTTTCTGAGCGCATGCAGCTAGCTATAGAAAAAACTAAAAATAGGCAGAAAAATACTTTGCAAAAATTCATTAAAGAAATTCTCTCTTTAACAGTTTTAAATTAAGATTATATACTTCATTTTTTTCGGATACGCTTTTACGATCGATTTTAAAATCGAGAATAATCAGTTGGGGGGGATTAGGTGGTGGTGAATAGGGGCCAATTGCTTTTCCCTCGATGCGGGAAAGAATCTCTTGAAGATCATCTACATTCACTTCCACGGGATGAACCAATGTTTCTGTAGTTTCTTGAAATTGAGGATAAGATTGCACTACACCTTCAGTAAAGACTAAATTATTTCCATTGGTCAAGGAATCCAAACGTTTCTTTACAGTATCATCGAAGGCGAAATTTTTATTGTTGACAAGCTTTTGTAGACTTTCTATTTCAGGTTCAAGAAAAATTAATGTTTCCAGGTATTTATCAATATAAAAGTGATCTGCTTCCCGATAATGGTCAATAACGGCCATGTTAATAGCCTGTTTCTTTTCACGCATGACAGCTTTTTCTTCAACAGCTTGAATCATCTGTTCTAGATTATCTAGATTTTCCGCTTGGGAATAAAAATTGGTTATGACAATGATCAGGGGTAAGAAACCAAGAAGTAAGCCATATAGAAGAAGACGTTGGCGGGGGATATTTTTTAACATGATGGTGGCCTCTAGGGATAAAAGGTTTTATCTTTTAGATAGAAGGAGGTACGATAACGTCCATGACTACTATTCCATTTAATTTCGCCTTTTGGATCAACAAAGTCATTAGGCTTAATGAGTGCATCATGAAATTCGCGTGCTTGTTTAGGTGTCGGGCTTGTGAATTCTAACTCGAGCTTTACCTGATATTTTTCCTGTTTTTTGTTTTGCTCAGGTCTTTTGACGAGTGTATAGTTAAAACTTTCCACTTGAATGGGCTGTGCAGTAGATTTTTCTCCCTTACCTTTTTTTCCTATTAGGATTTGTTGAGTGCTTAACCAGGCCAGAACATCGCTTACTTTAGGAACATTTGGCAAAAGGGGGAAAGTGTCGGGAGTGGATTGAAGAGTCTTTTCCAAATATTGGACTCGGGCAGCTAGCTCTGCTTCATTAAGTTCTTTGATTCCCAAAATTTTTCCTGGAATGTCTTTTGCTTCAGGATTTTTTTCTTCAAATTCTTTTTCAAAGCTATCATAGGGTTTGTTCATTGATGTTAATAACTCAACATATTCCTTCTTAATTTGATCTCGACGATAAGAAAAATAGGCTTGGCTAAATAAATAAAAAGCCACTGCTAAAGCAATACATAAACTTGCATAAATAATGAGCGAATTTCTTAGCCGTTTCCAGGGATGTGGGTAGGATAAATCTGACTGCCTGAAATTGATCCGATCTTTTGCAGAGGGAAGCCCTGAAAGGGCTGCTCCAATAGGAATAGCAAAATTTTGAATCTGTCCTAAAGTCAACTGAGGAAATAGCTCCTGGCGAGGGAAAATTTGCTCCATTTCTAAATCCTGAACTAGATGAGTAGCCAGGTGAGGCACCAAAGCCCCCGGTCCGGTAATAAGCGTTTCTTTTATGGGTTGACCTTTAGACTGCTTGCAAAGTGAAAAAACCACACGTTTTATTTCAAGACGCATAGCATCCCATTCTTGATATAAGGCTGGATGATTCTCAGGTGTCAAATGACTAATGTCAATATCACCAAAATTTGTAGGTGTTTCCGTTTCGCGTGCTAAAGCCTGTTTAAGATGAATAATTCCTTGAGGTATAGATTGAGCGGCAATCAATTTTCCATCCTGAATGATAAGACAAGTGGATTGCTCAAATCCTAGATGAATTAGGCAATAGGATATATCTGACGGAGCGCAAACAGAAGCAAAAGAGGCTAGAGCGGCGGGGGTTGCTGTGATGACTTCGGGTTCAATTTGCAATTTGGACCATTGTTCAAGATGCTGCTGAATATGGTCTTTGCGAGCTGCAAGAACGGTCAGAAGGGTTCCCTCATCCGTAGTATCAATTTTAATGTAATCAAGAAGAGCATTATCTGATGGATAAGGCAAAAGAGGCTCTGTCTGAAAGAGTAAGACCCCTGCTATATCTTTATCTTTTTTAAGTTTAATTTCTAATTGTCGAATCAGAACTTCACGTGGATTTAAAATTGTGACGGTTAAGGCTTTTTGGAGGCTTTGCTGCAACTCCTTGCCCTGTTCACTTATGTAAAGCGGATTTACATGATCAAAATCAATAGGGATCTCAAAGACTTTATCGCATCGGGGCTTTCCCTTAACATAAGAGAGTTGAACACCTTTGAGAACGGTTCCCTCTAATTCAAGTCCTAAAGATGTGGATGCACTGGGTTTTTCTAACATACCCTTTTCTCGTTAAACTCTAATATTATAGGTTAAAGTCCTTAGACAGAAAAGAGTTTTTTTATTATAATTGCTTAAAATAAAATATTAAATTATATGCTCTGGTTTATTTCGATCATAGATCTCTTGTTTCAAGTTTATATGCTCATGCTCTTTATTCGGATCTTGTCCTCTTGGGTTCCTCAAATAATGCAATATAAATTTATGCAGTTCATTGCTTTTTATACAGATCCTTACCTAAATATTTTTCGTCGAATTATTCCTCCTCTAGGGATGTTTGACATCAGTCCTATTTTTGCCTTCTTTAGTATTAGCATTCTTAAAGACTTAATTATATTTTTACTTCGATGAAAAAACCGTTAAAAATCCCCTTTAAATTAGGGTCGATTACTCTTCCCAATAATATCTTCTATGCTCCTTTAGCAGGGTGTTCCGACTATCCTTTTCGACAGATGTCAGCTAAATATCAACCAGGCTTGATTTACTGTGAAATGGTTAAAATGGATGCTCTCGTTCGATATGATCAGGGCACATTTCATATGTTGGATTTTGCACGCAAGATGCATCCAATTGGTGGACAGATCTGCGGAAGCAAACCTGAAATTGCAGGAAAAGCAGCCAAAATCATAGAAGATTTGGGATTTGATGTCGTCGATCTGAATTGCGGATGTCCTGTGGATAAAGTCACCAAAGATGGAAGTGGCTCAGGGATGATGAAAAATCCTCAATTGATCGGTGAAGTCATTGCTAACATGGTTGCTGCCGTCAAAATTCCAGTGACAGTAAAAATTCGAGCAGGATGGGATGAACAGTCCATCAATGCTCCTCTAATTACGCAAATTGCTGAACAGGCAGGAGCCCAAGCCATATGTATTCATGGGCGCACGCGGCAACAAGCCTATAAGGGACCGGCGAACTGGGATTGGATTAAGGACTGTAAAGTGGTAGCTAAATCAATACTTGTCATCGGAAATGGGGATATCTTTGACGCAATTGCGGCTGAAAAGATATTTACGCATACAGGATGTGATGCGATTCTTGTTTCACGTGGAACTTTAGGACAACCCTGGATTGTGGAGGATATACTTAAACATTTATCCGGAGAGCAGATTGCAAACCGTACAGTGGAAGACTGTCGACAGGCTTTACTGGAGCATTTTCATCATACTGTAAAGTATCATCATGCTCGTCGTGTGGTAGTAGACATGCGACGCGTGGGGTGCTGGTATTTAAAAAAATCTGCAGGAACACGTGCTTTCCGCGAACAGATTAGCAAAGCAGAATCCCTAGAACAGGTCCATGAATTGATTCTCAATTTTCCATTAGGTGGAAAGATAGAAGAAAGTCTGGATCAAGAAGAGTGTGATGTTGCGAGGCTGTGAAAAAATTGAAATCCAGTTTGCTTTTGTAGCCTTTTTCATAGCCTCTGCCTGTTAAATAAAATTCATGGGTGATTAAAGAATGAATAATTTTAACCCACAAGAAGATCTTATGGAACTTCATGCGACTGTTTGGGGGCGTGTGCAAGGAGTGGGCTTTCGCGTAACAGCGCGCCATTTCGCCTTACAACTGGGCCTTAAAGGGACTGTGAGTAATTTAGATGATGGCAATGTGGAAATTTTTGCTCAAGGCTCGCGAGGAAAATTAGAAGAATTTATTAAACTCTTAAAAGAATATTTTGGTTCAGGATGTATTGCTCGTATCGACACCCAATATCAAAAAATTCACAAAACATTTGATCAGTTCAAAATTATTTAAAATCATAATTAAATCAAGTGTTGATAATAAATAAAAGATGGTGTAAATTCTTTTGCAATATATATTTTATTTTAAACTAACTTAGGAATTTAATATGTCAAGTGTAACAAATAGTAAGAGTATAGAAAAAAGACCGAATACTGAAGTGCAGAATTCTTCTCAAACAAAGAAAACAAAAATAGAACAGGTAGTAGACAACAATAATTCTATTAACACTGCTTCATCAAATACCCCTTCTCAGCTAGATGGGGCACGATTCTTAAAGATAGGACAAACTACATTCAGCCTTAAATCAGAGGAGGTAGCAAAATTAATTAACAAAAGTGAATTTTTTAAAGCTGGATTTGAAAAATCCAACGTTATCATACAGAAACATAATATTACGAATTATAACGAACATATGATAAAAAGGCTCATCGCATTGAGCTTAAAAGATGCTTCTCCCTTATGTGCAGATTCTTTTGATCAAACGATTTTGTATTATGATTTTGCGAAACAGTTGGGCTTAGAAGAAATCCGAAAGGATTTGCAAGAGCAGCTGATGCAACAACTAACATTTGAAAATTTTAGGTTCGTTGCAGAACGTGTCGCTGATAATCCCAGTTATTGTGAAGAACTGTGTCAAAAAGTTATTAGTAGCAATCTGTTTAGAAATGGATTTTTTTTAGAAGACCTATTTCTTAGTGAAACTGGGAAAGTGATGTTAAACTTTTTAAAAACACATGGTTCTGCCGTAAAATCCTGTAAATTTAGGTATTTTTATAATAAGAAAAGCTTTACCAATTTTGGTACCCTTTGCAAGCTATGCCCCAATCTAGAAAAAATAGGTTTTGTGGGTGCTCATTCTGGAAATGATAACGATGTCGCAGTAGAAGAAAGAGCTTTATTTTACAAAAGCTGCTCAAGCCTTAGTAATTTGAAAACAATAGGTGTCAAAGATTTTAAAATATCTTTTAGCTCAAAAGTAGATGAAAAGTTAAATCTTCCTATGGGCACTAGTTTTAATAGTCTCTTAGCAAACGGAGTTACTAAAGATCAATTGCTATTAGCTTTAGCACATGAATCTGAAGAAAAACAGTTAAAGGATTCAGAATTGAAGATGGATGTGGCACAATCCAAACTCTCTGTAGACTTTGAAAGACTAAAGAAGCTTAATGAACCTAAAGAAGAATATTATCCTGAGATTGCGAGCGTCCTTGTGCATAGCAATCTATTTATGGATGCCCTATTTGTAGATCCCATTTTTCTTAGTGAACGCGCAAATGAATTAATAAACTTTTTAAAAAATAATGGTAAATTTTTAAAGTCGAGCGAATTCATTTTTTATTATGATGATGAAAGTAGGAGCCATTTCTATAACTTATACAAATATTGTCCAAATATAACTGAATTATCCTTGAGTGGTTTGATATATAAAGTTTGCGAAGATCCAAAAATGAATGAAAGAGATTTAATTTACAGAACCTTATCAAATTTTTCTAAGTTAGAAAAAATTAAGCTAAAGAATTTCAAATTTATTTCAACTGTGCAAGAAAAATTAGATCCTAATGGTGACTATTATATTAAGAAATTTGAAGAAGGGGTTTCTCCTGACGAATTACTAAATATATTAGAATATACGCCCTGGGATACTTAGAAACCCAACTTAGATTATTTTGGAAGATACACTGTAATTTCGATTCCACAAGGTTCACGGTTGCGGACTTCAATTTTAGCATCATGGAGATCCGCAATCGTTTTTACAATAGCTAAACCAAGTCCCATGCCTGTTGAGTCTGTACCTGGCACACGATAAAATTTTTGAAAGATGAGTTCGATCGATTCCGGAGGGACTCCTTTTCCTTCGTCTGCAACGGATAAAAGCAGGTAATTTTTATTCAGTTTGGCGACAATAAAAATGTTTTTTCCTTCAGGAGAAAATTCGGCTGCATTCAGTAGCAAATTGCAGAGTAAAAGTTCCATTAGAGAAAAATCAAAATAAATCCTTGGCAAGTTCTTATCAATCTGTACCTTGACCACATGTTTTTCTAGATTTTTCTTTAAATTAATGAGACAAGCATCGATAAGTCCTCCAATGTCATGCAGCTCTTTATTAATTTTTAAGAAGCCAGAACTCAATCGAGAGAAGGCTAAAACATTGTCGATAATGCGGCTTAGATTATTGGAGGATTCCTCAATTTGTTGAATTTTACGCGAATGGAGTGCTACATTTTTGGTAAGTTCCGGATTTTTTAGTTCGCGGGTAGCGCCCTTAATTGATGAGAGGGGGTTACGAAATTCTAAAGAAATAGAGTTGAGAATTGTATGTTGGATTTTTTCCACTTGGCTCATATATTCAGATTTGCGGTCTCTTTCTTCCCTGAACGTTCTTTCCACATAGTTAGCTACTTCTTGACAGATGGTTTGAAGAAGATGAATCTCTTCTAATTGAAGTCCTCTTCTGGGTATAGGTTGAAAAGCAAGGATCCCAACAATTTCTCTAAACCCTTTAAGAGGAATATAAAGGTTATTAACAGATGATAGGGTATCTGTTGACCAACCTGCTATTTTACCATTATCAAATACCCATTGTGCCACAGCTTTTTCTTTTTCATCTTTAATTAGACTGCTTTCGGGACTAATAATTAAGCCATTTTCTAAATCTTTTAAAAAAATTTCAGATTTTCCATTTAATAAGGTATCTAATCGTTGGCATATTGAAGCAAATAAATCCCTACTGAAAGGAGCTGTAGCGATTTCACGTACAATTTCATAAAGAATACTTGTTTTTTCTTCATGTCGGTGTAAGAGACGTTCACGTTGCCTGATGCGTTCTATAAGAACGCTTAGCATGCCTGCGGCAATAAAAAATGAAACAAATACGACTAAAAAACTAAAACCTGGATTGAAAAAAAGGCCCCAAAAAATTGAAAACAGTAGGGTCGATAGAATGAGCGGGCCTGTGCTAGCAAAAAGGCTTAAACTAATAATAGAAAGTAAAAAGATAAAACCTATGACATAATAATCAACGAAAAAAGGGGATAATAAATCGCAAATCCCGCCTATCAAGAGGGTAAAAACCGTGGGCCACCAATAATCTTTCAGTCCACTCGTGAATTCAATATTAAAAAATTTATGAGATGTTGACGGGAGGGATTTATCCTCTCTTATGATATGTAGATCGATATCATTAGCTTCTAAATTTAATATATCCATAAGATTGGTTGAACCAAATATATTTCGAAATAAATTACTCCAAAAGGACTTGGGTGCAGAACGGCCTATAATGATCCGAGTGATATTTCTTTGCCTTGCAACTCTCTGTAAGGCATTAGCAATGCTTGTGTCGGTAGCGGTGATAACTTCTGCTCCGAGATCTCTTGCTAACGATAAATTTTTAATTAATTGCTCATTATCTTTCTCACTTAATTTGCGTCCATCATCTACATGTAAAGCAATTAATGGTGCATTTAACATAAAGGCATAGCGTCGGGCATGTCGGATTAGGCGTTGTGAATGGGGACTATGACTGACACCTACAAGAAGGGTTTCAGAAGTTTTCCACGAGCCACCTTTTCCTTGGCTTGGGATTAAAACGTGAAGGTCATGGTCAACTTTTTCAGCAGTTATTCGTAAGGCAATTTCACGTAATGCGGTCAAACGATCTACCTGAAAGAAATTTTTTGCAGCAATTTCAGATTGTGGTCCTAAATATACTTTACCTTCCTTAAGGCGCTTCAGAAGCTCTAAGGGGGTGATATCCACGAGTTCTATTTGGGCGGCTCTTTCGAGCATACTGTCAGGTACAGTTTCTCTTACAGGAATACCTGTAATTTCCTCGACAATATCTTTGCGGCTCTCGATATGCTGTACATTAAGCGTGCTATAGACATCAATCCCTGCTTCAAGAATTTCAATGACATCTTGCCAACGTTTAGGATGACGTGACCCTGGGACATTGGTATGGGCCAATTCATCAACAAGAACAATTTGAGGACGACGCTTTAAAATGGTGTCCAAATCCAGTTCGGTAAAAGTACTACCTTTATAATTGATGGATTTTTCAGGGATTTGTGCAAGACCTTCGGTAAGGGCATTAGTTTCTTTGCGGCCATGTGTGTTAACTATTCCAATGACAATATCGATACCCTCAGCTTTGCGCTGTTGGGCATCCTCCAACATAGAGTATGTTTTGCCCACGCCGGCGGACATGCCAAAAAAAATTTTTAATGTCCCTCCTTTACTTTTTTCTTCTTGAAGTTTGATCACATGAAGCAGGGCTTCAGGATCTGGTCGGTCTTCAATCATTTAATGATCCCTGTAATGTAAATAATTATATCAAATAAATTTATTTCTTTACTACCTGTTATGTTCTAAAAACTCATCAAGGGCAAGATTAAGCATTAAAACATTTACGATAGGTAAACCAAAAAATTTTCCAATAGGTCTATCAAGATTTCTGTTAATCAATTCTCTTATTTTATTTTGCATGTCTATATTGGTGATGGAACGTGCCTTGATTATTCTTTCTAATTGAAAATAGGCAGCTGCCACACTTATGTGAGGATCAATTCCACTACCAGAAGCACAAACTAATTCGATTGGCACGAGAGATAGATCTTGAACATTGTGGGCTTGAGCTACCTTAACTCGTCGTTGTTCTATTAGTTCTCTTAGTTTTGCACTGGTAGGGCCAAGATTACTTGCTCCTGCAGGAAGTGTAGCATAGTCTACAGCAGAAGGACGACCCCAAAAATAAAGCTTGCTTTGGAATTTTTGTCCAATTAGCTTTGATCCAATAACTTTATTATCCTTGTCTATTAAACTTCCTTGAGCCCTCCAAGGCATGGTTAAAGCAGCAAAAAAAGTGATGATTAAAGGATAAATAATTCCTGTTAAGAGTGTCATATATAGAATCATTTTTAGGCTTTGAAAAAATATTTTCATTAGACTATTCCTAAAAGGTTTATCAAAAAATCAATAATTTTAATAAAAATAAACGGGCAAATTAACCCACCAGCTCCGTAGATAAGAAGATTATTTTTTAACAAAATGGAAGCTTTTTGAGCTTTATAGTTAACACCACTCAATGCCAAAGGTATCAAGCAAATAATAATTAATGCATTAAAGATAATCGTGCTCAAAATAGCACTGTGTGGAGAGGAAAGTTGCATAATATTTAATGCGGACAAAGGACCTAAAAATTCGCCTTTTGAAATATACAAGGAACCAAAAAGTGCGGGTAAAATAGCAAAATATTTAGCGACATCATTGGCAACACTAAAGGTTGTTAAGGCACCACGTGTGATTAAGAGCTGTTTGCCTATTTCTACAATTTCGAGTAATTTAGTAGGGTTGCTATCTAAGTCGACCATATTACCTGCTTCGCGAGAAGCCTGAGTGCCTGTATTCATAGCAACACCGACATCTGCTTGTGCAAGGGCAGGGGCATCATTAGTGCCATCACCAGCCATTGCAACTAAGTGTCCACCGATTTGTTCTTTTTTAATACGTTCTAGCTTTATTTCCGGAGTTGCTTCTGCAATAAAGTCATCTACCCCGGCTTCAGCAGCAACAGCGGCCGCTGTTAAGGGATTATCACCCGTAACCATAATAGTACGAATGCCAATTCGACGCATTTCTGCAAAACGTTCTTGTATTCCACCCTTAACAATATCTTTCAAAACAATAATGCCTAGAACTTTTTTGTTATAACTTACTAACAAAGGTGTTTCACCCAACATGGCAATGCCATTAATTCTCTCCTGTAGCTCTGGGGGAATACTGTTTCCACTGGAGGTTACATATTCAGTGAGTGTTTCAACAGCTCCTTTTCGAATACTTGTGATTACATTTCCCTGATCATCGAAAATATCTACCCCGCTCATGCGAGATAGGGCAGAAAAAGGAAAAATTTTTGAATTCTGCGCAGGAAATGTTTCACTTCTCATTTGAAACTTCTTTTTAGCCAAGACGACAATGGAGCGCCCTTCAGGTGTTTCATCCGAGAGGGATGCTAACTGTGCCGCTTCAGCTAACTCATTTTCGGAAACACCATTGGCCGGAATAAATTCCGTTGCCATACGATTTCCTAAAGTAATAGTTCCAGTTTTATCCAAAAGAAGCACATCAACATCACCGGCAGCTTCGACAGATCTACCGCTCTTAGCAATGACATTGCGATGAATAAGTCGCTCCATCCCTGCAATACCTACAGCGCTAAGCAGACCACTTATAGTCGTTGGTATTAGGCAAACAAATAGGCTTGTGAGTACAGGTACGGTGATAATTTCAGATAGATTTTGTTGTAATTCAAATTCATGATAGAAACTTAAAAAGGGCAAAGTTACGACAACCATAAGAAATATTAAGGTCAATCCCGATAAGACAATATTTAAAGCAATTTCATTAGGAGTTTTTTGTCTTTTAGCCCCTTCGATTAATGAAATTATACGATCAAGGAAGCTGTAGCCAGGTTCTGAAGTAATTCTAATAATAATTTTATCACTTACAACTTTTGTTCCTACTGTTACTGCGCTGCGATCCCCACCGCTTTCGCGAATGACCGGAGCGGATTCTCCGGTAATGGCGGATTCATCAACAGTGGCTATCCCGTCAATTACCTCTCCATCTCCCGGTATAATATCGTTGGCTTCACAGATGACTAAATCCCCTTTCCGCAAATCATAGGCAGCGACAAGGATTTCTTGATTATTATTGAGCAGGCGGGCATTGGTCTCTACTTGGGATTTTCGCAGACTGGCTGCTTGGGCCCTACCCTGGCTTTCTGCCATTCCTTCGGCAAAATTGGCAAATAATACCGTAAACCAGAGCCAAAGGCTTATTTGCACATTAAACCCAAAATGCTTTGCTTCTGAAATATTGATAAATGTACAGATCGTCGAAATGATAGCCGCGATATAGGTTACAAAAATGACTGGATTTTTAATTTGTGTGAGTGGATTTAATTTAATAAAAGATAGTTTAATTGCATCAAGAATAACATCACGATCAAGTATAGGTTTTTTCATTGGTGCTTTCATATCTTAAAAAGAGTCTCCTCTAACCATAAGAAAATGTTCAAAAATCGGACCTAAGATTAGCGCTGGAAAGAAAGTTAGAGCTGCAACGAGTAAAATAATTCCGGATAATAGAATCCCAAATAGCAAGGTATCGGTAGGTAAAGTTCCCTGAGATGGGGGATAATAGCGCTTTTGGCCTACACTCCCAGCTATAGCAAGCGATGACACAATAATCGCTAATCGGGCAATAATCATTATGATTCCTAGCAGGATATTAAAATATGGTGTATTTGCCACTAGGCCACTAAAAGCACTTCCATTATTGCCTGCAACTGAGGTGAAGGCATAAAGAATTTCTGAATAACCGTGAGGTCCACGTTGGGAAATAGAAGATTTTGCTATAGGCAAGACACAAGAAATCGCTGTTCCTCCTAGAACCAAAACACAAGGGGTTAAAATTGCCACGATTACCCATAGGATTTCCGTCTTTTCAATTTTTTTTCCTAAATATTCTGGTGTACGGCCAACCATAAGTCCAGCAATAAAAACGCTAAGAAGGACAAAATTAATCATTGAACAGGTCCCTACACCGATTCCCCCTAAGATCAATTCGCCAAGCATTATATTAAACATAGCCATACCGCCCGTCAGGGGGGCTAGGCTAGAGATAGAGGCATTGCTAGAACCATTAGCAGTATCTGTAGTGCTCATGGTCCAAACAAAACTATTAGAAACTTTGAAACGTGTTTCTATACCTTCCATATTAAGCGGAAGATCTAAAGCGAGGTCAGGTTGAGATACAGCAATTCCTGAAAAACAGATTGCAAAAACCCAAAACGCAACCATCACATAAAAAAGTAGGGTTGCCTGTTTAGGTAAATTAATAAGATATCCAAAGGTAAAAACCAAAGCTGCAGGAAGTAGGATTATGGCTAAATGTTCAAAATAATTCGATATTGTAGTTGGATTTTCAAATGGGTGTGCACTGTTAACTCCAAAAAAGCCTCCTCCATTTGTGCCAAGCTGTTTTATAGCTACCTGCGAAGCGGCAGGGCCTAGAGGAATGACCTGTTTTTCATTTTCAAGGGTAGTCACTGCAATATAGGGCTTTAAGGTTTGAATGACGCCCTGGCTTATGAGGATAATAGAAAGTATTATAGCCATCGGTAAAAGAATGTAAATGACCGAACGCACTAAATCGCACCAAAAATTGCCTACTTTATCTGATAATCGACGTTTAAAACCACGAGCAAGTACTAGGAGGACACCAAGACCTGTGGCAGCGCTTACAAAATTTTGCGTAGTAAGTCCTATCATTTGAGTGAAATAGCTTAATGTTGTTTCTCCGCTATAGGCTTGCCAGTTGGTGTTGGTGATAAAGCTAGCTGCAGTATTGAAGGCCAAATCCCATGGCACATTAGGAAAATTTTGAGGATTGAGGGGAAAATAACCTTGCAGTATTTGAATTAGAAAAAGAAGTACCAAACCAAGAAAATTGAAAGTTAAAACAGCCTTTAGATATTCCTGCCAAGACATTTCTTCTGCAGGAATCACTTTGCATATGCGATAAAAGAGCGTTTCCAGCCAAGCCAAAATAGGAGATAGAAATGTCTGATTACCGTCCAAAACTAAGGCTATATATTTCCCCAAAATAGGAGAGATTAAAATAATAACAATGATGAAGATAAGAATTTGAGACCAGTCCAAGAAAGACATTAGAACTTTTCCGGATAAATAAGTGTATAGATAAGGTAAACAAAAATTCCTGCAGCAGCGCAGGCAGCTAAAACAAATTCAAATGTCATCTGTAATTATCTTTTATATTTTAAACCCAAATTGCGCCCTATGATGGCTCAGATTCGAATTCTTTTCCCCTAGAAGCTCGCAAAAATAAGTGAGCCATATTAAAAAATATGGCTCACTTATTTTCAAAGCTTCGTGAGAGCTTCTAGAGAGAAAATAATTTCGAATATGAGCCATCATAGGGCGCAATTTGGGTTTTAATATACACAGGTGTGTATAAATGGCAGGGTTGGAATTTGTCAATGCTTGAATATAAATATTTTACAGATTTAAAAAAATCCATTTAATTGGTAGATTCCTTATTTAAAGAATTATTGGCATACCTATGGAAAATGATGAGTTATTAACAGCTTACAAAACATTTTATGATGTGGTCATTCCCGATTTGGATTATTTTATCCGTCAAATAGATTGTCGAGATGGCTGTCCTGTTAATACAGATCCCCGTGGCTATATGATTGCCCTGCATTCAGGTAATTTAATGGAGGGATACAAAATCGCGCGTGGTCCAAATCCTTTTGCTTCCATTTGTGGAATGATTTGTGGTGCTCCCTGTGAAACTACTTGTCGCCGTGATCGTGTAGATAAAACGCTTACTATTCGTGCCCAAAAACGCTACCTAGATGAATGGTTTGGACTCGATAAAGAAGCTCATATTAAATCTTTAGAAATGAGTTACGCACGTGGATCTACTCGCCCTACCCCAAATGGTTTGAAAGTGGCTTGCATAGGTGCTGGAGTGGCTTCTTTTACTGCAGCTCACGATCTTTTGCGGCTTGGCTATGCTGTAGATATCTATGAAATGATGCGTCTCCCAGGTGGTATGCTCGTTTATGGTGTTCCTTCCTACCGTTTAAAAAATGAGATTTCTTTTAATGAATGTTATGCCATCGAATATCTAGGTGCAAAAATCCATTACAATATGAAAGTGGGGCGCGACATTACTTTAACTGAATTGCAGGAGAAGTATGATGCAGTTTTTATTGGTATTGGTTTGTGGAAATCTCGCGAATTGCCTATACCAGGAGCAGACGCACCTGATATCATTCGTGGAATCGAGTATTTGCGAGTGCGGTGTGTAAGTGAAAAATGGGAAATTGGGAAGCATTTAATAGTGGTGGGTGGCGGAAACGTCGCTTTTGATGTTGCGAGAACATCCGTGCGCAATGGTGCACTCACTGTTGATATGATTTGTCTAGAATCCAGAGATGAACAAACAGCTGATGAGTTTGAAATTGAAGATGGAATGGAAGAGGGCGTTAAAATTCATAACCGCCTTGCTCCTATAGCTGTGGAGCGAAACAGTGAGGGTAAAATTACGGGACTACGTGTCCAAAAAATTTATTCGCTTTTTGACTACACAGGACGTTTTGCCCCAAAGCCAGTGCCTAATTCAGAATTTGTAATTCCTTGTGATTCGATAGCTTTGGCAATAGGTCAGGCCATGGACTTGTCTCTCTTTGAAGGTTGGGATAAAAAAGATCAGTTAAAATTGGATCGTGGTCTTATAAAAACCGAACGAGGAACCTGTCGAACAACGGTTAAAGGAATTTATGCCGGTGGAGATGCTGCCTTTGGTCCTGCCCTATTCATTACAGCGATACGTCATGGACAGGAGGCGGCTCGTACAATTGATAGCGATCTAAGGGGAACAAGCCCCTATCAGGAATTTGTAGGCGAATTTACAGAACTATCACCCATGAGGGACAAGACCTATTTACGAACGAAATGGGCTTTACCGACAATGCAGCCAGTGGATGTTAGAATTAAAAATGAAAACATGGTGGAAAATAATTATACTGATGAAGAAGCCCATCAACAAGCCAATCGATGTTTGCAATGCCATGTGAGTCCTGTTTTTGATGGAACACTCTGCATCAAATGCAATGGCTGCGTGGATGTCTGTCCTTGCAATTGCTTAAAGCAGGTGCCTGTAAGCATGGTTAATCTAGATGGAGGCGATGGCAAGATGCGCCGTGCTGTGGATCATTTTTTTGGAGTGGATTCGATAAGCATGAGCGATGATGAACTAGCTTTGATGGGAACAGTTATGATGAAGGATGAAGATTTATGCATTCGCTGTGGTTTATGTGCCGAAAAATGCCCCACTCAAGCTGTGACGATGGATGCCATGAATTATTCCATCCGCTGGGTTGGTTAAAACCCAAGTTGGGTTTGAAAGAAAAATATTGAGAAATAGCAGATGTATTGGTATTTATTAAGCACCATTTTACTCTCTTTTTGTGGTTTAGTTGCTTTTTTGTATTTTGCAAAAAGGGGCAATTTGAAGACATAGAAGATATTAAATTCCAGATGTTTCGTGAAGAGGAGGAAAAATAAAAACAAATGCCTAAATATCGCAATTCATTAAATGTAGATCCTGATAGCAATGATCCCTGATTTCTCGGCGATCTTTTTTAGCTTTATGGGTGTTGGAGCTGCATTTTAGGAGCAGCATCTTTGACAAATGCATCTCTTTTAGGCTTTTTATATCCGAATGCCATGAAAATTCCCCCCAGTGTTTTTTCATTAGGACGACCGATGAAGTTTTAGCGCATGATGGAAAAGTATTTTATGCTCCTCAAAAAATATTTATTGAGACTAAATCGGGCAAAGTGCGCGTACAAACAGCCGTATGTACACATTTAGGCTGCACAGTAAACATGACAGACACGGGTTATGCCTGCCCTTGCCATGGATCGACGTATGATCGGCATGGAAGAAATACAGGGGGGCCTGCTCCCTTACCCCTCGTCTATTTTCAATGTTTTGAAGGGGCATCGGGAGATATTATGGTGGATAAACAAAAGACCACGTTGGATTGGGAAGCGGCATGGTTTATGCCCAAGACAGTATAGGAGTAAGGACATATGGCAGAATTTAAAGGAAGACCGCGCGAATCATGGGGCGAATATTTAGCAAATTTACCAGCCATATTTGTTAGATCGATTTTTCGGCATAATTATCCTAATAATGATGTCGATCGTTCCGAGATTGTTTTTAAAAATTTTTTCTTACATTTTCACCCTGTTAAATGTCACAAACATTCTCTAGATCCTTTTTACACATTAGGACTTGGAGCAATTACAACTAGTCTTTTTTTGTTGCTCGTTTTTACAGGCATTGTTTTGATGTTTTACTATATTCCTGCGGAGGATCGCGCCTACACGATTATGAAGGATTGGCAAGATACAACACCCTTTGCCATGATGTATCGCAATATGCATCGTTGGAGTGCCCATATGATGGTTCTGTTTGTCTTTCTGCATATGTCCCGAGTCTTTTATACAGCTGGATATAAAGGCACGCGCCGTTTTAACTGGGTTGTGGGAGTCATGCTCATGTTTCTTACGTTAGTTCTCTCATTTACAGGGTATCTTTTACCTTGGGATCAATTGGCGTTTTGGGCGATTACTGTGGGAACAAATATTGCAGGCTATGTTCCTAACCTTCCTGGTTTTGAATACAATGTCAATCGTGTCATGTTGCTTGCCTCCACTAATGTAGGTCAAGATGCTCTGATTCGTTTTTATGTGTTTCATGTGGCTTTACTTCCCTCTTTGGCTGGAATACTCATTGGAGTTCATTTTTGGCGCATAAGAAAAGATGGTGGTCTCTCGCGTCCACCCGATAAAATTCGGCCTGACCCCTATCGTGTGGTTCAACGTTCAGATACAAAAGAATCTTTTGCGCCGGGGGTCAAACGGACTTATGGATTGATGGAGCTGGTGAGGGGAACCTGTCCTACAGTTGATAAAGGACCTTACAACTTTGTTTTTACATGGCCTCATCTTTTACGTGCGGAGTTGGTTGCATTTTTGTTTACTTTGGCATTAGTCCTTGGGTTATCATTTATCAATGCACCACTGGAAGAGCCTGCTGATCCAACCAAACCCACAAATCCTTCTAAGGCACCCTGGTATTTTTTGGGATTGCAAGAGATGGTTGCATATAATGCATTCTGGGGAGGAGTGGCCATTCCAACGGCTATTGTTTTTGGATTCATGTTAATCCCCTATCTTGATCGCAATCCTCACGGAGCAGGAGTGTGGTTTCATCGTAGTCGCTACCTAGCCATTTTTTTATATACAGCTTTCATGACATGGCAGGGCTGCTTAATTAGTGATAGGCACCTACTTTAGAGGGGCAAACTGGGGCTGGGTGTGGCCTTGGACAGAAAATTTTGCCAGACACTAAAAGGAAAAATGCGTTCCAATTATTATCAGTTAGCTTTACTTTTTTTGGGTGTAATAGCGACGGCATTTTTTGCCATTTTTGTTTATCGCGAATTCTATCCTGAATATCGAATTTTCCAAGGACACTACATAGCCCTAGAACAGTTTCGATCCACCTATACCCATAAGCCCCCACCAGATTTTAATGAAGGGGTAAAGCAAATTTTGATTGAAACACCTAACTATGGCCCTCCTGTCATCGATCGATGCATTTCCTGTCACGTCGCTTTAGACATTCCCTATTTTTCGCCTACAAAAATAGCCTATGATATAAATGGAAAAGTGATTTTGGATGAAAAAGGGATTCCTGTCAAAATCCCTAATGGAGAATATATTTGGGGACAGCTCGATCAACGCATAGCAGAGTTGACCGATCAAAAGGTAAACGATCAATTAAAATCACGAAATCAATTATCGTTGGTAGCGTCTCGTTTGAAAGAGGCCGAGCAATTAAAATCGCTGAAGTCGGTAACAATTGATGAGCAAGTTTATGATGTGACTAAAGCTTTGGCTATGCATCCTCTTATTGGTCGTGAAACGCGACCGTTTGAGTACCATTCAATGGCAGATTATGGCTGCACCTCTTGCCATGGTGGAAATGGCAGGGCCTTAACGACAGATAAGGCCCATGGGCCTGTTTTTGATCATCGATATGAGATTGAATATCGTGGACCAGAGCCGCAATTTTTGGAGAAAGATCCACAGAACGATCCTTTAATTGCGTATGAATTTAATCACAAACCCGGTGATACTCTCGTTTTTCAGACAACTCCTATATTACCAGGGGTTCTTATTCAGGCTAATTGTATGCAGTGCCATCAGTCGGGTGAGCAGTCTATACTTGGAGCTTTAGAGAAAACGCAAAACGCTACTGGGAATGCTGAAAAGATAACCAGGGCTATTGCACAAGCCTATGAAGATGAAAAGCAGTCTTTAGTATCTTTGTTGAAATTAAAATTGAGTATTGAACAACTCGGGTACAATAAAACTATAACAGAAATGCAGCAAAGGCTCTCTAATTATCTTGTCCCCCCAGAAAAGCGCCAAGAAGTGGAATCGCAGCTCAATTTTCTCATGAAGAATGTTGATAAAAATCCTGATGAAAAGCAGTCCACTAAAAAGGCACTTCTAAAACTAAACCATGAAATTGAGTCCATTCTTGGTTCTCAAGAAATGGCACAACAGCTGTATGCTAACTTGGCTACTAAAAAAGAGAACGTCGATGAAGTTGTCGAAAAATTTGTGCAGGATAATAGTTCCAGCCCCCAAGCCAATGGGACACTTTTTGCCAAGGCCAATTCTTTAGAGCTTGAGCAGGCGCTTCTTCAACATGTGCGTGATACTGAAACCTCTTTTTCCAAAACCGTTAATGATCAGAACGCTATCAATGCGATTCAAACCAATATAGATCGTTTAACAACAACTTATCGGCGTGGAAAAGAGTTGTATATCGAACAGGCATGCTATGCCTGTCATCGTATTTCAGGTTTTGCTCGGGGAGGAGTTGGACCGGAGTTAACCTACATTGGCAAAAACTATCCTTGGTATATTAAGCATCATATTGTTTGGCCTCAAGGAGACCTTCCCACATCTACAATGCCTAATATGAGGCTAGATCATGAAGAACTTGAACCGTTGATGACTTTTCTGCTAGGGCAAAAAGGGCAAAATGAGGCTATTTCCAAGTCTGAGTATAAACGTGCTATAACTGAATGGGAATCAGGAAAAGAGCTGTTATGGGAAAAACCGATTACACCCGCCCAAATGTATGATCTTCGCTATTCTATGACTATTTTTGCAACGGAAGGTTGTGCTTCATGTCATCGTTTGAGAGGCTTTGAATCCAATGTCGGGTATCGGGTGGAAAAAGATAAAAAAGACCATGTTGATTTCTATACTCTTTATCGAGAACACGAATGGTTTACAAAATTATTTCCTGAGGAATTACTAGGAAGTCAAATTGTTGAGATTTTGGATAAACACAAAGATGAAATTGATCAACATATTGTGGATGACGTTCGTCAAAACTCTATCTTGGAAGAAATCGAGAAAAAATTTCCTGAAGATATTGAAGGCTTTTATTCCAACTTTAGATTTGCCTCACGTGCAAAAAATGATCACTTTACTGAACTCGCAAAAAGTGAAAAAGATCCGGAGAAGAAGAAAAGAATATGGACCCAGCTCAATGAATACAAAAAACGCCTTCATCGTGTGCTCATGGTTTATATTCAGGAATATGGACTTGGACGTTTAATAGGTCCACGTCCCAATTGGTCTGGTATTTATCGAAGTGATGCATGGCTTATGGAACATTTTCAGAAACCCACTTCTCATGTGGCTCGGTCTATCATGCCCGTTTTTCCTTTTGATGATAGTAAATTCTTTGCCTTGACACATATGTTGGATGTTTTAGCCATAAGGAATCGTGATTGGGACCGTCAAATTTGGCAAGAAAGAGGTTTCAACCCGGCTATAGCTTATCAGATTCATTGTTCGCAATGCCACGGTGAATTTTTGGGAGGGAATGGACCTGTTTCCCTTTGGATTTATCCCATCCCCAAAAATTTACGCAACGCCGATTTTTTGCGCAATTATACAAGAGAAAGAGTCATCAATTCCATTACTCATGGTGTGAAAGGGACACCTATGCCGCCTTGGGGGGAAGTAGCTCCTGGCAAAGAATCGACAAGAGATGGCATTCCAGTTTTGACAAAAAGTGAAATTAATCAATTGACGGATTGGATATTTTCCACACTACCAGGAAAAACGATTATTCAGCAATCGCAGGATGTTCCCAAATGGAACTATCAACCGCAAGATGTCATTAAAGAAATGCAGGAAGAGGGAAGTAGATTAAATGGCAAAGAATTTTCTTTCAGATTGCCTGATGGAGGCGAATATATTGCGTCGCTAACCGCAGCCCTACCCCAAGGTAAAGAAAACACTGAGGAAGTAAATGAGGTTTTTGATGTTGTCACGAACCCTGCCGATTCACCCGACAACAATTCTTATTATATCAAACATAAATATTATACTGAGGAGAATATCGAGGCTGGCAGGAGTTTTTTTGATATTTATTGCGCGGTTTGCCATGGAGCTGAAGCGGATGGTATGGGACCACGCGCTGCTGTGATGCAAGAGGCAAAACCTCGCATGCTAACGGATTTAGATTGGTTAGACACGCATGATGATCTTTATTTGTTACGCTCCATAAAATATGGTGTGCCAGGAACAGCCATGACCCCTTGGGGAGATCAGACAAATTCACTATTGCGCATGCAACTTGTGATGTATATTCGCAGTTTGAGCGAGGATTCTAAATTGCAGCAACAGCTGAGTAATGGCCTCTATCAGGCCTTTGAAACAGCTGATTTTCTGGTTGATAGTGTACGTGTCAAAGAAGTAAAAACTATCAATCTGACTCAAAAGGATTTGGAAAACATCCAAAATCAGTTAAAAGAAGCATCTAAAAAAGCTCAAAACGATTCCTCTTATCAGAAAGAGGCTTTAGAATTCTATCAAAAGCAACTTTCATTGTCAGAAAAATTGAATAATGAAAAGAAAATAGACAATATCCTTGTGCAATTAAAACAGACAATAGCCCAAGAAAGAAAAATCTATAAAGATTTGGGATCTTCTTTACTTGCGAGCAAGATTGATGGAAAAATTTTTGCAACTTTTATGCAGATTTTGCAAATACTTCAATCAAGATTCAGTCTGTATGATAATCAACTGGAAATTCACAAAGATACAAATTTAGAAAAAATGCAAGAGTTAGAAAAAAAAATGATCACTGAAATAGATCATCAAATAATTGATTTGAAAAGGCAGCAAAATTTAACATTAGCCAAAATAAATTCACCTGAGCGTGATAAAGATTTAAAGGATGCTGAATCGAAACTAAAATCATTAAATGATTTCGAAGATAAACTAAAGATCAGTTTTCAAGAAGAGGCCAAGCTTCTGCAACAGGAAATAGAACTTATAAATGAATATAAACAAAAAACAGCAGAAACACGATGACAAAATATGATGATTATTCAGTTAAACTGATGCTCTACCCTGCAATCTTTTTTATGATTATGGGTATGTTTTTTGGAGTTTATATTGCGTTTAACGGCTTTATTTTTCCCGATTACTTTTCAGGAGAATATATGCATTTTGGACGTGTTCGTCCTGTGCATGTGGGCAATGTAGCCTTTCTTTGGCTACTATCTGCTGATGTTGGTTTAATGTATTATTTTGTTCCAAGGCTTTGTGGAATCCCTTTGTGGAGTACACGCATGGCTGTTATTTCCGCTGCATTATGGTGGTTTTCATTAATTATTGGAGTTTATTCCTATCCTTTAGGAACTAATTTTGGTTGGGAGTATGCTGAGTTACCTAATTGGGTGAATTGGATACCCGTAAAGATTTTATTTACGTTAGCATGGGCCTTAGTCTTTATTAATCTCTTTATGACCATTTTTTTGCGCCGATTAGAGAAAATGTATGTATCTCTTTGGTATGTGATGGGAACTCTGATCTGGACCACCTTTACTTATATTACGGGTAGTTATGCCATCAATTGGGTACCTGGTGGTCTCTCAAGAGTTAATGTAAGCTGGTTTTATGTGCATAACTTAGTAGGATTGATTTATACGCCCATGGGACTTGCTGCAGCCTATTATTTTTTACCTAAGCTTGCCAATACGCCTATTTACAGCCATCGTTTATCGATGATTGGTTTTTGGTCCATTGCCTTTGTATATGCCTGGGTTGGAGCCCATCATATGCTGCATGGACCTATTTCGCAATGGCTGCAGACCACATCTATCATATTTTCAATATGGCTTTTTATCCCTGTGTGGACTGTGGTTGCAAATCTTTTTCATACTTTGGATGGACATTGGCAAGCCTTTACACAAAGTGCGCCCGTGCGCTTTCTCATGATGGGCAATATTTTTTACCTGCTTACCTGTGTTCAAGGGCCTTTAATGGCATTGCGCAATGTTGCTGAAATTACTTCTAAGACAGATTGGATTATTGGTCATTCCCATATCTCACTCTATGCGACATTTACCTTTTTCGCTATTGCTGGAATCTATCAGGCCATACCTGTTATTACTAAAAAACCCTTGTGGTCCGAACGACTGGCGGATTGGCATTTTTCCTTAAATCTTTTAGGAAGTATTCCTTTTATAGGAGCATTATGGATTGGTGGCTTTTGGCAAGGAATGCTCTGGACTGCCTGGGCAGATGGTGCAAATTATGCCGAATATCATAGCAATTTAACAGCGATGCCCTTTTTACAGACAATTGTGGAGATGAGACCTTGGTGGATTATCCGGGCTATTGGAGGAACCATCGTTCTTTTTGCCAATCTATTATTTGCCATTAATATGTTTAATACGATTATTTTGAAGCCTGTTCCTAAAGCAGTGACTGAAACAGTGAATATATAGGTCCCAGATGGAAAAAGAACCTCATAAGCATGATGAAGGCAAGAAGAATGTTTTTTACAACATTGAAAAATCTGCGCTTGTCTCAGTCATTGGGATTATTTTTCTTTTTTCTTTTTCTGTAGCCCTTATTTTGATTATGCCTAGATATGTGGATCCCACCTGGTCACAGCCGAGCAGCCGCTATCAAGTCCAAATGTATGAAATTGCAGATCCAAATCTTTACATTAGCAGCGCTCCTACCGGAGATTACAATCATCAGTATGTCTATCATCTTAAGCGTCACTTTTCTCTTCTAAGTTTTCAAGAAACAGAAACTTTGCGCATTATTGCTCCAAAGGAATTAGAAAAATATGTGACACATCTGAACGATAAAACGCTCAAATTAACCTCTAAACTCCTGTTGTTGCGCACTCCTAGTGATTCTTCACAAGTTGAAAAAGTGCGTAGCAGTCTTCAGGAACAGTGGCAAAAGGATCATCCTCTGTGGAAAGAAAAGCAGTTGGCAAAGCCGGACTATGAAATTCTAGAACTTTTTGATTATAAAGGGGATGAGGCATTTGGATATGTTCACACGGATGGAATTTTGGAAAATTGGGTTGATACCAATTTTCAACTGCTAGATGAGGCTAAAGAACCCTTTCATCATGAGACAGGAGTTATCTATGTAAATTGTCCTCAAGAATATCGTATCACTTATTTTACAACCTTAGAAGGACAAAAGGCTTGGCGCTATGATCCTGAAGGACAAACGATCACAACTCTAGATGAACTTCAGGGTTCTTTATTGGGTTTTAGATCTCGTCAAGAACTTATTTTAGAAGGTGAACATATCTATGCCATTGAAGGCTGTTGGTATTGTCATACGGATCAAACTCGTACCCTAGTGCAAGATGTTGTATTAAATGGTTCTGATTCGTATCCCTCTCCACCCTCTTCTGCTAATGAATATATTTATCAAAAGATTACCTTTCCGGGGACTCGTCGTATTGGGCCTGATATATCTCGCACGGGAGTTAAGCGTCCGAGTAGAGATTGGCATAAAAGTCACTTTTGGTCACCCTCAAGTGCGAGTAAGGGGTCAATCATGCCATCATTTAAACACTTTTTCGATTTTGATCCCCGTGGAACATCAAAAAGTGCAATGGGCATACCTAATTACAAATTTGAAGCCATCTTTCAATATTTAATGACAAAGGGAACCCGCATATTTCCTCCTACTCAAGCTTGGTGGTTAGGAAAAGATCCCATAAACACGATAGAAATCATTGAAGGTAGAAGGAAGTTACCTTAATGGATTTTGATAGTGGAGGAATTTATGGCGCTTATCTGCATTATGGTTTAATTATTTTAATGGTTGGCAGTGCCATTATCATTTTTCTTTATCTTTGGTATAAGGGGCGTTTGGATATGGATGAAGAGCCTAAGTTACAAATGATGTGCGAAAAGGAAGACTATGAGCAATAATCAAGAGCATAGCGAAATTGAAGACTATGGGGACCCAGGAATACGAAGCCGTGATGGAAAAATTCCTGCTTTATTAATATGGAGCTATATCACTCTACCTATCTGGGGAGTAATTGCCTTTTATATACTATGGAATGGTTCAACCGGTGGTTGGCTTGATCCTGGCTATTGGAAAGAACTCCAAGCTGCAGCAAAAACATCCTTTCCTATTCTGAAGTTTGACTCTCCTACTGACTTTTCCGAAATTGTAAATAAATAATTTCAATCCGAAAATTAATATTTCTTTAATACAAAACTAACAATTCAATGTTATGTTTTACCGCATGTTTTTAAAAATTTAAGACTAATAAGGAAATATAAATGTCGGTATATATTAACAAAAATTCTTTGCCATTTCTAAAACAAATAGAAGAAATTTCATCTCAGGTGAATCAAAAAACAAACGTTGGTTATACGTTGGATAAAAGAGTCGCAACTTTTGTGCTTGGTTTAAAACTATTAAATGATGCAGCTACTTTTGCTACCACTAAAGGCACTAAGGCAGTCTGTGCGGCTACAACCTTGAGTAGCGCCATCATGGACTTGTTAGAAGGAAATATTTTTAAGGCTACCCTATTGGGAGCTTCTGGGCTTAAAGAAACCTATGATTTATTTATGAAGGATGGGACTTTTGAAGGGATTAAAGCGCTTTTAAAAGATAATCAAGCCGGATTAGAAATAGCTAGTGAAATCTTAACTTTTAATGATGTTGTGTTAAAACAGACTGCAGAAGGAGTGACTTCCATGGGTAAGAATCTCATAGAAGTGCATAAAGATCTTTCTAGATTAAAACAATTATCGGATGAAGGCAAAGAAGAACTTAGAAAAGAAAAAATTGGGGTCATTGAACTTTATCAATCTGCTGACAAAGAGTATGTGTTGGCTCAGAAGAACTATCAAAAGGGGCAAAAACAGGCTCAAGCGGCTAATCACTATTTTAACAAAACTATTCAAGGATTTAGCAAAATATATGCCTTAGCTCAGAAAGAAGGGGCTCAAATTTCGGAGGCCATTAAAATTGCTGAAAAAATGCAAAGGAATTGTGAAAAAGCGCAAAAAAATTTGCAGGAATGTATGCACTATCAAGAACAAGCAAACATTCATTCTCATCGGGCTAATGAAATTTATCGCAATGCCTCTTTTAAAGCAGGTAGTCTCTTAGGCAAAGTTGAAATCGTTTTGTCGGAAATACAAGAAATAAATAATGAGGCGCAAAGAAAAGTCGAACTGACACAACAACAAAATGATCAACTGGCTGAAAAAGTCAATAGTTTACAAAAGAATAATTTTCATTTAATTCAAGTAAATGAAAAGTTGCAAGAAAACAATCAGCAACTCATGGGTGAGGTTAGCGAGCAATTTGGGCTTACAAGTATTTTAATGGGTGCTATTCCAGGAGCTATTGCAGGTGCTAATTTAGGTCTTGTTGGAGGGGTAGCTGGGGGTGTTGTAGGACTTGAAGTTGTGCATAATCGCCATAAGATTGCTAGAAAAACGGCTGACTGGCTATTTGGCATTAAAAAAGAATCATTGGTCACATTTGATCTAGGTCAAAAGGTAGCTTATAAATTTGATGATAATTCTTCAGGATTTTGGGGCCGTTATATTCAAAAAAGAGGTTCTGAAACAGTAGGAACTATCGCAGTGCAATTGGGCAATAATGAAATTTTTGAGATGAGATTTGACCTCAAAAATAAGACCCTTGTTAAAGATGCAGATATGAAAGCACTCAAGGATATTTTGGCAGAACGAATTGCGACTAGGCAGATGCCAGCAAAAGAATGTTTAGATATCATCAGATCATTAGAAAAAATGAACATTGCTTCTCGTGCAGTCATTTCGCCCGAAAATTCATTCCTGTATTTATTAAAAAATCAATGCTTGGCCCAGCCAAACTAAACTATATAATTGGGGGACAAGTCTGAAACGAGTTTATCGCAGAGTCAGGGAGTCGGAGAGATGCAGAGGGAACAGGAAAGTTGTTAAGAAAATTCACTTAGATGGATTTCAACTGGATGGTTCCTGGGTTGGCCAGCAACGATTTTTTCACATCCTGGTTTAATGTAAGGGCAGCGTTTAAGTGATAAGGTTTTGAGATTTTTAAGTGCGACAAGAGATACTAAGTAATCTTCTTTAATGTCGGTACTATTTAACGATAATTGCGTCAGATTTGGAAATAATTGGTAAATTTTATTGAATTTGTGACGAGAGATTTTTAAAGTATCGAGATTTAGGCTTAAGATATCATCCCTTCTTTCCTTCCAAAAGCTATTTTTATTTCTTAAAACAAAATGCATCACCTTATTTTGTATTCTTTCTAGCTGATATTTTGAAGAATAATTTAAAAGTACTTTCCAATTTTCTTCATTGATAGCAATGTGTCGATACACATATTCCTCAGAGTCCTTTTTAAGTTTATTTAAATCGAGAAGACATCCTGCATTTAAAAAATCTAGGACATTACTATCATTGAGAATTATTTTTCCTTTCATATAGGTCTTAATCATATTGGGAGTTTCATTTTTGGATTTTTTGTAGATTAAGCTTGGCAGATTTTTTGCAGATTTTGATGTTGCAACGGGAGGAGAATTCGCCATTATTTTAGGATATTTATTTGCCCACGGCTTAGCGTGAATAGGTCCCATTTAAACCTACACATTTTTTACGAGATAGTGTGTTTTTTTGTAAAAATCTTGCATATGGATGCGCAATTGATCACTAGTAGCAAAGATTTGCTGACATTTAGGTAGGCTGTTTAAAAATTGCTGTCCATATTTTTTGGTGATCAAACGGGTATCTAAACAGATGATACATCCACGGTCACTTTTTTTTCGTATTAAGCGGCCAACTCCTTGCTTAAATTTGACTATTGCATTGGGCAGTGAATATTCCATAAAGGGATCTCCTCCCTTAGCTAAAATAGCTTCGGCACGAGCTTGAGTAATTGGCTCGGTGGGAACTTTAAAGGGAAGCTTAACGATGATGACGCAACGCAATGCATCCCCCACAACATCGACGCCTTCCCAAAAAGAGTCAGTTCCAAACAGGACAGAACGATCGGTATTTTTAAATTTGTCAAGAAGCATTTGTCGGTTATCATCCCCATGTTTAAAGACAGGGATTTTATATTCAAGAAAACGGGGCTGCAAGATTTGATAGCAGGTTTTAAGCATAGCAAATGAGGTAAAAAGAACAAAAGCATTGCCATGGCTGATCTGAATGGCTTCCCATATTTTCTCTGTTGCGGCAACTGTAAAGGTGCTTTCCAAAGGAGTTGGTATATCTATAGGAATTGCAAATAAGGCCTGTTTTTGATAATCGAACGGAGAGTCGTAAATGTTTTCTTTTACCGAAAGGTTTTCTGCAAATTCAGATGTGAGGCCTAATCTTTTTTTGATAAAATCAAACTGTTTATTAGTAGTTAAAGTAGCACTACAGAGAATCACGCTGTTGAACTTGCTGAAGAGATATTCTACTAAGGCTTTTGCTACGTCCAATTCCGCATCAGCAAGACAGACATTAATCATATTTTTGAGCATTTGGGCTTCAATCCAGCGAACTTTTGAAGGCGAAGGGGCATTTTGCACAAATTGCTGTAAGATCAGACTTGCTGCCGAGAGCCTTACGCCAAGAGCCTCTATCTCAAAAAGAATACCCTTAGTCTGTTCATGAAGCTGATCATGATTTAACGCTTTTAGGGAATTCTCTAGGCTACTGATAACCTGCACATACTTTTGCAAAACTTTTATGAGCTCATCTATGTGATTTTTAATCTGTTTTGACCAGTAATCATGTTGATAATGCTCGGGTAACATCCGCAGTTTATTTTCATTAGATAGATCTTCCCCTGTTTTTAGAATTGGCTTTGCTAAACTAATAAAATGATGAAATTTTTCAAAGCTTTCGTTAATTAACTTAAGTAAGTCTGTACGTATACCAGGAAGATCTAAGTTGAGTTTAGTGAGTATTGAAGAAACACCTACAGGAGGTGTTAAGCTTTTAAAATAGGTGTAAATCTTTTCTTTAAGCTGGGTTAATTTTCCAAGTGCTTTACCACCTTTTTCCGCAGCTAGTCTCCCAATGATTCGTAAAAGATCTAATTGATTCACTTTCTGAGCGAAATATTCCGTAGCAATATCTTCAATATGATGAGCTTCATCAATGATTACTTTTGTATACATAGGAAGAATAAAAGGATCTTGATAGTTATCCGATTCGACCCGTAAAGAAAGATCCGCAAAAAGTAAATGGTGATTGACAATCAGGATTTGGGCTTCATTGGCTTCACGCCGTGCTTTAAAAAAATGGCAGTCTTGATAGTGAGGACATTGATTTTTGTTACATGTGTCATTCTCTGCACAAACTTTATCCCATAGATGGCTCGAGGGTTCAAAAGACAAGGAGGATTTTGAGCCATCTTGTGTGTGATGTGACCAAGAATCAATTTTGGCAAATTCTTCCGCTTCCAATGGTGGTAGAAGTAGTTGTTCATAGCGCGTTTCTGCAACTTTTCGTAAACAGACATAGTTGCGCATGCCTTTAACAAGAATTGCTTTAACAGAAACATTGAGTGCCTTTGTAACTAATGGAATATCTTTCAGCAGTAACTGTTCTTGGAGTGTAATTGTGTGTGTGGATATGACAGAACGTTCTTTTTTTGAATAGCCCAGAGTATGGCAGGGATTAAATAGGCAATACTTTTACCAGTCCCTGTGCCTGCTTCGATTAAGGCAATTTGATTTTCATTGTAGGCTTCAATGATATTTTGCATCATATTTTGCTGCTGCTCACGTGGCTCGAAATTTTTGATGATTTTACTCAGATTGCCATCGGCTTGCAGAATTTTTAATGCCTTTTGAGCATCGATGTATTCAGATTTTTTTTCTTTGGATGATGGGGAATTATTCATGAGACGAGTATATAAACCAGCCTCATGAAGTTCAAGAGGAATATTTATTCGGCTTCGAGTAGATCTAAAAAGGCCTTGAGTTGTTTCGAACGAGTAGGATGGCGCATTTTTCGCAACGCTTTTGCTTCGATCTGACGAATGCGTTCCCGAGTGACATTAAATTCAATGCCTACTTCTTCAAGTGTTTTGGGCTTGCCATCAAGTAATCCAAAGCGTTGAATCAGCACTTTTCGTTCCCGATCTGTCAAAGTGGAGAGCACTTCGTCCATCTTATCTTTTAGGATAGAATAACCTGTCGCTTCAGCAGGAGAATCAGCTCCGGTATCTTCTAGGAAGTCGCCAAATTGGCTTTCTCCTCCATCGCCCACTTCAGCTTGCAGCGAAATGGGATGCTGGGCAATTTTATAAATTTCGCGCACTCGCTCGGGAGTAATACCCAGTTCTTTTGCAAGCTCTTCAGGAGTGGGTTCGCGGCCTGTTTCCATCATCAGTTTTTTTGCTCCACGCAGCACTTTGTTGATGGTTTCAATCATATGCACAGGAATACGGATTGTGCGGGCTTGGTCGGCGATGGCGCGTGTGACAGCTTGGCGAATCCACCATGTGGCATAGGTGGAGAACTTATATCCGCGGCGATATTCAAATTTTTCCACCGCTTTCATCAAGCCCATATTTCCTTCTTGAATGAGATCTAAGAAGGATAGGCCGCGGTTTGTATATTTTTTCGCGATGGAGATGACCAGACGCAAGTTGGATTCCACCATTTCGCGTTTTGCTTCCTGGCTTTTATCCATCCAGCGCTGAAGCATGCGGACATCTTTTTTGAAGTCATCAAGGTACGGCCGGCGGCAAGTTCCCGTTTTTTAAGCTTGCGTTTGGCGGCAGCAAGTTTGGCGGCAGCAAATTTATTTCTTTCTGCGCGAGGTGTCAGTTCTATGATCTCTTTTTCTAGATTGAAGAAAGCGTTCATAGGCTCGCAGGATCACTTCGCCAAAGTCTTCAATGATGTTATGACGGACAGTGGAAGCGGCGCAGATAGGCTTGAGTGCGGATGCGGCACTTTTCTAATTCTTCTATGAGAGCTGCTCTTGTCATTCTTTTTAAGCCCGGGATTGTCAATCTGTTTGAGAAGCTTTCTACAAGATGCTCTCTTCATGTTTTGAGAAGGTGCACAAAGTTTTGGCAAGAAGACTCAAGAAATTCTTGTTTGTTGGGAACTTCTTTTTCCGCGATCACTTTTGTCGAAGCGTTCTTTACCCTGCATTAAATAGTTGAGCGATCGAAATTGCTTCAGCGGTGGAATAGCGGAAACGCATGATGATGCGTTCAATTTGAATTTGCGCTTTTTCAATGCGCTTAGAAATTTCAACCTCTTCTTCCCGTGCTGAGCAAGGGGACGGAGCCCATTTCCTTCAGATACATTCGCACAGGGTCATCGGGAGTCCCTTCGGAACGTTTGGGCAAGACCTTCCAGTTCTTTGGCTTCTTTTTTACGTTCTTTCTGACGTTCAACCTCAGACTGATTAAGAATCTGGATGTCCATTCCGCTTAAGAAAATCAACACCTGGTCAATTTGCTCAGGCGAGTCGAATGTCATCGGAAGAATTTCATTGATTTCCTCGTAGGTAATGTAACCCTGCTCCTTAGCGATGGAAACAAGTTCATCCACTTTTTGTTGATGCTGTTGAGGAAAACTGCCTTTGAAATTATTTTTATTCATGTTAATCTTCAGTAAAGGGTATTGACAAAGAGCTTTTTGCAAAGGCTCCTAATCCTGGAGTTTTGCAAGAGAAATAAGTATAAATATTTTGGCCTATAGGATTGGTTTTTGTCAAGTTTGTATTTCCCATTATTTAAAGCTAATAGTCATTTTTATCGAGTCATTTTTATTTACTATTTATAATTTTGGATAAAATGTTCCTTTTTGCGTTCGATGAGCAAGAAAAATTAATATCGGCAGATCAGGCTCATAAACAAAAAGATTATTTTTGTCGAGAGTGTGGTGGAATTGTCCGCTGTCGAGGAGGATTCCTTCGACAAATTCACTTCTATCATCTCGAAACCAATCGAATCTGTAGACAAAGTGGAAAATCCTTGATTCACTTGCAGATACAATTTTACATACAAAGTCGATTGTCAGTGTGTGAGCTCGAAAAACGTTTTGCCCTGATTAATCGCATCGGGGATGTTGTTTGGGAGAAAGAAAAACTTGTTTATGAAATTCAATGCTCCCCCATAACTGCACGTGAAATTGAAGAACGTAATCGTGATTATCAAAGTCTCGGGTATCAAACTATATGGATTTTGCATGATCATTTATACAATAAGAATCGTTTGACAGCAGCTGAGTATTTTTTGCAAGAATCCCCTCATTATTTCACTAATATCAATAGAGAGGGCGAGGGCTATATTTATGATCAATGGGATTGGATTGAAAAAAGCAAAAGATTAAAGACATTGTACAGAAAAGAAATCAACATTGCCTCTCATCATACATGTGAAGAAGGGTTTTTTCCAAAGACAGAATACCCTAAATGGTTTCTTAAACGAATTCGTACATGGCCCCTATTTTTTTCAGGAGACTGTATCGATTATCTTCTCTCTTGCAATGAGGAAGAAAAAGCAAACTTTTTGTCCCTGTATAAAGAATCTAAAATGTTGTATCTATTAGAGATCAATCAGCCAAGTCTTTGGGAAAAATTAAAGCGATTGATTAGTCTGCTTATTCTTCCTTCACGACTTACCCTACATTTGATTATAGAAAAATTAACAAGATGATTTTTTATTTACCACGAAGCAAGAAAACAACATTTGGAGTGCGGTGACTTGTCACATACGCATCAAGCCAAATATCATAACATATTGATTTTAAATAGAATAGAACAGGATAACAGGATCGGCTTTGCCGGCAGGATCACTCGCTTCGCTCGTGGCAAGATAAACACAAAATTCAACAGTGAATTTTGTTTCTGCAGTCTCAACAGCTCGAGGATTTTGTTTTATCCTACCGCGAGCGAAGCGAGCGATCCTACCGGCAAAGCCGATTCTGTTAAATTTTTAATTTTCAAACAGACAGAATAAATCCAAATATTTATTCTGTTAATTTATGTAAACAGATATTTTGATAGCCTGATGCGTATGTGACTTGTCACCGCTTTGTAAACCGCGACTTGTCACGGTACACTTATGGGATCGACAAGTCGACCCCTGTGAAAGCGGTGACAAGTCACCGCACTCCAAATGTTGTTTTCTCTGTGTTCTCCGACTTTAGACTATATTGAAATTTTTACATGTTAGCGGCCGTACGCGCTGCAAGACGAGCTTTGGTGCGGTTTGCTTTGTTAGGTTTCAAAATGCCCTTCTTAACACCTTTATCCATAAGGCTGTAAATTTCATTTAGATGTTTTTTATTGATTGAAGCATCTTTTTTAGAAAAGGAATCTTCTAAAGCTCGAACAGCTGTTCTTATTTGAGATTTGAAATTGCGATTAATGAGTTTTCGCTTTTCACTCTGGAGATCTCTTTTTTGAGCACTAGGGCGTCTTTCTTTTTTTTTCTCTTTTTTTTCTTCAGCCATTTTTCCTCTTAATGTTTTAATGACATAAAATTTAGCATGATAAAAATTATAGGCGATATTGTATAATTCGTCAAAGTTAAAAATTATATTTTATGAAACTCCAATTAAGTGAAAATCTTCCTTTGCTTGAATGTTTAGCCATTCTCGCTCCCGAGAGCTCTAAAACAACCTTAAGATCCTGGCTAAAGGAGGGACGCGTATCTGTTGATGGTGTCGTTGAAAAGATTGGAAGTAAGCTCATTAAAAAGAACCAGATTGTAACGGTTGGGGCAAAGGCAGCCCCTACTATTGATGGCATATCAATCCTTTATGAAGATTCTCATCTCATCGTTATCAATAAACCCGCTGGACTTCTAAGTGTTTCGGCTAATTTTGAAAAAGGGAAAACTGCACACGCAATTTTAAAAAATCACTTCCGCCCCAGAAAGATTTATGTGGTGCATCGTTTAGATCAAGGAACTTCAGGTGTAATGCTTTTTGCCTTTTCAGAAAAAGCTTATGAAAAGTTAAAAAAAACTTTTGAAGAACATGATATTATCAGGGAATATATAGCTATTTTAGAAGGTCATTTACCTGAGAACGCAGGGATATGGGAATCTTTTTTATATGAAGATGATAATTATGTTGTCCATGAGACTTTAGATTCCGAAAAAGGATCTTTAGCGATTACAAATTATGAAGTAATCACAAGAAATAAACTCTATACCTGGGTCAAATTTAGATTGGAAACCGGGAAAAAAAATCAAATTCGCGTTCAATGTAAAGCGGCTGGACATCCCGTTGTTGGAGATCTCAAATATGGGGCTGTACGAAATCCTTTACGTCGACTTTGTTTGCATGCCAAGAGATTAGTATTTAAACATCCCATAACGGGTAAAGACCTACAATTTGAAACGCCTTTGCCGGAGGAATTTAACAAGCTCTATGCATAAAAATTTTATTTGGCTCTGTTTTTTATCTTTGATACTGGGTGCAGTGGGATGGTTTACACTTAAAACTTTCTATGCAGTTTACCTTTATATGTCGTTAAACGCTTCAATGGCAGTAGAAAATATTAAATGGCAAGTTGAACAGTTGAATGAAGACCGTTGGATCATCAAAGCAGACTACAGGTTTAAAATAAAAAATAAAGAATATAGAGGTGAGACTTTATTCAAAAACGATCTCTATTGGAATTCTTGGGCTGCGGAAAGTGCGTTAAAAGTATATTCTCAAAAAGATTGGATGGTATGGTATTCTAGTAGTAATCCGCAATATTCTTCTTTACAAAAAAATTTCCCCCTCAAAGAATGTATTTCTACAGGTATTTTATGGATCATACTCATCTATTTCTTTGGTTTAGGATATTACGTAGCAACCCGGAAAAATTAGCATGCCAATCACACTAAAAAATCGAACATCTAAGGGAGAACCATTAGAAGTGACCTATCTTCCCGAAAAAGGAATGAATATGATAAGTTTCAAAAAGGGAAACTTAGAAATCATAGATCAATCAACTATAAACCTTTTTGAGCAAAGATTTGCAGGTTTAGGTGCTTTGATTGGACCCCATTTCCATCGTAGGAAAGCTAATGTTGTTCCTAAAATCAAAGATGAAACTCTTTTTCCCCATATTGCACGCGTAAAAGCTAAAGGCGTGCAGGATCCCTTTTCGCATGGTATTGGACGATATGCTCCCTGGAAAGCAGAATCAAAAGAACATTGGATTAGCGCTTATTTAACCGGAAAAGATCAATGGAACAACATTTCCTTAGCAGAATTAGAAGGGCAAAACTTTAAGATGACATTTGTTGCTGAGCTTTTACCAGATGGTTTACATCTTGATTTAGCTGTGGTGAGTGATACAGATTCCCTCGTTGGAATTCACTACTATTACCATTTGCCTGAAGGGAAGGGAACAGTGATCAGTGAAGTAAAAAATAGAATTCTAGATCATGATGAACATAAGCCGATCCCTTCTTCATGGAACTTTAATGAGCAGCATAAGCTTGTATATACCCTTGAACAGGATACGGACTTTACATTTTTTCCTTTTCCGGACCCTTTAGAAGGATCCATTGTCTTGGATGCAGGAACCTATCGTTTGCGCACAAAGTACTCCTGTCTGTCTGAAGAAAATTGTTGGCAGCTGTATCATCCCTTAGGAGCATCGTATGTATGTATTGAACCTATAAGTTCGCAAGATCCTCGGCATCCTAACTTAACTGTCAGTTCATTGCGTATCCATCTACAAATTCTCGATTAATATTAATCCTTCTGGCAAGATATCATCGTAAGCTCAATGAATTAAAATTATGCAAAATCTGTACAGGTCACGTTACGGCATCTTAATCATCATTATCGTTTTGTATTTAGTGCCGATCTTACTATTGAGTAGTTATGGCCAGCTATACATGCCACAGCAGAAAGCGTGGAATCTACTTGCTGTTGGCCTATTTTTTAGTTCCTTCGGAACAATCTCTTTTTTTTGGATATTGTGCCGCTTGGAACAAAAATATGAAAATCAAAGTGAGCAGATGAGAAAAAAAGAACCATTATCAGAAGAAATTTCAAAATCCCTTTTGAATACATCTGCGGTGGATTTATCGAAGAATCAGGCCATAGAAGAGTTACAAGGAAATTATGCAGGCATTCAAGAGCAGCTCATACATGTCAAAGAGAAATTGGAGATGAAAAATGAGGAATTGCAGCATTTTCAGCATGAATATCAGATCTTACAGAGCCAATTGGAAAGTACAACTTCTCAACAAGAAGAATATAAACGGTTAGTTCAAGAAGAGTTAGAAAAGCAAAAAAAACTTTTGGCTGATTCTCAAAAAACCATTTCTGACCAACGTGAAAGCATGGACAAGAAATTACAGCAAATTGTTCAGTTGGAGAGCAAAGTATCCGATTTGACATATGAGATTAAGACTCTTATTCAACTAGCTGAGATTGAAAATCAGACTATGCCCATGTACCCTAGTCAAACGCAAGAATATTCTACGCAGAGTTTCCATTCCGGAATGCATGATGAGGATATGACCTATTTGCCTGAAAAACAGGTGCGTAATGAGGTTCAAGCGTTAATGCAGTTGAAAAGATGTATCGATATTGCTCAAAAGATTACGGGGGCAAACCATTATAATAGTTCTAATTCTCGCTTTAAGGATTTGGTCGTAGATAATTATACGTTGGATTTGCGCCGACTTTTTGAAAGTTTGCGTATGGAGAATTCCAGTACGATTGTATTTTATTCACAAAAAGAGGGTAAAATTCTTTTTGTTAATAATCAGTCTAAAAATTTGCTGGGGTGGAGTCCGGAAAAATTTATGCAAAGTTTTAATGATATTATCGAGCCGAGTAAAGAGCTATGGCGAAGTGGGCTAGCGAGTCTTGCACTGAAAAACGATGCAAATATGAGTTTGAAGATGAAATCCAAATCCGGAAGTCAAGTGAGTGTGCAGGTTGTGTTAGGTATTATTCCCACGGGAATATTCCGACATCATATTTTAGGAGTATTGTATACCCCATCGTAAAATTTTATGTTATATATTATCGCAGGCACACATAAAAATCGCAGAATTAAAACTCCCAAAAATCAAGAGACCCGACCGACAACAAGTAGGTTACGTGAAGCCCTATTTAATATATGTCAAAATTATATAGAGGGTGTCTCTTTTTTAGATATTTTTGCAGGCTCAGGAGCTATGGGGCTGGAAGCATTAAGTCGGGGAGCTAAGAGGGCAACCTTTATAGATTGCAATCGTGAATGTACCCATTGTATTCGTGAAAATTTAACATTGTTGGGAATGGAAGAGAAGGGAAAAATTTTACTGGGAGATGCAATTAGTTTATTGGAAAGGCTTGAAAGGCAAAGAGAAAGCTTTGACATCATCTATATGGATCCCCCCTATGAAACAGAAGGGTTACCTCACAAGCTAATTGAAATGATAGACCAAAGTCGTCTCTTGTTACCTAGAGGAATGCTATTTATTGAAGAGAGTAAAGCAGCCTTGATTGATAAAAAAGGATGGCTTACATTGAATTTAAAGAGTATAAGGCAAATGGGACGTTCACAACTCTTACAGTTTGAAAAATATGAAAAATAAGATTGGTTTATTACTTGGTACATTTGATCCGCCTACTTTAGGTCATTTGGATATTATCAAGCGAGCGGCAGCATTATGTGATAGGCTACACATCGGTATAGCTAAGAATAGCAAAAAGAAAAGCAGCTTATTTACAATGGAAGAGAGATGTGTGATGTTGACTGAAATTTGTCATGATATCTCTAATATTATAATTGCAGAAATACCTGAATTAGTTGTGGACTATGTTAAAAAAAATAAAATCTCATTTTTAGTGAGAGGATTAAGATCTATTGCGGATTTTGAGTCAGAGACGCAACTAGCTTGTGCCAATAAGAAATTGCAAGGTTTAGAAACTATATTTCTGTTTGCAAATCCGCTATATGCACATATTAGTTCAACACTCATCCAAGAAATTGTGTTGGGAGGCTACCGTTTAAATGAATTTGTGCCTGAAGCAATTGAGAGTAGCATCCATAGTCGGGTCACAACGAAATTATTTGAAGAAATGAGCTACCCTGATTTTAAATAGTTAATTGTGTTTTTGCAAGAGTTTTATGAATAAACTCGGCACGTTTATGAATAATTTCTTCCTGTGAAAGATTAGTTTTTTCGGGAAATTGAGAGAGAAGATGCGAACGACGACAGTTAAAGAAAAGATGATTGATAGTAGTCCGAGTAATTCCTGTAACCCAACCCATTTCAGCACCAAGCTTTAATAAACTGATGGCATTAAGAGCTTCGATCGCATCGATTTGATAAGAATGTGTCAGGATGCCATAGGCCCTGCTGATTTTATCTTTTATGTCAGGACTGTTACTGGAACGGATCACATTGCGCGCTGAGTTTTCTTCAACAAGCATTTTAGTAGTAAAGGCTCTTAAATTGGAGATAATGGTTTCTTCAGTAACTCCTAAAGTGTAGTTATTTTGAATGACCAGAACATCCCCAATAATTTCTGTGGGGTCTCCTTGGATACCGTAAAAAGCAATACTTTCATCCCCATTTTTATCAAGAATTTCATCCAATTTTTCCGTATGAACAAGAGCAGGCAGCTGTAAATAGATCGAGACAATTAAAGCAGTACCACAATTTCCCATATCGGCGGTAAGAAAACCATATTTTGTGCTGTAGGCAAAAGAAATATTTTGTCCGATAGCTGTTTCAATTTTCAACAGTTTATTCCAAGTATTTTCTAATTCCCCTTTGCAATCAATTATTTGCAAGTGGAGGTGGTCACGTAAATTGAAAGAGGCTAGGAATTGACCCGATTCATCCACAATAAAAGCTTCCCCTGAATGAGCTTGAATGAAGTTATCATTAGAAAGAAAGTGTTCGACTAAAAATTCTTTTTCAAATGGACCGATTTCCTCTGCCCGAACGAGGGTAGGATTTGGCAATGTATCTAGAGCAAGAATTTCTTTACTAAGTAAGGCTACCACCTGTTTTCGTCGTTCTGTATTGAGCTTGCCCGGAAAGTTAAATTTTTCAATATTGCGATGAAAATTGATTGTGGAAGCTAGCCATATGTTATTATCATTGTTTTCCCAGGGTTTATTCTGATTAGTGATAGGGTTAGATTTATCATTTGCTTTTGTCATCAGGTTTCTCCGGATTTTCCTCTGTCAATGCCTTGATCTGATCACGCAGCCAGGCTGCCTGTTCGTAATCTTCTCTTTTGAGAGTTTCGCTAAGTGCTTCATTGAGGGCAAGAAGTCTTAAAGAAGGGCTGATTTCTCGAATTTCGCCTGGAGCCCTTCCAATATGAATAGGGACTGTTTTTTTAAGTGATACCAAGCGTTGAGGGATTTTATCAAGAGTGATGAGTTCAGAGGCAATAACATCATCAAAGACTTCATAACAATTACTGCAGCCCAAAGGATTGCCAACGCGAAGACTGTCCAGTGTAGTTCCACATTCCCCGCAGGCTAAACTCGCTTCGCCCGGTATCTGCCCTAATTCTTTATCCCCCGTTTGACCATGCAGTTTTCTTTGAAGAACAGGACATTCAGAGCACATACTCGTTTGGGATATGGTATTACCCACAATTTCCGTGTACCAGACAGCTATGGGCCTTTTGCATTCCGTGCATTCGATAGGCCGTTCGGGAATCTGTTCCTCGGGAGAATTTTCAGGTTTTTTAGCCATAATTTTTTCTTAAGAGATCTATGCTATCTATATAATTACTATAAAATAAAAGCAGTAAAAAGTATAGCATAGAAAAGAGCTGAAAAAGGTTATGCCAGATTAAATGCGTTGAGGAGTTCTGCTAATTTTCTTCCAGCAAGACTATAACCGTTGTTATCATAATGGATGTATATCTGTTTATGCATTCCTATCATTTCATCAACTAAGTAGGCACTTACAGCATCTTCATCCTTTTCATCAAAAAGACTTTCAACAAAGTGAGATACAGCTAACATTTGCAAATCTTTTTTTGCAGGACTTGACTCCGTTTTTCTATTTGGCCAGAATTGACCATCAATCTTTTCATCCCATTTACGTTCAATAAGCTGATGCGTAGAATAATCCCATTGATGATTACGATCAAAATCTCCATCCTTTAAATTCTGATCAGCAATTTTAAGAGTCTTTTGGATAACGTTTAACACAGTTTGTTTAGATACTGGATCAGTTAAAAGATACTTTTCTTTGAATTCATTAAATAGCTTTTTCCCATCTTCTATCAATTTTTCCTGCTTTTCAATTTCTTCATTACTGAAGAGATCTTTTTCATTTCTGTATATTTTACAAAGAACATACTGGAGAGCTCCTGCTTTTGAAACCTTATCATACTCATGTAGAAGACTATTCTCGCTTAGTATAGCTTCTATTTGGCGATTAATAAATTCAGAAATTTTTAGTCTTTCCTCGCCTTTAATTTGAATAATGTCAAGAACAGAAAAGATTAAATCCTTCACAAACTTTTCATCATTTAACTTAGAGTCATTAATAGCCCATCCCCGCTTATCAAGATTTGGCTTTCTTTCTTTTTCTTCTTTAACTGCGGCACTTACAAATCGCTCGGCCTGTTTATATTTGCGAGCCTCATATTTAGCATAATAGTTAAATAAATCCTGACCCGTTTTGAGGCCTTTTTTTCTATCCTTTGGTTTAAGCCCAATTTTATCATTTTTCTTTAAAGTGATCTTATATTCAGGTTTAATTTCTTCCTTTTTCTCAATTTGAGGAGCTTTTTGTTCTATCTCTTTCATTTCCTCTTTCTTTTCTTGAGGAGATGTATTTTCAGGTTTAAGCTCTTCCTTTTGTTCAATTTTAGGTGGGGGTATAATATCCTGTTTCTGTTCAATCTGTTGAGGCGTAGGTTGCATGACTAAAGAATCCTCAGTTGCTTCCTTTTTTTCTTGAAGAATTGAAGGTTCAGGCTTAGGTTCTAACACCTGTTCAATTTTAGGTTGGATAATAATCTCTTTCTTGTCCTGTAGCTCTTGATTTTCCGATTTAATTTCTTCCTTCTGTTCAATCTCTTGGGGCTTAGGTTGTATGATTAAAGAATTTTCGATTGCTTCCTTTTTTTCTTGAGGAATTGTATATTCAGGTAGGAGCGTCTATTGCAGACCAAAGGAGATTTTTATCTCGAATTCCAGGCAAACCACCATATCTTTTAAGCAATTCGTCATGAAGTTCGATAACTTGTTCAAGTGTTAGATATTCAATCATTTATTTGCTAGTCTTCTGAGAACGTCATCGTTTTCTTTTATTATCTTGCCCAGGGCTTTTTTAAATTTGTTTTCACTTAAGTCTATATGTTTTGCTTCTTGATCTATACTTCCACATAAAGATTCAATTACATACTGACGCATACTTATCCCTCTTTTTGCTGCAAGCATCTTAAGATAAGCATGTTGCTCAGCAGGGAAGTCGATGGTAAGCCTAACCGTGTTTTCTTTTTGGTGATGTTGTTGATGTCTCATAAAACCTCTTCTCTTTAACATTATCATACCGTAAATACTGAAATAAGTCAATTTTGAAAAGAACTATAGCTTCAATATTTTATGTTTCATTTCCTAAGTGTGTGGGTGAATACGAAGTATTAATAAAGTTGAGACTTGATGGACTCGAACCATCGACCCTCTCATTAAAAGTGAGATGCTCTACCGACTGAGCTAAAGTCTCTCGATGACCCCAAGGGGATTCGAACCCCTGTTATCGGAATGAAAATCCGGTGTCCTAGACCAGGCTAGACGATGGGGCCCTATAAAAAACAGGTAAAGGCCTTATCTATTATTGAAGCAAAATACTTCAAGATGACTTGAAGACCGTTTCATCATACAGAATTTTTCCTTTTTTCGCAATATTTAAATTGTTGTTACCTCTTTTTCCTTTTTTTCAGCAAGTTCATCCGCTTCTTTGCAAAACTTATCGGTCAATTCCTGAACATTTTTTTCAATTTTCTTAAAGCCATCCTCAGTGAGATCGCCATCAGCTTTTTGTTTTTTTGCATCATCGTTGCATTCTCTGCGTATGTTACGAATGCTAATTTTGGCCTCTTCCTTTTTCTTATGACACTGCTTTACCATTTCCTTACGTGCACTTTCGTCCATAGGAGGAATTTTAATCCGAATGGCATTGCCATCTACAATAGGTTGAAAACCTAAGTTTGCTTTTTCAATGGATTTGCCGATGGCATTAGTAGTGGAGGGATCGAAAGGGGTAATGAGAATCATGCGCTGTTCCGGAGCGGTAATGTTAGCAACTTCCTTGATGCGCATCGTAGATCCGTATACTTCAACCGAAACACCATCAAGCATGGCTGGATTGGCACGGTTGGTCCGTATGGCTTTCAAGTCATTTTTTAAATGTTCAATGGCGGCTGCCATTTTCGATTTAGCCTGATCAAGAATGTTCATGTCATGACTCCTATTAACTAATTAATGTTCCATTTTCAGGGTTAAGAATGATATTTTTTAAGGGTTTTGTTCCTAACAATTGCATACTAAAAATAAAAATGGGAAGGTGATTGCTCATGCACAGGGCTATGGAGGCAGCATCCATGACTTTTAAATTTTCTGCAAGATATTGTGAATAGGAAAGAGAAGAATATTTTGTGGCATTAGGAAATTTAAGTGGGTCCTTGTCATAAACCCCATTGACTTTTGTGGCTTTAAGTAAAATATCGGCATGTATTTCACAGGCACGAAGTGCGGCTGCGCTGTCTGTTGTAAAATAGGGATTACCGGTGCCTCCAACGAAGATGACTACTTGCCCTGAAGCAAGGTATTGATTCGCACGATGCCAATTATAGCTTTCAGAGACATCAGGACATTCAAGCCCGCTCATCATTTTAGAAGCGCAGTCAAGAGCTGAGAGGGCTTGTTGGAGTGCAATTCCATTCATTAAGGTGGCTAACATTCCCATCTGATCTGCCGGAGTGCGTGGAAATCCTATGGCTTTTAAATTGATGCCACGGAAAATGTTTCCTCCCCCAATGACTAACGCTATTTGAAATCCTTCTTTAACTATTTCCTTGATGGAAGAGGCCAATTTTTGCGCACTTTCGATATCAATACCGAATGGTTGGTCTCCTAAAAGAGTTTCGCCGGAAAGTTTGAGCAAAATTCGTTTCGGATTAGCTAATGACTGCATAAGAGCTCTCTAAATAGAGTTAGGAAAAAGGTTTAAAAGAGCCATAATTTTGCATCAAACTCTCGGCTTTTTTATAATTTGATCGTTTGAGTTCTTCATAAATACGAAGTCCTTGAGCATTTAGACCTTGTTGAAAATAAAGCAGGCCCAACTTGTGAAGAGTATCTCGATCTCCTGGATTAAGCTTAAGGATGGTTTCGTATTCTTTAATTTCTTCCTTAGGCATCTGGAGGTCATGATAGCTGTAGGCCAATTGAGCATGGACCCAGGGATCATTAGGGGCATAGTCATTAAGTACCTTAAATTCTTCGATAGCTCGTTCGGCGACGGAGCGAAATTTCTCTTCCATTTCCGGAGAGTCTCTTTCGGACGGTTTCCAGCGTTCATCATCATAGCCTTCTAGCTTGTGAGGATCTATATAAAGTCCTGAGAGCATCACATAAGCATTAGCTAGGGAAGCGTGAACTTCAAGATTGGTGGGTTCGCATTTAACAAGTTTGATATTTTCTTCTACGGAAGTCATTAACATGAGTTCTCGAATGCGATGAATGTCTTGCCAGTGCCACCAGCAACTAAATATTTCTGCGTAAGGTTGTAGAGTCTCTAGCCATTTAGGAGTTTGATAAAAAGAGTATTCTTTTCCATGAAGATGATCGGCGAGTTTACAACAAGCGCTGGCTAGAGCGATATGGTGTTCTGGAATACCTTCCTGGTAGTTTAGTACATTTTTACAGGCAAGTAAATAGCGCTGAATGATGTCTTTGTATTGCTCAGGTTTTTTTGTTTGATAATAAACTTTTAGTATGAAGTAAGAGAAAAAAGTTAGAAAGAGAAGTGCTAAACTAATAGCCAGAATGGCTGATTGTGTTAAGAATGTAAAAAAAGAAATAAAAAGGAGAAATTCAACTGTGCCTATCGATAGAAAAATCATATTGAACAACACGTAGGATTTCATCATTCGTTCGAATTGTGGCAGTAAGGGATCAATAATTTTATTGATAGGTTCATTATAGACTAAATCATTCAGATGAAAATAATTTTCGCCTTCTACTCTAGAAGATGTCATTGTTTGCCTTTTTTTATAACCCTATATCTAAAGGCTAATCTTTATAAAGATTGCAATAAATTTAAACAAGAATTTTTTGAGAGAGATACCAATGGCTTTGTTGCATAAGTCATTTCCATGTTATTCACCTAATCTTTTTTTTAATTCACCACAGAGTTACAGAGAGCACAGAGAAAACAACATTAAATTGCTGAGGCAATTTAATGTAATCTAACCGCTTTGCGAAAAAATGTTATTAACATTTTTGAAGCGATGAGTCTCCAACAAATTGACTCGCAATTTCGCGATGCTCTTAATTCTCTGTGATCTCTGTGTCTCTGTGGTGAATAAAAAATAGTTTATAATTATTTAGCTCGCTGGTTTGTTTTCCAACTTAGCAAAAGAGGGTTTTAATTCTTCTTGATAAAAGAGGGTGAGACCCAACAAAATAATTGAGGTCGAGATAAATAAAGCCCAGGTGAGACTTTCGTTAAGAAAGGCCCATCCAAACAAGGCAGAAAACATGGATGTGGTAAATCCTGAGAAGGACATGAAAGTTGCAGAAAATCTTTTCAGGAGCCAACCGTATAGGTTATAGCAGATAAGATTAGAAACAACTAGGAGCCAAGCAGAACATAGGATAAAGGGAAGAAATTCGGTGACCGGAACAGGATTCCAATTTTCCACAAAACCTGAATGGATAAGGGACATACTACCTCCTATTATCATGCTCATACCATTGGCTAACTGGGGTGAATATCCATTTTCGTTAATGAGTTGGCGTAGAAGAATCCATCCGTAAACACTAGTTGTAGCAGCTGCTACCACAGCTAATTCTGCCCAAGAAAAGACATAGAGATGCCCCGTTTCCATTTCAAGAGAGGTCTCACTTAGCATCATTGGCAATATACCTAAAAAGCCGATGCATAATCCTATCCATTTTTTAAACGACATTTTTTCAGAAAAAATGAGATAAGAAAAAAGAGCTGAGATGAAGGGGGAAAGGCTATAAATAAAACAGGTTTTGAAGGAGGTCAAATATTTAAGCCCCCAAAATTCCAATACATTTGTAAGATAAATATTGAATAAGGCTAAACGAAGAATGCGCCGACAACTCTGCCAGTCGATTTTGAAATTACCCCGATTGCGATAGAATTCATATCCAAACAGGACGATACCTGCCATTAGCATGCGAAAGCCAATCAAAAAAAAGGGTTGAGTATATTCTAAACCAATTTTACTGACTGTAAATACACTAGCAAAAAGGGCAAAGAGTAAAAACACAAAAACCATGAAAACATCCCATAAAAAGTATAAATACTATATCTATTAAATAAAAAAAATTCAATGAGGAAGTTCATTCCAGCCATAAGTGAAAGTCAAAATGTTTGGTTCCAATGCGGCTAAGGAATTCCAAGCTTCGACATCATAGGGTATCATTTTTACTGCTTGTTTTAAATTGTAAGTAGCAGCTAGAACATCATTTTCTGAAATATTTAGAGCCGCTAAGTGTTTGTATGCTTCAGCATAGCTCGGATTTAAGGTAATAGCATGGATAAAAGAATGATGTGCAGATTGCTTTTGATGTAATTGGGCAAGTATCTGTCCCTGTAGAAACCAAACTTCGGGTATATAGGGGTAATTTTTGATTACGGTCTCTAAAAGTGCAAAAGCTAGCAAAACAGCATCGGAATCGTGCCTGGATTCATTTGTGTTACGAATAAGTTCTTTGACAAATTGAATTTGTAGTGAAATGCTATTCGGATGTTTTGCCTGTTCCAATTTCAAAAGATTAAGTTTTTTTTGAGGAAGCATATTTGAATCAAATACCATTCCTAATTCTTGAGGAGCTATCAAGGGATCAGGAGCTGACTTTCCCAGATGGACAAAATGAGGTAAAGCAAGATCTAATCTTCCGATAGCTATGAGTGCATTGCAATAAGATTGATGCACAGATGGGATTTGCTGAGGATTTAGAGAAAAGAGCTCTTTAAAGTGGTGTACACTATCAGGATAAAAGGCTAATTGTAAGTAAATATTACCGAGAAGTATGAGAGCTTTTTCTCTAGTATTCCCCTTAGAACCCTCAAGTGATTTTTGTAAATCCTCGATAGACTCTGAAAAATAATTTAAAGAAAAAGCTAGCTCAGCTCTTTCCACGAGTAATTCGGGGGTGGTATTCTTTATTTCACGAAATTGTTTAAGAGCATTGTGGGTATCTTTTTGGACATAGAGATAATAACGTGCTGCAAAGTCATGTGCGTCAAATGAATTAAGATGATTTTGAAGAATGCTAAAGGGTTTTGATTGAAAATCCAGATGGGGATTTTGAAAAAGAGTAAATTTATCAAAAATTGCCTGCGCCTGTTCTTTTTTATTTTGAGCGACTAAAGCTTGAATTACAAAACCCTGAACAACCTGAATTTGAGTATAGGGGCTTGAGAGCTTATTATAAGATTCTATCACGCTGGGCCAATCTTGCTTTTGAAAAGAGGCGATGCAAAGTCCAAGAAGAATTTCGTCATTAATAACCGGAATTTTATTAAGCCAAAAGAGGCTTTGTTCAGGTTGAGATAGAGTGAGATAGCCAAAGGCAAGACGTAATGCCGTTTCGTTAGATAAGGGAGTTTTTGTGAGCTCTTCTAAAAGATAAGAGTTATTTAGATGGTCATTAGCTAAAAGTGCGGAAACGAGAAACAGGTGATTAATAGAGGAATCTCTCATTTGTATATTTTTAAAATGCTCATTAGCTTCAGAATAACGCCCCTCTTCATAAGCTGTGAGGGCAGCAATTTTTCGGGCAATTTGATTATTAGAATCAAGCTGTAGGACCCAGGAGGCTTTAGTTGAAGCGATAGAATAGCGACCTATCTCAAAGAGATATTGGGCGTCGGCGAGTTGATTTGCTATTTCCTTAGGATCTAAAATTTCGTCTGCTGAAAGATGGAATGATTGCATTGCCATAAGAATATGAGGAAATTCATGAATGTGATCTTGGAGAAGAGCTTGGTGATATGTTTTGAGAATCGCCTGTTCAATATCGGCAAGAATAAGATTCTCTTCTGTAGAGGCTGGTAAAAATTTGGCAATTTTTAATAGATTAAAGGCTTTTTGTGATTCACCGTTTATAGACCATAAGCGTTGGGCTTTTTGAATCAGCTGCTGAGCGAGAAGATAACGATTTTGAGAATTTTTTTCCAAAGTTTGCCAGCGGGAAATATAGGGGCTAATAGACCCAAAATCAGGATCATCATTTTCAACAAGTTCTAAAATCTTAGAAGCAGTAGTATCTGCTAAAACTGAGAGAGCTGAGTCCGAAAGATAATTTTGAAAAATGGAAGCATAGGTTATTAGATGCTGTTGTTTACCCTGCGTAATTGCCTCATACATTTGTTTTGAAAGTTTCATGGTAAATAGCTGTTTAAGCTCACTTCCTGCAATCGATAGGGAAAGATTTTGAAGTAATGCAGTTGCATCTGCATGATGGTTTGTCATTATTTTTTCATTAAGCAAATGGACTAAGTCTGTGGTTAACTCGTCGAGTTGTTCACTTGCTTTCCAGCCTTCCAAAGCAACTATGTAGGCAGGAATGTCACTAAAATGATGATTTGAGACTGCATCTAGAATCTCAGTTTTATAGGCGCTGAAGATTTCATTTCTTTTTTTAATGTAGAAATAATTGGTTGAAGGAACCTGCTTTAATAGCTCAATCGATTTTAGAAAATTTGAATTGCGTTTTCCGTAAGGAAGCATGTCGCATTCTTTAATGTAGTTCAAGGCCAGAAGCACCTGGATATCTTGGTGGAACTGTTCAGGGAGCGTTAAAAGATATTGTTCTAAATTTTGTCGAGTTGAAAATAGGTGTCCATTTTCAAGTTCGGAATGTAGGTATAATAGACCTATTCTTTCATTAGACAAATGATGTTCAAAACCTGTTTTCATCCAGTTGGAAAGCCACTTTCGAGACTTGCTATTATTCCATGAAGTCAGAGCTTTATCATAATCCTGTTCCAAATAAGCTTGACAACCGGTAAAAAAGGAAATCCATGGTTCATCCGCAATGGATAATTTACGACTTTGTTCCAATGCTTTTTTCAAAGCTTCCTCATCATTTAGAAGAAAACTATTGAGAGCTAAATTTAAATGAATTTCTTGAGCTGTACTGCTTTTTTTGTTAGATAATTCTTGGATGGCTTGACGAAGATATCCCTGAGATTTTTTCAGGCCTAATTCTTCACGTGCTAGGTAAGCTTCATATAGGTAAAAATCGGCAAGAGGGATGGGATTATCCTCATTGATTAATAGATAACGTGCTTCATAATATTGTTTGTCTGCAAAATAATCGTAGGCTTTGTTTAAAGTGTTTTCCGAATCAAACGCCACCATAACAAAGACAGACAAAAATAAGAGACTAAAGCAAACAGAAATAGCAAAAATTTTAAAATATGACATTAAAACGACCTAAAGTTAAGCTAAAATTTAATTCTACACAATCAATGAAGATCTTTTAAAGACTATTTTAAAATTTGATGAAATAAAAATCCAGAATATGTTAAAGTTAATTTAAACCCCACTTGAAGTTGGGTTTTAAAGAGTATTCCTAACAATGAAGGTTTTAATTCATGCAAAAGCCTAAAATAGTCCTCATAGAAGACGAGGAAGACATAGCAGCACTCATTAAGTTACAGGCAGATATTTCAGGGTATAAGCTTCATGCCGAAGTGGATGGCTTAAATGGATTAAGAGCTATAGAGAGAGAGAAGCCAGATCTGGTTATCTTAGATATTATGCTTCCCGGACAAAGTGGACTTGATGTTTGCCGTAAGATGAAAAGCAATCCTGACTTAAGGGAGATTCCCGTCATTATGATTTCCGCTAAAAGTGAAGAATTGGACGTTATTTTGGGTTTGGAACTAGGAGCGGATGATTATGTGACCAAGCCCTTTTCGCCCAAAATTTTATTCTCACGGGTAAGGGCAGTTCTTCGACGAGGGAAAGAGCCTCCCGAAAAAGCTCCTAAGGTGATTGTTTTTGGGACTTTTACGATGGAAGTCGAGCGCTACCAGCTTAGAAAGAAAGATAAGCCTATAACTTTAACATTATCAGAATTTGGTATTTTGAAACGTCTTGTAATGAATAAAGGCAAAGTGTTAACACGTAATCAATTATTAGATGACATTCAGAATAGCGATGCGTTTGTAGTCGATAGAAATATTGATGTGCATATAGCATCTCTTCGGAAAAAAATGGGACCCAATTTTAATTGGATTGAGACCGTCCGAGGGGTAGGTTACCGTTTTCTAGAAGATGAAGAAGAGTAGAATCCTATAGGTATTCACTTAATTTTTTTATTATTCACCACAGAGCCACAGAGAGCACAGAGAGAAGAAGCGCCGCCAAATTGCGAAGCAATTTGTCGGAGACTCATCGCTTCAAGGTATATTGGTGAAAGCCAAATTCGCGAAGCGATAGAGTATATTAAATTGCCTAAGCAATTTAATATTGTTATCTCTGTGATCTCTGAGTCTCCGTGGTGAATAAATGTAAGCTTAAAAAGTTATTTCTTTTTCTTACTGGGACAGGCGGGATTCACGCATTTACCCCATACAAGTGGTAATCCGCAGGTTTCACATGATTCGACTTTCATTCTTTGAGGTTCAAAATAGACCCCATTAGCATCTGTCTGTAGATGATCTATAGCTAACAATTCACCATCAATGTGAATAAAATTTCCATTTTTTGCGACTTGCACGCTACCAGGCTTTAAATAGACTTTATTTTCATATATCTTTTGTATAGAAGATTCAGAAATTTCATTATAAATAGATTCCGTGGAAAAACAGTTTGCAAAAGAACAACTAACTAAAAGAAAAAAATACATGAAACACTTATACATAATCATCCTCATTTGAATAGTAAAAAACTGGAATAGGAAAATGGATTAAAAAATCAAAAAAGTCAATAATTTTTCTTTCTTTCTCTTAACTTTTTTAGTCTACCTTGATCTGTTTTGGCATAAACAATACGGTGATGGGAGATTTGAACTTTTCCCGGCTCTTTTTTTCCTAAACGAGAGACATATTTACGTTGGGTGATGCATATTTCACCTTCTTGTTTATCTTTCGATTTACTGTAAAATAGGGCTGCTTGGACAGCGTCTTTTAGGGAGTCTTCGTCCGGCTCTTTTAATTTCCCTAGGCGTAGGACAACATGAGAGCCAGGAACACCCTGTGCATGAAGCCAATAATCTGATCCATGCGCATAAGTGAACGTTAGTTTATCATTATCTTTGGCACTTTTACCTATCCAAATTTCCAAGCCAGCCTCTGTGATGAATGTACGATAGGGTAAAGGGGCTACAAGTTTCTCTGATTTAGGCAACATCTGTTTTTGAGGGATGATATCATAAGTTTGGCAAAAACTTTCGAGGTCCTTGTCAGTCGTGATTTGTGGAATTTTAGTGATTAAAGAAGAAATTTTTTCTACATTTTTTTCGGCTTGATCATGAAGATTTTTGAGAGGTTCAATACCCTTTTTTAATTTTTTGCTTTTCCTAAAACGTTTTGCAATTTCTTCTGAAGGAAGTAGAGTAGGGTTGAGTGAGATTTCTATCTCAGTATTATCTTGAAGCCAATCCTGTACTCTTATTTTATGCATGCCCTTTTTTATTTTGAATAAATTGGATTGAAGAAGTGTTGCTTCATGGTGATGTTTTTCCCACATTAAGGCGTTATGTAATTCTAGCGAAAATTTGTTTTTTGATTTTAAAGCCTGTTTTAGTTTTCGCTTGAGCAATTTATCAACAGCTCGCCTTTTTTTGAGAAATTCAGCAGGCAATTGTTGTGGAGTACTTTCATCTTTCATGGAAGACCTTGGACTATACTCCGGCGTAAGATTCCATTTTGACAGCCTCTTGTAAAGGGATGATTTTATCCGTATTTTCCCAAGTAAACTCCTTTTCATGACGACCAAAATGTCCTCCAAAAGCAGTTTTACGATAAATAGGTCGTTTTAAATTTAACATTTTTATGATGCCTTTGGGGGAAAGGTCAAAAACTAATGGGACTGCTTTACTGAGGACGTTTTCACTTACAGTGGATGTACCAAAAGTATCAATTTTGATCGATATAGGGTGAGGGACACCGATAGCATAAGAGACTTGCACTTCACATCTTTGAGCGAGTTTGGCGGCTACAATATTTTTGGCTACATAGCGTGCAGCATAGCAGGCTGAGCGATCGACTTTAGTTGGATCTTTTCCTGAAAAAGCACCGCCACCGTGACGTCCCATCCCACCATAAGTATCAACAATAATTTTGCGTCCTGTTAGACCACAATCGCCCATAGGGCCACCGATAACAAAACGACCCGTAGGATTGATATAGAAGAGAGTGTTTTCATTAATAAATCCTTTAGGAACAAGTTTTGAAACCATGGATTTCATATCTTTCACAATAGTGTCATGATCGATATCATCTGTATGCTGAACGGATATAACTACAGTATGTAGATGTACGGGTCTATTATTTTCGTCATATTCTATTGTGACCTGAGATTTGGCATCAGGTCTGAGATAGGGCAATTTTTTTGTCTGTCTTAAATGATTCAGTTCAAGAACAATTTTATGAGCCAACATGATGGGAAATGGCATCAGTTCCGGTGTTTCATCACAAGCAAAGCCGAACATAAGTCCCTGATCACCCGCTCCTTGATCTTTATAAAGTCCCTGCCCTTCGTTGACGCCTTGAGCAATGTCGGGAGATTGTTTGTTTATTGTGGTTAAGATGCCGCAGCTATGATAATCGAAGCCGACTTCAGGTTGGTCATATCCAATATCTTTTATTGCATTACGCACGAGTGCTTGATAATCAATTTGGGCGGTTGTGGTAATTTCCCCTGCGATAATAACAAGGCCAGTGGTCACGAGTGTTTCGCAAGCCACTTTGGAATTTGGATCCTGTTCTAAGCAAGCGTCTAAAATGGTATCGGAAATTTGATCAGCAACCTTATCTGGATGTCCAATACCTACTGATTCGGAAGTAAAAAGATAGTGCTTCATGTAATTTTTCCCACGTGAAATTTTGTCGAAAGATAACATGGCATTTGGGTATAGTTCAATTTAAAAAGAATTCATTTGTATAATTATTTATGAAAAGCCTTATTGCAATGTTATTATTTTCGATATGGGCGAATCTATCCGCCTCTGAAGATATTGACATGCTTGATTTTCATTATCTTAATGACTCAAGCAAGGTTCAAAGATGGAATGGAAAGAGAGTAAAGATCCGAGGTTTTTTATATTCTAATCAGAAAAATGAGTGGATTTTATCATCCGAACCCAATTTGAAGAGCTGTTGCGTGGGATCGAAGGAAAAAGCTAAACAGCAAATTTTTTTAATAGATGCAGAAATTGATAAGCATTTAAACAATCTGATCAGCGAAGTTGAAGGGATTTTTAAATATGACTCGACAAATCCTGCAGGTCGACACTATTTTTTGGAGGAAGTGATAGTCAATAAAGATAGTAAACAGATATCGAATTTGCTTTGGATAGGATTTGGATTTATTTTTGTTAGCGGCTGGGTGATATTAAAAAGGAAAATAAAAGGATGAAAGGGACAAAAAGGACCTAAATTTTATTCCCATTTTTTAGAGTTCTAGGTTGATTTTAGTTGGAACACTAACTTTATCGATTGGCCGTCCCAAAAATAGACTTCCTTGAAGACGAAATTTTTCCGGATAATCAGACGCATAAAATTGATGTTTAGGATATTCCCCATGTGGATTGTGAAGGCCCTCTTCATCTAATAGGGCTGAAACATGCTCGGCGCAAGTTGTGGCAGAATCTAGAATGGTTACGTGAGGTTCCATTTCTTTTTGAATCAGCTGATGAATCAGAGGATAGTGTGTGCAGCCTAGAAGGAGAGTATCAATATTTTTTTGCTTTAAAGGAGCCAAATATTCCTTAACAATCATTTGAGTAGCTTGATGGTCAAAAAAGTGCTCCTCGATAAGGGGAACTAATAAGGGGCAAGCTAGGGAATGAACTTCAGCAGAAGGAAGACGTTTGATAATTTCACGTTCATAGATACCGGAAGAAACAGTTGCACGCGTTGCCAGAACCCCGATTTTTTGACTGCGTGTGATCTGGACTGCAAAATCTGCGCTTGGTTTAATCACGTCAACAATCGGAATTTTTAGAATTTGCTTAAGTTTGTCAACAGCGTAAGCAGAAGCTGTATTGCAGGCAATTACGAGTAACTTAATATGATGTTCCATGAGGAAAATAGCATTTTCAATAGAATAGCGTAGAATCGTTTCAGGACTTTTTTCACCATAGGGAAGACGAGCTGTATCACCAAAATAGATGAGCTTTTCATGAGGGAGTTTGTGCATGATTTGCTTCATTACGGTGAAACCGCCAATACCCGAATCAAAGATGCCGATAGCTTGTGTGTTAATCATGGTATTTTAAGAGTCTGGCCAACAATAATTTTATTATTGCTGAGTCCATTAAGTTCTTTAATTGCTTGAACTGTGGTCTGATGTCTGCGAGCAATTTTCTCAAGACTATCTCCAGGAGCTACTTTATATATTTTGTCTGAAAATGATGAAAGACTGCTTTTGACTTGGAGGACATCAGTGAGAGATTTTAAAGCTGTTTGAAAGTTGTCAAGATTCTGATTTTGAATTTCTAAAATTTTTTCAAGCTCAGCCAATTTTTGTTTATACTGAGTAAGTGCAGCAGCGGTCTCATTTGCATGATTTTTAAACTGTCTGAGATCTGCCACAAGCCCTTTGGTAATGGTCTCGAGGCTATTAATTTTCATTTCAAGATTGGCTGAGGAATCTTTTAGGGCCTCCTTTTGAATTTGAGAAACCTCTGTTGATTGTTGGCGCAGCGAATCGATAATCGTTTCAAGATTGTGTAATTTTTCATCGTAAGTTTTGATTTCCGTTTCATGATTACTAATCTCGTGGCGTAGGTTATCCAGAGCAGTACGCATTTCACGCATGGTAATGGCAGTTTGATCCTCAAAATAGCGCTTAGGAGCCGCCTCAAGAGGATTTACAAAAAGAATCAATAAGGCTGCAAGCTGGAAGAGCTTGCAGCGAGGGAAAAAATTGAATAAGATCATCATTAGCGTTGATAGATTTTAAATTCTGCTCGACGATTCTGTGACCAGGCTTCTTCGTGGCTTTCCATTACAGCAGGACGTTCTTTACCGTAAGAAATCGTAAAAAGATTATCTGGACTGATGCCATCGGCAATTAAAGCATTGCGAACGGCATTGGCACGACGCGAACCTAATGCAAGATTAAAAGCTTCAGGACCTCTTTCGTCGGTATGCCCTTCGACAAAAACATAGATTGTAGGATGTCTTTGCATATAGTCAGCCACTCTTCTAAGAATATCCATATTTTGCTGACCTTTGATCAAATTACTATTGTAGTCAAATTTAATGTTTTGGAATATGCCAGCGAGTTCTGGAATGGTGCTTGGGTCTTTAAAAGCATGAATTCCTGGAATGCTGCTTCCTGGATCTCCAGGACTTTCCCTAGGTTGAGGGCTTATGGAATCCGCCATGGCGAATTCATCACCCATTTGTTGATCTTGGAGAGGGATAAAGTCATTGTTAGGAGCCGCTACGATATAACTGCCATCATCGTAAGTGTAAAAATCGTCAGGTGAATAAACCATGCGGGAATCCCCATGTTTTCCCCCTAAGCTTTTGATTCCCCTTCCCATATGACGTCCGGCAGTTTTTGTGTCTTCCCAAACATCATCGCCTGAGCGTCTGCAACCTGAAATGGTTAATGCAACGAGAAGTAGGTTTAAAAGTATAAAATATCTTGCTAATTTCATAAGATCCTCACCATTTTGACTATAAGTATTTCATTATTATGGAAACGGCATAGTAACATAAAAGGGGAAATTTTCTGAAAGATCTTTTTTAGGTTTGTGTGATTTTTATCGGATCAGGTCTCGGGTTATAGAGCCCTATTTGAGAATAATTCTTTTTCTGCTATGTGCAATTAAATCCCAATAAAGGAAAGTAATCCATGACAAATAAAGAAGGTTTACCTCAGATCAGAATCAGACAAATGACTAAGGAGGATATAAACGAAGTAGAATTACTGCAAAAAAAAGCTTCACCCTGGATGCCAGGATGGACTTCGGAACAACTCACGACGCATTTGAATGTCTTTCCTGAAGGACAGCTTGTGGCTGTTGATGAAGCAGGCAAGATATTAGGCTCAGCAAGTTCGCTTATCATTGATTGGGATGACTATGCTGAATCAGCAAACTGGGAGCTGATTACAGGCAATGGTACATTTCAAACGCATAATCCTCCTGGCAAAACTCTGTATGGGGCAGATATGCTTATTGATTCAGAACACCGACATAAAGGGATTGGGACGCACTTCTATGAGTTACGAAAAAAAATGATTAAAGAACGAGGATTAAAGCGCATGCTCACGGGAGGTCGAATTCCCGGTTATGCGCAGGTAGCTCACGAAATGTCACCTAAGGAATATGTCAATGAAGTAATCAGAGGCAAGAGAAAAGATCCTACACTGAGTTTTCAGCTTAAAAATGGTTTTATCATTCTTGATATCGTTGCTGATTACTTAAAAGATAGTGAATCCCATGGTTATGCTACTTTGTTGGAGTGGCTGAATCCTGAGTATGTCATGAGTTTAACTTTCCAAGAACACAAGGAAGAAGAAGTAGCCGAAGAAAATTTAAAAGAAGTGTTAGAGTTTAAGCGTCCTGCAAGTCGAGTTCGAATTGCTGCAGTACAGTATCTTTTAAGACCGATCAGCAAGTTTGAAGATTTTGCAACTCAAGTTGAATTTTTCGTCCGAAGCGCAAAAGAGTACCGAAGTAATTTTTTAGTCTTTCCTGAGTTTTTTACTATGCAGTTGTTAAGTTATTTACGGGAACCTTCCCCTGCACGTGCTGTGCGTAGGCTTGCCCAGTTGACTCCAAGCTACGAAAAGTTATTTGTCCGATTAGCTGTCGAAAATCATCTTTATATTATTGCAGGGACTCATCCTACTATTGAGCGCGGAGAATTATTCAATACCGCATATTTATTTACACCTAAAGGTGCGATCTTTCGACAAAAGAAAGTTCACCTCACACCCTCGGAAAAAAATCAGTACCAGATGAGCAGAGGACATGGATTTTATGTCTTTCATACTGAGTTTGGCAAAATCGCCATTCTAGTTTGTTATGATGTGGAATTTCCTGAAGCTGCACGTGTTTTAGCTGAAGCCGGCGTAGAAATTCTTTTTGTTCCCTCATGTACTGATGAAAGACAGGCTTTCTGTCGTGTTCGTTATTGTTCTCAAGCCAGAGCGATAGAAAATCAGTTTTATGTAGCCGTGGCAGGTACAGTTGGAAATTTACAGGATGTACCGGGCATGGCAACTAACTACAGCCAAGCCCTCATATTGACGCCTTCTGATTACTTTTTTGCACGGGATGGAATTGCAGCAGAAGGAAATGTGAATCAAGAACAAATGATTGTGGCGGATGTCGACCTTGATTTTCTTGATGAACAGCGAGTTAACGGCACGCTTATACCTCTCAATGACCTCATCAAAGATGCCTATGATCGCGTATTTCATATTGCAGATTTGCCTTCTAAAAACAAAAAACAAATCTAATACAAACTTAATATACAAGGACAAAGTATCTCTCACTCGATGCCGTAACTAGAGATATACAGGTTTATTGATTCTAATCTTTCTTGGGTTTTAGGCGCATTATGAAGCATTTCATCAGGGATACTCACCTGTTTAGAAGCATTATCAAAAACGTCGAGTTTTCTTTGTTGATATAATTCTAGATCATGTTGCGATTGCATAATTTCATTTTCCAGTTCAGCCCTTTTATTATTATTTGCTTCCTTATCCATTTCCTGCTGTTTTGCGTTTATAGCCTTATGAATATTGCTCATTTCATTATTAATAATAATTAATTTCGTCTCGACGAAAGTATAGTGCTGAGAAATTTTGTCATCTAGAGAGATGCCTGCATCCGGATTTTTAATATCTTGATTTAACAGATATAAATCAAAAAAGATAGCAGGGTCGATGGATGTATTTCTTGGTAAAATCAGTTCTCTCAACATGTCATTGGAAAATTTAATGTAATCCTCACTTTTAATCGTTTCTAACTGGTGTATTTTTTGATTATTACTTCCAGTTTCTAATTGGTAAGCCGTATGATTAATTTCACCTGAAAAACTCGTAAGACCCATACTCAAAAAGCTCAGGCCAAAAGCTGTAGCAAGCAAACCTATTCCTATACCTGCTCCCAGGCCTGATACAAGAAAGAGCGCCCCTAATACTGCAAAAACTATAGCAGCTACTAGGCAAGCCATTCCAGCAGAGAATAAGAGTTCATTCTCGCAAAGATTGTGAGATAATTAGTTATCCTAATTTAATTATATTAAAAAGTAAATTACATATAAATAAATTTTTTAGATTTTATGTTATTTGAAATAATTTTAAATAGGAGTGATACTCATAGGTTCTTCCATAGGTTTTATGAGGATCTCTCTGGCGCAGAATATCCAGGTCAATAAAACGAGCGATGACTTTTTGTGACCCTGCACGAGTAAATTTTGTCCATTCCTGAATTTTGGCAAGATCAACGATAGGTTGAGCATAGAGTCGACGTAAAACTTCCACGGCAGATGCGGCGGCAGATTTTCCAAGCTTTTGAACCTTAGCCATATCTATTTCACGTAAGGTATTAATATGACCTACAGTTTGAATAACCGATTCAGTTGTTTCAATAATTCCTTCGAGAAAAAAATCAATCCAGGATTCAATATCAGAAGGTTCGCCATGATAGCCATTGAGTAAGTTGTAATATAGCTCTTGATTTCTTTTGAAAAAATCAGACAAATAAAGAATGGGAGCTTCAAGTAATTTTTCCTGCCATAGGAACATTATAATTAATAACCGACCTGTTCGCCCATTGCCATCAACAAAAGGGTGAATAGTTTCAAATTGTGCATGAATTAAGGCAGCTTTAATAAGAGGAAAATAACCATCATTTTTGGTATGAATAAATTTTTCGAGATCACCAAGTGTTCTTGGTACTTCGTGAGGGGGAGGTGGGACAAAGCGAGCATTACTGGGAGAGGTCCCATGAATCCAATTTTGGGTATATCTAATTTCACCAGGAAAAGCATGATTTGAAGTCCGTGCTCCAGTCATTAATACTTTATGTAATTCGCAGATAAATCGAATAGAAAGAGGCAATGTTTCAAATCTCTTTAAACCGTAGTTTAAGGCGCGAATGTAATAAATGATATCCTCAACATCAGATGATAAAAATGAAGACGGAGTAATTTCCGATTCAATAGCTTCAATCATAGTTGCTTGAGTGCCTTCAATTTGACTTGAGGATGCGGCTTCTTTTTTTAGAAACATGGATAAAAAAAAATCTTTATCAGGTAAGAGTTGTGAAATGCCATCCAGTTTTCCTACTAAATGAGTAGCTTTTGCAGTTTTTAATTCTATTTTTTTAGATAAAATGAAAGGGTTTGCTGGGGGAAAAGGAAAGGGAATAAAAGCTTTATACCCTGATTCCTGTTTTAAATATTGTCCAATTCTAAAATTCATAACTTATAAATCTCGTTTATATTGCAGCAAAAGATGTATACAAAAATGCAAATTTGTATACATCTATGAGTTAAATGTAAACGAAATTGATGATTTTGTATACATTTATCCTGGAGATGTATACAAATTTGCATTTTTGTATACATCTATATCAAAGATGTAAACGGAATTTTTATTTAGGTTCCCAGGCAGGAAAGCGTTTTTCCCCAGGACCAGTGGAGATTTTTACAGCATCAGGTTGTTTTAAGTTAATGAGATAGAGTTCACTGCTGTTATTTCCTGTGGAATTAAACATCAGATGCAGACTATTAGGAGCCCAAGTAGGATTTTCCTTGTTTCCTTTTCCTTGGGTAATCTGTCTTTCCTGATGTTTATCAAAGTCATAAATCCAAATTTGACGAATTCCATCACTTGAGGCGCAATAGGCTAACTTTGACCCATCAGGCGACCAGGTTGGGGCGGTATTTTCGCGGTTATTTTTTGTAATGAGAGTAGCTTTAATATCTTTAATACTTGCCCCGGGGGCGGGAATATCCATCATATAGATACGAGGAGAACCATCTTTATTAGAAACAAAAGCAATTTTTTTACCATCAGGGCTAAAGGTTGGGGTTCCTTGGGTAGCTAAATGGGTTGCAAAAATTTGTTGAGGCTTTCCTATAGGTCCTTTTTCCGGATCAAAAGATTGAAGAAAAAGATCCGGATTGCCCGTATAGTCACAAATAAAAGCTACCTTATCGCGCTGATGAGAAATGGTAGGCATTAATTGATTGCCTTTAAGAAGGTTAAAACGCTGACCCATGCCATCTTTTAAAGAGGCCATGTAAATTTTAGATTGTCCTGATTTATAGGACACATACATCATGCTTCCGCTACTAAAGCCTGGTTTGGGGGGAATATAAGTAGGAGTCACACAAAGGCTGTTTTCTTTTGTAATGTGACGAGTATTAGCACCATCATAATCTGCTTCCCAGATTTCTGAGGTAGATTTACTACCACTGGAAGTTTTAACTGTATAAATAATACGGGTATTTGCTACCCCATCAGTGCCAAACAGGGCCTTATGGATCATATCGGCCAAACGATGGATCTGCCTTCTGTCTTGATTAAAATTTCCTGTCAGAGGAAGACCCTCAACAGTTTTCTCGCCACCCCCATTCACCGATAACATTCGGGCGGAGATCTGTTTATTTTTGATAAGAACCTTAAGGACATAGTAAACATTTAGCGCTTTCCAAGCAGAAGCATTGCCTGAGTCGGTGAAACTGCTGGATTCCGAGAGAATATTGCGATCTTGAGAATGGGGGACTATAAACGTCATTCCATTATGATTTAGATCGAATTGTAGAATCTTCTCCAGTTGAGTGATATAGCTACTTTCTAATGAAGGATTCTCCTTATAAAAAGGAGCCAGATAGAGTGGCATGAGCTTGCTTTCGGTGGCTAGTTTAACCACAATTTTTTCTTCATCTTCATGGGTTTTAGCAATCCCATGCAAGTTAAAGCAAAAACAGGTAAATATAATAAAAAAGTATTTAAAATTTTTCATAGTTCATTACTTAGTTGAATGATAAAAGTATATTCAGACATATTTTCAAAATGACTTCCAAAAGAAGGAAACTTTAAATTAGGCAACGTTTTTTCAATGTAGCTACGATTGGCACTGCTTTCTGATTTCACGACTGAAACTTTAGTAGCTTTTCCTGTACGATCTAAAGTCAGTTTTAACTGTACATCTCCATGGTCAGGAAGCTTAAGCATTAATTTAAGTCTGCTTGCTAATTCATCCCGATAGTTTTTTTCTCCTGGGCTAAGAGGTGTGCCATTGCTCAAAGGCAGCGTATCTATTTGTAAACTTGTGATTGCCGCCGGTGCTACAGCTATACTACCAGGGTTCGATTTTACAGAATTTATCTTAGCACGACTTTGATCCATTTTTGCAATACTTTCCTGCGCAGCGGCAAGAAGTTTTTTTTGTTTTGATTCCATTTCTTGTTGAGCTTTTGCTTTAGCAGCTTCTACTTTAGGATCTACTTTAGGTTTTTCTGGCGCGGCCTTAGCAGGTTTTTTATCCGCCGTTTTGGTTATTGGTTTAGGTAATTCCTTTTTAACTACAGTTTTTTTGGTGTTCTCCTGTTTTTTGATAGGTTCTGCTTTTTTAGGAGCTTTTTTTTGTGTAGGGGTGGGCTTTACTTTAGAAACTGTTTTCTTAACCAATTCGGATTTGGGAGTTTCAATCTTTGGGATGGGTTCCGCAGTGGGGACAGGTTTGGGTAATTCTTCGACCGCTTTTGGTGGTGACTCAGATTTTGGCATGGGCTCAAGTTTAGGGGTAGGTTCAAAATCTATAGTTGCAGGAGTGACAGAAGGAGGAGGAGTTTCAACAGTCTCTGTTTTTGAGACGGGCTTTTGGATCATGGGTTTATTAAGCTGTACAGTTTTAACTACGAGATGTTCTCTTTTTCGTGAAATTAAAGGCGAGGACGGAATGAAAATCACCCAAAAAACCAATACCATGTGCAAAGCAATCACGAGCAGAACTATAGGGGTCAAGTGTTTATTCTGCGAGCCTAAGGAATACATTGCATAGCCAAAAATTAGGAAGGTTTAAGAACAATGTCAAGTTGGGTAAAACCCGCACTTTCAAGAGCATTTTTAATCGATTGATAGGTTCCGAAATGGGCACTACGATCATGGTATAATTGCGGCTGGGCCTTTGGATAGCGTTTTTTATATTCGGTCAATAGGCCAGGTAATTGCTCTACTGTCACAAGCTGTTTATTGAACCAGATGGTATTATCTTTTCGCACATGAATAGAGATTGGGCTACTTTCTTTTACAGCTGTAGTTCCCTCGTGAGGATCAGAGGTTGCGCTTGCTAATTCCACCTTATCTAATTCCAAAAGTGGGGCAATGACTATAAACATAATTAAAATAACGAATACTACGTCGATAAGCGGTGTAAGGTTTACTGTAGGCTCTTCAATTTGTTTCAAAGAGCCTTTCACACGTCTTGTCATGACACATCTACCTGTCTGTATTGCATTTCCACACAGGCAAGAATTTCTGTAGAGAATCCCTCCATATCCACCTCAAAGTCTCTAATATTGTTTTTAAGATAGTTATAGCCTATAAGAGCAGGTATGGCATCAATTAAACCCAGAACTGTAGTAGCAAGAGCTAGAGAAAGTCCTCCAAGAACCATTTGATGGGTGCTGCCTCCCGACGCCTGATTTTGTAATTCGGAGAAAGTTGTAAGGATCCCCCATACAGTCCCTAGTAATCCCAAAAAAGGAGCGAGGCTGACAACAGTAGCCAGGATAAATAGATTTTTTTCTAGATTCTTTGTTTGATTCGCTACATTCATGGAGAGATGTGCATCAATAAACTCAATATCAGAAGGAGAAAGATAAGAAACGCTTGGATTTTGAGCATTTTTCCGTGAAAAACGCCGATTTTTATTGAGGATTTCAATGGTATATTTTTTAAGAACCGCATAAAGTTCTTGAAAAGGATTATACATTTGTTTTTTTCCACTAGAATCGCAATCTAAACTTAGAGGATTAAGCTTCTGAAGGAGAAAAATCTCATAAAAGCGGGCTGCTTTTCTTCGCGCATCATAGGTCTGCCAGACTTTATGAATTAAAATGACCCAACTCACGACTGAAAGCAGCATAAGTCCTATGAAAATGAGTTTTCCCAAAAAGTCCGATTGTATATAGGCATCATAGAAGGGATTGGAAGCTATAAAAAAATTTATATTTACTTTCATTATTAAATCCTTTATAATAGATGCTTTACATTAACTCTTTGGCAAGGAGTAAAGATTGTTAGTTAAATTCCATGGTATGAATCGTTTTATATGGTGTCTTTTCTTCATTTGTATGCCATTTTTATACAGTGAAGATCCTTCACAAGTCAATCAACTTCATTCATCTGGTGAGTTTGAGATGGAGGAATCCATCCCCGACCTATCAAATCCTCCTGTTAAAGCCTCTATTTTGGCTGAGGACACCAATTTTGTGGCCGGACAGCCTTTTTGGGTCGCCATACATCTTAAATTGGATGATCACTGGCATGTTTATTGGAAAAATCCCGGCGATGTAGGAATGCCTCTTTCCATTGAATGGGAGTTACCTCCAGGTTTTAAAGCCGATGCCTTTAAGTGGCCTTATCCCAGACGGCTTGATGCCGATTCATTCATTGGCTTTGGCTATGAAAATGAGGTTTATTTACTCACACGTATAATTCCTCCAGATCAGCTCGATATTTCCGGCAATTACCCTTTAAAAGCAGCCATTAAGTATTTAGTCTGTTCAGATTTATCCTGTTTGCCCGGGGAAGAACAGGTGCAGATGGAGCTTCCGCTAACCAAGAAAAAGCCGCCTCATGTAAATAGTGAAGCAGTCAGCATTTTTGCAAAAGTGAGAGCAAACTTGCCAAAAACTACATGGAATTTTGAGGCCCAGAGGATGAATGATTTAATTGAGTTGGAAGTTAAGGCACCCATGCCTTTAACCAACAAGCTTTTGCAGGCCTATTTCTTTCCAGAAAAAGGTCAGAGCATTGATTATCACGCCAAAGTAGCGGTTTCAGATACAAATAGTACAGGATCTTACACCATTGCATTAAAAGAGAAAGATTCATTAGCTAAAACAGATCTATTAAAAGGTGTTCTGGTTTTGACTACATTTGATGAAAATCAGACCAATATGGAAGCGTTAGAAGTCAGTACGCCTATATTTGATCCTACAACTGAAGGAGAACAATTACTAACTGCAAAAGATCCAGTTGCAAGTGGTATAGATATTAAATTACCCCTAACTGAAAATGATTTTGATGGTGGTCTAGGGATGGCCTTAATATTAGCTTTTATAGGTGGTATGATCTTGAATTTGATGCCCTGTGTCTTACCTGTTATCTCTTTCAAAATTCTAAGTTTTGTAAAGATGGCAGGACAGAGCCGTAAACTTACCTTACAACATGGTTTGGCTTTCAGTGGAGGGGTTCTGATATCCTTTTGGGTATTAGCGATTGCCTTATTAATTCTCCAGGCTTATGGACATGCTGTAGGATGGGGATTTCAGTTGCAAGAGCCTATCTTTGTAGCCATGTTAGCAGCCATACTTCTGATATTTAGCTTAAGCATGTTTGGAGTTTTTGAGATGGGTGTTAAAGTGGGATCCATGGCGGGACAATTTCAACATCAGGGAGCGAAGACAGGACTGGTTGGATCTTTTTCAAGTGGAGTTCTTGCAACCCTAATTGCCACGCCCTGTACAGGCCCTTTTCTTGGGACTGCAGTCGGTTTTGCAATGACCTTGCCCTATTATTATTCCCTCTTAATTTTTACCTCCCTTGGATTGGGAATGGCCTTTCCTTATCTTTTACTTTCGGCATATCCCCAGTTGATGCGTTTTTTACCTAAGCCAGGAGCCTGGATGGAAACATTCAAGCAGCTTATGGGCTTCTTAATGTTAGCTTCAGTATTGTGGTTAGTATGGGTTTTTGGCGCGCAGACAAGTTCTATGGGTATAGTCTTACTGTTAGGAGCCTTTTTTATCATGAGTTTAGCCTGCTGGATTTATGGCAGATGGGCAACACCTATGCATTCCAAGATAAGTCGTTTAATCGGCATAACACTAGCTGCATTGCTGTTACTGATAGGATTTTACGCTTTGACATATGCCACAGATAATAATTGGGAGAATACTCAGTCTAAAAAAGAGATGGCCTCTACCGAAGGAGTTTGGGAGGAGTTTTCGCCCCAGCGTTTAGCAGAATTAAAGGCTAAAGGAATTCCCGTTTTCATTGACTTCACAGCAAAATGGTGTTTGATATGCCAGGCCAATCATATGATTCTGACCACTTCTGAAGTACATGCCAAATTTAATGAGCTTGGAGTTGTACGAATGAAAGCAGACTGGACAAAGAAAGATGCGGTTATCACAGAAGAATTGCGAAAATTTGGACGTAATAGCGTGCCTTTGTATGTCCTTTACAACGGAGAGGAGCCTTCAGTTTTACCCCAAGTTTTAACTCCCGGTTTGGTAATGGATCATCTGAAAAATCTTGAATGATAGCTCACCTTTAGGCGTAATCCCTTTACGCTTATTTTATTCATTATTTATCAAACCTTTATGGTTGCTGAGTATAATTACAATTAAAACTTATAATTATGGCTGTACAGATCCCTCAAGTGATTCCAGGAGATTATGATTCTGAAATTGTAGTCATTGGCGGTGGTCCTACTGGCCTTTTAACAGCAATTCAGACTCAGGCTTTAACAGGAAAAAAAATCACTGTTATCGAAAAATATGCCGAGTATCAACGTGCAGATATTCGTTTAAATATCCATCCCTCCTCTTTACAAGGAATGGCGAATGATGAAGGACTAAAAAAGATTGTTGAAGGCTGGAAGCGTGGAGTAGTCCCCATTAAAGAAATGGAAGAAGCGCTTGCACAGCGTGCCAATGAACTTGGAATTAAGATTCTTAGAGGATATCAAGCAGAACCCAAACTTTTACCTGAACAGTTTCCCTCAGCTAAAGTATTTATTGGAGCAGATGGAGCGAGAAGCACCATTCGCAAAGAAATTTTAGGAGATCAATTCAAATTTAATTCCAATCTCCAATACTTAGTTCAAGTCCAATATGTTGTTAATAAAAAACCTTTAGAAGATGATTTAGCTGTAAAAAGTCAAAAAATTAAAAATTTTGCTGAAACCTATAGCATGCAAAAGTTTGCAGAGCATTTAATCATCCAAAATATAAGACCACAGGAAGATGGCTCAGCAAAGGTGACTTTGCAAATTTTCATAGATAAAGACACCTACGAAAAAATGTCCGATGCAACCTTTAAAAACCCCTATTATTTGGAAACGGACCTATCGAAGGTCCCTGCATCTCTAAGCGAAATTTTGATTAAATGGTGGGGAGCTCGCGAGGAACTCCATCAGGAAGTGATCACAGCTGAAGGTAATAAACTGAATAAAATGACTGTAATCGCTTTAGGATCGTATGTTGCAAAAGAGGTGGTTAAAGAAGATGAACAGGGAAGACTTTGGGTCATTACAGGAGATGCGGCCGCGGCTTTTCCTTTTTTTCGGGCAGTCAATAACGGGATGCTTTTAAGCACAAAACTCGCTAAATGCATTGCTAAAGCATTTGAAGGAAACAAAAACAAAACAATCTTTTCGTCTCATTTTAAAGAATATTCTCGGTACGTGACAAAACGAGCCTATATTGAACGCATTCGCGCCTATATAAAAAATATTTTTATAAGCATTTCTAAATTCTGGGTCAAGGTAAGTAGTTTCCTTCCTTGGCAGACAATTAAATTTAGTAAGGCCCAAAAAAGACTTTTCTATAAGCGTGGAGTTAAAATATGGACTCGTATTTCAGGTACAGAACCTCCTAAAAAACCCAAAAAAAATTTAAATTAAGCCAAAAGTTTAAGCCTGAATAAAACTGGAATTTGTTCAATCAAATAAAAAGGGAGGCACAGAAGACCATCCTCAAATTTTAAATTAGATTGAGAGATTTTTATGCCCATAAAGCTATTTTTTTCTTTCATGAATTGATATAAAGATTTTAGGCGGCCAGCGGAGCCTGCTTTTACTTCTATCGGAACAATTTTGGAATCTAATTGAATCACATAATCGACTTCAGCTGAGGATGAACGTTTTTCTCTTTCCCAAAAAAAGAGGGAAGGGTTTTCATAAAAACCTGTATAAGCAATCAATTCCTGCCCCACAAACTGTTCTGCTAAGGCTCCTTTGTTAATAGCTAAAATATCTTCATTGAGTAATGCATTTGGATCTATTTTGTTAGCATTTTGCATAAGGCCGATATCTAGAAAAAGCAGCTTGAATTTATTTTCTCTAACTTCTGATTTTAAAGGAATTCCATTGGCACTTGTGGCATGAATGCGATGGATTAATCCGGTCCAACAAAGTTGCTCTAGTGCTATTTTAAGATCGCGAGAGCGCGCATCCGGATCAATTTTAGTAAATTTAAAATGTTGATCCACGATTAGAGGAGCTTTTTCAAAAAACCTCTGAAGATATTTGAATTGGGCGCGAGAGGCATATTTACCGAAATCACTTCTATAATTATCCAATAGAGCAGTTTGTAGACGATGAGCCTCTTGAAAGGAATGCGTTTCGATAAAACGTTGCAAAACTGCAGGCATCCCTCCCAAGATTAAATATTGACGGACAATCTTTAAAATATGTTCATGGAGATTTTTATCTAATAATGAATTAAGCTCAAGTGTAGTGAAAAGCTGAAGAATTTTATGATGACCCATGTTGAAAAGAAATTCATGAAACGATAATGGCTTCATATAAAGAAACTGAACTCTTCCAACAGGAAAGGAATAATGTTCCTCATGGAGTATGAATTCTAATAACGAACCAGCTTAAAAGTTCTTCTTCAATTATGCGCTTCATGTCTGAATTTTAGCCAATATTTGGCTAAAAGACAAGGATATTTTAGCCAGTTTTTGGCTAGAATACAAGGTAATCTATTTTTGAAGCGCGGTAATTTGCCACATACGTATTAGGCTGATAAGGGTTGATAAGGGACGAAAGGGACAAAAAAGACCTAAGTTATTTTAGGTCCTTTTTGTTCCTTTCGTCCCTTAACACCCTGCCGGCAAAGCCAGAACTTCACACAGTGAAAAAAAATATAGCAATTGATGTGTTATTACATTATAATCTCTTAAAAATCAAAACTCCCTATTAGATGATGTTTAAATATTTCATAAGATTAACGTTCGTTCTTTTCTGCATTTTTATCATTCATCCCTATGCAAGCGCTTTGGATCTGCAAGAGGCAATTCAGCGGGCACTTACCTATTCTCCGACAATGGCTATAGCCAATAGTGAAATTGATATCATGCAATGTGAAGAATGTCAGGCAAGTTTGCTACCAAATCCGGAATTATCTGTAGAAATTGATGGGGCAAACTCATTTATAAGAAGTAATAAAAAGAATAGAAATGATGATCGCGAGATTTCCTATAGTTTATCCCAACTTTTTGAACTTGGTGGTAAAAGACATGCACGCAAACAGGTGGCCGCCTTTCAAACATCTTTGGCATCTTATGAAATGGAATCTGTAAAACTAGACATTATTAATGATGTGACAAAAGCCTTCGTTGATGTGATGGCTGCTCAGGAAAATATTAAATTAGCCGAGGAACAGCTTCGGATTGCACATGAAATCTTCAGTACGACTTCTGCAAAAGTTCAAGGTGGAAAAATTTCTGCCTTGCAGGAAACGAAGGCTGATCTAAATCGAATTACAGCTTCTTTGGTTTTAGAAAAAGCTCAGAGAAATTTTGTGTTGGCAAAGAAAAAATTAGCTAGCTTATGGGGAAGTTCTTGTCCTGATTTCACAGAGGTGGTATATCCCTTTTTTGAGATTAGTCCACTGGAAGAATTGGCTACTTTGCTTGGACAGCAAAGCAATAATCTAGAAGCGATGAAGTGGGATTTGCAAATTGCTACTGCGAAAAAGATTATTATAAATGAAAAGACTCAACGTGTACCTGATGTTGTTGTATCAGCAGGTTATGTGAGTTGTGAAGACGATGATGATGGTTTATTGTTAGCTTTTTCAATGCCCATTCCCGTCTTTGATCGCAATCAAGGCAATATCTGCAGTGCGAAAGAGCAATTGAACCAGCTTTATGAAAAAAAGGCTGAGGCTATGATTCAGCAAAAAATTGATTTGGAAGATACTTATAATCAACTTCTAACATCTTATAAGCAAGGTCTTTCATTTAAGAAAAATATTTTGACATCTGCTAAAACAGCTTTTGATGCAGCCCGCGAGGAATATAAGCAAGGGAAAAATGATTATTTGGAATTATTGGATGGCCAGCGCACCCTTTTTGAGGTTCAACAAAATTATATTGATACATTAGTGGATTTTCATTATCAAAAAGCGGATATTAAACGTCTTGTAGGGTTACCAATAACTCTAAAACCGAGTTGTCAGTATTGTAATAAATGAATTAATTAGGGGTGAACAGTCTAATGAGTAATCTTAAAATAATTTTTATTTCTACCTTGTTAGCTTGTGCCTGTCTTTATGCTGATGATTCTGATTCATCAATTGAACTGATTCGTCTAACACCTGAACAAATTGCTCACAGTCAGATAGAAATGCGCCATAGCTCCTCGGTGATCTTAAGACAAACATTTTCAGTGCCGGCAAAAATCACAGTCAATGAGTTGCGTCAAGCTGTAATTGTTGCAAAAGCTCCAGGAATAGTTACAAAAGTTAATAAGAATATTGGTGATCCTGTAGAGGTAGACGAAAGCTTGGCTGTCTTAGAAAGTAAAGAAATGGCGGAGGCTAAAGCGGCTTATATCACCGCCCTTAAGCGCGAAGCATTGGCAGCGCAGACTTTAAAGGCTGAAGAAGCTTTAAAGGAAAAAAAGATTTCTTCGGAGCAGGATTATCTTCGTACAGTGTTAGCTGCAGAAGAAGCTCACATTAATTTAGAAGTAGCAGAACAGCATCTTAATCTTCTTGGAATGAATACAAATGATGTCAAACAGCTGAAGCAAGAGGGCTTAAGTGGGTTATGCTGTTATCAGATTAAGTCGCCGGTCAAAGGAGCTATCATCGAAAAAAACATTACTATAGGTTCTTTAGTAAGCTCTGAGCAGGAAGTTTATAAAATTGCTGATTTAGATACAGTTTGGGTGGAGTTGGGAATCTATTCTAATAATTTATATAATATTAAGCCTGGACATAAAATTTTTCTAAGTCCTCTAAAAGATGATCATCCAACAGCTCAAGCTGAAATTACATACATCAGCCCAATTATCGATGAACATACTCGCACGGCTACAGCGATTGCATTATTATCGAACACAACGCGAGATTGGTATCCAGGTGCATTTGTACGAGCTGAAGTTGTTTCCGAGGAAGCTCCAGTCCCTATAGCAGTTTTAAAAGAGGCTATTCAAGAAATTGATGAGAAAAACTTTCTTTTTATCCAACACCCTGAAGGATTTGAAAAAAGGGAGGTCAAGATTGGACGATCGGATAGTAATTATGTAGAAATTCTCTCAGGCATAGAACTCAATACACCTTATGCAGCTATTAATACGTTTCTTTTGAAAGCAGAGGATGGCAAAAAGGATGCGGAATTATAGGAAATTATGATTGAAAAAATTCTGAGATTTTCAGTTACCTACCGTTATCTTGTCGTTTTAATTGTAGCTAGCATTGTAGCTTATGGAATTTATGCGCTCAAAAATCTTCCGATTGATGCAGTGCCGGATATTACAAATAATCAGGTCCAGATTAATACCTTAGCAATGGGTCTTTCCCCTGTAGAGGTAGAAAAAAACATTACATTCCCTATCGAAATAGCTTTAAGTGGAATTCCCGGGTTGGAAAGTACACGCTCACTTTCAAGAAGTGGATTCTCACAAGTCACAGCCATTTTCCAGGATCAAGTGAACATTTACTTTGCAAGGCAGCAAATCAATGAACGTTTGATGGAAATACGCGATAGCATGCCTTCTGGTGCTGAACCAACAATGGGACCTATTTCTACCGGTTTAAGCGAAGTGTACATGTGGACAGTTGATTATGATCCTGCCTTACGCGAAACTAAGGCAAAAGAGGGAGAATTAGGCTGGCAAGAAGATGGTTCTTACTTAACGCCGGAAGGACATAGCCTTAAGAATGATGTAGAATTATCCTCCTATCTGCGAACTATCCAAGATTGGGTGATTCATCCCCAGCTCAAAGGAACCCAAGGGCTCGCTGGGATTGATTCCATAGGGGGCTACATTCGTCAATATCATGTCGAACCCGATCCAGAAAAAATGATTGCTTTGGGAATTAGTTTCAATGAGCTTTTAAAAGCTATTGACGAGAATAATCTCAATATTGGTGCCGGATACATAGAACGTGGAGGAGAATCCTTTTTAGTAAAAGCGGATGGTCGAATTGAGAATCAAAAAGATCTTGGAAATATTATTATAACTACCCGAGAAGGCATCCCTATTGCGATCAATGATGTTGCAGAGGTAGCTATAGGAAAAGAACTTCGTAGCGGCAGCGCTAGTGAAAATGGGAAAGAAGTAGTCATTGGTACAGCGATGATGCTCATTGGAGAAAATAGTCGTATAGTGGCAAAAGCTGTGGAAGAGAAGTTGAATTTAATCAACAAGACCTTGCCGATAGGCATTGTAGCGAAGCCTGTGCTGAGCAGGACAAAACTGATAGACACAACAATTCATACAGTGACGATGAATTTGGCTGAAGGGGCCGTGCTAGTTATTGCCGTTCTTTTTATATTTTTAGGTAATTTTCGTGCTGCATTGATTACTGCTTTAGTTATTCCCGTTTCTATGTTGATGACAGCTATAGGAATGGTGCAAACAAAAATTAGCGGAAATCTCATGAGCTTGGGCGCTATTGACTTTGGTTTAATTGTAGATGGAGCTGTTATTATTGTAGAGAATTGTTTGCGAAGGTTGGGAGAAAAGCAGCATGAATTAGGACGACGCCTTCAGTTGGAAGAACGTTTACAAGAAGTTATGCAGGCAAGTAAAGAGATGATTCAACCATCAGTTTTTGGACAGGCTGTCATTATCACCGTATACCTACCTATTCTTACTCTTTCCGGTGTGGAAGGTAAGATGTTTCATCCCATGGCTCTGACAGTGCTTTTTGCCCTTCTGAGTGCTTTCATTTTATCACTCACATTTGTACCAGCAATGGTGTCTATTCTAGTTAATGGACGTGTCAAAGAAAAAGAAAATTTTATTATTCATTATTCTAAAAAATTGTATGAACCTATTCTTAGAGGTGTTGTAAGAATCCCGTGGATGGTTACTTTTGCCGGTGTTGCCATAATCGTAAGTTCATTTATTTTATTTAACAGTCTTGGGCAGGAGTTTGTACCAACCCTGGATGAGCTGGACATTGCAGTTCAGGCATCACGTATTCCAAGTACTTCACTTACTCAAGCTACAACAATGCAGTTGGGTGTGGAAAAAACAATAAAAAAATTTGATGAGGTTGCTTTTGTGTTTTCCAAAACAGGTACTGCAGAAATGGCATCCGATCCTATGCCGCCTTACGCTTCAGATACCTTTGTTATTTTGAAACCTCGCCATGAATGGATAGATAGTAGCAGAGACAAGAGCAATTTGATCGAAGCCATGGAGACGGAGCTTAAAAAGCTTCCTGGCAACATTTATGAGTTTACCCAGCCTATCGAAATGCGTTTCAATGAACTGATCGCTGGAGTTAGAAGTGATGTAGCCGTAAAGGTGTATGGAGATGATTTTTTTTTAATGAAAAAAACGGCAGATTCGATAGCTGCAGTGCTTGAGAAAGTTCCCGGTGCAGCCGATGTTGCAGTTGACAAAACGGATGGGCTACCTGCTCTAGATATTATCGTTAATCGAGATGCATTGAGCCGCCATCATTTAAATGTTAAAGATGTCTTAGATGTTGTTGAAGTAGCGATTGGTGGTGGAAAAGCGGGTGTGATTTTTGAAGGAGATCGAAGATATGATTTATTCGTTAGACTCCCGGAAAAAATTCGCAAGGACATCACTGCTTTAGAAAAGCTTCCATTAGCCTTAACGGCAATGCGAAAAGCAGATAACGAGAAAAATACATTTCCTCAAATTCCTCTGAATGAAGTGGCAGATCTAAAAATTTCAACAGGTTTAAATCAGATCAGTCGCGAAAATGGGAAACGATTAGTCGTCGTACAGGCAAATGTGAGAGGATCTGATATATCCACTTTTGTCGAGGAAGCAAAAAGGAAAATTAATAATGAGATTAAAATTCCACCTGGCTATTGGATTGAATGGGGTGGGCAATTTGAAAATTTATTATCGGCACGAGATCGTTTAATGATTGTCGTTCCTGTCTGTTTCATACTTATTTTCATGTTATTATATACGGCATTTCATTCTATGCGACATGCACTGTTAGTGTTTACGGGGGTTCCTCTTGCTTTGACAGGAGGTATTGCGGCTCTTTGGTTACGGGATATCCCTTTCTCGATATCAGCTGCAGTAGGATTTATTGCTCTTTCCGGAATTGCTGTATTAAATGGTTTGGTGTTGGTAAGCTACATTAACCAACTGATTCAAAAGGGCATGCCTTGGGCGGAGGCAATCGTGACAGGTGCTTTAACACGTTTTCGTCCCGTCGCTGTCACTGCATTAGTTGCTTCACTGGGGTTTTTGCCGATGGCGTTATCCCAAGGAGCAGGAGCAGAAGTTCAAAGACCTTTGGCTACAGTCGTTATAGGTGGATTGATTAGTTCAACCCTGTTGACTCTTATAGTGCTACCTGCTTTGTATACTCTTTTCTCTCCCAGAAAGAATTGAAAATTATAACCTAATCGAGTAGACTGCTCATTTTTAAGTTGGGTTTTAAAATGAGCGTTATTTCCTTGATCGATTCTCACGCCCATTTAAGCAAATCGGAAATGATAGGCGATATCGATAAGCTTTTAGAGCGAGCCCAAGTAGCTGGAATACAAGCAATTGTTAATATCTGCACAGATTTAGAGACATTAAATTTTGGTCTTGAATTAGCAAAAAAGTACCCTTGGATCTATAATACTGCATCAACAACTCCCCATGATGTCGAAAAAGAAGGAGAAGAAGTTTTTGCAACGATCGTAGAACATGCCCGCAAAGGAGATCTGATTGCTATTGGCGAAACAGGATTGGATTACCATTACCAACATTCTCCTCGTGAAATTCAAAAGGATTTCTTACGGCGATATCTGAATTTGGCTTTGGAGTGTAATTTACCCTTGGTGATACACTGCAGAGAGGCCTTCAGCGATTTTTTTGAAATCTTGGACATGGAGTACCAATTTGCAGGAAAGCATAAACCTGGTGTTTTACACTGTTTTACTGGAACAATGGCCGAGGCTGAGCAGGTATTAAAGCGAGGATGGTTTCTCTCTATAAGCGGAATCGTTACATTTAAAAAGAGCGAAGAGTTACGACGCATTGCGCGCATGGTACCATTAGACCAATTACTTATTGAGACCGATACCCCTTTTTTAGCTCCCCAGAGCAAAAGAGGTCAAAGGAATGAGCCATCCTATTTGTTGGAGATAGCACAGACAGTTGCAGAATCGAAAGAAATATCTTTAAAGGAGCTATCAGCAGCAACAATAAAAAATACATGTCGATTATTTAAATTGAAACCTAAATGAAACCTTAATTTAAAATTTATATGGGTGTTCTTTAATGATATCAATAAATATTAAGGACTAATGTTATGGAAAGTCGAATTAGGCAAATTTGTGGTTTTACTGATCACTTTTGGTATCCTGAAATAAATAAGCACCTCAAGGCTGTAATGAACCATCCACAGCCCTTTGTGGAGTTAAATTTAAATAACCTCTATAAAAAACAACCCAATACCTTTGTCAATGAAATTAAAATATTAATTTTAAAAATCCTTCATGATCTAAAGTCATTTTTTTCTGCTGAATATCGAAGAAATTTTGAATATAGTGTTGAGGTTCTTAGTCAATCCGAGCAAAAAATAAAAGCAGCTCACATATTACAAAAAGCTGGGAAGCAATATATATTTCAGGAACGGCTTAAGCAAAACATTGTGAAGCGCAGAGAAAAAGAAGAAGAAGAAAAAAGATTAGCTAAGTTAGAGGAAGAAAAATGGAATAAGGCTATAGATGCTTGTAAGAGATTTCGCCAAGCGAATAAAACACACAAGCAATATATATCCTTAAGGAATGAAATCCGTCAAAATGAAAAGACTGTAGGTGCTGAGGTTGCTATCATAAATATTTTAACGCAATATCACGAATGCAAATCGACAATAAAGGAACTGGATGAGAAAAAGCCAAAAGGTTTTATGGCCTACTTTAAAGGGGAAAATGCCCAGAGTAAAGAAGTTAGAAAAAACATGATAGAGAATTTGGAAAAATTAGATAATCAGATTGTATATAATACTTTTATTAATGACGACTTCAAAAATAATATCAAGAATAATGAAATTCCAAAGGTTTTAGAAGAGATTAATAAAGAAAAAAAGAACCATGAAAAAATCATCCAAGAATATGAGAAAAGGATTGCGAAAACAAGAACCGAAGTTCTTGCCATGCTGCCTGCATAGTAAAGTCTGTAAACAAAATTTGGAGTGCGGTGACTTGTCACCGCTTTCATAGGGATCGACTTGCCGATCCCAAGACAAGATAATCGCGACAAGTTACCGCACTCCATACGCTTCAAGCACTTAATTTTGACAAGATTCTCTAAATTCATATATTCTATATATCAGAAAAATTATTAAATTGAGAAAATAAGATGCACAAAATCACTTACTTAACATTTTTAGCTTTTATTGTATTTACTAGTTTAAATGCAGTTGAGCCTACTCCTAGTTTAAAGGAGACAGAACCTGCACTAGTAGCTGCGAAGGAGTTACAGCGTTTAAATAATCTCATTGCTGTGACAGAACAAAACTTAGAAAATCAAAAAACATTAAGACAGCTTTTTCTCGATTATCAGCAGCAGCAGATCAATTACTTGCAAAATAGCCAGAATAAAGAAATTACCCTACAAATGGTAAAGTCAGCACATCGATTGTTGGAAGGTATAAAAGCCAACTATTTAATTCAGACATTTGATACAGAATTTATTAGCCAACTTACCTTTTTTTCTCAATTTGCGGTAAAAAAGGGTATTCCTAAGACATAATTTATGGACACTATACATTACATAGATCGTCAAAGCGGAAAAGTGGAAGAGGAAAAAGTTTATGGCAGAGCGGCCTTAAAACTACTGTACGGCAATGATTGGATCAGCAAGCTATTAGGACCCATTCTTTTGCATATTCTTGTAAAATATCCCTTTTTTTCTGCTTGGTATGGTAGGTGGCAAGCTTCACCAAGTTCCAAGAAAAAAATAAAGCCCTTTATACGTAATTTTGGGGTAGATTCATCTGAATTTTGCGAAGATATTTCACAGTATAATTCTTTTAATGATTTTTTTATTCGTAAACTGAAATCCGAAGCCCGTCCTCTAGCTCAAGCTGACAGAGCTATCATTCCCGCCGATGGACGCTATTTGTTTTATTCTGATCTTTCTAAAACGGATGGTTTTATAGTTAAAGGCGAAAAATTTGATTTGGCAAGCCTTTTAGAAGATCAGGAGCTAGCAGCTCACTATGAACATGGAACAATGATAATCGCGCGCCTATGCCCCTCAGATTATCATCGTTACCATTTTCCATGCGACTGCATTCCCAGTGAAACAAGGACCATTAATGGTTGGCTATATTCTGTCAATCCTGTAGCCATCAAAAAAGATATCCAAATCTTCACCAAAAATAAAAGAACAGTTTGCACTTTAGCAACACCCCTACATGGACGAGTTCTATTTCTGGAAATAGGAGCAACAAATGTCGGAAGTATCCATCAAACCTATAGACCAAATAGTCTTCATAAAAAGGGAGCAGAAAAAGGTTATTTTTCTTTCGGAGCCTCTTCCTTAATTTTGCTCTTCGAGCCAAAACAAATCCATCTCGATCAGGATCTTTTGGACGCCACTCAAAGGGGTTTAGAGATCAAATGTCTGATGGGACAAAGCATGGGAGAAAGAAAAGGGTTTTAAACCCCTGCCCGTACCAAAAATCCCCTGCCCGTGCCCTTGCCTGTGCCCGTGCCCGAAAAGTTTCTACGGAGAGTCCAGAAGAATATGCAATTTTCGTAAAAAGTCCATCTTGATAAAGATTCAAAATAATATTAATCGGGCAGGGACACGGGCAAGGGCACGGGTAGGGGTTAGAGATACACCTTCACCCTTTACCCTTTTTCTGCTTCCTTGTAAAAAAAGCTATTTTCAAGTATCATTGATATATAAAACATAAGAAAGTTGAGACATCATGTTAGGTTTTTTAAAGAAGATTTTTGGTTCCGCTCAGGATCGTTTAAGACGTAAATATTTTAAGATAACGCAAGAAGTTAATGAATGGGATTCTAAGTTTCAGGGGTTAAGCGATGAAGCTCTTCGCGGAAAAACCCAAGAATTTCGTGATCGATATCAAAAAGGTGAAACGCTTGAGCAGCTGCTTCCTGAGGCATTTGCTGTTGTAAAGAATGCCTGTAGACGTCTGGCCGGGACGGAAATTCATGTCTCCGGATATAACCAAAAGTGGGACATGGTACCCTATGATGTTCAGATTGTAGGAGCCATAGCCCTGCATCAAGGGTCGATTGCAGAAATGCAAACAGGAGAAGGTAAAACACTAACTGCTGTGATGCCTTTATATTTGAATGCGATGTCTGGCAAGTCCGTCCATTTAGTTACTGTTAACGACTACCTGGCTCAGCGCGACTGTGAATGGGTAGGGACTATTTTGCGCTGGTTGGGTCTTACAACCGGGGCATTGACAAATGATAGTCCTTTGGAAATGCGCAAACAACTATATCTCAACGATGTGGTTTATGGAACAGCTTCTGAATTTGGCTTTGACTATTTGCGGGATAACTCCATGGCCTTCCGCAAGGAAGAGCAGGTTCAGCGCGATTTTTATTATGCCATTATCGACGAGGTGGATTCTATTTTGATTGATGAAGCGCGTACTCCCCTTATCATTTCAGGGCCTGTTTCTGTAAGTCGTCAGATGTATGACGAGCTAAAGCAGGGTGTATCGGATATGGTACGCAGGCAACGCGATTTATGTAATCGTTTAGCCACAGAGGCAAAAAAGACCTTAGATAGTTTGGGCATTGGGGAAGATAGACCGCAAAAAGAGAAACGTGACAAAAAGGAAGAAGAGCAGGAGAAGGAAGCTTATCGTAAGTTGTGGCTAGTAAGTAAGGGTACACCCAATAATAAAATTTTAAAGCGTATGAAAGAAGATCCAGATATTCGCGCTGCCATCGATAAATGGGATCTTTATTACTACTCAGATCAAAACAAGGAAGAAAAACAGAGAGCCTTGTCCGATCTATATATTTTAATCGATGAAAAAGGTAATGAATATGAACTGACAGACAAAGGCATCAATCTTTGGAAAGAGGTCGCAGGTAGTGAACATGGCGATGATTTTGTTATGCTCGATATTAGTCACGAATACCTTAAGATCGATGAGGATACCTCCCTTGATGAAGAGGCTAAAGTTCAGAAAAAATTACAGGTTCAAGAGGAGGATGCCAAGCACAAAGAACGCGCTCATAATCTTCGTCAGCTATTACGCGCCCATCTTCTAATGGAAAAAGATGTTGACTATATTGTTCAAGAAGACAAAATTATTATTATTGATGAAAATACCGGTCGTCCTCAGCCAGGACGCCGTTTTTCCGATGGATTGCATCAGGCTATCGAAGCTAAAGAGTCTGTTTCCATTCAAAAAGAAACGCAAACTTATGCCACCATTACCCTGCAAAATTTTTTCCGTATGTATGAAAAGTTAGCAGGGATGAGCGGTACAGCGATCACAGAAGCGAATGAACTTAAGCAGATATATAAGCTGGAAGTTATAGAAATACCCACCTATAAACCATGTGTACGAAAAGACTTTCATGATGAAATCTACATGACAGAACGGGAGAAATATAATGCCATCTTGAAAGAGGTACGTGAAATCCATAATGCTGGTCGCCCTATATTAATTGGCACAGAATCTGTTGAAGTTTCAGAAAAATTATCGCGTATCTTTAAGCAGAACAAATTAGAGCACACAGTATTGAATGCAAAGAATCATGTCAGCGAAGCGGAGATTATTGCTCATGCCGGAAAGAAAGGGGCCATTACTATTGCAACAAATATGGCCGGTCGTGGAACAGATATCAAGTTAGAGTATGGTGTAGCAGGTATTGGTGGTTTATATGTGATGGGGACAGTTCGTCATCAGTCCCGACGTATCGATCGTCAGCTGCGCGGACGTTGTGCACGTTTAGGGGATCCAGGCTCATCCAAATTCTATGTCTCATTTGAAGACTCCCTGTTGCGTTTATTTGCTTCACCTCGCTTAACGGGTATTTTACAAAAGTTTCGCCCACCTGAAGGAGAGCCCATTTCTGCATCGATGCTCAACAAATCCATCGAGACTGCCCAAAAGCGTATTGAGCAGCGAAATTATACCATTCGTAAACATACGTTGGAATATGATGATGTGATGAATAAGCAAAGAAAGGAAATTTATTCATTTCGTAATGATATTTTGCATGAAAATGATATGCAGCCGTTAGCAATTGAGGTTCTTGAATCTGTTTGCCAGATGGGAGTAGAAAAATATTTTAAGAGTCGAGGGGAAGAAGGGGGATGGGATCCTGAGGGATATCGCCAATGGCTGATCAGCTATTTTCCGGTCAGTTTCCCTGAAGGATATTTCGATGATGATCATTCTGATACATTAGATTTAGAAAAGAAAGCATCCGAGCTCATTATTAAGGCATTCAAAGAGAAGTATGAGCGTGAAGATGCTAAAGTTCCTCCACGTCTAGATGTAGAGGGAAGACCTGCCCCTAGACCTGCTAACGAAGCAATTCGTAATTTAATGATTCGTAAGATGGATCAGCGTTGGCAAGAACATCTTTTAGGAATGGATCATTTACGATCCGATGTGAACTTACGCACTTTTGGTCAGCGAGATCCTCTGACTGAGTTCAAACATGAAGCCTTTATTCTTTTCGATGAATTTAGTAATCAATTAAGGATAGAGATTGCTCAAGCACTCTTCCGTTTTGAGATATTAACTCAAGACCATCCGGCTATTCAGCAAATTCTCAACAAGTTGAGACTCGAGACTAATCGTTCTTTTATGTCGGATTTGGAATCTAATCCGGCTCTTGATACAAATCAAGAGATTAGTGATGAAGAGCCCATTCATTCAACACCGGTTCTAGCGGAACCTAAAGCAGGTCGCAATGAGAACTGCCCTTGTGGTAGTGGTAAGAAGTACAAAAAATGTTGTGGACTTCGGGAAGTAGGAGTTTAAACCTAACTTGCCCCTACATTCTAGCCAGGACCTAAAACTGTGATAAAGAATCGGCACTTAATTTTTTACAGCCTCGTGGGGGCGCAAGTTGGGTTTTAAGGCTTTAAATTTTGTAACGAACGCCATCCAATGAATAGTAATAAGGCAGCTATCCCAAGGTAAACAAACCAATATGAGGTGTTCCATTGTAACGTGAGCGTGCCTTGATGGGAAAAAACAAATAAAATAAGTCCAAAAACTAAAAAAACAGAACCGGCAAGTAGTAGTACAAAAGATAAAAGACTACTATTATTAGCTGGATTAAGAGCTTTTTCTTGGAGCTCCTCTTTATCCTCTTCACTATTTTGCTCGTCCTCTTTGCTTAGGTTATAGGGAGAAGAGGGGATAGATTGATCTGTGCCTGGAGAATAAGGTGGAATATGGGTAGTGCTTTCACTTTGTTGATTAAGAAGAGAGGAAGAACTGAGGTAGACTCCGCAGAAAGGACAATTTTCATCCGGTAAAGCAACCCGACCCTCACAGTTCCAACATAACTTTTTTTTTGGTATTGCGCTCATAATAATCCCTGATTAACCTGTAAAATATTTAATGATTATATTTATATTTTTTTGCAAGAAATAATCATGAGGATTTTAATTGATTAGCCACTTTGTCAGAAAGAAAATTTTCTCACTCCAGCTAATTTTATCGATCCATTTATTATCGGGCTGTGCTTCATATAAATATCCTGCATGTTGTTATTATGTGCCGCCAGAGGCTTCTGCTACTAAAGAAGAAATCATTTTATATGAAACTTATCAGGAAGAAGCTCTCAATCATTGGTTCTATCGATTTGTTCCAAGACATCGTAACCAAATTCGCTGGTATGATTTGGGACATTGGCTAGCTTGGGCCTTATTGGGTAACGATGATGCGGGCGTTTTTTCGGAAGCCCACTTGCCCCTGTTTAATCCTAATAGTCCGATTGGAATTCCCAAAGCCTTGGCCTGGATGTTACGAAATCCCCTCCATAATTTTTGTTATTATGTGATAGGGAGTGGAGGCTGTCAAAATGATGAATGGACCATCTTAAAGATTAATCGAAAGCAAATTTTATTCATGAAATACAACTCCAAAGCTCATACTGTTTTTGGAGGACGTTACACCTCATTTTATTTGGGTTTTCATGGGGGGAAGCCTTTAATTTCCTTACGTTTAGCCTATGGACCAAAATGGAAAAGTGATTTTTACATTGGCTGGCGTGATAAAGGAAATTTCGGTATTAAATTTTTACCCTTAACTAAGATTTCGTTAGCTGTTTGGGAAAATCTCAAATACGAAGATTGATAGCCACGAAAAAGATTGTTCAATTAACATTTAAAAATGAGGCGCATATGTCATTTTCATTAAAATTTCAAGAGAATATCGATCACCTTAATAAAATTGATCCTTCACAATTTAGCATTGTTATTAATGCAGATCAATCCCTAGTTCCTAAAAAAGTTTCCTGCATTCGTAATTTTTTTGGATGGTTTATACATCTGATAACTTTTACACATATCCCACGCAATGCTAAATTAAATGATGTTTTTCGTTATTTTTTAGAGGAATCACGGAAGGTAGAAGATAATAAAATCACTTTTACAGAGAAACAGTCCTTACTAAATGCCATTCAGAATCTCGAAATAATCATAGCCAAACATGGGGGAAGTAAGAAAAAAGAAGTAAAAAAGCTTATCCAGACTATAAATAACATAATATCTTTGGAAGTGGTGAAGGAGTTAGGAAAAGATAACAAAAAAGAGCCTGTTCCAGTAATCGAAGTTGAACCTGAGCTATGTGAAGATGAAAAATTAAAAGAATTTTGGAATGACCCTAGATTCAAAGATGAAGAATTCTTGATTGAGTTTTTCAAGAATTGTTTTAAAGACAATGAAATTGGAAAACAAAAGGAATATCTGCTAGATTTAAATCCTGATGTTATAAAATACTGGGTTCAGTTTTTTCAAGCTTTGAGCAAAATCCCTGAGGCACAGAGTAAACAGGTATTAATTTCTTCCACGACTTATTTATTTAATCATATTCACTTTAATTATGAAAATAGGGAGATTTTTTTTGCATTAACACCAGAACAGATGTATCTATTGCCGATAAAAGCTTACAAACCCGAAATTAGTTTGCTGTTATTTTGTGAAACAGTAAGTTATTATAGTAAAGAGATGCATGAATTTTATAAAAACCTCGTGTTTAACTTTACTGAAGAACAAGAAAAAGTATTCTTTACGTTATTTGAAAAGGTTTATTTGGACAAACCAAGTGCCTTGTGTGAATTGATTGTTTGGCTTGAAGAAATTGCACCCAAATCTCATTTATTTCATACATGCATGACTAAAGTATGGACTCCTGGAATAGCTGGTGAAATGGATCCAGCAAAAAGAAACAAGCTAGTTCTTAGCCTTCCCTTCATCTTAGTAAAATCCTATGTACTTCCTCACATTGCTAATCTAAAAAATTGGCAATTTTTTGGGATTCTAAAAAGATGGGACTTTTTGGTTTCTATCCGAAAGTGGGATCCCAAGGAACTACGAGATTTCATAAATAAACATGTGGATGGAATAATAAAATCTATGCAGAAAGTTAACTGTAAAGAAAGGATTTATCTGTGTTCCCTAATTCTTAAAGCCGTTGACGATTCTAACAAATTGAAGAAGTTATTGCCCATAGTACTCAAATATGTCAATGAGAATGTAAATGTTTTAAATAATCTTATTCCTCTTTTCGAGCATTTTGAAGCTAACCCATGGAAACTATTGTTGGTTTTAGATGATCTTCAAAAACCTGAGAATCAAATTTTATACAATTGGTTAAAAGAAAAAAATTATCCCATTTGCAAAAAATTTCTAGAGGCTAATTTGGATATTCCTTTTACAAAAAAACTGTGTGACGAACTCAATGAACTTTTTCAAGAATTGTTTGCTTTAGTTAGAGAGGATAGATTTGATAAGGCAACTGATCTATATTTTAATTTGGATAACGACATTAAAGAATATCTTACCGGCTTTGCTAGTCATGCAAAACCGGAGCTTCTTAAGGAATTAATTTATATGAATGATGGTCAAATTTTTGCGGCTATACTAAAAGAAGCTTCCTTCAAGAATATTCAGGAAGCTCTTCACTCAAAAGAAAGTAAAAAAATATCTCGTGCTATGATTAAGCGAATTGAAAAATTACGAGAAGCAGGCTATTATTGATCTTGGATTGTCACCTTCGTCCTTTACCCTTTACCCATTTTTTGCTATTTTTGATTTGGGATTAACGCTAGGAAATAAAGATGGATAAAGAGGAAAAAAATCATTTTGATGTTGTTGTAATTGGGGGAGGACCAGGAGGGTATCCCGCAGCTATTCGAGCAGCACAAAACGGCAAGAGTGTAGCTCTAATAGAAGCAAAGCAAATGGGTGGCACCTGCTTAAATAGAGGATGTATTCCATCTAAAGCACTCATCGCTTGTGCAGAACTGTATGATCGCATTCAAGATGCCCAAGAATTTGGAATATCAATAGAAAAAGTAAGCTTTGACTATTCTCGAATGGTGAAACGTAAAGATGAAGTTGTGACGAAAATTCGCAAGAGTTTGGAAGGCTTAATAGCTGCAAATAAAATCAAAGTATTTAAAGGCTATGGCAAATTTTTGTCACCCAAAGAAATTAAAATTACAGGCGAAAATAATTCAATTATTAAAGCCGATAAAGTCATTATTGCAACAGGATCAGAACCCCGTAGCATTCCATCCTTTCCTTTTGACTATGAAAAAATTCATGATTCTACCTCCCTTCTTGATTTGAAAACACTTCCTCGCAAGATTGTCATTATTGGAGGAGGAGTCATAGGTTGTGAATTTGCCTCTCTATTTGCTGCTTTTGGCGTTCAAGTCATTATTCTGGAAATGCTTCCAAAGATATTGCCTATGGAAAGTAAAAGTGTTTCGGATGCACTTGGCAAGGCATTCAAAAAGATGGGAATTGTGATGGAAACAGGTATAAAAGTTGAAGGTATCGATAGAACACAGACAGGTATAAAAGCGATTGTAGAGGGTGGTAAAACATACGAAGCGGATATGGCTTTAGTGGCCGTAGGTCGTCAGGTGAATACGACAGCAATAGGTTTGGATAAAGCCGGCGTATTGATAAGCGACAATGGGATGATACCCGTAAATGATCGAATGGAAACGAATGTTCCCGGTATTTATGCCGTAGGGGATATAGCATCCAAATGGTGGTTAGCCCATGTAGCTACCCATCAAGGGTGGGTTGCAGGGAGTAATGCAACGGGCCAAGAAGCACATATGCGTTATGAAGCTGTGCCGAATGTAATTTTTACTAAGCCCGAAATAGGAACCGTTGGACTTTCGCTAGAAGATGCTCAGCAAAAAGGCTATCAAGTTACTGTAGGTGCTTTTCCTTTTCAAGCGTTGGGTAAATCACAGGCTACTGACCAAACAGAAGGTTTTGCTCAGATTATTGTGGATAAAGGCACAGGACAAATATTGGGAGCTCAGGTTATGGGCCATGAGGCATCGGCATTGATTGCTCAGATGGCTGTTGCAGTTGCTAATGAATTAACTGTTGAGTCTATTACTGAGACTATCCATGCCCATCCAACAATAGCTGAAGCTTGGCTTGAAGCAGCTTTTGTAGCTGCTGAAACCCCTTTGCATTTTCCACCAAAAAAAGCATAAAAATTAAAAGAAGAAATTCGATGACACAGAAAGAACACATCGATGAAATGCCTAAAGTCAAAAATAAACGACTCAATGTTCTTCCTCCCAATCCCGAACATCCTCAAGAGGAGAAAGCAGTTGGCCCCGGCCGATTCCCTTCATGGTTACATCGAACTCTGCCTAAAGGAAATGGTCTTTGGAAAACAGGAAGAGTGCTCAATCAAAATCGATTGCATACCGTTTGCGAAGAAGCTAGATGCCCCAATTTGCTGGAATGCTGGTCAAAGAAAACAGCTACTTTTTTAGTGATGGGTAAAGAATGTACGCGCTCTTGTGGTTTTTGCGATATCGATTTCTCCAAGACTCCTAAACCATTAGAAGCGGATGAACCACAGCGAGTAGCAGAATCTGTCCTAGAACTAGGATTAAAGCATGTTGTCATCACAATGGTGGCTCGAGATGATCTTGCAGATGGTGGAGCGCACCATCTGGCCGAAGTTATTGCAGCTATAAGGCAACAAGTTCCGGAAGCTACCATTGAGGTGCTAACCTCGGATTTTGCAGGAATTTTTTCATCCTTAGATCTGATTTTGAGGGCTAAACCAGAAATTTTTAATCATAATATTGAAACTGTGCGCAATTTAACGCCAAGAGTACGTCATAAAGCCACTTATGATCGAACCCTCAGTGTATTAAATTACGTCAAAAAGCAAGGAGATCCTTTGCTTTTAGTTAAATCTGGTCTCATGGTAGGTTTAGGAGAAACTGAGTCCGAGGTTTTTGAGACGCTGAGAGACTTGCAGCAAGTTGGCAGTGACATCGTTACGATTGGACATTATTTACAACCAAACCGCCATAAATTGTTAGTGAAAGCATTTGTAGTCCCCGAGCAGTTTAAACGATATGAGGAATACGGATATTCAATCGGCATCAAAAATATGTATTGTGGGCCTTTTATACGCTCAAGCTATAATGCTAAGGATATTTTGCAGAAGGCTTGCAAGGGAGAAAATGGATGAAGAATATTCCGGAAAATGAAAATGTCGAAGGCCTTCCTTTAGCTGATGCCCATGATAGTGAAATTCTTATGCATAGAGATGCTCATTTTGGCGGCAAATTCGATGTTATGCTTGAGTACTATATTGATGAAGGTAAAGGGGTAAATCCGGAGTTTGACCTAGAAAGAATTCATGCTCTGGCTAGAATTGAAAAAGATATGAAAACGGATTTAGCACCTTTACTTCTATCTGGTGTTCAGGCTGAAAAAGTCGCTGAATCCAAAAATGCCTACAAAAAGTTGAGGCATTTATATGAGAATCCTAAAGCTCAAACGAAAAACATGCTACTTATTGCCGATCTTATTTTGTCCGAGGAGCAGGTGCCGCAAAACGAAATTGATGCCATTATTGCAGAAAAAGGAGCTATTGTTCCCGCTTTAATAGAACTTTTGAAGTCTGAAGAGTTTTATGATCAATTATTTCCGGGATATGGTCTAGCACCTACCCTGGCAGCGCGATGTTTAGGATTAATTGGGGATAAAAGAGCGATCATTTACTTGTTTGAGGCAATAGGTCAAGGGGATTTTTTTGATGAAGATGTTGCTCTAGCTGCTCTGAAATCTATTGGTAAACCCGCAAAAGAATTTTTGTTGAAAGTAGTGCATGGACGACCGCTTAATGAAGATAACGAAAAAGCTGCTATTGCCTTAATTGCCTTTAAAGAGGATGAAGAGGTTTCTAAAGCCTCTTTGGATATGCTTAAGGATGCAGATGTGCGCAAGGATATTCCTCTATCTACCTATCTGATATTAGCATGTGAAGGATTACGGGAGGAGAAAGATCGTCGCTCATTTCTAGATTTGGCCAAGGAGCCCTCTACAGCGAAAATTTTACATCAGGATATTCAAGCTGTAGCTAAAACCTGGGAACAAGAAAAAAGGTAAAAGGTGAAGATGGTTCCCGAAAATCCCCTGCCCGTGCCTTTGCCCGATTAATATTATTTCAACGTTGTATTAAAATGGACGCTATACGAATTGACGAACTTTTTCACAGCCTTTCTGTAAATTTTTCGGGCACGGGCAGGGGATTTTCGGGCAACGGGTAGGGGGCTGTACCCTTTAGGTAAGCGCTCTCTCGGTGATAATAGACCTATCTTTCCAGCGTCCTGACGAGTATCTAAGATAATAGATAGCAATGGCGCCTATGCTGAAGAAAACCCAAAAGTACATCGCCAGCTCCACTGAGGCCTTTGGCTGTACGACGAAAAAATAAACAGGTGCAACCAAAAATATCCAGACACTTAACGACCCTGCCAGAAGCAGAAAAGTTGTATCACCAGCAGCTGTTAAGATGCCTGATAACATCCAACGAGTACCCTCAAAGAAAAGATATAATAATGTCACATACAGACAATTTGTTAGAGTATTCTCTATTTGTGAAATATATTCCGGAGTGGCGTTTGGCAAAAATTGATTGATAAAAATGGGACGGAATAGGGTGAAAATCAACAAAGATAAACAAAGAAAAATGAAATGAGCGCGTATACCTGATTTAAGAAGATTGGAAATGAGCCAGGTTCTTTTTGCTCCAATAAGGTTTCCTGCAATTGCTGTGGATGCTTTACTGATACCTTCTGCAAAAAAGAGAAGAAGAAGGAACAGACTTTGGCAGATTCCCGCAGTCGTAATATGGTCGGGGCCTATTTGGGTCATCATGTTAAAGAAAACTGCCCACCCCATGATTTCAACAAGAGCGAATACAGCTCCAGGTGAGCCGATCTTGAAACATTGCCAAAAAGCGGTTTTGTTAAATTTATAGTTTTTGGTGCCATACTTTTCTCTATTTTCTTTTTTTAAAAAGAAATATAAAAGCACAGCCATTTGAAATAAAGAACCTATACTAGTCGCTATTGCGGCACCTTCAATGCCCATGGGAGAAATATAACCCTCAATACCAAAAATTAAGCAAATATCTAAAAACCCATTTAGAATATTGGCAAAGATAGCTAAAAGGGTAACTAATTTAGTTTTGCCTTGGCCCACGAAAAAGCCGCTTAGAGCGCTATAGGCTGCAATCGTAGGACCAAATAATAACATCCATCCAATATAGATTCTTTCCATCTCATTTTCCGGCAATGAGCCAAAAATTAAATTTCCTCCCCATAAAGTCATAGGTATAAAAAAGAGGAAAGATGCTAAGGAGAGCCAAAGCATTTGCCAAACCGGTTCTCCTATACGGTCAAATTGTTTTGAACCGTGATATTGAGCTACAAATACTTCAGTTATACTTGCTAGAACAATCCATCCAAAAAGAACAGTCCATCCGCAAATGGATGCATTTACAGCCGCATTTAATGCTTCTGTAGAATAATGAGCAAGTAAAAGCCTATCTACAAAAAGCATCAGCATCATGGAAAAAGAGGTAATCATGAGTGGTACGGCAATCGAAAGAAGTTCGCTGAAACTTCCTTCTTCGTACTTAGTAAGCGCCATATAACCTTTGGAGAAGGAAAAGTGATTATTTTATCATAATCATTAAGATATTGTAAAGCTATGAGCATGGGGACCTAAATATATAAACCCGACTTGCTACCTATGAACGGGTCAGATTCGAATTCTTTTCCTCTAGAAGCTCGCAAAAATAAGGGGCCATATTTTCAAATATGACCCCTTATTTTCAGAGCCATTGGTGCGAGCTTCTAGAGAGAAAATAACTTCGAATATGACTGCCTTTATAGGTAGCAAGACGGGTTATAAAGATTGTATAGAAAAAATATCCTAATATGATAAGATGAACTTTAGTAGCAAAATTGAGTCAGAAAATGTTTATACGTGAACAGATTGTAATATGTGCCTTTGAGACAACCGGAAGAACACACAAATCTGGGATGTTATCTCCGCCAAAAGGGCAATTTCTTGAGTTATTTGAGCTTAATAAGATTTCGAAATTATTAGTTTGTTTACTTATCATTTTTAGTTCGTTTTTATTAACGAGCTGCGAATCACAAAAGACTATTGTTAATGGCTTGGATGAAAGAGAAGCTAATGAGATTCTTGTATTTCTTGCTAGTAAAAACATTGGTGCAAATAAAGTTCTATCGCCAACAGGCGGTGGAGGGGGTGGCGGCAGCAAAGTTTTGTTATGGGATATTTCTGTTAGTGAAAAAGATGCTACAGAAGCAATGGCTTTATTGAATCAGGCCGGTTTACCAAGAAAGCGTGGTCAAAACCTTCTTACTATATTCTCAAATGTGGGTTTGGTGCCTTCTGAAAGGCAAGATAAGATTCGTTATGAAGCTGGTTTAGCAGAGCAAATTGCAAGCGTCATTCGTAAGATTGATGGAGTTTTGGATGCTGAAGTGCAAATTTCTTTCCCCGAAGAAGATCCTTTGAATCCCGGTAAAACTAAAGGGAAAATTACAGCCTCTGTTTATGTCAAACATAATGGTGTTCTTGATGACCCTAATAGCCATTTGGTCACTAAAATTAAACGTCTAGTGGCTTCCAGTATTACAGGTTTAGATTACAATGATGTTACAGTCATCGGTGATAGAGCAAGAGGGAGTGAGTACACTGCACCGACAACTCCTAGCGAAAATGAAGAAAAATCCTACGTTCAGATTTGGACTATTGTATTAGCTAAAGATTCAGTGACACGTTTTCGTGTGGTTTTTTTCTCTTTTTCTTTTCTTATTTTAGTCATGGCGTTAGCCTTAATTTGGTTGACATGGAAGATTTACCCACTTTTGCGTGCGCATGGGGGGGTAAAAGAGCTATTCCATCTCCAACCGTTAAAAGGTGGTAAACCCGAAGCCGAAGAGGAACATAAGGAAAAGGAAGAAGAAAAGGCAAAACCTCCAGAAGAAAAAGGGTTGATTGACAAAGATATCGATGAGACTTGAGGTAGCTTATGCAGGCTAAAAGTCTAATAATCATGCGCATTTTATTAAATCGTTTTCATCCAAAAGCTATAAAAGAATTTCTGAATGTGCTGCCTCAAGAGGAAGCTAGAGAAATTCTTACTCAGGATATCATTACATCAGATATTGACCCTATTTTTGTTGACCCTCAGGAGTTTCTCAAAAACATTCATTATTCTTGGGTGGCTCCTTACGTTCGAAAACTGGCACCAAATACCCAAGCAATGCTCTTATCAGCTTTGCCTAACCCGCTAGGAGCAGGATTAAAAAAATATTTAAAAATCGGCCGTGCATCAACATCTTTGTCGCCGCCGGTAAAAGCTTTTTTGGTAAAAAAGCTATACGAACAGATTCAAGAACCTGCTATTCTTGCTCCAAGTCTTCTACCCAGTGAAAATTTATCTATGTTATTGAGTTTATCTACAAAAGAAATGATCGAGATCATTGATTTTTTAGGGGTGTACGACTTAGCTGATGCCGTTAAGCCTATTGTGGACAAAAAAAGTTTAAAAAATGTGTATATGTGTCTTGATCCTAAAAAAATGCAATTTATGCGTCAGGGAATGTTTCAAACAAGTAAAATAGTTGCTCCTAAATTAGATCTGCAAAAATGGAGTGGCGATTGTGGGGAACTTTTGCGGCTCTTGCATCAGCGTGGACTATATCGATTAGGAAAAGCTTTGACTGGGTCTAATCCTCATTTTCTTTGGCATTTATCACGTCGGTTTGATGTTGGCAGAAGTGCTATATTAAAAAGGTATTATACTTCAGAATCAAGTCAGAGTATTACATCAGCTCTTGTGCAACAGGTGATAAATGTTATGAATTTTCTAAAACAAAAGAGCGGAACGTGAAAAAGAAATTTTTTTCCCTAATCCATGGAGAGAGCGTTCATTTAGCACCTGAAACGCGCATTATTCCTGCTTCTGAATTTTCTCAAGCTTTAGAAGCTTATCAGATATTGGAAAAGGTAAAAATTGATGCGCTTCAATATAAACAGGAAGTTGCCGAAGAGATAGAAAAAATGAAAGAACAAGCGCAAAAAGAAGGATTTGAGGAAGGCTATAAAAATTGGATTGAACAAATTGTCAAAGTGGAAGAAGAGATTGTAAAGGTTAGAAAAGAGACCGAAAAAGCTGCCTTGCCTGTAGCTCTTAAAGCAGCTAAAAAAATCCTTGGAAGAGAATTAGAATTATCCGAAAATGCTATCGTTGATATTGTCAGTAATAGCTTAAAAGCTGTAGTGACTCACAAAAGAATTACTATCTATGTAAATAAAAAAGAGCTAGAAGCATTAGAGAAAAATCGCAATAAGATTAAAGATATATTCGAAAATTTGGAAATCCTAGTCATTCGGGAAAGATCCGATGTAGAACCGGGAGGGTGTATCATCGAAACAGAGGGGGGGATTATCAATGCCCAGCTGGAAAATCAATGGCGCATTTTAGAGAATGCATTCGACAAAATGATGAAACTTCAAGATAAGGCAGGGCATGGATAAAGCAAAAGCATTTTTTAAACGCCTCTTTTCTCTTAATTGTCTCTCCTGGGTTCTTATTTTAACAGTATTATGTCTTTTTTCCCCCGAATGCTGGGCGCAAACTGCCCCGCGCAGTACAACCTCGATAGTCCCTGGAGCCAAAGAACCCCCAAAGCCTCAACAAACACCCTCAGAACTAGCTCTGGAAGCACAATTCGAGAACTTTAGAAGACCTACTCTCATTACGCAGGCGGCGGTACTTTCTTTACTTGCATTGCTTCCATTTGCTGTGATGATTCTATCATCCTTTATGAAAATTGTGGTGGTTTTGTCTCTTCTGCGCAGTGCCTTGGGAGTTCAACAATCTCCTCCCAACCAGGTGATAAACGGTGTAGCCTTTATGCTCAGCCTATTTGTCATGTATCCAACGGGTTTAAAAATGTATGATGCTTCTATGACAGTCGTAAATAAAGTTGCTGCACCCGAATCGATTATGACTGCCGGTTCTTCCGCTTATATTTTGGCCCTAGCAGATGTTGCAAAAGAACCCTTACGTGATTTTTTGAAAAGAAATTCCTCGGTCAAGCACCAAGCTTTATTTTATCGCATTGCCTATCGTATTTTGCCTGAGGATTACCGTCCTAATTTAAAGCCAGATGATTTTATGATTGTTGTTCCTGCTTTTATTACCAGCCAGCTCAAGGATGCTTTTGAAATAGGAGTGCTCATTTATATTCCCTTCTTTGTTATTGATCTAGTCGTTTCCAATATTCTTTTAGCGATGGGTATGATGATGCTTTCACCTGTAACTATCTCAATGCCTTTGAAATTGTTTCTGTTGGTGATGTTAGATGGATGGACATTATTAATTGAAGGATTAGTAAATACTTTCCGATAAGGATCATTTTATGTTTCAAACACAAGTTGTGCAGCTCTCCTATCAAGCTCTCTTGCTTATCTTGATATTATCTGCCCCTCCCATTCTGGTAAGTATGTTTTTTGGCGTAATTGTAGCCATTTTTCAGGCAGCCACACAGATTCAGGAACAGACACTCTCTTTTACAATTAAGCTGGTTGCCGTAACCTTGACTTTAATGATTTTAGGAGGCTGGTTAGGGGCACAAATCATGGAATTTGCGGGAGATATATTTACTCATTTTGCTGAATGGAGCCTAGCATCTCAATAAAATTAAGGGGTGATCCTTAGATGGCAGAAACGCCTGATAATTTTACCTTATTGTTTATGAATAGTGCCCTCAATGTTGAGGGAGGCTTTCTTTCTTTTTTGGCACTTTTTTTTCTTTTTCTTGCACGTTTTTTGCCGATTCTTTTGCAATCCCCCTTTTTTGGCGCAAAAGTAATGCCACAGCCTGCTAAGGTAGCTTTGGGCGTCGGTCTTTTTTTTATTTTTTTACCCCAACTCTTACTAGTCACCCATAAAATTGACTTTAACCTACGATTAGTATTTCTCATGTTTAAGGAATTATTTATTGGTTCGATTATCGGGTTTTTGATTAGTATGCCCTTTATCATTGTCCAAAGTGCAGGCATTATTGTAGACCACCAGCGCGGTGGTGCAAGCTTAATGGTCAATGATCCCACCATCCAAAATCAGTCTTCGCCCTTAGGAACGATGTTTAACTTCGTCATGATTTGGATTTTCTTTATGATTGACGGACCCTTTTTATTTATTGAAGCCATTCTGACTTCTTATGAAGTGATTCCTCCTGATCAGATTGTTAATGCGAAATTTTTTGATCGGTCTTCTGTATTTTGGGCAAATCAAATAGCCCTATTAAATAAAGTCATGGTGATAAGTATTCGGCTTGCCGCCCCTGCTTTAATTATGATTATGATGACTGACTTCTTTTTAGGCATCGCCAATCGTCTTGCTCCGCAAGTGCAAATCACCTTTCTGGGTATGCCACTAAAATCCTTATTAGCCCTGTTAGTCATTTTTGTTGGCTGGAACTTGATTAATGAAGAAATGGCTAAGCAAGGTTATGCTTGGATTAATGAGGTACTCAATATGCTTAGAACGGCTAAAGGCAGTGTCAGTGGATTCAATGCTATTGAGGTGCCGCTTCAATGATGTTTCGCATGAGAACTTTTTATTCAAAAACACGAGAATCGTTGATGAGAGACTCACTTGAGGATTTATCCGTTGCAAATGCTTTTGATAACTTTGTTTCTGACCTATTGAGAATGCATCAAGAAAGACTTGCATTGAGCGAAGAAGAAATTCATCGCATTTTCCATGCTGTTGAATTTGCGGCAGAACGCCACCGAAAGCAAATACGACGTAATAAAGAAAAAACTCCTTATATTATACATCCCTTACTTGTGGCTCAATATTTACTAGTCACCGGTAAGGTTACGGATACAGATATTCTGATGGCAGCTTTGCTTCACGATACGATTGAAGATACAGAAACCTCTTTGGATGATTTGCAACAGCATTTTGGCTATCGTGTGCAAAGACTTGTAGAGGAGTTAACGGATGACAAACATTTGCCAAAAGAAGAACGCAAACGTTTGCAAATTGAAAATGCAGCAAGCAAGAGCCAAGAGGCTGCTCATATTGTATTAGCTGACAAACTGTCTAATTTATCTGATCTGTTGGAAAATCCTCCGCCTGCTTGGGATTTAGAGAGAATATCCAATTATTTTTTATGGGCGCAGGCAGTGATTAAATCTCTTCCGCCTGCAAATCCTTTTTTGTTGCATGCTGTCGAAGAGGTTATGGAAGCTTATTGGCAAAAACTGGCGAAACAGGAGTATGGAGAGTAGAAGATTTAATTTTGGAGTGCGGTGACTTGTGAATAACAAGTTACCGCACTCCAAAGAAAGATATAGAATTTTTATGTAACTAAGATTTAATTAGTCTCTGTAATAGTGTTTATAAATCAAGAATGATTTTTAGAGCTTCTTCTACTTTCTTCATTTCTTCAAAGGAAACTTGCCCAATCTTTTTCCCTAGTCTTTTGAATCTGTCTATTGACCTCATTTGCCTAGGAATAATTTTACCATCCTGCCCATTTAAATGAATTTTCACTTCTATCATGGAAAAAACCTTTTTTGTATTGCTAGTAATAGGAGCTACCACAATTAATTCAGAACGGTTAGCGATATCACTAGAAATGACTAAACAAGGTCTTGTTTCATTAATTTCTTCTCCATCGGTAGGATCTAATCGAACCCAATAAATTTCTCCCTTTTTTGGATAATCATTTTTCATTTAGATTCATTTTCTCTAAAGTCAAAATCCTCCATTCCTATAAAATCCTCGCCCTCAATTTCGGAAAAACTTTTTTTTACATCAATATTCCCAGGGTCTTTATCTGCTTCCAAAAATTCTTGTAGTAAAGCTTCCTCTTCTTTTTTTAAAGCGTCCCAAAGAGCCTGAGTTACAAATTTACTTATTCTGCCTCGACCAATTTTACTGTGTAAAGCATCATCTAAATTTTTTGGAATGGTGTAGGTTACTGGTTTAGTTTTCATATCATTCTCCTTTATAAGGATCATTATACATATATACATATATATTTATCAATTACTACTAAATCCATTAATTTTCGCTGGCGGCTTTGGCTAAGCGCTCGGCCAGTGTAGCGAGAATCCCTATTTTGGGAAATTTAAAATCTACGTAAGCTTCAGAATGGTTTTCCAGATCAAGCTGCCTAAGAATAGCATAAAGATTAGAGACTACTAAATCGGGATTGGATAAGGGGCCTAATGCTAATACATGGCACTTTGGCGAATAGGTTCTACCGCTAAAACCAATAATGACACCTTCTTCAACTCCTTCCATTGATTCTATAAGTTTGAGCTTGGCTTTGGGTGCATAATGGCGATACATTTGACCAGGACATTGAGGGGTACCCTTGTGAATTTTATCTCCGATCTTTGGCCTATAGCCGAGAGCGGATACAAAACTCTCTGCCGGTAAAGCTCCTTGGCGAATGATTTCCCATCTACCCTCATTGTGAATAAGGATCGTAGATTCGAGTCCTTGATTACAGACCCCTCCATCTAAGATAGGGAAATGTGCACCAAAGTCATTTTCGACATGTTCCGGATGGGTTGAAGAGGGTCGACCTGAAAGATTGGCTGAGGGCATAACTAAAGGTCCGGTCATTTTTAAAAGTTCTAATGCCATGGGATGTTGAGGAATGCGAAAAGCTGCTGTAGGTAGGTCAGCACGGGCAACTGAGGGAATAAGGTGACCTTTTACGGGCAATACTACGGTCAGCGGTCCCGGCCAAAAATCTCGATTGAAAATTTCAAGATCCGAATGACTTTCGGCATAGAAAGAAATCTCACTGCAATGAGACACATGGATAATCAGAGGATTATTTGAGGGGCGACCCTTTAAAGTATAGATTTCTTGGATTGCCTGAGGTTGGTTGAGACTCGCAGCTAAGCCATAAACAGTCTCGGTTGGAACACCAATCACTTGACCGGTCTTTAAAAACTGAGTAGCCTCATTTAAGGAGATACGCATAGGAGTTTGATAACTTCTTTTAGATAGATAATGAACTGGTCAATTTCTTCTTTAGTGTTATAAAAAGCAAAGGAGGCTCTTGCCATTGCCGGAACACAAAAGCGACGCATTGCCGGCTGGGTGCAATGGTGACCTGTACGAATGGCAACTCCTTTTAGATCGAGCATGGTTCCAATATCGAGAGGATGGACTCCATTCACAACAAAGCTGATGATAGCTGCTTTTTCCTTAGGTTGTCCGATGATTTGAAGGCCTTGAATGCTTTGCATTTTTTCGGTTGCATAGGTTAACAATTCTTGTTCATAGGTCTGAATTTCAGCAATGCCTATTTCATTGATATAATCAATAGCAGCGCCAAGACCCATGACTTCAGAAATAAGGGGGGTTCCTGCTTCAAATTTTAAAGGAAGAGCGTTATAGGAGGTTTTATCAAAATATACTTTTTCAATCATATCTCCTCCACCTTGGTAGGGAGGCATGATGTTGAGGAGTTCTTCCTTGCCGTAGAGAATACCTATACCGGTTGGACCATAGAATTTGTGTCCTGAAAAAGCATAAAAATCTGCATCCAGTTCTTGAACATCTACCTTCATATGCTGAATAGCCTGTGCTCCATCCACGAGAACTTTGGCGCCTGCTTGATGCGCTATTTTTACAATTTCCTTGATAGGATTAACCGTTCCCAACGAGTTTGAGACATGCGTAATGGCCACTAATCTTGTTTTGGGACTGAGCATGTTCCTAAATTCATTCAAATTGAGGTCTCCGCGATCATCAACAGGAGCAACTTTAAGAATGGAACCGCGGTCTTCACACATCATCTGCCAGGGGACGATATTGGCATGATGTTCGATTTCAGAAATAAGAACTTCATCGCCTGGTTTAATGAACGCTTTCCCGAATGAATAAGCCGCCATATTGATTGAATCGGTTGTGCCTCTTGTGAAAATGATTTCTTCAACCTTTTTGGCATTAATCAGTTTTTGTACTTTCTGACGAATTTCCTGATAGCGTTGGGTGGCATAGACAGCAAGTTCATAAACAGTGCGATGAACAGTGCTATAATGGTTTTGATAAAAATCTTGAATCTCATCAATGACACATTGGGGCTTTTGTGCAGTAGCTGAAGAATCGAAATAGATTAAAGGTTTGCCATGCATCGTTTTAGATAGCATAGGAAAGTCTTGTCGAATTTTGTGTACATCGAGGGAATGCTTTGCCATTCTATATGTCCTTAGTAAGGTACCTCTTAGCATGGTTATGAATGTCATTCATGATAGAAGGATTAGGAATTAAATCAAAAACTTCCTTACAGTAGCCATAAACAAGTAAATTTTGGGCTGCTTTTTCTGAATAGCCCCTTGTTTTGAGATAGAAAAGCTGCTCCTTATCAAGTTGTCCCACCGTAGCTCCGTGTGAAGCCTTAACATCATCAGCAAAAATTTCCAGATTGGGCTTGCTTTCTGCTCTAGCTTTATCACTCAAAAGAAGATTATTATTGAGCTGAAAGGCTTCCGTTTTTTGTGCCTGTTGCTGCACTAAGATTTTGCCCTCAAAGCTAGAATGGCTGGCATCATTTAAGACCCCTTTAAATAACTGCATGGATCGGCAATGGGGAGCTTGATGATCAATTAACACATGGGCATGCGCTTCATTATTGTTGGAGAGCATCCAGATGCCATTTAGATTTGCCTCAGCGTTTTCACCTAAAAGAGATACGCGATAGTCATAACGCTGCGAAGAAGATCCTTCGGTTGCTAGAACCGTTTTAAAAGTACTGTTACGTTTTAAACTGGTTCGAAGAGCATCAAAATACCAAGACTGTTTCAATTGATTAAAAGGCCTTTGAATGAAGCGTACATGAGAATCTTCATCAATAGCCAAATCGATAGACAAGCTCACTAAGGATTCTTTATAAGTTAGATATGTATGGGTAGATATGAGATCTAATTGAGACTGAGAGCCAATATAGCCATGGACTCGGGGCAGCATAAGAAGCGGAATATCCTCTGCAGCTATGACTTGCAGTATTTGAATAGGAGTATCAAGAATCGTTTTGGGAGGAGCATATAGGAACATTCCCTGTTGATAGAGAGCTGCGTTAAGTAGAGAAAAAGGATCGGTTTCTTCTTTTAACAGTTTGCTCCACTGATTATTAAGATAATTTCCATAGGTTCGATAAGCTTCGTGTAGCGGTAAAATGATAAGCCGTTTAGGGAGTGCTGAAAGACGTGAGAGATCTGGCCGGTACTGTCCATTCACTAAAACAACAACAGATGCAGCACATTCGGGCAGAATAAAGGGTGTTAGAATATGGGAATCTATATTCGGAGAAAAGGAAAACTCGAAAGATCGATTGTAAAGCGAAGATGTGCGTATATATTGAAAAGCTTCAGACTTGCGTGTAGGCAAACCGATCTCTAGAAAACGTTGCCAGGCTTTTTCTTTGGCTTTTTGCAAAGAATCGCTTTGTGCATTTTGCTCATAGAGCTTCTCCAGCATTTTTTGAAATGCGTCAATGGCATTTTCAGTGATCATCCCAAAACCTCATCTTGGGGTGATTTGATGAGCCAGTCATAACCCTTATTTTCTAGTTCAAGGGCTAATTCAGGACCGCCGGATTGAACGATTTTTCCATCGAGCATCACATGCACAAAATTGGGTTTTATATAATCGAGCAGTCTCTGATAGTGAGTGATCAAAATGAGACCCATATGAGGGTTCATTAGACGATTAACGCCTCGAGCTACAATGCGCATCGCATCGATATCTAAACCCGAATCGGTTTCATCCAAAATCGCTAACTCAGGCTTTAGAACAGCCATTTGTAAGATTTCATTACGCTTTTTTTCTCCACCGGAAAAACCCTCATTGAGACTGCGTTCCTTAAATTCAGGTTTAATTTCCATCCGTTTCATAATTTCGTCGAGGGATGTTTCAAAATCGGCGAGTGGAATCTCAGGAGAACCTTTAGCTTTTAAAGTAGAGTTGACAGAGGCATGCAGAAACTGAAGATTGCTTACTCCTGAGATTTCTATGGGGTATTGAAAACTCATAAAAATCCCCGCATGTGCTCTTTCTTCAGGCTGCATTTCAATGATATTTTGGTTTTTATAGAGAATTTCTCCTGAAGTCACTTCATAAGCAGGATGTCCCGCTAGGATTTTAGCAAGTGTAGATTTGCCTGCTCCATTCGGGCCCATAATGGCATGAATTTCCCCTTGATGAACCTGGAGATTGACTCCTTTTAAAATAGGTTTGTTGTCCACTGTAGCGGACACATTTTTTATTTCTATAAGAGGAGATATTGGTTGACTCATAGATTATCCCACAGAATTTTCAAGTTTTAAAGTTAATAGCTTTTGAGCCTCCATAGCAAACTCCAGAGGCAATTCTTTAATGACATCCTTACAAAAGCCATTAACGATCATGTTGACGGCATCTTCTTGAGAAAGGCCACGGCTGCGCATATAAAAAAGTTGCTCTTCATTCATTTTTGAAGTAGAGGCTTCATGCTCCACTTGGCTAGAGTGATTGCCCACTTCAATGTAGGGAAAAGTATTGGCTGAACATTTAGCACCGACAAGCATGGAATCGCATTGAGTATAATTACGAGCACCTTCTGCTCGGGGAACAATTTTTACTAATCCCCGATAACTATTATGAGAGGTATCTGCAGCAATTCCTTTAGAAACGATAGTTGAGCGGGTATTTTTTCCCAGATGAATCATTTTAGTGCCCGTATCAGCTTGCATATGGTGATTCGTTAATGCAACCGAATAAAATTCTCCAACAGAATTGTCTCCTTGAAGAATGCAGCTCGGATATTTCCAGGTAATCGCTGCTCCCACTTCCACTTGAGTCCAAGAGATTTTGGAATTAATTCCAGCACATTTTCCTCTTTTGGTCACGAAATTGTAGATTCCACCCTCACCTGTTTTTGGGTTTCCCGAATACCAATTTTGAACAGTTGAATATTTGATTGAAGCATTGTCAAGAGCGATCAGTTCTACGACAGCAGCGTGAAGCTGGTTATTGTCATAGGCAGGGGCTGTGCAACCCTCCAGATAGCTGACCGAAGAGCCCTCTTCTGCAATGATAAGAGTGCGTTCAAATTGACCAGTCTCCTTATCATTAATACGGAAATAGGTCGAAAGCTCCATGGGGCACTGCACTCCCTTTGGTACATAAACAAAAGAACCATCAGTAAAGACAGCGGAGTTTAATGTGGCATAAAAGTTATCACCGATGGGTACAATACTACCCAGATATTTTTTAACCAGATCCGGATAGCGATTAATAGCTTCAGAAATGGAGCACAGAACGACACCTGCGTCCTCTAATTTTTTCTTAAAAGTGGTTCCAATAGAAACGGAGTCAAAAACTAAATCAACGGCTACATTGGTAAGACGTTTTTGTTCATCTAGAGGGATACCCAGTTTTTCAAAAGTTTTGAAAATTTCGGGATCTACTTCATCTAGGCTATTATAGGAAGGTTTGTTTTTGGGGGCTGAGTAGTAACAAATATTTTGGAAATCAATGGGAGGATACTGGACGTTAGGCCAGGTAGGTTCTGAACTTTCGAGCCATTTTCGATAGGCTTTTAGACGAAAATCCAAGAGAAAATCCGGCTCATTTTTTTTTGCCGAAATCGCATGAATAATGTCCTCGTTTAACCCTTTGGGGAGACTATCCATTTCGACTGTAGTGGTGAATCCGTATTTATATTCGGATTGACCCATAAAAATTTCTTGTGTGGCCATTAAATTCTCCCCTAACCATCTTTAAAAGGATATCACAGAGAAAGCAAAATAAAAATAAAAAAGTTGATACGGCAAACATTTAGCAAAACAGCCTTTATTTTATTATTTAAATAATTAATTGTCAATTATATAAGATAATAATACTGATTCTATTTGATTTTACACATTTAAATGTGTAAAATTATGTGTAAAAGAGGAGCAAGAAATGCCTAGCAATCTCAACTTTGATCACCATCTTTTAGAAGAGGTTCAGAAAATAGGAGGTTTTAAGTATAAAAAAGATGCCATCAATGCTGCTTTAAGTGAATATCTTAATCGACATAAGCAATTACAAATGATTAGTCTTTTCAACTCGATCTCATATGATGCAGATTATGATTACAAAAAAGGCCGTAAAAAAAGATGAGCGTACTTGTGGATACATCAGCCTGGTCGATGGCTTTACGGAAGAATAAAATAAATTCTGAAAAGCATAAAGTTGAGTTGAAACTAACTCAATTAATTGAACAACATACTGTTTGCATCATAGGTCCAATTCGTCAAGAAATTCTTTCTGGGATTAGTAATGAATTAGAATTCATGCGATTGAAAGTGATTTTGGAAGCATTTATCGTTTTAAAGATAGAAACAGCGATTTATGTTAGAGCAGCCAAAATGTATAATCAATGTCGAAGAAAAGGAGTGCAGGGATCGCATATTGATTTCTTAATATGCGCAGCAGCTGAATTCTTTAGTTTATCAATCTTTACGTTAGATAAAGATTTCATTTGTTATTCAAAATATCTACCCATTGTCTTAGAAAAGGCAGAATAAGCAGGATCAGATTCTCAGCCAAAGGCTTGTAGAGCTTTCTGAAAGGATTTCGTTTAATCAACCTAATAAACGTCTTAAAGTAGATTCCTCCTCTTTCGTTCGATGCGTTAATAATGAACAATTTTCAGTAAATATAGGAACCAGCAACGATGCTATGAAGATCGAGGGAGATGATGATACTGCAGAGGTCATTGCTGCAATTCAATCTTTATTAAAGCTTGATATGTCAAGTTGCAGTGGAATAAAGAGTAAGTTTTTGGAAAGTATCACAAAGCTTAATCTTCAGGAATTAGATCTTAGGAACTCTATTAATGATCAGAGTACTCAATATGGCGGGATTTTAAAGAAATTTGCAAATTTAAAAAAACTAAGGTTAAATCCATTGCTTGTAGAAAGTGATTTTGAGGGTATAGGAGATCTTTTCTTAACGGAATTATCCATAGGAGGGCGTGCCTTGATTGAATATAGCCTAAACTTCTTACCACGACTCCAAAAACTAGAAAAACTTCATTTGGAAGGCCACGTTAATGATGAGCATATTGAACTGCTCTCCAAAATGGTTAGTCTACAGCAAGTCAGCATTGAAGGAGGCAATTTTACAAAAAAAAGTATCCCCTTCTTTTTACAAATGAAACATTTTCAAATCATATCTATCGACTCATATGCAGATGCCCAATCGTTTCAAGATCTAAGAGATACTTTAAAGCAATTGCCTAATGTAATAAGCCTGAACTTAAAAAATTGGGAGGAGGAACAAAATAAAGGTTCGATATGGATGTAAAAAACGCAGTTTTGACACAAGAAAGAACGGGACGAGCAGGCATACACATCAGGCTACATATCATAACAATATTGATTTTAAATAAAATAGAACAGGATAGACAGGATCGGCTACGCCGGCAGGATAAAATAATAATTAATTTTTAGAATAAATGATTTAAGTATTTAAACTATCCTATCGCCGAAGACTAGAGTGTGCAGTTTAGCAAAATCAAAATAAAAAACCTTCATCTTTTTTTATCCTGACGCCGAAGGCGATCCTGTCTATCCTGTTTTTTTCTTTTTTTCTTGCTTGTTCTCTTTGCTTGCTCTCCGTGTTTAATATTTGTTCGTTCGGTGTATTACTCATCTTTGAAAAGGGAATCAAAACGCTTTTTGGGGATGTCATTTTTTGACGGGGTTGTATCACCAAACAGACGACGCTCGGCGTCTTTAGGGTCTACTTTTGCTGTAGGACCCTCTCCAAGCGGTTCAAAATCTTCACAGAAATTATTGGCTGCGCGATCGGCGATATATTCTGTGCCAGGTATCGCACAGTCATTGGGAAGGCCTGGTTTGTAATTTTGGCAGTTTTTGCAGCAATGCAGATAAAAGCTGCACTTGTCACAGGTAGCACGAAAAGGGATTTTGCACTCGATATCAAGCTCGATTCCACAATTCCAACATTTCATTACTTTTACCCATTCTTGTTGTTGAGAATAGACCTCTTTTTATCCATGAGCTTATCCTCTTGATAAGTCTGTAAAACGCGTGGATTTCCTTGATGATCATATTTGTTAAATTTGCCATGTCTTAAATCACTTTTGTATTCCGCTTCGAACGTAAGAATCCCTTCGCTGTTCCATTGCTGAAAAAGTCCATTTTTCTTTCCCTGTTTGTAGTTCCCTCGTGAAGCGATTTTGCCATTTTCATGATAAGAAATTTCTTCCCCCTCTTTTTTATCTTGAAAATAGTTTTCTTTGTGACGGATTTTTCCATTGGGAAAGTATTCAATAACAGGACCATCGAGTAGATTTCTTTTATAAGATATTGTGCGCTGGGTTTTACCATCATTATAGTATAAAGTACTCATTTCTTCTCGCAGCCCCTGGTGATAGATGGTACTGCTAATTTTGTTACCGGTTTCATTGTATTCAGAAAGCTCACCTTCTAGAAGACCATCTTTGTAAGTAGCTTCCAGAGCTTTTATTTTTTTGGAAGAATCTTTAGTGGGATAAAAAACTTGGTGTAGACCTTCTAGACGATTATTCTTGTAGTGAAAAAGGACAGTCATGCCATTAGGTTTGTGACTTTGATAAATTCCCTCCAAATTACCATGGTGATAGTGCGCTTCCTCCATAAGGAGCCCTTCCATATTCCATAAGGCTTTTAATCCATTGAGAATTCCATGATCATAGACTAGAATAGACTCTTTCTGGCCATTTCGATAGAAGCTTTTTTGTTCGCCATGAAGTGTTCCTTCGTCATAGTTTAGGAGACGAGAGTGTATTTGTTCTTGAATGCCATCCTCTCTGGGATAAAATTCTTTAGCAGAGCCATGGCGCAGACCATTATGATAAGTATATTCCTGGTGAAGAGACCCATTTTCATACCAGCGAGTGAAGAGGCCATCCATATTTCCATTTTTATAATAAACTCGGCTAGCGATTTGACCATTAGGCCAAAAGGTTTCTTCTAACCCATGCAGTTTTCCATCTTCGTAATGAGTGACACGTTTAATTTTTGGAGTGGGATTTGTTAGTTCTTGTTCATACCATTCTTGAACCTTCCCTTGGGGCACATCTTGATCATATTGGGCTTCGAATAGAAGATGACCGGATTCATTCCAACGTCGGGACCAACCATGATGTTGACCATTTAAATAGTGCAAGCTTATTTTGATCTGACCATTTGGAAACCATTCCTTATAAGCCCCCTCAAGTTCACCTTTTAAGTAGTTAGCATCAAGCTTGGGTTGACCAGTACGATACCATTTTTTACTTGGCCCTTCTTTTATGCCATTTTGATACCATTCAGAAAAGGCTTTGTTTCCATCGTCGAACCATTCTTCGAAAGGACCATGTTTTTGATGATTAATATGTACAATTCTTAACTTGATTTTGCCATTGGAATAAAATTCTTCCTGTTTTCCCTCAAATTGTCCATTGGTATAATTATAATCGCGCATCAGTTGCCCCGTAGGGTACCACTCTTTAAAAGAACCATGATAGTGGCCATCTACAAGCGTATATTGAAGCTGTTTATTGCCGTTTTCATCAAATTCTACGATTGGTTCTTGTAAATTGCCCATTTGATCATAGAGAGCTAATTTAGCTATTTTGCCATTCGAATGGTTTAAAAAGTGTTTTCCAACAGGATTTCCCTTAACAAAAGTACCCTCACCGATGAGTTGACCATTTTCATCAAAGAATTTTTCCTTGCCATCTTTAAGACCATTGATATAAGAGACGTTGTAGCTTTCTATGCCATTAGAATGGTATTTAGTATGTTGTCCATGAGGTTGACCAATCAAAAATTCTTGCAATTCTTGTGTAAGGCGGTTGGTATAATAAAGAGTTAGGGCTGGATGTATCTTTTCGTTTTGAAGAAGGCCAAAACTGTAATACAGATCCGATTTAATAGTTCCATCCTCGTACCATTCTTGGGCTTGGCTTTCTCGTACCCCTCTATGGTAATGGGCCAGGCTTGATCGCGTTCTATTAGGGTAAAAAGTTTCATAATCACCTTCCAGCAAATCATTTTCATAAAATCCCTTTTCGGCTAGTTCTCCATTCGAATAGCGAATTTCGAAAGGACCTTGTTTGATGTTGTTATTGACGTAGTAGACACTTTCAATCAAACCTGTAGGAAAATAGCCTTTAACAGGGCCGTGGAGTTTGCCTTCATTATAAAAGGCAATAGTCTTTATGGAACCTAGTTCATTAAATAATACACTGGGTCCATGATAGATGGGGCTGCCGTTATGGAAAATGAGGTCAGTTTCGCTTTCAGGCTGTCCATTTTTATTAAAGGATATTTCTTTGACGGGAATCTCAATAACTCTATCTTTTGAGAATTCGTAAAATAAAATGACTTTTGGGGTACCATTTGAGTAGGATTCGATCGTTTTTATATGCCAGTAAGGTTGATTTTCCTTAAGGGCGCTTACGATTGGCTCAGTTAGGTGTAGATGTCCTTGCTTTGAAGTTTCATCTGCAAAAATGTGTGATAAGGAACAGATCAGTAGTGTCAAAATGGCGAAAAAATTCATAAGCTGACAATGGCAATTTCAATTTCTTTTTTAGTATTTGGAAGCATAATCGTGGAGATTAGGCCCACGAGATAAAAAACTCCCATTATTCCAAGCGCATAGACAGGAGCTTTATCGTCAAAAAATTTGGTGATTAATCCTCCGCCCCCTTGTCCAAGACTTTCAGAGATACACCAGGCCATACCCATCAAAAAGGCGCTGACCATTCCTGGACTTTGCGGTACTAAAAGATTACCAAAAGCTATTAAAACGGGATTTACAGTACCCAGAAAAGCGCCGAGAACAAAAATTAAACAGATAAAAGAGAAGTTATCAAATGGAGGGAAAAATAAAAATATGTAAAAGGTTATCATGGCACCAATCGTAGTGTAAAGAAGAACGGATTTTGGAGAATAGCGATCGGATAAATAACCTGAAGGAATCATCATGAGAGCTCCTCCGAGAATTAGAAAAAAATGTCCCCCGCCATGACAAAGCCACTGATCATACCCTTTGCACATAAGGGTATCAGGCAAAAAGAAGACGGTAGCCCAAAATATGGTTTGATTGCACACCTGAGCAATATACAATAAACGCAAATTCCTTTTTTTAAACATACCAAAAAGGTTTTTTAGGCTAACCTCGTGAGAGGAAGCTGCTGGTGTAAAACGCTGCATGCCTTTAAGGCCATAAAATACAAGAAGGAGTGTAAGTAAGGCTGTAGGGATAAGTAGGGTGCTAGTTTGGCCATTCAAAATTTCATGGAAATGGGTAAATACCATCTGGCTAAAAGCCAATCCAAAAGACCCTCCTGAGGCAAAAATTGTGATCATTAAGGCTTTACGGTTGAGTGTCAATGTCCCTGCTAGACTAACAGCTGAGGGATGAAAAGCACCGGAACCCAGACATGTTGCCGAAAAGAGAAGAAGAAACATCCAGTAGCTCGTAAAGTAGGACAAAAAAACACTTGCAGCAGTCACTAAAAGGCCTGCACAAATAAGATGCTTGCGCCAGCCTTTATCGCTCAAAGGGCCGAAAAAGATTTGCATTCCCTCACCCAGGAAAGCTCCTACTCCCGATATCATTCCAGCCAAAAATAAATCCAGATGAGCTAAGGTTTTATAAATAGCCCAGATGCCAATCATAAAATCGACTAAAAAGTGGGCTAGCCAAAGGAAAAATAATGTACGAATGATGATGAATGACATAAATTAATCATTATATTAAATGTGCTAAGTTATTATAGCTAATTAATAATAAAATATAAAGAAAAAAATTAAAAAAAGATGTTTAAAAAGTGCCAAAAAGCTATCAAAAATGTGTAAAAAAAAATTCTTGCAATTGATAATCTCAAAATGCTAAACAATAAAATTTGATTTGAATAAGAGTGAAAAAAAGAAAAACACAAAAAATAAGGAGTGTTATGAAAAAGAAAACAGATCTCAAAAAATTGGCCTTTATCGGTATTACAACAACAACTGTGATGATGGGTTCTCCATCCAATCTACAAGCGGGTAACATGGATGATCAAGAAGGTCAAGGCTCTGAGGTCTTGGCTGGACTAATTGCGCATGGATGTCCTGGTCAGAAAGGGTGCAATGGATATTCTCCTTCTTCCCGCGGTGTTATTGCCGATGCTGATGATAATATGAATCGAAATGATACATCGGGCGACATGATGACCGAAGATCAATTGAAAAGCCAATTAAATGATCAAGGTAAAGAAATGTATGATAATTTAAGTCCAGAAGGCAAAGCTTTGGCTCTTAAATTAGCTAGCGGTTCAACTTTTAGAGATAAAAATATGGCGGTAAAAGTAGCAGCTCAAAGATCTGAGAGACGTGCTCCAAGTAATTCAATGAATAGCGGATCCTACTAAGATCCGATTATTTTGTGTGCATATCATGAACTTTACATTCACGGATATGCACACTTTTTTTTGTCATTAGATTTCTTATCCCCAATCCCTTGCCCCAGAATCCCCTGCCTGTGCCCGAAAAATGTTTTCTACAACAGTCTCAGAAATAATATTAATCGGGCACGGGCAAAGGCACATACGCGTTAAGCTAAGCTTTTTGTTAGCCCTAATACTGTCGCCAGTTCCTGACTCACTATTTACCATATAGCATACCATAGGTTCACTTTCGTTACACTCACGGCTGCCACCTATAGCAGCTTCGCTGCAAAAGCCCACTGCGGGTTTCGTTTATCTACAAAAATATTGAAGAGAAGTTCCGCACTTCTTTCAATAAATAATGTACTGCTATCGATTTAAACCGCGAAGCGGTCATTTGCGACGTAGTCGCCACAGAAGTTAGCCGTGGCTTAAAGCAAAGCGAGGAACACTCGGTGTATCCATGAAAAAAATCAAGCCAGGAACTGGCGACAGATATTATAAGCCAAGTAAGCTAAGTAATACTTGTACATAACTCATTAATTTCTAATTCATTATAATAACTATTACTCATCCGTACATTTTTCCGTAAGGAAAACCGTTTTCGTTTATCCATGCAAAGCCTCCTTGGAATATCTTCAAGTAACTTTTCTATAAATGAATCCATTTTTCCTTCTTGTAAAGCTATAGCAAAGGCGTGATCTGCTATTAAATAGTTCGTTAGTTTGTAGCAACTTAATTCTCTTCCCAATGTAAGAGCATATAACATCAGTGGTGGGGATATTGAGCCAAGCAAAAGAATCATTATCAATCTTCCGTACAGAAAACAATGAAAACGTTCTTTATTATAGCCTTTAAATATATGAAGCTTTAGGCAAGATTTCCACTGTTTAAAAATGAGTTCTATTCTCCAGCGCGCTCGATATGTGGCCATTACTGATAGACTAGAAAGCATTGTAACGTCAACGTTGGTAATAAAAATGCAATATTTTAACAAATTTGTCTTCTTTTTACTTACCATAGTCCCATGTCGTTGAGCTGATCTATTAGCCTCTCTTCGTCTTTTATTAACAGCTTCTTCACTCATTAAACAGGCTACCAATCGCACAGGATGTTTTTCTTTACCTACGAAAACTTCAATGTCTACCACTCCTCCTCTCCGTATATGTTTATCTAAAAACTTAGCTAGGTCAAGGGGTACTGTAGCTTCCTTGCTTTTATAAACATCCTCATTGACTTTCCAACGAGAAATATAATATGACCCTTTCTCTTCTATCTCTTGGAGGTTCTTTAAAACAAAATATCCAAGATCTCGAATGACAAGATCGTCTCTTTCAAGTATGGGAATTAAACGTCCAGCTAAGCTCTGATCTGGTTGATTGCCTGAAAAAAAATCAATATCGATAATTTTCTCTGACAAGTAATCAAAAATATAGTCAATTTTTACAGATGCCTTGCTAGCAACTCCTCCTGAACCTTTAAAGTAAGCACTTAATTTTTCATGAAGCTCTGCTCTTGTGCTATCTTCTATCAAAATACGATTAAAACCAGACAAATTTTGAAGCTCCAATAAGCCAGCCCAATCTTTTCTCACCATTTCCTTAAGGACTTTTCCAAAACATGCTTTCATAAATGCTTCAGCTCCCTTTGAATTGATCCTCTGTGCCAATGCAGGAGCGCTTAAGTTGCATTCTTTATTAATTTTCTGCATTCTTACAGCAAGACTATTTAATGTTTCTGCCTCTAAAAAGGCATTAGGCACCATCATAGCTCGTGCAAATTCATATCCTTTAATTTGACTTGTTGAACGCTGAATGAATCGACTTTCTTTTGATAGCTTATTACAAAAATTTGGGCTGACAATTTCTTCAAATTTTGCTAATATCTTTTCAAGATCTTGCATCTTATTCTCCATCTTTACTTTTAGTAGGGTTTCGATGGAGAATTTTTTATTACTTTTTCTTTTAAAAATCCATATTTTTTTTAATTTAAACGACTTAATGAATTAGCTTAACGCGTATGGGCAAAGGCACGGGCAAGCAAGGGCATGGGCAGAGGAGTAATAAAAAATTATTTTAAAAAGATTGTTTTAAATTCCTTCTCCAGTTATTTACCAATTTATACCTAATTATAATTCCTTTTCGGAGGTTCTGAATGAAAAAGAGGGATTTAAAAAGACTTGCCCTGATGGGATTAGCTGGAGGGATTGTGCTTTCACAATCAGCTCAAGCTGATGAAATGTCAGATCATTTTCGTAATCAAGTCGCTTCTTTATTAGCAGCGAATACTTCTTTAAAAAGTTCATCTTCCCAAACTGAAAACGACCCTAATGCCGGTAATCTAGGTTATCATCTGATGGATGAAGAGGAACTCTTACTAGAGCTCAATGCAGAGGGGCAAAAGATGTACAATGCAATGGATTCAGAAAATAAGCAATTGGCAAGGAAAGTAGCTAGCAGTCGTTGTAATAATGCGAATGAATGCAAAGGATTAAATGCTTGCAAAACGGATAAAAATAGCTGTGTTGGTAAAGGAGCTTGTAAAGGACAGGGAATTTGTGCCCTTTCAGATAAAAATTTAGCTGTAAGGCTTGTTTATAATAAAATGAAAAAAGCGGATGCTGGGGCTAGCGAATAGAATATCCTATTTCTGTGAATTAGTGAAAATCAATTGAATTCTTTGACATTAATCTTATTCTATGAGATTAAGAGGCAAAACAAGCTCGTGACACGGATGAAGAATATTAACATTCCCAATTTAGGAATTGGAATTGGCCTAAGGCCTGCTCACTATGAAGATATTTTTCTTTTGCAACCGGATATTGACTGGTTTGAAATTATTAGCGAAAACTTCATGGTGGAAGGTGGAAAGCCTCTTGAAAATTTGGAAAAAATTTTATCTAAATATCCTGTAGTGCAGCATGGGGTTTCTCTCGGAATTGGCAGTGCTGAGCCCCTTGACTACAATTATTTAAAAAAACTCAAAGATCTTAGTAAAATAACAAAAACCCCTTGGATATCTGATCATTTATGCTGGGGACACCTTCCTGGTGCACATTATCATGATTTATTACCTTTACCATATACTCAAGAAGTAGTTAATTACGTTGCCGAACGCGCTCGCATTGTTCAGGATTATTTGGAGGTCCCATTTGCACTTGAAAATTTATCCTCCTATGTTGCTTTTCAAGATGATGAGATGACGGAATGGGAATTTTACACAGCTGTGGTAGAAAAGGCGGATATTTACATGATGTTGGATGTTAACAATATTTATGTTTCAAGCCGAAATCATGGCTTTGACCCAAGAAAATATGCGGACAACATCCCTCTTGACAGAGTTTTGCAAATTCACTTGGCGGGTCATAGTGATTATGGTGATTACGTTTTAGATACCCATGATAACTATGTTTGTGATGAGGTATGGGAACTCTATGCTGAAATCTATCCTAAAACAGGTGGAGTCTCTACGTTACTTGAATGGGATGACAACTTCCTAAGCTTTCAAGCTACTTGGGACGAAGCTCTGAAAGCAAAAAAATTTCAAAATAGTTTGGAAAAAAAGATAAAAATCGGCAAAACACAAAACAGATTACAAAAGGTAGGTTTGTGAAGCAAAAAAGTTTAATGTTGGATAAGCACGTTCCCAATAAGCTTAAGAAGACCCAACAATGGTTTGCCAGCATATTATCCATGCCCATTGATGAAGATAGTCGTATGAATCCCCTCTCTCCTTCCGGAGACTGCATGGAAGAAGAAGCATTTGATTACATTGTTCCAAGTCCCTCCTTAAGACCCGCTCAACGTATTCAACTCTATAATCAACAGTATTGGTGGCGGCTTTTAAATACTTTACATGATGCAGTTCCATTGGTGATCCGTCTCCTTGGATATCGGGAGTTTAATCAAAGTATTGGTAAGCCTTATCTTGTGGATCATCCCCCCTGCTCATGGTCGTTGAATGATTTAGCAAACGAACTCCCTCAGTGGATTGAGAAAAAGTATAAGGGTTCGGACAAGCAACTCGTATTGGATGCAGCTAGGCTTGATGTGAGTTTGAATGTTGCTTTTTTTTCTAAACACTGTAGAACCATTCATGCGCAATCAGCGGATGATATGCAAAAAATTCTTCAAAGAAAAGTATGTTTGCAATCCCATGTATTTTTATATAACTTTAATTATGATATTTTGAGTTTTCGTACTGAAATGTTAAAACAGGATGTTGAATATTGGACGCATCGTGAATTTCCAAAGCTAGTACAAGATCGAAATTATTATTTTGTCATTTATCGCAATATTCATAACAATTTAAAATGGGAAGAGGTTTCCCTGGCAGCTTTTCACTTGCTTAACCTTTTTTCTAAGGGTATAACTATTGAAGAAGCTTGTGAATGGCTAGAGGAACAGGGTGATCCTCTTTATTCAGAGGCTGCAGATCACTTGCATTTATGGTTTCAGAAATGGATTTACCAACAATGGCTTTTATTTGATGAATAGCCGTGAAGCAGCTTTTTTGGCTCTTCTTTATTCTTTAAAGGGCGAATGTTTTATTTCAGAATTTTTAGATGAATGGTTCTTAAAAGATCAGCCTTTTCAACAAGATTATCATTTAGCACATCAGATTGCCTATGGATCCTCTCAAATGGCTCTAGCGCTCGATTTTTTGGTATTACAGGTATCCAAAAAAAAGAGAGTACACTTAAAAGTAAAAGAACGCGCATTGTTGCGAACAGCTTTATTTCAACTCTATTTTTTGGACAAAATCCCTATCTACGCTGTTCTATATGAAACGATAGAAATAGCTAAAAAGTACTTCCATAGGTATTTCATAAGCTATTTGAATGCAATACTTAGAAAAGTATCTGAAGTGCGTATTAAACTCCCCCAGGATCATGATAAACAATCTCTAAGCATTCGTTATTCATATCCTCAAGATTTTGTGGAGGAGTTAAGCAAAACTTTCGGATTAGAGAATACAGTAAAAATACTTGAGTCCGGTAATCAACCCGCTTTAGTAATGGCTCGTATTAGAAATGAAGTGGAAATTCCTAATAATTGGATTCTTTTAAGTGAAGAAACTGTCAAAATGGCCATTATTCCTAGAGATGAAGTCATGAATGTAGCGCGTTCAAGAGACTTTTTTATACAAAATATTACGCCCGCATACTTATTAGGAAGCCTATGTAAACAAATAGGAAATGTCCCGCAAAGAGTGTTGGATATGTGTGCATCTCCCGGTGGGAAAAGTGTGTTAATTCATGATTTTTTTCCATCTGCAACATTGTATGCGAATGATGTCTCGCCTATGAAATTGCAAAAATTAAACGAAAATTTCCAAAAATATGATATTCAAGCTCATGTCAGCTGTTCTGAAGGAGAAAAATTGGAATTTAAAGAAAAGTTTGATTTAATCATTCTGGATGTGCCTTGCAGCAATACCGGTGTGCTTAATAAGCGTCCAGAAGCACGATGGAGATTAAACGATGATCACTATCTTCAACTGGAGAAGATCCAGTTTTCTTTATTGGAGCAGTCATCAAAGCTTCTAAAGCCTGAGGGTGAGATTTGGTATATGACATGTAGCATCCTTCCCCGCGAAAATGAGATGATGGCAAGTAAAGCTTGTCAAAATCTTCATTTAAAAATGAAATGGAGTATGGGAATTGTGCCTAATGAACAGGGTTGGGATGGTGGTTTTGCTTGTTCTTTTTCCCCTGTCCGTGCCCGAAAAAGTTCTTTAAAATGACTCAGAAACAATATTAATCGGGCACGGGCATGGGCAAGGGCAGGGGCAGGGGATGATCAGAGCAGCTTCAGTAGTTATTCTACATACTTCTCCAAGAACTGCTTGCCAAGAGTTTCCAAAATTGATTTATAAGCAGGAAAGGTGAGTTGGTGATCGATAAAAGGTAAGGGCCAAGAACTGGGAATAAAGGAGATATGTTCAATTGGATTGATCATGGATTGTACATAACTTACGGGATCAAGATAAGAAACTCCATCTCCTTTGCTGATATAGTTAGTAACGCTATGAAATCCATCGGGACGCAATAAACAAGGCGACCCAAATGTATATACCTGTATCATCTGTAGTTCTTCAGAAGAAAGAAATTTTTTCGCTACAAGCGTATCGGCTGCCCCAATGCTATGAGCATAATGAATGATTTTTCCTCCCTGGTTGATCCCTCCCATTTCGGCAATTAGTTCTTTCCAGCGCACAACCAATTGTTCAGCTTCGGGAGAAATCCAGCCAAATTTGACAAGACTGCATTTGATAAAATCGTATGACCAACCTTCAGTAGGGCGAAAAATATAGTGGATATTATTGCCTCCATGAAATTTAGAGATCATTTCAGCCGACTCCATAATATCTAGACGTGCATTGAGAATACCATTGATTAATGTGATTCTTACCTTGTCATTTAACTCACCATCACCAAAAGTACCCACTTCATGATTGTCTAGATAAAAGCCATGTAGAAGAAGAGTATTCCTACCAAAAAAAGCCAGTGCAGCATCTTCAATTTTATTTTTCAGGTTGAATTCAAGCGAAAGGTAATCGTTAATAAAGTCTTTAATAGAATGAAAGAATTTGGAAAACTTTTCTTCGACGAGCTCAGCTTTGGCAAAAAAAATGGGCCAAAAAGAATCAAAAGAATATAAACTATAGGAATCAAACATGGAATTGTTGGATGTTAAGGATGAAAGACTTTGACTGTTGATGGCTTTATTGAGCTGCTTATTTTTAATGATATTACCGGGTGAGTTAGATGATACGATAAGTTGATGTTGCTCATCATAGGTGTTATAGATAGAATATTGATAATGGTGATCTGCATCATAGATATCTTGTTGAATGTTCTTGGTTGTTGCGTTGTAGCGGTTAATTATCTTTCTTAAAATAATTTCCTTCTGCGAGGATAAATCTAAACAGGCTTCTTCGATGATTTCAGGCATTCCAAATGCGGGATATTTTGTACTGTAGGCAATTTTTTTTATATATCTTTCAGTCACGTTAGAAAGATCCTCAATGTCCTCTGAAGATCCATCGTCGCAACAAATCTGATTAACCTGTCCGGCATTATTGTAAAAATAAAATTCACGCAGTAGAATTTGATTATTTACCAAAACAAATTTAGCCTTAAGATTTTGGCTTTCGGGAAAATAGTGATAAAGGATTTGTTTACCGTTGTCTTCAGGTCCAGAACCCCAAATTAAATGTTCTTCTTTAGATACAAGAAATTGTGCGCAAGTTATGTCGTAAATATTTAAAAATAAAAAAGATATAAAAAATAGAGTAGGTTTCATACTTAGATTAACTAAAAAAAAGCAGTTTATAGGAGAGGTGACTTAAAGTTCAAGGATATCGAACATAAAGCAGAAGCTTACCGCAATTCAACGAAAGATCAGGATAGACAGAATACACAGAATAAATATTTGGGTTTATCCTGTTATCCTGTTTTATGTTTGTTTTCGTAAACTATATTTTGATAGCCTGATGCGTATGCCTGTAGATTCTATTTATCCTCCAACAATTTATTTTTCAGAATAATCGGAGATGTTTATATTAGAGCATTTATAAGGTGTTACCTAGGTTACATCTACCACAAAGAGTTTTCTATGCTAAACGTAGTGATCGCTGGAGCCGGGGAAGTAGGCAGGCACATTGCTTCCGTTTTATCAAAGCAAAATCATAATATCATTCTCATTGACATCGATGGAAAAAAATTGGAGCAAGCAGCTGCTGATATTGATGTAGCTTTTCGTGAAGGGTCCGGAACAGATTGGCAGCTGCTTGATGATTTATTGGAGTTTTCACCTAACTTTTTCTTGGCGATGACCAATGATGATGAAACAAATCTAGTGGCCTGTTCTATTGCCAAGCAGCTGGGATATCCGCGCACGATAGCGCGCGTAAAGGATAATCGTTTTTTAAATCGCACTCGTCTTGATTTTGCACGTTTGTTCCATGTGGATCACTTTATCGGACCGGAGTTAATAGTGGCCAATGATATTTTAAGATACATGCTAAGTCCTGGATCGCTTGCTATTGAGATGTTTGCGCATGGTGCAGTGCAGTTGCATACCTTGATGATTCCTGAGAAATGGGCGAGATCTAGCATTCCTTTGCGTGATTTAAGGCTTCCGGAAGGTATTATTCTAGCCCTGATTAAGCGGCAAAAGCGTGATGGTACGCAAGAAATTATTTTTCCACATGGCAATGATTTTATTTTTCCTGAGGATGAAGTTACAATTATTGGGGAAACGGAGGTATTGCGAAAAGCTTCAGAATATTTTGGCCTATCTCAAAAACTGACAGATAATGTAGTTATTGTCGGTGGCTCTTTAACAGCATTGAATTTAGCAAAACTTCTTGAATATCGGGGCATCAATATAAGAATAATTGAAAAGGACTATGATAAGTGTTGCTGGTTAGCTGACCGCTTACCTAAATGCAATATCATTCATCGAGATGCTGTGGATGTAGAATTTTTACGCTCAGAAAAAATTGGAAATGCCGATCTGCTGGTGGTTTGTACAAATAATGATGAACTTAATTTGCTTATTGCTTTGTTAGGCAAAGAAATAGGTTGTAAAGATGCGGTTGTACTTTTGACAAACGCAGCCCATGGTCCTATGCTTAAAAAGTTAGGAATCAATTTTACAGCGTCGCCTCGACTCAGTGTTGCCTCTCATATTATTTCTTTGCTTCTTTCAGGTTCCGTCTCCTCTTTGGTTTCTCTTTATGAAAACGCTGCAGAAATTATGGAAATTAGCGTGTCATCCAATTCCCCTATAGTAGGAATCCCTCTTTCGGAATTAGGACCACTTTTACCAAAGGAGTTTTTGATTGCGGTTATTCAGAATCGTGGACGTGTCATGATTGCAAATGGAAATTGTATTGTAGCACCCGGTGATACAGTCATCATATTGACACATCCGAAACACGTTCAGGAACTTGAAAAACTATTTTGAATACACATGCTTTATCGCGATATTAGTAAAATTTTTGGTCTTTTTTTAATAGGTTTTAGTGGAACTTTTGTTTTGCCTTTGCTGATAGCTGCCTATTATCAGTTTATGGCTGATCCGAGCCTACATCCTCAACCACATAGCACTCTTGCTTTTCTACAAAGTATGATTTGTAGTCTGTTTTTGGGATTTCTTTTTTATTGTTGGGGAAGAAAAACCGAAGGCCATTTATACCGCCGCGAAGCTTTGGCCTTGGTAGTTATTATATGGATATGCACTCCTTTAATTTCAGCACTGCCCTTCAGCTTAAGTGGTACATTAAAAAATCCTCTTCATGCTTTTTTTGAAAGTGTTTCGGGTTTAACAACTACTGGTGCCACTATATTGCAAGCAAAAAAATATGATGAGATGGGAAAGGAAGTCCCCATAATAAAATCGGTTCGAGGTAGTCTAAATGTTCATTATATTTTTTATGGAAATGTAGATCCGGTTATCGATAAATCTACAGGTCAGATTCTGCATCAAGGCGTGGAAGCTTTGGGAAAGGGGTTACTGTTTTGGAGAAGTTTTTTACATTTTCTTGGTGGCGGTGGCATTGTTCTATTATTTATTGCCATTCTTCCTGTACTGGGCTTGGGAGGTAAAATGCTTTTACAGGCTGAGATGTCAGGCAGTCCTGTAAAAGGATCCTTAACGCCCCGAATCAAAGAGAGCGCTTTTTTATTATGGAAAATTTATGTTGTTTTAACGATTTTGCAAGTACTTTTGCTACTTACGACCAATTCTCAGATATCTCTATTTGATGCTGTGACCCTGAGTTTTGCCACTCTTTCTACGGGTGGATTTACGATTCACAATGCAAGTGTGGGGTATTATCAAAATGCTTTAACCGACTGGGTCATCATTTTATTTATGATCTTAGGAAGCATTAATTTCTCTCTTTATTTTTATGTACTACGAGGAAAACTTTACAAATTGTATGAGCCCGAATTGATTCTTTTTCTAATGCTATTATTGGCTAGTTGTGTCCTGTGCGTCTGGTGGTTAGTTGGTACGGAAAAACGATTTTATGGAAGTTCTCCGGGCATATTTTCATGGTATGATGCGATTCGTTATGGATGTTTTCAAATTGTTTCTATGCACACAACCACCGGTTTTGCTATTGCTGATTATGATTATTGGCCTTATGCCATACAGGTTCTCATGCTTTTAATTATGTTTTTAGGAGGTATGTCAGGATCAACGGCTGGAGGCATCAAAATTTTGCGCAGCTATCTGTTATCAAGAATTGGCATTCATACTGTTGAATCCCTATTTAGGCCCCACATAGTTAAGAAATTGCGCATTGCGGACAAGGAGATTAATGAAAAGATTGTCAGATTGGTACTTGTTTTTTTCTTGACGATAGTCACTATTTCATTTCTTTCTACATTTGTTTATGTCATCTGGGGGATTGATCCCGAAACAGCTTTAGGGATAGTAGCAGCCATGGTAACCAATACAGGAATTGGCTTTCGGATAGCAGGTCCATACGATTCTATGGCCTTTTTGTCAAACAGCGGTGTTCTCTTATCTATTCTTTTAATGCTGCTGGGACGATTGGAATTTTTTGCGGTATTGGCTGTATTAGTCCCCTCATTTTGGAAAACAAAAACGTGAAATTACTTAAAAATACCTAGTAAATTTGAAATATACATTCAAAATTACAAGGTATTTTTTTGGAAAGACCTAAAATATTTATTGTTTTCTCCTATTTATGTACCCGATTTATAATTTTAAATCTCCTTAGACTTCTCACATTTTCATTCACGCCTCTTTTTGAAGAAGTTTCTAGATTTTGTTTCTTCTCTTATTTAAGATTTATCCTTGCCTAGAAGGATAGAATTTAGTACAATTGTCCTTATAAGGAAGGATAGGTTTAATGGAAGCTTTTTTACAGATTTTGCAAGAAGAATTTCATTCCGCATTGTCCAGTACAGAAAAGAGCACCACTCGTCTTTATCAATTTCCTGAAGCCAGAAACATCATCAAGGTTGCAGTGGGAATGAGACGTTCCGGTAAAACATATTTTTTATTTCAAACAATGCGAAAATTATTAGCAGATGGCATACCCCTGGAACGAATTTTATATATTAATTTTGAAGATGACAGGCTTTTGCCTATGGATCATAAAACCATGGGTCAAATGATAGATGCCCAATATACTCTTTACCCCGATAATCATAACCATTGCTGTTATTTATTTTTGGATGAAGTACAAAATGTAGAAGGATGGCCTTTAGTTCTAAGAAGAGTTTTAGACACCAAAAAAATTCAAATTTTTGTAACTGGATCTTCTGCAAAATTACTTAGCAAAGAAATAGCCAGTTCACTGCGAGGGCGGTCTTTAGCCATAGAAATTCTTCCGTATAGCTATACAGAATATTTAAATACACATCATCTTGAATTACCCTTAAAGCCTTTTGGGAAAAAAAGGTTAGATTTACAGAGAAGCTATCTATTAGATTATTTTCGCATTGGCGGTTTTCCAGGCGTGCAGTTTATGTCTTCGCTTGAACAGCTTGAGACATTGCAGAATTATGTAGAAACAGTTGTTTTTAGGGATGTTGTAGAACGTCATCAAGTGGGTAATATAGCACTCTTGAAGTACTTTATAAATTTTTTGCTTAAAAACGTTGCATCTCCTTTCTCTATTAATAAATTTTATAACGACATTAAAAGTCAGGGATATAAAGCTGCTAAGGATACTTTATATTCCTATCTTGCATATCTTGAAGATGCTTTCCTTATTTTTACTGTACCTATTTTTACAGAATCGTTACGACATGTACAGACTACACCAAAAAAGGTATTTGCCATTGATAATGGACTTATTTTAGCAAATACTTTTAATTTATCTTCAAACTTTGGCAAATTATTGGAAAATCAGGTGTATTTAGATTTACGACGTCAAGGGAAAAAAATATTTTATTATCGTACCAGAGAAGGTTATGAGATTGATTTTATTACACAAGACAACCAGGGAAAACACGAAATGATACAAGTTGTTTGGGATGGTCATGATTCTAAGACACGCATGCGCGAAGAACGTGCCTTGCATCAAGCTGAAAGCGAGCTAGGTTTTTCTGGCAAACTTGTGGATTGGACAACCTATTTACAGGACTTTACGGAACAGAAAATTTATCATTGACAAATTTCATTTGGAAAACAATAGTTCCAAGAAACCAAATAAAAATTAAGGAGAAAGAATATGTCAGTTTCAAGCTCTCAATTTCCATTAGTTCCCTATAGATTTGCAAACGAAACAGATATAAATTTAGCTTTACAAATTCCAGAAGTTGCAAATGAAGTTAAAAAGCTTGAAAGAAATTTCCGCAGTATAGATGTAAGAGTCACGATGTCAAACTTGGATCAAGTAGGTAAATTGTTGCAGCTAGCTTATGCTGGAAGCAAAGGGCACAAGTGTTCTGAAAAAATAATTGGATTTTGGCTGATTATCAACCTTTAGTCAATAATTCACAAATAGCTTGTGAAACATTTCTAGAAAAAAGTTTGGTCGCTCTTCAATATCAAATGCTTGCAATAAAAATAGCACAAACAAAAGGTCTTCAAAATGCTATGAGACCCATTTCAAAATGCTCTGATTTAGCGAAAGAAATGGCTGTTGAATCTGGAAAATTGGTTAATCAATCTCAAAAACTATGGAATTCAGCAAAAGAGGCCGTCGATGCCGCTGCTCAAGATGAAACTATAAGTTACACAGAAAGGAAGAATCTTGAAAAAAATCTGACGGATATAAAAGCCAAAGAAGCAATGATGAAAGCAACAAAGACAGCCTTAGACAATGAGATTAATGAACAAAGAGAAAGAGAAGAAATAGCGTCAAAAAAAGCAGATAAGCAGCAACAAAGGGCTTTTGTATTATCTGTAGTTTCCACATTTATGAAGCCTCTACAAGTGGCTGAGACAGTAGGAAAATTGGTAACACGTGTTATTGGCGATAAGGATAATGTTGAAAAAGATACAAGTAAGCAAAAGTTTAAAGTTGATATAGAGAAAGTACAGGAAGAAAATGCCAAGAATGTTGCAGATTTAATCAAACTAGAAGAAGAATTGGCCATTAAGAAAGTTCAATTGAGTAATAAGAAAAATGATAATGTTGGGATAGAACAAATAAATAAACTTGCAGAAGAAATAGCTGCGTTAGAAACTCGAATAAAAATTAGTAGAGAGGCTATACATAAAAATGAAAATAAATTTAAAACTATAATTGATCAATTAAATGTTCAAGCAGATAATTATCTACAGCAAGAAGCACAAGCTATAAAGACTTTAATCAAGCTACAAAATTTAAGAAGAGAAGCAGATGCCAATTTGGCTGAATCCGTTGTAAAATTACAGCATTTGAACGCAGAAAAAGATGAACTGGGTCAAGCAATCAAATCTTTGGAGTTGACTATAAGTACACTTGGAAAAGTCATGGCTACATTTGAAGATACTCGTGCTTTTTGGAAAGGCATTGAAAGAAAATGTAAGGCTTTAACGGATGTTGATGTTTTTCAAATGAGGCTTGACGAAGATCAGGAGGAAGATTTTAAGATGGCACTACAAGGGGCTGCTATGGGATGGTTTTCTTTATCAAAAATAAATTTGGAGGCAAGGGATGCTATAGAAAATGTTGTTAAATCAACAAGTAATATAATAAGAGATTTACCGACCAAGGAAGAGGCCAATAGATTGGTTCAACCTCTTTCTATTGATATTCTATCTAAAATGAAATAGCCCGTTACAAAAGAGGAACAATGAGTATAAATCTTGGTAATGGTCATGCAAACAAATTTCAAAACCTTCGACAGCAATTTGAACGGCAAGTTAATGGAAAAACAAGAAGTTCCTCTTTGCCAGTAAAGCCTTTAGGGACAAAAACAGAAGTTATTCAAAAAGGCAATTTGGCAGCGATTAAAGATAAAATCGGTGATAAATTGCAGCATGCTTTTAGCCCCCCTCAGGGATTAAATGGTAAGTGCGTCAATGCTAATGTGTCTCAGAAAGTAGAAAAAAGTTCACAACTTGTCTCTTTTCAGCAAGCCGATCGGTTATTTAATGGCTTAGTTCAGAATGTGAATTCCTTACAAAGTCTACCTAACAGTAATAAAATGCGTGTTTGTCAAATGATTCGAAGAGATATTCAAAGTTTAATTATCTACACTGATAGGATTTTGAATGAGCTTAACAAAAAAGATCAAGAATTGAAAGACGAGCTCGTTACTATTGTAAAAGAGTATACTCAACTTCACACTGATTTACAAAAAATAGAAACTGAGGTTAAGAAGTTTGAGGTTCAATTGACGGGATTAAATTCACAAAAAAATTCATTAGATGGCGAGATTGCAAAAACAAACACTGAGATTGTTGCTATTAATACTAAAATAAAAAAAGAGGCAGTCAAGAGAAGTGATGCAGTTTGGGATCTTATCCCCTTTGTTGGATTTTTTTCAGGTATTTTCACTAGACGTTATAAAAGAATGATTCCTTTCCATTCTCTTGTGGAAGGAGTCATTTCAGTTGCAACGCAAGAACTTGAAAACCACAGTCGAAAATTGAAAATTCAAAAGGGTAAAAAGGATAGTTTGACTACGTCGATTAGTTCTGTCTCTAGTAAAATTGGCAAAAAGGAAAAAAAAATTTCCGATGATAAGAAAAAGATACAAGAATTAGATACTAAAAGAACTACGAAAGATGGAGAAATTAAAAAGCTCGGAAATAGCCTAGCAACTTTAAGGGAAACCAATAAGTCTTTAAAATTGCTTCCAGGCAAATATAAATTTTTGGATATGAAAATTGAATTTAATCAAGAACTTATTGAGTTCGATATGTTTGATAGTCAGAATGTATCGAGTCTTACGATTGAGGTACAAAAGATAAAACAAACCTTCTCTACTCTTCAGCTTGAAATTAAAACCTTAAAAAGTATTAGAAGTTAGTAGAACAAGATGAGAGGATCGCCTTCGGCGACAGGATAAAAAAACTCACTCATTTATTTGTTATTAAGTTCTATGCAGGATATTGCATGAATTTTTTCTTTAGGAGCTAATAGAGCTAGGTTTGACACTTTGAAGGAGTTCAATAATTTCGTCGCGGTCAAAATGCTTGATGAGCCGTTGGTCATCAACACCCACGATATCCTCCATGAGCTTGCCTTTACGTGTGATCATCGCATCTATCTTTTCTTCAAAAGTTCCTTTCGTTACTAATTTAAAAACCTGAACACCTCTTGTTTGACCTAGGCGGTGAACTCGGTCTGTGGCCTGATTTTCTCTTGCGGCGTTCCACCAGCGGTCATAGTGAATGACAACAGATGCCGCAGTTAGCTCAATACCTAATCCTGAGGCTTGCAAGGAGCCGAGAAAGACTTCGCATGTCGGATCTTCGTTGAAACGTTTAAGTTCCTCACCTCGATTAGTGGTGGCTCCTCGAATAGATGCAAAACGAATCCCTGCTTCATTGAGATAGTTCTGCATGATGTCAAGCATGTGCAGATATTGGGTGTAAACGACAACTTTTTGCTGACTTTCCCTAGCCTCATTTAATAGTTCTACAAATAGGTCCCACTTTCCGGATGGAAATTGTTTATAATTTTCGGGCTGCTTGAGATAGCAGGCGGGGTGGTCGCAAATTTGTTTCAGATAGGAAAGAATTGCAAATACATGAATATAGGGAATTGCTTGATCTTTTTGATTAAGTTCTTCCAAGATAACTTTTCGAGAGCGCTCAACAACTTCATTATACATACGGGCCTGTTCCTCGAGTAAGCCACAGTGGGAAATTTCCTCAATTTTTTCAGGGAGATCAATTAAAACATCCTCTTTTTTACGTCGGAGAACGAAGGGGTGTATTAATCGGGATAAAAGGGCTTTACGTTTCGGATCGTGATCTTTTTCAATCGGTTTTATGAAAAATTCACGATAATCTTTTTCTCCGGGCATGTATGAAGGCAGAGTTAAATCGAAGAGGGATTTAAGTTCGCGCAAATGATTTTCAATTGGAGTTCCTGTTAAGCCTAAACGCATTTGGGCATTAAGAGATGCAAGTGAGGTATGAAGTCGACTATTATGATTTTTTGCAATTTGAATTTCATCGAGAACTGCTACTTCAAAGGGAATTTGTGAAAGAAGGTCATGTTCATTACGCCATATGCCATAGGATGTTAGTAGAATATCATACTGTTCTTTAAACTCTTTAAGGCTGCGATTGCTTCCGTAGAAGGTGCAAACGCGAAGGCCAGGCAGAAAGGCTGCCAATTTATCCTGCCAATGATAAATGACCGATGTGGGGCAAATAATTAAAAAATGGCGATTAACTCCTTCCCCCATCTTTTTATGGTAATTGGTTACTGCGGTCAGAAGGCCCATGGTTTGATGAGTTTTACCAAGACCCATATCATCACAAAGCATTCCTGAAAGGCCATGATGGTAGAGAAACCAAAGCCAATTCAAGCCAACCTGCTGATAAGGCCTTAAGGTGCATTCAAAACCAGTCAAGTCCGGGTCTTCAGGAATGTAGAATTCCGTCAATTCTCTCAGAAGTTCAAGAGATTGTTGATACCCATCTTTCTTTGTATTTTTTACTTCGATTAAATCGAAAGCGTTGAGGCGTATGAGTTCAATAGTTGAGAGAGTTAAAATATTCCTACGCCTATCTAAACGATTTTTATCGATGAGTCGCAACCATTCAAATCGTTTGTCTTTGAGATCTATTAAACCTGCTGGAGAAAAGCAGAAATGCTGTTTCTTTTTTAAAGCGGTCCATAATAGTGGAAGGGGGACTTCTCCTAATTCCGAAAGGTAGCTTAGCTGGATGGCATACAATCCCTTTTTGTTAGGGTCTGGACGAGTAATTTGATGGGCTTCCAGTTTTAGATTCTCTGGATACTGTAAGCGAGAATCCATATTTCTAACCAAGGGTTTTATCTGAGGGAGTTCGTAGTTCAGAAAAAGGGCTTCACCATTGGGATCAATATGGACAGGTGTTCGATAATCAACCGGTAAGCGACAAGAGGAGGGTAGTTCGGAAAAGCCTTCTCCTTCTACGTAAGTAAATTCATCAAAAAACCCAACTAGCTTTTGGTGATATTCGGATAATAAGTCATAGTAAGGAGTAATCGTTATCTGTCTATTCTTATCCAAAAAAATATCTAGGCCTGCATGCACTATAGGATTTTTTTCGCTAAAAAAACCGGGTATCATTTTTAATTCTTCGCGGTTTATTCGAATAAAAAGAGGAATTTGTTCAGCGACGAGTGTAGTGCCGGGACGGATAGGAAGACCTATATGTGATGTCACTTTGGCATAGAAACCTTGGCCTGTAATGTATACCCAGGAGCCAAAATCTTTGCTGCTTCCAGTCTGATCAGATGCGACAGTGCGATGAAATGATAAGGGTCCTTTTTCGCTTGCCATTTTATATGTCAGTTGGGTTTCCACGCTGGCTATATGAGTTTCGAAGCCTTCTTGCATATTCAACCAACTGCGATGTTGTTGAATAAAATCGCCGACCTCAGTACTTTGAACTAATGTTTCTATGGATTTGAAGCGTAAATTATCGAGTTTGTAGAAGCCCTTGTCTTGGAGATAAGCCCATTCTCCAAAAAATTTTGAGTTGGGAAGTTGAAGATCTCCCGTAGATAATGCAAAGGTGTTAATATGAAGATTCCATTGATCGTCAAAATGAATCGCATATGAGGCCTTTAGAGGGACTTCATGAAGAACTTCCCCATCTAAATGTTCCTTAATAAATCTAAAATTTTCATTGAGAACGCGTGTGATTTGATCCCCGCAAATTTTTGAAGATGAAAGCAACCCTAAAGGATCCAATGGATAGAATCCCTTTTGCGGAACAAATAACCAGCTTCCAAATCGAAGGCCTTTGTCTATTTCTTCTACATGTTCTAATTTTTTTTTAGATTCATTTCGATTAATTAGCAAACATCCATTTTCTTTGTCATAGGTTATTTTAATAATATTTTTTGAGTTTAGCCGATGAACAGGTAAGGGCGACTCAACAGTAGCTAAAGCAGGAATGATGGATGGAAGGTTGGCTTGGGAAATATAAAATTTGCAGGAGAATTCCTGAAATTTGATGGTTATATAATTGGGTACATGTTCCGGAGAATAATCGAATTCAATGTGATATTTTTCTCCTTTATCTTGCAGAGACATCATCCATTTTGCCAGGTCACTCCAAAAAGATAATTCATAGCTCAAATTAGAACTAGGCCTTCCTTCTTTCCAAAGGGTAATTTCCTCTTGCGTTAAATTTGAAAATTTCAAAGAGGTCTCTTCAGTTTCAGTATGGCGATTAAATAGAATGTTTTTGATATGTAAACTTGCCTCTTTGGTTTGACACTTAATGACAAAGATTTGCTTTCCACTAAGGGAATAAATGGCGTAGGTTCCATGCGAAGATTGTTTAAATTCATTTGGTTTGATCTTTAAACGATCCGAATAGAGATGACATAAGGTATTCCATAGGGATTTTTCAAAGCGCTTGTGAAGAGGTTGATCTGTTTTATTAAAAATATGCAAATAAGAGGCCACCAGATGAGGGCAAGCAGCGACATCTTCACTTTCATCACAAGAGCAGAATGAGTCTTTTAAACGATTACTATTATCAAGCTGAAGAAAAGACCATACATCTCTGTGAGCCTTTTCATCAATGACTTGAACTTGATAGGTGTTGCCTGAAAACTCAACCTGTTTCACTTTTCCATCATGGAGTAGTTTTTCTCCAATTTTTTGGAAAGGCCTGAGAGCTAACGGCAGTTGCATATGATATACCTAAAATTTAAGTAACATTTTATTATACCATATAAGTAATTTTTAAGACTATCTCTAGACTATCCCTTGAAAACTACGAAATGCTTAAAAACAAAAAATAAACATGGAGAAAATAAAATACAAAGGAAAGACAAAGAACTACTCTGCGGTAAAATTTTTTTAAGAGTTCTATCGGACAGGGTCATACTTCATAGGATATCCATGAATATCGGTAACTTTGGGATACATCCAGAGATCATCATTTTCGCGCAGCAAACGGTCACAGCCCATTGTGAAGCCTATAAAGAATCCATACTTTCTCATGGCATCCAGAGTATATTGTGAGCTGCTAGGCAAATAGTTGCTACGAGGCCCATCAATGGGAGTAATGACATTGTGGTGAAACCCAATAAGACATTCTGCTATTTTCCCCATTATAGGAGTTTTACAAGGGGAAGCCTGCAAAACTTTCTGATTTGTAAAATTCGCTAAATCGGCATCTTTTCCCCATGGATCAGCATATAGGCTAATGGGTATAATGAGAAAAAGAAATAATTTATTTAATGTCACCTGGATACCTGGGTTTCAAAAGGATGTTTGGAAGGTTAGTACAGGAAAAAGATGTTGTTTGATCATGTAGTCCTTAGCTAAAGCTTCATAGAAATGTTCATTGAATTCCTTAGCACCCAAACCTGCACCATTAATACCACCTAAGTACCACCCCATTTCGAGGCTGGTTGTAATAGCTCCTGCAGCCCAATTTCCGTGATCAAAAAAATAATAAGCTGCAGCAATGAAAAGAGAATTGATTATAAAGGCAGTGATCGCTGTATTTTTTTGACCAATATAATAATAACCAGCTCCTGGAAGAATTGCATTTAATGTTTTGGCTTTATTGATTGACTTGGCGTTTATCCCATAGCTTTCCATAAAATAGGTTAAATGTTCATTTGGACATCGAGGGTTTTGGAGTGCGCAGAGATTTGCATTAAGTACATCTTGTCCGTGTTTGAGATTAAGAGCGGTTTCGGGTCTCAACTTTTCAATAAGCTCATACACTTTCTCGGCCTTTTTGCTTTGACCAGCCTGTACGTATGAATCATAAAGCATTTGAAGAAGATTATCAAAAGCCATAAAGTGGCTCGAAACTGTTGTCAGACTGCTTTTTTCAAAGGCCTCTACGGCTTCCTGATACTTACCTCCTAAATAGTAGCTTAAAATGATATCGTATTCGATCTGTTGTTGGCGTTGAATATGATCAGGTGTAAGAAGAATAAGAGCTCTTTTGTAACTTGTGATAGCTCTATAGAGATCGCTTTCTCTCGCGAATTTATTAGCAATAAGGAGTTCTTTACCCCAGTCTTCTTTGAGTTCCTCTTTTGTAAGCTCAGGAAAAGCAGAGGGAAGATTTTCTATCACATGTACAGGTGTGCAAAATTGAATATTGGGTTCAATTTCACAGGACTCTTTACAGCAACAAGCCGTAAAGAGTGTACATTGACAGAAGAATAGGAGAATCCTAATAGCAGTCTTCGGTGCCATCAGAATTTTCAGTATCGATAATGTTGAAGAAATCCATTGCTTCATGTGTTTCTTCCACCCAGTCCTTAAGTATTCGATTTTTAACACGATAGATATTCTGTTCGTGCCTGGTTATATTGTCAATTTCTTCTTGTGTATCAATGATGATGGGATGAATAAAAATGAGGACGTTTTGTTTTGAATCCATGTATTGAGTATCGCTAAAAGCAGCGCCAATGACTGGCACGGATCCTAAGCAAGGTACCTGAGTGCGCGTGCGGTCTTCTGTATCACTTAACATACCACTCAGAATTAAGAAAAATCGATTAGGTAAATGGACTTTGGTAGTAGTTCGGTTAATTTTTGTGGTAGGACCAATAACCTGATTTGTCAACGTTGTAGAGGATGTTACACCACCTGAAACAATGGAGCTGACTTCTTCCTGGATTTCGAGAGTAACAATATCATTGTTGCCAATCATAGGAGTCACTTTAAGAGTCGTACCTACATCTCTAAACTCAAAGTTCTGGGTTAGAATAGTACCTAAGTTATTTGCAATCGACTGTGTAGGGAATTGAGTATTAAGACCAACGAAAACCTCAGCGGGAGAGTTGTCTTCAGTCAAAATTTTAGGATTCATGATGATTTTGGATGTTGTTCTTGTATGGAGTGCTTTAACCAAAGCTCCTAATGTGGCAAACTCCGTCCCATTGTGCGTAATAGTTTGTCCAATAACACCTAAAACAAAACCGGTGACTCCGGCAATTTGCCCACCTGCATCAGGGATAAGGCTGACTCCCGAGGAAGCTATACCTGCAGGAAGAGTTGAGGCACCAGAAAGAAAGGCTTCAGCCCCTGCAGTATTTCCTCCTCCAAACCGAGCTGCCACGTTAGTTGAGAAGTTAAGAGAGTCGGTGATATCGGTTTCGATGATTAGCATTTCAAGCAAAACTTGACGAAGAGGAGTGTCAATCTGCTCGATCAGCTCATTCATTTTGGTAACCGCTTCTACTGTACCGGTAAATATTAATGAATTAGAGGATTCAATCCATTGAACACTATAAATTGCTGCAAGAAGATCTGCATTTGTTCCTGCTGCGGAAGCAGCTAAGCTTTCGGCGACTCGGCTTAGAGCTTTAGCAATCTGTTCACCTCGACGATATTGAAGTTTATAAAGGGAGAATTGTGTTCTCTCAATATGTCCGACAGGAAGTTCAGAAGAGATTCTTTCTTTACGTTGCACTGTTTGAGGGGAAATGGATTTTCCAGGAGTTAATTGAAATACCCAGTTTCCATTTTTATCAAGCACCCATTTTCCGTCTGGTCCTCGACCGCCTGTGGGTTCTCCGGGCTCAAAATACCAATTGCCTTGATCATCGATTTTCCAATTACCTCTTGGAGGGCCGCCGCCATGAATTGCTGATCCGGGGATAAATTGCCAATTGCCATTTTGATCTAAAATCCATTGTCCTTGAGCGTTGGTGGGAAAATTCAGATTTTTCGGATTTAAAATTTGGGTTGTAGCAGCTGTCTGGTCCAAATATTTTAAGATAGAGATTGTACGTTCTACCAAATAAGGATTAGACACTACAAAAATACTATTTGCAGCTCTATGTGGAATAAAAATGACTTTTTGATCTTGAGCAATGGATTGAATAATTTTTTGACCAATAGCAATAAGGGCATCCATAGGTTGAGAGGTGACCACATACTGACCTATCACGAGACCGCTTTGCGGGCTATCCAGGCTTTTCAATAAGGCGCTAATTTCCCTTATGTTGGAGGCCAGATCTGTAATAATCAGATGATTCGTATCTCTAAGCACTTCCACCAATGCAGCAGCAGAAACCATCGGTCTTAAAATTATGGCTGCACGATCTGCTTCTAATGTATTCAAACGAAAGACCTTAGTGACAATATCTGCATTTTTTACATCATTTATATTAGCATCTTCGGGCACAACTTTGGAGATACCTGTAACTTTAGAGTTGCGATGGATAATAATCGTGTTATCTTGCTCAATTAAATCCAGGTTATGGATTCTCATTTCCTGCAATAATGCAGTCATAATGTTTTCAATCGTTGTCGGTTCTTCAGAGACAATAGTTACCGTAAATTGTAGGTCGTTTTCATCAAACACAAAATTCTTATTAGAAATACGGCTGACAAAGCGAATGTATTCAGTAATGGCTACATTGTTAAAATTGATAAGGATCGTCTTTTGCGAGGACTCATTGTTCGTAGCGCTTTGAGGTTGGGCCGGAGGAGGAGGATTTAGGGCTTGAATTTGTTGAGGGGCAGGATTAGTAGGAGATTGAAAAATAGGGCTTGGGACGGGTGCTTGTGCATTTGGCTGAACTATCGATGGTGTGGGATTTGTTGGAACAGCAGGAACAGCAGGTACAGTTGGAGTACCTGGCACAGCGGGTGTAGTTGGAACAACAGGTGTAGCCGGAACTGTAGGAGTAACAGGTATTGCGGGCACAGTTGGTGCAGTTTCACTTGGAAAAATAGGTGTTTCTGTTGGAGTAGGTGGTGCCACGGGAGTAGGGGTTATGGTAGGCGGATGAGCGGTTGGTGTAGCTGGGGCTTGTGGCGTTGGTGTCAGGGCTGGTGGAATTGCAGTGGGAGTAGAAGGAGCGGGGGAGGGAGCGGGATTTTGTGTTGATGGAGCAGCAGGTTGAGAAACTGGTGTAGATTCAACAGGTGTGGATAAAGATTCTGCACTTGGTTGATTGGCTGTTGTTGGCACCGAAGGTTGAGGTAAAGCGGGTTGATTTGTATCTGTAGGTTGTGGTGAAAAAAGATTATTTTGAAATAAGTTTGGGTAAAACTGTTGACTAGAATCTGATGGCTGCGTAGATGTCTTTTCCTGACCAATTTGTTCAGAAGGTTGAGCATTTGTTGGCATTGAAACAGCCGATTGCAGACAGGTGGACTTTAAATCATCTATAGGTTCATCAAGAGAATAAAAATAGTTTTGTGTTTGTGAGTACGCAGGATCAGAGGGCAAATAATCCGCTTCTAAGGTTATTTGACATAAACAAATTGAAAAAATGATAAAGATGAGATTTCGAAAAATTGAGAGTAGTTTATATTCTTTCATGTAAGTTTTTTGGTTCGGCCATACTAAAAATTTAGAATTCTAAAGTCTTGATTGATTTAATGCAATTTTATAATTAGGGTTGCGACCTAACACTTATGAAAGAGATTGTTTTTGAAGGAAAAGCCTTATGGATGGCTTTATATTTCCTAAGGAAAATTTCCATCCATATTAAAGAATTCTGATGGGGGGAGGAATCCCAGAGTTCAAGCAAATCAACATCTGAGAATTCATTTGACAAGTTGCACAGAATAAATAAATCGCCTCGATTCCATTCAATTTGTTGAATTTGAAAATTTGAGTTTACATTAGAACCCAAAGGGGGGTTGTTGCTGGCAATTTTAAAAGAGGATCTGTCTTGCTGTTTATACCAAATAAAGCTTTGGCCACAAATAACATGCTGTACTAATTTTTTTTCTGTATCAATAACCAGGTAATTAAAATTAAAAGCTGTATCTAGGCCCTCTTGAATAATGTTCTGATTGAGAGTTTGAGTTAATTCACTAAGATTGGATATGGTTTTAGAGAGTCCACGAAGCATTCCATGAAAAATTGTACAAAAAATCATTCCATCTGCACCTTTTAAAGAAGATTCGGCAAAAGCTATTGCGTATAATCCAGAATGCAGTTCTAAAAAATCATGATAAATGCTCCCAATAATTTGCGAACCAAAAGTGGATATTTGTATATTTAAATTAGGCCAATTCGGTGGAATATCAGTATTTAGGATTGATTGTGTGTGGCGCAAGCTTTCGGATAATTCACTCAAATGATCTTTAACAACTTTGTCTTTTTCAAAATCTTTTGAATTTAAATAACCTGATACATCTACAATAAAATCCACGATATCTTGATAGCGTTTTTTAACATTAGGTTGTAAAGCTTTGACAAGAATTTTCTGTATCCCTCTAGGCATAAGGGATAGATGAATTTGTCCATGGGAAAGTTTACCTAGAATGAGTTCATAGGCAATAATACCTAACGAATAAATATCTGAAGGAAATGAGACAGATTCGGGATTTTCTCTTTGTTCAGGACTCATGTAGATGGGGGTGCCGATGACTTTTTGATGTGACGGAATCTCAGAAGCTTCTGTAAGTAACTGTGCAATACCAAAATCAATTACTTTAATTGTACCCGTTTCTGTGACAAGGATATTATCGGGTTTTAAATCTCTATGAATCACACCATGGGTGTGAAGATGGCAAAGTGCATAGGCAATATCTATAATAATTTCTAAAGCATGTTTAAGAGAAATAGGGGTTTGTAATATGTACTGTCGCAGGGGTAGTCCTTGAATAAATTCCATTGCGATATAGAGTCCACCCTCCCATTTGCCCTGTCCATACAGTTTTACAATGTTTGGGTGGTCAGCTAATGCAATAATTTCCGCCTCTCTCAAAAAACGTTCAATGATTTCAGGATTAGAAATAAACTTCGGGGAAAGGACCTTGATTGTTGTAGGTTGATGGGTTTCCGGATGAGAGCCTAGATAGATGATGCTCATCCCCCCTTTTTCCAATAAAGTTTCAATTTTGTAAGGACCTACATTTTGAGGGATAACAAATTCTTGAGAAACTTTTTCACTAGGTTGTTCAGCAGGTTTGGTAGTTTGTTGGTAAAATTCGGGATTAGTCATATTTGCTTCAGCACTCTACTTTAAACCCAACTTGCGACCTCTGATGGCTCAGATTCGAATTCTTTTCCTCTAGGATCTATTTTCAAAGCTTCGTGCGAGCTCCTAGAGAGAAAATAATTTCGAATATGAGCCATCAGAGGTCGCAAGTTGGGTTTTAACTAATATCTAAAATTCTTACACCTAAGGTTTCTCCCAGTTTAATAAGTTCTCCTTTTGCGATTCTTTTGCCATTGACAATAAGGTCTACACCGTTTTCAGGGTGAACATTAAGATCTAATAAATTACCGGGCTGAAGCTCTAGGATTTTTTTAACAGACATCTGAAGGCGGCCCACTTCTATAATAATGGATAAAGGAATATCTTCAATGTTAACTGCTGAGGAAGGTACGGTTTCAGAAGGAATCGTTGTTTCTTCTTCCTCGTGTTCTTTACTTTCTTCCAATTCATGTTTTTCTTCTTCGTGTTCTTCTTCGTGCAAATGGGTTTCTTCTTCTGATTCCTCATGTTCCGATTCCTCTTCATCGGTTTCAAAATCTGATTCTAATTCTGAATCAAATTCCGATTCCGAATCGAAGTCCGGAGATGAATCTTCATGTTCTGAGCTTTCGTCTGGAGGGTGGCTCATAGTGCTTTCTTCCTCTTGATTATGTAATGGGTGGTCTAGTAATTTAATATTTCCATCTTTAATTTTTCCGATATAAAAAGGTCTGCCATTTATAGTAAGAGTGACTGTCCCGCCTTTTTCGTCATAAGGTTTTACAGTGCAGGTATCAAGTACAATAAAATCGCCAGGATGGACATTTTTCCATTCCGATTGTTTAAGTGAGGTTTTTCCTACCTCAATATGAACTGGAAGAGTAAGTTTTTCCGCAAGGGCTGAGTGTAGAGGGAGATCTAAGGATCGCTCTGCATATTTTTCTTTCCAGGATCGGCGAAGGTCTGGCGAGATAAGGACTCTTCCGACCAGTGTTTTACCTCTTAAATGAATTTTAATATCTGCGCACAGAGAGGCTTCTTGGGGCAAAGATCCATTTTTTTGGATTTCAGGAGAAAGAGAATTTGCGAAGGGAAGCTTTGTAATAAGATGAATCACCTCATAAGCTGTAAAATAATAAAAACCTTGTAGAAAATCATCTTCCAAAACATCATATTCAGAGTGGTTATCATTTAAAAGTAAAGTCATTAAGCGATGGGTATCTTCTCTCGTCATAATCCAAGAAAGGTTTCCTTCTAATGAAGGAACTGTGATCGTTAGGAGAGTAGGATTTTCCTCTATGCCGGCAAACAGCTGTTCCAGATTTCGCCACTGGAAAGGCTCGGGCAGGATTTGAAAATCAGCAATTTGAAATACTTCACTCATTCCTTTGGATAATTCTTCCCATGGGAAGGAGGGAGGAGACCCAAACAAAGGAATTTCATCCAATTGCAAAAGAGCAGTAGGTATTTGTTTGATCCAGTCATAGGGGACTGTGGATAGACTTGTCACAAGACTGCCTCTAAGTTTTTTATTTTTACAATGACATAAAAGGGATCCCTATTGTCAATGCAAAAATGGATTTATCTATTCTAATTCAATTATACGTTCCCAGCCAATTTAAGTCCAGATTTAGCACTCAATAAAAACGACTGCTAAAATTATTAGCAAAAAAACAGGGTAGGCAGATTTGTCTATTAAAATATTCTTTACGTAAACTAACAGAAAACAGGATCGGCTTCGCCGGCAGGATCACTCGCTTTGCTTGTGACAAGATAACAAAAATACACAAAATTCAACGCCGAGAAAATGACAAAAACATAAAGAATTAATAATTTTTAATTTGTTTCTACAATCTCAACAACTCATGGATTTTGTTTTATCCTGTCGCGAGTGAGCGATCCTGCTCATCTTGTTCTTTATTGTTTTCTCTTAGGCCTCTTCCTGATCCTCATTTTTTCGACGACGGCGACCCTGTTGCTGTTGACCTTGCTGCTGCTGTTCTTGGGAGTCTCGTGAAGTTTGTTGGGGGTTGGAAGCTGCAATCTGAGGTGTTTCAATTTGAGTAGTAGCAACAATAATATGAACGGCGTAGCCCTTTTGTTGTAAAGCGGAGAATAAAGATTCTTTATTTTGCTGCATATCCATAAAGGCTTTGGCTTCCTGCGTCAAATTTTCAAAACGAATATTGAATTCGCCTTTAGCAGTTTCATAGGAAGTTAATATAATATTGGCATCAGCGAACATAGGCGGCTGTTTTAAAGTGACCACAGTATCCGTTTTGCCTTGTGACTCTACTGTAACAATAGCTTTTACTATTTCATCAACCAGTTGTTGCATCGTCATTTTTTGCGAAGACACTGCAGTTTCAAGTTTTTGATTATTCGCCTCAGCAATGGAATTTGTATTTATTGCTAAAGGGTTTACATAAGATAGATCAATAGATTCTTGAGGAAAGCGATTGACAGGTTTGCTCTTTTCCAAATCTACGTTACCCATCTTTTGACTGACATCTTCCTCTTTTGCATCGGATATTTTGGCTTTCTCTTTGAGAGCAAGATTTTTAAAAATAGAAGTGGGCGATTCTAAGGGAAGTTCATCTGCCGATGCCATTTTAACCACATCAGCAGTTTCATCATTTGAATCTTTCTTAATGCGATTCTTTGAAAGATCGAATAGAGAGGGCTGTTGAGATTTTACATTTTCTTCAGCTTGAGCAAGCTCCTCATATTCAATTGTTCCATCTAAACCAGCAGAAAATTTTCGCGAGTCTTTTTCACTATCTTGACGATTTCCCTTTCCACCCAGAATTTTTTTAAAATCTTTATCGCTAGAAGGAGTGCCTGTGGGTTTAGAGCTTGATGTGCTATTAGAAGATATTTTATCTTTGTCCTGATTTGAATTAACTTTAAGATTATCCATGAGGTTGATCTCCTTTCTGTTTTTATAGATAAAATCTTAAAAAACAGAGGCAATTGTTTTATGATTTTGATGCTTTTTTCATTTGCATTTTGCCTAGGAAGATAGTGCCGCCTAATTCATCCTGTTCACGAGCTTCAATAATCTCCAATTCTTTACGCATTTCTTTTTCCCAGTCACTTTCATGTGTTTTAAGCTTGTCAACTTCTAGTCGTTTACGTGTGAGATCCGCTTTAGCTTCATCTACATTTTTTTGAGCAAGCTTCACCTGTTCCTTTTGGTCATTCACTTTTTTCTCTTCAATCTGTAACTTTTCTGCAACGACTTTAAGATAAACTTTCATTTGTTGGATTTTGGGGCTTGTCGTTGCGTGGCTAGTTTCATCTCTTAGCTGTTGAAGTTTATCTTGTTGATGTTTTAGAACCTTATCCCGTTCGGCTTCGACCTGTTTTAACTTCTCTTCTTCTTTGGCTAAGAGTTGCTGTTTTTCTTTTAAAACTTTTTCAGCTGCTTCAACACGTCTGTGTTTTACCTCTAAAACCTGTTTCAAGGGATATGTAGTATTATTCATAAGGGCCTTTTTAGGTTTTTATTAGGATCAGTAAACAGAGCAAATTGATGATCATTTAAAAATGTTTTTTAGAAGCTGAATGGTTTCTTCATAAGAACATTTTTCATCTACAGCCTGCTTTAAGAATTTATTGACTTTGTCGATATTATCAATAGCAAAATCCCCTGCTTTATCAGCTCCTCGCTTATATTCTCCAATTTTTATTAACAATTCGTTCTTTTTATAATTGGCTAGCACCTCTTTTAATTTTCCCACAAGTTGTAAGTGTTCTTTTGGGACAATGGACATCATGACACGACTTGCAGAAGAGAGGACATCAATAGCTGGAAAATGGTATTGTCGAGCCAGATCTGCCGAAAGAATTAAGTGTCCATCCAGTATGGAGCGAACCTCATCAGCTACAGGTTCATTCATGTCATCGCCCGCTACAAGAATTGTATAAAAAGCTGTGATAGAGCCCTTATCCGAGTTCCCAGAACGTTCCAATAATTTAGGCAGTGTCGAAAATACAGAAGGAGTATAGCCTGCTCTTGCAGGGGGTTCTCCTGCAGCGAGTCCCACCTCGCGTAGAGCTCTTGCAAAGCGTGTAACCGAGTCCATCATTAAAATGACTGATTTACCCTGATCGCGAAAATATTCGGCTATCGCTGTGCCTACATAAGCTGCATTTAATCGTAATTGAGAAGCCTGATCTGAAGTTGATACAACTAGAACAGATCGTTTTAATCCTTCCGGTCCTAAATCTTTTTCTATAAAATCACGTAATTCCCGTCCACGTTCACCGATCAAGCTAATGACATTAATATCAGCCTTTGCATTGCGTGCAATCATACCTAGAAGAGTAGACTTACCGCCCCCTGCTGCAGCGAAAATGCCAACACGTTGTCCAAGACCTGTTGTGAGGACGCCATCGATCGCTCTTATGCCAACAGAAATAGGAGTTTCTATTCTCTTTCTTTTTACAGGATCGGGCGGGGATTGAATAACCGGGTAAATTTCATTTACATCGAGAGGTCCCTTGGTTTCTTCATCAAGGGGTTCTCCTAGTCCATTAAGAACGCGTCCTAGAAGATTTGGACCTACTTTAATATGGAGGGGCATATGAGTGGGAATAACCTCTGACGAGGGACCTATTCCATTCATTTCACCCAAAGGAGATAAGAAGACCTCTTCACGAGTAAAGCCAACTACTTCAGTACGGAGAGGTTCACCTTCCCGTTTAACCAAGCATACTTCTCCAATTTTGACATTGGGAACAATGGCCTTTATAAGCATTCCCACTGTTTCAGTAATGCGACCATTGATAGTGGTAAGTTCAAGTTCGTCGATACTCCCAAGGAGTGTATCAAATCGATCGTCTAAGCTCATATGTTATCGCTCCTTTTTTATCATTTTTGAAGGGAGATCCAGATTAGACTTGAACGTTCATGATGGTCTTTGTGGATTCAAGAGCTTTATTCAAAACAGCACTAAAAAATTCCAGTTCTTGTTGAATAAAGCCTACTTTAATTTGCACTGCTAGCATAGACGCAGGAGTGAAATTATTCTTATCCGTTGACATAGTTTCAACTTCTTTTGCGATCATTGAAAGCTGCGCTTGACCGTCGGTTAAAAAACCTAAAAATCGATCGATAGGATTATTAGAATTGACTTGAGAAGGAGGGGGTAGACTTTCTATTCCGGAAGAAGAGAGGGCTATCTTAAGATTTTCATTAATATGAGTGAGTTTATTCTGTAGTATATTACGATAGGCGGGTTTAATAGATTGGTCAGGGACAGAGAGTTGCTCTTGTATTTGTGACATTCTTGTCATTACATCTTGAGCTTGAGCTACAATGTCTGTAGGTTGAACTTTTTTAACCTGTTCAACTTTACGATTGAGTTCTGCCACTTGATCCATAAGCGTGGGCTTCTTACTATTTGTAGCAGGTTCAGTCTGTTGAGCAGTTGTTGCCTGTTTTTGTTGCTGTTTCTGCAACATTAAAGCCTCAAAATGATCTTTATTGGCTACGCCATTAACTTTATTTGCTACATCAGTTTTTGACTTGCCAATCTTTTTGATTGCTTCAATTTTATCTACTGCCATGATATTTACTTCCTATCTTACAAAGCTAATAACTTTAGCTTAGTAAAATTAATTAACTATTTTCTTTTTAGAACCTCTCCTTTTTCATGATCGAAAAAAGGAGATTTTAAATTATTTAAATCCTTTTCAGCCCACTGTAATGAGATTGTCCCTAGGTTCTTAATTGTAGGGTCCCCACTTTTTTCCATAGATTCCAGAATCAATTTTTCACCCTTTTTACGTTTAGGCTTAGTAAGCAAAAAACAGATACCCAAAAAGGTTTGAGCTAGATAATTTTCAGGTTCTTTTTGTGTAACCTCTTCAAATATTTTGGTAGCCTGTTTTATTTCCAATTTATTAAGTGCGATATATCCTAAACCTATCTGAGGTGCAGTACTCGTGGGGTTGATAGTTTGGGCTGCATGAAAAATGCGAGATGCGCTTATTTCATCCAGCTGCTTCACTGCTATAAAGCCTGCTTCAATAAGAAGAGAGAAATCCTCTTTGAAATCCTCGATTTTTTGTCTAGGCATGAGCCAACATCCTTTTTGCCTTATAGGTTCACAACCTTATTGTTTTTTTATATTGTCTGGATCAAAAATCCTAGGTTTAAAAGCTCAAGTCTTCCGATTTCTAGAGGTCGACTGATGAGCTCTAATCCATAAGCTTTGACCCAGACTTTTTTTCTTAGCTTCCTACGCTTATGATTTAATGTTACGTGCCATGGATGAAATAGCTGTATTTGATGCACTCACAATATCTGTTGCCATTTCTGACAATTGTGAAAGGTGGTTCATCAACATTTGCATTTCGAACATATCACCTATGCTGACAGAACTTCTATTGTTTTGAATTTCCAGCAACTTAGCTTTGGCGCTAGACACAGCATTATTGATAATACCGATCAGTGCTTGAACAACAAATCCCGATTGATGATTGATTCCACTATAGCTTGTAGGAGCTGAAGGGAACGACTGGTTAGTATTGGCCATATTTTTTATCCTCCTGTATATTAAGGAGTATAAGTTTGCCAGAGATTCATACTGGAAATTTCATTTCCTGAGAATTGATTATTATCAATTTCTTTCTGAACCGCTTCTCACTTCATACGTTTTGTTTAAACCATCAGTTGGACCGCTCTCTTCATAGGAAATGTCATCAAAGTTTTTAGCTTCACAACAGCTCCCATTTGATTAGAAGATCAGCGGCCCAACAGAAAGTTTAAACTACTTAGGCGTTAATCTTGACATGACTTTTAGCAAGGAGGTATAACCATGTAAAAGGATGCCAAATTTATCAAATTCCTCTTTATTTTCCCCCTTTCTTAAGACATCTCTTATATTTTGAATTCTTTCCTCGACTCTTTTTTTATAGTTCTGATAAGTTTTAAAAACCTTTAATTCCTGTTCCAAATCGAATACAAATTCTTCATTTTTTTTCTTTTTCTGTTTCTCCAATCCAAACATTATTTACCTCACAAATACAACTAAGTAGATTGAGTTTCCTTTTCCCACTAAAGTTATTATATCATATAGGGTCATATAATTGCAAGACGGGTTTAAGAAGAATTTATTGACTATAGTCAATGCGATATCTTATCCCATCTTTTTCAAGGAACACTACATTAGGCTTAATACTTGTGATAGTCATTCCATCTAAGACATCTCCTCGACTCAATATGCGACCATTAATTACTACACTCGTATTCGTAGTACCCTGATGAGAAAAACCTGTTATCTGATATCTATCGGATATATTGATCATGGATTGTTCGGGAGCTTGCTCCGTGACATAGTTTTTAATATTACGCACACCGGGAATGTTCTTTATGTCGGCAAGTGCTTTTTCAAAATCAGGCATTTTTCCCGTTGGCACAGTTCCAGAAAGAACAACTTCTCCCTCATTCATCTGGGCTGTGATATCCTTGAAACCATGATTTTGAAGTTGAGATGCTATAGAAGAAACCACATCTTCTTCCACGATAACCCGTTTTTCAAGCAGGTCTAAATAAGGGAAGTTGGTGGAAAGATAGTCCCATAATTGCTCGGCTTGTTTACGCGTTTTAAGATAACCGGAAATGACAAAGCGGCCTGGGCTAGGAGAGTGAATGGAAATTCCATTCCAGTTAGGGTTTTGAGAAAGTACTTGATTAATTTCTCTCCATACCCCCTCGTCGAGAATTACACCACTATCATCGATATTACGGATATAATTAAAACCTTGTAGGTTATAAAGGAGTTGATTTTTGTCAGAAGCTGTGAGGACATGCCCTACAAGAAGAAGACGTCCGGTGCTACGATTAAAAGAATATTTAACGTTGGGAAATGCTGCTAAGGCCTTTGAAAGGTCCTGTTCCGGATGAATCACTTGCTGGGCAATTATAGGTTGGCTTTTAAAAAGCGTTGTAGTCCCAATACCAATAATAACAAAGAGACCTGTAATAATAGCAATCAATATAAAAGCCCCTAATGCATCGTGGCCGACCTCTTTTTTGGGAGGAAGTATTATGGGAGTAACAGGTTCAACCGGTTTTGGAGGTTCCTCAACAGGAGGAGGAGCTGCTGGTTTTGGTTCTTGCTTTGGCTCTTCTTGCAAAACCTTAACTATTGAGGGTAAAAGAGGAGAAATAATTGTATGCATCTCTCCTTCCCTATCATAAATCACGAAAGAGGATGTGCCTATCATCACAAGAGCATTTGTCTGGATAGTCTCTTTGCCTGTAAGGGGTTTTCCATCTACAAATGTACCGTTACGGCTTTTCAAATCCTCTAAAACAATAGTATCATCTTCATTAATCGTCACTTTAGCATGTTGGCGGGATACACTTGTATCGTGAAAAACAATATCACAGCTATTAGGATCGGTTCCTATTACATAGGTAGAAGAGGGTTGCATGATAAATTCGGCACCCTGATTAGGTCCACCTACGACTTTTAACAGCCATCGACCTGTTTCTGTTAAGTCAAAATTGATTTCAGGAAAAGTTGATTTCTCTAAAGGTTCCTCAAAAATAGAAATATTTTCCGTCTCATCTGTGGCCGATTCATGGTCATTTTCTTTAATTTCATGTTCCAAATCAGAGGTTTTTTCTTCAGTAGCTACATCAGAAGATGTTTCAATATTTTCTTTCATAGATTCACTTTTTTGATCATTATTTTGTTGTTCCTGATTACCATGCTCATTAAGAGGGGTATTCATAGGTTCATTTATTATAGGCTCGTCTTGGCCCATTTCTGGCGGTTTTTCAAGGCTTTCATCAATCTTTGCCGGATCTTCTTCGATTTGAGGTAGGTAAGATTCGGACGAATCCTCATTTGAATGATGAGATTCATCCTCATTAGGCTGTTCATGCTTTTCAGAATCTTCAATTTTTGCCGGATCTTCTTCGATTTGAGCTAAGTGAGATTCGGACGAATCCTCATTTGAGTGATGAGATTCATCCTCTTTAGACTGTTCATGCTTTTCAGAATCTTCAATTTTTGGTACTTCGGCAGCCACAACCCCTGCGGGTAAAACGGGATCTTCATTGCCATTGGGTACAGGATTATTGGTTGTTACTTGCGAAATTTCCCCCCTATCGAGTAATTGGGCCTCTTCTTCAGAATAAAAGCGATATAAGCCCGATCCAATTTTTACCACATCACCGTTATGCAAAAGACGCGGTTCATGAATTTCTTCCTCATTAATGGAGACAGGGTTTGTAGAGCTTAAATTTTGAAGAAAAATCCCTTCTGGGGTTTTACGACATAGAAGGTGTTTTCGGGAGGTTGATGGATCCTCAATAAGTAGTTGACATGCATCAGGATCTCGTCCTATTATCCATTCATTTCCTTCATCTAATGAAAGGATAAGCCCTTTTTGGATTCCCTCCTCAGCGACTAATTTTGCGGCCATACATTACCATTTTTTAGAAGAATTTAGTTACTTTACAGGTTTAAAATTGATCGTTTGCTCGCGCCAAAATAATGCCACATTATAAAAATCCTGTAATAATTCACTAAACTCCTTATAATCAATATTGTAATCGATTGAGTGGGATAACGTCAATCGATTACCATCATCAGATAAGCCCAAAACGCAGTTTCTTGTTATTTGACCAAAAAGATTGGCATTCATGACTTCAGTAAAAAAAGCTTCGATATTTTCTTTGGGGCAATTGCCTAGGGTGCAATGCAGGGAAAAACCTGCCGGCAGTGTTTCAATTTTAATAGAAACATCTTCTTCAATAGGAAGCATAAAAACACCTGGAGCATCCTCTTTAATGGGCTCTTCTTCCATTTGAAGATCTTTGGAAAGAAGATCACAAAATTGTCGAAGATTAATCAATATGGACTCCTTTTTTTCTTCTAAAAATATTGTAACAGATAAAAGCTTTTTGATCTTTAATTATTTTTTTGATAGGTGAGTTATAAATCTGTATTATGGACCCTCCCTATAATTATTTTATCTAATTCGTGAGAAATAGGTCAATTGTCGAATTGGGAAAATTGGATTCGAAAAATTTATGAAATTTCTGTGCGATCAAATGTTGGTCCGTTTGGGACGTTGGTTACGTGCGGCCGGATATGATACGATTATTATTGAAGAGTCTATTGAAGATAAAGAAATTATAGATCGAGCAAAAAAGGAAAATCGTTTTCTAATAACTCGCGATAAACGTCTGTTTTTGGAACTAGATCCCAAAAAAGAACATGTCATTTGGCTACAAGCAAATAATATACAAGAATGTGTACGTGAGATTTCCCAAATTTTGCCTATCAACTGGTTGCTGAAGCCCTTTTCACGATGTCTAAAATGCAATAGCCTTTTAATGGAAACTAATCACCCCAATATGAATGAAATTCCTGAAAGTATCCAAAAGGAGCAAAAGCATTTCTGGGTATGTCTTAAATGTGAAAAAGTTTATTGGGAAGGAAGCCATACCAAACGTATGCATAAACAGCTAAAGGAGTGGCAGGGCCTTTAAAAATCCCCTGCCCGTGCCCGAAAAATTCAATAAAAAGCAGAAGCATACACAATTGATCAAATCAAACAATGAACAATATAATTCGGGCACGGGCAAAGGGCAAGGGATGAAGGCAAGGGCAGGGGCAGGGGCAGGGGATTTTCTGGCAGGGACTATAATGTCGTAATGTCTAATTTTAAATTGTTAAAAATATCAGATCCTTTAACAGTTTCTTTTCGACCCGGGATTATTAAAGCATTTAATTCCTCGTGCATTTCTGTAATCTCTTCCACAGTAATCTCTTGATGCGTAAATAATTCCAAGACCATTTCTTGCAAATAATCTATATATTCCGCATCAATAATAGGATTTTCATTCAGGTTGAAATTTAACCAAAACTCCTCATCATTGGGAAATCGAATTTTGATTAAACCCTTAGTTAAAGAAGGTATAAAGAAAGCGGCTTTCTTTCCAGTCGACAAAGCGCTAAAATGACAGCTCACAAATTTATTATCAGGGTTAGAAATATTAGAACACAAGGAATAGGAGGCCCAGCTTAAAATCTTCTCTGAAAGATAGGAAAGTGAATTCGGCATGGACCAATTTGGAGTTGTTAATATAAAATTTGTGTCTACTCCAATTTTCTGAGTCACTTTCGCAAAAAGAGATGTCGTTTTTTGAGATAATAGACCATTAATGCTCTGAGACTTTATATATTCTGCGTAATTTTGAATGGCCTGCTCAGGCTCTTTTAAAGAGTTTATTTCTTTTTCCGTTTTGGTAAAAATAGCTTCTAAGCTAGGACCTTGTGCGTTGTTAAGGTTTTCAATTACTTCTAGATTAGTTTTTAATTTTGATTTGTTTTTTTCAATTTCAGCATCTAAAATAGAAATTTGAAATTGATAAAATCTTCCTTCAGAGGTACTTTTAAAGTATTCTTCAAGGGTTTTTATTTTTATTTTTGATAAAAATTGAATTTTTGTTATCGATCTACAGCAATTTTGAAGTACTGAATTAGGATTGGCTGAATCAGTGGAATGATTGGGTATTTGTTGAGATAATTGCTGAATGCTATTGATGAGTTCATTGAAATTGCTTTTAGAAGACTTAGCCTGTTCTATATGACAAGAAAATTCTTGAAGTAACTGAGTAGCATCTTTAATTTCCATGTTCATGAGAATCCTCCTTTTATTCTAATTTTAAAATAACCTCCTTCAAATATCCTATGCCTTATAACCTCAAGATACCCTTAATTCCATTTCTATAAAACACTTTTTAGCCTACACCGGTAATTATACATATTAGGTTAATAAATTTTAACACATTGATAATCAAAAACTTGATGATTGACCATTGCTCTCTATCAAGTTATAGATCCAGATTCTTTGAATCCTCATATTGAAGAATCCTTTGGCCTGTTTTTTGCTAATGTTTTAAACGAGGAAAAATCCTCTTCACATAAGAAAAAACTCTTAAAGATTTTTAACAAAATTCAAGTTCGGGAATTAGTATTTGGAAGCGTTTTTTGTTGGAAAACTTCTATTGGTCTTAGGACTATCATTAAAACTAAGTTCTTGTTTAAACCCAACTTGCGCCCTATCAAGCTGCCACTTGAAATGTGCTTATTTCCTGGCTTCCGAAGGCCAATTTTTGCCTACTTTAGTCAAGTATGTCAAAAATTGGCCTTCAAAACCCAGGAAATAAGCACATTTCAAGTGGCAGCTTGATAGGGCGCAAGTTGGGTTTTAATCAAGTATTTTCTTTCGATTTACTAGGCCGTGTAATTTTTTCCACTGTGTCTGGATCTAAAGGAATAGGAGTATTTTTAGGAGCCTGAATAAAATTTATAAGAATCTCATATGCCATACGATCGACTAAAAGTGTGGCGCAATTCACTAAAAAAAATCCGATGTTACACCTTACATCTACTAAGTATTTGTAATTGTCTAAAACTTCAGGCGTGAGAAGATTAGGGTCTCCAGCGGGTGTTTTATAGAAGCGTGTAAGATTCTTAATTTTATCTTTGTATTTCACACCCTCGTTTGGTTGAATAAATTTATTGTAATAAATATTTTCAATGTTTTTTAGCTTAGTATATTCGACCCTAAGATCCTTTAGGTATTCCAAAAATTTGTGTCTTCCTTTTAATCTTTTTCGTGCTACAACAACTTCCATACCCGTATTATAAAAGGCTTTCTTTTCTTTATCATCGCCCCGCTTTAACGTATCTTTAAATAAAACTAAATCTCCACTCATTTGCTTGAGTTTATTAAATTCATTTAGTAATTCCGACTTTTTTTGTTTTTTCTCAGCTTCTGATTTTCCTAGCCTAGACATTTTCGCTAAATCATTTCTTCCATTTTTTATTAGCTCTGCTGTTTCTATATTTACGGCTGCTTCGTCCGTGCCTATGTTCAGAACTTCCTCCGACCTATCTTCATCAATAAATTCTTGAAGGATTACCAAGCCCTCCTGTATCAATTCTAATTCCTTGTCTTTTGCCGGCTTTAATGCTTCTATGGGTTCTCGAGTCATCGGGTGACGAACGGGATTTGGAGAACTAGCTATATATTTACTTGCTGTTTTATAACCAACAGAGGGGAAAGTTGACATAGGATGAAAATCCACAGGCTGCTCTACTAAATCAAAAGTAATTCCATCTTGTAAGTGTTCAGGTGGATTTTCTTCCATTAGTCTATTAATCTCAATATCTGTGAGCCTTTCAAAAACCCCTAAAAGTTTGGGCACAGAGTCCTTAACATAAGGATTAGCGGTCTCCTCAATTTGTGATACATACAGCTCTCTAGCTATGGGAAAACTTGCCAAATCGCGCAATTTATCTTTGAATTCTTGTTTTCTAAAAACAGCTGCTTCTTCATTAGTGATCGATTGTTGTAAAGATTCTTCAGATTCTTCGCTTTTAAAAAAGGGAATCTTGCTCACAGAGGGCAACCAACTTTTTACTACCTCAAAATAAGAAGAGGGGGCTTGTGATTGATTTTCTTTAAGTGATGGATCATTAGGATTTTCAAACTCTTTAATCAATCTCTTCCGCAGCTGTACACCTTCACCCTCATCAGCACTAGCCAAGTGTTTTAAGACAACTAAATGGTCTATTTTTTTTGCAACCAGATCGAGGACACAGCTTTCGAATTCTGTTTCTTTTTCTTTAACTAAGAATTCAAAGTCTTCGATTAGATTTTCGGGTCTTAAGTAGAGAGAATCTGGATCTGTTTGACCTGTTAAGTAAGGATGAAGTTCTTTGCCATATGAGATAGCCTTTTGTGGTTCCATGATATACCTAATGTATTGATAAGATTTGTATTTAGTTTAAAATAAAAAAAGATTTAAATTAAAATTTGAAAAAATTCTAAGCCTTTGCATTAAATAATTTATGCACTAAACTTGTTTGTAACTGTTAACTACTTAAGCAATTAAAGATGAGTGTAATCTCGTGATGCCCACGTATAAATGGTTGTAAAGGAGCCGGCGATAAAAATTAATGCACATAAACTTGCACTTAAAATTTTTTTTTCGAATGCTTTTTTAGCATCATCCGCTTTAGCATTGTTCTTACACACCGCTTTATCAAGTATGGAATTTAGAATGTCCGTTTGTTCCTGTACTGCCGTATGATCTAAAAATTGACTAAATAATTCAGGAACTTTTTTAAGTTCTTTTTCTAAATCGCTCAACTCTTTTGTTGGAGAAGAACTGCGCTTTGGCATACTCGGATGTAGCTTGATCTCTCGATTGACAGGTATTATAGCTCTATCTAACATAAATATCCCTTTATAATTTTCTCGAATGATTACTATCAAGTTTCAAGCTCAGTGTAGTGATAACCGTGAATTTAATCAAGTGATTTTGCCCATTTCTTTTTTTTAAAACGTAAGTAATTAAAAAAGAGTTTTTTAGAAAAAGTTTTACTGGCGGTAATCGCGAATATTCTTGATCTGTCCATCCTGATTTTTTTGTCAGGATAGACAAGATCAACAGGATGAAAAACAATAAATTTAAAAAAAAACTATAGGATAAAAAATTTTTAAATAGTATTTGGAGTGCAGTGACTTGTCACGGCACTCCAAAAAAGATTTAGTAGTGGGAGAATTTGATTGGATCTGTCGTAACTTACTTGATATTATATCCACTTTTTTCCGCTAATTTATAATATTGAACCGCTTTCTCAAGATCCCTTTCCAATCCTAATTCACCATAAGCGTAGGCATCGCCTAGTCTATCTTGAGCACAATCATAGCCATTCTCAGCAGCAAGCTTATAATAATAAAGAGCATTGGGAATTGATTTGTTAATTCCAATCCCTTTTTCATAACAGGTAGCTAATTTATATTGCGTGGATGGAATAATTAAATTATTTTTAAAATCACCTGTTTGAATTATTAATTTGAGGTACTTGACCGCCAGTTCTTTATCAAATTCAGATTTTAATAGATGATCCGATATGACAAATTGTGATAAGAGATGGCCATGATCAGCAGCTAATCTATAGTAATAAAGAGCTTGTTCTTGAGATTTCTCTACCCCTGAACCATTAGCATAGCATTCCGCTAAACAATACAAACCTAAAGGATTTAGCTGTTCAGCAGATTTTTTATAATAATAAAGAGCTTGTGTGAAGGATTGTTCGACACCTTCTCTATGCTCATAACAAGATCCCACAACTGCTTGACAGTGCCCATTGCCTTCATCTGCTCGTTCTTTGTAAAATAGAAATCTTTTATGACTATAATAATTTGCCATTTCATCTGACTTTTCAACGCCAAGTCCATTTTCATAAACTTCAATTAAATAATCCCAAGCGATGGGTTGATGAAATTAATGAAATTTTTACAAATTATGCTTTTGATGGAGCTTTTGGAATCAAAGATAAACTCACGCTTATTTCAGTGACACCCTTTTCTCAATACTTAGATCAACATCCAGAAGTCAAGCTTCTCAACTTCTCAGCTTATAAAAAGATTCAAAACATAGCTACCGTGATGCAAGATTTAGTTAATCAATTGAATCAAAAGGGATGTTTGGTAAAAACCGTAGCTTTTGATTCTGGTCTAAAAGAAGAGGTAACGGCTGTCATAAGCAAAATTAGTGAAGTAACTTTTCAAGTAAAATTTCCAGAAGTCAAAAAGAAATAATTTTTCTATTAGAGAAGGCCCATGGAGATCATGGGCTTTTTACTCACTTATCAAGATGAAATACCTAAATATCAAGGGTACTCCTAGCTATATATTGAATTGAAATTTTTACACTATCCTCATTCATTGCTTCAAAAATATAAGTAATGACCCTTCTACTTGAGCCAAATCTTTTCTAAACGCCTCCCATTCTATTCAACGTTTTTATCTATTTAAACTTTTAAAATTAATAAGTTATGTGATATAGTTATTTTTTAGCATTTGTTCTATTTTTTTAGTAGTAAACGAAAAAGATGAACAAATGCTAAATTTTTAAAAATAAAAATTGGTTCTCAAAAATCATTTACCACGTAAATGTCCAGAACCTGTTTTCATAAATCCTTTGAATATTATGAGATCATTATGACCGAGATTCGTTTTTTTACACCTGTCGAGTATGGCAATCATACGACTTCTTTTACGGAAAAGCTCATTGAGAAAGCAGATTTTTACTTCTATCTGGGCGGACGAAAAGTCGCAGAAATTATCCCAGGAAATATGGAAAAAAACAGCCAAGCTGTAATTCTTAAGGACGAACGAGTGGTCTTGTGGAAAACAGCCTTAAAGGTGGCTTCTTACTTCACTATAATTTTGCCTGCTCTTATGTTTTTAATTAAAACGGTATTGAGAAATAGATATTCTTTCCATACCTATCCCCATGAAAGGAAAAGGGCTAAGGGCTGCCCAAAAAAAGACTACCTAATAAAAAAAATTAAAGATATCCGATTACGCATTTTGTATCTTAAACCATTGCGAAAAAACCTGAAGCATCTCGAAGTGCATGATATGTCGCGAGCATTGGAATGTATGAAATTATTTCCAAACCTGAAGACATTTAAGATAGATGACAAACAAATAACTGATGAAGAATTAATCGAACTTGCTGCAAACGATTTCCCAAATTTGGAGAATCTAACTATAAAATCCTGGGGTTTGCCATGGGATGAAGAAGAAGAGGAATGGGAGGTGACTCCGGAATTTTTCGTCTCTTGTTGTGAGGAAGGCATTAAAGCTCTAGCAGCTTCTAATAAATTTTCCAATTTAAATGAGTTAAATCTAGAAGGTATTCTTTTTAGACTCAAAGCTCTTGCAGAATCTAAAAACTTCTCCAAATTGAATCCCTCAGCATTAGAAATGGAGATGTTTATGGAGAAGACGAAGATGGCGGCCTAAAAACGCTTGCCTCCTCTCCCAATTTTCAGCAGCTAAAGTCCTTGGATCTTAGCGATAATAGGATTAGAAATATTCAATCTTTAGCAAGATCCAAAAATTATCCAAAGTTACGGGTCTTAAATCTTAGCAGCAATCCGATTGAAGATATTCAACCCTTAGCAGATTCTAACAATTTTCCTAATTTGCGTGTTCTTAAATTTGACTGTTCGAAAGAAGGTTGTATTCGAGAGTTTGCTAATTCCCCTAATTTTCCAAAATTGAAAAAGTTGGTCATTTATGATAGTCTCTACTCACTTCCTGATATTGAATTTCTACTCAATTCGCCTAACTTTCCACATTTAAAATATATTGGCATATGTGCTAATGAAGAACAGGTCAAACTCTTGAGTCAACTCCCTAATTTCCATAAGTTGAGAATAAAACCCCCGAAAGGATTTCGATAGGGTATTAGCGATTGATGCATGGCCTAGAGTTTAGCCCGAATGGGATGATAATCCATATAATAAGAACTTTAATAGAATTTAATTAAAAATATCTTCCTCGATAAAATGCTTTATTTTACTCACTATCCAGAATAAAGGGTTTTCCTCATCTTTAATCTTTTTAAGTTCAAATATACAATCCAGTTCACCACGCTTTGCTCCTTCTTCTAAATATTTTCTTCCTTTCTCTTCGTCTTTTTCCACACCTATACCTTTGTAATAATTTCTGCTGATTGTGTAGAAAGCCCCTTCATAACCATTAGCTTCAGCTTTTTCAATGTATTTTTTCCCTATTTCTTGCTTGCCTTCAATTTCTTTGGGTCCAAGCTTTTCAAAGTAGCAGATAGCTAAATTGATGAAAGCTCTATCCGAACCTCCAATTTCAGCTGCTCTTTTAAAGTATTTAAACGCTTTTTCGTTGCTGATTATAACCCCATCAGCTCCTGAGCGATAATATTCTCCCATCGCATTTTGAATGGAAGGATTATTATGAAGAGGCTTGGAAGGGTCTGCTTTACATCGCAGAAAAAAATGCACAAAGTTGAGCTAGGCCACCCTTTGACAATGGTGAGATCCCTTTTTTCTTTTCTCTTCCTCAGTCACATGCCTAGCAAAAACTTTTTTTACCCCTGTGCCATAGTAATCTGGATTCACAGCCCAGGAAAGGTGTTTTGAACTTGAGAGAATACCTGCAACTTCTAATGTCTTTTCTTTATCATACCAAATCATCACAGGTCCTCCTGAGTTTCCTTTAAAGGAATCTAGATCTGCCTCGAAATAGTCAGAATGCTCAGTCTTTTGGACTTGAGCCCAGGAGAATTTCATGGGTCATCCATGGGGATGACCCAGCATACAAACAGGGGCACCTACTTTTAGCCATTTTTGTTCTTCCGTATATCCAGAAATAAGCTCAAGGGAAGATCTGCCTTCGATCTTTTTTAATTTGGGAAGATTTCTTGGGTCTTTTTGCTTGAGTTTAATAAAAGCATCTAGCGTAAGTTCCTCAGGATGAACATTTCTCAATTCAGCAAGGGCAAAATCCCTTTTACTGTTCTTCGTCCTAGAATAAGCTTGTGCAATAACTTCTTTGATTTTATAGACATCTTTTTCTTTAAAGACAAAGTCTTTGCCTGTCATGTTGGGCCTATTCATATAAAAATCAAAAATCACGTAAATGTTATTGAGTTCCTTTTGGTTTTTAAACCGCTTCTTTTTAGTCTTTTTATCCCATTTCATAAAACAATGGGCAGCCGTGACAATCCATTTTCTTCCTACGAGAAATCCTGTTCCAAATGGCTTATGAACTTCATCTCGATATTGCTCATGTTCCCCTAACTCATATTTTTCATCGTTATCTAAAGTTTTTATAAAATGGCAAGTTTCTGTTTTAACCCATTCAGCGAGGGTTTGGGCCTGGGTAAACCGATATGTTTTTTGAATTTTATCATGCTCTAAGAAGTCTCCCTTCTTAAGTAACACTAGGCCGACTACACCTTGTGCCTTTTTTCTTATTTCCTGTTCAAATTCTTCACTAAAACCGGCTTCCTTAAGATTATAGATATTTGACCGTCTATCCTGATTTTCCATATAAAAAACTTGATCTTCGCCATAACGATCAACTTGCATATCCTTCCTTAATTTTCGGATATTTATCCTTCCGAATTTTGCAATTAATAAAATACAAATAATGAGAAATGTGAAAATATTTTAAATATATATTTTGGTCAATAGTATTTTAACTTTGTAAAAGAAAGTCTCGAAAGGAAAATACAATATATTTTTCATGAAAGAAATAGCATAAATTTTAAGCGATACGCTCGAAAGGAGCTAACATTATGAATAAAGCTTCCCTTTCTGATACGATCCGATACAATTAAATTGATAATTTTATATAATTTTACTTATAATTAAAAATTCAAAGAGATGATTATGACCAATATTAAATTTTTTACTCCGATTAAATATGGAGATCATGCAACTTCCAATATTCAAAAACTCATAGAGCATACTGATTTCTATTTCTATCTAGGCGGCCGAGTTGCAGAAATCATACCTGGAAATGTTAAAAAGGACAGTCAAGCTGTAGTTCTAAGAAACGGAAAATCGAGTTGTTGGAAAATTGCTTTGAAGGTGATGTCGTACTTTACATTAATTTTACCTGCTCTCATGCTTTTAGCCAAAGCCATATTGAGATTTAGATATCACTTTCATAAATATCCTTATGAACGAAAGCCTAAGGCTCCGAGTCCAAAGGTGCCGGAAATTCTTAAGCATATCCCATTGCGTATTCTTTCCACTTTAAAACCAACTGCAGGGATAGCCTGGTTAAACAAAAACAAAGCACCTATTTCAAAGTTAGGTTTGGATTTGGATTCTACTCTAACTCTTTTAGAAAAGATAGAGGAGACTGGAGAAAAAGTGGGAGAAAAACTTGAATATCTTGAGGTGAAGAATATGGACGAAGCGCTAGAATACATCAAGCGCTGTCCCAACCTAAAGACAATCGTTATAGATGATAAATATATAGGAGATGAAGCGCTTGCCCAGCTTGCTGCAAGCGAGCTTCCGCACCTGGAAGCTCTTACTATTAAATGCACTGATAATCATGGTTGTAAGCGTATGCAAGGCATTGAAGCCTTAGCAGCTTCTAATAAGTTCCCCAATTTATGTGCACTGAATCTCGTTAAGATTATTCCCCAGAATGAGGGATTTAAGGCTTTTGTAGATTCTAAAAACTTCTCTAAATTACAATCCCTCAGTATTAAAGAGGGAGAAATTGATAGCCTAGATTTGATGGAACTTGCTTCCTCACCAAATTTTCCCATGCTGCAAATCTTAAATCTTAGCAGTAATTCAATTGCAAATATTCAAGCTCTAGCCAATTCTAAACATTTTCCCAATCTACGTATTCTTAAACTTGATCATTTTGATAATGGCAACCTTGAGTTGCTTGTTAATTCTCCTCATTTTCCTAATTTAGAGCGACTGGATATTTACTATGGTTGCTATTCTCTAGAGGAAATTGAAATGCTGCTGAACTCCCCTAACTACCCCCATTTAAATTGCATTGGCATAAGCGCTGAAGAAAAAGATGTTCTGCGGTTAAATCAGTCTCCTAACTTCTATAAACTGAAAATAAAGCCAGATCACGATAATGAGTGGTATGAATATGATGATGAAGATTGAAGAAAACGTATTGTCAATGACATAAATGTTCCAAAATTTGTGAAAAAACGTCTAGAATTCTCATACAGATCTATGAATCGCAAGGAGTAAAAATCCTATGTCAACTTATGATGAACTCATGCAAAACCCTGAATTCAAAAGAAAGCATGAAAAGTCTTATCATGAGTTAGTTTTATCCGAATTGTTGTTAGCTATTATGGCTGAGGATAACATCTCTATTCGTAGCCTGGCTGAACAAGCCGGGATATCACCTGCGATTATTCAAGAAATCTTACACGCAAAACATTTGCCAGTATAATTGATGCTTTAGGTTATAATCTTGTTTTAGAAAATAAAAAGGGTTCCCAAGACGTATTAAAATGAGAAATGTCGGCAATAGAAGAATCGTGAGAAAAAATAAGCGAACTGCTTAAATTTGATATATATTTCGTGATACGGCTAGGATGAAAACAATAAATTTAAAAAAAAAACTATAGGATAAAAATTTTTAAATAGTATTTGGAGTGCGGTGACTTGTCAGCGCTTTCATAAGGGATCGACTTTTCGATCCCCAATCGCGACAAGTCGCGATTTACAAAAGCGGTGACAAGTCACCGCACTCCAAAAAAGACCCCTGCTTGATATGCCCGATGTTTATTAGGCCGCAGCCTGAGCGGTAAGAGAACCACCTAATTTCTTTTCTTGATCAGAAAAATTTCTTAACATTTGCATGAGATCGGCAACCATTTTGGAGTTAGAACCTATTTGAGCGATCAATTGATCCATCATTTTAAAAGCATTTTGCTCATAATTAGAATACAGGGCTACTGTTGCATCTGATGCACCTTTTGTCAAAGCGGCATCTGCTTGAATTACTTCTGAAAAACCATTAATCATTTGGTTAATAAATTGAGATGCTAATTGAGTTTCTTGAGTTTTAGATTGGATGAAATTTTGTCTTTTTTCCTGTTCATGAACAGCAAAATCATCTTGCGCACTTTGGGCATCTTGAAGTTTTCCTTGAGCTTCACTTAAGTGTCGTTTTGCTGCTCTAAAGTCTTCATTAGCATTTTCTAAATCTGTATCAGCTGCCTTAAGTTTTCGTTGTGCCTTCGTTACTTCATTTTGTGCTGACTCGATATCATCAGGGGCTGCTCCTCCTTCTACTTCTTTTAAGGCCTTTAAGGTGTTTTGGCTATCTTCTAATTCATTTTCTGCAGAATTCACGTTCGCTTGTGCAGCATTCAAGGCTTCTTCATTTTCATCGAGTTCGTCCTGGGCATCGTCCACATTCTCATTTTCAGTATCGAGACTTGTTTGAAGTCCGTTTTTTTGATTAGTTATCATTTCATCAGCTTCATTTTCTGCATTCCAAGTTTGTCCCATTTGTACCAGGGCTGTGCCTGCTTGTGCAAATGAGGATACTGCAGCAGCAATATGTGATGTATAATCGGCATTGGCTGATTGCAATATGGCTGCAGCTTTGCCTTGTGCTAGGTTATTGGTTATAGCCATTTCCAGAATCAGTAAAGTGGCTTGAAGAAGATCTGTTTTAATTAACACTTGTGCCATTTCATCCATATCCATAAAAAATGCAACCATAGGATTTGACCCTAGAAAAAGATTTTGCTCACCACTACGACCGGGCACTGAATGAGTATTCGTACCAGGGGGTGTAATTTGTGCTAGGTTGTTCGTATTTAATTTTCCACTCGTTTGAAAGCCTCCACTTGATTGTGTATCCGCATAATAAGTTTGACCTACTCGTCCCGTTGTTGTCTGTAAATTTGTAGTTTGAACACCTGAAGATATGCCGGAAGCAAAGAAACCCGAAGAGAAAAAACCGGAACTGATGGATTGACTTAGATTAGATAGGTTTCCACCTATACTTCCACTGTCTGGCATAAATACCTCCTATTTGTTTATATCATTAATGAAGCAGTTGTTGTTCGACTAAATTCTAATGATCCCCGAGCAATCGCATTGCTGATAATTGCTGCGAACTCAGTGACCTGCTCAATATCCTCTTCCATAAGTTTCGAATTTGCCTGAACGATATCAAGTGCACCGTAATAAGCCTGTTGCAATGTCTCAAAATCTTCTTCCTGCAAACTCGCTATGGCCTGCTGAATGAAGATGCTTATTGCCGTAACTTGACCACTTATTTGATCTGCTTCTCCTGCTTTATTTACAAAAGTTTGAATATCTTCTAGCCCCTCGATTAAATAATCCTTAAGGTCTAGGACTAACATTTTTAAAGTTATTTGCTTTCTGTTTGCTCCTGTCAGTATAGCTAAAATCAGTACCAATCCTTTTATCAATTTAGCAATGGACTCCTGTCCCAGTTCACTCGCTCCACATGCTGCTGCAATGTTTTTAATGACTATTTGTATAATTCCTGTATTTAAAGTAAGTAAGAGAATTAATTCGAATCCAAAGGTTTTCATTCTATCGTTTTCATTTTCATCGAGTTTTAATTCAGTATTATTTATCAAATCGATTTGTTCGAATTTCCAAGAAATTGAAATTGTTGCCAATACTAAAGCCTGTAAGGTTAGTTTGAAAAGTTCCTTACTACCAATATCTTCTTTGGTTAAATAGGTGCCTATTATCAAATCGGTTATCTTATCAATGGATGAGCTTAAAACCCTACCTATAACGCCTGCCGAACATTTTTCGCTTTCTATACCCTGTAAAGCCATTTTCAAGCTCAATAGCAAAGAGGAGGATCCATTTCTGATCGCCTGCGCAGCAGTGGCTGTAGCTAAAGAATTTATTAGCGGTCCTAAAATTGTAAGCGAGTTTCCAACATATTTACTGTAATAGTCTAATTTTGCACTGTTCAGTGCTTTTGCTAAATATTCTCTTCTTTCCTTAAACTCCTCATTTTTTTTTGATGTTATGGTTTCCATACTAACCTTCTTCAGAAGGATTATTTAAATCCATAATAGTAGTATAGGCCATACCGATCTGATTTAGGGTACCAACTAAACTATCAAAATGGGGATTATTACTGTCTATATTCAACAACTCATTTCGGATAGACTGAAAAGTTGTATTGCTGTTCAGAACAATACCCTGCATCGTATTATTGGATAATGCCATATTTTGAATGCGTCTAGCTTCTATTTCGGAGCCTGGTCCAGCTGCAGGATTATTTGGATCCAAAGCGGTTACCGAGTTTTGTGTCCAATTAAGTGCTTTGGCCGTACCTTCTAATAATTTTCCTAATGCAATTAGCGAAAGATTTTGTTCTGCTGGTGGAAGAAGTAAATTTTGTTCGTAAGCAGTTTTAACATCGGTAGGAAGATCATTTACAAGATCTTGTAGGATTTGCTTCCAAGATTCATCAACACGAGAAGGTGAAACATCAACACGGAGATGCTCTAAGGGATGAAGTGTGGGCCTACTTGAAGAAGCGTCATATTTCCACAATGCATTTCTATCGATTTCTGTAAAAATCAGGACATCCAGGTTATTGACGATTCCCATAGAATTACGCAAGAGATTAGCTGCAGCATTTTGATCACTTTGAAGGGAGAATTCGGGTATTCCTCCGGGTGTACCTGTTCCGCTGCTAAATATTGCCATATCCTACTTCCTTACATTTGTTTTATTTAAAGTTTTTTTATCGTACTCGGCATTTATCCTTTCAATAATTGCCGGATCAATTTTTAATTGAGAAAGTATATGCTCATAGGTAAGAATCCATTTTTCTTTTTCCTTGGCATATTCTTTCTTATCTTCCGCTCTTGTAATTGCCTTATCGATAGCTACTAAGGCGCCCGGTAAATCCCCTAATTCGCTTAAGCAATCACTCATTTTCTTAAATGGCATAGGATCATCCAAATTAAAGTAAGCGAGCTCCATGAGACAGGATATTGCGCCAAGCCATTTTTTCTGTTGAATAAGGCATTGAATTAATGCGATGGTGTATTTTTGATCAATAGGCATCATCCTTTTAAGCCAGCGGTAAAGTTGACTTGCTTCTTCAATCTGGTTTTTTTGGTAAAGGCTATAAGCAAATTGATAGACATAATCCAAGAATTCCTGACTAAATCCTAATGCCTGAGCGGGGAGCATGCCTTTTTCAAAAATATCAATCATTGCTTTTTCTTCGCGTTCTAGTTGTTCAGGAGTTAAACCGGCTTTATTTTTAGAGACAATTTTTTTAATCATTTCTCTTTTATTAATCCCATCCTTACCTGTATTTATCCAATCCTTATTTGCCATAGCTAAAGCTCCTTTTTAAGTAGTTTGAATAGAAGTTGTTTGGCTAAGAGTGGATTCCAATGAAGAGAAGGTGTTGTCTAAAACGCCGGTGAGGTCTTTTAGGTCATCGGTTAGTCCGGATAATGAATTCATAATTGAATCCAGAATCTTTTCTAAGTTTTTAATCATGGCTTCTAAGTCTGCAATTTCCGGTTCATATTGGGCTACTGCTAGATCAATTTTAGCTTCTGAAATAGCCATACCTCCTTGAACGCCGCTATAAGCCGCATTAAGCAGAGATTGCGTTATATTGAAAATTCTTTGCATCCAACTAAGAATTTTTGGATTGTTGCCTAATTTTTCACCCACTTTCTCAAGAAGTTCGATAAACTTATCAAATGCCTTAGTGTTTTTAATCTGATTCATGACAGAATTGATAACATCATTAATGGTATCGTTAGTGTCTTCAAGAATTCTTTGGGCAGTGCTTTGGGTTACTTGGAAAATTTCATCACTTTCATCACCCGCTTCCTCTAAATCTTCTGCAGGGTTGGCTGCGCCTTCGGCAATCTGTCCTGCTCCTTCAACAGTATCCACAGTTCTATTAACAACTCCTGAAACCTCAATAGTGGCATTCATGGTATCATCTCCAACTTCTTCTGCTGCAAAAACGTATTCAGGAGTAGATGAGAATAGATTAGCAGGGTCCACACAGCTGACGACAGTGACTGTAATGGTGACGGCTAGTGTTAAGGCTAAACCAATCCATACTACATCTTGTTGGGGTATGCCACACATATCACAAAAACTAGAAAGAATGGTAGATTGAGAAAAGGTATCCATAGCAAAGTTAAGGAGCTGTGAAGGCGGAAGTTGACCTGAAACGGCAACTACTATAACAGTTAAAATAACAACCTGCAAAATAACCTGTAGTGCATCCTGTAAACGTTCCAGGTTGGGGTCGCCATTGGCGGGAATTTGACTGACCAGGTTACTAACGGCACTACTTACTGCATTGGTGAGTTGACCTACAACATTAAATTGGGTATTTACTATGGCGAAAACGGCACCTACAACACCTGATAATAGCCCTCCTGTCGCGATTGCTGCAACAATGGATACTGCTTCGATGATAGGGCCTAAGATCTGCATAACTTGAGACATCTGTTGCTGTTTTCCCGATTGTTGGGCAGTGGTTTGCTGTTCTGCTTGCTGATCTTTTATCTCTAACTGCTGCATATCTAATTTTGCGCTGGTTTCTTTTTGTGCAGCTTGGGAGTCGGCTTCTTCTAAGGCATAGATGGTGTTTTGCGCTTTCATAATAGCTTGGCTAACGGCTTGAAGGAGATCCATGACGGTTTCTTTATCTGGACCATTAGGCATTAGAAGTTTAATTTGATTCATTGCAGACTTCAAAAGTTCCCGGGCTTGCACAACAGAAGTGATGACTGGGCTGGAAGAGATATTGTTAAATACATTTGCCAGTTGGGCAGAGGATGGCTGCCAATCGATAAGGAGGTTATTTTGCGCTTCTGTTTGGGTTGTCGCGGCACTTAGTATGCCTTTAGCTATAGCAAGGATAGCTGGAGGAATTGAGGGATCATTTGGATTTTCTATGGCATTTTTGATTTCTGCAATTTGATCATCCGTTAAGTTATTGGCGGAAGCATAGTTGTTTAATTCCATTTGCAAATTGACGCTAAAACTGGAATTGAGCGAAGCATTGTACATCTGATTGTTAGGCTGGGGTGTATAACCCGGAGGAACCCCAAAATTTTGGCTCATTTGCTGTTGGGCTTCAGTTGTAAAATTCGGCATCATGGCTAATAGAGCAGTTATATTGGGATCATTTGTTGGTAGGGGGTAAGAGGGATTGTAATAAATAAATAGGAGAGTGGCCTTTTGATCCGCACTTAAATTTGAATTGTTTACGGCATTTTCAAAGGCAGTATTATAGCTATCAGAAATATTGAGATTAAAAGCGGTATTATCGACAGGATTTAGTGTAGAGACATTAATTCCTTGAGAAACAGCAGCAGATTGGGCTTGATTAATAAGACCCATAAGCACTTGGCCGAGCGTTGAGCCATTGCTTAACTGTGTATTAGGGGAGGTCGTACCTGGATTATAAAAAGCGAATTGAAGCTCGTTCACATCATTTTGACTGAGCCCATTTTTCTCTGCATACTGACTTAATGCAGAATTGAAATCGCTTGAATATTGAGCCTGAGGATCCTCATTGCTCTCTTGAGGGGTTTCTTCGCCAAATTCTGAAAGTACCGATTGATTTAAAAGCTGTAGAAAATTTGTAATGGTTTCCTGAGGAGAAACGGGATCGACTGGGGGCGGTAAGTCGGGTCTTCCCGAATTTGCAACACCTCCATTGGGTGTTCCGGGAGCAGTAGATTTTCCTAAGGTATCATTCGTGCGGGGACTAAATCCATTGACAACACCCACATTCGTTGTAGGGCCTGAGCTTCCCACTTGAAAATTCCCCAAATTATTTGAGGATGTTTGTTGTTGACCAACATTTAGGTCCATCGGGGCCTCCTTGCCGGAACTTTTCGTTTCCGTTAATTCAAGGAAAATTATCCGGCAAAATGATAAATTTTTACATTTTTGCTTTCTCTTTAATTTCTTTTTGTAAGCTACTCATGGTCATTTTAGATCGATCCTTAAGCATTTGAAATTCGGGTTTATTGCCTGCTCTTTTAACAGCCATGTCCAATGCGACTATTGCTGAGTAAGGATCTTTCATTTCTAAGAAACAATCAGACATATGGTAATAGGGAATAGGATTTTCCGAATCCAGAATGCAGCATAACGTATAACTTTCAACAGCGCTTTTATATTCCTTCATCATGTGTAAACAGGCGGCTAATCCTAAAGCATATTTTGCTTCATAGGCGTTCAGCATGATCAGTAATCGAAAAATTTGAATCGCATCTTTATAACGACCGGTTTGATATAGGTTGTATGCTTGGGCATAGAATCCTTCTACTTCCCGTTCACTTAGATTAAGAATATCTTTAGGCATATGACCCTTTTTCATAAATTCATTAGCTAAAATGGCGACATTTTTATTTTTTTTGCTTTCATCTTTATTAATTTTTTCTCCTACTTTTTCTACGGCTTTCTTAACTTGAGTTTCGTCGCTTTTCATTTCGTTTCCCCCTTATATTAAGGTAGAGGTTATTTATTATCTAAAGATCGAAGACAAAATAGTACTCATTTCCTGCAGAACACTATCCGCAAGGCTTCCTTGTTCGTTGGCAGAATCACTACTTTGGTTGACATTGGATTGTAGGGATTTAGCATTATCAGAAATGGACTGCTGGTTCGCTTGTATTTTAGTAAGGTAGGTTTGGTTGACGTTATTCAATTGGGTACGAATTTGTTGTTGAGCACCCGGATCCCAATCTTCTGAGGCTATTTGTCCACCAAGTACGGTGCCATCGCCCTGAGCGAAAGTGCGAATATCGTTAAGTTTGTTCGTGTAACTCTCTTGCCATACGGACAAGAAATTGAGTGAATTAGCCTGTGCTGCCGCAACGTTTTGAACCGTACCGATCATGTTGATCAGGGATTGCAAGACCTGATCAAGAATGAATGTGCTATTAGGATCCGTTTTGATTGCATTTGGACTATATTGAGGATTATAGTAAAGGCTTTGAGTATAGTTATACCAATCACTCAGATCCTGGCTTGGATCAAAGAAACCTGATGGCTGGGCTGAAGTAGCAGTCTTCCTGAGTTCACTTGTATAAAATGAAGAGAGGCGTTGAACAAATACTTTCTGAGCGACTGTCCAATTAGCAGAATTTGGTGATAGAGTTCCAACAGGGCCATTAAAGGATTCATAAATAGCCTGATAGGATTCCAAATAATTAGTTGGCAATACGTTCAACGGTTGAGTAAAGCTTTGCAGGCCGCCTTTATTAGCACTTTGTACAACGGTAGTACTACTCAGATAGCTTAGATAGGCCTGTATGAAATTATCATAATTATTGAGAATGTTTGTATCGTAGGTGATACCACCGGATTTAACTTGTCCTGTTGTATTACTACTTGAAAGTATTGAAAAATTAAAATTTTGAATAAAGTTAGTAAACAGGGCATTAAATTGCCCAGGTAAATTAGTAGCGTTTAGAACGTTTAAATCTGGATCACTAGGATTGAGGTATCCAAGTGAATATACAAAAATAGTATATAATCCATATAAGGGACTTGCGGGATTTGCAGGATTATAAGCACTGGAGGTAGAGGCAGGAAGGACTCCTGGAGGATAATCTAAAACCTGCGTATAGAAATTAGTAAGAAAACTAGTTACATTGGTAGTATTTAAGCTAGTAAAGTTAATTAATTTCTTACTTATACCACTATCCTGTATCGGGGTACCGGGACCAAGAACACTAAAAACATTCTCATTTTCCAATACTTGAATACCCGCTGCGATTGTGGAATTACTCTGAGAAGGCAGGTAGGATGCTGCAATGTTACTTAATTCATTTAAAAAAACTTGAGAATTGGATAAAGAAGTCATACCATTCTCCTAAAAATTAGAGCTTTCGAGAATATAATCTCAAAACCTCTTTTATTATTATATTATAAATTTTATTTAATTAATAGTTTAAAACTTATTTTTATTTTGAAATATTCTGTGCCATTTGTTGAATAATTTGGGTAATTGCTTGTAAGGCTGCTGCTGCTGATTGATAATATTCCTCAAAAATAAATAAAAAGTTACGTACAGTTTCTTTTTGGGTATCATTCAAATTTTCGCCTGCTGTGATAGCAAAAGTGATATCCTGCTGATATTGTCCTGCCTGAGTGGCGGTAGGGTTATTATAGGCACTATAATTATCTAACATCCATTTTCTAAAACCCGCAGAGGCTGCTCCAGGAGATGTCGCAGATACAATAGGTGTCCCTGTGGAAGTAACAAAAGCGGTATTCAAATCTGAAAGAACTTTTTTTAGTGTCTGGTAAAGAGATGTACTGTTGCTTAAAGTAGAAGTAGGAGTGATAGCTGATAACTGAGTAAGCTCAGCACTTAAACTCTTGCGGACTGAAACAAGCTGTTGGTAAGCGGATACATATCCCGGAGAACCAGGCGCTACAGTTGAAATAATAACGGGTGTAACGGGTGCATTAAAAAAGGCGCTTGCGGCCTGTTGATAAACTCCAGCCCATCCAGAAGGGCTGCCTTGTCCATAAGTACTAGCATAATCAAAGGCGGAAGTTTTCGGGCCATTAAAAGTACTAGCACTCGTGGTCACTTCGTTGTGGATATTCTGTAGTTGAGCTAAGGAATTTAGGATGTTTTGAGTCACATTTAAGGCGCTATTCAACTGAGCCATATTATTGCTAATGATTTCATTTCCCGCTTGGACATAGTCAGTTTCAAGTAGACCTTGCAAACTTTGTGAACCGCCATATCCTTCTAGTTCAGCACCTTGTACAATATCTGCTATAGCTGAAACTTGAACAGCTAGATCACGCCATTGCATTACTTGAGCATTAGAAACGGAAGGTATAGTATTCCCTGCGGTAGAAACATTCACTCCTACGGCTGCTAACGATTGCAAAATAGAGTTATAATCTTGTGCCATAGTCATTGTCATGAGAGAGAGCGAATAGGTAGATTTGCCCGCAGAGGGAGGGGACTGCGATGTAAGATTATGAGCAGCAAGATAACCTGCACTTACAACAGAACTTGGATAAAAGACCTGTCCCGAACTTGTTATAATGATTCCATATTTAGCAAGATTTGTTAATTCATAAAGAGCGGCATTTATTTGATTGACGTTTGCTGAAGTAATGGCAAGGGCAGGGTCAGGCTGTCCTGTGCTAGGCTGTATATTTAAAACATTCACAAACGCTGCAATGGAATTGTAATAAGCTGATGACATTGCCTGGCTTGTGTATTCTAATTGAGTCGGTATAGCACTTGGGATACCATCAACACTTACGTAAGGAGTAGTAAAAGTCATAAAATCGTTCTCCTTTTTATTGAAGAACAGTAATTTTGGATTAATAATAAATTAAATTATTTAAACTATTTTTATTTTAAATCCTTAATTATCATTATACTAAAAAATTTATTAAAATTCAACTATACAGCTACTTGTAGTGAAGGGAGGGTCCCTCCTATTTTTACTGAACCCGTGGAGGATTGAGCATACATGGCCTTATTGGCATAAAGAATCTTTTTCCCTGGATCCAACAAATTCTGATTAAAAGTATAAAGATCCACAGAGGGTTTTAAGTAATCTTTAAAATTATCCATAGCTGTATTAAAATAAGTTTGATCATTTAAGTTTCTCAAAGTTTGTATATTAGCACGAAGAGTGCTCACTAGAGACTGAGGATGACCCCCCTCACTAATCTCTTCCGCATTTGCATTAGCTGGACCAATGAGTAAATCCGCTAAATGCTTAGCATGAGTTTTTGCCTGTTCTTGAGTTAAAAGAGGTGAATAAATATCGGTAAGGGAAGCCTGTATTTGAGCATGAAGATCGGCTTGAGAGGCTATATTTGTAGTGACAGATGAAGATAAAGGATTATTTGAATTCGTAGTGGGTATTACAGTCCCCGCTGCTACACGACTTGCTACTTCTTGGTTCAGTCCTTCAACTACGAGCTGATGCTGAAGATCGGCTTGAAAGGTAGCTTCGGCTACTTCTTGAGTATTTGCTAACAAGGAGCTAATGACTCTGGTAGCAATATCTGAAGAATTGGTGCTAACACCAGCAACACCTAAATTATAATTTAGGTTATTGGTTAGGAGTTGAGAATTAATATTATTGATGGGAATATTTACATTAGAGGTGGCTTGCGGAGATACTCCTGTAAGCGAGCTGGCTACTTGAAGAGCACTATTAGTATCAAATCCTTGATTGATTAAAGATTGTTGCAGACCATTACGAAAATCAACACGTGAACTGAAAGCAGGTGCAAAGTAAGCCCCTTGAGTTGCAGCCAGAACATTGGAAGCCTGTTCACCTGTAATTCCATTATTTCCAAGGGCTGTTTCTACATTATTGAAAAATGTATTCGAACCAGCAAAAGAAGAAGTATTCACGGCTGCTTGAAGAAGCGAATTTTGAATATTTTGTTGAAGATTACTTCCACTCGGAATTCCTAAGTTTTGCGCGACCTGGGTGGATAACTGTTCAGCAAAAAATGGTTGTGTTAAAGGATTAAATGCAAAGTTATTAAATCCATTCCCTTGGCTCGTCAAGTTAAATAGCTCAGAGTTATTAAGTCCTGCCAACCCCAATAATTGTCCACTTAAGCCGGGTAGTTGTAATGTAGATGACAATAAACCTAAAATGGATCCAAGATTGGATAAATTAATTGTAGAACTCAAACCATTAAGAACAGTTTGAGCTGCTGGATTGTTTTCATTAGGTCCTCCTAAATTTTGCAAAGCCTGGCCTAGAACATTTCTTGAAGTAATATCCACTATACTGCCCACAAGTCCTATTGCTAGAGCATTATCGCTAACGCTACTATCCAAATCTTGGCTGGTCAAACTATCTCTAAAATTTTGTAAAAGTCGCTGCCCATTCACCAAGGAGGCAAGAGCTAGTGCATTTCCATTTGCAGCGACTACAGCATCTATAGTTCCCGGTTTTAAAACAGAAGTAGTGGCTACAAAATAGGCGTTTTGAGCACCTTGATTGAATAGTCTTCTTGAAATTGCAGGATCTAATCCTCCGGAAATAGCCGCAAGGCCTGTATTACTATTGACTCCAATAGTCGTGGTATTAGTTTTCGTATTTTCTGATTTAAATGTTGCGGGAAGAGCGTAATCCGCGTTTTTAGTGGGTAAGAAAAAGTCTATAAATTGTCGAGTGTTTTGAGTGATTTGAAGACCATGAAGAAGGGTTTGATTATTCAAGGTAACTAAGGCATTAAAATCTGCATAAGCAAGCGTTGTAAGAGTAGAAATAACTGTCACATATGGATTAAAGGGAGAAACACGGGCTTCTAAAGAAATGCTTGGAACAGTTACGGGAGCAGGGGGAGAAGTGCTGACCTGAGGCAAAGAGGGTGCGGAAGCAAGAGTAAATTCTAGCGGTAGAGGATTGATGCCTAGATCCTCTAATTGCTGATTTATAGTATTTATTTGATTATTAATTGAACCTACCTGGGTATTGAAAGAGTTCACAGAACTGTTGTAAGAATTAATTTCAGGAGTGCGTGAATTATAATAGGCATCATAGGTAGCAACAGCTGAATTATAAGTACCTTGCGCAGTATTAAATGTGGCTGTATCTGCAGCATATGTCGATCCGGGAATTATACCACTATTATACTCTTGAGTCTGAGTTTGATAAAGATTGTAAGCTGCATTAAAAGTGCTCGCAGCGTTACGAATGGTTGTCATGTTAGCATTATCGCTGGCTACATTTGAATTATAGGAAGCGATTTGAGAGTTCTCATTTGAAATGTCGTTATTAAGTGTACTAGTGAGCGTGGTTATTTCCCTTATCAGTGTGTCTAGTTCTGACAATAGCTGATATAAATATTCTGCAGAGGAAACCAGAGTGTGATAAAACGATGCAGTCATCTGATCAATTGCTGTACTATTCGAATAGGCCTCTTGCTCATTGAGTGCGGTCGCCTGGGATTCTGTTTGCATAATCGAAAATAAAGAGGGTTGAGGAATTCGAGGATTATTGGCCGGAAATAGGGTTAATTTACCACCATCTGTCAAAGCGAGATTCGATAAAGTATCATCAAAAATTTGCCCTGAAATCCCGGATTTTAAAAAGCCGGATGCCGTGCTATTGATACCCGATAAACCTGTGCTGCTTACACCTGACAGCTGAGGTAGGACTTCACCATGGATGGGACTTACCATAGATACTCCAAATCCTGAAGCTTTTTGAATTATATCACAAATTAAGTTATTAATTTATTAATTAACAATCTAACTTTTTAACTCTAAATATTATTATAACATAAAATTTAATAAAAAACTAGAGCTGACAAAGATGAATTACACGAAAGACCAATGGAGAAGTGCAAAAACGGGAAAACAGGATGAACATGATATTTAGGATGGGCAGATAAGAATGTGATGACTTAAAGTATTCATTATAGATGAATTCGGCATACTTATGTTATAGTTTATCTAAACTTGGGAGGTTTTTCTGTCTACAACTAAGCCACGAGAAGATTGGTTTGAAGAATATGAGGATATGGTGCTAGCTAAACGTGCGGAAGAGGCATATGAAAAATGGGAAAAAGGAGGAAAGAAAACGATATCTCATGAGGAATTGTGGAAAAAATTAGGTATATAATCGAATATAATGCAGATATTAAAGAAAAATTAAAAAAACTCCCTAAGCCAGAAAGAGAAGTAATCAGAAGATAAAGTTCTTGTTCTTATCATAAGATATAGACCATCTCAAGGAGATCTATAACAATAGTTTAGCTCTTTTAGTTTTTTAACAATGCATGCAAATAAACCACGGCAGTGGTTTATCTTTCTGTAGCCCAGTGCAAAACCGCGGTAGCGGTTACAGCGCTGGGTATATTTCAGAAAATGGAACTATGCTGCGGTAGCAGCATTTCATTTTTTTTGAGGTGCTGCGCCGCAGCACATTTTGAGGTTGGGTTTATTTCCCAGCGCTGCAACCGCTACCGCGGTTTTGCACTGGGCTACAGAAAGATAAGCCGCTACCGTGGCTTTTTTTGAGAAAAGGACTTTATACTGACTTATGGGTAATAGTATACCCAGAACCAGGCGCAAAGGTTACTTGGCGAGGACTGGAATACTTACATATTTTTATGGAAGCGTTGAGATTACACAGTCAATAAATCACGCAGAATACGAATTATTGATCAAAAAAAGTTATGGGTAAAACTATGTCCCTGTTTCTGCGTTAAACTCGTTTATAGACTAGTTTGGGTATAAAGTATCTTCTCAACAATTAAAAATTTTTCCAAAAGACATTTTTATGGGTGATTTTTAAAGCATGGGGGAAAAGTCTTTTTTCTATAAATTTCAACCAGCGCTGAGAAATCTGCTTTAAATTAATTTCAAGAAGGCCATAAGTAGCCCTAGGAATTTTATTTCTATGAATACGCAATGAGTCAATAAGCAGCTTAAGCCAGTAGCGTGTATGAGCAAAGTCCTTTTCTAAATAAAGCAGAGAATAACGAATCCTATCCGGCTCAATACGATGAGTAATCATCCAGCCGACAACTTTGCCTTTATAACGTAATCCTAAACTATTTTTATATTCTATCAGATTTTTTTCGTGACCAAAAGGAAATATGAAGGCTGGAATACTCAATTGCTCATGACGATGCCAAAGATTCTTTTGTTCTTCTTTAGTCAAATTTTTAAATAAGAATTCTTCAACACCCTGTTCTAATTCGATATTTTTATACCACCAAGGAGGATCAAACTCTTTCGCATTAAATAGACATTCGACGCTAAAAGGCTGAGGCCCTTGCCACTGATTTTGAGGAAAAATTTTCTCGAGAATAGCAGAGATTGCATCCTCGGGGGAATAGATAAAAGTAGCAAAAGTAATTCCCTTTTCGATGAGTAATTGGGTGATCATCTGTAATAAAGAAAAGACTAGATTCTCATCTGCGAAGGGATCTTTAATTGCAAGGCAGTGAATGTAGGCGATATGGATCTTGGTATGGGCCGTTGCTAAAACAACTCCTATGCCATGTCCATCTAAGGTTGCTCCTGCTCCAATAACAGGGGATTTAAGACCAAAGGGATCTCTGCCTTCTAAACAACTATGGTAAATTTTTGGGATCAGTTGAGCATACTCATCACGCAGCTGTATGTTTTCTATAGGGAAGTGCAGGGCTGTAAGATTCATAGCTCCCAAATTTAAGCAATTTTTTGGGATGATCGTTTAATTCTCGGAGGTTTTTGTTCTGTAATATTTTCTTTATCAACAATAATTTCTTCAATAGTGTTATCGGAAGGAACCTCAAACATCAGATCTTTCATCGTATGTTCCAAAATCATGCGTAAAGCTCGGGCGCCGGTACTTGCCTCCATAGCTTTTTGAGCAATGGCCTGAAGGGCCTCTTCTGTTAAAGAGAGTTTTACTCCTTCTAATTCGAACATAGCTGCAAATTGCTTGGCAACAGCATTTTTAGGTTTAGAAAGAATATCTTTTAGATCTTCTAAGGTGAGCTCATTGCAATTAGCGATGCTATTAAAACGGCCGACAAATTCAGGAATCATTCCAAATTGAATAAAGTCTTCCGGCTCTGCTTTGGATAGGAGCATACTTTTTTGATTTGGATCAACGATTTCTTTTGAGCCTGTTGCAAAGCCAATGGTACTTCTTCCGAGACGTTTGGCGACAATTTTTTCCATATTAACAAAGGCACCTCCGACAATAAAAAGAATATTTTCCGTATTTACTTTAATGTATTCTTGATTGGGATGTTTTCTGCCGCCTTTAGGAGGGACATTAGCAATTGTACCTTCTACAATTTTTAATAATGCTTGTTGAACACCTTCGCCGGAAACATCTCTTGTGATCGATACATTTGCGGTAGTGCGATTTATTTTGTCAATTTCATCAATATAGATAATTCCCTGTTCAGCCTTTGCAACATCATAATCAGCAGCTTGAAGAAGTCGAAGAATAATATTTTCCACATCTTCGCCCACATAACCTGCTTCGGTCAATGTGGTGGCATCAGCAATTGTGAAGGGAACATCCAGTATAGTAGCTAGCGTTTTGGCTATTAGGGTTTTTCCGGAGCCGGTAGGCCCAAAAAGAAGAACATTAGATTTGCTGAACTCTATTTTGTCCTCGGATGCTTCTCTAGCTAAGGATCGGATGCGCTTATAATGGTTATAGACTGCTACAGCAATTGTACGTTTGGCACTATCTTGACCTATAATATATTCATCTAGGCGCTCTTTAATCTCTTTGGGTTTTAAAAGTTTTAACTCATAGTTAGGCGCTTTTTTCTTTTCAAGAATACCCGAACACAAACGGACACACTTATCACAAATATAGACGTTTGGTCCTGAAATCAGTTTTTCGACAGCCTCTTCGGATCTACCGCAGAATGAACAGGAAATAATATCTTTAATAGGAGTATGTTTTTTAGACATTTTCGCCTTAGGTAGTTAATTTTTTGGGAGTAATGACTTCATCGATTAAGCCATACTCTTTAGCTTCAGTAGCACTCATATAAAAATCTCTCTCGGAGTCTTGAGCAATTTTTTCGATACTTTGTCCGGTTGCTAAAGCCATAATTTCATTAATGCGTCGTTTTAAATAAATAATTTCCTTAGCTTGAAGAGCCACATCGGAAGAAGTTCCACCGACACCCCCGCTGGGCTGGTGAATCATAATCCGGCTGTTAGGTAGGGCATAACGATGACCCTTGGTACCCGCAGCTAGAAGAAGAGCTCCCATTGAAGAAGCTTGGCCAATACAATAGGTATTGATCTTACATCCCATCCACTGCAGGACGTCATAAATAGCCAAACCCGCACTGATATATCCTCCCATAGAGTTAATGTAGATATTAACATCTTTTTTAGGATCTTCCATGCGTAAGAAAAGAAGCTGGGCAACAACGACATTCGCTACATGATCAGTAATATCTGTTCCGATAAAAACGATACGATCTTTAAGTAGACGCGAAAAGATATCCATGGAACGTTCGCCGCGACCGGTATCTTCAATTACATAAGGGGTGAGGGAATTTTTAGGTCTTTCTTCAGTCATAACCGTCCTTTATTAAGGTATAACACATCTATATTTATAGAGTTGAATCGTCTAAGAAGTCAAGTTTAAACCCAACTTAATCATTTCTAGTCGATATGTCTTGCTTTTTGAATAATTAAATCCTTTGCTTTTTGCGTAAGTAAATAACTATAAAGTCTAGAGCGAATTTCTTCCGGTTGCATATTTTGATGGATAATGGAATTATCTTTATTAACCATCTGTTTCATGAATTCTTGCATGATTTCTTCTTGAGAAACATCTAACTGATAGTCTTTGGCAACTTTACTTGCGATAAAGAATATTCGATAAGCTTCCTCAAGCTCATCTGAAACTTTTTTTTCGATTTCCATTGCTTTTTTTTCGTATTCTTCTTTACTCATTCCTTCCACATTGAGATGGCTTAGCGCGTGATTAATGCGGTTTTCTTTATCTTCTCTTGTTAATGAATTAGGAATATCGAAAGAGTATTTCTGAATAAGCTCTTTTTCTAATTGATATCTCTGTTCTTCCTTGGCTAAATTCTCTGCACTATTTTCTAAGCTTTGTACAATTCTTTTGTTCAATTCTTCTACATTAGGTGCTCCTACTTTAGCTGCAAGGGCATCATCAATGGAAGGTAGTATAGCTTTTTGATGTTTTTTGATCGTGATGCGGCATTTTGTGGGTTTAAAATCTTGATCATAAGAATGGTTATGGGTAGGATCTGTGCAGGTTTCTGAATGGGCATGATCCAGCTCGCTAGTGCCTTCAACGACATCAAGAACTTTTTTTCCTAAAAGAAGGTTGACTAACCAGTTGCCCATTTTGCCTCTTTCTACAGCAATGCGTGAATCTCGGCATATTTCAAAACCTTCATCTAGATTGTCAATATCCAGATCCACATAGTCACCTTCGCTAATGGGTTGATCTGAAACATCCTCCCATTGAGCATTTGAAAGTTGAATTTGTGTAAGAACCTCTTTAATGCGCTGCTCGGTTACCGGGACTTTTTCTATATTTTTGATGGTTAATTCCCCTAGATTAATTTCAGGGACCAGAGGTTCGGCTTCGTAGATGATGATTAAATTCGCTCCATTTTCTGGAGAAGCATCTTTTACTTGAGGACGTTCGATGCTATTTTTACCAAAAGGATAAATTTTTGTAAGTTCTAAGACTTCATTAAAGGCTGTATTGATCAGCAGATCTTGCCATTCTTGATCTACCTGTTTTTTATATTTCTGTAGAACGTAGCTATCAGGGGCTTTGCCTTTGCGAAAACCTGGAATAGTAATTTCTTTATTAATATTTTTAATTGCTTTTTTATAAGTCGCTTGAGCAGCTAAAGGTGTCACGGTGATTTGCAACTTAACTTTAGAGCCAGGCTCGCGTGAAACAATGACATGGAGATTTTCCGTTTTATATTCATTTTTTTGTTCTGACACGAAAACACCTCTCAATAAAAGGGTAAAAGATAAAAGATTTTAGCGGGTGATGAGATTTGAACTCACGACACTCACGTTGGCAACGTGATGCTCTACCCCTGAGCTACACCCGCAAAAGGGGGTAGTATAAAAATTAAAAGCTTTTTTCACAAGTAAAAAGATTTGAACGTATATATGAAGAAATAGTAAAATTGGGGATTGTCATGTATATAAAACGCCATCCTATTTTACTTCTAGAAGTTCTAATTGCTTTCGCTATTATCGTTTTGTGTATTTTTCCCTTGATTTATCCCCATGCAGCTATGGCTAGAACTCAACGCGAGTTTATCAAAAAAATTGAACTAGATCATGTAGTGACTTTATTATTTGCGCAAGTTTATCAAGATTTACTCACAAATAAAATTGAATGGGGAGATATTGAAAGCAAAAAAGGTTTTGAGATCATGCCTCAGGAATTGAAGAAACTGAATAATGGAAGAAGTCTGCCGTATAAAGGTTACTATCGTTTTGAGCAAATTTTACATAAACCCAAGTCGCAAACTCCACAAGAAACGACAGCTTATTTATACAATCTTATTTTTAAGTTTAGCCCTCAATATGCGTCAAAAAAAATAGGGCAGAAAAAACCTATTAAAAAATCTTTAGAATACAAATATAAAGTATTTATTTTGCGTGATTTACGAACAGTTAAAGAGCCTGCCAAACAAGAAGAAGAGAAAAAAGCGGATGAAAAACAGTAAAATCATCAAACGGAGATTCACTTTTATCGAACTCTTACTTGCTATGGCATTGACATCTATTATTCTGACTGTTCTTTTTTATTTTTACAGAGATATAGATTGGCTCAATTCGGATATGGAAAAATCTCAGCAAAAAGCCTTTCAGCATTCCTATGTGCAAAATCGGTTGGCGGATGTCATTCCCAACATTATTTCGCCCCGTACAGCTGAAGGGGATTTTTTCTTTTTTGTCAGTAATGATGCCAATGGATTACTAAAAGGGGGGAATCCAAGCCTAGTATTCACCTATAATTTTGGACCGAACCGCGACCCCCAATTTGCCAATCATGATTTAGGGAGGCTTTATCTGGATAACCAGGGTAATCTCTCACTTGCAACCCTTCCTTCACCATCCCGATGGAGCCCCAATCATCCTCTTAAATTAAAAAATGAAGTTCTTATGGAAGGTGTGGAATCATTGGCCTTTAGATTCTATGTGCCACCACAAAAAGAGCGCTCTTTGGCCGGCAATAAATCTCCCAAAGGGGAATATGGCAAAGGAAAAATGCTGGCTCAAGATATTCAGCCCAAAGATGCCTGGCATAGCGACTGGAAAAATGAGTATAATCAACTTCCTGCCATGATTAAAATTTTGTTAAAACTGAAAAATCAGGAAGAGACGGTGACTTTTGTTTATCCACTCTCTCTTTCAGATTTTGTGATTATTTACGATAAGTAAGAAAAACATATGAATATTCTACTTTTTGTCATGAGTTTGTTGATGATATTAGCTCTGCTCACCTATGGACGTTTAGATATGTATCGCAGCTTTATTGTGACGCAGGGTGAATTTGAACGCTACATGGTGAACGGTGAGCGTGATGCTATTAATATGGGAGCTCAACAGTGGTATGACTGGACTGCACTTACCCAAAAAAATGCAGGTCCTAAAAAGCAGGCTCCCAGCGATGCCAGCCCAAAAGTTCCTTTGTCTGGGCTATTTAATCCTCAAAATCCTAATCCTCAATTAGAAACCGCCTACAAGGAACTTTTTAAAAAGCTTATCTATAACGTTTTTGGCCATGAAAAAGAATTTGAAAAAGCCATCGATAAAAATCCCAACCTTGTCGATGACCTTATCAATGCCATGCAAATGGCTGGAAATAGACTTATCCTCGAAAAGAAACCCATTAAGACCACTGATTCTTTAGAGAATTTGGATTTAGATAACTCATCCTTGCAAGATATTTATTACTGGATGATGAAGGGGTATCATCTTGAAAAGCCAAATAGGGAAAGAGCAGTTGTTCAAAAACCGATCCTTGAAATCATAGAAGAAACAGGTGATAAAGAAGAACCTGCAGGGAATCAAGGGGAAGAACATCTTCATAAAGAAGGAACTATCTCATTATTAGATTTTGTGACCATGAACCCCGGTAAAAGCAAAATTCGGGTGTTTTTAGCCCCGAGGGCGATATTGTTAACGCTCTTTGATCCCTCTACTGTGGATGAGCTCATGCAAAATCGTATGGAGATCTACTATCAACTTAAAAGCGACAAAGAGAATGAATCTTTGAGTGAACAATTTAAACAAAAATTTGCATCTCGAGCCATGAATATTCCCGAAAACGTTCTTGACTTTACAGTCACAGGGACAGACCCTCGCCTGTATGAGGTTCAATGAAACTGCCCGAAGTTTTAAAACTAGCCATTGAGGAAGAAACAGGTCGACTAAGTAAAACAGCTTTACATTCCGCCGCTCAAGAAATGAGTCAGCGTTATCGTGACCCCAATCAAAGAGAAGCGATTCTAAAGAATAAAGAGCGGTTTTTGTCGACTGATGCCCAAAGGATGGCCTATATATTAGCGCGTATGCCTGCTACATTTGGGGCTATAAGATATACACTTAATGAACTAAAGCCACATTTTTCCTCGGTTTTTAATTCGATATTAGATATCGGGTCCGGACCGGGCACAGTCATGTGGGCAGTTTCGGAAGTTTTTCCCCACGCAACAGAAATCAGGATGCTAGAACAGGATGCATTCTTAATTGCATTGGGAAAAAAATTAGCCTTAAAAAGTGACAGACTTTTTATCAAACAGGCTAAATGGATTCAGAATGATATCTTTAAGTGGCAAGAGATTCCGGAAAGCGATCTGATTACGATCTCTTATGCGATGGGAGAATGGCGCCAAGCTGCCTGGTCCGACATGATAAAAAAATTATGGAGCAAAGCTAGGTATGCTATGCTTATTGTCGAACCGGGAACGATGCTTGGCTTCAGTGTGATTAGGCAGGTCCGCCAACAGTTGATAGATCTCGGAGCCTATATGGTTGCGCCCTGTCCCCATACATTAGCCTGTCCTATGCCCGAGAATGACTGGTGCCACTTCAATGTGCGCATTGAAAGATCGCGAGCCCACCGACATGTCAAAGAAGGTTCTCTGGGTTATGAGGATGAAAAGTTTTCCTATGTGGCTGTAGCTAAAACCTCGGTAGACTTACCCCAAGCACGCATTTTGCGCCATCCTATTAAACATAAAGGTCATACTTCTTTTGTCTTATGTACAAAAGATAATGGTATTATGAATAAAATTATTTCCCGTCGAGATGGCGAGCTATACAAGAAGGCTCGTGATTTGGAATGGGGTGATATTCTTTAGAAACTAAACTAGTAAATAAAATATTTAAATTATATACAGCCATATAGAACCTGTTATAGGAAAAAAATGGTTATTGAAAAGATCCTCATAGTTGACGATGAAACTCTCGTTTGTGATTTCCTGGTGGAAACTCTACGCAAAAAAAATCTCGAAGTTTTTTCGGCACAGAGTGGGCAGCAGGCTTTAGCTCTTATCAAAGAGCAGAATTTTGATATCATCATTACCGATATGAAAATGCCCGATCTTACAGGCATTGAGCTTCTTCATAAGATCAAAGAAATTTCCCCCCAAACTTTGGTCATTGTCATCACAGCCTATGGCAGTATTGAAAACGCGGTAGAAGCTATGCGATTAGGAGCTTATGACTATTTGATTAAGCCCTTTTCTCCCGATACTATTGAAGCCGTTTTAGAAAAAGCGCGAGAACATGCTTCCCTGATTCATGAAAACCACTGTTTACGACAGCAGATTTCAGGTCATAACCCCCCCAATGTGATCGGTGAAAGCTCCGTCCATAAGAAAATTATGGAAGAGGTGATGCAAGTGGCTCGTAGTAATGCCAGTGTTTTTATTAGCGGAGAATCCGGAACAGGAAAAGAGGTCATTGCCCAAGCGATTCATTATAATTCCCTTCGCGCCAAAGAACCCTTTATTAAAGTAAACTGTGCAGCAGTTCCCGATACACTGATTGAAACGGAATTTTTTGGTCATGAGAAGGGAGCTTTTACCGGAGCCAATAGCAAACGATTAGGACGTTTTGAACTGGCCCATTTGGGAACACTTCTGTTGGATGAAATTACGGAAATTCCATTACCACTTCAAGCTAAGCTACTTAGAGCAATTCAAGAACATGAATTTGAACGTATAGGAGGTTCTAAACCTATCAAAGTCGATGTTCGACTGATTTCAACCTCAAATCGTGATATAAAAGAGGCCATTACTCAAAAAAGTTTACGAGAAGATCTTTATTATCGATTAAATGTTGTCCCAATTTATCTACCCCCCTTACGCGAACGAAAAGAAGATATCATTCCATTGGCCAGATTCTTTTTAGAAAAGTTTAGTAAAGAAAACTATAAAGAAATAAAAAAATTTACAGCTGAAGTGGAAGAAAAATTACTAAACTATCATTGGCCAGGTAATATAAGAGAATTAGCTAATGTTATTGAGCGAGCCGTTGTCATGGACAATAGTAAAAAGATTTCGGCGGAACATCTTTTTCTCGATTCCCAAAAAATCGCTGGGCCAAATCAAACACAAACTCAAGAAATCCAGCTGCCTATAGGGCTTTCACTCCAGGAAATTGAGAAACGTTTTATTATTGAAACCTTTCTTCAACAGCAGAATAATCGTGTGAAAACGGCGGAAATTCTCGGCATCAGCGTTCGAACACTTCGCAACAAATTGCAGGAATATAACATCAAAGACTAAAAAGTTTTTCCTATTTTGTTTTTCTTCAATCATGCATTTCCAAAATTTCTGTTGATTTTTTTCATTCATGAACTTTATACATTTAGATATGTAATCTAATTTTTGGGGTGTTCGATTTTTAGGCCTATGAATTTTGTATCATGCGTTTGAAGAAAGCTGTAAAAACCTTAAAACGAACACTAAAAAGTGAAATAAAAAAACAAGTTTAAGAGTTTGTGCTAGGGCATTTTTATAAAAAAATTTATTTTGTAAGGTAGGGGGATAATATGGTAGGTAAGGTAAAAGCGGATGTAGTACAAGTGCAAGGTATTAACGAGTTTGAATTTATTCAAAATGAAAAAGAACTGCAAGCAAACGAAGAAATCGTTAAAGAATTAGATTTAGATGGGAAGACCGACAAAGAGAAGATAGACATTCTCATGCAAAAGCTTATTCAGGGGAAACTAGCGGAGGTAAAGGAAGATGAGGTCGTTAAGGAAAAAATTGAAAATATCCAGGAAAATAATAAGGTTCAACCCAAAATAAAAGATTTAAAACATGTTATTGAACAAGGGCAAGACCAAATACAAAATAAAATGGACGAAATTAAAATTGAAAATGCACGATTAAAAGAAGGACTAAAAAAATCTCAGGACTCTAAAGAAATTTTATTTAAAGTGGGAAAAAAGATAGCTGCTGAATTAAAAGAAGAGAAAGATAAATTTTCAAATATGGCTCGGCAATTGAATGAAATTTGCGATCAAAAAGAGGCTGAAAAAAAATTATTAAATGAGTGGTTAGGAAATTACAAATTAAACCAGCAAATAATACCCATCGAAGGAGAAATCGATTTTAATGATCCTAAAGCGGAAGAAAATTATATTATTTGTATGATGCAGATCACTGATGCAGCCTTAAATATGATTAAGGAATTACAACCCTATAAAAAATCGTTGGAAAAAATCGGTAAAAATTTATTGGGTGCGAACAATGGCGAAATTATTCCTCATGATGTAGAACAGGCTTTACTTAATTTAAATCTCATTCAAGATAAAGATAAAATTATTGAAAACTACAAAAAAATATGTCGAGCCCTTAATTTACCAGAAAATATCTCTGTCAACGAATTATTGCAAAAAATTGAAGAATTGAGAAAAAAATTAAATGAAAACAAAGCTCCAGCAGCTCAAAATAAAGAAGAAGTTGAGAGAAAAATGGCTATTCTTTGGAAAGAAAAGGAAGAACAAATAAGAAAGGAACAGGAAGAGAAGTTTACATTGCAATTAGAGGTAATTCAAAATCATCTTACTAAGACTATGGGAGAATGGGTGACAAAATTAATTAATAAGAAAAATGAAGAAAAAAAAGATGCCTTATCACAGCAAGAATATCAGTTGCGCGAGATAGCTGCTAAATGGGTGAAAAATTATATTCAAGTTAAACAAATCGCTTAAAAATGCGGATTTTGCATGAAAGGAATTCAAAAGAATATAATAGAAAAAGTTATTAAATTTTGCAAAACCACCTAAGTTTCTACAAAGAGATTAAAAGTTATAGGATAATTTATGGCACTTCGTTTAAATGAACTAAATAAGGCTTCCAATATTCAGAATCCAGTACCGGTTTATTATGAATTAATGCCGCAAAATGATGAAAAACTTGCTGCGAAAGTGAATTTTCTCATGCTACAACTTGTAGATTTGAACATTATTAGGCATCAAAAACAAGAAAAAATTAAGAAATTAGATCTTATTATAAAGAAACTTGAAAATGAGAATAAGCTAGCACTTAAAAATATAGAAGAATTCCTCGTGCATGAGAAGAAACGATTGAATGAAATGAATGTACATCTCCAGGAAATCCTTGATAGAATAGAAAAGGAAAAGCAAGAACCCCGAATAATTAGAACAGAAGAAGAAATTCTTGCTGATTACCCAGAAATTAAAGAATTGCTCCTGGAAATTGAGAAAGCAGAAAATCCGCAAAAGATAGAAGAAGATTATCAAGCCATTTTAGAAGACATAGAAGGTATAAAAGATCCTGCATTGAAGGATCTGCTTTTACAAATAAAGAAAGATCTTAAAAAGCCTGATGTACAAGAGCAAATTCAAAACAAAAGAGCGGAAGAGGAAGCGGAAAAGCTGGCAAAACATCAGCGCGACCTAGAAGAATTCGAAGAAGGAAAAAAACAGCTAGAGACACGGCTTAATGAAGCTAAACAATTACAAAATGCCAATGACAAATCTGTTCATAACAATTTGATGAAAGAAATCGAGTTGGAAAATGAAAAGAGACAATTTAAGGACAGGCTAAAAGAAGCTAAACAACTACAGAATCCCAACGAAAAATTGCTGCATGAAAATTTGCTGAAAGAAATTCTAGCCAAAAAGCAGATAAAGAAGGATGAAGCAGTTGAATTAAAAGCTGAAGCAATTCCTCATGCCCAAGAAGTTGAAAATGTTAATGAGGTGGTAGTTCCAAAAGCTGAGGAAATGGAAATGGAAATAGAAATTGAGCCAGAAGAGGAATTAGTACTAATTCTTGATGAGCTAAAGCCTCTAGTTCAAGTAGAAGCTGAAAAAGACAAAAATTTACAAGAGGTTGTTAAAGAACAGGTTATTCTAGCAGAAATTAAAGCTGAAGAAAAGCAAATTGAAGCTCCGGCCTTAGCTTTGAAGCTTGATGCACCTTTGGACATTAAAGTAAAAAATGAAAAGCAAAATTTATTAAAAACAATATCGCATCTGTTCTCCCAGATTTTTTCCCAAATATTGTTTAAATGGCCAGCAGAAATATTGACATATACATGGAAAAAAATGAACCTATTTGCAGCCCAAATTAGCCATAATATTCGCAAAACGGTTGACAATTAATAATTTGGAGTGCGGTGACTTGTCACCGCTTTCATAGGCATCGACTTGTCGATGCCAACCAGATGCCATAGATTAAAAATCATCATTTACCTTGACATCATCGACATTCAAATTTATGACAGATTTGAAATAAGCGCGAGTAACATTTTTTTCAAACCAGCTAGCTGAACACCATCTGTATTCTTTTGCATTAGCTACAATTTTATTCTTCACGGGATTTTGCATAATATAATTCAGCGTTGCCAAATAAGATTTTTGAAATGTAATTTTAGAATCCCAAAATTGATACCAAACTTTTCTACCTAAAGTTCCGTGCAATTCATTTAACTCTTTGGTAGATGAAGCATGTAAATGTGGAATAAACTTCCGTAAGGAATCAGGATTATCTGAAGATTGAGCTATAAAATGATAATGATTTGGGAAAACTGCCCAGGCCTCTAATCGCCACTGGTAGTGGTCTGCAAGTTTTAAAAGCAGATCCTGCAATAAATCGAGTTCCTTTTCCTGCTTAAAGAATAAGTTTTTATGCAATGTCGATGCAGTTATCATATATGTTCCAATTTCATTAAAAGAATGAAGTGGAGCATGCGGCCAGAATTCCATGTGAAGATATGTATTTAATTTTTAAAAAATTTATATCTTAAATTTATTTTTTTTTGAAATATTTTTTAGGGCATCGACAAGTCGCCGCACTCCACATATAAAGATGAGTATTTAATTTTTAAAAGGCTTATATCTTAAGTTTATTTTTTTGAAAATACCTTTTAGGGGCATCGACAAGTTGGTGCCTAGGAAAGCGGTGACAAGTCACATACGCATCAAGCTAAGAGTCTAAATTGATATAAACAACTGGAAGTTAAATTTTTAAAATGATAAAAAAAGGCCTTCCCCAACGACAAAATTAAGGAGAGGCCTGAATGAATCATTCAAAAACAATTATAAGCATTTTTGATGAAATTCTCAATGAAAATTTAATTCACGAACTCAGTCGTCAGCATAAATTTATACAGCGAGCGACAAGCAAAATTAAAGGTCATGAATTTATAAAAATTATGATTCTACCTTCTGAGGGAGCCACTGAAGATAGCCTTAGTGGATTATGCAAACGCATAAGAGATTTTAATCCTCATGCAGATTTATCCCCTCAAGCTTTTTCTGAACGTATAAATAGTAACGGAGCAGAAGCTTTGATTAAAGATATTTTTTTCCGGATATTATTTCATGCCCGTAAGAGGATAACAGCACAATATCCTTCATTATTCAAAGTTTTGGGAAAATTTACTTCAGTAAAAATTCAAGATAGTACAGTTATTCAGCTTAACGAAAAAGTTTTTAAATATAAGGGAAATAATAGAACTCATAATGGCAAAAAAACATCCCAGATTAAAATTGATGTAATATATGAGTTGCTGTCGAATCAGATAGTGGATGCACACCTAGAAAGTGGAAATACGCCAGATTAAGCGCTAGCAGGTAGGATTTTGAAGGCTATTGAGACAGGTGATTTAATTATTCGAGATCTTGGATATTTTGTTTTACCTGTATTAAAAGCCATAACACTTGCAAAAGCCTATTTTTTGTCACGTCTTTTACCCAATGTCAAAGTTTTTTTAGATCAAGACAGTCTTCAACCCATGGATCTTACAAAGTATGTAAAAGAAAAATGTAAAAAGGCTCCTTATATTGAAGTAGATGCCTTTTTAGACGATTTAAAAGTACCTGCAAGACTAGTGTTGTTTCGAGCTCCTAAAGAAGTCGTAAGAATACGTTATAGAAATGCTAAAAAAAGAGCTAAAGAAACAGGACGTGTTATGAGCAAAGGCAAAGCATTTGCAATAGGTTTTTCAGCCTTTGTAACAAATGTCCCAGCCGAGGTACTAACTGTAGAGATGGTAGGAACAGTGTACCAACTTAGATGGGAGATCGAACTAATTTTTAAACAATGGAAGAGCCAGCTGAAAATAAATGTTTTGGAAGGCATTCATCCTAATAGGATAGAATGCTTAATTTGGGGTCGACTGTGCATGGTACTTTTATTAGCTTTAATAAGTCGAGAATTTGGTGAGTTGGCAGAAATTTATCATAAGGAATTAAGTACAGTTAAGGTAATAAAATATGTACTAAGGGGAGGAGGCTTTCTTCAAGCCGTGAAAGTGGAGAAAGTAGATATATATATGGAAGAGATGGCAAAAGATATTCCGAGAATGCTTTGCAAAGACAAAAGAAAGCGCAGAACTATGCGAGAAAGGGTTGTGCGTGGGGAAGGATATTACGAGGTGCAACCTTCTGATTTTCAGAAGGTTGCTTAGCTTGATGCGTATGCGACAAGTCGCCGCACTCCAAATGTACTAGTGGCAAGATAGACACTTAGATAGAACAAAGGTGTGCAGGCGACACTAAAAAACATCTTATAGAGATAAGAGATCATCATAATGGGAATGACTGCTGTCATACTCATTTGTAATCCTAAATACAGATAAATAATATCGATCAAAATGGTATCCACAAGCTGTGACAAACAGGAGGATCCATTATTTCTTAGCCAAAGAAATTTAGATCCTGTCCAGCTTTTTATTAAAGCATACAGTTGAACATCCGTAATCTGAGAAAAGATGTATCCTACCAGTGAAGCAAATATGCGTAAACCACTTAATCCGAGTATAGCCTGAAATTCTCTGCTTGCTATTTCATCAACAGCAGGGAGTAATAGGGCTATCTCTATAATGCCGAAAGCTAAAAGATTCATAGCTAAAGTGATGTAAATCATTATTTTAGCCTTCCTTACACCAAAAATTTCTGTGACAAAATCACTCATAAGAAATGTAAGCGGATAGGTAATAAGACCGGCGGGTATGCTTAAGTCATAAACAGGTAATTTGATTAGCTTTGCAGAAATGATATTAGACACAACCACAATCACACAAAAAGCGACAATAATTGCATGATAGAGAATTTCCCTATAGGAGGTGTTACTGTCTGAACCTATCAATCCTGAATTTTCTACTCTTGATGTCATAAAATCCCTTATCAGAAATATTTTAATAGTTATTTTTTAAATTCACAATAAAGAATTTGCGACTGTTCCTGCTTTATGGTATAAAAACAAAAACAGGCAATATTCACAAAACTTGGTTTTTCCAAGGACATTAGAAGGCTCGACTTAAGAGCAATTTTCACAATTAAGCTTTTTATAAAAAGCAATATTAAATAAATAATGAATATCTATTTTAGATAATTAATAAATTATCTATAATGTTTTATTAATCAATTCTTAGTGAGGTGGATTATGACAGCAATCATATTTTCCGTTTTTGCGGCAGGAAGCGCAGCTTTGTCAAATTTATTTTTCCATAAAAATTCGCATCTCTCTCAAGAAAGCTCAAACGCTAATGGCTATCTTGTTTTTTATTATTTAATCTCACTGATTTTATCTTTTTTGTTTAGTATCAATATTTTGAATGAAGGTCTTCACTTTGGAATGGTTGGAATTGGAGCTTGTGTCGGACTTCTCAATATTGCATTAATGCTTCTCACATCGCGAGCTTTGCATGAAGGACCATCAGCTTTAACCTTTGCATTTCAGAATACGAGTGCAGTTTTTCCTGGAATGATTTTATTTTTATTATTTGGTGAAGAGCGTGGTTTTACCTATTCTTATCAACAGTTGATTGGAATTTTATTTGTAATTACAGGACTTTTTCTGGGTGCAAGAAATGAATCCGGCACTCGATCAGTCAGCATATTCCAATGGTTAAAATATGCCTTAGCCTGTTTGGGTGTCCAGGTACTCGCTTTAACTCTTATCCAAGCAAGGTGTGTTTTATTCGAATGCGCACCTGTGGAAGATTTTTCTACATCCTCATCTTTAGCGAGCACAGATGATGTGAGTTTCTTAATAGGTCAATTTGGCGCGGCCTTTTTTGCTCAAACACTTAATTTTTTCCTTCAAAAAAATCCTTGGCCAAAAAAAGGGGCTATGTATGGTTCCCTCGGTGGGATAGCTAATTTTATCTCCACTTTGATGTTATTATTGGCTACGAAATGGGCACTTCCTTTTGAGAAAGGAATTCTATTTCCTTGTTATGCGGTTGGAACAATTATCTTATGTAATATTTGGGCTAAATGGCTCTATGGTGAAAAATTCAATTTAGCATCCAATAGCACCTGTGCAGTTGGAATTGCGATAGGCCTTATTGAATAAAAAGGGTGAGGGGTAAAATAGAATAAAACACCTGAAACATTGTTTGTGTTCTTTTTTTACCCTTTACCTTTTACCCTTCACCCTTTTGCGTTCCTTTGCTGTGCCATCAGGATGAAAAAGTTGGGCTTTTAACAGTTTTCCTTGATTGTATTCAAGTTGGGTTTTTAATGTACCATCGGGATAATAAAACTCCTGTTTGCCATGCCAAAGACCTTGATCAAAATGCTGAAGGCTATAGAGCTGTCCATTAGGATAGAATAATTCTGTTTTGCCCACCTGTTGTCCATCTTTGAAATGGGATTGGGACAGCTGTCCCTTTTTTGAATCATATAATGAATTACCTTGAAGGACTCCTTTAATTTTATGCTGTTCGCATCGGATTTTTCCTGGTTTTGGTAGGGTGAAAGAGATGGAAGGAACAAAATTTTGCATGGCCATTTTAATGCACTCTATATTGACACGTGCAACATCCTGCAAAAAAACAAAACGTTTGACTAGGATATCTATTTTTCCGGTAGTTTGACGAATTTCAGAGGAACGTTTGGAAGAGGTGTGTAAAGCTTGTAATTCCCGATTCAATACTCTAGTGTAAGCTTCATTAAAAATATGGAGTACATAGCGATAGCCCGTTTCTTCGGACAATTCCGTTTCATACAGAGCTGCTTTCCCCGTCTGAGGTGAAAGAGGTATTTTTTTCTCCTTTAGGATGCGTTTTTTCATCACTTCGGATTCTTCAATAAGAATAGTTAAGTCTTCAATGCAGCGCAGTAAACTATCTAATAAGTCCTGCATGAGTCTTAAAATTTTTTGATGAGTGACTTGTGAAAGAGGCGAATTGAGGATTTCGCTATGGATCAGGCCCTTAAAATCATAATCCTCTTTCAAGTATTTTTTAGCACTCTCCTTTAATGTCAGGTTAGGGACACCAGGAAAGCCCATTCCTCCTTCAGTAGCATTAATTACAGTAGTTTTAGGATTAGTTTTTCTAAAATCACCTATCCATTCTGCCTCGGCAATCCATTTCCATAAAGTGTATATAGGGTTACCATAAATATCTGTTTTGAGTAGAGCCATCTGGTCAACATGATCAGATTTCGTAATCGCATTTATATCCACAACATTATTTTCTATGACACCTGATGCATAAGATTTCATGCCGGTATAAGCTAAATCCATGCCAACAAAAATGATTGGATTACATCCAAGGGCATGAGCGATTTCAAGGCAGAAGTTTACGACATTGTGTCCCTCTTCTAAAGGCTTGCCGGTAATTCCAAGAGCATCCTCAAATAAGTAGGAGATATCATAGCCTCCACTTCCGGTGACATAGAGATGGGGCCCATGAATGGTTTTGAAGGCCTGATGAAAGAGACGATTGCGATAAAAGAAAGGAACTTCAAAAGCAGTGTTAGTGCTAAGTCGATCATATTGGGGAGGATTAGGGTCTATACCTGCTCCAAAATGGGGTTGAAGATTTGCGGTATTTAAAGCATTGAGAGCAGAGCCTCCGGCAAAAATAAGAGCTTTATTTGACAGTTTTCTCAATAAAGGAAGATTTTTTTCAAGCGATGGTCCCGCGCCACATATAATGGCAGGGATATTTTTAAATTTTCCGAAAAGGTTATCCGCTAAATAGGCGCCTTCAAGACAAAGAATGTTGGGATAGAAATTTTTAAAAAAACCGATTCCATATTCCAGATATTCTATCAGCAAACTATTTTTAAGTGAGGCATCATAATGAATTTTATGCTGTAAATCATTATAAGTATCGTTCTTGACCTCAATATATAATTTTAGACCTGCTACTAGCAGTGTTGTTAGAAAAAAGTTCCAATACAGGATATTAAAAAGTTCCTTGCTCTTTTCCATACCTTCAAAGAAATGAAGTTGAACTTGAGGATCATGAATTATTTGATGTCCAAGCTCTGTTTCAAAGAGACGATGGATGACCGAGAGATTATCTTCAATAAACACGATGCGTCTGGAAGGATTCTGGTGCAACCAGGTTTGAGCGACCTGATAATAATATCCTAACCCCACCCCGTAAATATAAAGCAAAGGAATATCATTTAAAGGAAGAGTTTTAAACCAGTCCTCAGCTTCAGCAAGTGCTCCCTTTTGAGAATGGAAGAAGTACTCGTGGCCATTTTCCAGGTGCTTTAGATTTAGCTCCTCTTTTTTTGTGTAACAGAATTGCAAATTGCTGCAATCGACATAGGGCAATAGAACGGCTTTTTTGGGATCTATAAGTGCCCATTTTTCGCAGTTTTTTTGAAAATTAAGGGTGCTTTTTTTCATGGAGCTGGAGGATTTGGGTTATTATCGCCTGTACTATTGAGATGACTTATCTTTTCAAGTAGGTCTTTTAAGCAGGCTTGAGTTTCAAGAGTAGCTACAGATAATTTTTTATTCAATTCATCTAATTGATTACGGACCATTTTTTCAACTTCAGGTGTCTTCCATATCGCCTCTTTAGCAGGTTTTCCTTCGAATCCGCCTATAGTTAAAATATCCTGATTATATCTATTAAGCTTATCCATTTTTTGCTTTAAAAGTAATAGATCATCTTCAATTGTATTGGATTTACCGTCATTTTTTTGTTGAGGCATTGAAAGGGCAATATTAGTTAAGGTTTTGTACATATTTTGAAGAGAAGTATTTATATTTTTGGAATGACGAGCAACAAAATCAAAATAATCTTCTTTTGCGATATTTGAAGAAAATGCGGCTCCATCTTCGTGCCAGAGTTTAATATTAAACTTTTCAGAATCTTCGTCATAAATGATCTCTTTTGCAAGATTTCCCGTAGAATACCATTCTCGGGCAGTATGGATTGGAACATCCTGTTTATATTCAGCTTCCAGAATCAATATTCCCTCATCATCCCACATCTTTTCTAAACCCTCTCTTTTTCCGTTCGTAAAATACATTTCACGCTTTATTTTTCCATTAGGATGAAATAAGAGCAATTGGTTATTGATTAGTCCCTCATTGTAATAGAAAATAGATTTGAGTATACCATTGGAATAATAATATTCTTGGCGTCCATGTAAACGACCCCGTTTGTAGCGCTTGAGAGCATAAAGTTCTCCATTAGGATAATAAAACCGGCCTTTCCCTTCTAAAAATCCTTTAATATACCAATTCTGGGCAAGAATTTGACCATTTTCGCTATAAAAAGTCGAGGGACCATGAAATTTTTGTTCATACTCATAAATCTCTGATTTAATTGCACCCGTAGCATAAAAAGTTCTTTTTGCTTCGCATATGCATTTTTTTGTGTAGTTAAGATTTATTTCCGGATCGACAATTTGTAATAGATTATTTTCGTATAAATAGATTTCATTTTTTTGGGCATTTTCATGGGGTAACAGTTCTTGCTTTGAAGAAAGAGTTATTTCCGAGGATTTTGCAAGGGACTTGGTGCCTTTATCAATGGCATCGTTGAGAAGTGTACTTATGATGTTAATATTGTAGCGAGCAACTTTAGTCAAAAAAGCATATAGGCTCTTATCAAAAAAAATGCTCTTACTTAGAATTTCTTTTTCGGTAAAAAGAAATGGGTCTGATTCTAAAAAGTGAAGTCTCGGGAAAAATATTTCCAAAAATCTATCTTTGTAATCTCGCAAAAGAAATTTATAACCATCCTCCTCCTCCAATTTGGTAAGGTTTTCCCGAATTGTGGGAGTGATATATTTATGATTAATAGATTCTTCAGACTGAACTTTCTCAAATATATTGCCAAATTCAGTCATTAGAGCGCTGCTGAGTTCTTCACAGCTTAATAGGCTTTTTGCTATTAACTGAAAATTATCTAAAATTGTTCGTTCTGTTAGAGAGGGACGCATGGTGCTATTTTGAATTTCTCCATGAATCATCGAAGAAAAATCAAAATTTTGCGTGAGGTACTTTTCAGCAGCATCGGCAAGGCTCATATTGGGTACATGGGCAAAACCAATTCCACCTTCGGTACAATTCAATATAATAAGATCAGGATTTTTAGTCGCAAATTGTGCAAACCATAAAGACTCATTAACCCATTTCCAAAGGGTATTAACGGGAACTCCATTGATATCATTTTTTACAAGCAGTTCTTCGTGAGAATATTTGGTTAGAAAGGCATTTCTTGGATCTTGTGTGGCATGACGCACTAATCCGGGAGCATAAGAAAGGTTATCTGAGTAAGCGAGATCTACGCCTACGATTATTATGGGGTTGCAACCCAATTCTTTAGCAATAGAAAGATTGAAATTTACAACATTATGGCCTTCTTCAATCGCCTCTACTTTGGGAATTTGAAATTTTTCTTCAAACCAAGAAGGCAGACGATATCCACCGGCTCCGGTGACAAAGATTCGTTCCCCATGAATCAGTTTCAGAGCTGGATTGTACATCCGTTGTCTATAAAAAAAAGGCTCATCAAAAGCAATATTGGATATTAAGCGATTATAATGAGCTGGATTGGGATCGATCCCTAGTCCAAAGTGCGGTTTTATGCCCGCTCCATTGAGAACATTCATTGCCGTACCGCCAGCCATAATAAGGGCTTTATTTTCTAAATTTTTTAAAATATGAATGTTTCTGGCTAAGGAAGGACCAGCGCCGCAAATGATTGCTGGGATATCTTTAAAGTGACCAATCATTTTTAATTCTAGTTTCGAGTTTGGGAGCTCAAATAAATTTTTATAGTAATTAGGAAGAAATCCTGCAAAATTTAAATTAAAAAACTCTGCACTTATGCCAATACGTGCGTCATGAAAAAAAGCGATACGGGCATGAAGTTCAGTAATCCTTCTTAAATCCAACGTTTCATAGAATTTAAGAGCAGAAATTTTAAATGGAGCCAAAGAAAAAAGAGAGGAGATGAAATTGAAAGAAAAATAAGAAGTTTCCCATGAAAAGTGAAACAATTTTGCTTGAGTATTTTTTAAAAAATCGGAAGCTCTTTCTGTTTCAAGAAAATATTTAATTACTTCAAGATTATCTTCTAGAAAGATAACAAAACGCCTGAGATCTGCTTTTAACCAGTCTTTAATGATGTCATAGTAATATCCTAGCCCAATGCCATACACATAGAGTATCACTGTATCCTTCAAGTCTAAAGATGAAAACCATTGCTTAGCTTCGTGATTAGGGGAAATTAGCGAGTGATAATACTGGGTATAAAATTCAGAAACCCTTTTTAAATTAGGCTGCCCATCATTACTCTGACATGGAAATACTTCTTTACATTCTAGAGAAACTAATTTTTGCGCGGAATCATAATTTAATTTCGCCCATTTTTCTAAGTTTTGCTTAAAGCATTCTTCCTCTGCCATATGATCCCTTTGTAGCTTACATGGGAATCCACCCCTCTTTTCCGCCTACATTTTTAAATTTATCTTTTCTTTTTTTGACTGCAAGCTTTTTATCTGTTGCCTGTTCTGATTTTTGCTTCTTGATGGCTTCTTTCAAAATATTTCTGCATCCAACTAATTGACTTTTAAGAAATTGTGATTTTTCCAAAAGATTTTTTACATGAGGTGGAAGTTGGGTTTTCGAACCTAAAATTGTTTTTTTGATCAATTCGGGGGATAAGCCTGCTCGGGCAATTTCAATATCGGTAATGCGGGAAATCTCTTCTATTTCCTGAGAGAGGACCTTTACTCTTTCCAATATTTCAGGTGTGACTATGATGTTTTTGTCTTGATTGGATAAAATTTGAACATACAGTTCTGTTAGCTGATTAAGAAGCCGTTCCAGAGGGAGTATTTCATTCATAAGAACCATAAAATAAAAAATTTAATGTTTTGTTATATCTATCTTTATTTTAGCATCATTAAAATTTTAATTATAGTTTTTATCCTATGATACGATAATATCATCGCAGAGATCGCCGACTCTTGTATTTTGAGTTGGGTCCAATTCACAGTTCAAAAGTTAGATATTTGATTCCTTAAAAAATTTATTGTTTTTCATCCTGTTAATCTTGTCTATTCTGACAAAAAAATCAGGATAGACAGAATATACAGGATAAAAAAAGAAAATCAGAATCTCTGTAACTCGTTTATTATTTCTTATGCCAGTTTTAGCTGTTTCTATGGGAAATCGACTAAAAAAAGGGATGAAAATTTCTGATGTCATATTTCTTAAAATGCAAGTCCTAGCTCTCGGCGGCCTTTGCGGTATATATTTTTTCATTTACAAATTATTTAATACCTTTAAAATACGGGTATTTGTGGGTAAATTTATGGATAGCTTTGATAACATCATTATAACTTCCGAAGTTTTAAATCTCATTGCCGAAATTGATGAGTTTAAAGGCGCTTGGAAACAGATGTCTCGAATTGGGAGAGATCGTTTATCTGCTTTAAAAAAAATTGCTACTATTGAAAGTATTGGTTCATCGACACGCATTGAAGGAGTAAAATTATCTGACCGTGAAATCGAAAATTTGCTTTCTCTTAGTGACTTGCATTCTTTTCAAACGCGCGATGAACAAGAAGTTGCAGGTTATGCGTATTCTTGTGAAAAAATATTTGATCATTTTGAATCGTTGTCTATCACTGAAAATTCCATAAAACAAATGCACACATGGTTTCTTCAATATTCTGAAAAAGATGACCATCATCGGGGTGAATATAAAAAAATACCCATACGAATTGAAGCCTATAATTCTTTTGGCAAAAGTATCGGGGTTATTTTTGAAACGACATCACCTATGGAAACTCCTATAAAAATGCATGATCTTATTAAATGGATTCGAGAAGCCTTCAAAAAAAAAACACTTCATCCTTTAATTGTAATAAGCATATTTATTGTAATTTTTCTTGCTATCCATCCATTTCAAGACGGTAATGGTCGACTTTCTCGTCTTCTGACAACTTGGCTTATGCTGCGCCAGGGGTATTATTATGTCCCTTATAGTTCAATGGAAAGTATTATAGAAAATAATAAGGAAAGTTATTATTTAGCTCTTCAAAAGACCCAAAAAAGTTGGCAAAACGGTTCTCTTGATTTGAGTCCTTGGCTACTTTTTTTCTTACAGTGTTTGCAACGTCAAAAACTTCACTTGGAAATTAAGATTACAAAAGAAAACATTTTATTAAGAAAGCTTCCAAAACTTCAAAAAGAGATTCTTGAATTATTAGAATTACATGGGCCTCTGGCAATTCATGAAATGGAAATTTTAACAAATGCAAAACGTAATACCTTGAAAAAATCTCTTTATTATCTAGTTAAAGCGGAGCTAATTTTCATGATTGGAAAAGGAAAAACGACCAAATATATCTTATAAAACCTAAGTCAGGTATAATAGAGAATGGATTCCTTTTTCCTTTTAAGGTTTTAATATGCGAAGTTATTATGCCCATTTAGAAAATGCCATAGTTTCTCCTACTGCAAAAGTTTCTCCTAAGCCTGTTTTTCGATCTTCGGCCATTTTTCCTATGATTTCTTTTCCGGGTATTTCTGCTCGAATTCTTTTCATGGGGTATTGGATTTTAAAACGCAATGTGCATGAAATAGCAGCCCAAATCAATCTTCGTTCAAGACAGGGGGAACTTCTTAATCGCTCATCACTTCTTATAAAAGATGCAAAAACCTATCGTATTGAACTTTCACAGCAGCTGAAAGAAGCCGGATTATCTCCTGAGGAACCTTTTATCGGAAGCTTAGAAGTGGAATTTTTTTCCACAACAAACCTGGTCTTTCCTTTTCCTGCCGTGGTTGTTAATTATTATGGGCATCATTTTAGTTCAGTTGTCCATACTGCCCAACGCATCTATAATGATTTTGATGATATGCGTAACAATTCCCAATTTCAAGTTCCTGAGGCAGGGTTTAACATCTATGCGGATGAAGCGGAAGATCATGAACCCTTTTTTGGGATTATTAATGGTGCTGAGCCTATCCAAAATGCAAAGCTTGCCATGGATTTTTTCAATAGCGAAAATGAGAAAATAACCCATGAAATCAATTATCCCATTTTAAATGCTTACGAAACCTGTTTTATTTACCCTAGTAGAGAAATCAATCTTCACTCCTTTTTAAAAGGAAAGCCAGGGACTGCAAAAATTAAGTTTGATGTTCGTTGGATATTTCCCCGTTTACTTGTGGGTAATATTCAGTATTCTCTGCCGGCCATGACAATTACACATACCTACTATGACTGTTCAGAAGCCAAATCTGATACCGATTATTGGCGTCCGGCAGAACCTCAGTGGCATCCAGCGTCGCTGATGATACCCGTGAATATACAAGGAGAACACTTTACTAAAGTCTATTTTTATCCCATTTATTCCCCTTCACAGGTTACTATTGATATTGAAATGTATAGTCAAGAAGGACAACTTTTAGGCAGAAAGGATTCCTACTTAAGCCTGCAGGCCAATGGAGGGAAATATCAATTTATACCATTTAAACAAATCTGTCGGGAGCTAAATATTGAGGAAAATCAAAATCTAGCAGCTCGTTTACTTGCCCGTACAAAAGAGGGAGAACGGATTCCTGCGCGGATTAAATTAGGTCTTGATTTAGGAATTGAAACACGTCAAATGCCCTGTAATATCTGTACGAACCTTCAACCATTTAATCCTTCTCTTGAAGGTAAACCAACTTCTTTTCGTTGGGCACCTATTCTTGCTGATAGAAAGATGGCAGCAGTATGGATTATGAATTCATCACCTCTTGTCGATTACAAACGCCAAGCGGAAATTGATCTAACCTTTTTTCGTGAAAAAGATACTGAAGTATTAAAAAGAAAAATCGTTTTGCCACCCCACGGATTTCATGTGATTCAGATAGAGCAGGACAAAGAGTTACAACAATTTTTTGATGGTTCTGTAGGCTGGTTTACAGCTATTACGAGTAATCCTTATACAACGACCTATTATTTTAATGAGGATCTTTCCGGTGTAGTGGGAGGAGACCACGGTTTTTAAATCCAACTTGCGCCTCTTGCTTCCATTTATACAATTCATTACAATATTCATATGCATGCTAAAGATGTTGCTACAGACATTGTAAAAAAATTGATTCTTGCCGGCTATACCGCCTATTTTGCGGGAGGTTGGGTTCGCGATTATTTAATGGGACACCCTTCCGATGATATTGATATAGCGACGGATGCCCCTCCCCATGTTATCTTGGATCTGTTTCCTCATACAATACCGGTTGGTTTGGCCTTTGGGGTTGTCATTGTTATTGTTGATGGACATCAATTTGAAGTTTCAACCTTTAGACGGGATGTAGAATATCTTAATGGCAGAAAACCGGAAAGTATTGAATTATCCACAGCTCAGGAAGACGCCATTAGACGGGACTTTACTATCAATGGAATGTTTTATAGCCCTTTAGAGGATAAGATTTATGACTATGTACATGGCATGGAGGATTTGAAAAAGGGAATAATTCGTACCATTGGCGATCCTTTTGAGCGTTTTTTTGAAGATCGACTCCGAATGATTCGCGCGATTCGTTTTTCAGCTCGTTTTGGTTTTCTCATTGATATGGACACTCAGCAAGCTATTCAAGAAAATGCCGACACCCTTTTTCCTGCAGTTGCCATGGAAAGAATTTGGAATGAGTTTGTAAAAATGTCTAAGTATCCCCGTTTTGAAAGTGCCATTATTGATATGCATCGTCTCGGTCTTTTACCTGTTATCTTTCCCCAATTAAAGAACACTCATTTGAATGAAATTCGTCATTCGATAAGGCATTTTCCCGATTTTCCGAGCAATACCCCCACAATTATCTATCTTATGGAGCTCTTTCCAAATTTTAGTTCGCAGCAATTGTGGGATATTTGCGTTTATTTGCGGACGAGTACACAGGAAGCCAAGTTAGTTCTATTTGTTCATGAAGGCAAAAAAATTCTCGCTGATAAAGAAAATATAAGGGATAATAAATGGGTGCATTTTTATGCTCAGCCTTATGCTCAGTTATGTTCAGATATTTTTGCAGCCCATTTAGCTAAGGATGAAAGGGAAAAATTTAGACAAAAACATATACAAAATCAGGCGCGTTTATCGAAACACATTCAGCGCATTATCGAAAAAAAACCATTAATTAATGCAGCCTTGTTGAAATCTTACGGGATTCCTCAAGGCAAACAAATGGGTCTTCTACTTAAAACGGCTGAGGAAATGGCTATTATATACAATTTACATCATGCTGATGCTGTACTTGATATGTTACGTCAATCGTCGCATTGGCCAAATATGAGGTTATCGTGAAAGAAATTCGCAGTCTTCAACACCCTTTAGTTAAACATCTTGTAAAATTACGTCAGAATAATGATTACCGTTATGATCACGGGACTATTGTTATTGAAGGAACAAAGGTAATTGCAGAAATTAACGATTCTGAAACTTTTAAAACCCTTTTAACGACATCCCTAGATCTTATTCCTAAGGGTGCAAAGGCTGAAGAAACCTTTCTTGTGACTGCTGAAATTATTGATAAGATTTCAGGGCTTCAGTCTTCTGAAGGAATTTTGGCAGAAGCTGTCATGCCAAAATTCAGTGACCTAAAAGGTAAAAAGCATCTTATTGTTTTAGACAAAGTAAATGATCCAGGAAATTTGGGAACGATTTTGCGCACTGCCCTTGCTTTAGGATGGGATAGTGTTTTTTTCTTAGATGAAAGTTGCGATCCCTTCAATGATAAAGCCCTTAGAGCTTCAAGGGGAGCTGTTTTCCGTCTAGAAATGGCACGTGGAAATTGGAATGATTTACATGATATTATTGTGAAAAATAGACTCAAAGCCTTTGTGGCAGATATGGAAGGTGTTCCTTTCAATCAGATTTTTTTGCCTAAGAGAGTGGCTTTAGTTTTGGGAAATGAGTCGCACGGTCCATCAAAAGAAGCTTTAGAAGCCTGTACGGCTATCACAATTCCGATGTTAGGACAAATGGAATCCTTAAATGTTTCAGTAGCTGCGGGAATATTATTGTATTCATTTCGGATGAAACGATGAAAAATGATCATGAAAACCATGCACGCATGCCCAAAAAATGGGTTCCTTGCGACATTGAAGCTGAATATTTTAAAGATGATCGCAAGACCTCAAGGATGGAACGTAAGCGTGCTTCTGCTAAAGATCGTTCCAAATATAAAAAGACGGATCGAGATAAGTGGCAAAAAACTAAAGAAATCCACCAGAATATCAAACTAACCAAGGAAGAGCTCCTCAAGGGTAGGGTACTCTCAATAACACCCCAGGGGTTTGCTGTTGAACATGAGCATGAGGTCTACATATGTTCTATCCGTGGTCTTTTAAAAAAAGAAAAAACACAATTTAAAAATCTGATCACCGTTGGTGATTTTGTGCTTTTTCAAAAAACAGATGGCAAAGAGGGCTTAATAGCCCATGTGGAAGCACGACATTCTGTTCTTTCAAGAGCAGATAATCTCTCTAGAAGACAGGAACAGCTCATCGCAGCCAATATTGATCAGGTTCTGATTACTGTTTCCGTTGTTAATCCACCCATTAAACCTTTTTTGGTAGATCGTTATATTATTGCTTCTCGTAAAGGTAACATGGAGCCTATTATTGTGGTTAATAAGATCGATTTACTTGAAAACAAGGGAGTTAATCCCCTAGAAAAGTCTCTGTATGATCAGTTTATTGAAGCCTACAAAATTGCCGGTGTACCTGTAATTTCTGTAAGTGTTTTCACAGGTCAAGGACTTGATTCTTTACGTCAGGTTATGAAAGATAAAGCCTCTGTTTTTTCTGGTCAATCTGGAGTAGGAAAATCTTCATTAATCAATGCTATAACGAATTACGAACTTAAAATCGGGGATGTTGTTGAAAAAACTAAAAAAGGTGCTCATACTACAACTACGGCACAACTTCTTCCACTAGATTTTGGGGGATGGTGCATAGATACTCCAGGAATTAAAAGTTTTGGCATATGGGATCTTAAAAAAGATGAGGTTGAACAATATTTTTCAGAAATTTATGAAACCGGACATCAATGTAAGTTTCCCGACTGCTCTCATACCCATGAGAATGACTGTGCTGTTTTAGCCGCTGTTGAGAAAGGAGATATTTCTCCTTTGCGTTTTTCCTCCTATCAATATCTTTTGGAAGCATTAGATCAAGAACATCTTCGTCGCTAAGGAATGACTTCAAGAAAAGTTGTTAAGGGACAAAAGGGACCTAAAAATAACTTAGGTCATTTTTGTCCCTTTTGCGGAAATTTAACCTAATGACAGGAATCAAAAAAGAAGTTATGTTTCTGAAATAAAAACATCTAGAGGAAATTGCATGTCTTCATACATTAGATCCGTTAAAGCTATTGAAATTCTTGATTCTAGAGGAAATCCTACAATTGAAGTCATGATCTCAACGGATCTTATCACAGCTAAAGCATCTATCCCTTCGGGTGCATCTACAGGAAAAAATGAAGCCTTAGAATTACGTGACGGCGATAGCCAGCGTTATGGCGGAAAGGGTGTTCAAAAAGCAATTGCTCATGTTAACGGTCCCATCGCTCAAATTTTGGTTGGTGAACATGTTTTTGACCAGATGCGCTTGGATATGATGATGATTGCAAGCGATGGAACGGAGAATAAAAGCCGCCTAGGGGCCAATGCCATTTTAGGGGCCTCCTTAGCCTTAGCTCGTGCAGGTGCTCTGACAGCAAAACTTCCCTTGTATCGCTATATAGGAGGGACGAACACCTATATTCTTCCTTGTCCCATGATGAACATCATCAATGGAGGAGCGCACGCTGATAATCTCCTTGATTTTCAGGAGTTTATGATTCGACCCAAAGGAGCTTCTTCGTTTCATGAAGCCGTTCGATGGGGAGCTGAAATCTTTCATGTTTTGAAAAATATTTTAAAAGAAGAAGGACATATTACTGCGGTAGGCGATGAGGGTGGCTTTGCACCTAACCTAGAGTCTAATGAAGCAGCTTTAGAAATGATTATGTCAGCGATTGAAAGAGCAGGCTATAGACCAGGAATTGATGTGTCTTTGGCATTAGACTGTGCTGCCTCAGAATTTTATGACAAGTCGACAGATCGTTACATCGAAAAGAAAAAAAAGAAAAAGAAATTGAAATTCATTGAAAGAACCTCAGAAGAAGCGGTTGAGTATTTAGAACAGCTTCAGAAAGCATTTCCTATCGATTCTATAGAGGATGGCTTAGCTGAAGATGATTGGTCGGGATGGCAATATCTAACAAAAAAAATGGGTCAAAAAGTTCAATTGGTTGGCGATGATATTTTTGTAACAAATCCAAAATTTTTAAGTCGAGGTTTTGATTTAAAGATAGCCAATGCCATTTTAATTAAACCTAACCAAATTGGTACATTGACTGAAACCCTTGAAACTATACGAATTGCGCAAACACACAGCTATGCGGCCATTATATCCCACCGTTCAGGAGAAACGGAGGATAGTATTATCGCAGATATAGCTGTCGCCACTAATTCCGGTCAAATTAAAACAGGCTCCCTATCGAGAACGGATCGTGTAGCAAAATACAACCGTTTATTGAATATTGAAGAGGGCCTAGGGGATAGTGCACGCTATTGGGATAGCAACCACTATAAGTAATCATTTTTAACAAGTTAATAATGATGTGATATAATGTAGGTAACTCCATTATTTAAATTTGGAGGTCCTTATGCATATCTATACGATTGCCCTTTTTGGCGAGGCAGAAAAGGGTGAGTATCGTTTTCCTTATTTCTGTGAAAGCCTTGCTCAATTGGTTGAATACCTAGGAAATCCTCCCGAACAAAGCAAGGGATTGTTTTATGCTATTCAAGCCCTGCTTTATCATCGGCAACTCATTTTCTTTCGTGTCAAAGAGGAGGGTTTTAGTGTGCCTGATTATTTAGGCGGGGTATCCCTTTTAAAAAATCATAAGATTGAAACAGAGGACCTTACAGCCATTTGCCTTCCTGGTGTTGGAGATTCGGAAATCCTTGAGGTTGTTACACCTTTGTGTAAAGAGTACCATAGCATTTTGATTACTAATGAATCCGATTTTTATGATTATCTAATGGAAGCGGCGTAAAAAGGTGAAGGGTAAAGGGTTAAGGTGGAGAATTAGATCTACATGTTATAAGCTGGCTGTCATTACTTTCTTTACCTTTCACCCTGTACCCTTTCGTGTTCTCTTCATCTTTCACTCTTCAGATTCATTATTTATTTGATTACAATTTGGAAAGCTACTAGAGTGTTTTATGAGAATGATTTAATTTTTTTAATTTGGAGAATTATGATAAAAAAAATAGTTTCACCTGTCAGTAAAATGCCCATGGACCCGCAAGATATTATTAGTTCTGCTAAATCTCATATGGGACGTTATAAAGGACTACATTGGATGAAAGTCCCTTTGGATTTTTCAAATAAAGTCTCAAATTCTTTTCAATTTGTATGGAAAGATTCTGATAAGATAGTTAGAGATTGTCTATTTAAAAAAGATGATGACAAAACTATTCAGATTATGACTTCAAAAGATTTTGTTGAAATGCAGCTAATATTCAAATTAATAAAAGAAGAAGACTAAAAGCTAATATCTCAATGACATGTTCATTGAGATATTAAATTCCTTTATGTTTTGTACACAACTTCCATTGCCTTAATCACATAAATAAAATTAAAAAAATAATTTGAATTTCAAATCTAACTTTGCCATGATCAAGTTAGATTTAACACATATGTTTTTTCTCATTACTGGTTTTCCGAAAACATTTGCATTGACACAAGATATAAGCTTCTCGAAGAGACATGAAGTTTAGAAAATTTGTCAACTATTTAACAAGAGGTTAATTTATGAGATTTAATAACTTAGAAGAATTGCTCATCAAAGAGCTTCAAGATTTGTATAGTGCGGAAACCCAGCTTATAGAGGCTTTACCAAAGGTTCAAGCGGCTGCTTCTAATACCGACTTAAAAGATGCCATAAAAAAACATCTGGGCGAAACAAGAGAACAGGCTAATCGATTAGAAAGAGCCTTGGATAGCTTGCAGGCAAATAAAAAAGGCGTCACCTGTGAAGCTATGCAGGGTTTAATTGCAGAGTGTGATGAAGTAATAAAAAGCCAATCCCCTTCCATATTGAAAGATACAGCCATCATTGGTGCTTGCCAGAGAATTGAACACTATGAAATTTCAGCCTATGGCACAGCAAGAGCTCATGCAAAAATGCTTGATCTTGATGACATCAAAAGCCTTTTGGATGAGACAATAAAAGAAGAGGGCAGTGCAGACAAAAAATTAACAAAAATTGCAGAAGGTACTGTTTTCACAACCGGTCTAAATAAGCTAGCTTCTACTAGTAGATAAATCTTTTTGGAGTGTGGTGACAAGTCACGCGCACTCCAAATTGGCAAATAATCCCTTTGCAGGAAAAATATTGATTTGATATATTGCGTTATAAAAAGCTATTTTTATATGCAAGACTTGCTAACATTTTATTTTTTCCGCCCTTTCTTTTTTTGGTGGCAATAGCCACTTTTATCTATTTTTTTGCCCTAAACTTTTTTTCTTTTTACAATCAAATAAATGAACTTTTTGGAAGAACTCATGAATAATCAAATTCCTATTTCTAAAGGTAGCACATTAGGTGCTATTTTATTGATAGCCGGATGTTGTATCGGGGCTGGCATGCTTGGTCTCCCGGTACTTTCAGCGCAAGCTGGCTACATGCCATCTGTTGTTATGTTTATAGCTTGCTGGCTTTTTATGCTTTGTACAAGTCTGTTGGTTTTAGAAGCAAATCTATGGTTTAGTGAAGATATCAACGTGGTTTCTTTAGCAGGTCATACATTAGGCAAAATTGGTAAAGCAGTTGGCTGGATCGTTTTTCTTTTTCTGTTTTATTCCCTTATGGTTGCCTATGTGACAGGGAGTGGAGAGCTTTTCACGGATTTTTTTGAAGCACTTTTCTCAATCTCATTTCCACGTTGGACTGGGGGGTTATTAATGATCGCGCTGTTTGGCGTTATGATTTATGCAGGGACAGGAACCGTTGATCAATTCAACCGTTTGCTTATGCTGGGACTTATTCTAACCTATATTCTACTAGTATTTATGGGAAACTCCCATATCAATTCCCAATTGCTAAAGCATCAAGACTGGAGTGCGGTATTGTTTGTTATTCCAGCCATGATTATCTCCTTTGGATTCCATAACCTTATTCCAAGTTTGACCAATTATTTAGGCAGGGAAGGAAAACGATTACGTTTAGCTCTAATTATAGGAAGTTTTATTCCTTTGGTTATTTATCTCATTTGGCAAAGATTGATTTTAGGCATAGTTCCACTAGAGGGTAAGGGAAGTTTGCAGGCTGCATGGAGTGAGGGTCAGATAGCAACGCATGCTCTAAAAACAGCCGTAGGCAGTTCATGGATTGTGGATATCGCTCAGTTTTTTGCCTTTTTTGCTATTGTTACCTCATTTCTAGGGGTGGCTTTGAGCTTTGTAGATTTTTTAGCTGATGGCTTGCACATTCCCAAAAAACGGTGGGGAAAAGTTTTTCTTTGTCTATTAGCACTTATACCCCCCTATCTTTTTTCTTTAATTTACCCCGGCGTTTTTTTAATGGCTCTTAATTATGCCGGTGGGTTTGGAGCTGTGATCATTTTTGGTATTTTACCAGCGTTAATGGTATGGTCAGGGCGCTATCGCAAAGGATTAAAAGGACAGCAATTAGTTCCGGGAGGAAAGCCTGTACTCATTCTCATCATTCTTTGTTCTGTGGGTGTAATAGCAATACAATTATATCAAACGATAGAACCGCTTTCAAAAGGATAAAAATGGTCAAACAAGATTATTATAAACTCATTGGTGCAATACTTCTTGTGGCGGGAACGACTATAGGAGCAGGCATGCTCGCCCTTCCGGTGATTACCGGTTTTGCCGGTTTTTTTCCTTCAGTATTCTTGCTGGTTTTATTTTGGATTTATATGATTTATACCGCCCTGTTGATTCTTGAAGTCAATTTATCCATGGAAAATAACCATAACCTCATCAACATGGCTAGATACACTCTTGGCCGTCCGGGGGAATGGGTGGGTTGGGTTACCTATCTCTTTTTGCTGTATTCGCTTACCACTGCTTATTTGGCCGGTAGCGGTCCCATTATAATTGAATTCGTGCATTCATTCACAGGTTATATGATGCCGGCCTGGTTAGGAGTGTTTCCTTTATTTGCAATTTTTGGTTACTTTGTTTATGCCGGAACACGATCAGTTGACTATCTTAATCGCCTATTAATGATAGGATTAGCTTTGGCATTTATGATTATGGTGCTGCTTCTGATCCCTTATGTTCAACACGATCTTTTAATCCACACCGATTCCAAATATCTATTGATTTCAATAGCAATTATTGCCACCTCTTTTGGCTTTCACATCATTATCCCAAGCCTTACAACCTATTTAAACCGCGATATTTCTTTGTTAAAAAAAGCGATTTGGGTGGGAAGTCTTATTCCACTAGTTGTATATATCATATGGGAGCTATTGGCTCTGGGAATCATCCCTTTAGATAGAATTGCCAAAGGATATGCTGCAGGAGCTAATGGTGCTCATGTACTTTCAGAAACTTTAAATAGTCCTTCCATTGTCATTATTTCACGGTTTTTCTCTTTTTTTGCTATTGTGACAAGTTTTTTAGGAGTATCTTTAAGCTTATTTGACTGCTTAGGGGATAGTCTGAAAATTCAGAAAACGCAAAGTGGGAGAGTAGCACTGTTTGTTTTGACCTTTTTCCCTCCACTTATTTTTGCCCTTTATGATCCACGTGCCTTTTTGACAGCGTTAGAGTATGCAGGTGCATTTGGAGTAGTCATTTTGTTAGGATTATTACCTGCTTTAATGGCTTGGTCCAATCGATATTGGAAAAAAGAAACATCTTCTTATCAGGTCACCGGTGGAAAATTTTGTCTAATTTTAGTCATTCTTTTTTCTTCGTTGGTCATTCTTCTGGAACTTGCCAACAAAGTAGGATTAATAAAAATGGAATACAGTTTTTAAAGGATTGTTATGACGGAAAAATCTAGAAAAAAAATGCTAACCGGAGATCGCCCTACAGGGTTTTTACATCTTGGACATTACGTTGGATCGCTAAAAAATCGGGTCACTTTTCAAGACCAGTATGAATGCTATCTCATCATTGCAGATCTGCATATGTTAACAACAAAGCCCTCTAAAGAAGATATTTTGAAAATTCGTGAAAATATCCGGGAAATGGTCCTTGATTATTTGGCTTGCGGAATTGACCCATCAAAAACCGTAATCTATCTTCAATCTGCTACTCCTGCAGTTTATGAAATGAATCTCATTTTTGAGATGATGCTTTCCCTGAATCGCTTAATTGGATTGCCTAGTCTAAAAGAGATGGCTCGAAATGCACATATAGATCCTGAAAGCATGCCTTTTGGGTTGGTGGGTTATCCTGTTTTGCAAACAGCTGACATCCTAATGCCCCATGCGGAATTGGTTCCTGTAGGGAAAGACAATGAAGCTCACGTGGAACTTGCTAGGGATATTGCTAGAAGATTTAATCAGCTTTATGGTGACATATTTCCTATGCCTGAAGCAATCATCAGCCATGTTTCAACACTAGTTGGCACAGATAATAAGGGTAAAATGAGCAAGTCAGCGGGAAATTGCATTTTTTTATCGGATGATAGCAAGACTGTGGAAAAAAAGGTTAAAAGCATGTATACCGATCCTAATCGCATTCATGCTCATCAACCCGGGACAGTCGAAGGTAATCCTGTTTTTATTTATCATGACGTATTCAATGAAAATAAAACGGAAGTAGAGGATTTAAAAAATCGTTATCGTCAGGGTACCGTCGGTGATGTGGAAGTTAAAGAAAAATTAGCTTTAGCATTAAATCGCTATTTGGATCCTATTCGTGAAAAACGCAAACATTTTGCGGAGGATAAGGGCTTAGTCGAACAGATTATCTATGAGGGAACGCAGAAAATGATCGAGGTCTCTAACGAGACAGTCAAAGAAATGCGTAGCGCCATGGGTTTAATGGGAAACTGGAATAAAATTTCGCGAATTGCCCGTGAGCGCAAAGAAAGGACAGCATTGGAACAAAAATAAAAATCTGTTATAGTAAAAATAATCAAGTGGAATGCGAAAATCATGACAACTTTTGAAATACTTTTAAGTTCTTTAGCTTCGGGAATTTTTTTAGTCCTATTGGGCATGTTCTTTAGAATGGGCTCTCATCATAAAAAAATGGCTTTACGTTTTAACCGCCTTGAAACAAAAATTGAAGAATTGCGTGCAGATTTGAGGGAACTAAGAGCAGATATTAGAGAATTGCGGGAAGATATTAGAGAAGTCCGAAAGGATGTTTCCAGACTTGATAAAGATCTCGATAGGCAGAAAGCTGAAGGCAAAGAAACCCGATTATAAAAGACATAACCTGCTTTTCCTTTGATTCTAAGAATCTTATTCTGATATAATTAAAACCCAAGTTGCGACCTATGATGGCTCATATTCGAAATTATTTTCTCTCTAGAAGCTCGCACGAAGCTTTGAAAATAAGTGAGCCATATTTTTTAATATGGCTCACTTATTTTTGCGAGCTTCTAGAGAGAAAAGAATTCGAATCTGAGCCATCATAGGTCGCAACTTGGGTTTAAATCATGTTTCAATTAGCTACAGATTATAAACCTTGTGGTGATCAACCTCAAGCCATTGAAAAGCTTAGCGATGGGATTATCCAAAATCGTAAATCGCAGGTTTTGTTAGGAATTACCGGTTCAGGCAAAACTTTTACCATAGCCAACGTTATTGCCAAAGTGCAGCGTCCCACCCTCATCATCGCTCACAATAAAACTTTGGCAGCACAACTTTATCAGGAATTTAAAACCTTTTTTCCTAACAATGCTGTCGAATATTTTGTCTCCTATTACGACTACTATCAGCCAGAAGCCTATATCCCACGGACTGATACTTTTATAGAAAAGGATATGTCTATCAATGACCGCATTGATAAAATGCGCTTAAGTGCAACAAGATCCCTTCTGGAACGTCGGGATGTGATTATTGTAGCTTCAGTTTCCTGTATCTATGGCTTAGGTTCTCCTGAATATTATCGAGACATGAACCTTACTATGGAAGTGGGCCAGACACGTCGCCGTGATGATCTTCTTTTACATCTTGTGCAGATGCAATATGCCCGCAATGATATGGATTTCTCGCGTGCCACATTTCGTGTTCGAGGCGATGTCTTGGATATTTTTCCCGCTTATGAAGATGAGCGAGCCGTGCGTGTTGAATTTTTTGGCGATGAGATCGATCGGATCAGTGAGATAGATCCATTGACGGGCAAGGTTAGGCATCGTTTAGAGGACATCACCATTTATCCAAGTTCTCACCACGTCACCCCTGAAGAGGTACGTTTAAATGCTATTGAAACAATTAAATTGGAATTAGCTGAACGTGCCGCTTATTTTGAAAATGAAAAAAAATATATCGAACATCAGCGCATTTTGGAACGGACTCGATATGATCTTGAAATGATTAAGGAGATTGGTTTTTGCAAAGGCATTGAAAACTACTCGCGTCACTTTAGTAGACGTTTGCCAGGTGAACCACCTCCCTGTCTCATTGATTATTTTCCACAGGATTTTTTGCTTGTGATTGATGAATCTCATCAAACCATTCCACAAGTACATGCTATGCACAATGGCGATAGAGCGCGCAAACATGCTCTTGTGGATTTTGGTTTCCGTCTTCCTTCGGCCTATGACAATCGTCCCTTGAAATTCGAAGAATTTTATAAACACATTCATCAGGTTATCTACGTATCGGCAACTCCAAGCCCTTGGGAAGTGAGTCAAGCCGAAGGTGAAGTAGTGGAACAGGTGATACGTCCCACAGGTTTACTTGATCCTATCATTGAGGTGCGCCCCGCAGAGGGACAGGTGGATGATAGTCTTGCAGAGATTCATCAGCATACGGAAAGGGGAGGTCGTGTCCTTGTCACTACACTAACGAAACGGTTGGCCGAAGAACTGAGCAAATATTTGAATGAACTGGGTGTAAGCACCAAATATCTTCATTCAGATATTGACACAATTGAACGTATGCAAATTATTCGCGACTTGCGTGCTGGCGTTTTTGATGTTCTTGTGGGTATTAACCTATTGCGTGAAGGACTTGATATACCTGAAGTATCGCTTGTATGTATCTTAGATGCAGATAAGGAGGGTTTTTTAAGAAGTGAAACTTCCTTAATTCAGACCTGCGGAAGAGCTGCCCGTAATAGCGAAGGGCGAGTCATCATGTATGCCGATAAGATGACAAAGGCAATCATGAAGACAATGCAGATTACTCAAGAACGCAGAGCTTTACAAGAAAAACATAATCTTGAAAATGGTATTATTCCGCAGACTGTTCGTCGCGAAATTTCCCCTCTTGTAGAAGAAGTAGAGTATGAGACTGAAAGACAGGAAAAATATTTAAAAGTAGCGGAAACAAGACATGAATATCTGACTTTAGAAGAAGTTCGTGACAAAATTAATGAACATGAGAAGGCTATGAGAACCGCTGCTAAGGCCATGCAATTTGAAGAAGCCGCCCTACATCGCGATGAAATGCGTCGATACCAGCGGATGGAACTCGACCTGACTTAAAATTTGCAAAAGAAAAAATAATCACCGCAGAGCCCGCCGAGAACGCTGAGAAAGAGGAGCACCGCCAAATTGCGAGGCAATTTGTCGGAGACTCATCGCTTCGCGAAAATGGCTTTCACACATATGTCATAAGGCAATGAAAAAAATTTACCACAGAGTTCCCAACCGAAAGGCGGGCACGCCCCTGTAGCGCGGCCTTCATTTCTGCCCGCTTCGGATATGAAAATTGATAACCACTTTATTAGGAATTCACTAGAAATTTCCTAACTCTATATCTTTCTTTTCAAAATTTTTTCTTAGATCTAATCTATTTTGTGTCGCGGCTTTTGAAAAAGCACACGCCCATAAAATTGAGTTTATGGGCGTGCTAACATCCGTTGCCGTCGCGACCGGCACGGCTAACCCTCAAATTGAGGTAAACATGACTAATTGTAATGAAAGTTTGAAAAAGATACAGCAAAAAAATACAGCAATTGAATCTAATGGCAGACCTATTTATACGGCCAATTTAATTGTTGATGCTTCTACAATAAAAGTTGAATTCCTAATTTCTTTATCCACCCATGCTGAATTCAAAAACAATCCTGAAGATATTAAAGTTATTATCGGTATGTGTAAAACCCAAAATGTGAGAGGTGTTCGTTTAATGGGTAAAAAACACCATTGCCACCAACTTGCTGAAACTTTTTTAAGGCATGGCATCAGGCCCTTAATTACTAATTCTACAAAATTAATAGATAAAAAAATTAGAGGAATACCCGTTATTAATGAACATGTAGCCGGTATAGATATCGGTAAAACGATGATATATGTTGCTATCCCACCAAACGTAGATGAAGATCCTACGCGAGCATTCGGGACATGTACTGATGATCTCGAAGCCATTGTAAACTGGTTAAAAGAACACAATATTAAAGAAGCTGCAATGGAATCAACAAGTGTTTATTGGGTGCCTCTATACGAAATGTTGGAAAAAAATGATATTAAACCGATTATTGTCAACCCCAAGTATGTTAAAACATTTCCTGGACGCAAAACCGATGTATTAGATAGTCAGTGGCTCATGAGACTCCATGCTTGTGGATTACTGCAAGGCGGCTTTATTCCACTACTAGTTATTCGTGAAATGCGTGATTTAGCTCGTTTTCGTCAAGATGTAATGGGAAGAGCTGCGGACTCCCTTAACATCATTCAAAAAATGCTTGCACTGATGAATATTCAAATTGGGAATGTAATAAGTGATATAAGTGGAAAATCTGGAATGGCTATCATTAAAGCTATTGTAATAGGAGAACGCGATCCCTACAAGTTAGCTGCTTTAGCAGATGATCGTTGTAGAAGCAGTAAAGAAGAAATAGCAAGAGCATTAATGGGAACGTACAATAGCACCTATATATTCATGATGAAAACTGAACTAGCAACTTACGAGTATCTACATAAAAATATTGTGGAGATTGAGCTTAAGATCAGAGAATTACTCGAAAAACTCCCAGAAAAAGAGGGTTTGGCTCCTTTACCCCAACGTTCTAAAAAAGAAAAGAAGAAGACTGACTATAATAGAAGTCCTTATTGTTTTGACATGCGCAGCTTACTTTATAAAAAATTTGGTTATGATTTAACAATCCTTTCCGGAGTTGAAGACTCCATAGCCGCGATTCTTATTTTTGAGACTGGAGGCAATATGGATGCTTTCCCAACCTATAAGCATTTTGCATCATGGAATGGAACCAGTCCAGGTAACAAAGTCTCAGGAGGTAAAAGATTGAGCGGAAAAGCCCCTAAAAAGTTTAGTCGTGTAGGACAGGCATTACGGATAGCTGCAAATGCAAACTATAAAGCAGATAGTGCTGTAGGTGCGCATCTTCGACGACTAATGCGAAATGGTAAAAGCAAAAAAGAAGCCCGCAAAGCAAGTGCCCATAAGATAGGCACACAAGCATACAATATCATGAAATTTGGACAAAGTTATGCCGAAAAAGGCGCAGCAGAATACGAAAAAAAGCATGAAGAACGCAAAATCAAAGCGATGACAAAAACGCTCAATGCACTGGGATATGATGTTATTTTAAAAAGAGAAGTAGCGTAATAAATAGTTTTATAAAAAATAATAATTATATTAGTTAATAAAAATTTATGTGTATTAAAACGAAACAAATTGATAATCAATCTTTAAAAGGGAGCAAGAAAAGTCGAAAAGCAATAAAAATTAAACCCATTAACAAGACCTTAGCAATGTATTTAAAACAAAAGACCGTTGTGTTCAGTGGTGCTTTATGCCCGTCACAGAGTTTGGTTAAACGAGTCGCCGAATATATAATTGGAGGAAAAACGATAATCAGAATCGTTAAAAACCCCGCTCTAAAGATTGTTAAATCTTATAGCGACTCAAATTTTTACGATGCAAGGCAATGTATAGAAGGATTCTAATGAATACAAGTTAACAAAAAGACATCTTAGCAGAACCTGTAACCACTAAAATATTATAGGAAAGTTACTGTGGTGGTTATTCTAAAGAAAACTACAAAGTAAGCAAACAAGAATAAAACATAATATAAGACAATAATACTTATACTTTACACTTTTTTTTCTTGCTTGTTATCTTTGCCGTTTCCTCTGTGGTAAATAATTTTTAGAGAAACTTTCGAGATATATATGTGATGGCTATTTAATATTGTTCTTACTGGCTTTCCGTGACTCTATGGTGATACTGGTTAATGCAAGTTAAGCTAGCAGTCAAGACTGTGGAAGAAGTTCGTGACAAAATTTAGAAAAATAAGAATGCTGTGAAGTTAAAAATTCAATGAGAGGTATAAATGCAGGCGTTAAAATTTGGCGAGAAACCCACCCCAACAAATTCCTTTAATAATCAAAGTATCAGTCAGACTAATAGTCCACCTTCTCAGCAAGATAGGGTTCAAGAGAGCTCACAAGAAATTTTTTCCAATCAATCTCCTCAAAACACTTCTCCAAAAGTGCTAAGAGCTAGTGTAGCTTTGCCATCCACAAATGTTTCTGCAAAAGAGGAAATCAAACTGACACCCGATTTTATTACGAAATTTAATAACACATTTAATGATCCTACCTTAAAAGAAGCCGCCTATAGATTTCTGAAAGAGCAAAGAAAGTTTGCTGGATTAGATCCATGTACCGAAACACTAAATATTTCTGATGCTCGAAAAGCTCTCTGCTTACTTGTAGGAATAGACTCAACGAAAGATTTCCATTTAAAAACGCAGATTATTGAAAGTTTAATTGAGTCATTAGAAAATGATCTTTTAACCAAGGAATCTGCCACTGGGATTATCGAATTAGCTATCGAACTTATGCAAAAGCTAGATTCTGACCTTGCACAGAAAGAAATTATACCTTTGCAAATTCTTATTTCTAAAGCTTATGGTCTCGTTATCGATTTAATTTTAAGACAATATGCTAATGGAAATTTGGGCTCTATCAAAGAAACACTCAAGAAGCAGTTACACCAAACTATAAAATGCCTAAAAGATCTCAACTCTCATGATAATCTTGATTTGTCTTTTGTTGTGGAGTTTGCTTTAGAAGGTATTCGTCGTATCCATACGGATAATAATGCTCTTTTGGATACATTTCAGCGTCTTGGTAAGGTATTGGATGCATTGAAAAATGTTTATGATAAGAATCTATCTGGTGCTGTGAAAAATTTAGTGGATACCTGTGCTGGATTAGACGAAAAGGTAAAATATCCCTGGTATAATTATGCACATATCCTATTTGGCATAGCAAAGGATTCAAAAGCTGATATTACTATGCTTGAGAAGCTTCATCTCTTTTATGAACACAAAATGAAACAAAAATTTGAACCGGATTGGAAATTTACTTACCTATACGTCATGATCCTTGGGGATATCGCTATGTTTGGATTGACGAAAGATATTAGGAAATATGCATTTGAGAAATTAAAAATTTTTATAAACTGCAGTAAATTTAGCAATACAAATAATCTTACAAGAGCAATCAAGCAATTTGATAGGGCAAAATCCTTGAACGTAAATTTTGTTATTCATTTCAAAACCATGGAATTAATTGTACGATTGTTAAAATCAGAAGATAAGGAAATACACGATAATGCAAAATCGCTTCAAGGATTAGTTTTAAAACAGTGCCAGCAGTCTGAGCTTATTAATACACCTACATTAACAGATAATAATAATCATAAACATTCGCGCAAAGCCATTAAAGATTTAAATTTCGAACCATTTGAGCTAGAGAAATTGATTCGATTGTTAAGTGATATCCCAAAACAGAATGTGGAAGCACTTATGATAGATGAAAATGAAATTCCAATAGATTTGCCAGAAGTGATTTCTGAAGCTGGTACCGAAATCGAAAGAATGCAAAAGGTAGGAGAGCAAATACTTAAAATCACCAATGAAAGCTCACAAAGTATTGTGAATTCAAATATCAGATCCATAACAGAATTAAGTATTGACAATCCTAAATTCATTAAGGACTTAGAAAATTTTCCTCTTGAACAACTTATTTCCACCATTTCTCAAGAGCCAAAAAATCCTTTTGCTTACCTTTACACCGCTATAAAAATGAGCCAACAAGATCTTTCTGAGGTCATGATAAAGCAAAAATTAATGACAAATTATGATCTCATTTTCACTGTTTTTGAGCTTTGCCCTATAGATACTAAAGCCATCCTAGTACTTTCTTTCTGGCACAAGTTTTATTTAAAAGAAGGTACCATTCGTTATGAGGGGAAGTTTTTTACAAAAGAGCAGTTAAACCTTAAAATTTTGAGAATTAAGTATCTCGCTAATATTGAGAAGTTTCCAAGTGAAGCAGATGGCTACATAAAGCTAGGAGAAACCCTTGAAAAAGAAGAATCTATAAAACTTCATAATAATTTAGTTTTCACTGAACAACAGTTGTACCAAATGGCGATTCATCTGAATCCCCATTCATGGCAAGCTCATCATGATCTTAGATCGACTATTTCTCGTGATGAAACTGTTACTCTTTTGAATGGGACTGTAATGAACAAACGGAAGCTTTATATGAAAGCAATTGAACTAAAGCCTGATGACTATATAGTTTATTTCAAACTTGCATTCTTGCTTCAAGAAGGAGAATCTATTACACTCAACGATGGTACAATTATGACTCAAGACCAGCTCAAGAATAGGGGTTTTGCTTACTATTATCTTGAAGTTATGGAGCTAAATACTTCCGAAGAATATTGCAAAATTGGATCTCGTTTACCTAATGGAGGACAAATTGTTTTGCTAGATGGAACTACAATAACAGATAGAGAGTTATTTCTTAAGGCTGCCGAACTGGATCCGGGCAATCCCTTTGTTTACCACTATCTTTATACTTGCCTTAATGAAGGGGAGATGATTACTGTTAATGGCAGGTCAATGTCTGAAATAGATTTATGTCTAAAGGCCATTGATCTTAACCCTAATAATTCTGATTTTTATTCTAACTTAGGTGATCTTATTCCAGAAGGTGGTACAATAACGCTTCTCGATGGTACAGTCATGACTGAAAAAGATTTATATCGTAAAGCTAATGTACTTGACCCTTATAATGATAATGCGATTAAGAAACTTGCTCGTATTCTTGAAAAGGAAGACAACAACAATCAAGTATAGTTTCTAATATTACCACGGAGGAACAAGCAAGAAAACAACAAAGAAATATATTCACCGCAGCCAGAGAGATCATAGATGGAACATATTAAATTGCCTCAGCAATTTAATATTGTTCTCTCTGTGCTCTCTGTGGCTCTGTGGTAAATATTTGTTTATTTCTTTGCCTTTTTCTCTGTGGTGGTTATCGTATTAAACTGTCTAAACATGGATAAAACAATAGCAATTGTAAGAATAAGTCCAATCGTTCCTAAAGTAATAACTATAGGAACATGAAAAAAGCCGGAGAGAAGCATTTTTAATCCAATAAAAATCAAAATAAGTGCCAACCCATAATGTAAATAATGGAAAAGTTTCATTATTCCTGCCAAAGCAAAATACAGCGAGCGTAATCCAAGGATTGCAAAAATATTAGAGGTATAAACAATAAAAATATCTGTAGTGATTCCTATAATTGCTGGGATTGAATCAATTGCGAAGATAAGATCCGTTGTTTCAACAGCCAAAAGAACAAGCAAGAGCGGGGTGGCCAAAATTTTTTTATTTCTAATGACAAAGAATTTGCTTCCGACATAATCATCCGTAATAGGGATGTATCTTCTAAATAATCTAATCGCAAAATTTTTTTCAGGTTCTACTTTATCTTTAACGAAGGCAAATTTAATACCTGTAAAGATTAAAAATGCACCGAGAAGATAGGTCAACCAGGCGAAGGATTGTATGAGAGCAATTCCTCCAATTATAAAAAAAGTACGCATCACAATAGCTCCAATAATTCCCCAAAAAAGGACCTTATGCACCAGATGAGGTGGAACATTAAAATAGGAAAAAAGCAGAATGAAGACGAAGATATTGTCAATGCTTAAAGAGTATTCTATGAGGTATCCCGCGAGGAAATTTAGGGCATCCTCCATCCCTCTAAAAAAGTAGATGGCTATATTAAAAGCTAAAGCAAGTCCTAGCCAAAATGCGGTCATCCCTAGAGCTCTTCTAACGGAAACTATTTCTTCTTTAGAGTGAAATTTCAAATCCATGAGAATAAGCGCTAGGATGGCAATATTAAAAAAAATCCAAAACCAGATAGGTTCTAACATGTTCGTTCCTCTAATCTTTACTTTATCAAATAGCAAAGAGATTTTTTGCACAACTTAGGTTTTCGTTTCCATATTGAAATAGAATCAAAAATACTGTATTCTAGACCTCTTAAAACCCAACTTGCGACCTATTTTGAGGTTATGTGCGTCTTAAAAAGATAAAACTCTTTGGATTTAAATCATTTGCCGATAACACAACGCTTGAGTTCGATCAAGGAATTACAGGTATTGTAGGCCCCAATGGCTGTGGCAAATCGAATATTTCAGATGCCTTTCGCTGGGTGTTGGGTGAGCAATCTGCCAAGTCCATGCGTGGACATAAAATGAACGATGTGATTTTTGCTGGTACATCGACACGTAAACCTCTTAATTTTGCTGAAGTCACGGTGGTACTCGATAATTCTGACAGTTCTCTTCCCATTGAATATACTGAAGTTGCAGTTACACGTCGCCTCCATCGAAGTGGAGAGTCCGAGTATTATATCAATGGGTATAATGTTCGTCTCAAAGATGTCCACAGCCTTTTACTGGATTCCGGTATGGGAAAAGATACCTATTCTATCTTTGAGCAAGGAAAAATTGATCAGGTCATTAATTATACACCTTTAGAAAGACGCTATATTTTTGAAGAAGCATCGGGCATCTTACGTTTTTTGCAACGTAAGCGCGAAGCTTTGCGTAAGCTGGAGCAGTCCGATCAAAATCTTACGCGCGTTAAAGATATTCATTCTGAAGTTGAAAAGCAAATTCATGTTCTTGAACAACAGGCAGAAAAAGCACGTCTCTTTAAAGAGAATCGTCAGAAATTAGAAACCTTAGAAAAGGGTGTTTTTGTTGCGAAACATGATCATTTGCAACGCAAATGCCAAGAAAATTTTAAAAAAGAAGAACAGCAGAAACTATTGAATGTTGAATATAACAGGGCTATCGATGAGCTTAAAATTGAAATGCAAAATGCAAAAATAGCTCTCGAAGAAAGCGAAATGGCCCTGCGTAAGCAAAGCGAAGAGGTGTTCCATGCTCGTAGTGAGAAGGAGATCAAGGTTCGTGAAAAACTCTCCACTCTGGAGCGTCTAAAGGAGACTGTTGCTAAGGAAAAACGCTGGCAGCAAGAACTGGAGACCATGCTTGAAAAAAGGCAGATGCGCCAAAGGGAAAAAATGAATTTGCAAAAGCAGCAAAAAGAGCTGGAAAGCAGATTGCAAAAAATGGGTGGTTTATCGCAAGCACAACGAGATTCTGTCAAAAGTATGGAGCAGGAGGTCTTCGAAATTCAAGGAAAATATCAGACTGCTCAAAAGCAGCTTATGCAACTCCTACAAGCCGAAGGCGCCATTGAAAGCGAGCTCAAGCAAAACAGAGTGCGTTTAGAGAACCATCAGGAAAGGCACGAACATTTGGAGCATCGTTATCAACGCTTGCAGGAGTTATCCAAAGAGCTACAAATACATGTTAAAGAAAAGAGATTAGCTTTAGAAGAAACTTCAGATTCTGTTGATGCTTCAAGGGACATTTTGCAAGAGCATGAACAAAAGATTCAACAACTCTCAGATGAGATTCATGTTTCACAGTCTGCATACGAAAGTTTACAAACTGAATTGACGGAAAATAAAGCTCGACAAAGTGTGCTTCACCGATTACGTGATGATTTAGAGGGATTTTCAGCGGGTAGTAAACGGCTTTTGCAGGAAGCTTCCAATGCCAAAAGCATTCTTTATAAAAAAATCCGAAGTTTTTATGAGTATTTTGCCGCTCAGGAAGGCGCGGAAAAAGCTTTAGCACAAGTGATGAAACCCTATGCGCAGACTCTAGTTGTGCAAACGAAAGAAGATTTTGCTAGTGTTTTGGACTATACTTCAAAAAACAAAATCAAAGATTTTTCCCTTTTTTGCATTGAAAATAGGGTCGAAACTGGAAAAGTTTCTCATATTTCTCAGCCTGATATCAAAGAATTAGCTAAATTAATCTCTTGTAATGAAAGTTTTAAACATTTTTTACAGAATATTGTCATCGCTGCTAGCAGTGAAAAAACTAAAGAATGGTCTAAGGATCATCCTGGTAATAGTATCTGGATGACTGATGGATCATTTATAGATCAACACACCGTATTTTTTTCTGTTTCTCAGAGGGAAAGTAATGTCTTCTTACGTGAAGCTGAACTTAAGGGATTAGAAAAAAAGGTCGAAGAAAAAGAAGAAGAGCGTGTAGCCCTTGAACATAAGCTTAAAAAGCTGCATGAAAGAAAATCGCACATCCAAATAGAGAAAACAGAGCTTGATAAAAGCATTCGTCGAGAAGAGATGAAGCTAGTTGAAGTTAATTTTGCACTGCAAAGAACTCAAGGCGATCTGGAAAAAGCATTAAATGAAATCAAGCAGGTAGAGGTTGAGAAAAAAGCGATCGAATCTACCAAAGAACAGCTTTCAACACTCCTCCATGAACTTCAACAAAGACATGCAGACGCAAAAAATAAATTAGATGTTGAAAAGAAACTAACTGCTGAACTGAATCAAGATGTCGAGCAAAAGCTGCCTGTTTTGAAAAATGCCCAAAGAGAAATGCAGGAGAAGGAGAGCGAATTTCAAAATGTTGCAGAAGAAAATCGTAAATCTCTCCATATGTTGAATGTTTTAGAGGTAAAAGATTTGGAGAGCCAGCAACTCGAAGAGCGTTTATTAGAGGAATTAGAACAGGGACGCGAAATGCAATCCCAGATAAAGCAGCGCACCACCGATTTTGAAAGTAAGATCGAAGAAACTGAGATCAGTTTGAAAGAAAGAATCGCGCTTTTGACTGACAAAGAACATAGGGTTAGGAATTGTAAAACAGCCATTGAGGCAATTGATGAAAAACTTGCTCAATATCGTGAAAAAATAAAACAGCATGAAAATGAAATAAACCACACAGCCATTCAGCTAGCACAAATTGAAACTTCACGTCAGTCTTTGGTAAATGATTTGCAGGAACGATACCATATAACTATCGAGGAATTAAAAGCACTGAATGTAGGACTTGAAAAGTCTTTAGAACAAAGTGAGAAACAGATTCGATCTTTACGGCAGGAAATGGAGGCTGCCGGTGATATTAACATGACCTCTATCGAAGAATTTGATAAATATAAAGCTCGCTATGAATTCTTAAATGAACAGGTAGAAGACCTGAATGTTTCCAAACAGGAACTTATTGAGATTGTCGCGCAGCTGGATGAGGAAAGTCGCAAAATTTTTAAAGAAACTTTTGAGATCATTCGTAAAAATTTTCAAAAGAATTTTAAAATTCTCTTTAATGGGGGTGAAGCAGATTTACAGTTTACTGAAACCCATGATGTCCTTGAAGCAGGCATAGAAATTATTGCGAAACCTCCTGGAAAACAGATGCGCTCAATCAATCTTCTATCCGGTGGTGAGAAATGCTTAACGGCTTTAGCTCTTCTCTTTGCAATATTTGAAGTAAAACCGGCTCCATTCTGTATCTTAGATGAAATAGATGCTCCATTAGATGATACAAATGTGGAACGTTTTGTCAATGTGGTTAAGCAGTTTATTGATAAATGTCAGTTTATTATCATTACTCATAACAAAATTACGATGTCCATCGCGGATGTTCTTTTTGGTGTATCTATGCAAGAACGGGGTGTTTCCAAGCTACTGTCAATTGAATTTACTAAGGGAGAAGCAGAGCCTGCCTTCGTAGAAGACTAGCAGTTCACTTCTACGCGTCGTGGGCCTCCCCCAGGGCTACGCGCCCTGGACCGCGGCAAAGGGCCGAAGGCCCTCTGCACACCCATATGCGGTGTTTTGAGGGGGTTTGTGATATAATTATATTATTGATGAAGAAATGTTTTCGAGTGGATTTAGTGTATTTAGAATTGAGGCAAGAGATTAATATTAGGGTGTGCAGAGAGGCTGTGAAAAAATTTGGATTCGTTTGATTTTGAGCCTTGGAGAGAGAAAGAAATGGACATCAATCACCCATTTACTAAGTTACTAAGAAAAATAAAGCTTGTATGAAACACCCCCCTGTTTTATACATTATTTATATAAAACACCCCCCTATTTTATACAAAATACAGGACCTCTTGCTGAGCAATTTGTTGGCCAAGAATTTTTTGCTACTTCTGATCCTTTTTTAGATATGAAACTTTTTTTTTGGACGCGTGAGCTTGGATCAGCTGAAGTGGATTACTTAATGCCTTATAAAGGTAATGTATATCCTATAGAGGTCAAAGCTGGTAGGTCAGGAAAGTTGAAATCTTTGCATTTATTTATAAAAGAAAAAAAGGTCCCATTTGGGATCAAAATTTCTCAGGAGCCACTAGGAAGAAATACGGAAATTCTTTCAATTCCCTTTTACCTGGTCTCCCACTTACATCGTCTAATTGATACTGCCTTATAAAAACTTACTTTTTAATTTCAAATGGCTTTTCATCAATGAAATCTTCTGCAAGTACCATCACGGGGTGATCTTCGTTTGTTTGATCCATAATAAAACTCATAAAACTACGATTAACATTAAAATCGATGACTTGGGCTATTTTAGCACTTTCCGCTACCATTGCGGCTACAGCGGCAACTTCGGAACCCTCTTCGTTTGTTTCTGCTATTACCTTCATCATGAGTCTGTCGAAATCTTTTTTTATTTCTTCACAAGGGATGCCCATCTCACTTAATAATGGAAAAAGATTATCTGCACCCCAATCCATCTTTGTCCTAGGCAATGATAGCATGACTTCTTCATTTGCTAAAGGCTTCAAATTCTTCATTGCTTTATCAGGATCAAATTTCTTTTCAATTTCTAGAATATCTACCCCTTCATTTGGTAAAACAATAAGTTTGCAAATTTTGCGTCCTTGGGCCTTGTAGGGTAATTCTAGCAACTGATACCCTTCTTCAGCATGATTATAATATCTTAGATTTTCATCATCATCGTAGTGCTTGTACATAGTCGCAACCTGCACCTTTTGTCCATTGTAAAGGGTAAAGTCCATGTCTTTGGTATCTTCTTTCTTAAATTTGTAGGTCCAATTTAACTTGAAATAAAAAGCAGATGCCAGGATTTTTATGGCATTACCATCAAATATATTTTTAATCTTTCCCTTGGTTGCCTCGTCGATCCACTCGTTGGCTTTTTGGACCATATCCTTACCCTGAACAATTTTTAAATCATACATGTTTTGATTCTTTTGTAGATGTTCAGGAATATCTGCTTTTGTGGTTCCGAATAACCTAGCGATAGCAATTTTTCCTTCTTCTTTACCATCAAATATTAGTGCTTTCATAGCTTGAACTATAGAGACAGTAGGAGTTTTCATGCCTTGCATGTTTAGAGATTTGAAATAATCATCCCGTTTTTCCTCAGGAATTGCATAGAATGCTAGCGCAAGTAGATCCAATAAACAGCTTGGGGCAATGGCTAAACTGCCAATATTTTCCGGCAATTTGTTTTGTTTTTCTGTTAATCCACGATTTTGAAAGAGTTTTAGCCCCATAGCATTGATTGCATCTAAGGCAATCTCTATATCATCAGCATCTTTTTTAGGTGCTACGACGGGCTTAGCTACCTCATCCACTTTTTGAGGTGTTTTTCCTGGGACCTGCTCTAAATTTATGGGCTTCCATTTATCCACAAGAAGGCGATAAATAACAAGACCCCCAAGACCGCCCATAAAAAGAGTTGCAATGCTGACAAAAGCTGTAGCTGCTACTGTAATAAATTTTTTACCTGCAGAGAGTTGATTGAAACGATCATTTACATCTGGGTTTGGCGGTGTACAGGGATTAAAATAAGAAAGAATTTTGGTCATTGCATATACCTAAGGTTTAAATATGAAGAAACTTAGTTTATTTAAAATAATAATAAAAATCAAGTCATATAAGAAATACACTAAACTATAACCAGGCTTTTTATAAAGGCATAAGATTAGATGGGTGCCCCGCGCTCCCTAACTCAGTGGGCAATTTTGCAACAAAGCCCAATAAAGCCGTTTTTCGTAATGCCTATCTATGTGTAACTATTTTAAAAACTAAAAAGCTTAAAATATTATTGATTTAAAATATTAATTACTATATAATTGTATTAATATTAATAATTTAATATTGGGAAATTATGGTAACTTATTCACAAATGGCAGCATTGAAAATGGTTAATAAAACAGAGTCTTATGTTGATTTTTATCAAGATCCAAATAAATTTGGAACAGAGTTAGAAAGAGAGGAAGAAACGATAAGAATTTTGGAAATTAATAAATCTAAAGAATTCATTCAAGCTGTCTTTAAGTTTATAGGATTTTTTTCAAGAGAAGACGACAAAAAAATTGTATCTACATTTGCTAGACGAGTTGAGCAGAAAATCCATGATTTTAATCAATACGATAATTTCTTAGATTTTTTGACATCACGGAATACATATAAAACCAAACCTGAACCTATTGTAGAACAAAGCAGCATAGTTACATTAGATGATAAATCTTTAATCGAGCAGGAAATACAAAGAATTCCCCAAATTAAAGATGACAATGAATTTTTTAAAGAAATATTTAATATACTTAAAATTAATGCAAAAGATACATTAGTAATAAAAAAAATTTTAAATGATAGTGCTGTTATTAATAGAGTTAATTCTATTAATAATCTTTCAAGTTTAGCAGATTTAATTTTTGAGAACCAAAATCTTTTACAATATTTTCTTATTCAAAAATTTATTGCTAAACTTTGCGTGCGCTTACAATCGCTTTTGACAATCAATTATCTTTGTGAAAAAAAGGAAAGTAATAAATTTTTTGATGAAGATAAACTCATTAAATTGCTCACCTGCCCAAGCTTACCACAAGCTCTCTACAATCCTTTAAAAGCAATTAAATGTTTCAATATAAAGAAAAGTGAGCTAAATAATGAAAATTTTCGAGATCAAAATGTCCTTTTACAAGCTATAGATGTAGGTAAGGAGATTGATGGATGTGAATGTCGATATCGCGGAATTCGTTTATGGATTCATCAACCAAAATGGCAAGGAGAAGGGTGTGCTCGTGATTTACTTTCAAAAGTTTTAAAAGAATTTCAATCAGGGCGCAGGAATTTTATATTTAGCCCAGTTGATGATGTCCCCTATCAAAATTACAAAGAGGTAATGTTATATATAATTCGTAGTTTAAGAGAAGACCGGGAAAGTTACTATAAAGAGCATCCTATTGAGCAAACTGAATATAGGAAAAAAGCTGCTACATTTGAAGAAAAAGACAGTGTGGGTCATGAAGAAGATATATTTGAATTTGAATGGTTATCGCAGCATATAGTCTCTTTGGAACAAGAAATTGAAAAATCACAAACTGATGATGAAATTAAAGTTTGTATAAACAAATTTTCAAAATATTATTCAAAATTACCAAATTATAGTATGTACCTTACCGTTTGTACATGTATCGATCCTCGAGTTTTTCTTCATAATCAATCATCTTCATACAAACCGGTTATGTATCACGGAATCCCTAAAAAACTAAAACAACTGGCTAATATGAAGGAATATAATGAAAATGATACTTTAAGTGATGTTTTGAATACATTTGCGCAACTTTCGAATGTAAAGTATCATCCCCAAGAAATCCAAGATAAATTAGATAGGCTTAAAGAAATTTACGAGTTAATTGTCAAAGATCCTATAAATAAAGAATATAAAGAACAATTTTTATCCTTATGGTCAACAATTCCTCAGAAAGAGAAGCTTTTACAAAATAATATAAAAAAATATACAAGTAGAATAACAACCCTTAGTGAATTTATCTCTTTTATTGAAGGGAAAATATCTCATGAAAACGGTTTTGCTCTAAAATTTGATGAAATAAAAGCGGCGGCAAAATCAAGAATCATGGTTCCTTTCCCTGATCTTATTCAAAAGCTAAATGCTTTTATGCAAATCATTAAAAATAACCATGACCAAAAGAATTCTATAGGACTTATTGAGCAAAAATGTGAAGTACTTTTTGCGTTAAAAAATTATATCAAAAGTGCAATACTTCCATGCGACACACTTCACGCATCATCAGTTCAAATTGTTAACGATGCATTTGAAGCGCTTGAACAAATTGAACTTATCTTAGCCAATGATCTATTACAAGAAAATACAAGTTCACCTGAAATCTTTAAACTGATATCACGCATTGCGATCAGTCAAAACTTTTTGAAAACGCCCTTTGAAAATGTCGAGCAGTTAGTCAAAGTACTAGAGCAAGAACGAAGTAATAAAATGCTTGGATATAAAAATTTACGTCAACAGTTGCTCAATTCACCCCCATTACTTTCTTTGATTGAAGAAAATGGAATGAGTGTTGACAGTGCCATTCAAATTATTATGGGCAGTGTAAATACAGACTTAGCTCCCATCCTAGATAAATTAATTAATAGACCGAATAAAAAAAATGTTCTTTCAGGTATGGCAACTAGGGAAACAAACGTTCTAGCTAAAGTGCGATTTATTACGCAAGATAGGGACTTTGAGCCTGCAAAACTGGGAGAAATTCTTGTCATTCAAAATGTTTCACCTGAAGTTCATAAATATGCTAATGCTGCGGCAATAATATCTGCACAAGGAGGAATTTTCAGCCATGCCGCCATCACTTTCGATGAATTGGGTATTCCAGCTCTTATTGGTTGTGATATTCAATCCCTTGCACAATATAACGGGAAATTCATTCATCTCGGTTTATCATCGGAACCTACTATTACAGAATTGCCAGAAAATGCTGTAACTGTAGTAGAAAGCCTTTCGCAACTAAAATTAGAAACAGCTGCTGAGATTGAAGAACTTCCTAAGGATATAGGGGCTCTTGTCGCAGATAGTTTCTATAAGGCTATCTTTGATAAATTGTCGGCAAAAGAAATTGCGCCCTTTATGGTGAATCCTTATGCCAAAAACTATTTTTCTAAAGAAAGGGAAGCTGTCAAAACTTTGGAAAAACGCTTATGCAAAGCGGAGAATCAGCTTGAAAAAAATTACCTCTTTGCTAAGTTGACAAAGAAATTAAATAAATTAGTGGAAATTGCTAGGGAAAGTACGCTTGATAGAAAAGAACAAGAGAACCTATTATTAGAAATTAATCGTCGCTATTCTTCATTTGAATTAAAGGGAGTTTCTTTTGGAAAGAGTGGAAAAAAAGAAAATTTGGACCGTCTTAAGGATATTTTGCCTAATATTAAGCTTAAGCATTTTAAAAAATTGAATATCCCTTCTTATTGCAGCTTTGATGCAGAAACTCTTATCTGGTCACGCTATCCTGAGCTTAAAAAACAAATTCTATCGCTTTTAGAAAAAGATATAGAAATAGCAGAGAAAAGCCGACAAATTTGCAATCTCATCTCTGATGTTCAATTTGATGAATCTTTTTTAAAAGAAATCGATTTTCAATCAGATTTGATTGTAAGATCATCTGCACAATTAGAAGACCAAGCTAAAAGCGCTGCTGCCGGGATTTTTACTTCCATTGTTGTGAAAGAAAAAGAAAAAATTATTCCTGCTTTTCGTGAGGTGCTTCTTTCCGCATTTTCAGAAAAAGCCCTACATTTTTATTCACAACTAAACACTCAGAAAAGAGAGAGTATTTTCGGTATGACTTGGATTGTTCAAAAATATATATCTAATGGAGAATATTCAGGGGTTGCTTTTTCCGTTGCCAATGAAAAAAAATGGAATGTAGCTGGATTACAACTTGTGAAAGGTTTAGGCGGAGGAGTTGATGGAACTCAGATCCCTGCACATATTTTGGTGAATACGAAGGATCTTTCTCTTGACGATCTTCGTCTTGGAAATGAGAAGCTGCTTTGTACAATTTATGCCATAAAAGAAATAGCGTCTCTAACAAAAAAATTCGAAAACTACTTTAATGCGCCAGTAGAAATTGAGTTTGTTGTTGAAGCAAACGAACTATCAATTGTACAACTTCGACCTATTACTTCAAAACTTATAGAGAGTTTGGAGATTGATTATTCATTATAGATCGATTCGGCCTTGTTTTATGATTCACCACTGACCAATGAGATCATTGGCTTGGTGGGTTATTTATGCAACTATGCCTAAACACATCAGGCATCCAGAGATATGATTAATTTATAATAAAATTACTAAAATGTGTAACTATTCATTAACAATAGTAAAATATAGTATAATGAATACTACTAAAATTAGTAATTATTATGGAAAACTTATCTTACTCTCAATATTATATAAAAAATACCAAGTTTTTTAATGATAATATTGATGCATTAAAAACCCTATCCGGTGATTATAAAGTTAGTATTAATAAAGTGACTGGTTTATTTTATCAAAGTACGGAATCCTTTTCTGAAGATAGTACTTCGTATTCTTTGATCAGTAATGATTGGAAAGAAGTGACCATCCAGATGTCAAATGCAGGACCAATAATTCGAGAAGAAGAATTACAAGGTTTTAGTTCGCAGGCTGCTTCAGTGATTAAAAAAACTCTAGAGGAGATGAAAGCTACAGATAAGCTTCATAAAGAGAAAAAAGAGGAAAATTGGAACCCAAAAGCCATCTATTTACAGGCTATAACAATTTTTGGAAATAAAAGTGAACTTGAAGTTTTGCAAACAGCTATTTCTAAAGATCAAGCAGCGGAGTTAATTTTTTTATTTGCTAGGAAGACTCTTGAAGCTCCTGAACCATTAGAAGAAGATTCCATTAAAGCTATTTATAGGCTACTTTTTGAGTCGCCTTTAGCAGATATAAGCATGAAAAATATAAGTAATATCGATCATCCTGCCAACATCTTTTTCAATTTATTTGACACAATTGAAGCTATAACCATAAATCCTGAGAAAGCAAAAGAAAAAACAATGTTGGGAAGTGACTTTGATGGGGTAAATGGTTCTTACTATCTAAAAGGAAAAAGTGATTTAGGAAAAAACTTATGGGTGTTCAAGCCGGAAAATGAGGAGAAAAACTTTAAAACACAAGAGCTTTATAAGAAGGGAATAAAGCCTGGACAAGCGGCAAAGAGAGAGCATGTAGCCTATTTACTGAATTATCATCAAATGTATCATATTCCTTTTACAGCTTATGTAAAAATTAAAGGACAAGTAGCATCTATTCAAGCCTATCAAGATAATTGTAAGAAACTCGCCTATATATATGATTGGCCTCTTGAGTTAATTCCTCCGTATGACTTTCAAGCTATTGTAATTTATGACTTAAGATTTGGGAATACGGATCGTCATGATGGGAATATTTTATGTAAATTTGAGTATGGAGAGGAGGGTTTTCAAACAAAGGCAAATATTAAACAATTTGAAAATATCTTTGCCATAGATCATGGGTTCTCAATGTCCAATTCTTTCGAAGATGATATCCTTATTGAAATGACTGCATTAAGACAGTTGGAGGAGAATGTAGAGGATAGCTTGAAAAACCATATTTTGAATATTGATATTAATAAGGATTCTGAATTGATGAAGAAACACCAAATCGGCAATGAAGCAACGGAGTGGATGGAGTTTGCAACTCAATGCTTGCAATTAGCCATTAAATTTTCAGAAGAAAATAAACAATCCTTTGGGGTGGAAGTTTCTCTTGCAAACATAGCTCTTCTTTTGATCCGAGAAAGGAAAAATTATTTGCAGCAGAAAGACACAAAGTTTGATACATTCATGCAGGGATTAGCAGATATTTTGGAATGTAAGAAAATCCTAAAAGCTGAGAACGATCCTGATAAAGCGTATACCTTTCTAGAAAGCTTGGTGTCTAAACGTGGAAACGATTGGTTGAGGGTGCTCGATCTTTATGTTGTAGCGCGCTATTATAGATATCTTACAACTAAAAATAACTTCCTGTATCAATGAATAAAAATTAAGGAGAAAAAATGAATATATTACCCGCCAAATTAACTCATCCGGAATATGGCTCCTGTGCAGAATTAGAAAGAGAGAAGATTGTTTTTTCTAATCAGGTCCTGGAGGGTAAAGTTAATACTTTCGGCATTATGATTCCCTATTATATGCAGGAAAATTTTGAAGGGAAGAAAATTATCTATCCTTACGATAATCAATTTGTGAGAGCTTTTGTAGAAGTCTATTATCCTTTTTATCTAAAGGAACAGGGGTATAAGTTAGAATCGCTTGATGGTACAGATAAGAAAAACCTATAAACCTTTGACTGTTTTCTCTCTGTCACTTACAATTAATCATTAAAAAACTAAATGGAGTAATTATTTAATGATTATTGGCATACCCAAAGAAATAAAAAATCATGAATACCGATTGGGTGCTACCCCTGCAATGGTGCGCCTTCTAGTTGAAGCAGGACACACAGTGCTAGTTCAGAAAGATGCAGGCATTGAGATTGGATATACGGATGATATGTTTGCAAATGCAGGAGCGGTCATTGGACCCACCGCAATGGATGTATATAAAGCAGAAATGATTGTTAAAGTTAAAGAACCACAGGAAAGTGAATTTCCTTTACTGCGCAAGGGTCAAATCCTTTTTTGTTATTTGCATTTGGCCCCGGATCCTATTCAAACCAAACATCTTGTGGAATCTGGAGTCGTTGCTATTGCTTACGAAACAGTCACGGATAAACAGGGTCGACTTCCTCTTCTTATTCCTATGAGTGAAATTGCAGGACGCATTTCCATTCAAATAGGTGCAACGATTATGCAGATGAATCATGGAGGAAAAGGTTTACTCTTAGGCGGTGTTCCCGGTGTTACGCCTGCGCGCGTTTTAGTTATTGGTGGAGGTGTTGTAGGCACGGAGGCTGCTAGAATGGCTATGGGATTGGGCGCCGATGTGACTGTGATTGAAAAAGATCTCAATCGCCTGCGTGCACTTGATGCACTGTTTGGACCCCATCTCAAAACTCTCTATTCCACCTCTTATTCAATTGAGGACTCAATCACTCGAGCTGATTTAGTGATTGGATCTGTATTGATACCAGGGAAAACAGCACCGAAGTTAATTACAAAAAAAATGGTGAGCAAAATGACACCCGGTTCTGTGATCTGTGATGTTGCCATTGACCAAGGAGGCTGTTCCGAGACATCTCGGCCTACAACTCACGCAGATCCAATTTATTTAGTGAATGATGTTGTTCACTACTGTGTGACTAATATGCCAGGTGCATGCGCGCGAACTGCGACTCAGGCTCTCACCAATGCCACAATGGATTATGTATTAAAAATTTCCAATAAGGGGTATAAGAAAGCCTTATTGGAAGATGCCGGTTTGTGCCAAGGACTGAATGTCTGTTTTGGTCAAATTACTAATGAGCATGTAGCTGACGATCTTAACTACTCTTATATAAATCCAGATGAAATGTTAAGAAGATGAGATACATTATTGGAATTGATCTAGGGACAACGAATAGTTGTGTCTCGTATGTGGATACACAAGACCCTAGGCTTTCCATACAGTCTTTAAGACTCCCTCAATTAATCGCATCTGGCTATGTGGAATCCTGCGCGACCCTTCCCTCCTTTTGCTATCTTTCTAATGAACAGGAATGGCCATTAGGATCCTTATCACTTCCTTGGAAGAGGCATGAGGAGAAATTTGTAGGACTTTTTGCTCAGAAACAGGGTGCAAAAGTGCCAACAAGACTTGTTCAGTCAGCTAAGAGTTGGCTTTGCCATTCCGCTGCCAATCGTAAAGACAAAATTTTGCCGCCCGAAGCTGAAACTGATCACAAAATGAGTCCTGTTGAAGCAACCGCATTGTATCTCAATCACATTAAAGAAGCCTGGAATTTTCTTTTGGCTAAATCTGATAAAGAGGAGGAATTTGAGCAGCAAGAAGTGGTCTTGACCGTTCCTGCCTCTTTTGATGAAGTAGCTCGGCGTTTGACGGTGGAAGCGGCTAAAAAAGCCGGATATAAGAATTTAACTTTACTTGAAGAGCCGCAGGCAGCCTTTTACAGCTGGATATCCCTCCATGAAAATGTTTGGGAACAGGAAATGAAAGAGGGAGATTCCATTCTTGTTTGCGATGTGGGTGGAGGAACAACCGATTTTAGCTTGATTGAAGTTGAAAAAATACAAGATAAATTAGCATTTAGCCGGACAGCTGTGGGAGATCATCTTCTCTTGGGTGGCGATAACATGGATGCAGCTATTACCTATTATTTAGAGCAAAAGTTGTCCGGAGATGCAAAAAAGAATGACTTTCAAAGCATGCAATGGCTGCAAATAAAACATCAAGCACGATCAGCTAAAGAGACACTTCTAGGTAATGATGAGGCAAAAGCATACGCGATTACCTTGCAAGGTACTGGTTCAGCAGTTGTTAAAGGAAGTATGTCTATAGCTATTACACGAGAAGAAATCACACTTTTGCTTCTCGAGGGCTTTTTTGGTCAATATCCTTTTGAAGAGGCTCTTAAGTTACGTAAATCAACAGGATTTCGCACTATGGGTCTTCCTTATGAAGAAGAGCCCTCCATTATAAAGCATCTGGCGGCATTTTTAAAACGCTCTTCAGTCAAGAAAGCGCCGGACTTTATATTGTTTAATGGTGGAGCATTGAAACCCTCACTTTTTCAGCAGGCAATTGTTCAATCCTTGATGCAATGGTATCCCGCCACTCAAATCAAAGTATTGGAAAGTATTAGCCTTGATTTGGCAGTAGCGCGAGGGGCTGCTTATTATGGTAAAGTACGCCGTGGTTTTGGTACACGTATTGGCGGCGGTATTCCTAAGACCTTCTATCTCGAAGTTGATGTTAAACAGGCTAACGGAAAAACATCCTACCAAGCCTTAACACTGCTTCCGCGCGGAGCTGAGGAGGGCTCAAATTTTGAGTTTTCTAAAACCTTTTCCTTAAGGCCAAACAGCCCTGTTTCCTTTAATGTTTATACGTCGAATGTACGCTTACAAGATAATCAGGGCGATTTTGTGACTATTGACCTGAAAGAATTACAACCCCTTCCGGCCATCCATACCATTTTACGTTTGGGCAATAAGCTTAACGAAAATATTCCTGTAAAGTTGCATGTGAAGTTAACAGCTATAGGCACCTTGGAACTGTGGCTGCAATCACAAAAAACCGAACATCGCTGGTTCTTGGAATTTCAGTTAAGAAATGTGTCAGGAATGGAAAACAGTATGGCAGCGTTAGATTCCTCCAGAAAGGATGAAATTTTTGATGCCTCCTTTTCGAAACCCGCACAAGAATACATTCAAAACCTGTATACCTCGGGTTCCAAGGCAGAGAAAATGATGGAAACCCTTGAAGGGCTGCTCAATCTACCCCGTTGTGACTGGTCTTTGAGTGTATTAAGAGGGCTGTTTGATGCTTTATTATCCATGGCAAGCAAGCGTAAGAGAAATTCCGATATGGAGTTGCGCTGGTGGAATTTGGCTGGATTTCTGATGAGACCTGGGTATGGTTATCCCCTCGACGATTTTCGTATAAGAGAATTGTGGAAAATACTATTAGAGGATTTTAAAGAGCTTAAAAGTTCTGAACATCAAATTCAAAAGTGGATCTGTTATCGTCGTGTAGCTGGAGGATTGAATAAAGGGCAGCAAACACAGCTAGCAAATGAAATTTTAGCCTCATTATTTCCGAACAAGACTTTTAAAATAACCTTGAAGTCCAAAAATGATCTGTACCCTTATATGGAAAGGATAAGAACCCTAGCCTCATTTGAGTGGCTTGAAATTTCTCTTAAGAAAAAAATAGGAAATGCAATTTTATCCCGCATTCTTGAAAAGGAAGGAAATTCTGCTGATTACTGGGCCTTAGGGCGCCTAGGTGCACGTCATCTAGTTTATGGATCCGCAGCTAATGTGATTCCTAAGGACCAGTGTGGTGCATGGATTCAACAGTTACTTAAATTACCACCAAGTGAACATTTATCACATCTATTTGTGCAACTCGCACGCAAAACCGATTATCGGGGAAATAATATTCCACAAGCTATCATCGATGACATTACTTCTATTTTTAGCCATACAGATCATTTTGAACGCTTGCAATCATTATTAAGCCAGAATGACGCATTAACATTGGTGGAACAAGAGCAGGTTTTTGGAGATAAGCTGCCACCTGGACTTATGCTGGAGCTATAAATATTAAAACCCAACTCAAGTCGAAGGATACTTAAGAAGCTGTGCTTTTTTTTCTTTGCCTTCTACGTATTGGCTGTGATTTTTTCATTTTTTTCTGTTCTTCGATATCTACTCCGATTTCATATAAGTAATCCGGGCATATATCTGCTCCATTAGGCCAACAAATGCTTACTGGGTACTTACTATCATCCAGAGAAACTCTTTTAAAATATTCTACATTTTTAAGTGGATGGAATAATCCTTTACTTTTCTTTATTATTGGCTCAATGTCAACAATTTTAGTCTTTTGATCGCTGAATAATAGCTTTAGTTTGTAGTCATTGAAATATTCAACTTTTTTAACTCTCACACCTAAACAAAGGGTTTAATTTTTTTAATGGATTGCTCTCTCTGGAGTCTATTCCAATTATCTAAAGGAATGGCTGTTTATTATACAGCATATTCCAAAGAAGATGAAACTCATATGTTTTATAAAGGACACACTTCATCCATTAAAGAAGAAAATAATAACAAAGTTTTTACAATTGATGGTGCTTCTGTTTCAGACTCTCCAGCAGGTCCTGTATTCGCTTGGAACAATTATTATCTACAACTTATCGGAGTAATTACAGAAACAAATAATATTTCAAAGAATTGGGCTGTGCACATTAATCTATTTAAAGCTAATTTTCCTCCCCCTGTAAAACAACCGCCGGATCAAGAACCAAAAAATCCAGTTATAGAAAAGTCTGACGTAAATGAAAGCCTCCCTGACGTAAATGCCACTTTACCTAACCATACAGCTAGAGAGAAAATAAGGTTTCAAAAGATTAAATTTTGCGGTCATCGCCGAAAGAGGAAGATTGAAGAACAGCTTTGCTGGGGAACCTGTCGATCAATAGTAAAGAAGTGGGGCTTAGAAAGTATCAAGGTCAAGGGACTGCTACCGAAGACTAAGGATTAACGCAGAGCCGCTAAGACGGTGTGACGCAGAGATAAGCAAGGACTTATAATTCCCCCCTTTGCCTCTTCGTCTCCCTGTCTCAGCGATAACTCTGAGGTGTTACCCTGTAGACTCAATCTGAGTAGTTCTATCAACATAGATTTTCAATTCATTCAAAGAATCGTATTTTAATCTCATAAATCCTATCTTTTTTTAGCATTCTTGGATAAATTCTTTTTTATAAGACAGATTTTAAAAAATTTAAAGCAGCAACCATTAAAAAAGGATTGATTATGGGATTAGTGTTAACCTTAAACGGTGGTATTAGTAAAAATGAAATCTTTGACGAAATAAAAAAGTGCCTAAAAGATTCAGGCTTTAATATGAGTTACGAGGGGGGAACTTATCGTATCAAGCATATAAAAGAAAGTGACCTACAGAAAAATGGAATTAAATATTCTGATTATGGATTAGTTATGAAGATCAAAAAGGTGGTTAAGGAAGATGTGATACATGCATCTTTTCCAACTGTGGATGTTCCGGTTAACGAAGGACTAGCTGTCTATTATGCAGGCTTTTCAGATGAAAATGGAGTTTATATGTGCCATAAGGGACGTATTTCATCCATTAAAGAAGAAAGTAATACGCAAGTTTTTACCATTGATGGCTCTAGTGTTTCAGATTATCCAGGAAGTCCTGTCTTCATTTATGACAAAATCGATCAAGTTCTACGCCTCATTGGAATCATTACAAATTCAGATGATGGTTCAAAGAATAGGGCTGTACATGTTGATCTATTTAAAACTGATCTACTGAGTAAGGAAGAGGAGGTAGAGGACGAAATGGATATAAATGAACAGTTAGGAGAGGAAAGAGGAAAAAAGGGAAAAGAGAGAGTAAAAGTTTCTTCCGGAGGATACAAAGGTAAAGAAATAGGTACGGGAAAAGGACCACGGTCAATCAAAATTAATGGTCAAGGCGTGAGTAATCTTCACTATAAACTTGTCTTTATAAATGGTAATGGTCAAGAGACACACCCACATGATGATCCAGATTACAACGATGATCGACCAAAACTCTATCAAGTTGCGCTGAATCGATTCATAGCTGAGCTTAATGCCAATAATCAGGTCGCACCTGAAAGCTTTAAGTTTGAATGTTATAAAAAAAACCCATATATCGCTAAAAAAGAAGGATAGAATGTAGAAAAAAATATGCCGGAAGTCATAACCAGCTCCAAAGACAATTCAACAGTTAAGTCTAATGTTGCGAGCATAGAACGTATCATTCCAGGCTCTAATTTGAAGATCTCTTTCTTTTTGAGAAAAGATGATGAAGGTAATATTGTCCTTCAGACTTCCCTCTGCTTCAGTGATGGAAAAAATATTCCTAATGTTCCCGTAGAGTCTTTTCCCTTCGGTAGCACATCGATTTCATTTGAAAATGCAATGAAAATATTGAGAGAAAGGGCTCTTGACTACATAAATGGCAGAGTTATTTTTCTTCCGGAGAGTCCCCTAAGCTGTTATCGAATATGGGAGCAAGAAATTTTGAATAGTTCAGAAAGAAAAAAGGATCTAAAGGAGAAAATTTCCGAACTAAAAAAATACATAAGTATTCTAAAAACGAATGAGCATTCAGAAGATGTTATAGATGCTTATCTTGCTTTGGGTAATAACTATTTAGATGATGCTCAATATAGAGATGCTCTTTTATGCTACCAACGTGTATTCAATGAAGCCAAAATAATTCAGGATATAGAGGGTTTGAGGCTTGCTCATCGTAGCCTGGGCTTAGTGTACCACAAACTGGGTGAAAACAGACGTGCTATTAAGCATCATAGAAAGGACTTAACTTTTGCAAAAAATTTTTTCCATAATGAGTTAAATGTCGGCGAAGCTTACTGTAATCTAGGTAATATCTATGAGAGCTGTGGCAATTGTGAAAAGGCTATTAAATATTTCAAAAAATTTCTAAAAATTGCCGAAAATCTAAACCCCGAGTATATCAAGGATGCCTATTTGTATTTAGGACATGCCTATGCAGGCTTGGGAAATTATTCTGAAGCAGAGCAATACTATAATCAAAGCTTGGCTATTTCAAAGGAATCGGGTTCTTTAAGTGGACTTGGTATTATTTATAAGCATCGTGGGGAATATAAGAAAGCTGTGGAATATTTTAAAGATGCGTGTAGCAGAGCAAAAAATCTATCTGAGAAGGGTGAAATACAAGCAAATTTAGGAATAACTCTTGAATCTCTTGGAAGATATTCAGAAGCTAAAAAATGCCATAAAGAAGATTTACAAATTGCCAAAGACATCGGAAATCTTGAATCAGAAGCACGAGCTTATTACAATCTTAGTGTTGTGCAGCTTTCATTGGATAATTTAGAAAAAGGATTAACATTACTTGAAAAAGTCACTCCTCTTGCGATAAAACTGGGAGATCGTAAGCTGGAAGGAATGATTTATGGAGCTCTAGGCACAATCTATTTTCATATGATGGAAAAAGAGAAATCGTTTAAATACCACGAGCAGCATTTTGAAGTTGCAACGCAGCTAAAAGATCTTAATGAGCAAGCCAATGCCTTGGTTGGTCTCGGTAATTCACATACTTTTTTCGGACAACATGGGGAAGCGCTCTCTTATTACCTACAAGCTTTGAGTATCGTAGAGAAGGCAAAAGATATCGATGGTCAAGCAACGATTTATCATAATCTTGGTAGAGTGAATTACCTTCTAAAAAACTATGAAATATCGATTAAAAATTCTCAACACTCCATTAGTCTATATTCAGATTTACACAAAAAAAATTGTGAAGAAAATCTTCAATGGCAAATTTCTTTTTTTGAAAATCAATTTAAACCTTACCACCTTTTGGAAAAAACATTTCAAGAAACAGATTTAGTGAAAGCTTTATTAATCGCTGATTTTAGTCGCGCAAGGTCTTTGGTTGGTCTTTTGGGAAAAAAACTTGGCCTTCCGGATCAGCAACAGCTATCTTTTGATAAAATTCAAGAAGCTGCTGCTAGATTACAGTCTGTAATTGTGACCTATTCATGCGATCCTTTCGATGAAGAAAAGGCCTGGTGTTGGGTTATATCTTCTGGCAAAGATCCTTTTTTTAAAAATCTCGATCTGAAAGAGACCTCTAGGATCACACCAAAATTTAAAAATCTATCAAAAAAGCAGAGGGGACTAAAGCGAGAAGAGTTAGAACAGCCAGAAATAAGACAGAAAGGCGAGGACTTGCAACAAGCTATTTCAGACTGGCTAATTGACATAGAAACTGATGCGCGTAGAGGTGAAGATGATAAAAAAGAAAATGATCAAGAATATCTTTTGCAATTAAAAGAGTGGTATCGAACTTACATTGCCCCTATTGAAGTTCTACTTCCTCAAAATGGCGAGCGTGTCACAATAGTATTAGACGCTTTTCTTCATGATCTGCCTTTTAGCCTTTTTCAAGATCCACAAGAAAAATATCTCTTTGAAAAATGTACTTTGATAACTATTCCATCCATCGAAACTTTTTTACGTGTCGAAGCGCTGGATAAGCAGAATAGATCTCAAAGAAACTTCGATGATATCTGTATTATAGCTGCTGATGGAGGTAGTACAAAATTTGATCTTACCGAGCTTAAAGGAGTTAAGAAAGAGGGAGAAGCTGTGGGTACTTTTTTTCAGAAGCCTATTCTAGCCAGCTTAAATATTGAAGATATAAAAAAATCTATGTGCCAGGTCGGTCATATTCATTTAGCATGCCATGGTTTATCAGATGAAAAGGCAGATGAACACTCAGTTTTTGAGGGAGCATTAGTTATCAATGATCATCTTTTTTACGCTGAGGATTTTGTTCAACTTTCTTTGAATGCAGAGCTTGCATTCCTAAGTGCTTGTGAATCAGGCCATGGAAAAGTTTATCGTGAGGGTACTGTGGGACTGCCTTTTGCACTTTTAGCTGGAGGTATTTCATCCGTTATTGCTACACGTTGGAAAATCTATGATCATGCAACCCAAAAAATCGTGGATGAATTTTATCGACATTATTTAGGAAAGAGTGAGCAAGCAAAAGAGGCAAGGAATACTGGTAAGCCATTTGGACAAGCCGAGGCCCTTCGTGAGGCAATGTGTTTTGCAAAATCAAAATACCCTACCTTACCCCAAATTTGGGGTGCTTTTTTTCTGATGGGTTTACCAGGTGATATTCGAAATAATAAATTGAGGGAAGAAGAGGAGAATTCACTTTTACAACCCGTAACTCGTATTGTTGGAGAGAATGAACTGCACTTCTACTTTGATAATAATAAAATATCAACCAAACTTTTTAAAAATGGACGCAAGGAAGGCTTTGAAGATCATGGTTTCGAATTCCAAGAAAAATCTATTCATGTTCGGTTGTTTAACTCAAAACAGTTGAACTCGGTTGGTTGTCAAAAAGAACGACATGTCTCAGATTTGACTGTGGACGAAAAAAAAGAATTAATGCTGACATTGACGAAACGAAAAATTCTGTGTAATAACAATAAAATCATCATTTGTGCTTTAGAATAAAAACTAATGCATCACAGAGAAAAATTACAAGAAAACAGGCGAAGAAAAAGAGTTGCTGTGATTAGAAATTCTGCGTAATTAAAAATTATATATATAATGTTTTTTTTAACAAAGAGAAATGCTGTGAAAAAATATTCAGAGTTACAATAAATGAAGTCTAAGGATTAACGCAGAGACGGTGAGACGGGGTGACGCAGAGATAATTTAGAACTCCCTCTGCGTCTCTCCGACTCCCTGGCTCTGCGTTAAACTCGTTTAAAGAATAGACTTATTTTTAATTAATGTGTCTTCTACCCATCTACAAACACAGTAACAGGTACTTTCGCTGAGACCTTAACAAAGACCTAATCGGAAAAGTAGTTTCTGGTTTGTTTTCTTTGTAATTTTTCTCTGTGGGTTTAATTAATTTTGAGGTTTTACCCTGTAGATTGGGTTGGATTGGATAATTCGGCGATAAGCTTTGGTTCTAGTGCATTTTTTGGAGCAGAACCGCTATTAGCAAGTTCATAGGCTCTTTCCAAAGCCTTTAGCATGTAACTATGGGGATGTCTTTCATCAAAAATAAACAGATTTTCCTTTCCAAAAGAGGCTACAAGGCCTGAATCACATAACACACCCCAGATGGCGGGTGTGATACCACAAGCAATTAAATGACGACCCGAATTTTTGAGATAGTCATTGAGCTGTTGCAGTGCCAGACAGGATGTGGCGTCAATGTCACGAGCATTCTTTAATTGTAGAATAATGACTTTGGTGTTGTCGTTAGCTTCAGTGATAGATTTCAAGGTTGTTTGGAAAATATCTGCAGCTCCAAAAAAAAGCTCACCTTCGACCTTGATAAAGCGAATGTTTTTTTCCTGATTTGATGTCGAAAGATCAAGATTAATGAGTTCGCCACTCTTATCAAAATCATATTCTACAAGTTGAGGTATCGCTGCTTTTTTCAAATATAAAATGATCGAAATGATAACGCCGATATAAAAAGCCATATCTAGACTAAAAAATAGGCATGCAAGAATCGTTAAACACAGAACAAAGGCGTCAGAATTCGTTGCTTTCATGCACACAAGAAATTGTTTAGTGTTCACTAAATTAACTGCTGTAATCAGAAGAATAGCAGAAAAAGCTGCTAGGGGGATTTTGGTGATAAGAAATCCGAAAGCAAACATGAGTAACACAACAAAAATCGAATTTAAGATACTGGCAAAACGAGTTTTCGCTCCTAACTTATAATTAAGGTTGCTACGAAATGCGCTTCCTGCGATGGGCATTGCACCAATAAAGGAAGAGAGCAAATTACCCATACCTAAACCGAAAATTTCTTGATTTATGGAAAGATTTTGACCAGAACATGCAGCGATTGATTTTGAAACTGAAATGGATTCCATAATACTTAAAAAAGCGATTGCAAAAGATATGGGTAACAGCTTGTTCATTAAGCTGGTATTAAAAGAGAATAATTCTAGGCGAGGTATGGCACTACTGATATCCCCAGTGTCTTCTACCAGGGTAATTCCTTGAATCGATTGTTCGACACCGGATGCAAAGAGGTGATCAATGAAATTACTTATCAAGGGAATTTTAAAAATGTAGACAAACAAACCGGCACAAATAATACAGATTAATGCTGCAGGTATATGTTTATTGAATCTTTTAAGAAATATAAGGATAGAGAGGCATCCTATCCCGATTAAGGCGGTCGGTAGATGTATAGTTTGCCAATGGGATAATAGGTAAGCACCTCGTTCGTAAAGTGAATGGACTCCGGGCATCGCACTCATGCCTAAAAGGCCATACATTTGAGTAATGACCATCGCGATCGCTGTCCCTACGATATAGCCCGTTACAACAGTATAGCTCACAAAATGGGTGAGACGGCCTAATTTACATCCTGCAGCAAGTACTTGCAAAAATCCTGTCAAAAAGGTGAGCTGTGTCAGAATTTGTATAGCCATAACATCGCGTTCTAGACCTATAAGATCGCGATAATGGTGATAAAGTATATCTGCAGTTCCTGCCTGGACTAAAATAGCAATAGCGTTGCTTGGACCCACCACAAGTTGTCTAGAAGAACCTAAGAAGCTTGCCAAGATAGAGGAATAGATAGCAGCAAAAAGACCGCTTGATAAAGGTAGACCTGCTAAAAGAGCTGCAGCCATGGCTTGTGGCAGAGTAAGAAGAGCGACTGTTAAGGCTGGAATAGCATCGCAGCGAAAAGATTTCCAAGAATAACCCTGCAATTCTGTTTTTAATTCAGAAAAAGAGATATCATCAGCTGAATAATTAAAGCTCATAAATAAACTTGTGTAGATATATCTGTATATTAAAATAAAAGAGTGAAAAAGTATATTTATTTTTAAGATTCAAGATGTTATGCTACTTCAAAACAACTTTAATAAAAATATGACACATTTGCCAAAACTAGCAATTGTTGGAAGACCGAATGTTGGAAAATCGGCTCTTTTCAATCGAATATGCAAAAAAAAAATTGCTATTGTTGACGAAGCCGAGGGCATTACTCGCGATCGCATATACAGCAAAGCAGATTTTTTTGGCATCCCTTTTGAGGTTATTGATACCGGAGGGATGGATTACCATTCCCATGCGATTTTTAATGAACATATTCTGCGCCAAGCGGAGATCGCCATTGAAGAAGCGGATACCATTGTTCTGGTGGTGGATGCGCATCTAGGCATCACCAAACTGGATAAAGAGATTGCAGATATATTGCTGAAAACAAAAAAGCCGGTTTGTCTGGCAGTCAATAAAATCGATAATATGGATCAGGAACAGCTTATTCATGAATTTTACTCTTTGGGTATTAAAAAAATGATTCCCGTTTCAGCGACGCAAGGCTTTCATATCGCTGAGCTTTTGGAAATGGCTTTTGAAACTCTTGATCAAGAAAAAAGGGAATCAACGGAAGATTCTGCAATCAATGTGGCTATTGTGGGACGTCCGAATGTGGGCAAATCCTCATTAATTAATTTTTTATTAGATGAAGAACGTTGCATTGTGAGCCCTATTCCCGGAACGACAAGGGATAGTATAGACGTTACGGTTACACATGATCAAGATCTGTTCCGTCTTATTGATACCGCAGGAATACGGAGAAAACATGCTGAACATGAGGTTGTGGATAAATTTGCTGCTATAAGAACAGAGAGGGCTATTGAACGAGCAGATATATGTGTTCTTATACTGGATGCTGAAAAAGGAATGACTTTACAAGATAAGAAGATTGCCAACATGATTGAAGAAGCAGGTAAGGGATGTATTTTGGTCTTTAATAAATGGGATCTTGTAAAAGGGTTCCGTATGGAACATTGTCTAAAAAATATTAATGAAGAAGTGAGTTTTTTACGGCACTGTCCAAAACTGTTTATGTCGGCAACTACGGGCAGAAATGTCGAAAAGCTTTTCGATTTAATTAAAGAGGTCAAAAAAGAATCTGAAAAACGTATACCTACTCCTCAACTGAATAAGTTCGTCGAAGATTCCTTACAGAAAAACCATCCCCCTATGATTATGGGTAAACGTTTAAGAATTTACTATATGGCTCAGGTGGGGATAGAGCCTCCAAAATTTGTGCTGTTCGTGAATTATCCCAATTTAATGACAGAAACTTATAAAAAATATCTCTATAATCAATTCCGCGACGTCTATGGTTTTTCAGGAATGCCTTTAACACTGCATTTAAAGGGCAAGAAAAAGCCGAAGTCTGAAAAAAAGGTTAAGCATTTTGAGCCTGAGGAAAATGAAGAATCCTCATTTGACGATGAATAAAAAAGAATTCTTACAACCATGGTCTTTAGTCGATTGGAGGTCCCAATGGGAGATGCATGGATTGAATTTCTATGATGGATATGTCCATATGGAGATTCCAGATGCGATTTCAGAGGATTGGAAACAGCTGAAATTGGGTCCTGGAGCTGGCTTTGGCGATCTCTCTCATCCGACAACACGATTAGTTTTAAGAATGATGAATGACACCGTTGCCAATCACTATGTGGTTGATATAGGTTGTGGAAGTGGGGTATTGGCATTATGCGCAATTGCTTTGGGTGCAAAACATGTGATTGCTTTAGATATCGATGAGAAGGCTTTGGAACATACCAAGGAGAATGCCATTTTGAATGGGATGAACGATAAACTTACATGTTCATTGCCCGACTCTTTTGCATGGGATTTCTTTAATGAAGATTCGGTCCTTTTAATGAATATGATTCTCTCAGAACAAACACAGGCATGGAAAGGACTCAAACAGCTGCATGATCGACATGCGCTCTGTGTAACCTCAGGGATTCTAATTGAGCAAAAATCGGAGTATATAGAACTGACCAAAGAATGGGGGTGGAATCTTTTTGAAGAACGCAAAGAGCAGGAGTGGATGGGCTTTAAGTTTACCTAGTCAAGACCTATTGCATAAACCTATTTCCATGCATTCTGTGTTTTCTAAATTTACTTGTTAGTATAAAGTCTTTTTTGTTATATTTAGAACCCAACTTGGGCCCTATGAGCCATCATAGGGCCCAAGTTGGGTTTAAACTTAATTTATTGAGAATCAATCATGACAATTCAATATTCTGTTGTTATTCCTCTTAAAAATGAAGAAGATAATATCCTTGATCTGGTTGAAGAGCTTGAGCCTATCATGCATTCACTTAAAAAGAATTGGGAGCTTATCTGCATAGACGACGGATCAACCGATAGAACCCTTGATATCCTTATCGATCTGCTTTCTAAAAAATCTTATTTGAGAATATTGACATTTAAAAAAAATTATGGTCAATCCAGCGCTTTTGATGCCGGTTTTAAAGCAGCAAAAGGCGAATATGTTATTACTCTCGACGGCGATCGCCAGAATGACCCAGCAGATATCCCTAAATTATTAGATCTTATCAATCATTGTGATATTGTCTGCGGTGCGCGGGTCAATCGTAAAGATCCCTGGTCTAAAAAAATCACTTCCTCTATAGCAAATTTCGTTCGTCGCAATATATGTGACGATCAGATTAGTGATACGGGCTGTTCCTTAAAAGTCTATCGTGCTTCAGCTCTTCACAAAATTAAGATGTACAATGGAATGCATCGCTTTCTGCCCGCTCTTTTTAAAATTGAGGGATTACGCATATTAGAAACTCCTGTTAATCATCGCGAACGTACAAAAGGAAAAACCAAATATAATTTCTTTAATCGTTCTTTCAATACTATTGCTGATTTAGCGGCAGTAAGCTGGATGAAAAAACGTCAACTGAAATATCAGATTAATAAAGAATTGCCATGATCGAGAATTGGCGGGAGTTATTATATCCTCTTGGATTTTTCGCGAGCCTAGCTTTTGGAGCACGTTTTATTTTACAGTGGATTCAGAGTGAAATCCGTAAAAAAAGTATAGTGACTTCCACTTTCTGGAAACTCTCTTTAGCTGGCAATTGTATGCTTTTTCTCCATTCCTTTATTCAGATGCAGTTTCATGTCTGCATCATTCAGGTCATTAATGGAGTGATTTCCTGGCGCAATCTTAATCTGATGAAGCAGAGGTCAAAACAAATAAAAACCCAATCCGTAATTGTTATATTAATCGGTTTCCTAGCTGCAGCTATTTTGGCATTTTACTTTCAAGACATATACTTGAATGAGATAAACGGCTGGTTTCGCATTCCTAGCAATTCTTGGAATCCCAGTCCATTATCGATTGCTTTTATCTGGCATGTTTTTGGTTTTTTAGGTTTAATTTTCTTTAACAGCCGTTTTTGGATCCAATGGTGGCATGCAGAAAAAACCCAGTCAAGTACTTTGGCCCATTCTTTTTGGTGGATTAGTCTATTAGGAGCCTTTTTTTCTGTTATCTACTTTGTACGTATAAAAGATCCTGTCAATCTCATTGGCCCTCTTCTTGGAGTTGTTCCCTATATTCGTAATTTGATGCTTTTATCAAAAACAAAGGCATCGGAAACAATCACAGAATAATCATGAACAAAAAAAAACATCTTTTTATTATTGCGGGAGAACCAAGCGGCGATTTACATGGGGCTCATCTGGTTAAGGCAATGAAAGACATATCCCATTTGCATTTCAGCGGTGTAGCGGGGTCAGCCATGCATGCAGAAGGTGTCGAAATCATCATGCCTGTAGATAAGTTTGCCGTCATGGGTTTTTCCGATGTCCTCAAAGCATTGCCAGCGCTATATAAACAGTTTTATATTTTGCGAAACCATATTTTAAAAACCCAACCTGATGGAGTTCTCTTTATCGACTACCCTGGTTTTAACTTACGGATGGCTCGATCTTTGCGAAGAGTAGGATATAAAGGTAAGCTTATCCATTACATATGCCCCTCTGTATGGGCTTGGGGTAAAAAACGCATCAAGCATATGGCTCAGACACTGGATTTGTTATTGACTATCTATCCCTTTGAAGCTGCCAGTTTTTCCCACACCTCATTAAAAGCAAAGTATGTGGGAAATCCTCTCCAAGAATATATCTCTAAACATACCTATGACGAAAATTGGAAAAAACAGTTCAACAACGACACATTGATTGGCATTTTTCCTGGTAGTCGAAAAGGGGAAATTCAACGTAATTTGCTTAAACAGCTGCAGGCAGCCGCATTGTTTCAAAAAAAGTATCCGGATGTTGCATTTGGTATATCCTGTGCCGATGCTACCTTAGGAGAAATGATCGAAAAGATGATTCTTGAACACAATGTGCAAAAAGCTTTTATAGTTCCTCATAAAAATACCTATGAACTCATGCGCGACTGCCATAGCGCCATTGCCAAATCGGGCACGGTGACCCTTGAATTAGCTTTGCATCATCGACCTACAGTTGTTGTTTACGAACTATCGAAACTGAATCGATTTATTGCTAAATATTTAATTCGACTAAAGATGCCTTACTATTGCATTGTCAATATTTTGAGTGGCAAAAAAATCTTTCCTGAGCTTATTGAAAGAGGCTTTAATCGAGAAAATTTAGCCAAGCAATTGGAACATATTCATTTAGGCCCAACTCGCCAGGAGTGTATTAAAGACTGTGAAGAAATTGCAAAGATGTTACAGAGGAATAATGCCAGTACCCAGGCAGCACAAGCGATTCAGGAACTCCTCTTATGAAACGGTTTCTAAAACGTTTTTTCACACACTATTTAATCCCTAGAATCTTGGCCTATGGGGGAAAAGCTTTACTGGCGCTATTGACGATTTCTTGGCGTGTAAGAATTGATGGAATAGAATCTTTCTTAGAGCATGCTCAACAAGGAAATTGCATCCTTCTACTCTGGCATAACCGTTTAATGCTTGTCGCATCCGTGTTTAAAAATTGTACACCCAAATTGACATACACAGCCTTCATAAGTCAAAGTCGCGATGGGGAGCCATTAGCATTGTTTGTAAACAGCTTTAAAAACGGCAGAACGATTCGTGTCAAGCATAATGCCAAACATGAAGCCCTAAAAGAAATGATCGATCGATTAAAAAATAGCCAAGAAATTTTGATGGTGACTCCAGATGGTCCTCGCGGGCCCCGTTATCAAGTAAAACCCGGTATTGTATTGGCGGCACAAGAAACTGCTGCAAAAGTTTTTCCTTTTAGTTGGTCTGCTAATCGCTTTTGGCAGCTTAAAAGTTGGGATAAAATGATTTTTCCAAAACCGTTTGCAAAAATCCATGTCCTAATTGGCGAACCCATAACTTTGCCCAAGGAAGATTCTGTGGGAGAACAGTCTCAAATTTTAGAAAAAGCTCTTTTTTTTGTAGATAAATCTAGCCTGGCCACTTTTTCAAACCATCCTAAGTAATTTCTTTCCATTGCCCGTTCTGAATCAATTTTATTTTTTTCCCAGAATAGGTTGTAGCATCCACATCAACATGTTCATTTGAAATCATCATATCCACATGTACTGTGCTTATATTACATCCCACTTCAGCTAATTCCTCCTGAGTCATCTTTGGACCCCCTTCCAAGCAGAAACTGTAAGCAAAACCCATAGCAATATGGCAAGCCGCATTTTCATCATAGAGAATTTCTTCGAAAATCTTACCGCTTTGGAAAATAGGAGAATCTGTTCCTACAAGTGCCACCTCGCCTAAAAAACGCGCACCTGTGTCATTATCAACATATTTAGCAAAATTCTCTTTTCCTTCATCTGCGTCAAAATGAATGAGTTTTCCATCTTTAAACTCTAAATGCAATCCCTTAATCAATTTTCCATTTACAAGGACAGGTCGAGTCACTTTAGCCTTTCCAGTAGTCAACCGGTAGTCGGGTGTTGTAAAGCACTCTTCTGTAGGAATATTTGGCTCAAATTCTCCGTAGGGACCTTTGCTACCACCACCAACAAACTTCGCTTTTTGATTTAAGAACACCTTTAAATCAGTTCCTGGACCTGTAAAATGCAATTCACGGATCTTCATCTCAGTTAATCGTTTGGCACGATCTTGCAACACCTCATTGTGCTTTTTCCAAAGTTCTAAACAGTTTGGCTGATCGGCTCGACAAATCTTAAAAATCTGCTCCCATAATAATTCATAAGCCTCTTTTTCCGATTTTTCAGGAAATAGTTTCTTTGCCCATTTGGGTGTAGACGCAGCCGCTACCGTCCATTGGATTTTGGATTTTCCGACACCTTCAGTGTAGTAATATTTTAGGGCTTTGAAGTTGCTACTGGAAAGGGTATTGATTTTTTTAGGATCTAGATCAGAAAGTACATCAGGCTGTTCACTTCCAATTAAACGTAGAATAGCTGCGCCCTCATGCACAAACTCCTCATACTTTTGTGTGACATACTTAGGCACATAAGATAAATAATCTTCATCTTTTGTGTCTAAAATGCGATAGCGTGGCAAAAGAGGATCCAAGAAATCGACATTTACATGCTTGGCGCCTCTACGATAGGCAGCCTGGCAAAGAAGAGAGATTAGTTCCCTATGATAAATCTCTCCTGCAATATTGACAATCTGACCTTGATGAACATTGATGCCATGTTCAATGAGTAAGTTGGCATATGTTTCTAATTTTTGTTTAAAATCCATTATTTATCCTTTAAACCCAACTTGCGATCTATGATAGCTCAGATTCGAATCCTTTTCCTCTAGAAGCTCGCAAAAATAAGTTAAAAAATATGGCTCACTTATTTTCAAAACTTCGTGTGAGCTCCTAGAGAGAAAATAATTTCGAATCTGAGCCATCATAGATCGCAAATTGGGTTTTAATAAGTTTTTATAGATGAATTTTTTTTGTCTGATTGGTATATTACTTGTTTATTAAATAACTTTAAAAGGAGAAATTAAAATTATGGCACAGGAACGCACCCTTTCTATCATTAAACCGGACGCGGTAGGTAAAAATCATATTGGCGAAATTATTGCCCGTTTTGAAAAAAATGGCTTAAAAGTAGTCGCAGCCAAAATGAAACATTTGACGAAACAGGAAGCTGAAGGATTTTATGCTGTTCACAGAGGACGTCCTTTCTACAATGACCTAGTAAGTTTTATGATTACAGGTCCTGTCCTTATCATGATTTTAGAAGGGGATCAGGCTATTATGAAAAATCGAGATATCATGGGAGCCACCGACCCAAAGAAAGCCGCACCAGGGACAATACGTGCAGATTTTGCTAAAACTATCGATGAGAATTGTGTTCATGGATCTGATTCTGTCGAAACAGCTGAAACAGAAATCGAATATTTTTTTAAAAATGGCGAAATTTGTCAGCGCACAAGGTAAACAGAGGTTTCATGTTTAGAATTTTACTTTTTCTCCTTCTTATTTTTGTTAATCCGATGTCCCTATTTGCGGAAGATAGCTCTGCCCAGCAAACGCTTTCCATCATCAAACCCGACGGTGTAGCCAATAAACATATTGGTGAGATTATCATGCGTTTTGAAAAAAATGGCATGAAGGTCGCAGCTATAAAGATGATCGAAATGACTCCGGAACAAGCCTCCTCGTTTTATTCCATTCACAAAGACAAGCCTTTTTTCAAAGATTTAGTCAAGACAATGAGCTCAGGACCCATCGTTGTTCTGGTATTAGAGGGGGAAAACGCTGTGGCAAAAAATCGTGAATTGATGGGTGAGACCGATCCTAAAAAGGCTCAAAAAGGAACGATACGAGCTGACTTCTCTAAATCAAAAACTGAAAATACAGTGCATGGATCAGATTCTCCAGAAAATGCCAATATTGAGATCGCCTTTTTCTTTAAGCCTGAAGAGATTGTAAATTAGAGAACGGGGATGGCATGAGCAGGATAGGAAAGGAATCTACAGGCATACGCATCAGGCTATCAAAATATTTTTTACGTAAACAAACAAAAAATAGGATCGGCTTTGCCGGCAGGATGCTCGCTTCGCTCTCGGCAAGATAAAAACAAAATTCAACACAGAGAAAATGACAAAGATACAAAGAATTAATAACCCCGGATTGTGACCTATTTTTTTTTCTTGCTAGTTATCTTTGCCTTTTTCTCTGTGTTTTTATTGGGGGTTTTGCGTTCGAAACGGCTTCGAACGCCCCTAAAGACACCTTTAGCTTGATGTTTCAAGGCAACATCAAGTTCTTTCAAGATTGTGACGCCTTTGTTAACGTGGCCGATCATATATTCCTTATAAATTTTTTCGGAGCTTTTTTTTGTTTTTATTCCTTCCTTAGCTAAAGGAAGATCGGAAATTAACAGCAAGGCTCCCAAAGGAAGTTTATGATAATAACTTGCCATAAAAAGGGTTGCGCATTCCAATTCAATGGCCTGTGGTCTAGTCACTTCGAGACGGTGTCTAAAATTTTCATTGAATTCCCAAAAACGTTTATTTGTTGTGTGAGTGATTCCTATATGATAGATTGCCTTTTCTTTATCTAGCACATTTGTCACACATTTTTGGACAAGAAAATTAGCCATAGCAGGAACTTCATTAGGAAAATAAAAATCAGAGGTTCCCTCCCCTCTAATTCCTGCTACCGGAACAAAATAGTCACCTACTTTATAATGTCTTCTAAGTCCCCCGCACATCCCTAGAAGAAGGGCTGCTCGAATAGGAAGAAAGGCACATAAATCGATGATTAATGCCGCTGCCGGGGAACCGATTTTAAAATCGAGTATACTGACTTTTTCTTCAGGAGAATGTGCTACAGAGAACACAGAACCAACCATAATGGGCAGATTTCGTTCAGTTGCAAATTGCTCCACATACCGAGGAAAATTCGTTAAAAGAAGATAGGGTTGAAAATCCTTGGCATTACTACCTGAATAGCGTTCCAAGGTATCAATGGCAATTTTTTCTTCGGCAGGATTATAAGTATATTTACTATATTCTTCATACATGGCCGTTAGTCTCCCAGTCAAATTCAATTGGTTGAGGATCACCTGTAAATGGACCAAAGGAGGGTTTTTCCCTTTTCGTTAAGGTAAAACGCTGATGGCAGCGGCTACATACAAGCTCTTTAACATGTTTTCCAAAACGATTTTCAAAATTATTACGACTTTCAATGATATAACCACATTTTGGACATCGGTGATATTGTACATACAGATCCCAAGTATGTTCTCCTTTTTGTGTCATTCCTTAAAATCCTTGATTGCGACCTAATCTGTTTGATATATAATTTTCTCCATTTTTCAAGAATAAAATAACTTCGTTTAAGTAATATCACCGCTTTCATTTGTGTGTGAAGCAATAAAAAAATCACCACAGAGAAAATTACAAAGAAAACAAGCAAGAAGAAGAATGTATTGTTATTTAAAAAATTAATTTCTTGCTTGTTCTCTCTGTAGTTTTCTCCGTGGTGAATATTTTTTATTTCCTCTTCAGTAAAGCACAAGTCTATTGCATTTATGTACTAAAAAAGGTACAATCATGTATGGATAAAGGAAGCAGATGGAAAAGATTAAGCCAACCCTTACTGTGGAGTTTTATAGGGAATCAAATGGGAACGAACCAGTTAGAATTTGGCTGCAATCTTTAAATAAACTAATCAAGATTACACTTGGTGAAGACATAAGCAAAGTACAGTTTCGTTGGCCTTTAGGAATGCCTTTAGTTCGCAGTCTTGGTGAAGGTATTTATGAATTAAGAAGCCACATTCCCAATGGTATTGTTCGAATTTTTTTCTTAGTTATCAATAAAACGATGATTTTACTTCATGGATTTATCAAGAAGTCACAGAAGCTTCCGATACAAGAATTAAAAATAGCAAAAGAGAGGGCAAAAAATTATGAGCAGCAAGAAAAGAAAAAGTGAAAATATTCATGCAGGCTCAAATTTTGATGATTTTCTTAAAGAAGAAGGTATTTTTGAGCATTGTCAAGAAGTTGGAGCTAAATACGCATTCGTCATGCAGCTTCAAGATGAAATGGAAAGGCAAAAACTTACTAAAGAACAATTTGCTAAGCGAATAGGAACGAGTAGATCAGCGCTGGACCGTCTGCTTGATCCAAGCAAGCCTTCTAATATCCGATCGCTGATTAATGCAGCAGCAGCAGTTGGCAAACATTTAAGAATCAGTATGATTTAAATCCAATTGATTTGCCGCCAATCACAGGTTAAAAAATTAATGTCATGCTTCGCAGAGCTCGCCTAGAACGCAGAGGAGAATGAGCATCCGTCAAATTGCGAGCAATTTGTCAGAGACTCATCGCTTCGCGAAAAACACCATTTTTATACCTGTGCGAAGCAACAAAAAAAATCACCACAGAGAAAATTACAAAGAAAACAAGCAAGGAGAAAGAATGCAATGCTATTTAAAAAAATTAATTTCTTGCTCGTTCTCTCTGTAGCTTTCTCCGTGGTGAATATTTTTTATTTCTTTTTCAGTAAAGTACGCCAGAAGCCTTGCTTCTTTTTCTTTGCAAAAATATGCAGGGTATTGCCCCAGCCATTAAGGTCATGCATTTCGCATCCGATGATTCCTTTGCTGGGTTGAACCTGGTTTTTAATCAAAGGCTCATCCATTTTATAATCACGATATTCTTTTGGCCACATGGATAAGATCTTCCGTTTTCTCAAGTATTCATGCGATTTTTAAAAGTTTCTTCAGAATAGTATTTTTTGCTGCTGTATAAAGCAAAGAGTGCTCCGCAGAAGCAGGACAGGCCACCTACCATCAGAGGAAGGTAAGAATTCGTAATGACCAGTAAAAACCCTCCTAAAAAAGGCCCGATGCAGCCTCGTATTCCTACCAACATGACGTTAACGCCTGTGTAAATAGAGCTATTCTCATGTTTTGCAAATCGGGGTCCTGATAAATTCCAACACAGCTCACTACCTGCCTGCATTGTGCCATACACAAGATAGGCCGCAAAAACCCATAACCAATGAATACTTGCTGCCATAAGAAAAACAGGAAAAAGAGCTGCTAAAAAACACATGATAAAAGTTAAAAAGTAAATATCTATTTTATTAAAAAAGGAGGCCCAAGTGCGAGTGGTCAGTGCAAAACCTATTCCCTTGCAAACGGATATTGCAATCACTAATTTTGTATAGGATAGCTGTAGGATTTCGACAGTAAAGGCTGGCAGAGCGGGTTGCATAATCATTAGTCCTAAGCCTCCAAACATAAAAATCAGTTGAAAATGGCCAAAATCAGGCCGCAATGCCATCAATTTAATAAAATTCTTCCATGGTTTGATTAATGTATAACTGAAGTTAAAGGGTTGTTTATGCTCATGGAACTCATCTTTAGGGATGGGAATACTTGCTAAAAAAAAGATGCTTAGGAAACTTAAGGAAGCGGTCATAAAAAATACCCATCGCCAAATGTTGATATCAACATCCATCCAATGTGAAACCATTAAAGGAAAGAAAAGACTGGTTAAATAATTTATTGATGAACCTGTGGAAAATATCTTACTACGCGCATCGGAATGAATTCTAATCTTTAGGATTTCCATCCAGGCCGGAATAATGGCCCGACTAGCCATCATGTAAACAGCAAAAGCAAAAATGAAAAACCAATTATTATTAATGAACGGGAAGAAAAAGCAGGGAATGAGTCCTATGATACTAGCACATAGAATACTTATCTTAAGCCAATCGCGCCTTTTATCAATAAATGAATTCCAATAGAAGGAAATAAGGGCTACAACGGGCTTAGAACTAATCAAAAGGGCAATCTGTAGGGGTGTGGCATGTAGGTTCTTGTAGAAAATGAAGACAAGAAGGCTATACATAGCCCACAAAGGGGCATTAAGTATATTACTCCAAATAAAAGCGTAGCGAGTTTTTTGGCAGAGTTCCATGATGCCTGAATGCCATTTTTAATTTATAAATTCAATCTAAATAAAATTTAATACATCTAATATCTTATTTCATATACAGGGCAACTTTCAATAGAATTTTAATAAGTAATAATGTTATAATATTTTATTTATGGAAAAATTATGCAAGATGAAATAAAAAAAAGACGTACTTTTGCCATCATTAGTCATCCCGATGCAGGCAAAACCACGCTTACAGAAAAGCTCCTTCTATACTCCGGAATGATTCATACTGCAGGTATGGTGCGAGGACGTAAGGGCAGGAAAGCGGCCGCGTCAGATTGGATGGCGATGGAACAGGAGCGTGGGATTTCTATCACCTCTTCTGCGATGCAGTTTCCCTATAAAGAGACTTTGATTAATATTTTGGACACTCCAGGTCATGAGGATTTTTCCGAGGATACTTACCGAACGTTGACAGCAGCTGATTGCGCAATCATGGTAATCGATGCAGCTAAAGGGGTCGAAAAACAGACTCGCAAACTTTTTGAAGTGTGCCGCCTTCGTAAAATTCCAGTCCTCACTTTTATGAATAAGATGGATATGCCCGGCCGTGATCCTTTGGATCTCATGAATGAGGTTGAAAATGTACTTGGCATTCACTCTACTGCTTTTAATTGGCCTATAGGCTCCGGCACTCATTTCAAGGGAGTTTATGATTGTCAAAAAAAGGAAGCTCTTATTTTTTCTAAAACCTCGATTGGAGGAGCGCAAAAGGCTGATATCACGCGTTATTTGCTTGAAAGCGACGAAATGAAATTTTTGATAGGGGAAGAATCTTATAATACTCTAGTTCAAGAGTTGGAACTATTAGAGATGGCCGGGAATCCTTTTGATCATCAGTCTTTCCTAGCGGGAAATATTACTCCTGTTTTTTTTGCTTCTGCGCTCACCAACTTCGGTATCGAACCTTTTTTTGATGCCTTTATACATTTAGCCCCTACCCCACAGCCGCGTATGGCGGATTTCAATACCGGAGAAGAAAAAGCGCTTGATCCTATAGAATCGCCTTTTAGTGCCTATGTTTTCAAAATTCAAGCAAACATGGATAAAAAACATCGCGATAGCATGGCTTTTTTAAGAATCTGCTCAGGTAAATTTGAACGCGATATGACAGTAAGACATCATCGAACAAACAAGGAAGTACGTCTTTCAAGACCGCATGGAATGCTGGCTGGAGAACGGACCATTCTGGATACAGGCTTTGCAGGTGATATTGTAGGTGTGATCAATCCTGGTGTTTTTGCTGTAGGTGATACAATTTCTGCAAAGGGAGGCTTCAATTTTAAGCCGATGCCTCAATTTCAGCCCGAAATTTTTGCGCATGTAGCCCCAAAGGATGTTGGCAAACGCAAATCCTTTGATAAGGGAGTTTTACAACTTACGGAAGAAGGGGCCATTCAGTTACTCAAACCCTATCAATATGGCTCTGAACTTATTTTTGCTGCTGTAGGTCAGTTGCAATTTGAAGTGATGCAATATCGACTTAAAGATGAATACAACGTTGAAACGAATTTATCATCTTTACCTTATAAGTGCAGCGCTTGGTTATTAGGAGATATGCAAACTTTTCAAAAACCGAGTAATAGTATGATTGTACAGGATCGTTTTGATAGACCCATTGTTCTTTTTACGGAACATTGGGAGAAACAGTATGCTTTTAAACAGAATCCTAACCATCAACTTATGGATATTTTATAACCTTTCTTCAGGGGCGAGCTCTAACGTTTTCACCAAAGACTTTTTCTGCGGGCTAGGGCTTTTCTTTGGCAAGAAACGTCGTTTAACGGGTTTAAACTGATGAGAATAATTTTCTTTTTCAAAAGTGCCATCGATTCGATTGCCTAAGAGAAAATTATTACATGCATTTTGTTTTTCCATTTTATCCAGAAGAGCTAAAATTTGATCACGAAGGGTTAACAATTCAAGATTATCCTCTCCTATTAATTGAGTCAGATTAAGTAGCTTATCATATTCATCCTCTGCCTCAGAAAATTCCTGATACTTTTCTTGCAGCTTGTCAATTTCCGTCATCATTGTTTTTCTATAGGAGCGCATGGAATGCATAAGAGCAGATCGACGATGCATAATCAGCTGAAAGGCAGATGCGTTTTGCATGATAAGGGAGTGATGTTCTTCTTCCATATTGGCAAGAATTTCTCTTAAAACTTTCACTAAAGATGTCATGGCAGTTTTTAAAAGATCATCCATCTTTACCTCATTCACCTTCATAGCTTATAATGATATAGTTCATAGTAACATTTTTTCTTTTGAAAGCATGCATTATTTTTTAGGGTTATGTACAAAATTAATTTTAAAAGACTTAAAGAGTGGTTTTTAATCAAAAAAAGAGATCTACCCTGGCGTTTGGACTGTTCTCCTTATGCAATTTGGGTTTCAGAAGTGATGCTTCAGCAAACTCAGGTGTCTGTCGTCATTCCCTATTTTGAACGCTGGATGAAAAGATTCCCTTCGATTCATGTACTTGCTGATGCCAATTTAGACGAAGTCCTTAAATTATGGGAAGGGTTGGGATACTATTCCCGAGCGAGAAATTTACATGAAGGGGCTCAATATGTTCTTAAACACTATCAAGGTCAACTACCATCTTGTGTAGAAGAATTAAAAAAGATTAAAGGTCTAGGTCCTTACACCATTGCTGCTATTCTAAGTTTCGCTTTTCATAAGCCTGCTGCAGCTGTTGATGGCAATGTCATTCGAGTACTGACGCGTCTTTTTCAGATAGAAGAGGATATCGCGAAGACAAGCACAGTCGATAATTTACGAAAAATCGCGTTTGAACTTTTGCCAAAGGAGAAATCTTGGATACAAAATGAAGCGCTGATTGAACTGGGCGCAACCGTTTGTAAAAAGAAGCCTCAATGCATGGAATGTCCCCTAAGAGTTGAGTGTAAAAGTTATATCAATGGTTGTGTGGACCGCTTACCTTTTAAATCGATAAAAGTTAAGAGGGAATATCTATATCGTGCTGTTCCTGTCATTGCTTGTGGCAATCAACTTTTAGTTCAACGTGGCCAAAAGGGAAAAATCATGTCAGATTTGCATGAATTTCCTTTCTTTGAAACAAATGAAAAAGGATGGTCTGCAAAAAAGCTTGCACAGGAATTAGCCCAACAATGGTTTTTAGAAGTGGAATTTATCAAGACACTTCCGCTCGTTCAACACTCTTTTACGAGATATCAGGTCTTATTAAATCCATTGTTGTTTAAATGCAAAGAGATGATTCCAGTCGAAGGTTATAGATGGCTTGGAAAGGCTGAATTAAGTCAGCTCGCTTTTTCTTCTGGCCATAAACGTATTTTTGAAACCTTGAGAGAAGAATTTTACCACGGAGAAAGCTACAGAGAGAGCAAACAAGAAAAACAGAAAATCTAGTCCGACCAAATGCTACATGTATTTTGGGATTGGGGTCAAGCCTGACCCCATCGTCAAGTCGATCCCTATGAAAGCGGTGACAAGTCCATGACAAGTCCCCGCACTCAAACGCTTTAGCCCGAGCTACCAGCATGAGTTTCAATATTTTCTTCTTTGTACTTTTCTTTGCAGTTTTCTCTGTGTTGAATTTTTTTAGCTTATGAGTTATAGAGCCTTGCTCTATAACTCATAATTGTGCGAAAATATGAGTTATAGAAGGGAGATCTATAACTCATGCCTTGGAATTGGGAACTATCTACTTGGCCTCAATTTAACTACAATCCTAAGCAAATAGCCCAAAAGGAAAGACAATTTTTTTTAGGAGTAGGCAGCACATTTGCATTTTTAAAGAATATTCCTGTACATGATTATCATCAATTTGTAGTAGAAATTCTTAGTTTGGAAGGCTCAGAAAGCTCAAGAATTGAGGGAGAAGTTCTTAATAGAGAAAGTTTACAATCATCAATCAGACAACATTTTGGTCTGAATAAACATAAACAAGAATCCAATAAAGAATCGCGAATGGCCCAACTTCTTTGCGATGTATATGAATCCTTTGATAAACCTTTAACCCATGACATGCTTTGGAAATGGCATTTTGAATTATTTAATAATGATGCTCGTATAACTGATTGCGGAAAATACCGAACACATATTGAACCCATGCAGATCATTTCCAATCGTTATGATACTCCTAGGGTTTTCTTTGAAGCACCTCCTTCAAATAAGGTACCCAAAGAAATGTCAGCATTTATTGATTGGTTTAACTCTGAAAATCAAGATGAACCTATTCTAGCGCGAGCGGCGATTGCCCATGTGTATTTTGAAAGTATTCATCCATTTGAAGATGGTAATGGGCGAATTGGTCGTATTCTTGTGGAAAAAATTCTTTCTCAAGGGGTTAAAAGGCCGGTATTGATTGCAGTTTCAAAAGTTTTGGAAAAACGAAAAAAAGAGTACTATGCAGCTCTTGAAAAATGTAATCGTACATTAAATGTAGAGCATTGGGTTGAATTTTTTGCTCAGGCCGTTGTCCAAGCTCAAGAGGAATCGATGAACCTTCTTTACTTTTTAATGGAAAAGTCGAAACTTCTAATGGCTATTTCGGGTCAAATCAATCTACGTCAAGAGAAGGTTTTATTAAGAATGTTTGCTGAGGGATTGAGTGGTTTTAAAGGTGGATTAAGTGCCAAAAATTATATAGCAATTACAAAAACTTCCAAGGCGACGGCGACACGCGATTTAGCTGATCTTGTTCAAAAAGGAGCCCTTGTGAAAACAGGAGAGTTACGTCATACTCGTTATTGGTTAAATTTACCTCAGAGGCTGGACAAAGATTAGGATTTGATTGCTTTTCTTATAAAAAAACATGATAGGCAGGATAGCCTTCGGCTGCAGGATGAAAATATAAAAGTTTGCCCATCCATGACATCATCCTGATTCCATAAATAGTAAATTTTGTGTTTATTTGCATAAATTGATTGCATATTATATAATAATTAGTATGAAAATTACTATAAATAATAATAAAGTTAATCTAACTCGTGCAGATTTGGAAAGTTTAGTTCCAAAATTTTCCTTTTTTCGAGGACGGCACTTTGATTATAAACCTCAGAATGGAAGTGGTTTTAGGAATGTTGCCTTAAATGATCTGATTTTGGCTGTGAAGCAGGCAGCGGATGAAGCTGGGAATAGCCAGAATGATCTACCTGATTTCGTTCAGGCTTTTAAGAATTTGGACAGCAAAGGTTATAATCCTGAGGGTCAGATTTACAAAGAAAGTTTTTTGACTCGAACCATAACAAAAATTAAGCATTTTTTTTCTCAGATAAAACGCAAGAAACTTCTAGAAGAGATCGATCAAAATACTTTAGTTATTAAACGTGTAGATGATGATAATCCCCCGCATAACCCCATGGTGAAATTACAGGGTAAACTGCAAGCTCGTGAACCCGCGGTAGCTGCTCAGAAAAAACCCGATTTAAATAAACAGCCTGACTCGAAAGATGGCTTAGATTTACAGCGTAAACTGAGTGAACCTGTTGTGGCTGCTCAGAAAAACCGCGATTTAAATAAACAGCCTGACCTGGAAGATGCCTTATACCTACGGGATAAACTGAAAGATCTTGCTTTGGATCAAGATCGTCTAGAGGGATTGCCTCCTGAGATACAATTAATGATCTTAAATAAACTTGATGGAAGATCTCTTTTAGGTCTTTATAAAACAAGTAAAAAAATTGAAAGAGGTAATCGATAACTTTTTACCAAACGAATTAAAAGCTGCTCAATTTGAGCAAAAAGCATTTTTATACTGGAAGAAATTTTTTCAAAGTGTATTTGAGATTAAAGATCCAGCTCCTATAGATCTGGCTCCTTATCATCTGCATAGTCTTAGTGAAAAATTGTTGTCATCCTATTCAAAAGAAATTATGGATGAATTTAAAAAAGGTTTTAAAAATCAAAATATTTCCCCATATGCATTAACGCAATTAATAAGAGCATCTTCCGGTTATGCGCACTTAAATCCTCAAGAATTTAACCAATTATTTGATCAAATCATTAAGTCGAGGCTAGATGGAAAGAAAATTAGATTAGGCGAAGAGGATGTAGTAGACGAATGCATAAGGGCCTGGGCAAAAATAAATGCAGTAAAAGCATTTGAAGTTGTCGAATCTCTTGAGATTAAAGATAAAGCGAAAAAAATATTACGAGGCATTATAATTTATGCTGGAACGGCCTATCAGCCTGAAAAGATTTTTGAAAAGATAAAATCCATTAAAGATGAAGCAGCTAAGACAGATTATCTAAATAGTTTTATGCTCGAGTATATTAAATTGGGTAAGATATCCAATCCATTCATTCAGAAAACGTTGGATGAGAGTAAGTTATTCAAGAATCGTAATAAGGAAGAGTTATTGGAAGTTTGTGCCTATGCCTATTCCCAACTCGGGCAACTAGATAAAAGTCTTGAGATAGTTAATCAAATTAAGTCAATAAGTAGTGGGTTTTTGTATAGAATGGTAGATCATTGCCCCAAAAAAAATACTAAAGAGGTAGATGCATTTTTTCAAGAAATCAAACAGCTTATAGAAAAAAGAAATCCTGGCATTGATAAAAATCTATTTGATGAAGAAATAAATTCAGCAGATGTTTTAATTGCTATTGGCGCTCATTATGCTCAGACTGAGCCAAAAAAAGCACAACTTTTTCTTAACTTGCTCAATCAAAGGGACTTTACAGATTTAAATAAAGCTAGGTTTGCTAAGGCATATTTACCAATCGATAGTAATATAGCGATAGGGTTTGCTCAAAAAATTCAGAACCTTCAATTAAGATATTCTACTTTGCTTGAAATAACTGACAGTATAAAAACACAAAATATAAATGAAGCAAAAAAAATATGGAAAGAAATTATTGATCATATTCAATATAAATTTTCATTTGATAGGCCGGAACGGATTGAATTTGTATTGGAAATTGCTAGGCAAAATGCTGAATTAGATCCGGTTGAGGGCAAGAAAATCTTAGATAGGTTTGAAGATCGGGTAGCAGTGGACAATAATATCAATGTTAAAGCGTTGTTTCGTAGGGTGCTAAGAGATGAAAATTATTTTGAAGGATCAGTTAGGTTGCTTTCTATAGTAAGAGCCTATACCTTAATTGACCCCGATGAATTAGAATCCTGGATCAAAGAAGAAACCCAGAATGCAGACACACTAAAAGATCAACCCCATCGTACAACGAAGATCTTACTTATCATGGCTGATACCATTAGATTAGCCGCAAAACACTAAATTTACATACTTAGCGAGGCCTTTTTGGAGTGCGGTAACTTGTTACCGCTTTGGAAAATCGCGACTTGTCGCGATTAATTTATGGGATCGACAAGTCGATCCATATGAAATCGGTAACAAGTTACCGCACTCCAAAAATGTTTCGTAAGTTGTAGAACTTCTTCGCTTGATGCTCACATATTCTTTTTATTAGCTTCGTAGAGCTTTAAATATTTATAAAAAGCTGTATGGCCATTATAAGCAGAAATGACCAGACCTTCATACCCACCCATAAAACCTCTTTTAATCACATAACTTTTGATAAAGGCAAATATCCCATGTAGGAATGCTTTGAATGGAGAAGAGGATTTTTTGTTCTTATTTTGCTCAGCAAATAGAGTAGAATAAGACTGCATTTTGGTTAAAAAATCGGTAATAGAATCATAGGAATAGTGAATCAAAGCACTCTTTAATGGAATGTGATCCATGCCTTCTACCATTATTGCCTCATGAACCTGAGCATCCGAAAAGCGCGTTTTTTTACGATTATACAACCGATACTGCCGATCGGGATACCATCCGCACCATTTAATCCATTTTCCATTAAAATAGTTATGGCGAGGAAAGGAATATACAGCCTGATCCTGCAAAGTGGTTACTTCAATTTCTTTAGCCATTTCCTTGGCGACCACTTCATCACTATCGATGGAGAGAATCCAATTATTTTTTGCCAAAGAGGAAGCCTTGTTATGTGTGGGACCGAAGCCCTCAAACGCTCCTTCAACAATTCGCACATTAGAATATGTTTTAGCAGTCTCTAGAGTATCATCATGAGAACCATTATCATAGATGAGAACCTCATCAAAAGAATGCAAACTTTCCAACACCTCTCTTAAGTATTTTTGACTGTTTTTAGTCAAGATAGTAACTGAAATGGGCTTCATTGTTCGCAATTCTCATGCAGGGCTTTCAAAACTCGTTCAGTGTGCCCTTCCACATTAACAGGACGCTCAATCCATCGAATGATTCCTCTGGAATCGATCACAAAGGTTGACCTTTCCAAATGAATTTCTATCTTACCATTTACATTTTTTTCTTTCATGACATCGAATTTGCGGCTTACCTCCAAGGATTCATCGGAAAGAAGAGTGTAATTGAGCTCATTTTTTTCAATAAAACTTTCATGGGATTGCGCACTATCAGGGCTAATTCCGATAAGAATTGCATCATATTCATCGAAATTATCTATGTTATCTCGAAATGAGCAGGCTTCTGAGGTGCACTTAGGTGTGTCATCTTTAGGATAAAAATAAATCACAACAGGGCCTCCCATGACATCATCGGAGGAAAAAGTATGACCGGAGGAGTCTTTAGCTTTAAAAGTTGGCACTTTATCTCCTACATTAATTTTATAGGACATGTGGTATCTCCTGGTGAAAAAAATTACATCATAGCTTTCTTTTGATCAGGCGTCAAAATATTTTCACTTTTCCCAACTATAGAACGGTAACTTGTTACCTTGACAAATGAAGATCTTCTTATTTATGCTGCTTTGCATGAGAACATTATTTGATCATTCAACAATAAGTAATTATTCTGTTGACCTCTCAATCCGCCCTAGGCGCAATCGCAAAAGCGCAGCCATACGGTCTCTTGTTCAAGAGACACACCTGCTTCCTCATCAACTTGTGGCTCCGCTATTTGTGTTAGATGGCGATCAATGCAGCGAAATCATCTCAAGCATGCCCGGTGTCGAACGTCTTTCCGTTGATTTGCTGGTCAAAGAAGTTAAACAATTGTACCAACTTGGCATTAGAGCTATTGATCTTTTTCCTGTGATTCCTGTGGAAAAGAAAGATCCTTATGCTAAGGAGGCCGTGAGTCCCAATAACCTAATGGTTAAAGCGGTAAAGGCTTTAAAAGAAGAAGTTCCCGAAATATGTGTCATCGTGGATATTGCCCTTGATCCATATACAAGTCATGGTCATGATGGTCTTGTAAATGAAGCCGGCCAAATTCTAAATGACCCGACGCTCTACATGTTAGGAGAAATGTCGGTTTTAGCCGCCCAAGCGGGCGCTGATATCGTGGCTCCAAGTGATATGATGGATGGTCGAGTCAAATACATCAGACAAACCCTTGATGAAGCTGGCTTTAAAGATGTTAGTATCCTTTCTTATGCCGCAAAATATGCCTCTGCGTTTTACGGTCCCTTTAGAGAAGCGCTCAACTCTGCTCCTAAATTTGGCGATAAAAAGACTTATCAAATGGACCCCGCTAATTGTCGTGAAGCTATTCTTGAATCTCTTTTAGATGAGCATGAGGGAGCAGACATGCTGCTGATCAAGCCGGCCCTTCCCTATCTCGATATCATTTCTAAAATTAGAGATAAAACCCAGCTACCTTTAGCTGCTTATCATGTCAGTGGAGAATACGCCATGGTCATGGCTGCTGCTGAAAAGGGCTGGCTTGACGCCAATAAAATCTTCCTGGAGAGTCTATTGTCGATTAAAAGAGCCGGTGCTGACTTTATCCTAACCTATGCTTCTAAGAGAATTGCTTCTATTCTTTGATGCTATGCTAACAATTCATTCAAATCGCTTTAAATTAAATAAATTCCTATATATAGGAATGATTATTGTAGGCATCTCATTTAAGGAGTCTCTATGTCTATCCATGCTCTGGATATCCCTAAACAAACAGGACCCCTATCCGAGGAAGAGCTTCGTAAAATAGATGCTTATTGGCGAGCTGCCAACTATCTTTCTGTTGGGCAAATCTATCTTTTGGATAATCCTTTGCTAAAACGTCCTTTGAAGATTGAGGATGTCAAACCGCGTCTTCTTGGACATTGGGGAACAACGCCAGGACTCAACTTCATTTATGTCCACCTGAACCGCATCATTAAAGCCTATGATTTAGATATGATCTATCTTGCAGGACCCGGACACGGTGGTCCCGGTTTAGTAGCCAACGTCTACCTGGAAGGAACCTATAGCGAATATTATCCAAATATCTCTCAAGACGAAGAAGGAATGAAAAAGCTTTTCAAACAATTTTCCTTCCCAGGGGGTATACCCAGTCATGTTGCTCCTGAAACCCCAGGATCCATCCATGAAGGTGGCGAATTAGGTTATGTGGTTTCTCATGCTTATGGCGCCGTTTTTGATAATCCAGATTTTATTGCTGCCTGTGTTGTAGGCGATGGTGAAGCTGAAACGGGTCCTCTAGCTGCCTCTTGGCATTCCAATAAATTTCTGAATCCTGTGACTGACGGTGCTGTATTACCTTTTCTTCATCTCAATGGATATAAAATCGCGAATCCTACAATCTTGGCCAGAATCAGTCATGAAGAGCTAATCAAGCTTTTCGAAGGATATGGCTACAAACCTTATTTTGTAGAGGGATCTGAGCCTTTTGAAATGCATCAGAAAATGGCTGCAACTTTAGATACAGTGATTCGTGAAATCAAAGATATTCAATATAACGTTCGTCAAAATAATTCCACACAACGGCCTCGTTGGCCTTTAATCATTTTAAAAACGCCTAAAGGATGGACGGGACCCAAGGAAGTTGATGGAAAAAAAGCAGAGGGTTTTTGGAGATCCCATCAGGTTCCATTGGCGGATATGGCGAGCAAGCCTGCTCATGTTAAACAGCTGGAAAGCTGGATGAAGAGCTATCGACCTGAGGAGCTTTTTGATAAAAATGGTAAATTATTACCGGAATTAGCGACTTTAGCCCCCAAAGGGAAAAGACGTATGGGAGATAATCCTCATGCCAATGGAGGATTGCTTCGAAAAGAATTAAAGATGCCTGATTTTAGAGACTATGCAGTTAAATTGACTAAACCAGGCCAAACTGAAGCTGAATCCACTCGCATCATGGGACTATTCCTCCGCGACGTGATGAAAAATAATATGACCAATTTCCGAGTTATGGGTCCTGATGAAACGGCCTCCAATCGCCTGAATGCAATCTACGAAGTCTCCAAAAAAGTTTGGCATGCGGAATATCTACCCGAAGATAAGGATGGAAGTGAATTATCCCTCGATGGACGCGTCATGGAAATTCTTAGTGAACATACCTGCATGGGTTGGCTCGAAGGTTACGTTTTGACAGGGAGACACGGCCTATTTTCCACTTATGAAGCTTTTGCTCATATCATCGACTCCATGTTTAATCAACATGCCAAATGGCTTCAGACGACGACCTCCATTCACTGGCGTATGCCTATCTCTTCATTGAATATTTTATTGAGCTCCCATGTCTGGCGTCAGGATCATAATGGGTTCTCTCATCAAGATCCTGGATTCATTGATCATGTTCTCAATAAAAAACCGGAAGTCGTTCGTGTCTACCTTCCACCCGATGCCAACACCTTGCTATCTGTCACAGATCATTGTCTCCGCAGCAGAAACTATGTCAATGTGATCGTAGCGGGTAAACAGCTCGCTTTACAGTATCTCGATATGGAAGCTGCTATCAAACATTGTGCTGCCGGAATAAGCATCTGGGAATGGGCCAGCAATGATCGTGGTCACATTCCTGATGTTGTCATGGCCTGCGCAGGCGACATCCCCACATTGGAAACTTTGGCCGCTGTCGATATCCTACGAAGGCAAATACCCGATCTAAAAATTCGTGTCATCAATATTGTCGATTTAATGAAACTTAACTCTGAACACCCTCACGGGCTATCGGATAAGGATTTTGATGATTTATTCACAACCGATAAACCTGTCATCGTTGCTTATCACGGCTACCCTTGGCTCATCCATCGTCTTACCTACCGCAGAAAAAATCATGGAAATATCCATGTTCGTGGCTATAAAGAAGAGGGCACCACCACCACTCCTTTCGACATGTGTGTCCTTAATCAAATTGATCGCTTTAACCTCGTCAGCGATGTCATCGATCGTGTCCCTCGCCTCGGCTACCTCGCCGCTTACACCAAACAGGATGTCCACAATAAACTTATCGAACATCAAGAATACATCACCAAATATGGCGACGATATGCCCAGTGTCCGCAACTGGAAATGGCCTTAGGGGCTCTGCCCCTATAACCCAGGCAAAGGGCCAATGGCCCTCTGCACACCCGCTTCATCTATCGTTTTGCTCAAAACTTAGTTATTAACATTTAAATTTAAATTAAAAATTTATAGTTTTTATATACTACTACTTAACTTTGGCTGTAACAACCTTTTATTAAAAAAAACTCACTAACGATTACTAAATAAACTTCTCGAATAACAAACTCCATGAATCGGGTGTGCAGAGGGCCATTGGCCCTTTGCCGCGGTTCAGGGCGCGTAGCCCTGATGCCAGCGTTCTTCTTGGATGAGGTAGTAGAGGTCGCGGCCGGTGAAGGCGGTGACGCCGACGTCGCGGAGCCAAGCGGAGAGGCCATAGTGCCAGTAGTCGCGATTGTAGCAGGTGAAGAAGATGTCGATAGGCATGGTGAAGGCGATACCTTTGTCGTAATAGACAGAGCCGTTGATGACATCATGACCATTGGTGCGAGTGTACCAGATGGTGATGGTGAGGCCACTTTCAAATTTGCGAGCAAGTTCGAAGCGGGCACCCCAATCATTTGCAAGAAATTTTCCAGCCATGACTTTAAAGCGAATGTTGGCCCAATCCCAGTAGTAGAAGAAGTTTAGAAAGAATTGAGAACCGATGAATTTTTTGTGTCGAAGAAGGTAGAGACCGTTAGGTAGAAATTCAAATTTGCGAATTTTGTTAGTGAAACCGACACCGTTGAGAGTTCTTTTACCGAGTAGGGCCCCTTCAACGCTGATGGCAAAAGGTTTATTGACAGGGCAATAAAGAAATTCTGTGGCTAAGCCGCCATATTCTTCTTCAAAGAGACCGAGGGCAACGCGGCTGTACCATCCCTTGCCCATATTCCAATATTTCTCTAGGTAGGCTTCATCGACGGTGATGCATTCCTGGCGGAAATAGCGAATAATGTCTGTACGCACATTGATTAGACGGGAAGGGTTTAATCGATCGATAGGGGAGATGTGTCTGAGGTTAGATAGGATATTGTAGCCAAAGAGAACGGAATAGTAGACATTGCCTGGGAGAAAGCCATTGAAGCCGGCGTTAATTCCTAGAGAGTATTTAAATTTACCCCGAGAGCTCCCAAAGAAAGAATGGGTTTTAGGAAGAACCTCAATATTAAAACAATCCCGATTGTTTTTAAAAAGTTCAAGGTCACACCATTTGTTGGGGTAGGACACCTCGGTCCTGTTAGTAAGCAAATTCAATTCATGTGAGCCCATTTCCCCCTCACCGAATTCTCGCACATACATCATATTGTAATGATATTCTTGGACAGGAAATCCCAGATCAGACTCGATAACAACGGTCACTTTGTCGATATCGCAAGGAATAAGACCGGCTAAAAGGTGATTTAGCTGTTCGCGCACATCATATTCCGAGCGAAAAACATTATTGACCATGCGAATCCATAGGTTTTTTTGTCCTGAATCACATTCATCATGATCCGAAAGCCATATTTGAATGATTTCAAAACCCTGTTGACGAAAGGCGTAAACAAGTTCCTGTGATAATATGAAAGAGGGACGCAGACATCCGATGGGTTCTATGTTAATAGGAGCGCAATAAGGTTGGGGAATATCAATTTTGGGGATGAAACCCTTGGTATTTCCAAAATTGTAAAAAGTGGATATGGAGCAGGCTAAAGTATGGCCTTTAATATAGCTGACAGCAAAATCAATCTGATCCCAGAGTCGATATTTGAAGCCGAAATTAATGGGAGATTTCTTGACACGACCCCGAGGATGTTTTTCGATTTCAGGGTCTTTATAGGGTGTTGCATCGTATTCAGCAACAAAAGCAATATCCTTTAAGTAGGGATTACAATGGAGTCGAAAAGGCATCCAGATGAAGCCGCCAAAAAATCCTTTGATGCGATTGGTGCCATAACCAATGCTGATTTCTAAGTTATGATTAATGAGTACCTGAGTTACAACAATATATTTAGCCAAAAAGCTTTTAGTACCAATAAAGTCCTGCAAACCAAAGGAGATGCCTGGTAATGTGTACTCGCTGTCCTCGGGAATAAAAAGAGCTAGTTTAAGATTCGCACCCTTATCGGATAAGTCACCAAAACCAAGAGGTGTTAAGATTGGATCGTCCACTCCTTTAAAGACTCGATAGCTGCCAGAAACCTCCAATCTCCTAAATAGTTGGGCCCTTAAACTATAATTTCTGTAGGGGTGAACATGGGAGAAGCCAGCGCCAATTTCGCCCGGCTCTCCCATGCGTGCCGAGGGCATATTAAAATAACCCCCTTGTTGATAAAAGTCATAGGTTACAGGCATTCTCTGGGCCTGTTTGCGATTAATATATTCAACAATAAGAAGATCATTAAACAGTCTATCGCAGTCCTCTGCTTGAAGAATTGCAGGGATATGGAACAAGTAAATGAGCACAAAGAGGAGAAAGAATATCTTTGAATGATGTGTTAATAGTTTCATCATGACTTGCTAAATGCTAAAAGAAGAAAAGGATGAAGGATAAGGCTTCCTGAGCCAAATTGCAAGGGGTAAAGCACTCGGAAAACCCAAAGGACATATTTTATCGCGAAGCGTTTTTGGAGTGCGGTAACTTGTTACCGCTTTGGTAAATCGCGACTTGTCGCGATAATCCACCCGCGACTTTTGTCGCTGTTAACTTATGGGATTGACAAGTCGATCCCTAAAAAAGCGGTGACAAGTCACCGCACTCCATAACGTTTCCATGGTGATTTTTCGTTCAATTAAGCTATGGCTAGCCTTTGTTTCCAATGATTAATGGCTTCATCGATAAGAGCCATTGGTCCACCAAAATTTTGATATTTTCCATATTGAAGAATTTCTTCAATATCTGGTCTATGCATTATTTTTGAAATGGCATTTTTTTCTAAATGTTTAAAAATTTTCTGAAGCTGTTTATTTTCTTCTTCATTTAATCTGGGAATTTCTTTGAGATCTTTGAATTGTTGAAGAATTTGACGCTTTTTTTCAAAATGTTGTTTAACTTCTTCTTCTTCGGCAAGATTTACCTTGTGCTCATTTTCTTTAAGTTGTTTATATTCTTTGATCAATGAACCCAAGGCTTGATGACGAAAGGGGTCTGAAGCTATAGCTTCTTCCAGATACCCATTTTTATCGATATAAACCCCATAATCTAAAATTTCTTTCATATCTTTAGGATCCCTTTTAAGGGCATTTTTTGCAGCTTGATAAATTAATTTAAAATTAGGTTTTATTGTGAAATAAAGATCCTCTTTTTTTTCAAATTGTTCGATTTGGGCAATTATTTCGTCGATAGGTTTTTGATTATTTTTGGCTTCGAAATAGTCTTCAATGGCCTTGAGAAATTCTTTATCGATGGCGCCGTAGTTAGGCTCTAAGTGATCTACATAGCGGTAGCCATAAAGGAAAAGAAAGTCATCTTTATCAGCAGGATCTTTTATACGAACATGACCCTGAAGATTGCGTTTAAAACTTTCACGTAAGGCAAACTCAAGCAGGGCTTCGTCGATATTGTTGTGCACCTGTTCCCCCTCTTTTTCTAATGGGGTTTCAATACTATGGATGAGCAAATATCCTTCTTGAGTTTCAAGATAGAGCCAACCAATTTTCTCATTATTCTCATTTTTCAACTCATAACGGTGACTATTGCCTACAAGTTCATGGGTGTCATACATAGTAACATGGATTAGATTACCCTCTTTGTCGGTAATCTGAGTATGAAATTTGATATCTAGGGGAGTTGGAGGGAATTGAAAACCATTTTTGGCGACTACTTCCATACGTTTTTTGGGTAAATCATCTAAGATGACGAATACAGAATCATATCTGTTTTCTTTGATGAGGGACTCTTTCAATGCAAAATAAATCTTATGATCATCACAGTGATTCAGATATTCTTTTATTAAGAAGATATCAGCAGATTGAGCAAATTCATTAATTTTATCCTTTTTATATAGGGTCATAAGGGCAAAGTCCTTTAAAACTTTTTTCTCATTGAAAAAACAGTACATGATGTGAACGAAACGCTTGATATCTTCACATTTTTCAAAAAACTCAATCCAAAACTGTTCATAATTTTTTAAATCTATTTCCTTACTTTCCAATTGCTTTTTAATTTCTAAGAAGAGATCCGGAAGCATATCAAGTGGTATTTTTTCCATAATAGAATGATTCAATTGATAATAACTGGCTATAAAAAATAGTTGACTAAGACTTGTTTCATTTAATACTTGTGGATTTTTTTCTACTTTATCTATGAATATTTGAATAATTTTTTGCCGTATTTCTTTTTCTTGATCATTCAGTTTAATGATTTCATTGGCTTGCAATTCATCATAGCGACTTTTGATATGATCCGGTGCGACGAGTTTAAATTCCTCGTAAGATAATGCATTGAAAAAATTCAAACACCCCGTCTGTTCTTCAGCATCAAGTGGCGGTAGATTAAATTTCTTCTGAAATCTTTGTTGAATGTCTTTAATATTGTCTTTAAAAATTGCGATGCTCTCCGGTGGTGTAGGAATTACAACTTGTTCAGGTTTTTGATCCAAAATGGGATCAACTTTGGGTTTTTCAATAGGCTTTTCATCAGGTTTAGGAGGATTAACTTTCGGCTGTACTTGCGGCCTTTTTTCAAGTTTAGGTGGATTTATGGGTAGGGGACGTTGAGGCTTAGCATTACCCATTATTTTAAAATTTTTGCTATAAGAGCTTCCTTTTAACAATAAAAGGAGCTCTTTAAATGAATTACACTAATACTCAGGAATGGGCTACAAAGAATTTTGGAAATGCTCTTCTCTTTAATAAGAAAAAAGTAAATAGACTTGTAAGAATTGCAACTAGACTTGCGGAAGCAAAGGGAACCAGCCTTGCACGCCTTTTTGATAACTGGTATGATACAAAGGCAACATACACCCTTCTCAAACAACCGGTTATGACACCAGCAAGTATTCAGAATCCTCACAGAAAAATAGCGTTTCAAAATATAGAAAACTGGTCTGGGGATATTCTAGCAATTGAAGATTCTTCGGAATTTGAGTGGAATCATAAAGCCCCTATAGAGGGATTAGGACCTATTGGCTCTGGAAGAGCTTGTGACCAGGGATTCATTCTTCATTCTACTTTAGCACTAGGTATTAAGCATAATGGAGGATTAGAGGTTTTAGGCCTTCCATTTCAACAATATTATGTTCGACCGCCCGTAAGAGAGGAAAGAAAAAGAAGAGGACGAACAGAAGATGTAATTGAAACAGATCTATGGAGAAATATAGTTAAAGAAAAGGGATTGCCTGCAAAATCAAAAGTTATACGAGTTTGTGATAGGGCAGCTGATATATATGAAGTTTTAACAGAGACAAAAGAGTATGGTTGCAGCCATATAATTAGGCTAAAACATGATAGAGTAGTTTTGTCAGAAGGTTTTCAAATTAAGTCTTTAATGACTAATCTCAAAAGCATGGGGCAAACACAAATTGAAAAGAGAGTAAAAGATGGAACGAAAAGCAAAACCATCAAACTTAATTTTAATTGGCAGAAAGTTATTTTAAGAGCTCCAGAAAGACCAAGAGTCAAACTTTCATGTTTAGAAGAAACAGTGGTGCATGTGTGGGGGGAGACTGTAAATGGAGAGAAAATAGAATGGTTTTTATATACGGATTTAGAAATTAATTCGCTTGAAGATGCAATTAAAATAGTACAATATTACAGTCTCCGCTGGACGATTGAAATTTATCATAAGATATTAAAAACAGGATTAAAAGCAGAAAATTTACAACTCGAGACAGCTCATGCGATATTTGCGGCCATATCCATAATGAGCATAGTAGGTTTACGAATCTTAGATTTAAAAGAGCGTTTACGGATGAATCCCGAAGCTCCAGCTAAGGAAAGTGGCTTAGATGAATTAGAGCTTAGGGTGCTTGGGAAATACTTAAAAAGAGATCTGAAAACAGTCAAATGTGTAGCTCTAGCAATAGGAAGATTAGGCGGTCATCAAAATAGAAAAAGCGATGGAATGCCAGGTATTTTAAGTTTGTGGTGGGGTATGAGTAGGTTTTTAGGAATAATGGAAGGTGTTCGCCTTATGACAAATTAATTTTATGAAAAAAATGGGTAATGCTAAGGACGTTGAGGAGGAGCCTTTAAAAGAGCAAACACATCATGGATCATCTGTTCTTCAGGTTGGATTACCTGAGCCTGTTTTGGTGCAATTTCCGGTTCCTTTAAAATAAAGCATTCTAATGTTTTAATAGGATGTTTTACTTCGTTAAATTTGCGAGAAAGAAAATCACGGTAGGGTTTTAAACAGCATCTTAGAGGGAGAATAGATGATGCTAGAATAAGTTGAAATAGACTGCTGATGCGCCATCCTAGACTTTGTTTTTCAGTGATTTTGCCATAGTAGATATAGATTTTATCATCAGCTCCTAGGACCTTTTTTTTATTGTTATCCTGCACTAATTGAGGATAAATCTTTTTTGCTTCATCTAAAGAATTAAATTTTTTTTCTACTAACATACCTTTTCCTTAATATTGGAGGTCACGAACTCAACATATTTATTTTTTTTGTTCTATAATTTTTTTCCACTTCTCGATAGATTCATCGGGAAGATACATTCTTCCTTCGAATTTTTTTGGTTTATACTGCGCTAAATAATGAGCGATGCATTCCAAATTGGGGTTCTTTGTATTTTTTTCAGCAAGTTTTTTTCCCTTTTCAAGGATTTTTTGTATTTGGTCGTCGCCCTCATTTTTGAGATTTTCAATTTTTTGAAGAATGTCTTTTGTGTCTTGCTTCTGAGCCCTGGCATATTCTAATTCCAGGAGTAATGGCCTTAGCTTTTTGTGATGTAAAGGATAATTAGTTAACACTTTTTTCATGTAACTGTTCTTATCAAAGTAGACTCCATGCTCTAGAACTTCTTGCATATCTTTTGGTTTTACCTTCAAATTTTTTTTTGCTTTAGCTCTAATATCCCTAAAAGCTCTGTTTATATTCGTTTCTGAATTATTCATTGGATTTTTGACATTCTTTTCAAATTGTTTAATTTGATGAAGGATTTGTTCTGTGGATTCTTTTTTATTTAAAGCTTCGAAATATCGAATAATTAGATTTTTTAATGCCGGTTCACTCTCTATTATCCAGGTTGTAAAAGCTAGGCTATCTTGAAAGTGATATCCACTAAGAAAGTGTAATGAGGCCAAATCCGCAGTTGCATATATAGCAACATGGCCTTGCAGACCCATTTCAAAACTCTGTCGAACGGCAAACTCATGCAATGCTTGAACAACATTGGTGTAAGTTACTTTTTCCTTAACTTTTTGAAATGCTTCTAGTTGATAATGGGGAATAAGTAGGCCATTTTTAGTGGACTTTAGAGATACTTCTCCTAACTTAACATCATCATCTGTTCTTAATTCATAAATTTGATTTCCATCTTTTTCTCTAATTGTTTTGTAAATAATTACGTTGATTGGCTGATCATTGTGATCAATGATGGAAGTATTTAAATCAATTCTAAGAGGACCCATAAAGCCTTTCTCGGTAACGATATCCAGTCGGTCTTTGCCGGTTCTATCAAGATTAGCCACAAATTCATCATACTTATTTTCCTTTACAAGTTCATTTTTTAAGGCAAAATAAATTTTGTGATCCACACATACTTTAAGGCACTCTTTAATCGATGCAAAATCATTTTTATTAATGAATGCATTGATCCAATTTTTCTTATATATTATCTGAAGGACTTTATCGCCAAACACTAAACCTTTCTCTGTAATATATTTTGTAAAATGATAAAGTTGCTCAAAAGATTCCATTTTGTCAAAGACTACATTTAAGATTTTGTCATAATCTTTAAACTCAATTTGCTTTTTTTTCGCATATTTATCTCTAACATATCGAAGAATGGTAGTTAATTTTAGTTGCACAGTTGGATCTTGGACATTCTGTAATGTGGAAAGCATGGTAATGCACAGTTTATTAAGATCTATGGGGTCCTTAACCTGCTGAAGAATGAGTAGAATTTCATCGGGTTCTAAAGCTTGAAAAAATTTGGTGATGATTTTCTGATTTTCCGCATTAAATTCAGGCTTATCAGAAACGACATTCATAAGCTCTTGTATCTGATGGTATCTCTCTTCTAAAGTTTCTTGTTTTGGTACTGGTTTAGGCTCGAGAATTGGCTTGGGATCTAAAAGAGAAATAACTGTATCTGCTTCTTTTGGTATTTCCCTGAGTTTAGATAGATTATCTATAGGCACGGGCAGTTGCGGATCATCTAAAAGAGCAGCCTCATCTTCGAACATCTTTATCCGATCTTGTTTTGGCGCAATTTCCTGCTCTTGTATCTGATGATCTCTCTCTTCTAAAGTTTCTTGCTTTGGTGCTGGTTTAGCTTCTAAAATTGGCTTGGGCTCTAAGGAAGGAATAACTCCATCCGCTTCTTTTGGTATTTCAATGTCTATGGGTTTAGAAAGATCTACAGGCACGGGTAGTTGAGGATCATCTAAAAGAGCAACCTTATCTTGGATCATTTCCTTTTCACGTTTGTTTACCTGATCTTGTTTTGGTGTAATTTCCTGCTCTTGTATCTGATGATATCCCTCTTCTAAAGTTTCTTGCTTTGGTGCTGGTTTAGGCTCTGGAAGTGGCTTGGGATCTAAAAGCAGTTGAGGATCATCTAAAAGCGCAACTTTATCTTGGATCATTTTCTTTTTAGGTTCGTTTACCTGATCTTGTTTTGGTGCAATCTCCGGTTCCTTTAAAATAAAGCATTCTACTGTTTTAACAGGATGTTTTATTTCGTTAATTTTGCGAGAAAGAAAATCACGATAGGGTTTTATACAGCAGCCTAAGGGAAGGATGAATGACGCGAGAATAAGTTGAAATAGCCTGCTGATGCGCCAACATAGACTTTGCTTTTCAGAGATTTTGCCATAGTAGAAATAAATTTTATCATCAACTCCTAAAACATGTTTTCTATTGTTATCGGCAGCCAATTGAGGATAAATCTTTTTTGCATCTTCTAAAGAATTAAATTTTTTTTCTACAAGCATACCCTTCCTATAACATTGTTTTTTTTCATTCTGACCGCGAAGCGGTAAATTGCAGCGCAAGCTGCTTACAGATACTAGACGTGGGTGAGCGTAGCGAACCCACGGTACTGCATGAAAACAATTTTCAGCCAGGAACCGGCTGCAGAAAAGTGTCACCAGTTCCTGGTTCTATATGTGTTCTAAAAAGACCGTAGGTTCCTTCGCTTTGCTCAGTCGCCTACGTCTAACATCTGTAAGCAGCTTACGCTGCTAATTACCGCTTCGCGGTATATGAAAGCTCGATCTTGTGATTTATGAGTAATAGTATCACAAATCAAGCAAACTATATATTTACTTTTTTTGTTCTATAATGTTTTTCCATTTCTCAATAGATTCATCGGGCAGATACATTCTTCCTCCGAAACTTTTTGGTTTATACCTGGCTAAGTAATAAGCGATGTTTTCCAAATCAGGATTTTTCTGATGTTTATTAGCAAGTTTTTTTCCCTTTTCCAAGATTTTTTGTATCTGTTCGTCGCCCTCATTTTTGAGGTCTTCAATTTTTTTAAGGATTTGGTCTGTATCCTCATAATGATCCACTGCATGTTCTAATTCCACGAGTAATGGACCCAGCTTTTTGTGGTGCAAAGGATAATTAGCTAAAACTTTTTTCATGTAGCTATTCTTATCGAAGTAAACGCCGTTTTCCAGCACTTCTTTTATGTCTACTGGATCTGCCCCCAATACTTTTCTGGCTTTTTTTCTAATCATATTAAAACTGATGGCCATATTCATTTCTGAATTATTTTTTCTATAATTGGCTTCGAGGTTCTTTTCAAGTTGTTCAATCTGCTCAAGAATTTCTTTGAGGGGCCGTTTCCCATTTGGAACGTCAAAATATTCAATAATTAAATCTTTTAATTCATCTGCTATTAGATAACAGGTAAAAGCCAAATTATCTTGATAGTGATATCCACTAAGAAAGTGTAATGATGTCAAATTCGCAGTTGCATCTATAGCAACATGGCCTTGCAGACCCATTTCAAAACTTTGTCGAACGGCAAACTCATGCAATGCTTGAACAATATTGTTGTAAGCTACTTTTCCGTTAACTTTTTGAAATGCTTCTAGTTGAAAATGGGGAATAAATAGGCCATATTTAGTGGACTTTAGAGATATTTCTCCTAACTTAACATCATCGTCTGTTCTTAATTCATAAATTTGAAAGCCAGTTCTTTTCCTAAGCGTTTTGTAAATAGTCACGCCTATGGGATGACCATCATGACTAGTAACGGAAGTGTTCAAATTAATTTCGATGGGACGCATAAAGCCTTTTTCGTTAACAATATCCAATCGTTCTCTGACACGTCCAAAAAAATCTGCATGATACTGATCCATTTTATTTTCTTCTTTTATCATTTCATTTTTTAACGCGAGATAAATTTTGGGATCAAAACAATGCTCAAGACATTTGTTGATAAAACCATAATCATTTTTATTAATGAGTGCATTTATCCAATTTTTCTCATATATAGCTTTCAAGGCTATAGCTCCATAAGGAATACCATTTTCGGTAACATATCTTATAATATGATAGAACTGCTCAAAGGATTCCGATTTAGCAAAGATTTCATTCATAATTCCATCATAGGTTAGATAAACTATATGTTTTTTTTCATATTGATCTCTAACATCTTGAATGATGGTATTTAATTTTATTTGTACAGCCTGCTCTTGGACATTCTGCAAGGCAGAAAGCATGACAATACACATTTCTTTATAATTATCTATGGGGTCTTTAATCTGATCAAGAATGAGGAGAATTTCATCGGGTTCTAAAGCTTGAACTATTTCATTAATAACAAGTTGTTTTTGTTGAACATCTTCTATTGTTTCACAAAAGTGAAAAAGATGACTTGAATTTATTTTGTTTTCTTTGACCATTTCTTCAGAGAAAGATTTTGAGTAATTTTTTACTAGGTCATTAATCATTTCTAAAGGAATTTCCGAAATAAAAGATTTCATGTTGTTATAACTAGCAAGATAAAGAAGCTGAGATATGGACTGGATACCCATACTTTTGGGGTTTTTAACAACTCTATCTAGGATGACTTCAAGTGTTTTTATACGAACCTGTTCATAAGCTTGGCAAAACTTAATGCCCCCTTTAATTTTTGCCCACAATTCCTGATATCGATCTTTTAAAAATTTTGGAACCAGTTCTTGAAATTCTTCATCTGATAAAGCCTGAAAAAATTCGGTGACAGTCTTCTCAATTTTCTCATTAACTTCAGGCTTATTGGGATTGATGCTATTCATAAGCCTATTAATCTGCTTGTATCTCTTATCTAAAGTTTCTTGCTTTGGTGCTGGTTTAGGCTCTAGAATTGGCTTGATTTCTACGGGAGGATTAATATCAGGTGCTTCTTTTGGCTTTTCAATGACTTCGGGCTGGGGAGGATTTTTAGGCGCAGGAAGTTGAGGAGGCTCCTTAAAAGGTGCAAACTCATCGGGGAACTCAGGATTTTTTGGATTTTCAATGACTATGTGTTTAGGTATATTTATAGGCACGGGCAGTTGAGGGGGATCCTTTAAAAGTGCAAACATATCTTGAATCATTTTTTCTTCAGGTTGGACTATCTGTGCTTGTTTTGGCGCAATTTCAGGTTCCTTTAAAATAAAGCATTCTACTGTTTTAATAGGATGTTTTATTTCGTTAAATTTGCGAGAAAGAAAATCACGATAGGATTCTATACAGCATCCTAAGGGAAGAATGAATGAGGCGAGGATAAATTGAAATAATCTGCTGATGCGCCAACATAGGCTTTGCTTTTCAGTGATTTTGCCATAGTAATTATAGATTTTATCATCAATTCCAAAGACATATTTTCTATTGTTATCGGCAGCCAATTGTGGATAAATCTTTTTTGCATCTTCTAAAGAATTAAATTTTTTTTCAACTAGCATACCGTATTCCTATAACATTGTTTACACTTTGACCGCGAAGCGGTAAATAGCAGCGCAAGCTGCTTACAGATGTTAGACGTGGGTGAGCGCAGCGAACCCTCGGTTATGCATGAAAACAATTTTCAGCTAGGAAATGGCTGCAGAAAAGTGTTAGCAGTTCCTGGTTCTATATGTTTCTAATAAGACCGTAGGTTCCTTCGTCACCTACGTCTAATATCTGTAAGCAGCTTACGCTGCTATTTACCGCTTCGCGGTATATGAAAGCTCGATCTTGTAACTTATGGGCAATAGCATGATGCCACTAAAGTCACTAATTCCAAATATTTACTTTTTTTGTTTTATAATTTTTATCCAGTTCTTGATAGATTCATCGGGCAGATACATTCTTCCTTCAAAACTTTTTGGTTTATACTGGGCTAAATGATAAGCTATGGCTTCCAAATCGGGGTTATCTTCATCTTGAGCAAGTTTTTCTCCCTTTTCAAAGATCTTTTGTATCTGTTCGTCGCCCTCATTTTTGATGGCTTCAATCTTTTTAAGAATTTGTTCTGTATCATCAAAATGATCCACGGCATGTTCTAATTCCACGAGCAAAGGTCCTAGCTTTTTGTGGTGTAAAGGATAATTAGTTAAAACTTTTTTCATGTAATTATTCTTATCGAAGTAGACACCATATACTAAAACTTCCTTCATGTTAGCTGGCTCAGCTTTCAATACTTTTTTAGCCTTGGCTCTAATTACCTTAAAACTCATAGACAAATGCATTTCTGATTCATTTTTTTGATCATTGGCTCGAAGGTTCTTTTCAAGTTGTTCAATCTGCTTAAGAATTTCTTCGGTAGGCTGATTCCCTTTGAAAGCCTCAAAATAATCGGTAATTAAATCTTTTAATTTATCTGCCATTTGAGGACAGGTAAAAGCTAAGTTATCTTGGTAGTGATATCCACTAAGAAAGTGTGATAGTTCCAAATCCTTAGTGGCATCTATAGCAACATGACCATATAAACCCATTTCAAAACTTTGTCGAACGGCAATCTCATGTAATGCCTGTGCTACATTATTGTAAGCTTCTTTTCCATCCATTTTCAGAAATGCTTCAAGTTTAAAATCAGTAATAAATAGATGGTCAGGTTTACGCTCGAAGGAGATTTCTCCTAATTTAACATAATCCTCAGTCTTTAATTCAAAAACGCGTTTCCCATCTTCACTTATCACTTTATAAATAGTCACATTAATTGGATGATCATTATGATTAATAATGCGTGTGTTCAAATCAATTCCAAGTGGGCAGATAAAGCCCATTACAGTAACAATATCCATTCGTTCTTGCAGAGGTTCATCAAGATCTGCATAAAATTGACCATATTTAATTTCTTTTCCAAGCTCTTCTTTTAAGGCTAAATAAATTTGTTCATCTAAACAGGGCTTAAGGCACTCCTTAATCAATGCAAAATCATTTTTCTTAATGAAGGCATTTATCCAATTTTTCTCATATATAACCTTAAAAACTTCCTTTCCAATTACAATATTGTTTTCGGAGCAATATTTTATAAGATAATAGAGTTGGTCAAAAGACACTGCCTGAGCAAAAATTTCATTTAAGATTTTTTCGTACTTTTGAAAATTAATCTGCTTTTTCTGATATTGATCTTTAACATCTTGAAAAAGGTTATTTAATTTTATTTGTACAGCCGGATCTTGCACGTTCTGCAGTGCAGAAAGCATGGTAAAATATATTTTTTTATAATTATCTATGGGATCTTTAACCTGATCAAGAATGAGTAGAATTTCATCAGGTTCTAAAGCTTGGACTATTTCATTAATAACAAGTTGTTTTTTTTGTTGAGCATTTTCTATTTTTTCACAGAACTGAAAAAGATGACATGAATTTATTTTGTGCTCTTTTACAATAGGTTCAGAGAAAGATTTTGCATAATTTTTCACTAAGTCATTGATCATTTCTAAAGGTATTTCCGAAAGAAAAGATTTCATGTTGTTATAACTAGCAAGATAAAGAAGCTGAGATATAGACTGGATACCCACACTTTTGGGGTTTTTGACAACTCTATCTATGATGACTTCCAGTGTTTTTATGCGAACCTGATGATAAGCTTGGGAAAACCTAAGAATGCCGGCTTTACATTTTGCCACATCCTCCAATTCCTGATATCGATCTTTTAAAAATTTTGGAACCAGTTCTTGAAATTCTTCATCTGATAATGAAGGAAAAAATTCGATGACAGTCTTCTCAATTTTCTCATTAACTTCAGGCTTAGCGGCAATGGTGCTGTTCATAAGCTTATATATCTGCTGATATCTCTCATCTAAAGTTTCTTGCTGTAGTGCTGGTTTAGGTTCTAGAATGGGCTTGACTTCTACGGGAGGATTAATGGCAGGTTCTTCTTTTGGTTTATTTTCTTCAATCGGTTGCACTTCAATAGGCTTAATGATTTCAATGGGTTGAATTTCAGGCCTATTTTCGGGTTGGATAGGTGCCTTATTTTTATGCTCCTCATCCTTATCTTGGTTGATCTTTTTTTCATCTGGTGCAGCAGGATTTATCTTCGGTTCCGGTTTCGGAATCACATTCTTTTCTACTTCAGGCTTATTTTCCGGTTGAATAGGGAGATGGGGAATTTCTGGATCTTTAGGATGATTTTTTTGAAATTGTTCCAAAATGTAGCAATCGATGATTTCCTTAGGGTTTTTTATTTCATCGAATTTGCGAGAAAGGAAATCGCGATAGGATTTTATACAGCATCCTAAAGGAATAAAAAGTGCGGCCCCCATAAATTGAAGTAATTGGTTGATTCTCCAAGAAAGCCCATGTTTTTCGCTTATTCTTCCATAATAAACATAGGTTTTATCTCCCTTTATTTTTACGGACTTTTTTTGATTATCAGGAGCTAATTGAGGATAAATTTTTCTGGCTTCATCTAAAGAATTAAATTTTTTTTCCAGCCACATACAGAAATACCTCTTTAATTTTTGAAGAATAGTAACATAAAGGGATTATTTGGGTAATTAAAAAATCAAAAGATTGAATAAGAGGTGAGCTCAATAAATTGTGATTTAAATGGCATTCAAATAATTTTTATTTTGATAATATAGTAATTAAAAAATAGTTATTTACTATTTAATATAAAAAATACTATACTTTTGAATAAAAATTAGAGGTGTATTATGAATCCTATTAATATAGGTTATATTTTTGATCAAGATTGTTATAGTATGCAATATTTTCATGAACAAACATTGGTAGAAGCAGAAAATTTAATAAATGAAAATCATTTTGAGGCTGCAAATAAAGTATTAGAAGATATCATTGTTCAAGTTAATCCAATCCCAGATCAGAAAATAATTGAGAAAGCAAAATATCTCTTAGCAGATCTTCTCTACTTTCGTAGTGCAAAAGAAGGAAATAATGTAAAAAGAGCTACAGATTTATATTATGAGATCGTTGATTATTCCAAAACAGAAGAACTTGTAACAAAAGCGAAACTTGCTTTAGGAATTATCTTTTACAAGGAAAGTAGTACCGAACATGATTGGCAGTCAGCCATGTACTACTTCAGAGAAATCGGTAACAATTTTCTTGCAGATTCAGAGATTAGAATCCTAGCGAATTTTCATCAAGCCGAAATGCTACGTTTAGGTAACGAAAGTATTCCAAAAAATTGGAAAGAATCAGCAAGGCTATATAGAGAGGTTATCAACCAATCCCCAGAAAAAACTTTTGATATAAAGTTTACACTTGCCTGTATGTTGACATCAAGTAATTATGGAATAGAACCCTGCATTGAAGAGTCAGTCTCTTTGTTTAATGACATTATAGAGAAATCGAGAGATGTTACTCTTTCTAATAAAGCAAAATATGAACTTGCAAAAATTTATATGGCCTTTAAGAAGGATCTGGATAATGACTTTTCGAAAAGTACTAAACTATTAAATGAAATAATTATTTCTTCAGATAGGGATCTCGATTTAATAGCAGTAGCCAAATTTTCTCTTATAGAGCTTTATATATTCCAAAATAATTTTAAAAGTGCATATGAATTAATCAGTGATTTTACTTCAAACAAAAAATTAAAAATAAGCTATATATTACAAGCATATCAATATAAGCTACAGCTTTTAAAACCTGAAAACTGTTCCCAAGAAACTTTTTTTAATACTCTATTTAAAGTTTATCTTCTTAGTGATGCTGAAGGCCGTGCTTTTATAGAAGAAAAATTCAATAATTCTCCCTTTACTAAAAATAACGTTGATTTTCTTTTAGCCATAGAAACTTATTATCAAGCCATAGATGATTTTAAGCAATTTCCACTAGAGAGTTCTTTATGGCCAAATTGTTTTGGAAGCTTAAAAAATTTTTTTATTGGATTTTCTATGACAAAAAATGCTGAGGAGCTAGAGAAAATGAAGGCAATCATCCTGCATCTAGTTAAACATGATTGTCCCATTAATGACTATATTGATCCTACACTTCCCATTCAGGATATTTTAGCAGAATTTTTTATTACAGAAGCGAACAAATTAGTTCCAAAGTTCAGTCAAAAAGAGATTAATGTTGAAAATGCTGAGTTTGCCATAAAGTTGTTAAGTAATGTATCAATTTTTGCAGTATATATCTCTAAAGCATTGAATGATTTAATTCAAATTAAGTATCATTTAGAACTAAAACAGACGAAATCTCGAATAAATGCTTACAATATCGTAATACCAGACATTGAAAAAGCACAAATGTTTGGTTCTCAATTATATTCTATACTGCGTGAAGCGCAGGAATGGAGAACATTTGCTATCCAGGAACAAAATTTATTAAATTCACAGTATCCAATTTGTATCGAATAAGTAATCTAAAATAAATTATTCTTTACATTTTAATATAAAAAAGTATATAATTTGCAAATTAACAAATATAGGTAAATTATGGGTAGTGTTGATGTAAATTCTTTTGTTAATCAAGATCATTTTTTTAATTTTGATTATTATGGTTTTCAATATATTCCTGAACAAATATTGGCAGAAGCAGAAAAAAAGATAATTGAAAATGATTTGGTGTCAGCAAAAAAATTATTAGAAGATATCATTGTTCAAGTTAATCCAACCAAAGATCAAAAAATAATTGAGAAAGCAAAATATCTCTTAGCAGATCTTCTCTACTTTTGTAGTGTAAAAGAAGGAAATAATGTACAAAGAGCTATAGAGCTATATGCTGAGATCAGTAATTCTTCTAAATCTGATGAACTTGTAACAAAAGCGAAACTTGCCCTAGGGATTATCTATTATAGAGAGGATAGTATTGAAAAAGACTGGCAGTTATCCATGCACTATTTCAAAGAAGTCAGTAACAATTATCTTGCGGATCCAGAAACTAGAATCCTTGCGAATTTTCATCAAGCCGAAATACTACGTTTAGGCAATGAAAGTATTCAAAAAAATTGGCAAGAATCAGCAAGACTATATAGAGAAGTCATCAACCAATACCCTGCAGAAAAAACTTTTGATATAAAGTTTACACTAGCCTGTATGTTGATATCAAGTAATTATGGATTAGAACCCTGCATTGAAGAATCAGTCTCTTTGTTAAAGGACATTATTGGAAAATCGAAGGATGTTGCTGTTTCTAACAAAGCAAAGTATGAACTTGCAAAAATTTATATAGCCTTTAAGAAGGATTTAGATGATGACTTTTCGAAAAGTATTCAACTATTAAATGAAATAATTATTTCTTCAGATAGGGATTCAGATTTAATGGCAGTGGCCAAGTTATCTCTTATAGATATTTATATAATCCAGAATAATTTTAAAAGTGCAGATGAATTAATTAATGAAATTACTTCAGATAAGAACTTAAAAACAAAATATATATTACAAGCATATCAGTTCAAGCTGTATCTTTTAAAACCTGAAAACTCTTCCAAAGAAGACTTTTTAACTACTCTTTTTAAGATTTATCTTCTTAGTGATGCTGAAGGCAGAGTTTCCATTGAAGAAAAGCTCAATAATTCGCCCTTTACTAAAAATAACTTTGATTTTCTTTTAGCCATACAAGCCTATTATCAAGCTGTAAATGATTTTAGGTATTTTATTTCAGAGGTGCCTGTTTGGCCAAATTCTTTTGGAACTCTCGAGGATTTTTTTATAAAATTTTCAATGACAAACGATTCTAAGGAACTAGAAAAAATGAAGTCTATCATCGTAGATCTGGTTAAATATGATTGTCCTATTAATAACTATTTTAACCCTAATCCTCCTAATCATAATTATTTAGCAAATCTTTTTATTATCGAAGCGGGCAAATTGGTTCCAAAGCTCAGTCAAAAAGAAATTAATGTTGAAAATGCTAAGTTAGCAATAAAATTTTTAAATGAAGTCTCTAAATATGCTTCAGCATTTCCGCAAGCCTTTTACAACAAAACTCTAATTAAGTATCATTTAAGACTTAAGGAGACGGGATCTAAGCTAGAAGCTTACAACAGTGTAATATTAGACCTTCAAGAGGCACAAAAGTATGGCAATCTATTCATATCTTTACTTGAGCAAGGCAATAAGTGGAAAACATTAGCTTTAAAAGAGCTACCTTCTTTAAAGCGACAAAATAAAAAATTCCGTATGAGTACAGTTGATGATCTTTAGTTAAGCACTCAGATGGGCCTTGTTGCATAATTCAACACTGAGCACACCGAGATCACTGAGAATACACAGTATCCAATTTATATCAAAAAATAAATTGTTCTTTACTTTTTAATATAAAAAAGTATATAATATTTAAATTAACATTCAAATATAGGTAAATTATGGGTAGTGTTGATATAAATTCTTATGTTAATAATTCTTTTGTTGATTATTATATTCATTTTTTTCCTGAACAATCATTGGCAAATGCAGAAAAAAAGATAGGTGAAAATGATTTGGTGTCAGCAAAAAAATTATTAGAAGATCTCATCGTTCAAGTTAATCCAATTCCAGAACAGAAAATAATTGAGAAAGCAAAATATCTCTTAGCAGATCTTCTCTACTTTCGTAGTGCAAAAGAAGGAACTAATGCACAAAGAGCTCTAGAGCTGTATGATGAGATCAGTAATTCTTCTAAATCAGAAGAACTTGTAACAAAAGCGAAACTTGCCCTAGGGATTATCTATTATAATGAGGAGAGTATTGATAACGACTGGGATATAGCTATGTGCTATTTCAAAGAAGTCAATAACAATTGTCTTGCAGATACAGAGACTAGAATCCTAGCGAATTTTCATCAAGCCGAAATGCTACGTTTAGGCAATGAAAGTATTCCAAAAAATTGGCAAGAATCAGCAAAACTATATAGAGAGGTCATTACCCAATTACCTGCAGAGAAAACTTTTGATGCAAAGTTTACACTAGCCTGTATGCTGACATCAAATAATTATGGATTAGAATCTTGTATTAAAGAGTCAATCTCTTTGTTAAAGGACGTTATTGATAAATCGAAGGATGTTGCTGTTTCTAACAAAGCAAAATATGAACTTGCAAAAATTTATATAGCCTGTGCTTTGGATTTGGATGATGACCTTTCGAAAAGTACTGAACTATTAAAGCAAATAATTATTTCTTCAGACAGGGGTTCAGATTTAAGGGCAGAAGCCAAATTATCTCTTATAGAAATTTTTATAAATAAAAATAATTTTAATATGGCACGTGAATTAATTAATGAAATTACTTCAGATAAGGACTTAAAAACAAAATATATATTACGAGCATACCAATTTAAGCTACATCTTTTAAAACCTGATAATTCTTCCAAAGATGATTTCTTAATTACTCTTTTTAAGATTTATCTTTTTAGTGATGCTGAAGGCCGAGCTTCCGTTGAAAAAGAGCTCGATAATTCTATTAAAAATAAATTTGATCTTCTGTTTGCCATAGAAGCTTATTATCAAGCTATAGATGATTTAAAGCATTTTACGCTAGAGATTCCCGTTTGGCCAAATCGTTTTGGAACTCTAGAAAATTTTTTCAATGAATTTTCAAATACGAGCGATTCTAAAGAACTAGAGAAAATGAAGGCTATCATCCTAAATCTAGTTAAATATGATTATCCTATTAATGACTATATTGACCCTATAAATCCTATTCATAATTCTCTAGCAGAGCTTTTTATTGTAGAAGCGAACAAATTAGTTCCAGAATTCAATCGAAAAAAAATTAATGTTGAAAATGCTAAGTTAGCAATAAAATTGTTAAATAAAGTCTCTAAAATTTCTTTATATTATCCAAAAGCATTATATAACAAAACTCTAACTATGTATTATTTAATATTAAAAGAAACGAATTCTCTAATTCTAGCTTATAATAGTATAATTCCAAACCTCAATGAGGCACAAAGGTATGGTCCTCAATTAGAGATTTTACAGAAGAAAAACGCTGAGTGGATAGCATTAGCTTTAGACGAACAAGAATTTTTAGGGCTGAAAAATAAAAGACAGCGAAATAATTGAATTAACAAATAAATATAGGTAAATTATGGTTGAGTTTAATGCGGATTCTTTTAATACAGATTATTTTTTTGATATTAATCATTATTGTATTCAATATTTTCCTGAACAAGCGTTGGCAGACGCAGAGAAAATGATAATCGAAAATAATTTGGTGTCTGCAAAGAAATTATTAGAAGATCTTATTGCTCAAGTTAATCCAACCCCAGATCAAAAAATAATTGAGAAAGCAAAATATCACTTAGCAAATCTTCTCTACTTTCGTAGTGTAAAAGAAGGAAATAATATACAGAGGGCTATAGAGTTGCTCCATGAGATCGTTGATTCTTCTAAAACAGAAGAACTTATTGCAAAAGCGAAACTTACCCTAGGACTTATCTATTATAAAGAAAAGAGTATTAAACAAAACTGGCTGCTAGCCATGCAATTTTTTCAAGAAGTCAGTAACAATTATCTTGCAGATTCAGAGACTAGAATCCTAGCGAATTTTCATCAAGCTGAAATGCTACGTTTAGGCAATGAAAGTATTCCAAAAGATTGGCAAGAATCAGCAAGGCTATATAGAGAGGTCATCAACCAATCCCCTGAGGAAAAAACTTTTGAGGCAAAGCTTATACTTGCTCGTATGTTGACATCAAGTAATTATGGATTAGAACCTTGTATTAAAGAGTCAGTCTCTTTGTTGAATGACATTAAAGAAAAATCGAACAAGGTTGCTGTTTCTAACAAAGCAAAATATGAACTTGCAAAAATTTATATAGCCTATGCTAAGGATTGGGATAATGACTTTTCGAAAAGCATTGAACTATTAAATGAAATAGTTATTTCTTCAGATAAGGATTCCAATTTAACGGCAGTAACCAAAGTAACTCTTATAGAAGCATATATATTAAAAAATAATTTTAAAGATGCTAGTGAATTAATTAATGAAATTACTTCAGATAAGAATTTAAAAACAAGTTATCTATTACAAGTATATCAGTTTAAGCTGCATCTTTTAAAACTTGAAAACAACTCTTCCAAAGAAGATAGGCTCATTACTCTTTTTAAGATTTATCTTCTTAGTGATACTCATAACAGAGCTTCTATTGAAGAAAAACTCAAGAATTTTCCCTCTACTAAAGATAGTTTTGATTTTCTTTTGGCTATAGAAGCTTATCATCATGCTATAGATGATTTAGTGCATTTAAAGTTGGAGATACCTGTATGGCCAAAATGTTTTGGAACTCTGGAGGAATTTTTTATAAGATTTTCAATGACAAGCGATTCTAACGAACTAGAGAAAATGAAGGCTATCATCCTAAATCTGGTTAAATATGGTTGTCCTATTAATGACTATTTTAACACAAATCTTCCTATTCATAATTATTTGGCAGAGCTTTTTATTATAGAAGCGGACAGATTGGTTCCAAAGCTCAGTCAAAAAGAAATCAATGTTGAAAATGCTAAGTTAGCAATAAAATTGTTAAATAACGTCTCTAATATTGCTGTATCTTATCCACATGCACTAAATAACAAAACCCAAATTCAGTATTGTTTAACGTTAAAAGAAAAAGGGTCTCGAATTCTAGCTTATGAAAGTATAGAATCAAACCTCAAAGAGGCACAAAAATATAGGCCTCTATTAGATTCTTTACAGGAGAATGGCGTTGATTGGAACGCATTAGCTTTAGAAGAACAAGGTTTTTTAGAGCAGAAAAATAAAAGACTCCGAAAGAATTAAAACGCAACTTATGCCCTATAATGGTCAGATTCGAATTCTTTTCCTCTAGAAGCTCGCAAAAATATGTGAGCCATGTGTAATAACAAACAAATATAGGTGAATTGTGACTAATGTTGGAAATTATTTTTTTAATCCTAATTTTGAATATTATAATTTTCAATATATTCATGAACAAACATTGGCGGAGCAGAAAAAAAGACAAAAGAAAATGATTTAGTGATCGCAAAAAAATTATTAGAAGATCTTATTGTTCAAAATAATCCAACCCAAGATCAGAAAATAATTGAGAAAGCAAAATATCTCTTAGCAAATCTTCTCTACTTTCGTAGTGCAAAAGAAGGAGATAATGTACAAAGAGCTATAGACCTGTACTATGAGATCATAATACTTTAGCAGAGCTTTTTATTACAGGAGCGGAAAAATTAGTTCCAGAGTTCAGTCAAAAAGAAATTAATGTTGAAAATGCTAAGTTAGCAATAAAATTATTAAATGTAGTCTCCACTATTGCTTTATCTTATCCACAAGCATTATATAATAAAACTCAAATTCAGCATTGTTTAACATTAAAAGAAACTGAATCTCGAATTCTAGATCATGAAAGCATAGAATCAAATCTCAAAGAGGCACAAAAATATAGTCCTCTATTAAATTCTTTATTGGAGAATGGCTTTGATTGGAGCGCATTAGCTTTTGAACAACAAGCTTCTATAGAGTTGAATAATAAAAGACACCGAAAGAATTAAAACCCAACTTGCCTATCAAGCTGCCACCAGAAATGTGCTTATTTCCTGGCTTTCGAAGGCCAATTTTTGCCTACTTTTGTCAAGTATGTCAAAAATAAAAGCCAGAAAAAAATCACAAATTCATCTGGCGCTTGCATAGGGCGCAAGTGGGTTTAAATCCTATCAAGCTGCCACCCAAATGTTAAAAATGTAATTTGTATCTAATAAGTAATCTAAAATTGATTGTTCTTTACTTTTTTATACAAAAAAATCTAGCATGTCTAAATTAACAAACAAATATAGGTAAATTGTGGGTGATGTTAATGTAAATTCCTTATTTAATCAAGATTGTTTTTTTGATTATGATTATTATAATGTTCAATATTTTCCTCAACAAGCTTTGGAAGAAGCAGAAAAAAAGGTAAAAGAAAATGACTTAGTGATCGCAAAAAAACTATTAGAATATCTTATTGTTCAAGTTAATCCGACCCCAGATAAAAAAATAATAGAGAAAGCAAAATATCTCTTAGCAGATCTTCTCTACTTTCGTAGTGTAAAAGAAGAAAATGATGCACAAAGAGCTATAGAGCTATATTACGAGATCGTTGATTCTTCTAAAACAGAAGAACTTATTGCGAAAGCGAAACTTGCCTTAGGGATTATCTATTATAAAGAGGATAGTATTGAAAAAGACTGGCAGATATCCCTGCAGTATTTCGGAGAAGTCAGTAACAACTGTCTTGCAGATACAGAGACTAGGATCCTAGCAAATTTTCATCAAGCCGAAATGCTACGTTTAGGTAACAAAGATATTCCAAAAGATTGGAAAGAATCAGCAAGGTTATATAGAGAGGTCATCGACCAAGCCCCTGTAGAGAATACTTTTGATGCAAAGTTTACACTTGCCTATATGTTGACATCAAGTAATTATGGATTAGAACCTTGCGTCGCAGAGTCAATCTCTTTGTTAAATGACATTATTGAAAAATCGATGGATGCTGCTGTTTCTAATAAAGCAAAATATGAACTTGCAAGAATTTATATAGCCCATACTAAGGACTGTGATAAGGACTTTTCGAAAAGTATTAAACTATTAAATGAAATAATTATTTCTTCAGATAGGGATACCAATTTAATAGTAGTAGCAAAATTAAATCTTATAGAAATTTATATACAAAAAAATAATTTTAAAGATGCTAGTGAATTAATTAATAAAATTTCCTTAAACAAGAATTTAAAACCGAATTATCTTTTACGAGTATATCGGTCCAAGCTATACCTTTTAGAACAAGACAACAACTCTCCTAGAGAAAACCGTTTAATTACTCTTTTTAAGACTTATCTTCTTAGTGATGCTAAAGACCGAGCTTCCCTTGAAGAAAAGTTCAAGAATTCTACCAAAAATAGTTTTGATTTTCTTTTGGCCATAGAAGCTTATCATAAAGCTAAAGATAATTTAGAGCATTTTAAGCATTTAAAGTTGGAGTTTTCCCCATGGCCAAAATGTTTTGGAACTCTAGAGGCATTTTTTATAAGATTTTCAAAGACAAGCGATTCTAAAGAACTAGAGAAAATGAAGGCTATTATCCTAAATCTGGGTAAATATGATTGTCCTATTAATAACTATTTTAAGCCTAATCTTCCTATTCATGATTCTTTAGCAGTGCTTTTTATTAAAGAAGCGGACAAATTAGTTCCAGAGCTCAGTCAAAAAGGAATTCGTGTTGAAAATGCTACCTTAGCAATAAAATTATTAAATAAAGTCTCTAATCTTGCTGTGTCTTACCCACAAGCATTATATGACAAAACTCAAATTCAGTATCGTTTAACATTAAAAGCAACAGGGTCTCGAACCCTAGCTTATGAAAGCATAAAATTATACCTCAATGAGGCACAAAAATATGGTTCTCAATTAACCATTTTACGGAACGATGGTATTGAGTGGAGCGCATTAGCTTTAAAAGAACAAGCTTCTTTAGAGCAGGAAAATAAAAGACACCGAAAAAATTAAAATCCAACTTGCGACCTTTAGTTAAGCACTTCGGTCGAATAACGCTTTAGCCCCTGTTCAATAATTTCATTCATCTCCATTTTGGATGGATCAACAAATGAGGGCAAAGCAAAATCTTCTCCTGCGACTTCCAATAAGCCAAGCGATTGAGCAAGTTCATAATCTTCCGCCATGACAGCTTTCACCAGTAACATGGTAGGTACGGCTAAAGGCTGAACTTCATCATAAAGAGTCGAGTCTATAAAGGCGCGATGTTCACCATGTTGATTGGTGGTAAAATAATATTCGCGCTTTGCATTGTTTAAATGGCCTGACAAATAGGCTTTGCTGAAAGAGTATTTACTGACTCCTAAACGAAAAAAATGCAGAAACTCACGGGAATAATTTTCCGGAATCACGCAAAATACGTAATCTTCAAATCCCAAAAAATCTTCCTCGTAGATCTGGTGCCCGGTTAATGGATCTCCTGAAATAAACCTCTGAGGTCCTTTATGAATACGTCCTGCAAGAAGCGGACTAATGGGGTAACCTTCGCGCGATTTATAATAACCTGTTCGATCGGGTAAAATTCCCGGCCCTGCAATACTGATGACACGATCTTTATAATGTCGACCATGCTCTAAAAGGTGGCCCAAAGCAACGACATGGTTAGCATGAATGGTCCAGATGGTATCATTAGACGTTTTGATTGGATCAAGCGCTTGAATATGAACTGAAACATTCCCTATCGGATGAGGCCCCTCCGCTGAATGCTTTTGGACCCCTTTTGCTTCAGTAAAAGACTTACAGGATGAGCCTGATCGATAAATGAGGTGAACAGGGCCCTCAGTCAATTTTGTTAGTGCATCAAGCCCCGTTTGAAATTCTTTTTCATGCCTATCCACTTGCATTTCAGCAGGAGGAGTAAAGGGAGCTGATTCAATAGCTTTGACAAAGATGGATCGGGGCTGTTTATGAGGGTCCGCAAGTCTTGGAAAGGGGCGCGCATAGATGTGTGAGAAAATTCCACATTCCTTCATTCTTTCGATTAAAGCTTCTCGAGAAGTATTCTCAATGCGAACTTTCGGATATTCCTGATGTTGTTCCTCTTTTTGATCAACTTCTATAATGATATCGAGTAAGCTGCGTTTAAATCCGCGACGAATTTCTTTGACTAAACCCGCTGCGGGAGCAACAAACATTCTGCCTGGGCAGGATTTGTCTTCTGCTAAAGGTTGGCCTAATCTAACAACTTCATCCTGTTTGATTAAAAGTTTGAACTTGAGATCTTGAAAAGATTTTAAGTTGAGTGCGATGAGATGAGGTGTAAGAAGCGGAGCCACTTCCCCACCGGGAACAAAAGGTTTTGCGTGCCCTTCGGGTTTTCCTTCAATAGGTATATCTAAACCTTTTGTTATCTTAATGTGTGCCATTCTCTAAACCCTTGCCCGTGCCCGATTAATATTGTTTCTGAGCCATCTTAATCAACATTGATACGATACGGATTAGCAACCCGCGTCCTTTAGTATATCGCTCTTCTTCTATTAGCTGTAGACCCTGACATACATCTAAGACTCCTGCACATTCTGTCGCAGATCGTTTAGCCATACGATAAAATCGAGCTTTTTCATCCATTGCATATTCTCCCGCACCCTCTGCAATATTCAATGCTATCGATAGAGCAGCGCGTTGTAGCTGATCACTCAAATATGCTCTTCATCGAGGTAAGAGTTCTATCACTTTATCAGCGAGGATCACGAATTCGATAGCAACTTGATATACATTCAACTTCTCATGATCAAAAATACTCTGTTTCTCTTCTGTAATAATCTCACTTGTCATGCTCTGGAGCCTGTTTGAAATTTGTGTAATGAATATAATAAAAAAATAAATTGTGTAGAAGTACTTTTTCGGGATAAGAGAAAAGGGATTTAGTCGGGCACGGACAGGGGTTTAGAGAAACAATATTAATCGGGCAAGGGCACGGGCAGGGGTTTAGAGAAACAATATTAATCGGTCACGGGCACGGGCAGGGGATTTAGTCGGGCACGGGATTTTTCACGTTTTGTCCGCTGTAAAAAGGTACTTGATAATCACAGCAAGAACAGCGCCAATAAAAACACCTGGAGCAGAAATGAACAGGGCAAGGATAGTGACACCCAAGACAACCCCTCGCACAGCCCCTAACTCTTCAATGAATTCATTAAAATTTCTAAACAAACCCTGAATTTCTGTAGAGAAATAGAGACCAAAAATGACGCCTATGAGAAGTTCGCCAGAAAAACGTTCAAAGAAAAGTAAAATGATACCAATAATTAGGATGATATAAGCAATCGCATCTTTTGTATTTGTTCTAGCAAAATTAAATAAACCACCAAATTCTCTACCCTCTTTTTTTTCATGAGGTTCTTCAGGTCCCTCAGGTTTATCAACTTTTAAAGGATCTTTGTTATCAGGTGCATTTGTCATTGTACCCCCTTTATGGTATTTGGATATAAATACATTATAAAACAATTTTTAAGGTAGATTCAAGTGCTAGTTGACAAATAAGCATAGGCATGTTTAAATAAGTCACATAATGTTAATGACTTATGATAAAATTTTAAATTTAATTCAGGGCTTTTATTTCTTCTAAAGATATTCCGGGCAAATTTGTGATTTTTTTCATGCATTTTAAGGTGGATTTTTGACATACTCGATAAAGTAGGTAATTTTTCATTCTGATAATAAAACCCAACTTGCGACCTATATGGAAAAAAAGTGGTTAACTTATGCAAACGGTACAATCTGTGTAGCGATTGTTCTTTTATTGCTCTTTGCTGTAGGTTATCTGATCTCAAGGCCGAGCGAAATCCCTCTCAATACACTGACTGCTGTTAAAAGAACTTTGCCCAAAAACGCTTTTACTCAACCTACTGAAGCTTATGATTCTTTAGGAGATTCGATTTTTGGCTTGAAATATTCGCCCATGACTATGCAGTTACCTGATTTAAGAAAATATCTCATTTATTACGGAAGGAATGACCGTCCTGATGCAAAGGATGAGAGACCTTTGCTTCATTTTGCATTTACGGGAAATAAAACAGTCACTTCTGTCACACCCGGTGAAAAAATGTATGTACTTTACGATCGCGAGGTGGCTCCTCCACAGTATATTTTTAGTCCTAACAATGTAGAAACGCCTCTCTGGATTCAAGTGTCAGTAACCGATCGGGAAGCCACAGTCACAGCAAGTATGAAAAATGACAATGGTCAGCTTATTCAAGAACCCTGGTCGCATGCCCATTTTGTTCTTCCTCAAAGAGAATATGTTCGTACAGGAGCCCCTTGGGAACTTGGCAAATTCCGAGTAGATGGAAGTTTATTGGCTCGTCAAAAAGCACGCTGGTATGGAGTAGATCGCTTTCTCGAAAACCATGGGGGAAAAGAATACAATCAAGAAATGGGTAAGCAACGCATCGATTTCGGAGAAGGGGAAGGGGTTTATTCTGTTTTTGTGGGTCTAGGGGATGTGATGATCTGGGAAAACGATCGATGGAAAGTTGTTCAACCGGGAAAGGATTCTTTGGGTCATCCTTTACTTGTCATTAAAAAAATTGATGAGCGTTTAATGCAACTTGAGTTGTGGGATCTCAATGGACAATCGAAAGTAGCCTTAAATCTTCTCAAATCGTCTGAGCCTTGGACGCCACAAAATGTTCTTCAAAATTTTCGATTCTTGGGATCTAGAACCCGCTCTCAATTTGTTTTTGAAGTCAATAAAGAACGCATGTTGTTGAGTCCAAAAGATTGGTTAATATTAACTCCGGCAGGATGGAAAAAATTGAATACTCCCGAAGAAATTGATGACTATATCAATAGAAAGCTTGTAGGTATCTTATTTGTTTTTGACGGCATTGAACGCAAAGGTGATCAACAGTATATTATGGGAACCTTGTATAATTCCTCCCGTTCAGAATCCAAGTCTGCGGAAATTCCTATTACCCCTACACCAATTGGTAGAAGAAAGGCAGATAACAAAGAGCAAGAACAGCAGCCCTCTCCTAACAGGCCCGAAGGTTTTCCAAATCCATCTGAATTAAATTTTCCATCTTCAATGCCTACTGCGCCAAATACAGTTATGCCTAAAAAATTTGAACAAGAAAAAGCTATGCAACCATGAGCTAATATGAAATTTAATAAATTAAAAATTATTTTCTTTATTGTTTCTCTAGTCAGTTCGTCTCTATTACTTGCTCAAACGATTGCTGAAAAAAAAGCGAGTTTTGGGAAAAGTAGCAGTGACTTAAATCAAGATATGCAAAAATTTTTGGGTGATGTCAATAAGGAGCTAAAGGAGTATCAAAATCATCTCCAAATTCTCTATGCCGAAGTAGACGAACTCTATGAAAATCATGCTCCTGAATCTTCTTATCGTGAACTTTTAAACGAAATCAATGAAACGCGTAAACATATCGAGGATCTTGAAAAGGGATGGCAGCAATTATCTGCCGAAACAGCTCCTGCAGAAGGATATGCACTTTGGCATCAGCCTGACACCACAATTGGCCAACTTGTAATTGATTATGGCTCGCAAAATTATGTGTATCTATTGACACCAGAGATAGCTGCGATGAAGCTAAGTGTGGATTCCAACTTGCCTATTCCACGAGCATCTTGGGATGAAATGCTCGAGTTAATACTGATCCAGAATGGAATCGGCTATAAACAACTTAATCCTTATCTGCGACAACTTTATCTCATAAAACAGGATAAGTCGGGTTTAAAAATGATTACTAACAAACGGGACGATCTAGAGTTACTACCCCCTGATGCCCGAGTCCTTTTTATGCTGTCCCCTGAACCCGCCGAAGTCAAAAGAACTTGGTATTTTTTAGATAAGTTTGTGAATCCCAATTCTACGGTTCTTCAAATGATTGGAAGGGATATTGTGATCGTCGCACCCGTTTTAGACGTTAAGGAACTTTTAAAGTTGTATGACTTCGTATCCAATAATCGTGGAGATAGGGATTATAAAGTCATTCCATTAAGACGGATTGATCCGGAGGAAATGGGCAAAATCCTTTCTGCTATTTTTGATCAAATGGCTGAAACACCTGTAATGCTTGAAAAAGCTCCTGATAAAAATGAAAAAGTCTCTTCACGTTTAGATCGATTGGCAGCCATGGCAAGGCCTCCAACGATGTCTGAAGGTAGAGATATAGAAACGAATGGATTACGAATCATTCCTATTAACAACTTAACGCCTGCTCTCTTTCTTTTTGGTACACGAGAAGAAATCAGAAGGGCTGAAAGCATTATAATGGAAGTCGAAGGCAATATGGGCGGGGCTCGTGAAAAGATCATTTATTGGTATACGACCCGCCATTCCGATCCTCTAGAACTAGCAGATATTCTTGTCAAAGTTTATGACCTGATGATTCGCGAACATCCCAACTTAGGGCCTCTCCCTGGCGAAGCAAGGGAACTTCCACCGCCTTCACCAGAATTGCCCGCTATTTCCAATGAACAAAAAGAAATCGGCATAAATGCCCAACCTTTTCCTCAATTTAATGCATTTGAGGGGAGTTTTTACCTTGATGATCGTTACATCGTCAATTCTGATCCTCGTGAGGAAATCGACCGTACAGCAGATCCTAACCGCGGTCGCACCAATTTTATTGTAGATCCCAAAACAGGGGCTATCGTCATGGTGGTTGAAGCTGAAATTCTTCCAAAGATAAAAGAGCTCATAAACAAACTCGATATACCAAAAAAGATGGTGCAGATAGAGGTTTTACTTTTTGAGAAAAGAATTAATAACCAAGATAACATAGGTCTTAATTTACTGAAAATTGGTTCTGACGCTCTTAACGTCAATTTGACCGGCTTGGATTTCAATGTGAATTTCTTTCAACCTTTTTTTGACAAACTGGTTCCCGATGGTAGCGGTATCACTACCTTTTTCATCAGTCGTAAAAGAACAAGCATGATGCCCGCTTACGATGCTGTCTATCAATTTCTCATCGCGCAGGAAGATATTACCATTAATGCGAGTCCTTCGGTATTAACTCTTAACCAAACCGAAGCCCATATTGCCATAGAGGATGAAATTTCCGTCAACACGGGTGTGATTATCACTCCTGTCACCAATACGACAGCCCTTAACAACACTTTTGCGCGCGCTCGTTATGGTATCAAAATTGATATCACACCCATTATTCATATGGCTAATGAGGATGATTTTTCAGTAGACTGTGATGACTTGCATGATAATATTGATTACATCACTCTTCAAACCGATTTGGTTTTCGAAACCATCAATGGTGGGCTCAACCCCTCTCAGCCGGATGTAACGCGTAGGGTCATCAATAACGAAGTTAGAATTCCTGATGGTCAAACTGTTATTCTTGGAGGCTTGAGACGCAAGATAGCCGATGACACCAAGGATTCTATTCCTTTTCTAGGGGAAGTACCTGGTTTAGGAAAATTGTTTAGCACCGCAACCATGTCAGATAACAGTGTTGAAATGTTTATCTTTATTACGCCTAAGATTATTGTGGATCCTAAAGAAGAACTTGAATTTTATCGAACTGTTGAGCTTACGCGTCGTCCAGGCGATGTTCCCTATTTTCTCTGTTCACTTGAAGCGGCCAGAAATGCCGCAAGGGATCGCATTTTGCGCGGAACGATGCAGCTTTTATTTGGACGCCCGCCGGAACGTTGTGGGCCCATTCTTTTAGAGGAATACGATGGCAGATAAAGCAGAAAAAAAACCCTCTGGACATGAAAGCTATCGTCAAAGTAATGACGCTAATCGCAATCTTGCGATTCAGTTCGGCATGCCCGTGTACAATGATCTCTCTTCTTTTCGTCTTCCACGTGAACTCATTAGGAAAATCCCTTACGCATTTGCCAAAAAGAATATCGTGCTTCCTATTCAAGAAGATAAGGGGATTGTCCTAGTTGCTATTGCCGACCCTTTGCATCTGGAAGCATTAGAGGAATTGCGTTTGATGCTCGATACTCATGTTAAAGCAGCTTATTGTCCAAAAGATGCTATTCTGGCCGCCATCAATGATTGTTATAATTTGGAACATGGCGAGGCATCCCAGATGCTCGCGCATCTAACAAAAGGGGATGAGCGTGGCGAGGGTGAAATTGAAGTTTACGACCTTCTCGATGATACCCAGCATCAAGCGCCCATTATTAAAGTCATCAACCTGATTATTACAGAAGCCATACAACAAGGAGCTTCAGATATTCATTTTGAACCCTCAGAGAATGGTCTTCGCGTCCGTTATCGTATTGACGGTGTTCTTCAAAATCGCCACAGTCCTGCTCCCGATCTTCAGGCTCAGCTACTCACGCGTATTAAGGTGATGTCTAAACTGGATATAGCAGAACATAGGCTTCCTCAAGATGGACGTATCAAATTAAAAATGGGACGACGCGAAATTGATTTTCGTGTCAGTACAGTTCCGGTCTCAGGTGGAGAACGCATTGTCCTCCGTATTCTCGATAAAGGAAATGTCATCCTTGGATTGGATAAAATTGGGATGTTGCCCACCTGCTACGAAGAATTTAAACGCTTAATTTCAATTCCTGAGGGAATTATTTTAGTTACGGGACCCACAGGAAGTGGAAAAACGACTACTCTGTATAGCGCAATCTGCGAAATGTATAATGATGAAACAAATATTATGACAATAGAAGACCCGGTTGAATATAATCTTAAGGGCATTGCTCAGATTGGGGTTCACCCCAAAATTAAACTGGACTTTGCAACAGGACTACGCCATATTCTCCGACAGGATCCCGACATTATTATGATTGGTGAGATACGCGACAAAGAAACTGCTGAAATTGCCATCCAAGCCTCTCTTACAGGTCACTTAGTCCTAAGTACACTTCATACCAATGATGCTCCTTCAGCTATTACACGACTAGTCGATATGGGAGTGGAGCCTTACCTATTGTCCTCTTGTATCATTGGTGTTCTTGCCCAACGCCTTGTGCGTAGAATTTGCCCTGATTGCAAAACTGACTACACACCTGCCGATAGGGAAATCATAAGCTTAGGCTTAAAAAAGGAAGATCTTCCGGAACAACGCCTCTACCATGGCACCGGTTGCCCCAACTGTTTTGGCTCAGGTTATAAGGGACGTCATGGTATTTATGAACTGATGACCATTAACAATGCGATCAAAAAGCAGATTGTTAAAAGCCCGGATGCTGTAGAGTTGCGTCAAATAGCTCTCGATTCAGGAATGGTTAGCCTACTGACTCATGGGAGTGTTCTGGTCAAACAGGGCATCACAACAGTCGCTGAGGTTCTTCGGGCCACACGGGGATTTGAGGAGGGTTAATCGTTTGTATGCCTCTTTATAATTATGAAGCCATTGACATGGCAGGAAAAAAACGTTCAGGTCTTATTGAAGCGCAAAGCGAAAAAGAGGCTAAAGAAAAGCTGCGCAGTCAAGGCGCCATGGTTAAAACGTTGAATTTGCGAACTAGCATTTCAAAAAAACAGAATCTTAAAGGTGACACTCTTCTGGCATTTACTTTGCAACTGTCTCAGCTACTCAATGCGGGGATACCCCTCTATGAAAGTTTAATAGCACTTGAAGAGCAATATCGAGGTGAATCCTGCCATCGTGTGATTCTTAGCCTTTGTGAACAGATTAAGGCAGGCCAATCCCTTTCCCAGGCGATGAGTAACTTTCCCGATAGCTTTGACAAACTTTATCGCGCTATGGTTACTGCCGGCGAATCAGTGGGAGCTCTCGATATTGTCCTTGACAAACTGAGCCAACTATTGCAAAAGCAAACCAAATTAAAAAAGCAGATTATTACCGCTATGATTTATCCTGGAATTTTAGCCTCTTTTTCTTTACTAATCATTTTTATGCTTTTAGGCTTTGTGGTTCCTTCTATCGAAGGTATCTTTGCAGATCGACAATTGAATGGATTTACTGAATTTGTGCTTGGAATGAGTCGCGGCTTTAGAAACTACTGGTGGATTTTTTTACCGCTGCTTGTGGCTATTATAGCCTATCTTGTGTACTTCTTGCGTAGCTCAAATGGAAGACTTTGGATGGAACGTTATATGCTTAAAGTTCCTTTGGTGAGAACACTGATTATTCAAACATGCGTGGCCCGTTTTTGTCGAACAATGGGAACATTGCTCCAAGGAGGATTACCCATCATTGATTCCTTGCGTATTTCTCGTGAAGTGATGCGTAACGTTGTGTTAGAAGAAGAGGTTAAGCGGGCAGAGTCCAAAATTATAGAAGGAAGCTCCTTAAGTTCCGAATTGATGCATTCTCGCTATATCCCCCATTTAGTGCCACGCATGCTCGCTGTTGGCGAAGAATCAGGCAATGCTATCGTGATGTTTAATAAGGTTGCTGATATGTATGAAGGAGAGATTGAAAAATCTTTGGATCGGGTAATGGCCTTAGCCCAGCCCGTCATTTTAATTGTCATGGGGACCGTCATCGGTGTGGTATTGTTAGCTATTTTGCTTCCCTTGACAGATGTTAGTTCATTTACAATGTAACATAATTTGGAGAGAATTATGAAACTCTATCAATGTAAAAAAAGGCGCATTACTCTAATTGAAATTATGATCGTAATGTTTCTGATTGCACTCATCGCCGGAGTCATCACCTATAACTACCGAGGAAGTTTGGATGAGGGCAAAGCTTTCAAAACCAAAGCAGCAATAGATAAGGTAGAAACAATTTTAAATTTAAGCGTCGCGGAAGATCCAAGTTTAATGGATCATATCAGTTCCGAATGGATGAAAATCATTCAAGCCTCGCCCTTAGTGAAAAATCCGGATGATTTAATTAAAGACGGATGGGGCATACCTTTCCAAGTGACTACGGAAGGAAATATCATCCGTGTCCATTCATCCAGATTTGATGAGTATAGACAAAATAATGCCACTCTTTTCCGAAAGTAAGTTGAATGCACAAAGCGGCGGATTCCCGCCGCACTCCAAACGCTTCGCGATATGCAAAAAGCGTTTTATCACTCTTTTGGAGTTGCTCATCGTTATTTCTGTGCTTGCTCTCTCGATAGGAGTCATTGGATTTAATATCAACAGGGCACTGCGCGAGCAGCATTTTAAAACAGAGGTTGAGCTCGTTGTGGATTATCTTCGACTAGCACAGAATTTGATGCTCATTATGAATGCAGACACACATGTTATTTTCAAGGCAGCTGAAACTGGTAAATCCAATGTGATGTCCTTGGAGGTCGATGGGAATTTAAACGATCCACTTCTCAAAGTGGTGACAGAAAAACCTAAAAGGTTAGACTATATCTATCTGATAGAGTTTTATGATCAAAATAAAACACACAATGAGCCGGGGATGGTGGATGTCAAATTTATTTCCAAAGGCTCCGTCATGAGCAAAGGTGTGATGCGTTTATCGACAAATGAAAATAGTAATGAAAAGGGAGCCATCGAGAGATTTATTTGTATGCCGGGCTATCCAAAACCTATATACAGCACAAATAAAAAAGAGGATGATCCAGCTTGCCAGGAGCAAAAACAGCTGGATTTTGATCTTAGACTCACAACTTTCACCGCCCAGGAGATTCAATCCAAACAGGCAGCTTCCAAACCTGATCAGGAAAAAACAAAATAAACAGGATCGGCTTCGGCACCAGGAATTAGTAACAAAAATTTAACAGGATCGGTTTTGCCGGCAGGATCGCTCGCTTCGCTCGCGCAGGATAAAACACAAAATAAAAGGTAAAGAGTAAAAAAACAAAGAATTTAACTTTAAGATAGGGTAAACAAACTGTATTCTATTTTTTTACCCTTCACCCTTCACCTTTTACCCTTTATTTTGTGTTTATCTTGCCACGAGCGAAGCGAGTGATCCTGCTATCCTGTTTTTTTTGTTTACTTTGATAGCCTGATGCATCTGTGACAAGTCACCATACTCCAAAAGAGATTTACCAACACTAATTTATTAGACATTAGGCAATTAAGCTTGAATAAAGTAGCCATATCCATTGACTTTTTCTAATTTGAAAATATGCCCTTTATCAATTAGGGCTTGAATAATCTGATTGAGCCAGAGCATTTTGGCTTCTTCCTCATTTAAAAAAAATTTGTCAGCATGGCCACCAAGATTGTTGTAACGACTAAAAGGATCTTCATTTGTACTCAATACTATATGACGTTTTCCTTTAGTAGATTCGTGATCGGATTTTTGTTGGATAAGGCTATTAATTTCTTTCACAACATCTTCTGTTGCTTTTCTTAATGTCACTATCTGTTTTTCCCATTTTACTTTTCCATCTTCGTCTTCTACATATGCCCTGATTTCTCCTTGCTCTGCTAAATTCAACCCTAAAGCGTCGATATCTACTTGAATGGGCTCTTTACCAGTGACTATACCTTTATCTTCGTAATACAGTTGTAGCTTCTTATAAGATTCAATTTCTTCTAATCGGCGTTCTTTTTTATCTTTATTTATATTTATACCATGTTTACGCGCTTCCTCAATCACAATATCTAGCTGTTCTTCAGAGACGCATCGTATCAAACCACAACTTCCATTGCCATCCCCGTTAAAACCATTAACAATGCTTTCCATATGTTCGAGATCAATGAGAGCAACACGTCGAGGGCCTTTATAATCTTTAGCCTCATTTATAAGAGGAATATTTCTCCAGCTGACATCATTAAATCCTGTTTTAGCAACAAAAATAGCAAGCTGGCGGGCTGTTTCATTTAATTCTTTAGAATATACATGATAGAATTCTTCTTGAGCACTTTCTTCATGATTAATATCCATGCACTCTTCTGCGATAATCACACACTTTCGGCCATCATTAATATCTAGTGTAAATTTTTTCGCATGGGGAATGATAAGCAATGCCAAATTATTAACAAGACAGACCTCTTTTGCTTTAATCATATTTTCATAGCGATCTTCCATAATCTCTTTATCATCGATAAATTTTCCTTTATGCAAAGTCTTTGCATTATCACTTGAAACACCCATTTTAAATACATAGTTTGGTAGATCCTTAAGTTTAAATACTTTTGATCCCTTAAGATATTCAACTGCATCATCATCTTCGTCTTTTAGGATTTTTGGCATTAAAGCTTGAATTTTGCCAATTGCTTGATGAATATCAATGCCTTTAGCAAGTTCAACTTCAACAGCCTTATTTTCGGGAATTTGAATGTCTTTTTCCGGGTCTTTTTTCTTATCAATATTTTCGGCAATTGGGATCTGTTTTTCCGCTTCTTTTTTCTTATCAATTGGTTTGTGATCGATATCAATTCCAGCCTCTAACTCTTTTTTCGGATCAATAAGTTGATAGTTATGTGCAGATCGCAATGCAGCTTTACAAATGAGCATAAAAAGCGGAATGATGACTGTAAAAACTGATAGAGCTATTGCAATTGTTTTTAACAAAGTTGATGCTGAAAACTTAGAGTTGGAGAGTATAACTCTTTCCTTTCCTTCCAAAGATCGACCAGGGATTACTACAGCTTTTTTTCCGGTGATATGAAAATAATTATCGACTTTTTCCAGAGCTTTTTCACTAAAAGTTTTTGCTTGGGGTCCATAGTAAATAGAAGTAAAAAATTTTATATCAGCCATTTGGTAATCCTTTTTTTAATAGAAAAAGATAATAATAACTGTTTATTTATTAAATTTCAATAAGAATTACATTAAAATTTTGATTACTTCCAAACTCCAAGTTATTTCGGTGCATGAGCTTGCCATAGAAGTCATAGGATTTAATATCAGCAAGGTTTTGCGCGAGCAGCATTTTTCTCAGACTCACAACTTTCACCGCTCAGGGGATCCAATCCAAACAGCCAGCCGCCAAAGCCAATCCTGTTTTTTATTTGTTTATTTTGATAGCATGACGCGTTGTAACTTGTTACCACACTCCAAATTACCAATAATTAATGAAATTTTAATTGAATTTTTATAAATAAAATCTATAATTTCCTTTTTTAAAGTTGGAGAGAACAATTATGTGGTCTTTAAAGTCACATCTAAATAAGCTCGATTTTGCAAAAAACCTAGCAGAAGTTGAAAAATTGTTCTGTAAAGATGATGCCAAGGCTAAGGTTACGTTTTGGGGTGGTCGAGTTGTTAAGGTTGATGGTTTTAAAGGTTTTGTATCCCTCGATTTCCTAGCAAGAAAGCTCATAAAGGCAGCTAATGCTCGCTGTGAGTCCGATGATTTAACTGTAGAAGAGCGTCTTATGGGATTAAATATTACTAGAAAAGTGAATCTTTTTTATATCAATATCGATGAGCAGAAAGATCTTTCTAATTTTTTTACTAAATTTCTTGTCTGGATTAGATCATTTTCTTTCAGCCCCTACACGCCACGTCTTTACATAAATGATTTTGTTGATGATGACTTTTTAGCCTATAGTAAAGAAAAATTTATGCAGCAATTTGGTGGGTATGTTGATGACTTGGGAGAACATCCTGCGGCACGAGGTGCCTTTGAACATCCTGTCAGAATAATCGCAAGAGAGGAAAATGTGCAGCAATTGCATGCTGGACCCATTCCAAATAGGTAATTGGAGTTTTGCGTAACTATTTTTTACTTGCTGATTAATCCCGTGCCCATGCACACATACCATTACAAAAGCCACGGAGTGGCTTATCTTTCTGCAGCCCAGTGCAAAACCGGGAGCGGTTGCAGCTCTGGGGAAAACCCAAACTCAAAAAGTGCTGCGGCGCAGCACCTCAAAAAAATGAAATACTGTTACCAAAGGGATAAAATAGCATGCTTTATTGATCAATTTATCCATGAAAATTCATAAATGTATTTATGGATTTTCATGGATAAAAAATTCGGAACATATTATCTTTGGAAATAAAGTGTTTTATGGAAAAAATTCGTGAATTTTTTTTAGAACAGATATCCCAAGACTTGGAAGTTGTCCCTATTTGTGCTTTATTGGGGCCTCGCCAGTGTGGAAAAACCACACTCGCCAAACAATTTGCTTCAACCTTCTCTGAAAAGATTCATTATTTCGATTTAGAGGATTACACAGACTTGGCAAAGTTAACAAATCCAAAGCTAGTCTTAGAACCTCTTGAGGGATTAATCATTATCGATGAGATTCAGCGAAGACCTGATCTGTTCCCTTTTTTAAGGGTAATCGTTGATAAAAAGCCGTTAAAATTTTTGATTTTAGGAAGTGCTTCTAGGGAGCTTTTACAACAAAGCTCAGAAACCTTAGCTGGGAGAATTGCTTATATCAATGTGACACCATTTCAACTTTCAGAAGTAGGTGATCAGACAAAATTATGGACCCGTGGGGGTTTTCCAAGATCTTTTCTTGCTGTCTCAGATGCAGCAAGTGTTCGCTGGCGAGAAGCCTATATGCAAACCTATTTTGAAAGAGATTTAGTAGAATTAGGTATGCATTTGCCACCTCAACGCATTTTACGTTTATGGTCCATGTTAGCTCAGTATCATGGAAATGTCATGAATTATTCGAATATGGCTCAATTTATTGATGTTTCTGTTCCTACACTTAAAAATTATCTTGCCTTGTTAGAAGGGACATTTATGATTCGGACTCTTTCTCCATGGTATGAAAATGGGGGTAAAAGATTAGTTAAAACACCTAAAATTTACATTCGAGATACCGGCATTTTTCATCAATTACTAGCTATTAAAAATTATGAAGAGCTTATTTATAATATACGTCGCGGAGCTTCATGGGAAGGGTTTGCTCTAGAGGAAGTTGCTAAAGCATTAAATGTACGGCCGGAAGAATGTTATTTCTGGTCAACACATCAACAAGCGGAACTGGACCTTTTTATTTGTTACGAGGGTAAACGAATTGGTTTTGAATTTAAATGCACGGATCAACCAAAAATGACTAAATCAATGGCAAGTGCCAAGGACTCACTATCATTGGATCATCTCTATATTGTAACGCCTGTAGAAGAGACGTTTCCTTTAAACGAACAAACTACTGTTCTAGCTCTTAAGGATTGCAGAAGTGTAATTAAGAGGCTGTGATAATTTTTTCTTCACTAATTTTAAATTGACAAGAAAAAGCAATTCTGAGTATAGGAGTAACGCGTCAAATACAGTAAAAGTGAAAAAATAAATAGGAGGTACTTACATGACATCAAATGTAGGAAAAGTTCAAACTCGGGATGTTTTTGGGTTTGGAGATGATATTAAGAAACTTTTTAAAAAGGTCGATGATGCCCTTGAAAAAGCCACACAGGGTGCCATAAAGGCTGGTATTGAATTAGAAATAGGAGCGGGCTTAGAAATTGAAAATGCCATTGAACAAGTCAAAAATGCTTACAGAGATGAATTAAACGTAACAACAGATAAAATAAGCAAAGCAGCTAAGGTTGCCTTTGATGACCTAAAAACAATGGTGGAAAAATTTCTGAAGGCTACAAATGATGAATTAGCAGAACTTGAAAGTGAAGCACAGCAGCTTGTAGATCAATTGCCATTTTCTAACCCTCGACCTCTTCTTAGAAAAGTTCATCCACGCTTTTTAGTTATTGATGACCTAGCAAGAGCTTCTTTGGTTATTTTTAAAGGTAATTTTGTCTCTTCAGGTACTCCAGGTTTTACTCCAAGCTTAGTTTTCGCTAATAAAGTTTGCTATTTAGTTGATTCAAATAACCAATCGTTAACATTTCAAGTTCCACATACTGCTTTTAATGATACCACCGCGAATCAATATTCATATAAGACTGGAGAATTGACTATACCATGGGACGATGGCTACATTTTTTCTCATAAAACTCAATCAGTTTTTCAAGTGGGATTGAGTGCTCTGCCCTATTGGGCTGGGTACGGGACAGTCTTATATAGATCATCGATTGCTGATCGGTTGCAAAATTTCTATGTGAATTGGAAAGATTGTCAATTATTAATACCTCAGCCAAATGAAGCAATTCTTTATCTTGCTTTTGTGGATTATAAAGGAAATCGTAATGAATATGCCTCACCAGAACTTAGCGGTATCCTGAAAATTGCGGCTGAAGGAAACGGTATTTGGAAAATATGGGCCGAACCCCCAGAAGAGTTAGGTTTAAATGCAAAAGAAGATTTATCCGAAAAGTTTGCTGAACAATTGCAAATATTCGTAAAAACTGCAAATTTACCTAAGGAACTTCGCTTAATTCCTTCGGGTTCATTGCTCGATAAGAAGCAGGAAACTTTTGAACGTCCAACCTTAATAGAGTTAGCCAAAGATGGCAGAATGAAAAAAAAAGAATAAAATACTTGTATTCTCTATCCTTTTTCACAGCCTTATAGAAGCTGCTATAAAAGAGCAGCTTCTCTGCAAAATACCCAGGCTATATGATTTTGGCATTGCTATGAAAAAAAGCCACTGCCATGGTTTATCTGCATGCGTGGCTAAAGGAATTAATTTTCCTTGAGACTAATCAAAAAAGCTCCTATAGTACCTCATCTTAAAACCCAACTTGCGGGTGTAACTCAGTTGGTAGAGTGTCACCTTCCCAAGGTGAATGTCGTGAGTTCGAACCTCATCACCCGCTTTCAATCAAAATATGCTTTTTTACCCTTTTTTTTTGACAACATGACCTTGACTTTATATACTGCGCCATTAGGAACGATCCCCTGACAATAAACCCCTATAAAATCTAAGAAAAACAACATGCTAAATTTTCGTAAGCTCAAGCAAGATTACTCTTCAAATATATTAAAAGATGGTCGAAGTCTATTTGAAAAAGGAATGGTGTCCTCTGCAAAAATTGTCACTCTTAATGCCCAGAAAGTACGTTTAAGTTGTAAAGTACAGGGTGCTTTTGACAACTCTTACAACTGCGAAATTGAGATTGATAGGCGTGAATCAACCACGATTGATTCCGATTGCGACTGCCCTTACAAATATGATTGCCAGCATCTATCTGCAGTCTTGTTTTACCTGGAAGCGCATTTGGATGAAATCATTGTCAATTACTCCAAAGAAACCGACCTAGGTAAAAATCAGGCCATTGATGAAGCTGAAAAAGAAACTTTACGCGAAACCTTTAAGGAAGCTGAGACAAAAGAAACTGTTCGTCGCAATAAAAAGTTACAGAAAGAGCTCATCATTGAATATGTAGGAGCCTCCAATGTTTTGGGTACTTCCTCCTTCTTTCTTGCTAAGGAGGAACTGGTCGAAGATAAAGCAGAATTAGCTATTATCCTTTCGAATGTCTTTCCTCCCTCTAATCTATCTTATGTAGAGATACAACTCGCTTTAAGGCTGCCTTATCGCTCCAAACCGCTAATTATTTCTAATATTAAGGAATTTTTTGAAGCTGTGAGTTATCAAGAGCCCTTCTACATAAATAGTAAACGCTATTTTTTTACATTGCACTCCTTCGATGCTGAAGGGGCTCAAACGCTAAAGATGCTGATGGATTTTTCGCGTTTCCCCGATCCCAAAGAAGAACGTAATTTACGCTTGGTACATATCGATTTGGAGGCTTTTGGAAATATTTTGGCCCAAGCTTTTGAGGCAGCTGTAGCAAAGCCAAAGGCTTTGAATGCCTCTTTTGAAAATGATCCGGAGTCTCAAGCCCTTTCCTATTTTTATTGTGGCACATTAGAAGAGCCTCTTCGTTTTTCCAATCATCCAGCCAAGCTGCGTTTTGAGCTCGAATATATTGAAGCGGACAGTCCAAAAATTTTGATTAATCCTACGCTCATCATCGATAATAGTCAGCGTATCACAATTCCTGAAGTACGTCTTTTCGAATGTATTAAACCTGGCCTTGTTTTTCAAAATACCTATTATCGCTTTCAAACACCTATTCGACGTAAACATTTGCGTCATCTCACAGATATTCGCGATGTGACTATTCCTGAAGCACTCTTTGGAACCTTTGTCGAAAACTCTCTTCCTGAACTTTTACGCTATGCGGATGTGTCGAACCGTGAGATCATTGATCGATTTGTCACTTTGCCTTATGTGGGTAATCTGGGTGCCATCTGCGATATTAATTATCTTAATGGAGAGCTAGAGGCCTCTTTGCAATTTGTTTACGATGACATTCTGGTACCGGCTGCCGCATCTCAAATAGCAGCGGATCATGTTTTGCCATTTGTTACCTGTCAGGGAATTCTAGCTCGCAATTTGACGGAAGAACAAAAAATCTTGCGTAATCTATTTCAGGACTTTATTTACGATCCTGTCAATGGAGTCTTTATCGCTAAAAACGATAAAAAAATCATTGAGTTCATGACGGATATCATTCCCCATAATCAGGATCGAATCAAATTTAACTGTCCTGAAAATCTTCTTGATCAATTTATTTATGATAATACCAAGTTTAAGCTGCATTTAAAGGAAACTGCTCGTGTTGATCAATATGAGGTTCAGCTCAAAGTAGATGGCCATTTGAATGGTTTTACACTCGATTTGTTGTGGGAGTGTTTGTCTACTAAACGCGCTTTCGTCGAACTTGCACGCAAGAAAACGACAAAAAAGAAAGAAGCATCTGCCAAGTCTCACAAAATCCTTGTGTTGGAACTGGATAAATTGGCGCCCATCATCCAATTGCTGGATGATCTAGGCATTAAACAGCTGGATGATCATACTCAGCTATGTCCTTTGTGGAGCCTTTCAAGCATTGATGCTCTCCAATATAAGGGTTTATCTATAGAAATATTGATGACGGATAAGTTAAAGCTCATTCAAGAACAGATGTTGGGAATTGCAACTGCCGGCACAAGTCCGATACCCAAGGTCATCAAAGCCACTTTAAGAACTTACCAAAATGATGGTATTAGTTGGCTCAATCGTTTGCGCGACATGCATCTCAATGGAATTTTAGCGGACGATATGGGGTTGGGTAAAACTCTACAGGCTATTATTGCCATCACTCAATACAAAATAGACAATCCTAAGGATATCTCTATAGTTGTTTGTCCTACATCGTTAGTCTATAACTGGAAGGAGGAAATTGGAAAATTTAATCCTCAACTGAAAGTTTTAGCTGTGGATGGTACACCGACTCAACGTAAAAAGTTACTCACATCTCTCAAAGGTTTTGATGTTATCATTACTTCTTATAGCCTTTTGCAAAAAGATATAGAGTTCTATAAAACAATTAAATTTGGCTATTGCATCTTAGATGAAGCACAGCATATCAAGAATCGAAGCACTCGCAATGCTAAATCCGTAAAAATGATTCAAGCTGTCCATCGCTTAATTCTCACCGGCACACCCATAGAAAACTCTCTGGATGAACTATGGAGTCTCTTTGATTTTCTAATGCCGGGACTTTTAAGTTCTTATGAACGATTTGTTGAAAAATATATTCGTCATCCTTCCCAGCCCAGTCGGTACACAATTGGAAGTGTTGCGTCGCAAGGTATCTCCGTTTATTTTGCGTCGCATGAAAAAAGATGTTCTTTCAGAACTTCCGCCGGTTTCTGAGATTGTTTATCACTGCCATCTGTCCGAAACTCAACGTGAGCTCTATCACTCCTATGCAGAATCGGCTCGTGAAGAGCTCTCCAAGTTGGTTAAAAGGGAAGGATTTGAAAAAGTTCAGATTCATGTGTTAGCCACTTTGACACGTTTAAAACAAATTTGTTGCCATCCTGCCATTTTTGCTAAGGACAAGCCTGAAGCTGGTGACTCTGCAAAATATGATATGCTGATGGAGCTTCTGCAAACTTTGATGGAAGGGAAGCATAAAACGGTTGATCTTCAGTCAATATACACGCATGTTAAATATCATGCGTGAAGATTTACAAAAGCAGGGAATTCCTTTGAATATCTCGATGGTTCAAGTAAAAATCGATTAAATATTGTCAAAAAATTTAACGAAGATCACAATATTCCTTTTTTCTAGTGTCTTTGAAAGCAGGAGGATCAGGGCTTAATCTAGTAGGTGCAGATACCGTATCCATTATGATATGTGGTGGAATCCTGCTGTGGAAAATCAAGCAACTGATCGTGTTCATCGCATCGGACAAAAAAATTCGGTCTCTTCATATAAACTTATGACCCTCAATACAATTGAAGAAAAGATTATGGAATTGCAAAATCGCAAAAAAGGGCTTGTGAAAAAGGTTGTAAGTTCTGATGAAGAAGCGATTTCCAAATTGACATGGGAAGAAGTATTAGAATTGTTGCAAACATAAGAGTTAGAAAACATGAGTAAAAAAAATCCATTAGGATTTAAAGAAAGACTTATTAACAATGGCCCGTTCGGGCTTCGGAAAGCTGAATCAATTTCGAGGTGTCTTTTCGAATGATATCGGCATTGACTTAGGAACAGCCAATACTCTTGTTTTTGTGCGAGGTAAAGGAATTGTTTTAGCTGAACCTTCTGTCGTTGCTGTGATTCTACTGACCAATGAAGTGTTGGCAGTAGGCCATAAAGCCAAGGCCATGCTTGGTAAAACGCCGCGCAAAATTCATGCTGTTCGTCCCATGAAAGATGGTGTTATTGCCGATTTTGAAATTGCTGAAGGGATGCTGAAAGCTCTTATCAAACGGGTGACTCCCTCACGAAGCCTATTTCGTCCCAAAATTCTCATCGCTGTTCCTTCCGGAATCACGGGTGTTGAAAAACGTGCTGTAGAAGATTCGGCTTTGCATGCAGGGGCTCAAGAGGTCATTCTCATCGAAGAACCTATGGCTGCGGCTATTGGCGTCGATCTTCCTGTACATGAAGCTTCTGCCAACATGATCATTGATATTGGAGGCGGTACTACAGAAATTGCCATCATCTCTTTAGGTGGTATTGTTGAATCTCGTTCTTTGCGTATTGCAGGTGATGAATTTGATGAATGCATCATCAACTATATGCGCCGTACCTATAATCTAATGATTGGTCCAAGGACGGCAGAAGAAATTAAAATGACCATTGGTTCTGCTTATCCTTTGGGAGGCAACGAACTTGAAATGGAGGTGCGCGGACGCGATCAAGTTGCTGGGCTGCCCGTCACCAAACGCATTAATTCAGTTGAAATCAGAGAATGTCTTGCAGAACCGATCCAACAAATTGTTGAAAGTGTCAAGTTGACTTTGGAAAAATGCCCTCCGGAATTTGCTGCAGACCTTGTTGAACGAGGTATGGTTTTAGCCGGAGGTGGTGCGCTAATCAAGGGTATCGATAAAGCTTTAATTAAGGAAACAGGATTACCTGTCATCATTGCGCCAAATCCTTTATTGGCTGTTTGCCTCGGTACAGGCAAAGCACTGGAATACTTAGATAAGTTTAAAAAACGCAAAACGCTCTAATAATTGCACCATCACAAAAAATTGCACCACAGAGACACAGAGAGCATAGAGAACACAAAAAAACAAAAAAAAAATTTAAACACAGAGAAAACGGCAAAGAAAAATTACAAAGAGAAAATTTTTAATGTGCATTTTTATTTGTTTTATTCTTGTTTGTTTACTTTGTAGCTTTCTCGGTGGTAAATTTTTTTTCATCGCCTTATGATATATGTGTGAAAGCCATTTTCGCGAAGCGATGAAACTCCGACAAATTGCCTCGCAATTTGGCGGTGTTCCTTCTCTCTGTGCTCTCTGTGTCTCTGTGGTGCAATTTGTAGTGTAATCTTTGTTTGTTGTGGGGTTATAGATGGAAATCAAGAATCAACAGCTAAAAAATTGGATAGAAGAGGTTCGTCAACTAACTCAACCAGACAAAGTTGTTCTTTGCGATGGCTCCCAAGCTGAATATGATCAGCTCTGTGACCAGATGGTCAAGTCCGGTACTTTCATTAAACTCAACCCTAAAAAACGCCCCAACAGCTTTCTTTGCCGCTCGGATCCTCGCGATGTTTCTCGAGTAGAGGATCGCACCTTTATCTGCTCTCTAAACAAGGAGGATGCAGGTCCTACTAATAATTGGCGTGACCCTAATGACATGAAAAAGACCTTAAAAAATCTTTTTAAGGGATGTATGCGCGGGCGGACTATGTATGTTATCCCCTTTAGCATGGGTCCTTTGGGATCTAATATTTCACACATTGGTGTAGAAATCACAGATTCACCCTATGTGGTCCTTTCCATGCGTATTATGACACGTATGGGTCAGAAAGTTCTTGATGTGCTTGGCGATGGCCATTTTGTTCCGTGCCTTCACTCCGTAGGTATGCCTCTTGAGAAGGGGCAAAGAGATGTCAATTGGCCTTGCAATCCTGAACATCGCTATATCGTACAATTTCCTGAAGAAAGGTCCATATGGTCGTATGGAAGCGGTTACGGGGGCAATGCCCTTTTAGGAAAAAAATGCTTTGCTTTGCGCATTGCTTCGGTAATGGCACGTGATGAGAAATGGCTAGCCGAGCATATGTTAATTCTGGGCCTTACCAATCCCAAAGGGGAAAAAAAATACATGACAGCGGCTTTTCCAAGCGCCTGTGGAAAAACCAATTTGGCTATGATGACACCCACTTTGCCGGGATGGAAAGTCGAAACCGTTGGTGACGATATAGCCTGGATGAAATTTGGCCCCGATGGGCATCTTTATGCTATTAATCCCGAATCGGGCATTTTTGGAGTAGTTCCGGGAACATCCTATCAATCCAACCCCAATGCTATGAAATCCATTGAAAAAAATGTTATTTTCACCAATGTAGCACTGACAGATGATGGTGATGTGTGGTGGGAAGGAATGACAGAAAAGCCTCCGGAACATCTGATCGATTGGCTAGGACGTGATTGGACACCCTCCTCTCAAGAAAAAGCCGCACATCCAAATGCACGTTTTACCACACCCGCAGCCCAATGTCCCGTTATTGATAAAGCGTGGGAAGACCCAAAGGGAGTACCCATCTCAGCGATTCTTTTTGGAGGCCGTCGCTCCACAACGATGCCTTTGTGCTTTCAGGCTTTCAATTGGCAACATGGAACATTTTTGGGCTCTACAATTACTTCCGAAACGACAGCTGCCGCTGTAGGTACTGTAGGAAAGCTGCGGCATGATCCTTTTGCCATGCTACCTTTTTGCGGATATCATATGGCCGACTACTTTGGCCACTGGTTAACAATGGGTAAACTGACCGATGCGACTAAACTTCCAAAGATTTTTTATGTTAACTGGTTCAAAAAAGGATCTCATGGGGAATGGCTTTGGCCTGGATATGGTGAGAATTGTCGTGTCTTAAAATGGATATTTGAACGCACTTCGGGCATGCAAAATGCGATTGAATCACCCATTGGATATTTACCTTCACCAAACAGTATAGATACGAACGGTCTAGAGATTTCGCAAGAAGCTCTTGAAAAACTCTTTGAGGTAGATACAAATTCCTGGAGGGAGGAGGTTGCTGAAATTAAAAATTATTTCCATCTATTTGGCAATCGATTACCCCAAGGTATCACACAGGAAATCAGTTCATTAGAGTCAAGATTGCAATGAATTCCGATAAAACACAGCTGAAATATATTCGTGGCCTGATCCTTTGCTTGACAACGAGCGGCATCTTAAATATTGTTTTGCTGGCCTCATTATTTTACTGGCTTGCGAAAGATACCCCGCCCTCGCCTTATTTTGAACAGAAACCGGCAGTAAAAAAAGAGCAGCAGGTTCCACTAGCTATTGATAATGGCAATAGGGAATTGATTCATTATTTTCGTTCCCTATCATTTCATCAACTGGCAAACAAGCTTTCCAATAACCAGCTTATTGAAAATGGCTATACATTGCGAGATATTGCTTTAGCCAGCTTGGTTGCCTTTCATCATTTTGATCTTACAAAGGCTCTTGTAGGGTATAATCAAGCCGACCAGCAGCGTTCCATTGTGTATGCTCGTTCGAAAAGTGGAAAACCCATTTCGATTACTGTCTACCCTGCACTGTCCGATCAACAGTTTCAGGCTATTATGGATTTTATTTCCACCGAACGCTGGCCTTTTACAAGTAAGGGATTATTTTATCAGATGAAAAAATTGGGAGAGCATGCCGATCCAAGTTTAATAGATGCCTTTTCAATGACTCCTGAATTTCTTGCGGTAGAGATCCTTTTTAATCGTTCCGATGCCTCTGTCAATAAAGATGAACTACAGAAATTAGTTATGGAGGGCTCTTGGGCAGCTCTCTCTGAATTTGCGGAACATCAAAAGCTCGTACAGGATTTATCCCCTGCTAGGCGTCAACGCTTTTTATTGGAGTATATTGACCGCAACTCAAAATCGGCGGCCTATCTCATGCTGAAAGCCGATGAAGAATTCGCTTTGAAAAAACTTGACGATCAGCATGTGATCACTCTCTTAAGTTTGCTGTCCGATCAAACGACGGATAGTGAGAAATACGCCAGGGAATTACTGGTGAGTCCACGTAGTGATGCAGTTTGGAAAATGGCAGCAACAAAGCTCTATCAATATGCCGGTGAAACCTTACCCGAGAAGAATTTTCATCATCTGGCCATGAAACGTTTTCTACCTAATCAAGTGGTCAAAGAGCTTTCGGAAAAACCTAAGCCTCAAAAAATTCCTTCAAAACCTGTTGTGGCAAAATCAGAACCCATCAAGCAACAAACCAAAAAAGCCACAATAACAAAACAGATTGTACCGACAGCTTCAAAACCTGTAAAAAAAGATCGATTATACATTGTTCAAGAGGGTGATTCATTATGGAAAATTTCAAGAAGATTCAGTGTGAATATAGACACTTTACGCAAGCATAATAAACTTAAGAGCGATTCTCTAAAGCCAGGTACTCCTATAAGAATTCCTTAGTTTTAACCCAACTTGCGCCCTATGATGGCTTATATTCGAAATTATTTCTCTCTAGGAGCTCGCACGAAGCTTTGAAAATAGGTGAACCATATTTTTTAATATGGCTCACTTATTTTTGCGAGCTTCTAGAGGAAAAGAATTCGAATCTGAGTCATCATAGGGCGTAAGTTGGGTTTACGGTACCTCATCTTTTCCCCCCAGATGTAAACCATTACACCGACAGACCCGTTTTAATGCCAGCCAGGATCCATAGCAAGCTCCATGTTTTTGGATAGCTTGCAGCGCGTAATTAGAACAGGAGGGCGTAAATCGACATATAGGTCCTAGCATAGGACTAATTGTCCATTGATAGATATGAATGAGTATCGATAGAAAATATTTCATAAAATCCTAAAGACATCTTTTAAAAGAGTCAGGACGACCTCAATAATGATGAGCCAGATAATCGTCCATTCCAGCCGGCTGGAATGCTGATGATTAAGTTCGGAACCAAGCATTTGAAAGAGTTCATGAACCACATCCAGGCGATGGTTGAGTACATCTACTCTGGTTTCCAAATCTAAATAGTTGGCAACCATCATATATAAAGGCTCTAATTCAGGATATTCCCAAAAGAATTCGGGTATATCTAGCACATCCGCATGCAAATTAATCGAATTCCGCGCAATAAACAATTCGCCCATTTTTTTTCGAATCACATTTTTTGATAAGGAAATTTTTCCTTTTGTGGCTAAGTCTTCGGGAATATTTTTCGATTGATTAAAGGTTTTTTGGATGGCATTTTCAAAAGTGCCTAATTTTACAGACTGCGCTAGACCATGGGAGACAGCTAGCTTTGTCAAAATATCATGATTGGGCAGGACAATTTCATCTTCATGGACTTTTGGGTTGTCTCCATAGACAAAGGTAAATTCGTCGGTTTCGATCTCCTCGGAATGTTTTTCTTCAAAGGGTTGCATAAGCTTGATCAATTCGATTTCAACTTCTTGAGGCAAACCCCAGCAAACAACTGCCCCATAGGCAAAATAGAAAATATCTCCATTAGGTAGGCCACCCAAAGGAATTTCTAAATGAACGGAATCGCGAATAAGAGAAGCCTTAAAGCGCTGACGAAGAATTTCATAAAAAGACTTTATTTTATAAGAGGCAGCAGTACAGTAGGCGCGACAATCCATGCAGTCTAATCACATTTATATAAAAACTTAATAATAAATGATTAATGATAAAAAGTCACTCAGAAATCAAAAAAGACGAAAAAGACATAAGGGACCTCAATGTCTTTAGGTCATTTTGGTGAATGCGAAAGAGGGGACTTGAACCCCTACGAGGTTTCCCTCACTACCACCTCAAAGTAGCGCGTATACCAATTCCGCCACTTTCGCTTGAAAATTATGGGCTAAACATTAGCAAATTTTTCTTATTATTGGCAAGAGCCAAATGATACCAGGATTAATATTGTACTAAAATATTAATTTATTTATTATTACTCTTAATAATTTTAAAAAGGATAATTATGCCATTATCAGATATGCTTATTGAAGATATTAATTTTCTAAAACAATTAGATCCGGATATCCATAGTATAGGTCTTAACAAACAGAAAAATGCACTTGAAAAAGTTAAAAAGAGATCTTGCGTTCTCAACTTTTTTAGTTGGATAATCCATCTGATTACCTGTACTGGCGTTCCTCGTAATCGCGAATTAGATAAAGTCACAACTCGGGTATTAAAAGAAGCTTCAGAGCCTCAACAAATCACTGCGAGTGAAAAAAAGTTATTAGAAAAAGCGACTCATGTTCTCGATGAGGTGATTCGTAAAAATGCAGGTAATGAGCAGAAGCTAAAAAAGCTTTTTGAAGTCATTGAAAACATCAAAGTACTTCAGCCGGTACAGGATTTAATAGAAAAGAAGCCTGAGGTTGAAAAAGTTATTCTAACTAAACAGCAACCTGAAAAGGATTTAATAGAAAACAATCAGGCAAAAGAAGAAAAAGCTGTAGTGATTGAGAATAAGGGAGATCCAAAACCTCAACAGCCAAATCCAATCGAAGTGCCTTCCAAACCGAGGAATCTTGAAGTTGAACACCCAGTTCCCAAACAAGAACCACAGGAATTTTTGCCTGAAGTCAAGAAGGAATTAGAAGAGCTGCAAGCTAATTTACCCGATACAAAGTTCGAGGACCTGCAACTCCTTCATTCCGATGTGCGCAAGCATCTGCTTGAAACCCCTGAAGATTTGGCTACTGTTAAAAAACTATTAAAAGAAAATGTATCGTTAGCAAGCATAGCCGAAATGGAGCTTCCTTTAATACAAGAAATTTTTAAAGATGGTAAATATTGGAAGTATAGGGATAAAAAGGCATTCATAAAGTTATGTATAAATTATAAACATTTAGGTGCATCCTTTATTGCTATTGCGAATCTTCCTAAAGAAGTACGTGAAAAGATTATTAAGTTTTATAAAGGTGTAAAGACACTGTTCAAATATCAGATTCCTTTAAATAAAATTGATAAACTTGATATCAAGCATTTGGAAATAATTTTGATGTGGGCATAGAGATGTCTTGAAAGAGGGAAAAAAATTTCCAACTTGGATCTCTTCTTGGATCGTTTTAGCATAGATGCAATTCTCAATTGGCCTGCAAATCACTGTCGGGCTCTATTAGATGTCGCCCCATTTGTTATAGACTTGTTAGATGCAGGGGGTTCGATCGATAGACTTTTAGAACTCCCTCGTAATGAATTACATTCATTTTTACATAATAGCCAAGATGGTATCCTGGTTTTGCTAAAAAATAAAAAAATAGAATTCAATGAACTGTTAAAATTAGCACAGGAAAAAGCTCCCATTGTCAGATATTCTGAGACTACAATGAAGGCCTTATTAGATGAAGGACTCTCTTTACAACAAATTCTAGATTTACCTAAAGATTTACAGAAAGATTTTAGAAAATTTAAGAGTCTTGCAAAGGTTATTGAAGCAGGGATATCATTTGATAGATTATTACGATTACCTCGCCACATTTCTAAGGATATTCTTACGCAATATGGTCTTTTGTATAAAAAGGGCCTCACACAAAAATTATTTAAAAGGGGGATTTCGCCGGAAACTTTAGCAGAGCTTCCTATTCCGGTATATGAAGAGTTTAAAAGAAATACCAATGTAATCGTGTTAATGCTCGAAAATGGTACCGACTTTGATAAAATTGTTGAACTTCCTGATGAAAAGCGCACAGCGCTTTTTAAATTATTAACAAAATTAGGCTTAATGTGTAATCCACGTGAGGATCTTTTTGAAAAAGGAATGCCTCTAATAGATCTCTTTGATTTACCTTTAGATAAGTTAAAGTTGCTAGATGACAAATTGATGAATGTGCAAGGTGATGATTTTCGAAAGCCTGGTGCTGTAACGCTCGCAGATTTTATAAAAGCCACTTTGGCTGCTTAGCCAAAAAAGTACGAGAAAAGATTATTGATTTTCATTATGGTGTAAAGAGCCTATTCGAACATCAGATTCCTCTAAATAAAATTGAGAAAATGCCCATCGAAGATTTGGAACCGATTTTACCTTGGGGGCGAAAAAATCTATTCATAGTGAAAAAAAAAGTTTCCCGTTTGGATCTCTTCTTGGATCGTTTTAGCATAGATGAAATTCTCAATTGGCCTGCAAATTACTGTGGGACTCTATTTGATGGGGCTCCATTTGTTATTGGCTTGTTAGATGCAGGAGTCTCGATCGATAGTCTTTTAGAGCTTTCTCATAATGAATTATATTCATTTGTACATGAATGCCGACGGGGTGTCTTAGTTTTGCTAAAAAATAAACAAGAATTCAAGGAACTATTAAAATTAGCGCAGAAAAAAGCACCAATTGTGAGATATTCTGAGACTACAATGAAAGCCCTATTGGATGCAGGACTTTCTTTACAACAAATTCTAGATTTACCAAAAGATTTACAGGAAGATTTTACAGGTTCAATAATCTTGCAAACGTTATTAATGCAGGGATATCAGTTGGTAGATTATTAAATTTACCTCCCCGCATTTCTAAAGATATTCTTAAGCATTATGGTGATTTGTATAAAAATGGCCTCACAAAAGAATTATTTGAAAGAGGAATTTCACCTGAAACTTTAGGACAGCTTCCTATTCGGGTATATGAAGAGTTTAAAATAAATACCAATGTAATCGTATTAATGCTCGAAAATGGTATCGACTTTGATAAAATTGTTAAACTCCTCCATGAAAAGCATACAGCGCTTTTTGAATTGTTAACAAATTTAGTCCTCATGGATAAGCCACGTGAAAATCTTTTTGAAAAAGGAGTGCCCCTAATAGATCTCTTTGATTTAACTTTAGATAAGTTAGAGCTCCTAAATGAGAGGTTACTTCAAAATGAAGATAATAATTCTTGGCCTGCGGCAATCGTAGATTTTATAAAGAAAGGGTAAAAGAAACAAAAATATACACTTCAGAGGAAGCGACAAAGAAATATGCACCGCAGAGACCGCCGAGGTCGCTGAGAAATTGCTAAAAGGCTTTAAATTGCGGCCGCAATTTAAAGCCTTTTATTCCTTTACGTACGCTTAAACATGGTTTTTTCGCAAAGCGATGAGTCTCCGACAAATTGCCACGCAATTTGGCGGTGCTCCTAATTCTCTCAGCGATCTCGGCGGTCTCTGCGGTGCATATTTCTTTGTAGCTGCTCTGCGGTAGTATTATTTTTGCGAACGTCTTAGTAATGGATAAGATTTTTGAAAAGCACTTCAACTTTTTGAAGCAAATTTTTTGGGATAAAAATACTTTTAAGTTCACTAAAGGTTAGGCAGGCTGCTATTTGCATCCAAGCAAGTGTTTCCTCCTCATCAAAAGAAAGTGCACCCAACGGAGCATGAAGTTCGCAAAAATGGTCGCCTTGGCTCATATAAAGATTCCTAAGAGGTTTTTGACAAACGGTACAATGCAGATCTATATTAATAAGACCTTCATGCCTTAGCAAATGGATGATATAGTTTATTTCTAAGGAGCGGAGATCTGTCATGATAGGAATTTTCTCCAGAAAAGCACTTAATAGGCAATAAAGATGCTCTGAGGATTTTTGTTCGGTTTGAGAAGCTAAAATCCAGTTAATTAGCCGTCCGGCTGTTTCTAACCAAGCGTAGTTTTCACGCAATTTAAAGTGATGATTGAGGATAGAAATTTCTCGGCATTTCCAAATATCGCCCTTGGTTTCGGTGTAGACAAACTCTGCTTTTGTAAGGGGAGAAATCTTTACCAAGGACCCTCCTCGTGCAGAGGGCCTTTTTTTAAAGATCCATTTTACAATTCCCTTTTCAGGGGTGAGCACAGTCATGATCTGATCATAATCGCGAAAGTCAATGACTTTGAGAATAATGCCTTCAATTTTGAATATTTTCATTTGAAAAGTTTTTTTAAGTTTAACGAAAAGGAACTTTTGCGATAGAATCTATTTTCATGATTTTTTCAATAATCTTACAAGTTTAAATGCACCGATAGCTCAATGGATAGAGTACCCGGCTTCGAACCGGGTGGTTGGAGGTTCGAGCCCTCTTCGGTGCGATCTTTTTTAGAATTATGAATTCCAAAATTGTTATATTAGCCCATTCCTATCCTTCTTTTTGCGATCTAGTCTCTAGGGAGCTGGGGAAAGGTGGTCTCCATGCAGGGTTAATTTATGAAGAATTCTACCGTACAGGCCATATTCTTGGCAATAATCCTGCTTTCAATAATGCTAAAACGATTTTTTCTCAAATTATTTCGAGACTAGATATTTCTTTGCCAAGTCTGCAATTGGAAAAAAATGATGGTGCAACCAAAAAATTCCTTCTCATGACAAAGGATAGCCTTGAAATAGAAACTGTATTAATTCCTATGCAGGCTGGAGGGACTCTCTGCATTTCTTCTCAAGTGGGATGCCGCATGGGCTGTGTTTTTTGTGAAACCGGCCGTATGGGACTTTTGCGCAATCTGACAACAGAGGAAATCATTAGCCAAGTTTTTATCGCTCGTCATGTTTTAGGACACAAAATACGTAATATAGTTTTCATGGGTATGGGAGAGCCTTTTGACAATTATGACGCCGTACTGAATGCATCACGTATTTTGATGGATCCTCATGGTTTTGGCTTTGGACGCAATCACCTCACTTTATCAACAAGTGGGATTGTCGAGGGGATTATCAGATTTACGCATGAAAAAGGTCCTAAGCCTAATTTAGCTGTGTCCATCAGTGCTCCTATCGATGCGATGCGCAATCGTTTAATGCCTGTGAATCGCAAAAATGATCTACTCAAGCTTCATCATGCTATGCAGGAATACAATACTCTTTCTGGTTTAGACATACTTATTGCCTATGTGCTTCTTAAGGGGGTAAATGATTCAGTCGAACATGCCGATCTCTTAGCATCTTATCTTAAAGGACTTAGAGTTAAAGTCAATCTAATTCCTTATAATCCTCAAACGGTCGATCGTTTTGCCCGTCCTGATGAATCTATAATTGAAACATTTCGTCAACGAATGCGTGACCATGGTTATCAGACACTTTTACGCCTCACCCGAGGAACTCCTATCATGGCTGCATGCGGGCAGTTGGGCAACCGTAAAAGAAAAGTAAAGGGTGAAAGGTAAAGTGTAAAGGGTGAAGAAACTCCAGAGCTTTAATTTATAGCAACGAAGAATCTGTGGAAAAGTATTATTATATCCATTACGTTCTATCTTTTTTTAGCCTTCACCCTTTACCCTTTACCCTTCACCCTTTACCTTTCACCCTTTACCCTTTAGCGCTTTCTTTGTATAATAGGGCTATAGAAGTATTTCTCTCTCAAAATCAAAAAATTGAGGTTTTTATGAGCCGAAAAACTAAAGCTGCAGAATTTGTTGACGAAGAATATAGCTTAACAATCAACGGTAGAAATGTATTAATTACCGATGCAATGAAAAATTACGTTATGGAAAAGCTCTCAAAAATAGAAAAATATGGGACACGCATCATTGATATTTTGGTAACAATGGATGTTCAAAGATTTCAACATCAATGTGATATCGTTGTTAAGCTCAATCAAATTAAAATAAAAAGTTCGGCAACAAGCGAAAATATGTACATCTCAATTGATAGGGCATTGGATAAAGTGCAGAGCCAGCTCAGAAAATATAAACAAAGGATTCAAGATCATCATGCCAAGGCCTTAGAAGAAATAGACATGACAGTGAATGTGATAAGACCTGCAGCTGAAAGTGCAATTATGGAAATTAATGATGATATTGAGGATGAAAATTTCCGAGAATTCGATGAAGAATATAGACCCCATCACATCGTAAAACAGGAGAAAAGATCCCTTAAAATCCTCACCTGGGATGAAGCCATGATGAAATTGGAACTATCTGGGGATAAATTTCTTGTTTTTAAAAATGAGGCTGATCGAAAGCTCAATGTCATTTATCGGCGTGATGATGGGGATTTTGGGATTATTCTACCTGAAGGCTAGTTTTAAACCCAAGTTGGGTTTCAATAAATGGTAAGAACAAATCAGCTACAGTGCTTTATCCGCAATATCATGATAGCGGCAACTCCGGAAGAGCATGTTCGCCAGGAGATACTGAGGCATTTGGTCCAATTTTTGGGCTTTCCTAAATCTTATATAGCCGTTGAAAAAATGCTTCATGTTCTGCCTGATACAGAACAGATGTCCAACAGGCGTTTAGATATTATTTGTTATGCCAAACATCGAGATGAGGGAATGTTTCCTTTACTTCTCATTGAGTGTAAGGCTATATCCCTCTCACCTAAGGAGCTTCGTCAAGTTATTGGCTACAATCATTTTATCAAGGCTTCTTTTATCGCTTTGGTGAATCAGACGGAAAAAAAGTTGGGCTGGTTTAACCCTCAACTCAATAATTACGAATTCATTAATTATATACCTGAATATTCAGAGTTAATTAAATCTATTGTTTATTGATGATATCTTATTAATAAATTATAATTAATATATGGTATTACCATTGGAAACTTATGTCAGTTAATAAACCCAATTTTTTGGATTATGTCCACCGTGAGGGAAATAATGTTAATAATTTCTTTGAATCCTATTTTTATTTAGAGGGCATTACCGGCAAACTAGGTATTCATAAGTTTGAATTAATTGATAAAAATGCATCGAATATAAAGCTTCAGGCCTACACCCCCAGTATGACAGGCTTAGAAGTAATAAAAAATATTGTTAAAATTTTTTCCTATCTGACTATTGTTGTTCCTGTTGTTATGTTGATAGGAAAAACAATTCTTCGCCAAAAACATAATTATACCATTTTTTCTTTGGACGCAGCTATAAAATCCACTGAAAATAAACAAATCGCACAGGTCGAAAAAATCACACAAACTTGGAAAAAAGGGGAGATTGCGAAAAAGCCTATACCTCCTGAGAAAAAAACGGCTGAAGTACCTTCTTCAAATGATGCACCCTCGATTCAAAAAGTGATTGAGCAAAGAAAGGAAGAAACCAGTAAATATGTAAAGGATGCCCTAAATTTAATAGGTACATTTAGGGAACAGATGGAGAAAGGAGTTATTGGTTTGGAAAGAGCTGAGACCGAAGATCATGATATTGAAACCTATCGCTTATCGATTGATGGAATACCCTTTGAGAAAAAATATTTTAAAAAATATGGCTTTACTACCTGGCAGTTTGAAAAGAATGGGCAAAAATTTGAAGTGAATGAGTATGAACCTAATGCTTATAACGGTCCTAAAACAGAGGATTTTATAGAGCAACAAAGGGTTTTAATAAATGGTGCAAAAAAGTATGTTTCTGAATTACCTATCAAAGATGAAACGACAAAAAATGCCGCTCAGGAAAAGATTGAAGGACTTTTAAACCTCCTAGATCAAAAGTTTCTTAAAGATATACGCCAGAAAGATTGTCTGATTGACCCAAAGTTAATGAGAGATTCGGAAAAGGACGAAGCTTGTTACTTCGAGGTGCATGCTCAAGCAAAAAAACTACTCGGTCAACTTGCACGTGATATTCAGTTTGTTATTAACGATGTCTCATTGAAAGCCGATCCTAAATGCAAAAATTTTGATTTGTATGCTCTTGAACAGGCAGGAAAAGAATATGTCATTTCACGTGGACGTCCCACCATTATAAATACCTACTTTATTAATGATAGTAAGAATCAGCAGAAACAATTTTTTAGTATGCAAAGACCTGCTTCTTCTATTAACGAAAAGGGAGAAAGAATCGCTCAAGAGGTCCTTCCCTGTACCGTAAGGGATCGCCCCGGACTTGTAAACTACGTGATTACCTCTTCAGGTAAACTTGTCAGCAAAGATGGCACACTTCAAGCTAAGATTCTTTTCGAGGGGATTAGACATACTAGTTACTCTCCAATAACCTTAAGAAATCCCTATCAAAGAGAATATATTGCATGCCGCAACTGTAAACAAAATTTAATAGATCTGGCAGCCTCTATTGTTAAAAATCAACCGGATGTGAAAACAGATCCATCCAAACCCCTTGTTATTCCCCTCAGAACAATGATGCTGCTTACTCCAAAAAAAGGCGATGCATTGCGTAATCGCAAAAAATATTTTCATGGGAAATGGACAGGTGATAGCGAGTCGTTTCAAATGGAAGAATCCGCCCTAGCTTTAAAGATGTATCATAATCGTGTGATGAAGGTGAATATTGAGGGCAAAGGTGTCTGGATTAAACCGGAGATTTCTTTTATGAATCTGGGAGCCAACAAATATGCTTTGTCTTCAAAACTCGATTCAGAATCTTTATTTGCCTATAACGCAAAGGGTTTTTTGGATTTTCAAAATGAAGTATTGGAATTTGTTGGACGATACACAGAAAAAAATCAAGAAGTAAAAAAACTCTTGGAGGATATTTCTTTGTATGGAAAAAGTGATCAGCGTTTAAAAAAAACAAAAACATACATTCAGACAATTCAACAGAAAAATAATAGCAGACTAGTCAAATTATATTCTGAACTTGAAGAACTTATGGGAGATTATTTAAATAATGAAGAAGCGATAAATAGGAAAAAAGAAGAAATCTATCAAATAGAATCGATTATTTATAATGGCTATAAACATTTTTTTAGATTAGTAAAACCTTATAAAGCAGAGAAAATGAAACATTTATTTGAAAAAGTAAAATTAAATTTAGCTAGCGATCCGGATCTGGAACCTGAAAACAAGCAAAAGCTTGAAAACATTTTGATAAAATTTGAATATGCAATGACTCTTTTCCATTCAAAGGCCTACAGAAAAGTAGATACCATTTTAGATTTTCAAGTCTTTTATCTTAATATCAATGAAATGATGTCCAATTTTGTCGAATCCTTTTGTAAAAGTGCTAAAGACCGCACGGGCAGACTGGATGACAAAGTTCAAGAGAATATGGTTTTTGAAGAAAATACTTCCCGGCCGCCCACAAGTCCCCAAGAAAAAAAATATGTGGATACAAAAATTGCCCCTCTTGTTCATCAATATTCTGCTAGTCAAAATAATGCCGAACAAAATACAGGAGGTCGAGGTGAACAAATCGGTCCTAAGGTCAACCCCAATCTACCTGCAAAAATTGAAAAAAAACATGCAGCTTTAGTAAAGAAACTTTTTAAAAAAGCTGAAAAATTGAATCCCTCCCCCTGGATTATCGCAAAAGCGGCTTGATTTTAATTATTATAATTTGATAAACTTTAATAATTAAATTAACCATAAGAATTGCTAAATGAATATCAGTCGTTTATATCCAATTTGTAATAAAGAAAAGCCTAAAGTATTTAAAGAATTTCTCAGCGGGTTTTTCTATTTCGGACGTTATAGATACATAGAATTACCATCAGAGGGCAAAGAGTTAAAACTTCAAAAAGATTTAAAAAAAAATACCTGTTCGAAAAATGCTCTGAAAGTGGGACTTTATGCAACAGGAATTGTTCCTATTATTGCAGGTATCTATAAATTAATTGAAACTTTATCTCTTTCAGGTAAAAAAATCACTATTATACCAAATCCAGAAAAGCCTGTAGAGGAAAAAGACCCTAAGGGACCAGAGGGTCAAAAAGTAGCTGAAGTAGTGAAGCCTATCGTTAATCCTTCCAAATATGTACCTAAATACCCAACAGTTCCCATAGTCGAGCCAATCATTCTGGATAAACTAAATCTTGGAGATCTAGCGAAATCAATGACTCGAGAAGAATTTGAAAATGGACTGAAGGATGCGCCTTCTATTAGAACCATATGCTTAAGTAGAAATGCAGCTTTGAAAGAATACATTTGGATGCCAGAGGTTCTTAAAAATAAGCCGGAAATTAAACTGGATTTTATAGAAGATCAAGAAGATTTGAAGATCGATTTTGAGAAAGGGACCCTCGAAGCAATGAGCTTTTATGTAGAAAAAAGTCTAAATTTTGCTAATATTGTATTTAGTTCCTTTGTGGATGCCTTACAGGAAAATGAAGAAGCTAAAGAAGTTAAAGGCTATTTTCTCGAACTAGTATGTGCATGGGGTCAATCAGCTGATATCGATCGTTATCCGAATATGCAGTCCGAATTTATTAATGATTTAATTTTTGCAATTTCCATTGCGGATGATAATGCAGCAGAAGTCAATAAAAGTTCGTTGGAAAATATCATCTCTTTGGTTTTGGCTCAAGGAGATTCCCAGCAGATTATAAAACTCATAGAATCCTGTTTAAAGAGTTCAGTTCTTTCCAAGTACTTTTTGGAAAAGATTACTTCAGAGCAGATTAAATCTATAAAAATAGAAAATCAAACAAAAGATTTTTTACAAATGAAGTTCTGTTTGTTACTTGAACGGTCAAAATTATATGATATTTCTTGGGTTGAGCAAGCTGAAGTATTAAAGAAACTTTCCCTATCTATCCCCAATTTTAAAAAGGAAGATATTCAAGATAAATTTCATTCCAAGGATATTTCATCGGAAGGATTGTTCAATATTTTGACCACCATAAACCTGCTCAATATTATCCAAATTTTAGATTTGAACTTAAATCAAGAAGATAAAATAAAAATATGTAAAGAAAGTTTTGAATTCATGAAAACAATCGGTAAGGAGTCCCATTACGTTTTTTATGGAAAAGCTTTGGCCGAAGTGAATTTATCCGAAGAAAACATTCAAATCATTCTAAAAAGCATGAACTCAAAAGGGATACTATCTTTTTTAGAAACAATTCTAGAAAGGGATGATGTCGAGGAGATTCAAAAGACTTTCAAAGTCTTTTTACCCATTCATGGTCAAGTTCATCAAAACTATCCTGGTCCATTAGCGTTAATTTTAGAACATATTAATACACCCCAAAAAGCCATAGCCATCTACAAGGCTTATCCTCAAGAGAACATAAAAAAATGCCTCTTAGATGGAATCACAAAGGGCATTACCTATAGGACAAAAGTAACAAAAGAAGCAATCGAAAAAGAACTCGAAAAAATAAAGCCAATTGAGGCTTGAGACCTAGCCACAAAAATATTCACCACAGAGAAAAATTACAAAGAAAGCAGCAAAGAAACAAAATATGCACCACAGAGACACCGAGATCACAGAGAAAAGCAATATTGAATTGCTGAGGCAATTTAATATAGTCTATCGCTTCGCGAAATAGCCTTCACCTATATGCTCTAAAAGATTCTCTAAAAATTATTTACCATAAAAACAAAATATAAGACAGTAATATTTATCCATTACAATTTTTTTCTTGCTTGTTATCTTTGCCGTTCCCTCTGTAGTAAATTTTTTTTCATTGCCTTATAAAATATGTGTGAAAGCTATTTCTCTGTGATCTCGGTGGCTCTGTGGTGCATATTTTGTTCCTTTGCTGCTTTCTTTGTATTTTCTCAGTGGTAAATATTTATATCTTGATCTTGCTTGCTTTTCCCTAAATATTTATAGTAGAGCACTTACGTGAGTGTTTCTATGCCATCAAAAATTCGCATCTTAGATGAACATACGATCAATAAAATTGCCGCAGGGGAAGTCATCGAAAGCCCCGCCTCTGTAGTAAAAGAACTGGTAGAAAACTCATTAGATGCCGGTGCTACAGATATTTGTGTGGAAATTATGAGCGGTGGCCGACAACTCATTCGTATCACCGATAATGGTTGTGGGATGAATCGTGATGATGCTATCCTATGCCTCGAAAGACATTCAACTTCTAAAATTAAAGAGGTTGAAGATATTTCATCCACTTCTACAATGGGATTTCGTGGTGAGGCCATTCCTTCAATTGCCTCAATCTCAAAGTTTACCCTTTTAACATGTGCTGAAGAAGATAATGAAGGGTCTCTAATCATTGTAGAGGGAGGACGCCTAATGCAGTGCGGGAAGGCTGTCCGGTCTCGAGGTACGACGATCGAAGTAAAATCTCTTTTTTTTAACGTACCGGTAAGAAAAAAATTTCAAAAATCCCCGGCTTACGATGCAAATGAAATTTTAAAAGTGATGACTATTCTGGCTTTGGGTCATCCCAGCGTTAAATTTCAACTCATTAATAATCAAAAGAGGGAAATTCATACGAATAGTTTGACTGAGAATGAATTTATGAATCAGTTAAAAGAACGCATTTCTGAAGTCATGGGTTCGGAATTTATTGCAGGTTGCTCCAAGGTAGATACGTTAAGAGGGGATTATAAATTGCAGGGTTACATCGGTTTACCCGCTATTTCGCGACTCAATCGGACAGGACAGTATCTTTTTATTAATAATAGGGCGGTGTTCTCCTCCTTGATTTCTTATCTAGTTCGAGAGGCTTATGGTACAACTTTACCTTCTAATAAACATCCTGTTTTTATTTTGCATCTTTCTATTCCTGGAGCAATCGTGGATGTTAATGTGCACCCTCAAAAAAAAGAGGTCAGGTTGCGCCAAGACCATGCCTTGAAAGACATGTTGCTGACAGGAGTTCAACAAGCGATTCATAAAGGAACAAACGAATGCCACACCCTTTTCGCGCCGATGCCGGAAATGAATTTTGAGAAAAAATTTGCCCTGCCAATGATCAAACCGGCATTTTCTCTCGAATCAAAAGTTGAAAAAGAAATCATACAAGAACAGGTAGTTACTAATCCTAAACCATCTCTAGAGCGAAATTCACCGCGTACCTTCTCTTTTGATACACCTAAGGAACAGCGTGCATTCCCTAAAGTTCTAAACACCATTCCTAATTATATCATTCTTGATGCATTATCTTTAGAAAATTGGAAGGCAATTCCACAAGATGGTTTATGTTTACTCGATCAAAAGGCCGCCCACTCTCGCGTGATTTTTGAACATCTTCTTCAGTCACATACAGATCAAATCGCCATACAAGCTTTGCTGGTTCCTTATCCTATAAATTTTGCACCCCATGAGGCAGCTTTGCTGCGCTTAAATTTAGATAAATTTATTTCTGCTGGTATTCGTATTCATGAGATAGGCCCCAATAGCTTCATGATAGATGCCTTACCGGCTATTTTTGGAAATGTGGATATTGCCAAACTTATCATGGATCTCATAGGAAATATGGGTGATTTACAAGAGAATCGTATCGTAGAAAAGGAAATAGAAAGGCGTATTGCCCTATCGGCAAGTTACGCAGCTATTAATTCCAATAAGCGTTTTCTTATGGAGGAAGCCCAATCCTTGGTGAATAAGCTTTTTCGCTGCCAGACGCCCTTTTTATGTCCTAGGGGCAAACCAACACTCTCCTATCTTGGAGCAGATGAACTAACTAAAAAATTCCAAAAAACAATGATATGAATTTTCAACAGCGTTACGAAAAAATAAGACAATTATTAAAAACATCCCAATGCGATGCTTTTTTAGTGGAAAACCCCATAGATCTCTATTACTTAACAGGAATAACTTTATCAGCTGGAAAAATCGTCATAAAAAAGGATGATGCTACTCTACTTGCCGACAATCGTTATTATGAATTTTGTAAATCTAAAGCCCCAATTCCTGTTCAACAGAGTGAAAAAAAATCCCTTGATACTATTTTAAATGATGTAAAAAAGCTCGCTTTCGATAGCTCCACTACGACTTATCAAGATTTTTTAAATCTAAAAAAACAATTGAAAGATAAGGAATTGGTCCCCCTTGAAAATCCCCTTCAAAAATTACGTAGTATTAAAGATGAAGATGAAATTAGAATACTTAGGGAAGCCGCATCCTTAGGTCACCAGGGTTTTCTATATGCAAAAAGCCTTTTAAAAAATGGAATTTGTGAAGAAGAAATTGCCGTCGAACTTGAAATTTTTTGGAAAAGAAAAGGCGGACAAGGTCTCGCTTTTGAACCCATCATTGCTTTTGGTGAAAATAGCGCTCTTCCTCACTATAGAGCCTCCAAAACAAAATTCGATCAAGGAATGATTGTGCTTATCGATATAGGCGTTAAATGGCAAGGTTATCATTCTGATATGACGCGCACACTGTTTTGGGGGGAACCATCACCCATTATGCGCGAAGTTTATGCGATCGTGGAAGAGGCTCAAAAACGTGCTTTTGCTCTTTGTAGACCGGGAACTTTAATCGGGGATTTAGATGCAGCAGCAAGGGACTACATTTCCGCTAAAGGTTATGGAGAAAATTTTTTACATGGCCTAGGTCATGGTGTAGGCTTAGAAATTCATGAATGGCCAGTGATCCGTAAAAAAGAACCTTATCAAAATCTTTCGCTCGAAGCTGGCATGGTGATTACAATTGAACCGGGCATTTATTTATCAGGGATAGGGGGAGTCCGTATTGAAGATATGCTTGTGATCACTAGCGAAGGTTATGAGATATTGTCTAAATGAATAATATGCACCACAGAGACACCGAGATCACAGAGAAATAGCTTTCACACATATATCATAAGGCAATGAAAAAAATTTACCACAGAGGAAACGGCAAAGATAACAAGCAAGAAAAAAAGTGTAAAGGATAAGTATTGCTGTCTTATATTTTGTTTTTATTCTTGTTTGTTTTTTCTGTGCTCTCTGTGCCTCTGTAGTGCATATTTTGTTTCTTTGCTGTTTTCTTGCTTGTTCCTCCGTGGTAAATATTTTTTATTTAATTGTAAATATTAGGCTTAATGAATATTGGTTAATTTGGTTTTTTAATTTAATAAAAATTTCTTTGCTTTTTATCTTTAAAATGATTATAATTTTTTTTATTTAAGAAAGAATTAACAAATTTCATGTTTAGTTTTAGACAAAAAATTTTATTAGCCTACCTCATCGTTTTTCTTCTATTTCTAGCAGGAATGTACCCCTTTGCGACAAAGACGGTCCAAAAGATAGCTACCAAGGCCATGTATGATCGTTCCCAAGAAGTGATTGAGACCATAAAGGTAGCGCCTAATGATGATGCTTTGATTAGACGATTAAAGGAACTGAAAGCTGTTGTATTCTTTCGTATGAGTGTGATCAATAACGAGCATAAGGTCCTTTATGATTCCCATACCAAGCGTGTCTTAGGGCCACGTTTTAGTAGCGAATATATAGTGAGTCATCCGGAAGTCCTGGAAGCTTTCAAAACAGGACGAGGGTATCATGAAGACTATTCTCAACTTCTCAGTCAGAAATTTGCTTATTTAGCCATTGCTTTTGATTTTCATGGCAAAACATACGTATTACGTACAGCATTTCCTTACAAGTATGTCACTGAGCTCACTCACGATTTTGAAACAGGTGTGATTATTTTGGCAGCCGCCATTCTGATGCTTTTTAGCTTAATGACCTGGTTTATTATTAACCACCTGACCAGCCCAATTCAGCAAATTATCAAAGCCGTGCTGCCTTTTCAAAGTGGAGAAACAAATGTAGTTCCAACCATTGAGCTCAAGAATCTAAGTAAAACAGATGAATTTGTTAAGCTAGCTGATACGCTGAACTCGCTCTCCGTGAAGATTCAAAAACACATTACCAACCTCATCCAAGAGCGTAATGAAAAAGAAGCCATACTAGAATCACTTGTAGAAGGGGTTATAGCTGTTGATGTTAATATGGTCATTACCTATGCCAATAATATGGCTTCGAAGCTTTTAGAACATAACAATCTTGTGGGCCAAACTTTTCATGACTTCCAAAATCAAATTCCTTATTCCCAAAAATTTCATTCTCTTTTACACAATTGTCAAATTCAGAATAAGCCACTCACAGATACTCTACAGATTAAACATGACTCTCAGAAAATTTTTATAGATATTGTTGCAGCTCCCAAAAAAGAAAATAGTGGAGCAATTCTTGTTCTTCAAGATAAAACATCTCATTACAAACTTCTGGATATGCGCAAAGATTTTATAGCTAATGCATCTCATGAACTTAAGACACCTATTACAATTATCAAAGGTTTTGCGGAAACCCTACATGACAATCCCAATCTGCCTCCGGAAATATTCAAAGAAGTAACCGCAAAAATAGTACGCAATTGCAATCGCATGACTCATCTAATCAAAGACCTACTTACTTTGACAGATGTTGAGAATCTTCCCCAGTCGCGCTTGATGGAATGCGATCTGTATGAAATTATCAAAAATTGTAGAGATTCTATCAAAGAGGTGCATCGCAATGCCAACATAGCAATTGAAAAGCAGACAGATCAGGATATGTGCTTGGTAGCCGATGCTAATCTTTTAGAGCATGCGTTTATTAATCTCATAGATAATGCGGCTAAATACTCTCTTCCGCCGGCACAAATAACAATAACTATGCACAAAGAAAATGATAAAATAATCGTTGAAGTAGCAGATAAAGGAATTGGCATACCTGCTGCCGATTTAGAGCATATTTTCCAACGTTTCTACACAGTTGATAAAGCCCATTCGCGCAAAATGGGAGGATCTGGTCTTGGGTTATCCATTGTAGAAACAATCATTGAAAAGCATTTTGGACATGTTTCCGTTCGATCCCAATTGGGTGCAGGCACCACCTTTACGGTTGTTTTGCCTACTACCAGAAAATTAGTATCTCTTGATTAATATCCAAAATCCCCTGCCCGTGCCCGATTAAAATTGTTTTTTCAAGACTTTGTAAAAGAACTTTTCGGGCACGGGCAGGGGTAGGGGCCTTAGCATTACCCATTATTTTAAAATTTTTGCTATAAGAGCTTCCTTTTAACAATAAAAGGAGCTCTTTAAATGAATTACACTAATACTCAGGAATGGGCTACAAAGAATTTTGGAAATGCTCTTCTCTTTAATAAGAAAAAAGTAAATAGACTTGTAAGAATTGCAACTAGACTTGCGGAAGCAAAGGGAACCAGCCTTGCACGCCTTTTTGATAACTGGTATGATACAAAGGCAACATACACCCTTCTCAAACAACCGGTTATGACACCAGCAAGTATTCAGAATCCTCACAGAAAAATAGCGTTTCAAAATATAGAAAACTGGTCTGGGGATATTCTAGCAATTGAAGATTCTTCGGAATTTGAGTGGAATCATAAAGCCCCTATAGAGGGATTAGGACCTATTGGCTCTGGAAGAGCTTGTGACCAGGGATTCATTCTTCATTCTACTTTAGCACTAGGTATTAAGCATAATGGAGGATTAGAGGTTTTAGGCCTTCCATTTCAACAATATTATGTTCGACCGCTCGTAAGAGAGGAAAGAAAAAGAAGAGGACGAACAGAAGATGTAATTGAAACAGATCTATGGAGAAATATAGTTAAAGAAAAGGGATTGCCTGCAAAATCAAAAGTTATACGAGTTTGTGATAGGGCAGCTGATATATGAAGTTTTAACAGAAACAAAAGAGTATGGTTGCAGCCATATAATTAGGCTAAAACATGATAGAGTAGTTTTGTCAGAAGGTTTTCAAATTAAGTCTTTAATGACTAATCTCAAAAGCATGGGGCAAACACAAATTGAAAAGAGAGTAAAAGATGGAACGAAAAGCGAAACCATCAAACTTAATTTTAATTGGCAGAAAGTTATTTTAAGAGCTCCAGAAAGACCAAGAGTCAAACTTTCATGTTTAGAAGAAACAGTGGTGCATGTGTGGGGGGAGACTGTAAATGGAGAGAAAATAGAATGGTTTTTATATACGGATTTAGAAATTAATTCGCTTGAAGATGCAATTAAAATAGTACAATATTACAGTCTCCGCTGGACGATTGAAATTTATCATAAGATATTAAAAACAGGATTAAAAGCAGAAAATTTACAACTCGAGACAGCTCATGTGATATTTGCGGCCATATCCATAATGAGCATAGTAGGTTTACGAATCTTAGATTTAAAAGAGCGTTTACGGATGAATCCCGAAGCTCCAGCTAAGGAAAGTGGCTTAGATGAATTAGAGCTTAGGGTGCTTGGGAAATACTTAAAAAGAGATCTGAAAACAGTCAAATGTGTAGCTCTAGCAATAGGAAGATTAGGCGGTCATCAAAATAGAAAAAGCGATGGAATGCCAGGTATTTTAAGTTTGTGGTGGGGTATGAGTAGGTTTTTAGGAATAATGGAAGGTGTTCGCCTTATGACAAATTAATTTTATGAAAAAAATGGGTAATGCTAAGGGTAGGGGCAAGGGCACGGGATCGAATGGAAAGAAATCTATCCTTTACACTTTACCCTTCCTCTTAGTATATAGAAACTAAAAGGAATACCTATGACTTCTAAAGATTTGTCTACTTTGACAGCTTCTATCGAAAAAGCGAATGAGAAATTTGTTACTGCCCATCAAGAAATTAGTAAGGTTATTGTTGGGCAGAAAGAGGTTATCGATTATCTTCTTATAGCTCTTCTTGCCGATGGGCATATTCTGTTAGAAGGCCTTCCGGGGCTTGCAAAAACGTTGGCAGTGACTACTTTAGCAAAAGTGGTCAATTGCGATTATAAACGTGTTCAATTTACACCGGATTTACTACCCGCTGACTTAGTAGGAACCTCTATTTACAATCCTAAGGATGGTACATTCTCCATTAGCAAGGGGCCCGTTTTTACCAATATCTTGCTTGGCGACGAGATAAACCGTGCACCAGCCAAAGTGCAGTCGGCACTTTTAGAGGTTATGCAAGAACGCCAAGTGACTATTGGTGGGCAGACATTCAGTGTAGGCAAGCCCTATCTTGTGCTTGCAACACAGAATCCGATTGAGCAAGAGGGAACTTATCCCTTGCCAGAAGCGCAGACGGATCGTTTCATGTTAAAAGTCAAAATTGATTATCCCACGAAAGAAGAAGAAAAAGAGATCCTAAAGAGAATGGCTACTCTAGGACCAAAACCTCAAGCCGAAGCCATTTTGACCGTAGATGAGATTCTTGAAACGCGCAAAATTGTGAACGAGATTTATATTGATGATAAAATTACAAACTATATCCTAGATATTATCTTTGCGACACGCTATCCCAGCAAATATGGTCTTGACATTCAGCCTCTGCTGCTTACAGGGGCTTCCCCACGTGCGGGTATCGCTCTTTATGTGGCATCTAAAGCTAGAGCTTTTCTTGAAGGAAGAGCCTATGTTATCCCCCAGGATATCAAAGAAATTGCCCATGCTATTCTTAGACATCGTCTACGTAGATCCTATGAAGCGGAAGCAGAAGATGTTTCTACTGATGATATGATTGACCGCATTCTAAAAACTATACCTGTTCCTTAAGCTTTTTATGGCTAACCTAAATGCGAGTCTATATAAAAAAATCCGGCGTATTGAAATTCAAACGACACAACTGGCCAATGACATTTTGGCGGGAGAATACCGCTCAGCATTTAAAGGGCGGGGCATGGAGTTCGAAGAGGTGCGCGAATATCAAGCGGGCGATGACATTCGTTCTATAGACTGGAATGTGACGGCACGAATGAATCGTCCCTTTGTCAAAAGCTTTCGTGAAGAACGTGATTTAACCGTCATGCTTTTAGTAGATGTTTCTTCATCTACACGTTTCGGAAGTACCTCTTTGTTTAAAAGTGACCTGATAGCGGAAATAAGCGGTGTCCTTTCCTTCTCAGCCATCAAAAATAATGATAAAATTGGGATTATTCTTTTCTCCAGTGAGGTAGAAAAATATATCCCACCCGCCAAGGGAACGCGCCATGTATTGCGACTGATTCGTGAGGTCTTAGCTTTTAAGCCAAAAAACCGAGGAACTGACTTGGAGGCTGCTTTTCGCTTTCTAGGCAATGTACAAAGGCGATCTGCCGTTTGTTTCTTGCTAACCGATTTTATTTGTGCTGAGAATTATGCACATGAACTTGCTTTAACAGCCAAAAGACATGATTTGATTGCACTAGCTCTTGTAGATCCACATGAACAATCGTTTCCTCCTTTTGGACTCATCCATCTAACAGATCTTGAATCCGGGGAAACAGTGCTTGTGGATAGTTCTAGTCCGCTTTTTCAGAAACAGTTTATCAACCAAACTAAACTAAGAGAGAGCTTTTATCGCTCTCTTCTTATAAAAAACGGTGCAGGACTGATTGAAATCCGTACGGATCAACCCTATTTGCCGGCTTTGCGTAAATTTTTTAAAATTCGTGCTAGGAAGCGTCGATGAGATATCTTTTGGTGCTGTTTTTTTGGACTGCTATTTTAAATGCAGAGGAGGCTGGTTTTAATGTTAAAACTACTCCCTCAGCTTCAGAAATATCCATTAAAGATACCCTGGAAGTAGCTCTGGATCTAACCTATCCGGAGGGATACGAAGTCGATTTGGAAAGATTGAGAGAAAATGTCTTGCGCAGCAGTAGCTTTTATGAACATCCTTTTTCTATAACAGACTTGAAAGAGGATCATCCTCAGGAAAATGCAGATGGAACTTTCAGCCAGCACATCTCCATGACTTTGCAGCCTCTGCGTTTGGGTCAGGTTTTTTTAACTTTTTACGATATCTCTTTCATTCCTAAAGATAAAAAAAATAAAATCCAGAAAGTGATCAGCGACATATTTCCGATTCATGTGTTGGCTGTGGAAGCCCCCCTGGCATTCCAAGCGCGCTTGGCCCCGTTGCTTACTTTTTCTAAAACTTTTCCTTTAGAGTTGGATGAAGAAAATCGAAATCTGCTTATAGAAAATCCGCAACTTCAAAAAAAAGAAGAACAGTTTAATGAAGAACAGATGAATAGTAAACGTCTTCCATGGATTGAAATAGGAAGTGTCTTATTAATCGTTCTTATTTCTTGGATTTTCTATAGACACCCGCATGTCAAACCACCTTTAACTTCCGCACAAATGGCCCAAGCAGCTAGGCAAAAAGCTTTAGCGGATTTAGCCAAGCTTAAGAGTAAAAATCTGCCAGAAAAGGGATTCTTCGATGAATTCTATGTGGAGTTAACAAACCTCGTAAGAGCCTATATCGAACAAAAATATCCTATTCCCGCCTCTACCAGCACAACACCTGAATTTTTAGCCGAAGTTGCGCATAATTCGGCATTTTCACAAGAAACAAGACAGCTGTTAAGTCAATTTCTGATGCAGGCGGACAAAGTCAAGTTTGGGCAGTACCATCCTAGTGTTGAAGAATGTCATCGGGCTCAAGAACTCGCTCTTCAATTTATCCAAACACAGTAGCAAAATTTTTTCACCACGGAGACACAGAGATCACAGAGAAAATGACTTTCACACATATACCAAAAGCCGATAAAAAATTTACCACAGAGGAAACTACAAAGAGAACAAACAAGAATAGGTGAAGGCAATTTCGCGGTGTTCCCTCTCTGTGATCTCGGTGTCTCTGTGGTAAATGTTTTTTTTATTTCATGCGCATTGAATCGCGCTTTTCTTTGTTTTTTCTCTGCAGCTTTCTCCGTGGTAATTTTGTGTTTGCACCGTAAATTTCTTTTTAATTTGCAAATAATTCGAGTGATATGTGATAATTCCCTTTTGCGATTTATCAAAAGGATAATCGTATCGTAAATCGTTTTAGGAGAACAAATGGCTCGTTACACTGGTAATAAAAACCGCATTGCTCGACGTTTCGGCACAAACATTTTTGGGCGCACACGCAACCCTTTGCTGCATAAACCCAATCCACCTGGCATGCATGGGGCTCGTCGCCGCAAAAAATCAGACTTTGGCTTGCAACTCGAAGAAAAACAAAAGCTTAAAGCTATTTACGGGATGCTTAGCGAGAAGCAGCTAGTGACCTACTTCAAAAAGGCCTTACGAAAAGCTGGCAATACAGCGCAACATTTTGCTGAGATGCTCGAGTGTCGTTTAGATAACGTTGTGTATCGACTTAAGCTTGCCCCTACTATTTTTGCCGCCCATCAGCTCGTCTCTCATGGCCACATCCTCGTCGATGGCAAGAAAGTGGATCGTCGCTCTTTTCAGGTACGCCCGGGCATGGTCATTTCCATTAAGGAAAAATCGCGCAAGATGAAGACCATCCAAGAGGCTTTGGATAACCCCTCTCGCTCAGTTCCTGATTATCTTTCTTCTGATAAAGATAATTTTGGTGGGCAGCTCCTCGCAATGCCTATTCCAGAGCAGATGCCTTGGCCAATCGAGATTAAGCTTCACGAAATTTGTGACTTCTTAGCCCACTCTACTTAAATAGCAGCCTAGATCGACCTTTTAGTCAATCTAGGCTTATTAATATGCAAGGCAGCTTTTTTGGAGTGCGGTGACTTGTCACCGCTTTTATAGGGATTGACTAGTCGATCCCAAGTTAACTGTGACAAGGCGCGGTCTTGAAAATTGAATAATAGCAATCTAGGCCTATTTTATTTATCACGAAGCTCTTAAACCTTCCCCAATAGTTTTTTCGTTGCTATGGTTCTAACCAAACGTCCCATATGTATCAGGCTATCAAAATATTTTTTACGTAAACACACAAAAAACAGGATCGGCTTTGCCGGCAGGATCACTCGCTTCGCCCGCGCAGAAAAAACACAAATCTTACCACTAAGCGCGCTCAGTGGTAAGATTTGTGTTTATCCTGCGTATTTCGTTGACAAAAAAATTCAAGATAAATAATACTTGTTCGTTAATTTAAACTAATTAAACAGTAATAGAGATAATTATATGATACCAAATTCTTCATACTTAGATACAGTTTTAAAATATGTTCTTATTAATCATTTTTATAAAGCCAAGATGAAGAAAAAAATTTATAATAGAACGATAGATCCGCTTAAAGCCAAATATTTATACGATTTGGCAAATAAATATATTGAAAATATTAATAAGGAATTAATAAAAATAGATTTTTCTTTTAATGCAGTTTACAGAGATAATGAAGATGAAACTAATACTCCACCAATAAAAATCTTTATGCGCCTGATGACAGGTCTACATGGTAAGGCAAAAGCTTTAAAATGCGATATCCCTGCGCCTGAATCTTTATCTTTAGAAGAAAGAACTGGATGGGAAATTGATCACTACGAAATTTTAATGAGAACAGTGTTAGTTCAGATGTTAGCTCAGTCAATTAGTCAACCTCAATCAAAACAAAAAACAATGGATCATATCGTTCAAGAATTCACGAATTCACAACTTAAAAAATATGCTAAGGAGTTTGATCTCCAGCCTTGGGAAGATTTCAAACTATACATTTCAAGTGAAGATAAGTTTCAAAGAGAGTACAACAGCAAAGCTAACTTTATCCAGTATCTAAAGGACATAAAGATTTGTGGACAGAGTGCTTCTGACGGTATTTTTACTGAAGATGATATAGAAAAATTCGCTGAAGTATATCGCGACGCTATGGTAATAGAGGTTGTCGACGACTAATTTCTTGCCCGTCGTGCAATTTTTTTGTTCTTATAAATCCAACTTGCGCCCTAAGCACCAGATGTGATTTTTTGTGGTTTAAGATGGTTTTTTTGAAAAAAAACTTACATATTTATAGTTAAAAAATGTTAAGATTACAATGGAAGCTTTAAGTGCAATACAGTATTTGATGAAATATAAAAAATAAATTTTAAATAATAATTTCGATTTTAAGAATATTTCAGTTATCAAATGTTAAAAAATAGAGGATTATCATTCACTTAAATATACGTTATATTCAGCGGATCTCCTTTTGGAAACTTACGCAGGATATAAAAAAGAACAGAATATGGAAAGAATTTTTGGATGGTTTGACTTTTCGACTTTGAGTTAGACCCTTGATTGCGACCTAATTTGCTGCCAATCATAACATTACTCATTGCTAAATATACTTTCCTTAAACAAAGGAAAGGTTTTTCTTACCCTCGATTCTTATTTACGAAATGGTTTACATTTGTGACCTAAGAGACTTGCAGGACTCGATGTTAGACAGACAGCTCTAAATTCCTATTCAAGAAAGATTAAGTTTTCTGGAGTAATACTAAGCAGAAATTCTTCTAAAGGAACGATAGGAAAGCCTCGATAATTTTCACGATATTTTCCTGGAGCGACAAAAAGACATTGCGCCTCAGGATATTCTTCTTTAAAGGCAAGCATGGCTCTTATATCATTAGGACCTAGATTAGGAGACCGTTTAACTTCTATTGCCCAGAAACCCCGTGGACCATAAATAACAAAATCGACCTCTAGTTTAGTGTGCGTTCGCCAAAAAGAAAGTGTATGCGTTTCGGTTTGAGATAAAACCCAGGAACGTAAATGTTGAGCAACGAGACCTTCTAAAGCAATGCCTTCAATTTCTGAAAAACTATCCAAAATACCGTGAGGACGTAATATTTTATACAATCCCACATCAAAAAAATAAAATTTTTGATGAGCAATTAAACGGCGTTTAGAACGACGTGAAAAAATAGGCAATGAAAATGCTAAAAATAGATCTTCTAAAATCTGAAGATAATTATCCACAGTGACTCGCTTTACACTAGATTCTCGACTTATGTCAGTTGTAGTCCTAACAGAAGCATAGGAAAAGCTTGCCACTTCCAAAAATCGTGAGAAATCTCCAATCTGACGCACGAGTCCTTCAGCTTGAACCTCTTCCTTTAGGTTGAGTGTGATATAATTATGCAGACGTTCTTCGGGATCTGAAGATTCCCAAATGAGTGGAATAAGTCCAATTTTCAGTGCTTTTTCAAGAGAAAATTCGCGGCCTAATTCAGATGCTAAAAAAGGACCCATATGGCGCAATAAGGCCCGGCCTCCTAGTAGATCACTGACAGAGCGACGGAGTTTTCTTGCACTACTTCCAGTCATAATAAATTGGATGTCTCTTTTTTGTTCAATTAAGAAATGTATTTCAGGAAGTAGACGAGGCACTCTTTGAATTTCATCTAATATTAAAATAGAGCCGGGAGTTAGAGAGTCCGCTATCCCACGAATTCTTTCAGGATAGCTACTAAAACGTCTTTCCTCTTCTCCCATCAATAAATCAACCCGCACTGCTTCAGGATAATTGTGCATAAGCCATGTGGATTTACCCGTACCTCTAGGACCAAAAAGAAAATAACTTCCCTTTGGGGGAATAATTTTTCTAGGAATATAAACCATAAACAGCCTTTTTCTTTAAAAATGCCAAAACAAATGACATTTTTCAGTGAAAAATGCAATTTGCGATAGCATTTTTCAAATCGTAATGTTTTGTGGGTTTTGTTCATTAATTACCCACTGAGCTCACCGGGGTTCTATGGATTTTTAGAAGATCATTGGCGCGCAGCAAATAGGAGATGCTTATAAGACTGATCAAAAATGGGATCATTTGCATGATGAGAACTTCAATTTGTTTCGATAAATCGCTTGGCCAGTGAGGTATACCCCCCATTAATAGCAGCCACCATCCATTTTCTACTACAAAATGGTTGGAAAAACCGATAACTATAGCTGCTGACATAAGACTCGCCAACCCGACTTTTACGAAACTTTTTTTGAGCTGTTTGGATAGTTTATAGCTCTTGTTTAGCCAAACTCCTAGGATTAGCATATTCACCCATGCACTTAAGCTTGTGGCTATAGCCACGCTGGCTGCTCCTAAATTGAACATGGCCACCATGGTGTAATTCAATGAGATATTCAAAAAAATGCAGATCAGCGATGCGTAGGTGGGGGTCTTATAATCATTTTGTGCGTAAAACGTTGGAGCTAATATCAAGACAATAGCCATGGGAAAAAGTCCTGCGGCATAAGCCCATAAGCATAAGGTCGTGCCTGCGATTGCCTGATGATCGAAATCGCCATGCCCGTAAATTAAATTAATACAGCTATCACCTAAAACAAAAATAGCTAGGGTTATCGGCAACATCAGAGCGGTAGTCCTGCGTAGTGCAAAATCTAGAAATTCCCGAAATCGGATTAAATTTCCTTGCTTGATAGCGCGAGACAGGGGAGGTAACACCGCACCTGAAATAGAAATTCCAAAAAGGGCTAGTGGGAGTTGTTGCAAACGGATCGCATACCATAAGTAAGCGGGGCCTTCAGGCTCTGCGTAGCGTGCAAAAATCGCATCCAGTGCGTTATTGATTTGCGCAGCACCCACACCCACAACGCCTAGACTCAATGGAGCAAGAAGAGCTAAAACATCTTTGGAAAGGAGTGTTAGGGGGTTTAGGCTGGTTCCCCCAATTTCTTTTAAGTGATGTTTTATTTGGGGAAGTGTGATAGCCCATTGCGCAATACAGGCAAAATTAACAAATAGAGTAAGCCAGCGCATGGCTTCAGGTGAGCTCACATTCCATAAGCAAAAGGTTCCCAAAATCCAAAAAAGATTAAAAGCCACAGGGGCTACACTAGGTGTAAAGAAACTTTTCTCGCATTGAAGCAGCGAGGCATTGATTCCAAAGAGGCAGATAAAAATAAGACTAGGCATCATCAGAAGGGTCAATTGGACAATTTCCGCATTACCCGGTTGGAGATTACCCCACAGCAAAATACTCCATAGAACAAGCATAGTTAAAATAACAATTAGGGATAATAGTGCGCTTAAACTGTAAGTTAAATTGCGAAAAAAAACTGCAGACCGATAAGGATCTTGCTGGCGAAGCTTTTCAAACTGAGGGATTAATGCGCTTTGTAGTGCACCCTCCCCCAACAATCTTCGCAGAAGATGGGAAAAGCGAAAAGCCACTAAAAAAGCTGCTACCGATTCTTGCGTGCCAAAAGCAAAAGCCATGGCCATGTCGCGTCCCATGCCTGCAATGCGGCTGAGGATTGTTCCGCTAAAGAAACGTTTAGCTGATTGTAGGATACTTCCGGTTGAATCAGTCATAAGGGGATTTGTTTTTATCCATAATATTCGTTCTGCGCATAATATAGAACATAAAAGACCAAAGAGACCAGAAGGACAAAAGTCCATAGCGTCCAATTTAGGTCTTTTTTGTCCCTTTGGTCGTTTTTTAATCCTGACGCCGAAGGCGATCCTGCACAACTCTATCCTAATCTCTTATACTCCTTTTTTAAATGTAAATTTCTAATTGCTCGAAATCGGATCTGAAGGTTACTATGCTAAGATAATTTTATATCAAAATACTATGAAATCAAAGGCTGAAAAACTTCTAATAGGAGCTCATACCTCCATTGCCGGGGGAGTTGAAAATGCCCTTTATCAAGGGCGTGAAATCGGCGCTACCACCATTCAGCTTTTTACAACAAACCAGAGACAGTGGAAAGCCAAAGCGCTAACAAAAGAAACCATTGAGGCTTGGAATAACGCACTGAAGGAGACAGGGATTCGGGAGGTTATGAGTCATGATAGCTACCTCATTAATCTTGGAGCGCCTGATCCAGAAATTCTTCAAAAAAGTCGAGAATCCTTTCTTTTGGAAATCGAACGCTGTCTGCAGTTAGGTATTACTTATCTGAACTTTCATCCAGGTGCAGCTCTAGATGAAGATCCTCAAAAGTGTTTAGATCGGATTGCTGAAAGTTTACTCCTATACGAATCGCTTTTAGATAAGGGTACTACAAGACTGCTTTTAGAAAATACAGCCGGACAAGGTTCTGCAGTGGGATGGCGTTTCAAAGAGTTGGCCTATATCCATCAAAAGGTTAGTAAGCGTATTCCTATAGGGGTTTGTCTCGACACTTGCCATCTTTTTGCAGCAGGTTATGATATTAAAACAAAGGCAGCAGCGGATGTCACTTTGCTAGAATTTGATCGAGTGATTGGTTTAAAACATCTTTACGCTTTTCATATTAACGACTCTGCTAAAGGTTTAGGATCACGTGTCGATAGGCACATGCATCTTGGCAAGGGGCTCATAGGACTAGAGTGTTTTGAATTTTTAATGAATGATCCACGCACCCAATCGATTCCGAAATATCTGGAAACTCCTAAAGATCCGGAGATCAGGAAAAGGGAAATTCAAATGCTTAGGGATTTTGTAAAATGATGAGGCTACTCATATGCGCATGAAAATAAAACAGCTTAAATATCCTGTTCCTGGCCGTCCTTCCATATTGGGGCAAGAGGTTGTCGTCAAAGGATGGATACGTACAGTTCGTAATCAGAAAACATTTTCTTTTATTGAAATCAATGATGGCTCTACGCTTTCCAATTTCCAAGTGATTGCTAATCCGGATATCCCTAATTATGAAAAAACCATTAATAGTTTATCGACAGGTGTTTCTGTTGCTATCACGGGCACTATTGTGGAAAGCCCGGGTAAAAATCAGCAGTTTGAAATGAAAGCCAAGACGATTACAATTATTGGAGAATGTAATCCCGAAGTCTACCCCTTGCAGAAAAAACGCCACTCTTTTGAATTCCTACGGACGATCGCTCATCTTCGTCCCAGAACAAACACTTTGGGCGCTGTCACACGTGTGAGAAACGCCTTAGCATTTGCTACACATCTTTTTTATCAGCAGAGGGGTTTTCTCTATATCCAAACACCGATCATTACAGCCTCGGACTGTGAGGGCGCTGGAAAAATGTTTCGTGTTTCCACCTTAGATCCAAATGCTACCCCGCGTCTTCCTGATGGACAAATAGACTTTGCACAAGATTTTTTTGGCAAGCCAGCCTATCTGACAGTTTCGGGGCAACTGAATGGAGAAATTTATGCCTGCGCATTGTCCGATATTTATACCTTTGGACCCACCTTTAGAGCGGAGAATTCCAATACTTCACGCCATTTAGCGGAGTTTTGGATGATCGAACCTGAGATGGCTTTTGCGGATATTCATGATAATATGGACAATGCCGAAGCCTATTTAAAATTTGTTTTTAATTACATACTAGAGCACTGTCCTGAAGATATGCAATTTTTCGATAAGCATGTCTCTACAGGGCTCATTGAAAGGCTGGAGCATGTGATCAAAACACCATTTGAAAGAACCACCTATACCTATGCTGTTCGTATTCTTGAAAAATCCGGCAAAAATTTTGAATATCCGGTTAAGTGGGGATCAGACCTCCAATCGGAACATGAGCGTTATCTTGCAGAAGAATTTTTTGCGAAACCTGTAATTGTCACCGACTATCCCAAACAGATTAAAGCCTTCTATATGCGTGCTAACAATGATAACAAAACAGTTGCTGCCATGGATGTTTTGGTTCCAAAAGTGGGTGAAATCATTGGGGGAAGCCAGAGAGAAGAACGGCTCGATATTCTTGAACATAAACTTAAAGAAGTAGGTCTTTCCCCATCTGACTACTGGTGGTATTTGGAGCTGCGCAAGTATGGTTCCGTTCCTCATGCAGGTTACGGTGTGGGTTTTGAGCGCCTTGTTCAATTTGCTACAGGGATGGAGAACATTCGCGATGTCATCCCATTTCCGCGTTTTCCCGGCAAAGCAGATTTCTAAAAACTTGGATAATATCACCACAGAGTCACAGAGAGCACGGAGAGAATTGGAACACCGCCAAATTGCAGGCAGTATGTCGGAGATTCATCGCTTCGCAAAAAACAATAATCACCACAGAGAAAACGCAAAGGAAAGACAAAGATAATAAAAAATATTAACCGCAAATTAAAGCCGTTTTATCGCTTCACGCATTTTTAAAAAAGCCTTTTTTCGCGAAGCGATAGACACTATTAAATTGCCTCAGCAATTTAATAATGTTTTCTCTGTGATCTCGTTGTCTCTGTGATGCATATTTTGTTATCTTTGTCTTTCCTTTGCGTTTTCTCTGTGTTTAATTTTGTTGCGATGTAATCGCTAGTTTAGAAATTGTAAGTATGACGATAATCTGGTGGAAGCGTACTTGGTACAAATTGCTTTATTTTATTTTCTGCCGTTTTACTTAATGCTACAGGAATATCGGAACGTGTTGCAGTTAAAGATTGTCCCATTTTAGTGAAATTTACTAACGCTGCAACAAGTATCATTTTTATAGCCTCTTGCTTTTCGAGCATAATCACGGACTTTAATAATTCCTTTTTCGTGTTTGCTAGGGCTTCAGCAAATAGGATTGCCTTTGCTGCTTTTAATTGCATTGTTTCATTAATATGAGATTGTAAATTTTTTATTTTCTGGGATCCCAACAGCTCTACGATGATTTCAAATATTGTTAACTTATTTGCTTTTAGAGATGCAAATAGGGGTTTTATATCCTTTTGAAACCAACCCAACTCTATCGGTTTCTCTTTCTGTAGGAGTTCTTTTACAACCAAAGTTGCAGCGAGTAGATTTTTTGATGAATCTTTAATATTAAAAGAGTGCTCATTGGCTATTGTGCATAATGCTAGTGCTAACTCATTGCTCGGTATTTTAATTAAGGCCTCAGCTAATTTTTCGACGACCATAGTTGTTTTGGGAGCGGCTGGTTCGACCATTGTCGCACTTTTTATTGAAGATGCTTTTTCTGCTACTTTTTTGGGTACTACCTTTCTCAAAGTTTTTTTTAAATCTTTTTCAGATATGGTCAGGATTATTTTAGGATCCACATTTTCTAAGGCTGCACTTAAGCCGTTGGCAAGTGCTGCTCTAGTTTGATTCTCAGCTTCTGCAGAGTTTTTATAAATAAGTTCTCGACCGGCTAAAATAGCTACGCCAAGGCCTGCAAGAAACAAGGAAAGGTTTGCAAATTCATCTGATGTTAAAATGATTGGGCAAGTGGTGATCAAAGCACAGTCATTATCATTGTTAACTTTATTATAGTAGCTAAGAATGTCAGTGGCAAACGATCCTAGATTGAGAAGAAATTGAACTCCACCTAATGCTAGGTAGGTCTTATTTTTTTTTCGAAAGCTGGCAGTTTCTTGTATAGGTTTTCCTAGATAGCCACGAACATCATTAACGGTAAATGCAGTACCTGTGGCTATCACCTTAATAAAGCCATTTGCTACTATTTTAAGAGCAGAGCTGCACCATTTATTCGAGCTGTTCGAGCAGATAAAGTCTGCAGTGGCACTTCCAGAATTTACTATGGGCTGAATGAGTGGTATTACACTCACCCAATTGGTAATGATACCGTTAACAAAACTAGTCATGTGTCTTCAATCCCAATTGGGTTTCCATAATCAAAAAAAGCCAAGAGAAGGTTTTTCATCTATTATATCTACATGGGGAAACTGCTCTTTGAGCGAGTTTAGTGTGTCTTCATAAATCCGGATACCTGAAATATCAATCGCCTTTAGATTTTTACATTGCTGCAGTAAAATAGGAATTCCTGCATCTGTAATATGGCTATTGGAAACATTTAGAAATTGAATATTGGGGCAATACGAGCCATATTGATAAGGCTTTCATTTGTTATCTGAGCGTGAGCAAGGTTTAAGTTCTCGATCTCATTGCATTCTTTTAAGATAATCTCAAGCTTATGATCATTCATTTCGCTTTCTAATTTTAAATAAAGAGACTTAATTTTTGAGCTGCTTTGTGCAAATTTCTGTAATCCCTCTTCTGTATAGGTACCGGGCAGCCTTAGATTTATGAGAAGGGGGCATTGAGCAATAGTTAAAAGCCCAGTATCCGTAATCTTTCTATCATAACTATTAAAATAAAATTCCTCAAGTTTTTGGAAACTTTTCAAAATCTCAACATCTACGTCTTTTAAATCAAAGGAATAATCTAAATTGAGTATACGAAGTTCTTTACAACCTTCTGTCAGGGCTTTTAGTCCTTTTCCACTTATTTCATGACAATTGGCGAGATTCAATTCTTGCAACTTGGGGCAGTATTTCGCTATAAACTCGAGACTTTTATCTGTTATTTGTGAACAGAGATATAGGTTCAATTCTTCTAAATTGGGGCAAGTTTTTACTAAATATTCAGTATCGTCATCCTCGAGTTCGCGATTTTCGCTAAAATTCAGAGTTTTAATAAACTTTGCAGTTTGAGGAAAAGAACTTAAACTTCTAATCTCTTTTAGGCGGACGTTTACGCTAAGATATAGATGGAGCGATTGGAAATCGGCACAATTTTTTGTGCACATTTCTATCGTTTGATTTAATGAATTTATATCCCAATTATGAATCCGAGGGAGAGTAGCAGATTGAAGCTTTGGACATTGGCCAAGAAATTCTATGGATTCATCCCATGTTCTTTCACAATGAAACAAATTAGCTGAGGTGATAAAACCCTGTAATGGTTTCAAACAGGTGAAGTTAATTTTAGATTTAATGCTCCAAGCTGGGATAATCTCCAGTTGCCTAATCTGAGGCATTTGGCTTAAAAACTGACCTAGTTCAATGAGTTTTGTTTCTTCCTTATCGTCATATTTAGAAATTTTTAGAGTTAAATGATCGAAATTTTTGCAATCTAATTTAATGTAATACTTTTCCCCAAATCTAGAGCTAAGACAGACTTTAAATAATCCCAAAGCTTGTGCTTCCAAAGCAGCATGTACTAGGCCATCGAAATTCTTGTCATCGACAGAAATATAATTTGCAAGGTAATTAAGTAAATCCTTCATCTGCCACAAATTAGCCAACTCAATGAGTTCCTGCATTTGGGCTGGACTTAATTTTTGACATTGGGAAATATACCCCTTTTCAAGAAATTCCTTTAAATGTCTTCGGGTATCTCTTTTGATGCCTGGAGGGAGTGCAAGAAGATTTGAACTACTTTCTTTCAAACCTGCTTTAAACATTGTTTTCAAAATAGAACTTGAGGAACATAGGAGCATTTGGTTAAGCAGAAAAGCAGATTCATTTGCATCGCTGGTCTGGCATGTGAGTTGAATTCGATTAAATGGAGAAGGGTTTTCTTTTTTCTCATTTTTAAAATGAGGAAAAGGGATTGCGAAAATGCGTTGCGCTAGTTTTAAGGTCAAAGTTCCTTCCCGAGCTCTCATATCTAAATGGGTAACGATGCGAGAGATGAGAGAAGAATCGGTATCCGGGGTTTGCGAAACAACTTCTAAAAAATTTATCAATGACTTTGTGGATATATTAGAGATATCCTTAAAAAAATCTTCTTGAGAAGTATAATTTTTGCCAAAAAGTTTATTTAAATCTTTAATATTGTTTGAAGATTGCATAAAAACCTTAATTAAAATTGATAATTTTAAAAATGATAAAACAAATGTATTTTAAATAAAACAAGAAAAATTCACCACAGAGCCACAGAGAACACAGAGGAGGAACACCGCCAAATTGTGAGGCAATTTGTCGGAGATTCATCGCTTCGCGAAAAAAGCCTTTTCAAATATGCTTGAAGCGATAAAACGGCTCTAAATTGCGGCAGCAATTTGGAGCTTTTGGCCTTTCTCTGTGATCTCTGTGGCTCTGTGGTGATATTATGTGGTAATATTATGAATCCATCTCTCAACTATAGGAAAGCGTCTTCCTTCGGAGAAAGCTTTTTCGGAAACGCGCAATCCAGGCGCTGACTGTCGTCGCTTATATTCATTGCGATGGATGCGTGCAATGAGATCATTGACGAGATCCAAAGAGTAGTTGAACCTTTTAGCGATAGCTTCCGGTGATTGATGCTGTTCAACGTAGGCTTGCAAAACTGAATCAATCACGGGGTAGGGAGGAAGAGTATCCTGATCTGTTTGATTAGGACGTAATTCTGCAGAAGGAGGCTTATCGATTGAACTTTGAGGAATGACTTTTTTTTGTCGATTGATCCAGCGTGCCAGAGCATACACTTGCATTTTAGTGACATCGCTCAAGATGGCTAGGCCTCCACACATATCTCCGTAGAGGGTTGAGTAACCCATGGCAAGTTCACTTTTATTACCAGTGCTTAAAATGATATATCCGAATTTGTTTGAGAAGGCCATAAGAATGATACCTCTGATTCGTGCCTGGATATTTTCTTCAGTCGTGTCAGTTGGTAAACCTGTAAAACAGGGAGAAAGCTGATCTAAAAAGCCTTGAAAAGGCTTTTCTATGGGTACTTCTTGGTATTCTACTCCCAGATTGTCTGCTAATTGTTTGGCATCTTCTATACTACCCGCAGAGGAATAGCGAGAAGGCATCCCAAGTCCTAAAACATTTTCAGCTCCCAGAGCTTCCACGGCAAGGCAGGCTGATACTGCGGAATCAATTCCCCCGGATAAACCTAGGCAGGCTTTGCCGAATCCGGATTTTTGAAAATAATCCTTAATGCCAAGAATCAGTGCCTTATAGAGTTCTTCGTCGGCCTGTGGATGAATATGGATAGGTTTTAATTTTTTTTCCAAATCAATGAGCATGAGATCTTCTTCGAAGCCTTTGGCAATTTGTAAGAGCTCGCCTGCAGCATTCACATATAAACTATAGCCATCAAATATCAGGCTATCGTTTCCGCCCACCTGATTACAAAAGATAATAGGACAATGTAGAGTAGCTGTTGATTTTGCACATACTTTTAGTCGATTTTGCAGTTTTGAAACACTAAAGGGCGAGGCTGAAAGATTGAGGTGGAGATCTGGTTGCAGTTGATGCAGTTCTTCCACAGGATTTTTGCGATAAAAGGTTTCCTTGAGTAGGGCGCTATGCTGCCAAATATCTTCACAGATGCTGATGCCCACTCTTCTTCCCTTTAAATTCCAGATTTTTATTTCTGCAGCGGGCTCAAAGTAGCGTCGCTCTGAAAAAACATCATAGGTAGGAAGAAGCGATTTATCTTGAAATCCCAAAAGCTGTTTATTCTGAATGATGGCTGCGCTATTAAAAAGGGGCTTTTCTTTTTTGTCCGGGTTTCCGCGTGGAAGTCCTACAATAGCAATGATGTTATCTGTAGCATTAATAACTCTTTCAAGCTGTTTCTGAGTTTCATCAATAAAATGGGGAACCAAGAGTAAATCCTGAGGAGGATATCCTGTGAGGGCCAATTCAGGAAAGAGGACTAAATCAGCTCCTAATTTTTTGCCCTGTTCTATAGCCTTTAGAATTTTAGCCGTATTGTTCGCTAAAGCACCAATGGTCGGATTGATTTGTGCGGCAAGAATTTTCATGGCTTAGCTTCCAAAATCATCAAGGACGATGCTTTCGCGTGGTACACCAAAATCATCGAGCAGTTTAAGTACGCTTTTGTTATGCATAGGTGGACCGCAAACATAGAAAAGGCATTCTTCAGGGGCTTCCATATGTTTTAGCTGACCTAATTCAAAAGCTTTAAAAAGATAATTTGTTTTTAAGGGATCTTTAGCAGGCCAGCCTGACTCAATATCCCCCGGAAGAGGTTCTGAGAGAACTAATCGATAGCTGAAATTCGAAAACTCTTTTTCTAGCTGTTCGTATTCTTCTTGGTAGATGTTCTCCTTAAGAGATCGGGCCCCATACCAAAGGGTGACTTTTCGCTTCGTTTTTTCTGTTTTAAAGAGTTGCATAATATGGCTACGTCCAAAGGAAGATCCTGCACCTCCAATGAGGAAGATGAGTTCTCGATCATCATCGATCATAAAGGATTCGCCATAGGGTCCTGAAAGACGTATCTGATCGCCGGACTTTAATCCAAAAGTGTATGTCGAACAGATACCCCAGGGAACATCTTCAGTCAATTTTCCGGAAATGAACGGAGGAGTAGCAATGCGAATGTTAAAGCGTAACGTTCGTCCTTCTGCGGGGTAGGAGGCCATAGAATAGGCTCGAATCGTCTCATCAGGTCCTGTAGGTAGGTGAGTAAAGTTGAGAGAGCGACCAAAAAGCCTAAATTTTTCCCAATCGGCATGATATTTAGAATTCATTGTGGTTTTCCAATCATTCGTTTCAGTTTGAAAAGGAGGAACATGGAATTGCAAATAGCCGCCTGCCCGATAAGGAACCTCTTCTCCTTCAGGAATTTCCACAACTAGTTCTTTAATAAAGGTGGCTACATTCTCATTGCTTAGAACAGTTGCCGACCATTCTTTAACACCAAGCGAATGAGGATCGATATGAATATGCAGATCGTTTTTTACTTTTGATTGGCACGAAAGACGCCATCCCTCTTGCAACTGTTTTTTGCTAAAAGTACCTTTATCTGTTTCTAAAGGACCACTTGCACCTTCAAGAATTTGCACGCGACACTGTTTACAGGTGGCTTTTCCACCGCAAGGAGAAGGAATAGGGATGCCATTTGAGGTAAGGGCTAATAAAAGCGTGCTTCCTCCGGCTACCGTTTTGGTTAAGGAGGGATCTTCATTAATTTTGATTGTACAAGATTGACTGCTCACAAATTTGGCGCGAGTAAAGAGGATCAAGCCCGCTAAACCTGTGCCAATGGTCACAAAGGCGACGATAGCATAAATCACAAGGAAAAGATCGATTCCAAAAAAAGAGGATGCCAGAAAATGTAAAGAATTATCCATGCAGTGACCAACCTGACTATTTTTATAGCCTGCTCATCGATTTTGAGGCAATCTATTGTTTAAACCCCCGACTAATCCCCTGCCTAAAAATCCCCTTCCCGTACCCTTGCCCCTGCCCGTGCCCGAAAAATGCATCTACACTGTATTCAGAAATAATATTATCGGGCACGGGCAGGGGTAGGGGCCTTAGCATTACCCATTATTTTAAAATTTTTGCTATAAGAGCTTCCTTTTAACAATAAAAGGAGCTCTTTAAATGAATTACACTAATACTCAGGAATGGGCTACAAAGAATTTTGGAAATGCTCTTCTCTTTAATAAGAAAAAAGTAAATAGACTTGTAAGAATTGCAACTAGACTTGCGGAAGCAAAGGGAACCAGCCTTGCACGCCTTTTTGATAACTGGTATGATACAAAGGCAACATACACCCTTCTCAAACAACCGGTTATGACACCAGCAAGTATTCAGAATCCTCACAGAAAAATAGCGTTTCAAAATATAGAAAACTGGTCTGGGGATATTCTAGCAATTGAAGATTCTTCGGAATTTGAGTGGAATCATAAAGCCCCTATAGAGGGATTAGGACCTATTGGCTCTGGAAGAGCTTGTGACCAGGGATTCATTCTTCATTCTACTTTAGCACTAGGTATTAAGCATAATGGAGGATTAGAGGTTTTAGGCCTTCCATTTCAACAATATTATGTTCGACCGCTCGTAAGAGAGGAAAGAAAAAGAAGAGGACGAACAGAAGATGTAATTGAAACAGATCTATGGAGAAATATAGTTAAAGAAAAGGGATTGCCTGCAAAATCAAAAGTTATACGAGTTTGTGATAGGGCAACTGATATATATGAAGTTTTAACAGAGACAAAAGAGTATGGTTGCAGCCATATAATTAGGCTAAAACATGATAGAGTAGTTTTGTCAGAAGGTTTTCAAATTAAGTCTTTAATGACTAATCTCAAAAGCATGGGGCAAACACAAATTGAAAAGAGAGTAAAAGATGGAACGAAAAGCGAAACCATCAAACTTAATTTTAATTGGCAGAAAGTTATTTTAAGAGCTCCAGAAAGACCAAGAGTCAAACTTTCATGTTTAGAAGAAACAGTGGTGCATGTGTGGGGGAAGACTGTAAATGGAGAGAAAATAGAATGGTTTTTATATACGGATTTAGAAATTAATTCGCTTGAAGATGCAATTAAAATAGTACAATATTACAGTCTCCGCTGGACGATTGAAATTTATCATAAGATATTAAAAACAGGATTAAAAGCAGAAAATTTACAACTCGAGACAGCTCATGCGATATTTGCGGCCCTATCCATAATGAGCATAGTAGGTTTACGAATCTTAGATTTAAAAGAGCGTTTACGGATGAATCCCGAAGCTCCAGCTAAGGAAAGTGGCTTAGATGAATTAGAGCTTAGGGTGCTTGGGAAATACTTAAAAAGAGATCTGAAAACAGTCAAATGTGTAGCTCTAGCAATAGGAAGATTAGGCGGTCATCAAAATAGAAAAAGCGATGGAATGCCAGGTATTTTAAGTTTGTGGTGGGGTATGAGTAGGTTTTTAGGAATAATGGAAGGTGTTCGCCTTATGACAAATTAATTTTATGAAAAAAATGGGTAATGCTAAGGGTAGGGGCACGGGCAGTGGATTTTTGGGCAGGGGTTTTAGCCACTTTATTTAATAATATTTATTAAAGTTTTAAAATAATTCAATTCTATTAAACTTTTTTTGATTTGACATGATCTTGATTATTAAATATAGTGCAACAATTTAATAACCATACGGAGGATTTATGGATACTCAATTCAATATATTTAATGGAATGCCGGGTGCCATTTTTTCGAAAATTTTAGATCTTTCAATGGAGGGTAAATTTAAAAACGTGGTGAACATTTCATCCGTTTGTCAAGCTTTTAAAAATATTAGTAATGATCTCATTCTTAATTATTATAATTCAAAAACTCGCCTTTCAATAGTTTATCAAAAGGGAAATGAAAACTTTTTGAAAAAATTGAGAGAAAAATATCCTGAATTGGTAAAAACAGATGATGATATTCATAGGGCTCTCAAAAAAGTATGTAAGTTTCAAAATGTTAGTTTAATAAAATATTTTTTGACCCAAGAAAAAATCTCTAAGTTGATACCGCAACTCACAATCTTGCAATTTTTTAGGGAAAGCAAAGAAAATAGAGAGCCGAGATTGAATGATTTTGGAATAGAAAAAATAAAATGGGAATTAAAGGAAAGTAATTATAGTAAGATTGAAGCAGGGGATATCGATTTTGCTTTCAGTTTAGATTCAGTCTTATCAAAAAATGACATTCTTGCGGTTTTAGCAAAAGGTACTGGCTCAATAAACAAAGATCACTCTCAGTACTTTTTTGCAGGTTGTCGGTTTGGTTTTTTAGACATTGTAGAAGGCTTGAGGCAGCAAGTAGACACAGATGCACTTCCTGTAGGATTTAATATAGCCTGCGTAATGGAAAGGGAAAAAATTGTAAAATTTTTATTAGATACTGGAGTCATTCCGCAAGTAGATGATATCAAAGTTGCTAGTAGTGGAGGACATCAAGAAATTACCGATCTCCTTATAAAACAGCCAAATCTATTTGATAGGCTAAAGAATAATTTATCCTTAATCAAGGCTTGCGAAGATAACGATATAAATATTGTAAAAGAATACTTAAATAATAATGGCACTATAGCGACGGCAGACAATTTACTAACAGACTGGAAAACCGATCATAACGCTATGGCAAACATTAGTGGAATTTTGGAGCATGGTCCTGATTTTGCTATTGTTAAAGCTGCGGCTCGTAATCGCCTTGATATTGTAAAAATTTTACTTGCTGCAGATTTTGAGCCTTCGGTTAATGATAGCAGGACTTTATATCTTGCAGCAGTACGTGGGCATTTTGAAGTTTTTGAAACTCTTATAAAATATGAGGAGGTCGATCCAAGGCCATATGGTGGTGCAATTTTGAAAAGCCTATGCAAAATGAGAAAACTAGCTATAATCCAAATGTTATGTAAAAAAATTAACTCGTACGGTGGTGTAAAAGAAAATAAGTTTTTTGTCAGCGATGAAATAGAAAATGTTTTTCGAGAGATAGGATCATGGGCTGATATAAAGATGATCAAATTGCTTATCAACGAGTTACCTAGGAAAAAGAACCTGGCTTTTATTTTTTTTAAAACTGCCTGTCAAAATGGACGGGCTAGTATAGCGAAGGAATTAGCTGATCAATCAAAACTTTCAAAGCACACAGATTATGCCACCTACAAGGAGCTGTTACAATTTGCTCAAAACAAAGGTTATAAAAAAATAGTCGATTTACTTTACAATCATTCACAATTTGAACATTTTGAAGAACCGCCTACCAAACGTTTACGCCAATCGACAAGTGAGAACGAAGATTCTGATACTGATTATGATCGGAATGGTATCTCGGTTGAGTGGTCGCATGAAATAGATGCTAGTTCATCAGATTCTGACAGTGTTGATGAAGGTTCAGAGGGAGAGGAAGCTTAAAATTCGACTTGCCACCTACATTACTAGTTAGTGCTTATCTAAGCGCTAGCTAGAGCTCTTTTATGATAAATTGTTGATAATCTGCCACAAAGCGGTAACTATAATAAATTATTAAAAGAAACATTTACGAAAGACAAAATTTAATTTAAAAAAATTTCCGAACTATAGTAGCAGCGTGAGCGAAGCGAACCCACGTACTGCGAGAAAAAAATTTCAGCCAGGAACTGGCTGCATAAAAGTATCATCAGTTCCCGGTTCTATGCATGCTCCATTATGATCGTAGGTTCTCTATCAGATACTATCGTCAAAAATGTGCAAATTCTTTATACTCATAGCTTAGTTAATTTTTATTTCCAAGGAATTTACCATGATTAAAAAGAATCTTGAGATACACAGTGAAAATATCCTGCCTATCATAAAAAAATGGTTGTATTCGGATAAGGACATTTTTGTGCGCGAACTGGTTTCGAATGCTTGCGATGCTATCTACAAAGTCAAAATTTTGCGCGATCAGGGTCAGATCCATGCAAAAGATGAAGATTTCAAAATTGAAATTCTGATCGATAAAAATAATAAGACTTTAAAATTTATAGATAACGGAATTGGTATGGATAGTGAAGAGGTGCAAAAATACATTGCACAGATTGCCTTTTCAGGAGCTGAAGATTTCGTGAACAAATATAAATCAAACGAGGAAAAAGATCAGTTTATCGGACATTTCGGCCTGGGTTTTTATTCGGCTTATATGGTTGCCAGTAAAGTTGAAATTAACACATTATCCTATAAAGAAGGAGCTGAACCTGTTTTCTGGTCTTGTGACGGCACATCCGAATACACCATCGAAAAAGGAACTCGCACAAATAGAGGGACTGAAATTACTCTTTTCATTGACCATGACAATGAAGAATATCTAGAAGAATACCGTCTTAAGCAGATTCTCAATCACTACTGTTCTTTTTTACCCTATCCTGTCTATTTGGGCAATACTCTTATCAATACCCAAGAACCTCTTTGGGTTAAAAATCCTGCGGACTGCACGCGTGAGGACTATCTCGATTTCTATCACCATCTTTATCCTATGGATGAGGAACCTCTGTTTTGGGTTCATCTCAATGTGGATTATCCTTTTCATCTTAAAGGGATTCTTTATTTTCCCAAAATTCGCCAGGATTTTGAACCGGAAAAAAATACTGTTAAACTGTACTGCAACCGCGTGTTTGTATCGGATAACTGCAAAGATATCATTCCTAATTATCTAATGGCTTTGCGTGGGGTTATCGATAGTCCTGATATTCCTTTAAATGTATCCAGAAGCTATTTACAGATGGATCGCACGGTAAGACAACTTTCGGGACATATTTCAAAAAAAGTGTCCGATAGTCTAGCCACGCTATATCGAAATGAAAGAGAGCGTTTTATCCAAAGTTGGAATGATATTGCCCTAGTTATAAAACTGGGTATTTTGGAAGATGAGAAATTGTATGAACGTGTGAAAGATTTCTTAATATGGAAAACAGTCGACGGTGAATGGATCACTGCTCAAGAATATTTAGACCGCTATCGCGAAAAAACTAATAATAAAATCTATTATACAAAAGATGAGAAGCATATGTCTTCGATTCATGCGATGTATAAAAAGCAGGGTATTGAGATTTTGTGCGCGAGTCATCCCATTGATATCTATGTCATGCAGCACTTAGAACGCCATTTAACACCCGCTTCTTTTCAACGTGTCGATGCTGCTATAGCGGATCATATCCTCGATAAAGAACGTGAAAAAACAGTTCTGGATGCAAGTGGAAAAACGGAGGCTGCCAAACTAGCAGATTTTATTCGTTCTAAACTAGGGGATGAAAAAGTGGATGTGGAAGCCAAAAGTTTGGCTAGCGATGACCTACCGGGTTTTATTGTCCAGGAAGAAAGTCAGCGTCGCATGCGAGATTATATGACTGCAATGAATCCTAAAAATGGGATGTCTCACCTGGCTCATCTGGGTAAAAAAACATTTGTGGTGAATACCAATAATCCCTTAATTCATGCGATTCATCAATTAGAAGATAAAAAGCCTGAATTGGCGGCGGCGCTTGTCAAGGAGACCTATGAGATTGCCCTACTTTCTCAACGAGAGATGGATCCTTCAGCTCTCAGTGATTTCATTTCCAGAACAGTGCATGTGTTAGAAAAGCTAGCTCTGGAGATCACACAGTAGTTTTTATGAAAAAACATATTAGGTTCTTTTATTGGCTTATATTTAGTACTGTTTTTTTATGGCATATCTGTGCTTCTACAGAAGAACCTCTTGGACTTTACCTCACATGGCAACGAAGCCCACAGTCTTCTATAAGTATCCAGTGGGTATCAAACAAAGATCAGTTAGATGATGGAATTGAATTCCAAAGAGAGGGGGAGGTTGTTTGGCATAAAGAAAAGGGAACTCATCGTCTCATGCCTTCCGAATTACCCTATGCCATTCATTTTGTGGAGCTTAAAGAACTAAAACCTGCTACTGGCTATCTTTTCCGCATTGCCAATGAGCAAAAGGTTTACAAATTTCGCACAGTTCCCTTAGATACCTCTACTCCTCTGCGTTTTGTGGTAGGGGGCGATATGTACAATGGAAGCCTAGAGATGCTTAAAAAGACCAATCGAGCAGCTGCAGCTATGGATCCTTTCTTTATTTTAATAGGTGGAGACATCGCTTATAGTGCTACAGGAAAGATTTCTGAGCCTGAAAATGGACAAAAATGGTTAGATTGGCTGAAAGTGTGGAAAAAAACCATGCAAACATCTGATGGGTACTTAATTCCCATTATCCCGGCGATTGGGAATCATGAGGTGCGTGGCGGCACAGATGGGAGTCCTAATGAAGCACAATTTTTTTATGCCCTTTTTCCTATGCCTGGCCTAGATGGATATAATGTGCTTGATTTTGGCACCTATATGAGTCTGATTATTCTGGATTCTGGACATACTAATCCTGTTCAAGGCAGTCAAACAGACTGGCTAAAAAAAGTGTTCGCAGTGAGGCCTCATGTTCCGCATAAATTTGCCATCTATCATGTGCCGGCCTATCCCTCCTACCGTAGTTATAATGCCCCTATTAGCCGCGCGATTAGAAAGAATTGGGTTCCTCTTTTTGAACAGTATGGATTGACGGCCGCTTTTGAGAATAATGATCATACCTATAAGCGGACCCATCCCATACTTCGAGGAAAATCGCAAGAAAAAGGGATTTTATATTTGGGAGATGGAGCATGGTCGGTAGATCCCGTCCGAAAACCAAAAACACCTAAACAAGCCTGGTATCTAGCAAAATCTGTGTCAACCCAACATTTTATATTAGTCACAATTGAAGGATTGCGTCGCCGGTTTCAGGCATTTACACCCGATGGTAAATTAATTGACGAAGTTCAACAGTAAATAACATCTAGAAAGAACAAGATAAATTAGAAAGATGCAACACAGGTAGAGTAAAAAACATGATAGGCAGGATCGCCTTCGGCGGCAGGATAAAAAAACAGGATAAAAAGTATGAAAAAATTATCACTATTTAATAAATTGTACACTCTAGCCTTCGGCGGCAGGATAATAAATAATCTAAACTTAGACCTAGACTCCCACATTCTCAACTTTAAAGATTACATCAACCAATACATCATCCTGCCGCCGAAGGCGATCCTGTCTATCATGTTATTTCACTAATACCAAAGTCAAGGCCTTGGGATTACTGTAAAGCCATACTTCGCGTGCTGGAACTTCAACCATAGGATTGGAATTTTTCATGTTAAATCTTTTTAAAATCATTATAGCAATTTGTTCCTTTTCCTCTAATATAATAGAATAATAAAATTTTCTCGTTGTTTACTTATCAAAAAATCCTGTTATAGGTTAAATTTATTGCAACACGCAGGCTTGCCCATGCATACATGGATTTTATTACTATCTTTTCTCTTTTCCTCCTTCTTTAGCTTTACAACGGCTGAAGAGGCTTCTTCAGTGACAGGATCTCTAATTGTTGTCTATAGAGCAGACCCTGAGGGCCATCATTTAGATCGCATCCGTTTTTGGCTTAAAGATGCACATCAAAATCTTAAGATGTACCCAAATGGAAATGCTTTTGTAGAAGATCAACAAAATGGATCGCGTACTGTAGTTATAGAAGATCTTCCCCCGGGAGAATATAAGTTAATTTTCTTAATTCCTAACAAGGATGCTCAGTATGAAGATCCCTCGGAAAAAACCATTCTTGTTAGACCTGGAGAGGTTGCCAAATTTGATCAGAATTTTAAATTGCTAGAGGTAGATTATCACGATTCCGAAAAGATGCATGAATGGATGTCATGGTTAGGATTTATTTCTCCTGCTGCACCGGATGAAATTGCACAATTTTTTTATAGACCGCGATTTCGCCCTAGAGGCTTCTTGGGAGGTTCATTGAATGTAGAGACCAACAATCCCGATGCTGAATGGGTTCTATTGCGCGGCAACCAGGTGATCTATCATGGGTCTGGTTCCATTGACAATCTTATAGTACCTGTAAGCTCAGATTATCTCATTCAGGCTAAGCCGGAGGAAGGCTATGGTGTTGCTGTATATCCTCCAGGTCGTTTTAGTATAGGAATAAGACAAAGTTTCGTAGCACGAATATCCTACATCAAAGTGCAAGCTCCCGCGTCTGAACCTGAAGTGGAGGCTCCCCAAACCCAGCAGCACGAGCTTTTTTTAACCGTTGAATCTAATACGGATGATGCCATTTATTTACTACAGCACGATGAGATGAAATGGCAGGGCCATGGTAAAAGATTTACTTTTGATCATATTCCGCCAGGAAGTTATACACTGTCTTTTTCTAGTGACTCTCCGGAGTATTTAATCCCTCCCAAAAGAAGAATAATCAATCTAGAAGATTACCCGGAAGATATTAAAGTTTTCTATAAAATAACAGGGGATTTGGTCATTGAGACTACTGCTAAAGAAGCATCCGTAACTATTATTTCTGAAAGTAACCCAGGACCCACAATTAATGAACAGATTACGGGAGGAAAAAAAGTTTTCCGTCTGCTTCCGGGGGAATATCAGGTGATTGTTGAGGAAAATCAGCAACAGAAAAATCAGGAAGTTTCTGTAAAAGGATTCGAAACGCAGGTTCTTAAAATGGATTTTAAAGAGCTTTCAGAACAACAGCTAGAACAGGCACATGTGGTAGTCATTAGCAATATTCCGGAAGCAAAATTTAGAATATTAAAAAAGGACGAAAAACAGGCAGAGCCAATAGGGGTCTATCAGGGCAAATATATCTCCCTGACCCTTGATCCTAAAATAACTTACGAAATGATTTTTGATCCTGTAAATAACTATACTTCGCCAGAGCCAATTACTTTTGAACTCAAACCTCGAGAGCATCGCATCATTCGAGCTGACTATGTACCTTCGCAAAAATTAGCCGTTGTTCCTGAAGGGATCGTTTTGTTAGGCGATGTGTTTAATGAGGGTAATGAGGATGAAAGACCTGTTCAGAAAGCCTTAATTAATCAGTTTTGGATAGGAGTTTACGATGTCACCAATGCTCTTTATGCTACCTGGCTGACCAAGGGCGTGAAAGAGGGAAAGCTTATCTATCTTTCAGATTTTGATAAAAAAGGACAGGTTATAGATCTGGAAGGACATTTAATCTGTAAAACAATTGACAGTGACCCCAACAGTCAAATTACTGTTTCTAAAGACAGTCTGCTTGGTACAGTTTTCTATTCTATCCCCGGAAAAGATAATTTTCCGGTAATTAATGTCTCTTGGTATGGAGCACGGGCTTATTGTTCAGGCAATAATTGCCGTCTTCCCACAGAAGCCGAATGGGAAAAAGCGGCAGCCATGAGTTTAGAAAACAGTGGCAAGTCTTTGAAAAAATTCCGCTATGGATTTAGTCAGGATAGTATTGACAAAACCTGGGCTAACTATAAATGGGATAATACACCTATCACTACTTTTCAAGTTTTAACGACTGAAGTGGGTTTTTATAACGGTGTGAATCTTCTTCCGCTAACTAGCAATGACAAAAATCAACTTCGCACGCATGATGCAAAAAGTCCTGTAGGCGCTTATGATATGAGTGGTAATGTTTTTCAATGGGTTTCAGATTGGTATGGAGCTAGACAAGCGGTAAAAAATGAAATTAAAAATCCTAAAGGGCCATCCTCGGGCACTCAGAAAATAGCAAAAGGAGGATGTTACGCAAGTATGTCAGAGGAATTGCGGGTCTCTAAGCGTTTGCCTTTGGACCCAGAGCACTGTGATCCCTATACTGGGTTTCGTGTGGCTAAGTAAATTTTTTTTATTTTTATTCACCATAGAGGAACTAGCAAGAAAACCCAGGGATCGACTTGTCGATCCCCTAAGCGTATCGCGACAAGTCGCGGTTTACAAAGCGGTGACAAGTCGCATACGCATCAAGCTAAGAGTCTAAATTGATATAAACAACTGGAAGTTAAATTTTTAAAATGATAAAAAAAGGCCTTCCCCAACGACAAAATTAAGGAGAGGCCTGAATGAATCATTCAAAAACAATTATAAGCATTTTTGATGAAATTCTCAATGAAAATTTAATTCACGAACTCAGTCGTCAGCATAAATTTATACAGCGAGCGACAAGCAAAATTAAAGGTCATGAATTTATAAAAATTATGATTCTACCTTCTGAGGGAGCCACTGAAGATAGCCTTAGTGGATTATGCAAACGCATAAGAGATTTTAATCCTCATGCAGATTTATCCCCTCAAGCTTTTTCTGAACGTATAAATAGTAACGGAGCAGAAGCTTTGATTAAAGATATTTTTTTCCGGATATTATTTCATGCCCGTAAGAGGATAACAGCACAATATCCTTCATTATTCAAAGTTTTGGGAAAATTTACTTCAGTAAAAATTCAAGATAGTACAGTTATTCAGCTTAACGAAAAAGTTTTTAAATATAAGGGAAATAATAGAACTCATAATGGCAAAAAAACATCCCAGATTAAAATTGATGTAATATATGAGTTGCTGTCGAATCAGATAGTGGATGCACACCTAGAAAGTGGAAATACGCCAGATTAAGCGCTAGCAGGTAGGATTTTGAAGGCTATTGAGACAGGTGATTTAATTATTCGAGATCTTGGATATTTTGTTTTACCTGTATTAAAAGCCATAACACTTGCAAAAGCCTATTTTTTGTCACGTCTTTTACCCAATGTCAAAGTTTTTTTAGATCAAGACAGTCTTCAACCCATGGATCTTACAAAGTATGTAAAAGAAAAATGTAAAAAGGCTCCTTATATTGAAGTAGATGCCTTTTTAGACGATTTAAAAGTACCTGCAAGACTAGTGTTGTTTCGAGCTCCTAAAGAAGTCGTAAGAATACGTTATAGAAATGCTAAAAAAAGAGCTAAAGAAACAGGACGTGTTATGAGCAAAGGCAAAGCATTTGCAATAGGTTTTTCAGCCTTTGTAACAAATGTCCCAGCCGAGGTACTAACTGTAGAGATGGTAGGAACAGTGTACCAACTTAGATGGGAGATCGAACTAATTTTTAAACAATGGAAGAGCCAGCTGAAAATAAATGTTTTGGAAGGCATTCATCCTAATAGGATAGAATGCTTAATTTGGGGTCGACTGTGCATGGTACTTTTATTAGCTTTAATAAGTCGAGAATTTGGTGAGTTGGCAGAAATTTATCATAAGGAATTAAGTACAGTTAAGGTAATAAAATATGTACTAAGGGGAGGAGGCTTTCTTCAAGCCGTGAAAGTGGAGAAAGTAGATATATATATGGAAGAGATGGCAAAAGATATTCCGAGAATGCTTTGCAAAGACAAAAGAAAGCGCAGAACTATGCGAGAAAGGGTTGTGCGTGGGGAAGGATATTACGAGGTGCAACCTTCTGATTTTCAGAAGGTTGCTTAGCTTGATGCGTATGCGACAAGTCACCGCACTCCAAATGTTGTTTTCTCTGTGTCTCCGTGGTGAATTGTAGTGGATTGACATTCCTTTAGAAAATTGTTAAAATTAGAATATAGATTCGTTTTTATGATTCAGAGGAATTGTATGGATTTGGAGAGCATTTTGCGTGAATATGGGGAAAGGATGAAGCTTGGGAAATTGGGTTTGGATTCGTCAGGCATCTGTACTCTCCTTGTTGAGGATCATCTAGTATCCTTTGAAAAGTCCCTTCATCATGAAGGGTTTTATGTCTATTCAAGTATTGGTCATATCCCATCCGGAAGAGAACAGGAATTAGGTTTAATGGTCCTTGAAGGCAATCTTTTTGGTAAAGAAACGGGAAGGGCAAGCATTGGTTATGTTGGACAAAGTCGAACCCTTGTCTTATTTGAATATTTTGATCATGAGACCACTGATTTTACTAACTTTTCACAAAGATTTAAAAGCTTCTTGCAACATTTATTTTATTGGATAGTGAAGTTGGAGTCAGCGGATCAATTTTCTTCTCAAAAATCCGATGCTTCGTCTAATCGTCAAAATGTTTTTTTTGTTTAAGGTAAACTATTATGACTAAAAAAGTCAGTCATCCTCATCCTTCCCAAGTTCCTTATGTTCAGGGTATTCATGAAGGGTCTCTGGATCAATTGGATGTAGCCAATATTAAAGGTACTCATTTGAAGGAAAAAGAGATTCCTGCCGTTGCAAGTCAACAAAGGGAACTTCCCCCTACATTCAATGAACCCATTAAAGTAGAAAAGGTCGATGAATCATTATCTAATCAACAAATGGAAGAGGAAGTTCAAAATACTGAAGAACTCATAAGACAGGCTCAAAAGCTCCATGATGTACCTCCTAAATCAGCAAAAGAAATGACAAAGGAAGCTAAAGCTAAAATAAGGAAAGAATTAGAGTACCTCAAAAAGCAAATACAAGGTCCGGCTGAAAAAATTATTAAGGGTCTTCAAGTCCCTCCTGATCTTATCCATGATTTTTTAATCGAACCTTATGGCTATTTTGCTGAACCTTTCCCTTTTTTTACGAAGGAAATGAAGGATACTGTGGCAACGATCATGGCTCCTGCTATCTGGACAAGAGACATTTTACAAGGCATTGCTTTTATAGGTGATGGCTCTGCACTTACTTTTCAGTCTCTCTTTTATCATGAAGTGAAAAAATTCCTCCAAAAAGAAAAAAAGCACTTGGCAAAAAACCCTGAAGATAAGCGCTTAAAATTAACTGTGGCAAAGTTAGAGAAGTATCTTTCTATTCAAGGCGAAATTTTGAAAGATAAAATTGTCAACTTTTCTTCCTCTTTTGCTACTATTGCCATTAAAGGAACCAACTATGTTATTGGCGCAATGAAGGATGTCGCTCCTCTGATTAAAAGCGGGGGCGGTTGGGCCATATCTTTTTTAGATGTGATCACTGAATCAGTCACTTTATGGCGAGCACATACGGCAAAGACCACACATAAATCATGGATGGAGGAGGTTGCCAAAGATCAAAGATCCAAAAATGATGCCTTTGAACTTTTAGAGAAACGTAAACAGCGACAAGATCAACGCATTCAAGAAAAAATCAAAGACCTGACATTTGAAGAGTTGAAAGAGGTTTTAGAAGAAAAAGGTATCGATTTCCAGGAAAGAAAATTTACAAGTTTAGAAGATTTTAAAGCTTTGCTTGCAGATAAGGATTTTAGGAAGGAAATTGAGGAAAAATTTCTTGGAGATGAGGACGCTATCAACGTCATGACTCGCAATGCTATGCAGGCTCTAGCAGAAGTAAAGGTAAAGAACGAAAAAAAATTCTTTAATTTCAAACTTAATGCATCGAAATTGAATTTAAGTCTTGCATGCCTCTCAACGGCTGTAGCGATCACTTTAGAGATTTTGGCTATTGCAGGTGTTATTGCAGCAGCCGGATCTACTCTCGCGGTACCAGGTCTAGGCTTTTTCGTCCTTGGTATTGCTATCGCTGCTATTGGCCTCTACTTTTTTTATAAACATAAACCTAATCTTTTCAAGTGTTATGTACAGGGTGTTAATCTGCGTTTGGCATTTTTTCAAATCCCTACTCAAATTCGCAATCTTCAGTTAATTAAAAAGACGGCCGAAGTCAAAAAACTGACGCACACCTGTTCACGTTATCACGAATTGCGAGGGGAATTAGAGAAAAAGGAAAATTTAGAAAAAATACTTAATAATAAAAAATATCATAGAATCTTAGAAAAGTTTCACAAGGAGACACTAAAAAAGATTCATGATTATCAAGATGAAAATGAGAAAGTGCAAAAACTTCTGGATAAGATAAAAGCTAGAGAAGAAAAATTGAATAGAAGGTTAGAGGCTCAAAGTAAAAGACAACAGGTATTGGAAAAAAAAGTTGAATCATGGATAGGAGAAGATGGGATCGTAACCAAGTTGCAAAATCGCATAAATGAGGCTGGAAACAGGGACTTTGCTGTGGCAAATCGTCTCATCACTTTGGCTAGAAAAAATGAGAATGGAGAAGCGGTAAAAATAAATATTCCTCTTGTTATTGTTGAAAAGTTTTTTGAGCATCATTTTGACCTTGATGAAGAGACATTGAAAATTCTGCAAGAAAAAATGGGTATCAAAATCAGAGATATCATTCTTGATGGAAAAATAGATAAGGAAAAATTAGTTAAACAACTAGCAATTTTTTTCAAAATGGATGATACGGAACTGCTATCATTCATGAAACAGCAACTTCACAATAAAGCAAAGGCACGGGAAGCACAAGCTGCATAAATAGATATCGTTTAATTAATATTTCCTAAAGGGATGTTAATTATTATGGATATAAATACCTATTTGGATCGAGTTATTAACCCGAAAGTTGAGCAGATGCCTGCTGCTAATGGCCAGAAGCAGTCTAAATTACGATGGGTATATTCAAAAAATGAAGTTACCCTCATTCGCAACCCCAATTTTTTTCAAAAACAAAAATTAGAGAAAGTACTTTCGATTTTAAATCAAGATTTGGAGCAATTTGAAAATACAATTCTTCAAGACGAAGCAAAGGATAAGTTAAATACATTGAAGACATTGATAACCGATAATGTAAATAATTATAAGGAAAGTCATAGCGGTATTTTTGGTAAAATTTATCAAGCATTTTCTCGTTTAAGGTATGGGGATATAAACAAATTAAAAAGAGAGGTGCTAACAAAAATTGAAAATTTGAAGAAATTAATACCCCCAAATCTTGTCGAAGAAGATGAATTACAAGAACCAGAAAAGGCAGAGGGAGTGCCTAATAATATTCTTGATTTTCCAATTCAAAATGAACTCAATCAAGCTGTTTTGGTTCAGGCCAAGAAGATTATTGAAATTTTTAACAAGGGAACCAAGCTTTTAATAGAAAAAGGGATAGATTTTGACACTGCCCAACAGCTACAAACTGCTAAAAAGGAGGCAAAGGAAATTTTAAAAGATCCATCTATCTCATCCGACACGCAAAAAGCCATGGATGAGATCCTCAAGCAATACGATAATATTGTAAAAGAAGTAGAATATTGCACCTCTATACGGTGAGCTTGGTATGGGTCTTGCTGGAGTTAATATCCAGTCCTTATCAGGAATGAAGTTTTATGGCTTGCATGTTTCTATTGCCTACGCCACAAAAAATGGAGCTGTCTTTAATGCAGATCGAGATTTAGAGTGGATAAAAGAGACTAAGAAAATTGAAAAAATTTTTGATCTGCCTATTCTTCATCTCAGTGTTCTGCGATTATTACTTATGGGGGCCAAAAAAGAAGAATATGAGGTATCAAAAAGCAGCTTATTCAACTACAACAACAACAACCTAAGTCTCTACCTATTTTGCCCAATTGGGCTGAATATGGAGCTCTCATCAGCCAAGTTTGCAATGCAAAAAGAGAAAACCCTAAAGGTGTACTGCGCAGAGGCCAAGTGGTTGTGGTCCCTAGAACTGGTTTCGATGTGCCTAAATATGGAATTGTAGCACAAAAAAACAAAAATAATTCTTATGAAATTCTTGTTGAAAAAGATTTAACGTCAAAAACTCTTAAACCCAACCATATCATTGTTGTGTCGGACGATGTTTTATCTGAGCAGTCAAAACAGGTTGCTCCGTTAGAAAATTCTGAAAAATTACTATTAGAACGGGAAATGAAAAGTAATAGAGAACAGTTGCAGGAGATACTAGATTTATTTGATACAGTAAAGCCTCTGAATTTTACTGACGAAGAAAAAGAGTTGATTGAAAATCCTTTTCCAATTGTTTGGGCTTCCCTTTCTCTTGAGCCAAAGGCCCAAGTTGGTACAGATTTCGCAGGAGAACAAAAAGTCACAGGAAAGGCTGTTTTAGGGGATGATATACAGGTTGTCTTCACTAACCAAGAAAATGTTGAAAAGCTGCGATCTCTAGTCCAAGAGCATGGGGTTCAAGTTTACAACTTTGAAGCAGCTTACTATCTTTTGGGAAAGGAGGAGAAGAAATATCCCTATCTACCTAAGCATTGACTTTTTTCAAAAACTATCTACAATTAAAATAAAGGGGATGTCTACATGGAAGAACATGAATTCTTACACCATTTCGAAAAAATTTTAAATGAGGAGGAGTTTGACTGTTCTCTTGTGGATGCCACCGATGAGGTTCCCTATGAGCGGCTTTTAATATTTTTAGGAATTGATGAAAAAGAGCGTGAAAGAATATTAGAAGTTACAGCTCTCAAGCAAGAGCTGGTAAAGGGTCTGGATTTAATTGAATCCCAGGAACCTGATTTCTTTAGGGTTCAGTTTCAAGTAGGTTTTCCTTTTAAAATTCAGCCGAAATTTTGTCCACAAGTGGCTAGTCTTGTGTGCTATCTCAATCGCTTAATTGAACTTCCCGGATTTGAATTGAATGAAATTGATCTTCAGCTATCCTATCGATATATTCTCATGTATGGTGAGGGTAAATTTAATAAAAAGCTTTGTATTGCCATTGTGGGGGTGATCATGCTCCTCATAGAACTTTTTGGTGATACACTTGAACAGGTTGCATTAGGCCAGATGACATTCAATGAAATCCTGGAACAAATTGTTCAAATCGCTCACAGCATCAGTGAACAAAAGGGCTAAGATTTGTTTTTTATGTCCTTTTGGTCTTTATTGTCCTTATTAATTCACGATAGGCATCCGGAAGATAGGTAATCAGATCAGACGCAATCATACAGTGTGAGGTTTTTGCCTTTGCGGCATATTCACCTGCTATAGAATGAAGATAGACTCCCAATAGGGAAGCTTCGTGAGGTGACAGGTGCTGGGCCAATAAAGCCGCAATGATACCTGTCAAAACATCTCCGCTGCCTGCTGTAGCCATACCGGGATCTCCTCTGGGGTTCACATAAATCGGCATATTGTGTTGTAAAATAAAGGTGGGAGCGCCTTTCAATACCAAAGTAACCTTCTTAGAATCCACAAACTTTTGAGCTACATTAAGTAATTGTTCTGTAGTAAACTTCTCTTTAGGATTACCCAAAAGTCTTAACATTTCTCCGTGATGCGGAGTCAATATCGCATTCTGCGGCAAGGGAATTTCTTGTTCGGATAACAGTGTCAAGGCATCGGCATCAATAACACAGGGTTTCGTAATAGACTTCAGAACATGTTTGAGAACTGCAAATACCTCTTCGGAACGTCCTATGCCCGGACCTATAAAAGAAGCTGAAGATTTATTCATCGATTCCATGACAGGTTCCAATTCGCTCATAGAGTAGGTCTGGCGCACTAGCTCCAAAGGCGCTGCGGCTAGTTGGGCTTCCATATTTTTTTGATGAATTAAGCGAACTATGCCTGCTCCGGCAACTAAAGCTGCCCAAGAGGAAAGAATGGCTGCTCCAGGCATATCAGGTGAGCCGGCAAGTCCTGTAACGTAGCCTCGTTCATACTTATGCCAATTTCTTTTCGTTGGAGGAATAAGTGGTATTAGAAGCTCATCAGTCAGCATGATCATATCTGTTGAAGCAGCATCAATGAATTTTTGAGGTAATCCAAAATCTACATACTGCAATTGACCTACATAATTCCATCCCTCATTTAGAAAAAAACCTTTTTTGGGAGCTCCTAAAAAGATCGTTTCATCTGCTTTAATAATTTCGCCTTGGACTTCCCCTGTATCTCCATTTAATCCGGACGGAATATCAATAGCCAGAATAGGCAGCCTGGATGCATTGGCTGCGTGAACGATCTTTACAAAAGGTTCTTGCAGCTGACCTTTAAAACCCGTTCCAAATAGGCCGTCTAAAATAAGACCACTATCAGGAAAAGTGGGTAGGTGATCCACCATTTTTCCACCTGTCTCTACAAAACGCTGATGATTCTTAATACAAAGGGGGCTGAAGGACTTAATGGGGAGGGATTGAAGAGCTTGTACGGTGTAACCTGCCTCTATTAAATAACGTCCTGCTACATAGGCATCTCCGGAATTATTGCCTTTAGCACACAGTAGAAGAATCTTTTTTGGAAGCTGTTTTCTTTGAATATAATTCTCTGTAGCTTGGGCTATTCCTTGACCAGCCATTTCCATAAAAGCTTCCTCGGAAGCTCCTTCTTGATAGGCTTGAGTTTCGAGATCTCGCATTTGAACGGAAGTAAAAACTTTCATTTTAATCCAAAGTTGCTCTAATAGAAGAAATAAATAAAAATAGGTTTCAATTCAAGAGGAAATCTCACGAAAGTAAAATTTTTGATTAGTTTGAAATAAAAAGCCTTAAAATGTTATAATGTTTATCTAATTCGAGGAATTTAATAGTTATGAATAATTTTGAAAAAATTCAGAAAATTGAAGCGAAATTGGTGCAATGGGAAGAAGATCTGAATCCCGTTTACGAGAATAAGGTAAGCGAATTTTTTGGACGTTTTTTAAGAAAAATAGAAAGTGGTGTTCAAAAACTGGGATATTTTATCTTTGTAACCCATAAATGGGAGACAAAACAGGAAAGATATTTACACAATTTTGAGAAACAATGGATTAAAATCGAAAAAATACTTAATGATACCGACCCCCAAGAGAAAAGAGCTCTTTTTAAACAAATAAAAAAGCTGGATAAACTTTGTGAATTACTTTTACAGAAAGAAGATAAAATAAACAAAAAAAATGTCAATAGCTTAAAGCAAAGTTTCAAACCTCTTATTGAAGATCATAATAATATAATTAGAGATGACGAGGATATACAAGCTGCAATCGAAGCGAATCTGCAGGTGGAGGAAGAATTTGATGAAGACGAGGATAATCAGATACCAAAAGCTTTTTTCCCACCAAAAAAAGTGCTTAATGAAAACAAAGAAGTTGCTAAACCCGTAATGGAACAAAAGCCTCCAGTAGATCTTGCTCCAAAAGTTGATAAAGAAAGGATTGAAGATCCAAGGATTATTGAACAAAAACAGGAGGAATTTGAAAAAAAGAATAAAGAAATGGAGTTAGCACCTAAGATAGATAAGGAAGTTGATGAGGGATTCAATGACGAGGATATACAAGCTGCAATCGAAGCGAGTCTGCAGGAGGAAGAAGAATTTGATGATGATGACGTGTATAATCAGACACCAAAAATTTTTCTACCACCAAAAAAAGTGCTGAATAATAACAAGGAAGCAGTTCCTAAACCCGTAATAATGCAAGAAAAACCGCTAATAGAACCTCAGATACCACCCATTCAAAGGGACCTTGTCATTAAGAAAGAAAAAGAGAATAAAGAAATAGAAGCGCAGAAACCTAAGCCCAGAATTGTCCCTAAACAAGAACCTGAAAGACAAAGGCCTCCCATTCTTGTTCCTAAAAATAATTTAAAAATTATTGACAAAGGAAACATGCACCCTCTTCATCTTGCAGCAAGGGAAGGGGAGGTTGAGAAAATGAAAGCTCTAATGCCCATGGATCTTAATATTCAAGATAATGAGGGGAGAACGGCTTTAAGCCTGGTATCGGAATTAGAGTTAGGAAAGAAAAATTCCTGTATAAAATGGTTATTGGAGAACGGTGCTAATATCAATATTGCTGATAAAGAGGGAAGACTTCCTCTTCATTATGGAGCTTCTATGGGATATACAAACACTCATTATCTCATTCCGACAGATATTAATATTCAAGATAATGAGGGAAGGACTGCTTTAAGTTATGCGGTTGAAAAAGAAAAAGTTACGGTTAATCAACTCTTAGATAAAGGAGCTGACATAAATATTGCTGATGAAAAGGGAAATTTACCTCTTCACTATGCAGCTATGGCAGGACATGATGATTGTTTTCATATACTTCTTTCAAAATACCATGTTAGTATCGATGTTAAAGGCATGAATGATCGGACTGCCTTAAGCTTTGCAGCTGAAGCTGGAAGTGAGAAGATTGTTAAAGAGCTATTACGAAAAGGTGCACAGGCAAGTAGTGTTGATGAATATGGAAATACCCCACTACACTATGCCGCTCGCAAGGGTATACTTGCCTTGTCTCCCCTCATGCAAGAACTGATGATGAAGGCTCCAGATGATGTTTTTCTGAAAAATTACGAAGGTAAAACGGCTTATGATTTAGCAAAAGAAGCAGGACAAAAAGGAGTTCTAGCAGCCTATAAACAGAGATGGCCTCAATATATTGATTAGAGATGCTCTTCTTTAATTGTCCTCTGCATCAGGGCTTTAACTGCATCCTGTGGAGCTAGACTTTCATAAATAATTTTATAGACAATTTCGGTGATGGGCATACTTACATGAAATTGTTTACATAGTTGTAACGTAGAAACACAGGTGTATACTCCCTCGACAACCATTTCAATTTTATTTTGAGCCTCTTTTGGCGACAGGCCTTGTGTTAAGAGATACCCAAAGCGGTAGTTACGACTTTGGAGTGAATTGCAAGTTAAACATAGATCTCCCATTCCGGATAGACCATTTAAGGTTTCCGCTTTGCAGCCGCGAGCTACGGCTAACTTTCGAATCTCATGGAGACCACGCGTCATTAGTGCAGCTATCGCGCTATGGCCTAAATTTAAGCCCATGGCTATACCGCAAGCGATAGCAATAATATTTTTTAAAGCGCCACCATAGGCTACTCCATGAATATCGGTGTTAGGATAGACGCGAAAAGTTTGAGTATTAAATGTTTCTGCAATTGTTCGCATAACTTGAGGATCGTATGCTGAACCGACGACTGAGGTGGGTAAACCCCGAATGACATCTTGAGCAAAACTAGGTCCACTTAAAAAACCTACTTGTGGACGTGTTTTTTCTCCTAGTATTTCAACCACAACATCCGGAAGAATAAGACCCGTATTCTGTTCTATCCCTTTCGATGTAATCACTATGGGACATTGTGGAATCCCAATTGCTTTAACCTTTTCAAAAACGGGACGAATGCCGGCAGAGGTTACCGATTCGACCAAGATATCAATTCCTTGAAGAGCCTCTTCAATATTCGATGTAAATCTCATCTGACCTATCGAAGTACAATCTTTTAAATAAGGATGTTGACCTGTTTTTGTGAGTTGCTCTGCTAATTCAGGTCGATTTGTCCAGGAGATTAAATGATATCCTTTTGAAGCTAATAAAGAAGCTAAACAAAACCCCCAGCTTCCTGCTCCTAAGAATCCTACTTTCATCAGTGTAACCTTATATATAATTTAAAGTAATTATACATAAGATCTTATATCAAATAAAGAGATTTATTCATGAGGGTTTAGACAATAAAGCTAAAGCCAAAAGCGACGAGACCGCCAAAGTCGGCTGTGATACCAATTAAAATTAAATTAACTAGACTTAAAAGAATAAAAGTTGGACTTGATTTCTCTTTAACCCCTGCCCGTGCCCTTGCCCTTAGCATTACCCATTATTTTAAAATTTTTGCTATAAGAGCTTCCTTTTAACAATAAAAGGAGCTCTTTAAATGAATTACACTAATACTCAGGAATGGGCTACAAAGAATTTTGGAAATGCTCTTCTCTTTAATAAGAAAAAAGTAAATAGACTTGTAAGAATTGCAACTAGACTTGCGGAAGCAAAGGGAACCAGCCTTGCACGCCTTTTTGATAACTGGTATGATACAAAGGCAACATACACCCTTCTCAAACAACCGGTTATGACACCAGCAAGTATTCAGAATCCTCACAGAAAAATAGCGTTTCAAAATATAGAAAACTGGTCTGGGGATATTCTAGCAATTGAAGATTCTTCGGAATTTGAGTGGAATCATAAAGCCCCTATAGAGGGATTAGGACCTATTGGCTCTGGAAGAGCTTGTGACCAGGGATTCATTCTTCATTCTACTTTAGCACTAGGTATTAAGCATAATGGAGGATTAGAGGTTTTAGGCCTTCCATTTCAACAATATTATGTTCGACCGCCCGTAAGAGAGGAAAGAAAAAGAAGAGGACGAACAGAAGATGTAATTGAAACAGATCTATGGAGAAATATAGTTAAAGAAAAGGGATTGCCTGCAAAATCAAAAGTTATACGAGTTTGTGATAGGGCAGCTGATATATATGAAGTTTTAACAGAGACAAAAGAGTATGGTTGCAGCCATATAATTAGGCTAAAACATGATAGAGTAGTTTTGTCAGAAGGTTTTCAAATTAAGTCTTTAATGACTAATCTCAAAAGCATGGGGCAAACACAAATTGAAAAGAGAGTAAAAGATGGAACGAAAAGCGAAACCATCAAACTTAATTTTAATTGGCAGAAAGTTATTTTAAGAGCTCCAGAAAGACCAAGAGTCAAACTTTCATGTTTAGAAGAAACAGTGGTGCATGTGTGGGGGGAGACTGTAAATGGAGAGAAAATAGAATGGTTTTTATATACGGATTTAGAAATTAATTCGCTTGAAGATGCAATTAAAATAGTACAATATTACAGTCTCCGCTGGACGATTGAAATTTATCATAAGATATTAAAAACAGGATTAAAAGCAGAAAATTTACAACTCGAGACAGCTCATGCGATATTTGCGGCCCTATCCATAATGAGCATAGTAGGTTTACGAATCTTAGATTTAAAAGAGCGTTTACGGATGAATCCCGAAGCTCCAGCTAAGGAAAGTGGCTTAGATGAATTAGAGCTTAGGGTGCTTGGGAAATACTTAAAAAGAGATCTGAAAACAGTCAAATGTGTAGCTCTAGCAATAGGAAGATTAGGCGGTCATCAAAATAGAAAAAGCGATGGAATGCCAGGTATTTTAAGTTTGTGGTGGGGTATGAGTAGGTTTTTAGGAATAATGGAAGGTGTTCGCCTTATGACAAATTAATTTTATGAAAAAAATGGGTAATGCTAAGGGATTTAAGGCCTTCAAATTCCACCTAGATAGCGATCGTTTGAAAAAGCTCTTTTTCTCCACATCTCTACATAGTAAGGTATGGGATAATAAAAATCTTGAGCCAGTTCAAAAGGTTCGCTAGGGGCAGGTTTTTCAAAGAGTTCTTCATAGATTTGTTTATCTCTCAGCTGTAAAGCCTCCTGAACCGATAAAGGAGTATTTTCCCCCGATGCATTTTTTAAAGGAGCAAAACATGTTTCTCGAGGATAGAGAAGTGCTTGAACTTTATCCGCTAAGGGAAGAATATCAAAGATAAAATGTTCAAATTTCCAGGCGTTTATCTGTCTGTTTTCCACACTTTTGGCTGTTTTATAAGCGGGATGTAGGGGCAATTCAATTTTTTGGGTAAATAGCTTTTCAATAAAAGATAAACTGATACAGAAGAGACTGATGTTGGAACAGGCATGTTTTAAAGTACCATTAGGAAGTGTTTGCTTGCGTTCTTTTTCCGGCATCTCAGTATATTCAATCACCTGTGCCTTCGCATCTTGCTTCACAAGCACTCCGACTTTTTCATCAGCCTGCTTTTTTAAGATACATTTAATAGTGATATCATTTTGATTGCGAGCGTGAAAACCCAGTAATTCCGCATCAAAAGGGTCGCCTAAAGGATTATCGATCATGACAAAATTGAGATATTTTATGCCCTGTTCTCTCCATTTTGCTACAATGCCTTGTACGCATAAATGATACAAAGCTGATCCATTGCCATCGGGCCCTTGTGCAAGGATATCTTTCTCTTCTAAAAAAAGATTTCCCTGATCATCAAGGAAGGGGAGCATATTTTGTATAAAAAAATCTAACTGATTTGGATTGAGACCGAAAAGATTATGCGCCTCAAAATAGGTTAATGTGACTCCGAAATTGAGAGGAGAGGTCATGATGGCAACATTCAATGGCTTGGCGACCTGCCTGCCTGCAGCAAGAATTTTTTCTGAAAATAATTGAAAAAGGCTCTTTTTGCGAATGTTTGTAATGGGATAAAGTCCTTTAGGACCCTGCAAATGAAGACGAGTGCCTTGCCCACCCGCCACAATTAAACAGGCCATTTCTCCCTTCGAAAGAAGTTCTTTTCCCAATTTTTCGTCTTCTTTGGATCCCGCTTTTACAAAATCATTGAATGGCTCAAATGTAGAAAATGGATGTGGCGGATTTTTTAGAAGGGCCTGCTGCTTTAAGAAGGTATCAATATTTAAATTCTCAACTTGTTGTAGAAGGTAATATTTTTCTTCTTCGGAAAGCTCAGACCAAAAATGCAGAAGATGTGTTTGTTCTATTGAATTTAATTTAGCTTGGGCTGCATGATCATTCATGGATGGTTTTGTCTAAGCATTTTTTTAAGTTCGTCGTATACCTCATCGACACTAATACGCTTCATACAACGAAAATCAATGGGGCAAACACGCTTATAGCAGGGCGAACATTCGACATGTTTATGGATCACATTTCCTTGTGGATAAGGGCCTGTTTTCACTTCATTTGTGGATCCAAAAAGGGCTAATAAGGGGACGCCCAAGGCTGCTGCAATATGCATAGGACCGCTATCATTGGTGAGAACTATGGTGCAGCATTTGAGCAGTGCAATTAATTCCCTAATGGAGGTGCGTCCTGCTAAATTAATGACACGTTCGGGTAATCCCTTACAGATATCGTTGATTAGGGGTGCGCCTCCGGCATCTCCAAAAAATAAAATAAATACATCCGGATTTTCGAGCAGTTTTTTTGCAACGTTCTCATATCTTTCCGGCGGCCAGCATTTGGCTGACCCGTAAGCGGCACCTGGGTTGATGCCAATAATCCTATTTCGTGCGGGATCAATCCCAAGCAGTTTTAGAAATTGAAGAGCCTCGGCCATTTCAGCGGGAGAAACATAAACTCTGGGTGGAGTGCTTGAAACAGGAAGGCCTAAAGGCTCAAGCAACATCTTATAGGTAATCACCTGATGTTGCGTTTCTTTATTTTTAGGGTAAGGAACAGCCTTATCAAGCAGAAAACTCCGAAATCCTGTCGCAAAACCTATACGATTTTGGACCTTTCCTCTCACAAACCACCAAGCAGAGGAAAAAGAGTTAGTTAAAAGGATACCTAAATCATACCTGCCTTCTTGCAAAGACTCTACAATATCCATACGGTGTAAACGATGGATCCATCCGCTAGGTCTGCTAAAATTATAAATAGCATCCACATTAGGATCATGCATGAGAACAGTCCCGATGGGATTTTGGCACATGACGGTAATTTTGGCATGTTTCCAGTGGTTTCGTAAATCTTCCAGAATAGGGGTTGCCATCACTGCATCACCTATCCAGTTAGGCATTCTTACAATAATATTTGTGGGTGGCTTGGAAAGTGACTGCTTGGCATCCATATTTGTGAACCTTAGACTTTTAACCCAACTTGCGCCCTATGATAGCTCAGATTCGAATTATTTTCTCTCTAGGAGCTCGCACGAAGCTTTGAAAATAAGTGAGCCATATTTTTTAATATGGCTCACTTATTTTTGCGAGCTTCTAGAGGAAAAGAATTCGAATCTGAGCTATCATAGGGCGCAAGTTGGGTTTTATATGTTGCTTGAGTTATAAAGTTAAACTTAAGTATAAAGGAAGAGTATAAATGAAAGATAAGAGCATGTCCAAATATTTCTTGATTAGCCTTTATTAATGAAAGGGAGGTGGATCTTGAGTAGAAGTATTTATTCTAATGAAGAATATGAAAATGAGCATCAAATTAAGCAAGAAACCCCTTTGGAATACCCACAAAGGCAACTTCAAACTCAAGTAGAAGAGCTCATGGAAGAAAATAAAGCTCTCCTTGAACAACATCAATTGCTTAAAGCTTATTATGATCCAATTGAAGCAGAATTAAAAAATAGTAAGCGTTCAAACTCCACTAAAGAATCCATCATCTCCTCCGAGCCTTCTACACTTTATCAGGAGGCTTTATTACAAAATCGTCGCCAAAAGGAACAGATCGAAAAGCTGGCGTCTGCACTGCAAGAGCGTGACAAAAAAATCCGCGAACTGCAGCAATTTGAGTATAGCTATAAAAAAAACCATGAAAATAAAGTATTTCTTGAAAATCAACTCGAACAGGAAAGAAAAACGAATGCTCTTAGACAAAAGGAAATCCAGGATTTATCAAAAAAACTTTTTGAAATGCAAAGACAGTCTGAAGAATTTGAACATGTAGTTAAACATCTTCATCATATTCAAACTGAGAAACAAGAAGCATTGGAAGAAATGCAGGCTTTACAAGCTCAATTTTCACTCTTAAAAATGAAAATTATTGAAGGTCAGGAAGCGATTAAAATTCTATCGGCTGAAAAAAAACAGCTTGAATCTCTTTTGGCCAATAAAAATCAGTTTGTTAAGCATATGGAAAACGAACTCTCCACTATAAAACAGGATGTGTCCAAAGGAATGAAGGAGACAAAAGATATTGAAGAGAACTATCTCACCCTAGTAAATGAAAAGGCAGTTCTTTGCAATAAATCCAATTATCTAGAGCAATTATTGGATTCTCATAATAGAGATATGAAAAACCTGCAGCAAAGGCTGGAAGAAGCTACCAAAAAAGAGGAAAGTCTCAAGATCCAACTGGAACAGGCGGAAGCTGTTTTTCAAGAGAAACATAGGGGATTTCTGAGCGAATTGCAAAAGCGTATTAATGAGCTTGAGACCAATCTTCAAAAACATCACAACCAACTTCACGAAAAAGAAAATGAAATTGAAAATTGTTATCACCAAATTCAACAGCTGACGCAGGAAAAAATGGGTATAGAAGATGCTCTATCAAATAAAACCCATATGCAAGAGGAGCAAGAAGCTCGCATTAAGGTCGCTCAGCAGCATCTCGGGAAAAAAGTTAGAGAAGTAACTCTCATGAATGAAAAGATCCATGAGCAAAAGGAACAAATGACGATTTTAGAAGAGGCTTTAAATCAGTTTAAAGCTCAGATGGAAGCGCGAGAAAATTCCTTTGAAAAGCAATTGGAGGAGGAAAAAAAGAATCTAGAAAAGTGGAAAGAGAGTCTTAGTCTTTCTGAAGCACAGTCAGCTCAGTGGAAAGATCAGTCTATGAAAGTTCAGGAACAGTTAAAAATTCTAGAGGAAAAACAGCAACAAATGCAGACCTTATTTGCCAGCTTAGGTCATGTCATAGGATCGCAGCCACAGGCTCCTCACTCAGCTTTGCCCAGCCCCTCTGCGAAGAGTTACATATCACAAAAGAACCCTCTCCCTTTGGTCGACGTTCAAATTGCTCACAATCAAAAATTCGAAGAGATTTCTCAAAATGATACCATCTCTTTTCAACCCACACTATTTGATATAGAACAGCCTCGCAAAATCCGCCAAAATTTGTTTGATTAATGACAGAAAAAAATAGGACAATTATCGGAATTGACCCGGGTACTCAAATCACGGGTTATGGAATCATTGAGGTCATAGGAAATAGGTACCAGGCCATTGATTATGGATGTATACGACCCCCGGCACATTATAAACTCACTGATCGTTATTTAATTATTTTTGAGGCCCTTGAAGAAATCATGAATAGATATTCTCCCGGTGCATTTGTGGTGGAGACACAATTTGTGAAAAAAAATATACAAAGCGCAATTAAATTGGGAATGGCTCGTGGTATCTCCATTGTAGCAGCCAAGAGAAAAGGAATCCCTATTTTTGAATATGCGCCTTCGAAGGCAAAACAAGCAGTTGTGGGCAACGGGAATGCGAGTAAGAGTCAAGTGCAAAAAATGGTACAGTTTCTTTTACATTTGGCAGAATTGCCAGAACCTGAGGATGCTGCCGATGCCCTAGCTTTGGCTATCTGTCACGCCCATGCCATGCAGTACCACAGCTTATGCAATTCCGAAATTTAAATAACGGATATACTTATGATAGCATATATTAAAGGCAAAATTACTCAAGCCAGTTCTATATTTGTGGTGATAGAAACAGTTGGCGTTGGTTACAAAATTTTTATTCCGGCGAGTGTCTATTCTAAATTACCCCAAGGCTCTGAGGAAATGATTTTGCATACCTCTTTTGTTGTTCGCGAGCTTTCCCAGACTTTATATGGTTTTTTAACCATTCAGGAGCGTGATCTTTTCGAAGCTTTGATGAATGTCACAGGAATCGGACCTAAGTTAGCTCTCAGTATTATTGGACATTTGCCTGGGCATGAATTGCATGATGCTATTCGTAATAATGGCATAAGCACATTGAGTAAAGTACCAGGAATCGGAAAAAAAACAGCAGAGCGTTTGATCATTGAAATGCGCGATAAGATCTCAACTTTAGTAACGGTCGATCCTACAGATGCCTATGCTCATTCTGACCCCAAATCCCAAAAGATTAGCGATGCTATGAGTGCTCTTATTCATTTAGGCTACAATCAGATCACAGCCCAAAAAGCCATTAAAAAAACTTTGGAAAATGTTCCTGAGTCCATTGATTTAAGCGAACTCATTACATCTACCCTAAAGAACCTATAATCTTTTTTATTTTTTTCACCACAGAGGCACAGAGAACACAGAGAGGAGCACCGCCAAATTGCGAGGCAATTTGTCGGAGACTCATCGCTTCGCGAAAATGACTTTCACACATATATCATAAGATGATTAAAACAATTTACCACAGAGAAAGCTGCAAAGTAAACAAACAAAGAATAAAACAAAATATAAGACAATACTTATCCTTTACACTTTTTTTCTTGCTTGTTATATTTGCCGTTTCCTCCGTGGTAAATAATTTTTAGAAAACCCTTCAAGAAATATAGGTGAAGGATTTTTCGCGAAGCGATAGACCATATTAAATTGCCTCAGCAATTTAATATTGTTTGTCTCTGTGATCTCTGTGACTCTGTGGTGAATAAAAAAAAGATTACGTTATGGTAAAGTCTTTCATAGCTTTTATGACCTTGAATTCCAATTCCAGAGCATTTTTGAATTTACCTATCAAAGCGCGCTTTGTTTGGGTCTGTTTACCTTTATGCCTTTCTAGGACTATGGTGAGTTTATCCAATTTTAAAAGAGTAAACCCATTTAAGGCAGCATGTATGCGAATCCTTGCAAGATGATAGAGCCAAATAGCGGGCTCTGGTGGTGATCCAAAGCGATCTTTTAACTCCTCCCAAAGCATATCGATATCATCAAATGTGACAGCCTCACCCAATCGTTGATAAACTTCCATGCGTAGACTTATCTCGTTGACATATTCTTCGGGAAGCCTTGCATCAATCATTGGGAAGTCGATTTTAGTATCTGTTATAACGCTTGGCATTTTGCCTTGAAGTGTCTGAATGGTTCTTTTTAACAACTTGCAATAAAGATGAAAACCGATAGCTTCCACATGACCTGACTGCTCAAGTCCCAGAATATTTCCTGCACCTCGAATTTCAAGGTCACGCATGGCAATTTTCATGCCCCCGCCATAACCTTGGGCTTCAATCAAAGCATTTAATCTTTTACGTGAAATTTCCGGTAAAGATCGCAAACGCGGCACCAAAAAATAGGCATAAGCCCTTCGATTCCATCGACCCACTCTCCCCCGAAGTTGATACAGATCTGCCATGCCAAATTGATCTGCCCGGTCAATCAGAATCGTATTGGCATTGGGTATGTCTATCCCATTTTCCACGATCGTGGTTGCCACGAGAATATCCGCTTGACCGCTTTTAAAAGCATGAAAAACGCTGTCAATTTCCTCATTACTCATTTGGCCATGACCAACCACAATGCGCGCTTGCGGAAGCAATTTTTTAATACGATCGGCAAAATCGTAAATAGTTTCGACACGATTGTGAATGATATAGGCTTGACCATCTCTTGAAAGTTCACGGAGTAAAGCATTTTTAAGAACCTGATCAGTAGGTTCTGTAATGGCATTCGTAATGGGCAAGCGATCCTGTGGAGGGGTGTTGATGACTGACATGTCGCGAGCGCCTATCATGGACATGTATAATGTTCGAGGAATGGGTGTGGCAGAAAGGGTCAAACATTCAACGGAAACTTTCAATTTTTTGAGATGTTCTTTGGCCTTAACACCGAATCTTTGCTCTTCATCGATGATGATCAATCCCAGATCTTTAAACATCACATCTTCACTAATGAGGCGATGAGTACCGATCACAATATCAATGGAGCCCTTAGCAATGCCTTCAAGTGTTTCTCGTATCTGTTTTGGGGTTCGAAAGCGGGATAAAACAGCAACATTGATGGGAAAATTACTCATTCTCTCAAGAAAATTTTCGTAGTGTTGCATAGCCAACACGGTTGTTGGAACTAATACAGCAACCTGTTTTTTACCATCGATGATCGCTTTGAAGGCCGCTCGCATAGCTACTTCGGTTTTCCCATAACCTACGTCTCCGCATATCAGGCGGTCCATGCATTTTTTTTCATTCATATCCTTTTTGATTTCGGAGATAGCGCTGAGTTGATCTTCTGTTTCAATGAAAGGAAAGTCTTCTTCAAATGCCTGCATATCGAGGCTATCTTCGGGATACATGTAGCCCTCTTTCACCGATCGTTTGGCATAAAGTTCAAGTAAATCGGCCGCATAGTTCATGATGGCGCGTTCTGTATTTTCCTTAGTTTTTTTCCAACGACTGCTTCCTAAAGTATGGAGTTTAGGAATTTCTTCATGTGCGCCGATATATTTGCTAATTAAGTAGGCCTGGTTGAGAGGGACAAATAGCTTTGCATTGTCCGCATATTCAATGACAAAATACTCACTTAGGGATCCTTGTACGTTAGGTCTTTTTTCCAGGCCAACAAATTTGCCTATACCATTATTCAGATGAACCACGAGTTCTCCAGGGGCTAGATCATAGCTTTCTGCCGGAGTTGTATGATAGGTACTACGCTGCTTTTGACGACGAATTTTGTAACGATGTGTAATCTCTGTCATTGGGATAATAAGAATTTTATCATCAGCTAAGACAAAACCGCTTGAGAGATAGCCGATATGAAATGAGGTTTGTTGGGAAAGTTTGATTGCTGACTCATAAAGGCGCTTTTGAAGATTTGTTTCTTCAAGAGAAGTGGAGCACAAGAAATACAAGCGAGAATCGGTTTCAGCTAGCTTTGAAAGTGCTGATAAAATTTCTTGACCGCTTACCTCTTCCTTTTCAGCGCGTTCTGGCAATAAATAGTCGCTAATGGGTATAAAGGGATGCTGCCACCGGCGAGCTCTGAACTCGCGATTAAACATGTGAAAGGACAATTGATGCATGGGGGCGTGTGCGGAATAATAACCTTGGGATTTTTCCAAAAGACGTATCTCACTTAGTTCTTCAATAGGATTTTGACTAAGAAATATTTTCTGTAAGGGCATGACAGCATCCATCCAAGAATCGATACTACTAAATGTTCTTGTAGAGGTTCCGCATATGCTAACTAGTGAGCTGTATCTATCCTCCAATGCCAATAGGTCATCAAAGATCACAATTGTTTCTTTACCAAGATAATCCAAAATAGTGCTTAGCTGTGTCTCTTTAGCCAAGAGTTCAAGTTCTTTAGCTGGGGTAATCTCGATGGTTGTGGCAGGGCTAATGGATTTTTGCCCGATAGGATCATAGGTACGAATCGATTCAATATCATCACCCCAAAATTCGATACGAAAAGGGTCAGGTGAAGATACCGGAAAGAGATCGATAATGCCTCCTCGAATTGCAAATTCTCCCTTGTCAGATGCAACAGGGTGTCTTTGATATCCCATTTCTACGAGTCGTTGAATAAAGGTATCGAAGGAAATAGAATCTTTGACTTTAAGGTTGAGGTACAGGTGTTGAAATTTTTGGGGAGGTATCAAGCGCTGCAAACAGGCCTGTAGGCTAGAGAGAATGATGCCAGGATGTTTGCTTGCAGAAATTTCCTCAAGCACTTTATAGCGTTCCCCAACCACATCGGGGCTAGGAGGAATGTTTTCTGAAGGAAGAGTTTCCCAAGCAGGAAATTCAATAGCGGACCGTTCAGTAAAAAAAGGAAAATCATGAAAAAGACGCGTTTCTTCCTGACTTGCCCCTGTTAAGATGAGGATGTGTCTTCCTGTAACCTGTTGCGCTAGCGATGCTATTAGGGCTTTTGGAGCATTCCAAGTTTCTTCGATAAGAATGGACTCTTGATTTCGTAAAGCCGCTTGCAAGTCTTGAAATTTTTCACTGTTTAAAATCTCTTTTAACACATAACTCCTAAGGATTAGTCAATCAACAGTCGATGGTCAATATTTAGAATTCGAGAAAGCCTTTTAGCTACTTTTTCTCCGATTACGCGTTTGCCATTTTCCATTCTGGATAGATTATCTTGTGAAATACCGCATTTTTTAGCTAATTCCTTTTGAGAAAGACCTTCACGATAACGAGCTCCTCGTAAAACAATACCCGCTCTTTTATATTTCTCTATGCGATCAGTAGCAATATTTTCCCAGGGCGTTGCTTCTTCCCAAGGTGTAATTAAATTTTCTTTAGACGTAGTCCATCTTTCAAGAAGATGAGTTAATTTATTTTTAATAGTATTTGTATTGGGAATCTTGTAATTAAGTTTTTTGTTACCTGGTAAATCTATGGTAACCTCAATATAAGAAGCTGCTTTAGTATGGTGCGCTTTCGTTTGTTCCGACATAATAAACCTCAATATTTTTATGTTAATAATCAAAAACCTTCTAGCAAATTACGTAGGTTGGGTGTCCTTTTTTTAAATGACAATGATACGTATCCCTAGAAAGTTTACTGTAATTTGGCCAATCCACTCTCTCTGGACCTTTCTTTTCAAGTTCTATTACAAAGAAATCAATTAAATCAGTAATTGAAGGTTTTTTTTGTCCGCTTTTTCTCAATTTTTTGTACTGTTTTTCTGCGTTTTTGGAAAAGCGAATTTGCCAAGTTTTACTCATAAAAGCAAGTATAGCAGGTAAAAATGACATATGTCAAATTAAATACAATTTTATATCTAAATAAATAGACCAGGAGTACCATAAAAGTAGGGGTTTAGATTGTTTAAATATGTAACTTTTAGAGATAAGTTGCTCTTATATAAAGAGATTGTATTTTACTAGCTTTCAAAGATTTAATTTTGGAGGTTTTATGAGTAAAAAAATTATTGCAGTTATGGGAGCTACTGGCCAAGTGGGTCATATTATAGCTGATGATCTACTAAAAAGAGGCCATACTATCCGTGCTATCGGACGTAACGAAAAAAAACTTCGCACATTGCTTGGTAAGGGCGCTGAGATTTTTCTTTATGATTTTGATGATGCTGAAGGACTAACCGAAGCTTTTAAGGATTGTTGTGCTGTATTTTGCATGAGTCCTCCAGGCACAAAAGAAGATGAAAAAGCATTGCAAAAGCATGTCAGTGATGCTATCTGTCAAGCACTGAAAAATACAGGTGTTAGTCGTGTTGTGAATTTAAGTAGTATCGGTGCTGATCTTGATGCTCCTACTGGACCCATTAGGGGTCTACATGATCAGGAAGAAAAATTAAATGCTGTGGATTCCATCACCGATTTAATTCATTTACGTGCCGGTTATTTTATGGAAAATTTTTCCAATTCCATCCAATCTATTATCTATGAAGATGTCATCAGCTCGCCTATTTCCGGAGATTTACCCATGTATATGATTGCAACAAGGGATATTGGATGGAAAGCTGCAGATTTTTTAGAACGAACTGATCCTGTAGGTCATCTCGTATTCGATTTTGAGGGTCCTCATGAGGTCACATTTAATGATGCAACACATATCTTGGGTCAAGTTTTAGATAAACCCGATTTAAAATATGTTCAAATTTCATTGGAAGAAGAACGTGACAAACTGTTACAAGCGGGCATAAATCCTAACACTTGCGATTATCTAGTAGAAATGTTTAAAGCCTTTGATGAAGGAAAAATTAAACCTACCCAAGAACTCACAGCTGAACATCGAGGCACAACAACTTTTGAAGAATTTGCTCATATGTTTGTGCATCATCTACTAGCACCCATAAGGAGATAAAATTCCCCTGCCCTAAAATCCCGTGCCCCTGCCCATACGCGTTAAGCTAATTCATTAAGTCGTTTAAATTAAAAAAAATATGGATTTTTAAAAGAAAAAGTAATAAAAAATTCTCCATCGAAACCCTACTAAAAGTAAAGATGGAGAATAAGATGCAAGATCTTGAAAAGATATTAGCAAAATTTGAAGAAATTGTCAGCCCAAATTTTTGTAATAAGCTATCAAAAGAAAGTCGATTCATTCAGCGTTCAACAAGTCAAATTAAAGGATATGAATTTGCACGAGCTATGATGGTGCCTAATGCCTTTTTAGAGGCAGAAACATTAAATAGTCTTGCTGTAAGAATGCAGAAAATTAATAAAGAATGCAACTTAAGCGCTCCTGCATTGGCACAGAGGATCAATTCAAAGGGAGCTGAAGCATTTATGAAAGCATGTTTTGGAAAAGTCCTTAAGGAAATGGTGAGAAAAGATTGGGCTGGCTTATTGGAGCTTCAAAATTTGTCTGGTTTTAATCGTATTTTGATAGAAGATAGCACAAGAGCAGAGCTTCATGAAAAATTAAGTGCTTACTTTAAAGGTTCAGGAGGAGTTGCTAGCAAGGCATCTGTAAAAATTGACTATATTTTTGATTACTTGTCAGAGAAAATTATCGATATTGATTTTTTTTCAGGCAATCAACCAGATCAGAGCTTAGCTGGACGTTTAATTCCCATACTTGAAAGAGACGATCTTGTCATTCGAGATCTTGGATATTTTGTTTTAAAGAACCTCCAAGAGATAGAAGAGAAAGGGTCATATTATATTTCTCGTTGGAAAGTCAATGAGGATGTTTATAAAAGCAAGGAAGCTACAGTACCCCTTGACCTAGCTAAGTTTTTAGATAAACATATACGGAGAGGAGGAGTGGTAGACATTGAAGTTTTCGTAGGTAAAGAAAAACATCCTGTGCGATTGGTAGCCTGTTTAATGAGTGAAGAAGCTGTTAATAAAAGACGAAGAGAGGCTAATAGATCAGCTCAACGACATGGGACTATGGTAAGTAAAAAGAAGACAAATTTGTTAAAATATTGCATTTTTATTACCAACGTTGACGTTACAATGCTTTCTAGTCTATCAGTAATGGCCACATATCGAGCGCGCTGGAGAATAGAACTCATTTTTAAACAGTGGAAATCTTGCCTAAAGCTTCATATATTTAAAGGCTATAATAAAGAACGTTTTCATTGTTTTCTGTACGGAAGATTGATAATGATTCTTTTGCTTGGCTCAATATCCCCACCACTGATGTTATATGCTCTTACATTGGGAAGAGAATTAAGTTGCTACAAACTAACGAACTATTTAATAGCAGATCACGCCTTTGCTATAGCTTTACAAGAAGGAAAAATGGATTCATTTATAGAAAAGTTACTTGAAGATATTCCAAGGAGGCTTTGCATGGATAAACGAAAACGGTTTTCCTTACGGAAAAATGTACGGATGAGTAATAGTTATTATAATGAATTAGAAATTAATGAGTTATGTACAAGTATTACTTAGCTTACTTGGCTTATAATATCTGTCGCCAGTTCCTGGCTTGATTTTTTTCATGGATACACCGAGTGTTCCTCGCTTTGCTTCAAGCCACGGCTAACTTCTGTGGCGACTACGTCGCAAATGACCGCTTCGCGGTTTAAATCGATAGCAGTACATTATTTATTGAAAGAAGTGCGGAACTTCTCTTCAATATTTTTGTAGATAAACGAAACCCGCAGTGGGCTTTTGCAGCGAAGCTGCTATAGGTGGCAGCCGTGAGTGTAACGAAAGTGAGCCTATGGTATGCTATATGGTAAATAGTGAGTCAGGAACTGGCGACAGTATTAGGGCTAACAAAAAGCCTAGCTTAACGCGTATGTGCCCTTGCCCGTGCCCGAAAAGTGTGTCCATGATATACTCAGAAGTAATAAATCGGGCACGGGCAGGGGCACGGGATTTTTAGCACGGGCACGTGTTGAGAAGAGGAAATGATTATCAAGAAAATCTTTTCTGAGATATAATTCACTACACTTATCTTATTTTAAGGATTTTTCATGCTTACTCAAGACATTCGTCGTCAATTTCTACAATACTTTAAAGATAAGCAGCATGCCATTATCTCATCCTCTCCGGTTGTTCCCCATGATGATCCCACCCTGCTGTTTACCAACGCCGGTATGAACCAGTTTAAGGATGTTTTTCTAGGTAAAACTGTGCGCGATTATAAGCGGGCTGCCACTTCGCAAAAATGTATTCGTGTGGGCGGTAAACATAACGACTTAGAAAATGTTGGGCATACAGCTCGTCATCTCACTTTCTTTGAAATGCTAGGGAATTTCTCCTTTGGTGATTACTTCAAAGCTGATGCCATTAAGTTTGCCTGGGAAATATCGACACAACTTTTTGGCTTTGAACCGGAAAGAATTTGGCCAAGCGTTTTCCGAGAAGATGATGAAGCTTTTGAGTTATGGACGCAATATGTCCCTGCTGACAAAATCACACGTCTTCATGAAAAAGATAACTTTTGGGCTATGGGCGACACGGGACCCTGTGGCCCCTCTTCTGAGCTTTATTATGACCGAGGACCTAAATATGGAAAGGCAAATCGCTTAATTGATGATCCCGACAGCGACCGTTTTCTTGAGTTTTGGAATCTTGTTTTTATGCAGTACAATCGTTCCTCATCGCAAGATGTAAAGCCGCTTCCAAAACCCTCTATAGATACAGGAGCAGGCCTAGAAAGAATTCTTAGCCTTAAAATGGATGTGGAATCTGTTTTTGAAACTGATGTTTTACGCAGTTTGATCGCTCAGGTAGAACAGGTCTCAGGAATCCCCTATGATCCTCGCGATACGATGCTAGCCCCTGCATTTCGTGTCATTGTGGACCATCTGCGCTGTTTAGCCTTTGCCATTGCGGATGGTGCCCAGCCGAGTAATATCGATCGAGGCTATGTTTTACGAAAGGTTTTACGACGTGCTGTCAGGTACGGACGTATGCTTGGATTAGAAGAGCCTTTTCTTGCAAAAGTACTTCCTCGCCTAATTGAAACAATGGGTGCAGACTATAAGGAACTGCAGAAAGGGCAACATCGTATTGCTGAAATTTTAACTGGCGAAGAAGAAGCTTTTTTGAGAACCCTGCGCCGTGGTGGAAATATCCTGAATCAGGTAATCGAAAAATCGCAGGCCAGCAAAAAAATTAGTGGAGATGATGCTTTCAAATTAAAAGACACCTACGGATTACCCATTGATGAGATTCTTCTTATCGCAAAAGACTCTAATCTGATTGTGGATGAAGAACGCTACCAATCTCTGGAAGTAGAAGCTAAAGAACGTTCACGCAGCTCACAGAAAGCCACTAAGCAAATCGCCTCTGAAAACCTATATGCCGCTTTTGTAGAAAAATATGGAACAACAGAATTTGTTGGTTACACGCTCCATCACGCTATTACCCCCATTGTCGGGCTCATTCACAATGGCCAATTTGTAGATAGCCTTCAGGAGGGACAAGAGGGCATTGTATTGCTGGAAAAAACACCTTTCTATGCCGAAATGGGAGGACAAATCGGGGATATAGGCAGTTTCAAAGGGGAGCATAAAATTTTCCAAGTCGCTGACTGCAAAACGCCTTACAAAGGCATCATTGCGCATATAGGCAAATTAGAGACAGGGACTTTGAAAATAGGGGACTTAGTAACGGCTACGATCGATTCAGAGCGACGTCAACGCATTGCCAATAATCATACAGCAACTCACCTTTTACATTGGGCACTCCAAAAAGTGTTAGGAGAGCATATTAAGCAGTCAGGTTCTGTTGTTGAACCCCATCGACTTCGCTTTGATTTTAGCCACCATAAGCCTCTAACAAAGGAAGAAATTCATCAAATCGAAGATTTAGTGAATGCCAAAATACGTACTAACCAAGCTGTGACATGGTATGAAATCCCCTATGAAGATGCTCAAAAACGCGAGGATATTAAACAATTCTTCGGAGAAAAGTATAGCACCATGGTTCGTGTCATCGATATCGATTATTCTAAAGAATTATGCGGCGGCACCCACACCTCTGCTTTGGGAAATATAGGCTATTTTCGTATTACCAAGGAAAGTAGCATAGCAGCAGGCATTCGTCGCATTGAAGCAGCTACAGGATCAGAAGCTGAAGCCTTCAGTCGCGAGAGCGAAAATATTTTGGAAAAACTTTCTGAAAACCTCAAAACACAACCGAATAAAATTGGAGAAAGAATAGAAAAACTTTTAGAAGAAAATAGACAGCTTCATCAAGAGCTTAAAAACTTTCAGAAGGGACTGCTAGAAAAAGTTGTGGACGCACTTCTCCTTAAGGCTGAAAAAACATCTAAGGGATATCTTATTGCTGAAAAAGTAGAACTATCGGCAGAGGAACTGCGTCTTTGCGCAGATCAGTTGGCAGAACGTTTAACATCCGCTGTGATTGTTCTTGCAGCTCCTATCGAAAACCGTTGCCAATTCATTGTTCGCGTAAGTGAAGACCTGGTTGGCCAAGGTATAAAAGCACCGGATATTGTTAAGGAAATTACGCCTATAATTGAAGGAAGCGGGGGCGGCAAACCTAATAGCGCACAGGCGGGTGGAAAGGCACCCCAGAAGATTGAAGAAGCCCTAGCCCATATTCGCAAATGGTTTGTTTCTTGACTTTCTCCTCTGCCCGTGCCCTTGCCCATACGCGTTAAGCTAAGCTTTTTGTTAGCCCTAATACTGTCGCCAGTTCCTGACTCACTATTTACCATATAGCATACCATAGGCTCACTTTCGTTACACTCACGGCTGCCACCTATAGCAGCTTCGCTGCAAAAGCCCACTGCGGGTTTCGTTTATCTACAAAAATATTGAAGAGAAGTTCCGCACTTCTTTCAATAAATAATGTACTGCTATCGATTTAAACCGCGAAGCGGTCATTTGCGACGTAGTCGCCACAGAAGTTAGCCGTGGCTTGAAGCAAAGCGAGGAACACTCGGTGTATCCATGAAAAAAATCAAGCCAGGAACTGGCGACAGATATTATAAGCCAAGTAAGCTAAGTAATACTTGTACATAACTCATTAATTTCTAATTCATTATAATAACTATTACTCATCCGTACATTTTTCCGTAAGGAAAACCGTTTTCGTTTATCCATGCAAAGCCTCCTTGGAATATCTTCAAGTAACTTTTCTATAAATGAATCCATTTTTCCTTCTTGTAAAGCTATAGCAAAGGCGTGATCTGCTATTAAATAGTTCGTTAGTTTGTAGCAACTTAATTCTCTTCCCAATGTAAGAGCATATAACATCAGTGGTGGGGATATTGAGCCAAGCAAAAGAATCATTATCAATCTTCCGTACAGAAAACAATGAAAACGTTCTTTATTATAGCCTTTAAATATATGAAGCTTTAGGCAAGATTTCCACTGTTTAAAAATGAGTTCTATTCTCCAGCGCGCTCGATATGTGGCCATTACTGATAGACTAGAAAGCATTGTAACGTCAACGTTGGTAATAAAAATGCAATATTTTAACAAATTTGTCTTCTTTTTACTTACCATAGTCCCATGTCGTTGAGCTGATCTATTAGCCTCTCTTCGTCTTTTATTAACAGCTTCTTCACTCATTAAACAGGCTACCAATCGCACAGGATGTTTTTCTTTACCTACGAAAACTTCAATGTCTACCACTCCTCCTCTCCGTATATGTTTATCTAAAAACTTAGCTAGGTCAAGGGGTACTGTAGCTTCCTTGCTTTTATAAACATCCTCATTGACTTTCCAACGAGAAATATAATATGACCCTTTCTCTTCTATCTCTTGGAGGTTCTTTAAAACAAAATATCCAAGATCTCGAATGACAAGATCGTCTCTTTCAAGTATGGGAATTAAACGTCCAGCTAAGCTCTGATCTGGTTGATTGCCTGAAAAAAAATCAATATCGATAATTTTCTCTGACAAGTAATCAAAAATATAGTCAATTTTTACAGATGCCTTGCTAGCAACTCCTCCTGAACCTTTAAAGTAAGCACTTAATTTTTCATGAAGCTCTGCTCTTGTGCTATCTTCTATCAAAATACGATTAAAACCAGACAAATTTTGAAGCTCCAATAAGCCAGCCCAATCTTTTCTCACCATTTCCTTAAGGACTTTTCCAAAACATGCTTTCATAAATGCTTCAGCTCCCTTTGAATTGATCCTCTGTGCCAATGCAGGAGCGCTTAAGTTGCATTCTTTATTAATTTTCTGCATTCTTACAGCAAGACTATTTAATGTTTCTGCCTCTAAAAAGGCATTAGGCACCATCATAGCTCGTGCAAATTCATATTCTTTAATTTGACTTGTTGAACGCTGAATGAATCGACTTTCTTTTGATAGCTTATTACAAAAATTTGGGCTGACAATTTCTTCAAATTTTGCTAATATCTTTTCAAGATCTTGCATCTTATTCTCCATCTTTACTTTAAGTAGGGTTTCGATGGAGAATTTTTTATTACTTTTTCTTTTAAAAATCCATATTTTTTTTAATTTAAACGACTTAATGAATTAGCTTAACGCGTATGGGCAGGGGCACGGGATTTAATCGGGCTGAACCTATACTGTTACAACATTATTGAGCAGATCTTTGCGGTCTCTTTTTAGATTAACGGCTGCGTTTGAGTAGCTGCCGATTACCCCATCTAAGCTGGTTGGTCCCTCTGTTTCAATATTCTGACCGAAGGCATCGCTATTATTATGAATGACTAATGCATAATCTTGTTCAATGGAATATTTTCCGTTCTTATTAAATACTTCATTCTTGGAAAGAACCACTTTTTGAGGGAAAACAGCTTGATACAATTTCACAGCCTCTTTATCGGCGTAATCGGCAAATCCTATCACCTTTAAATTATCTAAAGGAGTTAAGTGATGCAACTTTTTAAGCGCCAACAGTTGTAATCGATTAAGTAATGTAACGTTCTCTTTTCCAATCTGCGCTGCAAAAATTGAGGGCGGATTGATAGTGTAAACGTATCCTTGCGGGAGAAGAGCCTCTAAGACTGTAAATTCGTTACGGATTTGATTTAGATAAAGATTATATAGTGCTTCCATTGAAACGAGGTGGCCGTTAATATTCACATAAAAAGGTTTTAAACATTTATCATAGTCTAAATCATTATTATCTAGATTAATAAATCCTTCTAAATATTCCTTTTGCTCTTTGACGGTTTGGATGCAGTCTTGCGGAATTTCCTTTTTAGCGGGTAGTCGGTGATCTGCCGTTAAATGATAGATCATATGTTCTTGCAATCTTTTTTCATGTTGAGCTAATTTCGCCTCATCATCTGCTACAGCATCCTGAAGTTGGCGCATCTGCAAAGGATTATAATCATAGGCTAGATTTTCTCCCTTTATCGGCTCATCCTGAGCTTCAACAATTTTCATGATGACTTCATCTTTACCACCTAATTCGAAATCAGGTTGAATGGCAGCACTTAACACCACATTTCTACCTTGGCCATTACCTATAAAATTAATAGAATGTTTATTTTTATAAACATAATCACCTGACATAGTAATAGGCGTAATAGGTGTAACAAAAGTGTGTAAGGCACCTTCCATATTGGTGATTTTATCCCCTTTAACCCACTTCTGTCCCAACTTGCTATCTTGTTTTTGACGCATTAAGTGCGCTGTCATTGACTTGGATACAAAAGTGCTTTGACCAATGACGACAGGTTTTACCTCAAAATCAAAAGCACCTTTATGTGCCTCTAGAAAATATTCACGTAACGATCCTCCTATAGGAACCGGTTGATTGGATTTGATTTTTTCAAAATGTCCTTGTAACTTCTCAAAATTTGGTAATTGCTGTGCAGCAACTTTTCCTGCTTCAGATAATTTTGCAGGTTCTTTTTTGGGCTGCTGATTGACAATCGGGGGAGGAAATAGAGGCACTGGAGGTGGAATGAGATCCTTTTTAGGAGGATTGACAATCGCAGGTGGAATAGGTTTCTGTTTAGGTTGATTAACAACGAGAGGGGGGATGGGTTCCTGTTTTGGTTCTGGCTTTTGAGGTTTGTTCTCAACTAAAATTTTTTTGCCTAATTGATTACCATTATAAATTTCTTTTTGATCCTTCAATTGATCTTTAGTCAGGATAGTAATTTTTTTGCCCTCTTTTAATTCGTCCCACAACTTTTGAACTTTTGATGAGAAAACGTAAGCTAAACCAAAGGTAAAGAACATTGAGGCTGCAAATAAAATGATGCGTTCCGCATACTCTGTTTTATTTAGAGGGGTATGAGACGCTTTTTCTCCTTTATAATCATAAATTTGAGGTTGGACCGCACCATTAGGTACTTTCTTTACATCGGGCATAAAAAATCCTTGTTTTAAGGATTAATTATATATTAATTTTTATATTTTGTAAATAAAATTGGATTAATTACTTAATATTTTGTGAAGAATAAGTATTCCCCTTAATTTTTGACTTTTTATTTATATTGTACCGCGAAGCGGTAATGAGCAGCGAAGGCTGCTACAGCTGTTAGACGTGGGTGAGCGCAGCGAACCCACGGTACTGTATGAACAAATCATCTGCCAGGAACTGGCAGTAGAAAAGTGGCACCAGTTCCCGGTTCCCTAAGGGATGAGCTCAGTGGCTAATTATGCAACTAGAAATCCCAGCAATTTTTTTCCTCGCTTAATCACTTTTTTACGCAAAACATGGACATGTTTATCTACCTTGTCAAATCCTTCCAGAATCACTTTTGTGCGATCAATAAAAGTTTCGGCTGATATTTGCGAATGGGTAGCGTCAAAAATCGTCTGTATTAGAGGTTCATACTCCTCCAATTTTGTAATCATGTACTCTTTATCTCGACCTAGTTTACGGTACCAATAGATTCCATTCACAAACAGTTCCGGTATGGCTTCATGAGAAAAGACAAAAGCGTTGTAGGTATCCCATAACTGCATATTGAGTTTAAAAATATGGGAGAATACACGCCGCAAGCAGTGAAACATTCTCCCTATGTAAGCGATACATTCTTTTGTCCCTGATTTCCATTGATTAGTAGCATGAGCAGAGAAGACAATTGCATCAGGGCTTTTGATCCATTCGGGTTCTTTAAATGGTGCATATTTAAAGGTAGCCGTATCTTTTAAATGATTGAACGCACGTTCCAATGATTGCATTCTTTTGAGACACTCATCGATACGTGTTGCTATAAGAATTATTTTGGCTATTCCTTGTACACAATTTTCAAGAATATTAGGACCAAGTTTTAGACCTGCCTGCAAAGCAGCTCCAAAAGCTGTAGGAATGATATGTTCAGGTTTAAGCAGTTGTCGTTTGCGGGAGAACCACCACACTTTATGGATTGTTGATAATAATTTTACACAAATTGTCACAGTAAAAGGAAGATTATAAGTACGAATCAATTCTTGCTCTATATTTCTCAATACTGTAACTGGATTCATGATTTTTTCTTGCCTGTTTAGTTGTTTGTGTTTAGAGTTTAGGACAATAGTGTAAATAAATTTAAAAATCATCTAATTATTAGGGCAAAGACATGGTAGAATCAAGTCAAGCAGTAGAAAAGAAAAAAACAAATTCCTCATCCCCCCTCGATCCCAAACTTAAAGATATATTGGCTAAAATTGCCAATACAGTTAGAGGATTGGCCATGGATGCTGTGCAAAAAGCAGAATCGGGACATCCTGGCTTACCTATGGGCTGTGCTGAAATAGGCGCCTATCTTTGGGGGTATTTCATGCGCTATAATCCAAAGAATCCTAAATGGCCTGACAGAGATCGATTTATTCTTTCTGCGGGCCATGGCTCGATGCTGCTTTATTCCTTTTTGCATTTATCGGGCTATCCTCTTTCACTGGATGATCTTAAACAGTTTCGTCAGCTCCACTCTAAAACTCCGGGCCATCCTGAATCCCTAGACACCGAAGGCGTGGAAACGACTACGGGACCTCTAGGACAAGGGATTGGTAATGCAGTAGGTCAGGCTTTGGGGATGAAATTGTTGCAGACCAAATTTAATACTGAACGTCATAAAATTTTTGATAGTAAAGTGATCTGTCTATGTGGTGATGGCGATATTATGGAAGGGGTTTCTTCGGAAGCCTCATCCTTTGCAGGCCATCTAAAACTGGATAATTTAATCATGATCTATGATTCCAATCATGTGTGTCTTGATGGACCTACCAGCGAATGTTTATCAGAAAACACCAAAATGCGCTATGAAGCTTACAATTGGGAAGTCTTTGAAATGGATGGTAATGATCTGGATGACATCCATCGTGTTTTTAGTAAGATTCGTGAAAACCAGACTCGGCCTCGACTGATCATTGCGAATACTGTTATTGGCAAAGGGTCTCCGAATAAGGCGGGAACTAGTAAGGCTCATGGCGCTCCCTTAGGGGTAGATGAAGTAAAGGCGGCAAAAAATCTTTTAGGAATTCCCCAGGAGCCTTTACTTTATGTTTCTACAGAGGTAAGGGAATTTTTTAATAAAAAATTGCCTGAAGACACGGCTTTAGAAACAGAGTGGCGTGCAAAGTTTGATGCTTGGGCTAAAAATAGCCCAGATCTTCTACGCCTCTATGAAGAAATGTCTCAAAAATACATGCCTAACGATCTGGAAGAACGTATCAGGTCGATTGAAATTAAGTCTCCCATTTCAGGCCGAAAAGCATCCAATGACGTTTTGAATGTCTTAGCTAACTTTTTGCCTCAACTTTATGGAGGTTCAGCGGATCTTTCAGGCTCAGATTTTACCATGTTGAAAAATTTCCCTATTGTAAAACCTGGACATTTTGAAGGGCGCAACATTAAATTTGGGGTACGCGAATTCGGCATGGCAACCACTGCTACGGGCCTTTCTCAAACGGATATGATTTTACCATTTATCGGAACTTTTTTAACTTTTTCAGACTATATGCGTAATGCTATACGTCTTGCTGCCTTACAAAGAGCCCATGTGATCTATCAATTCACACATGATTCAATTTTTCTGGGTGAAGATGGTCCTACTCATCAACCTATTGAACATTATGCAGCTTTGCGTGCGATTCCTTTTCTGCAAGTGATTCGTCCAGGAGACGCTTATGAGGTCAAAATGTCCTGGATTGCAGCCTTGCGCTATCTCGGTCCAACAGCTTTGCTCTTAACACGCCAAAATCTACCTGAGATTCCTGAAACTAAAAATTTCTCCTACGCTAATGGTGTGGGTCGTGGCGCCTATATTCTTAAAAAAGAAAAGTCCAAACCTGATTATACTCTATTGGCTACCGGATCTGAGCTTCATTTAGCCATGGATGTTTCCGTTGCCTTAGAAAAAATGGGAAAAAGCGTTCGAGTGGTTTCTATGCCTTGTTGGTTTCTTTATGAGGAGCAGGATGAGGATTATAAAGAAAGCGTGCTGGGCGGTGATCTGGGAATACGTGTCAGTATTGAAGCCGGTTCGGAGTTGGGCTGGCACAAATATATTGGTAGAAAAGGGATTGCGATTAGTATGCATAGCTTTGGAGCTTCTGCCCCGGCTGAAGCTCTTGCAAAAGAATTTGGTTTTACTGTAGATGCTATCATGAAGAAGATTCTGTAGAAACAAGACATCTTTTTACTATGCAAACAAAAACACTTACTAATAATAAGCTTCTTCTTGCCTTACAAGGGGAAAATACAGGTAGGCCCCCAGTTTGGTTAATGCGTCAGGCCGGTCGTTACATGCCCGAATATCGAGCCATTCGTGCTCGCCATTCTTTTTTGGACATGTGCCATCAGCCTGAACTTATTGTAGAGGTTACTCAATTACCTATTCGCGCTTTTGGTATGGATGCGGCCATCCTTTTCTCCGATATTTTAGTATTGCCTGAAGTTTTTGATATTGGCCTCTCTTTTGATGAGGGTGTGGGGCCTGTAATCAATAAACCCCTTCGAACCGAAAAGGATATCGATCATTTGCCAAGAGTGGATATTCAAGATAGGCTTTCCTACGTGGCTTCAGGCATAAAAATGTTGCAGACACAACTGGAGGTGCCCCTCATAGGATTTTGTGGGGCGCCATTCACTATAGCCAGTTATATGATTGAAGGGGGGGTAAGCCGCGATCTCATCAAAACAAAGCAGTGGATGCTTACTCATCCTGACAGCTTTCACAAGCTGCTAGGTAAAATTGCAGAAAGCACACGAGATTATATTGAATTGCAAATTCAAGCTGGTGTTGATGCCATTCAAATTTTTGATTCATGGGCCAACTATTTAAGCTGGGGACAATTTATAGAGTTTTCCTATGAATATATAAAGGATCTTATTGAGGGTTTAAAAAAGCACTCGATTCCTACTATTGTCTATTGTAGGGGATCCTCAGTTTTTGCATCTAAGCTTGTAGAGGCTGCTCCGAGAGCCATTAGTCTTGACTGGAATTGCGATCTAGCAAGCATGCGCAAAGTGATTCCTTTTCATATCGCTTTGCAGGGTAATTTAGATCCCGATATTTTGTATGCCCCTCGCCATAAAATTGAACAAGAGGTGGCCCAGCTGCTTAATCAAATGCATGGAGATCCGGCTTTTATTTTTAACTTAGGTCATGGCATAAAACCCAATACACCTTATGATGGTGTCAAAGCACTTGTGGAAACGGTAAAATCTCTGAATATATAGTAAGGCGATTTAACTTATCGTTTTGCAAAAAAATTATAATACCACAGAGGAACAAGCAAGAAAACAGCAGAGAAATATTCACCGCGGCGACCGCCGAGTACGCAGAGGGGGGAGCACCGCCAAATTGCGAGGCAATTTGTCGGAGACTCATCGCTTCAGGCTATGTAGGGAAAGCTATTTTCACGAAGCGATAGACTGTATTAAAACCCAACTTGCGCCCTATGATGGCTCATATTCGAAATTATTTTCTGTGCTTTCCGTGTCTCTATGGTGCATAGTTTATTTCTTTGTTGCTTTCTTTGTATTCTCTCTGTGGTTCATTCATTTTTAATTGTATTTAAAATTGATATTTTATATAATATGCAATTAAAATTTATAGTATAAAAAATGAATGTCAATGCTTTAGTGATTCGTAATAATGCAGATAATTTTGTTAATAATCGTGAAAATAATAATCCTCCTGCCAAATTTTTCAAGTGTTCACCAAAGCTTCATGCTTTAATTATTTTAATTGCAAAAATTTCTTTAACTATTTTTATTGTTCCTGTCTTTTTTAAATCTTATAGGCTTTGGGTAAAAGCAAGCTATATAGAATTCAATAGTAATAATAACCCCATTTTGCCAGATAAACCCATTCCAAATCCTCTAGATCTCAAAGAACCGGAAGAAATCCCACAAGAAATCCCTCAAGAGAAACCATTAAATAACGAAATTGATTTACTACCTAAAGAACCTGAAGATATTCCTAATGAGGATAACGTAGCCTTATTGAATCAGAAGAAAATTCTTGATAAGGAAAAGATATTTGAAAAATGTAGAAACGATCAAGATTATTGGGATTTTTTTAAGAAAGAGGTCAAGGAATATCAATTAGAATATGAAAAGATAAAAGATAAAGTTGAAGCTGTTTCACCGGGGCCTGCCTTTGGTCGCCTTCATAATCGTTATGGAGTTCCATCTTATGGAGCTTGGATGCCTGGCGTTGCTGTTGCAGCTCATTATTTAGGTGATAAATTGGGGTTAAAAGGATTGAAAGTTTGTCAGACCATGGAAGCATTTCAAGAAAAGATTGATAAGTTAATTAATAGCCCAAATGATGAACGGTGCGTCTTTATTATTCCCACAGTTAATACAGATATGATGTATCAATGGGGATTGATACCGAACAATCCACAACACAAGATCTCCATTGGCGTTGAAAAAATGGGTCAGGATCTCAACATAGCTATATTAGATTGCTCACCACTTTTTGCCAAATATTTTGACCCTGAAAATTGCGCAAAAGAGCTGGGATTGTGGAAAGAACCATTTGTTATTGAAGAATTGGTACTTCGTGCGATCCTTTCACCATCCTTAAATAAATTTAATACACATTTATACGCTAGCGCAATAGTGCGACAAACTGCTATGGGTTGCGAAAGTTTTAGTCTACGTGATGGAATAGAATTTTTGCGCGACCTCGAGTTTTTTAAAAAGATCAAGCTTTCTAATAAGAAAAAAGCCATTAATGAACAATTAAATGTAGAATTAATTAAAGCTTTTCTTCCTGCTTTTATGCAGGGGACGCAATCAATTACTTGTTTAAATAAGTTTAAAGCTGAAAATCCTGAAGTGCTTAATGAAAAATTTCCTACAAAAGATAAAACATTAGTCGAGTGCCTTCCGAAAAGTATGGTGAAGGTCAACGATAAAGAGCAGAATCATTACATCACCTGGAAAATGTATAAGTATAACCGACTGATTTTGCAACAACTCATTGATCTTTCGCAAGATGAATTAAAGCATATTTTTGAAGAAACTTTGGTACAGTGATTTATGGGATGCCAGCCTTTTGCTGATACTCAGCCGCGAAGCCCTTGTTTCCGGCTTTTTTATAGGCTTCTATAAGAACGATATAGGTTTGATGCAAGGCCTTATTCCATTTTTTGATAAAATAGGAATTTTCTTTCTCGAGCATTTCAATATAGGCAAGCCTTTTTTCTTTAGCCTCTGCCTCTTCTTCCCTATTCGGATCCTGCATCTCCTCAGGCTTTAAAAGATCTTGAACAATATCTCGATGCCACCTCTGTTTTTTTACCTCATCAACCCCATTCTGAGCTTTGTTAAGCATTGCTAAAAGAATGGCTTCAGCCTGTTTTAAGGATTCAATTGCTTCACTAATTTCCCCGTCTTTAAGGAATAGGTGTCCAAGGTTATAGGCTGCTGAATATTCATTTTGAAAGTCTTTTCTGTAATTCTTAATCGCTTCATCTCTATTTTTTTCAATACCAATACCATGCTCATAGCAAAAACCCAGGACTTTTGGAGAAAGTTCTTCTAAATCGTTCTCTTTTTTCTTTTTCTCAATGTCCTTTATTGAATAAAGCTCATTTAAATGTTCATCAGCGATTGGAAAAGGACTCATAGGATTAGGTGACGAATAACCAATAAAGCGTCTATGTTTTATATCAACTTCTCTTAAATTTATTTTTTCATTCTCGCAAAAAGAGATCATTATTTTTTGCTTATGCGCTTTATTGTGATCGTCTATGCAATGTTTAATAATTTCGTATCCTTTGGACTTAGCCCTTTGCAATTCTCTATAGGCAACTTTGGTCATTTTTTCTATATCGGTTAAATATTCAACGGCTTCATCCGTATAGTTCATTTTTAAATGATCTTTATGCTGCAATCTCAAGATATCTTTATTCTGCCCATAAAATTTACGGGGTAGGTAAGGTTCTTTTCTGCGAAGAAATTGGGCAACTGATTTGAGTGTTGAGCCGCCTAAACCAAACCAGCGAATCAGACGTGAGTACCATTTCATTTTACTGAGCCGTGTCGATTGTAGGGTGTTGCGACCATCTATCTTGATCACGGTTAAAATCAGATCTTTATCTGGTTTTGCCTGAGTGCGAGCTTCCGTAAATTCCTGTAGGGCATTACGTATATTCTGCAGATCTTGCAGAGATAGTTTGTTGACCATTTTTAACCTAGCTTATTAATTTAAAGTTATAATACATTATATATAATTAATTTAATAATTTCAATAAAGATTTTTTATGAAGAACATCATTATCCTGGGTGGGGGCATTTCAGGTCTAGCGCTCCTGTGGTATCTAAAAAAAGCCTATAGAGATACAGTTTCCATTACTTTACTAGAGAAAACTTCACGAGTAGGAGGATGGATTCAGAGCATAAAAAAAGAGGGCTTTCTGTTTGAACAGGGGCCGCATAGTTTTCGAGGCGGAAGTCAGGGAATAGCCACTTTGCAGCTTGTTGAGGAATTAGGTTTACACAATCAGATCATTACGGCGAATCCCTCTGCACAGCAACGTTTCCTATATCTTGATAAGCAGTTACAAAAAGTACCTGCTCATTTTTTTTCATTATTATTTTCACCCTTAACAAGAAAATTATTCTTAAATTTATTGATGGAATGGAGAATGCCACGAGGGGTTACTGAGGATGAATCCATCCACTCCTTTTTTTCAAGAAGAGTGGGTAAAGAAGTTGTAGAGACTTTTTTGGATCCACTTGTAACAGGAATTTATGCAGGAAGTATCCATAATCTATCGGCAAAATCCTGTTTTCCTAAACTTTTTGAATGGGAACGTCACTATGGCTCCCTTACCAAGGGAGCTTTTATCAATCGCTTTTCTAAAAGGAATGAAGTAGTTTCTCCATTTATCAAAAAAATGAAAAGGGAGAAATTATTCTCTTTCAAAGATGGAATGGAAGTGTTGCCACAAACGCTTGCGCTGCTTCTAAAAGACCATATTTTTACTCATCATGATGTGAGTAGCATGCAACTCTCTTCCAAAAATGCTCAACTGGAATTGACTAATGGAAAAAAAATGCATGCCGATTTAGTCTACTCTACCTTGCCGGCTTCAGCCCTGGCCTCTTTACTTAGACCTCACAACTCAGAAATCTCTAAACTTTTGAATAGCATCTCTTATGAATCCATAGCAGTGGTTAGTTTGGGTTATAAACAAAGACTACTCCCCTTACAAGGATTTGGTTATCTTATTCCTTCAAAGGAAAATGAGAATATATTAGGTATGGTTTGGGATTCTTGTATATTTCCACAGCAGGCTAAATGGCCAGAAGAGACCCGTCTTACGGTTATGATCGGGGGGCTGGGATGGATCACTTTTCAGCATTGAAAGAAGCAGAATTTCTTCAAATAGCCTTAAAAGCTATTTCAAACCATCTTAAAATTAATGTCCCGCCCAAAGAAGTTCATATACACATAGCCAATTCTGCTATACCCCAATATGCACTGGGCCATGAGCAGAAAAAAATGGCTATTTTTCAAGCGATAAAGGAGCTATCACCTCGTTTAAAAGTTCTAGGGAATTTTTTAAACGGGGTGTCAATCAATGACTGCATTTCATCGGCAAAAGCATTTATTTAGGCACAACACTGCGTCGCAGTTATTTGTGGCGAAGCCACTACAGTTGCTAGCCGTGGGTGACGAGCTTGCGAGGAACCCACGGAAAATGGATTCGTATCGTAGAGCTACGACAGTGGCGACACCTCTTCGAAGTTTCTGTCGCCACTGTCGTAGCTCTATATTTTTTATAAGGGTACCTTGGTTTCCTCGCAAGCTTGTCACCCACGGCTAGCAGCTGTAATGGCTTCGCCACAAATGACTGTTTCTCAGGTTATTATGAATTTTGAGATTTCCTAATATAATAATTTTCTATATTTATTAATTAATAATTTATAATTAAAAGTGTAATTTTAATATTAATTATAATAGGTTATTTATGGTTAATAAATTAGGTCAACAACCTCATATGGAAAAGCTGCCTGGAAGAGGCTCAATTGATGTTCCAGAAGGCGTTCAAGAGGGGCGTATTTTCTCTCTGGGAAATGAAAAAGAGATGCTTAAACATAAATCTACTATTCAATCTCAAACAATAGAAAAAGCATTTGTTAAGGATACTGTAACACTTATGTTGAGTGCCCTTGAGAATTGGAAATTAATGCCGAAAACGAAAAGAGATGAAGCGTTAAAGTTAAGTGAAGAAGATAGAGGTGAAGAAATAAAAGCAAACTTTCTAATTGCAGTTATTTCCATAAGAGAAGCTTTTCCCAATCTAGATATGCTAATGACAACTATAAAGAAATTTTTGAATAACTAACTTTCACAGAGTTTTATATAGAAATTGATTTATAAGACAATAAAGCTTACAATTTGAAATTATTTTGTATTGTAGGCTTTATATGGGCATTTGGCTAAATAACGAACAGGTACAGTTAGATCATCAAGATCGAAATCTTTTGCATGTCAAGCCCATGAGTCATCGAATATGGTCTATAACGACAACTATAGGAACCCATTTTCAACAAAAAGCGGACCCTAATCGTTGGCAAGGAAGAGGGCTGATCCTTATTGTAAAGGGTATGACGGGTGCCGGTTATCTTGTGAATCTTGCAATTGGTTGTATTGAGCTAATTGCAGCAACCGCTTTCCTTACGCTTGTATTTTTCCTTCACGCGTCAACCAGATTTAAACTCAAGTCTCTAACGCGAATTCAATATCAAACGCTTGCCTATGTACGTAATGTAATCAGTATTTCCTCGTTGCAGATGAACTGTTTAACACAGGGTACATTTTCAAATAAACATGGTTGCAATGAATGGATTAATCGTTTTGTTCATGTTAATTCTGCAATGACTGCACAAAAGGTTCGCTGGATTTTCAATAAAAATGATGAAAGACAAGAACATGAAAATCATCTCTATATCGAGCGAACTCTTCATATTTTTCATGAAAATCTGTTTATGTCTTCAAGCCATATCGTCGCTTCTGTCGCTGAGGATTTTGCATGGCCTAAGCAAAACCCTAATTTTCAGAATTTTTTTATGGATGTTGGCGATAATATTAATCATATAGAAGATCATATTTGGAAAAGTTTTGAAGATTATTTAGTTAATAGCATTGAAAATAACTTCATCTTCCAGGCACAAGAAGATAGAGACAGAATTGTCCGTATATTTCATTTAATGGATAACGTTTTATACTAATTTAATTCTTTTAAGGCATAAGCACGAAAAGCGACAATTTGCCATTTGCCATTTCTTTTTGCTAAAACATAAAAGCCATGATTTGTTAAAGGAGCAAGTTCTTTGCCCTGATTATCCTTCATGTGAGAAATCACGCTGTCCACATCTATCAAAGCAACATTAGGATTTACAAAGCGAATGTATTCAACCGATTCAACCAGTGATGCATTTTTAAAGATTCCCTCCATATTTTTAGTTAAGATCTTTTTCACATCATTACGATTTGTAGCTAGCTCCCCCCAAATGGTGATAAGATCTCCATCCTCAGTCCAAAAGGAGGCCATTTTATGTGGGTCATGTTTATTGAATGCATACTCATATTCAGAAAGAATTTGTCGTAACGCTTCCTCATCCTGTTTTGTATCAGCTCTAACATACATAGAAAGACCAGCAAAAATCAAAACTAACAGACCTATTTGTTTTAACATAGTTTCCCTAAGCTATTTTAAATCCTCTTTATCACAATGAACTTATTTTTTGATAGTACAAACCCTTAAAAATAAAAAATAGGGTGTGCAGAGGGCCTTCGGCCCTTTGCTGCGGTCCAGGGTGCGTAGCCCTGGTGGGGTTGCAAAAAATGAAGAGTAAGGATACAGTTATATATAGGATATATAACTTACGAGAAAAAAAATATGTTTGATAAATTTACGAATCGCGCGAAACAGGTTATTAAGCTAGCGAAAAAAGAAGCTCAGCGATTGAATCATAATTACTTAGGGACCGAACACGTCTTATTGGGACTGCTCAAGTTAGGGCAGGGAGTGGCAGTTAATGTTTTGCGTAATCTCAATATTGATTTTGAAACAGTTCGAAATGAAGTTGAGAAACTCGTAGGTTATGGACCAGAAATTCAAGTCTATGGAGATCCTGCATTAACAGGGAAGGTGAAGAAAGTCTTTGAGTATGCTAACGAAGAGGCCGCTAATTTAAACCATAACTATGTAGGAACGGAACATCTTTTATTAGGCCTATTACGACAGACCGATGGTGTGGCAGCTCAGGTGCTTGAAAATTTAAATGTCAACCTCAAAGAGGTACGAAAAGAGGTCCTTAAAGAGTTGGAAACATTTAATCTGCAGCTTCCGCCGATAGGGGCAGGCGCGCCGCCACCCAATGCCGGAGCATCAAGTGGAATAGGAGGGTCGCAAGGGAAGCCCTATGAAAAGACCAATTCAAGCGGTGCAGGTTTAGAGAAGATGCCCGCACTTAAAGCGTATGGCCATGATTTAACAGAAATGTGCCGTGAAAATAAGATGGACCCTGTTATTGGACGCAAGGAGGAAGTTGAACGACTCATTTTGATTCTTTGTAGACGACGAAAAAATAATCCCGTTTTAGTAGGAGAGGCAGGCGTAGGTAAAACTGCTATTGTAGAAGGCTTAGCACAAGCAATTGTCAAAGGGGAAGTACCCGATAATTTACGCAAAAAAAGGCTTATAGCCTTAGACCTAGCTTTGATGATCGCCGGTACTAAGTATCGAGGACAATTTGAAGAGCGTATTAAAGCGGTGATGGATGAAATAAAGAAGAATGGGAATGTTCTTCTTTTCATCGATGAACTCCACACAATTGTAGGAGCGGGAGCTGCAGAAGGTGCAATCGATGCATCCAATATATTGAAACCCGCTCTGTCACGCGGAGAAATTCAGTGTATCGGCGCTACAACGATTGATGAGTATCGCAAACATATTGAAAAAGATGCGGCTTTAGAGCGACGCTTTCAGAAGATTATGGTAGCACCTCCTTCTGTTGAAGACACAATCGAGATTCTTACCGGCTTGAAGACTAAGTACGAAGACCATCATAAGTGTATTTACACGCCCCAATCTTTACGTGCGGCTGCTGTACTGTCAGATCGTTATGTGCACGGACGTTTTCTACCGGATAAAGCTATTGATCTCATCGATGAAGCAGGCGCTAAGATGCGTATTTCTATGATGAATCAACCCCAAGATATCAGCAAATTTGAGTCTGAAATTGAAGAAACGCGTCTTGCTAAAGAGGAAGCTATTGGCAAACAAGAGTATGAAAAAGCTGCAAAACTAAGAGATAAAGAGAAGACATTGCGTGAGCAGTTGCAACAAATAAGGGCCCAATGGGAAGTCAACAAGGAAGAACATGAGGTCATTGTTGAGGATGAGGATGTTGCTCAAGTTGTTGCTAAGCAGACTGGGATTCCTATCAGTCGCTTAACAGAAGGCGAGACCCAAAAAGTGCTCAAAATGGAAGAAATCCTGCGTGGCAATATTGTTGGGCAAGATGAGGCTCTCAAGACTATTTGTCGAGCTATACGTCGCAGCCGCGCAGACATCAAAGATCCCAACCGTCCAATTGGGGCTTTCCTTTTCCTTGGGCCCACAGGCGTGGGGAAAACATTATTAGCCCGTTTATTAGCTATTCACATGTTTGGTGGGGAAGATGCCTTAATCCAAGTTGACATGTCTGAATACATGGAGAAATTTGCGGTCAGTCGCATGACAGGATCGCCTCCCGGGTATGTAGGTCATGAAGAAGGCGGTCAACTGACAGAGCAGGTACGCCAAAGGCCTTATTCGGTCGTTCTTTTCGACGAAGTTGAAAAAGCCCATCCCGATGTTATGGACCTGTTATTGCAGATTTTAGAGGAAGGACGTTTAACAGATTCATTTGGACGAAAGGTAGATTTTCGCAATACCATCGTCATTATGACATCTAACTTAGGTGCAGACCTAATTAGAAAGTCGACAGAGGTTGGTTTTGGGGCACAGGAAGGGTCCTTAGATTATGAGCATATCAAAGATAAGATAGAAGGTGCTGTAAAAAAACAGTTCAAACCTGAATTTCTGAACCGTTTAAATGATATGATTATTTTCCGACCTCTCAATCGAGAAGCGTTACTACAAGTGATTGAGATTGAGATGAAGAAAATGCAAAATCGTCTCCAACGCAGAGAGGTGTATATCACTCTCGACGATAAGGCTAAGAATTTTCTTGTTGAAAAAGGCTTTCAGCCCGAGATGGGAGCACGTCCATTACGCAGAACCATAGAACAGTTTTTGGAAGATCCATTAGCTGAAAAATTATTGATGCATCCCGATGAAGGATGTCGCTGCACAGTGACAGCCGATGCAGAACATTTGATTATCAATGAAGAGGAACTTATCCATTTACATAAAAAGCAAATGGATAAAAAGGCAGCGAGTTCGTCTGCGAGTTAATCCACGAAGGCAAAAAACATAGAGGTAGTCTTGAATAAAATTTTGGGGAGAACTCTCTGTTTTTTAGCCTTTCCTTGCATGCTTTTTGGTTACCTGAGTGAATCCGATCGATCAAGAATGATAGCTGATTTAGATATCATTAAAAATGAGATTGAAGTTAATTATGCTCCATTAGAGTGGAAAAAAAGCTCTTTAAATTGGGACCTCGATCGAGAACTGCAAAATGCTCGCGAGATAATTCTTTCCATTGAATCTTTAACAACAAGAAAGTATCAAAGAATAATTCAAGACTTTTTTAGTTCTTTTCAAGATCTACACGTGAACGTTAATTTTTACTCAACTGAGCTTGCTGTTTTACCCTTTTTAGTGCAGGGAGTTAATCACCGTTATTTTGTTGTTTGGCTGGACGACAATTGGGTTGCCACAAAAGGGATTTCTTTGCAGGTTGGTGACGAGATTTTATCATTTGATGGAAGGCCAATTGACGAGATTATCAAGGAGATTCAATCTTCCACATATGGTTCCTCTGATAAGGAAACTTATCGTCATCTGAGCGAGCTTCATTTGACGGTGCGCGAGGGTAGTGTTTTTCAATATGCCCCTCAAGGCCCCGTTGAGATTATTTATAAAAATTACAGACGATCAAACACCGATACCTTAGTAGCCGAATGGTATTATATCCCAGAAGAAATTAATAACGATTTTGCAATTTCACTTTTTGAGACAACATATTCCTTAAAAAAGCATCCCTTTTTTTACAGAAATCGATCACTTCCCCTGTACATACGTTTGCAAAATTATCGACCCCTTTATGAAGGGAGACTACTAGGTGCTAAAAAAGGCCTGTTTCCTTCCCTTGGCCCCGTTAAATGGAAATCCAGTTCTTCTATTTTTGATGCCTATATTTATACCCTTAAAGGTAAAAGTATAGGTTATATTCGCATTCCAGATTTCCATGCAGAAAGCGAAGAGGCGGAAGAATTTCGCAAGATTCTTGCGACCATGGAAGGCCGTACTCATTTCTTAGTTATCGATGTCATGAATAATCCCGGAGGATACGCCTTCCATGCCTATGCTATAGCTGGTATGCTTACGGACAAGCCTTTATTGAATTTAAAAGAACAGATGACAATTACCCAAGAAGATGTCTATTTTGCAGTCAAGGAAGCAGAGATACTTTCTTATGTAGAAACTGATGGGGATGCCATAGAACTTCTGGGAAGAGATATTTGTGGATATCCAGTGAATAAAGAAGTTGTCTGTTCGATTTTAAAAAAAACGCAATTTATCCGAGATCAGTTTAAAGCGGGCAAATTTATCACAGATCTTTACCCTGTTGAAGGTTTGGAATATATTCATCCCCATGGTAAGACCCGTTACACCAAACCCATTCTTATCCTAACTAATAGTTTAAGTGTCTCTTGTGGAGATCTTTTACCTGCCCTTCTCCGGGACAACAAAAGAGCAAAAATTCTAGGCTGTCAAACGGCAGGCGCAGGTGGCTATATGTTAGCCAAAAAATACTCAAACCGTTTTGGTGTAGCCGATTTTACGCTCACAGGTTCATTAATTTATCGCTTGGATGGTGAACCTATAGAAAATCAAGGGGTCAAGCCGGACTATCCCTATGAATTCAGTATTAGAGATTATACCATGGATTACCTGGATTTTATTAATTATGTTAATAATTCTATTGTGGAAGATTTAAAAATTGGAGATAAATATTAAATATGATAAAATAAGTTTTATTTTTTATTATGGAAATCTATCAATGAATAGTAAAACAATCCTTTCCTACATACTCTATTTGTTATTTCCTTTTATTCTTCATGCTTCGTCTCTAACGGATTCTTCTAAAACTAAAATGACTCAGGATATTGATTTAATTAAAAGTATTTTAGAGGTCAAATATGCTCCAGCTGAATGGAAAAAAAGTTATACCGGATGGGATTTAGATAGAGAAGTCCAAGATGTCAAAAACAGAGTTCTTCAGACTCCTCACTTAACTACGAGTGATTATCAAAAAATTCTTTTAAACTTCTTTAACTCCATGCAGGACTACCATGTTACGGTGAATTTCTATGCGACAGAAATGTCCATTTTGCCATTTCGAATTCAGGGAGTGAATGGAAGATATTTTATCGCTTGGATACCTAATAATCCCGCTCATTATGCCGATATCGATTCAAATCTACATGAAATGCTTTCTCAAACAAAAATAGGAGATGAAGTGATTTCATTTGGAGGCGTTTCTGCCGAAGAATATGTTCAAACATTTAAAAGAAAGGCTTTCGGGGAAGAAACGAACGGAACAGATCAGATGCTGGCTGAACAATATTTGACCCTACGTATGGCTAGCAAGGGGTATGATGTGGAGCAAGGAACCATTCCGATTACTATCAACCATCAAAGTACAGGTGATATACGCACCTATTCTCCGGAGTGGATCTATGTTCCAGAGCAGATTAAAAATCATTTTCCAGAAACAACGGCCTATCAATTTTATGCAATTCCCTCCTTTTTGAAAAAAAAGACAGTCTTATTTGATAAAATGATGATGACACCTATTCAGGAGCATTTGGAAAAGGCAAGAAAAGAAATCAAAAAGAATTTAGGACTAAAGAATAACGAAGACTCCGATTTTCTAGTTATAGGCCAATATAAAAGTTTTGTACCTCAACTAGGTAAAGTCATTTGGAATCACACAGAATCTCACTATTATGCCTATATATTTACCACAGCTAAAAATAAAAAAATAGGGTATGTACGTATACCAACATTTGTGATTGATTCTGATGAATATCTTGATTTTGAGAAATTAATTAAGCGTTTTCAAAAAGAAACGGATGCACTCATTATTGATCAGGTGAATAATCCCGGAGGATCAGTTGTGTATCTTTTTTCTCTGTTATCTATGATGAGCAATGAGCCTCTTGCACTTCCTCCAGAACGTATGACCATAACGCAAGAGGATGTATCAGAAGCTTTATCAGTTTTGGAAAATCCTGAAGATGCCCTTGAGCAGTTGGTTGAAGGAATTGCGGGTTTTTCAATTACTTTGGAGGAAATACCAAAAGTGGCAGCTTACTTTCAGAGCATTATCGATGAATGGAATGCAGGTCGTTCGTTCACTAATCCAATCTATTATTATGGCATCTCTGAAATTAAGCCTAATCCAAAGGCACATTACAGCAAACCTATTTTAGTTTTAGTGAATTATTTAGATTTTTCATGCGCTGATTTCTTTCCTGCAATTCTGCAGGACAATAATCGAGCCAAGATTTTTGGTTCTAAAACAGCAGGAGCAGGCGGTTTTGTTCTTCGGCACGAGTATCCTAATCTTTTCGGTATTAAAGAATTTTCGTATACAGGTTCAATTGCTTACCGGACAAATAATAAACCTATTGAGAATTTGGGAGTGACTCCGGATTATCCCTACGAAATCAGGGTTGAAGATTTGACGAATGGATATAAATCCTATGCACAGGCTATCCTTAATGCCCTGGACGATATGTTGAAGTAAACCTTACCATTTGGTTGTCCTGGGTTTGGAGTGACGCCACTGTCGTGGCTTACCTGAACGTAACTTTTCTTTCCGTGGGTTCGCTGCGCTCACCCACGGTCACGGTACGGTACGGAATGAAAAAGCCACGACAGTGGCGACACCCCCTAATCGAAAACATAACGAACATCATATTTTGCCTGGTGGATATCTAAAAACCTAATATATTCATCTTCAAAGGATTGATTTTGATGATGTTTTTCCTGATTTTTAATATATTCACGAGTCCGATCAAGTTGAGAAACACTGACTGAAAAAGATCCATATCCATCTTGCCATGCAAAAAGATTACATTCGAAAAATTCCTTTTTGAGCCATGTTGTCGAGGATGATTTTACATTTCTAATAAGAGCTGTAAAACCATCCAAAATCGAAAGTTCAATAAGCAGATGTATATGATTTGCTATTCCACCAATCTCCAATAATGTGCCTTTGTTTTTACGAATGATACCGCTTATATAAGGAAAAAGTTTATTTTGAATTTTAGGCAGTAGAAGATCTTTTCGCCCTTTCGTAGCCCAAATAAGATGAAAAAATGCACTCGATGTGATGATGCTATTATTTATCACCATTTAATCTTTTTTAATCTGCGTTGGTGCTGATAGTGGTTTCAAAGGTTTTAATGTAGTTTAATAGCTCATTTTTATTTGGCTTTGTCTGTAAAAATTGAAGGTTAGGTTCCTTGCTCATCAGATGCGCAATTTTAGCAAGCAGGTGTAAATGGCGCTTGTCATCACATGCAAAAAGAAAAAAGAGTGTATGAACGGGAAGACCATCGAGAGCCCCATAGGGAACGGGTTTTTCCGGATATGCGACTACGACAACATCATAATGGGCATTCAATAAAAAGTCTCGTGTATGGGGAATCCCTATACCATTATTTAGGGCAGTAGGTTGCAATTTTTCTCTATCGAGGAGGAGTTCTGAAATTCCTTCGGCATCAAGATCTAACTGTTTTGCCATCCCCTGCATCGTATGACGTATGATTTCTTCTTTTGTATTGCCTGAAACATGAGTTAAAACATCACCTTTATGCAAGGCACGAAAAAGACTAAACTGCCTAATGCCTCCCTTGATAGGATGATTATCTAATAGGACATGAGAGGAACGCTCCTGAGCATCTTGAACTGTTTGGTTCATTAACCAGTCTTCAATTTGATTGCGATTGAAAAGTTTTTGCTGATTGATCTGATAGAAGGGCATTTTACCCTCATCCAACCAGCGGTGAATAGTCTTTTCGGAGACGTTTAATAAATCAGCCACATCTTTAATTTTTAAGTCCATTGTTCCTCATTCCTCTCCATTAAAATCCCTTGAATAAAGTCATAATAGCTTCTGGTGAATTCAATGTTAACATTTTTCTTCGCTTGTCTTCATCTTTAATGGCCATTGTCAATCCGGAAAGAATTTGAAGGTACTCGGTCTGTTTGTCATCCGGCCCGCCTATCATAAAAAGAATTCGAACAGGGCTGCCATCAAATGCACTCCAATCTACTCCCTTTTGCAAAATGCCGATAGCTATAAAAAAATCATTATAGCCTCGCAGCTTAGCATGTGGAATAGCCACTCCCATGCCTATGCCTGTTGAAACAATCTTTTCACGCTCGAGAATAGAATTATAAAAAAGATCTTGATCTTTGATATATCCATGACGATAAAGCCCTTCTACAAGAGTATGTAAGGCTTCATCACGCTTTTCAGCGTTGATAAAAAAAATAACTCTTTGATCTAAATACTTGGATATCTTGATCATAAGTTAGTGAATTCCTGTGTGGCCAAAACCACCTGCACCTCGAGTGGTTTCTGTTAATTCTTTTGCTAAGATAAAGTTTCCTTGAATCACAGATGCTATAACCAGTTGTGCAATACGCATACCGGGTGTAATCATAAAGTCCTGTTTTCCATGATTAATAAGAATAATGCCAATTTCGCCACGGTAGTCGGAGTCTATAGTCCCGGGAGTATTGAGAATAGTAACCTGATTTTTAAGCGCTAACCCACTGCGCGGTCTGACCTGGATTTCATATCCGGGGGGAATAGCTAAACATAAACCTGTGGGCACTAAACATGAGGTTCCTGGCTTTAAGATGATGGGTTCTTTCAGATAAGCTTTAACATCCGCCCCTGCAGCCCCATGTGAAGCATACGTAGGAAGGCAATTTTCATCACTGGAAAGCACGGGGATTTCGATTCTGTGTTCAGCGGGGTTGTTCGTCATTTATTTACCTACACGTAAATGATCAATTTTAAGAGCTAAGTGATTCATTGGATCTCCTTCTTGGTGTTCAGAGGTATTGTTTGTCAAGAAAAAGAGCAGTTCTGCGATTTTCTGTTTTAATTCTTTGCGACTGATAATACAATCTACCATTCCATGCTGAAGCAGAAATTCGGATTTTTGAGCTCCGGGAGGCAGCTTTCGACCTATCCATTGTTCAATGACTCTTGGACCTGCAAAACCAATAAGAGCATCAGGTTCAGCGATGATAATATCCCCTAAAGAGGCAAACGAGGCAGTGACACCTCCGGTGGTAGGATTGGTCAATACAGAGATGTAGGGGATTTTTGCTTCATGCAGTTTTGCTAGTGCTGCGGAGGTTTTCGCCATTTGCATCAGGGATAAAATGGATTCCTGCATGCGCGCGCCTCCCGAGGTGGATACAATCACTAAGGGAAGTCTTTCTTTTAGGGCATGTTCGATGATGAGTGCGATTTTTTCTCCCACAACAGAACCCATTGAGCCGCCCATAAAATTAAAATCCATAATCCCTAAGGCAATTTGTATGCTATTTAGGAAGCAGGTCCCAGTAGTAATAGCTTCCTTAAGTCCAGATTTTTCCTGGGCATTCACTACCCGTTTTGGATAGGGTTCCATATCGACAAAATTCAATGGATCAACTGGTTGTAAATCAGGGAACATTTCTTTGAATGAATGTTCATCAGCCAGGTATTTGATGCGCTCTTCTGTATTGAGGCGATAGTGATACTCGCATTTTGGGCAGCAGTTCATATTTTGCTGCAATTCATTGACATGGATGAGTTCGTTGCAGTGAGTGCATTTTAGCCAACCACTATACCCATCTTTTTTAGCAGTTTGTATTTTTATTTTAGGTTTATTCCGCGAGAATAGTCCCATAGAACTCTCTTAATATTAATAATATTTTAAACCCAACTTGCGACCTATGATGGCTCAGATTCGAATTCTTTTCCTCTAGTAGCTTGCAAAAATAAGTGAGCCATATTAAAAAATATGGCTCACTTATTTTCAAAGCTTCGTGCGAGCTCCTAGAGAGAAAATAACTTCGAATCTGAGCCATCATAGGTCGCAAGTTGGGTTTTAAAGCGGCGATAAATCGCCGCTCTTTAAAAAAATGTTTCGCAAAACTTAAGTAGTGTTGTGTAACTGCTTAATTATATACTCGACAGCTTTGCAATTCAACTAAAATTTTATAGGTTTATCTCGAGGCGCCAGCAAGCTGACTCGCTGCCTGATGGTAACGTTCCTCAACATTTTTCCAGTTGATGATATTCCAAATATTTTTTACATAGTCCGCTCTAACATTTTTATACTGAAGATAATAGGCATGTTCCCAAACATCAATACCCAACAAAGGAATCAAACCTTTTGTACTTAAGGGATCTTGATTTTCGCAGGTAGCGATCTGCAAATTATTATGGACTTTGCAATAACCAAGCCAACCCCAGCCTGAACCTTGGATAGCGACAGCCTTAGTCGTTAATTGCTCTATCAATTTTTCTAAAGAACCAAAATCTTTTTTTATGGCATTAACGAATTCACCATTACTTGGTAAAGTGCCTCCGCCCTTATTTTTAGGAGCCAGGTTAGTCCAAAAAATACTATGATTGACATGACCCCCGCCGTTGAATTTAAGAGCGGATTGTAAAGCGATGAGCTCGGCTGGACTATTATTTTGCTCGGCTTTCGGTTGTAATTCCGCATACTGTTCCACAGCTTTATTGAGATTATCCACATAACCCTGATGGTGTTTAGTGTAGTGCAATTTCATGATTTCTGCACTGATAACCGGCTCTAAATCTCCAAAATCATAGGGTAATTTCGGAAGTTGATATTTGTTTGCCATAAGAAACTCCTTTGTTAAAGTTTTAATCTTTGTTCAGTAATGGGTCCAATAGCCTTTAATACTTTGTCCTTAGGGAGAGCACCAAAGAGCTCAATAAAAGCATCGATGGTGGATGGGCTCGTAAAGTAAATTTCATCAATAGGCTTTAAGTCAATAGTAGGCAATGACCTATTGACAACAGTATCATAAACAGTGCATTCCCTATAGCGATAATTTTTCTTTTTTAGATAATCACTTATGACAGGTCGCGAGATAGCCGAGTGGGTCCAAAAAAAATAAGGATTTTCAAAAGATAATCTTTCCAGTAAATGGATCATTCCCTCAGCAGTCTCAGTAGGCGCTATTAAGGGATTGGCAACTCCATAGGCCTGAAGTGCTCTTCCTGTGTGCTGTCCTACACAAATCACCTCTTTTCCATGCAGATGATGATTTTTATAACCAAAATGAGAGAAATGTCTAAAAAAAGCATGCACACCACTTTTGCTGGTAAAAAGAAGATGTGTATAGTCAAGCACATCTTTAAAGCATTCTTGAATATCAGGGCTATCAGATGCACGTATGTGAATGCGAATGATAGGATAATGAATGAAGGTATGCATTTTAGGACTTTCGGGTAGATCTAGTCCTAAATAAAGGATTTTTTTCTTGGCGCGGTTATCAATGCTTCGAAAAAGCTCTAGCATCTCTCGATCGTTTTGACGGCAAAGAATTGCGAGCTTTCCTTGATTGGGAGCAGTTTCTCCAAACAGATGAATGCGATTAAGATGGAGCAAATTTAAGCGAATTAGGGCTGCTTCTGCTACGACAACTCCATCGGCTTCTCCTTTTTCCAGCAGGGCTAGTCTTTCTTCAATCGTGCCACGCAAATCACAAAAACTTAAATCCTTTGGTAATTGCTTTACAAGGTCTTCGCGTCTTTGCGAAGAAGTGGCAATTTTAGCGCCGACAGGCAAACTATCTAGACTTTCACCATTACGCAAAACAAGCACGTCCGAAGAATCCACCCCTTGGGTAATGGCTGCAAGGACTAGTCCCTCTGGTAAAGGATCAGGCAGGTCTTTGGCCGAGTGGATGGCTATACGACACTGATGATTAAGAAGAAGATCATCGATTTCTTTAGTAAAAAAATCTGTTTTACCTATAGTGCGGAGGGATGTTGTGCGATCCTTATCCCCTTTTGTTACAACATAAATAGGATCAAATTCGATAGGGAGATGATGTTGACGAAGCTCATGCAAAACTTCATGGACTTGGGCTTTAGAAAGAGGAGAGGAGCGTGCGCCTACTTTAATCCTGATACTTTCCATAGTATTTACCTTAATTGTGCTAGCATATTAGATGCTGTACAGCCTCTTCAACAAATTCAACACCTATGATCTCGACTTTTTGTGTGATTTCCATAGGAATGCCTTTAACATTTCTTTTAGGAATAAGGCAACGTCGGAAACCCATATGAATGGCCTCTTTCAAACGGCTTTCTATACGCGTTACGCTGCGAACTTCTCCTCCAAGACCCACTTCTCCGACCACAGTTGTTTCCGGATCGATTCTTCGATTGCGCATAGATGAGGCTACAGACAATAAAATGCCTAAATCAATCCCGGGCTCTGTGATGCGCATACCACCTGCGATAGAGACAAATACATCACATTTGTGAAGCTGATAGCCCAAACGTTTTTCCAAGACAGCTAACAGTAAAGCTAAACGATTTTGATCAAGTCCTGTACAGCGCCTGGAGGGTGTACTAAAAAAGGTCTCGGTAACTAAAGCCTGAGTTTCTATTAAAATAGGACGAGTTCCTTCAATCGTAGGAATGATGACGGAACCAACGGCTTCTTTACGACGCTCTTCTAAAAAAACTTGAGAAGGATTAGAAACTTCGATCAGACCTTTCTGCTGCATACAAAATACAGCTATTTCGTCCGTAGGACCAAATCGATTTTTGACAACACGAATCATCCGATATTGATGCTGTTTATCTCCCTCAAAATAGAGTACGGTATCGACTAAATGTTCCAACACGCGTGGACCGGCAATTTCACCTGATTTTGTGACATGTCCGATCAAAAAGGTCGCGATGCCGCGTCCCTTGGCAATATGCATGAATTCTGTGGTCGTTTCGCGTACCTGAGAGACCGAACCGGGAGCAGAAGTGATTTCTCCTTTATAGACGATTTGAATAGAGTCAATAATCAAAATGTCTGGGTTGACATGGTCAATTTGCGCTTTGATAGCTGAAAAGTTAGTCTCATTTAGAAGAAGTAAATTTTCGGTATCGATTTCTAGGCGTTGGGCACGCATAGAGGTCTGTTCTACCGATTCCTCTCCACATACATATAGGACGATTAAACCCTGTTTAGCTAAGGATTGAGAAAGCTGTAACAGTAGAGTAGATTTACCGATGCCGGGATCACCACCTACCAAGGACAATGATCCTGGAACAAGTCCTCCACCAATCAGACGGTCAAATTCTCTAAGATGGGTGCAGATACGAGGAGTTTCTTTTTGAGAGATCTCTTTTAAACGAACGGGCTTACTTTGACTGCTGATTCTTTGTGCTTCGAAACGAGGTTTTGCACCAGTGACTTCCATTTCCTCATGCATGGAATTCCATTTTGTGCATTGAGGACACTGACCCGTCCATTTAAGTTGCTTATGTCCACATTCAGAACAATACCAAACACTTTTTTGCTTGACTGCCATTAAATTTCCTCGGCTGTTTGAATGTCGATCACCTTATAATGCATTAAGGCATCACCAGCGGCCATCTGCTGCGCCTCTTTTTTAGAAGAGCCTTGACCATACCCCACCTCTTTTTCATTAATGATGACACTAATTTTAAAAATTTTGCTGTGGTCTGGTCCCTCTTCACTGAGAACTTTATATTTCGGCGTTTGCTGAAAATTTTTCTGACAATAATCTTGCAGGAGAGCTTTATAGTTGCGAATAGGAGTTTTTAAAATAGCATCGATTTCAAAAGAAAAATTTTTGAAAAGAAAACGTTTGGCCGCTTCTAGGCCACCATCGATATAAATAGCACCTATGATGGCTTCGAATAGGTCAGCTAATATGGAGATACGGCCCCGACCAGCATTCATTTTTTCTCCTTTGCCAAGTAACAAATACTGTCCCAAATCATATTTTTGGACATAATTGAAACAAGAGCTAGCTTCTACTAAGCGGGAGCGAAGTACAGACAGTTCTCCTTCTGGGGTGGAGGGAAGATAACGATAAAGATAGTCCGCAATTAACATTCCCAGGATTGAATCTCCTAAAAATTCCAATCTCTCGTTATGCTGCTCAATCTCTTTATTTTCATTGATAAAAGAGCGATGGATAAAAGCTAACGCCAATAGAGATCGATCTTTAAAGGTATAGCCCAGTTTGGATTCAATCTCTGGTGCTCGCCGGATAAGTACTTCGTATGCATTCATGGAAAAAATCTTAGCCGACTATTCCTTTTTGGGAAACAATAAAGGATAATCACGAAGCGTTTGGAGTGCGGTGACTTGTCACCGCTTTTTTAAATCGCGACTTGTCGCGATTCTATCGACAAGTTGGTGCCTAGGAAAGCGACAAGTCGCCGCACTCCAAATGTAGAATTTGATGCTCTGAGAAATCCGTGTTAAGGTTGATCCAAAATCCCAACTATTTCTTTAAACCCCTGTTTCTCTCCGATCTGCTTAGCTGTTCTTCCACGCGCATCTTGAATATTCCGATCGGCTCCTTTACTGAGCAAATATTTGACTACCTCAGTTCGGCCCATTTTTGTTGCCTTATGTAAGACAGTTTTTCCTTGCAAATTTGGGGCATTGAGGAGCTCTGGGTTGCTTTCAAGGAATAGTTTAACAATATCTAGATAACCGGCATAAGCTGCATAATGGAGAGCTGGACTACCTTTATGATCCCTTAGCGTGATGTCCGCTCCTTGATCCACTAAATATTTTACAATATTGATTTTGTTGGCTTCATAATCCTTAAACTGGGGATCTTGCTTATCTAAACCAGATGAAGCACACATCAATATCGTAATATTTTTTGCATTTTTAGAATTCACATTTTTTGCAATCCCTAATAAATACTTCAGAATGTCAAAATGTCCCAAAAAAGCTGCATATTGAATAGGTAAATTGCCGTCTGCTGCGGCAGGCATGTTAATATCGGCTCCGTTATCCGCTAAATATTTTACAATATTTAAATGTCCCTTGTAGGCCCCAATAGATAGGGCTGTTGCCTGAAAAGGAGTTCCTTTGGCATTTATATTAAAATTTTTATCTTTATGAAGAAGTTCAACAATCTTTACATGTCCTCCAAAAGAAGCGTTATGCAAGGGTAAGGAGACAGCATCATTTGAAATGTTCAAATCAGCTCCATGATCTAATAAATATTGTGCGATATTAACGACTCCTTCTATAGCAGAAATATTTAAAGCAGTGTTACCACCTGGACCTTTTGCATTAACGAGATTTAAATTTTTATCAACTAATGTTTTAACAATTTCTAAATGTTTATTTTGAGTCGCCCAATGCAAAGGCAAATATCCGTTACCATCATGAATAGTTGCATCGGCACCACTATTTAGTAAAAATTGAACCATATCTAAATTCCCAGCACGAGAAGCTACACATAAGGGGGTAGCTCTTTGGTGACCTTTTACATTAATAGAATCCGCTTTTTTTTCAATTAACATCTTGGCAATTTCCAAATGTCCTTTGTCGGCCGCATGATGTAAGGGTAAGCTATTAGCCGGATCGGGAATACTTGGATCAGCACCTTGCTGTAACAAATACTTAACAACATTTGTCTTACCATGTTTAGCAGCATGAGTTAAAACAGTAAAGCCAAAGATCTGATTATTCATTTTGTAATTCAATAGCTCTGGGTTTTTTTTGAGTAAAAACTCTACAGATTCAACATTTCCAACTTGAGCCGCTCGCAATAAAGGGGCATTCGTAAGATTTGTCCAAATAATCAATTCTTTATTGTCATCTTCTGCCCACATATTTAGCTCATCATCAATGTTAGGAGCAGCTGCACCACTATCTAATAAATATTCCATCACATCAATTTTGCCCTTTTCTGCTGCATAAGATAGAGCTTCCCATTTTTCCTGTGCGCTTCTTTTTTCCATAAGAATTTTAACAAGCTCTAATTGTCCTGTTTCGGCAACTGCAAGCCAAATACTTTTATTATTATAAGGAATATCCGGATTTGCACCATGTTCTAACAAATATTTTGCAATGTGAGGGTGATTTTCTCTTACACAAAGCGTTAATGGATATATGCCTTTACCTTTAGAAATTTCTGCATTAATGGCTTCTGGCTTTACTTTATCCATTAAAAGTTCAACGATTTCTAGATGTCCTTCCTGAATTGCCCAATGAAAAGGCAGATAGCCTTCTGAATCAGGAATATCGGCTTCATTTAATAATCCTTTTACTTTCTCGATGTTATTCTCAACGATTGCATGAATAAGGAGAGAGGCTTTTCTTTGTTTGAGCAATTCTAATTTTTGAGCAGGATCCATTTTTTCTTGTACAATGTTTTGGACTTTCTTATCTTCCCCATCTAGCTCAATTTTTTTGGCTGAAAATTTTTTTACTAAACACCTAAAGGTAAGAACTCCCAAAAGACCAAAAACAGGTAAAGTAAGTACCGCTACGACACCGGTAATGGCGCCGATAGCAATTTGCTTTCTTGTTTGTAAAGTCTTAAAATTCTCCAAAGCGTCGTAATTAGCGCATGGATTACAAAGCGAAACAAATTTTGAACATTTATTCATAAAAAACCTAGTATAATTTTATAAAACAACGATAGCAAAAGTTACTATTTTAATCAAACAGAATGTTTAATTATTAATATATAGGAAAAACGATCTCTGCTCTTGCCCGTGCCCGTGCCCGAAAAAGTTTTTTTGACGAATAGAATATATAATTGATGAAAAAGTTTGCTAGTTCGTATATTCTCTCTTGATTACGTAGGACAAACCATATTAATCGGGCACGGGCAGGGGGAAGAAATGAAATATGCAACAGATAAATCCCACCGCGACTACTTCTATAAACATGGCCTTATAGAATTCGATGCTCTTTTTAGCCCTGAACAGGTTCAAGAGCTCAATGAGGCTATCGATTACATTCTTTGTACGAAATTACATATTACTAAAGATAAACTTTCCAAACAGAATGTAAATGCCTATTTTCTGCAAGGGCATGATCTTTTTAGACATCATGAATCCCTTAAAAAACTTCTCTTATTTCGTCATCTAGGGGAAATTGCTGCAGAACTTATGGAGGTGCGTTCTTTGCGTATAGGCTATGATCAACTCCTGGTAGGACAAGGGAATAAACCGATGTTGGAAACAGTCTATGGTCAATTCTTACTCCAATCAGGCTCCTTGCAAGAAAAAAGCAGCATCAAACCTGTTATTTGTGGGTTAATCTTATGCTTAGAGCCCACTCAGTCTAGCGAAAGTTCCCCCTTTTTTTCAAAACAGGCAGGAAACGGCATTTTTTTTAAAGCAGATATCCCGTTTGATACTACCATTCTTTCTCATTCTCAAGGCGGTCGCTATATATTGATCGTTTATGCAGCTCCTAGGACTGTTTATATTTTGACTGAAAACGACCCTCATACCCATGCATTAAAACACATAGGATATGTTTTTGGGGATAAATTATCCGATAAGCTCAACCCTATTATTATCAGATAAATGATGCAGTGGAAAATTCTCTACAGCGATCCTGCAACTGCTCAGGAGAATATGGACAGGGACCACAGGCTTTTACAGGAAATTGCGGCTGACGGACAGCCCACCATACACTTTTATGAATGGATTCGGCCAAGTGTCACATATGGATACTTTATTAATCCCTCCCGGTACTTCTCTTTAGATGGTCTAAAAAAAGCAGGAATAAGTCTTGGACATCGTCCTACCGGCGGAGGGATTGTTTTTCATATGGCGGATTTAGCATTTTCTATTATTGTTCCTGCCTCTTGTCCGGCCTATTCAATGAATACGCTAGAGAATTATGCTTTTGTTAATAAACGGGTTGCACAAGCTGTAGTCAATCTTAAAAAAGAAATTACAACAACCCTATTATCGAAAGATCAACCAAGCGATATTAAATGCAAAAATTTCTGTATGGCTAATCCCACCATTTACGATGTGATGGTAGAAGGGAAAAAAGTTGGCGGTGCAGCACAAAGAAAAACGCGAGAGGGTTTTTTACATCAAGGAACGCTATCTTTAGCTATGTCTGATGAAAATCTTATTAAAGCTATTTTGAAAGAGGGAAATCAAGTTTTAGAAGAAATGAGAAGGCATTCTTATCCATTATTGGAATCACCAAGCAATGTTCAACAGCTTAAGCATGCCCGTAACGAATTACAACAGTTGTTGATTTCAGAATTTTTGAGAGAAACATGATAGGCAGCATTTGCAGGGGAAAAATATTAAAAATTTAACAGGATCGGCTTTGCCGGCAGGATCGCTCGCTTCGCTCGCGCAGCGAGCATCCTGCCGGCAAAGCCGATCCTGTTTTTGTTTGTTTTAGTAAATTACGTAAAAGTCGGGCTATTTGCCATATCCCTTTTTTAGCCAAGGGAGATCAACAGGAACGATTTTTTGTGCTATATTAATGGACCCATGATTTACTTCTTCTTTTTCAGCAGGTTTTTCCTTCTCTTCATGTTTTAATACCCCTGCGCCTGCCCCATAAAGCTCTTTCTCATCCTTTACATCAATATTATTTATGATAGAAGTACCAAACTTATTTTCCTCCTGATCATTCTTTTTTTGTTCAGGATTTTCATTTTCTTTCTGCAATGGTTGCTCTATCTCGGGTTCATTTTTTGCTTTATTTTTTTGAGGAAGATTTTTTTGATAAAAGGGATTCTGTACTCCCTGTAATTCTGTTTTCTTGACTTGCACTTCCATTAATTCAATCTGATTAACCTGAAATACTCTATTTCCTGTATCAGTTCTTCCAAGTATTCTTTCCCCTCTAGGGAATCTAAGTTTATAATCGGCTGCTGTTTCGGAAATTCTCGCTTTTTGTTGTAGATTTGCTCCCTTAAAATTCAGGAGTTGTGATCGATAACAATTCTTTTTAAAAACTTTATGCATCATTTTCTCTATAAATGTAGAGAGTTCAAGCCATTGATCAGGCAACTCACGAGTTTTTCTAGGCTTGCCGACATATTTCAATTTATCTTCTTCCTCTTCCATTATAAGATCTTTAAGATCCTTAGCCTGTGGTAGGGCAGTGTCCTTTTTAAGGATTTGCACCATTAAAGTTTTTTTCTCTTCATCAATTTTACTTTCATCAATGAATTTATTCAGCTTTTCAAGCTCGAACAAATGACGGAGTTTTTCGCCCTCAGACATGGGGTTTGACAAAGCTTCTAGATGTTCATAAACGGCTTTTTTTGCTTCTTCTGGTGTGGGTGGTATTTCTAAACCCACTACTGCCAGTTTAAGATTGGCTTGAGTAGGCTCCTTCTTGAGTGGAATTGGAGCAATCGGTTCTTCCTTTTGAATTTTTATTTCTTTAGGTTTTATTTCTTTAGGCTCTTTCTTTTTGGTTTCTTTAGCTTTATGTTCGATTTTGATTAAATCGATCTCGACATGTTTAGCCCAATTTTTATAGAGCGCTTTTGCAATTAGGGCAAATATAAGGAGGGTAAAGACAGAAGCAATACAGGTGATGATTTTTAGAGCTGTTTTGCGCTTTTCTAGAGGTAAATGCTCTTGTGTAGAGGCATTAAAATATTCTTTGCCTGAATAAGCATAACAATCCGCCCAAGCTCCAATCCCAATTAACCATTTTTCTACGGGCTTTTTTTTCGCCAGTAATTCTTTATTAAAAATAACTGGTGTATGAAAAGTTATTTTAGAAACTGGATTCGTCATAAAAAGAAATCTCTTAATTTGTTTTAATAACTATTTTAGCATAAATTAAGTAATATCGTAAAGTTAAATGTTTTTTTGATTTACTAGAATTGGTGTGCTATGTGGTTATTAATGCTTGCTATGAATGCTTGCTATTATATTCTTTGAGAGAAAAAGTCATTTTGTTAAGATTTTGCTTTCTGTTTTTAAGGAGCTAGCCATTTATGTTAGAATTTCTGCGCAAATATCAACGTTATTTCTTTGTTGTCATTACCATCGTGATCATCATTTCGTTTTCCTTTTTTGGAACATATAGTTCCTTAAATACCGAATATCCTCATGAACAAACGGTCTTTACGGCGGTTGATGGATCGCAAGTAAAAAGGCAGGAATTGGATGAATTGGCTGTTTTTATTAACACAGATCTAAATGATAAACTCATTTTAGGGGGAGTTTGGGGTCCAAATTTCCTCAATGATGGAGTGTTGCGTAAGGATTTTTTAGAAAGTGGCTTGGGTTTAATTTTAGCAATGAACTATCGGGATGAACTTCTACGGGATCTAAAACCTCGCTCCGAAAAAGAAAAACATTTTACCCTTTATAGTAATCCTCAAGCGAATTTTATTAATGTGGAAACAGCCTGGGCCTATTTTGCCCCTGATATGAAGTACAACTATGAACTTTTGCGCAGTATTGATAATCCGGTCGATGCAGAAGCCTTAGCGGCACGTATTTCTCTTTTTCTTGAAGAAAAGCAATTTTCTGCTCCCTTATTAAGGCAGGTTCTACGCTATCAAGAAAAGCAGTATCCTTGGCTACCCTCCGATTCAGATTTGGATTATTATGACCTTTCTCTGTTTGGCTATCATACCCTCGAAGACTGGTTTGGTCCCCGTTTTCTGCGCTTAGTGGCACAGTTTATTATTAATAGCGCCAAGGTGGCTGAACAGAAAGGATATAAAGTAACAAAGGAAGAGGCTTATGCAGACCTTATGCAACATGCTGCTATGAGCTATCAACAAAACATGAATAACCCTTATTTGGGCGTCGCTAATTTTCAACAATACTTTGATGAACAATTGCGCCGTATGAACTTGGACCAGAATAAAGCGGTCAAAATTTGGCGCGATGTTCTCTTATTTCGACGTCTTTTTTATGATGTGGGCAACACTGTTGTTGTGGATCCTTTTAGCATCGAGAAGATCCAAGCTTATAGTAAAGAGGGTGTCATTGGACAACTATTTGAATTACCGAATGAGCTGCGTTTTGATAGTTATCCTAGCATGCAAAAATTAGAAGTTTATCTCAATGCAGTAACGAAACGGGATCAAAATGAAAAAAGTCTTCTCCTACTTCCAACAACTTTTCTATCTGTCGACGAAGTAGCAAAAAAATTTCCTGAACTTATTCAGCATCGTTATCTCCTAGAAGTAGCCCAAATAAATAAAAATAGTCTTCAGACTAAGGTTGGTATAAAAGATACATGGAGCTGGGAAGTTGAGGATCAAAATTGGGAAATACTAAAAAAGAAATTCCCTGATCTTGGACTCAGAAAGGGAGACACCAGGGATGAGCGTTTTTCTGCCCTAGAAAGCCTAGATGATAAAACGCGCAGCCAAATAGATAGCTTTGCCAGAAATTCTATTGCGGAGAAACATCCTGAGTGGATTCATCAAGAATTAGACAAAGCACCCACCAAAACCATGCATGCAGCAATTCTTGAGAAAGGGGGGAAATCACCTCTTGTAGGAGAAGAAAAAAGAAAAGAATTTATAGGACTGCTCAATAAAGCAGCCCTTAAAGGTGAGACTCCCAATGACGCCAATCAAAAACTCTTTGAATACTCCCCAGATAAGGTTGTTTATTATCGTATTGGGGTGATTAAGCGCGCGCCTGAAAAGGAAATTATGACCTTTGCAGAGGCTGATGAACAGGAGGTTTTAGATCAATTACTCGATAAAGAACTCGATGTCTATTACCTAAAAATTCGTGAAAGTGATCCTTCCCAATATCAAAATCTAGATGGATCATGGAAATCTTTAGCTAGTGTTCGAGATCTTGTAGCGGATCGCTACTTTGAAAAAATACGCAAAGCTATAGAAAAAGATTATATATCCGCCATTGCGCCACAAGCCCCACCTACGCTATTTTTGGGTGATTTTTTAGCTTCCCTACGCTTATATGCCTATATGCGCAACATTCGTAATGAAATCGAGAAAAATGAAAAAGATTTATCAAAATGGGCTATTGCCAAATCTAATGAAACAGCTGATGAGTTGTCTTCGCGACAAAAGCTGGAAGATCAATGGAAACTGATTCAAACATCTTACGAAGGAACCCGTAGCGATTTGAATAGTGATTTGAATGCTCAGGAAATTTTTGGCATGAAAATCGGAGCTTGGAGCAGGGTTAATACTCCAGGTAATGGAGATCTAAATTTCTTTCATCTTGAAAAACGCGAACCCTATAAAGATACCGATGCACAGGATAAGGTTTTGGAAATCTATCAAGTCATGTCAAAAGATGCTCAGCGCATCTACATGCAGAAGCTTTTAACCCAACTTAAAGAAAAAAAGGCCCTCTCACTAGATTACCTGAATAAACCCCATGAAGAATAAGTCATGTTTGAAGAGGAATCCTTTGCAATATCTCCTGTTAATTTTTTTCAATTTCGCGTGGATTGTCATTATGCAACCAATGGTCTAACAGGACAAAGGTATGTTCTGCCTTATACTTCCAAACTTTGTGGCGAGGAGTACTTTGCTAAAGTAGCTTTAGGTTGGAATGAAAATGGGTTAGAATGTCAAGTCGAAATATCACAGCCTTTTCATCAAGCTTCCTATCCTGATGTCACTCGTGGTGATAGCGTGGAACTCATGATTGATACACGAGATGTCAAAACATCTGGTTATAATACACGCTTCTGTCATCATTTTTTCTTTCTTCCCGAGGCTATTGAGGGAATTCAAGCAGGTGAACTCACCCGATTTAGAACAGAAGATAGACATGAGCTTTGTGATCCTAAAGATTTGAAAGTCAAAGGCCAGATGTCGTCCAAAAGTTATACTCTGAAAATTTTTATTCCTAGCCATTGTTTAGTAGGCTATGATCCGGAACAGTTTGATCGTTTAGGCTTCACCTATCGTATTAACCGCAGCCATGGCCATCCGCAACATTTTTCCGTTGTGACAAGCGATTTTCAAATCGAACAACAGCCTTCATTATGGAGCAGCCTTAAGCTAATTAAAAAGTGATTTGCTACATTAATTTGTCCAAAAAAATCAAGAATCTCCAGGTAGATCTTGAAAAGATATCCTAAAAATGCAAAAATAGAATTAAACGGAAAATGAACGCATGGTTTTTAAGCCACTCGATAAAAAGATATTTTTACGTTATATAAGATTAGTAGGTTGGACTCTCAAAAAGGGTGGATTTGATTGGAATTTATACGATGAAAATGGTGTTTTCCTTTGCTCGATCAAAATAGCTCGCGGTAAAAAAACAAAAGAAGAAATAGTTGCATATAGCGTGAATAAAATAGAGAGAATTTTTAAAGAAAAAGGTTTGACATGGCCTCCAAGGAAGAAAAAGAATTAGAATTGCATTTACAGATAGCTTTAGATGAAATCGGTGAAATAAAGCCCTGGTTTAGTAAAGAATTTAATACTTGGATTTTTTTCCACTCTCTATATCCTGTGGAATATTCTGGCGATACAAAGGAAGAGGTGATTCAAAATTACCCTCTTTATCTAAAAGAGTTTATTAAACATCGATTGCAGGATCAATTATCTCCAATAATGGAAGATAAAACAAGGGGACATGGAGGAAAACGTCAAGGTGCGGGCAGGCCAAAAGGGTCGAAAGAAGAAAAGGAAAGAGTTTATTTGCCAAAAGATATTGCTAGATGGATTAAACAACCTGATACTATTGCTCATATTAGACAATTAATTAGATCTTACAGAAGTTTATGAAAACATGTTTATATGACAAACATGTTAGATTAGGTGCAAAAATGATTAACTTTTACGGATGGGAAATGCCTATCCAGTATAAGGGGATCATTCAAGAGCATCTGACTGTACGTCAAAAAGTGGGTCTTTTCGATATTTCTCACATGGGTCGTATCTTAGTTGAAGGTTCCGATGCTGAACAGTTCCTTGACTATCTCAGCACTAACAACATTGCAGGAAAAAAAGATTTAACAGCCACATACACGGTATGGTGTACTTCTCAAGGCACATGTCTCGACGATCTCATGGTGTATAAAATAGATAGCACCCACTTTTTCGTTATTGTAAATGCTTCTAATCGCGAAAAAGACCTTCAACATCTCATCAAAGAAAGTGCTCCTTATAAGGTGAACATTTCTCCTCTTTTTGCGGATGGCATTCTAGCAATTCAAGGACCGTTAGCCGATTCCTTAATTAAAAAAATCTTTTCTTCCGGTATTCCTTCCATGCATTTCTTGCCTCTTCAGTACATGAATAGCGAAATTATTCTTTCTGCTACAGGTTATACCGGTGCGGGTGGTTATGAAATTTTTGGTCCAAGCACTATCATCAGCAACCTTTGGGATCAATTGCTACAGGAAGGTCAAGGTTTTGGTATTCAGCCCATTGGACTCGGAGCTAGAGATACCTTGCGTTTGGAAAAGGGTTATGCTCTTTATGGATATGAACTTTCTGAGAATATTTTTGCCTCCGAAACTGTTTCCGCATGGACAATTAAATGGGAGAAACCTTCCTTTTTGGGCAAAGAACCATTAGAAAGATTAGAAAAATCTTTAAAAAAACAGTATGAATACGGGATGATCTTAGTTGGAAAGGGCATAGCTCGGGAAGGATATCCCGTTTTTAAGAAAGGAAAAGCCATTGGAAGAGTGACTTCCGGAACCTATTCACCTTCGTTAAATAGAGCAATAGCCATTATATTGTCGCAGGAGAAATTAGAAATCGGTGAGATTTTAGATCTGCAAATACGCCAACATTTAATTCCTGCAGAAGTTGTAAAATTGCCATTTATATAGGAGGACTATGAAATTTACTGAAACGCATGAGTGGATTGAGGTCAAAGAAGGAATTGGAACTGTAGGAATCACCAACTATGCACAGAAAGAATTAGGTGATATTGTTTATATTGAACTGCCCAAAATTGGCATCGATGTCAAAGCCGGCCAAGAAGTAGCTGTTCTCGAATCGACAAAAGCTGCTGCCGATGTCTATTCTCCCGTTTCCGGAATCATCCTGGAAGTTAATAAGACCTTATCTACTTCTCCTGAGCTCTTAAATCAATCCCCGGAAAAAGAGGGCTGGTTATATAAAATCAAGCTCAACTTCCCAAAGGAACTAGATACTCTTTTGAATGATGAAGAATATCATAAGAAATTTGCTTAGTTTATGGATTTTATCTCTAATAAAGATCAACAAATACGAGAGATGCTCCTCGAGATAGGCGCAAAAACTATAGAAGAGCTTTTTCGTGAGATACCTCAAAAATTACGTTTAGCTGCACCTTTAGAGGATGATGGACTTTCTGAATATGAGGGATTGCAGCTTATGGAAAAAATAGCTGCAAAAAATACCTATCCCGCCTTTGAAAATTATTTGGGAGCCGGTGCTTACGAACATCATGTGCCTGCTTTGGTTAGCGCTATTTGCGCCAAGTCGGAATTCTTGACCTCTTATACACCTTATCAAGCGGAAGCTTCTCAGGGGATGCTGCAGGCTATTTTTGAATTTCAATCTGTGATTTGCGCTCTTACAGGATTAGATGTAGCCAACGCTTCTTTATACGATGGTGCTTCAGCCTGTGCCGAAGCTATGCTCATGAGTTTGCGTTATCATAAAGATCGCAATAAAGTCCTTATTGCTGAAACGGTGCATCCCCATTACCGAGAAGTAGTGCAGCAATATCTCCATAGTCATCAGATACAAATCGAACTGATTCCCTTTCGACAGGATGGTCATTTGGATTTACAAAAATACAATGAGCTGATTGATGATAAAGTAGCGGCTGTCCTAGTTTCCTATCCTAATTTTTTTGGCATCATCGATGATATTAAAAGTGTAAGCACACAAGCAAAATCTTTGGATGCTTTAACTATTGTTTGTGCTAATCCCTTGGTCTATGGTCTCTATGCTTCTGCTCATGAACTTGGTGCTGATATAGCTGTAGGTGATTGTCAATCTTTAGGATTGCCCTTACAATTTGGTGGTCCCTACGTGGGCTATATTGCTTGTCGCGAAAAATTGGTGCGTCAACTTCCAGGACGTATTGTAGGTGAAACTAAAGATTCTCAAGGAAGGCATGGATATGTTCTTACACTACAAGCTCGCGAGCAGCATATTCGACGAGAAAAAGCCACTTCGAATATCTGTACAAATCAGGCCTTAGCTGCTCTTGCAGTGCTTATAGGGATATTATGGTATGGAAAACAGGGACTTCCTAAACTTGCTTTAACTAACTTTCAACGTGCAACTTATCTCAAGGCAGAGTTAGAAAAAATCCCGGGAGTGCAAACAATGGGCAATGCGCCGATTTTCAATGAGTTTGCCTATAAGCTTCCAATACCTATAGAGGTTGTATTAGATCAGTTTCGATCCCATGGGATTGCAGCAGGCGTTGATCTTGGAAGATATTATCCACAACTAAAAGGATTTTTGTTAACGGCAGTCACGGAAGTGAAAACTCAAGAACAATTAGATCGTTATATTGACATAACAAAAAAAATAGTCAAAAAGTAACACAAATGTATCACATAAATTTACCACAGAGTGAGCTACAAAGAAAACCGCAAAGAAAAACTTGTTACAAAATACCTTAAGTAATTTGGGTTTTAATTATTTTATGTTTTATCCTGTCGCCGAAGGCTAGGGTGTGTGATTTAGCAAAAGATAAGAAACCTTCATCCTATTTTTTTATCCTACCGCCAAAGGCGATCCTGCTCATCTTGTTCTTTCTTGATGTACGATCTGAATTTTATTTATTTTTTTCCTTTATCTTTGTATTTTTCTTTGTAGTTCCCTCTGTGGTAAATTTTGTGTTTTTATGACAAAGACAATATTTGAGAAAAGTCAACCTGAACAACATGCCTACAGCCTACCCAAAAGCAGCTCCGTCTTTCAAAAATATACTCCTGATCCCAATCTGTTACGCAAAGAACCTTTACTCCTTCCTGAAATCTCTGAGATAGACTTAATGCGTCATTTTTGTGAATTGGCTTCAAATAATATGAGTATTGATACCCATTTTTATCCCTTGGGCAGCTGCACCATGAAATATAATCCACGCATTAACGAATTTTGTGCTACGTTGCCTGGATTTGCAAGAACACATCCGTTAGCCCCTGAAGAGACTGTACAGGGGAATTTGCAACTCATTTTTGAATTGGTAGAAATGCTTTGTGCTATTTCGGGCATGACTGCCGGATCTGTATTGCCTAATGCAGGTGCGCAGGGAGAGTTCACTGGTCTGCGCATGATTTCGGCCTACCATCAAAAGAAGGGGGATCATCATCGAAGAGAAATACTTATCCCTGATGATGCACATGGCACCAACTCTGCATCAGCTACTATGGCTGGATTTAAGGCCATTCCTGTACGTACAGGTAAGAACGGGGATTTGGACTTAACTCGTTTAAAACATCTGGTATCTGATCGTACTGCCGGCTTAATGCTCACAAATCCCAACACCTTGGGATTATTTAGTTCGCACATTTTGGAAATTGCGCAAATTGTGCATCAGCATGGCGGTCTACTCTATTATGATGGTGCCAACTTAAATCCCATCCTAAATCTCGTAAGACCCGGCGATATGGGGTTTGATGTCATTCATCTTAATTTGCATAAGACATTCTCAACGCCTCATGGTGGAGGTGGTCCGGGTTCTGGACCTGTTCTCTGCAATCATAAATTAAAGGAATTTTTGCCTGTGCCCTATGTTGAAAAACTTCAAGATAAATATCATATTGTTTGGGATGAGTCAAAAAGCATCGGCAAAATAGTCTCCTTTTTTGGGAACTTTGCCATTTATTTGCGAGCTTATTTATACATCAAACTGCATGGAAATTTTGGCTTAAGAAAAATTGCAGAACAATCTGTACTTAATGCTAACTACTTAAAAACAAAAATAGCCCATCTCTTCACTATACCTTATCCACAACCCTGCATGCATGAATTTGTTGTTCAAACAGATAACTATCGTGACAAAGGAATTAAAGCCCTAGATATTGCAAAACGCCTATTGGATTATGGAATTCATGCGCCGACCATTTATTTCCCTTTGATCGTAAAAGAATGTATGCTGATTGAACCGACAGAAAGTGAATCTAAAGCTACATTAGATTATTTTGTTGAAGTCCTTGAAAAAATTGTGCAGGAAATTCAATGTAACCCAGATCTTGTAAAGACTGCCCCTCATACGACTAAAGTTTCTCGATTGAACGAGGTTGTGGCTGCTAAAAATCCCATCCTTAAAACCCAACTTGCACCCTATGATGACTCATAGTGGGTTTAAAAAATAAATAATCAATCATTTTTTAATTAGGATTATTTAGAAATTCTTTCGCCTATTCGAAATTGTTTGACTAAATTAGTAACGATCTTTACACTTTAGAATTTATAACACACACAAAATAGTATAATTAGGAGAATTTATGGTTGGCAAAATTACAATGATGAATGGGGCATTGCCTCAAAATGAAGGCCAAATTCCCCATGGGAAAGTGGATCAGCATTTAGCAAATGCTCAAGCACATGTTGGAAAAATTGACGAACTGAATAAAGAAGTTGGCAATATTGCTAAACAAGCATTGAACAAAGTTGAAGAAGTGAAACCAGAAGCCAAATTACCTTTAAAAACCCGCATTAAAAATGGCTTTAAGAGCATTTTTTATTTTTTCTTTTTCTGCCTCAAAAGAAAAGATGGAAATAACCCTAGTATAAAAGAAGTATGGAAAAAAAGAGCAGCAGAGTACTTGAAGACAAAAAAATTGGACAATAATAAAGAAGTTAAAGCGAAGATAAAAGAAGTCCTAGATAATCCCGAATTTCAAAAGGATCCTAAAGCCTATTATGACAAGATAGACCAAAAGAGAGCTGAGGAAGAAAAAGCAGGCCAGGCCTTAGCAGAAGACCCAGCTTTAACTTTTTTAATAGAGGAATTTGCTAAGGACATAGCTATTTGTCCCTTTCCTTTACCACAGGCTAACCCAGAAGTGAATCCTAATAAAGAACAGCCTATTCCACCAGTTATTGAACCTATTGAACCTCAAAATCAGCCTATCTTACCTAATAATGAACCTATCGAACCTCAAAATCAGCCTATCTTACCTAATAATGAACCTATCCCAGTTCCTCCGCAAGATAAACCCCCACGTCCTCTTCGTCTCGATTTAGGGGAAAAACCTAAAGTAGTTGTAACTCAAGAAGAAAATAAAGATCAAGTTCAGAAACAAAAACAAGAAGAGATTCAGCCTGATGCGAAAAAAGAGGATCAACTACCTTCTGTAGTTAACCCAGGAGATATCAATGTGACAAAAACTGATAATGAGAAGAAAGACAATAATGTACCAACTCCACCCCCACCCCCACCTCTAGTTAACCAGGTTCCTCCTGGTGATGCAAAACCAGTTAATCTGAAGCCAAAACTAAAACCAAATCCAACCCCGCAGCAGAAGGCAAGTGTACCTCCTCAAAACCCACAGCAAGTGAAGGGAAGTGTACCCCCTCAAAACCCACAAGTGAAGGCTAGTGCCCCCCTTCAAAAACCCCAGACACCCCCTCCAAACCCACCAGTGAAGGGAAATGTACCCCAAGGTCAAAACCCACAAGTGAAAGGATCAACTCCTCAAGTTAAAGGTACACTACCCAATAACAAAAAAGTTGCTGGACTAGTAGCAAAAAACCAAACTCCTCAGGGGCCTCAGATACCTGTTCAAGATAATAGACCAAAGTCGCCGGAAAAGAAGGATACGCCAGAAAAGAGGGATCCTTCAAAAAATAATATCCAAGCGCTCCAAGCAAAATTAAACATTGGCGGAACGCCAAAAAAAGACAATAAGGCTGAAAAAACTCCTGAAGTGGTAAAACAAACACCAAAGGTCAATATGGAAGAAAAACGTAAGGCTTTACTTGCCAAGCAAATAGCAGTAATGAAGAACGTGGATGCAGATTTCAATATTGATTCTCTCATCAAGTTTACAAAGGGCGAGGGTAGACCAGCGGACGGGGGCCAACCAATATAATTGCCCTATCCTAGAGCTAAAACCCATCTCCCCAGAGGTTGGGTTTTAGCTGTCCTAGTAGTATTATTGGCTAGCCTTGATCATGCCCTAGCGTGCATTTCAGCATATCTCCACCCACATCTATTTGAGTGAAAATAAAAGTATTGGCAATTTGGAGTTTAGGGACTTGTCTTCGCTTTCATAAAAATCGACTTGTCAATCTTTCTACCGCGAAGCGGTAATTTAGCAGCGAAGGCTGCTACAGATGTTAGACTTGGGTGAGCGTAAGCGAACCCACGGTACTGTATGAATAAAATCATCTGCCAGGAACTGGCAGCACAGTGTCACCAGTTCCTGGTTCCACTTAGAGACTTGTAAGCAGCTAACGCTGCTAATTACCGAGTTGAGATATAAAATTTCCGAACTCTAGTGGGATCGACAAGTCGATCCCTATGAAAGCGGGGACAAGTCCCCGCACTCCAAATTTTCCTGATCCACAGGATAGAGAAAAGAAAATCTCTAAGCTCATTAATGATCTATTTCTGTGACGGGGATAAATTGTGAAATAAACCAAATTTACGTTGAAAATTTTCAAAGATCTGTGATATCGTAATTAAATTTAATTTAAAAAAACTTTAATAATTTTTGGTTAATAATGAATATTTCAAATTTGATAAATAATGATAAAGGTTTTTCTTTTCAGCAATTTAATTCTTTAAAGAGCTTTATGGGCGAAAAAAAAATTTCGCTTAGCTTTTTGACTTATGTGATTAAATCTACGCTATCTAATCCAATTAAGGATCTTGCTGATCTAGCTCGGAGGATTCAAGAATATCAAAACACAATAGAGCAGTCTGAAAAGGAAAGGGCAAAGTTAAGAAAATGGTCCATCTTTTTGAATAAAATGATTCTCAATCAGTTCCCTAAAGCAGAATGTGCCTCTATTGCCGAAGCTATTGCAAATGCATGTGATGCGAAGAAATTTAAAAAAGTCAACATCGAGGCGAGGAATCAAGAAATAAGAATCCTAGATGAAGGTAAAGGAATTTCCTATCAATCCCATCTAGGGAGTTCAACGCTTGCCCAATTATTAATATCAGGATTTTCTTCCAAACAAGACGAAAAAATAGGCCATTATGGACAAGGCATTCTATCTATTTTTCTTTATGCCTTACATGAGCAATTAGCTCAGTATAATCCTATACCCTCTTTTTCTTATAATGCGGATAATAAATTAACCTTAGTTTTGCAAGGGGAGAATAGGGAACAGGAAAAAAACGAAATACACTTCATTTTTAATGATGAAACTATTGAGCAAACCTTTTCAGCTGTCGATAAAACAATCAAAGAGCGAGTGACTTTTTTAAGTAGTGCTTCTTTAGAAACAGCTTTGCAATTAGATGTTTACAATGAGCAGGGCGAGCTTTTAGTAGATCTTACAGATACAAAAAAAAATGAGAAAGGAACATCCTTAATCATCCAATCATTATTGGTGAATAAGATATACCAAAAAATACAACAGTTTATTTTTCATAAATTTAAATTTTTTGAACGAAATCCTATCTATTGGAACAATGTACACATCAATTCATTTGAAGGCCTGTCTCGTATAAATTTTCAGGGTGGTACATTTTACTTTGATAATTTAAAAAATTGTGTTACTGATAGCAAATTAAATGTTTGTGAAAGCGGCGTTTTCATTCTTGATAAACCTATCGAAAACTGCGTAGCTCCCGGAAGCGTTGCAATCAATTTTGATGCTCAGACAGCCACTTCTGAACGTGCCACCATTGACTTTAAGGATCAGAAAGTTGTCCAAAGCATAATAAACCTAATTGATCAAATTCTTTCTGATAAAGAAAAAATCCTACAAGAAAAAGCGGTTCTTTTCAATGCTCTCCATCCTTTAGTGATTCTATTAAAAAAGGAGGGAATCGACCAGCCCTTGAATCTTATTAAAGAATTTGCAAAAAGCTGCAAGGGTTTTCCAGATAAGAACGAGATCAGAAATTTGGCCTTGGAAAATGCCATTTATTTTCATTCGGATTATATAGATGCTCTATTTGTACCCATGATTTTTGAACAGGCTGAAGTTGTCCTGCTTTCCGTTCAGGGAAATTCTCCCTCTCCATTTGCTTATTTTCAAATGGGAACTCAATATGTCATTTTAATTAATACAAATTATTTTAATATGAATCACCCGCTTGTCTGCCAATTCAACTTTGAATGGATGAAAGAAATTTACGAACAAATCACTGAAAAAAAGCTTCCTTTAAACGTTCTTCAAGCAGTTTCAGAGCTTTTTCCTAAAGAAAAAAAAGAAAAATTTCCAGATGTTTTTCTTCCTGAGGATGAGGAAAGTGATTCTGAAGACGGAGACAACTCCATGGCAGATTGTGAAGCTTTAATGATCATTTTTTCTAAGGACTACTCCCCTTTTGCTAAAAAAATTATACGAAAATGTTATGAAGTTGATACAAAAGATGAATTAGAGGTGCATAAGGATTTATTAGTTAAAGTATTAAAGTCTTTAACCAAGATAGAGTCTAGTAAATCTATTCCCAAAAATTTTCCAAATTTAGAAAAAGAATTTGTCTTATTTATTCATAAATTTTTTCAAATAGATGATTTGCCTAGATTAGGTGTAAATGTAGTTTTAAAAACCATCTTTAATTATTTAAATAGTTGTGAATATGTGGATCAGAAAAATTACTTGGATTTTCTTTCTGCAACTGTTGAATCTAAGAGCTATTTTTATACTTTTTTTACTGATAATAACTTTAATTTTGATCAGGTACAGGAAAATTTTTACAAACTCAATGCTTTGGTAAAAACATATGGGAAGGCGGATCCTAGATTAGTAAAATTCTTCTTACAACATCCACCTGCTCCAGAAGAATTGCAGAACTGTCATTTGTTATTAGAAAAAGCTTCACAACAATGTCGTTTTATACTTTTTCCTGTAATTAGTTTGCTTGAGAACCATTCAAAATTATTGAATCTTTCTGATGATCAACTTTCTTCTTTTTTTGAAATTCTTCCTTATAAGCTTATGCTAAAAAATGAGGTTGCATTTAAAGACCAAGATTACCCACTCATTTTTAAGTATATTTCTTCAAATGCCGGTGTTTCTCAACAAGTAAAGATGGGGTGGCTCCAGCTTTATTACTTACTTAGAGTCATTGGAACAGAGAGTGATATCAATTTTAATTTCGAGGAATTTTGTAAGATACTTCCCGTCGTTCCCTTTTTAAAAAATGTCTCACCTGAAGGCTATGAAAGAAACATTAAAGATCTTTTAGAAAGTTTCGATAAATTAAGAGATTTTTTTAAATATTTTTTCATCTTACAAAAGATACTGCAAGTACAAATGAAGCAAAACACTAATTTTATAAATTTATCAAAAGCAGAACAATTATTATGGGCTAAAAATATCATCCAATCCATGTTGGGAGATGAGTATTTTAAAAAAATACAAAATTTAGATGGTTTGATTGAGGAAATACTAGAGACAATTCTTCTTATTGGAACTGACGCAACTTTTGCCAATTATTTCACCGCTCTTAAAAAAAGAAATCTCATATTTTCTAATGCGAAAGAGCTTTTATTTGCAGCTCTAACTCCGAAAGATTTTTCTATAAAAACATTAGAATTTACCTTTCCAAAGACAATAGACAAGCCTGCTGAATTATTGCATACAATTCCTTTTGTAATGAAGTGGTGCGGAAGTGAAGAGATAGCTCAAAATGTAATTAAAACAGCCATGAAACAAAACAGTGACGAATTTTTTTTTCTTTTAGAACTCATAAAAAATTGTATTGAAGCCCGTTCTACTATAGTGAGGATGGACATATTCGTATTCGATGGGTGTATCGTTTTTTATTTATCTGATAATGGAATAGGTATGGATAAAAAAAGTTTTAAAGCTTTTTTCAATCCTAATGACTCGACAAAAAATGATCCGGATGAAGTGAGTGAAATAGAAAAACCCTCAAACTTTGGTCGAGGGGCATTTGCAAGCTTTGGTCATTTTGATGAAATTTTAGTGTACTCACATCGTGTCGGTAACCCCATGCAGAAAGCTCTTTTGAAAAGAACTGAAGATAATCTCATGTTAGAAAGGGATCATGAGGCTATTCTGTCCAATGATTTTACAGGGTCTGTTTTTTTTATGAGAAAAAAAGTTGATGACATCACCCAGTATTACATTAAATTGAAAGCGGCCATTTTTGACCTAAAAAATATTGTGGGGGTTGATTTGTTTTTCAACGATCTAAGTATCAATGGTGTCTCTTATTCTAAAATAGAAACTTCTGAGCCCTATCGTGTAGGGAAAAATAAACTTCTGCTAACGGCTCAATTGAATAGTGGGGATTCAGGAATTTATATTAGACAAATGAAGATGGGCGATATCCCTGAAACTTATAAGGCTCTTCCAAAGGTATTAGAGGAATTTATTAAAAAAAATGGAATGAAACTTTCTCTTTTTATCCCTGAAGCCGGACAGGTGATGAATCGTAATTTCTTTACTCATGAAAATTCCTTAATTTTACCTTGCAAGCTTGCTATTTTAAAGACGACTGTAAAGTATGCTTTAAATAATCTCTTAGAAGTTAAAAGTGGCTGGAAGAAGCTTTCGGACGATATTTTATTCGATTTCAGAATTTTGAATGAAGGACCTACTGAAACTCAAAGGCTGATCATAGATTTTTTTAAAGATAAACAAATTCATTTTAACAATGATGATTTTAAAAAGGAAATGGTTCTTGAACTTGCTAAAAAGAGCCTGTCTTCTTTTAGCTTTGATTATCCCCCCTATAAAAATTTAACCATTGATGAATTAGCGGATTATATTTTTGAAAATGATCAAAATATGCAAAAGGAGAAGCAATTAGCCTACATATTAGAGTTTTTTAAAGAAGAGGATCATTGCATCTCTGTTTTAATGTATTTGCCATTAAGCGAGAGTGGCGTTTCGATTATAGATATTAGAAATAGGATTCAGCAGCAGTTGTTGAAAAAAGGAATTTTAAGCTACATAGATAAAGGATATAACCTCGACTTCATTCGGGACAAAAAGAATGAATTTTTAAAGGAAGAACTACATCAAGCTTTTGAAACGATATCCAAAGAACTGAACATTCCCGCTTACAATTCTATTTTGGATAAATTTCAAGGTCGAATCTCAAAAAAAATAGAATCCATTCAAATTCAGATGAGGAAAAAAATTAAAACAAATGTTGAATATGAGAAATTTGGTCGAGACTTTCTTTCAACTATAGCAAAAAAATTCTTAGAACTTGAAATTACCGTAGATTTTGAATCCATTCCCAATGCTTCTGAGGCTTTTATAAGGGTCCATACAAACAAGGTGACTATTAATAAATTGGGATATCATTACGAGGATTTTCAAAATTTTTATGATGAATATCAAAATAGTAATGACCCATATCAAGCCATTTTTAATCACTTATCTACTTGTAAAAATATTCTGAAAACTCTCGTGCATGAATGTGAACACATAATAGAAGGAACAGGCCACTATGCTACCCATACCCCTCGCTTTAAAAAAGAAATGGCAGATTTGAGAAAAAAACTTATTATTTCAAATGAACAGGATAGTTTTATCGAAATTATACAGCAGCTTTTATCAAAAAGGGAGTTTGAAGAACCCCCTTTAAAACGGGCAAAAACACAACCTGGCTCAGTCAGTTTTCTATTGAATTAATCATGAGTGCCTGGTTCGCTGTACTCCGTTTCAAGTTGGGAGGGAGGAGCGATGAGGCTGGCAGGATTTATAGGTCCTCCTGTAGGTATCGCCAATTTAATACCTGTAAAACCCTGGAAAGATAAAGCCATAAGCCCTGTTATAATAAAGGTAATTCCCATTCCTTTGAGACCTGGAACCACTTTAGAAGTGGCAAGTTTTTCACGAATAGCAGCTACAAGGGCTATGGCAACCCACCATCCCAAAGCTGAACCAAATACGTAGATAAGGTTAGCCCAAAAAGGATAATCCCGCGTGACTGCAAACAGGCATGCACCTAAGATAGCGCAGTTAACAGCAATAAGAGGAAGATACAAACCTAAAGATAAATATAAAGTGGGTGCCGTTTTTTCAATGACAATTTCAAGAATTTGTACGAATCCTGCTATGACAGATATAAAGAGTAAAAATTCTAAAAAACCTAAGTCTATTTGTGAAGCTTCAAGTCCTAAAGATGAAAGCCAACTCAGTGCTCCTGCTCCTGTAACGAAACGATGTACGAACCAGTTTAGAATTCCTGATACCGTTAAGACAAAGACAACAGCAAGGCCAAGGCCATTAGCAATTTTAAGTTTGGTAGAACAGGCTAGATAGGTGCACATCCCAAGAAAATTGGCCAATAAAAAATTCTCAATAAAAACGGCTTGTATAAGTAGACCAACAAGATTGAGAGGTTCATAACTTCCCTGCCACATAGGCCTTAACCCTCATTTTTGTTCATGATATTAAATATCCAAATCATACCACCGATAATAAAAAAGGCAGCGGGTGGGCTTACCATTAAAGCAAAGTTATCGTAGCCATTAGGGTTAGCAGGAGTTGCGTACCATGATAAGGGAATGATCTGATATCCAAAAAGCTGGCCAAAGCCAAAAAGTTCCCTAATTCCACCCACAATGCATAAAACCCAAGCATACCCTAGACCTGCTCCTAAACCATCCATAAAAGCTGGTATGGGTTCAATATTCTTCGCCATACCTTCCGTTCGCCCCATCACAATACAGTTGGTAATAATCAGACCAACGAATACGCTCAGGATCTTTGAAATACTGAAAAAATAGGCTTGAAGAAATTGATCGATAATAATCACGAAAACGGAAATGATGGACAATTGGGTAATCATACGGACACTTTCAGGTGTCACATTTCTTAGTAAAGACACAAAAAATGAAGAAAATGCCGTCACAAAAGAAACGGAAAGACCCATAGTTAAAGAAACGGAAAGACGATTGGTCACACCTAAAGCTGAACAGATGCCTAAAACAGCCACTAAAATTTGGTTACTTCCCCATATTTGGGAGGATAAAAAAGAAAGTGTTTTGGGTTGTGCCATATTAGAATTTTTTTACATTTTGCATCTCTTATAATGCTTCAAGATTATTTATTCAAGATGTGGATTCACAGCGTCTCACAGCAACAGGATCAAGTTATTCATCTAATTTTTTTTAATTTTTTATGCACCACAGAGACGCAGAGATCACAGAGAATTAGGAGCACCGCCAAATTGCGAGGCAATTTGTCGGAGACTCATCGCTTCAAAAATGTTAATAACATTTTTTTCGCGAAGCGATTAGATTACATTAAATTGCCTCAGCAATTTAATGTTGTTTTGTGCTCTCTGTGACTCTGTGGTAAAATTTTTTATTTCTTTGTTGTTTTCTTGCTTGTTCCTCTGTGGTAATATTGTTCAAGGATAGCTCCTGGCCGAGGTACTATTCGATTTTACATTAATAAATTTCTATGTTATTTTAGTTGATTTTAAAAGAGGTGTTTTATGGCTGTAAATCTTAATCCGGTAAAAATTAATTTTTGGACTCCAGTTTTATTTTCTAAGAATTTTTTATCTCAAAAGAAACCTCTTGCAAAGGCACTTATTGTTTTTGGTTCTTTTGCAGATTTATATGTTTATTCAGGTAAATATTATATTAAAGCCTCTACAATGCAAAGAAAAACGATAAAAGGCCATGTTTGGAAGACAACACTTAAGGTCACTTCTTTTGTGCTCTCTGCTCTTATCTTACCTGCACTTTTGATTGCTAAGGCAATTTATAAGAATTGGGCAAAACATCTGCTTAGTAAGCAGCAGGTAAAGCAAGAAGAAATAAAACCCCCTATTTTAAGTAAAGAACAGCAAGAAGTACTTGATAGAATGAATCAAGACTTTGTGAATCAAATGCTTCATTTAAAAGATCAAACAGATGCTGACTATGCATCTGCCTATAACAATCTTAAATCCATAGCAGAAACTGTTCAAAAGTTAGATGAAAATGAAAATAACTATCTCACATGCAAAGACAAACAGCTGGTTGTTTTTCAGACAAAAAAAATGAAAAAAATTGAGAAGAAAAATGGGGCTGCTATAGATGAGGCTCTACAAATTGTATTCGATGGTGTGGAACATGCTTTAAATAAAAAGATTATGGCGGTGGATATTAAGGGAGAAATGATCACTCTCTATGATATCCTTTCAAAAATTGGGAAAAGACAAATGGGATCTATCTTACACCGTCATAAGTTAGAGGGTTTGCAGGAAGATGTCTTGAATAAAATAACTCAAAAAATAGGCCTTTTTGAAAGTGAGCTTAGAAATTTACCTTTACCTGGAAAGGAAAAAGAAGAGAATAAAAAATTATCAAAAATCAGTTTCACAATTCCTTTTAGCAATGATTTATTAGAAAATATTTTAACAAAAAAAGCGAATGAACTTCCCGCAGGCGAAACTCGACAAGAGTATAGAAAAACATTTCCTCTTCTAACGAACACAGCCTTGATTAATGGTCTTCCTTTTTTAAAAATGACTCCTATAACACTTTTGCAGAATATGACTACTCTCATGTCAGATGGCTGCACTCCATTGTCGGTGAAGTATAATCTTCTTAATATATTTGAAGCTCTTATGCAATCTTCTCATTATGATGAGGAACTTTCATCCGCGGATTTTTCCAAAGAAGTTCACACCTTTGCACAAGCTGTTGAGAACCTTAAAGGCCCGGGAAGCGATATCATTCAGCAAAAAAAGAACCACAATGTGGAGGATTTGTATCAATCAAAATTACCTTTAATCAAAATCATAAAAAAAGAAGAACAAGAACTGCCCAAGCCCACAAGTGTTATTGATGAACATAAAATAAAAGAGATTAAAGCAGCTATTGTGAATGGCAATAAAAAAGAGATGAAAAAACTAGCAAAAACATTCGCTCAATCATTGCCTGCTTTTTATGCTCCCTATATGCAAAAAATTTCTTTTAAAGATTTGTTAAGTGATTCACAAAAAGCCATTAGATTGATCGCAGATGCAACTAACGCAGTCACTTCAGAGGCTTTTGGATATGACTTTAGGGATGCTCTTTATGAAGAAGTAGTTTTTGAAAATAGAGAGGAAATGAAAGAGAATTATAAGAAATTTGTTTGCTATGTAATCAAAGAATCTTTCCAAATTGGTGATTTTCAAACTACTGGGCATTTACTAGCCTACACTGATGCACCGGAAAAAATAACTGCCCTATTTGATGCCCAAAAAAATTATAAGGCCTATCGAAGTTATGAAAAAAAATTTAAGCAGGAAAAAATGGTTCCTTTTCTAACTCCTCTTCTCACTAACATTGCCTCCACAGTAGAAGCCGACGCTGTAATATCCACTGTGGAACGTATCCATTTATTAAATCGTTCATATGAAAAATTGGAAAGCTACCAAAAAAAATCACAAATTCATCTGGCGCTTGCATAGGGCGCAAGTTAGGTTTAAAGAATAACCATGTTAGGCAAATGGCTTTTTTCCATCTTTTTTATGATGTCCACACTGGAAGCACAAACCGTGTGGATCAATCCAGGCTCAGGAGATTGGGACGATCCTAATAATTGGAGCATGGGAGTGCCTGAAGCCAGTTCAGATGCCGCTATAGATAATGGAGGTTCGGCTTTACTATCTTCCTCCTCTGGAGACGGCGCGTATAATTTATATGTGGGTTATTCCTCCAATTTAAGTAACAATCTATCGGTTACAGGAGCCTGTTTCACATTTAATTGTGAGATTGGTTCTAATCCTTTTTCCAATGGAAGTATGACTGTGAATGGTTCTGATTCCGGATGGCGAAATTTTGGTTTTTTAACTATAGGAAATTTTGGTTCAGGTTCACTGAATGTTGAAAATGGAGCAGTCACCTTTACGACCTACTCATCTATAGGTTTGCAACCCGGAAGCTTAGGAGTTGTGAATGTACTTAATTCAGGGGATTGTGGAGGTTGGGGAAATGCCGACTTAAAAGTAGGGGAGTCAGGAACGGGAATTTTAAATGTCCTGGATCATGGATTTGTTGAATCCTGTGGTGAAACTGACCTTGGGGGTCATCCCACAGGTCAAGGCTACGCTCTCGTCGATGAATCCTTGTGGACTAATGATAATATTACTGTTGCCAAATCAGGGAAAGGCGGACTTCTTATCCAAAATGGAGGAGAAGTCGATGCTTGCAATGCTATTATAGGCTTGAATAATAGCAGCATTGGCACTGCTATCGTTCAAGGATTTGGCTCGAAATGGATCAATTCCAAAAGTTTATCCATAGGGGTGCAAGGTCAAGCTTCCCTTTTAATTGATTCAGGAGGTCTTGTCTGTGCACCCTTTACCACAATGAATAACTCACAACTTTATCTAAACGGATCTTTGGGAAGTCAGGGAATTTTAAGCACCGGGGAAATTAGCAGCACAGGTCCTTTTAGTCTTATTAGTTTCTATGGAGGAATTCTACAAGCAACTCGAGATAATCCCAATTGGTTATTAGGGTTCTCGCCCAACCAAATCCTCATAACCGAAGGTAGCGCTTTTTTTGATACGCAAAATTATAGTGTGAGTATTTCAAGCCCTCTTGCAGGGATAGGCTCTCTGTATAAGCAGGGTGAGGGTTTACTGATTCTTAATGGAATGAACAGCTACGCTGGTGGAACAATTATTGAGTCAGGAACTCTGCAGGGCAGCTCGATAAGCATTCCAAATGGGAACATTGTGAACAATGGAACTCTCATTTTTGATCAACCGATTAATGGTACTTTCTCAGGAAATATAAGTGGGACCGGTCTTTTGATTAAAGAAGGCGCAGCCATGTTGCAACTCAATTGCGATGGTTCCGGATTTAATGGCTCAACAACTATTCTTGAAGGCAATCTAAATGTTAACGGAATTTTAGGTGGTACTTTTCTTGTAAATGCAGGCGCTATGCTTTCAGGAAACGCGATCTTAGGTCATGTAAATAACAATGGGATATTAAAGCCCGGTAACTCAATTGGCACAGTACAAATAAAGGGCAATTTTATCACTTCAGGCATACTACAAACTGAAATTAATGGAAGTGGAATGTCTAGTTTGGTCGATGTTTCTGGAAATGCTCTAGTTAATGGTGGTGAATTAATCGTGATTGCTGATCCTGGCATATACCTTGCAGGTACAACATATACTCTTATTCAGGCTGCAGGAGGAATCACTGGCCAATTTGCAAGCACCTTTCTACCCAATATAGCCTTCGCCTTGAATTATCTGCCAAATGGCCTGACTTTACAAGTTCTAAAGAATAGTTTTAATTCACCAGGTCTTTATGGAAATCCCCTGCGCGTCGCTGAATACATCAGAGATCATATCAAAATCAATGATGATATTTTAACAGTGGTTAAGGAACTCAACACTTTAGATCCTTCTCAGCTTTATAAGGCATTAGATCAATTGCACCCCTCGTTATTTCAATCTTTGGCTATAGCGACAGGAGATGCAATTCATATGATCAATACCACCATTATAGAGCGTTTGGATAATCTTCGAAATGCATGTTCTGAGCGCAACTGCAACCTATTAAAAATTTGTGGAGGTCTATGGGTTGCCGGCTCGGCTGATTTTTTGCGACAAAGTAAATCAGGCGGTTTACGTCGTTTTAGCACTTCCAGTGAAGGATTTTCTTTTGGATATGATTATAGGGTCTCTCATGATCTATTTGTAGGAATAGGAGCAGGATATTCTCACACACTTTTGCATTGGGGCAATGCTGCAGGAAAAGCAGGAATTAATGGATACTATCTCGGCCCTTATTTAAGTCATGTGAACGACTCCTTTTATGTAGATGCAACTTTATTGAGTTTTGTTAATCGAGATCATGTACGAAGGAACATTCGTTTTGCTGAAGTGGATCGTACAGCAAAAAACAAACACAATTGTTTTGGTTTTTCTCCTCACCTTGGTGTAGGACTATTTTTAGATTGTTGCAGTATTGAAGTGATCCCTTTTTTTGAGATAGATTATTACCTAGTCCAACAAAATCATTTTCGGGAAAGGGGGGCTGAGACATTAAACTTACATGTCAAACGCAATCAATCCCATTTATTGCGAGTAGAAACAGGTTTACAATTAGCAAGATGTTACACTTGCTTCAAAGGTCATTTATTGCCTCATCTATCTATCAGTTGGGTAGGTCATCGAATCATAGGTGGAAAAAAGTTTATTTCATCTTTTCAGAATATTGATGCGAACTTTTCCGTCCAAGGAACCAACTCTTGCTTTAACCAGTTGGAATTGGGTGCAGGTTTAAAATATATGATCAATAATGAATTAGCTATTCATGCCTGGTATGATGCAGAGCTAGGAAGAAAACGTCAGGAGCAACAGATAAATCTAGAAATCAATTACAATTTTTGACATCTCATCCTCAACAAAATTTAACACAATATTTACCACAAAGAAAAATACATAGGAACAAAAAAAATTCACCACAGAGCCACAGAGATCACAGAGGAAACAATATTAAATTGCGAGGCAATTTAATATAGTCTATCGCTTCGCGAAAATAGCTTTCCCTACATAGACTGAAGCGATGAATCTCCGACAAATTGCCTCGCAATTTGGCGGTGCTTTTAATTCTCTGTGATCTCTGTGGCTCTGTGGTGAAAAAAAAACACAAAATTTACCACAGAGAAAACTACAAAGAGAACAAACAAGAAAGGCAGAAATTATTTTTCTTGCTTGTTTTCTCTGCATTTTTCTCTGTGGTGAATAAAAAATAAAAAAAGATTAGGTGAATAAAAAATGATCCCTAGTGGCTTTTTGGGGCATGATTTTCATGGAGTTTCATTAGAAAAGGCCGATAGGGCGCTAAAACATCGCGATAAGCCTCCGTTACGCCATTCCCCGTTAAAGTTGCACCGGCCATACCATCTACAGCACTATTGGCTTTAGGAGAGTTACCCAATACTTCTGCCACTTTTCCTTTCACAACAACAATCCCTAATGGAGCCGTTTTAAAATCCGTTTTGCCATCCCCACTTCCTTGAAAAATGTGCTTATTGTTAAATAGACTTTGCCAATATGATTCAGCTATATTAGCTCCTAAACCAGGAGTCTCTTTTTGATCGTACCAAGATATTCCAATAATTGTATTACCATCAGGCTTTATAGCAAGATAGCCATAAATGGCATCCCAAAGGCCAAACCCATTAATTGGAATGATATATCCCTCAGGTTCTATATTTTTATTTTCGTTTTCATTTGTGGCGTTGGGTAGTATTTTATAAATAAGCATGAGAGGCTCTTTATAATAACCTGTTTTTCGATAATCTGCTAAGTAGTCATTATAATTAACATTTGCAGCTTGAAAAGTTTTTACATTGCCTTTTTTATCTACGAGAAAGGGGACAAACCGTTTATTATAAATATCGAGAATTTGCTCCTTCGTTGCAATGGTGTGCGTAGCTCCAGGAACTAATTTTCCGTCTTGATATTTAGCAGGTATATATTTCTCATCTTTGTTGAGCAGCAAAAAATAACCCTGATGATCTAAAATCTTTGCTGCAATCATCATTTGCTTACTACGATCCAGCTCTTTAGCTACTTGCTTAGGTGTTTCTAATAAGCTAGCCATCACGGATAAAATCAGTGCACAGGCAAAGCTTAAGATAACCATAAAAAAAATGGTTTTTGCAGTATTTGAAGCTTGTTTAGGTAGGGACTCTGACACGTTCCACGTTCCTCTTTCTAAAAAGTTTTACGGCATAAAAATCAAAAAGAGGAGCAAAGACATTGCCCATTAATATGGCCAACATGACTCCTTCGGGATAAGCGGGATTGATCACTCTGATAACTAAAGTGACGACTCCACAAAAAATACCATAAATCCATTTGGCGAGTGGAATAGAAGGTGACGAAACAGGATCAGTGGCCATAAAGACAATGCCAAAGGCAAGACCTCCCAGCAGCAAATGTTTGTATGCAGGAAAGCCAAATTGAGCTGCTGTCCAGGCCCCGTCATTAGGAAAAAGATATTGAGATCCAAGCTGAAACAAAAAAGCTGTTGCGAAGGCGCCTATAAGCATGCCTAACATTGTTCTCCATGATCCTATTCCTGTCCAGATCAAAAAAAGCGCCCCTAACAAACAGGCCAAAGCAGAAGTTTCTCCCATGCTGCCAAGTTTATCTCCAAAGAAAAAACTCCAGTCTTGGTTATGTCCTATCCCATAGTTTAGAGCGGAAAAATGATAAGCATCTTCATAATAACCTGAAGAAAGACCTAAGCCCCCCTCAATGATAGGGCTCGTAACAAAATTTTTCAACTGCTCTTGAGAAAGATGGCCTAACGAAGCATTTTGGTGACTTAATGAATTCCACTTTTCGAAGTGTTGCTGAAGTGTATTTATCGTGCTCACATCGTTTCCAATTGTGTTGGAAGCAATGGCATCGATGTGAATCCGCTTAATTTCCTGTGGCACGTTAAAGACAGCCAGTCTAGTGGCTTGCGTGTAACCATCTAAAGCTGTTGTGTGGGCATCTTGATTCATGTTGATAAGGCTTTTACGAACAACTGTAGGGTTTGTTCCCACCCAAACATCACCAGTCATCTTACCTGGAAAGGTAAAAAAAAGAAAAGCACGGCAGGCTAAAGCGGGATTGACTATATTCATGCCTGACCCACCAAAAACTTCTTTGCTCAAAACAATTCCTGCCGAAATCCCTACAGCAGCCATCCAATAGGGAATAGTAGGAGGAAGGATAAGTGCATAGAGAATACCTGTAACGAGAAGACCTTCAGAGATTTCATGCTTTCTTATTGTTGCAAATAATACTTCCCAAAAACCCCCAACAGCATAGGATAGCAGGATTAGAGGGATCAAGATGTAAAGCCCTTCTTTGATAAAACTTAGATAGCGATTATTTTTCGTTGCAAAAGCCACATAATCGTTAAAACTTTCACCTGCAGATAAGTATTCATCCATCAGTTGATAGTCTCCGCTGCTATACACATAACTAAGTAAACCGGTATTCCATATAGCCATGAGAGTGCAGGGGATAAGAGCAATCACCACAAGAATCATCCATCGTTTTACGTCAACGGCATCACGAATATGGGGAGCTCTCCTTGTATTGATAGGGGCTTCATAAAGAAAAGTGTCATTAGCATTAATTAGCGACTGGAATCTATGAAGAGGTTTTCCCGGTTCTGCTAACGAATTAAGGGAATCGAGCAATCTTCTAAGCATAGACTATTCCTAAATAAACGAAAGTTAAAACATAACAAATCACACAATTAAAATGAACCACCGAGAGGCTATGAAAATTACGTAAACAATCAAAAAACAGGATAACAGGATCGGCTTTGCCAGCAGGATCACTCGCTTTGCTCGTGGTAAAATAAACACAAAATTAAACACAGAGAAAACGAGCGAGAAAAGGCGCAAGAATTAGATTAGAAAAATGAAACACGAAGGCCTGGGTATAGTAAGTCAATAGATGAGTCCTGTAAGGACGGCATAGGCATCTAATTATAAGAAACTTAGTTAAAAAAATGCTAAAGTCGAGTTTGTGCCTTTGTGTTTAATTATCTTAATTATTTTTACCCAAAACATATCCGTTTGATAGTTTTCAAAGTAGTTCTTTATCAAATATTCTTAATTTTACTAAGAAAAATTCCTTTGTATTTATCTCTGTAATTTTCTCTGTGGTGGATTTTGTTTTATCCTACTGCGAACGAAGCGAGCGATCTTGCCGGCAAAGCCAATCCTGTTAAATTTTTAATTTTCAAATTTGTTTTTCTTCGTCTCGGTGGTGAATATTGTGCCTGGTTCGGTTTATTATTTTCTTGTTTGTTAACTCGTGTTAAAATCAGGTGGTCTTAACCTGGGAACTAATCAAATGAAAGCCTTTGCTTCAAAATGGAAATGGGTTGGCAGTATCCTTTGCTTTTCTTTAGTCATCCTCTTTTCAAGGCAATTCTTAATCTTTAAAGGTTTTGAATTTTTTATTCACCATACTTTTACAAGTCTTACAAGGCAAAACCTAACCTTTAGTAGCCTATCTCATGACAAAGAACATTGGATCATGGATAATCCCCAGCTTTTGGATGAAAAACATTCAGACATAGACTTCAATGCTTCTAAGGCAATACTGAATTATACCATAGATTTGTGGAAGCGCGAAATTAATCTTTATATCACCCTAAAGGATCCTGAGTTTAGGATGAATACTCCCGTTTTTTCGCAATGGCTGAATAAGATACAAAGTCAGAATGGTTTTTTTACATTTACTACGCATGTGTCTATACAAAAAGGTCTGCTTAATCTTAATGGACAGGAATATACCATTCAAACAGAATTGCATATTGGTCCCTCTTTTCAGGGCAATTTAGGTATTGATTTCAATGATACTAGTTACTTCAAAACCCAATTTTTAAGAAATTCATCTTCAGAATGGCAGATGGACTTTGAATGTCAAGAAGTAGAATGTTTGCACCTACACCATATTGTAACCCATATTATTCCTTCTCTTAATAATCTTAAAATCGAGAAGGGGATTGTCCATGGAATAGGAGGCATTAATCTGCGAAAAGAATATCCTCCTCTTATTTATGGAGAAGGATATCTAGCCCATTTTAATTTTCAATATGTGCCTCTTTGCCTGGGTGTATGTTTAGGTAATGTTCAATTTAATTTACAAAGACATTTAGGTGGTAAGGGAAGCATTGTGATTGATGGGAATGAGAATGTGGAAACGCAAAAGAATCTAAATGTTCAACATGGAATCAGAAATATTAAGGGCGATATCTTACTGGATGATGCAGCTAAGGCAAAAATTGCTCTTCATGCTATCTACGAAGGTGTTGATCAGTTGTATGATTTACTTGTAGATGCTCAGGCATCACTACCGCTTCAAAAATATGCTACACTAAATCTTAACTGGAATTTGGAAAACCCAAGACAGATCGGCCAGACTGTATATGCAAAAAATGATGATGAAATGCATGGCAGCTTGAATATTCCTGAAGAAGGCAACAGTAAGCTGACATTATTTTTGAAAGGAAACTTAAATAGCTTTCTCCACTATGTTTCCGACAACCATTTGCGTCAAAAATTATCTCAAACATTCGATCGTCATAGTTTCATTATTCAGGCTGATCTTAAAAATCATGGGGATGATGTGGAATTGGTGGGTCTTGCAAAAATTATAGATGCCAAGGGTGAGGAAAAATCTGCTGGCTTTGGTTTTGAATTTTCAAATTCATTATCGATTTCTCAAACTAGTTTTAGATCGCCCTCTTTTCCTTTTTTTAAAGTAGAGATCAAAAATGGATGGTTTCATGCGCTTGATTTGCCCTTAGAAACATATCTAGCTCCTTTTTTTACGGATGAAACACTTATCAAGTTGAGTGGGCGAGGGGATTTCCATGGGTATTTCAATAATCAAATTTTAATGACTACTTATCAAGTGCAGGATGTGATTTTAGAAAACGACATTTTAAATATTAAAGTTGATGATAGCCTAGATGATACTTTTTGCCATGCGATCCCTGTGCATTACTTTAACTTTAACGATCATAGCAGTTTTGGTTCTCTTCATATTCTCAATGGATCTTATTTGGAAAAAAGGAATAATCTTTTATTTACGGGAATTCATGCTGATATTCTGTTTGATGGAAAAAATATCTGTATTCCTACCCTGGAGTCTTTTTCTAATGGAATTTATATGTCAGGAAACTTAGATATTAATCTTAGTAACCTGGATAAAGATTGTTTGGATCTAGATGTACACATACAAACCCTCCATGGCAAAGTGACCCAAGTACAGAGTTTTTTTTCCCATTTTTGTAAAACCCTTTTTTTTCTTAAAATTCCTATCGATGGGGATGTCATTCTTCATCAAGACGGTTGTCATCTACATTTTTTCTTCACCCCAGATCGTTGTGATATGAAGGCATTCTTAAAGGGGTCTTTAGTAGATGGCACAATTGCAAATCATTCAAATGTTGCTTTGCATGAACTTAGTCTAAACTTTGAATACGATCATCAATCCCATCTTTTGGATTTTTCTGAAATTCATGGCACATTATTAGTTGGGGAGCCTGAGAGGTTTGAAGAGTATCATTTAGTTGGAGAAAGAGTTTATTTTCCTGACTATGCGCAGAATAGGGCTTCTTTTGATGTCTGGATAGGAGATAAAAAGCGCGATATGATACGCCTGGTAGGCGAAACCTATGCTTCGCAGGCATGCCCGGGTTCGGAATGTGTGCAATTTGTTTTGGATCAAAATTTATCCCATTTTGGCAATGTTCATCCGCAATTCTTTCATTTAATTCTTAAAGACTGGTGCCGGATCCATGAGTTTCGTATGGTTGCAGATTTCAAACTTTCCTCTCTTTTTCAAGATTTACAAAGGTTTAGCAGAACAGGATTATTGTTTCTTTCTCGGCATGCCTTAAAACAGCTCAATGACATCAAAAAAGCCAGTGGAAATTTTAAAATGGAGATAGCCTACGATGATACAACATCTGAATTAGACTATCATCTTTTAGGAGAAGCAATTGTTATAGATTCTTATGCTTTTAACAATATTGTGTTGGACGGAAAAAAATGCAATGACATCTGGGTGATAGATCAGTTTACGATGGATAATATTTCAATAGCTGCTGATCTTTTGCATAAATCTGGAAGTTGGTTGATCAATTTTTTGGGAATCAAGATAGGCACATCTGTTTTGGTTGGGTTACAAGGAGAATATTTTGAAGATAGTCGTATCGTAGATGGTAAAATTAATCTGCTTGAAATTCATAGCGATGCATTTGAAGAATGGTTTAAAGCAAGCGAATTTTTAAAAAAATGTTCCTTTAAAGGCTTTGTGCGTGGTTCCGGTTCATTCCATTATGAATTGAGTTCTAATGGAATACGATTTGGGAAGTTAGATGCTCAATTAAAAACCTCTATAACAAATTGTGAATTCAAAGGTATACATTTTGATGATCTCAATAATGTCTGTATGCATTATTCCACTGAAAAAGGGTTGGCTATAGACAAAGTAAACATAGCCTTGAAATCTCAAGAAGATCGTTCTAAAAAAGCGCATCTTACACTTGATAAATTTATTTATGATCTTAAGCAAGATGTCATTTCTTTAAAGAATCTTGATTTTGTTATTTCCTCCGCCCATATTCAAGAACTTATCAACCATTTATCGCAATGTTTTCCTGAATTATTCTCTACCGAAATTGTCACAATGATAAATCAGTCAAAACATCATGGCGATTTAGCCGGTACTTTACATTTAGACTTTGCCTATCCTCATTTTGCTATTCAATTAGCTCTTAAAGAGGGAGAGTTTCATTTTCTAAATAAAAAGTTTGTGCTCTCTCAGTTTATTTTAGATTACGATCCAGTTGAGGTTAAAATTGTGACTCAATGTCTTGGTTTTCCAAAACCTTTTTGGGTTCAGTATCAATCTACTCGCCCCAATGAGTTTGCCATTTCAGAAAATGCGATCGCAGATTTGCAAAATAAACCCTTAATTATCAAATGGCAAAATCATCCTGATCAAGGTTTTTTAATTCGTGAGATGAAGGGACAATTTAATGGAATGACTTTTTTACTATCAAATGATCTACATAGTGAAACCATTGGAAATTCGCACTTTTTAAAGGGAGAAATAAGATTCGATCAGCAGTCTCTTACTTTGGTATTGCCAAAGATTGATGATAAACTAACAGCCTCTCATCAGGATTCAGGGCTCTGTTTAAAAGGAGAATGGGAATTTTGTCCCTCTAAAGAACCTAATGAGTTAATAAAAATCTGTTTTTTGGGCCAATTGGATGGACAAAATTTTGAATTCAAAGGCTACCAGTTTGATCATCTGATTGCTGATATGCAATTATCGCCCGATCGCATTTTTTTAAATAACATTCATATTACAGATTCATGTGGAGACTTACGAATTGCAGAAATCTTTTTGAACAAAGGGCGTAATGACACTTGGAAATTTGTTTTAGGCAATGGGGATGCTCGGGATGTTAGGCCTGCAATGATGCGAAGAGCGGTAATTGAAAAGATATCTCGATCACCAATTTCAAAAGTGGATGATTGGAGGGATTCCCTATTAATCAGGGAATTCACACTGACTCATTTGCAAGGTGTGATAGGCAATGCTGAAAGTTTTGTTGGTGAAGGATCCTTTATGTTTGTTAATCCACCTCAAAAAAATTCAAGTGGGTCTTTTTTAACAATACCAGGAGAAATTATATCCCAACTCGGACTGGATTTTTCTGTTTTAAATCCAGTGATAGGTACTGTTTTTTATGAAATTAAGGATGGCAAATTTTTTTTAAACAAGCTCAAAGATGTTTATAGCCAAGGGAAAATGTCCAAATTTTATCTGACAAGTTATCAAAAATCTTATGTGGATTTTGATGGCAATCTTAATATACAGGTAAAGATGAAGCAAAATAATGTATTCTTTAAGTTAGCGGAATTTTTCTTTCTGACTATAAATGGGACTTTGCAAAAACCTCACTTCCTATTGGAGAAACAGAAAAAGTAGATTAAATTCCCAATAAAATCCCCTGCCCGTGCCCTTGCCCGAAAAATTCTTTTATAGGTAGTTTAAAAACAAAATAAATCGGGCACGGGCAGGGGATTTTCGGGATTTAAAGGTAAAGATTTTTTTACTTTAATCCTTTTTGGCTATTCCTTATAATTCTTTTCTTTTTGGAATACATATGGGTAAGAAAACAAATCGCTTATTTATTAAATTCATACTCGTTGTTTGTGTTGGATTAGGACTTTTTGGAATTGTACGTCTTTATTTCCGTCTAACCGATGACTTTCGATTGGCGAATATCACTTATCAAATGGACTTTCGACAAGGTTGGGAAGTACCTGCCCTAAACCCTGAACAGAATGAACAATTCGACGCAATTCTAAAACAAAAATTTTATTATGTTGGGAAAGGCGCCCAGTCCTACGCTTTCAAAAGCGAGGATGACAAATATATTCTAAAATTTTTCAAATTTAAACATCTTAAACCCTCAATTTTTATCCATTTATTACCCTCAATTGGCTCCTTGAAAGAATACAAAGAAAAGCAAATCGAACGTAAAAAACGATTATTGAATAGCGTGTTTGACGGCTATCGTTTGGCGCTCAAAGTTCATGCCAATGAAACGGGGTTGTTTTACATTCATCTCAATACAGGTCACAATCTCAATAAAACTGTAACAGTCGTCGATAAAATTGGTCTTGAAAAAACTGTCGACCTTGACACCGTTCCTTTTATCTTGCAGGAAAAAGCCAAAACAACTCGCTTAGTCTTATCAGAGCTAATGGATAAAGGAGATATTGCTCTGGTTGAAAGACGGATTAAGCAAATTTTTGATTTGTACCTCCTTGAGTATAGTAAAGGCATTTACGATAGAGACCATGGGGTTTTACATAATACAGGCTTTGTAGGTGATAAGCCCATCCATTTAGATGTGGGCAAACTTACTCTGGACAATCGTATGAAAGAAAAAGAATTTTATAAGCCTGACTTACTCCACATCGTTAAAAAATTTAATACTTGGTTTCATGCAAACTACCCACAGTACTCTTCTGTGTTGCAACATTATATGGATGATCAAATTCGCCTTATTTTTGCTGAAACATGAGGTTTTTTTCAGCTTTCATAAATTTTATTTATCCTTCCTTTTGTCTGCATTGTGGTAAAAGAATTTCTTCACATGAACATCATTTCTGCAAAACCTGTATCCTCCAGCTCGAGCTTATTGATCCTAAAGAGCGCTGTCCTTACTGTTTCAGTTCAGATTATGATCCGGAAAAAAGGGTATGTTACCCCTGTTTTATGGAAAAACCCAGCTTCAAAAGATGTGCTGCGGCATTTGATTATCAGGGACCTGCTGCTTCTTTAGTGCTTAAAATGAAGTATGCGAATCAACCTTGGCTTGCAAAGGGCACTGGAGCCTATATGGCTGTGCAATGGATCCGTTTGGAATGGCCTATGCCGGATTTTATTGTACCTGTCCCCTTGACGCTCGTTCATACGATTTCACGAGGTTATAATCAAAGCTTACTCTTAGCTCAATCTATGAGTCATATTATTAAATGTCCCATTCTCCCCATACTGCGAAGGCGCTTACTCGATTATAGTCAGGCGGGGATGACCAAAAATCAAAGACTAAAACTGGCTGAAAATGCCTTTTCACTAAAAAAACATGTTGATATTCGTGACAAAGTTATATTGCTCATTGATGATGTCATGACAAGTGGTAAAACAATGAATTGCTGCGCTGAAACACTTTATACAGGCTTTCCAAAAGCAGTCTATGGATTGACACTTTGCAGAGCGATTTAAAATAGAATTATAATTTATATAAAAAATTAATTATTTTTTGTAAGATAATTTTCTTAATGGCTTTTTATTGCAATTTGCCAAATCAAATGATATTTAGGAAAATTAAAACCCAACTTGCGCCCTATGATGGCTCAATCTGAGTCATCATAGGGCGCAAGTTGGGTTTAAAAGAGGAGTTTTAAAATATGAGCTTTAGTCATAGGTTAGGTTCTAGTAAATCTAATAGTAATTTTTCTAATATAAGAAATAATCTTGATGAATCAAATCCCACTTTTCAACGTAAGGGATCATCAAAATTAATAAACGATAAAAAGAACCCAGATGATACTCTTTCTATAGAAAAAAAAGTAAGTGGAGCAGCCCGTAGCCATTCTCTTGGGTCAATTCCTGAAGAAAATAAATCCAATCAGATGAAACCCAATGCTATAGAAAGGTTTAAAAATCGCATGTTACATACACCTATGTATTTGGATGTGACAGCCTATATAAAAAATCTTTTACTTAATTTGGATAATAAAAGCTCTTTTGACCATATCTTTTCTAAAGATAGTAACGGGAAAAAATTTATTGACCTGATCGACCTTGATCCAACTTTACTTGTTCCACCGGAAAGGTTGTATAGAGATGCTTTGGGAGATCTTATAAAGTTAGTAAAATTTGCACCTGAAAAATTGGTTGAACTTAAAACAACAGATAAAAGTAACTGCATTAAAGAAATTGCTATTTATATGGGAATTCCGGAAAAAAAGTGTGAAATTTTTTTCAACATCTATACAGGCTTGACTAATGATCCTAAGAAGCACCTTACCGGTTCTGACCTTAAAAAAGTTCTTGAACTATTGGAAACACATAAAAAACATCTGGAGAATCTTCACTTTGCTCTCCTTTCCAAGGATCCCAAATGTCAGAGCTATATTGAATTCATAGAAAAGCAAAATAGGAAAGTAGATTATGAGAACCTGATAATCATTCAATGTGCACTAGAGACCTTATGTAAGAATGGAAAAATCGGGAGCGTTGGTATGAGAATACCTATGATGAAGGCAGCAGGGAAATCCACAGAATGGAATTATATTTATCTCAATCGAGCTTTTACAATTTCTAGTATCAATCAAGGCAAGAAAGCTGAAATATTTTATCAAAAAAGTGTGAAAACAGATGTCAATGAAATTAAACACCATTTTTGCGAAGTTGTGGATGTACTTTCATCCTGTTTGAAATTAAAAGAGGTTGAAGCTATCAACACTCTAAAAAAATATTTTATTAATGCGAATGGGATTGATAACGATTTTGATTTCGACCTTATTTCTTTTTCAAACGTCTTAGGCTTTACACATCATTTTGGAATTTCCGAACAACAGTTAAAAGATCTTCAAAATGAGATGATGACTGACCAGTATGATTGGGAAAAAGTAAAGCTGCGCATTCATGATAATCCTCCATTACTGAATTTTCTTGAGATTATTTGCCATGCAGTTACTTTAAAATATAATTCTGTTAATGATCATTTGATGAGTGTCTGTAATCAATTTGAAAAGATGTGTAAGATGCTTTATCTCATTGAATCAGACAAAGAAAATACAAAAAGATGGGATCTTATGAAATTATTGGCAGCTATAAAATTTATTCATCAAGACTTTGCTATTACCTATTTGAGTTTGACATTTAAGCCTCTTCATAATGAAATGACTTTAAAAGAGGATATGTTTAAATCCTTAAAAGATCCATCAACTCCTTCAAAACAATATGAATTTTGTTTTAAGGAAGATTCATTGATTTATAAGGGTAAATCCTACTATGACTTTGATACAAGTGAAAAGGATTGCTATATATTAAAAGAGACAGTGATTGTTGAGACAAAGCTGGAAGATATTTTGAATAATGAGAAGTGGAAGGAATCTTTTAAAGTAAAAATAATTTTAAAACAACCTGCATCTGATAAGGCTAAGCAGCATTTAGATATTTTTATAAACAATCTTAAATTGAATGAAATTCCTTACAAAATAAAAAATCAGTTTCCTTCTAGTAAATCCTAGAAAAGAGTTATGTATTAATATTACGTTCTATCATGCTGATTTGACGGCGCAGAGTCTCATCTACCCCTAGTTTTTTTTCAATGCTTTTACATGCATGCAGTATGGTGGAATGTGTCTTGTTAAAGGCTGTACCTAACATCTGCAGAGAATCATTAATCATTTTACAGGCTAAATACATAGCGACTTGACGAGGAAGAGCTATCTCTTTAGTACGGGTTGATCCTTTTATGTCACTGACACGCACTTGAAAAATAGCCGCAACACTTTTTAGAATTTGTTCTACACTGATTTTTTGCTGAGGTGCATGCTGCAGCATTTCACGGAGTGTTTGTTCGACAAATGTTTCCGTGATATTCAGATCCATAAGACGGCTTTGAGCACTTAAACGATTGATAGCGCCCTCAAGCTGGCGTACATTGTTATAAATATGCTCAGCGATAAAAAAGGCTACCGTATTCGGAAGATTTAAGCCCTTTTGCTGCGCCTTATGCTGAAGAATAGCCACGCGTGTTTCAAGTTCAGGTACGCCAATATGGGCAACTAGACCCCATTCCATACGAGCTATCATTCGTTCTGAAAGTTTGAGTTGGGAAGGAGGCTTGTCACTAGTGATAACGATCTGTTTATTTTGGTTAATTAGGGTTTCGAAGGTGTTGCAGAATTCTTCTTCAAAGTTAAGACGGTTTTGCAAAAACTGAATATCATCGACCAGAAGAATATCCACATCGGAACGATAAAACCTTTTCATACGATCCACAGATTTATTGCGTAAATTATCGACAAGGTCATTAATAAAAGCCTCTGTAGTGATACACTGCATGCGGAGTTTTTTGTGATGCTCTCGAATATAATGTCCGATACTATGTAGAATATGGGTTTTGCCAAGACCCACGCCTCCATGGATAAATAGAGGGTTGTAGGATTGGCCTGGACGTGTAGCAATGCCAATAGCAGCTGATTTGACAAATTGATTTGCAGGACCTTCTATAAAGGTTTCAAAACGGTAATTAGTGTTAAGCTTGACTTCGTAAATTGAGTTTTGAGATTTTTTTTCTTCAGTAGGTGAAACGGGAATCTTCGCTACGGCAGTTTTTTTTGTGGGAGTTGCTACCTTGAAGTGAATAGCCGGTTCTCCCAATGCATTGACAGGCAGAAAAGCACAGAGTTCTTTATGGAAGTTGGAAATAAGATACTCTTTAACAAAAATATTAGGAATTTCTAATGTAATTTCTTCATTAGAAACTTCTAGCACTCTTATAGGAGAAAGCCAATTGCCAAAAGCAGTTGCTGAACATTTGACTTTTACACATGCTAAAAATTGTGTCCAAATATCAATTATTTCAAGAACGGTCATAGTTTTCTTTCCTTAATGATAAAGTTAACTGTCATAGCGCAAATGAGGATAAAAAAATTTCAAAAACAACCTATAAAACCTTCTATTCAGGTTATGAACAACGTTTCCACAACTTAGTCTGGAGCTATTTCGTTCGAACAAGCTACCATTTACCTTCTTTGCCTGCAAGGAAATTATCGATCAATTTTTTTCTTTGGCATTAAATCGCTGAAAATCAAAATCACTTGCCGAAAAAAAATCTTATCGAAAAGTATAAAACATCTTCTTACTTTGAGATAATCTATTCATTATCAGAGAATTACATAATAAAATTGGAGCCAGTTGAATTCTTAAATCATGGATTTTAAGATCTTGCATCACAAAACAAAGAATTATAGACTTTCGAACAAAAGGACCGTTTTTGGAGTGCGGTGACTTGTCACCGCTTTGGTAAACCGCGACTTGTCGCGGGGATCGACAAGTCGACCTTTAAGAAATCGGTAACAAGTTACCACACTCCAAAATAAGAAGTTCAATTTGTTATGCCCAGCAATTTGAGGAAAGATACAAAAATGGTTGGAAGGGTCTTCCGGTTTTAACAGCACGAATATGTTCAAGATCGATGGGACACTGTGTGGAAGAACAGAGAATTTTGAAACTTTTAAGATCAACAAACAGTCCTGTACTCCCTGGTAGAATGCAGGGTGCATTTTTTTCAGCATCTGTGCAGACATATTCCTGTCGCATTTTTTTGATGATATCTAAACGAATGTCTCCATCCCGACCATCAAATTCCGTACAGAGCATCAATCTTGGTCTAAGCTCTTCTAATAATGTAAAACATCCAAAATATCCCAGACTATCTTCATTGTATTGTATTTTTTTATAGTCATCGGATGATGTATGGCCAAAACCTGTTATAAGTAAATCGCAATCAAGGAGATCATTCGCAAGAAAGGGGGACCAGTTCGTCCCACTGACATATCCTAAATGAACAGGGGCATGATCATTATGGATAAAATCCATTCGTATACCTAAGGAGAGAGGCATTGTGATTGGGTGGGATAAAGAAGTTGTGGGAGGATTTCTTTCATTTGAAAAATAGTGCAGTTTAACACCTGAAGCTATCTCAATTTTTTCCACTTCAGGAGAATCAATAAAGAATTCCAAAGGGTGTATTGTATTTCTTTCCTCTCTAAAATGGGGCTTTAGAATTGGGGAAAGTACCTCATAGGCGCTTTGGATTAAATAGTAATGAATAATCTGCAATTCCGAACTTAGCTTATTGACCTGTGCATTTAAGTAATGAATATCCTTAATATCTGCATAAGCATTGGGATTAGCTCTCGATACGATAATAATATCAATATCTTTGATATGTAATCCTAATTGATGAAAATAATCGAGAAAATAGGGTCCAGGGTTAAGAACAATGCCTTTATTATTCCATCGAATGTAATAGCCGCCGGTGCTTTCAGTGCGCCAAGCATGCGGAAAGTTAGGATGAAATACCTGACCTTTTAAACGTGTTTCCTGGAGAACATAAAGACCCTGTTCAGGAAGGGTTGTTCGTTTCATAGTGGCTTCAACATAACCTTTCATATGTTCTCTATATTTGGAATGGAATGCTTGAATGGATTCATCCAAAATTGCAGAAAAAGGATCATTGGGCAAAGAATCTTGTGAAGTATAAAGTCTTTGCGCCAGAGAGGATAATTGAGGTGGGTAAAGTAAATCTGAATTCATAGAGACAGACTCCATTTTAAGTTATTTATTGTATCATCAGCTATTCAGGATTTTTAATGGAAGTTCCATTTTGCAGGATTTTGTGTATTTTTTGCTTTACACTTTCCTTCTTACCATTTAACTTTTCCCCTTTAGGATTTTTTTATGACAGAAGAAATTTTTTTGCCTTATGCAAAGCCTAGCCTTGACTCACGCGATATTAGAGGGGTTACGAAAGCTTTAGAAAGCGATATTATTACACGAGGTCCAATCGTTGAAGCATTTGAAAGGACCATAGCTCAATATTGCCATGCCAAATATGCAGTGGCTTTTAATAGTGGTTCCTCAGCCCTTGCGGCTGCATACTTTGCGGCTAATCTCAAACCGCAAGATAAATTAATTACGACTCCCAATACTTATGTTGCCACAATTGCAGGAGCTGTTTTACGAGGTTCAACACCTATTTTTTTAGATATTGATAGAAATTCCGGAAATTTGGATTTGTCCCAACTGGAATACACACTCTCACAACCTTTGTCTCGTGGTCGTATGGTCGTTGCTCCAGTTCATTTTGCTGGTATAGCAGTCGACATGCAGGCCATTGATAAGATGATTCAAAATCCGGATGTTGTGCTCATTGAAGATGCGGCTCATGCGCTGGGGTCAAATTACCCAACAGGAGATAGAGTAGGATCTTGTGCTTGGAGCCATATGACAGTTTTTAGCTTCCACCCAGCAAAAACCATTACCACAGGAGAAGGAGGGATGGTAACGACCAATGAAGAAACCCTCTATCATCGCCTTAGACTTTTTAGAAACAACGGTATAGAAAAAGAGCAACAATATTTGCAAGGTGAACCAGCACCCTGGTATTACGAAGTACATGATCTTTCAGGAAATTACAATTTTACAGAATTTCAAGCCGCTTTAGGTTTGAGCCAAATGGAGCGGTTGGATGAGCGTATTAGCAAGCGACGGGATTTAATAAAGTTGTATCGAGATTTACTCAAAGATATCCCTCATATTCGGATGTTTTCAGAAACCTATGACCTACACACAGCTTATCACTTATGTGTGGTTCAAATTGATTTTGAAGCATACAAGACGAATCGTTCAGAGGTTATGCAAAAATTGCGCGAAAAAAATATTGGTACTCAAGTCCATTATATTCCTCTTTACCAACACCCCTACTTTAAAAAAATGTGTGGGGAAATTAGTGAGTATTTTCCCGAAACGGAAGCCTATTATGCCCAAGCACTTTCTTTACCTCTTTATTATGACCTTTGCCCAGAAGATGTAGAAAGAGTCGTAAAGACACTTAAGAAACTGCTCGAGAAGAATTAACACGAAAAGAATGCTGATAGTTCAATACTTCAAAGGATCCAACTCTTTGTTCTTGATCTCCAGTATAAATCAAAAATCCTTTTGGACAGCGCTCTTCAACTAGTGTCTTAAAAAAGTATAAATTTTTGAAGAATTCTTTATTAAATGTTTTGGCAGCTTTAACTTCTATGGGGATCAGTTCTCTTCCGGATTGAAAAATAAAATCCACTTCATGACCCTGAGTATCTCGAAAGTAATAAAGTTGAGGCTCTAAACCCTGATTGAGTCTTGATTTAGTAAGTTCCAAAAATACCAAATTTTCCACAAGATTGCCTCTCAAGGGATCACGTGACATTTGAGTTGAATTTTCAATACCTAAGAGATAACTTGCAATGCCAACATCAGTAAAATACAATTTAGGGGATTTAATTATTCTTTTTCCAAAATTTTCATGATAGGTTTGTAGTCGTATAATAACGAAGGATGCTTCTAAAATTGAGAGCCAATGTTTGACTGTATGCGACGAAACGCCAATGTCATTTCCTAAACTTTCTAAGTTAAGCAGTCGGCCTATTCGCCCCGCACACAGTCGAATAAATCTTTGAAATTGTGTGAGATCTTTAAGATGAATCAATTGTCGAAGATCGCGTTCTATATAGGTTTGAAAATAATTACGATAAGCTTGCGTCGGGTCGAGCTGATCCTTATAGACTCTAGGGTATCCACCCTTTAGAAGGGTCTCATCTAATGAGAGTTCAATTCCTGCTTCTGCTAGCTCGACAAGACTTAAGGGTAGTAATGTCAAAAGAGCTGTTCGTCCAGCTAGAGATTGTGAAATAGCTTGATGTAATTCCAACTGATGACTGCCTGTTAAGATATACATTCCTTTTTTTTGAATCTGATCAACAATCGGTTGAATATAGGAAAGTAGTTTGGGAACACGCTGGATCTCATCAAGTATGACCCCGTCGGGATATCTCGCTAAAAATTCACGTGGATCATACTCAGCTAGTTCTCGAACATCGGGAGTCTCTAAATTCACATAGGGCTTTTCGGGAAATATACTACATACTAGAGTTGTTTTTCCTGATTGGCGTGGGCCTATGATTGTGACAATTGGATATTGTTTAATGAGCTTTTTGAGTTCACTTGTAAGGAGACGATGATACATAAATTTAGGATATTTTGAAGTTGAACTTCATTTTATCATAATTTTATTGAGATGCAAGCTATTTAGAACTTTCCATGTACCTGCTCGTCATATCTTGAAGATTTTTGATGGAATTATACAAATATTCAATTTCTATATATAAGCTTCGCACAGAAGTTGTAGTTTTTTTTGAAGAAATGATTAAATCATAAATCGTTTTGTCAATATCAGCAGTTTTCTCTTCTTGATCTTGCATACCTTTATTTATTGTTTGAAAAGAAACTATCTGAGTTTGAGTGATCATCAGCAGCTGTTTAAACTGCTCCCATACCGAAATAGAATCTTCCAGAGCGCCATTAATCTCTTGTCCAAATTGATCAATATCATGAACAATTTCGGGTACTACAGAAAGGGTTTGTTGGACGTTATGTTCCATATCTAGAGTAGCATAGGCTGTCTGATCTGCCAATTCACATATCTTATCGGCTATGACTGCAAATCCTAACTTTTGTACCCCTGTTTTGCTTGCACGTATGGCCGTATTAAGGGAAAGAAGATTGATTTGATCTGCAATAAGTACCAAAGTATTAATGACTTGAGTGATTTTGGCAATCTCGGATTTTATAGTGGACAGGGCTGCAACTGTATGATTTGCTGAGGCGACCATTTGTTGCATAATTATCTCGAGTTCGCCTAAACTTTCTCGACTCAAGTTCACCTGTTTGACAGTGTAATCTATAGTATTACTTACTTCGTCCAAACTATAGGAGAAATCGCGAACATTTTTAAAAATATCTTTTGAATTTTGCGTGATCGCCTGAATATGTTTTTCTTTGTTGCCCAAATTCTCTTCTAGTCTTTTTGCCTTTGAAAAAATTTCTGAGGAATACTGAGACAGTTGGTTTGCGAATGAATCCGCTTCATGCATTATGTATTCAAAAACTTCAGCAGTCTCATTAAAAGATTTCGATACTTTATCTACTTCATCAGTATAAAGAATGGGAATGCGCACAGAAAGATCGCCTGCTGTCAATTTTTCAATAGCCGTTTTTAACTCAGTAAGTGGTCTTCTGAAGACTTTAGCTAAATAAGGAATAAGTACTGCTAGGGTTCCCAGAATAAATAGAAGGCTGCTTATAACTATACGACGATAGTAATGATAAAGCTCTTCCGATAAAGATATTTTAAGCTTTTGAAAAAATTGATCGTAAAGTTCATGACTCTGATAAATAACTTGAGTGCCTATGGCTTGAAGTTCTTGCCACGAGTTTTTTAAAACGCTTCCGTGATGAATTGTTGAAGATAAAGAATGCGAAAAATGAGTCGCTAATGTCAAAAACTGTGCAAGGGTTTCAGTCGTTTTTGCATCCATTTCATTTTCTAAAGTAAATTGACTTAAATTTGAGATCCTTTTCAAATTTTGATCGACTAGAGTTTGATAAATAAGGGTCTCTTCTTGGTCTTTGGCAGAAAATGAATCGACATTGAGAGATAAAAGTTGCCCGAGATAATACTGATAAGAGGGAAGATCATTGAGAATCAAGGTCAGTTGAATTCCAGTATTTTTATTGGTGTAAAGTTGTAAATTAAATATATTATTTATTATGTCCAAAAAGGACATAAGATGGTTCTCCATGTTTGTTAATAATCTTCTTAAGTCATACATACTTAACTCTTTATTGTCCGATTGGAGAGCCCTTAATTCAGAATAAAAATTTTCATAAGAATCTTTTATTAACTTGAGATAAAAAGTAGAATATTCTCTTTCTCTCTTTCTGATATAACTTTCTAATCCGTTAACAATTGATAAAAGTTGAACATTAGCGGTTTCCAATTGAGATTCCAGTGATGCTTTTTTTTCACTGCTTATCTTGTAAAGCGCATCCTGGAATTGAAGGACAACCTCATTGATGGACATGATTTTTTTGTGATACTCTAATCCGCTGATCTGCTTTTCAAGGAGATTTGTTAAATCATGATATGTGAGCAAAACAGTGCTTACTAAAATAAATGCTGCAAAAATGCAAATGCCAAGAATAAAAATGACTTTTTTAGAAAAATCGATTCGCAAAAGATATGCTTTAAGTGAGGATTTTCGATTCATCCTTCTGCAACCTTAATAATTTTTTTTGGTTATGTTTAGGACGAAAAAATTGATTTAAAACAATCTGCAACCTTTCAGCAGTTTGACTCAATTCTTTGATAGTCTGCAAGACAGCATCATTTTGAACTCTATTCTCATGGGATACAGTACTCAAATTATTTAGATTTTTTTTGAGTTCTTCAGCAATCTGAGCTTGACGCTGCATAATTTTATTGACTCTTTGAAATTTCTCAGTTTGATCTTTTGCTTGTATGGTCATTTGACTTAAATGTTTTTCAATTTTTTTGAGTTTCTCAATACTTTCATTAAGTTCATTTAAAAATCTGTTAGCATCATTACAGATATTATCAACTCTTAAAATGATTCCTTTTACAATTTTCTGAATATCAAATGATGATAAAGCTGTTTTGTCAGCAAAGCGTTTAATTTCTGAAGATATTTTGATAAAACTCTGTTTGTTATTGATAATATTCGCTGTGACAATGGCTGAATTAAGAGAAAGAAGCGATGCCTGATTACTAACATTATATAAAAAGATAAAAAGCTCATTGTTACTTTCTAGTCTATTTTTTAAATTTATTAAATGCTGCAAAATATTTGCCGAGCGAGTCGTTAATGAGGAAATCATCAACCGCATTTTTTCCAGAGTATTCTTAGCTGTTTGTGACATAGTGTTTTGCTGAAATCCTATACTTAATTCATTCATTAACTTAGCTAAAATTTGTGTTCGACTCGTAATTGTGTTTGTATAATCCTCAGCCTCTTTAATTTTATTTTCATCTTCAAGAAAGCTCTTATTTTGTTCAGTGGTTGATTGTCCTACCTGTTTAATGGATTCAGTCAGTTTTCTTCCTAAATGTTGAAGTTCCCCAACAACAGGTTGGATTGTTTGGGCCATTGTATCAAAGGCTTTTCCAACCTCACCAAATTCATCCTCTGCATCAGAACAAAAACACTTCTTAAATTTTCCTTTGGATAAGGCTTTAATATGATTTTCAAGTTCAAGAAAATGGCTAGTTAACACATGGAAAAAAATGTAAAAAAACACTGTACTAAGCGCAATAAGAATACTCACGATACAAACATTTCTAATGAGTTGATGCCATGTTTTATTCGATTGATTATATGAAATACCAAAAGTAATCAGACTATCAACTATCTTTTTATTTTCATTCAATAGTTCACTGACTTGAAATTGACTAATAGAATGAGTTTTAATATTATTTAGAATATTAGTTAAGTTATTAATATAAAAAGTTATATATTGTTTGTTTGGTAATTCAATTTTATTAATTAATAATTGTGATTTAATGTCGCTGTTAAGTTTGTTTTTGATGTTGTTGATATCTTCAATTAAACTAAATAAATAAAGATCAAACTGTTTATTATAATTGTCTTTGGTGTTTTCTTTTCCTATGTCTAATAAGTATAATCTGGCCATCGATGCAGAAATACGATATAATTCATATAAGAGAGAATTAATAGTTTGGTTTTCAGGAAATAAATTGACATTTACTGGCCCATCTTGAGTTTCTATTCTAAGCTTTTCAAGAAACCTTTCTGTAAAAAGATCTTCTTCTTTAAAATTTCTACTCTCATTTTTTTTATTTTCCCATAAATGTAGAAAATAATCTGCACTTTCAATATAGAGATTTTGCCCTTCTATTAACCAATAAAAAGGAAAAGGTAAACAAAGGATAAAAATCATAGCAAAAAAAAGAAAACGCTGACGAAAAGTGAAGTTTTTTAAAGTTTTGTTTAAAATCGTGGAAAGTGTGTCGATCATAGCAGGCAATTAGATATATAGTTATTTTTCTTGTAAGCATTTTTTTGATTACTTCCAAGAAAAAAGGGTTAAAGCTAAAGGATGAAGGGATAAAAAATATAAAGGGTAAAAGGTGAAGGGTAAAGGGTAAAAAAACTTTTCTTTAACTGTGTGCAAGGATAAGCGCTTTTGCCATGTTTGAAATGGCTAGATTGGGTTCATTTTTAAGAATATTAGCCAATTTTAAGCCCTCTTCCTTTTTGCCTAACATAAATAGGGCTTTGGCTAAATTCAGCAAGGTAGGTGCGTGATCCCCTTCGATCTTTAAGGCTTTATCAAAACATTTTAAAGCCTTGGCTGGGTTATTTGTCTGCAAATAAATGGCACCAAGAGTTTGAGCATCGTAAGCACTTTCCGGATCTAAAACACAGAGAGCCTCAAAAAAAGGCAAGGCTATATCATACTTTCCTTGGCGAATGTAGGCATATCCTGTGGTGCGCATTTCTTCTAAGATTTCATCTGACCATCCTAGCAATTCACGCCAATTGATTTTGCTCATGATCATCCTTGAAGAAATTGGCCTACTCTGCCCATAATAAAGCTAAGCCAATTATTCAGCTTTTCGATCTCACGAAAACAACTTTTTAATGTCTCTTTTTCTTGTACTTCATCAGATGTACTACAAGCAATATTATCCAATTCTTGTTCTTTTTCGTCTTGTTCATCATAGGTCCCTAGGCTTGGAATCACCCTATAAGAAAAAGGGGATCGACGCATAAATCGAAATCTAGGAGGTGGAAAAAAGTAAGCCCAAGGCGTAAAAAGAGGGACGATTCCTAATAAAATATCAAGCTCTGTGAGTTTAGGATAGATGTCTAAAACCAGAATATGGGGGGGAATAGAGGCAGCTTGATCAAGACGCAACTGCTGATTGATCTGTTCAATCATCTTTGTGCGAATTGCATAAAGATTGTAAACACTTATATCTAATTTATCAATGGTTGTCATAAGCTACTCTTAAATATGTATATTACCCTTGCCTATCAAAACAATACAAGCGCATAATAGACAAGACCCCACATAGATATTGTAACAGGATTGATTTTTTTTATCAAAGAGCAGATGATTTCCTCCAGGTTTGATGGTTAATATGATGACTTTTCCCCATGATTCTGTTCTTTTATCGGAATTTTTAGGCTACTTCGAAGACCGATCTATTCGCTTTTTTGTAGATGCTACTCTAGGAGCGGGAGGCCATGCAGAAGCACTCTTGAAGACTCATCCTGAGATTGAATGCCTCATAGGGTTCGATCAGGATCCAAGTGCATTATCAATTGCAAAAGCACGTTTAAAACGCTGGGAAAACAAAATTTCTCTTATTAAATCCAATTTTATCGATATGAAATCCCATCTTGCCAGTAGGAAAATAGAGTCTGTTGACGGGATGCTTCTTGATCTTGGAGTATCCTCTATGCAGCTTAATGTAGCCGAAAAAGGCTTTAGTTTTTCCAAAACAGGACCTCTAGATATGCGCATGGATCCTTCTCAAATTTTAACAGCTGAAGAGATTGTAAATGATTGGTCCGAGCAAGAATTAGGCAAAATTTTTCGTGAATTTGGCGAAGAGAAACAATGGCGTACTGCTGCCCGTACTATAGTCAAAGGACGTGAACAAAATCCCTTAAAGACAACTCAAGACCTAGTCGATGTCCTAGCACCGGTTTTAAAATATAAGGCAAAAAAGGGAATTAACCCTTTGACTCTTGTATTTCAAGCTTTACGTATAGCAGTCAATCGTGAACTTGAGGTGTTAGAAAATGTTTTGCCTGATGCCCTAGCGCTATTAGCCCCTATGGGAAGGTTAGCCGTCATCACTTTTCATAGTTTGGAAGATCGCATTGTGAAAAATTTTTTTCGTTTTACTGCAAGCGATAAGTTTAGCACCTCCGGTATAGGTGGAATGTTTTTGGACAAGAATCCTGAAGCCAAAATGATCACTAAGAAACCGATTTGCCCAAGTCAGAATGAGAGGATGAAAAATCCGCGCAGCCGGAGTGCAAAGTTAAGAGTTATTGAAAAAATATGAATAACCTTCCTAAAAGTCTGTTTATAAAAATTTTTATCTGTATCCTTATCACTGGATTTAGTCTTTATGCTTATATTTTTAAACACAATGAACTTACTGAACTTAGGCTAGCCATCCCTTCAATGACGAAAAATATCCGCCGTATCCAAGAGGAGAACAATCGTCTAAAATATGAGATTGATTCTTTTGAAAGCCCAATCCATTTGATGGAAATTATGAACATGCCTGAATTTTGTAGCCTAAATTTTGGTTACAGCCAAGATGTTATTATCTTACCACTTCCCAATCCTATTCCGGGCAAGGACTTTTCAGATTTGAAACCCGACTTGCTACCTATAAACGGGTCAGAAAGGAATTGCCATGACTTCTAGGCCTGAACTAAAAGATCGCAAAAGACTTATGTTTGTAGCTGTTTTTATTGTTTTTTTGTTTTCACTGTTAGTGGCTCGATTTTATAAAATTCAAATTATTGAAGGTGACAACTGGACAAAAATAGCCAATAGACAGCATTACTTTATAATCAATGAACCCTTTTTACGGGGCCGTTTTATTTCGAACAGCAGCATCAAAAGAGGACATCCTGAAATAGAACAGGCTTTTGTCTTCGATATTCTTAAATTTCATCTGCATGTGGATCCTGATTCAATCCCAGAGCATCGTCAGAGAGAGATCGCTGACAATTTAATTGCTCTTCTCAATAGTACTGAAAAGGAACAGCCCCATTTGCGCGCGCAATTCGAATATAAGAGCCGCAATCGAAAATTGGCCATGTGGCTTGATAAAGATATTCGCGATAAGATTTTGGATTGGTGGCTTCCTTATGCAAAAAAATATAAAATTCCGAGAAATGCTCTTTTTTTCGTCAATGATTACCAGCGCTCTTATCCTTTTGGAAATCTTTTGGGACAGGTTTTACATACCGTGCAGAACCAAAAAGATGAAGTGACGAAGCAGGCCATTCCTACGGGAGGGTTAGAGCTCTTTTTTGACCATTTTCTAAGAGGAAAAATGGGTAAAAGACGCTTAATGCGTTCGCCTAGAAATGCCTTTGAAACCGGAGAAGTGATTGCTAAACCCCAAAATGGCGCTGATGTCTATTTAACAATTAATCACTGTCTTCAGGCTATTGCAGAAGAAGAATTAGAAAAGGGTGTAAAAAATGCTAAAGCAGTAGCAGGTTGGGCCGTCATGATGAATCCCTATACGGGAGAAATCTTGGCCTTGGCTCAATACCCTTATTTTTATCCTCCAAATTATCAAGAATATTTCAATGATCCCAAACTTATTGAGCATACAAAAGTAAAAGCTTTAACAGATACAATCGAGCCGGGTTCTATCTTTAAGGCCATTTCTGTTACAATTGCCCTAAAAGCTAATGCAGAACTGCTTGCACGGGGAGAAACAGCATTATTTGATCCAAAAGCGATGATGCCGACATCTAATAGTTTTTTCAAAGGTCGTGGCAAACCTTTAACCGATACCCATCTACATTACTATTTAAATATGCAGATGGCGATTCAAAAATCCTCTAATATTTATCCAGCACGCTTACTAGATAAGGTTGTGGAACGACTTGGGCCTCCATTTATACGAGACAATATAACGGAAACATTTGGTTTTGGTTCGAAAACTCACCTGGAACTTCCCGCTGAAAGTGCGGGTGTGGTTCCCACACCAGGAAAAAAACATCCCAATGGCAAAGACGAATGGTCTATCTCCACACCCTGTTCACTAGCTTTTGGACATAATATTCAGGTCACCAGTCTTCAAATGCTAAGGGCTTTCGCTGTTTTTGTGAATGGCGGTTTTCTTGTTCAACCCACACTCGTCCGTAAGATAGTTAATAATAATGAAGATGGTACTCAAACGATTCTCCTAGATAATACTCAGCCGGAACGGTGTCAACTATTTCAACATGTGTTAGGACAAGAATATTGCGATGAGATGGTAAAATGTTTGAAGTACACAACAAAAATTGGAGGTACCGCGAGGCGTGCCGATGTTCCGGGATACACAGAAGCAGGCAAAACCAGTACACCAAAAAAGCTAATTAATGGCGCCTATTCCGAAGTAGTTTACACCCCTAGTTTTGTAGGGTTTTCGCCTGCTAAACATCCTGCTTTCGTATTGATTGTCACTCTCGATGAACCAGAATATGGATATGAAGCCGGTATTGGCCTTAAGCATCATGGAGGGACCTGTTGCGCACCTATTTTTCGCGAAATAGCAAAACGATCTTTAGCCTATATTGGCATTGCTCCTGATGATCCCTATGGCTACCCCATTGGAGACCCCAGACGCGATGGTCAAAAAGCCGACTGGGCAAAGGAAATTCAAGAGTTGAAAGAAATGTACGAAAAATGGAATAACAAAGAAACCAAGAAAAATTAATTAATCTAAGTTGATGCCTAGATGAAACTAAAAAAATTATTAAAAGGGATCTCTGTAAAAGAGGTTAGGGGGTCCAAAGATGTCATTATTACGGGTCTCTGTGCAAATTCAAAAGTTGTAGCCCCGGGTAATTTATTTGTGGCCAAAAAAGGGCGTGTGGATGATGGAGCCCAATATATTCCAGAGGCTATTTCTGCGGGTGCAACAGCAATTCTCACCGATATCTTTGATCCTTCTTTACGCGATGTAACACAGGTGATTCATCCGGATATATCTGCTATTGAAAGTATGCTGGCTGCACATTACTATCAGTTTCCCAGCAAAGATCTTTTTATGGTAGGCATTACCGGCACAAATGGTAAGACAACAACCTCTTTTCTGATCAAATACTTATTGGAACAGTTAAGCCTTTCTTGTGGACTCATTGGCACGATCGAGTATGTTATTGGGAAGCAACGCTATCAAGCAACTCGAACAACACCCGATGTCATCAGCAATTATAAAATGCTGCGAGAAATGGTGTTGCAAGGGTGTAAAGCTGCGGTTATGGAGGTTACCTCCCACGCACTTGATCAAGGACGCGTTCAGAATATTGAATATGATGTGGGTATCTTTACTAATCTCAGCCTGGATCACCTGGACTACCATCAGACAATGGATAACTATTATTTAGCTAAGCAAAAGTTGTTTGAGCATTTAGGCTGTGCCAAAACAGCCATCATCAATAGCGATAATCGTTGGCATGAAAAAATCTTGCAGAATTGTCGTTCCAAAATCTTAACCTATGGTCTCCATTCGCCGGCTACCTTACGAGCAAAGGACATCCGATTAAGTTCATCAGGAACACATTTTAGCATATGCTATAAAGGTCAAGAGGTCGAATGTCGTTGTCCTCTTGTGGGGCGTTTTAATGTCTATAATTGCTTGGCAGCTATTGCTGTAGGATTAACTAGGGGGGAACCTTTAGAGAAACTTGCACAGATTTTATCCTCCTTTCCTCCTGTGCCCGGACGTCTCGAACCTGTACCGAATGACCTGGGATTGAATATTTTTGTAGATTTTGCTCATTCTGATGATGCCTTGATAAACGTTTTAGAATGCCTTCAAGAAATAAAAAAAGGAAAGATCATTACGGTTTTTGGTTGTGGTGGAGATAGAGATCATTTTAAGCGCCCTAAGATGGCCAAAGCTGCTGAAGAATTTTCCGATTTTTGTATCGTTACCTCCGACAATCCTCGTTCAGAAGATCCTCAAGGGATTTGTAAGGAAATCATAAAAGGATTCAGTAAGAGTAATTGGATTGTAGAAATTGATCGGCGTGAAGCTATCAAAAAAGCTATTCAGATGGCCACTGTGAATGATATTATTCTTATTGCGGGAAAAGGCCACGAAACCTATCAGGTTTTTGCCCATAAAACAGTTGATTTTGATGATAGAAAAATTGCTATCCAGTTATGTTCATTACCAAAATAGGCTTATGATAAAATATATTGTTTTTACTACAACCTTATTATTATTAATCACATTTTCGGCCTATAGTTATCAGCCTAATGATTCTATTCGAAGATTACCCTCGCGTCGTTATCTTAATCCCGATCATTTCAGCATGAAAAAACGTCCGCAGTATAGCATCAAAAAAATTCTGATCGTGATTGATGCGGGCCATGGTGGCGATGACTTAGGCACTCACTCAGATTCCGACCCAAAATATCATGAGAAGTCTCTCAATTTGATCACTGCACGTGCTTTGAACGATTTTCTACAAAAAATGGGCTATCAGACACTGATGACCCGTTCTAAAGATGAGTTTATCCCCCTACAACAAAGAGCTGAATTTGCAAATGAACGCAGAGCTGATCTGTTTGTCAGTGTTCATTATAATTCAGCTCCTGCAAAAAAAGCCGAAGGTGTAGAAGTCTTTTATTATAAGTCAGATGAAAATAAAAATCGTTCCACGACTTCTCGTAAGTTGGCTTCCGCTATATTAACCCATGTCACAAAGATAACCGGTGCTAAATCTCGTGGTGTCAAACATGGCAATTTTGCTGTTATCCGTGAAACATCAATGCCGGCGGTTCTCGTCGAAGGAGGCTTTTTGACAAATGAAAATGAAATGGATAAGATTAAAGAGCCTTCTTATGTTAAGAATGTAGCTTGGGGCATTGCTAGAGGTATTCAAACATTTTTAAACGATAAATAAAATAGCATGATGTTCTCGTAGCTCAGTAGGATAGAGCGGTTGCCTCCTAAGCAACAGGTCGTGCGTTCGAATCGCGCCGAGGACGCTTTTAAAGAAGAAGTCAGGAGTCCCTATCCAGGAGTCAGAAGAGTCCATTAGGTCCTTTTCGTCCCTTTGACTCTGAGTTCTTCTTTACAATCTTTGACAATCTCATTAAAGTGAAGTTAGATTTTAAAAAAAAGGAATTTTTATGACTCAAGCCGATATTGGTCTCATGGGTTTGGCTGTCATGGGCCAAAATCTTGCACTTAATATGAACGATCATGGATTTGTTGTCGCAGTATACAATCGCACACATTCTGTGATTGACGATTTTCTTAAAGGTCCTGCCAAAGGTACAAAGATTATCGGTGCGCATTCGCTTGAAGAATTGTGCAAGGTTCTCAAAAGACCAAGAAAAATTATGCTGATGATTAAAGCTGGTACACCCGTGGATGACAACATTAACCAACTGCTACCCTATCTAGAACCGGGCGATCTCATTATCGATGGGGGAAATAGTCTTTTTACAGATACGACTCGACGGATGCAATTCCTTAAAGAAAAGGGTATCCTGTTTATTGGTACAGGTATTTCAGGGGGTGAGGAAGGAGCTCGACATGGTCCATCGATCATGCCTGGAGGCAATCCAGAAGCTTGGCCTTTAGTTAAGGATATTTTCCAGGCGATTAGCGCTAAGGTCGATAATGAACCTTGCTGTGACTGGGTTGGAGATGAAGGTGCAGGTCATTATGTAAAAATGGTGCACAATGGGATTGAATATGGTGACATGCAGTTAATCGGTGAAGCCTATAATCTTCTAAAAAACTGTTTGGGAATGGATCATAATCAGCTTGCCTATCTATTTTCCCAATGGAATAAAACCGAATTGAATAGCTATTTGATCGAAATAACAGCCTCTATCTTCAAACATTTAGATGAAGATGATACTCCTTTAGTAGATAAAATCCTCGATGTGGCAGGTCAAAAAGGCACAGGAAAATGGACTGTTATCAATGCACTTGATCTGGGTATGCCTTTAACATTAATTAGTGAAGCTGTCTTTGGGCGATGTTTATCTGCTCTCAAAGAAGAGCGTGTAGAGGCGAGCAAGGTTTTAGCGGGTCCTCAGATTAAGTTTCAAGGAGATAAACAGGCCTTTGCAGAAAGCATTAGACAAGCGCTTTACGTTTCTAAGATTGTCAGTTATGCGCAAGGATTTATGCTCATGCAACAAGCGGCTAAAGAATATCATTGGAAGATGAATCTTGGAGGTGTAGCTCTAATGTGGCGTGGAGGCTGCATTATTCGAAGTAAATTTCTTAATAATATTAAAGACGCGTATCAAAAAAATCCTAATTTGAAAAATCTTCTACTGGATGATTTTTTTAAAAATGCCCTTGAAAAAAATCAAGCGGGCTGGCGAAGTGTAGTTTCCAAAGCAGCTGAGATGGGGATATGGTCGCCATGTATGAATACAGCACTTACCTATTACGACGGCTATCGAAGCGCTAACTTGCCTGCAAATCTCCTTCAAGCACAACGGGATTATTTTGGAGCCCACACTTATGAGCGCATTGACCAGCCTCGGGGAAAATTTTTCCATACCAATTGGACAGGAACGGGTGGTAAGGTCAGTTCTACCTCCTATAATGCCTAATGGTGACTTGTTAAATAGCCAGCAATCGTTCAAACTTGCGCGAAAAACAGAATTAGAAAAATATTCCGAGCGGCAACAAATGAGGTCTAATGATCAACGCAGAGGCGGTGAGACGGAGGGACGCAGAGAGGCTATAAAAGCAATATGAATATTACCAACCCCTCTTTGCGTCTCTTCGAGTCACCGCCTCTGCGTTAAAATCGTTTAGAGCATTCCAAACGTCTATGATTTAGACAGGGGCCCGATCCAACTCTTCAAGGGCCTGATCTAATTCCTGCAAAATCTCATTTTGACCTGCTTCTTCTGCAAGCATATAGGCTGTTTTGCCTTGTATATTTTTAAGATGGATCTGCTCTTTAGTCAAATTGTTGATAAGAGATCGCATCATATTTACATGGGGTGTGGATGCAATATAATGAAGGGGAGTATTGCCATCTTTATCAGCTAGATGCGCTTTAGCTCCCTTTTGTAAAAGAAGCTCAATTAGCTCAGGGTCATCATCTTCTCTAACTGTGGCAAAACTTAAAGCTGTACGCCCATTTTGACCTTTTACATCAATGTCCTTATAAAAGTCGGACAACATATCCAAGCACTCTTTATTTACATTTAAAGCTGCACGGTGAAGAGGAAGATTACCCTGTTTATCAGGAATATTTTCATTGGCACCGAGCTCTAATAGCTGTCTAACAGTCCTTACGTTTCTATAAGTTGCAGAACTGAGAGCAGTTCTTCCTTTATTGTCTTGAATGTCGATATCAATAGGTGCGAGTTCTTGAATATTTGAATATCCCATTTTAGCTGCGTAATGAAAAGGCAATCGTCCTTTTTTATCTGGAATATTTTTATCAGCCTCATGTTCTAATAACCATTTTATGGACTCTTCTTTAGGATATTGAGCAGCAAAACTTAATGCAGTTCTTCCATAAGCATCTTGAACATTAATATCATTAGGAATTAAAAGTTCAAAGGCCTCTGTATTTCTATTCTCTGCTGCGAAATGAATGGGCAATTTACCCTCTTTATCTGCGAGATCTATTCGAGCACCTTTTCTCAATAAAAATTCCACGATAGCCCTGTTATTCCTCGCAGCACAGCTTAAAACAGACACCCCAGCATGGGTTTGGACATTAATATCATCAGGAAATTTAAGCAAAGGTACAAATAATTCCATTAAGTCTAGCACTCCACAGCTTGTAGCATAATGCAAAGGAAGTAGTCCGTCGATACCACGTAAATTGGGATCTGCCCCATGTTGAATTAAGTACTCTAAAACATGTTTATGATTATTAGGGATAGCAGAAAAAAGAGCGCTTCTTCCAAAATCATCGGCAATATCAATGACATCCTGCTTTAAAAGCTTTACTATGTCTAAGTCACCTCCAAAAGCGGCGCTGTGAAAAGGAAGTCTACCAAGATTGTCACGGGTATTTGGATTAGCTCCCTTTTCAAGAAGAAATTCTACAATCTTCATTTGACCATGTTCGGCGGCTATATGCAAAGGAGTCTTTCCATATTTATTGCGACAATTCTTTTTTGTTAATGGTAGTAGAGCTTCGGCAATTTCTAAATGTCCCAAACGAGCAGCTTCGTGTATAGGAAAATTGGCCCTTACCATCTGATTAACCAGATCTTCATTCATTAATCGCTGAATGTTTTCAATATTATTGTGCTTAATTGCATCCCAAAAGGCTTCAGTGTTTTCTAATTCCTCTTTTTCGTGCATTCGATCATGATAATAGTCGTGAAAAGATTCTATACGACCTCTGAATGAATAGACTCTTCTTTCACTTATTTTATCATTTTTTTGTAGCAGTACATCACAAATGGATATCATAGTTTTAATTTGCCGAAGTAGAGAGTCTTTGACCTTGAGATCTTTTGCTAAAAATAAAGGCTTTATTTCAACATATTGTTTTTTGAGATATGCGAAATGTCTTTCTTGTTTGGTCTCCCATTTATGAGTAATGAAAAGAAAGTAGCCTATTTTCTGAACGCCACTTTCCAGTTTTCTTATCAATCGTCCAAAAAATTCTTTTACTTTACTATCATATCTAGGATTTAGATCCTTTTCCCATCTAGCTAATTTTCTTTCGATCTTATTAATTTTTTCAAAATAATTCATAACTTCAAAATGTCCTATAATTTCAATATATAGCTAGCTACCGCGCAAGGGCCTGTTCTAACTCTTGCAAAACCTCATTCTGACCAGCCTCTTCTGCAATCATAGAGGCTGTTTTACCTTGCTTATTTTTAAGATTGATCTGATCTTTGGTTAAATAATTGATAAGTACTCGTACTATATCTACACATGATGTGGAGGCAGCATTATGTAGGGGAGTATTGCCATTTTTATCAGCTAGATGTGCTTTGGCTCCCTTTTCTAAAAGAAACTGAACAATGTTAAGATTTCTTTGTTCAACAGCAAGACTCAAAGCTGTGCGTCCATCTTGACCTTTTACATCAATGTCTTTGTAGTGGGCAGAGAGTTCTTTAACACAGTCGAATCCTCCTCGAACCGCATAGTGAAGGGGGAGATTACCCCGCTTATCAGCAATGTGTTGGTTGGCACCTCTTTCTAATAAATGTTCTACGGCTCTTGAATTTTTAGCAGCGGCAAAACTCAAAGCTGTTCTGCCTTCATGATCCTGAGTATCAATATCAAGGGGTTCTAGTTCTTTAAGAACTATAAAACCCTCTCGATCTTCCATTTTTGCTGCATAATGAAAAGGCAATCGTCCTTTATTATCCGGAATATTCTTACTAGCCTCATGATCTAATAACCATGGAATAGAATGTTTTCCGTAGAGACCGCTGGCCGCCCAACTTAATGCAGTTCTTCCATTCTTATCTTTAATGTTAATATCGTTAGGAACTAATAGGTCGAGACCCTCTTTTAGTCCATTCTCCGCAGCGTAATGAAAGGGTAATTTGCCTTTTTTATCCCCAGTATCTTTTTGAACATTATTCCTTAATAAAAATGTGATAGTCTCTCTTACATCGTTTCTTAAAAATTTAAGCTTTGAAGAGGAGGCTGAGCTTAAAAGATTTCTTCCATTATCATCCTGAATATTGATATCATCAGGAAATTTAAGTAAGGGTACAAGGACTTCCATTAACTTTACTGTTCCCATTTTAGCTGCAACATGTAAGGGAATGCGACCTTTCTTGTCGCGAAGACTGGGATTTGCGCCCTGTTGTATTAAATATTCTAAAACTTCTTTTTTATTATCCTTCGTCATGACTTTAAATAACCCGCTCTGGCCTCTATTATCAGTTATGTCAATCGGATTCGGCTTTAACAGGTCCAATAAATTTAAATGTCCATAAATGAGAGCCCTATGAAAAGGAATCTCATCGTTAATATTTTTTGCATATGGATCAGCTCCATTTTCAAGCAAAAATTTTACAACTTCTCTATGGCCCTTTGCAGCAGCTATATGAAGTGAGGTCTCATGACTATGTCCAACCCGAACATCCACATGTGATGTTAATGGAAGAAGAAGGTTAAGAATTTCCAAATTTCCTAACTCAGCTGCCTGATGTATAGGAAAAAAATTTAATACAGCTACAGGTTGATTAACATACTTTTTAGTTATTAGTCGTCGAGTATTTTCAATATCATTATTCTCAATTGCATTCCTAAAATCTTTAAAGTTTTTCTCTTCAGGTATCTGTTTAATTTCCACATATTTCTGAAATCTTGATAAAGTACAAAGTTTGTGTTTTAAAGATTCGACTTTGCTTTTATTTATTTTATCCTTTTTTTGTAGAAGTAAATCACAAATAAGTATCATAGTTTTGATTTGCTTATAGAAAGAAGGATGATAACGCTTGACTTCACGAAGTCTTTTCTTAAGAAAATTAAAGCAGCGTTCTTGTTTACTCTCCCATTTATGAGTAATGAAAAGAAAGAAGCCTAATTTTTGAACGCCGCTTTCTAATTTTCTTATTAAACGCCCAAAGAATGCTTCTATCTTATTATCATAGACAGGATTTAAGTCTTTTTCCCATCTTTCTAATCTTTTTTCAATGTTTTTCAAATGATTCATAAATTTTCTAACCATTTTCAAAGGTTTTCAAATAATTCATAAAATAATTTATACTATAAATTAGTAATAGTTGTCTACTCTTTTTTAGTAAATCTAAACTTAAATTTTTAGTTCATCAAATTACATTGGCGTTGCATAATTAGCCACTGAGATTTAGCCCAATTTGGTCTTGACTTTGGGGACAAGCATATACTGAGGAAATTGATTTTGAAAGTACTCAACTACCTCTTTTTTGTCCGCTTCTAAAGCCAATTGAAAGGCTGTTTTACCATCCTTATTTTGACATCTTATCTCATCCGGTTTCAGAAAATTGATAAAGCACTGCACTATTTCTAGATGTCCTGCTCGAGCTGCATAATGCAAGGGTGTATTACCATCTTTGTCAGCAATACATCTCTTATCCGTTTTTTGCAGAATAGATTTTACACGTTGGGTGTTTCCCGCTTCTGCAGCAAAACTTAAAGCTGTTCTCTCATCTTCCCCTTTGACATTAATGTCGTTATAACGCCAATAAAGATCATTAAAACTTCCTTCTTCTTTTGCCTGAGCTGCATAATGGATGGGTAAATTGCCCTTTTTGTCAGTGAGGTTTAAATTCGCCCCAAGTTCTAATAGATATCTCAGAACGACAGGTTCTTTACAAGCTGCCCAGCTTAAAGCAGTCCTTCCTTCATTGTCTTGAATATCAATATTTTCAGGTGCAAGGGCTTTAATGCCTGTAAACCCATTTTTGGCAGCGTAATGAAAAGGCAGTCGTCCTTCTTTGTCAGGTATATTCTTATCAGCCTGATGAGCCAGTAGCCAGTTGATTCTATCATACTTTGGCCAATCCGCAGCCCAGCTTAATGCAGTTCTTCCATTCATATCTTGAACATTAATATCTTTAGGAATTAAAAGTTCAAGGATCTCTACTGTTCCCTCTCTTGCAGCGTAATGAAAAGGTAATTTTCCCTCTTTATCTGCAATATCCATTTGCGCCTTGTTTTTTAAAAGAAAGTCGACAGAATCCTTGCCATGTGCTACTGCTGCCCAGCTTAATGCAGTTCTTCCTTTATCATCTTGAACATTAATATCATCAGGCAATTTAAGCAATGGGATGAGAAATTCCATTGCCTTGATCTGTATAAGCCATGCTGCACAATGCAAGGGAAGCAGTCCCTTGTTGTCACGAATGTTTGGATCTGCACCCTTCTTCAGTAGCCATTGTAGAGTATTAACATTATGGATCCCATGAAATAAAGCGGTTCGTCCTTGATCATCCTTAATATCAATATCATTTGGCTTTAAAAGTTCGAGAACCATTGTACCTCCACCTTCTGCAGCGTAATGAAAAGGCAGCTTTCCTGATTTATTTTTTATATTTGGATCAGCACCCTTGTTAAGCAAAAGCTTTACAATCTCATGACGGTGAAATCTTGCAGCCACATGTAAAGGAGTTTCTCCCTGAAGGAGCCCAATATTTTTATTAAGGCAATTAATATCTTTTGCTAATAATGGGAAAAGGAGTTCGAAAATTCCTATATCAGCAGCCTTAGCCAGATCATGTAGTGGTGGTAAAAATTTTTCATCAAAACCCTTATCAATTATTTGCTTAATTGCATTGACATCCCGATCACGCAATGCTTTTAGAAATAATGCTTGGGGATCTAGCTTAATAGGAGCAGGTTGAATCACTTCATTCTGCTCTTTTTTAATTTCATCATCATTAACTTTTGGAGGAATTTCTGCATCCTTAGAAGGGGCCTCCATTTTAGGATCTTCTTCAGGTATCTCTAGATTCTTCGGTACCTCAACTTTAGGAGGTTCCTCTGGAGTCATCAATACATGTTCATTTGGGTGTTGTACTGCATTTTTTTTCTCTGCATCTTCAGCTGGATTTATTCGTGGAGGAATTTCTACCTTAGAAGGGATTTCATCTTTGGGTTGGATAGGCTCTTTAGGTAATTCTACATTCTTTGGTTTATCAACTTGGGGAGGGCCCTTTTTCTTATGATTCAATAAATTTTTGATTGGTTTCAATAATTTATTGCTTCCTTTGCCTTCTTTTCTCTTCTTTTTGGGCAAAATACCTGCCTTGGGCACCTCATTCTTTGGTTGAATAGGCGCTTTTTTCGGTTGAGGATCGTCTTTAGGTATCTCTATATTCTTTGACACCTCGACTTTATGAGGAGCAGGCTTCTCAAGCTTTGGTAAATTTTCTTTAGGTTGTAATATTTCTTTCTGTTTTTCTTCATCAGCTTGTTTGTTAATTTGAGGAATCTTTTTCTTGGGTAAAATGTTATTTTTTGGTTGAAGATCTTCTTTTAGTATCTCTAAATTCTTTGGTTCATCCAATTTTAAAATTTTGGCGTCAGGTTCAAATAACTGTTCCTCTCTGTACAAGGCATCCCGAAATAATTCTAAAGTGCGTTTATCTACTTTTTTTTCTTTTTGGAGAAGGAGTCCACAAATTTCATTCATCTTTCTTATTTGTTTATAAAGAGGTTTTCTTCTCTCGGGTTTCGCCTCATAGAGCATCTTTTGAATTTTGTACCACTCTTTCATTAAATGATTTAAATATCTTTCTTGTTTGGTCTCCCATTTGTGAGTGATAAAAAGAAAATAACCTAATTTTTGTACACCGCTTTCTAATTTTCTTATAAGACGTCCAACAAATTCTTTTATTTTACTATTGTAGACAGGATTTAGATCTTCTTCCCATCTTTCCAGCTTTTTTGCAATTTTATTAATTTGATGCAATTCATTCATAATTATAAACATTAAAAGATAAAGAAATAATTATACTATAAAAGAATAGATTAATCAAGAAAATATTTCTAGAAGCTGAGATAGAACAAACTTTAAACCCGATTGTCCCCCTATTCTCTCCTGACAACTTAGCGAAATAGACAAGATTTGAAAGACTGTCGCGAAGCTTGAGTTATTACTCAAGCGAGAGGCAGTCTTTCAAAGATTGGCTATTGCAGCAAGTTGTCAGGAGACTAATATTTCCTTATTATTTTTTAGCCAAATTATACGGTTATTCCCCAGAACAATTAATGCTAGGACTGCAAAATGCTTTGAACTAAAGATCTTTCTTTATATCCTAGCTTTTACCATCGAAAAATTTTGTTAAATAAACCCTCATTTTGCAATAGCTGGGCTGCAGAAGACGATCTAGAAAAGAAAAAAATTCGGGCATAGCAGCAGTATGCCCTCATTTTTTTCTTTTCCATCTCGTCTTCTTCGCCAAGCTCTTGCAAAAGAATAGGGAGACAATCGGGTTTTAATGATGAAAGGCGGATTTTTTACCGCAAAGCGGTAATTGGCACCGTAAGCTGCCAATTATCGCTTCGCAGCATATGAAAAGAGCTCTTCTATAGTATTTACAAATAAATAGTTAAGCCGCATTCTCTTGGGGTTTGTTTACGACTTCTTGCTTGTCCCCGTCTTTATTTTCAATGACAACTTCTTCTTTTTTATCGATGCTTTTACTGCCATCTTGATTGACAATTTCAATTTTTTCCTTTTTATCTTCTAATTTCATCTCTTTGTTTTCAATGATGACCTGATCTTTTTTCTCAATAATTTTTCCGTTTTCATCATTCATTTCAATTTTTTCTTTGATCTCTTCAATCTTGTTACCCTCCTTATCGATCTCTATTTCTTCTTTTTTCACTATGTGAATAGCTTTTATTTCTTCTTCTCTCTTTTTAAGAATTTGCAGAAACTCTTGGAATTTTATCGCTAGGGAGGCTGACAGTAGAACGCCCACAGTTAATGTAACCATTGCCGCAAGAGCCACAGCCAATACTCTAACCGCTAAAAGGAGTATCCTCTTTGCGCTCCAATTCTGCGTGTTTTTTATGCAATCTTGAATGTCGACATTTTTAATTTTGGGACAGCAAGCGGCTGGAGCACGGACAAAAGGAGCCGTGATTAGGAAAAAGGGAATAGATACTATATTCACAGCACATTCCGCCGCCAAAGTGCCCCCCGAAATGAGCGTATACCAACGTCCTTCTACAAGATGTTTAAAACCCCGATTTTTTGGATCATTTGGATCTTTTGGATAAACAATATCTCTAGTTTTCTCCAGCTTATTGTTCGACCACTTGATCAGTCTATTAGGATGTTCCCCTATAAAAGGATTTACTAGTGTCATAAAAAACCCCCATGATTTGAAAAAAAATTTAAAGTTCTGATGGATTTAAAAACCCTTAGATTTGCTTATATGTAAGGCTCTTTTATTTTTCAAAGAAAATTTATTAATAAACAAAAATTTTTAAGGCGGCTCGCCTTGCGCTCCACTTAAATACCAATTTTTTAACTGGTTTAAGGAGTTTTGAATAGCCTGATTGATTTCTAACTGAGCCTGTTTTTTGGGCAAGTCTTTATAGGTCTCCCATAAAATGGGTGTACCAAAAACACAGACCGTTTTACCCCACAATTTGGGAAAAATCTGATGATTAGGCCATATGTTATAAGTTCCATGAATATAAATCGGAACAATAGGACACTGACTGCGTGAAACTAACATACCGATTCCGGGCTTTATAGGTAGCATATTCCCATCTCTTGTCCTTTTACCCTCGGGAAAAATGACTACTTTTTTATCCGCTTGCAGAAGGAGAATGATCAATTTAATGGAGGCTAAGTCCTGAACAGTTCCAGTCACAGGATAGGAGTTTAAATGCGAAATTAATCTTCTAAAAAAGCGGTTTTTAAAAAGTGTTCCGCGAGCGAGGAAATTGACCTCTTCATCGCAAGAAATTCCTACCAAAGGGGGATCGAAAAAAGAGGCATGATTAGGAGCTAAAATGCAGGGTCCTGGTGGGATATGTTGTTTTCCAAAAATACGATGTCTGTAAAATAAAAAAAAGAACCCTTTTGTCAAATGATAAATCGTCCAATAAAAGAATTTCATTAAAAAAATTATCTGCAATTTGTATGTGAATAATAAAAAATATCGATATTCTTTATCATTCAGGTTTAGGTTTCATTCGAGTTTTCATAGTATCTTTAAACTCAAGAATTTTAAATATAATTTCTTCAATAGTTAAATCCGATGTATCAATGACAAGCGCATCAGGGGCTTGTTTCAGCGGTGATACATCTCGTGTTGTATCGAATTTATCGCGTCGATTAAGATCCTCCAAAGCTTTTTCCAATGTTAGGTCCTTACTTTCTTCAGGAAACTTATTTTTTAATTCATCGTAGCGTCTTTTAGCTCTCACTTCGGGGCGTCCAGTTAGAAATATTTTTACTTGGGCGTCCGGAAATACAACAGTACCCATGTCACGTCCTTCAAAGACTGCATTGACACCAACAGCATGCTCCCTTTGAAGTGCAACTAATTTCTCACGGACTGAACGGATAGCCGATATTTTTGAAACCGCTGAAGTGACCTCGTCTAATCGAATTTTATCGGTGACATCTTCCTGATCAACAAAATAGTGTCTATCGCCATGTTTGATTTTGATTTCAAAACTAAATGTTTCCAGAAATTGTTTCAATTGCTGGGGATCATCGGCGTTAATATGATTTTTTAAGATTCCATAAGTCACACATCGATACATCGCGCCTGTATCGAAGTAAATATAACCGATTTCACGAGCTAATGCTTTAGCAATGGTGCTTTTACCTGTTGCAATAGGACCATCAATAGTGATAATCATACTAAACTCCCTTTGTTTTAAGAAATATATACACTATTGGAGAAGTAAAAACAAGTGAGTCCAAAATATCAAGGATTCCCCCGAGACCTGGAATTTGACTGCTATTTTTAACACCCACATCACGTTTAATGAGAGATTCTGCTAAATCACCGATTTGCGCCATAAAACTTAATAAAAGACCAAGCCATAGGGCTTGATAGAATGTTAGATGTATTGGGATTTGTGGCATCATTTGATAGAAAATAAGGCTTGTAACAACACCAAAAATAAGTCCTCCCACTCCACCCTCCCAGCTTTTTCCAGGACTAATGTAGGGAGTCATTTTATGTTTTCCTATAAGGCTTCCAACAGCATAGGCTCCTATATCTGTGAGCTTAGTGACTGCTGCTAAATAAAAAAGCCACCAGCGACCTTCCTGACTTGAGCCTTCAGGAAAAAAATAGGCAATATTTAACCAGGTCGTGAGAGGAATGACAATATAGGAAAATCCAAAAAAAGTTAGGGAAAGATTACCAAGTGGGGAGTCGCCCCTATTGAAAAAATAGAAAAATGATGAGAACAATGTGATTAGAAGAATGATATAGGGTAAGGTCTCGGCCCAAGGATATTCAATGCTAGCATACATGGCGAAAACATAAAAAAAAGATCCACTAAGACCAATTTTGACAAGCGGCTGGTAATTTTTTTTCTTAGCCATTTGAAAAAGTTCAGCAACTGCAAGTGTAATTATGCTTGAAATAATGAGTGCAAAAATAGGACGAAAAAACGAATAGGAAGAAAACCAGATGAGCAAAATAAAAAAAACCGTTGCTAAACTACCAAAAACAAGACGTTGCTGTAAGTTATTCATGCTCCTCCTAAACGCCTTTCCCTTTTTTGAAAGCTGGTAATTGCTTCCAAAAGGTGGTAAGGGGTAAAGTCGGGCCATAAAACCGGAGATGTAAATATTTCTGTATAGGAAATTTGCCACAATAAATAATTGCTAATACGCCATTCACCACCGGGGCGAATGAGCAGATCAGGATCTTCCCAAACGGCTGTGTCTAGATAATTGGAGATCAATTTTTCAGTAATTTGAGAGGGCTGAATGTTTCCATTTATGACTTCATTCACAATAGATTGAAGGGCGCGTTTAATTTCATCACGTCCCCCATAGTTTAATGCAAAAATAAGATCTACTTCTGTGCATTTAGCTGTGATCTGCTTAGTTTCATCTATTGTCTGATTGACATAATCGGGTAGAGCTGAAAGATCTCCTATCGTACATAAACGGGTACCTTCTTCCAAAAAGGTTGGGCGCTGCTCTATTAAATAGGTATGTAGTAGCCACATTAGGGCATCAATTTCATCTTGTGGACGTGTCCAATTTTCAGTTGAAAATAGAAAGAAGGTAAAGTTTTTGACACCTAATTCTTTTCCGGCTTTGACAATTTCTATAAGATTATCAGATCCCTCTCGGTGTCCTTCAGCGACCTGCCTTTGCTGTTTTTTGGCCCAACGACGATTGCCATCCGGAATAAAGGCAATGTGTTTGGGAACGCGCAAAAGATCCAGGGAAGCCTTTTGTTCAAGAGTGTAGTAGCTTTTTTTTGTGGGATGATTCATAAAATTTAGGTCACTGTGCAGGCAGCTTTATCTCTTGTTGTGAAAATATCTTTTAAAATTATGGTTCTATCTCTTTGAGGACCTAATGAGATCATGCTTATCGGCGCATCGCATAAATTTTCAATTCGGGTTAAATATTTTTTAGCGTTTTCGGGTAAGTCATTATATTTATCAATATTGCTTGTGGATGTCATCCAGCCAGGAACAGTCTCATAAATGGGAACAATTCTTTCTAAATCCTCGGTCAAACAGGGCAGGTGATTGAGACGGAGGCCATGAATTTGATAACCCACACAAATTTTAATTTTTTCCAGATGGTCTAAAACATCGAGTTTAGTCAGGGCTATAGAATCGATGCCGTTTAAACGGACAGCTGTTCTAGCTAATACGGCGTCAAACCAACCTACCCGCCGTTTGCGTCCTGTGGTTGTTCCAAATTCACGAGCTTGGTGATAATCGAGAAAACTTTCATCTTCCATCACCTCGGTGGGAAGTGGCCCATTGCCAACACGTGTGGTATAGGCTTTAATCACTCCAATAGTATGATCAATACAGGAAGGACCTATGCCCGCACCGGCACAAATTCCTCCTGCTATAGTATTAGAAGATGTTACAAAAGGGTAAGTTCCTAAAGAGATGTCTAAAAAAGTTCCTTGTGCACCTTCAAAAAGAACATTTTCTTTATTATCAATGGCTTCGTGTATCATATCTTCCACATTTGAAATGAACGGCTTCAAAATTTCTGCGAATTGACTATACTGTTTGTAAATATCCTCATAATTCAGCTTTTCAGAACCATAAAGCTTTGTTAGTTCATCATTTTTTAACTGAAGAATGCTTTTAAGAACTTTGCTAAAAATCTCCGGGCGGATTAATTCACCCATGCGAATGCCTAGTCGATTTGCTTTGTCAGCATAACAAGGACCAATTCCTCTGCCTGTAGTGCCAATTGAGCGCTCGCCTTTTTTTTGCTCTAGAAGTAGATCCATCGTTCGATGATAGGGAAAAATCACATGAGCAGCTGGTGAAATCCATAAACGGCCTTTGACATGAATTCCTCGATTTTCGAGTCCGTCGATCTCTTGAATAAGAACTGTGGGGTCAACAACTGTACCGGCACAAATATAGCAATGGGTGTGTGAATGGAGAATGCCTGATGGGATCAGATGCAGTTTATATTCTTCCTTATCGATGATGACGGTATGTCCTGCATTATTTCCTCCCTGAGCTCGCACCACATGCTTAGCTTGAGAGGTCAGAATATCAATAATCTTTCCTTTTCCTTCATCACCCCATTGTGCGCCGATCAAAATCACTTGTGGCATATGATCTCTCCTTTATTCTCCGGCTTTTAATACTTCCATAAAAGCACTCTGTGGAATATTCACTTTACCTATTTCTTTCATACGTTTTTTACCTTTCTTCTGCTTCTCCCATAGCTTTCTTTTGCGAGTAATATCGCCTCCATAACACTTGGCGGTAACATTTTTAGTGATGGCACGAATAGTTTCTCTCGCAACAATTTTTCCACCGATAGCAGCTTGAATAGGAACTTTGAAAAGCTGCATAGGGATCACTTCCACCAGTTTAGCGCAGATAGCTCTTCCCTTAGCTTCGGCTTTGGTGCGATGGACGAGACAAGAAAAAGCATCGACAGGTTCTTCATTAACCCGAATTTCAAGTTTAATTATATCACCTTTTTCATAACTATCGAATTCATAATCAAATGAACCATAGCCTTTAGTAATGGATTTAAGTTTGTCATTAAAATCTGTGATAATTTCGTTAAGCGGCAAACGGTAGGTCAGAAGTAAGCGATGGGCATCCATGGTTTCTGTTTTGAGGCAAGCTCCTCTTTTTTCCATACATAAATTCATCACAGCCCCCAAGTACTCAGAAGGGACCATGATATGACATTTTACCCAAGGTTCTTCCACAAAGTCAATATGAGTGGGGTCCGGATAATGCGCAGGGTTGTCCACTTCCGTAACGGTCCCATCATTCAAATGAAACTTGTAAATGACGCTCGGAGCCGTTGAAATGACATCCAGATCAAATTCACGCTGAATGCGTTCAAAAATAATTTCTAGATGGAGTAGACCTAGAAATCCACAGCGAAAGCCAAAGCCTAACGCCATACTACTCTCTTGTTCAATGTGCAAAGAAGCATCGTTGAGCTGCAATTTATCTAAAGAATCGCGAAGCGCTTCGAAATCTGAGGAATCAATGGGATAAATACCGGCAAAAACCACTGGAGTAATATTTCTGAAACCGGGGAGCGCTTCCTGAGCCGGATGCCTTTGCATTGTAATCGTATCGCCAATTTTAACATCTGATGTTTTCTTAATGTTGGCAATTATGTAACCAACTTCACCGGGCTTTAAAACATCGACAGGTTTTTCGGAAGGTGTGAATTTACCCACTTCCAAAACTTCAAAAAGTTTATGCGTGGCCATCATTCGAATGTGTGACCCTTTGCTAATCTCTCCGCTAAACACACGGATATAAACCATGACACCACGATAGATATCGTAGTGGGAATCAAAAACAAGTGCTCGCAAAAGATCATCCTGCGGCTCCTTAGGTGCTGGAACATGAGTAATGATACGTTCGAGAATTTCATCAACTCCTAAACCCGATTTCGCGGAACAGCAAATCGCATCAGATGCATCTAGACCGATGACATCTTCAATTTGACGCTTGACACCTTCAATATCCGCACTAGGTAGATCAATTTTGTTAATCACAGGTACAATTTCAAGATTACGATCGATAGCTAAATGAACGTTAGCCAAAGTTTGTGCTTGAACACCTTGAACAGCGTCCACCACGAGAAGAGCTCCCTCACATGCAGAAAGGGATCTTGATACCTCATAAGTAAAATCCACATGGCCAGGAGTATCTATCAAATTAATTTGATATAATTCGCCGTTTTTTGCTTTATAATGCATCGTCACAGGGTGAGCTTTAATCGTAATCCCGCGCTCGCGTTCGAGATCCATATCATCGAGCAGCTGATCCTGCATATCTCTCTTGGAGACTGTATGGGTGAGCTCTAAAAGGCGATCCGCGATAGTGGATTTGCCATGATCAATATGGGCAATGATGGAAAAATTACGTATGTTTTGTCTGTGATATTGATCCATGGCAACGAAATCCTAAAATTGGGGACAATTTAAGTTAAACTATTAGGGAAATGATTTCAAGTATTTATTAAAACCCAACTTGCGCGCCATTATCAAGAAAAAACAGGATGAGCAAGATCGCCTTTGGCGACAAGATGGAACTGAAAATAATTAAACACAAAGTTCAAAGACTCTAAGATACAAAGAAATTAAACTAGAATGGGAAAGGAAAATATTCAGAATTACAATAAATGAGTTTTAATGATTAACGCAGAGCGTGACCAGCAGGGACTTGCGATTTTATCGCTGGGAAGCATAGCTATCCCGTTTAGGAGACTGACTTCATAAACTTTTTATAGTCCCTGCCGCACGATAATACCGGAAAAATTTTACACGAACAATGTTATTTCCCGATAGGGGGGCGCCGAAGGCAACATCTCGCTCTGCGTTGAACTCGTTTTATTTTCAGTTCTATCCTGCTGCCGAAGGCTAGGGTGTACAATTTGAGCATTAAACAGTGATAATTTTTTCATACTTTTCATCCTGTTTTTTTATCCTGCCGCCGAAGGCGATCTTGCCTATCATGTTACTTCTTAAAAGGTGCGTAATACACAGGTATATTTTTTTGAAATGCTAATTTAACAGTTTCCTGATCTTGAGGATCCAACTTGCTCATTTCACTTTCGTAAACAAGAATTCCTTTAATGTTCGGAGAAGCAATCTTAAGCTGCTTACATTTTTGTGGGGTTAAAACGACAAGCTCATTATGTTCAGAATGGGAAACAATCGTTTCATACTTCCCTTTAACGGCTTTTTCAGGCGTATGAATTTTCCCCTTTCTCTTATCAACACCTTCGAACTTTTCAATCATATAATTGTGTTTTTGTACGGCTTGATACATTTTTTTTAGCGCCTCTCTGATATCCTTGCCGGGTCTTTGAAATAAGCGCTGAAATTCTTTTTCTTGTTGAGTCTCATCCATGTTTTTTAAAGCTTCATCATAATAGATCATTAACTTTTCAAGACGATGTCGTGCTGTTGAATGGCCAATTGCTCGAACTTTTTCACCTTCTGAAAAGTAGTTTTTTTCAATTTCCATAAATTTTTCTCGATGAGATTGGTAACGTTCAATTTTACTTCCTTTTTTACCACTCTCATCTCTAAGGCCGGATCTAATATAAATATTTTCCACAAATTGATTAAGGATTTGGCGTTGGTAACTCTCTAAAAGATAATTTTCTGCAAAATTTTCATCAAAATCGGAAGGTCTAATATTTAAATCCTCGCGGTGGGCTGCCGCAATTGCTTCCGGAGGAATTTCTAAGATAAGGCCAACTCCTTTTCTGTCATGATAAAGGCCCGTATGTTTTTCGTTTGGACTATATAAGCTCGCTGACAAGTAAGATCCCTTAAATTCAGCATTATTCTCTAGTAAGTTTTTTGCAACAGGTGTCGTGTGAATAAATATCATCATTTCTTCAGGCAATTTTCTGAATGTTTCGTTATTTTCAACACTGAATTGGGCTAAATTTTCATTGATTTTTCTATACGCCTCTAAGCGCAGATTCTTGAAATAAGTATTAAGACTTGTAATATTTTCCATAATAAGGGGAGTAAGTTGCCAGTTAGCTTTAAACTTCATATTGGATGGAGAAGTTGAAACTATGCTATAATTATTTTGATCAAATCCTATATATTCCAAAAGTTCATCAATTGAAGGTGGGGTTTCTGAAGGCTCAAATTTTTCAATATGATCCGGAACCTTCAAACTAATTTTTCCCTCCTGTAAATCCTCTTGCATCGGATTTTCATCAGCAACTGCATTTTTAAACAGGGATTGAATATGCTTAAGCTTGACTCTTTCATTAGTTGCTACATTTTTTAATGCAGTTTCTAGTTTTTTATTAGCATTTACATCAGAGTAGGTGATATTTAATTTTGTGATTTTGTTACTGATATTATCTAGACCTGATTGGAGCATTCTCTCTCTGGCATATTGATTTTGTCCAAAAGTAAGAGCATTAAGGACCTTCCAGTGAAAGCCGGCATATTTATATAAAATCTCCTTAGTCTGATTTTCTATGTTGTCATCTGAAGTTTTATTTAAATTAGCAAGAAAGTTCTGGAGTTGTGATGTCATATTCTAACTCACTTGTAACAAATTAATTATACAATAAAATGAAATAAATTTCTCATATTCCCTAAGTGATCTCAGTGGTGATGAATGATACTTATATGTAAAAGGGAATTTTGCGGCCAAGATGACTCGAACATCCACCGAGTTGCCCCGACTAGAACCTGAATCTAGCGCGTCTACCAATTCCGCCATGGCCGCATGGTGAACAAATATCGTATTAAAAAGACTTTATTTCCGTAAACAGAAATAGAATTTATGTTATAATTTATTGTTAAGCTAGACGATTTTATATGGAAATACCAGTTTATAATAAATCCAATCCCTTTCTTGCTGCTGTCATAGAGCGCTACAATTTGACCCTCTCAGGGTCTAAAAAAAATACGCAACATGTCGTTTTAGATATAGGTGGCTCCAGCTTAACCTATAATGTAGGGGATAGTTTAGGTATATTTCCTACCAACCATGAAGATTTGGTCAAAAAAACCATGCAATCCTTACGAGTTAAGGGGGATGAAGTAATCACTGACAAGCATACTGGCGAGCCCTTTTCTATTCATGAATTCTTGTCAAAAAAAGCCAACGTGACCGACTTAAGCAAAAAACTCCTTAATGTCATTGCTCAAAAACAGACTAATTCTGAAAAAAAAGAGGCTTTACAAACTATTCTCGCAGAAGGAGCTCAGGATAAATTTAAGAATTACCTTGAAAAACATGAACTCTGGGATGCCCTTGAAGAAAATCATGAAGTGACTTTTCCTCTGCAGGAAATATGTAATATGCTCATGCCTTTATTGCCGCGACTTTATTCCATTTCCTCCTCCATGAATGTAGTTGGAGAAGAAGTTCATCTTACGGTAGGTGTCTTAAAATATCATACCAATGGCTATCAACGAGTGGGTATTTGCACTCACTACTTATGTGAAGTCGTTCCGTTTAATAGGCCAGTTGTTCCTATCTATGTGCAACCTCATCATGGATTTACCCTTCCTCCAAATTCAGATACGCATATCATTATGATAGGTCCTGGAACAGGTGTTGCACCCTTTCGTGCTTTTATGCAAGAAAGAATTGCCCATAATGCTCAAGGGAAAAATTGGCTCTTCTTTGGTGAATGTAATCGAGCAACGGATTTCTTTTATGAAGACTTCTGGAGCAGTTTAGAGCAGCAAAAAAAATTACGCTTGGATGTCGCTTTTTCACGCGATCAACCGGAAAAAATCTATGTTCAACATCGCATGTTGGCACATGGGGAAGAACTTTATGATTGGATTATGGACGGAGCCTACATTTACGTTTGTGGGGATGCTTCGCGCATGGCTAAAGATGTAGAGGCTACTTTGCAGGAAATTATCCGTCTTCATGGCAAAAAGGATGAAATGGAAGCGCGTGCCTTAATCAAAAAACTACGTAATGAGAAGCGTTATCTCCGAGACGTCTATTAAAAGATTAAAATTCACCACGGTGACACAGAGATCACCGAGAGGGAGCACCACCAAATTGCGAGGCAATTTGTCGGAGACTCATCGCTTCGCGAAAGAACCTTCATATCCATTCTCTAAAAATTTTTTACCACAGAGGAAACGACAAAGATAACAAGCAAGAAAAAAAAGTGTAAAGAATAAGTATTATTGTCTTGTATTTTGTTTTTATTCTTGTTTGTTTCCTCTGTAGACTTCTCTGTGGTAAAATTTTTTCATAGCCTTAATTATACTATAAGTGAAAGCCATTTTCGCGAAGCGATAGACCATATTAAATTGCCTCAGCAATTTAATATTGTTCTCTCTGTGATCTCTGTGTCTCCGTGGTGAATTTTTACCCTTCACTCCTCGTAGGTGCTCACTATAGCAAAGCACTGAACTCCTTCACCACAGCCGAAATCGGTAAGGCCTTCGCCTGATGTGGCCGTAATGCCTACTTGGGAAACTTCTAAATTCATGACTCGAGCTATATTCTGCTTCATTTCCATTAAACGATCTTTAAACTTAGGTCTCTTTGCTTCTATAGTAATGGCTACATGCGTCACTTTCTGTGAACCAAGCGTTTTCATGGCTTCAATCAAATAAACTTCACTATCTGTGATCCCATCCTTCAAACAAAGATCATCGGCTATAGCACCTAAAATCAGAATACCGGTCAGCGAGCTAATGGCGTTGCATATGGCATGGAAGACCACATCCCCGTCGGAATTAGCATTAAATCCAGGAACATGATCGAATATTAAACCTGCAATCACACATGGCTTAGTGGATTCGGGTAATAAAAAACGATGGCTATCCTGCCCAATACCTGTTCGAAATCTTTTCATGATAATAAAATATTTTTAGACTATTGTATGAATCTATCATTTTGTGAGAAAGATTTTTTTATGCTATGGTGACAAATATGAAAGGTAAACTGCTCCGTCCTATCACTCTACTAGCTCATTTTATTCATGCAGTGATTGCGGAAGTTTTCTCTCTGTTCATGGCATCTGTCTGCTATCTCATTAATTTAGAAAAAAGAAATCCAAAAGTTGCAAAGGTCACCGATAAACGGCCCATTCTTCTTGTTCATGGCCTCTATCATAATAGTTCGGGGTGGTGGATGTTTAAAAAAAGATTGAAAACGGCACATATCGGTCCAGTCTTTACAATCAATCTTGGAAATCCATTCAGTTCCATTAGTGAACATGCGGAAAAAGTAAAAAAAATGGTGGCAGAAATTCAAGCAATTACTAAACGAAAAGATATTGTTTTGATTGGTCATTCTATGGGAGGACTAGTGGCTACTAAATTCGCTCTCGATTTGGCTACTGAAGATACAAAAGTCACTGATGTTATTACGATTGGTACGCCATTAAAAGGATCAAAAATGGCTAAATATTTAGGATTTGGTAAGTCTGTAAAAGAAATGCATGTTCAGTCACTCTTTATTAAGGATCTAAACCACAGTATGATAGAACAAAAGAAAATAAACTTTTTTCATATTGCTTCCAAAATGGACGTTCTTGTTTCTCTTTCGAGTGCCCTATTTCCGGAGAATAAAAAAGCTAAACATCTTGTTATTCCAAACTTAGGCCATATAGGCCAATTATATTCTAAATCGGTGATCAACCCCATTATTGATTATTACAAAAATCGGCCAGACTTTCTATGGTAATAAAGATTGTTTGGCTTAAAATTTTTTATCCAAGTCCATAAAATTTAATTTTTTAGTTAGATTTTTATTGAGTTTAAAAATTCTTCTTGTTAATAAGATAGGTGTTAAAGTTATATACTTATTTTACTTTTATATCGAAAATATGAATTTTTAATTTGTGGTTACAGCATAGACATGGAAATTTTGAAAATTAAAGGGGGAACACCCCTAAAAGGCCAGGTCAAGGCCTCTGGCGCTAAAAATGCCATTACTAAATTACTCGTCGCCTCGCTACTTTCTGATAAAAAATGCCGCTTTTACAATGTCCCAAACATTGGTGACGTTTCAGTGACAGTGGAACTTTGCAAAGAAATTGGAATGGATGTGCAATGGGATCGCTCCGAAGGAGTCATGGAAGTCATTACAAAAGAATTAAAGACCTCATACATTCCTCAGAGGTTTTCAGGCGCCAACCGCATTCCTATTTTAATGATCGGAGCCCTTTTAGGGCGCACTGAAGAGGATATTATTGTTCCAACAGTAGGAGGCTGTACCCACATCGGTCTACGGCCTGTGGATTTTCATATTGAAGCTCTTGAAAAATTAGGTGCCACAATTGAGTATCGGGGCATGAAAAGAGAAGGTGCCTATTTTGCCCATGCCCACAATGGATTGAAGGGTACTCTTGTAAAATTGTCTTTTCCTTCCGTTGGTGCTACTGAAAATACTATCCTAGCGGCTGTGACGGCTAGGGGTTTGACCACCATTAAGAATGCTGCCATTGAGCCTGAAATTGTAGAACTCATTCTCTTCCTGCAGAAACTTGGAGCCATCATCACCCTTGATGTAGATCGCACGATTCATATTCAAGGCACACGTCGATTTTATGATGTTGAGCACACTGTTATTCCAGATCGCATTGAAGCGGCATCCTGGGGCATGGCTGCTATCACCTCCAAGGGAAGGGTGTTTGTTGAAGGTGCTCAGCATCTCAATATGATTACCTTCTTAAATAAAATTAGGGAAGTCGGTGGAGGCTTTGACATCAAAAGCAATGGAATTGAGTTTTATTATGATGGGCCTTTACAAGGCGGCCTTCATCTAGAAACGGATGTTCATCCCGGCTTTATGACAGATTGGCAACAGCCCTTTGTCGTTCTTTTAACCCAAGCATCTGGATCCTCAGTAGTCCATGAAACGGTTTATGAAAATCGCTTTGGTTTTACAGATGTTCTCAAGGAAATGGGAGCAGACATCACACTTTTCAGACAGTGTCTAGGAGGCAAAGAATGTCGTTTTGCTTCTCAAAGTTTTTCTCATAGTATTATTGTTAAAGGAGCCAGTGCCTTGCATGCTAAAAATATCTCTATACCTGATCTGCGAGCTGGTTTTGCTTATGTCATGGCAGCGGTGATAGCCAAAGGAACAAGTACTATTTCCGGTCTTAATTTTCTTGATCGTGGTTATGGAGAGCTTTTGCAGAAACTAGGCTCACTAGGGGTCGAAGCGGTACGCACAACGTCAGAAGAAAAGAGCCTGGAGATAGCTCCGAAAGTTGAACTTCCCATGGAAGAGGATAAAGCCACCAAAGCTTTCAGAAAGAAAAAATTGCCTGTCCTTCAACCAGCCTAACTATAAAACGACACTCACTCACTTCGCTCCTGGTGTTAAGTGACGAAAGGGACAAAAAGGACCTAAGTTATTTTTAGGTCTTTTTTGTCCCTTTCGTCCCTTAATATCCTGCCGGCAAAGCCGATCCTGCTTTTTTAAATCGCAATTTGTCGTGATTAGCGATGACAAGCACCTCCCCTCCAAATTACAAAAAGTGGGGCTTAGAAATTTTTCATTGATTTCAATGAGTTTAAAAGATATACTACATTCATTCATAAATTTATTAAACTCTTATCGATGCAGAATGCTAGGGGGAAAAAATGAGTACTAAAAAATCATACGCGATCATTAAAACGGGTGGAAAGCAGTATCGCGTAGCTAAAGATGATATTATAGAAGTCGAAATGCTTAAAGCAAAACAGGACGGATTAGTCGAATTTGACGAGGTTCTTTTTATAGGAGATGAAAATTCACCAAAAATTGGCGCACCTGCTATAAAGGGCTTTAAAGTTACAGGAGAGCTAATTTCTATCGTTCCGGGCCCGAAAGTGACCAGCTTGAAATATAAACCAAGTCATAACAATTATAGAAAATTTGGACACCGTCAGCACTACGCCCGTATTAAAATTACCGAGATTGCAAGGGATAAGGGAGAATAATTATGGCACATAAGAAAGGACAGGGTTCTACTCGTAATGGACGTGATTCTCATTCAAAACGTCTTGGCGTCAAAGTAGGTGCAGGCGAGGTGGTTAAAACCGGAAGTATCTTAATCAGACAACGCGGCACAAAATGGCTTCCAGGTAAAAATGTGGGTCGTGGAACTGATGATACACTTTTTGCTTTAGTGGATGGCATTGTCTCTTTTCGCAAATCGGACCGTACTTACGTTTCTGTAGAAACAGGCACTTAAAAACCCAACTTGCGCCCTATGATGGCTCATATTCGAAATTATTTTCTCTCTAGGAGCTCGCACGAAGCTTTGAAAATAAGTGAGCCATATTTTTTAATATGGCTCACTTATTTTTGCGAGCTTCTAGAGGAAAAGAATTCGAATCTGAGCCATCAGAGGTCGCAAGTTGGGTTAAAATAAGTGCGAGTGTAAGTTAAAAATACTTTCTTATACTTAGATACTCACACTCATACAATTTATGTTTACTGATCGCGTTGTTATAGATTTGGCCGCAGGTAGAGGTGGAAATGGCATTGTGGCCTGGCGACGGGAAAAATATATTCCCAAAGGCGGTCCCTGTGGCGGTAATGGTGGAAAAGGGGGATCCCTTATTCTCCAAGCGGATACTCAAGTCTATTCTTTAGAGTGGTTTCGCAATCGCCGCATACTAAAAGCCGAAAATGGCCGACAGGGTGGTCCCAATCGTCAGCAGGGCCGTAGTGGCAAAGATCTTATCCTAAAAGTGCCTTGTGGAACTCTGGTAAAAAATGCGGATACAGGCGAAATTCTTCACGATTTTACAAAAGATGGGGAAGAATGGGTGATCTGTAAGGGGGGCCGCGGTGGGCGAGGGAATGATAGCTTTAAATCACCTACAAATCGTGCTCCTAATATATGTACCGAGGGCCAGGAAGGCCAATCATGCTCGGTCGAGTTAGAACTCAAACTAATCGCTGATGTGGGTTTAGTAGGTTTTCCAAACGCGGGAAAATCGACCTTAATTTCTACATTAGCTTCTGTTAAAGTTAAAATTGCTGCCTATCCTTTTACTACCTTACGCCCAAATTTGGGTTTTATCCAATTTGAGGATCTGAGTCGTATCTTCATTGCAGACATTCCGGGTATTATTAAAGGAGCTCATCAGAACCGTGGCCTAGGCTTTGAATTTCTTCGCCATGTAGAACGCACAAAACTTCTATTATTTATCCTTGACTCTTCTGGTATTGATGGTCGAGATCCCAGCAGTGATTTTGAAGTTTTACGTAATGAACTTGGCACTTATAATCCTGAAATGCTCGAAAGACCTTTTCTCGTGGTTTTGAATAAAATTGATGCTGAAGAGTCAACTCAACATATTAAAGAGTTTCGCAAAAAAAAATATGTAGATAAAAATAAGATCTTTGAAATTTCTGCCATAGAAGGCACAGGCTTGCCTGAGCTGTTAAAAGCCATAAGAGAAAGTTTAAAGCAAGATAAATAAAAAACAAAATTATTCACCACAGTGAAAATTACAAAGAAAAACAAACAAGAAAAGTACAAATTTTTAATTTTTTGTTTTTATATCTGAATCTATTCTTATTTTTATACTTCTTCAAGGCACATGTGTAGCGCATCTTTCCAATCAGGAAGATAGATACCAAAATCGCTGAATATTTTTTCATGACAGAGCAGAGAATTGTGTGGGCGCTTTGCCGGTGTAGGATATTCTGAAGAGAGAATACTGATCAATTGAGGTATCTTTAGGTTGGTTTTGCTCGAATATAAATCAAAAATGGCCTTTGCAAAACCAAACCAAGAAGTCGCTCCTGATGAGGTGAGATTGTAAAGCCCCTCTTGTCCTTGATAGCGCGCAATGATTTGCGCTGTTGATTCTGCAATCAGTCGACACCAGGTGGGAGCTCCCATTTGATCATCAACGATTTTTAGAATGTCTCTTTGCTGGGCTAGTCTCAACATGGTTAATAGGAAATTTTGTCCTCGACTGCCATAGACCCAACTCGTGCGCAAAATGATGTGTGCGCAACCAGAGGAAAGAATGGCTTGATCTCCCATAAGCTTGGATCGGGCATACATATTAAGGGGATTGGGTGGATCATTTTCTTTGTAGGGGTGCTTTGATGTTCCGTCAAAGACATAGTCTGTCGAATAATGGATGAGAAGTATTTTTAGCTTTTTCGCTTCCTCGGCAAGGACTCTTGGAGCTCGTTCATTGATAGCCATGCAAGCCTCTTGGTCACTTTCAGCTTTATCTACAGCCGTATACGCAGCACCATTGACTATGATGTGAGGTTTAATTTCATGCAGAGTTCGACTGATGAGATCGGGTGAAGATAGGTCGCATGAAGTGCGATCATGGGCTAAGATTTGACCTAAAGGGGATAAAGTGCGTCGCAATTCCCAACCCACCTGGCCACGGCATCCAAGGATAAGAATTTTTTTTGTCTTCATGGAAAGACCTCCGCATTTTTAAAGTGTGACGCATTTTGGTCTTTAACAGATAGAATGGGAGTGGCTCCTTGAAGAGGCCAAGCTATAGCTAGGTCAGGATCATTCCATAGGATTGAACGCTCGGATGTAGGATCATAGAAGTCGGAAGTTTTATAAAGAAAATCTGCATACTCAGAAAGAACCAAGAAGCCGTGCGCAAAACCTTTAGGGACCCAAAACATGCGTTTATTTGCTGCAGACAAAGTCACCCCCACCCATTTACCAAAGGTAGGTGAGTTTTTGCGAAGATCCACAGCAACGTCATAGACCTCACCCGACACGACACGTACTAGTTTCCCCTGTGGATGACAAATTTGGTAATGAAGGCCCCGTAAGACATGCCTGGGCGAATGAGAATGATTGTCTTGAACGAATGGATCATGAATATGGGCTTTCTCACGAAAAGTTTTGAGATTAAAGCTTTCGTAGAAAAATCCCCGTTCATCTCCGAAAACTTTAGGTTCTAAAATTTTAATGTCCTCAATCTCGGTCTCGATAATTTGCATGAAATCTCCTGTGAATAACGGAAAATTATCTTAAGTTGATCATTTTTTTGATACAATAAAAAAAATAGACAATTTTGGAGTGCGCTGACTTGTCAGCGCTTTCATAAGGATCGACTTGTCGATCCCCAACCGCGACAAGTCGCGTTTTACAAAAGCGATAACAAGTTACATACACATCAGGCTATCAAAATATTTTACTACTTATTAAGAACAAAAAAATAACAGGATAGGCATGATTAACAGGATAAAAATATAAAAAAATCGAGAAGTCTTAGGAATTTACCATTTAGGCTACTCGACTTTTTTGTCTTGCAATATCCTGTAGATCTTGCCTATCCTGTTCTTTTTATTATTTCATCATAAACATTTGATTATCAATATTAGCATGTTGAACTCTATCTACTTTGTATCTGTTCAAGAACAATAATCTTTTTTAAATTTTCCTGAAGTTGCGCATTGCCTGGAAATTCATCGAGAAGTTCCTCGGTCATTCTTCGTGCTAATGACCAGTTCTTTTGTTGGTAAGCTTGACGCGCCAGAAAAGATTTTGCCTCATTGGATTCTTGGACAATTTTTTGATAGATTTGCGTAGCTACTTCTGGCTCGCCCTCCATCAGGGCTATACGTCCCAAAGTCTCTTGTCCCTGAATAGAGTAGGCAAGTTGTGGATGCATATTAATAGCTTCGCCGGCCAGACGATACTGTCCCTTTTGCATATAGATTAAACTGATTAGCCAGGCTGCTCTGGAGCCAATGTCATTTGTATTGGATTTTAATTTCTCTAATTCAGGCATAGCTTCGGCTATTTTTCCTTCAGCTATGTTGATCTCAGCTTTAAGTAATGTAAGGATCAGTGTTTGTTTTTGTTGCGCGATAAATTTAAGAGCCATAGGGTTACCACGGTTCTGTCTTAATCCATTGATATAAAGTCTCTGAAACCAATCCGGAAAATCTGCTGAGAAAGCATTTAATGTTTGCAACTGCAAACCGGCTTCGGTCCAACCTTCTGAAAGCAGAACTGCAACGAAGGCTTCCTGATTGTTTAAAAGTGCTTGCATACTTGTCGGAAGATTAAGAGAGGCTAAGTTTACCTCTTGATGAGCTAACTGCTCAAGCTCTTTGTAGAAATTAGGAATGCTGTTTTGACTCGATAGACTGCCTAAAATCGGTTCGGAATGGGGAATTTCTCCTTCAATACGCAAAGTGGAGTTCTTACGGTAGTTCAAGATTCTATGCAAAGTTATTTCCATCAAAGGTGCCCAGGAGTTAGCTTCGAAAGGATTATTTTCCAGTAAAGCCATGGCCTCTTGTTCGTCATGATTTTTTAAAGCTTGCAGAAGACGTAACCAATAAGTTGTCTGATATTCACTTAAAGCATCCAGATTTTCGGGAGTGCTTTCAAAAGCATCCTGATTCCAATATTCACCCGCTTTAAGGCTTAATAGATAGTTCATAAAGGGCTTATGTTTCTCATTCTGAATGGGACTATGTTTCCAAACATAATTAATAGGTTCCGCCACTCGATTCCAAAACAGGGCTTTTATCCAAATTTGATCATTGCCAGACTGGGCAAGAATCTTTTGCCATACAGTTAAAGCCTTAGAGTAATTTTTTTGGCGGCGATAAAACTCAGCTAATTGATCTTGTAAGTAGAAGTTATGCGGTTCTAAATTTGCTGCTGCCTGGAAATCCTGTTCTGCTAAGGGTATTTTGTCTTGAGATTCATATATCTTTCCTCGGAACAGACGTAGATCTGCATTTTTGGGATTTTTTGCAAATTCAGCATTTAAGATGTCCAATGCTTCCTGAGGATTATGTTGTAGCTTGATTATAGCAATGCGCATAAGACGTTCTTCTTCATTCTTACCGTTCCATTTTTTATCTTTTAGCAGTTCGTAGGCCTGCTGCATTTGTCCTTTTTGCAACAGTTCGCCTGCATCCAGAAGAATCCAAGCTGCCGCATGCTCTTCCCGGCCAGTCCATAAATTTCGAAGATTATTGTATTCAGTTAAATTACCTGCCTTTAAGAACAGATCTGCTAAAGTCAAAGCACCTTTTTCGTTTTCTTTTAGAATGTCAGGTCGAAATTGGTAAATCAAAGTCAATTGATGCGTATTGTTAAGATCTGTAGAAGCAGCCACGAACAATTTAAGCCATTTGCTACCTTCTGAGGTATTACTTTCCATCTCTTTCTTATATTTATGAATGATCGGTAGTGAACGCTCAGGCTCAGCATCATGAAGGTATTTTTCAGCCAATTTTAAATCTGCTTGTTGTTGTTCTTCGTTCACATTTGAAAGCGGTGCAAGCGTGTTGGATCTCCATAAAGAATATCCTACGAAGGCTAGAATAAAAATAATAAAACATACTATAAGAATATTTGATTGTCGCACAGTTGAACTCCATGGATTTAAATCATAAAATTAAAGTTAGCAAGTTAGGTTTAAAAAAAGCTATTTATTTTTTACCTTTCACCCTTTACCCTTTTGTCTTAATCTTAATTTGGGTCTTATAATGAAGATTTTAGTGGTAAATGGGGGTTCCAGTTCCTTCAAATTCTCCCTATTCGAGTCCGAAGGCCATCTCGCCTTTAATACAGAACCTATCTGGAAAAAAAATATTGAATTCAAAAATACATCCGAGGATCGCAAGATTGCAATCAAAAAGGCTCTTTCGGAAGTTCCTTTAGATGTCGGGATTGTTGGTCACCGGATCGTTCACGGCGGAATTCTTTTTCAAAAACCCACTCTTATTACCCCGGAAGTAAAAAGCGCGATACAAAAATTATCACCTCTTGCGCCTTTGCATAATCCGATTAATTTGGAGGGTATTGAGATATCCGAGACCTATTTTCCCAAAGCTAAACAGGTAGGGGTTTTTGATACTGCTTTTCATTCGACGATGCCCGATGTTGCTTGGACCTATCCAGGGCCTTGGAAATGGAGAGAGGAGGGCATTCGTCGCTATGGTTTTCATGGGATTAGTCATCAATATTGCACTGAGGCTGTCCAAAATTTTTTGCAATCCATGCCAAAAAAGTTAATCACATGCCATTTAGGAAATGGATCCTCCTGTGCAGCTGTTCTTAATGGAAAAGTTGTTGATACGACAATGGGCTTCACTCCAATGGAAGGTTTAATGATGGGCACGCGCAGTGGGAGCATCGATCCAGGGATATTAATTTATTTGCAAAGAGAGAAAAAATGGACAGTTCAAGATATTGACTATTGTTTAAATAAGGAGTCTGGATTGTTAGGTATAGGAGGAAGCTTTGATATGCGTGAGATTGAAGCTCAGGTAAAAGAGAAAAAGCCTAGAGCTATGTTGGCTTTGGATCTTTATGTCTATCGATTAAAACAGGCAATCGGGGCTTTAGCAGCTGTCATGGATGGCTTAGATACTCTCTGTTTTACCGGGGGAATTGGTGAAAATTCCTCCCAAGTGCGGCAAAAGACTTCTGATGAATTACAGTTTCTGGGTTTCAAAATAGATCTGAAAAAAAATTTAAATTGCGATCAAGATAGTGAGATTTCATTAAACAATTCAAAAGTCAAAATTTTTGTTATTCATGTACGTGAGGATTGGCTTATAGCAAAAGAATGTTTACAATTTTTCTAATTGCTTAAAAACAATGTCCCCAAGTACGATATTTCTTTATCTTTAGGAAAGATGGCTGAGTGGCCGAAAGCACGTCCCTGCTAAGGACGCATACCCCTAAAGGGTATCGAGGGTTCAAATCCCTCTCTTTCCGATTGCCGTCTAATCCCCTGCCCGTGCCCGAAAAAGTACTCTACAAGCTATTCTGAAACAAAATAAATCGGGCAAGGGCACGGGCAGGGGATAAGAGGGGAAAACTCATGAATGGCTACGCACCGTCATCGCAATCATCGCTCTTTTTACCCAGTATCGGCCTAATAATGCAAAAACATAAGCAATCCCTGCAATCAGCGCAATGGTTGCTCCTCCCGGCCAATCCAGGTAATAAGCTGTTTGCATACCAAATAAACAAAAGAAACAGCTAATAAAGATCGAAATGAACATCATATAGGAAAGACGTGCTGTAAAAAGATTGGCTATAGCAGCCGGTATGGTGAGCATCGTCATCACCAAGATAATTCCCACAACCTGAATAAGCAATACAATAGAAACAGCTATCAATACAAGTAGCAGCAAATACAGGGAATTCACAGGGATCCCTTGAAGCTGAGCCTGTTCTTCGTCGAAGCAGATAGCTAAAAAACGTTTATGGAGACAGGCTATTGTAATCAGAATGAAGATATCTAATCCTAATAAAATTTTTAGGTCAGCAGGTGTGACCCATAAAATATTGCCAATTAGAAAATTGGTAAGTTCAACGTTAAAGCCGGGTGTTTGTGATATAAACAAAATACCGATAGCCATACCTATAGACCAAAGGGCGGCGATCACCGTATCTTCTCGCTGGCGATAATATAGATGAATCCACCCTATAAGAAGAGCGGATACAATGGCGGCGATAAGTGCTCCTAAAAGCGGAGAAGCCCACTGAATGTCTTTAGTGCGTTCAAGCCAGAGGCAAAAGCCAATACCACTCAATACTGCGTGTGAAATGCTACCGCTAATAAATACAATTCTTTTTACAACAACATAAGAACCGATAATGCCGCTCACGAAAGAAGCTGCGAGTCCTGCAATAATAGCGGATAATAAAAGAGGATTCGTTTGTATTGCTTCAAAGAATGAAATCATAAGGATGCCCTTTGCATTTGAATCAAAGGAGCATGGTATAGACCCATAGCAAAATGTTGGCACACCTCTTCCGGTTTAAGTAAAATGACTTTATTTTGAACGAGAATGACTCGTTCCACTTGTTCAATAACAGCTGTTAGATTATGCGTAACCATCAGCACGGTCATGGAACCACGAAGTCCGCGTAAAATGTCATAAATATCTGCTTCTGCTTGGGAATCGACATTGGCAGTAGGTTCATCCAATAAAAGAAGTTTCGGCTTTGATACAAGTGCCCGGGCAATTAAGGCTCGTTGAGCTTGCCCGCCTGATAAAGTTCCAAAAGGACGATTTTGAAAAGGCGATAACCGCACCTGCTTGAGAGCCTGTTTTGCAGCTTCTTTGTCTTCTGATGAAAATTTCCCATACCAAGGAAGTTTAGAAAGGCACCCCGATAAGACAACCTCTAAGACGGATATTGGAAATTCACGATCGAATCTTTGTATTTGAGGAACATAGGCAATCTGGCTGCGAGCACCTTGTGGGCTTGTACCAAGAATTTTTATCTGTCCTGAAGTGGGTTTCAAAAAACCCATCAAAATTTTAAGAAGTGTTGTTTTGCCTCCGCCATTAGGACCAATAATGCCAATATATTCACCAGGATTGATGATTAGGTTGACGTTTGAAAGAATAGGTGTTTCGGCATAGGCAAAATGGACATGTTCTAGCTGAATTATGGGCATCTGATACATCCGAAAGATCACAACCTAAATAAATAAAATTCTAATGTCTTTAGAATTAATTTGTCTATATGCATTATGGTTAATAAATGATTGCTTTAGCTATAGACCGCAGACTATCGAAATAATGTTCTGAATAAGGATCTAAATTGATCACTTCGGCCCCTATCTGTGATGCAATGAGTTTGGCACCTTTGCTGCTATACTGAATTTGTACAAAAATCTTCTTTATATTGTTTAAACGTGCTTCGTTAAGAATTTTGGTTAACTGAAGGGGCGTGGGATCTTTACCCTCAAATTCAATCGATAGCTGGCGACATCCATAGTCTCGGCAAAAATAACCATAGGCAGGGTGAGAAACCATGATGACAGAATTATGTGGCTTACTTAAGATGGTGCGTATTTCTTGATCAAGATGATCAAGCTCAATTTTCAAGTTAGCGAGATTATTTTTGTAAACTTCAGCATTTTCTGGATACAGTTTAGTCAGGGCATTAGCAATTGTATCGGCTTGTATTTTGGCTTGAGTTGGGCTTAGCCAATAATGCAAATCATAACAGCTATCATGATGATGGGAGCATCCTCGATGGCCATGTTCATAAGAAATAAGATCTAAATTTTTTCGCATATCAATCAATTGCATGTCCGGTTTATAGCTTTCCAAAACCGATTTTACTTTGGGTTCAAATCCCTCTCCTACATAAAACCAAAGGTCTGCTTTTGCGGCACTTAGCATTTGTTTAGGTGATGGCTCATAGGTATGTGCGCTGGCTCCCGCCGGCACCATGAGCCCTATGTGCACTGTAGAACCAGCAATTTTTTCAACAAAAAATTTATGAGGAGAAATACTTACTAGTACATAATGTGAGGGTTCCGAGACCGATAAGGCCATTCCCTTAGTTAGGATACAAATAAGAAAAAAGAGAACAATGAACTTTTTATAGATAGAAAAACACATGATTAGCTTTAAGTATAGTGTGCATCAGAGAATTATTCAAGAAAAAAATGTCATGAAGAAGCACTTCTTCCTTGCGGGATATTATAAATTTCCATTAGTCTATTAACCATCGTAGATTTTTTGGAGAGGTGTCCGAGTGGCTTAAGGAGCACGCTTGGAAAGCGTGTGTACGCTAAACACGTACCGTGGGTTCGAATCCCACCCCCTCCGATAGGGGTGTAAAGGACGAAAGGGACAAAAAGGACCTAAGTTATTTTTAGGTCCTTTTTGTCCCTTTCGTCTCTTAATCCTGACAGGAGTTTTAAATTGTGTTTCACAAAAACCCTTAAAAAGATATATTGCCTACAAAATTACCCTGAAATAGGGTAAAATATAACCTTGATAAGTGCCCCTAATTACGATTAGGGGAGAATAGGGAAACAGGTGCAAATCCTGTGCGGTTACGCCGCTGTAACGAGGGACGAAAGCTTCTAGACACCACTGCAATTAGCGGGAAGGTTTAGCTAGTAGAATGAACTCGAAGTCAGAAGACCTGCTTATCTTGGCTCGTCGCATCTAAATGATGAACTGTCTCGTTAAAGACAGGATGGGAAAAAAGAGACTTTTTCTTCTCTTATTTGGTCCATTTCCGACCATTTTTCTCCCTTTCTGTAATTGCATAATTCGGCATCTCAAAGATGCCTTAACCTTTATTTTGGGAGAATCTTTCATGAATACTTTATCTGAACCAATTTTGGAGGAAAATAAAGATCGCTTTGTTTTATTCCCCATTCAGCACAAAGATATCTGGGAGATGTATAAAAAAGCAGAAGCCAGCTTTTGGACTGCAGAAGAAATTGACCTTTCATCCGATATTCGCGACTGGGATAATAAGCTTAATGATGATGAACGGCATTTTATAAAGCATGTTCTAGCCTTTTTTGCAGCTAGTGATGGAATTGTCAATGAGAATTTAGCCGTCAATTTTATTAATGAGGTTCAATATCCTGAAGCTCGTTGTTTTTATGGCTTTCAGATCATGATTGAAAATATCCATTCGGAAGCCTATTCACTATTGATTGACACATACATTAAAGATCCAGAAGAAAAAAACCATCTCTTTCATGCTATTGAAACCGTTCCCTGTGTCTCTAAAAAAGCGGAGTGGGCTCTGCGGTGGATCTCTCAAGGCACCTTTGCTGAAAGGCTTATTGCCTTTGCCGCTGTTGAGGGTATCTTCTTTTCAGGAAGTTTCTGTTCGATCTTCTGGCTAAAAAAGCGCGGACTGATGCCGGGCTTAAGTTTTGCCAATGAACTTATTTCGCGCGATGAGGGTTTGCATTGCGATTTTGCTTGTCTGCTCTATTCCCAACTCACTCATAAACTACCTGAGGATGTTGTGAAAGAAATTATTCAAGATGCCGTTTCGATTGAAAAGGAATTTGTTCATGAGTGCTTTACCAGTCAAATTGATTGGCATGAATGCAGATCTCATGTGTCAATATATCGAATTTGTTGCAGATCGGCTTTTAGATGCCCTTGGGTGCTCCAAAATTTACAATGTCAAAAATCCTTTTGATTTTATGGAACTGATTTCGCTGCAAGGTAAGACCAACTTTTTTGAAAGGAGAGTGTCTGAATATCAAAAATCGGGTGTTATGGCAAACAAACAAAATCATAAATTTAGCCTGTCAGAAGATTTTTAATTTAGGGGAAAGACTATGTATGTTATAAAACGAGATGGAAGAAAAGAAGACAGTTAAATTCGATAAAATCACAGCGCGAATTCAGAAATTATGTTATGGCCTGGACCACTTGCACGTAAATCCCATTTTAGTCGCCATGAGAGTCATTGAAGGCGTTTATGATGGTGTAAAAACGAGTGAACTAGACAATCTTGCTGCTGAAGTTGCTGCCACAATGACGGCAAAACATCCGGACTATGCTTTATTAGCTGCACGCATCGCTATTTCAAATTTGCATAAAAATACTAATAAGTCCTTTTCAGCTACTATAAAGGCTCTTTATTCTTATATTGATCCGAAAAATCAGAAAATCTGCACCGCTTATAGCTCAGAGATGTCTATGAAATTGTAAAACAGCATGCAGAACAGCTTGATTCCACCATCATCTATGATCGAGATTTTGGCTTACGATTATTTTGGTTTTAAAACATTGGAAAAATCCTATTTGCTAAAAATGCATGGCAAGGTAGCCGAAAGGCCTCAGCAAATGCTCATGCGCGTGGCTGTCGGAATCCATAAACAAGATATCGATGCTGCCATTGAGACATATCATCTGATGAGCGAACGCTGGTTTACGCATGCCACACCCACGCTTTTTAATGCCGGAACACCAACGCCGCAACTGTCTTCCTGTTTCCTACTCCAGATGAACGATGATAGCATCGATGGAATCTTTGATACCGTTAAACAGTGTGCTAAAATTTCGCAGCGCTGCCGGCGGAATCGGTTTGAGCATTCACAATGTGCGGGCGACCGGATCCTATATCCGGGGTACAGGTGGAATCTCTAATGGAATTATTCCTATGCTAAGAGTTTTCAATGATACGGCTCGTTATATCGATCAAGGGGGAGGAAAGCGCAAAGGATCCTTTGCCATTTATCTGGAACCTTGGCATGCAGATATTTTTGATTTTTTGGAATTGAAAAAAAATCATGGCAAAGAAGAGTTGCGTGCCCGTGATCTTTTTACGGCACTTTGGATTCCTGATCTATTTATGAAACGGGTTGAGGAAAATGGAGAGTGGTCTCTTTTTTGTCCGAATGAAGCTCCGGGACTAAATACCTGCTGGGGGGAAGACTTTGAAAATCTTTATAAGCGTTATGAGGAAGAAAAAAGAGCCCGACAAGTAGTCAAGGCACAGGAACTATGGTTTAAAATTCTGGATGCTCAAATTGAAACCGGCAGTCCTTATATCGTTTACAAAGATGCTTGTAATCGAAAATCTAATCAGCAAAATTTGGGAACGATTCAATCTAGCAATCTATGCACAGAAATTGTAGAGTTTACAGCTCCGGATGAAGTTGCTGTATGCAATTTAGCTTCGTTAGCGCTACCACGTTTTGTGAAAAATGGTGAATTGGATCATCAAAAACTTTTTGATGTTACTCAAGTCATCGTGCGCAACCTGAATAGGATTATTGATGTCAATTATTATCCTGTAGTAGAAGCTAAAAATTCTAACCTACGTCATCGCCCTATCGGCATTGGCGTTCAAGGATTGGCAGATGTTTTTCTTTTATTGCGCTTGCCCTTCGAATCCCAACAAGCTCGGGAGTTAAATCGTGAAATTTTCGAAACGATTTATTTTGCAGCTATTACAGCATCAAAGAATTTGGCTATTACCGATGGTCCTTATTCAAGCTATGAAGGTTCTCCCATGTCACAAGGAATTTTCCAATATGATATGTGGAATGAAGTCCCTGGCCCACGTTGGGACTGGGATACCCTAAAGCGGGAAGTGGCAAAATATGGCATAAGAAATTCGCTTTTATTAGCTCCTATGCCTACTGCATCTACTTCACAAATTTTAGGCAACAATGAGTGTTTTGAACCCTATACATCTAATATATATACTCGCCGAGTTCTTTCCGGAGAGTTCATCGTAGTCAATAAACACCTGCTAAAAGATTTAATCAAAATAGGCTTATGGAATGAAGATCTTAAAAATAGGATTATCGCTGCTAACGGATCTGTTCAGGATATTGAAATGATTCCCGAGAACATTAAGGAGCTTTATAAAACAGCCTGGGAAATAAAGCAGAAGGCACTTATTGATATGGCTGCAGATCGCGGCGCTTTTATTTGCCAATCTCATTCGCTGAATTTGTTTATGCAAAACCCTAACAATGCCAAATTAACATCCATGCATTTTTATGGATGGAAACGAGGATTAAAAACGGGGATGTATTACTTAAGGACCAAGTCTGCTGTAGACGCTATCAAGTTTACTCTTGAGGCTAAACCCATGCAGACCTGTTCAACGAATAAAGAAGAATGCTTGGTTTGTAGTGCTTGATTTTAAAATATTTGTTTATTTACACTGAAGCGCTAATTGAAATTAAGTTGAGGAATCCATGAAAAAGTTTAGCGGTCTTATTGTTATCATTGCTATTATTGTTGCTCTCTTGCTTATCTACACAGGATTTTGGTTTTATCAAGCACATCGAGTAAAAGAATTGGCGGTTTATCATTTAAATGAATATGAAAAGACGGATCCTGAAGGCTATCATTACAAAGTCGATGATGTTTCTGTACATGGTTATCCCTTCGCTTATGTAATCAAATTAGACAATCCTAGATATGAATCCGCTAGTGATAGCGAAGACAAATTAAGAATTATTCTCAATGGTGCTCTTAAAATTGGTACAGATATTTTTGGTAAAAGTTATTGGCTAAAACAAGAGGGTGATCTCAATTATAAAGCAAAAGAGAGCGTGAAAAACTTTAAAAACTATGTTGTAAAAGGAAATACAATATTTAAGTTTGATGTGGCTCATCCACAATATGCCCAAGCATTTATGCATCCTTTTAGAGGTTTGCCTAAAGTATTTTATGAAGAAAATCCCTCTTTCGTTGAACTGCTTAGTGAAATCCAAAAAGCAAGTTATGAAGATGATAATTTTGGATTGTATGAAACGAATGATCAAACACAAAAACAGTTAGTGGGTTTTTCTAAAGGTAAAATTAGCTGGGATCATGAATCCAAGGGAAATGAGAATGAAAAATTTGTTTTAAATTTTGATTTAAAAGATTTTGAGGCAGAGGAAAATGGCAAATATTTGTTGCCCCATCTTAAAAAATTAATGGATCTTAATCAAGATATGTCTCTCAATATTCCTTATGTATTAGGTTCAGGCAAAAACAATATTACTTTAGCTTTTGAAGCCACTTTTCCTAAACAATTTGATGTCTGGAGGTTTTTTAATTACAAAGATATTGATCTTCAGTTGGCCAAATTTGAAATAGAAAATTTCTATGGGCACACATTAATGCAATTTGATTTGGGTCTGAAAGAAACTGAAAAAGATAATCGAAATTTACATCTGAACTTTAATACTGAGTCCATCATTACCGAAAAAGGCTCGGAAGCTATTCATCGTCAATTTATTGATGGCTTAAAATTGCAGGTAACTAACCAACCAAACGATCCTGAAAATAAAGTATTAGCGGATCTTTTGAAATGTTGTGAAGATCGTCTACAGGATATCATACCTAACTATACCAAGTTAGGAAAACTGCAATTTATTTTTAATACTGATATTAAAGTCAAAAATGTATCTCAAAACGCCGCATTAGATAAAATTGTTGTCAATAGCCTAGATCTCCTTACTGAACCCTATGGAATTAAGTCGCATGGTTCTGCGGAGATCATTCATAATGAACCGAGTGGTAAATATGAAATTAATTGGATTAATTACAAAGAAATGATTCATGATATGATTTCTTATTTTAACCAAATTCATCCTATTCTTGTAAAATTTTCTGAAGTTAACAAACAGTCTTTTCCGTTAGGCCCAATCAATGAAGAACAGGAAAATGAAATCGTAGATTTCTTTAAATCCATTTCGGATACCTCCTCGAAAGAAAAAGCGACCATTACCATCACGATTGATTTCACAGATATGCACAATCCTAAGATAGGTCCTAATTCAGTTGAAGAGGTTAAAGCAGCATGGGATAAATTAAGCGCTGATATTCTCAAACCTGAAAAACAGGCCGTGCCTTCTGAAGCCCCCAAGACAGAGGAAAAAGCAAAATAATATTTACCACAGAGAAAAGGCAAAGGAGAGGCAAAGTTTAAAATTGTTTTTTCCTTTGCATCTTCCTTTGCATCTTCCTTTGTATTTTCTCTGTGTTTAATTTTGTTTTAGTGCTTCTCGGTGGCGATATTCATTTATTTTCTGTTGCGGAAGGCTGCTTCGTCGTCTGTTGCTGAGCTGTAGCAGGCTTTTCATTTTCTTTTTTCTCTTTTAGGTAATCGTCATACCAGTAATAGTTGTTTTCTGGATGCGCTGCATTATATTCACGAATTTTTTCACACATGTGACAGACAGGACCTTCTTCTGCATAGCCAACCCCACAGATCGCCCCTAATCCCAAAAATACAAATAAACATACCTTTTTCATTTTATAATCCTTTTTTATTGCCATGTAACCATGATGGCACTAATAACAATAAGTTTTAAAAGGGTAAAACCAGCATCGATGAAATACACGATAAAAGGTTTTCTTGCCCAAATAACACCGGAAAAATGAGTAGTAGCAATAAAACCAAGCCAGATAAAAAATCCTAAAGCAATGCCATTTCCCATTCCACGAACGTTAAAGGTATGAATCATCATATTTAAAACATAGCAAAGGATAAAAGAAACTATAAGGGCTCCAAAATAGCTCCAAAAAGAGGGTCTTAATTGGCTTAAATCAAAGTTATTTTCTTTGGCCCAAACAGTGCCCAAAACTTTAGGAGAATACCATACCATCCCCAAAACAATGTTGATTACTGTGCATACGATTACCGCCCAAATATTCACATGTGAAGGCTCCATACTCTGCTCCTTGTTACTTTTTATAAATATAATATTTGAGAAATTCAGGTCAAATGAATATTTGCATAATTAATTTTTTATTAATTTCATTGATCTTTCACTTTACTTAAATTGATAAAAGCATTATAATTATTTTTTTAGGAAAAATATGCGAATAATTACAGGTAATAATCAAAACAACATTTATTATAGGGATATTCCTAATCCTAAGCCAAAATCCCGCAATAAGAAATTCCCTAATGTTTTTTTACCCCCTTTGAGTTCCATTTCTTTAAAAAAGGCTTTAGGGAATAGACGAAAGAAAATTGTTTATAAAATATCTTTATTGATGTCCATTTTTTTTAAAAAGATTATACCCAAATCACGTCCCTGGTGGCATGAAGTAGCACCTCACCTCTATTTAGGAGCTATTCCACTAAAAAATTTTGCTCATGATGAAAAAATTGTAAAGAATTTAGGTGTCAAAGCCGTACTCTCTCTCATTGAAGATTTCGAATTTAGTACAAAAAGTATTGCTAGTAAGCCATGCAGGACCCACCACTGGGAGCAGTTAGGCGTCAAACATCTCATTCTGCCTGCCGTAGATTTTAAAGCATTGCCTTTAGAAACTTTGGAGAAAGGTGTGGCTTTTCTTGATGAAAACATAGAAAATGGAATAAATTGTTATGTTCATTGCAAAGCAGGAAAAGGTCGGAGTGCAGCTATGATCGTAGCCTATTTATTAAAAAAAGGAAAGGCCTCTTCCGTTGATGAAGCTATTGCACAACTAAAGCAAAAGCGACCTTTTATATCCATACCCAAGAAGAGAAGGCATACCTTGGAGCTGTATTATCAGAAGCATCATCCAAATCAAGAGCAAATCCATTCTTAAATTTTCTCAATAATAATGTCTAAAAATACCATTCTTGTTATTGGAGGAGGAGCCGCAGGTTTTTTTGGAGCTATCACCTGTGCTCAAGCGCACCCCCACAAAAAAGTTATTCTTTTAGAGAAAAATCGACAACTTTTAACAAAAGTTCGGATTTCCGGCGGTGGACGCTGCAATGTGACACATGCCTGTTTTGATCCGGCTTTACTTGTGCAGAATTATCCTAGAGGTCATCAAGCTTTGCGAGGGCCCTTTTCACGCTTTCAACCAGGTGATACCATTCAGTGGTTTGAAGAACGCGGCGTCCAGCTCAAAGTAGAAGAAGATGGTCGCGTTTTTCCCATTACAGATAGTTCGGAAACCATTATTGATTGTTTAATGCATTCAGCTAAGAAAGCGGGTGTTGAAGTACGCATGGAGTGTGGTTTAGAAGATATAACTGTTCTTAATCCGGGATTCTCCGTTTCTCTTTCTAAGGGGGATACTTTGATCTGCGAACGCCTATTGGTAGCTTCTGGAAGTCACCCTAAAATGTACGAAATTCTTGCTAGAATGGGACATCATATTGTTCCACCGGTTCCCTCACTGTTTACTTTCAACGTGCCTGATTCTCCTTTTGTTGAGCTTTCAGGTATCTCTATCTCAAAAGTAGAAGCTCAAATTGCAGAAACTACCCTCAAACAAATCGGCCCCATTTTAATTACTCATTGGGGTTTTAGCGGTCCGGCAGTGTTAAAATTATCAGCTTGGGGTGCGCGTATTTTGCATGAGATGCAATACAGGGCAAAACTGATTATCAACTGGTTGCCCGATCTATCCAAAGAGGCTTTTTATGCCAATTTAAATGTTTTTAAAGTACAAAATCCTTCGAAATTTATTTCATCTGATTGTCCTTGGCCATTGCCAAAGAATTTGTGGAAAAAGTTTATCCAACTGTCAGGAATACCAACAGAGATGCGCTGGTCTTATTTTTCAAAGTTACATGCGAAATCTCTTCAGGAAAACCTGTTACAAAGTTCGTTCCATATTCAGGGCAAAAGTACATTTAAGGAAGAGTTTGTGACTTGTGGAGGGGTAGCACTTGATGAGGTTAACTTTAAAACCATGGAAAGCAAGAAATGTCCAGGGCTCCATTTTGCAGGTGAGATTCTTGATATTGATGGTGTCACTGGAGGTTTTAATTTTCAAAATGCATGGACCACAGGCTGGATCGCCAGCCAATCGATAGGCGATTAATCACTATATCCCCTGCCCGGAAAATCCCTTGCCCGTGCCCGAAAAATTCAATAAAGAGCAAAAGCATACACAATTGATCCAATCAGATGCTAATATTTTGATTAAGAATACTTAAAAAACAAAATAAATCGGGCAAGGGCACGGGCAGGGGTTATGGGCTACCATTTAGCTAACGGAGGCATGGAGCACAGGATGGCTTCAGGATTACCCCCGGACTGAAAACCAAATTTTGTTCCCCGATCATACATCAAATTGAATTCAGCATAATGGGCGCGCCACTCCAACTGCTTGTCTTTATCCTGATGCGAAAAAGGTTGAAAAATCCTCCGCTGATATATTGGCAAAATGGCTTCTAAAAATTGTTTTCCCAAAACTTTACACAGGTGAAAATCCTCCTCAAAATTCCCCGTATTATAGTGATCAAAGAAAAGTCCTCCCACACCTCGCTCTTTCTGACGATGTGGAATATAAAAATATTCTCGCGCCTGTTGAGAAAACCTCGGATATAAATAGGGATCAATTGTATCTAACGCCTCCTTAGCAATCTGATGAAAATGGTTAGTATCCTCCAGATATTGAAAGCCCATGGGGGTTAAATCAAATCCTCCGCCAAACCAGAAGCGTTCCTGTGTTTCGATATAACGCAGGTTCATGTGAACAGTCGGCGCATGGGGATTTGCCATATGAGTGATTAGGCTTATGCCAGTTGCAAAAAAAGGGCCTTGACTATCATTCATGGGAAATTGCGTTCCGCAAACACCAGACCAGTTGACCGCTGCTTTTTCGAAGATTTTTCCTCTAAGTAAAGAAATTTCTCCTCCGCCTCCACCGGGATGATTCCAATCCGTTTTTACAAAACGATGGCCTTCTTCTTCTAGACTTTCAAACGCGCTTATAATATTCCTTCTTAATTCTTTAAGAAAGACAATGATCTCTTTTTGTTTATCCATAGTGATAGATATAGATTTTGGAATGATATATATCATGAATATCACAAATTTTATAGGCTTTCCAGCCGGGAATGAAAAAAGAATTGCTTGCGACTAAAGTTCCTTTTTTTAATTCGTTTTCAAATTTAATTTTAAGTCTTTGCATAGCATCAGGATAAAGATAGCAGATGACCATGCTTGCATTCCCTAAACCCCTATTAAAAAAATTCTGATATGTAATTTGTAAATTTTTATGTCTTGAAAATAAATGTCTAATTTTAGAAATAAAAAAAGGAATAGGGGAATTCTCATAAGCAACTACTTTGGCATGGGGATATTTCTCAGCTAAAGGAAAAGCTAAAGTGCCCCATCCCGAACCGAGTTCGTAGATAGTTCCTTTCAAATCAGTGGGGAGGTTATCTAAAAGTACACGTTTTGCTTTAGGAGATGATGGCATAGGTCCAATACCATTTATAATAGACCAGGCCACTATTAAAATCAAAATTAAGAAAATAAACAAAAAAATGATAAAATATGTCATAATAAGCATAATATTATATATATAAAAAATTTATAATTAATGAAAGGAGTAAATTAAAATGTTAGAGCTAAAAGATGAACAAGCTCAACTCGCCATTAAAAACTTAATAGAGCTCTTTGGTCAACCTTCTTCTTCTTTTGAAGCGGAACTTGTCATAGAAATGATACAATCCAGCTTAAAACTCCTCATTGAAAACTATGATACAGGTCAGCTTAAATTAATTAATCGCTCTCTTAAAGAAATGCGACATGCCTATCGGATTTTTAATAAATTTAAACATTCTCGTTGTATCAGTATCTTTGGCTCTGCGCGTACACCTGAAAATCATCCCGACTATCAGGCAGCTAAAACTTTTAGTACACGCATTGCAGAAAAGGGATGGATGTGTATCACCGGTGCGGCAAATGGAATCATGAAAGCGGGTTTAGAAGGGTCTCAACGTGAAGCTAGCTTTGGTTTATCCATTCGTCTTCCATTCGAAATTCCTACGAATACTGTCATTGAGGGCGATCCAAAACTGATTGTTTTTCGCTATTTTTTTACGCGTAAACTGATGTTTTTAACCCATTCGGATGCGGCAGCTGTTTTTCCCGGGGGTTTCGGCACCTTGGATGAATTATTTGAGATTCTTACTTTAATACAGACAGGGAAAACAAACATCATTCCTGTTGTGTTAGTGGAAGGAAAAAAGGGTGTTTATTGGCGCGATTGGCTAAAATACATCGAGGAACATCTATTGGCTAATGGATGGATAAGTCCAGAGGATTTAAACCTTTTTTATATTGCAAGCTCCATTGATGATGCGGTACTGCATGTGCAAAATTTTTACCGACGCTATCATTCCAGTCGCTATGTGGGAGATCAATTGGTCTTTCGCTTATCCTCCGAACTTACAGATCATCAAGTAGAAGAATTAAATGAAAAATTTAGCATTCTAGTAGAACAGGGCAAAATCGAAAAAAGTAGGGCTCTTCCACAGGAATCGGATCATCTCGAATTACCTCGTCTCATTTTTCACCATACTAACCGGGATTTTGGAATCCTCAGGGAATTGATTGATGCGATTAATGGATTTTAACCATCATTTTTATTCTTGCATAGGAGTTGAAAATATTGTATATGAACCCAAACCTAGATTAAATACTAAAGGACAATGATGAAGTGCCCTTTTTGTCACCATCCAGAGCTTAAAGTCATCGATTCACGAGAATCATCAGAATCCAATGCAATTAGACGTAGAAGAGAATGTTTAGAATGCTTGCGCCGCTTTACAACATTCGAGACCATAGAACTAACCGTACAGGTGCACAAACGTGATGGTCGTTATGAGGACTTTCAGCAGCAAAAGCTGATCAATGGTCTAGATGCCGCTTGCCGCCACACAACGATCAGCCATGATCAGGTGATAGCTTTGGCTGCCAAAATCACGGAAGATTTATTACAGAGACAGGTGCATGTCATTAGTACTACAGAACTTGGTGAAATTGTCATGAAACACTTGCAAGCTTTAGATGAAATTGCTTATATCCGGTTTGCATGTGTCTATCGAAGGTTTAAGGACATCGAGGAACTCATGCAAGCAATAAAAACAATTCAGCCCCAAGGTAATGATAAAAAAGTAAAAAAAGCTGAAAAAATAAAAGATGCAGAAGAAGTTCTGACAAGTTGAAAAATTATATGAGGAGATCGCGATGGGATTGAAAAAAAACGATATTGTTAAATTTAAAAAAAAGCTTGAGACGTTACGTAACCAGTTGACGCATACTTTAAAAGGATCGACAGCAGAAGTAAAAACCCCCGATGAAGCAACGGGTTATTCTCAACATCAGGCTGATCAAGGTACGGATGATTTTGATAGAACCATTAGCCTCGAGGTCACTAGCCGCGAATATCATATCCTTCGGCAAATTGAGCGTGCACTCGAAAAAATTGATGAAAATACCTACGGAATTTGTGATATAACCGGAGAAGAAATACCAATTGCTCGCCTAGAAGCTGTTCCTTATGCTACAATGACTGTAAAAGCACAGGAACAGTTAGAAAAGGGTTTGATTTAATAATGACCAATGACTTGGAATCATCCTTAAAAACGCGGACACTCGTTTTTATTGGCCTCATTATCTTATTTTTAGATGTACTTTCAAAGTACTTTATCTACCATTATTTGCCCATGTCCAATCGTTTTTCATTATGGTATCCCTACGGTGGTATAGGCATATTTAAAAACTTTCTGGGCATAGAGTTTTCGATTAATCATACCATAAATCATGGGGCTGCTTGGGGCATGTTCTCCGAAGCTCAAGATTTTTTACTCGTCCTACGCATTTTCATGATTGCAGGTCTTATAGGGTATCTTTTTTTTTACAATACCAATAAAAGTTGGAATCTTCCGTTGGTTCTTATTTCTATGGGAGCTTTAGGTAATGTAATCGATACATTTATCTATGGGCATGTTGTAGATATGTTTCACTTTATTTTTTGGGGTTACGATTTCCCTGTCTTTAATGTGGCGGACTCTTCTATAACGATGGGTGTAGTCTGGCTATTCATAAGCACCTTTTTGCAGCCACACAAAATCCAGAAGAATGCTTGAGTGATAATGCTTCCAGTTAATTCAACCAATATCCCTTATCGCGCCTCTAAATGGCTTTCTGTCGCTTTATTAATCGATGTAGAAGAGATGAATTCCCTTTTAAAATCTTTAGAAAACGTTCATATTTTTACTGTAGGTCGCGTCGTCAAGCTAGGGAAGGGACTTATCTCTCAAGAAACTTTTTTGAATGTTTACTCACAATATATTGAGCAATTGAAAAAGAGACAAGTACCGGACGATTCTCTCTATCGTGCCTTTTTTGCATCTGTTCTCACCACAGCATTGGATCATCTATATAGCTTTCCAGTCGGCACAGACAGCCAACTTATTAAGATAATCAAGCCGGTAGTGCAGATGCAAGCGCATAATTTAGATTATTCGAAAGCAGATGAAAAATTTCGACCTATGGTCTTTGGTCAGGATAGTGTTTTATGGGGAATTCAATTTTCCTATCCACAATTATTTGAAGACCCACAAACTCATGAAGTATATAAAGTGAATGAAAGTTCTCAATTTCCTAATACAAAGCTTTTCAGAACGTTGCAAAGGTGGGCAAGAGAACACACTATTCCTACTCCCTTTATTGTAGAGAATCGGATGATAAATGTTCCCATGCGCTTAGGAAAAAGTTGTTTATCCTGGATTAACAACCATCCTCAATTCGAAAAAAAAGGCTTAAGAGTCGTTGTCGAATAGAATAAAAATATTCACCACAGAGCCACAGAGAACACAGAGAGGAGGAACACCGCCAAATTGCAGGGCAATTTGTCGGAGTTTCGTCGCTTCGCGAAATAGCCTTCACCTATATATCTTGAAAGACTCTCTAAAAATTATTTACCACAGAGGGAACGGCAAAGATAACAAGCAAGAAAAAAAGTGTAAAGGATAAGTATTGTCTTATATTTTGTTTTATTCTTGTTTGTTTACTTTGTAGCTTCCTTTAGAATAACCACCACAGTAACTTTCCTATAATATTTTAGTGGTTACAGGTTCTGCTAAGATGTCTTTTTGTTAACTTGTATTCATTAGAATCCTTCTATACATTGCCTTGCATCGTAAAAATTTGAGTCGCTATAAGATTTAACAATCTTTAGAGCGGGGTTTTTAACGATTCTGATTATCGTTTTTCCTCCAATTATATATTCGGCGACTCGTTTAACCAAACTCTGTGACGGGCATAAAGCACCACTGAACACAACGGTCTTTTGTTTTAAATACATTGCTAAGGTCTTGTTAATGGGTTTAATTTTTATTGCTTTTCGACTTTTCTTGCTCCCTTTTAAAGATTGATTATCAATTTGTTTCGTTTCAATACACATAAATTTTTATTAACTAATATAATTATTATTTTTTATAAAACTATTTATTACGCTACTTCTCTTTTTAAAATAACATCATATCCCAGTGCATTGAGCGTTTTTGTCATCGCTTTGATTTTGCGTTCTTCATGCTTTTTTTCGTATTCTGCTGCGCCTTTTTCGGCATAACTTTGTCCAAATTTCATGATATTGTATGCTTGTGTGCCTATCTTATGGGCACTTGCTTTGCGGGCTTCTTTTTTGCTTTTACCATTTCGCATTAGTCGTCGAAGATGCGCACCTACAGCACTATCTGCTTTATAGTTTGCATTTGCAGCTATCCGTAATGCCTGTCCTACACGACTAAACTTTTTAGGGGCTTTTCCGCTCAATCTTTTACCTCCTGAGACTTTGTTACCTGGACTGGTTCCATTCCATGATGCAAAATGCTTATAGGTTGGGAAAGCATCCATATTGCCTCCAGTCTCAAAAATAAGAATCGCGGCTATGGAGTCTTCAACTCCGGAAAGGATTGTTAAATCATAACCAAATTTTTTATAAAGTAAGCTGCGCATGTCAAAACAATAAGGACTTCTATTATAGTCAGTCTTCTTCTTTTCTTTTTTAGAACGTTGGGGTAAAGGAGCCAAACCCTCTTTTTCTGGGAGTTTTTCGAGTAATTCTCTGATCTTAAGCTCAATCTCCACAATATTTTTATGTAGATACTCGTAAGTTGCTAGTTCAGTTTTCATCATGAATATATAGGTGCTATTGTACGTTCCCATTAATGCTCTTGCTATTTCTTCTTTACTGCTTCTACAACGATCATCTGCTAAAGCAGCTAACTTGTAGGGATCGCGTTCTCCTATTACAATAGCTTTAATGATAGCCATTCCAGATTTTCCACTTATATCACTTATTACATTCCCAATTTGAATATTCATCAGTGCAAGCATTTTTTGAATGATGTTAAGGGAGTCCGCAGCTCTTCCCATTACATCTTGACGAAAACGAGCTAAATCACGCATTTCACGAATAACTAGTAGTGGAATAAAGCCGCCTTGCAGTAATCCACAAGCATGGAGTCTCATGAGCCACTGACTATCTAATACATCGGTTTTGCGTCCAGGAAATGTTTTAACATACTTGGGGTTGACAATAATCGGTTTAATATCATTTTTTTCCAACATTTCGTATAGAGGCACCCAATAAACACTTGTTGATTCCATTGCAGCTTCTTTAATATTGTGTTCTTTTAACCAGTTTACAATGGCTTCGAGATCATCAGTACATGTCCCGTATGCTCGCGTAGGATCTTCATCTACGTTTGGTGGGATAGCAACATATATCATCGTTTTACCGATATCTATACCGGCTACATGTTCATTAATAACGGGTATTCCTCTAATTTTTTTATCTATTAATTTTGTAGAATTAGTAATTAAGGGCCTGATGCCATGCCTTAAAAAAGTTTCAGCAAGTTGGTGGCAATGGTGTTTTTTACCCATTAAACGAACACCTCTCACATTTTGGGTTTTACACATACCGATAATAACTTTAATATCTTCAGGATTGTTTTTGAATTCAGCATGGGTGGATAAAGAAATTAGGAATTCAACTTTTATTGTAGAAGCATCAACAATTAAATTGGCCGTATAAATAGGTCTGCCATTAGATTCAATTGCTGTATTTTTTTGCTGTATCTTTTTCAAACTTTCATTACAATTAGTCATGTTTACCTCAATTTGAGGGTTAGCCGTGCCGGTCGCGACGGCAACGGATGTTAGCACGCCCATAAACTCAATTTTATGGGCGTGTGCTTTTTCAAAAGCCGCGACACAAAATAGATTAGATCTAAGAAAAAATTTTGAAAAGAAAGATATAGAGTTAGGAAATTTCTAGTGAATTCCTAATAAAGTGGTTATCAATTTTCATATCCGAAGCGGGCAGAAATGAAGGCCGCGCTACAGGGGCGTGCCCGCCTTTCGGTTGGGAACTCTGTGGTAAATAATTTTATATGGGTTTACCTATATGGTATTCGTCTTTTACTTCATTTAAAATGCTTTCAACATGCGCAATAGTTTCTGGAATAAGATTATTTTCACGCGCATAAACAAGAGCATTTTTAATATTCATATTGGTGGGCCTGTGCAAAGCAGCCACAAAAATTTGTCCATCATTCATAGAAGGTAACTCGTTACATAAATCTTTCGGCTTTGCATTTCTTGCAAAATGGATCAAATAATACAGCGCATTCTCATTAACATTAGAAGCGGTAAAAATTGCTTCGATACAGGCATCTCTCAAATGAGGTGCAGCATTTAATCTCCCAAGCCTCTTGGTAAGCTCGATCAGATCTATAGGAGGTTTATAAAGAGACCTGAAAAGTTTTAAAAATTCTTGTCCTTCTTTTTCATTAAAATTGCTAACGATATCTTTAAGGGATGGGTGATTAAGCTTATCTGTTTCACAAGCCAACAACAAGCTGATCTCATGCGGATATTTTTCTATGGGCAAAAATTCAATCTGTTCTTTTGATAAGGCAAAAAATATCTCGGATCTAAAACCGTGATCTTCCTTAAATAAATGAATAGTGGAAGCAATCAGTAATTTTTGTATTTTTTCATCTTGCCTATTTTCATCAAGAATTTTGTAAAAAAGGATCCAGGTTTCTTTGCTAATCTTGTTTAAATCGTTCATCTTAAAAAGTTCTGGTTCGAAATACTGAATTCTATCTTTGATATGCTGGACATCTTTAAAAACAAACCCAAAAAATTTGAATAGGAAATCTTCATTATTTTTTTGTCCACGGATAAAGGCTGCGCGTTGTGCTGGCTGTAATAAAGTAAATATAGTTTCCATTTCATCAACATTTTCTAGCTCTCTGCTGGCTTCTTCCCATCTATTTATGGGTAATTCTTTGGCTTTCTCAAGAAATCTCTCAATTCCAATTGGTCCTTGTTCATTCAAATTAAAAGGAGACTTGATGAGCTCTAGGACTTTAGATAAAATTTGTTCCTGAAATTTCTCACCAAAAGAAGCTAATTGGGTAATGTAAAGATCAATGGCTTTAAATTCGAAAAATTCCTCTTTCTCAACTAATTGCGTAAGGTGTTTAAGAGCTTTTTTGCCAACATCCTTATCCTCATATCCCCTTGCCTGATAGAAAAACACTTTAATATGGTCTTTAAGAAATTCATCTGGAATATTTTCGATATAAGAGACTTTAAAATGCCATGGAATTTTATCAAACAGTATCTTTTTGCGAACATCATTCTCATGCTTAAATATATAATCTATGATGTAGGGTAAATACTGCTGCTCTTTCTCTTTAAACAAACTAAGAAATTGCAATTCACAAAATGTAGAGAAAAATTTATTCTCTTTATCCTCAATTTCTTGAGCTAAAATATTCTGTAGGATGTTTTCTTCAAGTTTTGTAGAGTATAGGATATGGGTTAATGCGTGTGCTTCTTTAGATTGACACAAAGATCTTAAAATTGTCTGTCGATACTCTGGGCCAAAACTATCCATTAATTTCACAGCTTCTCTGAAAATAGCATCATGAAAATCTAATCGAAAACTTTCTACTGTTGCAACTTTTCCAAACACATTCTCTATGAAATAGGTCAAATCTTCTTGAGAAAGATTGTTCTTAAGAATAGGGATGAATTCTGGTGTAAAATTGTGTAAAAGTTCCTTTAGCACGGGTACAAGATGTGGCTTTCTATCGCCATCGAGGAGAGGGATGCCTCGAACAAAGGAAGCCAATTTTTCTTTATCGATGGGTTCTGTTGTTAAACTTTTAAATAACCTAGGAAAGAATCCAAGAGAATTACGTTTATTCTCAAATGTTTTTGTCGTGATAAACCTAAGGATATTGGGATGTAATTTTTTAGCGTTTTTGTCTATCCATTCGAATGTTAGTCTAGCTAATCCAATGCTGAGAATGCCAATTTCTTGTTCGGATAAATCTACAGACTCCTCAAGTGTTGGTAGGATATTACCCACTTCGTTCGCTATGAGATCGTAATCAGGTTTTTTTTCTATTAGATCCTGCAACAATTTCTGCAGTCTTTCGTCTTTTGGCTTGACTACAGGATCGTGAGGAATGATTTCTTTGATTTTTTTATTTTGTGCAGGTTCTTCCAAGTTAACAGGGGGGATGATGTTAGGAATGACTTTTTCTTGCGGTTTTTTAGGAGCCACCTGTTGAGGATCCTCTTTATTGTTGTTTTTTAACCCGTTGACTGCATCAGAAGCCTCAATTTTATTTACAATGGCGATGAGTTTTTTTATTTTCTCTCCCTTACTTCCGCCATTCTTGGAGATAATCGTTTCCAAGGTCTCGATGGCCCGTTTTAGGGATGTTATTTCCTCTTGAGTCATTTGCCGATTTTCTATTTTCTTAACTTCTTTAGCGAAATAAGAGGAGGCTTTATCGAGCTCCTCATTTAGAGGCCTGCTCTTACAGGTAATAAAATAAATGCACCATCGGAAAAAATTGCGTATGCAAGAATAATTCCTCCGGACAAGTTCTTGATTGGAAAAACCTAAACTATCTTCAGAAGGATCGAGAGTATTAATAAAGTTAATACTATTTTTAAAATTTTCTGGAAACTGCATAAACAGACCCTTTTCCTTATTGTACTAAAGAAAAAGCATATCATATTCTTGCCATTTTTAGTAGTAAAATCACCTTTGGTCTATTAGGGGTTGCCATACTGCACCGTTAAGTTTTCTTATAAGTTGGTAAAAAAATTGATCACTAAAAAATGGCAATCTTAGGTATGACATGCTTTTCTAATATTTCGACAGGCAGTTTTTTGATGACCAAACTTTTATCTTCTTCTTTTTCACAAATTGCTGTGATACAAGCATCTATCAAATGAGCTGCTTCATTTAATTCCTTAAGCTCCATGATGAGATCGATCAGATCTTGAGGGTTCATATAAAGAGTTCGAAAAAGTTTTAAAAAGTCTTGATCCTCTTTCTCTTTAAAATTGCTAACGATTTCTTTAATGTGTGGATGATCAAATTGATTAGTTCTATATGCCAGCATTAAACTGACCCCAGGTGGATATTTTTCTATTGGCAATAACCTGATCTGTTCTTCTGTTAATGCAAGAAATACCTCTGATCTAAGAGGCTGATCTTCCTTCAATAAATTAATAGTGGAAGCAATCAGAAGTTTTTGTACTTTTTCATTTTCTTTATTTTCATCGAGCAATTGATAAAAACGTAACCAGAGTTCTTTGGGAATTTTATTTAAATCGCTCATCTCAAAGAGCTTTGGCTCTAAATATTGAATTCTTTGTTGTCTATATGGATTCTGTTCAGCTTTAAAATGTAACATAAAAAATTTGAAAAGGAAATCCTCGTTATGTTTTTGTCCTTGGACAAAGGCTGCGCATTGTGCAGGCCGTAATGAAGTGAATAATCTTTCCATTTGATCAATATTTTTTAATTCTTTACTAGCCTCTTCCCATATCTTTATGGGTAATTTTTCAGCTTGTATAAGAAATTTGTCAATGGGCTTTTGTTCTTCCACCTTGAGATGGGCCAAAAGGCGTTCAAGAACTTTAGTCAGGAGCTGTCTCTTGTATTGGTCATTAAAAAGAGGTAATAAAGAAATGTAAATATCAATGGCTTCAAAATTAAATAATTCCTCTTTTTCAATTAATTGTACGAGATATTTAAGGGCTGTTTCGCGCGTATTTTTATCCGGATGACCCTTTGCCTCAAAGAAAAGCTCTTTAACACGGTCTTGAGGACTTTCTTTGTTGTCTTTTTTTCTTAACACATCAATTGCATCCGAAGTCTCAATTTTATTTACAATGGCGATGAGATTTTTTATTTTCTCTTTCTTACTTCCGCCATTCTTGGAGATAATCGTTTCCAAGGTCTCAATGGCTCGTTTTAGGGATGTTATTTCCTCTTGAGTCATTTGCTGATTTTTTATTTTCTTTACTTCTTTAGCGAAATAAGAGAAGGCTTTATCTAGCTCCTCATTTAGAGGCCTGCTCTTAAAGGTAATAAAATGAATGAACCATCGGAAAAAATTGCGTAAGCAAGAATAATTCCTGCGGACAAGTTTTTGATTGGAATTAAAGCCTAAACTATCTTTAGAAGAATCAAGAGTATTAATAAAGTTAATATTATTTTTTAAATTTTCTGGAAATTGCATAAACAAATCTTTTTGTTATAGATTTAAAAGTTAAAGCATATTTTATTCTTTCTATTTTTAATAGTAAAAACTCAGCTTAAAGCAAGCTGATTTGGAGTGCAGTGACTTGTCACATACGCATCAAGCTTTGAGAAGCATCTAGAGTGCGGCAGTACTCTGCATACGCATCAAGCTCAGCATTCCTGGCCTATTGTATCTGTCGCCAGTTCCTGGCTTTGGATCGGTCCATTGATGTACCGTGGGTTCCTCGCTTTGCTCGTCACGCCACGGCTAACTTCTGTAGCGACTTCGTCGCAAATAACCGCTTTGGAGATAGCAGTACATTATTCGCGGACAGCATTTGCGGAACTTCTTGTTAATATATTTGTAGATAAACGAAACCCGCGTAGCGGACTTTTGCAGCGAAGCTGCTACAGGTTGCTAGCTGTGGGTGAACGAAGTGAACCCATGGTATGGTATTGGTCAAATAATAAGCCAGGAACTGGCGACATTGTTAATGAACCAACAAAAACTTAGCTTGATGCGTATGTGACTTGTCACCGCACTCCAAAATTATCTGTGGCTTCGCTGCATGAGGGGCTAACATTGCTACCGCAATGATAAAAGGATAAAAATAAAAAGGGCCCTTAAAGGGCCCTTTTTATTTTCCTAAGGTTTGATTAAAGCTTATTAGACTTTAACTTTTTCTTTTTCCTTATTAAAAAGCCAATTGAAAAAACGCTTAAAGAAGTTGATCAATGGACCAAACACTTTGCTCGCAAAAGATTTTTTATTTTCTTCATTGGGTTTTTGATTAGGATCCACTTTTTCATTTTTCTTTTGCTGCTGTTCAACTTTTGGCTTTTCTACCGGTGCTGATTCTGGTTTCTTTTGCACTATTTCCGGTTCTTTTTTCTTAGGCTCTTCAATTTTCTTTCCGGCGTTATTGCCATTAGGTACTTCATTTTTTGGTGCTTGAGGTTTATCGCCTCCATTTATAGCAGGTTTAGGTGGCTCTTGATTTTGTAGTTTTTCAGCTTCTTTTTGTGGTTCTTGAGGTTTTTGAAGATTTTGATCTTGCTGGGCCGCATTTTCCTTAGGGTCTTCTTTCTTCTCTGTATCAGGTTTGTTGTTCTCAAGTTCATTCTTCTGATCTTGATTTGGAGCAATTACCTCTTCTTTAGGCTTATCTTCTACTTTTTGTTCGTCAATAGGTTGTTGATTAGCTGGCTGTTCTTTTTCCGGTCCATGTTCTTGAAGCGCTAATTTTCCTTTTATTGTAGATAAAATACTCATAACAGCAATATTTTCTCGAGAAGTTTTGGCAGGATTTTTCTTGTCCTCAACTTTTCCACCAACTGCATTATTCTCATCTTCTTTTTTCTGAGTTTCTTCTTTATTTTCTGGCTGGGCGTCGGCTTTGGTCTTATCGGCTTCCTGTTTTTCTTTGTTCTCAATTTCTTCTTTATTTTCTGGCTGAGCAAGGGCTTGAGGGACTGTCTGTCCTTTATTTAGTCTTGGCTTCTTAGCTTTTTCCTCTGCACTTAAGAATACGAAGTCATCTTTTCCAATTTTTTCAAAAAAGGTAGCCATTCGAGATTTATTGTCTTTTTTATATTTATCATCCTTGGATTTGAAGTAATCAAGGACATTATTTTCATATGTTCCAGAAGTGGGGGCCCATGCATTCTTGGCTTTATTTATCAATTTAGCAACCTTGCCTTTTTGAACTTCCACTTCCCCTTCTTTTTGCACATTTATTTCCGCTATTAATTTAGCGAATTTTTTTAGTGCCACTTGTTTTTCAACATTTTCTAAATTTTTATAATCTGGTAGGTTTTTTTTTATTTTATTTTTACCTTCAGCATCGCTTAATGCATTCCAAATCAATGCTCTTCCCGCTTCACCACTGTTTACTTTAACTGACATAATATACCTCTGATGTTAATACTTATTAAAATAGCTATCATATAATAATATTATATTATTGTAAACATTTTATTAAGATTTGTTTAAAAAAAGTTGTTTTTGGTTAATTTTTTAGAGATGATACTATAGAGATTTGCATAATGAAAAGATAAAATAAATTTCTATTTTAGATCATTTCTCATGCAAAGTCTAAGTAAAGGAGGTTCTGGATCAAGCTGTTTTAGGAAGGCAATAAGATCTAACAGGACCTGCTCATTATTATAGATAGGGTTAAAAAACTTCAAAAAATTCCTTTCCTTTTCTTCCGTGAGTTGGGCAATCTTATCTTTCAAAAAAGGGTAAGCCTTTAAATCTAACTTATTTGTTTCGCAGGCCAATAATAAGCATATTTCTGGCTTGTATTGTTCCATCGGCAAAAGCGCGATCTGACTTGGATTTAAAGCTTCAAAGATGTTTTTCTTCACATGCGTAAAATTTGGACTATTAAAGAGATTTATTGTGGAAGCAATGAGCAATTCCTTCTGTTTCTCCTTAAATTTTTCATCTTTTTCATTAGGATCAATATTCACAAGATAGATAAAAAAGTGGATCCAAAGTTCTGGATTAATGTCAATTAATTCATTAGATTTAAAAAGTTCCGAGTTTAAAGATTTAATCCAGACTAATTGATCCGCAATGACATTATTCTTAAATGTGCCAAAAAAATTGCGAATAAATCCTTTGTTTTTGATTTGCCCCTTAAATAAAGCTGTACGATGTTCAGTTGAAATTACTTTCAGAAAGCGGTCCATTTTGTGTATACCAATATTATCTAAATTTTTCCCTGCATTTTCCCATACAGGCAATTCAAGCTTTTTAGCTTCCTCAAGAAAATTGTTATAGTCCTTTAAATTATTGTACACCATGATTTTTGTAAGAACATCACTCAAAAGACCCGATTGAGATTCAAAAGTAAAATAGGGCAACAAAGGCGCATAAAAGTCGACATCATTTATTTCTTTAACCAGTTCTTTACCATATTTCTGTTCTAAGGCTTTTGCAACAGCACTGAAGACTTTAGTACGTTTTTCTTCTACTAGATTTTTATCTGCATCCTTTACAATATCTATAAGCGTGTATTGTGGACGCTCCACAAGAATTTTGGATGGAATATAATCAATATAAATCGCTATTTGAAGGGTAGATAAGAGTTCAAAGAGTATTTTTTGGCAGGGTTCCGTACCATTTTTAAATATATACTCCACTACACCCTGCAGAAAGGGTTCTAATTCTTCCTTGTAGTAAAAAAATTCTCTAATAAACTTATCAAAAAACCTAGTATACTTTTCATCAAGCGGGTAGTTTTGCAGAATAGTTTCGAAAATCTTTTCCTCAGGCTTGCTCTTATGTAAGACTTGTACCAGAAGAGGCACATCTGTACCCTGGCATAAAGCTTTTAAAATCGTTTGTCTATAATCTGGTCCAAAATAATCAACTAAATCCAAAGCTTTCAAAAGTAATATATCATTTTCTTTATAGCTCTTGGTGCAAGCAATATGACTATATAGACTTCGAATAAAAAGAGAGAGGTCTTGATCGTCAATATTTTCTTTAAGAACTCGAACGGTTTGTTCATTAAAAGAAGATAAAAATCTTCTCAAAGTGACATTAAAATGCATATATCTACCTTCAACAATTTTAAAAGCATCAAATCTTTCGAAATAATTGCCCTCAAGAAGGGGTTTATCATAAAAAGGAAAACTCTTTAAAAAAACAAGAAGGTTTTCTGAATTTATTGGAGGAGTCTGTAAGGAATCGAATAAAAAAGAAACAAAAGGGGAATTAAGGGGCCAGCCCTCTATTAGATTTTGAAAATGTTTTTCAAGAACAAACTTCAGGATAAAAGGGTGCAATTTTTTGGCATTTTGATCTATCCATGCTTTATCTAGACTAGCAATTCCCATATTGAGAGTTAAAATTTCCTCCTTAGACAATTCTACAGATCCATCAATCTCTAGTAGGATTTTACTCAGCTCGCCAGCTATGCAGTTATCATGAACTTTTTTATTTTTCAGCTCTATCAAAAGCTTTTTCAATTTTTCATTTTTCTGTGCATTTAATAGGTTAATGGGTTGCTGTATCTCAAGGGGGTCTGCTTTTAACGGAACTTCTTTATTTTTTTCCTCATCCTCTTGCTGAGGGATATGAGGGTTCATTACTACTGCTTGTTCTTTCTCTTGTTTTCCCAAATCCTCTACAACACGTAAGTTTACAACCTTCTTGATAGTTTCCAAAAGATAATTTTTTTCTTTTTTAGCTGCTCCATTTCTAAAAATAATCGTTTTAAGATTTTCAATTGCCGTCGTTAACAGTTTTTTTTGATCATCCGTGATTTCATTATTTTCTATACGGTTTGTTTCTTCAAGGATATCATGAGCCACTCTATCTAATTTGGAATTGAGGGGCACTAATGTAAAAGTAATGATATGAATGAACCAGTTAAAAAAATTGCTGATACAGGAGGTTTTTTTAGGAAGAAGTTGATGATTGGCGTCAAAGGCGATACTGAATTGCATAGGATTAATTTCATTCAGGATCTTAATATTGTCTTTAAAGTTTCCGGAAATAGGCATCTAATCTTCCTTATTTAAGATTTTAAACCTAACGTGCGCTCTATGCAAAACGACAGATGAATTTGTGATTTTTATCTGGGTTTTGAAAGCAACTATAAGATAAAAAAGTTCAGGAAGTCAAATGTTTAAAAATAGTGTTATTCAAATAGCAATCTATTTATGGCTTGTATTCATTCCGTATAATGCGAGTGGTTATACCTATGAATATCTTTCAGATGGATGTTTTACATCCATTCATATTCTCAGAGTAAATCCTAAAGAAGATCGAATTTGGCCTGTAAAAGCTTCTGGACAAGAGGTTGGGAGAGAAACTGTTAAAAGTTTAGCGTGTCAATATGGTGCAGATGCTGGAACCAACGGAGGATTTTGGAAACAAAATGGAAATCCTGCAGGAATTTTAAAAATTAATCATCATTGGTATGGAACTCCTCTTAAACCGAGAGGCGCCATTGGGTGGTCTCATAATGGTTAAACAGTTTTAATTGATAGACTTTTGCTTTCCTTAGCGTCTCAGCGTCTTTGCGAATCTGCGTTGAATTGTTTATTGGACTTATGGGTAATAGCATGCGGGCACATGGGCACGGGCAGGGATTTTGGGGCAGGGGTAAAGAAATTTAAAAATCCAATATACCATCCAAATACAACCACTGCTTTCCCACTATTTTAAAATGGCTTTTTTCTTTTAAGATGATAGGTACATTGTCTTGGATAAGATGAGCCTGAAAGGTTACATAGGCTTCAACAGCACCGTCAATAAAGTCTATGATGACAAGCTTTTGAAACTTGGTGGTCTGACAGAAATGTAAAATTTCTTGGGTCCATTGTGAATGATCGGGATTATAATGAGGATTCACATGTGTTGTACGTATAATATACTCTGCTAGATGGTGTGCATACGCACAATAGCGGGAGCGCATTAAAGATAAAGCATTATAAGGATAAGCACCCTCGTGCAAGATTTTACAACAGTTAATATAAAACTTACCGCTATTACAATGGCAAAGCATTTCCTGAAACCTTTTTCACAGTGTCTTTGAGATTTTTAATAGTCTTTCTAAGGATTTTTTAGCTTCTGGACTGTAATAATCAACTATCAAAATACCGTTTAAATGATCGTATTCATGCATAAAATTTGTGGCTTCAAAATTTGAAAGCGTTTCTTCAAAAATTTGACCATGAATATCTGTAGCCCTAATGTCAATAGTTTTTGGCCTTTCCACATTCATATAAAAATTTGGAATAGACAGACAACCCTCGGAAAAAATTTGTAATTCCTTACTATAACTAATAATTTCAGGATTTATAAAAATGCGCGGTTTGCCGGGTATCCATTCACCACTAGGCTTGCGAAAGGGAATGCAGGTCACAAATAGATTTAGGGAATGATGTACTTGAGGAGCCGCTAGACCTACTCCATCACAAGCAAGCATGGTTTCAATCATATCGTCGACAAGTTGGCTAAGCTTATCGTCGATCAAATTCACACGTTCAGTTTTTTTGCGTAAAACTGGATCATCATAATAGGCTAATTTTAATCTCATGATGGTAACTTAAGTTGTTTTAGATTAAAAAAAGTATATAGAAAAAAACTTTTCCTCTCTATGCGAAAATTTATTAGGTCTCTTTCTGATATTGAATGCGCTTTTTTTGAGGTGATAGGTTAATTTCATCAAAAACGGTCCCTTCTCGAGCATTCAAAACCATAGCTACTGCTTCCGCAATATCTTCAGGGAGTATATGTTCAAGTGGGCTATCACCCGGAGCAAATTTTAGGTCTTTAAAAAATTCAGTCTGTACCATGCCCGGATTTATAAGCGTAATAGGAATATTGCATGTGGAGCATTCATCCCGCAAGGCTTGCGCAAAACCGCGCAAAGCAAAATTTTTATGATTAAATTTTAATCCGATTAAACCCCTGCCGGTGCCCGTGCCCGATTTATTTTGTTTTGACGGTGTATCAAGACATTCTTCGCAATCCCCTGTAGAAACTTTTCGGGCAGGGGCAGGGCCACGGGCAACGGTTTAATCGGGGCAGGGGATTTTTTATTTTTCCTTAAGTTGATACTTGGTATATTTATGGCTAAGTCCTTTACACTGCTCTACAGGATATTTGAGGCACATCTTAGTTAATTTTTCATGGGCAGCTTTCACTGGGTCTATTCCTAATGTATGGGACAAGTAAACTATCATCGCAAAAACATCCCCAATTTCATCCTGGATTTCATTCAATTCTTCGGGATTCTCTACATAGCTTTGCGCTTCTGTTAACCAACGAAAATGCTCCATTAGCTCTCCAACTTCGACTCCCAGATTCATGGCTAAATTTTTAGGGGAGTGAAACTGAGCCCAATCCCTTTCTCCATAGATGGTCTGCAGGCGTTTTATAAGTTCTTTTAATGGATGATGATCGCTTGGAATTTCTAGCAAGATGTCCGCGGGGCATTCCATCCATTCAATAGGAATATCGATTTCCTTAGCCTTTGCTATTTCGGCAGCTACACCCTTAGATTCCTCCCATCCTTCAAGTTTTAATACAATCAGACGATCACATCTCGATAGCATTTCATGGTCAAAATCTTTCCAAGTAATCCAGTTTCCATGAATCCCTAATTGATCAATGGGAATATTATGAGTAAGGGGTGAGTAGACTAAAATCCCCTTACGCATCAGCGAAAAAACAATGCGATTGACAATGATAAGGCGCTGTTGCTTAATTTTTGGATCAGGATGCGAGTAAGGAGAAGCAAGATATGCTATGTGCATGATAACCTCCCTGTATATTTGGTGACATTTTAGGGTTTTTATAGATTTTTCAGTAGAAAAAAAATGAAACATTTGTTCGAATAATAGGTCTTACAGGAATTAATCGTCATGAACGAGGAAAACACTTTTTTATCTCTCTTTGCAAAGAAGGAGTCTAAACGTTTTAAACTCAAAGTGGGTATTTTTTTATTTTTGATACAAAATCATAAAATTTTGCTCTTGCGCCGTCATAATACAGGAATTGATGATGGTCTATACGTGGTACCTATGGGAGCTATTGAAGGACTTGAGACTGTAACTTCAGCAGTTATTCGAGAAGCAGCGGAAGAATCAAATATCCGACTAAAGCCAGAAAATTTAGAGATGTGTCATGTGATGCATCGCTTTCATCCTATGCCTCAAGGGTTATCTTTCGAACAAATTGATATTTTCTTCCGTACAGAAATTTATGAGGGAAATATTCAAAATTTGGAACCGCATAAATGTGATGAATTATGTTTTTACCCTCTAGATAATCTACCGGCAAAAACAGCGTCTTTTATACAGCATGCCATCAGCTGTATGCTGTCAGGAAAATTACTGTCAGAATTTGGATGGCATTAATACTTTCTGAAGATAATAATCATCATCTTGTCCTGGATACTGATTTCCTATCATTTCTGCTTCATCATCTGAGAGCATTTCCTGTCCGCTAGATATCCAGAAATAGTAAAGCTGAATATTTGCGATGAAAGAATTAAACTTCGCTGCCTTGTCATCTGTTGCACAGTACCAGTAGCACTCATGGTCAATTTGAAGCTCTGTTAAAGCGGAAGCAACAGACTCTACCTGGCCCAATTTATCATCGACAAATACAATTTTTTTAGGTCTTATGGATGCAGCTTTCAGTATTTTTATTAAATATTCTCCTTTAGTATCGGTATTGGCAAAAAAGACCCCATGGTAATACTCGGAATCTTGTGCTAGGTCAGGATAGAGGGTTTCGAAAATTCCATTACCAAACTGAATGTCTACTGATTCGAGTTGCTTAATGGTCAATAAATCAATTCCTTCTGTCAGGGTAGCGTACCAAAGATTTCGTTCACGAGCTGTTAAACCGCAAACGGCATATCCCTGTGCTTGCAAATCTTTTACTAAGTGGGCTGTTGCCGGTTCCACAGTGATCATTGGATGTTTTTGTGCCAGAAACAAAGATAAAATGTCATGCCAATTTTTATCCGCCTCTTTCGTCACTTGAGTGATATATTTTCTCCAAGCTTTGGACCCAAGCATATAGGGAAAATCAATGAGGGTATCGTCGATATCAAACAAGAAAATCGTTTCCTTGGGATGATCGCTAGAAAGTTCATTAATAGAATCAATTTTGATAATTGAATGGCTTGTTTGAGTTGTAGGGGTAGCAGATAAAAGAGTATGTTTACCTATTGAAAGACAGAGTAATAAAGTAACTATGATGACGAATCTGGTAGATAAATTTTTATATTTCATAGACAATCCCTAATAAAACAAACAATCATACCACTATTTATTTTTATTTTCTATATTTCTGGGTATAAACTTCTTAGCGTTTTTGTAGGGCACTCAGCTTCTGCTTAAGAGTTTCTGCGGCCGTACGCAGAATCTGTGCTTGGGTAGGGAAGGGATGTATGGCATTTAATAAGGCATTTAGTCCGTTTTCACTATTCATGGCAACGCTTATTTCTGAGATCATTTCTCCGGCATGCGCTGCCATAAGAGTTGCTCCTAGAATTTGCTCCTTATTTTCCCTTATAAGCAATTTAACAAAGCCATCTGTTTGTTCTTCTAGAATCGCTCGATCATTATCTGCCATTTCTAGCAGTATTGTTTCTGTAGAAATACCCTGATTTTTTGCCTCTTGTTCATTTAAGCCCACATGTGCAATTTCTGGATCGGTAAAAGTGCACCATGGGATGATCAGAGAACTATTCCTTTCCTGATTTCCATTCAGTGCATTTATGACAGCTTTTTTAGACAGTTCTATGGAAACATGTGTAAATTTATAAGCTGAAGTTACATCACCGGCCGCATAAATATTAGGATTGCTAGTTTGAAGAAAGTCATTGGTGCGAATTCCTTTTTGCTCATCATATGAAACCCCAGCCTTTTCAAGATTTAATCCCTCGATAGTCGGTTTTCTACCAATCGCCACGAGAATTTCATCAACGACTATCTTTTCCTTGTTAGTTAAATATAATATTTTTTCTTTTCCCTGCTTTTCTACATTTTGAACTTGAGTTTGTGTAAAAATCCTCATCCCCTCTTTTTCAAAAACTTTTTGAAGACGTTCTCTTGCAATCAGATCCTCCCTTGGAAGAAGATGGGAGGCACGCGTAATTAGAGTCACTTGGGATCCAAATCGCAAAAAAGCTTGGGAGAGTTCGCAGCTGATTGGTCCTCCTCCAATAACCCCTAATCTCTTAGGCAATTCTGTCAAATGAAAGACATTTTGATTAGTTAGATAATCTGAAGCGCCCAGGCCGGGAATATCTAAGAGAATTGGTTGTGTTCCTGTAACGATGATGGCTTTTTTGAAATTAATGATTTGATTTTTGACTTCCAGTTTATTAGGGCCTGTAAAATGGCCCTGACCGAGAAAAACATGTATTCCCAATTGTTTTAAATGCTCAAGGGAATCATGTGGCGAAAGAGTGGCCTGCAGGCGATGAACTCTTTGCATGACTGCTCTAAAATTAACTTTCCATTCTTTAGGAACCTCTAAACCATAGTCAGAAGCTTTACGTATATCCTGTGCGATACGGGAGGAGTGTAGAAATGCTTTAGAAGGAATACATCCATAACTGAAACATTCCCCTCCAAGATGTTCTTTTTCAACAATTGCAACACTGAGGTTAAGTCTTGCGGCAATTGTGGCAGCTGTCATGCCTCCTGGACCACCTCCAAGAACAAGAAGATCATATTGATCTAATGGCTTGGGATTAATCCAGTTGGAAGGAAAAATATCTTGTTGAAATTTCTCAGTGAATGAGTCAAGAGCTGCCATTTTTTCTCCCTTTATGCCTGATGTCTGTAAATTTTTTTTTGCCTGTTTTATGAAATTATGTCAAATATTTACCACTACAAAAAAGCTACCAAAGCGAACTGAATTTTTTCAAAGCCTCAGAGAGAACCACAAAGAAGAACAATTTTTTCACAATCTCTCAAAATGATAGGGTATTAGAATTGTGTATACAAAATTTTTTAAATAGCTTAATTCTATATTTAAACCCAACTTGCGCCCTATGATGGCTCAGATTCGAATTATTTTCTCTCTAGGAGCTCGCACGAAGCTTTGAAAATAAGTGAGCCATATTTTTTAATATGGCTCACTTATTTTTGCGAGCTTCTAGAGGAAAAGAATTCGAATCTGAGCCATCATAGGGCGCAAGTTGGGTTTAAAACCATAGGAGAAAATTATGACCAAATATGGGCCCACTTCTCAGGCATCCGTAAAAAGTGCCATGCATAAGATGAACAGTGGAAAACTGGAATCAGGAAAAAGTCATCAAAAAGTTACGAATAGAAAACAGGCCATAGCTATTGGTCTTTCAGAAGCTAGAAAGAAGGGCGCAAAAGTTCCGAAGAAAAAATCATAAACTTGTCTGAATAAAAGGAAGGAGATTATCAATGTTAGGTACAGTTCTTATCATTATTTTAATTCTTTTACTCTTGGGAGCAATTCCATCATGGCCCTATAGCGCTGGTTGGGGATATGGTCCGAGCGGTGTTTTAGGTGTCATATTATTGATTGTAATTATTTTATTGCTATTAGGACGCATTTAGTAAAATGAAGATTCCCTTAGAAATCCAAGTTGCGACGTCACAACTTGGATTTTAAATTTCGCTAGAAGTGATCCTGTTAAAATCGTAGTTTTCCATACCATAACTGACAATTTGAGCGGTTGAAGCTGGCTTTGTAATTAATTGTAATGACTTATCTAATAGCGATCCTTTAACAGCAGAAATCATATGAATGTGATCTTTTTTGGGTTCACTATTTTCTGCAACCCCATTTCTTGTCATATGAAGAAGATTCCAAGGACGCGTTTTCTGTTCATCATCACCAAAGATTTGATAATCTTTATGTCCGTTGGTGGACGTAAAATTTAGATGTTCATTTTTCTTCAGGTAACCGTTTTCTATTAACGCTGCCATTATGGGTTTACGATGATTGTTCACCTCTTCCTCAGTTAAAGCATACAGATTGAACGTCTTGGTGTGCGATCCTTTAATGGGACTATGTTTTCTCCAAATCTCTGCTGCTTTCGGTTGGCCTTGTGCAGGATTCATGCATATGCCATAGCCTCTAGGGCATTGAAATAGACGCCAAGCCGCTTTTTGGGCTAGCATTACGGGAATATGTTCGCCTTGATATTTTTGTCCTACTTTTAAATCGCAGACATACCAGGCTTTAATTGTTTTACCCTTAGGGGTTTTAAGTTTTCGAAGGACTGCACATCCTACGGCAGCGATTTCACCGGCTTTTCTTTCAAAAACTTCTTTTTTGCCATTAATATTTGTTATAATTTTCTCGTCTTTTTTGCAGGTGACGACATAATAATGAACCTTTCCTAAGCTTTTAAAAAATGAAAAATAATCGCCATTTTTTCCATGTTCGATTCTAAAACGTTCTTGATCATTGAATGGGTAAGAGAAAGAGGCTTCAAATTGTTTTAATTTCTCTACTAAATCCGGCGGAATTTTTTTCATATCGATATGCGAAATTTTATAATTTGAAAGATTTAACAGGCTTTTTATCGCAACTTTAATCACTTTTAAAAAATTCTCGATTTTTTTAGCGAGGGTGAGCTTTTTCGGAGCGGGACGATTTGCCTGTTCAATTGGAATTTTCACTTGAGCAGGTCCAATTTTGTCTAAGTTCATGAGCTTTCTTCCTAAATAAAGGGATTTAATTAACTAAATAAAATAAATTGTTATATTAATTTAAACTTATTATAAAGTCAATACAATTTATTAAATTTACCACAGAGAAAACAAGCAAGAGAACAAGCGAGAAAACAAAATCATTTCTTTGTTTTTTCTTTACTTTCCCTCTGTGTTTAATATTTTTTTGTTTTAATTCCAATATTGAGGTGAAATCAACAAACCTTTAGTAGAAGTAGTCTCAACAGGGAAAATCTCCTGAATATGAAGAGCTTTCATGATAGCCAAAGTTAAAATGCAATTAGATACATCCACATGGGCAAAGGGATTATTGAGTTCCTGATCTGTTTTATTCAAAGAAGTTGTGATAAATGTTCGTAAAGCTTTACGAGTGATTTTGTTTCCTTCTGAGGCAAGGGGGCGGATGCTGTGATAAAAAAGCCTTCCTATGCCAATTACAGGAGCGGAGTTTTGAAGTTTTTGCTTGATTATGGGGTAGGCTTTTCTTCCGAAGGCGCGTGCAAAGCTATCAGCCATTTTTAAATCTTCTTCAGTAATAGGGTTAGGAGACTGATTACCTTCTAAGTCTTTTTCTTGAATGGTGTCTATAATATAGGATTTAAATGCAACTGAACCCATCTGTTCACCCATATAAACTGTCAAACCCTGATCTTCTTTCTTTGTTGTCATTTGAAGACTTCCTGTACCAATATCCCATACAACAACTTCTTCCGGATTAAATTGACCGGATGCTAAAGCGCTAAAAAAGGCGATCTCGCCTTCTTCACGTTGGAGGATGATCTGTATTTTAATTCCTGTTAGATGTTCAACTTGTGAAACGAATTCTTTGCTATTATTTGATTTACGAAAAGCAGAGGTGGCAATGGCAGCAATTTTTTGGACCTGCTGTTGATCTAGCATTTCTCGGATGTCTTGAAATGTTTTCAATCCAAGATTCTGCGTTTCTTGATCAAAAGTACCATCAGCAGATTTGTCAAGAGAAGCTTGATAGGGTACCGAAAAAGATGTATCTATAATGGTCTCGATAATTTGATTAGTATCTGTATCCACATCTGCAATCGAGACTTTTGTGCCGCCGGATCCAATATCAATAGCGGCGCGACGTTCTATTTCGGCAGAAATGGAATTAAATGAAAATAATAAAATAAATATTAAACAAAATGTATTTTTCATATGACCATAAAAAAATTGTTAAAATAAAATCATATAATTGTATTATTTAATAGTCAATGTATTAAACAGATATAAACAAAAGGGACGAAAGGGATAAAAAGGACCTAAAAATAACTTAGGTCCTTTTTGTCCCTTTCGTCCCTTAGCACCCTGCCGGCAAAGCCGATAAGGATTAGATCTATTTTAATTCAATTTTTAAAGCTTTTGTAATCGCTCTTATCTCCTTCCAACTAATATCCGCATTGGCAAACATTATATAAGAGGGTTCCGCTTTTGGATGAAATTTTTCCCAATAGGTTTTACGTTGATTAAGTCGAAAATACCATTTGGCCAATTTAAACGATACTCGTGCAATCCAGGCAGAAAAACGATTTAATCCTTTGATTTCCCCTAACTGGTGAGCAGGTATCATGCCATAGGTCAGAAAAGAACAGTTTTCATTTCTTAATGTTTTAAGGATAAAAAACATGAGTGATTCAGATGTTCCTCGAGGGGCTTTAGGCAGAGCCATCAGAAATTTAAGAAACCATCCTTGATTGGATTCAAGACTACTTAACAAGGCTACACCTAAAATTTGTTCTCCTTTTTTAATATAAAACCAGCGTCTGCCAACACGATTTGCAAAAAAGTTAAGGCGTCCTAAGTAGATTTGTGGTCCTTTGCGGGCTTTTTGCCATTTAAATGCCACTTCTTGAATGGACTGTTCTAATTTAACATTTCCTGAAAAATACTCAAAGACTTCCAAACCTAGGCTGTGAATATGGTTTATTTTATTTCTGAGTTTATGGCCTTTATGCCCACTAGTGGGGTCAATAAAAGGATCAAAAATCAGTTCTTCACCGATCTCAAGTAATACTTTGCAAACATTATTCATGGCCCAATGAGAAAAAGTTTTCGATGTAATCATGTATACAATATTTAAGAGCTTTTCCTGGCAATATTTATGAAAAGCGTGAGTTAAGTTTGGGATGTCCTCAGGAGCACAAACAGGATCCCCATAGACAATGGCGCAGTTGGATTCGATGCGATAGCCAATAAATCCATTGATGTAGGGTTCACGAAAAATATCACATTCAAAATCAAAAATTGCCTCTGAAGCCGCACAACCCCAGCGGTGAATCCATTCATCCATCAAAGTCTTTTCTTCCATTGTACTGACTACCATAACTCCCTTATCTTTTTCCTCACTCTGATAAATAAAAAAATTATTTGCAAGAAACTTTGTTAGATTTGTGGACAGTAAAATGAGTTTAAGGGTAATTAAAGATATTATAATTTTATTTTGAGTTTTTCGCTTATGATGACTTTTGCTCTTAAAATGCTCGTTGGAAGTAAAACCTGTATCGGAGTGATCATCGGTATATTTCTCGCCATTTTATTAATTTCACAGCAATCTGCGATCTTTTTAGGTTTAGTGTCCCGATCCTATCGACTTGTGTCAGATATTCCATTGCCTAATATTTGGATTGTTGATCCAGTAACAGAGAGCGATGATAAGGTGAGAGCTATGCCGGAAGGATATCTGGATATCGTGCGTAGCATTCCTAACATTGAATGGGCTGTGCCTATTAACGTTATAGATATTCCTTTAATCACACCCTCAGGCGTTTTTTCCATATGTCATCTTTATGGCATCGATGATGCGACACTCATAGGTGCGCCTATGCAGATGATCAAAGGAAGTATCCAGGATTTGCGCCGTCCGAGAGGAGTTATTGTGGATATTTATTCTGCTGAAGGACAGTTAGCTACAGTTTTATCCGATGGAACTAAAGTTCCCTTAAAAATAGGAGACTCTTTTGAGATTAATAATCATCGTGCAGTAGTCGTAGGCATTTGCAAAGTTACTCAAGGTTTTTATCCTCAGCCCATTATTTTTACAGCTTTCAGTCAGTTCCAGTACTTTATAAATGATGCAAGACCAAATATTGAATTTATCGCGGCAAAAACTGCCTCTGGTGCTAATGTGGAAAAGGTGTTAAGTAAAATCAATTCCTTTTCATTCTTAAATGGATTAACTAGTGATCAACTGAAATGGAGAATGGCAAAATCCTTTTTACAAACGGGCATTTTGATAAATTTTGGACTATCCGTAGCTCTAGGAATTATTATCGGATTTTCTATTGCAGGACAAATTTTCTACATTATGACCCTTCACAATTTGAAGTATTATGCATTAGTAAAAGCCTTGGGAGGTAACCAAAAATTAATTTCACAAATGATTTTAGTACAGGTAGGGCTAGTTGGAATTATTGGTTATTTATTAGGTACAGGAGCAACGGTTCTTTGGGGAATTGCCATACAAGATACCTCTTTGGCCTTTTATTTCCCCTTGGAGCTACTATTTTTCACAGCATTTATTGCTTTATTAATTTGTTTGTTTACTGCTGGATTAGGTATTAACAAGGTTTTAAGTGCCGATCCAAAAGAATTAATGGGCGGTTAAGAAATGAAATCTAATAATTAGGTACACATGAACAGAAATTATTTTATTATAATAGTAGGCATTGCCATATTTTGTCTTTTTCTCATTTTCGCTGCTTTATGGTGGGAAATACAGACTCCTATAAAAAAAGAAAATTATATACCGCCACCTGTCGCACCTTATAAATCTTACATTTCGGGAGTGGGCATTTTAGAACCTAGTAGCGGCAATATTTTCATTGGAACTCCTTTAAACCGCATTGTAGAAAAGATCTTGGTCAATGTGGGAGAAAAAGTAAAAAAAGGACAAATTCTGATCCATTTAGATGACCGTGATCTTCAGGCAAATTTAAGAATACAATACGCGGCTTACAAGAGTACTCTGGCAAAGTTTAAGAAATTAGAGGCCTTTCCCCGTCCTGAAGATCTTGAAGAAGCCAAAGCCACATTAAAAAAAGCACAAGCGGAGTTAGATTTTGCAAAAAATGAATATGAAAGAATAAAAACTCTGACTGACGTGCGCGCACTAAGCGAGGTAGAAAAAATTCGGCGCTATTATAATTATCAAGAAGCCGAAGCAGCCTGGCTTCAAGCTAAAGCAAATTTGGACAAAATTAAGGCTGGCACTTGGCATCCTGATCTTGAAATTGCACGTTATGCTGTGCAGGAAGCTCAAGCTAATTTACAACGCGTTAAAACCGAAATTGAGCGCACAATCATTCGATCGCCTATTGACGGTACGATTTTACAAATCAATATTCATGAAGGAGAATTTCCTCCTCCTGATACCTCTAAAACACCTATGATGATTTTAGGAAATATTGATGCAATGAATATTCGCGTCAGCATTAATCAACTGGATATTCCCTATTTTCAACCAGAAGCACCCGCGACCGCCTATTCGCAAGGAGACGCTCGCACAAAGTTTCCGCTCGAATTTCTCCGAATAGAGCCCTATTTGTCGAACAAACAGAACTTTACTAATCAAATTTCGGAAATGACCGACACGCGCGTTTTGAGAATTATTTATCATATAAAAAATGATGATCATCCAATTTTTGTTGGTGAGCAAATGGATGTATTTATCGAAACTAAGCAATCTCAATGAGAATTTCTTATGCGTAGTATTTTTTTATTGATTGCTTCATTAAATGTCCTTCTCTTTGGGTGCATGCTCGGCCCGAAATATGAACCACCCAATATGGAAGTTCCTTGTGAATGGCATAGTCAGATATCGCCTGGAATGCAGAGCTGTTCTCCCGACTGTTTTTGTTGGTGGGAGTCTCTCAATGACCCTGTCTTAAATTCATTAATTGAAAGAGCATCTTGTCAAAATTTGGATCTATTTATTGCAGCGACTCGTATCATAGAAGCCCGTCTAGAAGCAAAAGGGGGAATGGCTAAATTGTATCCTCGTTTGGATGGCTCTGCGACCTATGGTAATGTTGGTTTTAATAGAAAAATTTTAAATCGCATTTTAGATCAGGATTGTTGTAGAGATCATAAGGGTTCCAAAAGAAAAAGTGTGAATTTCTTTGAGGTGGGATTTGATGCGGAATGGGAGATAGATTTGTTTGGCATGCGAGCCCATGAAATAAGCGCCTTAAAAGCTAAAATTGAAGCATCAAGAGAAGAATACTGTCATATATGGATTTCCCTTGCTGCTGAAGTAGCTAAAAATTACATTGAATTGAGAAGTCTACAGCTACGTTTAAAAACCCTTAACAAAAATATAAACTCCCAAAGAGAAACCATTCAACTTACCGAAAGTTTGACCAGAGCAGGTTTTGCAGGAACGGTAGATCAGCGACAAGCAGAGGAACAATGGAATACCCTAGTTGCACAAAGACCCCAAATGGAATTAGCCATTAATAAAACTATACATCGCCTATCCATACTTCTAGCTTATGCTCCAGGAGATCTATTCTGTGAGCTTTCTGAACCCTGTCTCTTACCTACTATCCCACGACAGAAGCCAATAGGAATTCCTTCTGAACTTCTACGACGACGACCAGATATTAGAAAAGCAGAACGAGATCTTGCAGCAGCAACAGAAATGATTGGTAGTGCTATAGCTGCTCTTTTTCCACGTTTATCCTTATCTGGATTCATAGGTGAAATCGGAACTTTTTGTACTAATGGCTTAACCTGGTTTGGAGGACCTCAACTTTTACAACCTATTTTTAATAGCAAATTATTGCAGCAGGATGTTGAGTATAACAGAATTAAAGCAAAGCAAGCCTGCTATGAGTATCAAAAAACAGTGTTAGGTGCACTTGAAGAAACGGAGAATTCCATAGCATCCTTTCATTCCGAATTAGAAAGGAGCCATTATTTAGCACAGGCTAAAAAAGCAAGTCAGGACGCCTATGAATTGACCAATCATCTTTATAAACAGGGATTTAAAAGTTATCTAGATGTTTTAGTTGCGAATCGCGCTCTTTTAGCTGATGATGAGGCCTATTTACAAAGCCAAACCGATCTTCTTTATCATTACATTTCGCTTTACAAAGCACTTGGCGGTGGATGGTAAACAATAAATTTAGAAAGTGCAACACAAAAACACCATGTCACGGAGACACGAAGAAGGGGGAATTTCGCATGCTATTTCTTTGTATCTTAGACTTATAGAGTCTTTGTGTTTTATTATTTTCAATTGTTCGCTCTTAATGCAAGCCTAATTTTTCGTTTCCAAGTCTAAAAGAAAAGCCTTGGTGCTTAAGCCTCCTGCAAATCCTGTTAAGCTTCCATTGGCTCCAATTACGCGATGGCAGGGAATCACAATTGAAAGAGGATTTTTTCCTATAGCCGTCCCAACAGCTCTTACTGCTTTGGGATGATCAATTTTCTGTGCAATTTGAGAGTAACTAAATGTATTGCCATAGGGAATATTTTTTAAAGCTTCCCAAACTTTGTTTTGAAAAGCAGTTCCATTTAGTTCAAGAGGGATGTTGAATGAGGTTTTTTGATGATTAAAATATTCGATAAGTTGCTTTTCAGCCATTTGAATAATAGGATGATTTTTATCTTCAACCATTTGATGAAGTTGGACTCGATTCGGTTTTTCATTTTCCCATAAGATTGCTACTAAGGCATGGTCGTTGGCAATAAGCTTGAGTCTCCCCACTTTTGAAAATATTTCTTTATAAAAAAGCTTCATTGTTTTATCTCCTTTACTTATGATAGTCTAAAACAGTTTTTTTACCAAGGATCTAAGTTCCGTGATCCATATTGTCGCAACCTCCGATTTACATGGGCATTTGCCAAATATTCCTAAATGTGATCTTTTCATCGTCGGTGGAGATGTCTGTCCCGGCGGCACCATCGATTTTCAAGCAAAATGGCTCGATGTTAATTTTCGAGAATGGTTGGAAAAAATTCCAGCAAAAGAAATTGTAGGAATTGCCGGTAATCATGATTTAATTTTTGAAAGAGCACCTCAGCTCATACCGGACGATTTGCCTTGGCATTATCTTAGAGATAGTGAAATTGAGTTGTTTGATTTTAAGATTTACGGGACACCCTGGCAACTGCCTTTTTGGGGGGCCTTTAATCTTGAGGAAGAAAGTTTAAAACTTAAATATCAAGATATTCCCAAGGATATAGATATCTTAGTGAGTCATGGTCCCCCTCAGGGCTTAGGGGATGAAGTGATTGGTCACGATAATTTCAAGAGACATGTGGGTTCTCTTTCTCTTCGGAATAAGATCTTCGAGATAATGCCTAAACTCATTATTTATGGTCACATACATTCTGCTTATGGGATCTGGAAAATCAATCATATGACCTTTGCAAATGTAAGCTTATTAAACGATGAGATGGAAGAAGTACATCGGCCGGCTAATTTTGAACTTCAGAAATGACCACAAAAATCCCTTACCCGTGCCCTTGCCCCTGCCCGTGCCCGAAAAAGTTCTTCTACACAGTGCTCAGAAACATTAATCGGGCAGGGGCAAGGGCCTTAGCATTACCCATTTTTTTCATAAAATTAATTTGTCATAAGGCGAACACCTTCCATTATTCCTAAAAACCTACTCATACCCCACCACAAACTTAAAATACCTGGCATTCCATCGCTTTTTCTATTTTGATGACCGCCTAATCTTCCTATTGCTAGAGCTACACATTTGACTGTTTTCAGATCTCTTTTTAAGTATTTCCCAAGCACCCTAAGCTCTAATTCATCTAAGCCACTTTCCTTAGCTGGAGCTTCGGGATTCATCCGTAAACGCTCTTTTAAATCTAAGATTCGTAAACCTACTATGCTCATTATGGATAGGGCCGCAAATATCGCATGAGCTGTCTCGAGTTGTAAATTTTCTGCTTTTAATCCTGTTTTTAATATCTTATGATAAATTTCAATCGTCCAGCGGAGACTGTAATATTGTACTATTTTAATTGCATCTTCAAGCGAATTAATTTCTAAATCCGTATATAAAAACCATTCTATTTTCTCTCCATTTACAGTCTCCCCCCACACATGCACCACTGTTTCTTCTAAACATGAAAGTTTGACTCTTGGTCTTTCTGGAGCTCTTAAAATAACTTTCTGCCAATTAAAATTAAGTTTGATGGTTTCGCTTTTCGTTCCATCTTTTACTCTCTTTTCAATTTGTGTTTGCCCCATGCTTTTGAGATTAGTCATTAAAAACTTAATTTGAAAACCTTCTGACAAAACTACTCTATCATGTTTTAGCCTAATTATATGGCTGCAACCATACTCTTTTGTCTCTGTTAAAACTTCATATATATCAGCTGCCCTATCACAAACTCGTATAACTTTTGATTTTGCAGGCAATCCCTTTTCTTTAACTATATTTCTCCATAGATCTGTTTCAATTACATCTTCTGTTCGTCCTCTTCTTTTTCTTTCCTCTCTTACGAGCGGTCGAACATAATATTGTTGAAATGGAAGGCCTAAAACCTCTAATCCTCCATTATGCTTAATACCTAGTGCTAAAGTAGAATGAAGAATGAATCCCTGGTCACAAGCTCTTCCAGAGCTAATAGGTCCTAATCCCTCTATAGGGGCTTTATGATTCCACTCAAATTCCGAAGAATCTTCAATTGCTAGAATATCCCCAGACCAGTTTTCTATATTTTGAAACGCTATTTTTCTGTGAGGATTCTGAATACTTGCTGGTGTCATAACCGGTTGTTTGAGAAGGGTGTATGTTGCCTTTGTATCATACCAGTTATCAAAAAGGCGTGCAAGGCTGGTTCCCTTTGCTTCCGCAAGTCTAGTTGCAATTCTTACAAGTCTATTTACTTTTTTCTTATTAAAGAGAAGAGCATTTCCAAAATTCTTTGTAGCCCATTCCTGAGTATTAGTGTAATTCATTTAAAGAGCTCCTTTTATTGTTAAAAGGAAGCTCTTATAGCAAAAATTTTAAAATAATGGGTAATGCTAAGGGCAAGGGCAGGGGCAAGGGATTTTAGGGCAAGGAATGAAGGATTAACGAATGGCTGCCACTGGATAATTAGCAATATCACGCCATTCTTTTAACCCTGCAGGATACTCCACAACATTTTTATAGCCCCATTCAACTAAATTTTGGGCTAGTTTGGTTGACAATGGACAGGTAAAAGAAAAGCAGTAAACGACCACTAGAGTATCGGAATCAGGAATGATCAAAGCTAATTCTTCCTCTGAAGTTTCATATGAAGCAAGTTTAGCACCCGGGATGATATTTCCATCATGCCAGTTCTGTCCCCGTGCATCTAGCAAGATGAAGGGAATCTGAGAATCTATCAGAGCCTTTAGACCCTTTGCATCAATGTGCCCATATTTAGCCAATTTTACCGCTTCTTCTGATTGAAGAAAACGTTCTCCTTCAACGACAGCCTCAATGAAGGAAAAGAAGCAAAAAGTTACTAACAATAGAGAAAAGAGAGTTTTTTTCATAAAAATCCTTTTATTTAATAGGTAATAGTTGTTGTTTATTTTTATATTCTTGATAAATAGCCACAAGTAATTTAAGTAAACTTGCGATTGCTAACAATATGAATGGCAATGGGCCTGTGATTCCAATTGCAAGTAAAACTAAAGCGGAAAGTGTGATAAGGTTGGCTAATAAACTTACCGCATCCACTCCTAGTTTTTTTTGGAGGTGAGACCGAATGTCATTTAAGTTTTGGTTTATTTCTGTAATTTCTTGATCCGTAAACGGATCATTATTCTCAGCATCCAGCATGGCAAAAATTCTTTCAAATGCTTTCATTGCATCTTTTGGAACTGATCTTAAAATGATTGCTTTCTGTTTTTCTTTTAATTTCTCTACCTTTTTTAAAAGGGTTGGATTCATCTGACCTTCCGAAAGAAGCTTAATAAGGTTCTCTTCTTTCTCAATCCCAAAACACTTCTCAAGGGTTTTTCTTAACTCCTTGTTTGTAGTTCCTTTTTGTGCGAAAATATGAGGATTGATCTGCTTATAAAGATGGATAGTTTTTGCTATCTGGATCGTACGATTGACTGTCCCGGTTCCTATGATTACAAAGGCAGTCGGTAAACCTATTAATGTGAGTATCTCAATGGGATTGTTCCCTACAACTGTTAATAGGGAATTAACAAATGTTGTCACGGAATCCAAAGCGTCAGCGGCAGTAATGGTAAATGACAAAGTACCCATCCCTATGCCTTCTATATCATTGATTAACAAGCTTTTAAATATTTTTTGCGTAGTGGATATCAAATCAACTAAATTAAAAGGTACGCCGATGATAGATGCGAGTTTCATATGCGTTACGACAGTTTTAATTTTATTTGGAAGATTGGTATTTGCTAAAGGTGAACTTCTTGCTATTGAATTGAGAACATTGCGAGATATTAAGAGGATTCTTTCTCCATAGCTCCATAAATGTTTAGATTTTTCAAAGGAAACTTTTGTAAATTTTTTCACTGCACGAATGGGATCATGTTCACGATGAAAATCATTTCCGGCATTGGCTATAAAAGGTAACGGCGATACTCTAACGCTCATAATAAAAACTCCTTATTAAAATTAAACTATTTATCTACTACAGATGTAGTATTTAAAAACAAAAAAACACAATTATTGAACTACTACATTTGTAGTAATTCGAAGCAAAAAAAACAGGACCCAAGAGTCCTAGAGCCATATCATACAGGCCAAAAGCAAAAAAACTCCTAATAATACTCCGAAAAAATGAAGTCCAAATGTTGGAACTTTAGCCTTTATGTTAAAACCAAGGAGAGCCTCTAAGCGTCCTAGCGTAGAATTTCTTGGGTTAACAAAATGACAAAAAGTTTGCTCGGTCTTTACCTGTTTTGCGACTTTTAACAGAGCCGACGCGATCGATTCAGCATGAACACCATAGTTTATAATGTTTTGATCGCAGGCCAGTTCTTGTTCTTGTTCAATCTTTCGCATCCACGAATGCATCGGTACCCACCAAAAGAAGGCTGCGACCGAATGAGAGATCAGTCTTATGAAAGGATCTTGAAATCTGAGATGCTCTAACTCATGGGCAATAACCGCTTCAAATTCCTGCTGGGACAAAATTTGGATCATTTGTTGTGGAATAATAATCATTTTTGGATGAGTAGCCAGAGGAATTTGGATTTCATCGCTCAAAAAAACACTCACTTTATTTTTCTTTAGCTTCTCCTTCAATTGAATATTGCTAAGTGGACGTTCCAAAAGAAGGGCTCTTCTTTTAATAGAGTGCAATGAATACATCTGAAAAAATGCTTGAACAATCTGTCGCAGGGCCAACATAAGAGATAGGACTAAAAAAGCTATGAAGATAGCTGAAAAGAAAATATGTTTAATATCGAAACCTAAGTAATTAATCAACGAAACTTCATTTTGATTCAAATGGGCTTTCAATTGAGGAAAAAATATCTGCAACAAAAATTTCTGCATACAACTGGCACAGCTCAAAGGGTTAATTAAATAAGCTATACTGAATTTATTGAATAAAAGATCGATAATCAAACTGACAAAAGGGAGGAGCTTTAAAGTGGATCGGATGCGATACTGCTTTATCCCAAAAATGTTAATTATAAGATCAACTATAAAAGCCGTTGTAAAAAAGGCAAAAAAAGAACTAATTAATACGGATAAGAAAAAAAGGGGATTAGAAATCATTTTTTAGCTGCCCTTACTTTTTGTACCAGTTTTTCCATTTCAGATAACTCTTCATCTGAAAGATCATTAGCAGTTTCAATAAGATGCGTGACTAACGAACTTGTCTTGGCACCAAAAAACTTCTGCTTGAGCCCATTCAAAAAAGAAGAGTTCTTAGAAGAAAGGACCCAATATTCATATTGTAAGCCTACCCGTTCACGAGCCAGCTGTTTTTTTTCGACTAAGCGTGTCATCACTGTCATCACTGTATTATAGTTGTCCTGCCCGCCTAGAGTCTGGTGAACATCCTTGACTGTTTTTCGTTCACCTGATTTTAAAATATATAAAATCTGCGACTCTAATTCTCCAAAAGCTCTTTTTGTCATCTGGATTCTCCAATAAAAAAACAATTCTACTACAGCTGTAGTTTTTAAGGCAACAAAAAAATTAGATCATTGCAATTGACTCATCAATGTATCTATAATAAAAGCAAGACTTACCAAGGCTGTTATATGGTTAAAATCTTAAAATGGATATCCGTTAGTCTGATTTTAGCAGGGGTCGTTTTCTTTCTCTTTACAAAATTGGCTCCTAATAATGATCTCAATAAATGTGCTTTTTGCGATGACAAAATATTAGAATACCAAAAATTTTATGAAGACGACCTTGTTATTGCACTGTATACACATAAACCCATTTTTCCGGGACATTCTCTGATCATTCCTAAAAGACATGTCGAACGCTTTGAAATGTTGTCCGAAGGGGAAATGGTGCAAATCGCTCAGGTTATAAAAAAGGTAAATCATGCAGCAGAAAAAGTCTTTGGTACCTCTTCTTATTTACTGCTTCAAAAAAATGGCAAAGAGGTGGGTCAAACGGTTTCTCATGTGCATTTCCATTATATCCCGCGCAAAATGGATGACGACTCTACCCTTAAATTCTTTATTAATATATTTCTAGCTAATGTTAGAAGCCCCATTAAATCCACTGAAATGCAAGAAGTCGTGGAAAAAATGAAAATGGCAATTGAGGAAAAATAGATCCCCTGCAGAGAGCACTGAGAAGTCAACACCGCAAAATTTAATCTTTTTTGGAGTGCGGTAACTTGTTACATACGCATCAGGCTATCAGAATATATGTTTACATAAACAAACAAAAAAACAGAATAAGCGGGATCGCCTTCGGCTAGGGTGTACAATTTGAGCATTAAACAGTGATAATTTTTTCATACTTTTCATCCTCTTTTCTTTATCCTGCCGGCGTAGACGATCCTGAGTCCGCCGTCTCTGTAGTAATAATTAATCAATATAATCTGTTGTATCCAATTGAATAGGTTGCAACTCCTTTTCTATCCGTTTTCTGTTGGGTTCTTCCCATGGAGGTAATTTGAGGGATTCACCGAGGTGTTCAAGAGGCTCATCAATCATAAAACCTGGAGGTATCGTTGCGATTTCAAATAGGACGCCTCCAGGTTCTCTAAAATAAATGGAATGAAAATATTCTCGATCTAAAACAGGTGTGACATCAAGACCAAACTTCAGTAATTTTGTGCGAGCTTCTAACTGAGTCTCATCGTTAGCTGTAGCAAAGGCCACATGATGAATGGTTCCATATCCAGCAATTCCTTTTAATGCATCCGGATTACAAAGGATGTCCACAAAATCCCCAGGCTTTCCATTAGCAGAATAACGAAAACGGTTACCTTTTTCCGCAATCAACTCGTGATCCATTTGACCTACCAGCAGTCCGGCCGTTTTTTCATAACATTCCTCAGAAAGGGTCATGCCAAAGAATCCTTTAATTGCAAACTCCAATGGAACATTTCCATAAGTAAAACCTGGCCTTTCATCCATATTATTAACAACCAGCTCTAAACCTAGCCCATCATGATCTTCAAAGGAGATGACAAGCTCATCAAAACGCTTAAAAGGTCCTTCATATTTGATATGGAATTTATCCAATCGTTTTGTCCAATAATCCATCGAATTTTCGGAAATAGAAAATGAGGTAACTATTAATTGGCCTTTACCTTTGCGGCCTTGAGGAATTCCTGGATAGGGGAAAAAGGTTAGGATGGTACCCGGAGAACCCTTTTCATTACCGTAATAGAGATGATAGACCTCCGGAGCATCGAAATTAATCGTCTTTTTGACTAAATGGAGGCCTAAAATGCCCGCATAAAAATGGACATTTTTTTGTGCATCCGATGCCAGAGCGGTAATGTGATGAAGCCCGGTTACAAGTTTAGTCATAGTTTTGTAAGATTGATTGCTGATTCCCTATTTAGCAAGACTTGCCATTACTTTTTTGATTCCTATTTTGGAATCTTCAAAGAATGAGGGCCCACTTAATAAAGTGATCTTAGTCACTGTTAAATCATCACTTGCGTGTTGCTTTTTCAAGTACATCTGGGTGCGGTAAGCCTCAATTGCACCTTGGATGACATAACCTGCAACAGCAGCGGTTGGAGATGAAATTCCTGCATCTTTTAAATCGCTAGCATGGGAATAACTAGCCACACCCATCCTTAGAGCTTCTCGCATCCCCGTTAAACCTACTAGCCGCATGATTTCAGGTTTAAAATCTTCTCGATTTCCTAATCCTATGATCAACAATTTTTTTGCTGGTAGGGTGTTGGCTTGTGGGGTAATAAGTAGCGTTTCAAGAAGATGGCCCTCAAATTTACCTGTTTTTCTTAATTCAGTAATTAATCCATTTAAGGCTTCATCGACATGTAACATTCCATTTAATTCTTTTGGTAACGCGGGTGGAGAGGTGGATATATCTCCCTCTGTATATTCGAATAAACAAACGATTTGTAAAGGAGTATTTTGAGCTGCAGGACTTTGTACTAAAACTTCTATATCGATGTTATCTAACTTACCCAATGTCTCTTTCGTCCCAAGAGAAGGCAGCTTTTCAGAGTTGGGGGAACTATCTGCAAAGGCTAAAATAGGGAGTAAGAATGTTACAAGAAGATATACGCATCTATTTTTCATATTTTTTTTAATTTAAATTGTTAAAGCTTCTTTATCTTACAGCGAGTAGCATAATTTAAGCTTGCTCGCAAGGAATTTTTCTAAAAATTATTTACCACAGAGGGAACGGCAAAGATAACAAGCAAGAAAAAAAGTGTAAAGGATAAGTATTGTCTTATATTTTGTTTTATTCTTTGTTTGTTTACTTTGCAGCTTTCTTTAGAATAACCACCACAGTAACTTTCCTATAATATTTTAGTGGTTACAGGTTCTGCTAAGATGTCTTTTTGTTAACTTGTATTCATTAGAATCCTTCTATACATTGCCTTGCATCGTAAAAATTTGAGTCGCTATAAGATTTAACAATCTTTAGAGCGGGGTTTTTAACGATTCTGATTATCGTTTTTCCTCCAATTATATATTCGGCGACTCGTTTAACCAAACTCTGTGACGGGCATAAAGCACCACTGAACACAACGGTCTTTTGTTTTAAATACATTGCTAAGGTCTTGTTAATGGGTTTAATTTTTATTGCTTTTCGACTTTTCTTGCTCCCTTTTAAAGATTGATTATCAATTTGTTTCGTTTCAATACACATAAATTTTTATTAACTAATATAATTATTATTTTTTATAAAACTATTTATTACGCTACTTCTCTTTTTAAAATAACATCATATCCCAGTGCATTGAGCGTTTTTGCCATCGCTTTGATTTTGCGTTCTTCATGCTTTTTTTCGTATTCTGCTGCGCCTTTTTCGGCATAACTTTGTCCAAATTTCATGATATTGTATGCTTGTGTGCCTATCTTATGGGCACTTGCTTTGCGGGCTTCTTTTTTGCTTTTACCATTTCGCATTAGTCGTCGAAGATGCGCACCTACAGCACTATCTGCTTTATAGTTTGCATTTGCAGCTATCCGTAATGCCTGTCCTACACGACTAAACTTTTTAGGGGCTTTTCCGCTCAATCTTTTACCTCCTGAGACTTTGTTACCTGGACTGGTTCCATTCCATGATGCAAAATGCTTATAGGTTGGGAAAGCATCCATATTGCCTCCAGTCTCAAAAATAAGAATCGCGGCTATGGAGTCTTCAACTCCGGAAAGGATTGTTAAATCATAACCAAATTTTTTATAAAGTAAGCTGCGCATGTCAAAACAATAAGGACTTCTATTATAGTCAGTCTTCTTCTTTTCTTTTTTAGAACGTTGGGGTAAAGGAGCCAAACCCTCTTTTTCTGGGAGTTTTTCGAGTAATTCTCTGATCTTAAGCTCAATCTCCACAATATTTTTATGTAGATACTCGTAAGTTGCTAGTTCAGTTTTCATCATGAATATATAGGTGCTATTGTACGTTCCCATTAATGCTCTTGCTATTTCTTCTTTACTGCTTCTACAACGATCATCTGCTAAAGCAGCTAACTTGTAGGGATCGCGTTCTCCTATTACAATAGCTTTAATGATAGCCATTCCAGATTTTCCACTTATATCACTTATTACATTCCCAATTTGAATATTCATCAGTGCAAGCATTTTTTGAATGATGTTAAGGGAGTCCGCAGCTCTTCCCATTACATCTTGACGAAAACGAGCTAAATCACGCATTTCACGAATAACTAGTAGTGGAATAAAGCCGCCTTGCAGTAATCCACAAGCATGGAGTCTCATGAGCCACTGACTATCTAATACATCGGTTTTGCGTCCAGGAAATGTTTTAACATACTTGGGGTTGACAATAATCGGTTTAATATCATTTTTTTCCAACATTTCGTATAGAGGCACCCAATAAACACTTGTTGATTCCATTGCAGCTTCTTTAATATTGTGTTCTTTTAACCAGTTTACAATGGCTTCGAGATCATCAGTACATGTCCCGAATGCTCGCGTAGGATCTTCATCTACGTTTGGTGGGATAGCAACATATATCATCGTTTTACCGATATCTATACCGGCTACATGTTCATTAATAACGGGTATTCCTCTAATTTTTTTATCTATTAATTTTGTAGAATTAGTAATTAAGGGCCTGATGCCATGCCTTAAAAAAGTTTCAGCAAGTTGGTGGCAATGGTGTTTTTTACCCATTAAACGAACACCTCTCACATTTTGGGTTTTACACATACCGATAATAACTTTAATATCTTCAGGATTGTTTTTGAATTCAGCATGGGTGGATAAAGAAATTAGGAATTCAACTTTTATTGTAGAAGCATCAACAATTAAATTGGCCGTATAAATAGGTCTGCCATTAGATTCAATTGCTGTATTTTTTTGCTGTATCTTTTTCAAACTTTCATTACAATTAGTCATGTTTACCTCAATTTGAGGGTTAGCCGTGCCGGTCGCGACGGCAACGGATGTTAGCACGCCCATAAACTCAATTTTATGGGCGTGTGCTTTTTCAAAAGCCGCGACACAAAATAGATTAGATCTAAGAAAAAATTTTGAAAAGAAAGATATAGAGTTAGGAAATTTCTAGTGAATTCCTAATAAAGTGGTTATCAATTTTCATATCCGAAGCGGGCAGAAATGAAGGCCGCGCTACAGGGGCGTGCCCGCCTTTCGGTTGGGAACTCTGTGGTAAATTTTTTTCTTAGATTACATTAAGAAAATATATGATTGCAAATTTCATAAAAAAAAATTACATTTAATATTAGATAAAGAAAATTTTTAAATCCCACGCTAAAATTTTTTAAGAGGTATTTATGCAAACAAGAAGAAAAAGCCCTACAATAGCCCAAAAACGTTCAATTACAAGTCTCTCACGAAAAAAGACAGCTCAAAAAAGAGCTGGAACCAAAGGAATGGCACATTCAACGAAACTGTCTGCAAAGAGAGCTTCGGGAAGTTACACGCCTAGAGTAAAAGCGGGGAGATTTGGAGCAGAAGAACGCCGCGGAAATGTACGCGAAGAGAAAAATGAAAACAGGTTCACGAATAATCATGGTTTGTACGAATTATTTTTAAAAGAACTTGCATGTATGTATAGTGCTGAAAATCAAATTGTAGAAGCTCTTCCGAAACTCATTAATTCAGCTTCAGCGCGCGAATTAAAAGAAGCTCTTAAGAATCATCTTAATGAGACCAAGAATCAGGTTACACGTCTCGATCAAATTTTTTCTTTAATTGGAAAAAAGCCAATGAAAAATACCTCTGAAGATTTGAAAGCTTTAATTGAAACTGCAAGCAAATTAATTAAGAATCAGCCTAAAGGGGCCACTCTTGATGCAGCAATTATCAGTGCAGCGCAGAAAGTGGAACATTATGAAATGGCTGCATACGGTACATTAAGAAGCTTTGCCAATAATTTAAAATTAGATAGCGAAGTGGCAAGCCTTTTACAAGAGACACTTGATGAAGAGGGTGCTGCAGATAAAAAATTAACAAAGATTGCAGAGGGTTCTTTGTTTACTAGTGGAATTAATAAAGAAGCTGCCGCGCACTTAGTTTCTAGGAAATAAGCACATTTCAGGTGGCAGCTTTATAGGTCGCAAGTTGGGTTTTAAGCACTTGGATAAAATATTGAAGAGCTTACGCATTTTATTATGTTTTTGTTTGTCTATCGGATTCTCTTCTCTAAACTCTGAACAGGTGGATCAAGCAACTATTCCGAAAATTCATAAAGATAATTGTATGGAACTGACCGGAAGAGTTATTTTACCCAACGAACAGGGGTATAATCATGCACGATTGGTATCCAACTTCTACTCATCAAAAAATAAATATCCCGATGTGATTCTTTATTGCCAAAATGAACTGGATGTTCAAAATGCAATTAAGTGGGCTCGTTGTCATAATCATTCTATTCGAATCAGAAGTGGTGGACATAATCATGAAGCATTTTCCACCGGTACAGGAATCATCCTTATCGATGTGAGTGAAATGAAACAGCTGCATATAGATAAGTCCAATAATGTAATCACTATACAACCCGGAATCACCGGAGGGGAACTCTATCGTAAACTTTCTGAAGTAGGTCTTACTCAAGTAGGCGGGACATGTACGGATGTCGGTGTTTCAGGTCTTATCCTTAGCGGTGGCATGGGTCCTCTTCTTAGAAAACATGGGTTAGCTTGCGATAACCTACTATCACTAGATCTAATAGATGCAAATGGATCCAAGATTACTGCCACCGGCACGAATGAACATAAAGATCTTTTTTGGGCTTGTCAAGGCGGCGGAGCAGGCAATTTTGGTGTAGTGACTGCAATGCAAATAAAAGTCTATCCTACCAGGCAAGTGGTTTGGTTTAATATGGGTTGGGATATGAATTTGCAGGCAGAAAAAGTCATTAGTACATGGCAGGACTTTTTTGCAAAACCGGATAAACGTTGGTTTTCTCATCTCGACATTTGGTCTAAGTCCTTTCCTTCAAAAAAGTTTAATAAGTACCCTTTAAAGGTTTTAGGGGTATTTTGGGGAACTCGGGAAGAAGCTCAAAAGGAGCTTGAACCTTTTTTAAAAATTGGACCCCCTCAAGAATATGTTATAGAAGTAGTTAATTGGGACAAAGCGATTAAGCTCTTTGAAGATTCTACTGCAGTTTTTATTACAGATAAGCCTGAATATAAATCTACAGGCGCCTTTGCCATGCAAAAGTTGTCCAACGAAGCTATTTCTATCATCACAAATACTTTGTTAAATACCTCTTCTCCATTATTTAACGTTTTACTTTTTTCCATGGGAGGGATCGTGCAGGAAATTAAACCAAATGCAACTGCCTACTTTTATCGAGATGCTAAATTTTTTATCAACTACTCTATTCAATGGCTAAATGAAACTGAAGATCTCAAACAAATTAATGAGGTGGATGCATTGCGTCAAAAACTTTTACCCCATACAGTAGGGAATTATATTGGTAATCCAGATAGAAAATTGCAAAATTATCTAACTACCTATTATGGAGATAATGTCCAGAGGCTACGTTGTGTAAAACGAAAATATGATCCTAAAAATATCTTTCAATATGAACAGAGTATTCCACCGGCTCCTACCGAATGGGATTGCGAATGATGAAACAATCAGAAGTTATAAAAAATGCCAAAAAATTGCAATCTCAGCGATATACAATAAAAGGATAACAAAAGTTCCCAGAAAGGTGGCTTGAAAATGTTTTTCCGATTTTGGCACAAGCCACCATCCCAAAAAAAAGATAGCTATTGGCATCATAGGCCATGAAATCAATGTTACACTAATTGCATTTCCAATAAATGTCCCTAGAGATACATTTAAACCGGCCGTTAATTGCAAGAGATACTTAAGCTCAAACATAACGATAGGGAATAATACCAATAAAATAATCATAGTTTGCTTCCAAACGGGTGGCATTTCTCCCGTTTTAGTCAACGAAGCAAACCAACCGGCATAGGGGGAAATCATACGGTGGCTTTCAAGCGATGTAATCAATGACTTAGCTTCTTTCAATACTTTCTGTCTCTCCGGGGAATTTAACCAGTGGTCTAAATTTTCAGGAGTATCAAACTGCAGTAATGTTATCCAATTAAGGCCTCCCACCCGACTGGGCGATTGCATGTAAACACCTCTAAATCCAGGAAACTTGGCTTCAGCTTCATGAATTTTAGCTATCCACTCACGATAAGCCTTTTCATTTTCAGGGTTAACCTGGGTAACGAAGACTTCTGTCACTCCTCCTTGTATTCCACTGGCATTTGAAAATGTCTCTTTTATGTGATCTTTGCTATCGTCAACTAAATATTCGTTAACATCCTCCATAAGCTTTTTGCGAACCTCTGAACGATGCCATCTCTGAGTATCTTCCGAAGAAAAAAATCTCTGCACCACAAGCCATTCCCGTTGCTGAGGTTGGAGTGGCGAAAGAATTTCCAAACTAATAAATCCCGGTTGATTGGCAATTGCAACATTGAGTTTGGCCTGCCAATTAGCGAAATCAACAGTGCAATCGGGTTTAATTAGTAGCTTAGTTGTTAATAGAGTAACATTTTCTTTTTCCATTGTTGCCCATTTTAGTAGCGGGCGCGATCGGGCATCTTGGAAAATTCTTTCCAGACTTCTACAGCCTCAGGTTGCATATGCTGGGAAAATCTTATTTTTCTTTTTTCGGGATCTTTGCGTATTTCGTCCAGAATATCAATGTCGGCGAAATCGCCATATTTTAAAGAATCAGCAGTGGTTGCTCCGTAATAGATATGATCGATATGGGCCCAATAAGTGGTGGCTAAACACATAGGACAACATTCTGCGCTGGTATAAAGTACACACCCTTCAAGATGAGGTGTTCCTAATTTTTTGCATGCTCCTCTAATAGCCTGCATTTCCGCATGCCAAGTTGGGTCATTGTGTTTCTTTACTTGATTGTATCCTTCAGCAATGATTTTGCCGTCTTTTACGATAACGGCTCCAAAAACACCACCTGTTTTCTCCACTATAGATCCACGCCTACTGAGCTCGATGGCCTTGCGCATAAACTCCGGATTAAATTCTCTTTTATAATCTTCAAAACTTTTTTTCTTTTCCTGTATCTTACTGGCCATGATTCCCTCTGGTTAAAATTATTGGTTGCAATCCGATGCTATCATTTTGAATTAATCTATGTAGGTACATTTTGTCAAAAAAAATACAGGATGGCAAGATCATGCTATTCACCTATCTTTTTTTTATTTTTTATTCACCACAGAGCCACAGAGATCACAGAGAAAGCAACATTAAATTGCTGAGGCAATTTAATGTAGTCTGATCGTCTTCGCGAAAATGGCCTTCACACATATATCACAAGGCTATGAAAAAATTTTACCATAGAGAAGGCTACAAAGTAAACAAACAAGAATAAAACAAAACATAAGACAATAATACTTACTCTTTACACTTTTTTTCTTGCTTGTTATCTTTGCCGTTTTCTCTGTGGTAAATTTTTTTTTATGACCTTGTGATATATTTATGAAAGCCATTTTTAGGTCCTTTTTGTCCCTTTCGTCCCTTAACACCCTACCGGCAAATGCTCTGTGTTGAATAAAAAATAGGCTTAAGGTTTCATCCATTCTTCAATTTGTAAGGCTGCCTGGTTAAAAAACATCTCTTCCCCATAAATCACCTGGCATCCTAAATTTCTTGCTTTTTGCAATAGAGGTGTTTCTCGAGGGACATAAACGACATCCATAATGATTGCAGAGGGTAGAACTTTTATCTGGTCAATGGGAATTGATTCTGAAGAACAGTTCACAAGAATGTCATATTCAAGCGGTATATCGGATAAACTCCCACATTCACATCCGATTTCATTGGCAAGATGCATGGCCTTTTGAAGGGTTCGGTTAACAATGAAGATATCGGCGCCTCGTTTCTTAGCTTCAAAAGCAATTGCTCGCGAAGTCCCTCCTGCACCAACAAGAACCATTTTCTTTTTATAAACGGATTTTCTTTTTTCTATGGCGTCTAAAGCACCCCTACCATCAGTATTGAGGCCTGTAATTTGACCTTTTTTTAAGAGAAGAGTATTGATTGCCCCTATCCTTTCTGACATGGGATGAATTGAATTAAGAAAAGGTAAGATTTTTTCTTTTAGGGGCATAGTAACACTTAAACCTCGAAAACCTATCTCTAGGGCTAAAGGAAAAAAAGTTGAGAGCTCTTCAGGTTTAACAACCATTTTTACGTAGACACGATTGATCTGGTTTTTTTTTAAAAACGCGTTATGATATAGGTGTCCCTGGCTTTTATTTACAGGGTCTCCAATTAAACCATAAAGATTTGTTTGAGGATTTAGTTTAGGGTAATTATAGATGTCGATAAGATCGGCAATAGGAAGTTGTCCTGGAGCTATTTTTTCCGCAAGGCTTAAACTTGAATAATTGGTCAGGTTTCCGCAAACGGGACCTAATATCCTTGCAAACTCTCCTTTATCGCCTATGCATATAGCACTAAGCCGGGGATGCTTTTTTGAAAGAAGAAGCATACGAAGCGCATCATTCGTAGATTGTGCATGGGCTGCTATTTTGTATCCATGTGCAGGATACTTGGAAAGAGAGTTGTAAATTGCTTCTAGATTTCCGGGAGTTTCTTGAAAATTGTGATAAGAGATAAGAAATTGGGTTCGATGATATTTTTGACAAATGCGTTTAATAAATTCTGGGCGCATGTCATATTCAAGATCAAAGAATGCGGGTTCTAGTGTTAAAAGTTGTTCAATTAAAGCTTCTCTTTCACTTTCTGATCCTCGAAACATACCCCCCTGAGTATTTTTTCTCAGGGTAAATAGCAAGGGATGCATGGATGTCGAAACGAGTTTTTTCACAAGCTCTAAATTAAAAGCGGGAAATAAATCCAGACGTAATTCGATTCCATCCGCTTGTTTGGGTACGCACGGAAGTAAATCTGGATTACCAATCGAAACAAAGAGCATGGTAGTAATTTAACCTGTTATACTTCTTTGGAGTGCGGTAACTTGTTACCGCTTTTGTAAACCGCGACTTGTCGCGGTTATTTATGGGATCGACAAGTCGATCCCTTTGAAAGCGGTGACAAGTCACCGCACTCCAAAGTAGGTCTTTCGCTCAATTATTTTTTAGGAAGGTATTCTCTTACAAAGCCTTTTAGATAAGGATCTATCTTTTGTAATTCACTATATTTTAATTCTGGAAGCAGTCCGGCTTTTGGAGGGTAACCTTGTGTATCAAATAAAATCATAAAAATTTCATCTTTATTAAGAATTTTATCATTTTGTATGATTTTATCAAATTCAAATGATCTTATCTGTTCCTTTGAAAGTGCACCCCAATGTATTTTAGAAAAATAGGAGATTAGATGATAAATATTATCTAAAGAAATGGACGAAATCAGTTTATAAACTGTTGAGTATATACCTTCGGTAGTAAATAAAGTGTCGACAATTTCTTTCGTAACCTCAATTTGTGAAAAATCAAACTTTTTGATCTGATCATCTGTAAGCCATCGCCAATGCTTTGTGGAAAAATGTTCACTTAGCAGATAAATATTCTCTAAAGAAATAGAAGGAATTAGTTTAGAGGCCGTCGGATAATAACCATCAATAGTAAATAAAGAGTCAACAATTTCTTTGTTAGGTTTAATTTTTGAAAAATCAAACTTTTTTACCTGATCATCTGTAAGCCATTTCCAATGATCTTTGGAAAAATGTTCACTTAGCAGATAGATATTCTCTAAAGAAATAGAAGGAATTAGTTTAGAGGCTGTCTGATGAAAACCATCTGTAGTAAATAAAGCGTTAACAATTTCTTTGTTAGGTTTAATTTGTGAAAAATCAAACTTTTTTATCTGATCATTTGTAAGCCACTTCCAATGATCTTTGGAAAAATACTCACTTAGCAGATAAATATTCTCTAAAGAAATATAAGGAATGAGTTTAGAGGCTGTCGGATAATGACCATCTGTAGTAAATAAAGTGTTAACAATTTCTTTGTTAGGTTTAATTTGTGAAAAATCAAACTTTTTTATCTGATCATTTGTAAGCCACTTCCAATGATCTTTGGAAAAATATTCACTTAGCAGATAAATATTATCTAAGGAAGTGTCTGGAATAATTCTCGAGGCCGAGGCGATAACATCTGTCTTAAATAAAGTATCAACAATTTCTTGACTAAGCTTAATATTTTTAAATTCAAATTTCTTTATCTGATCTTCTCTTAAACGCACCAAATGATCAATAGAGAAAAAAGGGCTGAGTGAATTAATATTTTCCACAGACATTTGCGGAATGAGACGTGCTGCTTTGGAGTAATTACCACCAGTCGTATCAAATAAAGTGTCAACAATTTCTTGGGTAAGGTCGACATTTTTAAAGTTGAATTTTAGGATCTCGTATTCTCTCATTAATTTGATATTCTCTGGGTTGATTTTAGGTTCAACCACTTCAGGATTAATTAATGGTTCCTTCTTATCCTTCTTTAGGGGATCTTCTTTAGGAATTTCTGCGTCTTTCTTCTTATCTATCTTAGTTTCATTAAAAAAAGGCGTTTGATCTGGTAAAACATTAGGTACTTGTACAGGAGGTGCTTGTTTAGGCTGTTCTTTACCCTTATATTTGTTGAGGGGGTCTTCCAGCTTTTGCTGAGGGTTTTGTTCAGCTATATCCGGTTGTTTCTTGTAAGGATCATCTTCTTGTTTTACATATTGATTCTGTATAGGAAGTTCTTCTTCTGCTTTTTGTTGAGGAATGACACCATTCGGTTTAGGATTTTTTTTAGGAAACTTATTATCATTTTTATGGAGTTCATAGACTGCTTCATTCATTTCATCAAATACAAGTTTTAAAATACGAACTTTATCATCCTGTTGAGCATTCGACCATTCAATTAAAACATCTTTACTTATTGCTAAAACGTTATCTATTCTGGCACCCCAACCAGATTGAAATTCCGACGTAAAAAAATGACAGCCTTTTTCTAAGGTTTTTTTGAAACCTTCTTTTTCCTCATTTGTTACGCTGAATGGAAGGTTGTTCTTTGCTATGATTTGAATCTGGATTCTGTCATTCCTATAGCTATTAGCTAGTTTTTCAAACTCTAAAAGAATGTCTTTATTCTCAATATTTAAAGTTTTATCCTCGTAGATACATTCTAACATATCTTGAGCATGCTTTTTACTTAATTCATCTGGTGCGCTCATACGAAATCGCTCTTTTTTCTCAAAAATTTGAGGAGGATTTTCCTGTTTTTGCACGGGTAAATTTTCAAGAGGATTTTTGTTAGCCTCTTCGATAGGCTTTTGAAATGCTACTTCGATCGGATTGGCTCCACGCATCTTCACATTTTTTAATACATTTTCAATCCAAGAAGAATCATGGATATGCAGTTGAAATTCTTTGGCGTCGAGATTATAAGATTCACTGATGCGTTTTGCCCATTTGGACAAACTCACACAATTCAAATAGAATGTGCCATCCTGTGCATGTAGCGCAACTGTTTTCTGAAAAATTTTTTCCAACAACCAACCGATGATATTAGCTAAAGGCCCATGATATCCCGCTATACCTTTAACAATCTCACCCTCTTTATTCTGACCTTTCAGATCTATAAGATTATTGATATCAAAACGTTGATCATTATTTTTTGCGATTAGCATCTTTTTCCTTTTGGTGTTTTTTTATCATGGCATTCATGAAAGTTTTCAAAAAAAAATAAAACAAATGTTAACAAAAATGTATTTTTAAGTAAACTAATTAATTGTTTAATTACATGGGTGTAAACAACAGTATTGGTAATTTGGATTACGGAGACTTGTCATATACGCATCAGGCTATCAAAATATATGTTCACATAAACAAACAAAAAAACAGGATAACAGGATCGCCTTCGGCGACAGGATAGTTCAGATATTTAAATCATTTATTCTAAAAATTAATTATTACTTTATCCTGCCGGCGTAGCCGATCCTGTTATCCTTTCTATTTTATTAAAATCAATATGTTACGATATTTAAGCTTTAAGGCCCTTCTTGACAGCCGCTAAGAGATCTTCCATATAATTTACTTTATTTTTATCAAAAATGTTATCCTTTCTTACATCATTAAAAGCTTCTTCGAGTTCATCTACATGATTCCCGAAAATAGCAAGAAGTTGCCCTTCATGCAAATAAGGGAACTCTTTCTGTAAAAAGTCATTTTTATTATGAACCCTTGCACATGCTTCAAAATAGGGAATAATATTTTTAGGAAATTGATTAAGAATTGCTAAAGCCTGCTTGAATTCCTTCTGTTTAGCAAGGGCAAAAAGCTGATGAATTTGATCATTAAGCTTTTTGGAATCTTCTTTTTTGAAGTATTGACCATCATTTTTCATGATAATCTCTTTGCATGTAGGGTATTTAAGATTATTTTTCTCGTCCCTCTGGTTTGATACCCAATCTTTCAACGGATTATTATTCGAGTTATATCTGTCCTCATCTGCAATTAATTGCAGTTTCCAAGGATGACTTTCTAAATGTTTAAAAATGGGGATTAAGTTAGCTATGTTTGCCTGTTGAGCAACCATACCCCCGTTCAGTACCCCCGATAATAATTTTTTCAATTTTTCAGAGTCATCTGTCAGGGAAAGAATTAAGGGGACAGGAAGATTATCATCTGGAGCTAAAGGATAATGATAGGCATTTTCCGTAATTTTATCCCAGTGATCATTGATGAGAGACCGTGCGGCCTCTGGCGTAACTCTTTCAAGGAGTATGAACAGAAGATCATTTGTAAGTTGCTTAGCGCAGGGGAGGATATGACTTTCCAATAGATCTTCTGGAATATTTTTGATTAACTCAATTCTTTGCTTTTCTTCCATTCCTTGTATCCATAGGTTCTCTATGCAGGCGTTGAGTAAATGAGAATTAGGGTTGATTTCTTTGAGCAGGTTGAGGAAATTAATAAGAACACCATGACTGAACTTGCAATCAGGCTTTAACAATTGCACAAAGACTTCTTCTCCACGGCCTGTGAGCTGATCTAAGGTCTCTTGTAAATAAGGAGACTGATCTAAATCGAATTTGTTAGTGAGAAATGCTAAGAATAAAGTTATTTCTGGTCTATATGATTCCAAAGGTAAGAGTGATAATTGCGCCCCTGATAGACTTTCGATAACTTCTCTTTTCGTGTTTATGGGCCATAGCTCGCTGAATAGACGCTTAGTGGAAGCGAAAAGTAGTTGTTGGGTTTCATCATCATCTACACTTTCATCAAGGACTTTATAGAAAGAAATCCATTTTTCCTTGGGGATAACTAAGTTGTTAGTTATAAAATGTCCTCGTTTCAGATATTTAATCCAAGTTTTGTGATCGGGGTCATTGAAATCCCAGGAATCAAAAAAATGTGTCAATAAATCTTTGTTATTGGCTTGTCCACTAACTACAGCAGCCCCTTTAGAATTAGGTATGGCTAATAGTAATCGATCTATATGCTCAATATCTTTTAAGTTTTTGCTAGCCTTAGCCCATACGTCAGAAGGCAGATTCTCAATTGAATTAAGAAATGCTTTCAGATTCGGAACAGGTCCTTTATCTTTCAAAATACCTTCAAAAATGTGTCCAAGTAAATCGATTTGAAGTTTCTCGCTGAAAAATGGAAATAAAATGGCAATACCTTCATTATAATGATCTAAATCAAAATGAAATTTTTTTGCTTCAAAGGCTTTTGCAATAATTGTAAGTTTTTTTTCTCGGATATCTTGATTGGGGTTTCTACCTATTTTTAGTGCAAGTAATCTTAGGTCCTGATCAAACATATTTTCCAATGGAATATGCTCTATGGATGGAATATGCTCTATGCAAGATAGGATTAAATCCTTGGTAGGCTGTTTCAATAACTCTTTTTTTCGTGTCTCTGAAGCATACTTAAATACATAATCCATCAAAGCCGGTACATATTTTTCCAACTCATTTTCATTAGCTGGAAATTTTTGAACAAAAGTATTAAAAACATGATCATCATCAGCTGGAATACACTGCATGATGGATTGTATGAGATTTTCTTCCGGTTCGCTTTTTTGTAAAATTTTTACTAGAAGTTCTACATCCAGAGAATAGCATAAGGATTTAAAAATAGTGAGACGATGTTCTGGCCCAAAACTATCTATTAAGTTTAAAGTCTTGTTCATTAGAGGATCATTTTCTTCGTATCTTTTTGTACTTGAAATATGACAATATAAACTTTGAATGAACTGGACTAAGTCTTTATCTCCCACACTTCCTTTAAGAATTTGAATAGCGGGTTCGTTAAGAGATTTAAGAAAATTTTCTAAAGTGATGTTGAAATAACCGATTTTATTTACACCTCGCATTTCAAGTCGCTCTTTGAAATTTTCTTTAGGTTTCTCAAAAGGAAAACTTTGCAGAAAGGCAAGAAGGTTCTCACGGTTGACTGGAGGCTGTATTAAAGTATCCCATAGTAAAGGAATAAATTTTGAATCGTTGACGATGCCTTGTTGTCCGATGATCTGAAAATTCTTTTCAAGGACAAACCTAAGGATATGAGGATGTATTTTTTTAGCGTTTTGATCAAGCCATTGTTTATCCAGGGCAGGAAGTCCGTAATTGAGTGTCATGATTTCTTCGTGAGATAACTCTACTGAGCCATCCACTTCTAACAGGATTTTACCGATTTCTTCAGCTTTACGTTGATTATTAGCTTCATTGGCTTTCAGTTCCTGCAAAAGTTTTTGCAATCTTTCATTCTTTGATAGAGGGAGTGGAATGACTGGCTTTGGTACCTCAACCTTTATTTCCGGAGGAAGAGGGGGTTCTTTTTTTGGTTTCTCAAGGACCGGAATTTTATCCTCTTTTTTCTCCAACTTTTCTACAGCATCTAAACCTTTAATTTTATTTATGGTTTTTAATAAATTCTGAACCTCTTCCTTTTTGCTACCACCATCTTTGTCAATGATTACAAGAAGTGTTTGAACAGCGTTGGAAAATAATTTTTTTTCATCCTTTGTAATTTGATCTTTGTATATTTTCTGATATTCATTCAAAATGTAAAGTGATACATCATCTAAATTCTGATTGATCGGAACTTTTGTACAGGGAATTAAGTGGATTAACCAATTAATAAAATTTTTGATACGGGATCTTTTTCTCTCCAGCAATTGATTATTTGCTTCAATCTTAACACTAAATTTAGAAGGATCCAATCCATTAAGAAATTGAAGATTGTTTTTAAATTCGGGAGAAAATGCCATAAAGTCCTCATAATTAATATAAAGAAAACATTATAACACAATAAAACATTTAAGTTAAGTAAAAATGATTGAAAAATAATTAAATACAAAGAAACGAAGAGCTCTAAGACACAAAGAAATAGCGATAAGATAACGTGGACTTTATGGGTATCTGGTCAAAGAAATCAATTATGCACCCCACAGAAGAGTTAGAAGGAGTCCTCCATCTCAAAAGATCATTGAAAAGTTTAGATTTAATGCTCTTTGGGATAGGGGTTGTGATAGGCGCAGGACTGTTTACTATTACCGGGATTGCTGCATCCCAATATGCAGGGCCTGCTATCGTTCTATCATTTATGATTGCTGCTCTTGGCTGCGCATTTGCAGGACTTTGCTATTGTGAAATGGCCACTATGATTCCTGTTTCAGGAAGTGTCTATACCTATTCATACGCGACTATGGGGGAGCTAATTGCCTGGATAGTTGGTTGGAGCTTAGTACTCGAGTATGCGATAGGAGCAGCTGCGGTATCTATAAGTTGGTCAGGATATGTAGTTTCATTTTTGCAGGATTATCATATTCCTATTATTCCCTACCTTGCAGCCTCACCCTGGCAATCTATTCGTCTGAAAGATGGTTCGGAAGTTTATGGATGGATTAACCTCCCTGCATTGTTTATAGTCATCATGATTTCCGGATTGCTTATTAAAGGAATAAAGGAATCAGCTTTTGTCAATACTTTAATGGTTTTTGTAAAAATATCGATAGTTTTGGTATTCATTGCAGTGGGTTTTTTCTATATCAATCCTTCCAACTATTCTCCTTTTATTCCTCCCAATACAGGTGAATTTGGAGAGTTTGGTTTTAGCGGTATCATGCGAGCAGCCGGAATTGTTTTTTTTGCTTATGTTGGCTTCGATTCTATTTCTACTGCAGTGCAGGAGACTAAAAATCCACAAAAATCTATCCCCATAGGGATCATTGGATCCTTATCAATCTGTACGGTTCTTTATATCATATTTTCTTTGATCATGGTAGGTCTCGCAAATTACAGGGAATTAAATGTGGCAGCTCCTGTTTCAGTAGCTATTGACAAAACACCCTTCCCATGGCTTCATAAATTGGTTGATTTAGCGATTATTTGTGGTCTAACATCGGTCATTTTAGTCCTGTTGCTGGGCCAATCGCGCATTTTTTATATCATGTCCAAAGATGGTCTTTTACCTCCTCTTTTTTCCAGATTGCATCCGACTTTTCATACTCCCTGGTACTGTAATTTAGTCTTGATGGGCATGGTAGGGCTTTTTGGAGCATTCGCACCCCTTTCAGTCCTTGGGCATATGACAAGTATTGGAACCCTACTTGCTTTTGTGATTGTTTGTACCTGTGTCCTCATCTTGCGCTATCAACATCCTGAGATTCCTCGTCAGTTTAAAACACCCTTGGTTCCCTTAATACCTGTTTTAGGAATTCTTGTTTGCTTATCCATGATGATTTCCTTGGGTGTGGATAATTGGCTTCGTCTGATTGTATGGATGGCGATTGGGCTGGTGATCTATTTCGGTTATGGTATTCGACACAGCAAGAAAAAGAGCGAAGGGTAAAAGGTAAAGGCCCTTCACCCTTTTCTTTGCCCTTTACCCTTTAATTATGATATTCTGCTGCTATGCATAATACATACTCTTTAATAGATAGTGGTAAGGGATACAAATTAGAGCAGTTCGGTCCCTATAGGATATCTCGACCCTGTTCACAAGCCGTTTGGCAACCGCAACTTCCACAGGAAATATGGGATCAAGCTGACGCTTTTTTTTCTCGCGAAGGACAAAATAAATGGATGTATCGAAAAGACCGCTTGCCCGATATGTGGAAAATTCAGGTTTCAAATATAACATTTAAGATCTCACCGACGGATTTTGGTCATTTAGGTATTTTTCCCGAGCAAAAGGAATTCTGGAACTGGATCCAAAAGACTGTTTCCAAAGGAAAAAGAGTATTGAATTTATTTGCTTATTCTGGGGGAGCGACTCTTGCCGCTGCAAAAGGTGGTGCTGATGTATGTCATTTAGATGCCTCCAAAGGGATGGTTGCCTGGGCTAGAGAAAATGCTGCATTGAATCATCTTGAAGGAGCGCCTATACGTTGGATAGTGGATGATGTCTTTAAATTTTTAACACGAGAGTTGCGTCGAGGATCACGCTATGATGCTATTATTTTGGATCCACCATCTTTTGGGCGAGGTTCAAAAGGAGAAATCTTTAAGATCGAAGATGAGATTACGCAGCTGCTTAAAGATTGCCATGATCTTCTTACTGATAAGCCACTGTTTATTTTATTCTCCTGTCACACACCCGGCTTCTCTCCACTAGTCATGGATCAGTTAATGAAACAGGCTTTCAAGGATATTTCGGGACAAATTGATGTGGGAGAGATGGTTTTAGTGGGTAGTCAGGAAAAAATCTTCTCTGTCCCTAGTGGAACTTTTGCAAGGTGGCAGTATGGCCCATGAGGAGACACAGTTGACAAGTACGCAAAATCCCAAAGTGAAGCATGTAATTGATTTGCGCGATCGAAGGATCAGGGACCAATCAGGGCAGTTCATTATTGAAGGTTATCGTGAGATTTTACGAGCATTTGAGTCTGGTTGTGTAATGGAGAGCCTTTTTTATTGTCCCTCGCTTTTTTTAGGAATCAATGAAACGGAGCTTATTCGACCTATTGAGGACAGTGGAACTAAGCTTTTTGTATGCAGTGAAAAAGTATTTCGAAAAATGTCTTATCGAGATCGGCCGGATGGCTTAATAGCCACTGCTGCACAAAAACGGCAAGGATTAGAAGAGTTAGAAAAAATATTAAAAGGGAAAGATCATGTTCCTTTTCTGATTATAGCGGAGGCGATTGAGAAGCCAGGCAATTTAGGGACGATCTTGCGCTCTTCAGATGCCGTTCATCTGGATGCGCTTATTGTCTGCGATAAATGCACAGATATTTATAATCCTAATGTTGTGCGTGCCAGTGTGGGAACATTGTTCACAGTGCCGGTTATAGAAAGCGCGAGCGATGAAACAATCTTGTGGCTTAGGCAGCATCACATTTCTATAGTAGCAGCAACACCAAGTGCGGAGCTAGAATATACAAAAGTAGATCTTAGAGGACCTATAGCTATTGCTGTCGGAACAGAGCAGTTGGGATTATCGGATAAATGGATGCAACAGGCGGATATTCAAGTTAGAATTCCGATGCTTGGAGTAGCGGATTCGCTCAATGTAGCTATGGCTACCACACTCCTATTGTATGAGGCCTTAAGACAACGCAGGGACAAAAATAGGGACGATAAAAAAAATACATAATTTCGTGAAGCATTTGGAGTGCGGTAACTTGTTACCGCTTTAGTAAACCGCGACTTGTCGCGGTAAACTTGGGATCGACAAGTCGATCCCTACGAAAGCCGTGACAAGTCACCGCACTCCAAATCGCGAACGTATTAGGATTGACAATAAGATGTTACCTGAAATTCTTTACGAAGATAATCATCTACTTGTTGTTAATAAGCCTGCAGGGCTACTCACACAACCCAGCGGGACTAAACAGGACAATCTGGAAGATCTTTGCAAACTTTGGATCAAAGAAACATATCACAAGCCTGGGAATGTTTTTCTTGAGGCAGTTCATAGACTTGATAAACCGGTCAGCGGTATTGTTATCTTTGGAAGAACTAGCAAAGCTCTTACTCGATTAAATGCATCCATACGCGAACAAAAATTTAATAAAACTTATAGCGCCATTGTAGAAGGCATACCAGAACCATCTGAAGGAATTTTGGAACACTTTCTTGTTCATGATGATTATCAAAGTCGGGTGGTTAAGCAAGGAACTCCCGAGGCCAAGCTTTGTAGACTTCGTTATCGTCTTCTAAGAAGTAATCAAAAACATTCTCTCTTGGAGATTATTTTGGAAACAGGTCGTTATCATCAAATTCGTGCACAGCTAGCGGAGAGTGGACATCCTATTGTAGGTGATGCCAAGTATAAAAGTCGTGAAGCCTATCTTCCAGATTCGATTGCCCTAGTTCATTCTGCATTACGTTTTCCTCATCCTATAACGGGCAACCCTATTGAAATTCATATCCCTTTATCTGAGGCTATGCTAAATCTCTTAACATAACTTAATCTTCAACTCTTACCCTTTATCCTTTCCCTTTTCTTCAGGAATTTCAGGAATAGGGGGGATTGTTTTCATCACAAGCTCTAGCGAGGCGTATTCCCCTAGAACTCGATCAAGATTTTGGACAATAGCTGGAGTGTCCTGATGATTGACAACCTTAGGATTCTTAAAAAGTTCTTTCAGATCCAGAAATGGTTGCATCAAAATTTTTAAATTAATGCTTTTATCATGCAGAAAAGTATCTTTGGCGATTTCCTCAAGAGCATTGATAATGCTGAAAAAAGGGTCTTTTAGATCCGCATAAGTATAATCTACTTCTTCAATGATTGTCTTGCTTACCTCTACAAGAGTAATACTAGCTTTTGTGCCAATTTCACTCATACCTTTATCTAAGGCTGCTTTAGCATTGCGGGAAAGAAAATGAACGGGATAGCCTACTAAACTCATATCAAATTTGGCACAATGAATAGTTATCTTACCTAGCACTGTAATAGTAGTTGTGATTACTTGTTCTAGTTTTTTTTGGAGTGCTTCATCATTAATCAAGGAAATGCGGTCAAGGATATAGAATAGGGTATAGCTAATTCTATCTTTAATGCCTAAAGCTTGACTTTGAATATCAGCTTCGATGTGTCCGATGCTTTTAGATGAGGTTAAAAAAAGTTTAACAATTCCCTGCATCTCCTGTAGACACTGATTGCAGAGAGAAGGGCTCATTTTACGGATGGACCTGAGAGCAATTTCAGCTAATGAATCAATAGCTTCACATAGATCTAGTTCTTTATCATTTTGGATGCTCTCTTTGGCCATTTGAGTAAACAAAAGAACATTTTCAAAAGGGTTTAGGTAAGACATCATGCGTTTCAATAAACTGTAATAAACATCTACAGTAATACCAAAGCTAAGAATCCAAAGAATAAGCAGATAATTTTTTCTAAGAATATTTAATAATAAGGAATCAATAGCTAACCAAAAGTTGAGAAGGACAAAAATGATCGCCCACGAATAAATTCCCAAAATATATTTATCTTTTTTCAAAAGCCCGAAGAGATGAGGAGTTGAACTTTGCTCACACCTTTGTAAAGGCGCAAAGGTACAGACAATAGTTATGCAAAAAAGCATAAATATGCTCACTGCTGTAAAAATTAGGGCTGCTCCTAAAATATTAGAATTTGTTATTTCAGCTACTTGAATGGGATTAAAAAATAGAAAAATTGAGATTATAACCGAAAATAGTATCCCTATCATGACTTGCTCTTGGCCTTAAACCCAACTTGGGTTTTAATCGCACATTAACAGGAAAGGATTTTTTAAGCGACACAATTAAAAAAGGAAAAGGGAGGACCCAAGGGACAAAAAGGACCTAAATTCTAATCATTTTAGGTCCTTTTTGTCCCTTGGGTCCTCCCTTGTGTTTTACCCTTTACACTTTCTTTTAAAGTTGTTATCATTTTTCTTAAGATTAAAGGATAAAAGATGATTAATCCCAAAGTGTTAGCATCCGTTCGTCAGAGTGCTCAGGCTATCGAAAAGCTTTTATTGCCTCAGAATCTCAAATTTATTGAACAAGCCACACTTTTAATTGTAGACTGTTTTTCTAAGGGAAATAAATTGATTGTTGCAGGAAATGGAGGAAGTCTTTGTGATGCTACCCATTTTGTTGAGGAATTAGCAGGTTTTTTTCGCCAAAAGCGTTTGGCATTGCCCGCGATATCTTTATCAGAAGCAGGATTTATTACTTGTGTAGCCAATGATATTGGATTTGATTCCATTTTTGCGAGGGGAGTTGAGGCCTATGGCAAACCGGGCGATGTATTTGTAGGCCTAACGACAAGTGGTAATTCGCCAAATATAATCAAAGCTTTTGAGACAGCTCAGCGACTACAGTTGAAAACAGTTGCTTTTTTAGGAAAGACAGGAGGGGCGTTAAAGGGTATTGCCGATTTAGAAATGATTATTGATGGATTCGAAACTTCAGATAGAATTCAAGAAGCTCACATGGCTGCTATTCATATTATCATCGAGATGATAGAAGATAAGTTATTTAGCAAAACATCTCAATATCCCACAGCTATTACAAAATAACTACTCAAAAAAGAGTGTTGTTATTCTTTGAGATTTTGTGTAAATAAAAATTTTAAGATCCGACTTAACTAATCTAGGTCAGCTTAGAATAGATGAGATCTATTCGTTTTGTTTAAAAATATATACTTTAGAATTGCTATGTTAAAGAAATTAGATGCCTATTTTATTGATCTTATAAAGGGAAAAAGAAAGGGGCCATTGGCAATAATGGTCAAAATCCTTTTGAGACTTCTTAGCTTATTTTATCAGCTTATTATCTCTTGCCGCAATTGGGCTTTTGATCATGGATGTTTTAAACAATATTATGCACCCGTCCCCTTAGTAATAAGCATTGGCAATATTGTTGCAGGAGGCACTGGAAAAACTCCTGTCACATTGATGATTGCTCAGGAATTTTATAAGGATTGGACCATTGCTATATTATCTAGAGGCTATCGCTCTTATGCCGAATACTTAGGAACCCCAGTAGTTCTTAGCTCAGGGGATGGACCTACATACCCCGCTTCTTACTGCGGCGATGAGCCTTATCTTTTATCGCAAAATTTACCAAAGGCGCTTGTTTTTGTAGGGAAAGATCGTCATCAATCATCAAATCTGGCTGCAAAAGCCGGGGCACAACTCATTTTACTGGATGATGGAATGCAACATCGACATCTTGCGCGTGATTTAGAGGTCGTTGTTATGAATGCTCAGGATCCTTTTGGACAAGGATATTTTTTGCCACGCGGTTTTTTACGCGAAAGTATTTCATCGCTTTCACGTGCTCATTTAATCATTGTTAACCATGTGAACGAAAAGGAAGAGTTCAATTCAATTAAGAAAGAGATTAGCAAATATTCAAGTGCTCCTATGATTGGTACAAAAATGGAAGTCATGGAGATTGTGGATTTAGAAGGACAGTCCTTACCAGATTTGCAAAATAAGAAGGTGAGTATTTTTTGTGCAATTGCTCATCCTGACTCATTTCTGAAAACGGTTAGAAATTTGGGGGCCGAACCTGTTGAGCAAAAATTTCTCTCTGATCATTTAACTTTAACGAATGATGAGTTAACGGAATTTTGTCAATGTTCTATGGCTAAAGGGGCTGAATGGGTCTTATGCACAGAAAAAGATTTTGTAAAGCTTGATAAGGCATCACTTAATAGTTTACCTATTGCTTGTGTCAAAATGCGTTTGGCAATTATAGAAGGGGAATTGCATTGGAAAAGTTTCACTGAAAAAGCTAAAAGAGACCTCAGACGTAGGATATAATCAACCCCTGCCCTTGCCCGAAAAGTATTCTACAATACATCTAGAATAAAATTAATCGGGCACGGGCAGGGGTTGATTAAGAACAAGATTAATCGGGCAAGGGCACGGACAGGGGATTTAATCGAGTTTTTTAAATATGCGATGTCTTTTGCGATACAGGTAAATAGAATACCAGATCATTCCAATAAGAATAAGGATTCCCCACACAATAGCGCTTGGGACATTAATCCATGGGTATGGTTTTTGAGGTGGACACCCCCATCGATCTCCGGGAGGCCATACAATAAGACTAGGTGCACCCTGCAAATTAGCTTCCGGAACAAAACCAAAAAAACGGCTATCAGCACTCATCGAGTGGTTGTCACCTAGGGTTAAATAATGATTTTCGGGAATTTTTAGTCCGAAGGTCTCCATAAATTTTTTATCTAAAGATCCATCGTCCTTTAGAGGTGGGCCATAGTCTCTAAATGCAATATAGGGTTTATCTTTAGTGCCCTGCTGTTCACGAATTTTTTCATGAGCATTGAATTGTACAAGAATTGGATCATTTTTCTTAAAAATAGGAGCGCCCAATAAATATAGTGCTCCATCACTAAAGAATGCATAACGGAGAGGATAGAGATATGTATTCTTTGTTGTAGGCTCGAACACCGTATTGAATTCAATACCTAAATTATAAAGCTTCTGGACATGTTCAGGATCATGGCTATAAATAGGATGTTCTTTCGGCAATTTCCAGGCAATGCTGGCGAAACCAATTTTGTAAGCTATCCCATAATAGAATTCATAGGTTCCGTTTGGAATGTTCGGCATCGTAGGACTATCTTGGCCGAAATGTATGGATTCATAGTTATATCTAGCCACACGTCCATCTTTTACAACAAAGCGAGCTGTATACATGGTGTCCATCAGGGCATCAATATGTTCTTGAGACAACGGAATAGTTGTAGTAAATGCCCCTATGAGAGGCCTAAGCCCAAAGGGACTCTGTTGAAAAAGAGTATTAGAATAATTGAGATAAGGGGTATGACGCATTTCCAAATAAAGAATTCCGGTGCCGATATCTTTTTTATCTAAATCCTTTTGTTCTTCAAGTTGCTGTTTTGTCAAAAGTCGTGCCATTGCAAAATTTCGAAAGCCCCAAAAATCACTGTAGGTCTTGATGCTATCATGAGTTGAAAGCGCTGCCAGTGGTTCATCTTTTACCCATTCTTTACCATTAAAAACTTCCCCAAGCACTTGATTGGAAGGAAGAACAGTCATTCGGCCAATAGCTTCATGCATTTGTTTAAAGATAAATTCATTTTTTTTAGGACGGGACACCTGGCCTTCCATGTAAAAATAGGGCACATAGCTAATTTTTTCAATCCATGGGCTATTGGTAAGTTCAGAAATTTCGGAACCCGTTTTATCCATGCCATAGATTCGACCTCCATAAAAATAAATGGTGTCTCCAGGCTTACCCATGCAGCGTTTAATGTAGCGTTTTTTATAAGGGAAAATCCAAAGATAGTTGGAGTCTGTATCAGGTAAATCGAGATTATCGCCTGAAAAAATCACAATACCTGTACGCTGAACAAGAGATGGATCGAAGTATAAATGATCTGTAGCAAAGGGAGTATTAATGCCAAAAGTGGTTTTACTCACAATCACATTATCATGTTCTCGAAAGGTTGGGCGCATCGATCCGGTTGGAATTTCATAGGGTTCAAAGACAACTTGGCGAAGCACGGTCGCAATAAAAACTGCCACTACAACAACAACTACAAATTCCAGAATATGATCGAACAATGATTTTTTCAGAGGTTCTTTGCCGTAGGTTTCCAGTTCATGAGAGAGGTCGCTTGCTTCCTCCCTATGATTTTGAAGAATTGCCTGGTCCAACCTTTCCATCAGGCTGTCAAGATGAGTCTTTTGTTGAGGGGGCAGATTCTTATATTTTTTTTTGTAACGGCTATAGTGCCACTTCAACACAGAACGGGATTTGCTGATGGAATAAGTCCTCATTGTTTCTCCTTACTTCTACCCTTTGCCCCACGTCCACTATCCATGATATGTATCTTTGCCTTTCCAACAATTCCGCTCACTTGCAGCCAATAGGGAAAATAGGCGGGATAAGCCCCCGGGTTTTGAGGCACATAAATTTCAATGATTTTACCGGAAAGTTCGCTTTTATCTTTTGGCCAAAAAGTGCGCCAGGCATCAAACATTACACCTGGAACTACCCGCCCTTCAAAAATGAGCTTAGGCTGCCAATAGGGTCTTTTATCCGTCACGTGGGCTGGTGGAGTGGGTCCCACTTTTTTTCTTTCTGTTATAGAGACCTTGCGAAGCTTTAGATTTAGCAAAGTGGATAAAAAATTATCGCTTTCCGGGATGGAATACCAGCCATTTTTTGTGTAAGAAAAGTACTCTTTCATCTGTCCCGAGGAAATGTCAACGACATAACGCACCCAAGAAGTATGCCCAGGGGCCTGTTGAGCTATCCAATTTTTCCACGAAAAACCGGATAAGTTAATATTCTTCATCGGTGCCGTTATTTCTTCTATTGCAATTTCATTGTTGGTGAGAGAATCAATCAGAAGAAGGGTGTAAACTTTATTTTGAGAAGTGACAATGAAATCACCCTCACGAGCATACTTTAGATTGTTCCGAAGATAGAGCTCTTCTCCATCTAAACAAGGAATAAAGAAACAAAAGAGCAAAATAAATCTTAAAAAAAAATATCTCATGAATCACCCAAGTTTATTAGAGTATTGCATTTTATAGTGAATTTATATTTGTTTGCAATTACTCATCATGTTATTCACAGCGTAATGAAGAATTGTTTTCCGTGTCCATGCCCGTGAGCGTGCCCGTGCCCGAATAGAAACGATAAAGAGGTTTATTAAAAGCTAGCATTTAATCAAAAAAATTCTTATCTTACTTTCTTAATATGGGTATTCAAAACATAGATTCTCAAAACATAATTGCATGGTTACTTTCTTATCAAAAGAAGAACGAGAGATGCTCTGATCATTTTAAAAAACCACTTATATTTATACAAAGGATATTGAGTTAATTAATGAAGGATCGGGCACGGACATGGGCATGGGGACGAGAAAACGAAATCTTCATCTTGTTTGTGTATTAATTACTTTTGAGGAATTATAGAAATGAAACATAAAAAGCAAAGAGTGCATATCTACAAAGAATCTCTGGCTTTGCTCACAGACCTATATCAGCTTGCCATGTCCTACGGGTATTGGAAAACAGGCCTAGATCGTCAAGAAGCTGTCTTTCATCTCTTTTTTCGTCGAGCACCTTTTCAAGGTGGATTTACTGTTGCTGCAGGTTTAGCTAGCGTTATCGACTATTTAGAAAACTTTTATTTTGACGAGAGTGATCTTCAATATTTAGCTAGTTTGAGAAATCATGAAGGGGAACGTTCATTTGCTGATGACTTTTTAGATTATTTATCAAATTTGAAGTTCTCATGTGATATAGATGCTATACCTGAAGGATGTATCGCTTTTCCCTATGAACCTTTATTGCGTATACAAGGGCCTTTGATTCAGTGCCAAATTCTTGAAAGTCCACTGTTGAATGCGATCAATTTTCCTTCTTTAATTGCGACTAAGGCGGCGCGTATTCGCATAGCTGCACAGAACGATCAAATACTTGAATTTGGCTTAAGGCGAGCTCAAGGGGTCGATGGCAGTCTTACAGCAAGTCGAGCTGCTTTTATTGGCGGCTGCGATGCCACATCCAATGTGCTGGCAGGAAAGCTCTATGGAATTCCCGTTAAAGGAACCCATTCCCATAGTTGGGTCATGTGTTTCGATGATGAGCTTGAATCTTTTCAGGCTATAGCAGAGAACATGCCTGCAAATACCATATTTCTTGTAGACACATATGATTCCTTGGATGGGGTTAAGAAGGCAATTAAGGTAGGGAAATGGCTGAAAAGTAGAGGAAAGACCTTATATGGCATTCGTCTTGACTCTGGTGATCTCGCTTACCTAAGTATTAAAAGCCGAAAAATGTTGGATGAAGCCGGTTTTCCTAATGCAATTATTGTAGCAAGTAATGAACTCGATGAAATCTTAATCAGTGACCTTAAACGTCAGGGGGCTTGTGTCAATGTTTGGGGCGTTGGTACCAATCTTGTGACATCTAAAGGTCAGTCCGCATTAGATGGAGTTTATAAACTCTCTGCTTTGCGCACTCCTGGAGGTCCTTGGAAATATAAATTAAAACTATCCGAACAGATGGTCAAAGTGTCGAATCCAGGCATTTTGCAAGTACGACGCTTCGAAAGCAAAGGTGCTTATGTGGCGGATATGCTCTATGATATCCACACAAATTTAAATCATGATACGGTGCTTATCGATCCCTTGGACCCAACTAAACAAAAAATGTTGAAAAAGGGAGTTCAAGGTGAGGATTTATTAGTTCCTATTTTTAGAAATGGACAATGTGTTTACAAGATGCCTGCTCTGGAAAAAATTCGTGAAAAGACTTTAAATGAATTGGAAAAATTTCCTGTAGGGATAAAGCGTTTTATGAATCCGCATCAATATGTTGTTGGTATGGAAAAATCTTTATATGATATAAAGATTGAATTGATTAAAAACATCCGTAGCCACACTGCCCATGATTATATCATGATGGAAGATAATAGCTCTGATGAAGGAGAGCGTTCATGACTGCCTTGATTGTTGTTGATTTACAAAACGATTTTTTGCCGGGGGGAGCACTGGGGGTAAAAGATGGAGATCAGGTTCTACCCATTATTGATCATGTTTTAAACCATCCTTTTGATGTAATTATAGCTAGTATGGATTGGCATCCTTCTGATCATGGAAGTTTTGCCGTTTCTCATGGAAGAAAAGTCAATGAGGTCATTGATTTATTCGGACTTCCTCAGATTTTATGGCCGGTTCATTGTGTGCAAAATACAAAAGGCGCTGAATTGTCTCCCAACTGGAATCAGAGTCGGGTCAAAAAAATTTTTCACAAGGGTACAGACAAAAATATTGATAGCTATAGTGCTTTTTTCGACAATGGCCATCGTAAGTCAACAGGCTTACATGATTATTTACAAAGTAAAGGTGTCAATGATCTCTATATTGCGGGTTTAGCGACTGAATATTGTGTCAAGTACTCGGTTTTAGATGCCTTAAATTTAGGATATCATGTTTACGTTGTCATGGATGCTTGCAAACCTATTAATTTGAAGCCGGATGACGAAGAAAAAGCTATGCAAGAAATGCTGCAGGCCGGTGCAAATATTATCTACTCCAATGAACTAGAAAACTGAGAATCGGGGCAGAGGGATTCGAACCCTCGACCTCTTCGTCCCGAACGAAGCGCGTTAGCCAAGCTGCGCTATACCCCGATAGTTAGCTTCGCTTGATTAAAAAACAACCAAAAGGATCAAAGTCCGTCAGCGTCCATTTAAACCCAACTTGCGCCCTATGAGGGCTCAGTTTGGGTTTTTTAGGTCTTTTTTGTCCCTTTGGTCGTTTCCCCCAAGATCGCAACCTTGTTTTAAAATAATAATTATTATGGAATGTGAAAAAATTCCATCTAATCGATTGATTTTTTTTTTAGTACCTAGTATACTAACGGTTTAAATATTAAGAAAATCATTTTATTTGTTTTATTATTTCTGGGAGCAAATTCATGCCAATTCAAGGATTAAAAAGCACTCTAACAAAAATTCAAAAATTCCATGATGATGATCATCTCAATCAATTGATGATGAAAGTTGATGCTTCTAATCGAAAAAATGTTTTTGGGAAATTCAAAGCGCGGGGAATGAACTTTCAGGTGCTGGGAACAGATCTAGGCGGTTTGTTTTTTAATCTCGTTAAAGCACCTTTTTTAACTGCTATTCAACCTGGGACCACACTCGTACTAGCAGGTACAGCTTTAACGGATAAAATCATTCGTCCCTCCTTTAAAAAAAATTACGAGAAATTTTCATTCTCATTAACAAGAGTCGATTATCAAACCCGAGCAGAGAAGAATGGTACTGGAATGGCTTTCCGCCGGAAAGTACTCCATGTTCTTTCTAAAATTAGGCAACACACACCTTCTATAGTTGACCTTTGCCATACGATTGTGAATATCGCTAAATATGCGATTGCTTTTTTCTCTTCATTGACGCTTGGGTTTATTTTTGTTGATGCTAACATTTGGGTTCATCATAAGCTGGACTTAGTTTGCGATCCTGATTTAGCAAAAAAAGATCGTAAGCATCAAATTCTTAATCATGTCAAAGAGCTTGAGGGAGACTCCTTAAAAAAGAGCTTCAAAGAAAGATTTAGAAAAAAAATTGATATGAGAGCCAAAAAAATTCTAAGAGCAGAACTTTTGGGCAATGGCCAATTTATAGCGAATGAACAACTTTTTGAAAATGATCAGGAAAAACTGAAGAAGAACCTCAATGCTATAAAGGGGCTTTATACAGAAGAACTCAATGAAAAGGCAGATGTTGAAGAAAGGCAGGAGGTCTTAGACAAAATCCACGATAAGCAGCAAAAGTATTTGAAAATGCGCAGATTTATTGTGGATGATAATAACATGCTTAAAGCTGCGATTGAAAAAGCTGTTGAAACAAAACGTGAAGCCGCAAAAGCCGAACTTGAAAAACAGGAAGGGCGAGAATTAAGTCCTGAAGATATGAAATTCATTCAAGATATGTATTGGAAGAAACTATCCGAGCCATTCGCATTCGAAATCAACGAAGATTTGCCAAACGATTATAAGGAATTTTTATCCACCCATTTTAATTGGGATACCAAAATGCGGCAGCACAAAGTGTTATTCCCATTTAAATCCAAAGAAAGTTACGACGAATATATGGTGGAATATAACAAGTGGAATTTAACTTTACCAGAAGGGCTCGCTTTAAAACCCCAGAAAGAATCCGGTGTTCTCTTAGAAACTCTTCCTAAAAAGGAAATTACCAATACGGAAGAGCAAAAAAATGCTGCCTATATTAATTCTGAAAATAAATTCCTTAGTCTTAGAAGAAAAAGAAATCGCAAGATTGTTAGGATGGAAACCGAATGTGCCGATTTTGAGCAAGAGGTAACCCGTGCTTTGAAAGCAAAAAGGGCAGAGTTGGATAAAGAGCTTTCCAAAGAAATTAATAGCATAAGTAAAAAAATAAAAACTCAAATAAGCATCGAAAAAGAAATTTTAAAATCCTCTCTGGATGATGGCCAAAATATATCTGCAGAGGAAGTTGATGAAATCATTAAAAGCAAAGGTAAAGATCAAGAATTTACTGATGAAGAAAAGAAAGACTTTCAAGATTTTGCTTTGACGGCTACTGAAACAGCGAGAGATATGAAGGGCAAGGAAGAAGAGTGGGAACAAAGAATGATCGATGCACGCTCTGCCAAGGAAGAGGAATTTATGCATAAATTTGCTGAAGAGGAAATGGCTGTAAATATCAAAGTCAAAACCCTTACAGCTATTAAAAAAGAAATTTTAAAGGAAACAAATGATCAAAATTTAACTCCTGAAAAAGTGAATGAAATCCTTGAAACAATTCCCTATGAGTTTAGCGAAGATGAGCAAAAAGCACTGTGTGAGTTTGCTTCCAATGCTGTTGAAACAATCAAGCAAAATGAAAAAAATATTCATATGGCAGCTAAGAAACGTTCTGCTTTCATGCCTATAGAGCATTATTATAAATTGAAAAATATCGTCATGCGACAACTTAGGGGTGAATTTCCTACAATGAAGTCAACTGATGGAGTAAAATTTAATCGTCCAAAGGATTTAAAAGCCAAAATCAATGTCGATCAGGAGATTTTGCAGCAAGTTGATGCTAAAATCGAAAAAATGGTTGATGAAGAAATGGCCCTTCGCATGAAAGCTTTCAATAACAAAAATAATCTAGGCAAAGATATTCTTGATGAACCTCAGGCCCCTGCAGCGGAAACTAGAGAGGAAATGCGTAAGAAATATGAGGATGTTGAAAAACCGCGCCTTTATGAGCAGCTGTTACTGGAAAAAATGTTCCTGGCTGTAAATGATAAACGAAAATCTTCCTGGAAACCAAAACTACATGAAGTTGAGGAGATAAAAAAGAGGGGACTGATCTCCTTTGATGGAAAAGAGCGTGAAGTGCGTTTTGAAGCATTAGAAAAAAGGCGTCGAAATGCTTTTGAAACCTTCCTAAGTATGCATTATCAAAAAGCTAAAAAAGAAGATGAAAAAGCTGTACGCGTTGATGAATTAGATGTAACCGTAAATTCTGCCGGGGAAAAAATTCCGTTACAGGCCTATCGTCTAGAAATAAATAAAAAAGAGGGCCTCGTTTATAAAGAATGGGCCGATGTAAAGTTAACATTTGCTGAAGATGATTTTGAAGGAGAAACAAAGGTCTGGTTTAAAAACAAAAAAGATAACAAACCTATTAACGACAAACAGGATGAGTCCATTTATAAAGACTTAATCTATGATGAATTAGATCAGGTCGAAATACGAAAAAAGCCTTGGATCCTTAATGAAGCCAAATTACCCGTTCTTACAAAAAAAGGTATTTTGAAGGCTACCACAACACGCAAAAAAGTTTTTGAGGAAGTAGCCAAAAAGTACAAAGATATCAAGTATCAAATACGGGAAGAGCTGTTTCATTTTAAGAAAGTCAAAAAACAACCTATTGGTTTTAATGTTAAATTTGAAGAGCATCAGAAAAATGTAAATAAAGAGTTATGGGAAAAAAATAAACTTTGGGTAGCCTTTAACAAAGAACGCAAAGAAAATGATAAATTGAAACAAGAAAATGTAAAATTAAAACAAAAATTGGAAAAATTAGGCGATAAGGATTTTGAATTCGAACTTCCTGAAGATAAGTATGAGTATGACTACGAGAATGGCAGTTTCGCTCAATTTCTCGAGATGCTCCAGATGGTACAACGTTTGCCTGGTGATAAAAACGATCCAGCTGATCAAGAGGAAGAAAATATACCTAAAGATGATGCTTTTAGTGGTAGTAAACCTGAAGCAGCAAATGGTCCAAAAGAAGAGCAGCCTGTAGTAGAACAGAAACCTGAAGTCCCTGCTCCACAAGAAAATGAAAAAAATGACGCGCAAAAGGAACCGCCTAAAGAGGTAGAAAACGCAGCGAACCCTGATCAGCCAATTGCAGAAGACCCCAAATAAATAATAAACCCAACTTGCGACCTATAATGGCTCAGATTTTCAGAACCCAAACGTTTAGGTGAATAATGTTCATGAAACTATGCGCCATTCTTTCTACGGTTGTTTTGTGCACATTTTCTTTGCAGGCCATTGAAAATGTGACATCAAAAGGTGAAAACTCTATAAAAGAGGAATTTGCACTTAAGGATTCTCCCAAAGAGGAATCCATAGAGACCCTGCATCATGTCCTAATTGATGGCGCTAAAGTCCAGTATAAGGCCATTGCAGGCAATCTTCTTCTTAGAAATGAAAAGGATCAGCCTAGGGCTAGTATTTTTTATATCGCCTATTTTAGAGATAACATACCGGATAATGCCCGTCGTCCCCTGATTTTCTGTTTTAACGGAGGACCAGGTTCCTCTTCCGTTTGGCTGCATATGGGACTCTTTGGGCCACGTCGTGTTCTTTTGGATGGAATAGGAGAGGGTAACCCTCCCTATCAATTTGTTAATAATGAATATTCTCTTTTAGATATAGCGGACCTTGTTTTCATTGATCCTGTTTCTACAGGGTATAGTCGCGCCGCGCCAGGACAGGATGAAAAGAAATTTCATGAGGTAGATGAGGATATTGAGTCGATTGGCGAATTTATTCGCCAATTTATTACCAAGTATGAAAGATGGGATTCTCCCAAGCTTTTAGCAGGGGAAAGTTATGGAACTGCCCGTGCGGCTGGTTTAGCAAAGTATCTGCATGATGAGCAAAGGATATATCTTAATGGAATAATACTTATTTCTTCAGTGCTGAATTTCCAAACTCTTTATGATTATAATAAAGGGAATGATCTTCCTTACGCTCTCTATCTTCCCACATATGCTGCAGCTGCCTGGTACCACAAACAGCTCTCTCCGGAATTACAAAAGGATTTTAATCAAACACTTGAAGAAGTCAAACAGTTTGCACTCACCGACTATACTTTAGCGCTTATGAAGGGAAATACTCTTGCCAAGGAAGAGAATGCGAAAATCGTAAACAAATTGTCCATGTATACCGGACTAACGCCGGAGTTTATTGAAAGGTCCAATTTACGCGTAAATCCTTATCGTTTTGTCATGGAACTTCTACGATCCAAAAATCTAGTTCTAGGCCGTTTTGACACACGTATTATAGGCAATGCCTTAGACACTTCTTGTGATTATCCAAGCTATGATCCCAGTTTTAATACGATTCTCGGTGCTTTTACAGCAGCATTTAATCAATACTTACGTGAAGAGCTTAATGTAAAAACTGAACAAGAGTATACCATTTTGGCCAACATTCAATCTACTTGGGATTATAGTAAAGCAACAAATGAATTCCTAAATATGGCTAATGCATTGCATGCTGTCATGATTAAAAATAAGCATTTAAAAGTTTTTGTGGGAAGTGGCTTTTTTGATTTGGCAGCTCCTTTTTTTGCCACAAATTATACTTTTAATCATCTAAGACTTGTGCCATCTTTACAAAATAACATAAGTAAGTACTACTATCATGCAGGGCATGTCGTATTTGCTGACCGTCCTTCCTTGATTAAAATGAAAAATGACCTTTACAACTGGTTAAAAACCATTAAGTGATTTTTATATGACCAGCGCTATTCTTGTAGAAAGGCTGAGTAAACAATTCTCTATTCGTGAATTGTCTACAGGTTTAAGAGGAACTCTAAAAAGCCTTTTTTGTCCCAAAATCAAACAGGTTAATGCGATTACGGATCTCTCCTTTGAAATCAAACATGGAGAACGTGTAGCTTTTATTGGTCCGAATGGTGCCGGCAAATCGACCACAATTAAAATGTTAACCGGCATCTTATATCCTTCATGTGGTCGTGCGGATGTTTTAGGTTTTGTGCCTTGGGAAAATAGACATCAATTGGGCTTTGTCATCGGTACGGTGTTTGGGCAAAGATCACAGCTCTGGTATCATCTTCCTGCGTCAGATACTTTTTCTCTTTTAGCTAAAATCTATGAACTCGATCCCAGCTTGTATAAACAGCGTTTGGAGGAGCTGATTAAGGTTTTTGAAATTGAACCCTTTCTTGATAAGCCTGTACGACAACTTTCTTTAGGTGAGCGCATGCGCTGCGAAGTGGTTGCAAGTCTACTACATAAGCCCAAAGTCCTTTTTCTTGATGAACCGACGATTGGCTTGGATATCAATGCTAAGCTAACCATTCGAAATTTATTGAATAAAGTATCTGAAGAAGAAAATACCACACTTTTTTTAACTTCACATGATATGGCAGATATCGAACAGGTAGCAGATAGAGTTCTTATTTTAGATAAAGGTTCCATTGTAATGGATAGCTCGATACGCGAACTTAAACGCAAATATATACGTCGAAAAGTTGTCACACTCATTACCGATGTAGAAAAGTTACAATTGCGAATCCCAGGTATTCGTATTTTGGAATCTGAAAATTATCACTTTGTCTGCGAAATTGATCTTGAAGTAATCGCCATTGAAAGAGTGCTTCAAGAAGCACTCAAAGAAGCTAATTTAAAGGATGTCACTATCGAAGATCCCTCTATGGAAGAGATTATTAGGGAAATTTATGGGCTTATCCATTAAGTGGGAAAAGTACGCAGCACTGTTCAAAATGTCTCTTTTGAATACGCTACGAAACTACAAGCTTCTGTTTGGTCTTTGTATTTTTGAGGTGACCTGTTTATTAATTTTTGCTCATATTTGGAAAATAGCTGCCGCTAGAGTAGGCGCCATTGACTTAGATCCCACTCTTCTACTTTGGTATATCGCCTTCAATGAATGGGTGTTAATTGCTGTTCCTGATATCGAAATGGATATAGAATATGAACTCAAGACCGGACAACTAGCCTATTTTTTACCAAGACCAATCTCTTATTTAGGATCAAAATTAGTGGAAGGAATGGGAGCACTTTTTTTAAATTTATTAATACTTGGCATGGTGGCTTTCGCCTTTTCTTATTTTTGGACAGACGCTCTGCCATTGAAACCCACTGACTTTATTTTTGCGGTTTTCTTGGGTATTTTGAGCGGATTTTTAAGTCTGATTTTTACTATGATTGTAGGGATTTCGGCTTTTTTTGTTGAGGAAGTTGAACCCTGGAGATGGGTATGGGAAAAATTCCTATTTGTTTTGGGAGGACTCATGCTGCCTTTGACTATTTATCCTCAATGGATACAGACCATTGCACAGTGGACCCCCTTCCCCGCCATATTAGGAGGTCGAAGTGGACTAATTTTTCATTTTGAATTTTCACAAATTGCTTGGATTTTATTCTCATTACTAGTATGGACAGTTTTAGCCCTAAGCCTACTTTATCTTCTTTATAAAAGAGGATTAAAGATTTTAAATATAGAAGGGGGTTAACCTTGTTTTTTTATTTCTATTTACTAGGCACAAGTATCAAGACTTCGATCAGTTTGCGTTGGAATTTTCTCTTTGAAATGTGTCTTATGCTTTTCAATAATATCATATTTTTTTCTATGTGGTGGATTTTTTTTCTACAGTTTAATGATATCGGAGGGTGGGAATTTCGAGATATGGCTGCCTTAATGGCGATTGGTACGGGTGCTTATGGATTACGTCAGGTTTGTTTTGGGGGGGTCAAATCCCTTGGGAGAAAGATTATCACCGGAGGGCTCGACCCATTGATGACACAGCCTAAAAGTCTGCTCATTCAGTTAATAGGATCAAAATCCCTGGCAAAAGGATGGGGCCATATATTGACATCTTTAATGCTCATTTTTCTTACTGGACTTACGGATCCCTATACCTTAGGGATGATTTTCATTAGCATCATCTGTGGTTGTTTAGTCTTTGCCTCAATGGCAATTATTTCTCACAGTCTCGCTTTTTGGTTAGGAAATATCGAAAATTTAGCGCAAAAATATGGTGATTCCTTGTTTCTTTTTGCACTTTACCCTAGTAATATCTATAGCGATGTTCTGCGTTTCATGATGTTTACGGTTTTGCCGGCGGGTTTGATCAGTTATTTACCTGTAGAGCTTATTCGCGAATTTTCTTGGTTTAAGCTTTCAGGAGTGATTGGAGGTGCAATGATTTTGTGGTCTTTAGCTTTTTCAATTTTTTATTTGGGTCTGAAACGTTATGAATCGGGCAATCAAATTGGGGTGCATTTTTAAATTCGAAAATTATCGATCTTAACTGGGGCTTAAATTTATATTTCTTAAAAATTATATAATTGTTACAATTTTTAATATTGCATTAATATGAGACTAAAAGATTTATTATGAAAGTATTACGATACGATACTATTAACGATGCTAACGCAGCTCACCCCTCCTTTTTGCCCTATGAACCAAAAAAAGGTGCGCCCAAGGAAAAAATTCGCACGTATAATCAAATCAAATACTATAAACTGGGTTCCCAGGGGCATAAGTGTACAGCAGGTGAGAAAGTGGGGCAATTTTTCAAATCCATTGGACTTTCATTACTTTTTCCAGCTCTCTTTTTTAGAAATTATAGAAAATTGGTCAGCCGTTCTTGGAAAACCTTTAAGCTTGGAGAGGTCAGGATTGCGAGCATTTATGTTCAACAATCCAATCTTAAGAACAATGAGCCTGCTGAAGCGCAAAAAAAAGAAGTTCTGCCTGTAGTATCCCCAAAAAAACCTCAGGAAAATCACCCACAAGAAGAACCTCAAATAAAGATACCTCCTGAAAATAAAGAAATAAAGGTACCCCCAGAAAATAAAGTAATAGTGCCACCTCCTACCAATGATAAGATAGTAAAACCGGCTCCTGATAATAAGCCCCTAGTGCAACCTCGGATCGAGCAGGACATGAAAATTCCTTGGGACCTCATGCGTAAAGATTTAAATTTAATGGTCAAGGAGATTGAGGAGCTCATCCAAAAAGTGCGCGGGGAAGATCAGCAGGCAAAAGCCGTTTTAGAAGAAATTATGACAAAAGCCACTTTGCAAGAGCTCATGTTTGTCGTGTATTCCGATAAAATGGAATGGCGCAATCTTTTAACTCTTTATTCAGTTCACGATCAAGTTGTCATTCATAAAGAGGTTCAAGAAAAAATTAGCAAAAGGGTCCAGGAAGGCTTAGAGCAGCCCAGTGTGCCATCTCCTTTTACAAAAGATGAACTGGAAAGCCTACATCATTTACACCCATATCATCCCTTTCTTTTTAATTACCTGAAAACTGAACAGAACAAATCTTTAATTATCGAAGTCATTTTCAACAAAGCGATTACCCAGATACCGAATGCATTTTTAAACCAATGTTTAGAATTTTTATCAGAAAAGGCTATCAATTTACATGAGCCCATGCATATAGGTGAGACGATTCTCTTTAGCTGTCAACATAACGATCTTAATAGTCTTTCTAACGCTACCCTTTATCAACTTATTTTATTTTTGCAAAAGACAGGTCATTCCTTACCGGTCTTTGAAGCTTTGTCTTCTGAAAAATTAGGCCAGCTTGTTAATGAATTGTCCTTAGAAAATGTCATAAGTTTGCTTAAGAGTCAGGTTGTTGAGGAAAATAGAATTTTGACTGTACAGCTTTTTAACGCCATTATTGCAAATAGTAAAATAACTAAATTTGTTGAAAATACCCAGCTTGATGAGCTTAAAAAATACCTTACTTTGTTTTGTTTAGAAGCTGATGCCCAAGAGCAAGGCACTCAATTTGCAGAAGAGCTGACGAAGCAGGACAAGCTATACCCCATTTTAAAAATGCTTAAAAAAGAAGAGATCAATGATCACCTAATCAGTATTTTGGATCTAAAAGATTTAAAGATAGCCATGAATTATTATCTAAAGGATAGTTCATTCCTATCTCAATTTTTTTCTGCATTTGGTAATCTGTTACAATTCTCTGAAAAAGACAAGGACAAAGAAGTTTTATGGGTACTCGTTAATCATAAACAGGGATTAAAGTTTGTTGAATGTTTTAAAGAACTCTTTCAACAATTTAGTGCTGCGAAAGTTGATGGTAATTTATTTTTAGAAGCTGTTTACGGGATTATTTTAGGCCTGGCTAGAAAAACCTTGATCATTCATGAAAATGGTAATGATATAGCTAAAGGTAGATTTGTCATAAATCAATCCATTAAATTGCTATCCGATATTGCAGATATCAATCCCAAGATTATAGGGCTTCTTAATAATAATTTAGACAATTTTGTTGAAGAGGAATTTTTAAAGTCCGAAACTTATGAGATTTTTTTTGACCTCATTGAACCTGACCTAAAGAACATGGCCCATCAGAAAATTAATTCCCAAAAGAACATTAGGAATAAAGCGGCGGCAGAAGAATTGGAAATAAATCTTGTAATGGCAATTACCAGGGTCTTTTTCCAAGCGGCTGTGCAATTAGAGCCAAAAGAAATTTCAAAACTTATGTTCTTCTATTTAGATAAAGAATTGCAAAAAGAATTCATTGATGAACTATTTATATCCCTGGAAGACGATAAGCCCGGGGTGAAGCAAACTTTGCTGGATATAGGTGCCATTTTGTCTAAAGAGCAATTGAATTCCCTAAATCTTGAGCCTTACCAATTGAAACTCATGAAGCAGAAATAATATTATTCATAGAGTTGTCTCCAATAGACCTGATTTTCTGAAGAAAGCCAATCATTTAAATGCTCATACGATACATGACCCCCATGTGTTTGAGTATCGATAAAAGCGATACGACCGTCGATTGAAAAAGGAATATTATCGGGCTTAGCGCAGTCCGACAGACCAACTTTTTTAAGGACATGATAGACGGCCTCAAGGTGCTGTACAGTGACAGCATCACTAGCCCAAAGTTTCTCATTATCCTCTTTAGATAAAAGCATCATATCCTCTTCCACCAAAATGGTGTGCTTAGTCACATACCCCTTTCGTGGTAAAGGCTTTTTAGGCAATTTGTAGATCCATTTTTGTGGAACTTTCAAAAAACTGTGGAGGTTATTAGTTTCAATTTCTTGCCCTACAAGATGGGCTCCTTGCAGACGTAATATCCAAAAGTAGTGTTCTAGCCTATTTTTATGGTGGCGCTGTGCATCCAGATATAATTTAAAAATGTAACCAGGAAAAGCAGGATGTGTGCCAATAATCAGATTCGTAAATTTACGCGGTTTTGAAAAGACAAAACCGGCCTCTTCCAAAGTGTTTAAGTTAAGAATCACACGGGATGAGGAAAAAAGCTGGTCCAACTGTGGTTTGATGGGATGATGCTCAGGGAGCAAAAATGTTTCTGGGATTTCTATATCCGCATAAATTATAAAGAAAGGAGCCTGACTCAAGAGAACGAAAGTCAATAAGACCCTAAAGAATAATCCATAAGCCACTGTAAAAACCTCCTCCAGCACCCATATTTTCGCCCCATAGGTGAAAAAATCCACCTATTGTTAGAGAGATGTGATTATAAATTTCCAAGATCCCTTGCACCTGAGTTGTTAAAAGACGAAAATTGGGATTAAAACAAATATTATTACGATTAGCCTTTGAATCTCCATTAAAAAGACCATAGTCTAAATGGGTGGAACTGATTAACCATAAATAAGGCCTGAGAGTACATCCAATCGATACATCAGCACGAATTTGATCAGATGGAAATCCACTATACATGCGATAGCCCAATCCTAAATCATACCACCAAAGATGGCGCAACAATGTAAACATTTTTGAATATAGCAGTTTGAGTTCTCCTCCCAATTTGCCATAACGAACACAGGATTTTTTTGGTCCCGAGGGAAAAATGGCTGTCAATTTGCCGGAAAGTGCTGAGTCCCCATTGCCATAGATCAGATATTGCCAGCTTGCCTCCGGGTCTTCTAAGCCGCGACTGCGTCCATTGAGCTGCTCATCAACCATGGTGTAACCACCTTTGAGAAAAAGTGCATGATGACAATTAATGTCATATTCCATGTCTAGCCGATAGGTCTTACGATTAAATTTGTTAAAAGTCGGAAGTTTTTTGCCATGCTTATTCCAAAAATGGTCTGTTCGATAGCAGGAAAAATAGGTGAGACCGTAAAAAGTATTGGGTGGGCCAATGAATGCAGAGTCATGATAGGGTTCGTCTATATATGCCCAGAGGGAACCAGACAGTGATAAAAGTATCCATATTAAAAATTTTTTGTGCATACAGCCAGCAATAGTACCATAAAAAAAATAAAAGTAAAAAAGTTTATTATAAATCGCAAAAAATAATATCACCGCAGAGGCCGCCGAGAACGCAGAGAGGAGGAACACCGCCAAATTGCGAGGCAATTTGTCGGAGTTTTAAAAAATATTTACCACAGAGGAAACGGCAAAGATAACTAGCAAGAAAAAAATGTTTAAAGAACAAGTATTTTTGTCTTATATCTTGTTTGTTTACTTTGTAGCTTTCTCAGTGGTAAATTTTTTCATCGCCTTATGATATATGTGTGAAAGTCATTTTCGCGAAGCGATAGACTATATTAAATTGCCTCGCAATTTAATATTGCCATCTCTCCGCGGTCTCTGAGGCTCAGTGGTAGATATTTGTTTTATTTCTTTGTAGCTTTCTTTGTATTTTCTCTGTGGTTAATTAATCCCTCATTCAACCGAAAGTGAACACATAAGTTTTAAGGCCTTTTGGAATATGCAAGGTGAGTTTATGACGTCCATAATGTCCTTTGAGGTCTATAATCGCATACATACGAGATTCTTTTACGAAAACTTGCCCTTTATCATTCATATCGCTTGTGTAGTATTCTTTGGGTAAAGGGTTATCATCCAAAAGAATGTCGATGGGTCGATTGCTCTGACCCCCCATCACTAAAAAAACCTTTGATGCTTGAAAGTTGATTTCAAGCCTATCATTGTCACCCATAGCTTCTATATATTCAGGCTGAGCCTGCCATAGACCTTGAATTTGCACATGATCATTCGACAAGGGTGCTTGGGAAGAATAGTCGGTTATTTGACCTGTTGTCAGATGAATGTCAGAAACATAGCCATCCGCGCGACTATATCCTAAATATGTTTCAGGGGTGATGGCATGGGGCTGCTCAACCTGTTCTTCTTTTGCAAGCATGGGTTCTTTCAGTAGCTCACGAATGGCATTTTCTGTTTCAAGGTATTTTCCCTCGCCAAAGTGAATTTGTCGAATATTTCCTTTCTGATCAATGAGATAGTGTGCAGGCCAGTATGCATTGCTATAGGCTTGCCAGGTCGCATAATGATTATCTTGAGCTACAGGATAGTGGATATGGAAACGTTTAATGGCATCCTCAACGTTTTGCCTATTTTTCTCAAATTCAAACTCCGGTGTATGTACACCAATGATAACAAACCCTTTATCTTTGTAGGTATCATACCATCGAGTTAAATAAGGAAGAGTGCGCACGCAGTTAATGCAGCTATATGTCCAAAAATCAATGAGAACCACTTTTCCCCGTAAACTCATTAACGTCACGGGTGGGGAATTTAACCAATGGTCAATTCCTGCAAGTTCAGGTGCTTTCCCTAGATTAGATAAAAGATTTAAATTGCTCTCATTGGGAACAAAAGTCGTTTTCCTACCAGTGAGATGAGTCAGACGCTTTCTGACAGCAGAGTTATTTTCGATATCGATATTAGGGATGTAATTTAGAGCTTTCTGAGCAAATAGGATATCCCAATTCATAAAAATAACAAAAGCAGTACAGAGCATTAGCATACCAAAAATTTTTCGAATAGTCTCTGTGTGTTTCGATAGGCTTTTTGATGAAGCAACTATTCTTTGACCGCCATAGGCGATGAGAAACATGGGAATTGCTGCCCCTAAGCTATAAAATAGGACCATTAAAAAGGCGGTGGAAGATACCTGATTAACTGCCACTAAAGTGATAATTGCTGCGAGTATGGGTCCTGCGCAGGGTGTCCAAACTAATCCGAGCGCTAGACCTAGAATAAAGCTTCCTAGAAATCCGGAGTGCGTTCGGCTGCGAGCTTCCAATTTTGCACCTGTTTGTTCAATTGGGGCTGTAAGTTTCGCTAAAAAATTGCCAAGTGCGGGAAATAGCATGGACAATCCAAAAAAAGCGATAATAACAATGGCGGCAGTTCTAAGATATTCTGCGTTTAAACCTGATATTTCCACCAGTGTTTTGAGAGCTAATGTAAAAAATGTGAAGCTAATAATAACGCCTAAGACAATACCTAAGGGACGATTTGTTCCCTTAGCCGCTCCTCCGGAAAGTAGGATAGGAAGTACAGGCAGGATACAGGGTGATAGGACTGTAACAATGCCTGCCAGGAATGAAAAAATGAGTAAAATAAGCATAATCGTTTAGAAAATTTTTTTACTGGATACATGCATAGGAATTCATATTCTTTGAAATGGTAGCAATTTGGGGCTTATAACGAAACCGATAGCCTCCTTTTAATCCATTCTTAGTTAAAATAATTTGCCAAAGTTGAATCTGTCTAGAACGTGAAAGTCCCGCGCAGGACAAAAGGTAGTAGTTCCACATCCGATAAAAAGATTGAGTATAATGACTTTGTAGTTGGGGCCAATGTTCATTGAAATTTTGATGCCAGGCCATTAGGGTAGGGTCATAATAAGCGCCGAAATTATGCCAATCCTCCATGATGAAATAGGGCTCAATGGCCATACCCATTTGGCTAATAGAGGGGAGCATTCCATGGGGGAATATATATCTATTCAACCAAGGGTCTCCCGAATAATTCGTATCATTATTTCCGATGGTATGTAATAAAAAAATTCCATCCTCTTTTAAATGATTAAAGGCTGTTTGCATAAAAGTAGAATAATTTTTATATCCAACATGTTCAAACATACCCACAGAAACAATGCGATCAAATGTGCCTTTTATATCTCGATAATCTAGTAATTGAATACAAACCGGAAGACCTTGACATTTATCTACAGCCCAATTTCTTTGCTGTTCTGACAGGGTAATACCAAGAACTTCAACTCCATAATTCTGTGAGGCAAATTGTGCAAGACCGCCCCAGCCGCAGCCGATATCTAGTAAACGCATGCCGGGAGATAATTGCAGTTTTTGACAGATTAACTCCATTTTATGCTTTTGGGCTTCATCAAGATTGGAAGCATTTTCCCAGAAACCACAGCTATAGTTCATGGATTTGTCTAACATAGCATGAAAGAGATCATTTCCCAGGTCATAATGGTATTCAATGGCTTTTTTGGCTTTAAATTTATTTTGATAGTTAAAGATACGATGTAAAATGAACTGAAGTAATAAGGTGAGATTACTTTTTATTGTTTGTCCTACTTTTGCTTCCATGAGCTTAGTAATCATCTCATCAATGCGAGGGCAGTCCCACCAGCCCTCCATATAGGATTCGCCCAGACCTAAACTTTTATCGGATAGAATGCGTTTATATACACGGTCATCATGCACTTGAATATCCCATGTGCGATTTCCATTAATTTTGATATCCGCAATATTCAATAAATTTTCTATAAGATCTTTAGCTGACATAATGATAAGTCCTCAATGATTAAGGGGTTTGAATAATCCCAATTGCGCGAATAGGTGATTCAGTACTGTCCATATTCAGAGGTAGTAGAATCACATAAGCTCCTTGAGGAGGCATCAGATGGCAATTGGCCAAATTTTCAACAATATATTTTTCCTTTCCTAAGATAAGTTTATGGACAGGGAAGTCAAGATCACAATCTGGTGATAAAGTATCGATTCCAATTCCAGAAATACCTCTTTCAATGAGCAGCTGAGCTGCTTCTCCGGAAAAGGAGGGAAAAAGGGCATTACCATTTTTATCCGGATTACGATAGCGCTCCATATCAGGCCAAAAACGACTCCAGCCTGTATATCCGATTACAAAACTATTTTCGGCTATTTGTCCATATTGTTTTTCATAATCGTCTACATCCTTCTTTGAAATCAGATAGTTTGCATCGGCTTTTTCTGATACATTAAGGATGCAAACAGATACGATAAGATGATCGACAGAGATATCGTCTATGTTCAGTCCACCGCGCACGAAATGAGAAGGGGCATCCATATGGGTGCCGATACCCCCAATCATATTTATTTTTTGTGTTCTGAGTCCCTGGTTGTAATCAAGAATATTTTCAATGGTGAAACCGCAGGTGTTATTCCAGTTAGGGATATTGGGTGTGATCAGATGAGTAAGATCAATAAATTTACATGAATTGAATAACATGGTTGTACTTAACTCCTTGAAATAATAAATTACAGTATAAACCCAACTATGAGCCATCATAGGTCGCAAGTTGGGTTATAAATAGGAGATTCTTATGTTTCGATTTTTGTTTATCACATTATGGATCAGTAGTGCAATGATATTTGCACAACATGAAGGAATGGATGAGGCATCGCATGGCATTACTAATTTTATTAATGTTTTCGACTCAGCTTGGAATGCCCATGATTCCAAAGCGCTATCGGCTTTGTGGATTGAAAGTGGAGATCTAATTACTCCTTGGGGTCAGTGGATTCGAGGTCAAAGCCAAATTGCAAAGTATTATGATCAAGAAAAAATGGGTCCCTTTGGAAAAAGTACAATTCAACAATCGATAGATACCTCACGTTTTTTGACACCACAGCTTGTGCAGGTAGATGCCACTATTAAGTTAAGTGGTATAGAGGATTCCAAGGGGTTCTTTCCATCGAAACTCGTACTCCATGGTGTATATGTTCTGGCGAAGATCGATCATTCATGGCAGCTTGTTTCCGCTCGAATTTTTCAATTTCAATCGCGTCCACAGAATTAAAACCCAACTTGCGACCTATGAAGGTAGAGCCTATTGTTCTAGAGCATCAGTCGATTATTTCATCTGCATGGAAGAAGCTCTGCAAAGAGTATGACCTCCATTTTGCAGAGTATAGTTTTGCAAACATCTATTTGTTTAGAAAAAAGCACTCTTTTCACTTGATAGATAGCAAAACCCCCTGTGTCCGTGGTGAATTTAAAAATGGGGATTATTATATCATTCCTTCTGTTCCACCGGCACAGATAAAATTAAAGCTTCCCGAATGTACGCAGGACCATTCCTACTGTTTTTATCCTATTCCTGATGCCTGGATAGAAGAATTCAAGACAATGCAAATGTCTCTTTCCTCAGCACGTGCTGACAGCGACTATCTCTTTCACATATCCAAACTGCAGACTTTGGCAGGAAGAGAACTCAGTAGTAGACGCAATCTCTTACATCAACTGGAAGGACAATTTCAACTCGAATCTAAAAATATCGATAAAAATATCGATGAAGCCTTTGATTTGTTAGATCAATGGCAAAAACAGACAGGGGAACCTAAAGAAAAGACAGATTATTTTTCCTGTCAAGAAGCTTTGAAATATAAAGACAGATTGGAACTTTTTGGACGCATAGCCTATGCCAATGGGCGAGCTTTCGGTTTTACCATTGGAGAACTTCTGACACCGGCAACAGCCTTGTTGCATTTTGCAAAATCCCTCCATGAAATTAAAGGCTCGACACCCTATCTTTATCGCGATTTTGCCTTAAACCTTCCGAAAACGGTTCAATGGATAAACTTGGAGCAGGACTTAGGGATTCCCTCTTTACGCCAGGCTAAAGAGGCTTATGACCCTGATGTTCTACTTACCAAATGGAAAGCTTGCTAACCAATTAGCTTTTTTTGAAAAGAAAGCAATCTTGAGTATGATCATTGACCATACCTATAGCTTGCATGTGAGCATACATGATTGTGGGTCCCACAAATTTAAAACCCCTCTTACGAAGATCTTTACTGAGAGCTCTTGATTCTTCGCTTTCTCCTGGAATATCTCTGGACGTTTTGCGTACATTATGAAGAGGTTTACCACCAACGAATTGCCAGATGTAAGCATCAAAAGATCCAAATTCCTGACACACCTCGATAAATCTTTGGGCATTGTTAATGGCTGCCTCAATTTTTAGCCTATTTCGAATGATTCCCGAATTCTTCAGAAGATCATCGATTTTATTTTGATCATATTTAGCAACCCTCTTCCAATCGAAGTTGGCAAAGGCTTTGGCATACTCTTTACGCCTTTTAAGAATGGTTTCCCAGCTCAGGCCAGCTTGAGCTCCTTCTAGAATTAAAAATTCAAAATGCTTGCGGTCATCGTGAACGGGAACACCCCACTCATGGTCATGATATTCTTCATACAGCAGATTCCCTTTTGGAACCCAGTGACAGCGCTGCAAGATAGTTGATCTTTTATTAGTTAATTTTTTCATATTAAGTTTCAACATAAACTATAGAAGGCTTTTTTCTAAAGACTTTTTATTAAAATTTATTTGTTTTCATCCTGTATATCATGTCTATCCTGACAAAAAAATCAGGATGAACATGATCATGCTATTCACCAAATCATTTTTTTATTTTTTATTCACCACGGAGTCACAGAGAGCACAGAGAAAACAACATTAAATTGCTGAGGCAATTTAATGTAGTCTAATCGCTTCGCGAAAATGGCTTTCACACATATATCATAAGGCGATGAAAAAAATTTACCACAGAGAGGGCTACAAAGTAAAAAAACAAGAATAAAACAATATATAAGACAACAATTCTGAAGTAAATAATTTTTAGAGAATCTTTCAAGATATATAGGTGAAGGCTATTTCGCGAAGCGATGAAACTCCGACAAATTGCCTCGCAATTTGGCGGTGTTCCAATCCTCTGCGTTCTTTTCGAACTGCGGTGAATATTAGCTTTTTTCTTTGTTTTTTCTTGCTTGCTCCTCTGTGGTGAATAAAAATAAAAAAAAGATTAGGTGAATAGCATGGGACATGATAAACAGGATGAAAAAAGAATTTCCCTAACTCATTACAGTATGTTTTCATTCTATAGATTGCCGATGAATCTCATTTTATTTATGAAAAAACCTCAGTTTAAGCGCTACTTTTGAATAATAAGATCCCCATCTTTTTATTGGCAACCCTCAAAGAGGGGGTTCTTTTATTGACTTTGGTCAAATAGATCGTCTTTTAGATGATATTCCCTAATAAACTCTAGAAGGCTTTTTTCTGGAGACTTTTTGCCCTCTATCCGATATAGTCCTGTAATAGGTTCTATACTAGATATATAAGGAGGGTTTTTATGAATGTTAGTACTGATCGTAAGATCACAAAAGCCGAAGAAGAAGAAGAAATTAAAGTACCATCAAAAACTTCTAAACCTCAGATCGGAAATAGGCCTCGTTCTGGAAATTTATCAACAACTCCACCTCAAAACCAGCCTCCTCAATGGAAAAAAGTACAAGAAGTAAAAGGTAATATCCAATCTTTTGGAAAGGACTCACAGAGTAGCTCGGATATACGAGAGCTATTTAGTTATCAAATTAAACCTAACGATAATAACAAACCTCCCATAGAGAATAGCCTTGACGAAACCCTAATGGCATTAATAAAAATGGGTAAAGATTTAATTGTAGCCTATAATGAGCCAGAGGGTCAACGTGGGATAGAAGCTTTAGAAAGAGACTACGAAACTTTTAAAAGACAGAGAGAAATATTCTTAACTCACAGAAATGCACCCACAATCCAGGATAAACAAAAATTCTTTGAAACTTGCAAAAAAAAATGTTTGGAGGAAGTAGAAAAACGCTTAAAGAAGAAATTATTTTTAAATGGTGATGAGTCACCAACTTCCCCTTTTAATCAAAAAATCATACAAACACTTGTTCCTGAAAGCAAAGTAATATACGAAAACATTGCTTATTATGAGCAAGCTAATAAAAAAATAGAAGCTGAAATCGATCAAGCCACTAAACCGCGTTCTAATTCTGAAGATTTTACAAGTGACTTGTCTTTTATTGGAAAAGGAGGATCTTTTTTGCGTTTATTAACTAGTAAACGTTCAAGCAAGAATATGAGCTTACCAAAAAATGAAGGAAGTGTTTCGGAAAAAGATCCACAGAAAAGCAAAGACTTAAAAGAGTGTTTACGCGGAATTCAGAAATTGGCTTTAGATAAAACAAATAATCAATTTTTATGTCTTTCATACGAGCTTCAAATTTTAAATTTATATGAAAAGGCACTTCTTGAAATTTGCAAACAGATTCGTGAGATAGATTCTTCAAGTATGCCATTAGGTTTTAAAAAGGGAAATGTAATTGAACAGATCATTTATTTAGTCAATAAAAATGCAGATCCTGTTGACTCAATCAAAATTGAGGATAAGACTAAAGTGTGTCAAATTTTTGTGACAGAAATACTTAAATTGATAGAAGTTGATTATAAAGAAAAATTAAAAAATATTTTTGGTAATAACAAAAAGCTTCTATTAAAAAATGTTCAGGATCGAACCCATCCAGTTCAATCCATTACTGACTTAAATAAAAAATTACATGAAAAGCTTTTTGTAAATGCTTTACCTAATCTTAGCGATATTGAAAGAGTTTTGGCAGATCCAAGAGTGTTTATTTATCTAAATGGAAAGGAAACTATATTTAAAGATGCAACCAATTTTAATCGCTTTGAATTTATTTTAAATCATTTTAGCAGGTTTTTCTTTAATAATAATGAAGTTTTTACATTTATTGTAAATGAGTTGATAAGTTTGAAAAATGATACTAAAATTGAAAGTAAAAAAATCGTCAAGATAGGTGAAATTATAGATCAGGATTTTGCATCGTTTATCTTATACTATAGAACATTGATGGCTTTGTCTGAGGACGAAAAAAATCTAATTCAGACAAACTTTGAAAAGAAATTTAAAGGGATTTCCTTTGAAACAGCATTAAAATATCTTATCTTTTGTCATAATCTATTAGGGCAGGAGATCATTTTTTATATTACTCATGAATTAGCGGCGGCCATGTTGGTGAAGTTTGAAAACAGACTGGTTTTGGTGCAGCCACGTCTCCCAACGAATGAAGTAAGAAGTAGAATTGATATTAAGTTTGAAAAAGGTTCCTGCGAAATTTTCTACTTAAGAAAAGATGGCATAGAAAACTCAGACAACAATACAAATGATAAGACTTCCGATATTATTTTGACTCAAGTATATTCATTTACTATGGATCCTACTGGCCGAATAACTTTTCCAAAGAAATTTGATATACAGATTAGTTATACAAATGAATTAAATAATGACATGCGTGCTAAATTTTTTAGATTAGGATTGTTGATGGAGTCATGGAATTTACCCACAGAATTGAAGTACATAAAAGCTACACCTAAAGGATCAGGTAAAGAACCTGGTAAAGAATCAGGCAAAGAAGAAGTATAAACTATTTTACGCCAATGTAAACATCGATATCAGCATTGTTAAGATCTAAAGTTTTGTACACTTCAAAATCGTAACGGTAGGTGCGCTTAAGGTCGGATTTCCAGATTGTTTGCCATGTTTGTGCTAGACATTCTGGGAATTTGCCCTTAGCTTTCAGAATGGTGTAATCAGCTGTAGGAATAATTTTCGATACCATACCAGGGGGAACATCTTCGAGGCTGGACACTTCACAGCAAATCATGCATTTGTAAGGTTGCATGTAATCGCCTTCATAATCTGTATATAATACCAAAATATCCGTACTTTTTTTGTTGGGAATTTTATCAAAAATGTTTTCTGCATGGAATTTTCCCCATAGTCGAGGAATATCTTGGCTCGCTTGTCCATGAGCATTTGTGGTTCTTATCTGGATGCCGATGACTTTTAAAGAGTCTTTTGTTTCTCTAGGATGTTTTGTCATAGATGATTTGCCTTCTCTGAATTGAAAAAATAACAAGAAAATAGATTGCCGTAAAGAATAATCTCCCTGACTGAAAAATCCCCTGCCCGTGCCCGAAAAAGTTCTTCTACACACAGCTCAGAAACAATATTAATCGGGCACGGGCACGGGCAGGGGATTTTCGGGCAGGGGATTTTCGGGCGGGGATTTTTGGGAATAGAAACCTTGATCGTTATCTCTATTTGCGTTAAACCATAAATAGGCGCGCTTACGTAGGAATGAATTATTATGCAGCATACAGTGCTCATCGAAGATCTTGCCGTAGTCTTATGCATCGCGGCCGTCGTCACAGTCCTCTGTCAGAAAATTAAACAACCCATCGTTCTTGGATATCTCATTGCTGGAATTATTATTGGTCCTTACACCCCTCCTTTTTCATTTATTGATGATGAGGCCGAAATTAGACTTTTGGCGGAATTGGGTGTCATATTCTTAATGTTTTCTCTTGGATTGGAATTTACTTTCAGTCGACTAACCCGCTTAGGATTGCCAGCTTTTATTATCGGCTTTTTTGAAGTGATCGCTATGTTGATCATTGGGTTTTTCACAGGTAGATTTCTAGGATGGCCTCCATATGAAAGCCTATTATTAGGTGCTGCTCTTTCTATTTCATCTACAACGATTATCGTTAAAGCATTGGAAGAATTTAAATTAAAAAGATTTTCCTTTGCCGAGTTAGTCGTCGGAATTCTTTTGATTGAAGACCTCTTAGCAATTCTTTTAATGGTATATGTATCCACAATTAGTACTACTGGCAGTATTTTTTCCCCTCAGATCCTGTTTACATTTGTAAAACTGTTACTAGCGATTACAAGCTGGTTTCTTATCGGATATTTTGTTTTGCCTTACATCATGCGTAAAATTCAAAACTACATTAATCATGAGACCCTAACAATTATTTCGGTTGGACTTTGTCTTTTTTTAAGCGCCATAGCTGTTTATTTTGGCTATTCTGCAGCTCTAGGTGCCTTTATAATGGGTTCTATTCTAGCCGAAACGCCGTTGGTACAGAAAATTGCTGAACTAACCTTACCCATACGTGATATTTTTGCTGCCGTTTTCTTTGTTTCCGTTGGCATGCTTATTGATCCTATGGTAATTGTTACACATTGGGACTTTGTTCTTCTTCTTTCCCTAACTACTATATTTGGCAAGATTTTGACGACTGGCATGGGATCATTATTAGCGGGCCAAAGCATTTCAGATTCTATAAAAATAGGATTCAGCATGGCCCAGATAGGGGAATTTTCTTTCATAATCATTGGAATTGGCAGCACAATGAAAATCACAGATGGTAATCTTTATCCGATCATTGTTGGCATCTCAGCTATTACAACCTTTGTGACTCCTTATTTAATTAAATTTGGCTTAAAAATTAGCGATAAAGTAGAACAATTTATCCCTCAAAAAGGATTGGATTTGCAAAAAAGATATCAAAAATGGTGGCAATTACATCGGCATGCCCAAAAATATTCTAGATATAAAACATTTATTATTCGCTTTATCATCAATGGCTTGATCGTTTCTTTTATTGCCATTGGCTCCGCTGAAGTTTTAATTCCTCGCTTTTTTCCGATTGTGAATCAAGAATGGCCTTTTCAATTTCTTTTTTGGTTAATTATTTCTTTGGTAGCGTCACCTTTTATTTGGGCTATGTTATTTGCCAGTCCTGATGAACAAACAATCAAGAGCAAAGTCGCCCAGGGGAGTGCTTGGCTATTTGCTTTAGCAGAATTTTCTATCATTGCCTGGCTATTCTTTGCATTTCCACTCCTGATAATTCCATTAGCTTTAATATTATGGGCCTATTTCAAGTTATTCTTTTATGCCATTAAAACCTTCTATTTTCGTCTTGAAAAGATTCTTATTTATAACCTGAGCCGAAAGTATGAGATTGATAAAGAAAAGATGGATTCTCTTTATTTCAAAAAAAGAAAATAGTTGAAATTAAATAAAAAAATCAATATAATGTTTTCTTAATTTAAATTAGAAGATGAAAGTGATTCCTTTAGATAAAGTTAATAATAATATTGCTAATCCTGCATTAAAAGAAGATTTAGTAGATTTTAAGGAAAAAGCTTTTGCTCCTCTACCTGAACCGAAAAAAAAGCATAGCAATTTCTTCTATGCAGCTAGTATTTTATCACTAGGTTTGGTGCCTTTAGTTCATTATGGTTTAAATAAAATCATTCCTACAGTAGTCATGCCATCAATTCTGACTAACATTTACGGATTAATGATCAAAAGCTTGTCGACAAAGAGGAACAAAAGGTGATCGACTTTATTCAAGATTTTTTCAACCCTAAAGTCGCTGCATAGTATCGAGATTATCTTCCAATCGTAAGAAGAATTATTGTATAAATAGTTGCAGCACTAAAAAAGGCAGTGAGATTGTTGGGATTTTCTTTTGGCAATTCATGTCTCATCACATTCATCATAACACCACCTCCGATAAATGCACTCACCAGCGCTACAGCAGGAGGAGAAAGCACAATCCAAAGACCGGTTAGCCATCCAAGAAATAAACACAATATTAAGATCCATTTACCGAACTGTTTATAGTCATTGCCATGAGCTTCACTTAACGAGTAATCTATGGTGAAGTAGTGTAAAGCAATTGCTAGAGTAAACAGAAGAAGCGGTTTTACTTCAGGATTATCCTTATCGGCGACCGCATATCCAATCAAAAAATTGAATAGAGAGTAAGAAAGTAGAGAAAGCCAAAAAGCGCTCTTACTTGGAATAGGCTTTTGCGCTTTATCTACGCCAAAAAATAATAAAAATCCAAAAAGAGCCATGATATATGCATGTCTTTCAAAATAGGGGAAAATTCCCGAAAGTGCTTGTGTTACAAGGATATCGCTCTCAGCAAGCTTAGGAAGAAGGTCTATAAAAACATAAGCAATTGCTATTCCTCCACCGAATGATAAAAAACGTCCATGTGAATTAAAACTGAGATATTGGGCTTTTGCCGCAAAAAGATGGACGATCGTAAAAGTGCATATTACGCAAAAGGAAATCAAGGGATACGACATGAGGTTTGAATCCTACAGGGGTGTGAGTGGATGTCTCTCACCCACACCTATTCGCGATTATCGTGATTTTAACAAAGGTTGATTTTGAATAATAGTTTTGTTTTCTATTGTCGCTCCTGTTGAAGGGGTTGGAAATAATGGTGTCGGATTGTATTCAACACTTGGAACCGCTTTAACATCATAATAGTAGTTAGGATCATAGAGATAACCAGAATTATTATCCCAAAAGCCGGCACCGCCTCCATTCCAATAGCCATTATAGCCACCATTATTGTATCCATGATGTCCATAGAAAAGATGATGGTGGTGGTGACCATGATGGCCGTGATGGTGATGATGATGCCCATGATGATGGTGGTGACCATGATGGTGACCTCCATGGTGTCCCCCTTTGGCAATTAATTGATCTTCATTAAAGGATTGAGGAATTCTATCCACTGCTGCAATTTTACTAAGACCAAACAGTGCCGAAAGAGTGCACATGAATGAAATAGCACAGATCAAAAATAGATGGCGTATTTGATACATATTGCCCCCTAAATTTGTTCTTATTATAGCATTCTTTCAAAATAATTGTTTATAAAATCTTCTTTTACAAACATAAATCATTAATTATCAATTGGTAATAATTAACATTATATATTTTCCTTCTTTTAATGCATATTATTCTGCTAATTTTTTTATTTTTTTTCACCACAGAGCCGTAGAGATCACAGAGAATTAGGAGCACCAACAAATTGCGAGGCAAATTGTCGGAGACTCATCGCTTCAAAAATGTTAATAACATTTTTTTCGCGAAGCGATTAGAGTACATTAAATTGCCTCAGCAATTTAATGTTGTTTCTCTATGCTCTCCATGACTCTGTGGTGAATAAAAAATAAAAAAAGATCAGGTGAATAGCATGCCTTTAGTGAGACTGAAGGGTATAATTAAAAAATTGAATTTAAAAGAATTACTATATATTAAATAAAATAGTGATCATGGAAATAGCTGGTCAAAAAAAATTGGGATGTATACATGGTAACCCCCTGGAACATAGCCTTAGGATTTTATCAAAATCCAAGGACAGCAGAGGAAGTATTAAAGAAGTTAAGAAAAGAGGGTTTACTACGTTCTGTCTACATCCATTGCAATCATTATGGTAAAATTACCATCAAAGGACAGAAGAAGGGGACAATTCCATTTCTCTTTTTTTGTTTACTTTCGATTATTTTTGCACTTACTTTATTTTTTACAAGTCTTCCTGTCTCTCTGACCTCTTTGATTTTTGTAGCTGCAATTCTGGGAACTATAGGATGGCACTTAGGAATTCTCAATTTATATCAAATTAATCCTAACACTATCGAAAAATACAAAAAGCTTGTCATCCGTGACGAAACCTTAATTATTGTGCAAATTGCTTCAAAAGATGTGGCAAAAACTCTCTCCATTTTACGTCATGTGGAAAGCGGGCATCCCATATCTTTTTTATTAAGATCGCAGGTTGTTGCTGCACAAGAAAAGGCTGAACTAGTTAAGGAACCTTTAACAGTAGATGCACTCGCTGCTCATGCAAAAGAGTTAGCCGCTACATTAAAGGAAGTCATTTATAAAAAAACAGGAGAAATCCATTTATTAAAGAATCTTCGGCAGTGTGCAAAATCACTTACTGAAATCCAGCATGTTGTGGCTGAAGCTGAACATGTTGAACAAACCGTCACTCTGGCTGCAGAATGGCTTTTAGATAATACCTATGTCATCCAAGGAAATATTGAGGATGTTTTGCATAATCTGCCTGAAAAATTTTACCATGAGCTTCCCAAGATTGTTAAAGGTCCTCAAGCTGATTTGCCAAGGGTGTATGTGATTGCAAAAGACATGATTCAGCATACAGCCAATCGATTAAGCCGAGAGAATATCATTGCCTATCTCAATAGTTATCAGACAGTAGATCAGTTAACAATTGGAGAGCTTTGGGTATTACCCCTTATGCTTAGGTTGAGGTTGATAGAAAGCTTAAATTATTTAGCACTGGACATTGAACGAAGATTAAGAGAGGGGGAATTTGCCGGTTTGTGGGGAAACCGTTTGCTCAATGTATCACGTAGAGAACCATCAAGATTAAAAGATTTTTTAGAAGAACTTGAATATGAAGAGAAAAATCCCTCCTCACATTTTGCAGAAGAGTTGTTAGATCATCTGTATGATGAAGAAAAAATTATTCCTTTAGTAAACAAGTGGCTGGAGAAGGAACTAAAAACAGATATTCATGAGATAATTAAAACCGAGCAACTTTTAAAAACAGCAGAGCAAATCGCGCTTTCAAATGCCATTATCAGTTTAATTGCCCTGTCGCAATTATCTTGGCGTGACATTTTTGAATTGATAAGTCCTGTCGATCAGATTCTTATAAAAGATCCTGCTGATGTGTATACTCGCATGAATTTTAACTCACGAGATAGCTATCGCCATGCTATTGAAGTATTAGCAAGGGGCTCTCAATATTCTGAAGGACAAGTTGCAAGTCTTGCCTTACAAATGGCTGAATATGGAAAAGATACCGTAACTTCGCATGTAGGCTACTATTTAGTTGATCATGGTCGAAATCAGTTGGAAAAGTCCATAAAATATAAGCCTAATTGGTCGCATTTTGTACGCAAGAAAATAAAGTCTTATCCCACGCTAGTTTATTTGGGAAGTATTTTTACTATCACGTTGAGTATAGAATTATTGTTGGCACTGCTATTATACAAATGGCATGCAGACATAACCTCAAGCATCCTTTTGCTCATTTTCGCTTTACTGCCTTCTAGTGAGTTAAGCCTTCAAATAGTGAGTGTATTTTTTACAAAAATCCTACACCCTCTAATTCTTCCCAAGATGTCATTTGAACAGGGTATCCCTGAAGATTTAAAAACATTAGTCGTTATACCTTCCTTACTAACTCATGATACAGATATCCTTGAAGATATTAATCAGTTGGAAATTCATTATTTTGCTAATGATGATAAACCCTTGCGCTTTGGTATCTTTTATGATTTTGTTGATGCACCTCAGAAACATATGCCAAACGATCAAAATCTTCTAGAAGTAGCCATAAAAGGAATTAAATCCCTTGAAGAAAAATATGGCGAGGGAAAATTTTTTCTTTTTTATCGCGAGCGCAGTTGGAGCGTAGGTGAAAATGCCTGGATTGGTAATGAAAGAAAACGTGGCAAACTAGTATGTTTAAATCATTTCTTAGTGGAAGGTTCATCACCTGAAAAGCTCTTTATTGAAGGAAAAAAAGAGAACCTTCAATCCATTCGCTATGTGATTACACTAGATGCCGATACTGCTTTACCTAAAGATACAGCCAAACAACTCATAGAAACAATATCCCATCCTTTGAATGTCCCATATGTAAATACCAAAGGCAAAATTCAACGCGGTTATACAATTATCCAGCCTCGCATTGCTACAGATATCACTCAAATAAGAAAAACTCTTTTTGCGAAAATTTTTTCAGATCCGCAAAGTATCAATCCTTATACACAAGCCGTTTCGGATATCTATCAAGACCTTATGTCTGAAGGTAACTATCATGGTAAAGGAATCTATGATGTGCAGTCCTTTCATCGTATTCTAAGCGCATGTTTTCCTAATGAACATCTCTTAAGTCACGATTTGATCGAAGGAGTGCACGTTAGAGTTGGCTTAGCAACTGACATTGTTTTATCAGATATTTTTCCCGAAGATTATTATGTCTGGTCTAAGCGTCAGCATCGTTGGTTGCGTGGGGATTGGCAAATTATCGATTGGCTCTTTAACAAAGTTCCCTGCATAAGTGATAAAAAAATATCAAATCCCTTATCCATTATGAGTCGTTGGAAGATCATGGATAATCTGCGGCGAAGCCTGCTGCCTATATCTTTGCTTTCGTTGCTATTGACAGCATTTTTTATTTCGCAAAAACCCTTATTTTGGGCAGCCTTTGTTTTTATAGTTTTTTTCATGCCAACCCTTTGTATAGCTCTTTTTAATGCTATAGGAAACATCAGAGAGTTTTTTCTTACAGGAAAAGACTTGCTTCATCATGTCATAAAAGCATTAGTAAATATTTCCCTATTGCCACACCAGGCTTATCTATCCGCTGATGTACTCGTTCGTGTATTATTCCGTCGCTTGATCTCTCATAGGCATCTTTTAGAATGGGAACGATTTCACCCATCATCCTCAGTTGATCACCGCCTAATTTTTGTTTACAAATTTTTCACCCTTTCTTTTTTTGCTTGTATCATATTTATCGTGACGGCCTTAGTCAATCCCCAGCTCTTCTTGCAGCGGGTTTATTTTGTTTACTTTGGTTTTTTTCACCCATTATTATTGAAGTTTTAGATGAACCGAGAATAAGCATCCCTTTTGAATTACTTTACAAAGACCGCCTGCTTTTACGTCACATAGCTCGAAAAACGTGGCGTTATTTTGATGATTTGGTCGGTCCTCAGACAAATTGGCTGCCCCCGGATAATTATCAAACTGCATTGAATGTGGAAGTGGCACAGCGGACCTCGCCTACAAATATCGGCCTAGGGATGTTGTCTCTTTTAGCAGCAAATGATTTTAAATATATTACACCCGATGAGGTTATTGACCGGCTATTAGAAACAGTTAATGCATTCAAAAAACTAGAGATGTATGAAGGTCATTTTTTAAATTGGTATGATATCCAGACTCTTAAACCCTTATATCCACGCTATGTTTCCACCGTGGATAGCGGAAATTTACTGGCCTGTTTTTGGACTTTGGAGCAGGGTATTTATCAACTGGCCTCAGATAACATATTGACACCTTCTATTCTTGAAGGAATAAAAGATACATATAATATCGCCTTATCTTATAGTAAATCTCCATGCTTGATGCCTCTGCAAAAACTTCTTTCGAACAATTATAAGAATATTGATGAACTTATAAATGTTGTCCGTCAATCGTTGCAATTTCTTCAAGAATTTTTTAATACGGAAAAAGTTGAAGGCGAACAGCTCTATTGGCTCAAACAGCTAGAGGAACAACTTCATGAGTGGAGTGCTTTCGCAAATCGATACTGTTCTTGGATAGATGTTTTAAAGGAATTCAGTCTAGAAGATCTTAGGGCTATCGATCCGCAGGCAGCTTCTTGGCGCGAGCAAATATTTAAAGAGAATATATCCTTAAAGATGCTTGCTAACACTGAAATACCTGAAACATTGAAGCTTTTTTTAACGACATTAGAAAATAAGGGTTCTAACAAAATTCTTTATGACAAGCTGGAGCAGGCTATAAAGACGGCTCAATGGCTAGCAGGTGAAAAATTAGGCAAAGCTAACGAAATCATTAACGATATACAGGTCTTATCTGATGGCTTAAATATGCGCTTTTTATACAATCGCGATAGAAAGCTGTTTTCTATCGGCTATCATGTAGACAATTATTGTTTAGATAATTCTTATTACGATCTTCTTGCGAGCGAGGCGCGCATAGCAAGTTTTGTGGCTATAGCCAAAGATGATGTCCCTCTAGAACACTGGTGGGCACTAGGAAGGCCATTTGGATATCTGTACGGACGACGTGTGCTGATGTCTTGGGGTGGTACGATGTTTGAATACCTAATGCCAATTCTCTTTAATAATCTATATCCTGATTCTCTTCTCCACGATGCTTGTCGTAACGCGGTTGCCTGTCAAACAATCTACGCTGAAAAGCGGGGAATACCTTGGGGTATATCTGAATCTGCTTATAGTGCAATCGATACTCATAAAATCTACCAGTATCGCAGCTTTGGCGTTCCTGGCCTTGGCTTTAAGCGTGGATTAGAAGAGGATTTGGTCGTCAGCCCCTATTCTACTGCATTGGCCCTGGCGATCGATCCCAAGTCTTCAATTCAAAATTTTAAACGCTTAAAAAACCAATGGAAGGATTTGTTGAACAATTACGGTTTTTTTGAATCCATAGACTTCACTAGACAGCGCGCGCCTCAGGGAGAGAGAGGAGTCATTGTGTATGCTTATATGGCACACCATCAAGGAATGTCTCTATTGGCTTATGATAACATTTTAAATAATAATATTTTTCGGCAACGTTTTCACGCAAATCCCAGAATCGTTGGAATGGAATCTTTACTTTGTGAACGAGCACCTGTACATCCACCTATTACCAAAGGATCGAGAAAAACAATTCCAATCTCGCGCTTAGCTCCTTTTCCTACAACACCTATTATGGGAATTGTAGATACACCTCACAGTGCAGCGCCAAAAATCAATTTACTTTCCAATGGACAATATTCGGTCATGGTGACTAACTCAGGTGGAGGATACAGCTCGTGGAAAGATATTGAGATTACACGTTGGCGAGCAGATGTCACTGCCGATAACTGGGGAAGCTTTTGCTATATTAAGGATATTCAGTCGGGAAATTGCTGGTCTACAGCCTTTCATCCAACTTGCAAAAAAAGCAAGAAATATGCGGTGAGTTTCAAAGCTGATAAAACTGAAATTAGACGTGTGGATAATCAAATAGAAGTGACAACTGAAATTGTTGTTTCACCTGAAGATGATGCTGAAGTGCGTTTGATGACCATAGGTAATCTATCTAAACAGTCTCGTGAGATTGAATTCACAAGTTATAGTGAACTTGTTTTGGCTTCACATGCTACTGATGCAGCACATCCTTGTTTCAATAAGCTATTCATACAGACAGAAGCGTTACCTGAAATGTGCGGTCTGCTAGCTTTTCGTAGATTAAGAGGCTCAGATGATAATCCTTTGTTTGCAGGTCATGTGGTCGTTTCTTTTGAACCTTCATTACAACCAATCCAGTTTGAAACCGATCGCAACAAATTTATAGGCCGGGGAAGAACTTTGCTGTATCCTCAAGCTATGGATGGCAACCTATCAAATTCTCAAGGTTATGTTTTGGATCCTATTTTTAGTCTACGCTATCGAATTTCCCTTAATCCGGGTCAAAGAGTTCAGATCTCCTATATTACGGTGATCTCAGATAGTCGAGAGAAAACCATCGCATTGATCAAAAAATATGGAGACCTTGCCTCCAGTAATAGGGCGTTAGAAATGGCCTGGGCTCATGCTCAACTTGAGTTGCGCCATTTGCGCATTCATCAAGAAGAAGCACAGCTTTACCAAAAATTGGCTAGCCGCGTGTTATATCCCCATGCGCAATTGCGGCCTTCTCCGGAACGTTTAATAAGAAATAGACTCTGTCAATCTCATCTCTGGGCTTACGGGATTTCCGGAGATTTACCTATTGTTGTTGTTTCCATAGCAGACATTCATGAAATGGATTTAGTCAAACAGGTATTGACAGCTCATGTCTTTTGGCGTTTGCGCGGTTTGAAAACGGATTTGGTGATTCTTAATGATGAATCTACAGGCTATGAACACCCCCTTTTTGAACAGCTCCAACGTCTTATTCAGACATTCTCCACTCAGACTGAAATTGGGAAATCCGGTGGCGTTTATCTTCTCAACGGTGATCAAATTCCAGAAAAGGATATTATTTTAATCTTGTCTGTAGCTAGAGCGAACTTAATTGCTGCTCGTGGTTCTCTTCGGCAGCAATTAGTCGCTCCTATGGAAGCGACAACCTATCCAGCACGTTTTGTAGCCGATCGAAAAATGAATGATGTACCTTCACCCCCTCTGCCATTTGTCGAATTGGAATTTTTCAATAAGATTGGGGGCTTTAGCCGAGATGGACGCGAGTATATGATCTATTTGGGTCCAAATACGGAAACTCCTGCTCCTTGGATCAATGTGCTAGCCAATCCCCATTTTGGGACTATGGTTTCTGAAACAGGATTAGGTTCCACATGGTATGGTAATAGCCAAACAAACCGTTTGACATCCTGGTCCAATGATCCCGTTTTAAATCCCATTACGGATACTATTTACATACGAGATGAAGACCTCGGGACCTGTTGGACGCCAACTCCAGAACCCATACGGGAACTTGATCCTTACCGCATTCGGCATGGGCATGGGTATAGTCGCTTTGAGCATAACAGCCATGGCATTGAACAGGATTTAACTCTACTTGTTCCTGTGGATGATCAGGGTGGTTTACCTGTCAGAATACAGCGATTACGTTTAAAAAATTCTTCTGCGATCAATCGACATCTGTCTATCTATTCCTATACAGAGTTGGTTTTAGGAATCGATCGAGAAAAAACTCAGATGCACATAATTACTGAGTGGGATCCTGAGAGTCAGTCTATTTTTGCATTCAACCGTTACAATGAAGATTATGGGAATCATCTGGCTTTTGTCTGTTCCATGCCACTAACCTATTCATATACCTGCAATCGCACAGAGTTTCTTGGTCGAAATGGACATCTGTCAAAGCCGGCAGCATTGAAACGAAAAAAACTGGCAGGTTTAACAGGCGCTGCTTTTGATCCATGTGCTGCTTTGCAGGTTCAAATCGAATTGCAGCCCAATGAAGAGAAAGAAGTCATATTTCTTTTGGGATATGCTCAAGATGAGGAATCGGCTCGCAAGCTCATCATCACACTTCGTGAATCCGATTGGGTTGAAAAGACCTATCTAAGTACATTGGCATGGTGGGATAAATTTTTAGGAACTCTTTATGTAGAAACACCTGATCACTCTATTAACTTCGCATTTAACCGCTGGCAACTCTACCAAGATCTAAGTTGTCGCTTTTGGGGAAGGACTGCATTTTATCAGTCCAGTGGCGGCTATGGTTTCCGTGACCAACTACAAGATGCATTAGCCCTTCTCTATTCTGCGCCCCAAATGACTCGGGAGCAAATTTTAAGGGCAGCTTCAAGGCAATTTTTAGAAGGGGATGTACAGCATTGGTGGCAGCCTCCATCCAATGCTGGGGTACGGACTAGAATATCTGATGATATGCTTTGGTTGCCCTATGCAACTGCTCAATATGTTCGAGTAACCAATGATACCTCTATTTTGCAAGAAGAAATACCCTTTATTAAGGGTGAACTATTAAAGGAAGATCAGCATGATGCCTTTTTTATTCCTGAAATATCTAGTGAAAAAGGAACTCTAATCGAACATTGTCGAAGAGCCTTAAAAAAAGGACTTACCGAAGGACCACATGGCCTACCTTTAATTGGAGGGGGGGACTGGAACGATGGTATGAATCTTGTGGGCATTCATGGAAAAGGAGAAAGTGTTTGGTTGGCTTGGTTTTTGATCCATGTGATGAATGATTTTGCTGACCTATTAGCCTGGAGTGGAATTCCCGGATCTGACGAGGGTTTTCGCGCACAGGCAAAGCGTCTTGTCAATGTCATCGAAGAGACAGCGTGGGATGGCAATTGGTATAGAAGGGCCTATTTTGATGACGGTTCTCCGCTTGGTTCAAAAGAAAATAGTGAGGATACAATAGATTCTATAGCTCAATCCTGGGCCGTGATCAGCCGGGTGGGTAATCCTGATAGGGTACATACTGCCTTGCAAGCTTTGGAAAAATATATTATCAAAAACAAAGAAAAATTGATTTTGCTCCTTACCCCTCCTTTTGATAAAGCACCTTTAGATCCGGGTTATATTAAAGGATATCCGCCAGGCGTTCGGGAAAATGGTGGGCAGTACACCCATGGTTCCTTGTGGGTGCCCTTAGCTTTTGCAATGAGTGGAAATGGAGATCGAGCCTATCAACTTCTTAAAATGATGCATCCTATTGCCCATACTAGCTCGTTTGCTACTATGCAGCATTACATGGTAGAGCCTTATGTATTAGCGGGGGATGTCTATGATTTGGAGGGACAAGTAGGAAGAGGTGGGTGGACCTGGTACACAGGTTCCGCAGGGTGGTTGTATCGCATTCTTTTGGAAGAGATTTTCGGCTTTAAATTGCGAGGGGAAAAATTAGTCTTGCAGCCTGTGCTTCCCAAAGAATGGGAGAGAATTTCTTTGCACTACCAATATCATAGTACACGCTATGATATTGTAATCGAAAATGTGCCACCCATAGAAATAGGGAAGATAAGTATAGAACTGGATGGAAAAAAGCAAGAAGTTGAAGAGATATCATTAACAAATGATGGACATGTTCATCAGATAAAAATAGGGAGGTCTTTATGAGATTCACGACAAATATAGGATTTTTATTGTTAGCAATCTATTTAATTTTGGTGGGATTAGTTTCGATTATTCCCGCTTTGGCTATACCTGCTATTGTTTTGGGTATTATTGCTTTGATTTCCGGAATTTTTATTCTAATAGGTCGCTAGGTTTAACAATTGGTTTTCGTTTCGAGGCGCTCATATTCGAAATTATTTTCTCTATAGGAGCTCTCACAAAGCTTTGAAAATTTTTAATATGGTTCACTTATTTTTGCGAGCTTCTAGAGGAAAAGAATTCGAATCTGAGCCATCATAGGGCGCAAGTTGGGTTTATAGTCAACCGCGAAGAGTCTGGGCAAAATTTAAAGCATTAAATTTTGCCCAGACTCTTCGCAGTATAAAATTTCCGAACTATATTGGGATCGACAAGATCAACCCCTATGAAAGCGGTGACAAGTCACATAGGCATCAAGCTAAGAAGCTCTTGAAAATAACACTCTGAATAGCCCGTATGGGCGCATGGTTAAAGCCCATAGCGACGAAGGAGATGTGGGATAAAGGTAAAAGATATTTTGAGCCCGTAGGGCGATTCAAAACTAGAGTCGAATCGCCCTACGGGCTCCAATTTTTTTATTTATTCCCACAGCTCCTTCGTCGCTATGGGCTTTAACCAAACGCCCTACGGCCTAGTGATAGAAGAATATAATGGATTCTTAGCTTGATGCGCATGTGATAAGTCACCGCACTCCGAAAAAACGCCACTATAGCAGCTTAGTCCAACAAAGAAAAACCGAAGATGGGCCCCTTAATTTAAGAGCTTTTTCTTTTCAGGGTCCATTAAATCTATTATCCATTGATAAAATTTTCCGGGATACTCTTTAATTTGCTCAGGAGATAGATGTTTAATGCGTTCCTTGACTTGATCACTTACTATGCCTTGATCTGACTTTAAAAAAATGAACGTTAATTCATATCCACCAAGTTTTTTAAAGCTAAATTCCTTAAATTGCGATAGAGACATGTCAGAGAAAAACAGTTCCGGTAAAATAGGCAGAAGATAATCAAACCAAAATCTTTTTTTTCATCCCATTTAAATAAAATTCTTACAAGTGCTTTTCTATTATCTTCACTTATCTGTATGCGCACGCACAGGTGCTAAGGGAACCTCTTTCATAGCCAAACGTTTATCATACAGTTGCTTTTGACGAGGATTTGAAGAGACAATTTCTTCAATGGTTAGAGCGGCAAATTCAGCATCTGGATTTAATAAACTATATAAAAAAAAACTGAAATTGTCAATTATACAGCTTCACCATTGGCGCTTCCAGGCCTTGACTCCCATATATTAACAATAAATAATATTTTGTGAGATAATATAATCATAATATAATAAACTGGAAGGTTTATTATGTATGAATATGATAAAATTGATGAAATTGGAAAAAAATTAGATGGGTGGGAAAAAGATCTTAATCCTGTATATGACAACTCGGTAGCCGCTTTTTTTGGTCGAATTGTTAGAAAATTCGAAATGGGTTTTCAAAAACTTAACAATTATTGCTTTGGAAATCATGAATGGGAATCAAAACAGGAGAGATACTTTAATAAGTTAAAAGAACAAAGAGATGAAATCTCAGGTATCTTTTATACAATTTCTAATGACTATACAAAAAAAAGAGCTGACGCTGATGATCTTATCAATGAAGACATAAACTATAAAGAATTAACTTCTCTTCTTTCTGATCAACTAAAAAAATAGAAAATATATGCGATTTGCTTTTAGAAAAAACCAAGTTAAATGATCCTTCACTAAAGAAAGACAAACTAAACTCAGCGGAGGCTACGCATTTCAAGCAAAATATTCAAAAATTGTATCAAAGTTGCACAGATGAAAAGAACAAAGCAGAGGAAAATCTTAAGAACATCAATGAAAATGGGGAGGACATAGAAAAAGAAAAAGCCAAAGAAGCCAAAGTTAAAATGGAAGAAAATCATAAGAGATGGGAGGCCACGCTGAGACGCATATTTAGTCCTCCCAAAACTCCGGAACAGCTAAGAAAACAAAAAGAGTTTGAAGAAATTGCAAAGAAATATTTTAAGTCTTACACGCCTAATTTAACAAACGAACAAATATCAAAAATCCTCAACGCCTCTAAAAAGAACAAGCTAGATGTAGACCTTCCGCCAAAAGAAGAAAATTAATCACCACCGAGATCACTGACACTACTTTAGCTTTTGGTTAAATATACCTAATCGTACAAAATTAAATTTTTTATCAAGAACCAAAAACCTATCATGCTCCGATTTATTTGGATGCTTTAGAGTCTTTATGATATATGTCATAGCTTTTGACTATCAATAACCAATTTGACTATGTGCATGAAAGAAAAAGCTTTTAAATTCATCTGCATGATCACTCTGTTTTTCTCGTTAGGTGGTTGTGGATGCCCTCATTTGTTAATACCTAAAGGGAATCCTCCTCTTTTACCCTCTTTTTATGTTCCTGAAAGAATTCGAGTTGCGCTAGTGCTGGGTAGTGGAGGAGTTCGTGGCATGGCTCATGTAGGAGTTATTGAAGAACTTGAAGCAGCAGGAATTTCAGTTGATCTGATTGTAGGAAGTAGTGCTGGTGGAATTGTAGGTGCTTTTTATGCCGACAATCCCTGTGCGAAAGAAATTAAAGAGGCTGTATGGAGTATTAAATCTGCTTCTCTTTTAGATTTAGATGTCTTGCGCTGCCGTTATGGATTATGCCAAGGAAGATCATTACGCAAGGTTTTAGATAAGTATCTTCATGCAGAAAATTTTGAGGATCTTAAAATCCCGCTGGTGATTGTTGCTAGCGATCTTAATACGGGTGAGCTTGTACCTATAGGTTCAGGCAGTGTAGAAAAAGCTGTGCTCGCTTCTTGTTCGATTCCTTTTATTTTTGTGCCTGAAGAGCATATGGGGCGTGTATTAGTCGATGGGGGTGTTGTAAATCCCGTTCCTGTTAAAGTAGCTCATGATCTGGGGGCTGAGCTAATTATTGCCGTGGATTTATGTGAATTATTACCTCGAACATTTCCGCATAATTTATTTGAGGTGCTCACACGCAGTGCTGAAATTGCATTCATGTGGCAAAATGAAGCCTGTTCTCGTCATGCTAGCGTCACTATTCGTCCAAAAACATGTGATGTAGGAACATTTAATGATCAGATGAGATGGCAGATTTATCATGCCGGAAAGCGTGCTGCTAGAGAAAAAATCCCTGAGATACAGCAAAAGCTCGCAGCTTTAGATGCCAAAGAACCGGATTGTGATGGCTGGAGATGGTTTACACCTCACTGTTATACCCCCGAAATTTATTTAAAAAAGTAAAATCTTCTTGCATATCTATTCCCTGCTCCGAAAAAGTTCTACTGTATATGTGCAGGCATGCTCTGGGGTGTTAAGAATAATTATAATCCATTTCTTCATTTTTTTTCGGTCCTATAACTCGCCAATTTAATCGAATAGTGTAACGATCAAAGTGGATCTGTCCAAAATAGATATCGCCGGCACAAAGATGGGAATCTACGGATGATAAACTACATTTACTTGTAGGGGCAAGATGGAGAAGAAAAACAGGATTGTTTAGTCCATGTCGTAAGTGTTCTAAAGAAATCATACCGGTGAAACGATCAAGAGTCCATCGGAAAACATTACTGAAACTGATCTCTTCCCCTTGTGCCCCTTGCCAACTCCCTTTTTCCGTAAATATGAGAACATGATCTCCTTCCGCGGTGACAAGAACATCTCCCTTTCCTCTGCCATTCCATCCATGCTCACCTTTTGACTTGCTTTTGGCATTGAAAGAGAGTTTTCGAACCGCAGCCAATTTTTCCCAAAATGAAAATAAAACTTTAGAATTACCCTCTCTTTTCGCAAGTTTTGCGCTACTTTCCTCTTTGGTTACATAGTAATCCTTTTTTTCATGCGCAGGTAACAAAGTATAGGTTTTTTTTAAAAGTTGTTCTAGTTCAGTTAACAAGGGATAGGCCGGATTAAACTGGTAAAGTCGCGTTTTTCCCTCATAATAGCTAATGATGATTCCTCCCTTCTCCAAACGAGTTAAGGCTTTTTGGAGGGGAGTCAGTGGGGTTTTAAGGAAGCGATGAAGTTGAGTCCCATAGCATTTGCTATTGACAAAGAGAAAAATCAGAATTTTTTGCACATTTTTATTTCCGCATAAGGCTTCCAGCATAAAAAAAATTAACCCCCATTCAATGTTTTTTAAACTACTTTATAGTTTTATTTTTCATTCTCTATCATAAGGAATGATTTTACTATTTTTAAACCAATATTGATTTTTTGTAAACTACTTTATAGTTTAAAACTACAAGATGTTACCATTTTTTAACTTGAAAATACTTATTTCTGGCGATAAACTTCATTTTTTTCATTAGAAATCATTAAATTTTGAGAAATTATGACACTAAGATTTGACTGGACTAAAGAAGAATTAAAAGATTTATATGATCAGTCTCTTTTAGAGCTAATATCCAAAGCTCATCGAATTCATGTGCAATTTCATAAACCGGAAGAAGTACAAGTGTGTACGATCATATCTTTTAAGACAGGAGGTTGTCCGGAAGATTGCAAATACTGTTCTCAGTCATCTCGTTATCAAACATTTGTTATGCCTCAATCAATGATGAGCTGTGAGGAAGTTGTGGAAGAAGCTAAAAAGGCTCTCACAAAAGGAGCCACACGTGTCTGTTTAGGAGCTGCCTGGAGAGAGGTACGAGATAGCAAGCAATTTGATGAAGTACTTCGCATGGTGAAGACCATTACTGATTTAGGAGTGGAAGTCTGTTGCACGCTTGGAATGATTAAGGAACACCAGGCTAAAAAACTGAAAGAGGCAGGCCTTTATGCTTATAATCATAACTTAGATACTTCAGAAACATATTACAAAACAGTCGTTACTACCCGAACTTATCAAGATCGGTTAAACACTTTAGATACGATTCAGAAAACAGGTATAAGTGTTTGTTGTGGTGGTATTTTAGGTTTGGGAGAAAGCCCAGAAGATCGCATCGAACTGTTACATACTTTAGCTACACGGAGACCTCATCCAGGGTCGGTCCCAATTAACAGACTGGAGCGTATAGAGGGAACCCCCTTTTATTCACAGGAAAAAGTCACTATTTGGGAATTAGTAAGAATCATTGCTATCGCGAGAATCGCGATGCCGCAAGCGATGGTGCGTTTATCAGGAGGGCGATCGGAATTAACCTTTACCGAGCAAACGCTCTGTTTTTTAGCGGGTGCCAATTCAATTCACCTAGGAGAAAAATTACTCACCATACCCAACCAACCTGTTGATAAGGATGAAGAGCTCTTTGAATTACTTGGCCTAAAAAAACGCCCAGCTTTTGAGAGGAATAAAAATGACAATGCAACTTGAAAATCGCTTAACCCAACGAAAGCAACTTGGTAATCTTCGGCAAATTCAAATTTCAAAAAATCTTATTGATTTTGCATCCAATGATTATTTGGGACTGTCAAGATCACCAGAACTAGGTTCTAGTGTATTAAAAGAATGGTTAAGGTGTGACAAACCATTCAATGGAATGGGTTCAACTGGCTCACCTCTTTTGACAGGCAATTCCTCCTATATTCAACATGTGGAAGACAAACTTGCCCAATTTCATGGTTATCAGTCAGGGCTTCTTTTCAATTGTGGATATATGGCAAACCTGGGTTTAATTACGGCTGTGGCAAGGAAGGAAGATGCCATTTTTTTTGATATCCAAGTTCATGCCTCTATGCATGATGGCATCCGCCTAAGTCAAGCGCAAGCATTTCCTTTTAGGCATAATGATTTAGCTCATTTGGAAAACTGTCTCAAAAGAACTGCCAAAAAAGGTAAACGATGGATCTGTATTGAATCTCTCTATTCGACAGATGGAAGCAAAGCGCCATTACAAGAAATCGCTCGTCTTTCAAAATTATACGATGCACATCTAATTGTTGACGAAGCTCATGCGATTGGTGTTTGGGGGCACCGGGGACAAGGCTTGATAGAAGAAAGCGGAAAAAAAGATGCAATATTTGCTCAAATTACCACTTTTGGAAAAGCTATAGGTGTACATGGAGCTATTGTGTTTGGTAGTCACATCCTAAAGCAAGTCCTGATTAATTTTGCTAGAACCTATATCTACTCGACCGCTCTTCCCTTCCATGTGGTGGCTGCCATTCACTGCAGCTATAAATTGTTTCCATCTCTAGAAAATGAACGTCGTAAGATTAGGCATTTAATTCATTATTATCGCAAAATTACCTCAAGTTCTTCAGAAACGCAAATTCAATGCCTGAAAGTAAAAGGCAATTTTTCGATTAAACATGTATCACAGAGATTGAAATTGGCAGGATTTGACATTCGGCCTCTCATGAGTCCCACAGTACGACGTGGCCATGAAATTCTACGCATTTGCCTGCATGCTTTCAATACTGAGGAACAGATCGATAACCTTGTACAGCATATTGAAGATTATAAAAAGGGTAAAGGGTGAAGGTAAAGGGTAAAAAAATAGCAATTAGGTATATCTATGCAAAAAGTGATTGTTACAGGATCTGGACCCGACATAGGCAAAACAGTCGTTTCTGCCATTCTTACCACACTGATCAAGGGCGATTATTGGAAACCCATTGAATGCGCAGACGAAATGGGATCGGATTCTCAAAAAATAAAAACATTAATCGATAGTAATCAGCATCAGATTCACCCTTCGGCCTATACTTTTAGAACAGCTGTATCTCCTCATCACGCGGCTCGTCTTGAGAATAGGGTTATTAAACCGGAGAGTATATTGTTGCCTCAAACGCGCCGATCGCTTGTGATCGAAACGGCAGGCGGAGTTTTTGTTCCTTTAACAACAACCTTTCAGCAACTTAATCTATTTAAACAATGGGACGCTCATTGGATTGTAGTTTCAAGACATTACTTGGGGAGTATTAATCATACTTTGTTAACGATTGAGGCTTTGAAAAATCATCATCTTTCCATTTTGGGCCTTATATTTAATGGCGAACCGAATCCAGATAGTGAGGAGGCAATTTTGCAAATATCGCAACTTCCTTTTCTTGAGAGACTCCTTCCTGAAAAAACAATCAGTAAAAAAACAATTCAACGATATGCAAAAAAATGGCAAACAGGATTATCAAAAATATTTCAAATTTAAGTGAAAAAGATCGCAGTTGCGTTTGGCATCCTTTTACCCAAAAACAGACTGCACCTGCTTTCATTCCTATTGTCAAAGGGAAGGGAATTTATCTTTTCACAGAAGAAGGCAGGCCCTATTTGGATGGAATTTCATCCTGGTGGGTAAATCTCCATGGACATTCCCATCCCTATATCGTGGAAAAAATAAAAGCTCAATTAGATGTTCTTGAACATGTAACTTTTGCTGACTTTACTCATCCGCCGGCAATTGAATTAGCTTATAAATTACTCTCTGTTCTTCCCGGCAAGATGGCTAAGATTTTCTATTCCGATAATGGCTCTACTGCTGTTGAGGTGTCGCTCAAAATGGCTTTTCAATACTGGTACAATCAGGATCCAAATACACAAAAAAATAAAGTTATTTGTTTCAAGGGAAGTTATCATGGAGATACGTTTGGGGCTATGTCTGCATCCGGTAAAAACGAGTTTAATAGGCCATTTTGGAAGCATCTTTTTGAGGTTGAGTCGATTAATCTGCCCGTAAAAGGCAATGAAGAGGATTCTTTAAAAAGCTTTGAAGCAATTCTAAAAAAAGGAAATGTGGCCTGTTTTATTTTTGAGCCGCTTGTACTTGGTTCGGGAGGCATGCTGATGTATTCAGCTGAAGTTCTGGATGCTTTGTTGAAACTATGCAAGAAATATTCCGTTTTAACCATCGCTGATGAGGTGATGACAGGTTTTGGTCGTACCGGAAAACTCTTTGCCTGTGATCATTTGCAGGAATCCCCGGACATCATTTGCCTTTCGAAAGGGTTAACAGGAGGGTTTTTACCTCTGGGCGCTACTGCATGCACGCAACAAATCTATCAGGCTTTTCTAGCAGATAAATTGCAGAAGGCTTTTCTCCATGGCCATTCTTATACAGCAAATGTTTTAGCCTGCAGCAGTGCCCTTGCAAGTTTAGATCTCCTCTTAGAAGCTAGTTGTAGCTTGCAAAGAAAAAAAATCGAACAGTGTCATCAACAATTTACTTCGCAATGGGCATGTCATCCTAAGCTAAAACGTTGTGAAACATTGGGAACAGTCCTAGCTCTAGAGTATCGATCTGAAGGCTTGTCATCCTACTTTCAACCTCTACGTGATCAGCTTTATCACTTTTTTTTGGATCGTGGCATTCTGCTTCGCCCCTTGGGAAATGTGCTTTATGTCTTACCTCCGTATTGTATAGAGGTTGAAGAACTGCAATTAATTTATGATCATATTGTTTTAACACTTGAAACCTAACTCGAAGGAAGTTTATGAAAAAAGAAGAGCTTTTAAGAGAACTTCTTGCGACTATTGTTGGTTCTCGGGAATTGCATGCCAGGTGGCTTAATACACTTTCCTTTTTAGAAAATTGTGGCGCGCGAAAAATTGCGGCTTGTGAACATCCTACTCTTGTAAAAGAAGAAATGCTTAAACATGCGGCAGAAGAATTTCGTCATGCTTATTATCTCAAACGTCAAATTGAAAAAATTTCGGACAAGAGCTTTACCGATTATGCTCTTAGTTATCTTATAGGAGGAACAGCAACATTGCATTATTTAACATCGCTAGATCAGCAGGCGTCACGTTACCTTAAAGCACAGGGATTTAAAAGTGGCGCAATTAAGGAAGCTGCTTATCTTCTGGTTACTTATGCAATCGAATTGAGAGCAGAGAAACTCTACCCTCTTTACGATGAAATTCTGAGAAAAAGTGACTCAAAAGTTAATGTGAAGTCTATTTTGCTTGAGGAAAAAGAGCATTTAAATGAAATGAAAGAAGGCCTTCAAAAACTTGCTAAAGGATTTATTCACGCCGAAAAAATTTGCCTGTTTGAAGCAAATATTTATGCAAAATGGCTTCATGCACTTTCCACAGAAATTTTAGCTTTAGAAATTACGCGAATTGAATAGATGAAAAAAAATTTACCACAGAGTTCCCAACCGAAAGGCGGGCACGCCCCTGTAGCGCGGCCTTCATTTCTGTCCGCTTCGGATATGAAAATTGATAACCACTTTATTAGGAATTCACTAGAAATTTCCTAACTCTATATCTTTCTTTTCAAAATTTTTTCTTAGATCTAATCTATTTTGTGTCGCGGCTTTTGAAAAAGCACACGCCCATAAAATTGAGTTTATGGGCGTGCTAACATCCGTTGCCGTCGCGACCGGCACGGCTAACCCTCAAATTGAGGTAAACATGACTAATTGTAATGAAAGTTTGAAAAAGATACAGCAAAAAAATACAGCAATTGAATCTAATGGCAGACCTATTTATACGGCCAATTTAATTGTTGATGCTTCTACAATAAAAGTTGAATTCCTAATTTCTTTATCCACCCATGCTGAATTCAAAAACAATCCTGAAGATATTAAAGTTATTATCGGTATGTGTAAAACCCAAAATGTGAGAGGTGTTCGTTTAATGGGTAAAAAACACCATTGCCACCAACTTGCTGAAACTTTTTTAAGGCATGGCATCAGGCCCTTAATTACTAATTCTACAAAATTAATAGATAAAAAAATTAGAGGAATACCCGTTATTAATGAACATGTAGCCGGTATAGATATCGGTAAAACGATGATATATGTTGCTATCCCACCAAACGTAGATGAAGATCCTACGCGAGCATACGGGACATGTACTGATGATCTCGAAGCCATTGTAAACTGGTTAAAAGAACACAATATTAAAGAAGCTGCAATGGAATCAACAAGTGTTTATTGGGTGCCTCTATACGAAATGTTGGAAAAAAATGATATTAAACCGATTATTGTCAACCCCAAGTATGTTAAAACATTTCCTGGACGCAAAACCGATGTATTAGATAGTCAGTGGCTCATGAGACTCCATGCTTGTGGATTACTGCAAGGCGGCTTTATTCCACTACTAGTTATTCGTGAAATGCGTGATTTAGCTCGTTTTCGTCAAGATGTAATGGGAAGAGCTGCGGACTCCCTTAACATCATTCAAAAAATGCTTGCACTGATGAATATTCAAATTGGGAATGTAATAAGTGATATAAGTGGAAAATCTGGAATGGCTATCATTAAAGCTATTGTAATAGGAGAACGCGATCCCTACAAGTTAGCTGCTTTAGCAGATGATCGTTGTAGAAGCAGTAAAGAAGAAATAGCAAGAGCATTAATGGGAACGTACAATAGCACCTATATATTCATGATGAAAACTGAACTAGCAACTTACGAGTATCTACATAAAAATATTGTGGAGATTGAGCTTAAGATCAGAGAATTACTCGAAAAACTCCCAGAAAAAGAGGGTTTGGCTCCTTTACCCCAACGTTCTAAAAAAGAAAAGAAGAAGACTGACTATAATAGAAGTCCTTATTGTTTTGACATGCGCAGCTTACTTTATAAAAAATTTGGTTATGATTTAACAATCCTTTCCGGAGTTGAAGACTCCATAGCCGCGATTCTTATTTTTGAGACTGGAGGCAATATGGATGCTTTCCCAACCTATAAGCATTTTGCATCATGGAATGGAACCAGTCCAGGTAACAAAGTCTCAGGAGGTAAAAGATTGAGCGGAAAAGCCCCTAAAAAGTTTAGTCGTGTAGGACAGGCATTACGGATAGCTGCAAATGCAAACTATAAAGCAGATAGTGCTGTAGGTGCGCATCTTCGACGACTAATGCGAAATGGTAAAAGCAAAAAAGAAGCCCGCAAAGCAAGTGCCCATAAGATAGGCACACAAGCATACAATATCATGAAATTTGGACAAAGTTATGCCGAAAAAGGCGCAGCAGAATACGAAAAAAAGCATGAAGAACGCAAAATCAAAGCGATGACAAAAACGCTCAATGCACTGGGATATGATGTTATTTTAAAAAGAGAAGTAGCGTAATAAATAGTTTTATAAAAAATAATAATTATATTAGTTAATAAAAATTTATGTGTATTGAAACGAAACAAATTGATAATCAATCTTTAAAAGGGAGCAAGAAAAGTCGAAAAGCAATAAAAATTAAACCCATTAACAAGACCTTAGCAATGTATTTAAAACAAAAGACCGTTGTGTTCAGTGGTGCTTTATGCCCGTCACAGAGTTTGGTTAAACGAGTCGCCGAATATATAATTGGAGGAAAAACGATAATCAGAATCGTTAAAAACCCCGCTCTAAAGATTGTTAAATCTTATAGCGACTCAAATTTTTACGATGCAAGGCAATGTATAGAAGGATTCTAATGAATACAAGTTAACAAAAAGACATCTTAGCAGAACCTGTAACCACTAAAATATTATAGGAAAGTTACTGTGGTGGTTATTCTAAAGAAAGCTACAAAGTAAACAAACAAGAATAAAAGCAAAATATAAGACAATAATACACTTTTTTTTCTTGTATGTTATCTTTGCAGTTTCCTCTGGGGTAAATATTTTAATGATGCACAATAATTTACTATTATTTAAAAAGTCTTTTTATTAATATCATTTGTAAATAACTTATACCATAGGTTTTTATGCCAGTTTATTGGAAATCTTTTAACGAGAATATAAAGCTTCTTAATGATATTGATTGCTCGAAATTTAGCGTCGTTTTTAATAAAAAAAATCAATTGGTTCCTGAAGAGAAGAGGTCCTGTTTCAAAAATTTTATTAACCACTCTATCCATCTCATTACTTTTACTTTAGTTCCTCGAAATGCTAAATAGGATGAAGTAGCTCTTCACATTTTGAATTGTACCAGAACAATAAAGGATGATGAAATTTCAGATAAAGAAAAATTATTTTTATCTAATTCAGTAAGGAATTTGATCACTATTAATAATAAAAATGGTGGAAGCAAGGGGAGAGAATTAGGTTTACTTTTACTAACTATAAACAAAATTAAATGTTTAGATAAAGTGAAGGTTTTAGAAAACGATGAAAAGAAAAAAAATATAATCCAAGAAGAAATAATTGAACATGAAATGGAAATCCAAGCTCAAAATAAAGATCCTCTTCAGCCGCCTGATGAGATAAAGGAAATAGTTATTGAAGTAGCGGAAAATAAACAAAAAAAGGAAATCCCGGCTAAACATAAAGATCCTTATCTATTGCCTGTTCCCAACAAGCCAAGATTTAAAAACGAGGCTTTAAATAAATTCTTAGAAGAAATAAAAAATCAAAAGCCAAAAACCAAAAAAGAAATCGATGATATTCTACATTTCCATAGATATGGGAGCATATCTAATGTAAAGGTCACTTTAAAAGAGTGTGGGCTGGACAATTTAAACAAAGAATGGATTGCACACAACGCAAAAAAATTGAATTCAAGTTTCATTTCATTAATAGTTAAAGAAAATTTGGAGCGCGAAGTTCAGCCACCTTTTGATTTTTATTGCCCCATTTTAGACCTATTCGATGTCTTAACAATAGAATTTAATGAGGAGATCGCAAAAAAGGAAGGTGTGGCAAAACAAAATATGCGTCATAAACAAGGTACATGCCTTAAAGCTTTTATTGACGGCTTTCCAGCTTATGAAGGGCAACTCCGTCCTCAAGGAAACTATCTTAAAAGGCTAGAGGATCTTGATGATATACAAAACAAACATGTTTTTTTTAATCATATAGCCAAAGACCTTTTGGCTAAACTAACCCCTCAAGTGATAAAGACTTTAGAACATCACATATCAAAAAATGATCTTAGTCTTTTTATCAAAAACTTTTTTAGTTTTATTGCAAGCACGGAAAAACATCTCACTGATCATTCTTTTAAAAATTCTAATTTTATGAAAGCTTTAAATTTAGTAGATAGTTTTGGATATGACAACCGGCGCATTATATTATGCGCTTTATGCCAGGCAATGCAAGTAGAACCCCTAATTACTGTTCTTTTTCAGTGCAAATTTATGGAAAGGCCCGACGTTTTAAAATTAATTTTTCAACTAAATGCTGAAGATATTGGGGAGGCTGAAGGATCCTTTTTTGAAGATTTTTGTAATGAATTACTTAAAAAAGATAATGAAGAGAATTTAAAAGAGTATCTACCGGCAATAGTGCAGCATATATTCGACAACGAAAGTGAAGGACACCAAAAATTGTTAATTAAGAAACTTCCAACGAATGTGAAACTTTCTATAGGTAGGATACCTTTAAAGATGCTTAAAAATCTTCCTCTAGAAGAATTTCTAACGATTGCAAAAGAGATGTTGAAAAACCCGGACCGCTATAATGAAAGATTAAAGGATATTGCAAATATTTTGGTCAATACCGAGATAATCAAATTGGACATGATTGAAGACCCTACGATCTTAATCTCTTTTATGCCTTATTTAGATGAAAAAGCACAGTCTAAATTTTTAGGTAAAATTCTGAACTTTATTGTGCAAAGTAAAGAATATAAAAAATTTGAAGGTTTTTTTAAGGAAGCTGAGAAATTAGAACTAGAAGTTTGGCAAAATGCAAGTAAATATTTAGTAGATGTTGATTCTATAACTCCTTTATTTTTGAAGAAAATACCTAAATTGGAAGTTGAAGCATTTACTAGAGGACAAATAAACAACAAAAAATTCTTTCATAGAATTTTTAAATTAATTATTGATGAGAAGGTTTTTGAAGAACAAAGGATGCTACTCAATTTTGTTAATCTTCAATTTTTTGAGAAACAGGATTTAAGTGAAATTTCGAAAGAAGACTGGATTACATTTTATAAAATTCTTGGTCAACATAAATTTGAAAAACAGTTGCTGATTTCTTCCACAATTCATCTCTTTAAAGAACCTCATTTTAATGCAGATAAAAGAGCCATATTTGATTCGTTATCAATAGATCAATTAAAACAGTTACCTCTTGAAAAATATCCGCTAGCGATTAGTCTGCTTATAGCGTATGTAACAAAAAAACTTGATGATCAAAAAGTAGTCGAATTCTTTGAGGATATTTTTAGTCAAATTACGCAGAAGGAAAAATTAGTCGTTTCGAATTTCTTTGGTGAATTCTACAAAAATCAAGACAAGTTTCAACAGGACGAGCTTCAAAAGTATGGGACTATAGGTGATTTAATAAATAAAATAGATGGGATGTAAAATTAATGGCTTTGTTTTTCATTTTCATTGGGTTTTATTGAGTCGTAAGGCATTCAAAATGACCGAAACGGAACTAAATGTCATAGCTGCACTAGCAATCATGGGATTTAAAAGAAGCCCCATAAACGGATACAGAATACCCGCTGCGATAGGGATTCCGGCTGCATTGTAGATAAATGCAAAAAAAAGATTTTCTCTTATATTGAGCATGATGGCGCGACTTAAAATGATGGTTCGTACGATGCCCATTAAATCACCTTTAACAAGGGTGACTCCGGCGCTTTCCATGGCCACATCTGTCCCTGTCCCCATAGCAATGCCCACATCAGCTGCAGCCAGGGCAGGAGAGTCATTAATGCCATCGCCTGCCATAGCCACAATTTGATTTTTTTGCATGAACTGCTGGACAAGGATGTGTTTGTCTTTTGGATTAATGCCGGCATGCAGTTCGTCGATATGAAGTTTTTTAGCTACTGCTTTGGCGGTGGATTCATGATCTCCAGTCAACATAACGATTCTTAAACCTAGGCGATGTAGTTCTTCTATAGCTTTTGGTGTGGATGGCTTAATAGGATCAGCCACAGCGAGACAACCGATAGCTTGTTCATCAACAGCAACAAAAATGCCTGTTTGAGCCTGTTCTTGGGCTAACTTTACTTGAGCTAAAAAAGTCTCGCTATTTTTCACATGATGTTCTTCCATTAAATTCTGTTTGCCCACGAGTACTTTTCTACCCTCAACAATACCGGAGACGCCTTCTCCTATTAGAGAATTAAACTGTTCCACAGAAGGAATCTTTAAATTTAGTTCTAATGCTTTCTGTACAACCGCATGCGCAAAAGGATGCTCACTATTTTTTTCCACTGAAGCCGCTAAACGTAAAATTTCATTTTCTTGCCACCCCTCTCTAGCTATAATATGGGTTATCTTAGGTTTTCCTTCGGTCAGCGTACCCGTTTTATCAATCATGAGTACAGTCACTTTTTCCAAGCGCTCTAAAGCCTCAGCATTTTTGATCAGAATACCCATGTGAGCTCCTCGTCCTACACCCACCATAATGGACATAGGAGTAGCTAGACCAAGTGCGCAAGGACAGGCTATGATTAATACAGCAATCGCATTGACTAGCGCAAAAACATATCTAGGTTCAGGACCCACTAAAGCCCAAATCATAAAAGTTAAAATTGATATGAAAATGACAATCGGAACAAAAAAACCAGAAACTTTGTCCGCAAGTTTCTGTATAGGTGCCTTGCTTCTTTGTGCTTCTGAAACCATCTGGATGATTCTGGCAAAAAGGGTTTCACTACCAACACGTTTGGCTTCCATTAGAAAACTGCCCGATTGATTAATGGTGCTGCCAATGACAGAGTCTTTTTCATTTTTTTCCACAGGTACAGGCTCACCGGTAATCATGGATTCATCTACGAAACTAGAACCTTTTATCACAACACCGTCGACAGGGATTTTTTCTCCAGGTTTAACTTTTAGTATATCGCCGACCTTAATCTGATCGATGGAAATTTCCTTCTCCTGGTCATTAACGATGAGATGTCCATTCTTGGCAGCTCTCCCAAGCAAGGTTTTGATCGCTTGACCTGTGCGTGCTTTAGCTTTCAATTCAAGTACTTGGCCTAATAAAACAAGGACAGTAATTAGTGACGCAGCTTCAAAGTAAACGAACAGTTTTCCATGTTCTTTAAAAGAATTGGGAAAGATTTGAGGAAAAATGACAGCGACAGCACTATAAAAATAGGCAGCCCCGACTCCTAAAGCTATCAAACTAAACATATTTAAAGAATGATTGAGGATCGAATACCAGGCTTTTTTAAAAAAGGGCCAGCCTGCCCAAAGAACAATGGGAGTAGCGATTACAAATTGAATCCAGAGAGACAACCCATTCGAGATGACGGTTTCCAGATGTAAAAAAGGAAACATTTGGCTTGTCGCTAAAAACAGAACAGGGATTGTTAATATCAGACCTACAACAAAACGATGAAGCATATCTCGATATTCAGAATCATCCATTTCGTGTGAAGCATTCATGGGCTCTAAAGTCATCCCACAAATAGGGCAATCTCCAGGGTGATCCTGTTGGATTTCAGGGTGCATGGGACAGGTGTAAAGGACTTGATGGGAAGAAATATTTACAGAAGTTTTACCCTTCACCTTTTACCCTTTTTATGTAATTTCATGTGATACACATGGCAAGGCAAAAAATTGCTATAGACGATTTTTTTCTCAATTAGATACTGTTTTTGTAATTCACGCAATAAAGAGAATCTTTTAGAAATATTTTCCCTTTTTGCACCCTTTGAAAAAGCTAAGCTGAGATTTTGTAGACCCACATATTCTACATAAGTCAGAATGCCATTTGGATTCAGTAATTTTTTATAATGAAGAAAAATTTGTTCTACAAATTTTGTTTCAAACACATTAAGTGGCAGCGTAGAGATAATAAAATCATAAGGAAAGGGAGGATTCCAATCCATAATGGACATGCAATGGATTGAAACACGGGAATCACCACCAAAAGATTCATTAAGCACATCGCAGCAGCCCTTATCGATTTCTACAACATCAAAGTGATCTTGCGCTTCTAGAGAATGGATGATTTCACGGCTAATATTTCCAATGCCCGCACCCACTTCTAGAACTCGACAGGGCCGGCTACGGTCCCGATTTGTGAAATTTTTGATTAATTCCTTAGCAACGCTTTGCGATAGAGGAACTACTGCTCCTACACTTTTAGGATCTCTTAGAAAATTAGAAAGAAATGTTAAAAACTGATTCATAAACTCCACTTATTAATTAAAATTTTATAATAATTCAATCATTATACAACAAGAGAATCATATGAAAAAGAATAAAATAATTTAACCTTCTTTCGGTTACTTGTTACATACGCATCAAGCTAAGCCCAAATCCCCTGCTCGCCCAAAAATCCCCTGCCCGTGCCCGAAAATTCAATAAAAAGCAGAAAAGTACAAAATACTTAAATAAACAATAAAACAATATAAATCGGGCACGGGCACGCATCCTATTACCCATAAGTCAGTATTAAAGTCCTTCTCTCAAAAAAAGCCGCGGGAGCGGCTTATCTTTCTGTAGCCCAGTGCAAAACCGCGGTAGCGGTTGCAGCGCTGGGAAATAAACCCAAACTCAAAATGTGCTGCGGGGCAGCACCTCAAAAAAGTGAAATGCTGCTCCCGCAGCATAGTTCCATTTTCTGAAATATACCCAGCGCTGCAACCGCTACCGCGGTTTTGCACTGGGCTACAGAAAGATAAACCACTGCCGTGGTTTAGCTAAAAAACTAAAAGAGCTAAACTCAATAGCGGTCTTTCTTGCTACTAATAAGGCTCTCAGCATATGCAAGAAAGACTTTATTGCGACTTATGGGTAATAGCATGCGGGCACGGGCAGGGGATTGCTGTATGTGACAAATCCTCCCATTCTAAATTATTTAATTTGCTCTAAATATGTATCTTTATTATTTTGCTTTTTCTATTTCAGGTTTAACAATGGCAATTTTTAATCTATTCCGAATCACAGCTTTTACTTTTTCCATCTTTCTTTCCTATTTTTTTGCACATACTTTAAAAGAAATGAGCTTAGAGGAGAAAGTGGGTCAATTGTTGATGGTCCATTTTCATGGTGAGGAGGTCAATGAGGATGCGATAACCTTAGTGCAAAAATTGCATGTAGGTGGAATTATTTATTACAGCTGGGCCAATGGCTTAAATTCCTCAGAAAAAGTCTATCATTTAAGCGAAAGTTTACAAAAACTTGCCAAGCAGAACCGCATCCCTTTACCTTTATTTATTGCCTTAGATCAAGAAGGTGGTGTCCTTTCAAGGCTGAGCCAAGATTTTACTGCTTTCCCTGGGAATAGAGCCCTTGCAATGACGGGAAATGAAAAATTAGCAGAGCTAAGCGCTTTTGCCATAGGAGAGGAATTATGTGCTGTTGGAATAAATATGAACCTATCCCCTGTGGTTGATATCAATAATAATCCTCGAAATCCTGTTATAGGAGTTCGTTCATTTGGTGATACTGCGGATATCGTTGTATCTTTTGCGGATCATGCTTTGCGAGGATTTCGTGAATCAGGAATAGTTACTTCGTTGAAGCATTTTCCTGGGCATGGGGATGTGGAAATAGATACTCACGAAGATCTCCCCATTCTTCACAAAACGCTGGAACAGCTTGAAAAAATGGAACTTATACCCTTTTCAAATCTAGCTAATCAAGCCGACACAGTTGTGACAGCCCACATTATTGTGTCAGCATTCGATGATCAAAATTGCGTTACTTTATCCAAAAGTTCTTTAGATTATTTGCGAGAAACAATAGGTTTTAAAGGAGTGATCCTCACAGATTCTCTCATTATGGAAGGACTTTTGAAAAATTGTGCATCGATTGATGAAGCTGCTATACGCGCCATTAATGCCGGATGTGACATCTTATTATTGGGTGGAAAACAGATGAATGGAGCTGATCAAAAAGAGATCACAGTCGCTGATGTACAAAGAATTCATACCTCGTTGGTAAATGCTGTGCGCGACGGCCGCATATCTGAAGAAAGATTAAATCAAGCCCTTGAAAGAATATTGGATTTAAAGAATCGATATGCTCTTTATAAGCCTCACGAAAAGGAAAAATCAGATCTTCCTGTTAAGGTAGCTGAACATCAATTATTGGCGCAAAAAATAGCATCCCATGCATTAAGAATACATAAAAATAGGCCTATCCCTTCGCTAGAGCATTGTCATCTAGCACTATTTGCTCCAGCTATTGTACAAAGAGACATTGAAAAAAGTAGCCTTTTCTATTTAGGAGAAGATACCAGAACTTTATACTTTAAAGATTTGAATCCAAGCGAAGAAGAGTTGCAATCTTCCGAAAAACTAGCCAAAGAAGCTGATGTCTTAATTTTTTGTTCCTATAATGCTTGGAGAAATACAGCTCAGGCTAACCTTATTAAATCTTTGATGCTCTACTCAAAGCCGGTAATTCTCATTTGTTTAAGAGATCCGTTAGACAGAGAACTATTTCCTGAAGTAGATTTTACTTTAACAACCTTCAGTCCCACCTTCCACTCTATTCAGGCTGCTGCAGATGCGCTATCAAATCCAGATAATGTTGATCTAACTGCGCTTCCTGATTTCTGATATGCAATAAAATAAAATAGTCTAAGCAATGCGCTTTAGAAAAATGACCTGATTTTTTCTGATCTGAAGCTTCGATTGCTAAACTTAATGCACAGTATAGTATAGCCATCTGATCCACAATCTTTTTAATTAACAGATTTTGTAACTGAGATGTTGCAGATTTTAAGTGAAGTAAATCTTTTTTAAGTTTCTCGAAGCTATCTTTAAGAATGGGGAAATGTTTCTCGGAAGGATTTAATTGGGATAAAAGTTCTTCGATATGGTGCAGATAGATTTCATCAATTTGGTGACGCACAATATCCTTTAGAATTTGCATGCGTAAGGTATTGTGGGTACCTTCCCAGTTTTCACAAACAATGCTATCTCTTAACAATCGGGGGATAGGGGAAAAGCTCTCGATTGCCCCATTTCCTGCCAAAATATCCAATGAATGATGGATATGTTCGACTGACCAGAGCGCAGAAAGATATTTATTAAGATTGGCTAATAATCTGAGCAATAATTTATTTTTTTCGCCTTTTATCTGATCTGTATCAAAAAGGTCTTGTAGTTGAACAGTGGCAAAGATGGAAGATAGCAGGGCGGTATTTTCGGCTTTTATGATCGCCAAATTCTCCTGCACTAAGGGATAATGGAGAATTGTTTGTCCGAAAACGACACGAGTTAGAGCATAATCCAAAGCAATATGATAGGCACGTCTTGCCATTCCCAACATACAAACAGTATTAAATAAGCGAGAGATATGAAGGACATTTTCCATCACCATTTTAAAGCCTTCCTGAGGTTGGCCTATGGGTATACTTAAAGCATCATGAAAATCTATTTCGGCTGTGGCCATAGAGCGGGTGCCAATTTTGTCTTTCAAACGCCGCAGGGTATAATAATTACGTTCTCCAGTTTCTAACCGTGCCGGTATTAAAAATAACCCTAAGCCCTTTGTGCCTGGAATATTTTTATCATATCTTGCAGTTACAAGAATAAGCTCAGCATCGGCGTTTGAACAAAACCATTTTTCACCCTTAATACGCCACTGTCTTTTTTCATCTTGATAAGCTTCAGTTGCATTAAGCCCCACATCAGAACCGCTTTGAATTTCTGTTAAAAATTGCGCTCCGGTGAAGTTGTTTGAGTAAGAAGGCTCGATTAATTTTTCTAAAAAGAATTTTTTTTGCGGAAAATCGCCAATTTTTTGGAGTACACGTATCATACCCGCTGAGCAGGCTACAGGGCAGTTATGACCAGCTTCTCCGGCATGTGAAGAGAGAAACATAAAAACTAGTGCTTCTAACAATCCCCCCGGCTTGGCCATACGTTCTAATAAACGTGAGCCATAAATAATATTTCCGGCAGCCTCATAAGCAGGGTGATGCACAACCTTTTCTATTTTTTGTCCTATGGCATTATCATGTTCAATTCTAGGCAAGTTTTGAGAAAGGTTATTTTCTGCAACAAGGGGTTCCAGTTCATGAATCACTTGATCAGCGAAAGTGGTCAGTTCTTTGTCAATCTCAGAAAATTTTTTCGGACTGTAAAAAGCAACACTATGTCGAAAATCGGGATTTTTTTGATAAATATTCTTTTGTGTAGCTGTTTGCCAAGCCGCTAAACCTTTTCGCCCTATCTCATTTTGTTGTTGTGTTTCATTGAAAATCATAATGACCCCTTTTTAGAATCGATCTTTGCGACGATTGCTATACATATATTTAATCAGCACTCGGACAAGGTAGATAGATATAGTCATCAAAGAAAAAATGCATAAGCCGATATAGATGCCTTCTACTTTATGATGATAGAAAAAAGAAAAGATTTTTCGGTAACTTTCAGAACTAAAAAATTGGGAAAAAGCTACGATCAATCCAAGATAGGCACCAAAAAATATCAATCCTAATCCCAGAGTCATCCAGATTTTTTTATCAAATTCATAAAATAATTTGGGAAAAGGACTTCCGCACCTTTTGATGATATAGAAACCCATTGTCAATACAATCAAAAGAAAAAAAAGCCATAGAATAGAAAAAAGATCTGATATGAGCTGATTTGCATAAGCTATATCTATCATTGTTAATGATAAATTTGCAAAAATAAAGGTTTTTGATTTTCTCTTATTCCCCTGCCCTTGCCTGAACCCTTGCCTGTGCCTGAAAAATTTTCTCTAGGGATAATGCAAGAGAATATACAATTGATAAAAAGTTTGATAGTTCATATAGTAGCCATTTAAATTAGGTACCTCAGAGACAATAATAATCGTGCACGGGCACGGGCAAGGCAGGGGATTGGGGCAAGGGCACGGGCAGGGAATTGGAAGAATCATGGACGAAAAATACAAAAAAGACTTCATTCATGCTGGTATGCTTGCAAAACAAGTGCGTGCATATGGCAAGTCTCTCATCAAAAAGGGATCTTCTTATAATAATGTCCTTTCAAAAATTAATCAAAAAATTATCTCTTTGGGCGCTAGAGCGGCTTTCCCACCGCAAATTGCCCTAAACGATGTCGCTGCCCATTTTTTACCCCAGCCAGATGAAGATATCATTTTTTCTGAGCAGATCATTAAACTTGATGTAGGCATCTGTTATAATGGCGCGATCGGAGATTGTGCTGTCACTATTGATTTATCAGGAAAATATCAGGCATTAGTAGATGCTGCTGAAAAAGCCCTAATCAATGCAGAGCAAATCATTAAAGTTGGATTACCTGTAAAAGAAATTGGCAAAATCATTGAAGATACCATCTGTTCTTATGGTTTATCTCCTGTAAGGAATTTGGCAGGCCATGGCTTAGGATATTATAAAATTCATACATCACCTATGATTCCTAATTATGCAGATCAGTCGACCGCAGTCATTAAGGCGGGCATGACATTTGCCATTGAACCTTTTGCAACGAATGGCAAAGGGTCTATTTTTGACTCGGGAAAACCAACTATTTTTTCTTTCGTACCCGCTCGATCTGTTCCCTTAACAGTAAAACGTCCACTCATCGCAAAAATGAAAAGTTTTAGCGGTCTTCCTTTTGCTATCCATGATCTTGTTGACAAGGATTTTTCTCTTGCTGAAGTCAGACATAGTATAGACGAACTTCTCAAAGCTGGTGTCATTGTGGGGTATGCTCCTCTTGTGGAAGAAGGACATGGGATGGTTGCACAAGCAGAGAATTCCGTTCTTGTTGATAAAAATGGAAAAGTCTTTATTACTACTCGTTAATAAACAAAATTGATAAAATTGAGTTGAATTATTATGCTAATGATTTATTTAATTTAGGGTTTAATTTTATGAATAATATAAATGTATTTTTTAATAACAGAGTTCATTTTAAACATAGGAATTTGGAGTGCGCTGACTTGTCAGCGCTTTCAGGATCGACTTGTCGATCCTTTAATCGCGACAAGTCGCGATTTATAAAAGCGGTAACAAGTTACCGCACTCCAAAAAAAGATTAAATTTGTATTATCGCAAAACAGCAAGCTTATAAGCTTATTGCCAGGATACGTGAAGTTTAAAAATTGTGTTGAAGTTATGGTATAAAAATAAGATGATTCTTCTAAAAAATTGCATCTAAGTTTCTATGCGACGTAACATCCTCCTTTTCATCCTTTCTTTAGTTGCTATCCTCTTAGTTGTAGGTCTTTTTTTATACTTTCGCACTCATCGCAATGAAAATGAATTAATTCTGTACGGCAATGTGGATGTACGCCAAGTTGATTTAGGCTTTCGGGTCAGCGGCAGGGTTGTTTTAATGCCATTTCAAGAAGGGGATATTGTCTCGCCAGGTGTTTTAATGGGGGTGTTAGATCCACAACCTTATGCTGACCAGGTTAAGCAAGCTCATGCTAGCATAGATGCGATTAAAACAAATTTAATCAATGCTAACAGGGTATTGCTTCGCCGCCAACAGCTGATCGATAGTGGCAGTGTTTCTAAAGAAGATTATGACAATGCTCTTGCCAGCCGAGATGCTTTGGCAGCAAACCTAATGGAAGCAGAAGCCTCCCTGGGTGTTTCCTTAACCAATCTTCAAGACACAAGTGTTTTTGCTCCCAGCCGTGGAACTATCCTAACACGTATTCGTGAACCCGGTACAGTTGTAAAAGTAGCTGATCCTATATATACACTATCTTTAACATCGCCTGTGTGGATTCGAGCCTTTGTTTCGGAAAGTCAATTGGGGATAATTTATCCGGGCATGTTGGCTGATGTCTATACGGATACTGAAAATGGTAAGGTCTATCATGGACATATTGGCTTCATCTCGCCCGTAGCGGAGTTTACACCTAAAACAGTTGAAACCACTCAACTAAGGACGGATCTCGTTTATCGTCTGAGAATTATCGCTGATAATCCTGATGAAAGATTGAAACAGGGGATGCCAGTGACAGTGAAGCTTCGCATCCATAATGAGCAGGAAAAAAAGTGACAGAGCTATTGGTAGAAATTTCCAATCTCTCAAAATTGTTTTCTGCCAATCCCTTCCCAGCGTTAGATCATATTAATGCAAACATAAATAGGGGGAAAATTGTAGGATTAGCCGGTCCGGATGGCGCCGGCAAAACAACATTGATTCGTCTGATTACGGGCTTATTATTACCCACTCAAGGTTCCATAGTGGTTGCTGGATACGATACTGTGAAACAAGCAAATGCCATTCATGAACTCATTGGCTATATGCCTCAAAAATTTGGCCTGTACGAAGATTTGACGGTACAGCAGAATCTCAACCTTTATGCGGATTTACGAAATGTTTTGGGGGATGAAAGAGAAAAAGCTTTTGAAAAATTACTCTCATTTACAGCTTTAGCCCCATTTAAAGAAAGATTAGTAAGTAATCTTTCAGGAGGTATGAAGCAAAAGCTGGGTCTAGCATGCGCTTTAATCAAAAAACCGACATTGCTTCTTCTTGATGAACCAAGTGTGGGCGTGGATCCTCTTTCGCGAAGAGAATTATGGAAAATGGTTCATGAATTATTAAGAGAAGGAATTTCTGTTTTATGGAGTACAGCTTATTTAGATGAGGCGGAACGATGCGATTCAGTTTTACTATTAAATGAGGGCAAGCTTCTCTATCAAGGTCCTCCTTTAAATTTGACAGCGCGTGTTGAAGGAAGAGTTTTTAAGGTTAGTCAAATTGCAACAAATCGACGTCAAGTATTGACTCAGATTTTATGTCAAAAAAATGTGCTGGATGCTGTCATTCAAGGTCAGGATATTCGCATTGTCATGCGAAAAAAAGAGGAGCTTCTAGATCTTTCAAAAATCGGTGTAGGTGCAAATGTCAAACTCGAACCTACGACACCACGTTTTGAAGATGGATTTGTAGATATACTGGGAGGAGGACCAGAAGGTGAATCGCTTTTAGCTGAAAACACACCTCAAGTTAAGTATAAGAGACAAATCGTTGTAGAGGCGCAAGGTTTAACTAAAAAATTTGGATCATTTACCGCGGCAGACAATATTACATTTCAAATCCAAAGAGGGGAAATTTTTGGACTGTTAGGACCCAATGGAGCGGGAAAATCAACGACTTTTAAAATGATGTGTGGTTTGTTAAAACCTACTTCAGGAGAAGCCTATGTCAATGGGCTCAATTTGCAAAGAGCTCCAAGTGAAGCACGTTCACAGATAGGGTATATGGCGCAAAAATTCTCTCTGTATGGCAACCTAAGTGTTAAACAGAATCTCAATTTTTTTTCAGGCATTTACAATTTGAAAGGCAAAATACGTACGGAAATGATTGAGCAAATGATTCATATTTTTAACTTTCAAAATTATCTGAATGAAACGGCAGACAATCTTCCCCTTGGGTTTAAGCAGAGATTAGCGCTTTCCTGTGCCGTGATGCACCATCCTCAAGTTTTATTTTTAGATGAACCCACTTCAGGTGTCGATCCAATTACACGCCGTGAGTTTTGGAATCACATTAATGGTCTGGTTCAAAAAGGTGTAACAATTATGGTGACAACTCATTTTATGGATGAAGCTGAATATTGCGATCGCATTGCCTTAGTATATGGAGGTAAGATCATCAACATGGGATCCCCCGATTCTTTGAAACAGCTTGTAGCAAGCAAGGACAATCCTTCACCAACGCTGGAAGATGCTTTTATCCAACTCATTAAAACCCATGAGCGAGTATGAATGGGCGAATGAGGCGAATAATCGCATTAATTAAGAAAGAATTTTATCAGATCATTCGTGATCCTAGTAGCTTCTTAATTAGTGTAGTCCTTCCTCTCATATTACTTTTTGTGTATGGTTATGGGGTATCTTTGGATATGAATAATCTGAGAATTGGTCTGGTTATGGAGGATACCGCTCCTGATGCTCAAAGTTTTGCCCAATCTTTGTTAGGTTCACGTTATTTTGAGGTAAAAGTCGCAAGACATCGTAAAGAATTTGATGGGGAAATTATTAAAGGAAACATTAGGGGAATTGTTGTGATTCCAGCCTATTTTTCTCAATTTCGAAATCGTCAAGATAATATTGCCCCAATACAGGTCATTGCTGATGGAAGTGAACCTAATACCGCAAGTTTTGTACAAAATTATGTATTTGCTGCTTGGCAGAATTGGCTTCAACAAGAAGCCATTAGCAGTCACTTACAAGGACTTCCTAAAATCGATATTCAATCGCGTTTTTGGTACAATGAAGAATTGGAAAGTCGTAATTTTTTGATGCCGGGATCTTTAGCTATTGTAATGACGCTGATTGGAACTCTTTTAACAGCACTTGTAGTCTCACGTGAATGGGAAAGGGGAACAATGGAAGCTCTGATGGCTACTCCTGTAAAAATTTCAGAACTCATCATCGGTAAACTCATTCCTTACTTTATTTTAGGGATGCTTTCTATGGTGATCTGTTTTTGTGTGTCAGTATTTTTTTATCATGTACCTTTTCGTGGATCTTTACTGCTACTTACCTTTGTCTCGGCCATCTACCTTTTATCTGCGCTTGCCTTGGGTTTACTTATATCAACTCTTTCAAAAAATCAGTTCGTGGCTTCGCAAGCAGCAATGATAACAGCCTTTTTGCCCGCTTTTATACTTTCAGGATTTATTTTTGAAATTTCCTCCATGCCGCCACTCATTCAGGGAATTACCTATTTAATTCCTGCAAGATATTTTGTAGCTTCCCTGCAAACGCTATTTTTAGTAGGTAATATAGGAAAACTTATTGCGATTAACTTAGGCTGTATGATTCTGGCAAGTTTAATCCTTTTTGTAATCACCGCAAAAAAAACTGTTAAAAGATTAGATTAGTTATGCTACAGAGAATCCTGTCCTTAGTTTATAAAGAAATCTTAGCTGTGTGGCGAGACAAAAAAAGCCGTTTAGTTTTAGTTTTTCCACCACTTATACAACTATTAGTTTTTGCCTGGGCTGCGACACTTGATGTTAAAAATGTGCATATGGGGATTCTTAATCGTGATAATGGTGAGCAGGCTTTCGAGCTCGTGCAGCGTTTTAATGGGGCACCCACATTTTCAAAAATTACCTATCTTAAGTCAGTCGAAGAAATTACCCCCTTTATTGATAATCAGGAGGGTGTTTTTGTCCTATCTATTGATGAACAGTTTTCCCGAAATCTTGATGCTGAAAAAGAGGCTACCGTACAGCTTATTTTTGACGGACGAAAATCTAATACAGCTCAAATTGTTGATGGATATGCTACAAGTGTGATCCAGCAGTTTAATCTTGATTTTACACAAAGAAATCAAATTGAACAGCAACGGACAATGATTGTACCTAGAAATTGGTTTAACCCTAATTTGATTTATACATGGTTCAATGTTCCTAATTTGAGTGGAGTTTTAAGTATGCTAGTGAGTTTAATTGTGACGGCTCTCTCTGTTGCGCGCGAACGTGAATTAGGAACTTTTGATCAGCTTTTAGTTTCGCCTTTAACGCCTATTGAAATTGTCATAGGAAAGTCCATTCCGGCTATCATCATCGGTATGATGGAGGGAACCGTTATCATAGCTGCCGCGGTAACCATATTTGGAATTCCTTTTACAGGGTCATTATTATATCTCTATTTAGGCATGTTTGTATTCATTTGTTCGGTTGTAGGAGTTGGATTATTTATTTCGTCCCTATCTTCTACACAGCAACAGGCCATATTAGGGGGCTTTATTTTTATGGCACCTGCTGTACTTTTATCAGGGTATGCCACACCTATTGAAAATATGCCGACATGGCTTCAAAATGTTACTTACGCTAACCCATTACGTTTTTATCTTGTTATTGCTAAAGGCGTTTTCTTAAAAGATATGCCTTTTGATATTGTTTTAAGCAATGTTTGGCCGATGATGCTCATAGCTACGTTTACATTGTCCTTATCGACCTGGTTCTTCCGACACCGTTTACAATGAACTTCTTTCGAGACTAATTAAACACAAAGACACCAAGGTGGTCCAATTCACCAACATAGGTAACACTCTGTGTCTCAGTGACTTTGAGCCTCCGTGTTGAATCTATCATTCATCAGCCTATATTTAGCAATTTTATTAAATTTCATTTTGCTTCTCATAAAATTAAAATCATTCTTTACAAAAAATTGGGTACGACATACTAGAAAGATAACGGTGGAAGAATCCATGAACTTAAAAAAATCCATTGTATTCTTAACCTTAATAGTTCTTTTTACAACTAAAGCTCTATTATTCTGTGTTACAGCAGATTACGTCATTGTGGGTGTTGGAACCTCTGGAGCTGTTCTCGCCAAAAGACTCTCTGATGATAAAAAAACTTCTGTTGTCGCTCTTCATAATGGAGAAAATCTTACACAGGACCCCTTAATAAAATTTTCTAAAAACGCAATTTTTACTGTATTCTCTGCACTCTTAGGAGAAATAGATCCTGCTATTAATTTTCTTTATTTTTCCGGTCTCACTATACCCCAAACATTTGCAGATAATAGAGATATGCTTTGGGTAATGGCTAATCCTGAAGGAGGAGCCTCATCTATAAATGCAGGAGCTTGGGCGCGCGGAACAAATGAGCTTTATTTTCAATGGGAAGCAATTGCAGGGAAAGAGTGGTCGGTCAATCGTATCTTAAGCATTTATAAACAATTAGAAAATTATAACGGAAAAACCACCAACCCTAAATTTAGAGGTTACTGTGGACCAATAAACGTGCGTCAAGATCCGCATGCATCAAAAGTATCTAGAACCTTTACGAAAGCGATGATCCAGGCGACTACGCTGCCTTATGTCCTAGATTATAATGATCCAGAAACTCCTATAGGGGTGTCTTCAAGATTTCAGTACACGCAAAACGGTCCTGATGGGTCATTACGAGTGAGTAGCGCTACTGCCTTCCTAAACAGAGATGTTGTGACTCTTAAAGGTTATGGCAAAGATGGAAGAAAATTACGTATTCATTTCAATAGTATGGCCCTTAGAACATTATGGTCAGGCAATACAGCCATTGGTGTAGAATACTTGCATAATGGTGAAGTTAAGCAAGTTTTTGCACGAAAGGGAGTCATTGTCTGCGCGGGTCTTTATAGTAGCCCCTTTCTCATGCATTCTGGTGTAGGACCTGCTGCAGTCCTTCAACCTCTAAACATTCCTGTGATTTTTAATAATCCAAACGTAGGACAAGGGTTAGTCGATCAAGCACAGCTTCCTTTACTATTTACTTCAAGTCCTGAGGATTACATAAAGCACTCTGCTGGAATATTTAACCAAATTTCTTGGCTTCCCGCTCCTGGAGGAAATATCAAAATACGGCAATTTCGCTTAGCCTTTACTAATCCTATACCAGGACTAACGCTCGGAGTTTTTGATCTTTGTCAGCCGCTAAGCAGAGGCTCTGTAACGATAAATAGTGCCGACCCTACTGCACCCCCTGTCATCGACTTTGGATTTCTTTCCAATCCTTCCGATCTTGCGCTGTATCAGTCGGGTTTACAAGTATATATCAAGGCTTTGAGCGAGTCATTACAAGCTATTGATCCACTCTATCAGCTCATTTCCCCTAATCCTAATATACTTAATGACATTAATGCTGTTACAGCCTTTATTAAGAGCCAGATTCGCAGCAATCAATCCTTTCAAAGTCATTGCCGTATGGCACCTTTCAACCAAGGAGGTGTGGTCGATAGCAGAGGACGGGTATACGGTGTGCAAAATCTCTATGTTGCCGATGATTCCATTGTTCCTTTATGTATGGATGGGGCTACAATGGCATCAGCTTATTTAATTGGGGCTAATATAGCCCGAATGATTATTGAAAACAGCCAATGAAGAAAGATTTTCCTTTGTAAATAAAGAGATCCTATTTTATAAGAGAATAATGGCAAAAACTAATGATCATCTTAATAAGATAGATAAGACCACAACCATTCAGGTTTCCGAAAGTGAAGTTGAGACTATCTTAAAATCTATTCAACATAAGTTTTATCGTTTACCATTTTATCAATTTCGCGTTCCAGCAGGGACTCCGACTCCCGGTGAATATGAATTGGAACGCAAACTGGAATTAAATGAGTATCTGATTAGAAATCCCGACACGACTTTTTTTCTAAAAGTTTCAGGCTCTTCCATGATCAAAGCGGGAATTCATCACAACGATATTCTAGTTGTGGATAGGGCTTTAGAGCCCATCAATGGAAAGATAGTAGTTGCTTCCTTAAATGGGGAGTTAACTGTTAAAAGGCTACACTATAACGAAAATCGACTTTACCTAATGCCGGAAAATGATGACTTTAAGCCCATTGAGGTAACAGAATATACAGAGCTTCGCATTTGGGGGGTTGTTACTTCTGTGATTCACCAGCTTTAAATTAACGCGAAGTGTTTGATAAAAAAAATAGTCACCACAGAGGCACAGAGAAAACAATATTAAATTGCTGAGGCAATTTAATATAGTCTATCGCTTCGCGAAAAAGCCTTTCACACATATATCATAAGGCGATTAAAACAATTTACCACAGAGAAGGCTGCAAAGTAAACAAACAAGAATAAAAACAAAAATAAGACAATAATACCATTACCCTTTTTTCTTGCTAGTTATCTTTGCTGTTTCCTCTGTGGTAAATAATTTTTAGAGAAGCTTTAATATAGGTCAAGGCTATTTCGCGAAGCGATGAGTCTCTGACAAATTGCCTCGCAATTTGGCGGTGCTCCTAATTCTCTGTGATCTCTGTGTCTCTGTGGTGAATATTATTAAAACACTACGACGAAACTATGAGGTGGAAGCTTTTTCGTGGGCCAACACTTTCATAAAGGATCGCGTTTCTTGAATGACAATGCCCGATAAGGCACAGAGTCCGATAAGGTTCGGAAATGCCATTAAACCATTGCAAATATCAGAAATTTTCCATACTACATCAAGCTCTAAAACTGCTCCTGGAATGACAATTAAAGTAAATACCGTTCGATAGATAGGAATGGATTTAGCGCCCAATAAATATTCTACACACTTTTCACCATAATAAGCCCATCCAAGAAGTGTTGTAAAGGCAAATAAAACAAGCCCAATAGTCACTACATATGCTCCACCGGAAAAAGTTCGATCAAAAGCTTCAACTGTCATGGAAGCTCCATTCAAAATTTTTCCGTCAGGCCCCAAAGTTCCAAAAACATCTGTGACGCCTAGAACTAAGGCGGTGGCACTACACATCACAATGGTGGCTAAAAAACATCCCGTCATGGATACCAAAGCTTGTCGACCCGGTAAATCAGTTTTGGCGGCAGCCGCAGCAATAGAAGCTGTTCCCAAGCCGGCTTCGCTGGTCATTAGGCCACGGCTTACACCTACCTGTATAGCCATCAATATGGTTGATCCGGCAAAACCGCCAAAAGCAGCCTGTCCGGTAAAAGCATACTCAACGATATGGGATAGTGCCAAAGGGATGCGATCAAAATATTTGAAGAGAATAATACTGGCACCGCCAATATAAAAGATGGCCATAAAGGGCACCAAGAGGCCAGCTACTTTACCAATGGATTTTATACCGCCTATGAGAGTAAGTCCAGTAAAGACGGCTACTGTGATACCGGACCACCAGGGGTCAATATTGAATACACTCTTCATCACATCTGCAACGGAGTTAGCTTGTAGCATATTACCTCCGCCGAAGGTGCCTATAGCCCCAAACACAGCGAAAAGAACAGAAAGCCATTTCCATCCCAACCCATATTCAATGAAATACATGGGGCCACCGCACATTTCACCGCGTTCATCTGTCGTTCGATATTTGACAGCTAGTATGGCTTCCGCATATTTGATGGCCATACCTATGAGAGCGGTCATCCACATCCAGAAAAGTGCGCCAAGACCCCCAATCGCTATGGCTGTAGCCACACCGGCAATATTGCCGATACCTATAGTTGCAGCTAGAGCTGTCATCAGAGATTCAAAATGGCTAATATCACCTTTTCCTTCTTTATTTTTTTGCCTACCAAAAGCAATCTTCAAAGCATAGGGAAGGTAACGGAACTGCAATCCTTTTAGAGCAATAGTTAAATAAAGACCAATGCCGATTAAAAGAATTAACAAGGGTGCGCCCCAAACCCATGTGTATATATTGTCCAGGGCGCGCATAATAATAGCGCTTAATTCTAATTCTTCAGAGGTCATCTTATTCATAAGCCTTATGTAAGGCAGTTTTTTCCTTTTGAAGATCTTCTTGTTTAACAAGATCAAGGAACTTTTGATTTTCAGCCAGTATGACTCCTGATAGACCAATCAAAGCAATTAAATTAGGAATGACCATAAGGCCGTTTGTAATATCTGCAAGATACCATGCCAGTTCAAGCTTCATGACGGCGGCAGGGATAATAATCAAAGTAAAGAGGATTCTATAAATAATGACTGATCTTGCTCCAAAGATGTATTCAAAGCATTTTTCTCCATAGTATGCCCAGGCAATAACAGTAGAAAAGGCAAATAGAATCAAGCCTATGGAAACGATATAGCCTCCACCTGAAATCGTGGAATTAAAAGCTGCAAAGGCCATAGCTGCACCATTCAGAACATCACCTGCTTCATTTGTAGAGCCGTGAACTCCTGTGACCGTCAATACCAAACCGGTTACGGTGCACACAAGTAAAGTAGAAACTAATGCGCCGGTCATAGTGATTAACCCTTGGCGGCCGGGGCTATCGGTTTTAGCAGCAGCAGCAGCAATAGAGGAAATTCCTAAGCCTGCTTCATTCGAAAATACACTTCGTGAAACTCCAGACTGAATTGCCATCATGATTGTTGATCCCAAAAAACCGCCTGTGGCAGCTTGTCCCGTAAAGGCTGTCTTAATAATTAATCCAAAGGCTTCAGGAATTTTATGGAAATGGAGAGCGATAATCATTAATCCGCCTGCCATATAAAAAAGAGCCATGATAGGTACTAAAATCCCGGCGACCTGACCAATACTTTTAACTCCACCGATGATGACAAAACCTGTAAAGATAGCTGTTCCAATTCCAATCCACCAGGGATCAAAGCTTTTAAGATGAGTGACAGCCTCTGAAATGGCATTAATTTGAACTAAATTGCCTGTGGTAATAGCACCTATAGCACCAAGAATCGCAAAGAGAAGAGCCATCCATTTCCATCCCAACCCTTTTTCAATATACTGAGTGGGTCCTCCCATCATTTCGCCGCGCTCATCAAGAACTCGATACTTTACCGCTAGTAAAGACTCAGCATATTTAGTGGCCATACCTACAAAAGCAGTCACCCACATCCAAAAAATGGAACCCACCCCTCCAATAGCTAGACCGGTGGCTACACCAACTATAGAACCTGTTCCGATGGCTCCGGCCAAAGATGTCATAAGAGACTGAAAGGGACTAATATCACCTTCAGAACTAGAGCGGGCGCGAGAGAATACCTGTTTAATCGCATAGCCTAGATAGCGAAACTGCATTCCTTTTAAAATAATAGTTAAGTAAGCGCCAGTTCCAATAAGTAGAATTAAAAGTGGGACGCTCCAGATGGCATCTTTTAAAAGGCTTAAAAATTGATCTATATGTTCCATCAGGCAATCCTTGAATTAGGGGAATGTTAAAAGGATATCTTAAACAAACTTTAAAATAAACGGTTTTCTTGATAAATTAAGCTCATTCGACTACCCGAAAGGCCTTTATTGGGGGATTCCAAAAATGAGATTCGATTATTTGAACGTAATTGAGAAGATTGTTTACTAAATTCTGTCCAAAAGGATTCCTTAATTTCATTTTCGTCGAGAATACTAGGAGTGGAGATGTTAAAGCGTTGAAGAATATGCAGGATTATTCTACGAACATCGATTGCAAAGAAGGTAAAGTAATCCCAAAGAGTCGCTGCGTCACTTGATCTGATTCTTTTTTTCTCCTCTTTTTCTAATCTGGCGTGTATGTCATTGATTTGAGCAAGAATGGATTCAACAGTCAATCGACACTCTTGACTTGACAAATGGTGATGGTTTATTTCTTTCGTTGTAGGGAGTAACGCATGTAGCTGTCTTGACACAACTCGTATTTGTTTTAAGAGCGATCTATATAAAACAGCATTCCAATCAGGTCGATAAGCAGAAAACCAGGTTTCTTGCCACAAAAAGGCGGGAAGTTTTGGCTTCCACATGGCTTGCGATGCTACCCATAAGTTGCATGCGTGCAGTCCTCCTTCATTGGGAAGATGTTTTGCTATAGATAGAATGCCAGAAAAATGGGCATGATGAGATCTCCCAATACATTCATCGATGAAATCATCAACTAGTATAGGCCAAAGCCCTTCCCCTTGCTTAACGTTTCCTATATTTAATATGGGCATAAAAGCAGCTGATGAGGCTTCTTTCTTAAGCCGGAGTTGATTCCATAGGGGATGAATAGGCAGAAAATCAGAAAAGAAATCGCCTGCAACAGCAGAAAAAGCTAAAATGGTGTCTTGTTTTAAGTCATCTGCTAAACTCGGAATCCAAGGGGTGCACTGTTTGGCAACATGTTCATCTATTGCGGGTACATAGAAAACAAGATTTTTGGATGGATTTAAAATAGATTCCAGCAAGCGAGCTTCTTTATGCATAATCTCTGACAAAGTGTATTGGTCAGCATTCGGATCATGGATAAATTCAAGGGTTTGCCAGTTGCTTTCCCAAAATAAATAATCGAAGTCAAGATGATTCGATAGAAGATCTTTTAGATAATCCGTTAGAGAATCCTGATAAACTTTATTTAATGGGGAGTGTTTTTTTAGCTTTTGGATTTGGAGAAATGAAGGTTTAAGCAGGATTTTCAATCCATAACTTTTTACCTGAGTGCAAAGGTTTTTAAGTTGTGTCGGATTGTCCAATTCATCAATTAAAATAGCATTATAGCCTAGCTCTAATATTCTTGTGCAGCACTTATGAAGTTGTTCAGGATTTAACGATACTGTTTTTATATCTTCATCCAAACAGAGGGGACGAAGTTTGAAATGGGGGGTTCTTGGTCCAAGAAAATGGACTAGGTGACCACTAGCAATACCTGTTTGAATTGCCTGAATAGCATGTATGGCGCCAAGATAACCGTGAGTTTTTACAGTGATTTTTCCATGGGCATATTGAATATGATAATCTTCGGATGAGCTATCGCCAATGGATAGCCAATGAATAGCGTTAGCTTGAGCAAAATAGGTCCTTTCAAACTTCTGTTTTAATTCTTCAAAAACTACTTTTGCTCTGTGCATTCAGAATCCTTCTTTGGAGTGCGGTGACTTGTCACCCCTTTCATAGGGATCGACTTGTCGATCCCCAAAATTAATCGCGACAAGTCGCGATTTACCAAAGCGGTAACAAGTTACCGCACTCCATATAATAAGCGCTTTTTTCTTTTATACAGATAAAAAAGAAAAATGGGGGTGATTGTTAAGAGGTTACCTGCAGAGATCATGATCAGGTATCGAATAGGAGTTCCGATATTCACGTTTTCTGGCGGAAAAAAGCTCACAACGATCGTTGTTAAACATCCTATCATGCCAAGTAAGGATACACCCCATATTCCCCAGTTTCTTCCCGGAATTTTAAATGCTTTGGGTCGATTGACATACTTATAATGAAGTCTTAGTCCCGCACAAAACATTAAAATGTACATAATCATATAGAGTTCCGTACTTAATGCAGTGAGAAACCAGTAAAAAGCATTGACTGTGGGTTCCAAAAGAAAAATCAGACAAAATATACTTACCAAAACGGCTTGTAAAAGAAGGATATTATACGCAACACCTTCTTTATTTTTGCGGGTAAAAAAAGGTGGTAGGAAACCAAATTCAGCGGCATGAAATAGACCTTTAGCGGGTGAAATGAGCCAGTTAATCATGGTGCCAATAGATCCTATCACCATTAAAAGAGTAATTACTGGTGTGAATGCTTCGAGGCCAAAAGCCTTGAAAAAATTGCTAAACATTTGCATCACGCCCGAAATGAGGTTAATCTCTTTTTCCGGCAGTACAAAAGCAATGGATAGTGAGCCCAACACCATAGACAAAAAAATAAATAAGGTCGCCATAAGAACGGCTTTTGGGAAGTTTTTTTGGGGATTTTGTATCTCATTGACATGGACACCTGAAAGCTCTATTCCCAAAAATGAAGCCATAATAGCTATCAATGAAATCCAGCTCGTCGATTGGGAAAGAGGAGGGATTAAATTGCTAGAGCTTAGATCTATCTGCAGAGGATGTCCATTAAAGATCCAGATAGCACCAAGCACAATTAAGAAAACTAAAGGAAAGAGGGTTCCCATAATGCAGAAAATGTTATTGATCAAAGCTGATACATGAATGCCTTTTAAATTAATAAGAGTAAGTCCCCAGAAAATAATAAGGATACAGGACACAAGATAGGTTTTATTTTGGGCCAGTTCAGGATCAATTAAATAGGCAAATGTTCCTGCAATGAAAGATAGCATGGTAGGATACCAAACCATCGTATTGATCCATTGTAACCAAATCGCTGCCATTGCCCACTTCTCACCAAAAGCTTTATTGACCCATTGGTATATCCCTCCATTGTTAGGAAATGTCGCTGAAAGCTCTGCTGCTACAAGAGAAGTAGGGATTAGAAAAACTATCGCAGAAAATATGAAAAAAAAGATGAGAGAGCTTCCAAATAAAGCAGCGGCAGGCAAATTTCTGATGTTATCAATAGCCGCAATAATGAGAATAATCAGAGAAATCAGCGAAATTTTTTTGGTTTCAGTCATAATATACCTACAGGTGATTGTGAATAAATATTATCCAATTACTAAATTTTATGCAAATTGTTTTCATATAATTGCATAAATATTCAAGTTAGACCAATATTTTTTTGATTTCTTCAGTTAGTTTGCTGATATGCTTCGTCGATTTAGGTGCTACAAAAATGGTGTCATCTCCAGCAACAGTTCCTAAAATTTCTGTTGAAAGTTGAACATAATCAAGCATTCGAGCCACCATAGATGCGGATCCCGGGCTTGTAAAAATCACTACAAGACTTTCATTAGAGACCACATCCAAAATTAACTCCCTGAGAGGAGTGTTTAACGAAGGAGGGGCAGGTTCTCGCGGAAGAGAATAAACGATTTGCCCCTTTGTATTAATAACCTTAATAGCACCAATTTTTCTTAGTAACCTTGACACTTTAGATTGATTGATTTCATATCCCTTCTTTTCTAGAGCCATGCATATACTCTCTTGGGTATTGGCTTCTCTTTCCATGAGGAGGGATCTCAGAGCTTCGATCAGAGATTGAGGATCTTTTTCACCTTTCATATTTACTCCTTTATTCTTTTCTACAATTTAACATTTTGCTAATCTCAAATTTTTAATTTTAAACCCGACTTGCGCCCTATGATGGCGCAAGTCGGGTTTTAACAATAATATCTAAAGAGTTATGGTTGAGTGTAAACCCATTCTTACCCCCATTGAATTAAAAAACTTGTATCCTTTACAAGCAATACAAAAAACATTTGTGGAGAAAACAAGAAAAGAAATTCGACAAATTTTAGATGGAACTGATTCTCGACATTTGTTGATTATGGGACCTTGTTCTATTCATGATCTTAATTCAAGTAGAGAATATGCTCTTAAGCTCAAGCATTTATCACAAGAGGTTTCCGACTGTTTCTTGTTAGTTATGAGAACCTACTTTGATAAACCCCGTACGATATTGGGTTGGAAAGGTTTTTTGTATGATCCTCGACTTGATAATAGCCATCATATTGAAGAGGGCATGAGGTTAACGCGACAGTTTTTGCTAGAACTTAACCAACTTGAAATTCCCACTGCCGCTGAATTTCTAGAACCTGCCTCAAGTGCCTATTTTGATGATCTTATTACCTGGGGTTGTATAGGTGCACGTACGTCAGCTTCTCAAACACATCGCCAGATGGCTTCCGGCTTACCTATACCCATGGCGTTTAAAAATACGACTGATGGTAATATTGAAACAGCTATTCATGGAATTCTGTGCTGTGCCCAACCACACAATTTTATTGGAATTGATCAAAAAGGACATACATCAATCTTATCTACTCCAGGGAATTGTTATGGACATTTAGTTTTGCGAGGGAGCGATGAGGAGACAAATTATGATCCAGAATCTGTTTCTAAAGCATTAAAACTACTAAAAAAAGTCAACCTCCCTTTACGTCTTTTGATCGATTGTTCACATGGCAACTCTAAAAGAAAGTATGAGCAGCAATGTCAGGTATTTCAATCTGTGGTAGGACAAATCATTGAAGGGAATCAATCTATTCGCGGTGTACTTCTAGAAAGTCATTTAAATGGGGGAAGTCAGTCAATTTCCAATTCACCCATTCATTTGAAATATGGCGTTTCCATAACCGATGCCTGTTTGGACTGGTCTTCAACGGAAAATCTGGTCCGCCGGGCTTATCAGATGATTAAAAAGGATATTTCCTTGGAAACTTTACGGAAAAAAGCGATCAATGCAGACGATTTTGCTCTGCAAAATATATGTTAAAAATACTGCTTATCCTATTATTTTGTGTTGGTTGTTCAAAAAATACCTACCTTTCGGTGCAAACTCTATATTTTACTCGAGAGTCTTTGGCAAGCTACTATGCTGAAACCCCTGATCCTATGCTTATCAACCCTCCTGTAGGGCAGAAACTTTTAGTTTCTTGGAATATTCCGCGTGCCTATTTATGTTATGATGATTTACATATTAATATTCGTATTCGCTTTCGCAATCGCAGTGAAATTGAAGTGAATGTTCCAATAAAAAAAGCCTGTGATTCTTATATGTACATTGTGGCCAATGAGTACTTTTTTGAGACAAAAGGAATATTAACCTATAAGGTCGATTTAATTGGCAATGGAAACCTCCTTGAGGAATGGAAGCAACAGTTGTGGCACGAACTTATCCACATCGGTGAGGAATAAAATCTCCTGCCCTTGCCCGTGCCCGAAAAGTACTTTTACAAATGGCTTAGAACACTATCTGGCACGGGCAAGGGCACATACGCGTTAAGCTAAGCTTTTTGTTAGCCCTAATACTGTCGCCAGTTCCTGACTCACTATTTACCATATAGCATACCATAGGCTCACTTTCGTTACACTCACGGCTGCCACCTATAGCAGCTTCGCTGCAAAAGCCCACTGCGGGTTTCGTTTATCTACAAAAATATTGAAGAGAAGTTCCGCACTTCTTTCAATAAATAATGTACTGCTATCGATTTAAACCGCGAAGCGGTCATTTGCGACGTAGTCGCCACAGAAGTTAGCCGTGGCTTGAAGCAAAGCGAGGAACACTCGGTGTATCCATGAAAAAAATCAAGCCAGGAACTGGCGACAGATATTATAAGCCAAGTAAGCTAAGTAATACTTGTACATAACTCATTAATTTCTAATTCATTATAATAACTATTACTCATCCGTACATTTTTCCGTAAGGAAAACCGTTTTCGTTTATCCATGCAAAGCCTCCTTGGAATATCTTCAAGTAACTTTTCTATAAATGAATCCATTTTTCCTTCTTGTAAAGCTATAGCAAAGGCGTGATCTGCTATTAAATAGTTCGTTAGTTTGTAGCAACTTAATTCTCTTCCCAATGTAAGAGCATATAACATCAGTGGTGGGGATATTGAGCCAAGCAAAAGAATCATTATCAATCTTCCGTACAGAAAACAATGAAAACGTTCTTTATTATAGCCTTTAAATATATGAAGCTTTAGGCAAGATTTCCACTGTTTAAAAATGAGTTCTATTCTCCAGCGCGCTCGATATGTGGCCATTACTGATAGACTAGAAAGCATTGTAACGTCAACGTTGGTAATAAAAATGCAATATTTTAACAAATTTGTCTTCTTTTTACTTACCATAGTCCCATGTCGTTGAGCTGATCTATTAGCCTCTCTTCGTCTTTTATTAACAGCTTCTTCACTCATTAAACAGGCTACCAATCGCACAGGATGTTTTTCTTTACCTACGAAAACTTGAATGTCTACCACTCCTCCTCTCCGTATATGTTTATCTAAAAACTTAGCTAGGTCAAGGGGTACTGTAGCTTCCTTGCTTTTATAAACATCCTCATTGACTTTCCAACGAGAAATATAATATGACCCTTTCTCTTCTATCTCTTGGAGGTTCTTTAAAACAAAATATCCAAGATCTCGAATGACAAGATCGTCTCTTTCAAGTATGGGAATTAAACGTCCAGCTAAGCTCTGATCTGGTTGATTGCCTGAAAAAAAATCAATATCGATAATTTTCTCTGACAAGTAATCAAAAATATAGTCAATTTTTACAGATGCCTTGCTAGCAACTCCTCCTGAACCTTTAAAGTAAGCACTTAATTTTTCATGAAGCTCTGCTCTTGTGCTATCTTCTATCAAAATACGATTAAAACCAGACAAATTTTGAAGCTCCAATAAGCCAGCCCAATCTTTTCTCACCATTTCCTTAAGGACTTTTCCAAAACATGCTTTCATAAATGCTTCAGCTCCCTTTGAATTGATCCTCTGTGCCAATGCAGGAGCGCTTAAGTTGCATTCTTTATTAATTTTCTGCATTCTTACAGCAAGACTATTTAATGTTTCTGCCTCTAAAAAGGCATTAGGCACCATCATAGCTCGTGCAAATTCATATCCTTTAATTTGACTTGTTGAACGCTGAATGAATCGACTTTCTTTTGATAGCTTATTACAAAAATTTGGGCTGACAATTTCTTCAAATTTTGCTAATATCTTTTCAAGATCTTGCATCTTATTCTCCATCTTTACTTTTAGTAGGGTTTCGATGGAGAATTTTTTATTACTTTTTCTTTTAAAAATCCATATTTTTTTTAATTTAAACGACTTAATGAATTAGCTTAACGCGTATGGGCAAGGGCACGGGTTTCATGTTTTTTCTTGAATCTTGTTTAGTTTTTCTGTTACTGCAAGCAGCTCTTTTTCATTTTGAGCCAACTGAGAGGTATTTTTTTCGATTAAGGCAGGTGGTGCTTTGGCGACAAATTCATTATTGCCTAATTGCATTTTCATCTTTTCTACAGCAATAGCTAAACGTTCCCTTTCCTTGATGAGACGCACTTTTTCTTGATTTAGCAATTCATTTGGGATAGGAATAATGATCTTAAAATGACCTATGATTGTTGAAGAAGCAGGTCCAAAGTTACTTTCCGACTGATGAATTGTTAATTGGTTAATTTTTACGAGAGCTTTAATGATACCAAGATTTTCTTTGATAAGGCGAAGCTCTTTATTATTTTCCTCTGCTATGATATGAACATCGGTTGCTATATTTGTTGGCAGCTTCATTTCGCCCCGTAAATTACGGATGGTATACACAACACTCTCCACTACATCAAAAGCATGGTCGATTTGGGGATGGCAGTCAGCTTCACGGATCATTTTGGGATAGGGTGCTACAATACAAGCGGGTCTATGCAGGGCCTCAATAGCTTCTTGAGTATAAGGGTCGACAAAAGGCTGTTTTATGCTATTTCCTAAATGTTGTCTAAGCCTTTGGAAAAGTTCTTCGCTAATGAAGGGTGCCATAGGATGAATCAGACGCATGGATTGGCAGAGGACAATAGCTAATAATTTTTGTTTGTTTTTTCTATCTTCAGGAGTACCTTGTTTACTAAAAAGGACCGGTTTAGCTATCTCTAAATAATAGGAACAAAAATCCTTCCAAAAGAAATCATAAGCTTCTAGTGCAGCCTGATCAAATTGATAATTTTCCAATTTCAAATTCACTTCTCGGGCTACTTTATTTAAGACTGAAAGAATCCAACGATCTTCCAAGGCAAGCATTTCTTCATTTAATCCTTGAGAAAATTCCTCACTCGTAAGAGGCTGATCGCCAGCCAAGTTCATAAAAACAAAACGAGCTCCATTCCAGATTTTATTTGCAAAGTTACGGAATTCTTCAAAACGACGGCGATCCAGATCAATCTCGCGGGCTTGACTGGCACTAGCACATAAAGCCATACGCATGGCGTCGGTACCATATTCTTCAATGATTTCTAAAGGGTCAATAATATTGCCCTTAGTTTTAGACATTTTTTCCCAATTGGAATAAACATCCGGTGGACAGGGTTTGCCTAAATCATATTCCAAGCGTTCTTTATCAGTAATATAAGAAATCCCACCGTCAGGTAGAAGGCGCCAATAGGATTTTCCATAAATTAAGCCATGCAGATAGACATCCGGAAAGGGCACTTGATGTAAGGCATATTCTCCCATAAGAATCATGCGTGCCACCCAAAAGAAAAGGATATCATGTCCTGTAATGAGTACGGAATTAGGATAAAAAGTCTTGAGTTCAGCTGTTCTTTCAGGCCATCCTAGTGTTGCAAAGGGCCAAAGGCCAGAAGAAAACCAGGTATCTAGAACATCTTCCTCTTGAACCCAATCCTGAGGATTTTTTTCTATTTCAGGCGGGACTCCTTCGCCATCGTAACAGATCATTTGGCTAGGATTCTTTTTCTTATACCAGATAGGCATTCGATGGCCCCACCATAGTTGTCGACTAATGCACCAATCCCGAAGATTATCGATCCAGTGAAAATAGGTATTTTCCCAATTCTTAGGAATCAATCTTACCCGTTCTTCAGTCACGGCCGCGCGCAATTTTTTTGCGAAACCATCCATTTTTACGAACCACTGTTTGGACATATAGGGTTCGATAATGGCCTTGGAACGATAGGAAACACCTACTCTATTTGCATGAGGAACTGCTTTCTCGAAAAGACCTAGTTGCTGCATCTCATGGACCACAGCCTTACGAGCTTCTTCCATAGTCAGGCCGGCAAATTTGCCACCATTTTCATTTATTTTTCCGTCCGGGGTCATCATGTTGATAAAGGGTAGTTGATGTGTGAGCCCCATTTGGTAGTCATTTGGATCATGGGCCGGTGTGATTTTGACCATTCCTGTTCCGAATTCCGGATCAATAAAAAAGTCAGCGATAATGGGAATATGCCGATTGGTAAGAGGATGATGGACAGTTTTTCCCACAAGATGGGCATAGCGTTTATCTTTAGGAGAAACTGCAATGGCTGTGTCGCCGAACATCGTTTCGGGACGAGTTGTGGCAAAATTTACAAAACCAGAACCGTCGCTCAAAGGGTATCTAAAAAACCATAAAAAGGACTGCTTTTCTTCGTATTCAACTTCATCATCTGCAATCGCAGTTTGGGTGATCGGGTCCCAATTGACTAAGTAATCTCCGCGATAGATCAAACCCTCATCATAAAGTTTTTTGAACATGGTTTTTACAGCACGATTATTGCCTTCATCAAGAGTGAAGCGTAGGCGTGACCAGTCACAGGAACAACCCATCTTCTTCAACTGAGTGATAATGCGATTTTCATTATCTTCTTTCCATGTCCAGACATGCTGCAGAAATTCTTCACGAGAGAAATCTTTCCGTTTTTTGCCAGTGGTTTTAATTAAATTTCGTTCTACGACAGTTTGCGTTGAGATGCCGGCATGGTCAGTACCGGGAACCCATAAGGCCTCATATCCCGACATTCGTTTCCAACGAATGAGGACATCTTGCAGAGTATTAGTGAGAGCATGCCCCATATGCAAACTTCCTGTCACATTAGGAGGAGGGATCACAATACAGTAAGGTGTTTTTTTAGTGGGAGCATGCGCCTGGAAGTAACCATGGCTCTCCCAAAAATGAAACCATTTTGCGTCAACTTTCTTAGCTTCGTAAGCTTTAGGTAGTTCTTCTATCTCTGACATGAAAAAACTCGTCATAAAAATTCTTATTTAGTATAGCTTGAGCTTTAGTAAACTGCAAGAGAGACAGGCGGTTTTGTTGCATATTGAACCACTGAGTGGTAATTAACGGCAAGATAGGCTTGAAAAAAAGTAAACTTTAAGTAATATTATCCCATTTTCATTTATAATCTAAAAATAGTTAGTATGGATCTAGTTAATAATTGTCTTGCTTTTGATAAACTCATTCGTTCAACCAATAAGAGTGTTGTATGCGATAATCAAGGTCATTTTTATATAGAAAATCGCTTGATTACATTAATTAGAAAATTAGTTCGTCTCATTTTCGGTGATTTTTTTGGATGGGAGAGGCGAAAACATATCGGTTGGATAAAAGGACTTGCTTATGTTTTCGATTATGTTGAGCAAAATCAGAAAGACATAAGCCAAGCACAATTAAAATCCTATCTTAAAACTGCAAAGACAGTAAAGAACCTGTTTCGACAAAGTAAATCTCCACAGGTTAAAGAGATACTTTTCGATTTAAAACTTCAAAAAATGGCTCTAAAGTACCGTCTTGGGTCCCAGTATAGCGATCTCTATAAAAAAACCGAAATTGATCCTCAGTTATATCAAGAATTAAAGACGCAAACAGAGGCTTGGAAAAAAACTCAAATAGCTTTCAAAACAGAAGAACTTTCTGCTAAAGAAGTCCAACAGCTTGAAACTCTTACTCAATATACCAAGTGGGCTCAGCTTGTAACAGAAAACCCCCTTATTCGACAGAAATTTTTTGATTGGTCCATCCTAGGAAAAAACAGTGTACCCGCATTTGTCCAATTTCAAAGAAGTATAACAAAGCTTGCTGAGTGTGGGCTGGCAGATAAAATTGGAAAATATGGTGGCGAAGATTTGCAAGTTGAAGAGATTCACAATGGACAGGAAATTTATAAAGATCTTACCCTTCCTTTTGAAGGCAAACGACTTAGTATTTTGAATGAAAAGCAGGAAATCAAGCTTTCTTATGACTATAAACTTTCTATAGGACAGGTCTTTCAAATTTTCAAAGAACGCATGTACAAAGTGGGAAATCTGGAATATTTCGGAGGAGGCCAAGGCGTTACAAACTGGAACTCCAATGAATGGGGAGCGTTTAATCCTGTAAAAAATGACTATGAACGTATCGATGTTTCTGATCCGGATTGGATAAAAAAAGTTCCTTGTTCGGAAGAAATTACAGAAGATGAAGCAAAACAGCGTTTTGAAGATAAACAAGGGCATAAACTCGCCTTTGAAGCACATGACTGGGTATTTACTATCATTGCAAACAATCAATATGTACATGCAAACTTGACAGGTACACATACCATGCTTTGCATTGCTCTTCCTTTAGAAAATGGCAAACGTCGGTTAGTTTATCTAAGTAAGTTTCCTTGGGATTTTCCCGATTTTGAGAAAGAAAAAAAGAAATATATTCGTGTCGGTTTTGACACTGTAAAAGGGGCCATTCAACTTCCCGATGAAAATTTTTATCAAATGCGGCGCGATGAGGAGGCTATTTCATGGCCTGCTTCGGAGAAAGATGCCAGGATCGTTCTAAAAAGAATAAGTAATGACAAAAAGAAAATTGAAAATGATGCTTTTTATTTCCAATTCCTAATTTATAATTGCACCGATTGGGTCTTTAAAAAATTGCGTCATTTGATTCCTCCTAAGGAAAGAGATGAAATATCCGCCATGGCTATGTGGGATGCACAGCCTGAAGGATTTGCTAAATTCATTGTAAGAATGCCTTCACGCTTCCGTAAAATGATTTTCCATCTATCAGTTCGGTTTGTTAAACCTGTTGGCCGAGTTAAAAGACGTAAGGATGGTACAGAACGTATCATTCGCCTTACTGCGGAAAATGGCCCATGGAATGGTGGTTTAAGAGCGCATCCGGCAATGATCATCTTGCGGAAACGAGAAAGACGGTTTAAAATCTTTGGACAAATTAATAAAAAAAAGGCAAAATTTTAAAAAGATGATTAATTAAACAGTTGGAGGTTATATGAACGTAAAAGAAACAATTAAGCATGTGGGTGCCAATACAAAACAGGTTTTCGTTGACCTCAAGAACGATGTGGGTGATGCCCTTAAAAATTTCAAAGCAGCTCCGGGCAAAGAAAAAACCTGGGTATTATTCAAAACTTTCTGTGTCGCTGTTGCTTGCGGACTGATCACGTTTGCCCTTGCAACTCTTTTAGCTGCTACGCCTGTAGGTCAGATTGCTCTACCAATTGCAGCTTTTGTTGCTGGTGGTGTCAATGCTTTTTATCGTTACTCCCGCGATGCAAAAGGACCCAATAAACTCATGTTAGATCAAGCCGTAAATGATGCCAAGAAGGGACTGGAAAAGGCCAAAGAAGTGATCAATAATGTATTGGATAAAATTCCGAAACCTAAAGAAGCTTAAAACCCTGCGCGAAGCATATGGAGTGCGGTGACTTGTCACCGCTTTTGTAAATCGCGACTTGTCGCGATTAGTCTGCGACTTGTCGCGATTAACTTATGGGATCGACAAGTCGATCCCTATGAAAGAGGTGACAAGTCACCGCACTCCAAATTACCTATATTACCCAACCTAAAATTTTAGCTTAAGCCTTGGCGTAAACGTATTGCTGTGCTTCAAGATTAGCAAAATGCATGCTTTTTCCTTCATTGCCAATACAGTGATAAAATAGGGTCGCTTGAGAATATAGCTGACGTTTTTCCCATAGGAAAGCTTTCTCAAGCCATGCCTGATTTTCATCGATATGAAAATTCATCAAGTGACTGAATAAAGTCCAAGAACGAGGAAAAGAAATTTCTAAAACACTTGAGAAATGCAGCTCTGCCGCTTCCCTTCCCTTTGTTCTATATAACCATATGCCATATAGAAAGAAAAGAGGGTTTGATTCTTGGTTTAAACATTCAGGTGGGTAGTTTTGAAGCAGTTCACCTGCCCTCAACAAATTATTTTCTGCCAAGTAAGCGCTAATTAATTCATAATTCATTTTTAACGAACTTTCATCATCCATTTCATACGAATTTAAAGATTCTATCGCTTTGTGAACAAATAAATAGTTCTGTTTTTTTAAGGCAAATTTGATCAAATGCATCAAAACTCTTATTTCACTTTTTTCAAGAAAGGGTTTGTGAAACAGTTTGAGAAAATCCTCAAAGCATTGACTAATCGGTTGCTGATACATTCGAATCGCAATGTTTAAAAGGTCCATTTCATGTGAAATTTCAGGAGTTATATGGGGAGCGATTCTTTTAACAACTTCATTTACTTTGTTTTTGGCGAGGACATAGCTACCAAGCTTAATTAATGCAAAAAATGCATTGCTACATAAGGTGGTAGGAAAAGGGTCCAATTTTGATAAATCATCGATGATTTCGCTGAGAACATAAGGCTTCGCTGTCCAAAAAGCTAAGCGAATGGCAAAATCGTAGTTTTTTAATTTATCAGAAAGCAAAGCTTCCGGTAGCTGCAGCATGAAATTTAAAGGTTCCCAATGCCTTTGAAGGCTTTGGAAAAGTTTTTTAACATTGTTCTGCATGCTAATTGCAGGAATATGCCGAATGCTAAAAAGGATAAACTGATAAGTGGCTTTACGATGATGTCTCGAGCTTTCAAGCATGCGATACAGAATCTGCTCCTCTAAAACATGAAGAAGAGGGTGATGGGGGTAACGGCGATAAGCCAACTCAAAACATTTGATTTCTTCATCAAAATCGTCTAAAGATTGATACACAAGAGCCTTACCAAGATACTCTAAAGGTGCACCCGGTGTATCGTGAAGCTTCCAAAACTCTTCTAGTGCCATCTCATAAAGTTGCTGCGTCTTCTTAGAATCCTTTTCATTGCGGGCCTCTTCAAGAAAGGTGATTCCCGCGCGAAACATCGCTTCCCTTCCTTCAGCTGTTCCCGGAAAAGAATAACCGATGCGTCTATATTCACTTAGAGCTGTTGTATAATCCTTATGAGCAAGGAAAGCATCGGGAACTGCAAGACAATTCACCTGAATATTCAGATTCCCCACAGAGACTTTAATGGGGGAAATTATATAATCATCATCACGTGACAGTAAGCCTATATGTGTACCAACAAGTGGTAGATGGCTAATGTATGAAAACTGTAGGACATTATTGAGATAAAAATAAATATTTTGATCAATGCGTTCAATTCGTATTTGATACCAATCGTGCCTTTGCAAAAAGATCTCTGTATGATGCATGACCTCAACAGTGGAACGTAAAAGCTTTGTAGAAGGATGAGAATCAGAACCTAACCATAAACAATATCCATCATTTAAGTTAATTCTTTCAACAGCTTCCGGAATACTCAATAGAATCCCTATACCTTGGCTTTTTTCACCTAATTTAATGCTAGCCTCAATTTTAGTATTTTCAGTAAATGAGGCTTTGGAAATCATTAAGCTTACCCAATCTGAGATCTCAGCACCCGATGTGATAGCCGCATGTTCAGCAATTAAAACATTTTCTTGAAACTCCCAATCTTCTTTATTGTTGATTTGTAATTCAGCAATTTGGAACCATTCGGATCGACCTTCCAGATAGGTTTCCACATCATGAATAAGCTCATTAACCGTTTTGTAGCGATGGTCCAGTGGAACCGCAAGACTTTTTAGTGCGACTCTCGACAAGATACGTGGAACATCCCGATAAGGGGCCACTTCTATTGGATCTAATAGTTTTTCCTGCGACATATGTTTGCGAAATTCTTTTAAGGAGCCTCTTTTAAAAGGATGGTGCAGGGTCAGCATTTGATAAAGGATGACTCCGAGTGAATAAATATCGGTTTGTGCAGTTGCCGGTTGGCCTAAAGCTCTTTCAGGGGCCATATAGGCAATAGTTCCTACAACTTTTCCTAATCGTGTGATATGCTTTAATGGATGGGGTTCGGTTTCAATGGTAGCCTCATGAGAAACGTCGTCGTCGGATGAGGGCGATTTTGTTAGTATGGCAAGTCCCCAATCCAAAATAATGACTTCTCCATATTTTCCCACAATGACATTTTCCAACTTTAGATCACGGTGCAGGACGCCTTTAGAATGAGCATAGGCAACAGCTTGGCAAATACTTAGAAAGATACGCATCAGAGAGGGTATTGATCTCGCTTGGCCGGCTTTTATGCCCAATTTATCTTTTTTTCTAGCATTTTTGAGCATTTGTTTGAGCGTTTCTCCCTCAACAAAGGGCATAATATAATAAACAACATTAGGTTCAGCATGAATGGAATAGATAGGAATAATAGCAGGATGTGTCAATTGGCTTGTAATATGAGCTTCTCTCAAAAAACGGTTATGAATTTGTTTATGTGAAAGAAGATCTTCTCTAATACGTTTAAGAGCAATTCGTCGCCCACAGGAGCTATCATAAGCAAGAAAAACTTCGCCCATGCCTCCTTTTCCTAAACTTTCTAACACCTTATAGTTTCCAATGGAAAACCGAACCTGTTTCTCTTCCGGAACGTGGCCTGGAATAAGCGAGACTGTGGATTCCGTAAGGAGAGAATCGATTCCATATTGAGATAATTCAGTATAAACAGTGCTTTTTTTCGATTTTTTTCTCAGAGGAGCTTTACAAAATGGACAAAACTTAGGTCTGTCTTTTCCCTTTAAGGGCTTGATAGAGAATTTTTGATGACATGTTGAACAAGAGATATTCACAATTTTAAAGTCTTTTTTGAGATTGCAATTCTTTCCATATTTTCTTTGCTTCATCAGAGGCAAAATTGACAAAGCAATTATGCCCAAGATCTTCGTCAAAATAAATACCATTCATAGCAGCATAGGAGGCCACCATTTGGTGAAAGAGGGCATTGTTGCCATGTTCATCTCTTTCGGGGAGAGTATATCGAAACCCACAATTGATTGTTCTAAAGAAATGATCTTTCCAATTCAGATAAGCCTGTCTAATAGCCTCTTCCGCTGTCGGAGCAAATAGGGATGTTGCTTGTTCCATACCGGATGGGTATTCTTCATACCATGCATAGCGCACTGGATCATCCTTCCTTAATAAAAGGAGTCTGGTTCCTTTTTTTGGTACATTGATTTGTGCCAAGTGAATGAGTTTACCTCTTTTTAACTCAGATTCCTTATTTATCTCGGTTTGCATCTTCAGAAGTCTCGTCTAAAGTTTCTTCTTCCAAAGTCTCTTCAGAATAAAAGTATTCTCTGAAGATAAGATAAATTCCCCCAATCACAAAAAGGACCGGAATAATGACTGACCAATTGATCTTAATGAAGGATACAACAAATAGACCTACAAGGATAACAGTGGATATGAATGCATCGTAGTTTCTATTTGTTAGGTATTGTCTTAGAAAAAGTGAAACCCACAAAACTAACAAAATTCCCGGCCACCAGTAATTGGTGAATAAAAGAATACCTAATCCAATCAGAAAAGCTCCATTAGCTATTGCATCGGCTTTTCTTTTAGTAAGGATAGGTTTTGCCATTATAAAACTCATGTTTATGGAAATTCCTTTTACTCTAGAATCTTATTTTCTATCAATGGAAAAAAAAGCGTTGGTAATTTACCTATAGATCCTCTTTGATAATATTTTCCTTTAATAAAATGCATTAATATGCTATTCTTTTCTATTTATTATGTATAAGATTTAAATTAATAGGTTTTTTAATGGCAGCAAATGTACAAAATCCACCTCCTAAAGATTATAATTCTTATGGGGAGTTTAAGAACTTAAGCCGTCCTCATCAGGCAATCGTCGTCACTGTTTCTATCTTTCTTGCTATATTCACGCTAGGATTAGCAATTCAATATGCCATTCCTAGTTTAATTGGAAGGTTGCGCAAACTTGAGTTAAAAGATGGTTCTGATCAGGCTAAAGCAGCAGAAAAGGCTAACCTTATTGCTCAAGATAAACTGGCTCAAAATGTCGATGGTAAGGAACAACCAGAATTAGGGGATGAAATAGATGGAGAGATCCCTCCGGAGCTTGAAGTTGAGTGGGCTATTGATGCCGAACAAGAGGCTCTTAAAAAATCGTTTTGGGATGACTGCAAATTTGTCGAAAAAATCATAGCTGATCTTAAGGTTTCTGGGAAAAAAGGTGAGAAAATCGAAGCCCACCAGGTCTGTGATAAATACTGCGAATATAAAAGAAAAATGGATAATAAGTATGAGTTAGACGTTCTCCAAAAAAGCTTAATTCACCATGAGATTGAAGAGCTCTTAAAAGATTTGGAAGATCCCATAAAGTTTCCATGTGCCATTGACGATAAGTTTGAACTAGTTACAGAGAAAACAATTGCCGATGGGTCGTGCGGATTCCATGCTCTTGTAGGTGAGCCTAATCAGGATGGATACTATATTTGTGATGCCATAGAAGAAAGAAAAAAATTCTGTAAGTATTTACAACAAGCTTTTGATAAAAAACAGTTACCTCCAAAGATAGAAACAGCTTTAGAAAATTACTTCTTAGATCCCGATGACGCGCCGAATTTTACAAATTTACTTAAAGTCAAAAAAGGGCTTATGAAACCGGTCACAGTAAATCTTCTTAAAGATGTATACAAAAAAGATTATAAAAAGTTAAGTATAAAAGAACAAGATAAGCGCAAGAAAGATTTCAAGTATGATAAGAGAGTTTTTGAAGCTTATTTACATTACATAGGAAAAAATAGCACTTACCTACTGCAAGATGAGCTTGAGGCTGTTGCAGAATTTTATGATGTACGCGTCCGCTTATTTCAGCGTGGTTGGGGAGATGATCTTAAACTAGCCGAAGGAATTTTGAATGAAAAAGGCAAAGAAGAGGTGATCATTTATTATAAAATGGCTTCGAAACACTATGAGCGCGCAAAAGTACAGCCTATAGCAGAAAAAAAGCCTGATGCTGCCAAGTAGGTATGGAGTGCGGTGACTTGTCACCGCTTTTTTAAATCGCGACTTGTCGCGATTACCTTATGGGATCGACAAGTCAATCCCTATGAAAGCGGTGACAAGTCACCGCACTCCAAAATATTTTCTCCTATTCTGTTTTGATATAGCCATGAGTTGATTCGCCATGCCAGATGACCTGATCTCCAACCTTTACCCCATGTGTTACGAACCAATTCCTATTCATTTCTAGAGCATATTTTGCCCTGTTTGGCACCGGATAACTCTTATCCAAAAAAAAGCGGTAAACCTTGTCACTGCTTGGATATTTTCTTAAATCATGCAACTGATTCACGGGTCTTCTAGAATCCATCATTTCAGGATAGGCTTTAAGTTCTGCAATCCCGATGATTTTCCCTGTTTCATCCAAGAAAGCTACAGAAAGATCCATGAACATGTTAAACATCCAGATCTGGCCTTTAGGTGAATAGAAAAGCATTCCATGGTTCTCAGCCAAAAAAGTGCGCTGCATAAGTCCCCAGGTTCGTTCTTCATAAGTTTTTGCAAATTCCAATGTCAAGGGGATCTCGTTAGCAAAACAAAGCGAAGTGCAAAATAGACATAAATAGATCCAAAAAATACCCTGGAAGGCCCTTATCATGGTTTCAAAACTTCCTTTAAATATTTGCCCGTTATGGAATTGGGATTTTTAACAATTTCCTCCGGTGTACCGGTGGCAACTACTTCACCACCCTTTTCGCCTGCATCAGGACCCAGATCAATTACAAAATCTCCATTTTTGATCACATCTAAATTATGTTCGATGATGATCATCGTATTACCCTTATCCACTAACTTATGCAGAACATGCAATAATTTTTTAATATCATCACTATGCAGACCGGTAGTCGGTTCATCCAGTAAATATAGGGTTTTGCCTGTTGAACGTTTTGCCAATTCGCGACTCAGTTTAATCCGTTGAGCTTCTCCACCGGACAAGCTAGCGGTTTCTTGTCCCAATTTTAGATAGCCCAAACCTACCGCAATTAATGTGTCCAATATGCGTGTAATACGAGGATGGTTTTCAAAGATGTGGCGCGCTTCATCCACAGTCATATCTAGATACTGACCAAAATTTTTCCCATTATAGAGCACTTCTAAGCTAACAGGATTTAAACGTAAACCCTGACATTCTTCACAGATAACTCTAACTGGAGGGAGAAAATGCATTTCAACGCGCTTATATCCCAAGCCCCAGCAGTTTGTGCACATACCTCGGCGATGATTATAGCTGAAATGCTTTCCTTGCAAGCCCCTAGCTTTAGCTGCAGGAAGAGAAGCAAAAAACTCACGTAAACGAGGTAAGATATCCACATAAGTACCCACATCTGAGCGCACCGTATGTCCTAGAGGGTTTTGATCGATAGAAATTACTTTTTCGAATAGCTCAATTCCCTTAACCTTTCCGGACTCTAATGAGACCTCATTTGAATTAAAAAGCCCCTTTTCGATAGCAGGTAAAATAACTTGATGCATAAGTGTTGATTTTCCTGAACCGGAGACTCCAGTTAATATGGTAAGTGTTCCAAGAGGAATTTGAACATTGATGGATTTCAGATTGTTGGCTTTTGCATTTTTGATTTGTAACATTCCATTTCTCAGAGAGCGTCTCGTTTCAAGAATAGGAATGCTGAGTTTGCCGGATAAATACTTCCCGGTTAACGAATGGGGATTTTTCATGATTTGTTTCAGAGTTCCCTTGGCCGTGATATGTCCTCCCATTGCCCCAGCATGGGGACCAAAATCCATGATGTAATCGGCTTTGGCAATTGTTAGAGGATCATGCTCCACCATCAACAAGGTGTTGCCTAATCTTTTAAGCTGTTCCAAAGCTAAATTTAAACGGTCATTGTCACGAGGGTGTAGGCCGATGGTGGGTTCATCCAGAACATACAGTACGCCCGTTAAACCACTCCCTAACTGACGAGCTAAGCGAATACGCTGAGCCTCTCCACCGCTTAGTGAAGGGGCACGACGATCGAGTCCAATATAACCTAAACCAACAGCAGCGAGAAAGCGTAGTCTATTAAGAAGCTGAGTATACACCTCTTCTAGAATTTTATTGTCTTTTTTATCAATTTCAAGATTTTCGATAAAATACAGAGACTTTTCAACAGGCATCTTACAAAGATCGTTAATTCCTATGTTCGCAATGGTGACATGTCGTGCTAAAGGATTTAAACGTGAGCCTCGGCATGACATGCATTCATGCTCTTCAAGAAGAGGTGTAATAGATTCACGGATAGTTGAGTGTGCGCTGCGTCCTGCTTTTGCTAACACATTATTTATACCCACCCAACGAAATTTCAAACCGGTATTGGTAGAATACCATTTATCTTCCGACGTTCCATTTAAGATCAGTTGAAGTTTTTTGGTAGGGATTTTGTTAAGAGGAGCAAAAAGATCAATACCTTCTGCTTCCAAAAAGGCTTCCACGAAGGCAAATGCGACTGTATTGTAGCGATCCTGCCAAAGGAAATTCATTAAACCTGCAACAGAATGCTCCATAATTTCGCGTTTTTGCATCAAGTTGGCTCCATACTGATAGCCTAAACCTAAACAATCAGGACACATTCCTTCTGCATTATTGAAAGCAAAAGTATGCGGTGTGATTTCAGGGTAAGATTTTCCCGTGCTTTCCACAGCAAAGGCTAGATTGAAAAGAATCTCCTGCTGTTCTCTTAGGACGATAATTTTACCCCCGCTTATATGAGCCGCATTCTCTATAGCTTCTAAAAGTCTATTTTTGATTGTAGAATTAACTTTTAGACGATCGACTATTAAGAGTAACTCATTTTTACGTTTACGATCGAAGGAGACATTATCCGTCACCTGATCCAGGTCAAAGAATTCTCCATTGAGACGAATACGTAAGAAGCCTTGGCGCTGAAGGCGCAAAATGATCTCCTCAAAACGTTCACTTTTGCGCACTTCGATAGGAGTTAAAATTTGAATTTTCTCTCCTTCGGGATAACTCATAATACGATCTACGACATGATCCTTACTAATGGCTTTAATGACTTCGCCTGTTTCAGGACAGTGGGGGATACCTATGCGTGCAAAAAGAATACGTAAATAGTCGTAGATTTCTGTCATTGTGCCAATGGTGCTTCTTGGATTTCCTGCATGGGCTTTTTGTTCAATAGCAATAGCAGGTGAAAGACCTTCCACATGACCCACCTTAGGTTTGGGCATTTGTTTGACAAATTGACGAGCATAAGGTGAAAGAGATTCTATATAGCGTCTTTGACCTTCTGCATAGATTGTCTCGAAAGCTAAAGAGGTTTTTCCCGAACCGGATGGGCCTGTACAAACAGTGATCATTTCTCGCGGCACATTGACTGAAATACATTTAAGGTTATTCTGTTCTGCATCAGTTACGGCAATTTCTTTAATAAGATGTTTTTCACGTTCTTTATGTTTTGTGCGATTGTGTTTAGCTGTTTGTAAAGCAGTAGCAATACGTCCCGAAATATCATGGAAAAGAGCTTCATGTAGAGCATGTCCTGTAGGAGTATCTAAGTTTGCAATTTTCTCAGGTTTGCCTGTTGCTATGATTCGTCCCCCTCCATACCCCCCTTCAGGACCTATATCGATAATCCAATCTGCAGTTTTCACAATATCCATGTTATGTTCGATAACAAGAACAGTATTACCCCTGTCAACCAGTTCATGTAATACCTCTAAAAGGTGTTTAATATCATGAAAATGAAGACCGGTCGTGGGTTCATCAAAGATATATAGAGTTTTTCCTGTAGCAGGTCGAGCGAGCTCTTTAGCCAATTTGATACGCTGAGCCTCACCCCCCGACAAAGTGGTGGAAGATTGTCCTAGCTTAATGTATTCCATACCCACTTTTTGCAAAGTTTCCAATTTATGACGGATAGCGGGTATATTGGCAAAAAATTCTAAAGCTTCTGCAACATCCATTTCTAAAACGTCATAGATGTTTTTACCTTTGTATAATACCGACAGAGTTTCCTGATCGAAACGTTTCGTTTTACATAGAGGACAGTCCATCCAGGCGTCTTCCATGAAATCCATATCGATTTTGATCATGCCCATCCCCAAACATTGTGGACAGGATCCTTCCCTGACATTAAAGCTAAATCGACCCGGCTTATAACCACGCGCCTGGCTTTCAGGGAGCTTTGTGTATAGATCTCGGATGTCATCAAAAAGCTTGATGTAAGTTGCCGGATTAGAGCGTGGATTGCGACCAATAGGGGATTGATCAATAGCAATGACTTTATCAATGTGCTCAATGCCCAGAATTTCTTCGTGCTTACCCACAGAATATTCGCTGTCATGTAAATAATTAGACAAAACGGGGTAAAGAATATCTGTGATCAGTGAAGATTTTCCTGAACCCGAAACTCCTGTCACAGCAATAAAGATGCCTAAGGGTATTTGGGCATCAACATTTTTAAGATTGTGATGTGCAGCTCCCTTGATCTGTAAGATATCTTTTTGCGAGATTCGTCTTTTTTTGGGGATTGGGATCGTGAGTTTTCCAGAGAGATATTTGCCGGTTAACGAATTTTTGTTTTCCAGGAGCCCTTTAATATCACCATTGTGAATGATTTCGCCACCGCGTATGCCAGGACCCGGCCCGAAATCTACAATGCGATCTCCTTCCCAGATGGTTTCTTCGTCATGTTCTACAACAATGACCGTGTTTCCCATATCCCGCAAGTGCTTAAGAGTTTTAATGAGTTTTTTGTTATCGCGAGGATGCAAGCCAATGGATGGCTCATCTAAAACATAAGTAATGCCAACTAACCCACATCCAATTTGCGAGGCAAGACGCACTCTCTGAGCTTCACCGCCTGAAAGAGTCGGGGCTGTGCGATCAAGATTGAGATAATGCAGACCCACTTCCATTAAAAACTGTAGACGCTGTCGAATTTCCTTCAGTAGCTCTGAAGCAATGAGTTCATCTTGAGGAGAAAGTTTGAGATTATTAAAAAAATCTTGGCACTCTGCAATCGTCATTGCCGCTAATTGGCTGATGCGCTTGCCATTCAAAAGTGTGGCCGCAGGATAAGGCTTTAAACGTTCTCCATGACATTCAGGACAAATCTGTGAATGCATAATCTTTTGCATTTTGTTGCGATAACTATCGCTTTTAGCCTCAGCAAAGCGACTATGGGCTTCATGCAAAACCCCTCGCCAATGGATATTGTCCACCCAACGTGCACCCGTTATAGGATGCACAAAATGCATACGTGTCCATTTTTTTTCCGTACCATAGAGGAAAACTTTTTTGGCTTTCTCTGAAAGTTTTTTCCAGGGAGTTTTAACGCTAAATCCATACAGATCTGCCAAATTATCATAAATATTTCCATAACGAACGGTCTGATAGGAACTTCCAATTGAGCAGCAGTCTTGGGCAATGCTTAAATTGGGATCAATGATTTTATCTAAATCAAATTCATTTACAATGCCCAGCCCATTGCAGCAAGGACACATGCCTGATGGACTATTAAAGGAAAAGTCATGCGGTTCTAACGACGAATAAGAGAGGCCGGATTTAGGCGAGTAAGCATAGATGGAAAAGAGTTTTTCCTCATCAGCCTCTACATCTAAAACACTGCAGACTCCATTCCCTAAATTCAAGGCAGCAGTCATAGATTCCGCAATGCGTGAATGATTTTCATCTGTAACAACAATTCGATCGATGACAACATCCACATCATGAGAGACACTGCCATCAAGTCCGGATTCTTCTTGAAGAGTGACTATTTTTCCATCTACACGAGCTCGAGTAAATCCCTTGCGCATCAAATCCTGAAAATCTTCTTTAAATTCCGCTTTTTTAGCTTTCGCGTAGGGAGCAAGCACGATAAGCTTTGTGCCTGGGGGAAGATTTTGCACAGATTTAATAATTCTTTCTCGGCTTTGGGGGGAGACAGCTTCTCCACTTACCGGGCAGTGTGGAACCCCTACACGAGCATAGAGGACCCGCAGGTAATCATAAATTTCTGTCATTGTTCCCACTGTTGAACGAGGATTACGTCCCGCAGTTTTTTGTTCTATAGAGATAGTAGGGGAAATGCCCGAAGCATGTTCAAGATCCGGCTTAGCCATTTCACCAAGTTGTCGTCTTGCAAAGGTTGATAGGGATTCTACATATCTCCGCTGTCCTTCTATATAGATAGTATCAAAAGCTAATGAGGATTTTCCCGACCCGGAAACACCGGTAAAGATGATCAGTTCATTCGTGTTAAGTGCGAGATCTATGGACTTAAGGTTGTGTACCTTAACTTTTTTTAATAGGATTTGTTTATGATTCACAAAATACCATGTAGTGAACAAAAAATTATACTTCTACAAACTATTATACAGCAATTATTCATTCCCTGGAAATAGTTGATTCTGGTATGGTGCGGTTAAGCTAGTTAAAGGAGGTGTATGGGCTCTAAACTGAAATTGTTAGCTCCCTTGTTTGCGATAGCCTCCTTTATGGGAAACAAAGTAAGCGCCTCCGATGAATTTTTCATCGTCTCCAGAGAATCCTATGATAAGATTCATTCTTCAGAATTTGTTAATGTAAAAAAAACCTTTGCTGAAGCACCTCCTTTATTTAAGAATAAAGGCGATTTTAATATCCCTCAGACGATTGCTTTTGAGGACTCTCGCGAAAAAATTAATCTTGCACCCGGGGATATTATCAAAATTTCAGAAGATCTGACTTTTAGTGATTGGGGAGGAAATTCCGTATCTACCGAAGTGGCTGCCGAAGATTTTGTTTTGTCAAGTGACAAGATCAAGAAAACCGAAGAAGAAGGCACAACCAAAAAGAAAAATATCAATTTTTCATCCCAAAAATAATCATTCCCTATGTGCCCAGGGCGATGCTTGGGCTAATGCACCTTCAGACCTTTGGTCTGAAAAAAGGCCTGAAATTAACCATTTCCTGCAGCCTTACAGGCTGCAATTAATCATGCATAATGTACCCAGGGCGATGCCCTTAGCATTACCCATTATTTTAAAATTTTTGCTATAAGAGCTTCCTTTTAACAATAAAAGGAGCTCTTTAAATGAATTACACTAATACTCAGGAATGGGCTACAAAGAATTTTGGAAATGCTCTTCTCTTTAATAAGAAAAAAGTAAATAGACTTGTAAGAATTGCAACTAGACTTGCGGAAGCAAAGGGAACCAGCCTTGCACGCCTTTTTGATAACTGGTATGATACAAAGGCAACATACACCCTTCTCAAACAACCGGTTATGACACCAGCAAGTATTCAGAATCCTCACAGAAAAATAGCGTTTCAAAATATAGAAAACTGGTCTGGGGATATTCTAGCAATTGAAGATTCTTCGGAATTTGAGTGGAATCATAAAGCCCCTATAGAGGGATTAGGACCTATTGGCTCTGGAAGAGCTTGTGACCAGGGATTCATTCTTCATTCTACTTTAGCACTAGGTATTAAGCATAATGGAGGATTAGAGGTTTTAGGCCTTCCATTTCAACAATATTATGTTCGACCGCTCGTAAGAGAGGAAAGAAAAAGAAGAGGACGAACAGAAGATGTAATTGAAACAGATCTATGGAGAAATATAGTTAAAGAAAAGGGATTGCCTGCAAAATCAAAAGTTATACGAGTTTGTGATAGGGCAGCTGATATATATGAAGTTTTAACAGAGACAAAAGAGTATGGTTGCAGCCATATAATTAGGCTAAAACATGATAGAGTAGTTTTGTCAGAAGGTTTTCAAATTAAGTTTTTAATGACTAATCTCAAAAGCATGGGGCAAACACAAATTGAAAAGAGAGTAAAAGATGGAACGAAAAGCGAAACCATCAAACTTAATTTTAATTGGCAGAAAGTTATTTTAAGAGCTCCAGAAAGACCAAGAGTCAAACTTTCATGTTTAGAAGAAACAGTGGTGCATGTGTGGGGGGAGACTGTAAATGGAGAGAAAATAGAATGGTTTTTATATACGGATTTAGAAATTAATTCGCTTGAAGATGCAATTAAAATAGTACAATATTACAGTCTCCGCTGGACGATTGAAATTTATCATAAGATATTAAAAACAGGATTAAAAGCAGAAAATTTACAACTCGAGACAGCTCATGCGATATTTGCGGCCCTATCCATAATGAGCATAGTAGGTTTACGAATCTTAGATTTAAAAGAGCGTTTACGGATGAATCCCGAAGCTCCAGCTAAGGAAAGTGGCTTAGATGAATTAGAGCTTAGGGTGCTTGGGAAATACTTAAAAAGAGATCTGAAAACAGTCAAATGTGTAGCTCTAGCAATAGGAAGATTAGGCGGTCATCAAAATAGAAAAAGCGATGGAATGCCAGGTATTTTAAGTTTGTGGTGGGGTATGAGTAGGTTTTTAGGAATAATGGAAGGTGTTCGCCTTATGACAAATTAATTTTATGAAAAAAATGGGTAATGCTAAGGGCGATGCCCTGGGCTATTGCACCTTCAGACCTTCGGTCTGAACAAAGGCCTGAAATTAACCATTTCCTGAACCTAAAGGCGATTATCAGAGGAGAGGGATCCAAGGAAGCCTAGGACTAATGCGCCTAAGTCATTTTGGCTTCCAAAAAAATCGTTTACCTGGAATTATTACTAGTTTTATCAATCAGACCGAAGGTCTGAAGGTGCAATAGCCCAGGGCATCGCCCTGGGTCCTAGATAAAAGAATATTGCAGCCTGACAGGCTGCAGGAGATTAAAATGGCTCAATCATTATCAAGCTTACTAATCCATATTATTTTTAGTACAAAAAATCGACAGCCTCTTATATTAAAGGATATTAGAAAAGATCTCTATGACTACATCACAGGGATTTCCCGTTTGTGCGAATCCCACCTACATGAAATAGGTGGTATTGATGATCATGTTCATCTCCTAATTTCTTTGGCAAGGACATTGCCTTTATGCAAGCTAGTAGAAGAGATCAAAAAGGGGTCATCCAAATGGATTAAAACTAAAGGAAAAACTTATAATAATTTTAGCTGGCAAAACGGTTATGGGGCTTTTTCTATTGGACAATCGAATTATGATCGCGTGCGAAAATATATTCAAAATCAGGACGAACATCATAAAAAAATATCATTTCAAGACGAATATAGAACCCTTTTGAAAAAATACCATATCAAATATGATGAGAAATACATATGGGATTGATATATTGCGATAACTATCGACTTATTTTAATGAGTCCACAACGAGAAAGAAGGGGGGCGCTTTTTCTGGCTGAAATAAAGGTCCTGTTATGCTAACAACTTGATGGTTCTGTCCGGCTTCAATGAGCCCTCTTTTGGTTTGAACATTTAAGGGCTGAATATGAGGTAGATGGAGTTCTAAAGCCATCATTGGAGGTGCACTCACAAGATAAAATTGAGTACGATCTCCTAATGAGGTTAGGATCACATCGCGTCCATCATAGGTTATGTTTCCCCTCACCGTTATATTCATATCATCAATGCTCAGACCAATCATCGCCATGGCTGTTTCTATCGGACGATAGGAAAAAGCAATCTTAGAGTCCCATCTTAAGATAGCTAGTCCTGCTGAACCGTTTATTTCTACATAGGTCACCTCTTTTACTCTGTGAAATTGCCGTTCTAAACCACGGATACATGAAGTTTGACATAATCCTGGTGTCCATTTAATAGTGACCTGTTCGATCTCAGCAGGGAGACCAAATGGAACAAGCAGAGAAGATAGCACCATTAAGAGTTCTAAAATTCTCAAATTAAATAACATGAATCTTCCCTGTTTGGAATTCATTTAAATAAATAATTTATTTGTGGCTTTATTGCAATAGCATCCTTTATGAGATTCAAAATAGGGATTTATTTTGAAAACAATATCGTATGAGTTATGATAAAAAACTAACAAAGATAACAGAGCATATATGCCAACTCGAACAAAAATTATCTGTACTATCGGTCCTGCGGTCAATACCATAGAAAAAATGATTCAACTCATTGAAGCCGGCATGAATGCAGCCCGCCTCAATTTCAGCCATGGAACCCATGAAGAACATGAAGTTGTTATTAATAATCTAAAAGAAGCACGTGAAAAGAAAAACGTTCCCATAGCCATCATATTAGACACAAAAGGACCGGAAATCAGAATTGGAAAAATATCCGGTGGACAAATTGCTTTGACTTCAGGGCAGAAATGGTCTCTCTTCAAGCATGCTGTTGAGGGTGGCCCACATGGGGTGTATGTAAATCCGCCCTATATATTAAAAGATCTGGCTATAGGCACGCGGGTTCTCTTCGATGATGGCTATATTTCGTCGCATGTTGTGGATTACAATGCGGATGGTGTTACGATAGAAATTGATAATGGAGGAGTTCTTAAATCCGGAAAGGGTGTCAATATACCCAACGCAAAACTAAGCCTTCCGGCAATCACTGAGACTGATATGGCGGATATTCGTTTTGGCTGTAAACATGATATCGATGTGATTGCCGCCTCTTTTGTTCGCTCGGCCGATCATGTATTATCTATTAAACGTCTTCTGGACGAGGAAAAAAAATCCGATATCCAAGTGTATGCTAAAATTGAAAATAGTGAGGGCGTACAAAATTTTGATAGTATTGTCCAGGTGGCGGATGGAATTATGGTTGCTCGGGGAGATTTGGGTGTTGAAGTTCCCCTTAGTCAAGTACCCGTTCTACAAAAAATGATGATTCGTAAAAGTTACTTAGCCGGCAAGCCGGTTGTGACAGCTACCCAAATGTTAGAATCGATGATTCATAATCCACGCCCAACACGTGCGGAAGCCTCTGATGTGGCCAATGCTGTTTATGACGGTACTTCTTCGGTTATGCTATCAGGTGAAACAGCTGTAGGAAAGTATCCTTTAGAGACTGTACATGTGATGCGTAGTATTGTACGTGATGCAGAGGCAGACTTTAATTATCGCGATTTTTTCGATTTTCATGCAGACCTGGTGTATCATGATGTACCCTCTGCTGTCACTTTAGCAACAGTCAAAACGGCATATAGTTCCGGAGCTAAGGCTATTTTTGCCTTTACTACAGGAGGAACCACTGCTCGTTTAATTGCTCGCTTACGGCCGGAAATGCCGATTATAGCTATGACACCCAATAAAAAAAGTTATTACCAGATGGCGTTGAATTGGGGAGTCATCCCTTATCTCAATGGGGGGTCAAAAACGTTAATTGAAGCTTTCGAAGTCATTAGCACCTTCGCTTCTCAGATGGAACTGGTTAGCAATGGAGATTTAGTTGTTGTTACAGCCGGATCACCCTTCGGAATTTCAGGCACAACCAATATGATGATGGTAGAAAGTATTGGGGATGTCTTAGTGCGCGGACATACTTCAATTGGTCAGAGAGTTCATGGAAAAGTGACGCTTGTGCTTTCAGCCGAATCCAAAAAACTCTATGAAGTACGAGGACAACTCTTGGTGATGACGCAATGTAATGAGTCTTTCATCCCATTGATTCAAGAATCAGCTGGTATTATTTTGCAAAATCTTATTGATGATGTGGAGTCAGAAAAGTTTGCCATTCATATAGCGCAGTCATTAGGTAAATCCGCTATAGTTCGTGCGGATGGTGCCAGCAGAATTCTAAAAGAAGGACAATTAGTGACTCTGGACCCTGAGAAATCTCTCGTCTATAAGGGTATTGTCTTTTAAGTCCCCTGCCCGTGCCCTTAGCATTACCCATTTTTTTCATAAAATTAATTTGTCATAAGGCGAACACCTTCCATTATTCCTAAAAACCTACTCATACCCCACCACAAACTTAAAATACCTGGCATTCCATCGCTTTTTCTATTTTGATGACCGCCTAATCTTCCTATTGCTAGAGCTACACATTTGACTGTTTTCAGATCTCTTTTTAAGTATTTTCCAAGCACCCTAAGCTCTAATTCATCTAAGCCACTTTCCTTAGCTGGAGCTTCGGGATTCATCCGTAAACGCTCTTTTAAATCTAAGATTCGTAAACCTACTATGCTCATTATGGATATGGCCGCAAATATCGCATGAGCTGTCTCGAGTTGTAAATTTTCTGCTTTTAATCCTGTTTTTAATATCTTATGATAAATTTCAATCGTCCAGCGGAGACTGTAATATTGTACTATTTTAATTGCATCTTCAAGCGAATTAATTTCTAAATCCGTATATAAAAACCATTCTATTTTCTCTCCATTTACAGTCTCCCCCCACACATGCACCACTGTTTCTTCTAAACATGAAAGTTTGACTCTTGGTCTTTCTGGAGCTCTTAAAATAACTTTCTGCCAATTAAAATTAAGTTTGATGGTTTCGCTTTTCGTTCCATCTTTTACTCTCTTTTCAATTTGTGTTTGCCCCATGCTTTTGAGATTAGTCATTAAAGACTTAATTTGAAAACCTTCTGACAAAACTACTCTATCATGTTTTAGCCTAATTATATGGCTGCAACCATACTCTTTTGTCTCTGTTAAAACTTCATATATATCAGCTGCCCTATCACAAACTCGTATAACTTTTGATTTTGCAGGCAATCCCTTTTCTTTAACTATATTTCTCCATAGATCTGTTTCAATTACATCTTCTGTTCGTCCTCTTCTTTTTCTTTCCTCTCTTACGGGCAGTCGAACATAATATTGTTGAAATGGAAGGCCTAAAACCTCTAATCCTCCATTATGCTTAATACCTAGTGCTAAAGTAGAATGAAGAATGAATCCCTGGTCACAAGCTCTTCCAGAGCCAATAGGTCCTAATCCCTCTATAGGGGCTTTATGATTCCACTCAAATTCCGAAGAATCTTCAATTGCTAGAATATCCCCAGACCAGTTTTCTATATTTTGAAACGCTATTTTTCTGTGAGGATTCTGAATACTTGCTGGTGTCATAACCGGTTGTTTGAGAAGGGTGTATGTTGCCTTTGTATCATACCAGTTATCAAAAAGGCGTGCAAGGCTGGTTCCCTTTGCTTCCGCAAGTCTAGTTGCAATTCTTACAAGTCTATTTACTTTTTTCTTATTAAAGAGAAGAGCATTTCCAAAATTCTTTGTAGCCCATTCCTGAGTATTAGTGTAATTCATTTAAAGAGCTCCTTTTATTGTTAAAAGGAAGCTCTTATAGCAAAAATTTTAAAATAATGGGTAATGCTAAGGCCCGTGCCCTTGCCCATACGCGTTAAGCTAATTCATTAAGTCGTTTAAATTAAAAAAAATATGGATTTTTAAAAGAAAAAGTAATAAAAAATTCTCCATCGAAACCCTACTTAAAGTAAAGATGGAGAATAAGATGCAAGATCTTGAAAAGATATTAGCAAAATTTGAAGAAATTGTCAGCCCAAATTTTTGTAATAAGCTATCAAAAGAAAGTCGATTCATTCAGCGTTCAACAAGTCAAATTAAAGAATATGAATTTGCACGAGCTATGATGGTGCCTAATGCCTTTTTAGAGGCAGAAACATTAAATAGTCTTGCTGTAAGAATGCAGAAAATTAATAAAGAATGCAACTTAAGCGCTCCTGCATTGGCACAGAGGATCAATTCAAAGGGAGCTGAAGCATTTATGAAAGCATGTTTTGGAAAAGTCCTTAAGGAAATGGTGAGAAAAGATTGGGCTGGCTTATTGGAGCTTCAAAATTTGTCTGGTTTTAATCGTATTTTGATAGAAGATAGCACAAGAGCAGAGCTTCATGAAAAATTAAGTGCTTACTTTAAAGGTTCAGGAGGAGTTGCTAGCAAGGCATCTGTAAAAATTGACTATATTTTTGATTACTTGTCAGAGAAAATTATCGATATTGATTTTTTTTCAGGCAATCAACCAGATCAGAGCTTAGCTGGACGTTTAATTCCCATACTTGAAAGAGACGATCTTGTCATTCGAGATCTTGGATATTTTGTTTTAAAGAACCTCCAAGAGATAGAAGAGAAAGGGTCATATTATATTTCTCGTTGGAAAGTCAATGAGGATGTTTATAAAAGCAAGGAAGCTACAGTACCCCTTGACCTAGCTAAGTTTTTAGATAAACATATACGGAGAGGAGGAGTGGTAGACATTGAAGTTTTCGTAGGTAAAGAAAAACATCCTGTGCGATTGGTAGCCTGTTTAATGAGTGAAGAAGCTGTTAATAAAAGACGAAGAGAGGCTAATAGATCAGCTCAACGACATGGGACTATGGTAAGTAAAAAGAAGACAAATTTGTTAAAATATTGCATTTTTATTACCAACGTTGACGTTACAATGCTTTCTAGTCTATCAGTAATGGCCACATATCGAGCGCGCTGGAGAATAGAACTCATTTTTAAACAGTGGAAATCTTGCCTAAAGCTTCATATATTTAAAGGCTATAATAAAGAACGTTTTCATTGTTTTCTGTACGGAAGATTGATAATGATTCTTTTGCTTGGCTCAATATCCCCACCACTGATGTTATATGCTCTTACATTGGGAAGAGAATTAAGTTGCTACAAACTAACGAACTATTTAATAGCAGATCACGCCTTTGCTATAGCTTTACAAGAAGGAAAAATGGATTCATTTATAGAAAAGTTACTTGAAGATATTCCAAGGAGGCTTTGCATGGATAAACGAAAACGGTTTTCCTTACGGAAAAATGTACGGATGAGTAATAGTTATTATAATGAATTAGAAATTAATGAGTTATGTACAAGTATTACTTAGCTTACTTGGCTTATAATATCTGTCGCCAGTTCCTGGCTTGATTTTTTTCATGGATACACCGAGTGTTCCTCGCTTTGCTTTAAGCCACGGCTAACTTCTGTGGCGACTACGTCGCAAATGACCGCTTCGCGGTTTAAATCGATAGCAGTACATTATTTATTGAAAGAAGTGCGGAACTTCTCTTCAATATTTTTGTAGATAAACGAAACCCGCAGTGGGCTTTTGCAGCGAAGCTGCTATAGGTGGCAGCCGTGAGTGTAACGAAAGTGAGCCTATGGTATGCTATATGGTAAATAGTGAGTCAGGAACTGGCGACAGTATTAGGGCTAACAAAAAGCTTAGCTTAACGCGTATGTGCCTTTGCCCGTGCCCGAAAAATTTCTATATAGAGGCTGTGAAAAAATTCGTTAATTCGTATAGCATCCGTCTTGATACAGCGTCGAAAAAATATTAATCGGGCACGGGCAGGGGTTTTTTCGGGCAAGGGCAGGGGATTTTGGGGCAAGGATTGGGCCTATCCTGTTACTGCTGGAAGTAGTAGATTGATCCCAACTGCAGTATTGTTGTCAGTTCCTGAAGTGCATCCTGTGTTTCACAAAGCAGCTGTTCATCAGCGAGGTCTTGAGGATGAAGGCGATCGCGATAGTGCTTTTCAATCCAGCTCGTAAGTTTACTGTAGAGTTCATCATTTAATAAAATGGACGGATGGATAGCTTTGAGTTGTTTATCTGTGAGGACAATTCTTAAACGAAGACAGGCAGGACCTCCTCCATTGGCCATACTTTGTTGTAGATTTAAAAAATCGATGGCAGCAATAGGATTAGAAGGGTCCTGTATCATTTCCTGTAAAAAATTGTTAATGATGGGAAATTCAAGGCATTCTACAGGGGCGATCAAATGCATGGTTTTATCAGGAAGGGTGACAATTTGAGAATTAAACATATAGGAAGATACTGCTTCTTCCAGTGATATTTGCTTTTCAGGTACCTGAATTAAATCCAGATTTTTTATTTTTTTACAAAGTTCTCTTATTACTGAAGGTGTATCCAAAAAGGTCTTTTCGTGGTAGAGATAAACATACTCATTAGCCACAGAAATGACATCATTGTGAAAGACACCTGCATCGATTGCAACAGGATTTTGTTGTGCAAAGATAACGCTATTACTTTCTAATTGATGTCTTCTTATAATAGCTTGCGAAGCTTCATAAGTTTGACGAGCGGGAAATTTAGTTGGGCCATAGGGATTATCTTTAAAACCATAGCGACCCCATACAAACAGTTCGATGCCCTTGTGTGAATAGTCGTCACAAAAACGGTTATGGTTGGCAGCACCCTCATCAGCAAAAGTTTGACTTTGCGGTAGGGGTGGATGGATAATGAATAAATCCTTGTTATTGAAAATTGTTTCAAACAGCTTTTGGGTAAATGGCGCTTCGATAGATCGATGAAATTTGCTAGATAAATTGGCGGGGGTTATATGTAGCTTCCCATCAAGTGTATCGGAAGAGGGAGAGATTGTTGCGGAATTAGCAGTCCACATGTAAGCTGCTGAACTAATCGTAAATATCAGTTCAGGAGCGCTTTTATAAGCCTGAGCTAATATTTGTTTATCCGTTCCTGTAAAACCTATTTCATGAAGAAGGGGGAGATAGGGTCGTGCATGGGGAGGCAATAAAGCTTGGGGAATACCCATATCCGCTAACAATTTCATTTTTTTAAGTCCCTGTAGGGCAGCCTCTTTTGGATTTGATATCCTTTGTTGATTTTTTATTGAGGCAATATTTCCATAAGAAAGTCCACTGTAATTATGGGTAGGACCGACCAGTCCATCAAAATTGATCTCCATAGCTTTCGTCATGCCTTTAGTCCTGGGAATTTTTTTTCTGGTAATTTGACTAATTCTGTTTCCATAGAAGCCACAGGATAGGAACAGTAATCTGCCGCATAAAAAGCACTAGGACGGAAGTTTCCACTATGGCCTATCCCGCCAAAAGGGGCTGAGCTGCTAGCCCCAGTAAGGGGAGTATTCCAATTGATAACGCCTGCTTTGATTTGTCTGTAAAACTGACTATAAGATTCCGGATGATCGCTAAATAGGCCAGCTACTAGGCCATATTGGGTACGATTCGCTTCATGGATAGCTTCTTCTAATGAAGCTACACGAATAAGTTGCAAAAGCGGGCCAAAATATTCTTCGTCGGGACGTTGGGAAATAGGTGTGACATCTATTAAACCGGGGGTGATAAATCCTGTGCCTGGAGCATACATAAACATGGTTTGTAGAGGAATACCTCCCAAGGAAATTAGTTTGGTTTGCGCGTCGATAAGTTTTAGGGCTGCTGCTTCAGAAATTAATGGGCCCATATAAGGTTCAGGCTCTTGATTGTAGGGTCCAATAGAAATACCTTTGATCTGCTCATTCAGTGTTTTGATAAAATGATCACTATTGTTTCCCTCGACTATAATGAGACGTCGCGCACAGGTGCAGCGCTGGCCTGTAGTGATATAGGCGGATTGAATAGTAAGATAGGCAGCTGCTTCAATATTTTTAACATCGTGCAAAATAAGAGGATTGTTGCCTCCCATTTCCAAGGCCAGTATTTTTTCGGGATGTCCCGAAAATTGTTCTAGAAGCACTTTTCCTGTTGACCAACTGCCTGTAAAAAAAAGGCCATTGAGGAGAGGATGTGAAGCCACAAGTTTTCCTGTTTTGGGGCCTCCTTGAACAAGATTGAGAACCCCTTCTGGTAAGCCAATATCCAACCAGTATTTGACAAGCCACTCTCCTACGAGAGGGGTTGATTCACTAGGTTTAAAAACGACGGTGTTGCCTGCTAAAAGAGCAGGAACAATGTGCCCATTGGGTAAATGCCCAGGAAAATTATAAGGACCAAAAACAGCCACAATCCCGTGAGGCTTATGTCGTGTAAGCGAATTAAAAGAAGCCTGAGAAAGTTTTCTTTCTGAGCAACGTATTGTATAGGCTTCGATAGAAATATCCACCTTATGGATCATTGAGGAAACTTCTGATTTAGATTCCCAAAATGGCTTACCTGTTTCTTTCGAAATGATTTCTGCAAGAGAATCTTGAACCTGAGATAAAACATTTTTATACTTGAGTAGATAATTAACACGTTCTTGCAGCGTAAACTGAGGCCAAAATTCCTGAGCCTTCGCCGCCTTCTGATAGGCTAAATCAACCTCTCTTATTCCAGCTTCTGCACCTTGCCAGAGGACCGCTTTAGTAGCCGGATTATAAGATTGAAACGTCATGTTACCTCTCTTGGAGGGGACTTTATAAACCGGATTTCATCACCTAAATCCACATTTAGCGCCTGTGCTACTTCAGGAGAAAGAGCAACTAAGCTCTTTTTAATAATAATTATATTTCCGTAGCAGGCACGAAAATCGATTTTAGTATTAGCTATAATGTAGGTTCTGTCATCGCAAAGGTTACTGTCAATTGTATCCACAATAGCAGTAGTACTGGATTTTATCGTTTGAATATTGGCTGTTTTACAACCAAGTTTTGGTCCCCCATCGAAAGGGTCGACCTCTCCTGTAAAGGTAAATCCTTCCTTATATAGCATTGTCAAAGCGGGTATGGTTTTATCATGGGTTTTTGCTAGAGTTTCTTGTGCTTCTTTTGGCAACAAGCAGACATAAAGAGGCCATTTAGGCATGATGCTTGGAATAAAAGCCCTGCTTTCAAGTTCCATCTCACATAGCCTCTCATAACTAATATCAAGAAATTTGCGACAGACTGCTTCCCAAAAGAGGCAGTGATTATCCTGCAAATACCCCCGCATTTCCGCTACAGTATAGTCCTCAAACCGTTCGGGATGATTAGCAATAAAAAGAAAGCGACTTAATGACAGCAGTTTGCCTAAACCGCACGAACGAAATTGTGCTTTTACATACAGAGCGCAGATTTCGGAAGGTCCAATAGGATAGCTGACGGGTGTTAGGATTTGCATAGTTTTCTTGGTATAATCATTAGCAATAGTGACTATGCGAAAGTAATAATTGGGTTCTGTTATACCCATACGAGAAACGATGCTGGAGGTTCCTCCTAACTCACCCGTGGCAGTGTCTTCAAGTACGAAGATATAATTTTCAAAGTTAGGTTTTTTTATTAATGCATGGAATGCACGATGTGAATCTTTTATTTTTTCGTTCAGTACCGCCCGATTTTTGGGAAGATTGATTACGCCTAATGAGGATTTCTTAGCAAATTCCTCAAAAGTATCGAGATCTTTCGCTTTAATGGGTCTAATGATGTACATCACGATTTCCTTTGAGTGAAGATGAGGGTTCAAAATGGATTAAGGTATGTTCAATAATTTTCATAGCCTTAGCGATCTCATCATCTGTTATGATACCAAAAGGAACTAGGAAACGAACTCGCGTTGGCTCGCTGCCAGCAATAAACGCCATTACACCAGCTTCAAAGAGCTTTTGCACAAATTCATTGACGCTGACACTGTGTCCTCCAAATGGAGTAAAGGCAGTCATAGTTCCTATTCCATAAGGACCTTCAATTAGGCAAGGATGTCGCCGTGAAATGGTTTCTAAATGTTCAATCATCACTTGCTGAATATGGATATTTTTTCCCTGAGGGCCAAAATAATTCTCATTCAAAAGAGTTTCGATAATTTTTTTTCCCGCTCGAATCGCCGAAGTGCTGCCGATAAATGTCTGGCTTAAAAGACCAGGTTTAGGGGAATATGCGGAGCGAAATAAGGTGGCACAGTTTTGCGCTAATTTCCCTATTGTCACAATATCTACAAATGGATCAAGTCCAAAATGTTGAAATGCGAAAAGTCGAGATGTTCTACCAAAAGTTTGAATTTCATCTACAAACACAGCGATATGATTATCTTTAAGAATTTCAATAAGTGCTGTGAAAAATTCACGAGAGCCTACATTAAATCCTCCTTCCCCCTGCACTAACTCTAGAATCATGACAGCGTGTTGCTTAGGATAACGCTTGATCCATTTCTTTAGTGTATCAGTGGAAAGTTTAATGCTCTGTTCCGGCTTTTCAGGATTATAAAAGGGAATATAATCCACAGCATAGTTAATAGGTAAACCTTCACGGAAAACGGGCTTATCTGTAATTTGAGAGGTCACCAGTGTTCTTCCTATAAAACAGCGATCAAAGGCGAGAATACGGTTAGCAGGATAATTTTTCTGGAATGCAATTTTTAAAGCATTTTCATTAGCCATAGCCCCTGTTGTTGTGAGAAAACAGTGTTCAAGTCCCGAAGCTTTTATTAAGAGCTGGCAGAATTCTAAGGCATCAGCATTTTGTTGAAGATTGCCTTGCATGACGATATCACTTAAGGCTGCATCAATACCGGTTTTTAATAATTCTAAGTTACTATGTCCTAAACAATGAGGACCTATACCCGTTATGAAATCATATTTGACGCTCCCATCGAGAAGTTCAACAAGCGATCCATTTCCTATTCCACTCCCTATATAAGGGAAAAAAAGCTTGTTACCTCTTACGCTTGCAAATTCATGCAAAAGCTTTTCATAGCTTTCTTTAAGATCAGGATGAGGAGGACGAACCTCGTGTACTTTTTGCTGATGTTCCGCAAGAACGGAAGCTAGTAGGGCTTTTGCCTGAGCAATACGTGGATCTTGTAAAAGTTGTTGAGCAACTAATAGTTCAGTCATATATAAAAGCTTCCTTGTAATCATGTTCAGCCACTTGCATGAGAAAGCTGACTGTCAACTTAGCTCTTTCGACAAGGCTTGGGATAATGATAAACTCATCATAAGTATGAATATGCCCACCTACAGCTCCTAAAGTGTCAATTGTAGGCAGTCCTGCTGCTGACAAAATGTTACCATCACAGACACCTCCACTAGGCTGCCATTTAAGATTCAAACCTATTTGAAGAGCACAGTTTTTTAATGCCTCGAAAAGTAGACGATTTGGCTTATTATATACTTTTGGTGGTCTGTTGGTTTCTTCGTATAATTCAAAGGTGATTCCATCGGGCGTTGAACAGGATTTAATTATTTCTCTAACTTTCGCTGAAATGATCGGTAAATCTTTTGGATTGTGCATGCGTATATTCACTTTACAAATAGCTCTATCAGGAACAATGTTTGTTGGGCCTCCTCCTTCAAATGAACCTACGTTGACGGTGATATTACGATTTCGATCGTTCAATGTTTCAATTCCTTGGACAAAACGTGCCATAGCTATAATGGCATTACGTCCAGCATAATAGTCGCGCCCTGCGTGGGCAGCTTTTCCGTGAGCAATGACAGTGTAATTAACCGAACCTTTACGTTCATTTACCAGGGATCCATCCGGAAAAGCTGGTTCAAATAGCAGACCCATGTGATATTGGGCTGCTCTTTCAGTAAAGAGGTGTTCTGAGGAGGGTGAGCCAACTTCTTCATCAGGATTGATCAATACTTCCCAGCCTACATTTTTGGCAAAAGGGGTGCGTTCAAATGTTTCCAAGGATTTCAGCAAAATGACAAGACCCCCCTTCATGTCGGCTACGCCGGGGCCGCGCAAAATTTCAGGATCAAGTCTTTCAGCTGTTTGAAAAGGACTGGAAAGAGGATATACGGTATCTAAATGTCCCCCTAGTAAAACCTTGAAAGGTGCATCAGGTCGTTTTTTTATCGAAAGAGCAACCCCGGGGGGAACTTCAATCAATTCCCCTTGTGAGTTAATTTTTTTTCGAGGAGGAAGAAAAATAGACTCAAAGGTTCCATCTAAACATGAAAAGGCTGTTTCAATAGCGTCAGCCATTTTTGTTAAGCCCTCAAGATTGTCTGAACCGGAATTAATATTCACCCAATCTTGTAGCAGGTCAATCATGGATTTTTCTTGAGAATGAAGCAATTCCATGTAGGGGAGATAATCATTCATAAGAAACTTCCGAGCTTTATTTCGGATTCTATCCTATAAATGAATTATTGAAAAATAGACATAAATTAAGAACATTATTTATTCACGACTTTGACAGTTTGATTAATAAGATATTTGTGTTCAACAACTTAATAATGGAAATTCAGGCACAACATTAAGAAATAACAGGATAGGCAGGATCGGCTATGCAGGCAGGATAAAAAAACAGGATGAAAAGTATGAAAAAATTATCACTGTTTAATGCTTAAATTGCACACCCTAGTCGAAGGCGATCCTGCCTATCATGTTTTTTATAATGAGGCGCAATTCCATTCTTACTACTCATACTGTGCAATCAAATGATTTTTCCATGAATAAAATTTTGAGTATCTTTTGCTTTTATAATTTCTAATATTTCTGGGTCATTTAAATCTAAATAAAGTTCAGAATCTTCTACACCATCTTCTTTATTGCAAAGTTTCATTTTATCTTCAAAAGAAAGTGTTTTCCATTTTTCTTGAGAATAGCCATTTTTTATGAAGCCATATGAAAAATAAAGAGGAAGTGCTTCGGCAGAACTGGACAAAACAATTTTATCGCACCTATTTTCCATAGCGGTTCTAATGAGATAACTTAAAAATAAAGAACCGAGTTTCTTTTTTCTATGTTTTTTTGCTACATACATGGCTTCAATTGTGCAAATTTGTTGATCAGATTTCCTATCTCCTTCAGTATTAAGTTCTTCTTCTGGAATTGTTTCAATCCAAAAAGTTGCTAAAGCTTTGGGTTTAATAGAATCAAAGGATTGAATGGCAAGAAACTGATAGGATGAAGGGTGAGTTTCAAATCGATTATGGCTTTTGCAAATAGAAACTAATGCATCTAAATCTAATTGATCATAACTTGAGAGAACACGACTGAGGTTCTGATGAGCCAAAATAAGACTTGGTACATCACTTAGGATCAGAGGTCGAAAAAGAAGATTGCGTTCTAAGGCTATCTGATTCAAACTTTTTTTTCCATTCAAGGTTTCGATGAAAGGATTGGGAAACTTTTGTAAAATTACATCTAATTGATTTTTAAGCATTTCGGATTGAGCAGTTTGTTTATAACAAACCATTTTACAAAGCATCGCACTTAAATGATTAGGTTCTAAGGATAAAATCTTAGTGAAACAGTCTAGTGCAATTCCATAGTTTTTATTTTTCAAATGAATCATGCCTTGGTAATAAACTGCGTCAATATCATCCTTATCCATTTTTAGGAGAAAAGAACACCACTCCTCAAATTTTTGCTGTACTTTTGTATTTTTGGGCTTATTTAGGAATGAAATAAAATAATCCATTAATATTGAAGAGATCTGTGATTTTTGTTGAAAAGAGACTGATTCCTTAAAGTTTTCAATTGAAGAAATTTTCGCTCTTTCTTTTAGAGCGCTAAGGTTAAAAGAGTCAATTAGTAAAACCTTTTCTAAACTCCTTTGTGTTTTGTCAAAATTTCCTATATACCTATAACTTTTTGCTTTATATATACGACAATGCAGATCAGTATTAACATACTCTTGATCGGAGTCTCGTATATACTTCAGTGCAAGTTTGTACTGTGTGATAGCTGTTTGATACTGTTTTTCAGAAAAGGCACTATCACCTTCTGATTTGGCATTATCAATCTGCTCACAGTCATTAGAGTACTTTGCCAATTTAATTTGAGGTTCATCATTACCCTCAAAAATACGTTTATTAGAAAAATTATTAGGAGCTTCCATTGTTAAATCCAATACTTAATATGTTGATTATTATAGAGTTTAGATAACAAATAATCTATAAAAAAATGTGTCGGTAAGCCTTTTGGAGTGCGGCGACTTGTCGATGCCACTTACCGCGAAGCGGTAATTAGCAGCGAAAGCTGCTTCAGATGTAAGACCTGGGTGAGCGTAGCGAACCCACGGTACTGTATGAACAAAATCATCTGTCAGGAACTGGCAGCAGAAAAGTGTCACCAGTTCCTGGTTCCACTTAGAGATCACTGTTCAAACTATATAGAAGCATCGACAAGTCGATGCCTATGAAAGCGGCGACAAGTCGCCGCACTCCATATCATGTGGGATCTTTTTATTCTTCTTTTTTCCCCAGGGACTCAATGATTTATTTAAAAATCTTATTAAAAGCGTCTAAATAATAATAGACTGTGTCATCTGAAAAAATGAAGTTGATTTCATCAAAAGCATCAGGGTGATCTTGAACAAATTTTTTAACTGTTTTTGCAGCTATTTCGGCAGCTAAAGGTTTTGGGTATCGATAAATCCCTGTACCTAGTGCGGGAAAGGCAATAGAACGATATTTATCTTCTTTGGGGAGTTTTTTATCACTAATATAGGCTTTATTCTCTTCTAGACCAGCTGCCAATTTCAGGCTATTCAGAATGGCATCTTCCATCAGTTTTTCTTTATGGGCATCACTTCCTTTCGGACTCACTGTATGTAAGACAGCTTTGACAGATTCAAATTGTTTCAAATTTCCTGCAGAGGTCAATACAGTCTCTCCTATGGGAATCGCGTACAGATTTCCAAGCGATTTTTTAATCTGGACACATTCATCAAATATTCCCTGGCCGGCATGATCAAAAAATGAACCGCAAACACCTGCTCCACTGACCAACTGAGCATTGGCTGCATTGACTAAAACAGCTGAGTTATCATGAACGATATTACCCATTTTAAATCCGATGGATGTTTTTCCCTCGTGATATTTGTAGAATGGACAGGTGACTCGTGATAATTGTGCTTCATTGCTCATGTCCGATGGATCATAGTCTCCGAGAGGCCAGTCCTTCATATATATCCGGTTGTCCCAATTTGGAAAAAAATATTCCGTCTCAGGAGGTAATCCCAGATCCTTTGGAAAATACTCAGGTTTTATTTCCTGTTTTTGTATTTGAGGTTCCGGTTCTTGTTGCTGTATTTGAGGCTCCAGATTCACTTTCGCTCCAGCATGAAATCTTTCAAATTCGGTTTCACACCAATTTTTATATAAAACTTTAGCAACGAGAGCTACGATGGGCAGAATGCCTAACGTGAGAAAATAGCTCATGACTTTAAGAGCTGTTTTCCAAGCATGCCCTTCAATTTTAATAGGTTCTAGGCGACCTTCATAAGTTAGCTTGAATTCTTCCCTACTTAATGAGGTATATTTATCGGCAGCAGCACCTAAATCAAATGCAAGTTTTTTCAAGATATCCGTAAAAGAAGGATCAAGAACCTCTGGTAAAAGTAGCTCATCGATTGTTAAGGAAGGCCAAAATTTATATGTATCTTGTATCTTTTGCATGAAAATTCCTAGAGTTTCTACTATTTTAAAAAAGGAATATTAAAACATTATAAATTTTTTGTAAATTTATTGATTTTAACTCTTTAAATAAATATAGTCGATCTAGATAAAAGATTAAGTTCATGCCCTTATTCACCAAAGAAAGCTTAGAAGCTCTGCGCCAGCGTATCGATCTTGTGGATGTTTTAAGCAGCCATATAGATTTAAAACGTTCAGGATCGGCTTATAAAGGATTATGTCCTTTTCACGATGAAAAGACGCCCTCTTTCATGATTCAGAAAGGGGATATGCACTATCACTGCTTTGGATGTGGTGCCCACGGAGATGCCATTCATTTTTTGATGAGTCATCTGAAGTTAAGTTTTTCGGATGCTGTTCAGAATCTAGCTGAACGTTTTCATGTCCACCTCGAGTATTTAGAGGATCTGGAAACTCAAAAAGGACCTAGCAAAACTTTAATCAAAGAGGCACTTGAGCAAGCTTGCCGCTTCTACCATTTTTATCTTTTATATACTCCTGAAGGCCATGAGGTCCTCCAATATTTATATAAAAGAGGTCTGGATTTGGATTTTATGAATCGTTTTCAGATTGGACTAGCGCCTAGACAGGGAGGATATTTTCGCAAGATCATGCATGCCAAATTCATCAAGGATGAAACACTCGCAGCAGCAGGGTTAATTACGGAAAGTAAAGAAGGCCGTTGGCGCGATTTTTTTTCGGATAGAATAACTTTCCCCATTCGTGATGCGTCTGGAGCGGTCATTGGATTTTCAGCTCGCAAGTATAAAGAAGAAACTTTTGGGGGTAAGTATATCAATACTCCGGAAACGGCTCTTTTTAAAAAATCGCGTATTCTTTTTGGCTTGAACTATAGTCGGCGCCGTATTGCCAAAGAGAGCAAGGCTATTATTGTGGAAGGGCAAATCGATGCTTTACGTCTCATACAGGAAGGTTTTGATTATACTGTGGCTGGACAAGGGACAGCCTTTGGAGAAGGACACGCCAAAGAATTGTTAAATTTGGGGGTAATGACTATTTACTTAGCTTTGGATAATGATCATGCCGGACAAGAGGCTACTATTAAAATAGGAGATCTTTTTCAACGCGAAGGGGTAGAGGTACAAGTTATCCAGATGCCAAAAGGATTCGATCCTGATGCTTTTTTGCGAGAAAAAGGATCTGAAGCATTTGCACAATTAATAGGGAATACCCTTGGTTACTTGGAATTTTTAGTGAAACATTATTCTCAAAGCCTTGATGTCCGTTCTCCTGCTGCCAAAAATCAGCTTGTGGAAACAATTGCGAGGCAGATCCGCAACTGGAATCAACCGATTATGGTACAAGAAAGTTTGCGAAAATTAGCACATCTCACACAGATTTCAGAGAATACTCTCCTGTTAGAGCAAAATTATACACCCAATTTATATATCAAAAAATCTGCCAGTATCGGATTAGAAACGATTGATCCCGATCGCATTTTAGAATTGGATCTGTTGCGTTGGTTACTCCTTTTATCCAAAGAGCGGGCGCGTCTTTTATCCCTAGCCCAAAATAACTTAAAGCCAGAAGATTTCCATGTGCCCATCTGTAGTAAATTGTATAGAACCCTACTAGATCTATTTCAGAACAATGAGACGATCGATACAATCTCCATGATTCTCAAATTAGATGATCCTGAAGGGCAACCCTTGATCGAAGAGTTATTGGAAAAAAAGATTAATAAAGAAAAAGCCGAAGCCCATTTTCTAGAAACATTACAAAAAATTCTGAATCGAAATTGGATGGAAGATTGCGAAAAAATTAAGATGAAGATTCAGAGTGGACAGTGTAATGAAGAGGAGGTATTAGCTCTTGTTAAAGAATATAATGAATTAAGAAAGAATTCACCAAAAATTAAATAATGATGGTATTACTGTTTGAAAATAAATCTTTTATGAGGAAATTATGGGTTTATCAGGAATGTTCTATAAAGTCAGGAATGTTCTATAAAGTTGGGGGAAACTGGCAAAATACTGGAAGTGAAGGGTATCAAATTTTATATCATCAGCAAAACAGCAGTAGTATAAACTTTATATCAAATTCGCGAAGCGTGTGGAATGCATGCGGTAAATTGTTACATACGCATTAGGTTATCAAAATATCTGTTAACAAAAATTAACAAAATAACTATTTGGGTTTATTCTGTTCTGATTGAAAATTAAAAATTTAACAGGATCGGCTTTGCCGGCAGGATCGCTCGTTTCGCTAATCCACGAGCTGTTGAGACTGCAGAAACAAAAATTCACCACGAAGAAAACTACAAAGTAAATACAAAGGATAAAGATAGAAAATCTTACAATAGTGTTCAATCTAGGTGCCCCTAGGAGCATTTAACCAGTTTTAAAGTTATTAATTCTTTGTATTAATCTTTGTCATTTTCTTTGTGTTGAATTTTGTGTTTTTCTTGCTATGAGCGCAGCGAGTAATCCTGGCGGCAAAGCCGTTCCTGTTTTTTGTTTGTTATGTTAAAAATATTTGATAGCCTGATGCGTATATGACAAGTTACCGCTTAGGGTGTGCAGAGGGCCATTGGCCCTTTGCCGCGGGTGTTCAGGGGCGCGTAGCCCCTGAATGCGTAGCCCGTGAAAGAGAAATTTTACCAGACTAATTCGACACCGCCGGAAAGGTTCCAAGCGCTATAGCGGTCCCATCTTTCACCTGCAATTTCGATATAGGTCTGCCAGCAGTCGCAGAAGCATTTAGCTATGTTAAGGGCTCCCTCGACACCATGCGGTTTCTGATGAGGCCCTTTGATTCTAAATCTCGAACCAAAATCTCTAAAATTGCCTTTGAAGCGTTCTTGTAAGAAATTAAAGCGGTATCTCCAAGCGATATCACCGCTTAAGAAAAGACCCCAGTAGGGCAATGCAGTTGTGAGGTGAGCTCCCAAACGGCCGATAGTGGCGCTCACGTTTTTGCCTCGAATATGAAGATTGAGAGATTTTGCATGTTTTTCACTTAAGGCGTGGCGTCGATAGTAAGCATATTCAATGCCTACGAAGGGTTGTATATAAAAACAGTTGCAATGGAAGTTTAAGCCTGCTTCGCTGTAGGAAGTCCACTGAGTGATACGTGCTTTGCTGCGTGGTCTTCTATGAAGGTAGCCAATTTCAATGTGACGTCTAACTCTTATGCAATCGCTGCCAAGAATAGTAGCTGAGAAGGAATAATAACGGCAGTTGTTCCACATATAATAGAAGGCACCTTGCCAGTTATTTGCTCTGCCGCGGCCCCCTTGCTTGAAGCGAATGTAGTCTCTTTCATAATCCGCGGCGATACCCACTGTTAACCAAGAGTTCAGAAACTGAAAATTAAGAGGTTTTTGGGCGCCTACGGCGATATTAAAATCGCTTAATTTGAAACCTCTTGCGCCGTGGGAACTCCCTTGAAAAGCTTGTCCTCCACCGATTGCTGACCAAATTTGATATTGATCGCAGCATTCGCCGCAATGCAATCCTAAGCTTTCGTAACGCAAAGGTTCAAACATTCTGCGCATGAATTGCTGAGAAGCCACCTGATTGGATTGAACTAAAGTTGCGTATTGCTCGCCCGACAAATCATTTAGAGCGCGTCTCTGTTCTGAAAGGGGAAGCAAAGAAATATCGGCAACAACACTTGCTGCATCCAAAGGTATCAATAGCTTGTTCAGTTGTTTTTCAATATGCCGTTCATTGTAAGTATCTGCAGAAAGAATGATGCTGAATAAATTATCAAAAGGATAAATTAGCGCACATGTGCTTAAGCAGACATTAAAAAGTGAGTACAAAGTTTTTTTCATATTATCTTCCTGTAGCAGTTTATAAAAGAAACACTATTGATAGGTGTTTTTTGAATTTATCTCAAGAAAAAAAACTGTAGTTCCAACCCAACTTGCGACCTACTAGGGTGCAAGTTGGGTTTTAAGGAAGAAAGCGATGTTTATTTTGCTCATTAGGTACAAAACATGTTTCTTGTGAAAAGAGTTGATGTCGATAATGTGCAATGATGCGATAGCCCCAATCATACAAAAATGAAGGAAGAAAAGAAATCCATCCAATCAGCTTCCACATACTACCTAGAAGCCACAATATACGAAAAGCTGCTTTTCCTAAAACAAAGGATTTTTGTTCAGAAGTTCCATAATTTTCAAGAAGAATGAGAGTATCTAAAGTTTTATATTCTGCAGGAAGTTCTTGCAAAGTTTTTGCAGCTGTTATGCCTTGTAAGGGGGCAAAAAGAAATTTTTGTGCGGTATCATGTTTTAACAGAAACTGTACTGTATGGTCACATAAACCACAATTGCCATCATAGAAAACTAAATGCTTATTCATGACTCCATTATAGCATAAATAAAAAATACCACAGAGAAAAATTACAAAGAAAACAGCAAAGAAATATTCACCACAGAGTCACAGAGATCACAGAAAATAAGAGCACCTCCAAATTGCGAGGCAATTTGTCGGAGACTCATCGTTTCAAGGTATATGGGTAAATGCCATTTTCGCGAAGCGATAGACCATATTAAATTGCCGCAGCAATTTAATTTTGTTCCTCTGTGTTCTCCGTGACTCTGTGGTGATCGATATTATTTTTCATTGATTTTGCTAAAGTCTAACAATTGCGAGAACATCCCAAAAACACGTTGTAATAAGGCGATGCGGTTATCACGTATTTTAGGATCATCCGCGAGAATTTTGACCTCATCGAAAAGCTGTGCTATGCCGGGCTGTATGTCGGCAATCAATTCATAGGCTTTGTCATAATCATGAGCATAAATTGTTTGATTGAACTGCATTTGCTTTTGATTGAGTAAATCATTTAGATTTTTTTCAGCATTTTCTTTTAGCAGCTCTGAGGAGAATGCGATGCTATGCATATTGGCAAGCTGCCCTTTGGCGCGTTTGTAGACCTCAAAAAGAAGAGGAAACTTTTTATTTGTTAAGCGAAATTGATGCAAGGATTTGGCTTTACAAAAAGCATCGTAAATATCATTGAAGCTGTAGGAGATCGAAGCCTCAATTTCATCTTTGGATAGATCATAGTCTTGAAAAACCGTTTTGACACGGTTAATGAAGAAAGCTTCAAGTTCTTTCAAAAGCTGCTCTTTATTCACTGTTAAAGAAGCAGGAAAATGATCGAAGCATTGACGTAGGGTTTCCATTAAAGGAAGACGATATTTACCCTTAATAAGGATTTTAATCATACCCAAAGCTTGGCGTCGCAGAGCATAGGGATCACTGGAGGAGGTGGGTTTTAAGTCCGCGCAGAAGCAACCAATCAAATTATCAATTTTATCTGCAAGACTGACCAGCATCCCCGTTGTGGTTTCAGGTAAAGGAGCATTTTCCCCTCGTGGCATCCAATGTTCGTCGATTGCTTGGGCAACCTCTGGATCTTCTCCCGAAGCTGTGGCGTAATATTTCCCAATGATTCCTTGAAGTTCAGGGAATTCATAAACCATTTCTGTGGCTAAATCAGCCTTAGAAAGGAGAGCGGCGCGAATAGCTTTTGTAAGGTCGCCAACACCTAATGTTTTTTGCAAAAGTTCCACATGTAAGATAATGCGTTTGACTTTATCATAAACGCTGCCAAGCTTGCTTTGGAAAGTGACATGTTTGAGTTTTTCATTATATTCTTCAAAAGGAATTTTTAATCCATGTTCGAAAAGAAATGCTCCATCGGAAAGTCGTGCTGAAAGGACACGTTCGTTACCTGCACGTATAAAGTCAGAAGGGTTGTTATCGGCAGTAATAATGAAGATATTTTTGAGCCGATCTTGCTTATCGGTTACCGGAAAATACTTCTGATGTTCCACCATTTCTGAAATCAGTACTTCTTTAGGGACTTTAAGAAATGATTTATCGAAGGTTGCATAGGTCACTTGAGGCCATTCAACGAGATTAAGAACCTGAGGAATGACCTTTTCGCGACTGATGATTCTTGCATCTAAAGATTTTTCCAATTGATTTAGTTCATCTATAATGACAGCCTTTCTTTCATCCATATCGACCATCACCATATGCTGCTTTAAAATAGGAACATAATCCTGTGCTTTTACTAATGAAAAGTCGTAAGGACGCAATTGTCGATGGCCATAGGAATGGCGTCCGGATTGAATATCGCCAACTCTAAAGGGAATGATGTGGTTGCCATGTAAGCAAACAATCCAGCGAAGAGGGCGGGCATAAGTAATATCCAAGGAGCCCCAGCGCATTTTTTTGGGAAAGTCCAAACTTAAAATCAGATTTGGTAACTGCTTTGATAAGATTTCCGCAGTTAATATTTCAAGAGTTTCTATGTATGCAAAGAGGTAATCGATGCCTTTGATTTGTTGAATTTTTACGGTCTTTTTAGAGCCCTTTTTAATGAGGGATAAAGGGATTGGATCGATATTTAACGAACGAAAAAAACCCTCTCCCGCCGGTTTTAAAGTACCATCTAATTCATAGGCTTGCTCAACAGGAGGACCTTTTTTCTCCACTATTTGAGAAGCTTTGCCATAGGGAAAACCTTCAATATAAATAGCAAGACGTCGAGGTGTACCATAAGTTTTGATTGAGCTATAAGAGAGTCCTTCTTTCTCTAACAATGCTTTAAAGGCCCTTTCAAGATTATGGCAGCCTATGGGTACAAAAGAGGCGGGTAATTCTTCGGATCCGATTTCCAAAAGAAAATCCTCTTTTTTATTGGGGTCAATGGCCTTAAATTCCTCTTCGATAGGACGAATGGTAGGATCTACAATGATGTTTTCTTCAGTTTCAGCAGGGGCAAATTTACCTAGAAGGGGATGGTTCAGATTTTCTCGACTTTTCGAGTAACTTTCGGCAATTTGTTTAGTAAGGTCGCGAATGCGTGCTATATATCCTGTACGTTCGGTAACAGAAATAGCCCCACGCGCGTCGAGAATGTTAAAGGCATGAGAAGCTTTCATCACAAAATCATAGGCCGGCAAGGGTAATCCAGCTTCCATCAGTTTTTGAGCCTCTTTTTCAAAGTCATTAAAATGGCGAAACCACATTTCGGTAGAAGCCTTCTCAAAATTATAATGGCTCCATTCTACCTCGTTACGATGGTAGATATCGCCATATTTAATTTCCTCATTCCATTGAATATCATAGATGCTATTCACCTTTTGCAAATACATGGCTAAACGTTCAATCCCATAGGTGATTTCGCCGGTAATGGGTTTTAAATTGAGGCCGCCCACGCATTGGAAATAGGTAAATTGTGTCACCTCCATTCCATCCATCCAGATTTCCCATCCCAATCCCCAGGCTCCAAGGGTAGGTGCTTCCCAATCATCATGTACAAAACGTATGTCATGTTCATCAAGTTTGAAACCAATGGCCTCTAGCGATTGAAGATAGAGATCCTGAATATTTGGAGGAGACGGTTTAAGGATTACCTGATATTGGAAATAGTGTTGCAGGCGGTTAGGGTTTGTGCCATAACGTCCATCTGTGGGTCTTCGGGAGGGTTCAATATAGGCTGCACGATAGGGTTCGGGACCAAAACAGCGTAAAAAGGTTGCAGGATTGAATGTTCCAGCACCTACTTCAAGATCATAACCTTGATGAATAATGCATCCCTGCTGTTCCCAAAACTGGGATAAACGCCTTAAAATTTCTTGAAAAGTAATCATTTTTCACTCTTTTTATTAACAATTTTACATATAAAATAATTTATCTAGCAATACCTATTCTCTCCCCTTGCCCGTGCCCCTGCCCTTGCCTAAAAAGTGCTTCTAAATAATGCTCAGAAACAATATTAATCGGGCAGGGGCAAGGGAAGGGGATTTTCGGACAGGCGATTCTTAGGATTAATTAGAATTCCTTTCTTTACAGGTAACCATTATATCCTTTAAATTTGGACTATGAGCATTATCCCTTCCGAAACAAAATCTCCTGAAAGAAGGAAAGCTTTTCATCAAGAAAAGCCTGCTTATCTTGCAAGCGAATGGCTCAAAGTGAGTATTATTATTCCCACTTTTAATTGCGCACAAACAATCGCTTTAACGATCGAAAGTTTGTTGGAGCAAGATTATCCTAACTTTGAAATCATCGTCGTAGATGGAGGGTCGAAAGACCGTACGCTGGAACTAGTGAAAGCTTTTCGACAGGATCAAATACGCATTTATTCGTTACCTATTGCTCAGCGTTATGAGATGCTCAATAAAGGAATTTCCCATGCGCTTGGTCGCTATATTAATTGCTTATTTCCTGGGGACTTCTATATCTCTCGTTTTACATTGCAGCAAATGATGAGTCTAGCAATTGAAAAGAACCAGCCTCATTTAGTTTATTGTGGAACGTTGTTGCGTGATGGAAAATCGCAGGTCAAAAGTTTGTATCGTTCTCTAAATATTGAACTATTGAAAAATGGACAACAACCTACCAGTTTGCAGTCATGCTGGTTTCGCATTGATGCTTTTCGAGAACTGGGAAAATTTAATGCAAAGTATCATGTGCGTGGAGGTTTTGATTTATTGTGTAGATATATGATGCATCCTGAGTTTCGTACTGAATCTATTCATCGCATTTTGACCGATTACGATTTACGCTGGGTAAGCCGATCGATGATTTTACAACATTTTTGGGAAACCTGCGTGACAATTTGGCGCTACTATGGAGCTGTGGCAACCATTCAATGGCTCTTTCGTCAAAAAGATGCCCTTCGTTTTATAAAATTATGGTGGAGAAATATTAGGATCGCTTTTTTTCGCAGCGAAAAGAAATTTTGAAGGTAAGCTAAACCCAACTTGCACCTTATGAATATAGATGCAAGTTGGGTTTAAAATCTTCTTCTTAACACCAGTGTTGCGGAGCTCTTGGTTCCTTATTGTCATCATCAGCTGCTAGGATATCGCAACCTTTACAAGAGAGAATATTGTCTTCTACCTCTTCATCTGCATATCCTGCAAAAGATGCAAAGGAAAGGATTGTACAAAAGCAAAATACTATTTTTTTCAACATGATTAACTCCCGGTTTAATTGTAATGCTAATGCAAATTATATTTAATTAACACATTAAGTCAAAGATATTTCCTCTCAAAAAATTCTTTAGCCAAATAATTAATTTTATGATATATTTTTTAAAAAAATAACATTGTGAAATAAAGATGGTCAATTTCTGTGATTTAACTTACTCAGAGCTTACTGATTGGTTGGAGGCTCATGGGGAAAAAAAGTTTCATGCTCGCCAGCTGTTTGACTGGGTATACAAAAAAACAGTTCTTGATTGGGAATCCATGTCCAATCTGAGCAAATTGCTCCGCCAAAAGCTTAAAAAAGGACTACGATTACCTACTCTACAGCTCGTGCAGATAGTTCCCTCTTCTGATCTTGAAACCTATAAATTCCTTTGGAAGTTAGGGGATGGGAATCTTGTAGAATCTGTCCTTATTTGTTCAGGAGATAGGCGTACTGTTTGCGTTTCGTCCCAAGTGGGATGTCCTGCTAAGTGCGCTTTTTGCGCTTCTGGTAAGCAGGGTTTCTTTAGAAATCTACGTCCCGGCGAAATTGTGGAGCAAATTCTTCAAATCAATCAATGGCTAAAGCAAAAGGATGAACGAGTATCCCATATCGTTTATATGGGAATGGGAGAGCCGCTTAAAAATTATGAATCCTTAGTTAAATCGATTTATCTTGTCAGTGATGAAGAGACACTCAATATCTCCCAAAGGCGAATTACAGTCTCTACCGTAGGTATTGTGGAAGGCATTAAGAGGCTGAGTACGGAAGATCTTAAAGTGAATTTGGTGCTTTCTTTGCATGCGCCCAATCAGCATATTCGCATGAAAATCATTCCTTATGCACGTAAATACCCATTAGAAGATATATTGATGGCAATGGATGAATATAGCAATAAAACTAAACGCGATATTACCTATGAGTACACTTTAATTGCTGGAATCAATGATCACCCTGATCATGCTTTGGAGCTTGCTCATCTTTTAAAGGGTAAGCAATGTACGGTAAATTTGATCCCTTATAATCCCATCCCTAATATTAAGTTACAGAGACCGGATAAAAAATCCATTAAAGAATTTCGCAGTGTTTTATATGGATGTAGAGTGGTGAATACCTGTCGTTATACCAAAGGAGATGACATAGCCGCAGCTTGTGGTCAGCTTGCGATGCAAAACAAAATGCTGCCTATGACTAGTAATACCCCGGTAATAGCTAGTTTACTCTTGCCTGACATGATGGGATAGTAATTTGACCAGAAATTTGGCGTATTTGAATTTAGAATCAAGGTCTTCACTTTGAATCACATCTTGAGTTAAGTCTAAACAGGTAAAATGTCTAGTTTTCTCCGATGAGACATTCATAATTTTTTTATAAATGATCAAAATCCAATCGGCGGATTTAGGGGAAAAGTTATTTAATATAATCTGACTTAGATGCAGTAATTTAGATGAATTATTGGGGGATGTGACATCATAGTTTTGAATTAGGGTATCGATTTCTTTAAAAATTCGCTCATTAAATAACCTGGATGAATTTAATTGAGCGACTGATTTAAAGATCTCTTTGAATCTATTAAGATGTTCTGCCGTTAACTCAGTCTGTTTTTCTTTTTTGATATTTTCAATCTGTTGAGATAATTCAACTATTTTAAAAAGATGAATAAGACTAGTGGCCATTTTTAAACCTAAAAAATATTACTATATTTATTATAGTCTATCTTCACATTAAATTCAATATTAAAATATTTATTTTATTGATTTGTTGATTTGTAAATATTTTATAAATTATAATATTTTTTAGAATGTGAGTGTTGTTGGATGTTGTTAGATTTTTTTTCACCACTGAGATCACAGGGAAGAATGGGTTTAAACGAATACTATTTTAGCTATATTTATTCCATTTGTTGGCAATTTATCGTTTATTGATTAATCGGCTTTAACCAGTCATATTTTCTCTGTGATCTCGGCGATCTCGGTGGTTCAAGTCAAAAGGGGGTTTTGTGGGTCATAATTCTGATTTAAATACTAATTATCCAAAAGATTATCATTTAAAACATGATCAGCCAAAAAGTGAGGATATTCCTGAAGAAAGTGGAGAAAAAGATAGAATGACCTTTTATCAGCCTAGAAATAAGCTCGATTGGAAAGTTAACGATGTGGGAGTTAATTATATAAACTATCCGCAGTCCCTCCCTTTATACAAGATTCACAATTGGGCCATTTCCGTTGAGCCTATATATGTTGTATTTGATACTGCAGCTTTTGCTAAATGGGTTCGTAAAGATGCAGAAAATCAAAGAGAACTTACTCAATTAGAATATATCCAAGAAAGAATTGAAAAAGATAGAGCAAATAAAGCAGAACGCTTAGAACTTGATGATTTAGATGCTATTTAGATGACGACTATGCTTTAACGTAGTACATTTGAGGAAATTCTATCCAATTATGCATCCAGTGATCTAATCCATCCGGTTTTTCCGGATTATATATTTTTATCATCCACCAACTTCGTACGCCAATATTATCAAAGTCAAGAGGGGGGAGACCAAAACTATTATTATATACATTAGCAAAAATTCTTCCTACAATAGGTACTGTTTCAATGCTGCCTCTTAAAATTTCACATACTCCTTTAGCGGTATGGAAAAGATGACCTTTTTTTTGCGTGAAAATAGCAGCCAGAAGATGACCCACAGAATGAATAATACCTAGAAGAATCCTCACCAGTCCAGCTCCTATTCCGATAAAAGGTATTTTTGTGCAGACATTAAGAATACTATCTTTTTCACCACCACGACCTCTTGCATAATCACTATAGAGAATTTTTCCCGTGTAACTTTCGACATGCGTTTCAATGACAATCCCATGTAACAAATCAGCTACTTTCATAAAAAACCTTTATTTATTTTGAAAAAAGTTTTAGCATTCTTTTATTATTATGTCAATAAAAAATAGAAGTAAATTAGAAAATCTACTCAAATAAAATAGTGTAAATAAGATAGCATTGATCATTTATTACTATAGTTCTTAGAAACTATTGCTTTCCATAATTTTTTTAATTAGAATTTAGAATGAGATATGTAGGTAGTGAATGCCGTTCGATATAAAAAAGTTAGAACTTTTTCCCACCAAGCCTGGCGTGTATATCATGAAAGGGCTTCAACAGGAAATTCTCTATATAGGCAAAGCTAACAACGTTCGTCAAAGAGTTAAGCAATATTTTGCCCCTGGAAGAGATGGGCGTGTCATGGTGCCTTTTTTAGTCTCTAAAATTGAAGAAATTGAAACTATTGTAGTCACTTCTGAAAAGGAAGCTCTTCTTCTAGAAAATAATCTCATCAAGCAGCATCAACCCAAATACAATGCTCTTCTGAAAGATGATAAAACTTATATTGCTTTAAAAATTAACAATCGTCATCCCTGGCCTATGGTCAGTTTAGTTCGTTATCGTGGCAAACCTAAAGCGGATGGTCTTTATTTTGGACCTTACACGAGCGCTTTTGCTGCCCGTCAAACTTTAGATATCATTCAGCGTATTTTTCCGCTAAGGCAATGCTCAGATCAAGAATTATTACGCCGCACAAGACCCTGCATTCTTTACGATATGAAGAGGTGTATTGCTCCTTGTGTCAATAAATGTACCAAAGAAGAGTATGATCGCTACCTGGAAGGGGCTATTAAATTTTTAAAAGGTCAAGATAAAGAGGTGCTCAAGGAACTGCATTTAGAAATGGAGCGACAAGCTGAAGCTCTAGAATTTGAAAGAGCCGCCGAAATTTTAGAAACTTTGAAACAGATAGAAAAAACAATTGAAAGCCAGAAAGTGGATAAGCCCTTAGGTGAAGATGCAGATGCCTTTGGTATTTTTCGACAAGGAGATGAGGCTGTTTTATGCCAACTTCTCTTTAGATCGGGCAAATTAGTAGGTTCTCGCCGTCACAACTTTAGCAAAATTGCACAAGAGGACCATGAACTGCTGGAATCCTTTTTACTACAAAATTACGATCCACAGACTGAACTTCCTCATGAAATCTTACTTTCTGTGATTTTGGAAAATACAGATACTATCGCTGAAATTTTAACGACTGACCGAAAAAGGGGAGTACGTATCTACACTCCTCAACGGGGCGAAAAACTCGCTATGGTCGAAATGGCTATTTCTAATGCTGAATCATTTTTCGTGCAAGAAAAGGATTTGCAAGCCATGCGTGAGCGCACCTTACTGGAGATGGAGGAGAAATTTCATTTAAATCGCTATCCCGAAAGAATCGAATGTTTTGACATCTCGAGTATAGCAGGGACGGAAATCGTTGCAACGATGGTGGTTTTTACTAATGGTCAAAGAGACTCCAAACGATACAGAAAGTACAAGATAAGAACTGTTGATCAGGCTGATGACTATGCTGCCATGCGTGAGGCTTTAACCCGTCGGTACCAAAGAGCTAAGGTGGAAGATGATTTACCTGATCTGTTGATTGTAGACGGAGGCAAGGGACATCTGAACATGGCTTTAAAGGTCTTGGCCGATCTAAATATTGTCACTGTTGATATGATTGCCTTGGCTAAAGAGGAGGGACGGCATGATAGGGGAATGACTGAGGAGCAGGTCTTTTTACCGGGCGCTAAAGATCCTATTTTACTAAGAAAAAATTCGCCGATTTTATTTCTACTGCAGCAGATTCGTGATGAAGCCCATCGCACAGCTATCAGTTATCATCGTAAACTAAGAACTAAAAAGACTGTCAAAAGCGCGTTAGAAGACATCCCGGGAATAGGTCCCAAAAAACGATCATTACTGCTCAAACATTTTGGGAGTATCAAGAAACTGCGAGAGGCTACGCCTGAGGAAATCGCTAAAATCCCCCGTATTACTCAAAAAGATATTGAGTCTATTCAAAAAAAATATTTACATAATGATTGATTTTTGTTATTTCTAAAAATACCTAAATATTCGAATACTACTTAACTTTTTCTGGCTACACAAGAAACTTTATATTAGTTCAAAAGTTTAATAGGGGAGAAAGTGATGGTATTAATCAAAAATTGGCCTAAAAAAAATCGGTTTTTAACTTCTCTCTCTCTACAAAATCGCTTTTATGCCCACAAAGGCTGTCCTTACATTGATGGACATGATCGATTCATGCGCCGATACGAAACAGGCTTTCGATTTACTGGCAGACACTGGATTTTTACTGAAGAAGAAGAGTATCTTCATCGGTAAAAACCCCGTCCAAAAACCCCTACCCTTACCCGCCCGAAAATCCCCTGCCGGTGCCCGTGCCCAAAAAATTCAATAAAGAGCAAAAGCCTATGCAATTGATCAAATCAGATACAGTTAAGTTATGTTTAAATAAACAATAGAACAATAAATCGGGCAAGGGCACGGGCAGGGGATTTTCGGGTAGGGGATAAAGCAGGAAAAAAAAGAACTCCTTCCTTTTTTTCATTGAATAAATTTTTCAATCCCCTTAAGATATCTTTTTACTAATTTCGGGGTATTAGCTCAGTTGGTTAGAGCGCCATGTTGACATCGTGGAGGTCAGCTGTTCGAGTCAGCTATATCCCAATTCATACAAATCTATGTCAAATACTCTAAAAATCCTAAGACATTCTGCTTCCGAGCTCTTAGCTCTAGCTGTGAGTAGCCTTTTTCCAAAAGTACAACTTGTGAGTGGCGAAGCTACCTCTCTGGGGTTTTATTATGATTTTTTCCTTTCAGAATCAATCGATGTTAATCAGTTGCCTTTTATTGAAGAGCGCATGCGCGATTTTATGCGCCAAGACCTACCCATTAAAGTGATGGAAATGATGCGTAAAAACGCTATAGAGCTTTTTAAACACCATCATCAAAATCTCAAAGTGGCTTTGCTTAAGGCAAATGTTGAAACATTAGTCCATATCTGTCAGATAGGCCATTTTTATGATTTGGGATATCCTCCCTTTGTGAAAACGACGAAGCAAATGGGTGCTATTAAACTGATCAATATAGATCATATTCCTGTTTCCTTGCCGGGACATCCAAGTCTTACTCTGACTCGAATCCAAGGAACTGCTTTTCCCGATCAGGCTAGTTTAAAACAATTTTTAAAAAAAGCTGAAGAGGCCAAACATCGAGACCACCGTTTGTTAGGCAAGGAGATGCACTTATTTACGACATTTGATGAAACCTGCCCGGGATGCTGGTCCTGGTATCCAAAGGGAGCTCTGATTCGTGAGATATTATTAGATTGGTGGCGCAATGAACATCGTTCTCAAAAATATCAGCCTGTTGCTACCCCTAATTTAATGAAACCAAATGCTGCAGATTCCCAATCTTTACTGGTAAATTTTGATAATAAGCCCTTTAGCCTATGCTCTACCAAAGCACCTTCACATGCTCTTCTTTTTAAGTCAAAATTGCATTCCTATCGAAATTTACCCATTCGCTACTGCGAATGTAGTGAATTTTATGATCCCATCAAAGAGACTCATTTGTGGGGATTGCTTCGCGCCCGCGCCTTTACTACAGACAGTGTTTATGCCTTCTGTACATTAGATCAAGTTTTAAACGAACTCACTTCTTCCTTGCAATTCATTGAGAAAATCTTTAGAATGTTTAATTTTGAGACCCATTGGCATTTAATATCCCGAAATTCGGGCAGCATGGGTTCTTTAATAAAATGGGATGAATCCCTTGATAGCATAATTAAAGCTTTAAAAAGGTGCAATCTTAAGTATACCCTTAATGGTGAGGGGAAAGCACTTTATGGTCCTAAGGCTGAAATGTATTTTACTGATAGCCTAGGGCGCGAATGGAAAGGCCCTTATATTTATATTGACCTGTACCATCCGGAAAAATTCGGACTCCATTACCAAGGATCTGATGATTGCATGCATGTTCCGGTAATGATAGGTCGATCGATGTTCGGATCTATTGAGCGTTTAATAGCGATCTTGGTTGAACACTATGCAGGAGTTCTGCCTTTATGGCTGGCCCCTGAACAGGTGCGTGTCATTCCTGTAACAGATAAAAGCATGGAATATGCTGCTCAAGTTTTCAACGAATTAGAGCAGAGCAGTTTTCGTGCTAGTATAGACAATCGCAAGGAGAATTTAGGGGCTAAAGTGCACGCCGCTGAAAAAGAAAAAGTGCCTTATTTAATTGTGATAGGGGAAAAAGAAGAAAAGAATAAAACAATTACCCTTCGTAGATTTCTGAATGAAGAGGTGCAAGAGGGAATTAAATTAGGACAATTTCTCGAGCAATTAAGTTCAGAAGTAAGTGGGTCAAAAAAACAGAGAAGTGTTCCCCAAATTGGAAAAACACTTCCATAATGAGGAGTAAAATTTCGGTTGAAAGTTAATAGAGAAATACGCGCTCCCCGAGTTCGCGTAATTACCCAAACCGGTGAACAAGTTGGCGTGGTGCCCTTTCATGAGGCATTAGCCATGGCTGAAGCAGCAGGATTAGATCTAGTTGAAATATCTGCAGGTTCTAATCCGCCCGTTTGTAAAATCATTAATTATGGAAAATTCCGTTATGATCAAACTAAGCGGGAAAAAGAAAGTAAGAAAGCTCAGCATCAGGTTAAAGTCAAGGAGATCAAGTTAAAGCCGAATATTGATCTCCATGACCTTGAAACAAAGATTAGACATGCACGCGAATTTATTGCAAAGGGCAATAAAGTAAAAGTGACATGCATGTTTAGAGGACGAGAGATGGCCCATCCTGAGATTGGAGAGAAAATTCTTCGCAAAGTGTGTGAGGATTTAGAGGATATAGCAATGGTTGAATCCCCCTCCAAACTTTTTGGACGTATGCTTATCGTCATACTAGCACCTGGCGGAAAGAAAAAGAAAGAAGGCGCTAAGCAAGGGAACTCGTTAGAGAGCCTGCCCGCTAGGGAAGAACAAAACGCTTAGGCAAAAAGAAAAAGAGTCTTTTGACAAAGAGTATACTCGATGCTACGGGCTCACATATCTAGGAGAATGTCACGTGCCTAAAATGAAAACTAAAAAAGCCGTTGCGGCTCGTTTTAAGGTGACTGCTACAGGAAAGCTCAAGCGTGGGCGTCCTGGTAAACGTCACATTTTGAACAAAAAATCCCCGAAACGCAAACGTCAACTATCAAAACCTGCGTTGGTGGATGAAGGGCAATTAAAGACGTACAAACGTTTAATGTGCGTAAAATGAACAAGAGATTTTTGCAAAAAAAGCTCAAAATTGAGAAAAAATAACAGTGGAGATTAGCTATGGTTAGAGCAACCAATGCTGTCGCTTCACATCGTCGCAAAAAAAGATTATTTAAGAGAGCCAAAGGGTTTTTCGGTGATCGTAAAAACCATTTGCGTTTGACAAGTGATGCGGTTAATAAAGCGTTGTCGTATAATTATCGCCATCGCAAAGAGAAAAAACGTGAGTTCCGTAGTTTATGGATCATGCGTATTGGCGCCGCTGCAAAAATCCATGGAATGTCTTATAGTAAGTTCATTCATGGATTGCAAAAAGCACGATGTGAACTAGATCGAAAAATGTTAGCCGATATGGCTATTCGTGATCCTAATGGCTTTGCAGCCGTGGTGGGTCATGCAAAACAAGCCCTTGCATAATAAGGGCTTCAAGGGGTAAAGAGGATTCCTCTTTACCCTCACCTTTTCTTGATGAGGAAGCTGTGCATACATCCATTCAAACCATCCATGATGAATTCTTTCGTGATCTAAAACAGGCAGAGGCTTCTGCAGATATAGAAGCTCTCAAAGTCAAATATTTGGGAAGGAAGGGACCCGTTCAAAACTTAATGAAGTTATTGAAAGATGCACCTCCTGACCAGCGTCCCGCTTTTGGTAAAGAAATTAATGATCTTAAAGAAGAGCTTTCACACAAAATTGAAGAACAAGAAAAGAAACTGATTGCTGAAGAGGAAGAGCAACGGCTTGCAAACGAAAAAATCGATATTACCCTTCCAGGAAGAAGCCGCTCTATTGGACGTAAACATGTCATTACCCAAGCTTTGGAAAAAATGATCGATATCCTTATCGGGATGGGTTTTACTGTTCAATATGGCCCGGACATTGACACAGATTATTATAACTTCGAAGCCCTTAATTTTCCTGTCGATCATCCTGCGCGCGATATGCAGGATACATTTTATATCACTCCCCAAATTCTTTTGCGTACACATACAAGCAATGTACAGGTACGCGTCATGGAGGCTCATCAGCCACCCATTCGTGTCATTACACCAGGTAAAGCCTATCGTAATGAAACAATCACCGCCCGTTCCCACGTTTTTTTCCATCAGGTGGAAGGATTGTATATTGAAAAAGGTGTGACTTTTGCCGACCTTCTTGCAACAATGCAGGAATTTTTTCAAAAGTTATTTCAGCGTGATATCCAGACCCGTTATCGTCCGAGCTATTTTCCTTTTGTGGAACCGGGCATGGAAGTGGATATCAATTGCCTTTCCTGTGAAGGAAAGGGATGTGCTCTTTGTAAATACTCAGGTTGGTTAGAGGTTGCAGGAGCGGGTATGGTACATCCAGAGGTTCTTAAGAATGGGGGAATTGATCCTGAAGTCTATACAGGCTATGCCTGGGGAATGGGGGTTGAAAGAACGATTCTTCTTAAACATGGCGTTAAAGATATTCGCCTGTTTACCGAAAATGATGTGCGTTTCTTAGACCAGTTTACTTAAAATTAATCCCTTGCCTTAATCCTGCCCGTGCCCGTGCCCATACGCGTTAAGCTAAGCTTTTTGTTAGCCCTAATACTGTCGCCAGTTCCTGACTCACTATTTACCATATAGCATACCATAGGCTCACTTTCGTTACACTCACGGCTGCCACCTATAGCAGCTTCGCTGCAAAAGCCCACTGCGGGTTTCGTTTATCTACAAAAATATTGAAGAGAAGTTCCGCACTTCTTTCAATAAATAATGTACTGCTATCGATTTAAACCGCGAAGCGGTCATTTGCGACGTAGTCGCCACAGAAGTTAGCCGTGGCTTGAAGCAAAGCGAGGAACACTCGGTGTATCCATGAAAAAAATCAAGCCAGGAACTGGCGACAGATATTATAAGCCAAGTAAGCTAAGTAATACTTGTACATAACTCATTAATTTCTAATTCATTATAATAACTATTACTCATCCGTACATTTTTCCGTAAGGAAAACCGTTTTCGTTTATCCATGCAAAGCCTCCTTGGAATATCTTCAAGTAACTTTTCTATAAATGAATCCATTTTTCCTTCTTGTAAAGCTATAGCAAAGGCGTGATCTGCTATTAAATAGTTCGTTAGTTTGTAGCAACTTAATTCTCTTCCCAATGTAAGAGCATATAACATCAGTGGTGGGGATATTGAGCCAAGCAAAAGAATCATTATCAATCTTCCGTACAGAAAACAATGAAAACGTTCTTTATTATAGCCTTTAAATATATGAAGCTTTAGGCAAGATTTCCACTGTTTAAAAATGAGTTCTATTCTCCAGCGCGCTCGATATGTGGCCATTACTGATAGACTAGAAAGCATTGTAACGTCAACGTTGGTAATAAAAATGCAATATTTTAACAAATTTGTCTTCTTTTTACTTACCATAGTCCCATGTCGTTGAGCTGATCTATTAGCCTCTCTTCGTCTTTTATTAACAGCTTCTTCACTCATTAAACAGGCTACCAATCGCACAGGATGTTTTTCTTTACCTACGAAAACTTCAATGTCTACCACTCCTCCTCTCCGTATATGTTTATCTAAAAACTTAGCTAGGTCAAGGGGTACTGTAGCTTCCTTGCTTTTATAAACATCCTCATTGACTTTCCAACGAGAAATATAATATGACCCTTTCTCTTCTATCTCTTGGAGGTTCTTTAAAACAAAATATCCAAGATCTCGAATGACAAGATCGTCTCTTTCAAGTATGGGAATTAAACGTCCAGCTAAGCTCTGATCTGGTTGATTGCCTGAAAAAAAATCAATATCGATAATTTTCTCTGACAAGTAATCAAAAATATAGTCAATTTTTACAGATGCCTTGCTAGCAACTCCTCCTGAACCTTTAAAGTAAGCACTTAATTTTTCATGAAGCTCTGCTCTTGTGCTATCTTCTATCAAAATACGATTAAAACCAGACAAATTTTGAAGCTCCAATAAGCCAGCCCAATCTTTTCTCACCATTTCCTTAAGGACTTTTCCAAAACATGCTTTCATAAATGCTTCAGCTCCCTTTGAATTGATCCTCTGTGCCAATGCAGGAGCGCTTAAGTTGCATTCTTTATTAATTTTCTGCATTCTTACAGCAAGACTATTTAATGTTTCTGCCTCTAAAAAGGCATTAGGCACCATCATAGCTCGTGCAAATTCATATCCTTTAATTTGACTTGTTGAACGCTGAATGAATCGACTTTCTTTTGATAGCTTATTACAAAAATTTGGGCTGACAATTTCTTCAAATTTTGCTAATATCTTTTCAAGATCTTGCATCTTATTCTCCATCTTTACTTTTAGTAGGGTTTCGATGGAGAATTTTTTATTACTTTTTCTTTTAAAAATCCATATTTTTTTTAATTTAAACGACTTAATGAATTAGCTTAACGCGTATGTGCCCGTGCCCGAAAAAGTTCTTCTACACAATTTTACTTTTTATTGTATAATGTTCACGTTTTGAAATATGTAAAGGGTTCGGAATAATATTAATCGGGCACGGGCAAGGACACGGGCAGGGGATTAAGGCAACAATATGCAGTGGATTGTTTCAGCATCAGAGGCAGGGCAAAAATTGGTGACTTTTCTTAAAAATAAGTTGGGACCCAATTATTCTGCTCGCCAGATTAAGCGTGGCATTGAAAATAATCTTTGCCGTGTCAACCAACGTCTTGAGCACTTTGCCTCCATTGCCGTGATGCGCGGCGATAAAATCACATTTGAATTAGAGGCCCTCGAAGGCCAGGCTAAAGCCAATTTTCAATTCTCTTCTGCCGATATTATCTATGAAAATCAAGAACTATTGGTTTACAATAAACCAGCCGGTTTTGCCTCGGATGGAGAAGAAATCGTTCAGGCACTTCAAGCCCATGGGCATGGATGGGAGCTTTTGCATCGTTTAGATCGTGATACTTCGGGATTACTCATGTTTACTAAAGGTTCGGCGTTTCGCGAAAAAATGGTTGCTGCTTTTAAAACCCATGAAATAGAAAAAATCTATTTAGCCCTTGTCGATGGCATTCCACAACAGACTTCAGGCATCATTGATAATTATTTAGGAAAAATTCATGAATATGAGGGGCAAGCTTTATGGGGCGCTGTATCGCCTCATGAAGGGCATCATGCTGTAACTGCTTGGGAACTGCAAAAAAAAGGAGCTCAAGCTTCCCTCCTGCGCTGCTTCCCTAAAACTGGCCGCACTCATCAGATTCGTGTGCACTTAAGTGAAATGGGACATCCTATCTTGGGAGATAAGCAGTATGCACGATTAATCCGCTGCCATTATAACGCTCCACGCTGTCTTTTGCATGCCTATGAACTTTCCTTTTTTCACCCCACAACGCAACAGCGCATCCATTTTCAAGCATCTATTCCAAAAGATTTTAAGCAGGCTCTAGATCAACTTGTGGGAGGGCTTTAATGAGAATTTTACTAGTCAAGACCTCTTCTTTAGGTGATATTATCCATGCCTTTCCGGTGGTCAGTTTTTTACATGCGGAATTTCCCCATGTGAAGATGGATTGGGTCATTGAAAAAAGCTTTTCAGATATTGTCAAAGCGCACCCTTTGGTAAACAATGTGATTGAAATGGATACTAAAGGATGGAGAAAACAGCTGCACACTTTCCAAACATGGCAGAATATTTGGCGCTTTCGGAGTGAAATGCAAAAGGAAACCTATGATGTGGTCATCGATCTGCAAGGAAATACTAAATCCGCCATACCCACGTTTTTAGCAAAAAGCAAAAATAAAATCGGTTTCGGATGGAAAACCAGCCACGAATGGCCCAATATTTTAGTCACCCATCATCGTTTTAATCCGCCTCTTCATTTAAATGTGAGAGATGAAAATCTGTATCTTGTCCAACAGTATTTTCAACGCTTTTCTTCCATTAAAAATGAAAAAATGATTCTGAAACTGAACGATGAGCAGAAAAGATTGCATGACGAGGCTTGGTCAAAGATCAAAGACCTGCCCGGAGAAAAAATTCTGATTTGTCCCGGTTCGGCATGGCGGAATAAACAGCTTTCTTACGATAGCCTAAAGACCTTTTTAACAAAAATATCCGATCGTCTACAGACTAGTTTACTGCTTTGTTGGGGAACACAAGAGGAATTGATCTTAGTTCAAAAATTACAAGACGCAATCAAAGGTCAAACAGCCATTTTGGATCGATTTCCTCTTCCTGTGCTTCAGAATTTAATGAGTAAAATGGATTTAGTTATAGCAATGGATTCGCTACCCCTGCATCTTGCGGGCATATCCGGAGTACCCACCTTTAGTATCTTCGGTGCCTCTTCTGCACAAAAGTATAAACCGATGGGACCCGGCCATAAAGCTTTGCAAGGGGTCTGTTCTTATGGGAGAACTTTTGAAAGACGTTGCCCCATTTTGCGTTCCTGTCCCACTGGATTGTGCATTCAAGGTTTATCGGGTGAAGAACTATTTGCGGAATTTTATAGATGGAAAAACAGCAAATCTGAAACAATTGTTCGACACGCAATTTGCTGAAATCAAACGTTATGTGTGGGGTTTTAAAAAGAAATCCTTGTGGTTAATTTGGGCCTTCTTATATGATTCGTATTTTGATGTTATAAATTTGTAAACAATTACACTAGAGGTGTTATATGACAAACTTAGTAGGTAGAGATGCAGGTAGAGAAATCGTTTTCCAAGCTTATGCTGATGATCATGGCAGAAACGTTTTAAGGGATGCTATCAAGGCCAATTATGGCAAAGATTCACATCAAACTTTAACTATTGAACAGAGATTGGACAATATCGCGGGTGCTTTAGTAAAGAAAGATGAGTTCCCTGAGCCATTCAACAATGTAGTTCTTTATTTTAAATCCAAATATGACAAAAACCCACCAGTAGAACAAAAAGAAGGGAAGACGGGACTTGTAAAAGCGGCTCTGCAGAAATTTGATGAGATTAGAGGAAATTCTCCTAAGGCAGCAAAGCATAAAGATGATGTTGATCATCTACAACGCGTATTTGATAAAATTTGTGATGAGACAAAAGATGCCTTCCTAAGTCAGGACGCGAAAAATATTCACCATGATGAAAAAGTCGCTGAAAAAGAGGCGAAGAAAAAAGCTAAGGCTGAAGTAGCTAATAAAAGTGGAGTACCAGCCGATGAAAACAAAGGCGGAGTGCCAGCCGATGAAAACAAAGGTGGAGTACCAACCGATGAAAACAAAGGCGGAGTTCCAGCCGATGAAAACAAAGGTGGAGTACCAACCGATGAAAACAAAGGCGGAGTTCCAGCCGATGAAAACAAAGGTGGAGTACCAGCCGATGAAAACAAAGGCGGAAAGCCAACTGAGGAAAACAAAGGTGGAGTACCAACCGATGAAAACAAAGGCGGAAAGCCAACTGAGGAAAACAAAGGTGGAGTACCAGCCGATGAAAATAAAGGCGGAGTGCCAGCCGATGAAAACAAAGGTGGAGCACCAGCTGAGGAAAATAAAGGTGGAGCACCAGCTAATGAAAAACCAGTGGATAACAAAGACGAAAAGCCAAAGCCAGTTAGAAAGGAATTAACAGCAGAAGAAATGAAAGCGGCAGAAGCCGAGGCTAAAAAACTGGGAATAACCCTAGAGCAGTATTTGGATAAAATAGCTGCGGAAGCTGAAAAAGGCAAGGTTGAGGATAAAAACCCAAAGCCAGTGGATAAAAAGCAAATTGAAGGCGCTAATAATAATGGCCTGGTGAAAAAACCAGAAGAAAAGAAAGGCGAAAAGAAAGAGGTCAAGAAAGAAGACGAGAAAGAAAAAAAGACCTTCATTCAATTGCTATGCAGTCCATTCGTCGCACTAATCAATTTCATTAAGAATTGCTTCAAGAGCAAAAATGAAGATGACAAAGTGAAAGAGGAAAAAAAAGCTGACAAAGTGGAAGAAAAAAAAGATGACAAAGTTGTTGTAGTGAAAGAAGAAAAAAAAGATGACAAAGTTGTCGTAGTGAAAGAAGAAAAAAAAGACGAGGCTAATAAAGAGCAGAAAAAAGTCTAAATAAACTCGATTATTTTCATCACTAAAAGGGGCCTTTCGGCCCCTTTTTTATTTCCCAAATCGTTTAATAACTTACCTGAACATACCATAGGATTTTGCCGATATTGCAAATTTATTGATTTTTAAAGATTTCTTTAAGAAAGCTTTACATTAAAACCTTACTATTATATAATGTGATAATCAAAAAACTATTAAGAGAGGGTACTATGAAAGCAAGGTCAGCTGAAGCAATTGCAGGTAGAGATATTATTTGGGATTATTATAATGCAGATAAGGATAACTTTGTTAAAGCCGTTGAGGCATCTAAAAAGTTCAATGATCGATTTGAAGACAAGTTAGAAAAAATTGTAAAGCCGATCATAGAGGCAGATCCGAAACTAGACAAACCGGAATCAAAGGCTGATGCCTTAAAGAAGGTTAAGGAATTTTTAAAAAGTAAAGGTGAAGACGAACAGAAATTCGCTAAATTATTTGAAAAAATTTGTTCAGGAAATTTCCTTTCTAAGGATGACAAACCCAAAAAAGTACGTCCTCCAAAGGATCTAGAAGCAGAAAAAAAACAAAAGGAAATCGAGCAGCAACTTAAAGATCAAGCTGCAGGAAAAAAAGAAGATCCGAAGAAGCCTGAAGATCCGAAGAAGCCTGAAGAACCGAAGAAAGGCGAAAAGAAGCCTATCCAAGCACCAAAACATGAAAAAGGGAATAAGCCACCGGTCGAATTTGAGGAAGAAATTGATCCGGATTTGGCAGACGCTTTAGAACAAATTGAAAAACAGAAAAACCCAAAAAGAGAATTAACTGCTGAAGAGAAAAAAATGGCGCAGGACTTGGGTATGAGTGAAGAAGATTATTTGGAATCATTAGAAGCGGCCAAGGCCAATGAAAAAAAAGGTGGAAAGAAGCCTGACAATAAGGCAAAGAAAGAGGAGCCATTAGATGATGCCGAAATGCAGAGAATTTTAAAAGAAAGCGAAAAGACCGCTGCAGAGGATGAGAAGAGAAGAAAGGCATTTGAAGAGGAACAATTAAAACTGGGCTTGAAAGCGGACAAAGCAGAGCAAAAAAAGAAGCAGTTTTTCCTCATAAGAATATTTACTTCATTTATTGATTTTTTCAAAGGATGCTTTAAAGGTTGTTTCAAAAAAGATGAAAATAAGGCTCCAGAAAAAGTGAAGGAAGAAGGGAAAAAAGCCTAATTTTATAGCTTTTACTGATGCAAAAAGGTATAGCCAAAAGCTATGCCTTTTTTTTTGAAAATCATTAATTTCAAAATTTGCGTTAAATTTAAAAAGTCTTTATAAAATCTTTACGGCAAAAAGCTAATATTATATTTTTATATAACAAAAAATAACGGTAGGTATCGTATGTCAGCCATAGTAGGAAAACCATCAGAAGGTAATGCATTTCTTAGAAAATTAGCTAATGCCCAAAAAGAAAAAGAAAACGTACTACTTCAAATTGGAAACTATAGACTAAAAGTAGATAAAGCAAGCTCTGATGATGTTCAAGAAAAATTAAAAAACTTCAGTGAAGGAGTAATACATCAAAAGTTTCATGAGCGGGATCAAAAAATAGCCAACATTTTGGCTTACTTAAAGGCACAAGTTGAGAAGCCGCCAAAAAAAGATAAAGATCGATTAGACATCTTGTTTGATAAAATTACTAAGGGCGTATGGGCAAAAGAAAAGGTACAAAAACTTAAACCTTCAGCCAATGATGTCGCTACAAATTTAGAAGATAAAGTTAAAAGTATGCCCATCGTTCCTAAGAAAGAAGATCCGAAGAAAAAAGAAGATCCGAAGGTAGAGGCGCCAAAAAAAGAAGATCCGAAGAAAGAGGAACCGAAAGAAGGGCAGCCTTCTAAGGAACCGGTAGTAAAAAAAACTCCACAAGAAGAATTAGCTGAAATAAGAAGAGAGAAAGCCATAGAGGAGAGTAAGTTAAAGGTAAAAGAGAGTAAGTCAAAGTTAGAACAAGAGTTAGAAGAGCTTCAAAAACAGAAACAGCAATTAAAGGAAGAAAGAAAGCTGATTTATTTTAAAAAAGCACTTTCCAAGGAACATTTTGAAGATGTACTTGAAAAACTTAATAATTGTGATTTAAAAGATCCCACTGACATAAATCTCAGAAAAAAGCTGATCGAGATTATTGAAATATTGCGAGATCAGAAGGTCGAAGATTTTCATAAGATTGATTTTACAATTTTCGAGAATCAAAAGACTGCTCTCGAAAAGTTTACAAATCAAAAGGTGCTTGATGAAAACAAAAAGAAATTTCTGGGGGGAAATCACAGTCCAGAATTGCTTCTGATGAACCTTGAATATGAGAATCCTGATCAAACCGCATTATTAAAAAATTTTCAAGCAATTGAAAAAATAGAAGCGGAAATTGACAATAAAGTTGATGAATATGAAATAGTATTAAATCAGAATCTTTCTTTTGATAATGTGCATGTCGATGATCCTAAAGTCAAAACTATTTTGGCCATGAAAAAAGATGAGCCAAGCAATCCGCCAAAAGTTGACAATGCTATGCCTCCGGCCCCAATCGAACAGCCAAAGCCTCAAGGCAACGTTAATAATCCAAAAAAGGATCCAATTGAACTAAACAACGATGAAGATTTAGCAAGAGCTATAGCATTAAGCCAGGAAGAAGCACAAAATCAACCCAAAGAAGTAAAGCCTAATGGGGAGAATAAACCAGTTGGGCAACAGCCGCCACCTAAGAAAGTGGAGAATAAACCTGTTGAGCAGCCTAAGAAAGTGGAGAACAAGCCTGTTGAGCAGCAGCCACCTAAAAATGAAAATGAAAAAAAGGAAGAGCAAAAGCCTACTGGAATTAAGGCAAAATTAAAGAGTTTTGTAAATTGGATTGCTAATCTCTTTAAGGGTTGTTTCAAATTGTTCAAGAAAGAAGAGCCTATTCAAGTAGAACAAAAGTAAGCATCGTTTATGGAGTGCGGCGACTTGTCGCCGCTTTTTTAAATCGCGACTTGTCGCGAATCAACTTGGGGATCGACAAGTCGATCCCTACGAAAGCGGTGACAAGTCACCGCACTCCAAAATCAATACCTTTATTTCTTTGTTATTCTCTCTGTATTTTCTCTGTGGTAAATTTTTCAAGTAAAATTCTTGCTTTTAGATGGGGTTGCAGAGCAGATCAAAATTGATATGTTCTTCCACTAATTTGATGGCCTTCTCAACTTTGAGCACATCTTCCGTGCGAATTTTTGCGATAAAACCGGTGATCATCTTCATCGCATCATAACTACATATGGGTGCATACAATACCGGAATATCTGTTTTTTTAATCTCATCCAAAATTTCACTCCTTGGAGCATGTGAACTTGTAAGAATCATCCCACACTGAAAATCCCTTTCTTTATGCTTTTCTAATAGCGCTCGAATAATATCTTCACGCGATGCAGGTGTGATAACCAGTTCATGAGGTTGCATTTCGTGGCGATAGGTTTCTAATGAGCCTGCGACTAGTCTTGTATTCTGAAAATGACGATAACGGTACTGCTCCCCGGATAGGAGTGAAGTCGCGAATAAACTTTCGAAATCTTTGATCGCAGGAGTATTCAAAAAGCCATTAAACGGAACACATCCTATTAAAGGAATATTCCACTTTTTTAAACTTTTGGGTATGTAGTCCATAATCATTTCGCGTTTGTCGTCTAGCACTCGATTCAAAATAACGCCATGTACTTTCAGATTGTAATGGTGACACATCATGATATTCATAGCCAATTCATCATGTGCAGATCCTAAGCCTCCCGAAGCAATGATTACGACATCTAGACCTAATTCAGAGGCTACTTTAGCATTATTCATGTTAACAATTGAACCTACACCTACATGCCCTGTACCTTCAACAATTGTGTAGGAATTTTCAGAATAAATTTTATTGAAAGACTGAATAATTTTTTGTTGAAGAAATTCTGATGTGACTTTTTCATCCAAAAATTCACGTGTAAAACCGGAAGGAATAATAACGGGACTCATGTCAGTCCAATCGGCGGCGAGATCAAAATGTTTTTTGAAAAGTACGACATCTTTATCTACATTGATATGGCTATCGATTTTGACATGTTGTTGGCCAATGGGTTTGATGAAACCTACGCTGTTGTAACGCTTTTTTAAATTCGCTAATATGCCTAAACAGAGGGTAGTTTTACCGACATTTTGACCTGTAGCTGCTATAAATATGGCATTTTTTTTTCATTTGCATAGTTGGGGTTCAAACATTCTAAAAAGATGCTGTATGGTCTGTTGAGTTTCTACAAAAATCTCTTCATCCGGAACGAGAGCTTCAATTTCTTTCCAGGTGAACCAATGGATTCCGGCAGTTTCGTTAGGATTTTGATTGATCTGGCCTCCTATGGGACGAGCAATGTAAATAAAGTCTACATGTTGATGGGCCGGATTATTTCCGTGAGTTGGAATTTCTTCTAATAGACATAAGTAGGGCCGTTCGAAACTTTTGGCGTTCCATCTATCTATCCAAAGATTTTCCTGTTGGATGAATTCAATTTCCAAACCTGTTTCTTCTAAAGCTTCACGTTTCGCAGCTTCAGGAGGGGTTTCGTTAGGATTCATGTGACCACCGGGTGGTAGCCATTTTTTCATTTTCATATGAAAAATTAGTAAAACTTTATTATCATCTAAAATGTAGACTGTTGAAGTGAACTGTTTTTCCATAGAGACCTAATATAGCATGTCGCCAATCACAGTTCTAGTCTTGTTTGAATGCTTTAACAATGAGGGTTTTATGAAAGAATTCGAGGATTTAATCCAGGTCATCGAACGGTTGTTAGGTCCCAATGGATGTCCCTGGGACCAAGAACAGACACTTCAATCTTTACGTTCAACGGTTTTAGAGGAGGTTTGCGAAGTTATTGAGGCCATAGACCTCAATGACAATGAACATATTAGAGAAGAGTTAGGGGACCTGTTTTTCAATGTGGTATTCCTCTGCAAAATTGCGGAAAAAGAGCAGCGTTTTACGATGGCTTCCATTTTAAGCGAATTGACTGAAAAACTCATACGTCGTCATCCGCATGTATTCGGTGATGGCAAAAAAATTAAGACAGTGGATGAGCTTTATGAACAGTGGGATAAGATTAAAAAAGAAGAAAAAGGAAAAAATATTCGAAAAAGTATCCTGGATGGCATATCTAAACATCTCCCTGCATTAGCGCGGGCCCAAAAATCTTTAAAAAAGATGAAAAAATCCGGATATTTACATTCCTTGCCTCAGTTAAATGATTTACCAATCAACAATGAAAAAGAATTAGGAGAATATCTTCTTTCTTTAGTTACTCTAGCTCAAGAAAAGGGTCTGGATGCCGAACATGCTTTGCGCAAAGCTCTCGCCCATTTGGAGAAAGACTTTTTGCGCTATGAAGAAACAATTTAAAAAAGCATTTCTAAATATGAAATGTTTCTCTATAATTTAAGTTGCCGGGGACCTCATGGAATGAAATAGTCCGAACCAGGTCAGGACAGGAATGTAGCAGCCTTAAGGATGAGGTTTATGCCTTGAGACAATCTCCGGCACTTATTTCACCTATTCCCAAACCTGGCGTTTTCCCTTTCTTTCTATAGGAATTTCATCTGCAGGTAACTGAAGTGGTTGTAATGGGCGACGGCTGGCAATAAATAGGGCGTGGCTTATGCCTAAATCTCCCCAAAAAATACGACAAATTGTTTCTAAAAATAGCATCAGGGGTCGATTTTGTTTAAACAAATAGGCGAGAGGATATACAGGATATTGTATGACTGTCCAAAAAAGTCCTAATGGGCCTTGACTATTCCAGCGCAGCCATTTTTGGCGAAAGCCGGTTCGTTTTTGGAGCTCTTGCTGTCGATAGTTGGCATCTTTGTAGGCTCGAGCATAATCGCTTGGTGCACAAAAAAATGCCTTTAAATGAACATATAGACGATGATGACTACAGACCCATTTATGAATTTTGAATTCTGTTTCAGCTAAACTTGCAAATCTAAGAAGAGGATCTTGAGTATTTAAATCAAGCCTAGTCGAACAAATGACGTAGCCATTAGGCTTTACCAAGCGGCACAATTCAGCCATAAAAAGACGCAGTTCTTGAGGAGGCAGGTAGGCAATGACCTCATTGGCAAAGACAAGATCATAGGCATCATCCTCTAAAGTTGTATGAGGAAGGCACTGTTGATAGGTCTTATCAATGTTAGGCACATGCTCTTTTAGGGTTTTAATAGCCAGCGAAGCGATATCTAGAGCATGCACTATGGCTCCTGCTTCTTTTAGCTTTTTGGAGAGAGTGCCTTCCCCACAGGCTAGATCTGCAATGAGTTTATCCTTAAAGAGCTCAAACTCCTTTGCAAGTTTTAAAGTTCGTTCCATGCGCTCTCTTTCCATGCAATTCCGCATAGGATTAAACTGTTCAGGATCTATAAGCCACATCCGTTCAAATTGTGCTTGAGCGGCACGACGCCAGCCATTTTTTGAATCGGGAAGGGGTTGTTCTGAAGGTTTATTCTCTGTGCGCACGATATTTAATCTCTGCTCATTCATTGTGTTTAGTAAACTGGGTTTTAAACTCAAGTTGGGTTTTATAAGACTCATAGCAAATAATGGCTATTTTTGCTATTTTGATTTATTTTTAGAAGCTCTATTGAAGGAGAGAAGGTTATGCTAAGAGCTTTGTTTTTGTTAGTATCTTTGCTTGTTAGTGCCTGTGGACCCAGGTATGGGGATTTTTTCCCCTGTCATGATGATGGTACTTTAAAACCCAGAGTGGTTTTACTTCCTATGACTGATTCTTTAGGGAATAGTCATATAGCTGACGAATTAATGCAGAATATACGCTATCAATTAATGGATCGCGGAAATCTATATATTTATTCTGATGAAACTGTTTTTCGCCAATTGCAGAATATGGGAAACGTTAGTTTTTTTGGTTCTGATATCTCCTATGCGCGCCAGTTTGGAGGGGCGGATTTTATCGTTGCGACCGAGCTAGCTGAATGTCGAAGCGATTTGTATGGCAATGTGGAGGATAAATGCATGCCGCCACATCTACAGCGAAAGAACCTATTAATGCTAAAACTAAGAATTAGAATTATAGATTTACGATGTAATGAACCCCAAATAGTTTTACAAGAAATGATAGGACGTAATTTATTAATACCTAATCGAAAAACGGGAGAACATGAAGTCGATGCATCTTGCTTGGGAGAGGTCAGTCGTCGTTTAGCAGATGATTATGTAAAGAGATTGGAGGATATCGTCTGGAGTCGACGTTATGGTTAGAGGGTGAATTTTATGGAAGAATTCCAAAAACTATTGACAGAGCGAATTCAAATACTAGCTAGCTCAAGCTTAATCTTTTTGTTGTTTTTATTGGTGGCCTGGACGAATGGCTTTTTTAGTTTTTCAAGACCTTCCAAAGAAGCAAGAGAGCTTTCTAATCGCGTCCTTTTTGGTGCTTTTGGAATTTTCTTGTTCTTACAATTGTTAGTCATACCCCTTACTTTTGAATTTTGGTACTATTTTTATACTTTAGGAGAAACTCATCCTGAACATTATCTCTCTCCAGAGTTACAAGGCTGGGTGAATATTTATGGCATATGGGTCAGTGCATTAGGGATGCTTTTGTATTATCGTTCATTATCAAAAGAAAGCAGAAGAATTATACTCGGGGCATATGGATTAAAAGGTTGGAAAGCAAAATTTGATGATTTTTTTATTGCCGGTATGAGTTGGCTTTTAAGTTATCCTTTAGTAGTAGCCGTGGGTCAAGCAGTTGCCATTTTTCTTATGTTAGTATATAAAAATATTGAACCCGAGCAGGTAGCGGTAAAGCAGATCAAAACAGCTGCCACCTCTACATCCCTTTTGATTGTTTTGATCCTATGCGTGATTTTTATAGTTCCGGTGATCGAAGAGCTTTTATTTCGAGGTTTATTACAAAATTGGCTTAAAAAGCTTGTTAGTCCATGGAAAGCTATTCTATTTACTTCTTTCATTTTTGCCCTGTTTCACTTCTCTTTTTCTCAAGGAATGGGAAATGTGGAATTGATCGTTTCTCTTTTTGTATTATCCTGTTTTTTGGGCTTTATTTATGAAAGACAAAAATCCTTATGGGCACCTATTAGTATGCATGCTATTTTCAATGCTATTAGTATCCTATTAATCTTTTATGCAGAAAAGGAAAGCACATGAACACCATAAAGGTAATATTGGCAATATGTGGATTGTATATCATTCTTTCTAGTCCTATTTTGGGTATAGAAAATAAAAAAAATAAAATTCCTCAAGAAGCTCTTCGAGTCATTAGAGATTCCAATGCTTTTGCATTCGACCTTTATAAACAGATGTCAAAAAGTCAGAATATTTGCTTTTCACCTTTTAGTATTTCTTCTGCATTTGCGATGGTTTATACAGGAGCAATGGGAGATACAAAAAAAGAAATAGCCGAGGTTTTGCATTACTCAAAATCAATCGAAAATACGGATAGAGGCTGGTCTTGGCTTAGTGAATTTCTGACATTTTATCCCAGTAATTCTTCTGCTGATATTCGTCTGAGAATAGCCAATGCATTATGGATTCAAGCCAACTTTCCTGTACTTCCGGCATTTAGAGATATGATGTCAGAATATTTTAAGAGCACTTTTCGTTTTGTAGATTTTAAATCACAGGTAGAAACGGCACGCAGTACGATCAATGCCTGGGTAAAACAAAACACATTTGGAAAAATAGCGGATATTTTACCGCCGCAATCCATTAATAATAGCACTCGGATGGTTTTGGTCAGTGCTTTATACTTAAAAGCTAAATGGAAAAATCCATTCGATATACATGCAACTAATCAGGAACCCTTTTTTTTAGAAGATGGAACTATTCAGACTACTTTATCCATGATTCAAACAGCTCAATTTCCTTATTTTAATACACCTGATGCGTCCCTACTAGAAATGCCTTACATAATGTCTAGAAAAGATGGTCCTGAATTTTCTATGTTAATTATACTGCCTCGACTAAAAGATGGTTTAAAAAATGTTGAAAAGGACTTCAGCATTGAAAAATTTGAAGATTGGATTCATCATTTGGCACATACTCGTGCCATTATTTCCATTCCTAAATTTAAAATTGTACAGTCGAGTAATCTCAATGATCTATTTTTAAATATGGGCATGAAATTACCCTTTAGCGATCAAGCGGATTTCTCGGGTATAAGCCCTGTCAAGGGCTTAAAAATTGGCAATATTCTTCATAAAGTTTATCTAGCAGTCGATGAAACAGGAAGTGAGGCCAGTGCTGCCACTGCTATTGGTATGAATACCACCGCTATTATGGATCAAAATCCTCCTGTCATTTTTCAGGTGGATCACCCTTTCTCCTATATAATTTTTGAAAAATCTACCGGAATTATTCTTTTTATGGGTCGTGTCTCAAATCCAAATAGTGATTGACTTCTCTAAGATTTGTAAAAAATTAAGAATTTTGTTAAGATTTTTTAATAATAGATGTTTTGCTAGAAAATTTTCTATGGTTTTAAAACTAATGCCTTACAAGGTCACAGCTTACGGCATATCAGATATAGGACTTGTCCGCCAAAACAATGAAGATGCATGGGCACAATTACCCGAATTGAATTTTTTTGCTTTGGCTGACGGGATGGGTGGTCATCGAGCTGGAGAGGTGGCAGCTAAGGAAGCCATAAAAGCATTATGTGACCATTTTAAGCAAACAGTAGCTATTGCAGGCCCCCATTTGTCTTTGGATGAAGCTTATGGTTTACTACAACTTTCGATAGAACATGCCAATAGTACTGTATATCAGTTGAGTCAAGTCGACCTTGAATTGCGCGGCATGGGTACTACACTTTGTTGTATCTATGGACATCCTAAGGGCATTATTTTTGCCCATGTAGGGGATAGTCGAATTTATCGCTTGCAAAATAATTCTTTGGAGCAGGTCACAAAAGATCACTCTTTATTGAGAGAACTTGTAGATTTAGGACAGATTGATGAAAAACATGCAGGTGATTTTCTGTATAAGAATATTATTACCAAAGCTGTAGGGACAGAGAATCTCATCGAGCCTACAGTTCATATCGGTGATATTGTTGATAAGGATGTTTTTCTTATGTGCACCGATGGCCTAAGTGACATGCTAACTTTCAAAGAAATGGAGACTATTTTAAAGGAAAATTCTGATATAGAGACTTCTGCAAAAAAACTTGTTGCCAAAGCTAATGAAAAAGGCGGTTATGACAATATTACTATTGTTATCATCAAAGTAAATGAAGTCTCCGGGTCAGGTTCTGCAACTTCATGAAAAAAATCTACTTAGATAATAATGCCAGCACTTTTGTGGATCCGCTGGTTATTGATGCTGTCTCCCATACATTACGATCTCAACCTGGTAATCCTTCGAGTTCTCACTCCTATGGTCGTGAGGCCCGTTCTGTACTTATTCAATCGAGAGAAACGATTGCTTCTTATCTTAATGTTCGTCCTAAAGAGATTATCTTTACTTCCGGAGGCACTGAAGGGGCCAATATGGCTATTAGAGGAATCATGGCAGCTAGTGGAAAGGGCCATATTATAACGTCGAATCTTGAACATACCTGTGTCCATTCTCAAATGAACTTACTACAGGAAGAAGGGTGTGAAATCACTTTTCTTAATCCTGGAGAGCGAGGGGCAGCAAATGCCGATGAGGTGGCGTTTGCTATTAAAAAAAACACCAAAATGATTGCGCTAATGGCGGTGAATAATGAAACAGGTATCAAAACAGATATTAAGAAAATTGCGCAGATTGCTGAGAAAGAAAATATTCCTTTTTTTGTAGATGGGGTAGCTCTTTTTGGAAAAGAACCTTTTGAAATTCCTTCAGGAGTTTCTGCTATCTCATTTAGTGGACATAAATTTCATGCTCCGAAAGGTTGTGGTTTTATGTTCATTAGAAAAGGATTAAAAATAAAACCTTTATTGGTAGGTGGCGAGCAAGAATATAATCTGCGAGGGGGTACTGAAAACCTTGCTGATATTGCCGGTATGGCAGAAGCTGTAAGAATATTGGAAAAGATTTTACCTACTGCCTCTAAAAATATGTTAGAACTTAGAACGCATTTTGAAAATTCTTTGAACAATGTTCTGGGAGAAAGAATGTTCATTAATGGCGAGGGTGAGAGAGTTTGCAATACGGTTAATATCGGATTTTTCGGTGTTGATGGGGAAAGTTTGTTAGTTGCATTAGATCGAGAGGGTATTGCCGCAAGTCATGGCTCTGCATGTGCCTCTGGAGCACTGGAACCCTCTAGAATTTTATTAAATATGGGTATTCCATTGGAAAAGGCGCGTCAATCGATACGCTTTTCATTAAGCCGTTTTACAACTAGAGAAGAAATAGATTATACCGTCGATGTGATCATTCGTTTGGTCTGTACCCGCTTATTAAAGGACGAAAGGGACGAAAAAGACCTAAAAATAACTTAGGTCCTTTTTGTCCCTTTCATCCTTTAACACCCTGCCGGCAAAGCCGTATGAGCGATTTTACATTTGTTTTGTTGTGATTGTCACGGATTTTATTTCGCGCAAGCTTGTTTCTTTAACAGTGATTTCAAAAGGTTCAATATAGAGCGATTCTCCTGCCTCAGGCATATGCCCTAAAGTTTCCATGATTAATTCTCCAAGGGTTATTTCAGGGTTTTCAGCGAGTTTTACATCGAACTGTTTATTAAATTCTCCAACAGTCATATTACCCGGAAATGTGCGATCAATAATCAGTTGAGTGATGGGAGTCTTGCGTTCGTCTTTTCGATGTGATTTTCCAAAAATAGCCTCCATGATGTTGTCTAAGCTTAATATGCCGGTAGTGCGACCTAGATCATCCAAAACAACGGCCGCACTTTGATTATTACTTTTGAATTGCTTTAGAATTTGCAAGACATTTGTATATTGAGTAATAAACCAAGGTGGGCGGCAGTAATCTCGTAAACGTTTATTGTCCATAGCTCGAAGGAGGTCGCGAGGAAAGACTATTCCTATAACGTTATGTGTTTCTCGTAGATACATAGGCAAAAAGTCTTCATTCGTTTTTGCAAACAGCCTCCTGGCATCCTTAACAAGAGCATTTGCTCCTACCATAAGAATATCAGCAATAGGGATCATGATTTGACGGGCATCTTTATCCTCCAATTTAAATATATTTGCCGTTATGGTATCAAAATCCTCTATTTCCCCAGATGTTTTAGTTTCATCTTGTTCTTCCAAAAGTTTTTGTAGCTCTTCTTGACTGATATAAAAATTTTCCGCCGATTTGCTTCCTCCCACTAAATAATTAGCAATTTCAGAAATTCCGCTAATGATCCAGAGGATTGGTGTCATCAGTTTGGCAGTAAAATAAACGACAGGTGCTCCCATCATAGCTACATGTTCAGGATATCGTCTAGCAGCGAAAATAGGGGCTAATTCTCCAAAGATAACAACAAGAATGACTTGAGTTAGGGGAGCAAAATCGGGATCAATGCCAATGGCGCTATAGAAACGTCGTGCGCATTCAGAACCTATTACCATGGCTAAACTAACGATAATTAAGGTGGTACCAAAAAGTCTTGAGGGGTTGTGAAGAAGATAGTTAAGCCAAATGGCACGTGTTATGCCTTTACTGTAATAATATTGTAGACGTATTTTATTTAAGGAAACGCAGGCCATTTCGGACATAGAAAAAAAGGCCAATATGAAAATGGAAAGAAAGTTAAAGAATAGCCACCAAGCTGCAGAGAATTCCATAGCTAAGAATGCCCTTTGTTACGCTTTCTTACATAAATACGTCTTATTCTATTAGGGTCTGAGGATAATACTTGGAAAAGAAAATTCTGGTTTTCAAACTTAGTGCCGCTTTTAGGTATTTCTCCTAATTGTTCCGTTAACCATCCTCCAAGCGTAACCATGGTTTCACTTTTTAAATTCGAATCAAATAATTTATTAAACTCATCAAGTTCCATCTTTCCACTTGCAATAATTTCATTTTTTCCGGCTTTTGTGAAGATAAGTTTTTGATCGCGTGAATCACTAATTTTGCCTACTACTACTTCCACAAGGTCCTCATAGGTGATGAGACCTGAAATGGAACCATATTCATCAACAACCAGAGCAATTTCCTGGCCACTTTCATTTAAGCGTTTGAGACATGTGCGTGAAGGGGTATTCTCCGGAATATAAAAGGGACGGTGTAAAAACTGTCTCAGATCTTTTGGTTCATTAATAGCATCGCGATGGAGCAAATAATGTTTTGTATCGATGATTCCTAAAACGTTTTCCATAATCTTTTCACATATAGGAATGCGTGTGCATTGCTTATCGGCAAAAAGATGAATTAATTTTGTTAGAGGTTCGTGGATATCGTAATAGAGAATATCCTGACGTGGGCGCATAATTTCACGCACGACCGTGTCTTGCAGATTTACATAACCCCAAATAAGCTCATGTTCTTCATAATTTAGAATCCCAGCTTCCTCAGATTTTCTTAAGACATGCAAAAGTTCATCTCGAGAAAGATCGGGATCTTTTTTTAAAAAGAAAAAAAGTGTGTGTGAGATTGGAGACAGTATGTAGATGATAAATTTTCTAATGGGATAAAAAATATTTTGCAAAAAAGTGAGCGTAGGGGCCACTCTTTTTGAAATATTTAAGTTATTTCGAATACCAATATATTTAGGGATGATTTCTCCAAAAATTAATAATAGTACAAAAGGCAATCCAATAACCGCAAGCCATCCTCCTCTGTTCATAAAAGCATGTGAAACAACGTTTTGAAGTAGAATATTGACCAGTGTATTCAGTAGAAATATCGTTACTAGTAGGTCTCGCGGCTGTGTAAGCAATCTAGCAATTAAACGTTCTTGATAATTGTCACTTGTTTTAAAACTTTTAATTCTCATAGAAGAAAGCGAGAATAAAGCGGCTTCAGATGCCGAGCACCATCCAGAAGCAAGTGTGAGAAGAAGAATGGCTAAAATCAATATGAGGATACTGATCATGGCGTTTTTGGCGTTGAGTTATCAAAAAAAACTTTAATTTGTTCTTCCGGAATAAGTCCTAAGCCTTTTTTTAGGACTAATTCGACCCAAGCTGGATCACTTTGGCTATTCAGCTCGAGCTTTAATTTTTCTTGTAGAATGAGGGTTTCTTTTTCCTGTCGTTCCAGTTCTTTATAATGTTCTTGAAGTCTTGAAAATTCATCTTTCAGCATTTTCACACTATTTTCGAATACCATATAGCAGAGAATTCCAAAAAGAATCACCCACCAAGCTTGTAGAAAAAATTGTTCAAATAGCCGAATTATTTTTTGCATAAGCTTTATTTATAATGAGTAGAGGGTAAAGAATAAAGGGGAATAATTGTAAACTTTGGTTTCTGTATTCCTATTTGATCACAGTGCCATAGATCCCCGCATCTTCCATTTGTGTCATTGCAATGGCAGACCAGTCTAGATTTTCGCGACCATTAGCGAGACCGGTCATGAGTCTATCATGCAGGATTCCTGCGACAGGGAGTGGGACTTTTAGATGGTCGGCGGTACGCAAGAGGAGATCAATATCTTTTAAACCTAAATTCATTTTAAACCCAGGAGGATAAAATTGCTGATTTGCAATGATATTTCCGTAATTCTTAAAGACAGGGGATGGAAACAGTGTTTCTATGAAAAATGTTAATAAATCCTGCGGCTCTACCCCACTTTTTTGAGCAAAAGAAAAAGCTTCTGCTAAGATTTCAACTATGGATAATATTAAAAAATTCCCTGATAACTTTACAGCATTGGCAGTTTCGGGTTTGTTACCAAAATCGTAAAGGGATTGTCCTATATAATTTAAGAGAGGCTTGATTTTCATTTTGGCATTTCCCTCTCCGGCTAAACAGATATATAATTTAGCCAATTGTGCCATATCGGGTCGTCCAAACACAGGCGCTGCTAGATATTTTACCTCTTTTTCAGCATGCTTTTCATTTAATTCTTGTGCAAGTTTTGGAGAAATTGTGCTCATAGAAACATGAATGCATTCCGGTCTTGCATTTTGCAATATCCCATTTTCACCGATAGTAATATCTGTAAGAGCCTGATCTCCTGTAACCATGGAAAAAATAATGTCGCATTTATTAAAGGCTTCTTTTGGGGAATTAAGTTCTTTAGCTCCTTGTGCTGTAATCGCAGCCATTTTTTCCCGGGTGCGGTTATAAACATAAAGATTAACCTGATTTTTAAGTAAGTTAGTTGCAATAGGTAGGCCCATAGCACCCAGTCCAATGAAAGCCACAGTGTATTCCATAAATTTCCTTTGATTGTTGAAATAATTTCTTTATCCAAAAATGTGTATTACTTGTCAAATATTAGCGAATGATGTAAAAACGAAGATTTCAATATCAATACACGGTAAATCGATGAGAAAAAGTTTTATAGTAGCCAGTATCTTAGCTTTAATTTGCCAGACCGGATTCTTATCAGCGCATTGCCAAATGCCTTGTGGAATTTATCACGATGAAATGGTTTTTAACCAAATTGATCAGTACATTGAAACCATGTATAAGGGAGTTACTGAGCTTAAAAACAATAAATTTTCCAATGTTTCTGAACGTAATAATTTTATCCGATGGATTATCTTGAAAGAGTCCTCTTCCGATGAGATTGCCGATCTGATTACTCAATACTTTCTTCAGCAAAAGATAAAACCGGGCGAACCTGATACAGTCAAACGTTTATTGAGTGCCCACAAACTGCTTTTTGAACTTACAGCGATTAAGCAGAATGTGGAATTAAAGATGGTTGAAGACTTTGCTGATGAGTGGGAAAACTTTAAGCAAATGTTCCATGTGCTTAATTATGAGTGCCAGATTGATATCATCAATCGCAGAAAACGCGAGCGAAACTTTGAGCTAAAGAAGCAAAAAGAGACAGAAACACCACATTCTCATGATGGGGGACCAGAGCATACCCACTAAAACACAAAGAAAAAAATAAATTAAATACGGAGAAAACTGCAAAGGAACAAGCAAGGCGAAAACAGGATGCTCAGGCAGACGGATCAGGTTATCAAAATATCTATTAACAAAAGTAAACAAAATAAATCTTTGGGTTTATTCAGTTCTGTTTGAAAATTAAAAATTTAACAGGATCGGCTTTGCCGGCAGGATCTTTCGCTTTGCTAGCGCAGGATAAAACAAAATCCACGAACTGTTGACTGAAGAAAAAAATACACCACAAAAAAAATTACAAATTAAAACCCAACTTGCGCCCTATGATGGCATAGTTTTTAATCTAGGTGCACTAGGAACATTTAACCAGTTTCAAAATTACTAATTCTTTTGAATTTTTAAATCGGAACAATTCGAGCTTTATTTATTTGATTATTTATAGCATTTTCCCCATATCCACGCAATTTAAGGTATTCAATGTTTTTTGGTGAGCTAAAGTCAATCACTTCTCTCCAAAGGGTGTCAATGTGCCATCTCTTTTTTTCTTTTGTGCTTAAAAAAGTGACCCAAATATGCCCCCATAATTTTCCATTGTCAGCAGGAACATTATCGCGCATATGTTGCACGACACCCTCCAGCATTCTGGTTTCTTTGGATTCTTTAGTTAGGCGGTCTAGAAGATAGGCAGTAACTATTGCGTGATGCCTACATATGCCGAGCCCTTCTTTTATAAATTCATCAATAGGTATGATGGGTACTTCAGCCATATGAGTTGGGCTTATTTCATAGTCTGTTTTAGGAGTTTGCTTGCTTCTGCGCTTGAGTTCTATAAACTTGTCAACTTTTTTTGAGAGATTGGGATCGTTACGTGATGGAAAAATATGATGACGAACATAATCTCTTACCTGTTTCAATACTTCTTCTTCAGAAAGAGATCTTCCTAGGTTTTTCCGGAATTTGATAAGTATATTTTTTAATTCCTCATAATGCTTATTAAGTATAGGCGAATTATCGGGATCTAAAACGATAATTTCTCGGTTGACAGAAGAGCCGCATGAGGCAACAGCTTTTTTGGAAATATCTTGTACAGCAGCCGTTAAAGGAACATATTCTTTATGATTAAGCTTAATGATATTTTTGTTTTTATCATAGGCAACGAAGTTCTTTAAAAAGCGATTCATCCCAATAGTTCTTGGACCGGGCTCGGCTAAATCTAGTTCCTCATCTGCAAGTTCAATGAGAGGTTCGTTGGGTCGATTGATCATGGGATTGATTTTATAAATAGCTACTGCGCCCTTTGTGATACAACCTTTATCTGATTTGACATCGATTCTATAATTGTTATTATCTAAAATTTGGTCTATTCGGCCATATTGGAAATACTGGGGAGGACCAGATCGTAGCACAACCACTATTTCATCGAGGTGGAAGTCTTTATCTTCATGATTCAGTTGAGGCATTGCATGAATGTTATCGAGTTTTTGTCCTATTCGTTCATCTCTTTTTTTTGGTTTTGGTAGTGGATTTTTGGGAATAACCTTTTCAAATATAGACTCAATAATTTTTGGTTTTTTCGGAAGTTTAATTTCTTGAATTTTTGGGGGTATGTTAACAATGTTTTCATTATTTTGAGGAATTACTGGCGGTATCACTTGAGGGATTTGAACAATAATATCAGGCTGTTTTTCTTTTTTTTCGACTTTTGGAGCGATCTCCACAACTTTTTCAACTTTTTCTTTAACTTCGTAAATCTGGGGTTCTAAAACTTGGATGTTGTTAAGTTTTTTCGTTGGTTTAACAGTTTTTGGAGAACTAAATAATTTTTTCCACAATTCAATAATTTTACATATGCAGCATAATTTTTTAAATTTTTCCCAAAGAGTATATGATTTTGGTTTTTCTACATTCCCAAGGTTTTCTTGCTTTATTAATGCAATTTTTTCTTCTGCAACATCATTTTTAATTTCTTGATTGTTTTCAATAACATTGTATTTATTTAAATTATCGACTATCATAAATTAAAACCATAATTAAATTATTAATAAATAGTTTACCATTTTTTTGGTTTATAGTAAAGTATTTTATCGAAACGTTTTTGGAGTGTGGTAATTTGTTACATATGCATTAGGCTATCAAAATATTGTTTACATAAACAAACAAAAAAACAGGATAACAGGATATCTAAGATGCTTCAGGATAGATGTTCTTTGCGTCCTGTTTTTATTGTTCTTTAATATGGCTTTTCACTAGGGTAAGTAAAAAGCGAATGACCCAAAAAGGGTGACGCAAAAAATATTTGGCAAGATTCCAATAGGTAACCTGATCTAAAGGCCGTTCAATCAGTTTGGAGCTATTTTCGATGGCCTCTTTTAGCCAATGTTCATGTAAAAAAAAGAAATTTTTTGGTAAATGGTTAAGATGGAAAAATTGAATCTCGGCTGTTTCGGAGCCTTTTTGCAAATAGCCTTTAGTAGATAAGCATTCATAAATTTCGGTATAACGCGCCAGTTTATTGACAGGACTATATTTGGCGGCTTTTCTCATCACTTCCACCTTTAATCCTGTTTCTTCGAATACTTCCCTTATTACAGCTTCGCTTGAATTTTCTCCCTGCTCAATGCCGCCACCGGGTAATACCCAGACAGGGACATCTCTACGTTTAACCAACAAGACTTGGGATCTATCTTTATTGAAAACAATGCCAATAGCAGCGTCTTTTCTCATGGTTCCTTTGGATTTTTAAATCGGAACAATCTGTGCTTTTTTTATTTGATTATTTATAGCATTTTCACCATATCCACGCAATTTAAGGTGTTCAATACCTTGCTGTGTGCTGAAGTCAATTAATTCTCCCCAAAGGGTATCAATGTGCCATCTCTTCTTTTCTTTTGTGCTTAAAAAAGCGATCCAAGTATGAGCAGCTCTTTCTCCATTGTGGACGATATTATCGCGCATACATTGCACGATACCCTCCAGCATTCTAGGTTCAGGTTCTTTTGTCAGGCGGTCAAGAAGATATCCTGTAACCAGTGCGTGGTGCCGACATATGCCTATCTCTTCCTTTATGAATTCATCAATTGAAATTATGGGGACATCAGCAACATAATTTTTACTAACTTCATAAACTGCTTTAGGCGTCTGTTTGCTCTTGTGCTTAAGTTCTACAAACCCATCAATTTTTTCTGAAAGATCTGGGATGTTGCGGGTTAGAAAAATATGATGACGAACATAATCTCTCACCTGTTTCAATACTTCTTCTTCAAAAAGAGCTTTTCCTTGATTTTTCTGGAAATTTATAAGTATTTCTTTTAATTCAGCATAATGCTTTTTAAGTTTAGGCGAATTATCGGGATCTAAAACGAGAATTTCTCGTTTGGAGCTAGAACCGCATGAGGCAACCGCTTTGGTAGAAATATCTCGAAGTGCACCGGTAATGGGAACATATTTTTTGTGATTAAGTTCAATGAGATTTTGATTTTGATCATAGGCAGGAAAATTACTTAAGAATTGTTTCATTTCAACAGTTCTTGGCCCAGCTTCAACTATTTTTGGCTCAGCTTCAACTATATGTTCTTCATCAGCAGGTTCAGTTAGGAGTTCGTTGATAATAAAGTCTTTATTTTCATAATCCAGTTGAGCAGAGGTATCAACTTCATCAATTTTTTTTCCTATTCGATCATCGACATTCTTTGAATTAGGTTGCAGGTCTTTAGGAAAAAATTCAAATGTTTTAGGTGCTTCAATAGCTTTTTCAAATATTGGCTTTATATCTTTAGGTTGTTTTGGAAGTTTTATTTCTTGAACTTTAAGGGGTGTTTTAACAATGGTTTCATTATCTTGAGGAATTACCGGTGGTATCACTTGAGGGATTTGAACAATAATATCAGGCTCTTTTTCGTTCTCTTTGACTTTTGGGGCGATCTCCACAACTTTTTCTACTTTTTCTTTAACTTCGTAAATCTGAGGTTCTAAAACTTGGATGTTGTTAAGTTTGTTCGTTGGTTTAACATATTTTGGAGAATTGAATAATTTTTTCCACAATTCAATAATCTTACATATGCAGCATAATTTTTTAAATTTTTCCCATAGAGATTTGGATTTTGGTTTTTCTAAATTTCCAAGGTTTTCTTGCTTTATTAATGCTATTTTTTCTTCTGCGACATCGTTTTTTTTAATTTTTACATCATTGTTTTCAATATAGTTATAATTATTTAATGTTTCAATTTTGATCATAAATCATCCAATATTTAAATAAATTAAGGCATGTATAGCATTTTTTTAGTTTATTGTAAATTATTTATCGGCTTACGTAGGAGCACTCCTTGCCTCGTGGTGTTAAGGGGCGAAAGGGACAAAAAAGACCCAAGTTATTTTTCGGTCTTTTTTGTCCCTTTCGCCCCTTAACACCCTGCCGGCGTAGCCGATGTTGTGATATTTAGCCTGATGCATATGTAACTTGTTACCGCTTTAGTTATTGCAATTTTCGAAGGGTAATTGTATTATTTAAAGCTTTGATTATTAATATAGGTTTAAAATATGTCTCTTAAAAAGTCATCGAGTGTCTTAGCTGCCGGTTTAGCCCTGTTCTCTATGTTTTTTGGTGCCGGCGATCTGATTTGGCCGCTTATTCTTGGTGGAAATGCGGGAAATAAAAATCTTTTTGCCATGTTCGGTTTGTTGATAACAGGCGTCAGTTTACCCCTACTTGGCTTAATTGCAATGATGATGTTTAAAGGGGATTATAGGGATTTTTTTGGACAGTTAGGAAAGTGGCCTGGGATTATTTTAGTTTTTATTATTCAGGCAATCCTAGGACCTTTAGGTTCTATTCCACGATTAATTACGCTGTCATATGCAACCCTAAAACCCTATTTACCTGAGTTATCCCTTTTTACCTTTAGCATTTTAGCAAGTTTTTTAGTGCTTGGCTTCACAATAAGACCTAGAAAAATTATTCAATTGCTTGGACTGGTATTAACTCCAATTTTATTGCTCTGCCTAGGATGTATTCTCGTATTAGGTTTTATTAATCCACCGGAAGCCCATCCAATAGCTTGGACGCATCAAGAAGCATTTGCTCAGGGTCTGCATGTAGGTTATAATACTTTGGACCTCATTGCAGCTTTTATATTTGCCCCCTTAGTTTTAAGTCATTTTATGACGAATAAGGAAGACATGAGCTCTTCTGAAGGACGCAAAGAAGTCTTTAGTAAGATGTTAAAGGCAAGCTTTCTTGCGGCAGGTTTATTATCAGCCATGTATATAGGATTAACTTTTGTGGCATCCTATTACACACAACTTTTACCAGCGGAACATCTCCCGGAAGAACGTTTATCGACAATAGCTCAGCATTTGCTTGGGCCACAAGGAGCGTTTTTTGCCTGTTTAGCTGTGGCGATGGCTTGTCTAACAACCGCAATTCCTATTGTTTCCATTTGTTCAGAATATCTTCAGCAAGATCTTTTGCCTATTAACAAAGGGCCTTTATTACCATTAGGAATAACTCTGGTTATTTCGGTAGCCATAGCTAACTTAGGTTTTACAGGAATCGCCAACATGCTTGCGCCTATCTTAAATATTTTATGCCCAAGTCTAATTGTGCTTAGTATCTCTAATATTATTAATAAAATGTATGAAATTAGGACTCGCAAAGCACCGATTTTCATCACCTTTGCGTTATCTACTGTTAATTATTTTATTTGACCAAAATCGCCTTTCGAATGGCCATACGAAAGGGAAATAATAGGATGACATCAAACAATAATTTAATGGAAAAATCGCTGATGGCCCATTGGATAACAGGTAAGGATTCTCCCCAAAAAGCAAGACCAAAAAAAATACTAGTATCGATGGCAGAGGCGATTAAAGATGCAAAAAAGGGGGCATACCACCAAGTATTTTGCCTCAGACTATTAAAAACAGAGATATCTAATAATTGTGAAATTAAGAAGGCCATACCTGAGGCCATAGCAATTTTTGGAGTAGCTAGCCAGAACGATAGGAGGACAGCTAAAGAAAAACCGATATAGACAACACGACGTGCTATGACAGAGCCATATAATCGATTGGTAAGTTCAGTGACCAAAAAAGAAAGGGGATAGGGAAAAGCTGCATATGTTAACCAATCATTGATGGGAAACTGAACAAGATAATTGCAGCTAGCTACGATTGCTATCATAGATAGATAGGCTGATCGAATACTAAGCATGGATAAAATTGTTACTCCTTCTGACAAATATTCTGATTAAAAATTTGTTCTACTTTAGACAATATAGGATTTGTACTGCAATAAATAGTAATGTGTAACATGGGAAACAAGACAGGGAAAAGCCAGGGTTTTCATGATTGAACCTTGACTTGATTGGATACAACTTTTTCTCTTGTTTTTATACTATTAATTTGATAAAATTTTTATAAATAAAGGGATAATTTATGTTAAAAGTAGCAAGAGAAGACCAGGGTGCATTTCACTGGACTTCTCATATATATATTTATAAAACCTTATAAAGTTGGTTATAAAAATTTAACAAAGGCATTTGCAAATAATAATGATCAAGCTGAATTATCGACTAAAAAAAGAATATTCTACTTAATCAAAGGTCTAACCTACTGTCTTCCAATCATTAACTCAATCCTCTATTTTGCATCACAGATATTATTTTCAGGCAAAGGAAAGCAGAAGATTCTAAAGGAACAAAAGCCTATCATTGAAAAAGAACAACAGGAGATCGAAATAAAAGCTCCGGTTGAACAGATCAATGACCAACCATTTTACATAGTGAAATTTGATAAAATGGAACGGAAGATGCCAAGTTATGATGAGGTTATCAAGCGGGTAAAATGGCTTTATCCCATGTATCAAGAAGGTGTTGGAAGGGACGATGTTAATGTACGGCATCAGAAAATTTTAAATAGAATTGAAAAGAAATTACAGGATGCAAAATATCAAGAAGCTGTTGATGCTGGAAGAAATCCCGAGATAACACTAGATTTTGAGGATTTTGTTTGCTTTGAAAAACAAATGCCAAAAAATCAAAACGATGAAATGAATATAATAATAAGGTCTGCAACAAATTTTCTACAGGAGCTGGAAGGGGTTAAAATATCGATAAAAATACTGAATAAAGTAGAAGTTATCCAAAAGGCAAATAATGAATTTGCTGATGATGTAGATAAAGAAGCCATTGTCAAAAGAATCGAGAAGAGATTAGAAGATGAAAATTATCAAAAGGCCTTAAATGAGATGAGGAAGCCAGAGATTACATTGAATTTTGAAGATACCTTGACAATCCCAAGTGAGCACGAGTGGAATTTAACCCAAAGAAAGATCATACAATACGCAACCGCTTTTTTGAAGTGCTTACCCGGTGTTAAAAAACATACGCTAAAATTAAATTTGAATGATGTGATGCTTAAGGCAGATAAAGACTTTGCTAACAATGATCATAAAGAGGCCATTGTTAAGAGAATCGAAAAAAGATTGAACGAAGAGAAATATCAAGAAGCAATTGAGGCCGGAAAGCCACCAAAGATCCTATTTCATTGGGAAGATACTTTATGGGCACAACACGATCTCGATGACACTCAAAGGATAATTATAAGCGCAGCCACGGATTTTATAGACAACTTGCCGGGTGTCTATTGCTCAGAGTTAAAATGATCCAAAAGCTTTCCCCACGTTCCGCTCAGGCCTAGCCAGCGATTTATCCATAACTCGGTATAAAGTACTTTCCTCAAAAAAAGCCACGGAGTGGTTTCTATCGTGACTTATGGGTAATAGCATATGGGCCACGGTCAGGGTTTTCCACGGGGATTCTTCATACCTATAAGTAATTTTAAATACTTTTTTATCTTGAAAAAAAGTCATTTTATAAGTACTATTTTAGCGTTTAATTAAAGTTAGTAATGAAAATACAGAAAGCTCTAGATAATATATCTAATTTTTTAATCCATCCCTCAGAGTGTCATAAACCCTGCACTAAAGAGACAGCCTGGGTAGTGACTATTATTCTTGGAATTACAACGGCCTTCATTCCTCATGCACTCTGCTTGTTGTGGTTAAAATTACGACCCGTTTCAGCAAAACCTAAACATGAGAAGATTCAAAAAGTATTTAATGAAAAAGTTCCCTCAGCTAAACAAAAACCAAAGCCTAATCCTGCAAAACCGGTAGAGATCAAAAGCCCGGCTCTGCTTCCCCACATCAATGAGCCGCATCATAAGCAACAGCCTGTACAGCCAATACCAATTAAACCAAAAATTCTTCCTGCAAAGACATCCTCTGTAAAGAGTACGATTGGGGATTTACCTGTTGAACCAGAAGAAATGATTTCAATGACAGATTATATTAAAACTCATTATGGCAATAAGACAAATTCTTTTTCTTTAAACTCTTTTGGGGAGGAATGGTGTATTTGGTTTAATCAATCTTCAGAAATGATTTCTTTTCAAAAGAAAATCTCCTTTGAAGCGAATAATGAATCCGACAAAATAGATTTTAAAATTTCAGGAGATGGTAAAGAAACGGTATTTTGCAATAACATGCCTCAAACGATATATTACACCGATTATTCACAGTTGATTTTGAAAATATACGAGCAGGTATCGAGTCTACGTTTTGTTGATGAAAATGCAGAGAAAAAACAGGAGATTCCAGAAAATCAGCAGCCTATTATTGAAGAACAGGTTGAAGAAGAGCCTCCGGAACAAAAAGAAGGAAAAGTTCATCAAAATCAGCAACCCATTGACGAAGAAATTTCTGAAATTAATCAAGCCGAACCTCCTGAAGAAGAACTTGCTGAAGATGAAGTCGGGGGGCAGCCATGGCCAAATAAGGAGAGTAAAGATGAACCTTGCAAACTCTCTACTCCTCAAGATTGGACCTGTTTTATATCTGTTTTGGCTAAAGAATATAATATGCCCATTAAAATTGAGCTCGATCAATTAGGCTCTTTTTCAGTCAATTTTAAAAAGAACCAGAAAAAATCTTTCATTACAATAAAAAAGCAAAATGAGCTTCATATAGAGATAGAAATTGAAAATTTAGAAAACTGTTCCAGTTTTAAGGTCAATAAGAAAGAACTACTTCCCTCGAAGTATATACCTAAGGAACTTTATTCTATTCTAAATGAGTGTTATAAGCAAGTTGTACAAAGAGGTTGCCGCTACTCATATTGGAATGAGAATGACAGGACAGGTATTACAATACCTCGAAGAAGTCTTCCAAAAATCCCTGAATTTCATCTTCGAAAGTTAGTTGAAGCAAATGATCAGTGTCTCGTCAAAAAAAAATTCGATCAAAAATTTTCTCTTAAATTTCTTTCAGATATTCTTGAAGACGAAGATGGTGTAGATACAGGTGCTCTTAGAAAGCAGTATGTGGAAGAAATCTTTAGGAATTTATTACATAGTAATGAAATTAAATTTCTTAAACCTAAGCAATCAGGCCTCGCAATACCAACCAGTTCTAAGCCAATAGAGCATGTTGAACCGGCCTTAACACCCCAAGAAGATGAACTTTATTATAAGTTTGGCTATATCATGGGGCATTTGCATGAAACAGACTTTCTTAATACCGGCATTTATTTCGATCAGTCTTTATTTAGTGCGATTTTAGCATTTGCTGATAAAGAAGTTGATAAGCCTTTTAATGACCTTTCTAAAGATGTTAAACTCCGCATTGCTCAAGCTATGGTTCAAGCGAGAGTTGATAGTGGTTATAAAGATCCATTATATAAATGTTTTGAGTGTGCTAAACTGGTAAAAGAGAAGATAGACAAAAATCCCTTCGATGAAAATGATGAAAATGAATTAAAAAATGCGCTATTAAATGGAGGGATTAATTTATTCGCAGCCATGCCCAATAAATTTGTAAATCACGAGGATGAAGAACTAAAATTTGATGAAATTAAAGCTAACAGAAAAGAGTTCTTACAAGGTCTTTATTCTACTATTTTCAATCATCCAGATAGCGATTATGGCACAATTCTAAATCAACTTGCAATTATTCATAGAATTGCGCAGGGAATAAAAAGTGCATTTGATAAACAGAATAAAATCTGGCAGGGTATACGAGAAAACGGTGCAATGAAATTCGTTGAAAATATTCAAGGTACTCGGAATCGTCAGGAGATCGTTGATAGAATTGATGTATCTATTTATGAAACTCCCTTTCTAAAAACAAAAACGGAATGGTTAAAACAATGGATTTTGAATGAGGCTTCCGATGAACAGGTGAGTCTTTTTTTAAGGTATTGCACAGGAGCAAGCACACTGACAGAAGAGAAGAAAGCAATATCTATTCAGCGCTTAGAGCGTTTAGATAAAGATAAGAACCCTCTTCCTCCCACACCTTTACCACTAGTTCATGCATGTGGTTATCGAATAGAAATGTGTAATGAAGCAAGTTCATTTAAAAATTCCGATGGCGAATATACGGATGAAACTAAAGAAGGATTTATAAAAGTTTTAACGGAATTAGTTTTTAGAAATGAAAATATGGGATTTTATTTACAGTAAGCTACCACTCTGTTGTACCGAATATTTAACGCAGGCGGTAAGTCTGAGAGACGCAAGAGGGATTATAAATCGTTGACTGCCCTGCTCCATCCATCTATGAAACGTCCCTGTCCAAAATTGATTACCAACTTACAAAAGAAGAATTCTATGAATTTTGACTCTATTAAAACTCCTTTTTTATCAATAAACAATTTTCCAAACAGTCTAATGGAATCAAAAAAACGCAAATCAGAAGAAATATCTACTGAAGATGAAAGACCTTATTCCGAATTTGGTGATGATGAGAGATCTTATTCAGAAACGGAAAGCTTGAATAATTTCCAACTAACTTTTGCTCAAGATGGTCTTGATCCTTTCAAAGAATCAGTCGAAATATTGAAAAAAACCAGACTCTATGAACAAATAAAAATTCATTTTCAAATGGAAAAAGAACAATGTACTACGCTTACTCAAGAAGAATTTGAAAGACATAAGCGTATTCTCACAGAGGTGTTAGATAATTCGGAAATATCGATAGAAAAAAAAACGCTCGAGAAACTAGAGAAACTTAGTTCTTTTGCAACGGAAACAAATGAGGCGCTAGCTAGACAACTTAGCAAAATTTTTGACGGTACGATTGAAAAAGTAAAAAAATTAATCAATTATGAAGAGCTAAAATTAGATTGGAACATTATCGATTACCTATTTGCATCATTAGTTCCTCCTCTTGCTGAACAAAATGACACTTTGCTTAAGCAACTTTCAAATAAAAATTTTTTAATATCAGTTTTAAAAAACGGAATTAAAAAAGATTTCCATGGAATTTACCCATTCCAAAAAAGATTTTTAACAATAGATGAATTAGCCTCGGCTAGTTTAAAAGCGTTAGCGAGTGAAAAAAGCTTAGTTCAAAATCATATAAAGGCAATGGAACAGTGCGATATCTTAAGATTACAACGCAATTGGATGCAGATAGTAAATTTAATCCACAATTTGATGAGCATAGAGATTAAGTTTCCAAACTACCCAATATGGGCTCCTATTAGTAATAGGAATATGTTGGCAAATTTGAAAGTTCAGTGGCTAGAAAAAGCACCAAAAATGGTATTGCGAAAAGATTTCAAAGAAATAGTAAAAAAAACACAAAAATTTTGTAAAATCTATCCTTCTAACCAAACGGATCATTTGATCTATCCTTCCTCAGAAAAAGAAAAAATAATTTCACAGCCGCTCACCCCTCTTTTTGATATGTTAATTACTATAGGAAGAAAGGTAAAAAAGGTAGTTGATAAAACATCTCAGGATAAATCTACCAACATAATAAGTGCTATACTGACTCTTGTAGTCTCTACCAAACCTCACAGTAAAGGAGGAAGGCATGGGCGAATGTTTGTCGATATTCCCTTAGATTTTGATTACAGAAACGTGATTCTTTCTAAGGATTCTGAGGATAGTGTCGTCAAAAATCGAGATGCATTTTTTCGTTCCATTGCCGATGAGCAACAGCTTGGCGGGCAAATATTGGAACGTCCTTGTGAATCAGCATTATTGGAAAAAAGAAAAGCAGAAGCAATCCAAGATACGATTCGTTTAATTGAAAGTACCGATTGGAAGGATAATGGCGAGAAGCAGCAATTATTGAGTAGATTGCATAAAGCAAAAAAGCAGCCTTTAAAAAAAGATCATTACCACAAAGCAGAAGTGGAACTTAAGCCTAAAATTAAAGACCAAATATATGATCACGGTGAGCGTATCTTATTCTATGCACTGAAACAAAAGGCAAATATCAAAAAAATTGTGCAACAATTCAAAAAAGAATTAGAGAAAAATTTACAAACAAACATCGATCAAAAAAGGGGACAATATAAAATTTATTCAGGAGCACTAATTATATCCTCTATTCCAAATACTATCTCTGATGAAAGCAGTGTCGGAATAATAGGATTACAGAACTCTTATGAAAATGGATTTCTTAATCTTTTGATAAAAGAAATTAATGCTTCGCCTCATTTTAAAACGCGAGGTTATGATAAAAATGAATTAAAAAAATTCAGAATAACCACGATAGTAGCAGCTGATCAGGCGTTTTGTTCTCAATCAAAATTTTTGGTTAAGAATCATACCGCTCGTCTTACTGTAAGCTCTCCCGATCTTGATTCAAATAAATTTATTAATTTAAATCCTTCCAAGACTTTCAAAAATAACAATTTTTTTTATGAATACATAAAACCTGAGTTAAAAAAAGAAGAAAATCAACAACTCCTGATTTATCAAGGACAGGTTTACATGAGCGGGTCTATTACGGCAAAAAAAATTGATCGCAAAAAACTCAATGAAAAAGTGAGAAACATTGTACCTGCTTATGAATCACTGACGGAAATTGATGAAATGGAACTACAATATTTCTAATAAATGCTGGAGACTCTTGTTCAAAATGATATCAAAATGCTATCATTTCAAAAAAGGAGTCTTTATGAAACAAAGGCAAACACGTGATTTTTTGATTAGAAATATGCCTATTGAAATTTATCTTCTTTTAGAAAAGGCCGCTAAAGAGCATCATCGTAGTAAGACTCAAGAAGCTATTGTGGCCATCACTAATGGTTTATCCGTATATACTCAGCAGGTAAAAAAGCCAATTCCATTTAAATGGAATAAAAAAGTTTCTAGCAAATTCATTGAAGAGGCAATTAAAGAAGGTCAGGAATGATTGTTGCTGACACTTGCGTTGTATTTCATCTTTTTAACGAAACATTCTTAACCTCAAGTGCGCAAAAAGTTCTGAAGAAAGACCCCAATTGGGTCTTACCTCATCTTTGGCGTGAAGAATATGCTAATGTTCTTTCTAAATTAGCTAGAAAAGAAGGCCGATCTGTTTTTGAAGTAATCGATCATTTCAATAATACGATAGAAGAGCTTAAAAATTGCGAAATTAGTGTAGATACAAAAAAAGCATTGACAATTTCAATTGAATATAAAATTAGTGTTTACGATTCTCATTTTATAGCATTAGCAATAGATTTTAATACGATATTAGTGACTGAAGATAAAGAAATTCTTAAAAATTGCTCAAATCTGGCCTTAAGCTTGTATGATTTTTTAAAAAGGATGGAAGATAAATAGAGAAGATTTACAATGTAAATGTCAAATGTCAAGCCTGACTCCAATCTGCAATGACCTAATGGCCCTCTTTTGAAAGTTTAGTCAGGAAAATAAATGAGTCTGAAGCAAGGGTCTTCATCCTGTAATAAGTCCATTTTTAACCCATCGGAAGGAGTAACCCAAGTAAATCCCTTGTGTTCGTTGAAATTGATTTTTACTGCCCCTGGATCTTCTTGCAATTGGGTTCGAAACATATGATATGTAAAATGATCTTTCTCATCGTATTCTATATAGACAGTTCCTAAATTTTCGATTGTCTGTTTGGAGATGTCGTAACCAGTTTCTTCTTTAACTTCTCGAATGGCTGCTTGAAGAGGCGTTTCCCCTCTATTTACTTTTCCGCCTGGTATTCCCCATTTATTGCCTTGAGATTTATTCTCTTGGCGATGGAGAAGTAAAATTTTATTGTTGTATTCAATATAAACTGCTGCAATTTCTACGCGTGGTTTGAATTGAGGTGTTGGCTCTTGATTAACTACTGCTGACGCTTGCGTCGTTAAAAAAACAAAAAACTGACAAATACCTTTTTCATAACAATCCTTTATAATAAGGGAAAATTCTAATGAATTCACGATACATGTGCAAGGGAATCGTTGTTTTCTGTTCCTTTTCGTAAGGTTTGCAAGTGACTTGATATTTAGTGCCTGATATAATGGACAGTAATATTTGCCATTCTATATAACATTGTTTCTTAAACTTAAATTTTTTCTTTAAATAAAAAAAGAGCAGGCATAAAACACATCCGACCATTATCCAATAATAGCATCCCTTGTTTTTGAATAAAAATTTTTGTTTATTTTAATATTCCTTAATTATTGAGCTTAGCCATAAATTAAGGAATTTTTTCAAATATTCAAATTATAATAGTAAAGTTGTTCCTTTTTAACCTCTTGATTGCTCCCTAATTTGTTCTGAATGCTATTTTAACTTTAACGATGAATATTAAAAGACTAGAGTTGCAATTAAAGGATTCATCCTTTCTAAGATGGCCTATGAAAATACTTCATATGTTTTTTTTAATTTGTGATTCATTCGAATTGAAGTGTTTCTTTATTTGCTTACGAGCAAGGTCTTACACAATAAAATGAAAACAACCTTTTGTTTTAAGTGTGATCATACTCTATTGATTAGTTGGCAAAATCTCGGAAGAATTGACAAGTTTATTATTTTCCTTATTAATACGTCTTTCAAGTTTTTTGATATCTTCTTCAGGTGGCAAATTTTCGGGTAAAATATTGCTCTTTGCTAATAAATTACGCACATCTTTGTTATTTTTTATATGTTCTTCTGCGATTTGATCTTCGCCAAGCAAATTTTCCTTTTTCACATTAAAGTGAGTAATTTCTCCAGCAAAATCTTTAGCCTTGATCGTAATGGTTGGTAGAAAATCTGCTAAAGGACGTGATTCAGGAACTCCTAATTTGCGTTTCATTTGAATAGTAGTAAATCCACCAAATAAAGCCTCATCTCCTTTGCTTCTTATACGAGCAAATCCTTGGTCGTCAACTCCATGTTCATAAAGTGCAGTAGATAATTCTTTTTCAGTTTGAGTTAGTTTTTGTCTTGCCTCAAGCCTTTCTAGCATCTCAATTCGTTTTTCCAAAAGTTCTTGTTTTCTCGTTTGGAGAGCAAAGTAACTCTGAGCAAAAGCTATAGACTCTTTTCGAGGATCGCCGTTTTGAGCAATAAGATAACAAGCATATCGCGATAGCATTATATCAGGAATTTCTCTATCACTACCAGAACCCAACTTGACCATTTTGTTAACGTCAACAAAATGGTTCTCAATAGATTGTCGAGAGTTTACGCATGCAATTTTAGCTTTATCAATTACATTTAAAAAATTTCTCCATTCATTGTACTCAAGAAGTTCTTGAATGTCTCTAGCCATCCAATATTCAATGCCTTGTTGCGTGTGAGCTGCTTCTTCGAAGCTTTTAGTCAATTTATGTATTATTTCTCTTTTCATTTGAAAATTCCTGTTTGAAATAGTGAATGAAAAAACATTGCATTTTCTTTTTGTTATTGAAGATATAGAGAAATATTTTTACCATACCTTATCGAAACAACGCAATTGAAAAACAATTATAGTTACGATGTCGAAGGCTTATGTATTGCTTGTTCATGTATCGTATGTAAATATTTTTTAACTATTAGAATACTATAGATTTATCAAACTCATGAAAGATGTAGAAATTCAAGACGATTGTATTCAGAAGAGCGATGCGATTCTTCAGTTTGATTTATTACTTAAAAAAAATAAGCGTTCAAAAAGGGTTAAGTCATTTCTACATAGCCTAAGTACTATTGTCGATTTCATTGAATCATCTTCAATTTTCGTTAACCTTCGTTGTAAATGGAATCGGCAAAAAGAAGATGGCTTAAGCCGCTTACATAGCCTAGAACTTCAAGTCTACGCTAAATCTAAAATGGCTTATGACATTTTAAAACCCCGTCTTATTGACCATAAACTTATTGATATTCCTGGAATTCAACGTCGTATTGGGGAATTGGATGCTTTATTTGCGAGTCACGAGCTAAATTGTTCACCTGCTCCATGCTGTCTTGCTTTTGATGGTGTAAAAGATATAGGTATGATTCTTGAAGATATCGAACGTACTGATTTACTTAAAGATTTGGCAAAATTGCGAACTCGACCTATAAGCCTTTTAACACCTAATGGTTTAGATTATACCACAAAAGAGAAAGTTATTATTGATCATTTTACTTTTGCGGATGGAATCAATGAGCTTGTAGCCAAGCAAACACAATTCCATTTCAAAATTCGAGAAACTCCCTGGGCTGTTTGGGAGCGACTGACAGCGGTGCGCTGGTGCTTTAAAACTCCATTTGCTTATTGGAAAAATAAAAAATTGCGATATTCTTCACGTTTTAATCGAAAAGAAAGCTGGCGGCGCATAAAAATTTGCATTCACTGTGGGGAGAAATCAATACTATAAGAAAAACTAATCTTAAAGATGAAAAAGAATTTTTATTTCAAAGAAAATCCTTCGAGACGTATTTAAAAACACTTTCCAATGAAGTTTCAACTTATTTGGAAAATTTTCAATCAGTGGAAAAATTTCATCTTTTTCTTGATGGCGAGTGCTTATGGATCGTGTTGAAAATAAATTTTCAAACTGAACCGCATAGATTTTTTATGATAAAAGAACTTCAAGAGCACAAGAATCTCTTTAATTTTGTAAAAATACTAGCAAAAACAAAGTCATTAATTTCTATCGATGTCCCTGATGGATATACCTCAGCAAGTCTTCTAAGTCATTTGAACATGCCTATCAAAAGTCAGTTGGCATTGCTTTTTTTCAATGGATGGTCTTCCGAGCAAATGCATTTCAAAGGAAATATCATTAGAGCGAAAAATATTGAGAATTATTTATATATTCCCGATTTGCTTGATGAATTATCTATTCTTCATAACAAACATCAATCAAGGTATTTTTCTCCTCCTATTGATGCATTTCTTCAATCGATCCATTTAAAACAATAATTTCGATCTTTTGAAAGAGTAGCCCTTTCGAGAGAACTTCCTCAAAAACCCTCTCTTTTTTACACATTCATCCTTTCTACTCTCCTAATTTTTATAATGCAGGCATGAAAGCAAGGAAACTCTCAGATTCAAAATCCTTAGAAAAAAGGCCTGTATTGATAGCAAGCCTGGCTAAAGATAACGTCTGCGGTTTTTTCAAATTGCTTTTAGATATTGATAAACGTAACCACCCAAAGCTTTATGAAGATCAAAAAAGTAGAAATAGTTCCCATTCGGCCATATGAAGGTCTTATTGCCTTTGCAAATGTTGAGCTTGAAGAAGGGCTATATCTAGGTTCTATAGGCGTACATAGGAAACTAGATGGTGGATTCAGGATCACTTTTTCTATAAGAAAAGTAGGCGAAGCTAATCTATGTATCTACCATCCCATTAAACAAGAAGTTAGCAAAGAGTTTGAGACTGCCATTTGTTCAAAAGCCAAAAAGTTATTTGGTGGTTAAATCCTTAGAAAGTCAAAACAAGCGTCACTAGTGTCACCATTCCTGTTTCTTAATTTTTAGTGTAAACCTGAAAAGATTTTCATAACCATTTAAGGAGGACGAAAATGACGACTCAAAGACAAATTGCAGCTAATCAACGCAATGCTCTCAAATCAACAGGACCAAGAACACAGGAGGGTAAGGCCATTGTGTGCCACAATGCGGTCAAGCATGGGATTTTGTCTCAGGAAATTCCCATAGATGAAAAAGAAAGCTTATCTTTTGGTGAGTTTTGCTCATGTCTTTACATTCAATTGAATCCTGTTGGTGATTTTGAACATTTTATCGCTGATCGAATTATTAGCTGTGCTTGGAGGCTTCATCGGGTTATCCATATTGAAACAGCATTTTTTCGGTCAGAATTTAATTCAAGATACAACATATCGAATGAAAGATCCATCAAGGATGCGTTTGCTGGCTCAGCAAAAGAGAGAATGGCTGTCCTATCTCGCTATGAAACCGCAATAGAAAAAAGCCTATATAAAGCCATCTTGGAACTGACACGACTGCAATCGATGAGACAGCAATCGCTTGCTGATGATTTTATTGTTAATCCACAAGCAAATGGAATTGGGTTTGTTTCGCAAAAATTAGAAAAGGCTGAAATAGGTGGCAATTCGGTCGATAACATTCTATAAATAGTGCCTTTTTTAAATCAGTATCAAAGATGTAGTACATGAGAGCCATTATTCTAGCCCGAGTCTCAAGTAAAGAGCAGGAAGACGGTCAATCGATTCCTGCTCAAATTAGGCGCTTAACCGAATATGCAGATAAACATAAGCTAAACGTCATTCAAGTATTTCAAATTACAGAATCTTCGACTAAAGAAAGCCGCAAAGAATTTGAAAAGGTCATTGAGCTGATTTCAAAATCGAAGGAGTGCATTGCGCTTATTGCTGACACTGTGGATCGAGTCCAAAGAGGCTTTAAAGAATCAATTTTAATAGAAAAACTCCTTCGCAAAGGAAAAATGGAATTACACTTCTTAAGAGATCGTCTTGTTCTTGATAAGAATTCCAACAGTACAGATATCATACGATGGGATATGAGTGTCATGTTTGCCAAAAGCTATGTCCTTCAGTTGAGTGATAATGTCAAAAGAAGTTTAGAGCAGGCACGCAAAGAAGGCATTCGAGCGAATCTTGCTCCTTTAGGTTATTTGAATGTGGTCGACAAACAGGGCAATAAAGATGTCGTTCCCGATCCTGACCAACGGCATTTGATTATCAAAATGTTTGAGCTATACGTGACTGGCAATCACTCCTTTCGCGAAATCACGGAAATGATGATAGAAATGGGATTAAAGAACAAACAAGGTGGGCATGTCAGTCATTCCAAGATTGCCGATGCTTTGAAAGACTCTTTTTATTATGGCGTGATGAAAGCAAAAGGGGAACTTTATCCTCATCGACATGAGCCTATTATTTCTTATGAATTATTTCAAAAAGCTCAAGAAGTAAGACTGGGTCACAATAAGAAGCCATTTCAATACGCAGCCAAACCTTTCATTTTTAGGGGGATGATTACTTGTGGTGACTGCGGATGCTTAGTCTCTCCTGAACTGAAGAAAGGAAAATACGTCTATTACAGCTGCACCAATGCTAAAGGAATTTGTCATCGTGACTATATTAATGAAACAAATTTCTTAAATGAGGTCACTCATTACTTTGATGAAATTAGTTTATCCGAGGAAGTCATTCAGGAAATTACCCAATATCTCAAGGGTATCTACGAATCTGAAGGTAAGTTTTATCAAGAACAGAAGGCGAGGCTACGAAAAGAACAGGATCAAATCCAGCAGCGCATTAGCAAAATGTATGACGATCGCTATGATGGTAAGATTGATGAAATTTTCTTTGAAAAGAAGTTACAAGAGTATAAAGCTAGGGAGCGAGAAATTGTTCAAGAGATGGAAAGACACGTTAATGCCGATGAAAGCTTTCATAATACGGCGAATATGGTCTTAAGTTTGGCTCGTCGCTCTAGGGAAATATTTGAGAGTTCTGAAGTAGAGGAAAAAAGGCAACTCTTGAATTTCGTATTTCAGAACTTAGAGTTGAGAGATAAAAAGCTCTCCTTAACACTACGTGAACCCTTTAAAATAATAAAGGACACTTCCCAATTAGAGAAGTGTCCTGGGATGTGCCCAGGATAGGACTCGAACCTACACACCTTACGGCACCAGAACCTAAATCTGGCGTGTCTACCAATTTCACCACCTGGGCATAAAGTAATGAGAATAAGTAAATAGACTATGCTATTTAACCCTTCTTGTCAATTGTAGAAGTCTACCATTTGTATTACTTTTTAATCTGAATGTAAATATCGCCTTCGCCCCATGTAAATTGGGCAGGAAAGCGTTTCATGATTTCGAAAAGAGGTTCATCTGTATACTCTGAGAGGGCATAACTGACCGTTATGATGCGAGTCCCTTTGGGGAGATCTTTGAAGCGATTAATCAATTTTTTTATTGTGTCATCTTCTAAACAGGTCCCATAAAGATAAATAACAGTCGCATTTTTTAAGTCTGTCTTTAAAAAATCTTCAGTTCTAAAATCAATACCATTTAATTCTAATTTACGCTGGATGCGTTTCGCTCTTAGCATAAAGTCTGGAACAAGTTCAACGCCAACCACTTTACATCCAATAAAACTTCTAAGCCAAAAGCAGAGGCGTCCTCGACCGCAGCCTAATTCATATACAGTATCCTGTGAAGTGATGCGGGCTTCTCTCGCAATGTTTTCAAAAGTGGTAAGGGGAGTTTCACCATAGATGAATTCATTGCTATTGGATCGATATACAAAATAGCGCTTGCTGATGGAAAAAGGGTTATCAAATAAATACATCAGCATCAAGGAACCATCCACTTTAGCATAAGGAATCTTTCGGTAATATCGATAAAGTACCTTAAGATATTCAACAAAATTTCTCCACTTAACAGCTAAATTGATACCTAATAGAGTACCATATTCTTTGATAGTCTCCCATCCCATTTTTGGCATTGTAAGTCTCCTAGAGGTCAATTGATCATCAACTTTTACATGTTTCACGTTCACTGCTCCTTCAGGTTAAAAAGAAAATATACACCAATCGAGCCACAAGAAAAAAGATCAAAGTGGATAATACATCATTAAAAGCAGTGACAATAGGACCTGATGCTACTGCAGGATCGATACCGAAGCGCTCAAAGAAAAAAGGTGAAAAGGTACCTAACACAGTTGCTGTAAGGCAGGCTCCAAATACTCCACAGGAAATAGTCACACCCAGGGATAAAGGGTCTGCATTTAAATGATGCAAACCAAAATGATTAAATAGGTAGACAATGCAGCCGCAAATGATTCCAAATACCAGCCCAATTAATAAACCGATTCCTAATTCTCTGCTGATAGCTTCGCTTTTAGAACCTGAAGAAATATCGCCTGTAGACATTCCTCGTACCAGAATTGTACTGCACTGAATACCTACATTGCCTGACATACCCGTTATCAAAGGAACGAAGAAGGGCAAAAATAAAAACCAGATACGATCGTAAAAATGCGACATCACAGCTGTTGAGATCAATCCTGCGCATAAAGTCACGATGAGCCACGGGGCGCGCCCCAAAAATCTTTTTAAAATAGGTTCGTGTTCACTGTAATCCTCAGTTGTTCCAGCAATGTTAGCGATGGTTTCATCGGCGATATCTTCCATAGCCTCAACCACACTCTCATAAGTAATCACTCCCACCAAGTGATCATTCTCATCCACAACAGGCAGAGCGGGAATTTTATAGCGCTCTACAACATCGACTACCTCGTCGCGGGAAATATCCGCCGTGACTTTTTGCAAAATAGGTCGCATCACCTGCCGTAAAGGCAAATAACTGGGATTGATAATGAGATTTCGTCCTGGTACGTAACCTGCAAGCTGACCTTCGTCATTTAAAACAAAGATACGACGAGTCAATTCAATTCCTGGGTTGTCCCTAATATAGGCAGATACTTCACCTATGGTTGTATGCATATGAAAGGCAAAAAATTCATCCGTCATTAAACGGCCTGCACTATGACGATCATGCTTTTGTAATTCTTTTATACGCTTGGCTTTTTTAGGATCCAAAAGATCAAATACTCTTTTCATCCTTCGGTCAGACATATCATCTAAAATCCAAACAGCTTCATCAGGTGGCATTTTTTCTATTAAACGCTTAATTTCATTGTCGTCTATTTGGCGAAAAATGGCTGAGCGAGTCGAACTGCTTGTATTGATCATGAAGATGATTTTAGCATTGAGATCGGGAAGATTCTCGTAAACGACCACGCGTGCATAGGGGGGGAGGCGAGTGACCGCATGCGCCAAATCAATGGGATCATGCTGACTGGCAATTTTAGCCACATCATGTAATACCACATCGGCTGTATGATGGAAGGCATCTTCAAGCTTTTCATTTAATACATCATTTAAATGACTCGTTTTTGAATCTAGAATACTGCCGGGAACAATGACTTGTTCATCATACTTATCATGATTGGGATCAACGGTAGCTTCCAAAATATCTCCTTAGAGGCTTAGCATGATGCTATACTTTACTGTTTAGGAATAATTTAAACAACCCAATTTTAGAAAAAAATTACTTTAATCATTGAAATTTTAAGTTAATTATGCTATTATATATGAAAAATTAGAATTTTAAAACAAAAAAACCAAACATTTTTCATCATGTCATTAAAAAAAAATATACGAAATATTGCCATTATTGCCCACATCGATCATGGTAAAACTACTTTACTTGATGCTCTACTTAAACAATCGAATATATTCCGTGATAATCAGTATGTGCCTGAAAGGATCATGGACTCTTATGATCAGGAAAAAGAACGTGGAATCACTATCTTTGCAAAACACACCGCAATTCAATTTGAAGATTTTAAGATTAATATTATCGATACGCCAGGACACGCGGACTTTTCTGGCGAAGTTGAGCGCATTCTGGGCATGGTTAATTCTGTTTTGCTCCTTGTTGATGCTCAAGAAGGGCCTATGCCTCAGACACGCTTCGTCCTATCTAAATCTCTAAAAATGGGCTTAAAACCCATTGTTGTTCTAAATAAAATTGACCGACCTCATGCCAACCCGGACAGGGTACTGGATTTAACTTTTGACCTATTCTCTGAATTAGGCGCTACAGATGAACAGTTGGATTTTCGCTATTGTTATGCTTCCGGTTTATCTGGTTTTGCTTCGCACCATATAGATGACCCTAAAACAGATATGCGACCCCTTTTCGAACTCATTGTTTCTGCAGTTCCTGAACCCAAAGGTGATCTTGAAAATCCTTTCCTCATGCAGGTCTCAACAATTTGCTATGATGATTTTGTAGGTCGTCAAGCTTCTGGACGTATTCTAGAGGGATCCGTGAAAAAAGGACAACAGGTTATTCATATTGATGAATCAGGTAAGCAAACTAAAGTCACTATTTCTCGCATCGAGGGCTACCGTGGGCTTGAAAAGATTGAAATGGAAGAAGCTGAGGTAGGCGATATTGTTATCTTATCCGGAATTCCTTCGATTATGATTGGTGACACACTTTCTGATCCTAATAAAGTGGTTCAATTGCCTCCTATTAAGTTGGATGAACCTACAGTCTCTATTGATTTTACTGTTAATAATAGTCCATTTGTAGGTCGCAGTGGAAAACATGTCACTATGAATAAACTGCGTGACCGTCTCGAAAAAGAAAAAAAGGCCAATATCTCCCTACGGATAGACCTCAGCGATGAAAGGGTATCCGTTGCCGGACGTGGAGAATTGCATCTGGCTGTTCTCATTGAAGCCATGCGCCGCGAGGGCTTTGAGTTTAGCATCTCCAAACCCACAGTCGTTTTAAAGGAAGTGAATGGTGAAAAACATGAACCTATCGAGCGTGTTCATATTGAAGTTCCCGAAGAATACGCAGGTTCTGTCATCGAAGAGCTTTCTCGTCGCAAAGGGGAAATGCAACATTTAGATACAGACGAACATAAAATTACTCGGATGGAGTTTTTAATCCCTACCAGAGGCCTCATGGGCTATCGCAATGAATTTTTAACGGCCACACGGGGTTTAGGGATTCTGACTTCTATCTTTGAAAACTTTTCTCCTTGGAGAGGATCTATTCCAGGTCGTCTTCGTGGTGTACTTGTCTCAATCTGCAGCGGCAAGGCTACTGGTTATGCTCTCTTCAACTTACAGGATCGTGGCACCATGTTTGTTTCTCCAGGTGAGGATGTCTACGAGGGTATGGTTGTGGGTGAAAATAGTCGTGATAATGATCTAGTAATCAATGTCACAAAGGGTAAACAGCTCACTAACGTTCGTGCGGCTGGAAGCGATGAAAATATCATCTTAATTCCTCCTCGTAGATTTACTCTCGAACAGGCCATCGATTACATCCAGGACGATGAACTCATCGAGGTCACCCCTGACGCCATTCGCATGCGCAAACGCTACCTCACCGAAAACGAACGCAAACGCAAATAACCAGGGCTACACCACCCCCCAGGGCTACGCGCCCTGGACTGCGGCAAAGGGCCGATGGCCCTCTGCACACCCAATTATTGGCGCCATCTTTGCAAAAAGTTCGTAAAATTTACTTTCATAAGTTTTATTTATTCATTAAATTTCAAAAACTTAGTTTAACAATAAATTTTAAGTTAAAATAACCCCACTAATTGGGTGTGCAGAGGGCCTTCGGCCCTTTGCCGCGGTCCAGGGCGCGTAGCCCTAGTTAGTCGTCGAGGTGATTTTGTTTGGAGGAGATTTGAGAGATGAAGTGGCGAAAGGCAGGAGTTTCGACTAAATTTTCGAGCCATTCATCATGAAGCATATCATCGAGGGCGGGTAAAGTGCCGGTGAGTTCGGCACGTTCGAGGTAATGCATGGCAGTGGGGTAGTTGTGCAATAAGGAATGGAGGCAGGAGAGATTATAGTTGGCATGTGTGCAGCCGAGAGATAAAGCCTGGATAAATTTTTGTTCAGCCTCATCATAATAAGCCTTGCTGCGTTCAGGGCGAGTTGATTCATAGACCAGTTCAGCGATATTAAGAAGAGCTAATCCGTAGTCATTCCAGCTAATTTCATCTTCAGGATCTGTATTTAGAATAATCTGAAAATGTTCGATGGCATTGTGTAAAACATCTATATCTGAAGTAGCTTCGCCTAAGTGCGATAAACTGGTGGCTAGGTTATAACGAGCATGGAGATGATGAGGATTCATTTGCAGAGCTTTTGTTAAAACCATGATGGAATTTTCATAATAGGATGTTTCTTCAGTAAAATCTCCTAGAAAATCTAATGCACAACCATAATTATAAAGCCATTCAGCATCATAATTATTGTGAAACCATCCCTCATCCTGCAGGGGTATAATATGTTCAAATTTCTGAATAGCGAGTTCAAGATATGTCTTATTATGAGTAAGTTCGGCTAGTTTCATAAAAGCGAGACCCCAGTCGTTCCAAAATTGAGAAAAATGCTGATTGCTAAACTCATATATTTTTTCAAAACAGTTGATTGCATTTTCTATTTGTTGAGAATCCCCCCAATATTCGCCGAATGAGAAGAAAGACATAGCTAAGCCATACCAGAGAAGCGGATCTTTTCCATCTAGAGAAAGGCCTTGTTGAAATTTTTCTATAGCCTTAATGTAATAAGTTTCATCCGAAAAATAACGGCCTAATTGATGTAAGCAAGTACCATAGAGTGCCCAAATATGAGGGTTGGTGGACATGTGTTTGAGGCTGTGTATAATTTTCTGTTCCGCTGACCGAAGTAAATCGAGTCTTTCGGTATGAATTCCATAAATCATTTCTGCTTCAGCCCAAAGACTTAAGAGCACAGGGTGGTCAGGTTGTATATCTGCAGCTTTCTTAAATTTCTCGATGCTTACCAATGGATATTCACTATTTTTCAGTAATTTGCATGCGTTTAGATAGAGTTTTCCCCAACGCAACCATAAGATAAAATTTGGTTCATCAGATTTTGCTGCGATGTCGAAAGCAGCAGCAGCCAATTCGAAATGTTGTAGTTGACCATTAAAATTATAAAGTTTTGCATGACAGCTGGCTATTTTGAACCAAAGATCATTATTCTGGTGATTTTCACAAATTGCTAAGTTATAGTAACTTATAGCTTCAAGGCAAAGATCATCTTGTTTGATGAGTTCATTTAATTCCATGAGAGCATCGGCAAAGTCTTGCCAGAATTCAGCGCATTGTAGTCCCAATTGTTGAGCTTGGCGATATTTTTGAATTGCTTGATAAAAATCAACAGGCTCTTCAGAAGTCATACCTGATAAATGCCAACTTAAACCCCATTTCCAGAAGTAGCGAGACTCTATTTCAGCCGTTGGATGTTCTAAAAAAGCAAAGGCTTCCTGGAATTTTTGCTGAGCTTTTTGAAAGTAGAGAGAATTTTGATGGAATAGGCCACAATGAATTAAAGTTTCCCCCCATAAAAGGTAGGCTTCAAAAAAATGAGGCTCAATATTTATTGCCTGTTCAAAAGCTTCTATCGCTAGAGAAAGACAGCGGGCATTTTTAAGTTGAGAGGCGAATACTTTTCCTTTCAGGTAAAGGATAGTGGCATTGGAAGGTAAGATACTTTCTGCCAGAGCAAGACTTTCGAGAAAAAGAGGATTGCCATTTTTCAATTCATTCTCGCCTTTTTTGATAAATAGCTTGCTTAGAAGAAGACGTTCATGATCTTGTAAATTTTTCCATTTTTGAGAGTTAGAAAAAATAGCCAAAGACTCAAAAGACTTTTCTTCCAGAATTTCCTGAAGTTTTTTGGAAAGAGGTGTATCCATAAAAAACAATAGTACACTTTTTTAGGATAATTTACAAGAAAAGGGTAAAGAAAAGGACTAAAGGGATAAAAAGGACCTAAAACGATTAGAATTTATGTCCTTTTTATCCCTTTGGTCCTTTTTTACCTTTAAAGATTTTGAATGGCCTCAATTATTTCTTTTCTGTCATTAATGGGCTTTTGGCAGACACCCTCATGACAGATATAAAGAGTAGTTTTATTATCGATAGGGCTTTGATTTTGCAAAAAAGGAATAAAATTCAATAAAGTTTTATCCTCATTTCTGCGCCAAATAATAGCTTTATGTGGAATAAAGTGTCGGTATAAAGTCTGTTGTATTTCTTCATCATATTGGCTACTATCGTTTAGGGCTATGACAATGGTTACGGCATGACGATCGTAATAGCGATTTAAATTCATGACATGGAAACAGTAGCCGGGTGAGTAGCTATCAAGATATTTTTTCACAGCACATAAGATATCTTCTGCTTGATCGAGATAGTCCTGGTTGCCTGTAATTTGATATAAACGTAGAAGATTCTCACAGTGCACTGCATTTCCGGAAGGCTCAGCGCCGTCAGCAAAGTTACATTTGCGTAAAATGATGCGAGAATCCAATCCATCCGTTTGAAAGAAAGCCCCTTCCTCCTGGGCTTTAAATTTATTAGAAACGATATCCGTAAGTTGTTTTGCCCAAATTAACCAATCCGTGCCTAAATCGGCTTCAAATAAACTTATTAATGCGCGAATTAAAAAAACATATTCATCTAGACCGGCGTTGTATTGGGCTTCGCCCTCTCGCCAGCGCCTTAATAGACTTTGTCCATTCCAGAGATTTTTTTTAATAAACTGAGCCGCTTTCAAGGCAGCTTCTAAATAGGTTTTTTCCGAAAGTGCTGATCCGGCTTGCACGAGGCTATGGATCATCAGACCATTCCATGAAACTAAGATCTTATCATCCTTTAGTGGGTGGATTCTCTTTTCCCTTTCAATCCATAATTTTTGTTTTTGTGCCAAAAAGAGGGGCGTAAGTTCATCCGCAGAGAGTTGATGTTTTTCGGCAAATTCTTCTAATCGCAAAGGTGTGTTTAATATATTGCGATCTTCAAAATTTCCCTCTGGGGTGATATCATAAAATTCGCAAAATAGAACACTTTCTTTTTCACCAAGAATTTTCTGAACCTCTTTTAGCGGCCAGGTATAAAACAGGCCCTCATGTCCTTCACTATCCGCATCTTCCGCAGAAAAAAAACCCCCTTCACTATGGGTCATGTCCCTGAGAATATAGTGAATAATCTCCCCGCAAATTTGTCTGTAAAGTGATTTTTTTGTTAGTTGCCAAAGTTCTAAATAGCTTTCAATGAGTAAGGCATTATCATAAAGCATTTTTTCAAAATGAGGAACCAGCCATCTTTCATCGACACTATAGCGAGAAAAACCCCCACCAAGATGATCATAAATCCCTCCTCTATGCATCATATCTAGAGTTCGTTCAACTAAAAAGACAGCACGGCTATCCTTTTTGGTAGCTGAATAGCGCAACATAAAGTTGGCTTGATATCCTATGGGAAATTTTGGAGTACCCTTCATACCCCCATAAATAGGATCTGCCATTTTGAAAAGTACATCTGCAGTATATTCTATCTGTTCATTTTCTGGGAGAAGATCTCCCTTATAATGAACTGTTTCAGAAAAGACTTCTACAATTTTGCTTGCTTGTTCTATGACATTTTCCCTTTCTTCTCCTTGCCAAACCTCGCGAATGCGCGTAATAAGCTCTGACATTCCCATTAAGCCATGACTGCTTGTTGGTGGAAGATAGGTTGCAGCGAAAAAAGGTTTTAGATCAGGAGTTAAAATTAAATTTAAAGGCCAGCCCGCAGAGCCTGCCATCATACTTTGAGCAAATTCCATGTAAAGGCTATCAACTTCGGGTAGTTCTTCACGGTCTACTTTGATATTAATGAAAGTTTCATTCATGAGTTGAGCAATATTGAGATTTTCAAAACACTCTTCTTCCATTACATGACACCAATGACAGGTTGCATATCCAATAGACAAAAAGATAGGTTTATCACTTTCAGAGGCTAGTGTGAAAGCTTCTTCTCCCCATGGGTACCAATCGACAGGATTGTGTGCATGCTGCAAAAGGTATGGAGATTTCTGATTAATTAAACGATTGGTATAGAGATGTCTTTCCGCCATATGTTCCTATTCAAATAAGTATTAGAGATACTCTTAATAGGACAGAAAATCAAGTCATTTTTTTCTTTTTGATTGAGTTTTTATCATTCTCCCGTTATACAGCAATTTTACCACAATTAAAACCCAACTTGCGACCTATGATGGCTCAGATTTGAAATCGCAAGTTGGGTTTTAATTGGTTGTTCATTAAATCTTGAAGGACAAAAAATATGCCTCGAATTAAAACGGGATTTCTCCAGAAAAAACTTCTTACTTATGGGATTATTTCCACGCTTTGCTGTAATGTTTTAGATTTATCATTGCTACATTCAGTTGAAGAGGTAAAAGAGAGATCACTTGTGATTTTGGAAGGAGGACAAGGAAATTCCGTTTCTGGAGCAAATTTACATCAGAAAGTTCAATTTTTAACAATACTAGCCAATGAACAAGCTGTCAGAATTCGTACTTTGCGTGAGGAAGTTCAATCGCTAAAAAGTAAACTCCACTTAGCTCAATTAGCCGCATTCTCTGAGGAAAAAGGAAACTATCGAGAGATTTATGCAGCTCTTAAACGTGAGAGGGCCCAAAATAAAGACACTCAAAATCAACTGGAGAAAATGATTTTCCAGTTGAAAAAAGAGAACGAAGAAGAGTCTCAAAAAAACGATGAAGCCAAAGATCATATTATTTCCTTGATGACTGCATTAGAATCGCAAGCATTTGCTTTGGAAAAAATCAGAGAAGAATATCAACAAGGATTGATTTATCTCAGTTCTTCAACTAATGAAGCAAATAATTATAAACAACTCTACATTGCGCTTGAACAAGAAGCAGCACAATATACAGAAACACAAAACCAGTTAGAAAAACTCATCCAACAATTGAAAGCTGAAAATGAGGCAGAAAAACAAAAAATTGAAGAAGCAGAAGCACATGTTGCAGCGTTAACGATAGCTTTGAAGGAACAAACATTTGCTATTGAAAAAATTGAGGAAGATTATAAAAATCACTCTGAAAATTTGTCTTTGACCACAGAAGAGGCCAATAAATATAAAATACTCTATGCTGCTTTGGATCAGGAATTCACTCAAAATAAAGAAACCCAAAAGCAATTAGACCAGCTTATTCAACAGATGAAAGTTGAAAATGAGACCGAAAAGCAAAAAATTTCCAATGCTGAAGCTTATATCGATTCTTTACTAGCAGCATTAAATGAACAAACAATAACGCTAGAATCCATTCAGCATAGTCACAAAAATCAAATCGAGCAACTTTCTACAGTCCTTGATGAAGCGGAGTATGACAAAGCCGTTCGTGCGACTTTGGATCACGAACTTTCTCAAACAAAAGATGCGCAAATTCAATTGGAACAGTTGATTCTTCAGCTGAAAGATGAGAATGAATCTGCCAAACAAAAAATTAGCGATGCGGAAATATACATTAATGCACTAATAGATGCATTGGATATACAAACACTTGCAATGGAGTCCATGCAACAGGATCACAGAAAAAAAGTAGAACAAATTGTTGTATCTACTGAAACCCAAAATTATAGACAGCTAGCTGAAATATTAGAAACAGAATATATAAATAATCTTCTTGCATTCGAAGAGGAGCAACAAAATTTCCTTCAGAAATATCAAGAGCTTGCATTCAACTTTGAAAAAGCTCAGCAACAAACAATTCATCAAGCGCAAGTTGAACTCGCAGGCATTTATTCTGCTCTAGAGGAAGAAAAAATTTTAGCACATCTTACTGAACACATGCATAGTCATTTATTAGGTGCTCTTGAAATGCATCTAAGGGCATCTCAGGAGGCTTCGGACAATCTTAAATATTTGGCAGACGCTTTTGAAACAGCCTATTTGCAACATCAATTTACTATCAATCATGCTGAGATTGAAAAGGAAGAAAGCGTACAGAAGTTGTTAGCGGATCTTAATGAAGAACGTGCTAAAGCAATGGCAATTCAAAAAAATCTTGATCAGGTGCAGCAAATTCATGATCAAACTATTAAACTTTATAATGAGCTATACATCGACCATAAGTCTTCTCAAAAGCAGTTTGAAAATATTCAAAGAGAACTAGATGAGAGAAAGATGAATCACCTGGTTGAAACAGATGATCTAGAAATTAAGATAGACAGTTTAAATCATGAATTCAAAAAAGAGCTTGAACGACATAATCTTGAATTAGACAAACGGCAATTGGCTGCGGTAGAATTGGAAGAGCTTATACAGAAACTTTTGCATGAAAATGAAGCTCAAAATGTTACAATTCATGCAAAAAAAGAAGAAATTAGACACTTGACAGATCAAATTGCTCATAATGAAGTTGAAATTAAGCAACAGTTCCAACAATTAACAGCTAATCTTGAAAAGGAGAAATATAAAAATGATGAACTTCAAAAAACATTAGAAGATCATCATATCTTTTTTACTTTTAACCAAAAAAACCTCGAAGCAAGTCAGCAAGAATTAGAAAATTTGAAAAATGACTTAGCTTTGAAAGATGAACATTTTCTTTTAGAAAAAATTGAAAAAGAAGATCTTTGTGATCGATTAAAACAGATGAATGAACAAAAATCAAAACTGATCCTCCATTTGCAAATGCTTGATGAAAAACAAAATTCAGAGATGACGATGAGAGAGCAGCAAAAACTCGAGACGGAGAATATAGTAGAAAGGTTTATGCTGTCACAGAGTGAAAATCAGAAGCTCAATCAAGAAGTAACAGATCTCAAAAAACAGCTTAATAAATTTCAAGACAATGCAAACGACAGTGAGATGAAGATTATGGCACTCCAATTAGAACGTTTACAAGAAGCTTTGCAACAGGTCATCAATGAGAAAACTGCATTGCAATCCCAATATCAGAATCAATTAATCAATGAAAACATGTTGTCGGAAAGATTAGAGCAAGCTCTAAAAGAGTTAAAACAGTATAAGCCCGGATAGTCAATAAGAAAATGTGTATTCATCCATTAATAAGGCTGTACGTAAAGTGGAATGAATTTCTTTCGGATTAATTACTAAAGGATTTTTAAACTTCTCAGCTATGTTCAGGGGATTCCATCCCCACAGATAATAGTTAGATAACAAGACAATCCAATAATTATTATCATGTTCCCAAAGTTGCACACTTTGTTGTTTTATTTTAGCTGCCAAATGAATTTCATTTGAGGAAAGTCCTTTTTTACACACCGATCTAAGTTTCTCGACAATCCAGTTAAGGGTTGTTTTTGTATGGTTATTATCAACATGAAATTGAATGGTCATCCATGGATGCTCTAAGGAAGGATACAGAGGCAGTTCATACCCGACATCAATGCGTTTAATTTCTGATAAATGTGCTTTAGAAAGGGTTCTCAATCGGGTTTCCACAACTTGACAAATTAATTCCAGCTGTTCTAATTTCGTACTATCCAAATGAATTTGTAAGGGTAAAGCCAGACGAACAAGACTTTCTTTGCTGTTTGGTAGATTTTGAGTTCTTATGGCAACTACTTTAGAGGCCGCCGAATAACTCGGTAGAATAAACTGTTTCTCCGAATTTTTTAAAGGTATCGATGAAAAATATTGGGCAGATAGTTTCTTAGTTTTTTCTATATCAATATTTCCAACAATCACACAGATAAATTCAGAAGGATTAGAAAAAGCATGAAGGAAAAACTGCCTTGCCTTATTGAAGTCCGCTTTTTCCAGATCTTTAGCGCATAGAGGATACAAGGATTGTTTTTCTTGAATGGTTTCCAAGCTTAAAATATCATGAGTGCTGTATTGAGAACTTGTTGCACTTTTATGAGCGAGCTCACTCTTCTTTTTTGCTAAAACAGAGTCAAAAGCATCCGATTTAAAATGTGGAGCCGTAAAAGTTTTGTTGACCAGAGAGAAAAAAGGTTCGAGACTTTCTTCTGGAAGAGAGGCATCAATGCTACGAATAAAAGGTTCTACTTTCAGGTTGAAATCAAGGGAATGATCGTATAAGAATGCAGATAATTTATCTGCGCTAAGAGCTCCTATTCCTGATTCCATGACTAAGTTAGGAGAAAGTTCAAACGAAATACGATCTTCAGGATTGGTTGCAGCGTAACCGCCCAACGCGACTAATCGGATGCAAATTTCACTATCATCATCAGTGTGTTTTAAGATGAATCTCATCCCATTTTTTAGGGTGAATTCAGTCATAGTTAAATTAGAATATTCTCGAATATTAACAATAACTTGATCATTTGGGTCGATTTTTATTGAAGATACTTCGGTTGCCTCGATATGTAAAACTAAAGCATAAAGGATAAAAAACACACAGATGCAAAGTTTTTTTATAGTAATCATAAAGAATTAACCGGTTTATATGGATTACAAGCATATCAATTTAGTGTTAAGATACTTTAAAGAAGATTGGAAAGCTATAAATCCCGTGCCCGAAAATCCCCTGCCCGTGCCCGATTAATTTTTTCTCAGAGACTGTTGTAGAGGCATTTTTCGGGCACGGGCAGGGGATTTAATCGGGCAGGGGATTTCATTTAATTAAGTGTTTGGTCGAGGAGAAAAAACAAAGCACTTTTTTGATTCAAAGTCAGATCATCCGAACTCATTAACGGTAGGATCACAGAGACACCCTTTTCCAAAGCTTTTGCTTGCACAACTTCTATGGGTTCATTCTGATTGATTTCTTGATCTATTTCGCATTCCTTACTTGCTAAATGATTCTCAACAATTTTTTCGATGTTTAAAAGATCGGCTTCGTGGGGTGTTATATCATCCATTTGTTCGCGATAAGTTTCTAAAATCAATCGGTAATTCTCCAAATTTTTTTCGAGAGCAAGAACTTCACCGGAATTCTTACTCAGAAGAATTTGAGGAAATGTCCCGGAATTGTTTCCTTGATATCTCAATGCTTCCCAATAATCTCTATCGGTTTGAAAAGCCATTACAAGAATAAACATGCGAGGATCAATTTGTTTTTCTATAAGAATAGAAGGGTTCACAATATCTACGGTCCAGTTATCTTTCAGTCTGAAAAATCTTCTCCATAGAAAGGCAATGACCTCATCAGTTTCAGAATCTCTTACTGTATATTTTGTTCCCCAGAAATTGAGCTTCGCTCTAGCTGCATAATAACCATCAGCTCGATAGAGCTTAAATGTTGAGAAAAATGTTAAAATTTTCTCATCGACCTTGCCAATTGAACGCTCTTCTGCATCGTAAATATCAAAAGTAGCTCCCAAGCTAAAAAAACGCATCTTTGCTACAGCTTGAATTTGATTATTTACATCATAAAAGAGATATTGAGGCATCCAACTAAAAAGCTTACGATGAATAGTTCCATATTTTTTATCTTTAGATTCCACATCAAAAGTATTTGTGAGTGAGAACCAGTGTTGCTTCACAAAAAACTGAAGAGGAATATCTAAAGCTTTTAGGTAGGAAATAGAAGATAAGAATAGGAAAATGCTTATGAATATTTTTTTCAACATAAAACCTCATCATAAAAAATTTAAATGTTCTCCATGCTAACCTCTACTAACAAAAAATTCAAACACATTCGGGTTGTTCAATAAATAAAAAGAAATATATAATTTAGAAAGGTAGTTTAAACCCAACTTGGGTTTTAATGGAGAAAAATCATGAGATTTATCTTTTATTTTATATTTTTTGGATTGCTGTTTTACATCATATGGATGTATTTTCCGGAAACCTTTCATACTCTAGTGTCCTGGGCAGCTAAAGTCTATGACTTTTTACATAATCTCGTAGCTTCAATTGTCGAAAAAATTAATTCAACGACGGCATCTCCTAAAGCACCTGAACATCCTGTAAACCCCGAAACACCTAAGCAGATTGCCCATTTTTTAGATATAACATCTAAGGCTGTAACGCGATTTTTAACGTAACTATATAAAAATAAACCACTTATCATCTTTTTACAAAAAAGATTTGTGATTTTTTATTCGTTTTTGCGTTAAAATGAAGTTGAGAATGTAAAGGGCTTTTGGAAAACTTCAATTTTTGCAAAAGCCTTTTAGAGGTAAAGAAAGTTCTTTATCCAACTTATAGGAGTATTTTATGAGTAAGGGTTTTGAACACCGCAAAAATGTTAAGAAAAAACCATCGATGACTTTGAAGGAAAAAAGACAAAAAAAACACGATAAAAAAATAGCTAAAGAGCAACCCCAAGAACCTTTCATCATGTAATTCAATAAGGGGAGGGGTTTTACCCCTCACCTTTTATCAGTTTCCTATCCATTATTTCTTTTATAATGTTATAAGCTGTTAAAACGATTAAGAAGGGATAGCATATTTCTAAAATCGGTCCTAAAAATGCTGAAATCCCTTCAAATTCCAAATTAGCCACAATAAAGGTTGTCAGCAGAGTTCCAATGAGAGCCGTACGATAGGTAATTTTGTTCTGAAATAATTGAATACTAATGAATTCGGCAAAAACGTTACTGAGTGCAATTGCCGTAGTCAAACAGGCGAGTGCGATGGTAAGGCAAATCCATATGCCGGCCGAAGGTCCCATAATTTTCATTGTAATTGCGCCTAACAATTGATCAGTACTGTTTATAGACAAATTTTTGCTATGATAGGAAGCTATGTAGCTAAATCCTATATATGTCAGAGCTAATAAGAGTGCGCCTATCAGACATGATTTTAAAGCTATTTTTATTAAATTTTCTTGAGGGTACTTAACTATAGTATCTCTTAAGGAAGATAGAATAATGGATGAAAAGAAAAACGCTGCAAGAAGGTCCATAGTATTATAACCCTCTTTTAACCCATGCAAAAAAATAGTTAGAGGATCTTGATTTGTTTCCGATACAGAGATATCGGATGATAATAATCCTTTAATAATAATATAGGCTAAAGATACCACCAGAAAAGGTGTTAAAAAATAGCCTAGCCAATCCATGATTCGCTTTTTTTGATAGGTAAAAAAATAAATAATGACACAAGCAATACCATTAAAAATAATCGGAGAAACATGACCAAAGGACATTTTAATTGTTGAATAAGCTAAAGCGATGCAGCGGGGTGTTGATCCTAATGGACCAAGCAGTGTAATGATGAACAATGCAATGATAAATCCAGGAGTTTTTCCTAGAATACCAAAATAGCGATTTTGATCTCCATTAAAGAGGATCATAGCCATTAAACCTGCAAAAGGGATTGCTACAGCTGTGAGAAGTAGCCCAAAGATGGCAAAAAATGTTTTATCCTGAGAATAATGCCCTATTGCTAGAGGAAATATGATATTTCCAGCTCCAAAAAACATAGAAAACATTGCTAAACCGATAGCAATAATTTTAAAAGAAAGATGTGTGTTCATTTGTGAAGTCTCCGCGTTGTGCGCGCTTTTAGTTTTAATTGATTTATAGATGTATAAAAGAAAAAATTAGATGTGCGCGAAGCGCACCACGACGACAGCAACAACAAATGAATTTTGGAAAAACATTGTATTCATGAGGTTATGTTATCAAAATAGCTTTCCAATAGCAAGAAAAATTTAATCGCGACAAGTCACCGCACTCCAAATTAGCTAGATTAAGCTCATGATTTTGTAATAAAGGGTGTGTTGAGTATGACTTCGATCAATTTTACACTCTTTTATTGCGTAATAGGAACGAATAAAAATATCAGGAATAAGTGTGATAGCATTGATCGTATTAATGACCAGAAAGCTTCCTAATGTTGAGAAATATTCCTTAAAGGACCCGTCTGTCAAATTCAGGCTAAAAAAACCACGAAACAGGTATTCAAGAGAATTAGCAAGAATGGCAAGCGTATGAAGAATACATTTGGTAAAAATGACAAAAAAAGCCAAAACCCTTCCTAAAAGAACATTTTGTTTAATAAAAACATTGAAAGAATCATTAATTTGATTATTTAATTTTTCACTGACTTTTCGAGAATACAATTGGTCTAAATCTAACATACGAGGGCACCTTTATTTTTCAAACGCTTACATGCTAACATAATATGACTTCTATGGGCAAAAGCAGAGAAGCGGATAAAGCCCTCTCCGGCAGGACCAAAGCCCGATCCTGGTGTTGTAACAATATGGTATTTTTCTAAAATTTCTTGAAACACATCCCAGGATTTTCGATTGGTAAATTCCACCCAAAGATAGGGGGAATTGTTCCCTCCGTAAACTTTTAAATCTTGTTCTTCAAGAACAGTTTTAATGATTTGTGCATTTTCTAGATAGAATTGAATAAGCTCTGCTGTTTCATCCCACCCATCTTGCAAAACAGCCATGCCCCCTTCTTGAGCAATGTTAGAGGCTCCATTAAAAACAGTACAAATAAGCCGATACCAATCATCGTTAATTGATGTTCCATCTTCATATTTAAGCTCTTTGGGAATGACAGTCCAGCCTAGGCGTACCCCTGTAAAACCTGCTATTTTCGAAAAAGAACCAATTTCAATGGCAACTTCTTTTGCCCCCTCAATTTCAAAAATTGATTTGGGCAACTCAGGATCTTGAACAAAGAAAGCATAAGCGGCATCAAAGACAATTAAGGATTTATTGGCTTTTGCAAAGTTGACCAATTTTTTTAATTGAGATCTAGTTGCCGTTGCTCCCGTGGGGTTATTGGGTGAACAGAAATAGATAATGTCTGTACGGGGTATTTTTTCGAGGGCAGGAAAAAAATGATTTTCCGGGGTACAGGGCATGTATATTATTTCTTGTACGCCTTGAATGATGCTTCCCTCGACGTAAGCAGGGTAAGCAGGATCCTGAATGGCTACGGATACATGAGATCCAAAAAGCACTTGCAAACGCCCGATATCACAACCTGCTCCATCCGAAACGAAGATCTCAGAAGAATGAATGGCACCCTGATATATTTTAGTGGCGATCATCTGGCGCAGTTCTTGATGTCCCTCTTCAGGACCATAACCGGAATAACCTGAACCGGTTCCCAGTTTTAAGGCTGCTTGTGAAAGAGCATTTGTGATGGAAGTCGGAATAGGTTCCGTAGTATCCCCGATACCAAGACTGATCAGTTTAATTGTGGGATTCTTAGAAAGAAATTGGAGCTTTCTTTTATTAATCTCAGGGAATAAATAGCCATTTTTCAATTTAGCCAAATGGGTGTTTCTTTTGATCATAATTTTTATGCAATGTAGTTTAATTTATAAAGTAATTCTGCATTCAAAATTCCTCCACCTGCAGCGCCTCGGATAGTGTTGTGAGATAATGCTACAAAACGGTAATGAAGGAGAGGGCAGTCTCTTAATCGTCCGACTGATACTGACATCCCTTTGCCCTCTAGCCTATCTAACCGTGGCTGAGGTCGATCCTGTTCTTTTCGGTAAACTATCACCTTAGGCGTTGCCGATGGTAATTCCAATTGCCAGGGGATATTTTCAAACGAATTCCAGGTGTTTAAAATCTCCTGATGAGATGGTTTTTGTCCAAATTCTACAGAAACACATGCCATGTGTCCATCTAAGACAGGAACACGATTGCAATGCACCGAAAGGGCAATATCCTGTGTATCGATTATTTTATTTTCCTTGAGACATCCCCAAATTTTAAGAGGTTCTTTTTCCGATTTCTCCTCCTCATCTTGTATATAGGGGATAATGTTATCATGGATGGTCATGGAGGAAACTCCAGGATAACCGGCTCCACTAACAGCTTGGAGAGTCGTCACAAGGATTTTTTTTACAGAAAATTTTTTATGAAGGGCATCCAGAGGAATCATATAACTTTGTATAGAACAGTTAGGTTTGACAACAATAAAGCCTGTGGTCCATTGCCTATTGGCACGCTGCTGAGGAATAATTTTCAAATGTTCAGCATTAATCTCTGGTATTAATATAGGAACATCTGGAGTTCTGCGATGATAAGAGGCATTGGATACTATGGGAAGACCTGCCGCTGCATATTTTTCTTCATAAATGTTTGCAATATTCGATGTAATTGCAGAAAAAATTAGGCGACAATTTTTTTTGGCTTGGACAATATCGTCGATAGAACTTATCCGAATTTCTGAAAAATTATCCTGCAAGGGATTAGGAGAATGCCATCGGCCCTTCACAGCCTCGGCATATGTTTTTCCTGCTGATTGTTCAGAGGATGCAAGAAAAGCAATTTCAAACCAAGGATGGTTGGCTAGCAACTGCAGATATTGCTGGCCAACCATTCCCGTGGCTCCTAAAATTCCCACTGGTAGTTTTTTCATTTTTTTAAATTGGTTTTTATAGCAAGCTTTTGCAAAAATAGAATAAATCTAACAGAATTTTTCTATCAGCACAAATGCAAAAATTAATAAGACCTGTTGACAATGTGCAAATTTTAGGTTATGAAAATCAGCTAATTTCAGGTATACTATATGAGCATTCGACCTCCTGAACTATCAGAGAAGGATTTCATTCAAAATGATGGGCCCAAAAATGATCTACCTTATTGGCTTTGGGGTATTCTATTTACAATGATCATTGCCCTTATTTGGGGTGCAGGTTCATGGTATAACAAAAAGATTTCCCAAGAATTTGAGGGAAATCCTTTTTTGCAGGTCACAAATAGGCAAATGTCTATTTTTCTTTGGCAGTTTCCTGAGCACATGCGCGTCAATGTTAAAACGGGAAAGGCTGGGTATCTTCCGGGATTTCAGTATATTGACAGCTTGAGTTTAGAGCCCGAAATGGCGGAGGATTATGTTATTGCTCCTCCTGAACTTCTCTTTTTATATCATACGTGGCATCGACTTTTGGATCCTGAATTTATACCACGAACGCTTCAGCTACCTGAATTCAAAGAATTTTTATTATACGCTGTTGAATGGCAGCCCAAACACTGGCCGCAAGCCCCTGCAAATTATATCGCTTTTGCGAATGCTCTTCTGAAAAATGAAAATATCAAACAAGAAATCTTGAATAATCTAACTCTTCCAAAGGAAGTTGTACAGGCATTTCAGGGATGGAAAAACTTTTTTAAAGAAGGTGAGGCTATTAATCAAGTATCACCTACCTATAAGGAAATGAGTGATTTTCTAAAAGTAAGTCCCAATTATGCGCGGAATTTTTGGAGAAATATTGTAGAAGAGCATTATCCCAATTATTTAAAGTCAGTAGCTGCTGGTTGGACTTCTGGAACAATACCAGGTGACGAATTGACTCCATTTTTAAAGGTTGCCTTCTACAATTATCTGCAGAGTATAAAGAAAGTAGAATTCTTGCCCGATTAAATCCCCTGCCCGTGCCCTTGCTCGTGTAAATCCCGTGCCCGATTAATATTATTTCAACGCTGTATTAAGATGGACGCTATACATATCAACGAACTTTTTCACAGCCTTTCTGTAAATTTTTCGGGCAGGGGCAGGGGATTTTAGGTGACGATGCAAAAGCCATCATCGTACACAGGTCCATTTTTGCCTATCTGCAAAGTGCCTTGAAAAAATTCTCTATAGACCTTTAAACCTTGTTCTGCATTTTGAACGCAGTAAAAACAGTTTGTGATCCATTCGGAGCCTTTAATTGTTCCAATAGCATAATTTAAGCGGAATCTACTTGTGACTTTTTGGCGCCAGTAATCGGGTTCTCCGAAAAGCAAAATAGGATTGGATGGGACAGATCCGACTTTACGCCGCACCTCTTCCAATGAATACTCAAAATCTGTGCCAATACCCCCGGTCAAAAAAATGGGAAAGTCCAGATTAAATTCAGCCTGCCTTTCAACAAGTTTGTCTAGACGGTAAGTCATCTTAGCATCAACATAAGGATTTTGATGTTGTTCGTTAACAATTGATTGAGGACCGGCTCTAAAGTCCACAATATTGGCACAAGAGAGAATACCTACCTCTTGAGCAACTCGATTGCCAACTTCCATAGCACCTGGTCCTCCACCTGTGACTAAAGCTAAGGGCGTATCCTTATGGAGTAAAGGATGATTCATCTCGTTGCGCATATTTAGAACGCCCTGCATCAGAATTCTTAGTTCATTTTCAAAGTTTCCCTTGAGCAGATTAGAACCATAAATTCCGAATACAGTTGAATTAAGAAAAGTCTCGATCTTGTTGAGGGGCACAAATAAACCTGTATCATACCCTGGCTTTTGAACAAATTGTAAAATCTGCTTACTTACTTCATCAACCCAAAAGACAGGAATTGCAAATTTATCCAGGTCATGTAGGAGGGCTCTATCTTCAGCAGAAAAAAATTCTAGATGGGATTGAGAGGCATATTGAAAATAAATGCCCTTGAGACAGCGTTGGACCTGATCACTCAAAAGCATTCTTTTCATAAAAGGGGATGGAAAGTATCTCGTCAGCAGAATACCCTGGCTGGTAATACGAGAATCGTCAATGGCTTTTAAAAATGGATAGGAGGGTTGTTGCTCAATAAAGCGTTCCACCATTAAGGCTTGTCGTGCACCATGACCCCATTTTGGAAATTCCTGAAAACGGGGTTCTCTAGAAATCCAGTCTTCAGCCTTCAAATTCAGTAACTGCTCACCTTTGACGACAAAGACTGCTGTTCGATTTTCCAATGGTTCAGGAGCTGTTTTGAACGCTTCGAAAAGAACTTTGCTATCATCCAAACAGGCTTGCAGTTGATCTCGGTCTGAAAAATACACATATTCACGATAAGGTTCCAAGGTATAAAATTCGATGGGAATATCGGTCAATTCGCGTTTGCTTTTGCCATAAAGTTCATAAACATCACCTGAAGCTGCAGTGTCGGGTTGAAGAATAGATGCAGATGTATGATGGAATCCTGTAGACAGCAACTCTTCTGCCACATGTCCAAAAACTGTTCTTATATGCAAAGGTAGCGTCCGGACTAATAATAACTCATTTTCTTCCACATTTCGAGGCAGGAGCTGTTTCCATTCTTGATGCAATTTTAATACTTCACGCATGGTAATATTGGATTTCAATGCTTTGGCAAGTGTTGGTAGGAAGCCATGAATAGTGGGTGCATACTCTAGACGACCGTTTAAGAGAGAGAGATAAGCCACAGTGCGCCCATCTACTTTATCTAAAATTAAATCGTCACTTCCATGAAGGCCTCCCAATGAAAGAAGCGGTTTTCCCCAACGATCTGACCGACCAAACATTCTAAAAAGATAGTCAGGGTCGCGCACCCGTCGCCTTTCATCTGCCGCAAAAAGACGACCAATGAAAGCGCCCACTTCGATATATTTAAGCATTTCTATGCCTATTGCCCCAATCGCTGAGAGCTGCACTTTAACCTCAGCACAGCTGTTTTTAGCATCGAGTATATATTCCTTGCCTATTCCATTGACCCCAAGCTGAGCAAGAGTGCTTTTGATGTTGAAAAAAACTCTATGAGGATCGATTTTAAATCCTACGAAAATAGGCGAAATTTGATTAATAAAAACGGTTACGTCTGCATTTTTTTCATCAACCCGTGTTAGGTTTGTGATGATTCCATCAGGTGTAACAAGATCTAAATGTTTAGCTTCTAGAAACAATTCACTATGCATCAATATACCAGAGAAGTATGAAAAAGCTGATCATATGACCAGGCTTATAATTCGTCAATAAATAGTAAAGGGGTCAAATGTCATATAAATTTTGAAATAAATTAAGTCTAATTTGATCTTTTTTATAATTTGACAAATTGTATTATTTTATATATTATTTTGTTTTATAAACTTGGAAGCAATCATGAATATTCAACATCGTCCTATTTTGATTAAACATACTCCTGAACCACATTTCGGTTATGAAATCTTTATTAATCCAGATCAACCAGATCCTTATGAAGGAAAACTTGATGAAGAAAGTCGAAGAGTTTTTGATGATAATGAAGGTCAACGATGGAAAGTCATTACTTATACAAAAGAGCATGATTGTTTATGGCAAGTGCGTTGGACTATTGCTGCCATATTTGCTACCTTAGGAACTTTGTTTATTGGAGTATGCGTTTCATCAGCGATTAAGAATTTATGGCGTAAAGCAATTTGGGGCAAAAAGACTTTATATATTGTTCACAGAAAGGATAAGGAGGCTGTGCCAAAAGTCGATAAAATCGCTAATGAACATCTTCAAGCTAATCAGCAGGAACCCGAGATGCAGAAGCCAGAATTAAAGCCTGAAGTAAAGCAAGAACCGGTAATACAGAAGGAAAAGAAGCCAGAATTAAAGCAAGAACCTCAAATTCATGAGAAAGAAAATCTAAAACCCATAGAGATTCATCAAAATCTTTTTAAATATAAAATGAATGCAGATCATTCATTATCCCAAAAGCAGTTTTTGATTTTTGGCGAAGAACGTTTAAAACAAGAGAAAGGTTTTCCAGAACAAGAATATTTGCCCTATAATCTGGGAAAAGCCAATTTTGATGCATGTATTGAAAATTTTCTTAGGTGTGCATGTGATTATTGGATGCATAAAAAAGAAAAACTTAATGGAAAAGATTTTAATGTAAACCAAAGCGAATTTGATAAAGTAAAAATTTCGGTTACAGATCGATTAAATCGTCTTCAAGTAGTTCAAATCACTGACCGATTTGAAATATTAAGAAATTCCCATCCTGAGATGATTAATTTTATTCAAATGCAAGATTTAGAAGCACCTTGGAATGAGTCGGGATTACGCATTGGATTATTAACAGATGAAGAATTTGAATCCTTAACCATGGAGCAAATTAATGCATTAAATCCTCGCCAAAAGGAGTTGCTCGGTAAACGTTTGGCCTTACTCGATTTTGTCCCTATTAAATTCGCTGATGGTCTTGTAGAAGCAAAGAATTTTAAGTCAGTTACATTAGCGCAATTTCGATGTCTTAGTGGTAATAAAATTGAATCTCTTTTTGATCTATTTTCAGCTGGAATAATGGATTTAATATCTGAGAACCAGATAAAAGAGTTAAAACTGACAAAGATAAGCCAACCCCAATTTGAAGTATTTTTACCCATTGGAGCGCTAAATGATTTAACAGAAAGTAGAATTCAGAGTTTAGAACTTAATCAAATTCAAGATCTTTTAGACTTTGATCGTCAGGCTCCTGATGGAACGAGACGTTTTGATGAGCGAATTGCAATGATTTCCAAAGCACAATTGCAGCAGATCGATTTTACAAAGTATCCAATTAATCAGGCCAAGTTCGATGCATTATTCCCAGAAAGACAACCCAAGAATTCAAGTATCCAGGAACTCTCACAAGATCAACTCTATGATTGTTTGCATCTTTTTGATAGCAAACGGATTGTTTTACTCTACAAGGATCAAATCCAAAAGTTTGATTTCAAGCATCCCAAATTTACAGCTTTATCGGAAGAAAAACAAAAAGAACTGCTTTCTTACCTATTTCCGGGAAGAGATGAAAAGAAGATTCCAGATTATTTTGGAATTGATGAGCGAATGGATAGTATTAATCGCATTAAACTTTTAGAAATAGATCAAATCCATAATATATGGAATTTTTTAAGTGGAGATCAATTATGCTTCATGTCAGTTAAGCAACTTGAAAAGCTAGATTTTGTAAAAACTTTTCAAAATGATCCATTGAAACAGGTAAAATTTGATGAACTCTTTCCTAGAGTTGAACCAAATTATTATAACAATCATCCATTTAGACATTTAGAACCCAAGCAAATTTATGATGGCTTAAAATTAAAATTGTTTGATGCTGACCGAATCGATATTATGACACCTTATCAAGTCAGAGATATTGATTTCAGCCAGATGAGTATTGATGATTGCAAGTTTATGGTAGATGCTTTGTTTGCTTGGCATGGAAAAGCAAACTGGCAATTAATGTGCGAGCGTATTCAATCTGTAAAAAAGGAGCAAATTGAATATCTTATACCTTATTTATCAAATGAATTTTTTTCAGAAATGTCACTCGCGCAATTTAGAGAATTAGATTTTAAATCTCTGAAGAAGGCCCAATTCGACTTTATTTTTTATAAGGTAAACCCGGTACATGAAATAATTAAAGAACGCATAAAAAATCTATCTCCTGAACAAATTAAAGCTCATCCTGAATTTTTTGATCAATGGATTATCGATTTGATGGAACCTGAAAAGAGAAAGTTAGTAAAAAATTAAAACCTACAAAGCTGCTACAGTGCGCTTTTTCGGAGTGCGGTGACTTGTCACCGCTTTCATAGGCATCGACTTGTCGAGCCCACTATGACCGCGACAAGTCACGGTTTACAAAAGCGGTGACAAGTCACCGCACTCCATATGGGTGCTTCGCTGAAAGTTATTGAGTTTGTTACTTTCATTTTAACCTCATTTCTTGTGGATTTCCTGTCAATAAAGTGTATATAAATAAATGGTTATCAGGAAGTTCTTGGACTTTGAATACAGAGTAAACTGACTTGAGGTCAGTTTAGGCAATTGTTGTATCTATTTGAAAATAAGTTGTTTAAATTTAAACTCACACATTTCAGCGAGATTGATAAAGAATTGAAAACGATTCCGTATCTGATTCTATTTTATGTGTGTTGATTTGTTCATAAGTATCTTTTTATAAATCCTTTTTTGTCTCATTTTTTAGGTTTATGGAAAATTTAGCTTGTGCCATAATTTTCTTCTTTTAGCAAATTTAAATGTATGAACAATCAAAAAATCCAAAAAAGTTTCGGAACCCATAATGGTACTTTTCATGCCGATGAAGTAACAGCTTGTGCGCTTCTTCTACTTTATGATTTAATTGATTATGGCAAAATTTTTCGGACTCGCGATCCTGACATGCTAAACAGATGCGAATATATTTGCGATGTAGGGGGGCATTATGACCCTGAACGTAAAATTTTCGATCACCATCAAGTTGAATATCAAGGTCCATTAAGTAGTGCTGGAATGGTTCTTTTATACCTCAAAGAAAACAAAATTATTTCTGAAAAGGAGTATCACTTTTTTAACTCAACTCTCATCTTAGGTGTTGATGCACACGATAATGGTAAAGATCCTCAAATATATGGCCTCTTAACCTATTCAAATATTATCTCAAGCTTTACCCCTGTTATTCATGATGCAGAAGATGAAATTCAAAATGCTGCTTTTTTTGAGGCTTTGCATTTTGCTTTATCCTACTTAAAACGTATTTTAAATCGTTATCAATACATTCAATCCTGTCAAGAGATGGTTTATGAAACAATGCAGAAAAAAGAAGACTGCCTTATCTTCGAAAAAAATATACCTTGGTTAGAAACATTTTTTGAGTTAGATGGAATAAACCATCCAGCCAAATTTGTCATTATGCCGTCGGGTCAACATTGGAAGTTGAGGGGCATTCCACCCACATATGATAATCGCATGCAGGTACGCGTTCCTTTACCTTCAGCGTGGGCGGGGCTGTTGGATGAAGATTTACGGAATATTTCAGGGATTTCGGGAGCCATTTTTTGTCACAAAGGTCGCTTTATCTCTGTTTGGGAAACACGTGAGGATGCACTAAAAGCTTTAAACTTTGTATTAGGTAAATAAATATGGAAACAACAATTTTTGGAAAAATTATTGCAGGCGAATTGCCAGCTGATAAAGTCTTTGAAAATGAACGAATCCTTGCTTTTAAGGACATACATCCAGTAGCTCCCATCCATATTTTGATTGTTCCCAAAAAAGCAATTCCAGATCTACAGTCCGTTACTTCAGAAGATTTACCTTTGATTGGCGAGATTATTGAAGTCGCAAAAACTTTGGCAAAAAGGTATAACATAACGGATGGTTATCGTCTTTTGACAAATAATGGATCATTGGCAGGACAGATTATTTTTCATTTGCATTTCCATCTCATAGGAGGACGTAAGCTAGGAGCTCTAGCATGACAATTAATTTCCTGCTGGATAGAAAGAAGACAGCCCTTTTCGTTATCGACGTACAAGATAAACTTTTTAGCCTGGTCGAGCGTTCCTGCGAGGTAATGCTGGCCATTAAAAAAGTGATTGAAGGTTTTCAAATTTTAAATCTTCCTATTTGCGTTTCTGAACAATACCCTAAAGGTTTAGGCCCTACAATAGCACCGCTAAAAGCAACTTTAAAGGATGATCAAGAATATTTGACCAAGACCACTTTTGCCTGCTCAAAAGATCCTATTATAAGAGAGAAAATTCTTGGTCTAAAGGCAGAACAATGGGTTTTGGTTGGCTTAGAAGCTCATGTTTGCATCTTACAAACGGCAAAAGATCTGCTCAAAATGGGTAAAGAGGTCGTTGTCCTCAATGATGCAATTACATCACGGTCTCTTTATGATTTTTCAACTGCGATAGCTGAACTGCGTGATTGTGGGGCACGCATCACTAGTTCAGAAACCGTGCTGTTCGAACTTTTAGGGGACTCCCAAACTACTGAGTTTAAAAAAATCAGCCAGCTTATAAAGGGTGAAGAAAAGGATAAAGGATAAAGGGTGAAAAAAGGGTGAAGGGTAAAGAGAAAACGAACGACAATAGAAAAAGATTCCGCTTTATTTTTACCCTTTACCTTTTACCTTTTACTCTTTTCTTTACCCTTCACCCTTCACCTTTTTTTGGTGATTATGTTAAAACCATTAATGCCCATTTGTATATAAAAGATTTTGCCTCGGCTCAAGAAGAAGCTGTTGATGCCTTGTACCTGTTTCCCCATAGCAAACCTCTATGGCGAGCCTATATAAAAGTGCTTGCCAGGCAAGGAAATGAAAAAGAGATGATTACTGCTTGGCATGATTATGTCCAGGTCTTTCCTGAGGAAAAATTAAATCAAGAGTTAACTGAAGTATTAGCCTGGGGAATTATAAACCATGCTTCTCATTCATCGTCACCGGTCATAAGGGTGATGGCTTTGCTATCGGCCTTTCTTTCTCAGGATGCTAAAGGTATTGAAATTATTCGACAAAGTTTGAGAGATACAAATTCTGCGATTCGAGAAATCGCTGTGCAGCTTTCTGCAGATTTACGAGACGATGTTATTAAGGATGAGATTTATCGTATATTTAAAGAGGAGACTGTTTGGAGCGTTAGGCTGGAAGCGATTCGAACCTTGGGAGAAATGAAGATCAAGATGTCACAAGGGGAACTCCTAGCGCTTTTACAGAATACCAAAACGACTGCGGAAGAAATGGCAGCTGCAGTCATGGCTCTAGTGAATATGTGGGATTTTGTAACGCGGGACGAGATAGGAAAACTGGCTCGAAGTAATCGTGCAGGTTTACGCCTACTAGCCTGTCAAATGGTAGCTCATTTTGATATGAAAGAAGATATTGATTTAATTGCACCCTTAATTGATGATCATCATGCAGATGTACGCAAAACTGCCTTATGGGTAATGGGTTATCTTCGTATCAACCAGGTCAATGGAAGTCCCCTATTAAAACTAGTTGAAAAAAAGATCAATGATAGAGATCCTTTAGTCAGTTTAAAAGCCATTTGGGTCATCACATTAAATTATCCGGAAAAAGGTCAAAAGGCGTTTAAACAGTGGTTTAAACATACCAATCGCGATATTCGCATTATGGCAGCAGCGCATCTTGCTGCATGTGGAAAATATGGCTTTCCACTTGTTTTAGAGCAGTTTAAAAGTTCGAAAGAACCACTCATTCGCATGAATTTAGCTTTAGGGCTCATAGGACAGCGGGCGGAGACGCAATTAGCTTGCCAAGCGCTTTATGAAGGTCTTCAAAATGTTCAAGAAAAATGGACATGGGATGAGAAAAATCAGGTACATGCTCTTGTCCCAAGTAAGCTTAGGCGCAGGGATGATCTTAATAATTCACCAGAAACAATCGATCAAATTACTCGTTTAGAAATTTTAAATATTTTGGCTATGATGAAATTTCCTCAAGCCCAGCAGGCTATTAAGTGCTTTCTGCAAGAAAAAGCCTGGGGCATCACAGCTATGGCAGCGGCGACTTTGCTCACTGAAGGGGATGAAACTGCGTTGGAGTTAGTGCAAAATCTTTTGAATGAACCCGAAATGAAAGTGAGAATACAAGCCGCCTTAATATTAGCATTGTGGGGAGGATCTGATCAAGTACTCGATATTCTATCAGAAGCCTATCAGCAGGTGAATAGGGAAATGAAGGAACACATTTTAGAAGGGATTGTGAGGGTTGCTTCACCTAAATCTATTCCTTTTCTTCTCGATCGGGTATTAGAACCTACACAATCTTTGCGTGTGATAGCGGCGGCAGGTTTAATTTTATGCTTGTATCATTAAAAACTTTTTTTATCACCTTTTGCTCATTTTTTATTTTTTGTGCTTTTTGGGAATTAATCAGTCGTCATTTTGTTGAATATCAGTTCATGTTTCCTCCCATTTCTTCGATTTTCGTCAGGCTTTGGGAGGCTTCTGATCTTTTTATTAATAATAGTAAAGTAACTTTGCGTGAAATGATTGGTGGGTTTATTTTAGCGCTTGCTGTAGCTTTTCCCTTCGCTTGGATGATGTATCTTTGGAAATCATGCCGAGCCATTCTACAACCTTTTTTCATCATGATACAATCCATTCCGATGTTTACACTTGCTCCCATTATGGTCCTTTGGTTTGGTTGGTCTTACCTGGCCATTGTTCTTCCAACGGCTTTAATGATTTTTCTTCCACTTACAATGAATATTTACCAAGGTTTAGTTAGCACTCCTAAAAGTTTGTTAGAATTTTTTAAAGCCAATCGGGCAACTTCTTGGCAAATATTTTCAAAATTACAATTTCCCTGGTCTTTGCCTCATATTTTTGCAGGTTTTCGTATTTCAGCTGCATTGGCTGGGATAGGCGCTATAGCTGGAGAGTGGGCAGGGGCTCAATCTGGTTTAGGAATTTTAATGTTGAAAAGTCGACGAGCAATGGATCTGGAGACGACCTTTGCAGCTCTTTTTTGTCTGATTGCTATGAGTATGGGATTTTATGGGACCATTGTATATGCAGAAATGAGATATAGACAAAAAAAATCGATGAAGTATTTTTCTTTAGTAACCCTCCTCTGTTTTTTAGCTATAATAGGCTTGATTTCTCCTTCGCCGGATTCAGCTCATTCTGCAAAGAAACCTATACGTTTATTATTAGATTGGTTTCCCAACAGCAACCATGTTCCCATTTATGCGGGTCTGGAAAAAAAAATTTTTGCTAAACACAACATTCATTTGCAAGTATTAGAACCAAATGATCCAAGCGATATAATTCCTTATCTAACTTCAGGTAGGGCCGATATTGGGCTTTTTTATATGCCCGATGTTGTTCATCTGGACATACGAGGGATCAATCTCAAAATTGCAGGAGTATTGATCGATCGACCCCTTAATAGTTTTATATTTAGAGCGGATAGAGGAATTCAAGTTCCTAGAGATTTATCTGGGAAAGTGATTGGATATTCCGTGGCTGGTAGTAATTTATCTATTTTAGAACGATTATTGAGCGAAAATCATATTATTCCAAAGGAACTTAAAAGTGTAAACTTCGATCTAGTGACACTTTTGAGCACAGATCAAGTCGATGCTGTTTATGGGGGTTTCTGGAATATTGAAGGGGAACATCTCAGATCTTTAAACATACCCACAGCCCATTTTGAAGTTTCTCGATTAGGATATCCTTCTTACAGTGAGCTTGTTTTTATAGGGACTGGAGATTCTGAAAAATTGAATGTTTTTAAAGCGGCAATGCAAGAGAGTATTGATTTTTGTAAACATAATCCTACCGAGGCTTTTAATCTATATGAAGGCTGTAATCCCGAAAAAAATGAAAGTACTATTGCATGGGAAAAAGCTGCTTGGTCAAAAACAGTACCTCTATTAGCTAAAACACAAGATATTTCGACGGAGGAATGGCACCATCTTAAAGCATGGCTTGAAACTTATGTGATTGGATTTGAAGAGTTTGTTAAATAAATAAAAAATATGTTAAAATTAATTTAGAAATTGATGTCTTTTCTTCTAAAAAAAATATTTTTTATGTTTAATTTTATTAAAATAATAAATGATCGCATTCAAAGACTGTTTTTCATTATTTTTCATTATTATGGGTTTAAGCTAAGGTATAAAATTAAAAAAAAGGAATCGAAGTTTTAAATCTTCCTAAACCCACGGATCCTAAGGGAGGGTGGTTAATTTTACCGGCCCATCCAAGCCATATTGACGGTAATATGTTAGTTTGTGAGCTTGTCAAGCAGGGCCTCTATGTTAATGTGTGGATTTCAGAGGCTGTAAAAAATCTTGCCTATTTTCGATGGTGTAGAAAGCGCCGAGATTTATTTAATTTTGTCTGGGTGCCGGCTGCAGAGGATAAAAAATCTCAAGAGGATGCTAAATATATTCATAAAATCCTTGTTCGCACTGTAGACGGTCTAAAGGAGGGCAAGAATTACATCATTTTTCCCGCAGCCCACGCCAAATACTTTCCCAAAAATCATATGAAGGGAAAATCTGCTGTGAGTTCCATTTTAAAAATCTACCCCAATGCGAACATTGTATTTGTACGAATAAAGGGTCTTTGGGGAAGTCGATTTTCGCGAGCTTATAAACGGGAAGATAAATATAAACATCCCGCTTCTTTAGGCGAGCATCTTTCCACACTGTTTAAAAACTTTGTTAAGTCTATTGTACTAAATGGCATTTTTTTTATGCCTAAACGTCATGTAGAACTTGAATTCATTCCTGCTCCAAAGGATTTCCCTAGACAAGCTAGCCGCATAGAGATGAATAAATACATAGAGCATATTCTTAATTATGGATGGGGTATAGAAGGGGAACCTGTCTATCGTGTCCCAGAATATTTTTGGAAAAATGAGTTTGTGGAACATGAATGCGAAGAGCGACGTTATAGTTTTAATTTAGATGAGGTTTCGGATGATACTCGAGAGGATATTCTAAATTTTTTGTATGCAAAATCCTGCCTGCCACCGCATCAGATGGACTTTGATATGGCCTTAGGAAGAGATTTAGGATTAGATTCTTTGGACCTACAATCTTTATTAATTATATTAGAAGACAAATATGGTGTTAAAAATATCACCCCCAATGATTTGACAACTGTTGGGCATGTGATAGCTCTTGCAGGAAGGATCCCTATAACAGAAACAAGTGTGAAGAAAAAATTCTATAAAGTCATTACCCAGCCTGCTCCCTTGCCGAATTTTTGGGATAAGATAAAAAATAGATTGAAACCCCAGATTTAAACCCCTGCCCGTGCCCGATTTATATTGTTTCTGAGACTATTGTTGAAGTGTTTTCGGGCACGGGCAGGGGATTTTCGGGCACGGGCAGGGGATTAAATCTGGGGATTTAACTTCGCATGGATTTCTTTGCTCAAAATATCCATTTGAATGGGATTACTATGAATTTTGCTGTCTATTTGCCACCTGTTTTGTATGGTTCCCTTTTTCATTAACAGAATGCGATCCGAAAATAAAAGGGCCTCACGGAAATCATGGGTGATCATCAAAATAGTGCAGCCCGTTTTAGCTTTAATCTGCCGCAAAAGAATATAGATTTGTTCTCTCAAAATAACATCTAAATTGCTGAATGGTTCGTCTAAAAGGAGTAAGGGACATTTCTGTAGAAGCGCACGTGCTAAAGATACTCTTTGTCGCATCCCTCCTGAAAGTTGTTCGGGATAAGCGTTAGCGCAATTTTCTAAGCCTAGCTGTGAAAGCATATCAAGTGCTTCATTTTTCAAAAAAGGGGAAGAAAATGGGCGTTTACCTAATTCCGCGGGGAGTGATAAATTCTGCAAGACAGTGCGCCAAGGAAGTAATAAATCTTCTTGGGTCATATAAGCCAGGGATTTTGTAAAAGAGATAATCCCTTGTTCAGGAGTCAGCATTCCTGTGAGAATTTTGAACAGTGTTGTTTTTCCAACACCTGAAGTGCCTATTAATGTGACAACTTCATTGGAATTTAATGTTAAGGAAAAGTTTTCAAGTATTTTTTTTGTACCGAAAGAAAAAAATAGATTTTTAACATTTAATAAATCATCTGACATACTATAAAAAAGTAACAAGAAAGGGTAATTAAATGAAAGAAAAGCTTGAAGAGGTGCAGGCAACACTCCAAGAATGGAAAATAGATGGGTGGTTATTGTATGACTTTCGCAGAACTAATGATTTAGCCTGTAAATTTTTAGAAATTCCAAAGGATCAACTGATCACTCGTCGCTTTTTTTATTGGATTCCAGCTAAGGGTGAGGCTGCAAAAATTGTCCACGCTATCGAAGACCCTCTTAAAAGTCTGCCTGGAAAAACCTTAAAATTTAGTAGCTGGCAGCAAATGGAAAAGCATTTAGCTGAGACTTTAAAAGATTGCCGAGTCGTTGCTATGGAATATTCACCGCGTAATGCAATACCTTATGTTTCCAAAGTCGATGCAGGAACAGTAGAAATCATTCGTAGCTTGGGTATTGATGTCATCAGTTCTTGTGATCTTCATCAGAAATTTACTAGCGTTTTGACACATAAGCAAGCCGAAACTCATTTAAAAGCAGCCTTGATTCTTGATCAAACAGTAGAAAAAACGTGGCAGATGTTGAGAAAGGCTTTAAAAGAACATAAAAAAGTGAATGAATATGAAGTACAGCAATTTATTTTAAAAGAATTCGAACTTCAAAATTGTGTGGCATCTGATCCTCCTATCTGTGCGATAAATGCACATTCTGCCGATCCTCATTATTGTCCCAATGCACATTCCGCTTTAACTATTAAAGAGGGAGATTTTATTTTGCTGGATTTATGGTGTAAACTCAATGAATCTGATGCTATATATGCTGATATTACACGTGTAGGAATAGCTGCAAAGAAGCCTAGCCGGCGCCAAGAGGAAATCTTTAATAGTGTAAGAAAAGCTCAACAGGCAGCTACGGAACTTATAAAAGAACGCTTTTTAGTGAAGGAACCTTTGAGGGGATGGGAAGTGGATCAAGCGGCTCGTGATGTCATTGCTGCTGCAGGTTATGGAGAGTTCTTTATCCATCGCACCGGCCATAATATAGATACTTCGGATCACGGAAGCGGAACCAACATAGATAATTTGGAAACTCAGGATCAAAGACTCATCATTCCAGGGACCTGTTTTTCTATTGAACCGGGTATTTACTTACCCAATGAATTTGGAATTCGTCTTGAGTATGATATCTATGTCAGTTTAGAAGGAACTATACAGATTACAGGCGGCGTTCAGAATTCCTTCGTACTCCTTTCTTCTTGATGACTTTAGTCAAATACTTTACAATCAACGCAATATTTAGACTGATAAAGAGGTTCGTTATGAGATTTTTATTAGCAATAAAATCTTTTCTAAAAGCTTTAAAAGATCCTGCTAAAGCGCAAACTTTTTTAAATGAATCCTCTAATAGATTTGATCCTCCTTTCACACAGGAACATACTCATCTACGTCTGCTAGCATTACTGCAGCAATCGGGAAGGTTAATCGATTTTTTTAAGGAAGATATTAAGGATTTTACGGATGCTCAAGTAGGAGCCGCTGTACGACAGATCCATCATGAGTGTGGAAAGAGTTTAGAAGAGCTGGTCACCATTAGGCCTTTAATGGTTGAAAAAGAGGGAACGGAAATCACTGTTCCTAAGGGGTACGATCCGATAGCCATAAAAATTTCGGGTAAAGTAAAAGGTGAACCGCCTTATAAAGGAACCGTTGTCCATCAGGGATGGAAAGCGCATAAACGATCCTTACCTCAAAAAATAGGTGAACATTCCAGCGAGGTCATTTGTCCAGCTGAAATAGAAATTAAGGGTTAAATGCGTGAAGAAAAAATCAGCCGGTCATTATATCATCGGAATCGATTTGGGAACGACCAATTGTACGTTGGCCTATACTCAGCCAGATACAGATGTTATTAATCAATTTTTTATTCCTCAGCTGACACACGCTGGAACTCTAGGTGAGGATCAATCTCTTCCTTCTTTTCTTTATTTTCCTCTACAAGAAGAAATTAAGGCAGGCCATACTTTTGCGACAGAGTCCCACTGTTCTATTGGGCTTTTTGCCCGCAATCGGGGTGCAGAATTGCCTATGCGGCTAATCTCTTCGGCAAAATCTTGGCTTTGTCATCAGGGTATCAATCGACGTGAGCCTTTACTGCCTCTAGATTTTGAAGATACCACTGCTAAAATAAGCCCTATGCATGCTTGTGGGGAAATTCTTCGCCATATACGTCTAGCCTGGGAAAAAAAGATGAGTGATGCACCTTTTAAGGATCAGCAAATTTTGATTACCGTTCCGGCTTCTTTTGATCCTAGTGCTCGGCAACTAGTAGAAGAGGCAGCGACACATGCGGGCTATCCAAAAGTCATTCTTTTGGAGGAACCTCAGTCAGCTTTTTACGCTTGGTTACATAAAAACAGAGATACTTGGCGAAAAATTTTGCAAGTGGGCGAGACGATTTTGGTTGTTGATATAGGCGGCGGAACAACAGACTTTAGCTTAATATCGGTTGCAAATCAAGAGGGCGAAATGGTGTTGCAGCGCGTTGCTGTGGGATCGCATCTGCTCTTAGGAGGAGATAATATAGATTTGGCGTTAGCCTATTTTGCAAAAAACAGACTGGAAGAAGCAGGACATAGTATTGAAGATTGGCAATTACATGCTCTTGTACATAGTTGTCGACAAGCTAAAGAGCTGCTTTTTTCTGAGAATGCTCCCGAGAAAGCCGATATCACCATTATGGGTAGAGGTCGCAAACTCATTGGCAATTCTTTAAAAACCTTTATTACTTTACAAGAGGCTCAAAATCTAGTTTTAGAAGGCTTTATGCCGCTTGTAAAGCCTGAAGATCGCTCTAGCTTAGTACAGCATTTGGGTTTGAAACAGGTGGGTTTGCCCTATGCTCAAGATCCTCGCATTACAGCTCAACTTGCAAAGTTTTTATCGATGACAGGCGAACATGAGAGTGATCGCATGGATACATTTGTGCTCCCTTCAGCTATCCTTTTTAATGGGGGTACCATGAAATCGCATGCCTTTCGTCAGCGTATCACCGGACAGCTCAACAGTTGGGCTAAACTATTGAACAAGCAACCTGTTAAAATATTAAAGGATTGTGATCTGGATTTTGCTGTTAGTCAAGGGGCGGCTTTTTATGGACTTTCTCGCAATGGACAAGGTATTCGAATTAAGAGTGGTGCTTGCCGAAGCTTTTTTATAGGTGTAGAACATGCAGCTCCATCTGTACCGGGTATTCAACCCTCACTGAAAGCTGTGTGCATTGTACCTTTTGGAATGGAGGAAGGATCGGAACAAGAATTACCCCAACAAGAATTTGCTTTAGTTGTTGGAGAACCTGCAACCTTTCGTTTTTTTAGTCATGCAACGAAAGTGCTATCCGATGGGACCCAACCTTCTATGGGAACAGTCGTTCGAAATTGGAGACAGGAGTTGACCGAGCTACATCCTATAGAAACATGTTTAGACCGTAACGAGGTTGAGGGAAAAGTAACTCATGTCAAATTAAAGTCTATGATAACCGAATTGGGTGTATTGGAATTGTGGTGCATAGCCTCTGATGGGCGGAAATGGAAACTGGAATTCGAAACTCGAATAGACACATAACCGTTTCTTTGTCCAACTTACTTGGATGTTAAAAGCTTAAGTGCATCCTGTTTCATACGCAAATGAACACTATAGAGACCACTCGCCCGGCTAGGTGTCAAACTGGCATTAATCCCCAAATCATCCAAAAAAGTGGGTGGACAGGTAAGAACTGTTTCAGGTGTCTCCCCATTATAGACATAAATTAAAAGCGAGGCTAAACCTGCTGAAATCAAAGCAGATGAATCGGCTTCGAAGTACATGCGCCCCTCTTTCATGAAGGACCTAAGATACATGATGCTTTGGCACCCTTTAACAATATTTTCTGGTGATTTATAGAGCTCTTCAAGCTTGGGCAATTTTTTGCCCATCTCAATGATTTTTATATATTTTTCATCTTCAGTCGAACAGGATTTAAAAATTTGTCCTATTTCTTTCTGCTTTTCAATGCAAGTTGTTGACATATATAAAGAAGTTAAAACCTAAACTGAATTGATTCATCCTATCAAAAAATGATTTATCAGGCAAAGAGTATCACCCCCCAAGTAATAGAAAAGACTTCTATTAATATAAATCAAATTTTGTTATCTTTATAAGTTCTTAATATTTTTAACATACACTTTTTGATAATTCTAAATCTTTTGGAGAAACAATGCAAATACCTCAAAAACCCTTAACAAATCTAGAAAATTTCTCAATAGCAGCAAAGTTTACTAAAAAAATGAGCGATTGGAATCATTCACCTGACCATCGAAAATTAGGATCCGCAGCAGCGCATGTACTAATAGGGCCTGTAGGCGTAGCATTTGCTGAATTAGCTGATCTATTTATTCATATAAGTCTCGCTACGGGCAAAGTTGCGATTATAGCGCCAACCCTCCCTTTTAGAGCCTGTTTTCATTTTAAAAGAGATCTAGATCTATCCTCGCCACTTATTCATTTAATGCGCGCCATTCATAGTCTTTTCAATCTCGCCATTTTGCCTCTCATTTGCGCGTTAGATCCCGATCGTGCTTATCTTTTTTCACAACCTAATCGTTTAATTGAATTTCTTGAGAAATTGAATAAAGAGCATGAAAAGTATGCTGATCTTACTTTTCACTATAATCAGCGTGTTCATGACATTGAAAAACTAAATATTGCCCTCCGAGATAAAGAGAAAAATATTGGAGAACTTATAGAAAGGCGAAAAAATCTCGAGGAACAGATTCAGGTCATTAAAAATGGTCTTCCTAAAGATCAGTTAAATGCCATTGAAAAAATAGTTCAATTGGAACAGCAGGATTTTATCCAGGATTTAAATAATCAAATAGCTGCAGCAAACCTAAAAAAGGAGAACGCAGAACAAGAAATACAACCTTTAAAGGATCAGATTGCAGCCCTAGAGCAGAAAAAAGCCGATCTCAATAAAGAAATGGAAGAGCGCGATAAAGAACAAAAAGCGATGTACAAGGAATTGCTTGTTAAATATGAGCAAACGAATAAGGACCTCGAAGAATTAAGATTGCAAAAAGTTGGAGAGATCAAGCAAAAAGGCAAACTACAACAACAGAAATATTTAAAATTAGAAGAGAAATACAAAAAGCTAAATAAACAATTTGAGGATCAACAGCATCTTTTAGATCTTCTAAATGAAAACAAGATGAAAAAAGCGGCTGCTGATGAACCTCCTCCGGTGCAGCAAGATGGCGATAAACCTTTAGAATTCGAAGTTACTAAATTACCACCACCACCACCTTTGGAAGATGCAGAAGAAGATAAAGTCGAAGAAGAAGATCCTGTAGATAAAGCAGATAAATTTATTAATGTATTGGATCAACCCGATGCGATACCTGATGCAAAAGAAGATCCAGACTGGTGGAAAAAACCTGAGGGTGATCAATTGCTTCACGAAGCTCATGAAAATTTATTGCAAGCGATTAAGAATTTTAAGGGATTCAAGCCAAAAAATGACCCATTAAGAGGCAATAAATTAGCCTTAGAACTAGAAGAGAAACATCGCAGGAGAATCGATGAATTATTTAACCGTAAAGGTCGGCAAGGGCTGATTGATTTGAATAGACATATCATCAATATTTCTGAATTTTTCCAGCAATGTTTAGATGCCAAAAAATTTAATCCCAAAGATTTAAGTAAATCCACTAGGGAGTATATGGGTAGCATGATCAGAAGAGTGAAACATGAGCCGGATATAGATAAAGCATTAAGGGAGAGACTTGACTATCTCGGTAAATATTTAAAATATTTAAAACCGCGTTTAGATAAATTAGTTCAGGAAAATAAAGCAAAAAAAATCGAAGCCGAGAAAATGATAGAAGAGCAAAAAAAAGCTGCTGAATTAGAAGAAAGAGAAAGAAAAAGAAAAGAAGACGGATTACTTACTAAAGAAGAAGCTTTAGCAGCACTTATAGTGAAACCCAGAAAAAAATATGATAATGAAATTATTGATGGGATTGATATTTTGCAAGATATTGGACAGGGCGTGAATGAAGTTAATGCGAAAATGAAATTTAAAGAATTTAGTGATAATTTAAAAATTAAAACAATTATCAATTTAGATGAATTTAAAAATAGGTTAGAAGAGTTGAAGGAGACTATTGGTAAAATTGAACAGGATAAATACTACAAGAAAACTCCGGAATATATAGCTATGGTGAATATCATTGCTTGGCTTAACGAAAGGAACTATTTACCTGTGGGATTGCGTATTGTCAAAGTAAGAAATTCATTAGAATAGTGACCATTTTCGCGAAGCGTATGGAGTGCGGCAGGGTACTGCTTACGCATCAAGCTAAGCATTCCTGGCCTATTGTATCTGTCGCCAGTTCCTGGCTTTGTTTTTTTTTCATTGATGTACCGTGGGTTCCTCGCTTTGCTCGTCACGCCACGGCTAACTTCTGTAGCGACTTCGTCACAAATAACCGCTTTGGAGATAGCAGTACATTATTCGCGGACAGCATTTGCGGAACTTCTTGTTAATATATTTGTAGATAAACGAAACCCGCGTAGCGGACTTTTGCAGCGAAGCTGCTACAGGTGCTAGCCGTGGGTGAACGAAGTGAACCCACGGTATGATATTGGTCAAATAATAAGCCAGGAACTGGCGACATAGTTAATGAAACAACAAAAACTTAGCTTGATGCGTATGCAGGGTACTGCCGCACTCCACACGCTTCGCGAATTTGGTCACAATCAGCGGTCAAATTTTATATGCTTCAGAGATATGATGTTCAAGTTTGATGGCATCTTCAGCAAACTTGCGGATGCCTTCGGACAACTTTTCTGTGGCCATGGCATTATCGTTTAGCATAAGGCGGAAAGTTTTTTCATCTAATACAATCTTCTTTATATCTAAATGACGAGCTTTTTCGGGATCGAGTTTGCGTGGAACAGCTCCTTGGGCATTTTTCAATTCTTCCAAAAGAGAAGGAGCTATGGTTAAAAGATCGCAGCCGGCCAATTCAAGGATTTCATCTATGTTGCGAAAGCTAGCTCCCATAACCTGTGATTTGTAATCAAACTTTTTTAAATAATGATAAATCTGGGTGACAGATTTGACTCCAGGATCATCTTCAGGGGCATAACTTTCGACATTATCATGCTTTTTATACCAGTCTAAAATTCTCCCCACAAAGGGTGACATTAAAGTTGCGCCTGCTTCTGCGCAAATAATTGCTTGAGCAAGACTAAACATGAGCGTCATATTGCAGTGTATGCCTTCTTTTTCCAACACTTCAGCGGCTCGAGAACCTTCCCAAGTGGAAGCCAATTTAATTAAAACACGTTCTTTTTCAATACCGGCTTCATGATACATTTTAATTAAGGAATGCGCTTTGCGGATGCTACCATCAATATCAAATGAAAGACGAGCATCTACTTCCGTTGAGACACGACCGGGAATGTATTTTAAAATTTCAACACCAAAGTTGACAAATAGCTTATCCATCATTAATGGATGAATATCTTCCGGTTTTTTAGCTTTATTTTTGGCGTAGTTAACGGCTTCATCTATCAAATGCTTATATTGCGATTTTTGGGTTGCTGCTAAGATAAGAGATGGATTTGTTGTTGCGTCTGTAGGATTATACTTTTTTACGGCATCGATATCACCCGTATCCACAACAATAGTAGTGAATTTTTTAAGCTGCTCAAGTTTATTAGCCATTTTACATCTCCTTGGGAGTATCTTTGATAGGTTCTATTCGAAATCGAATGCTAACAGGTTGATTTCCCATAATCAAGTCTAAACTTGAAGTAAAGCGTGTAAGTAATAGTTTATAAGGAACTTTGACATGTTTTTCTCCTACATCAATTCCTACTGTTGTATGACCTAGAATTTCTTCGGAATCCATAATTTGCTTGCACAGCGCAGCAAATTTTTTAAGCTGGCGTAGGAGGATTTCGTCTTTAAAGATATACTTTTTTTGACAGGCAAGACATTGGACACAATGGCCAGGATGATCCAGATCAAAGATCGAAAATTCGACCATTTTTTTGCATTCTTGGCAATCAAATTGAAGTATATGTCCTTTTTGCATGAAATTTTCCTTTTTTTTAAGCAATTTTACTCTTTTACGCGGAATAACCGCAAGCTAAAGTGGATTTAAAAATTTCCCCTGCCCGTGCCCGGAAAAGAGCTTCTACAATAGGATCAGAAACAACATTAATCGGGCACGGGCACAAGGGCACGGGCAGGGGATTCTCAGGCAGGGGAGAAGGGGGCAAATACTTTTCCCCTTTTCTGTTGCTGTATAAAAATTATTTTAATATATCTTAGAATATGATGACCTGGAAACCGCTCCACTTTGAAAGTACCTTCTCACTGGACAGTCCGTTGCATGTCCAATTAGATCAATTTTTGTATGAAAAAGAAGGAATGTTAGGTGAATGTATTGTTTATGCAATACACATTGTGCATGATACTACCGCTTCTACTAAACCTGCATTTCGGATGAAGTTATCCGAGGCACTGGAGAAGTTTGAGAAGAGAATAGTTCAGTTAGCAATAACTCCTAAAAATCATCCTACAATAAGAGATTTTCAAAAAACTCTTTCTCTTATTAATGATTGCTTATGGGAATATGTAGAAACTTTAGAGAGTTGTGTAATCGAATTATTCCAACAGTTAGATCAATTAGGACTGGAAAAGTGGCATAAAGATAAGTCCTCAGGTGTAGATTCAATAAAAATGATGTTGTTTCATCGCTTAGAAGATGTTTCTTGGGCAATACGCCGTATGGAAAAACTTTTTTGGCAGTATTATACGATTTGTTCGCAGGGCACAAATTTATGGTCAAAGCTTAAGAATTGGCTACCTTGGTCGCATTTTTTAGATTCCGAACTTCTTGATAATCTTGAAAAAAGTAAGAAATATTTGGGGTTTCGCTATAAAAAATTTATAGATCGCATGAACGACTATAATCATTTTATGAATCAAATTCTTGCCGACATTCTTAATCTACAAAATTATCAAGTATATAAAACACTAGATTCCAATGATCAAGAGAATTTTAAACGTCTGTATGAACTTTTAAAACTTTGGGCACTAAATCAGGTATCGCAATCTTTACCCGGTCAAGACATTGCTTGGGCTATTCAGCGCATTCAAAGCGAAGAAAAGAACTTTCAAGTATTTAATGATTATTATCATGCTTTAAAAGATATTTTATTTCATCAAGCGCGTCTTTTCAAACTGGGCCCTTCTGGCTTATGGAAGGAATCATCTGGGAAAACTTTAGCGCTCGAAGTGATTAAAGGCCATCGACATGAAATTCAAATACTAAGTTCTACTCTTTTAAAATATGATCATTTTCTTAGGACTCATTCTAAGCAAGGGAGACGCTTTCTCGATCTGCCTCATGAGGTACTGGCATTAGAGAGCTTATATGAAAAATTATATCACTCTTTAGAAAAAGGATCTATGGGGGACGAGGAAAACAAACGTTCCGAAATCTCTAAGCAAATTGATCATTGGCTGCATACATCCTCCCACCCGTTAGCATCTCGATCCATAATGCATACAAATATAGCGCGCATTATCGATGCGTTAGCCCATTTAGATGAGCTTGGTTCATTCCAAAGAGAAATCATGGATTTTGTTGGAAATATTCTTTCAAGAACTTTGAGAATAGATTGGAAATATAATGTCGCTTTTGAAATTTACAAATTTCGAGAAGTTTACCAAATACATATGGGATTACTAGGTCGATCCGAGGATCGACAACATTTTAATAGGCTAAAGAAATTCAAACAGATTTTTCAGCAAATAGAGGATTGGGCAACGAAAAAAATAACTCAAACACACATACATGAAATTGAACAGGATATGAGCGATATTAAAGTTCAACTGCAAGATTTTTTAGCATTTATTCAAAGAATCATTGTCACATTGCAACCGAATCCCGAAAAATTGGATGAAGTGCGCAAAGAAATAGCCAATCAACTTTTAGAATACCGTTATCAATTTGGAAAATTTCTTCATCATTTAACGGTCATTAATCCCAAAGAACAAGCATTACGTAACCATTTCTTATTTGTTTTCCAATACTTTGAAGCTATTGAAAACAAACTCTATGAAAGATAAATGCCTTGTCATGACACTATTTTGTCCATTTTGTCTAAAGCGTCCACTTCGTCCAATTTGTCCATTCTACTATCCACTAAGTTTTTGGAAACAGTTAGCGAAATTGTCGGGAATGACTGTTGTTGAATAGTGAGCAACAGATATTTCGACTTTCTTATCTGAATGGAGAGCTTCAATAATTAAATAAGTTGCATTGTTTGGAAGAAGAATGCGGTGACCACCCTGAAGAAGAAATCCTACAAATTCTTCCAAGTGTTCATTAATTTTGATCTTCACAGAAATGGTAGAGTGTCCTTCCGGGCTTTTGCCTTCGGGTTGAAGTTGTAGACCAAAAGCATTCACATAGATTACTCTTCCTTGAGATGTATCCAGCATATCTACTTCTAGTCCAGAAAAATCATTTTCAGGAGCAAGATAAAGCCTGGAAGAACGAAAATCTACATGCGTGCCTTTGTTCGAGGCATGCTGCCATTGACGTGGGGTTGATGTACATGAAAAACAAATTAAAGAGAAAAGGCTGATAGTAAGCCCCTTCTCAAAAATTTTTACGCCCAATAACATACTAAGTCATGCATGTCAAATTAATGCGCGTGACCGTGTGCATGGGTGGTATGGCTTCTATTTTGCACAGCTACTGCAATAATTGCAACTGCAGCTATTGTTCCAAGAGCGATGGCTGGCGCTAGGCTGTGTGCTTGTCTGCTTTCCTCATAACCAATTCCGCCAATATTGCTGACATATTCTTGTGAGTTGATATTAGCTGTTGAACCGAACAACGCCAACAGCGTTGCTAAAGCAACCATCTTTTTGATCTTTTTCATGTTATGTACTCCTTGGTACCTAGTGTTTAAGTTAAAAAAATATTAAGTATCTCATTCGTCTTTATTGCATATAAAAGCATTTTCTGCAATTTTTTTTCTTGTTTTTTTTATGAGACACAGAGGAAAGTTGTCCTTTTCTTCTTGTGTATCAAGGTGATGAATATTGAAAAAATCCTTTTCTTTTGGCTTTTTTAGTTATTCAACAAATTATCCTTCAGGTCAATTAATTCAACGTTTTGCAATTCTTCATCTAAGTTCTCATAGATCTGTAAAGATCGGAAAGCATTATAAAATTGCTGATAGAAACGTCCAAATTCATTTTTTGCCGCTGTAGCTGTTAGCACATAAGCAAATCCATTTCTAACAATGATGGCATGCATGAGTTTCTCACCACCCCATTTAGAACGTATTTCAACTTGCGATAAGCTCGCATCTCCGGCTTTTGTTTTTAGAGTTCCCAAGTCCTTCCAAGCATCTCCATGTGTATCATTTATTTTCTTAACGTTTTTCAAATAACTTTTGAGAGTGCCTGAGTAAGGCTCAATCATTAAATTCATCGTAGGAGGCATTTCGTTTTGAATCTTAGGACCAATGACAAGAATTTTGATATGGGGTGACAAAGCCTTTTCATCCGCTATGCGCCAATCTTTAGGTGGGACAAAAACGGCAATACTGGGATTCTTTGCCTTATCCTCTTCTTGAGTAAAAACAGATAAGGGAAAGAGCAGCATCAAGACAAGATTTGCAAGGAACAATTTCAATTTTCGTTTGAATTTTAGAAAAGCCTTCTCTGTCATCATATTAACAGCATTAAAAAAATTCGTATTTTTTATCGTTTCCGCCATAGAGGCTGTGAAAAAATTAGGATTCGTTCGATTTTGTGGCCTTTTTCGTCTTTTTATTTTAATGACCCCATCCACAACGTTTTGGTGCCGTTGTGGATGGGGTCATTAAAATAAAAAGACGAAAAAGGCCACAAAAGCAAACTGAATTTCAATTTTTTCACAGCCTCATAGATAAGTAACATGAGTTAAGAATTTTGTGCGAGTGAAAAATTCTAATTACGAAAAATAAGATTCCGAATATCCTATATACTTAGATAGATGGTCTCCAAAAAATGCAAATTTGATCCCAAATGGAGTTTTTAAGAAACTCAAAAGGATGGATGTTATGAAAACGCTCGAAAAGGATCAAGATAAAATACAAAAAATTTCTAATAAACTTCGACATGAAATATTGGAACCGGCACAAGAAGAAGCCAGAAAAATCATCGAAGAAGCCAGAAAAAAGGCAGCGCATATCCAATCTGAAGCAGAAAAGCAGGCTGAAGAACTCATTCAAGCTGGACGAAAGGCAATCGAACAAGAACGTAATGTGTTTCATTCATCTTTGCAACAAGCTGCCAAACAGGTCATGGAAGCTTTGAGACAATCGATTGAACATAGTCTCTTTAATGAAGAACTTCATAAAATATTGACTCATTCCACAGCTAATCCCAAAGTCATTGCTAATTTGATTACAGCTATTGTCGAAGCCATCGAAAAAGAGGGCGTCTCCGTAGATCTTTCGGCTGTAATTCCGAAAGCTGTTTCTGTCAAAGAGGTAAATGATTTTCTTATAGATAGCATTTTGAAAAAACTTAAAGAACATAGCGTTATACTTGGCGATTTTGCCGGCGGGGCCAAAATTAAACTGATTAATAAAAATCTCACCATTGATATCAGCGAAGAAACTTTAATGGATTTAATTTCTCGCTATATTAGAAAGGATTTTCGTAAGTTGATTTTTGGAAAAGCAGGCGAAAAATGAGTCGTCAATATTACTTTGTAGGAACTGCATTACCTTCTTTACATATAGGGGAAAAGCCGGAAATCTCCTGGGAGGGACTTCAAAGACTACTAAGAGATAATCTTACTCGTCAGGATTATGAAAAAACAAAAGTATTAAGACGTTATTTCGATATTCTCAATATGCGGGCCTTTTTAAAAAATGAACCCTTAGATCCATTTGGTAATCTAAATAAAAATGATATTGAGGAAGCTCTTTTGGGTGAATCGGGCTTGTTTCCTCCCTATGTCATGAATTATTTCGATCAATATGAAAGTAAAGAAGATCGGATCTACCACTTTCCTGAGTTAATTGCGGCTTTTTTCCGTGAGGAGGTAGATATTAATAGTGGATTTTTGAATCAGTACTTGAATTTTGAAAGGAATTTACGTCTTATATTGACTGCTTATCGAGCCAAACAATTAAATAGAGACATCACTAAAGAGTTGCAATTTGAAGATCCGGATGAAAACATTATTGTTCAGCTGCTTTCTCAAAAAGATGCTAAAACTTTTGAACCACCTGAGGAATTTGAAGATTTAAAAGCAATTCTAGATGACAATTATTTATCGCCACTTGCGTTGCATAAAGCTTTAAATGAATATCGTTTTAAAAAATTGGAGGACATGGGTGGCTTAGATGTCTTTTCAATTGAACGCATCTTATCCTATTTGTCTCGATTTTTCATTCTGGAAAAATGGACAGCTTTGGATAAAGAGCAAGGATTACAAATTGTAGATAATATTGTTAAGGGCAAAACATGAGTGCAGATACGACTGAAAAAAAAGAATTAGAAAGCAAAAAAGGAAAGGTCGTTAAGGCTTTTGGCAACCTTTTGCATGTTGAATTTGAGGGGAATATTCGCCAAGGTGAAGTTGCAATGATTGAGGTAGACGGTTTGCAACTTAAGGCCGAAGTGATCGAAATTGTCGGGAAAGAAGCTAAGATTCAAGTTTACGAAGATACAAAGGGTGTCGAATATGGTTCTCAGGTTGTTTTTACCGGAGAACTCCTTGAAGCTGAACTTGGTCCCGGTTTACTGACCTCTATTCTTGATGGTTTACAAAATCCTTTAGAAAAAGTGGCGGATGTCGCAGGTTTTTTTCTTCCAAGAGGAGTCTATATCCCTGCGTTAGACAGACAGCGCCATTGGGATTATGTTTCTACAGTTAAAGTAGGAGATGTGGTTCAGAGAGGGGACACACTGGGCACAACAATGGAGGAACGTTTTAAGCATCACATCATGGTTCCTCTCTCTCTCTATGGAAAATATAAAATTAATTGGGTCATTAAATCGGGTTCTTATAATATTGACACTGTCGTGGCTAAAGCTAAAAATGAGAATGGAGAAGAGCTCCATTTTACAATGATTCAAAAATGGCCTATAAAAAATGCGCTATTCGAAGGAGAAAAAATTAAGCCATCGCAAATGATGGATACTGGATTACGCATTATCGATACTCAATTTCCGCTTATGAAGGGTGGCACGTTTTGTAGCCCGGGACCTTTTGGTGCAGGCAAAACTGTTCTTCAACATCATCTTTCTAAGTATTCTGCTGTTGACCTGGTCGTCGTGGTAGCGTGCGGGGAGCGCGCCGGGGAGGTTGTAGAAATTCTTCGGGAATTTCCTCATCTTATTGATCCTCACAGTGGTCAAACCTTAATGACTCGTACAGTGATTATCTGCAATACCTCTTCTATGCCCGTGGCAGCCCGTGAATCCTCTATTTACATGGGTATGACGATTGCTGAGTACTATCGTCAAATGGGATTAAATATTCTGCTTTTAGCAGATTCCACATCACGTTGGGCGCAGGCCTTACGTGAAATGTCGGGTCGTCTTGAAGAAATTCCGGGCGAGGAGGCCTTCCCAGCTTATTTAGCTTCACGCATCGCCGAGTTTTATGAACGGTCGGGCGTCATTGCTTTAAGGAATGGGGATCAGGGCTCTGTTACCATCGGAGGGGCTGTTTCCCCGGCAGGGGGTAACTTTGAAGAACCTGTCACCCAAGCCACCTTAACTGTTGTAGGGGCTTTTTTAGGTCTCTCAAGAGAGCGTTCTGATTCACGACGCTACCCGGCTATCGATCCTCTCATCTCATGGTCAAAGTATGTGAACCAAGTGAGTGAAGAATTGGAAAAACAGTGTGAAGGGTGGGGTGAGATGGTTCTCACGGCAGAAAGAATGCTTTTTCAGGGTAATGAAATTGGAAAACGCATGGAGGTTGTAGGGGAGGAAGGTACAGCTCTCGATGATATGGTGATTTTTCTTAAGGCTGAGCTTTATGATTTTTCCTATCTGCAGCAGAATGCCTTTGATAAAGAAGATGCTTATTGTCCCATGAATCGGCAAATTATTCTTTTTAAACTTATCAATAGAATTTTCAACAAAGAGTTTAAGTTTTCAACACATGATGAAGCACGTCAATACTTTATTAATTTACAGAATCAGATAAAAAATATGAATTTTATGGCTATGGATTCCAGGCAGTATCGTGAAATATTTGCACATATTGAAGAGATTATAGAAAAAGGGAAACTGACATGAAAAAAGTCTATGAAAGAATCAATGACATGCGTGGAAATTTAATCACTGTGACAGCCACCGGTGTAAGTTTAGGAGAATTAGCAAGAATTGAGTTGCAGGATGGGCGTCAAATTTATGCCTCTGTATTACGCATCGAGGGTGATCAGGTTACTTTGCAAGTGTTTCAGAATACTCGAGGTATTTCTACGCGCGACAAAGTCGTTTTATTAAAACGACAAATGCAGGCCACATTCGGAGAAACCTTATTAGGACGACGTCTCAATGGTGCAGGCGTTGCCATAGATGGCGGTCCGGAAATTTATGGCGAAAATGTCAACATAGGAATGCCTTCCTTTAATCCTGTCAAAAGAATTATTCCTCGCGAAATTGTGCGTACCAATATCCCCATGATTGATGTATTTAACTGTTTAGTCAAATCGCAAAAAATTCCTATTTTTTCTGTTGCCGGAGAGCCCTATAATGCTCTTCTGATGCGTATTGCTAATCAGACGGATGCTGATGTTGTAATCATTGGAGGAATGGGTCTAACTTTTAAGGACTATCAAGCTTTTATAGATAATGCCGAAGAATCGGGCTCTATGAATAAAACTGTCATGTTTATCCATCGTGCCACAGATCCTGCAGTCGAATGCCTGCTCGTTCCAGATATGGCTTTGGCCTGTGCCGAAAAATTTGCAATCGAGGGTAAACATGTCCTTGTTCTGCTGACGGATATGACAGCTTTTGCGGATGCTATCAAAGAAATTGCCATCACCATGGACCAAGTTCCTTCTAATCGAGGATATCCAGGGTCTCTTTATTCGGATTTGGCTTCAAGATATGAAAAAGCCGTATTAATTGAAGGGAGTGGCTCTATTACGATCATTGGGGTGACTACAATGCCGGGTGATGATGTGACCCATCCTGTTCCGGACAATACCGGTTATATCACAGAAGGGCAGTTTTATCTGCATAATCATCAAATCGATCCATTTGGTTCCCTGTCTCGTCTAAAACAATTAGTCATCGGCAAGGTAACCCGTGAAGATCATGGCGACTTAGCTAATGGTATGATACGTCTTTATGCAGAATCCAAAAAGGCACGGGAGCGTCAGGGAATGGGCTTTAGACTATCTCGATGGGATGAACAGTTGCTTAATTATTCTAAGCTATTTGAAGATCGGATGATGAATCTTGAAGTGAATTTGCCTTTGGAAGAAGCTCTTGATTTAGGTTGGCAGACATTAGCGGAATGCTTTAAACCGGAAGAAGTCGGTCTTAAGCAGGCCTTGATCAATAAATTTTGGCCTTCGAATATAGAAGCCCCTGTAGCCCATACTTAAGGCACTTAAGGAGTTCCCATTGGCTGAAGTTAAATTAACAAAAAATGAGCTCAGGGTTCAGCAAAGTAGACTGGCGCAACTGCAAAAATATTTGCCCACCCTTCAGCTTAAAAAAGCTTTGCTTCAAATAGAAGTTAATGAAGCTCGTAATGAGATCCATAAATTAGAGCTGGATTATGAGACTCTTCATAATGAAGTCAATAGTTATTCTTTGCTTTTATCAGATAAAACCGAAATAGACCCTATGGGCGCGGCAAAAATTATAGAAGTTAAGAAACGTTATGAGAATATAGCGGGTGTTGAGGTTCCTTACTTTGAAAGTGTCACCTTTGAAGATTTTTCTTATTCATTATTTGATACCCCGGCTTGGTTAGACAGCATTGTAAAAGGTGTGCGCGGGCTTTCGGAAGCTCAGGTTAAAATCTCCATCGCTCAGGAAAAAAAGGCTGCTTTGGAAAAAGAATTACGCGAAGTTTCTATCCGTGTGAACCTTTTTGAAAAAATCCTGATTCCTCGAGCTTTACGAAACATCAAAAAGATTAAAGTTTTTTTGGGAGATTTACTACTTGCTGCCGTTTCTCGAGCGAAGGTAGCTAAACGCAAAATTGAAGAGTATAAAAAGCATTTACTGCATGCTGGGGACAGACCATGAGAGTGGATCTAGAAAAATTTTTAATTATTGGAAGTGAAGAGGATCGTCGCTCCTTTTTTGCCGAGGCTCAGAGAATGGGAATGATTCACTTCATTGATCCCAATCCATCTGTCATTAAAGAAGTACCACAGGACATTCATGATCTTATATCCGCAATAAAGGTTTTGCGGGGTTTACCCCCGATGGAACAGGATGAGACTCGCGAGTATGCGCTCGCTGACGGATTGGTCAATAAAATTTTACAGCTACATCAAGAGAAAATTCGTTTAGCGGAAGCAGAACGTATGACATATCTTGATATAGCGCGCGTTGAAGCTTTTGGCGATTTTTCCCACGAGGACATTACTTTTATTGAAAAAGAAGGAAAGTGTGTCATTCAGTTTTTTGTGGCAAAAAGCGGTGTAATGGAAAGGGAAGATCTTCCCGATGAGCTCATTTTTCTTAATAGTGAACATGGTTTAGATTATTTTTTGGCGATCAATAAAAAGCCAGTTCAATATGAAGGCTTCAGTGAAATGCGCATCGATCATACAGTGAGCGAGCTAAAAAAACATCTGAGTTCAATTAAAAAAGAGGAGCATGCTCTCGAGTATCGTTTAAAAAATTACTCAAAGTATAATGATTTTCTTCATCATGCTTTAGCTTATAAATTTAATACCTATAATCTACATATGACTGAGAATTATTCGACAGCTCCTTTGGATGGATATTTATTTGCCGTCACCGGTTGGATTCCTGTAGATAAAGTACAAAATCTGCTGCATCTTGCTGATAAAACTAACATGCATGTCGAACAGGTAGCCATTGAACCCAATGAAACCATTCCTACCTACTTAGAAAATCAAGGCTATAATCGAATCGGCGAAGATCTGGTCAATATTTACGATACACCTTCACATACGGATAAAGATCCTTCTTTTTGGGTTATAACCTGTTTTGCCACATTCTTTGCTATGATCGTAGGTGATGCAGGTTATGGCTTAATATTTCTCTTAATTGCTCTTTATATTCGTTATAAATTTACCAATTTAAAGGGCCTAGGTTACCGTGTTTGGCAATTAATCCTCATTCTAGGTTTCGCTTCTATTGTATGGGGAATGCTAACGGCTTCCTACTTTGGATTTCATCTTGATATTAAAAATCCTTTACGCAAAGTGTCTCTGATCAGTTGGTTGGTAGAGAAAAAAGCCGAGTATCATTTTAATCATCGCGATGAGGTTTATGAGGCTTTTGCCAAAGAATTTCCTAAACTCAAAAATGCAAAGACTCCAGAGGAGTTTCTACATAATGCCACAGTTATTAAAGAAGGAAGGGTTGAGCATCCTATGTATTTTAAATTTTATGATAACATTCTCTTTGAAATCGCACTCTTAGTAGGAGTTATCCATATTATCATTTCCCTTTTAAGATATCTTGGTAGAAACTGGGCTGCCATTGGGTGGGTCATTTTCATTATTGGCGCTTATCTGTATGTTCCACATTATTTACAGGCAACCTCTATCATCCATTTTGCATTAGGCATCCCAAAATCGGTTGCACAAGATGGTCTTTATCTTATTGTGGGTGGAATTTCTTTAGCATTTATTCTAGGTATCATTCAACATCGTCTCAAAGGACTTTTGGAACCGATGACCGTCATACAAATTTTTGCCGATACCATGTCATATTTGCGTATTTATGCCCTTAGCTTAGCTGGGGCCATGGTTAGTGCCACTATTAACGAATTTGCCGGAGCGACTATTTTCGTCGTAGGCGCAGTCCTTTTTCTCATCGGACATATTACAAATATTGCTTTGAGTATTATGGGCGGTGTGATCCATGGTTTGCGTCTTAATTTTCTCGAGTGGTATCATTACTCCTTCGAAGGGGGAGGAAAAAAATTCAACCCGTTGCGCCTTTTGGAAAAAGATAAACATTAAACATTACAATTAGGAGAACAATGATGGATTTTAATATGGCGGGGCCCGCGATAGCCCTAGGTCTCAGTTTAATCGGAAGCAGTATTGGTTGCTATATTGCAGGTGCGGCCTCCCACGCAGCCATGAGTCGAACTGAAGAGGGACATGGCAAATTCATTGGTATGTCTGCAGCACCATCTTCTCAGAGTATCTATGGTTTTTTGGAAATGCTTCTAATGAGCAAAGCAATACAAGCCGGAACCCTTTCTCCTTTATCAGGTGTTTTCATCGGACTTTTTGCTGGCGGTGCCATCATGCTTTCGTCCATTTATCAAGGCAAGGTATGCGCAACAGGTATCCAAGCTTCTTTAAAGGAACCTTCTATTTTTGGTAAGTGCTTTGCGGCTATTGGTATTATCGAATCCGTATCGCTGTTTGCATTTGTGTTCTCATTACTGATCATGTAAGCAACAGGGATACACGGGATAGCGAGAGAACAGGATGTAAAGGATAGAACGAGAAAACAGGATATACAGGATGATACAGGATATTTCAGGATAGGTTCCTGTTTTCTCAATAGACCTATTTTTTTCTTAATGATGAATTGTTGAGGTTATCACAAACCGATGCTGAGTATCCTGAGTATCTTGTGTATCCTGCTATTTTTTGTTTTCTTAACTATTTATGAAATTTATGTTGGAGTAAATCTTAAACAGGCTTAAATGTTCTATTCTCTAATAAAAATTTGGCAATTTTAGTGTGGCCGTTATTATTTGCCCATAAAAGAAGATATTCATTTTCAGAAGGATCGTTTCTTTTTTCTATCCATAATTCAATAATATCTATTTCATTAGCATTTATGGCATCTATAATCACTTCGCTGTTTTTTTCTGTTGGAAGCACCCTTGGATCTTGCAATAAAAATTTAACGATTTCAAAGTATCCTTTTTTGCTTGCCCAAGAAAGTGCAGAATTATTTTCAACAGATGGATCCACTCTTTTATCTTGCAATAAAAGTTTTACAGTTTCTGGATGGTTATTTTCTATTGCAGATCGAAATGCATAGTTATCATTTACAGAGGGATCAACTCTTGTATCCCTCAATAATAATTCGACTATTTCTGCATAACCATTATGACAAGTAACTTGAATAGGTATATTATTATCAAAAGTTACATCGGTTCGGCCATCCTCTAATAATAATTTAAGAATTTCTATTTTTCCATCGTGAAGCGCCGATGAAAAAAGATAATTTTCCTTAACGGAAGGACCAAATTTCTTATTTTTTAATAATTCTTTGATGATCTCTATGTCCCAGTTTCGCACAGCCCAGAAAACAACCTCATCATCCTCAATAGTAGGATCGACATTATATTTTAATAATAGTTTTAAAATCTCCGGGTCGGGCTTTTTAAGAGCGGCTTTAAAAATACAATTATTCATATAAGAAAGATCAACAGAATGGGGAGTTTCTTCTAATATTTTTTTTACGGTCACAAAGTGACCATGTGTACAGGCAAAAAAAAGGGTTAGAGCTATTTCTTCTTCGTCTAATGAATTTTGATTTCCGTTTGTTGGAATAGCAGATATTGAAATTGATGATACCATAAAAATTACCTTTTAATTAGAAAATTAATATAAAATTTTAACATTTATTTAAGATTAATTTCTAACAAAATGATACAAAGGTTCTATTAGTGTGATACGTACTCAGAGGAGTCGGACTCGAACCGATGGGCTATACAACGGTTGGATTTTTAACCTAACTACGCCTTATGCAGGCGCTAGATGAATTTGTGCTTATTTTTGCAGGTTTTTGCCAGTCTTTTTTGGCTGAGTGAGTAAAAAGACTGAACCTTATATCCTGTGAGTGGTTAGGATATTTTCAGCTATCTTGCATATGGGTTAAATTCAAGATAGAAATTTTGGAGCTTTCCGTCATTCTCAAATTGCTGCATTTTTTTCTTGCCTGTAGAAATATTTGGAAGGATTTTTGCCTCAAAAATCGCAACTGTTAAACACTCTAACGTAAGATTTTCTTCTTCGCCCATGGGTTTTTAATTTTGACACTGATTTTTTCGGGAGGTTCTTGCGGAAGTTGATCTAAATCGGAAACATTCTTGGAATTAATGAATAATTCTGTAATCATATAGGCTTTTCCTCTACCACTAGTGTCTTCCCACTCTATCTTAAATTTTTCAATGCCTTCACCTTGCGCGATCTGAGGTCTAGTTGCTATCGTGCCCACATTAGAATTATCAGATGGGGAAGTACAATAACTTGATCGTATTCTATTTTTCTAAATTCAACCATAATTTCTAACCTTGATTTAATTGCTAAATGGACCGGTAGTTATCACAAATCCTGATAACAACTTACCATTTATATATTCCCTTCCGTCTCTTGTTTCAACAAGCTTTTGATCACGAAAAGCTTGCTTTAGGCCTTCTGGATCATTTGTAATAAAGCCTCGAACCAGATCAGGATAGTTCAGATACTTAAAACCCAACTTGCGCCCTATGAGCCATCATTGGGCGCAAGTTGGGTTTAAATCATTTATTCTAAAAATTAATTATTACTTATCCTGCCGGCGTAGCCGATCCTGTTATCCTGTTTTTTTGTTTTTTTATGTAAATATATATTTTGATAGCCTGAGGCGTATGCCAGTATATTCTGTTATTTTTTGTTTTCTGTTGCAGGGTATCTTTTAGGATCGATTTTAGCTAATAAAAGGGAACCGATGAGTGCCAAGCCAAACCAAATCCAACGAATGACAAAAGAAATATCAGTGGCATGGAGTTCATACCAAAGATTGCTTATCAAGATGATAATTAGAAGGATAGGACCAATGTAACGGATACAAATGGAGAAAAAATTTGGTTTTGAGCCGTGATACCAGATACTATCTTGTTGTACCGAGGGACAGGCATATTGAAATGTAAAGATCAGAGCAAGTCCGCCGATCAGCATATTAATTCCTAGGACCATGGGTGCAAGTGCATCAATAATATGGGTGGCATTACCAAAGCAAAATAAGCAAGCTGATATTAAGATTAAAAACATAGTAATGGTGACAGCTTTTTTGCGGCTCATGGAAAATTCATTTTCTACATTTCCAACGATACTTTCTGAGATCGAAAATACACCGGTTATTCCTGCGATAAAGATACAGAAAAAGAATATAGTGCCAATAATCTGAGCCCAATACTCACCGAAAGATTGTAAAATTTTAGGGAAAAGAATAAAGCCGATTTCAAAAGTCGAATCGGAAACTAAGATTTTATCAAAGGGAATATGCTGTGTATAACTAATATGCGCGAGAAAACCAAAAATTGCCAAACCTGAAATAAAAGAGACTGCAAAATCCCCAAAAGTGACCCAAAACATAGCTCTTGCTACATTCGTTTTTTTATCAGTATGTCGTGAATAACCAACAATAATACCTAAACCTAACGAAAGACTAAAGAACAGCTGACCAAAAACATCGCGCCAAAGAGTAGGGTTGTTCAATTTAGAGAAATCAGGGGTTAAGTAATATTTTATTGCATAAATTCCACCAGGCAAAAATAGGGTAGAAATGGCAAATGAGGCCATAATGAAAGCTAATAAAGGCATAAAAAATGTGCAGATTTTTTCAATTCCATCCCGGATATTTCTGACCATGACTAGATAGGTGATAATTGTGACGCATATTGTCGCAAACAGAACAGGCCAGGAAAGTGTGCCAAACTGGTGAATTCCTTCAGTTGTTTTTAAAAATTCATTTAAAAAAAAGGATTTGGAATCAGGAGGAATTTGTTTGGTCGCCGCAAAGTAGGTATAAGCAGCAGAGTAGGCGGTTAATACAATGTAAAAAGCACCGATAGTCAAGCAGGCAATGACAGAAAGCCATCCCAATATTTTTCCCTTTTGCCCCAGTACTTTGTTATAGGCAGAGACAAGGGGAAGCTTCCATTTATAGCCAATAAGTCCTTCAAGCATCAGCATAGGTATGCCTAAAAGGAAAATCGCGATAATGTAAGGGATTAAAAAGGCCCCTCCGCCATTTTTATAAACTTGAGAACTGAAACTTAGAATATTTGCAAAGCCAACGGCTGATCCTATTAAGGACCAGATATAACCTGACTGGCTTTTCCAGGTTTTTGCTTGAGGTTGTGACATAAGGAAATATCATAAAAGCAGGGATTTTATTTGTCAAAGGGATCTTTTTTGCTCTTCTTTTGCTGTACAGCATCCTTTTCGCTACTGTAAATATCAAAAAGACGATCCATGCGGGTGAGTTTGAAAAGGTCTGCTACGTTTGGAGTGGCTTCACAGAGCCCTAGCCATCCCTTATCGGTTAGAGATTTAAAAATAGAAATAAGCGCACCTAATCCACAACTATCTATAAAATTGACCTTAGAAAGATTAAGAAGAATGGTTCTTTTGCCCTGTTGAATCAAAGTCGCAATTTCATTTTTGAACTCTTCACATGTGGTTACGTCGATACGTTGAACAATGGGTGTAATGATAGAAATTCCCTCGATTTCTTTAGACTCAATTTTCATAGTTTCTACTTTTTATAGATTTAGGATATATAGGCTACAAGCTATGTTGTTAGAGAAAAATTGTCAATTTGAAAAAAAAGCCGTTAGGAACAGCTACATGCATCTGTTATGTGTCGATGATGATACCTCTTTTTGTTGCGTAATTGAAAAGGAAGCCACCTCTATTGATCTTCCAATTACCATAATTTCAACTATTGAACAGGCCAAACAAAAAATAAGGGATCAATGTTTTTCGGCTTGTATTCTGAGCTCTAATTACTTGGGAAACCATGTATTTATAAAAGATAGTGTGATTTCTCTTGTTTATCAGCAATTGCCGGATGTCTCCGAGCTGAAAAGGCTTAGGAGCAGTCAAAAAATCAGTTTTATTGGCGGAAAACCCATGAGTTCAAATGAGGCTCATTATTTTTTGTCCAAAGTGTGCCATTTATCCAATCGCCTTGAGCCTATATGTAATTGGATAGATGAAATTCCTGAAGATCTAATGAATAAATTTTTGAAATTAAATTATGAAAGATTATCCCTTGTTGCTGATCTTATTCAAAAGGCAAAAGAAAAGCCAGAGGATCAGGTTTGGCAAGAACTTCAGCATGTGCTGCACAAAATAAGCGGAAGCGCCGGTCTTTATGGGCGTTCGATGGCAAGCGAATTGAGTAAGGAAATGGAGGTCAAATTAAAGAATAAAGAGTACGCCAATTTGGATTTGGACGGTTTTTACCGGCAACTGTACCTTTATATTCAGTAATAGGAGATAATAAATCTTTTTGGAGTGCGATAACTTGTTACATACGCATCAAGCTAAATACCATAACATGTTGATTTTAAAAAAAATAGAACAGGATAAGCAGGATCGGCTACGCCGGCAGGATAAAGCAATAATTAATTTTTAGAATAAATGAATTTAAGTATCTGATCTATCCTGTCGCCGAAGGCGATCCTGATTATCCGTGCGCCAAGCAAAGCTTGGTCAAACTAGTTAAATGAAAGGAGTTAACCATGATAAGTACCTAGATAATCATGTAGGACATCAGGTAAGTGAAGGGGGTAACCCTACGCTTAAAACCCTGATGAACAAACTTGCGAGCCTCAATGCGAAAGCGTGAATCTGATGTGGCCTCGTTACAGAAAAAAAAATGCAGTTGGCCAACCTTCGGATAATGGTGAAGCCTACTATCTTGGATGAAGACTAGGTAAATGCAATTCAAGGAACTGCCGGGGTTAGAAGGAGAGTGCGCGTAAGGGAACTTGGGAGGCCCTATGGGATATATGCCTTAGGAGATCGTGAGCGAAGACAAGGCAGAGCGAAGAATAAGGATAAACAAACGTGAAGATTCGACGAGATATCCATTCAAGCCATCGAAAGAAAAGGCGTGAAGGAATTCCTCAAAGAAATCCAAGCAGAGCTGAAAAGCAAAACATATCATCCGATTTGAAAGCTTACTTTGATACCATTCCACACGACAACCTAATGAAGGCGCTAGAAATGCGAATAGCAGATCGGCAAATTCTCAAACTAATACTCAAGTGGCTTAAAGCTCCAGTCTGGGAACCAGGAAAACAGATGAAACCCAATGATAAAGGAACACCACAAGGCGGAGTCATATCTCCTCTTCTTGCAAATCTTTATATGCATTGGTTTGACAAAATTTTCCATGGATCACAAGGACCAGGGACGAAAGCTAGAGCGACATTAGAAAGGTATGCAGATGACTTTGTCATCATGGCACGATACATGACAAAGGAAATTGTATCATGGGTAGAAAGCAAGTTAGAAACCAGATTTGGCCTAACCGTAAATCGAGAAAAAACTAAGATAGTAAACTTGAATGACCCGAAAGCCAAGCTGAAATTTCTCGGATTTGAGTTAAGAAGGGTACCCTTAAGACACAGACAACACGTGAGTATGTGTTTAATAACTCCCGCGGAAAAGAGCATAAAGAAGGCTATGGAAAAAGTAAGCGAAATCACGGATGCAACAAATGGGTTCAAGCCCATAGAAGTAATCGTGAGAGAACTTAATCAATTTCTTATAGGATGGGGTAATTATTTTAAATTAGGCCATCCAGGACAGGTATTCAACAAACTAAACAACCATGTATGTTGCCGATTGTATAGGTTTTTTCAAAGAAGATCGCAAAAAGGCTTTAAGAAAACGAACAAAGAACAAACGTGGTACAAATATGTGCAAAAATTGGGAGTGAAACAACTGACAAAACGAGCATTTCATGTGAAAGCTTAAGGCGAAAGTTTATAGGAAAGCCGGATGCGGGAAATTCGCACGTCCGGTTTGATGAGGGGGATGGGCATAGAACCCATCTCTACTCTATTGTTTTTTTGTTTGTTTATGTAAACATATAGTTTGATAGCTTGATGCTTATGTAACTTGTTACCGCTTTTGTAAACCGCGACTTGTCGCGGTTCGTTGTTAACGGGATCGACAAGTCGATCCCTATGAAAGCGGTGACAAGTCACCGCACTCCAAACTAGTCTATGCACTAGCTGCAGACACCGGTTCGTCTTCAAAGTCGAATAGCAACTCTTCTTCATGTTCCTTATCAACGAACTTTTTAACGCGCTTATGATACTCAAATCCTGTTCCACCAGGTATGATGTGTCCCATAATGACGTTTTCTTTGAAGCCCATGAGGTAATCAGTCTTACCTGCACAAGCTGCCTCTGTTAAGACACGTGTGGTATCTTGGAAAGAAGCAGCAGAGATAAACGACTCTGTACTTAGAGATGCCTTAGTGATACCCAAGAGGACCGGTGTGCCTTGAGCGGCTTTACCACCCTCTTTAATCACTTTTAGGTTCTCTTGTTCAAACTCGCGTTTATCTACCTCTTCGCCGAACAGCATGCTTGTGTCACCTGGGTCAATAACACGAACTTTTTTGAGCATCTGTCGTACAATGATTTCAATGTGTTTGTCGTTAATGTCAACGCCTTGCAGACGATAAACCTCTTGCACTTGATTGACTAAATACTTCTGCAATTCGCGCACTCCACAGACTTCAAGGATTTCATGCGGGATGACGATTCCATCTGTCAATTGCTGGCCTTTGATAACATGATCGCCTCTTTGGACGATTAAATGCTTCGTATGCGGAATGAGGTGTTCTTCTTCCATGCCGGATACCTCATCACGAACAACAACGATACGTTTATTCTTTTGTACTCCACGGAAGTCAACCACACCATCAATTTTTGCAATTTCGGCAGAATCTTTAGGCTTACGAGCTTCAAAGAGTTCAGCAACACGTGGAAGACCGCCGGTGATATCTTTTGTCTTCACGGCTCCACGGGGTAATCTAGCTAGTAACTTACCGCCACTAGAATATTGACCTTCTGCTACGGAAATGATGGCTCCGGATGGGATAGGATAGGTTCCTACGAGTTCCGTGTATTCTTTATCCGAATAAATCACAATCTGGGGGTGAAGTTCGCCGCGATGCTGCTTGACGACTAATTCTGCCTGACCGGTCTGCTTATTCACATCACGTTCTGTGGATATACCCTCGACCAGGTCTTCATATTTAACATAACCAGGTCTATCGCAAATAATAGGAATATTATGCTGTTCCCATTCAGCGATTTTCTTACCTAACTTTACCTTAGAACCGTCTGCAACAAGAATTTTGGTGCCTAGTTCTACGTTAAAGGTTTGAAGAGGTTCAATAGATTTGGTACTGAGGAGTTTTTTATATTCTTCCAACGAGCGACCTTCATCACGTACAATATGTAAAGATCCATTTTTGTTTAGTGCTATCCAGAAACCTTCATCATTCTGCACAACTCGTAAATCGGAATAAATAACGATCCCTTCATGGTCGGTAACCAATTCGGGGCTAACGCTTGCGGAGGCAATACCACCTAAGTGGAATGTACGCATGGTTAACTGTGTACCCGGTTCACCGATGGACTGTGCTGCTATAATACCGACAGCTTCTCCTTGACTTACCGAACGACCATTAGCAAGATTCAAGCCATAACATTTTGCGCAGACTCCACGACGTGTTTCACAGGTCAATACGGAACGAATTCTGACATTTTCAATACCAGAGTCATCGATAGCTTCTGCCTGTTGGATTGTTAAGATATCACCCGATTTCGCTAACAATTTTGTACTATCGCCAGGGAGGTAGATATCATCGCAAACTGTACGTCCAAAGATACGGTCTTTTAACGGCAGAAGCTCTTCTTGACCCTGCTTAATTGCGGAAACTTCAATGCCATTGAGTGTTCCACAATCGTTTTCGGTGATGATCACATCTTGTGCGACGTCGACTAGGCGGCGTGTTAAGTAACCAGAGTCAGCGGTTTTTAAGGCTGTATCTGCAAGACCTTTACGCGCACCGTGCGAAGAAATGGAGTATTCAAGAACAGTCAAACCTTCACGGAAGTTTGAGGTGATAGGTGATTCAATAATCGCACCTGAGGGTTTTGCCATCAATCCGCGTAAAGCACCTAACTGTCGAATCTGAGATTTATTACCACGAGCACCAGAGTCAAGCATCATATAAAGCGGATTGCGTTTAGAGTCTTTAATTTCGCCCACTAGTTTGAATAGCTCCTCTGAGACCTGCTCAGAAACTTCTGTCCAGATGCTAATTGTCTTGGATTGACGCTCGCCATCTGTAATAATACCCTCTTCATACTGCTTTTTCACTTGCGCTACACGTTCATGAGCTTCTTCAAGGATTTTTCCTTTTATTTCCGGAATTCTAACATCGCAAACACCCATAGAAAGGGCGGCTTTTGTAGCTTCTGCAAAACCTAAGGACTTCAAGTTATCAAGGAATCTTACGGTAGCCTCAAGACCAGCTTTCTTATAGCATTGCATGACCAGCTCACTCATCTTTTTCTTGGGTAAGCTGTAGTTTTGAAAGCCAAGCTCCTTGGGAACAATGGTATTAAAGAGCACACGACCGGGTGTTGTTTCGATAATACCGGCATCAGTTCTTAGTTTAATCTGTTCGTGAATGCGCAGGCCTCGGCTATAATGAGATTTGCCCGAGCTTTCTTCTGAGGGATCTTTCTCTTGCTCATACCAGTTATAGCTTCCACTTGCATGAAGAGCCATAAGCACTTCTTGAGCATCCCGGAAAACACGGATTTTCAATCCATGGTCCTCAGGAAAATACAGAGGATCGTGCATTAAGTAATAAAGACCTAATGTCATATCTTGCGAAGGCACAGCAACCGGTTTCCCGGAAGAGGGCAAGAAAATGTTATCAGGTGCCATCATTAACAATTTAGCTTCTAATTGTGCTTCTACGGAGAGGGGAACGTAGACAGCCATCTGGTCACCGTCAAAGTCCGCGTTGAATGCTGCGCAGACAAGTGGATGTATCCGTATGGCCTTACCTTCGATAAGTACAGGTTCAAAAGCCTGTATACCCAAGCGGTGAAGTGTGGGTGCACGGTTTAAGAGAACAGGATGTCCTTTAATGATATCTTCTAGTACGTCCCACACTTCAGGAGCATGGCGTTGAATCATTTTCTTTGCAGAGCGGATGGTATAAACATAACCTAAATCTTTTAAACGTTTTACAATAAATGGTTCAAATAGTTCTAAAGCCATCAATTTGGGCAAGCCGCATTGATTGAATTTGAGTTCAGGGCCCACGATAATGACCGAACGACCAGAGTAGTCAACCCGTTTACCTAAAAGATTTTGACGGAAACGTCCTTGTTTGCCTTTAAGCATTTCCGATAAGGATTTTAACGGACGATTTCCTGCTCCCATCACTGGATGACCATGGCGTCCATTGTCAAATAGGGCATCCACAGATTCTTGAAGCATCCGTTTTTCATTACGGATGATCACTTCCGGTGTTTTGAGTTTCAAGATGGCTTTAAGGCGGTTATTGCGATTGATAACACGTCGGTAGAGGTCATTGAGATCGGAAGTGGCAAAGCGACCACCATCTAATGGGACAAGAGGTCGTAGATCCGGCGGAATGACCGGAACGCAGGACATGACCATCCATTCAGGCTTGTTGGTAGAGGATACAAAGCTTTCAACAATTTTTAGACGTTTTGCAAGCTTCATACGTGCTTGCATGGATTTTGTCTTTCGTAGCTTTTCCTTTAATTCGATCAAAACTGCTTGAAGATCTTCTGTAGCTAGAAGGTCACTAACAGCTTCTGCACCCATCTTGGCTTTAAAGGCATCACGTCCATATTTTTCTTGAGCTTCGCGGTATTCAATGTCGTTAAGCAGCTGTTTTTTCTCAAGATCGGTATTTCCTGCGTCTGTAACTACATATTCTTCATAATAAATGACGCGTTCGAGATCGGTAGAAGACATTCCCAAAACGTTACCAATGCGAGAGGGCATAGTTTTAAAGAACCAGATGTGAACAACAGGAACAGCTAATTCAATGTGGGCCATTCTCTCACGGCGGACCTTTGACAACGTAACTTCTACGCCGCAACGATCACAAACAATTCCTTTATGCTTAATTTTCTTATATTTACCGCAAGCGCATTCCCAATCGCGAGTGGGTCCAAAGATTTTTTCGCAAAACAAACCCCCTTTTTCCGGTTTGAATGTACGATAGTTAATGGTTTCGGGTTTTTTTATTTCCCCTCGCGACCACTTATTTCTAATAATGTCATCGGATGCGATTTTGATTGTCAGCTTATCAAATTGTTGTTCATCTTTTTGATGCATATCTGCCATACTTAAATACCTCTAAATAAGTCTATTGTATCACGGATTCTGTACGAACGTCAAGGCCAAGACCCTGCATTTCCTTAATCAAAACATTAAATGATTCAGGAGTGCCGGATTTTAATAAATTATCACCTTTGACAATCGACTCGTATATACGAGTACGACCTGACACGTCGTCAGACTTAACTGTTAACAATTCTTGCAGCAAGTGAGCTGCACCATAGGCTTCTGCAGCCCAAACTTCCATTTCTCCGAAGCGTTGGCCTCCCATCTGAGCCTTACCACCCAACGGTTGTTGAGTAACTAAGGAATAGGGGCCTACAGCGCGGGCGTGGATCTTATCTGCTACTAAGTGCGATAGTTTTAGAATATAGATGTAGCCCACGACGACTGAATTATCAAAACGCTCACCTGTACATCCATCATAAAGAAAGAATTTACCATCAGCAGGCATTCCTTGTTCTTTCATCATCTCCCAAATTTTTGATTCCGGGAAACCTTCAAAGACAGGACTTTGTACCCATATACCAGCCTTGCGCGCGGCAAATCCTAAATGAGTCTCAAAAAGCTGGCCCATATTCATACGTGAAGGTACGCCTAGTGGGTTGAGAATAACTTCAATGGGTCGACCATCTTCCATATAAGGCATATCGGCTTCGCGAACGATCTTGGAAACAACGCCCTTGTTACCATGACGTCCGGCCATCTTGTCGCCGACCTGTAATTTGCGCTTGGAGGCGACATAGACTTTTACCTGACGGATAATGCCAGGATCAAGATCCGTATCCCCCTTCTTCATATGCTCCACTTCAGTTTTGTACTGAGTATCGAGCATTTGCATAGATATACTATAGTCATGCAAGATCTGTTTGAATGTTTGAAATAGATCATTTTCGGGCATTAAGAGATCTTCGATGCTTTCTTTCTCTAGCACTTCGATCATATCCTGACCAATCAATGCACCTTCTTCTATAACGACTTCAGCTGTTTTACGGTGAACAATAGTTCCTGGAGACAATTCATTTAATAAAAGCGCTCCTAAACGTTCACGTCTTTCGGTCCGAATTTCCGTTAATTTTGTTTTGTACTCTTTTTGTATATCTTTCAAACGGGTAGCTTCTTCAACAAGCTCATCATCGGTCTTAGATAAACGATCCCTTCGGCTAAAAACTTTTACGTCCATGACCACGCCTTCAGTACCGGGTGGTACAGTCAAAGAGGCATCTTTGACATCGGCGGCCTTTTCACCAAAAATAGCGCGCAGTAATCTTTCCTCAGGTGCTAATTCCGTTTCGGATTTGGGTGTGATTTTACCGACTAGGATATCACCCGGTTTAACTTCAGCACCAATGCGTATAATGCCATCGTCGCCTAAGTTGATTAAAGCTTCCTCGGATACATTGGGGATATCGCGTGTAATTTCTTCCTTACCCAATTTTGTGTCACGCGCTGTCAATTCAAATTCTTCAATGTATATGGAAGTAAAGGCATCTTCTCGGAGAAGTTTCTCTGAGATGATGATGGCATCTTCGAAGTTATAACCAAACCATGGCATGAAAGCGACCAAGACATTTCGTCCTAGGGCAGCTTCACCTTTATCAGTGGCGGGACCATCTGCAATGACATCTCCGGCTTTGATCTTATCACCTATTTGGACTAGCGGTTGCTGGTTGATGCAAGTTCCTGCATTAGAACGCAGGAATTTCTTAAGGTGATAGGTTCTTTTCTCCATACGGTTATCTTTAGGAGAAATAATAATCATCGATCCGTCTGCATAGTCAACCACACCATCTTCTTGAGCCACAACAACAGCCCCGGAGTCGCGAGCAGCACGGGCTTCCAATCCAGTTCCAACGATAGGTGCTTCGGGCATTAATAACGGTACACCTTGTCTTTGCATGTTTGAACCCATTAAGGCACGGTTGGCGTCATCATGCTCTAAGAAAGGAATCAAGCCGGTCACAATGGAGACTAACTGCTTGGGTGATACATCCATGTGAGTGACTTTACTCGATTCAATCTCCATAGGTTCACCGCGATAGCGGGCCCAGCAGATAGCTTCAGCAAACATGTTATACTTATCTAATTTTGCTGAGGCCTGAGCAATCACACATCGTTCTTCTTGGTCAGCCGTCATGTATTCGATCTCATCAGTGACAACACCATCGCGTACGATAAGGTAAGGAGTTTCAATAAAACCAAATTCGTTAATTTTAGCAAACGAAGAGAGGGAAGTGATCAACCCAATGTTTGGACCTTCCGGAGTTTCAATAGGACAAATTCTACCATAGTGACTTGCATGCACGTCGCGTACTTCAAAACCTGCACGGTCGCGATTTAAACCACCGGGTCCCAAAGAGGAGAGACGTCGTTTATGGGTCAGTTCTGCAATGGGGTTAGTCTGATCCATGAATTGGGACAATTGAGAACGGCCAAAAAAGTCTTTGAGGACACCTGAAAGACCCTTAGCGGAAACTATCTTGCCTGGAGTAAGTGTATCGGAAGAAAAATCAAAGAGATTCATTCTTTCACGAATGATTTTTTCCATGCGTGCTAAACCAATACGGCATTGGTTTTGAATAAGCTCTCCTACAGAACGAACACGTCTGTTTCCTAGATGGTCAATATCATCTACGTTGACATCATCATGGCCCTGTTTAAGACGAATCAAATATTTAAGTGCACCGATCACATCTTCTTTCGTCAGAGTAACTGTTTGGAGCTGTTCATCTGCGAGTTCAAATCCGAGCTTTGAATTGAGCTTATAACGTCCTACACGACCTAAATTATATCGTTTTGGGTCAAAGAAAAGACGCATGATTGCGGAACGGGCATTGGATAATGTAGCGGGTTCTCCCGGACGTATCTTACGATAGAAATCTTTCAAGGCAGATTCATAAGAATCTGTGGGGTCTTTTGCAAGCATTTTAATAATGGGACTGGTATCGTCCGCATCTTCTGCAATACGTATGATGTCAATGCCTGCATCTACCATGCGCTTAAGCATAGCGGTGGTTAGTTTTTCGGCAGCTTTACCGAAAACAAGCCCACTTTCCTCATCGATTACATCTTGTGCGAGGATTTTCCCTACATACTTGACAAATTCTTTTTCATTTTTAATCTTAACTTTACGCGTGCTAAAGAATTCTTCGATAATATCCGCATTGGTGGAGTAACCTAAAGCTCGGATAAAAGTTGTCGCTAAAATTTTACGGCGACGTTTTTTTCGATCAATATAGATATGAATCAGATCACTACTATCAAAAGCACCTTCCAGCCAGCTCCCTCTATAGGGGATGATGCGGAAAGAATAGATGACGTTGCCTCGTGTATGCCTTTCTTGTTCGAAACAGATCCCCGGAGAACGATGCAACTGAGAGACAACGACCCTTTCAGCACCGTTGATAATGAAGGTTCCTTTATCAGTCATAATGGGAATAGTACCCATATAGACTTCTTCTTCTTTTATACCTGTTTCATCAGTCAAACGAAACTTTACTTTTAGTGTGACATTATAAGTAATTCCGCGACGAATGCATTCTTCAGGACTGTATTTAGGTACTCCTAAACTGTAGGAGATAAATTCTAAAATTGTTTTTTCATCATACGACTTAATGGGAAACATCTCATTAAAAACTTCTTGCAGCCCTATATTTTCCCTTTCATCAGCATATTTATTAGCTTGAAGGAATTGATTATAGGACTTAATTTGAATTTCAATGAGGTTAGGAAGATCAATAATTTCTTTTTTATTGATAAAACTAATACGTCGTGGCGGCCTTTTTAACATGAAGGTCTCCCTTTATTACTTAAACTTGATTGATTACTTAAACTTGATTGTTTGGATAATAGATTTCGGATAAAGACCATAAAATATTTAGCAGCAATAACTTCCAATACTATTAGTATACACCAATGGTTGATTATTTTCAAAGCGATCAAAATATTCATTCCTTAAAGATAGAATTAATCCGAGATCAAATAGCCAAAAAAATATATGTAGGTGTAAGTCATATTTAGGAGCCAGGAGTCAGAATCCAGTATCCTGAAGCAGGAATTTCTGGACGTTGCTTTCTTATTTTCTGGCAGCTGGATTCAGTCTCCTGGCTCCTAAATATACTCAACACTTACTCAGTTACAGTCCTTTGAGAGTAACTTTAGCACCAGCAGTTTCAAGCTTTTTCTTTATTTCTTCTGCTTCTGCTTTGGGTGCCGTTTCTTTCACTACTTTTGGTGCAGTGTCCACCAATTCTTTAGCTTCTTTCAAACCGAGACCGGTGATTTCTCGAACCACTTTAATGATGCCGATTTTTTTATCATTGGCAGCTTCAGCTAAAGTGACTTGAAAGTCAGTAGCTTCTACAGCAGCGGCTGCAGGAGCTGCACCGGCAGCTGGAGCAGCCATAGCTACAGCGGCAGCAGCAGCTTTTACGCCCCACTTATCTTCAAGCATAGTTTTTAACTCAGCCATTTCTAAAACGCTCAATTCGCTGAGTGCATTGACTAAATCTTCTGTTTTTTTACTCACAGTATTACCTCTTTAATTTTCTAAAAAACTTTTCTGTTAATGGATTAATTTTTATCGCCTTTATGCAAAATTTATTTGGGATTTTATCAAAAGGCTCTTCATACTAACTGCCTTGCTTGCTCTTGTTGTCTAAACAATATACAACGCTTGACAACACGGCATCCATGACACCCAATGTTTGAGACATGGGTGCTTGAAGCACGCTAAGTAACTGCGCACGCATTTCATCTTTACCGGGCAGTTTAGATAGTGTCTCCATTTCAGCTGCATTGTATAATTGGCCTTCAAATCGACCTCCAATGATTTCAATGGCTTTATCGTTATCTTCGCTAAACTTGAAAATGAATTTTGCTGTTTCAAGCGGTTCATTACCTCCGAAGACTAAACCGATATGACCCTCTAATGTATTGGGATCAATTTCAATGCCCGCAGCTTGAGCAGCTTTCACTAAAATACGCTTACGTACCACCTCAACAATGCCTCCTTTCTTCGAAAGGTCTCCTCGAAATTCATTAGCTTTATTGGCTGTGAGGCCTTTATAGCGCATGATCAGAAAGGAATTGCTATTTTTAATGTGATCCTGTACTTCATTTAAAAGGAGCTGTTTTTCTTCTCTCATTAAATTCTCCTTTATGCTTGCTCAATTGCACGAAGGTCAATTTTCAAGCCTGGACCCATCGTTGATGACAGGTATGCAGACCTCATAAATTGTCCTTTCGCTGCAGCTGGTTTGGACTTCTGTACAGCGTACAGAAAGGCCATAATGTTTTCTTCAAGTTTATCATGTGCAAAAGACAGCTTGCCCACTCCATTATTGATTACACCATGCCGATCCAGTTTAAACTCAATTTTACCACCTTTGAGTTCTTGGATAGCTTTTGTGATATCAGTGGTCACTGTGCCAGCTTTGGGAGTTGGCATTAGCCCTCGAGGACCGAGGATTTTACCTAACTTTCCTACTTCGCGCATCATGTCTGGGGTGGCGATAACGGCATCGAAACCTGTCCAGCCCCCGTTAACTTTTTCTAAAAGTTCATCGTCACCTGCGTAGTCGGCCCCAGCGGCTAAGGCTTCTTTTGCCTTTTCACCCCTGGCAAAGACGAGAATAATTATCGACTTTCCTGTACCATTCGGTAGTGATACAGTTCCGCGGACCTGTTGATCCGTTCTACGAGGGTCAACGCCGATTCTTAAAGCAATGTCAATCGTCTGGTCAAATTTGACTGGAGGACATTTCTTTAAAATTTCGACAGCTTCTTTAACTGAGTATGTCTTGTTGACATCCACTAGTTTGGCTGCCTCCCGAATTCTTTTACTTTGGCGACCCATATTTTCTTTTTGTTATGTTGTTTATTTTATCCTAAAAGAACTTAAATCTTTTAGGCTTCAGCAACTAGTTCTAAGCCCATTGAACGCGCTGTTCCTAATACAATATTGGCAGCAGCCTCTAAATCTCGGGCATTCATATCCTGTATTTTCTCTTCTGCAATTTTACGTGCCTGTTTTCTTGTTATTTTACCCACTTTGTCGCGGTTTGGCACAGCTGAGCCTTTTTCGACACCGGTGGCCTTCTTTAACAATTCTGCAACAGGAGGTTTTTTTGTAATAAATGTGAAGCTTTTATCTGCATAAACAGTAATGACTACCGGAAGAATATCTCCTGCCATCGCTTGTGTTTTTGCATTGAACTCTTTGCAAAAAGCCATGATATTTACACCGGCAGAGCCTAGAGCAGGACCAATAGGTGGTGCAGGGTTGGCTTTCCCAGCAGGAATTTGCAACTTAATAATTTTTATAACTTTTTTTGACATATTTTCCTTCTTTCTCTTTTTGGACTACGGTAACAGAGCGGTGACAAGTTACCGTACTCCCTAGTAATCTTAAGTTTTAAGAGGCCTCTGCTTCTTCGTTAATTTCCTCAACTTGCACGAATTCCAAATCATCTACACGTGTATCTCTACCAAAAATAGAAACTAGGACGCTTAAGCGGCCCTTATCATGAAATACTTCCGATACAGTTCCTATAAAGTTAACGAAGACACCATCTGTAATTTTTACTCTGTCACCCACTTCAAATTTGTGTCTTTGGGTAACCTTTTGTTTTTTGTCTTCGAGGTCCCTTAAAATTTCTTCCACTTCAGCGTCTGATAGGGCTGTTGGTTTTTCCCCACCCAGGAAATCAATGACTCCGGGTGTCGCTTTTATATAATGCCAAGATTCGTCCGAGAGACTCATTTTTACAAGGAGATACCCTGGCCAGAGACGCTTCTCTACGACTTTTTGCTGGCCCTTCTTTACTTCGGAAACATTTTCGATAGGGAGCAATACTTTTTCGATAACATCGCCCATGCCTTTAAGGTCACGATGCTCTTCGAGGGCCTTTTTGACCTTTTTCTCATGTGTTGACATAACCTGTACGACATACCACTTGTGCATTCATTCACCTTAATTAATCTTATCCTACTAAACGCAGCGCAGACTCTAAAATCCAAAGCCCTGCTTGAATAAACAGATCCATAAAATAAATCCCCATCCCGAAAAAAAAGGTGGCGCCCACAACAATTTTGGTATAGGTTTTTAGTTCCTCAGGACTAGTCCAAGTGATGCGTTTGAGTTCAGCTTTAATTGCTCCAATAAAATCTGCAATTTGTAACTTTTTATAAGAGGCGGCTTCCTTATCTTTATGGGAATGTGCGATAACCTGTTGCTTTTTTTTAGGTTCCATTGCTTTGATATCCACTACCACGTTTACACCTCATGTACACTGTTTTCGAGTGCGGAGGGATTCGAACCCCCGACCGGCGGCTTTGGAGACCGCTGCTCTACCAGCTGAGCTACACACCCCTGATAAAGGGTAAAGTTTAAAGGTTAAAGGGGTAAAGAGGTTTTACCCTTCACCCTTTACCTTTTACCCTTTTTTCACCCTTTACCCTTTTGTCACCCTTTATCCTTTACCTATACTACTCTTACTTTATAATATCGGAAACCGTTCCTGCACCAATTGTATGGCCGCCTTCGCGGATAGCAAAACGCATCCCTTTTTCCATAGCTATAGGGGCGATCAGTTTAACTACAATTTCTACGTTATCACCAGGCATAACCATCTCTGCTCCAGCGGGCAATTCGATAGTACCTGTTACATCAGTTGTACGGAAATAAAACTGGGGGCGATAACCGCTAAAAAATGGCTTCTTACGGCCGCCTTCTTCTTTTGTTAGTACGTAGACTGGAGCTTTGAACTCAGTGTGAGGTGTACATGTACCTGGAGCTGCGAGGACCATTCCTCTTTCGATATCGGTTTTTTCAAGTCCACGTAGTAAAAGACCGACGTTTTCACCTGCTCGCGCCTCATCCATGGATTTATTAAACATTTCAATACCGGTAGCAACCGTTTCTCTTGTTTCACCTAAGCCTACGAGCTGCAGTTTGTCGTTCAATTTGACGATTCCACGTTCCACACGGCCAGTTGCTACAGTCCCACGGCCTGAGATTGAAAACACGTCTTCAATTGGCATAAGGAAAGGCTTATCGATTTCACGAACGGGCGTAGGAATTTTTTCGTCTACAGTTTTCATCAACTGCTTGATGGCTTCCACATACTTTGGATCGCCTTCAAGAGCTTTCAATGCTGAGCCTCTAATGATGGGCACATCTTTGTAGCCTTTAGATTCAAGCAATTCATGAAGTTCCATTTCGACAAGGTCAAGTAGTTCTTGATCACTTTCACCAAGCATATCGACTTTATTGAGAAATACGACAATGGCAGGAACTTGCATCTGGCGTGCTAACAAAATATGTTCGCGTGTTTGAGGCATTGCACCATCTGTAGCAGCCACAACAAGAATCGCGCCATCCATTTGAGCAGCACCGGTAATCATATTCTTTACGTAGTCAGCGTGACCGGGGCAGTCAACGTGAGCATAGTGACGTAAATCTGTTTCATATTCAACGTGCGTGGAGTTAATAGTAATACCACGCGCCTTTTCTTCGGGTGTATTATCGATAGAAGCATAGTCTCTAAAGACAGCTCCGCCTTGTTCAGCCAATACTTTAGTAATTGCGGCTGTTAATGTTGTTTTGCCGTGGTCCACGTGGCCAATTGTACCCACGTTTACGTGAGGCTTCTTACGTTGAAATGCTTGTTTTGCCATTTAATCCTCCGTTAAACTCCAGTAAGGACGTTATTTTGTTTAGTTTTTTTTCTTTTTGCCCAGAAAAGGAATTGAACCTTCGACCGCTTGCTTACCATGCAAGTGCTCTACCACTGAGCTATCTGGGCAAGCTTTTTTGTTCATGAACTCAAAAGCTTACTAGTGTATTCTTTTTCTAAAAAAAGATCAACACTAATCCTATTATTCCTTGTCTTGACTATGAAAAAATAGAAAAAATAGTTGCCTATTGAATAACAAGAAACCATTTTTTCACTATAATTCCAATTTGTTTCAGCGCTGGCGGAAAATAATCCGTGCTTTTGTTAAGTCATAAGGCGACATTTCTACTGTCACCACATCGCCTACCAATACGCGGATATTTTTCATTCTCATCTTTCCGCAAAGATGCGCAATTACCTTTAATCCATTTTGTAAGGAGACTCGAAAGGTCATGTTTGGTAGTAGCTCTTCTACTGTCCCGTCTAATTTTATAGTATCTTCTTTGGTCATGCTTTTGTGTTTTGTCTTCCCGGAATAAAAAACGATTTATTAGTGTATAATAAAATATCACAAAATTTTTAAATGTCAAGCATTAACTGCAAAAAATCTGAGAAAGGTAATTTTTTGCATGGAAATCAACATCTATGAAAAGTACTAACGTTAATAAAAAATAAAATTATTTCTTGTATAGTTAATGATTCAAAGATTATATCCAAATTTTTAACTAGGCGAATTACTATGAGGACGTCATGAAATTTTTAAAACCTCTAAGCCGAAGAGTAGCAGCAATGACCAGATCTCCGATTCAAGGTTTCGTAAAAGTACTTAAACAAACAGCTTTAATTTTTATTTTAGTTGCCATACTGAATCAGTCTCTAAATGCTATGGACTATGAATGGAACGTGACGTCGGGAAATTGGGCTGTACCTGCCAATTGGGCGCCTAATCTTCCCCCGGGGCCTCCACCAACTAACGGTGATACAGCTCTTATTATAAACGGAGGAACCGCAACTGTACAAGATACTGAGCCTGCGACAGGAGCTATAGATGTTATCGACATAGGAGATGATAGCGGGCATTCTACAGTAAATGTGACAAGTGGCGGCAATCTTGTCAGCACGCTTTCTGTTGTAGGCACTAATTTTGGGACAGGGCTTGGAAACGCAAATATTATTGGTCCCAATGCGAAATGGACAAGTAGCAACTTTCAAGTAGCTTCAGCCCTCGCTTCTCCCGGCGTTTTGAATATTTCGAATGGCGGAGTCCTGGAGACCACAACCTCTACCATAGGTGGTGGAGGTCAAGGTAACGTTACTGTAACAGGCACCAATTCTGCCTATAGTAATTCTGGCGCTGTAATTATTGGTTTTGACGGTGCCCAGGGCGTCTTACAAGTTCTTAGCGGAGGAACATTTACCGATGCTTCGGCAATTTTAGCAAATGATGTCGGAAGTTCTGCCATTGTGACCGTAGATGGAGTGGGATCTATGTTGGATAATGGTACGCTAACTATCGGTAACCAAGGGTCGGCGACAGTGACTATTCAAAATAGTGGACAAGCAGTCTCCACCAGCACAACTCTTGCGTCTCTAGCAGGCAGTGTAGGGATTCTTAATCTGAATTCTTTAGGATTATTTAATACAGGTTCCATCGCAGGTGGTGCAGGGAATAGCCTTCTAACTTTTAATGGCGGTATTTTGCAGGCATCAGCTAATAATGCAACCTTCGTCACAGGACTTTCAAATCCTGTATCTATTCAGAGTGGCGGAGCTATCATTGATACCCAAGCGTTTAATATTGGTATAAACCAAACTTTGACAGGTCCTGGTGCACTGACAAAACTGGGTTCAGGAGTATTAACTTTAATGGGCACTAATTCCTATGCAGGTGGCACAACAATTTCTGCAGGCACTCTTCAAGGAGATACAAATAGCATCCCGTCAGGAAGCGTTCTCGATAATGGAACACTCATTTTCAATCAAACGTTTAATGGAACTTTTGCCGGCTCTATCAGTGGTGGGGGTTCGTTAGTGAAAGAAGAATCAGGACTTGTAGCGTTAACTGAAATCAATTCCTACACTGGTGGAACAGTGATTTCTGCAGGAACACTTCAAGGGGATACGAATAGCATTCCATCAGGAAGCGTTCTCGATAATGGAACGCTTATATTTAATCAAACTTTTAACGGAACTTTTGCCGGCTCTATCAGTGGAGGAGGAAGCTTTTTAAAAGAGGGAACAGCCCAGTTGCAACTCACAGGTAATAGCGGAAGCTTTTCAGGTAATTCGACCGTTGTTTCTGGTATCCTAAATGTTAACGGGATTCTTGGTGGAGCGCTTACTGTAAATAGTGGTGCTACTCTATCCGGTACAGGTTTTCTAGGCAATGTAACGAATAATGGGACTATAGCCCCCGGTAACTCGATTGGTACTATTCATGTCAATAACTTCATCAATAATAGCACAGGAATTTATCAAGCGGAAATTAACAGTTCAGGAGCTTCTGATGAGATTGTTGCCTCAGGAACAGCTACCTTAAATGGAGGAGAACTGGTTGTTACTGCGGATCCGGGAATTTATATGACCGGAACTACATATACATTAATTGATGCTGCCGGTGGGCTTGCGGGCCAATTTGCGACGACCCTTCTTCCTACCAATGTTCCCTTATCTGTGAGTTATTTGCCGAACCAACTCATTTTAACTGTCTTAGCGAATGTGTTTAACACGACTGGATTGAGTGGAAATGCTTTAAGAGTTGCGGAATATATCAGAGATCACGCAACAGCTACTCCAGATTTTTCAACTGTAGTTGCAGCTTTAAATACGCTAGATCCTGCACAGTTGCAAAAAGCTCTAAATCAATTACATCCTGCGCTTTTTGAAGCATTGACATTGACTGCCAGTGATACTGCACACATGATTAATACAAGTTTTATGAATCGTTTAGACTTTTTACGTAATACTTGTTGTCGTAATGTTTGCTGTAATGATGTTTGCAATCCTTGCAATTGTAATGGGGGAGTGTGGGTCGGTGGTGTAGCCGACTTCATTAGACAAGACAGAACGGAGGAATTACGACGCTTTACAACCACTAGTGAAGGGGTAGCCTTTGGGATTGACAATAAAATTGGTGATTCTTTGTTTGCTGGTGTGGGAGGCGCTTATTCACATACCAATTTACACTGGGGGAATTCAGCCGGACGTGCGAAGATTAATAGTTATTATATAGGAGCTTACGCCACCACCTGCAATGATTGCTATTATATCGATGCTTCTGTTCTAGGTTTTATTGATCGCAATCGAATTCGAAGGCATATTCATTTTGTAGACATCGATCGCAGGGCAAAAAATAAACATTATAGCTACGGTGTCAATCCTCATTTAGGAGGTGGATTATACCTCAACTATTGTAGCATCGACATCATTCCTTTTGTGGATCTAGACTACTATTTTGTGGAACAAAATAAAGCTCGTGAACATGGGGCGAAGAGCTTAGACCTGCGCGTGAAACGCAATCGTGCAAATATTTTGCGTTTGGAAACAGGGATTAGATTTTCAAAATGCTATGATATCTGTTATGGACGTTTACTTCCCAATATTTCGATTAGCTATGTTGCTCACAGACTTCTAAGTGGCAAAAAATTTGTTTCGGCGCTAAATGGTATAGATGCGACTTTTGCTGTTTTTGGTACCAGGCACTGCTTTAACCAACTTGAGTTGGGTGGTGGTCTAAGATATATCATCAATGATCAACTGGCGATTAATACATGGTATGATGTGGAATTAGGACACAAACGTCAGGAACAGGAAGTCAACATCGAAATTAACTACCGCTTTTGAAGACCTCCAGATGAAATTAACCACAGAGAAAACGGCTAAGAAGACGACAAAGAAAAAATATTATTCACCACAAAGTTACAAATGGGTGTGTGAATAAACCATTCATATACCACTTTTCTTGCCAGTTTCTCCACGGGATCTTGCTTCTTCAATATTTGAGCAACAATGACCACACTTTTTGGCATGGACTGGAATCTCCATTAAACATTCAGGGCACTTGCTTATAGTTTCTTCTTGAGGTACCTCTCCTCTTAGTTTGTTCATTGTCTTAACTAATAAAAAAATAACAAATGCAATAATAACAAAGTCGATAATGGAATTCAGAAACATTCCATATTTAATGACTACCGGAGGAACGCCCGTAGATCCTTGTTTCAGAGTTACTGCAAAATGACTAAAGTCCATACCACCTATGATTAATCCCAAAGGAGGCATGATCATATCGGCAACTAAGGAAGTCACAATTTTATTAAATGCCGCCCCTACAATAAAAGCAATTGCTAGATCAACAACATTGCCTCGTAAGACAAAGGTCTTAAACTCACGAAAAAAAGACATCATTTACCTCGTTTGCGATTTTAAAATTCTTAGTTTTTATAACATATAAAATTTTTATGTGTCGAAATTTTTTTGGAACATCCATAGGTCGCAACTTAGTTTTTAATTAAAGGCTATCCAAAAAAAAATTTTTTCTATAAATATGGATTGTACTTATCAGATTGCCTCAAAAGCTTAGATGCAAAAAACTATTGTATGAGTTGTAGACCAAGATTTCTTTTTCTAGCGATATTACTTTTTTCTGCAAAGCTTCATTCTGCTCAAATTCAGTTTGATGAAGAACATGCCCGAATATCTCAATTAGTAGTCAAAAATGATTTAGGTGGTTCGACAAAAGGTTGTAAAGCCCCAAAACAAGGACCGCCAGGGCCTCCTGGTTCTCCAGGACCACAGGGCCCTCCTGGACCTTCTGGACCGCCAGGAGCTCCTGGTCCTACAGGACCTGCAGGAACAGGAGGAGGTGCCACTGGGCCTACTGGCCCCACAGGAGATCCAGGGCCCACAGGGGCGACAGGGGATCCAGGCGCTACTGGTCCTACGGGTGCAACAGGTTCCATAGGTGCAACTGGACCTACTGGACTAACTGGACCTACTGGTTCGACAGGGGCAACTGGACCCACGGGATTTACTGGCGCCATAGGTCCAACAGGATCAACTGGTGCGACAGGTCTTGCTGGTGCTACCGGTCCAACAGGACCAACTGGCGCAACAGGACTTACTGGCGCGACTGGTCCAACAGGACCAACCGGTGTAACGGGTCTTGCTGGTGCTACCGGACCAACAGGACCAACTGGGGCGACAGGTCTTGCTGGTGCTACCGGACCAACAGGACCAACCGGCGCAACAGGACTTGCTGGCGCGAGTGGTCCAACAGGACCAACTGGGGCGACAGGTCTTACTGGCGCGACTGGTCCTACAGGTTCAACCGGTCCTACAGGTTCAACCGGTCCTACAGGTTCAACTGGTCCAACAGGTGCTACCGGGCCAACGGGGGCTCTATCGACAGGTTTTGCAAACTACTATTCAACGGCTTCACAGAATTTAGGCCCTGGTGGGCCGTTTGCCGCTTATCAGAATTCAGATGCCACAAGCTCTGCTATTACAGCCACTACCACAGGAATTGGAACAACTTTTACTATTAATTTAGCTGGTACCTATTATATTCATTACGGCTTTTGGAATTCTATGTCGGATGGTGAAAATTTTGTCATACTTGTGAATGGAACAATTTTGCCGAGCTCGGAAATTACATCTGAAGGTACAAACGACTATTATGTACAGATAGGTTTAATTCACACATTTACTGCCGGAAGCACAGTTCAAGTTACTGCAACAGCAGGTGGAGCAATAATAACACCACCCACAAACGCTGGTGCCATTTCAGCCTTTATTGATTTTATAAAGGTCAACTAAACATTAAGGCTTTATCCAGATGCCCCAGTCATCATAGTCTTGGGTGAATTGAGCAAGTCTGATACAATTCTCATCTAGCCATCTCACAGCATTGATATTGGTTCCCCATGACAAGTCGTCAAATATAATGACTCCTCCTCTCCTCACCAGAGGCACCCACTTATTTACATCTAAATTTGAAGCTTGTTCAGAATGGTTGCCATCAATATGCAAAATATCGATATTTGGTATTGGGAAAGCATGTTCTGATGAGCTTCGGATAAGTTCAATTTGATTTTGTAGGTTAAATGCAATGATTTTCTCTTGAAGAACTTTTAAAATTGGTTCGTGATCTGCGGCGCTCCACCAATCGTAATGAATCCCTTCCATTCCTTTTATAGACTCAGCTTTACTCCAAGGATCAATTCCATAGATCTTACCTTTTTCGTTTAATTTTAAAGCACAGGCCATAGGGATAAGAGATTTTCCTCCCCAGACACCAATTTCAACAACCGTTTGGGGTTTCAACAGAAAAACTAGATCGATAAGAACAGATGCTTTATTTTTTGTACACCATCCATCCAGTTGATCCATGAAATCAAAGGCCGCAAATTTTGACTGCTGAATAGTGTTGAAGGTAACTTTTTTTATCGCCACGATTTCGTAACGTGATGCGGGCTGCTGACTAGGTTGATGATAAAAATCCATTAGAATTTCCTATTTTTGAGGGTAGCTATTGATAAATAATCATTGAAGGGGCATCATTAATTTTCTAATTTCACCCACATTCACGGCTTGTACCGGAACCATAGATTTTTTTAGTTCCTCAAAATCTATTGTAGCAATCCAAACTTCACAATCATCTTTTCCGTAAGCCACATATAGGTCGGATCCATCACTCACATAGCCGCCAGGATAAATGACTCTTTTATTGTAGGGTGAATTGGTATAAAAGGAAGGGTGGTCGATATAAGATGTGGTTATTTTGGTTATCTCAAAGGGTGGTTGAGCTGAAAACGAATAAGCACCCATGAAATAGTGCCACAATTCAACATTGTTTGAACTAGGAGAAGATGTAATCATTCTGGAATGAAAAAATGCCAAGTATTCACCTTCTATTGCTTGTGCGAAGGTCCCTCCATGCATCTGTCCAAAAGGCCAATGTACGGTTTTAGGCATCAATGTTTCATAACTTTTTTGACAGTTTCCCGTGGTAAAATTTGGTGTTAAGATTTCACGAGGATTCAGAGAATAACTCAATAAAAGCGTATCATTCGAGACAAAAGGACTCCAATTTTTTTGCCACAAAATTGTTTCGTAATACTCTTCATGATATAACTTAAGCGGCTCAGACAAAGAAAACTGATCTTTTTTACAAATCAATTCTGCTACATATATATCGCGTCTTTCTTGCGCTGAAGGATATATAGAATCTATATTATCATTAAAAATAAGATAGATTTTTCCTTTAAAAGAAAAAATACGAGCGTCTTCCGATTGGGGAGGGGTATTTTTAGAATATAAGCGTGTGTCGAGAAGCTGGGGAGGAGAAATGGGTTCGAAAAACTCATCCAGTTTCACAATGCCGATATTGGAAATCCAGGGTTGAACGTGGCGATCAGGAAGATATCTGAAAGTCATCAAATAACCATCCCCATATTTGATAATGGATGGATTATAAGCTTCTGAATAAGTGGGAATATGGATTCTTTTAACAGATGTAACGATTTTTTTTTCTTCTTGAGGTTTTGGAGAAGAAGTGGTCGCTGATATTGGAATGTGCCAAAACATTAGCAGCATCAGACCTATCAAAACTAGTTTTTTCATAAAAAAATCGCCCTGATTCTTACCAGCAAAATCCTATATATAAATTCTTTTCCTTTATTTTCCAAATATTTTCATGTTGGTTAAAAATTCCATCATGTCTTAACCTTACTGATTATGAATAATTTTTTTAATTTCTTTAGATTTTCTATAAATATCTTATTCTTCAGCATTTTATTTTTTCCTCACATCTTGCAAGGAGATGATAATAAAATATGTCTCACAATGATTGTTCGAAATGAAGAAAAAATCATTGAACGTTGTTTAAATAGCGTTAAAGATATAGTCGACTGCATTTCCATATGTGATACAGGTTCAACGGACAATACCATCAATGTGATTGAACAGTTCATGCAAAAGAATAGCATACCCGGAAAAATTTATAAGCATGAATGGAAGAATTTTGGTCATAATAGAACCCTTTCCTTTGAAGCTGCGCAAAATACTCTTCTTGAACTAGGCATCCCTTTGTCAAAGGCTTTTTTACTTTTGCTTGATGCAGACATGGTTCTTGAAATAGATCCTTCGTTTAATAAAAAAACATTCCTTCAAGATTCTTATTTAGTCTCCCAAAGAATGTCCTATTATCTTTTTTTTAATACACGGCTCATTCGTGCCTCATTACCTTGGCAATCTTTAGGTGCCACTCACGAATATTGGTCGTGTAAGATACCCGCTTCTCAAGCAAAATTAAAATCTTTAGTCATTCAGGATTTAAACGATGGCGGTTGTAAAGCAGATAAATTTGAACGCGATATCAAGCTACTCTTAGGCGGTCTTGAGCAGGAACCTGAGAATATCCGGTACATGTTTTATTTAGCTGAATCATACCAGTGCATAAAGAATTACGATGAATCCATCAAATGGTATAAAAAACGTATGGAAAAAGGAGGATGGAATGAAGAAGTTTGGTATTCAAAGTTTATGATTGGGCAGTGTTATGAAGATATGGGTCAATGGGAGCAAGCCCTAAACTATTATCTGGATGCCTATCAATATAATCCAGAACGCGCAGAACCTCTGCAGCAGATTGCCAATTATTATCGTAATCACGAGCAGTATAACCTCGCTTATCTTTATGCAAAACAGGCATCATACATCCCTTTTCCCCATGAGCAAATTTTATTTGTGTCACATCCTGTTTATGAGTATTTGATTGATCAAGATCTTTCTATTTGCGCTTATTATACTCCTTTTAAGGAAGAGGGGTATGCAGCGACAAATCGTTTAATATTAAAAAAGAATGTTCCTGATTATATTAAAGATCAAGCTTATAGAAATATGCTGTTTTATGTACCTACCTTAAAAGATGCCAAATTTCAATCTATTGAAATTGAACTCCCAACTATCCGAGAAGGATTAAGAACGCGCTACAATCCTATGAATCCCTCGATACAAAAAACTTCCAGCGGCTATGATCTTATTTGTAGAACCGTTAATTATATACAGATTGGAGCACAGCATTTTAAATCTTTAGATTTATTAGATCCCGCAAGTAGGTTCAAAACGAGGAATTTTCTTGTACAATACGATCGGGATTTTCATCTTCTTTCACAAAAGGAGATTATAGAAACGTTACCGCGCAAAAAAGTATTTCCCCGCAATGTAGAGGGATTGGAAGATTGCCGTCTATTTGCCTTTCAAAATTCCAATTGGTTTACCTGTACTACAGTTGATATAAATCCTATTGGTCATCCTCAGGTCTCTTTATGTAAATTATCTGATGATCGATTTTCCTCCACGATTCAAGTTGAAAAGTTTATTCCTTTAATGGGACCTCATCCTGGACGCTGCGAAAAAAACTGGCTTCCATTTGTTAAGGATGACCATTTATTCGTAATTTATTCATATGATCCCTTTACTATTTACAAACTCAATTTAGAAAAAAAGAGGGCAGACATACCTCAACTTTTACTCTATAAGCGATATGTACCTAAATATGATTTTTCTCGCTTCTCAGGGTCAGCCTCTCCAATTGATTTTAAAAATGGGTATCTTTTTTTAACCCATGAGACAGTTTATGATAGCCAGCAGCGAAATTATATGCACCGCTTTGTTTATATGGATCGCGATTTTAATATAAAACAGATTTCAAAGCCGTTCATATTTTTACATAAAGGGATTGAATACTGCTGTGGAATGACTATAGATCACTCAGGATCTCGTCTGATTTTATCCATTGGCATTGAGGATCGAGAGGCCTATTTATGCACTGTAGACCTGAATATTATTGAATCCATGTTAGAACCTTTACCCTAAATTATAATTAAGTTGTGCTAAAAACAAACTCATTATTATCGCGGTTTTGTTAATAAAAACATTTGAAATTTATTATATTATGTTTTATTATTTCTTTTTTGAGTTAATTAATAATTAAAAAAGGAAGATAAATGCCTAATATTACTTCAGGAATGCTGCCAGGTCAAATTCTTGCAATTGGAATGGGCGCTACAGCCATTGTTCTTGCACCAGCTGTAAAAATATTATCCGAACCTTTATATTGGGGAGGAAAAAAAATACTATTTTCAGTCTATGATCAGAATGCCAATCCCCGAGAGGATCTTAAGCCCTGGCAGAAAAATTGTAGAAAAGCTTTAGGCTATACCTTAGTTGTTTTTGGAGCAATCATTGAGGGTACTGCTGTAATCGGGGCTTCTTTAGGAGCTGGAGTTACAGTACTGGGATTAATTGCAACGGTAGCGCCTTACAGCAGTCCTTTACCTCTAATCGTTGGCCTAACGACTGCGGTGGCTTTGCTTGCACTAGGAGGGTATCTTATGGCCCATAATATTGCTAAATGTATTCCATAAAAATTGTGACTATGGTGGCGTGGCCATTACTTAAAACTAATTTGCGACCTAGGATGGCTCAGATTGGGTTTAAAATATGGAGTCAATATGAAGCGTATTGTTAATGCAGTCACTTTTAAAGCAAAGTGTTTAAAGATGATGGATGAGGTAAAAAAATAAAAATCCTATCGTTGTGGCTAAACACAAAATTCCAATAGTAAAGATAGTTCCAATCGAAAAGGAAAAGGAAGTTTTATTTGGAAAGATGAAAGGGCCAGCTTGCATCAAAGGCGATATTATTGATCCAATCGATGAGGCCTGGAATGCCGATTCATAATTTCTCAGTTTATGATCCCTGCTCTTAAGTTAAAATAGCTCTCTAAAATCTGTACATTTCTATACAGGGCTTAGTTCCTGCTTCGACCAAGCTGATTGTAATGATGTGTTAAGCATTATTACAGAACCGTCTTGTCCACAGGCTTCTATTTCGGTAGAGCTTACCCTAAGTTACGACCTATAGATGGAATATTTAGAAATCGCAACTTGGGTTTAAATATGTAGAAAATTTATCTCCGTTGTATTATAATATTATACTTTAAACGTGCTAAATTTATAACGAAGAGAATTATGAATAATATTTCAAACAATTATGATCGATTTTTGTCTTTAATGAATGGTTTTAATTCTGCTCCTGCTGGAGAAATCGTTGCAGCCTTAGCTAAGGAAACCTCAGTCATCTATCCTAGAGCATTCACTAAGATCGAAAGTGCTCTATCCAGTGGTACTGCGGTTCTAACGGCGCCTTTTCATATCCTCAAAGACCTGATCTTAGCAGCTATAGCGGCCCCCTTTGCACCATTTTCATCCACAGTAAAAGCGTTTGCTATCAACCGATCAATCAGTACGGGCATTAATTTTGCTGCATTGTTTACCGGAATAGGGGGGATTGTTTATCCCTTTACACCATTCCCTCAATGGATCAGAAAAAAAATACCACAGCTTGCTCCAGACATTTCGACTGTTGTAGCAGACGGTATTCAAAATACAATAAAAAATGTGACAAAAGATCATCCAAACAACATTTTAAAAATGGGTGAATGGTTTGAAAATAATGGCGAGCTTGTAAATGATATGTTGCAAGAAATTCCGCAACTAAAACCTCTCGCCCCGCTGTTGCCTCATGTAAAACAGACTTTAGAAGAAATTTATATTCTTCAAAACAAAGAAAAAGTTCTCAATATGCTGGTCTCGTTAGAAAAACTAAACAATGCCTCCTGTGTTGGAATCATCCTAGCAACAATGAAAAATCATTCCTCAAAGCATGGAAAAATTTTTAAAAAAATTGATAGTGCAGTTGCATTTGGTACAGTGAGTTTAACAGTCCCCTTGCAATTAATCACACACCTATTTTTGGCTGCTATATCTGCTCCTTTTGGACTTGGTTCAGCTCGCTCAAAGGCTTTTTGCGCCACTCAATTATTTAAAGTAAAGCTTAGCTTTGCCTGTTTTGCGATTGGACTTGTGGGCCTTTTTAACCCCGAGAAGGCTGAAGAACTTTTTACAAGATTAACTTTAAATTATCTGCCCAGAAAATGGCGGGAGCCAGCAGAAAAATTATGGAATTCTTTCATTAAACTTTCCGAACAAGATATCAAAAATATCCTGGAAAGCTTCTCAATAGAAAAGCTAAAGGTCCAATTTTCAAATGTTTTACCCAAATTGATTCAAATTAGTCAAAACTATCCGGATGGTGTGAAACGTCTGATAGAGTTAGGAGATTTACTCGGATTAAAACTTCCAGAAGAGTTGTCAGCTTCTGTGGTCCCTCTTATTGCTGAATTGGCATCAATCGAGGAGAAGCATCCTGGAGTCATTCAAAATGTAACTGAAATAGTGATGAATAACGAATGGAAACAATTTCCACAACTATTAGGAAAGGATCCGGAGCTTTCTAAAGATATCATAGAAGTGATCGCAGAAAAACCTGATTTAACAAAAGCTCTTATAGAAATCCCAGCTTTCAAAGAAGCCATTCCACCCGAGCTAGCAAAGGATATGCCCAACATAATCCAAGATGGAGCCAAAATAGTTAAGGATTATCCAGAGATTATATCTGAATTATCAAAGCTCCCTAATGATGAAAATCAGTTTACTCAACAAAAATTAGATGAGGTGACTAAAAAATATCCAGGTCTGGAGGAAAAAATCCAAAAATTCATGCAAAGCTATCCCGAACTAGAGAAAATGCTAACTAGTAACGATGAGGAAAATATGCGAGGAGGTTTTGGAGATTGAGCTTGGAAAATATCACTACCCTAAATATCCTTAATTAAATACCTGAATCGTCAATGGTAAGGCTGCATAATTTTTACCCCCCACTTTTACCCTTATTGGCTGTAGTGTATAGCTTCCCGCTTTCATACCTGGGAGTTGGAATTGGTAAATGCTGATCACCAACTTACTATATGAAGACATAGGCATCGATTGAACAAACTGTACTTTAAGGGACTTGTCACCCATCGTAAAGCTGTTAGTATCGACAGGATTATTCGAATCATGGGTGATCATAACTGATCCTTGAATTGGAGTCCCGTCGACAAGGTTTTCGTACGTATTAATTTCCGAGGTGACTTGCACAGTATCATCATAAAGAAGCACGTTTGAATCAACTGGGTATGAAAACAGTTGTAAAGGGATGAAAAGCAAAAATAAAAATAATCTCAAGGTCTGCATCTCTTTTATTCTTAAAATTGATAGGTTAGATTAAAAAAATATCCTCTATAGTTTTTCTGGCCGAATTGATAAGAGAATCCCAAGGAAAGACAATCGTAATCAAAATAAGGAATCAAATAATTACTGATTAATGAGATTCCAATTTCATCATAATGTTTGATGAAAAGGCGATCTTTTGCAAAGCAGGAATCTTCAAATGAAAGGCTAAAATTTATGGGCCGATTGCAAAAAGTAAATCCTTTGCAAGTCGTTAAAGAAAGCCCATTTTTAAAGATGTAATTATGTAGGTGATAAGTGAAGTTAACGCCGGTCAACCAAAGGTTGGTCGTCGTAAAATATCCTGCATAATTTGTCATGGAAAGAACATAGTTGCTGATCTTGTAATTATAAACACTTGTCAACCCTGCTGATGCAAAACAACCTGCCGTGCACAAGTCCAGCGTCCCACCGACACCCAATCTGACAATAGGTGTGAGGGACCAATTGTGTATGATAGGAACTCTAAGACCCAACCCCAAAGATCCTACAAGGGAAGATGCTCCACCGTTTCTCAGATAGGTAAGAGGGGCATCAAGGATGAAAGCCCTGTTAAGATCTGGTGAAAAGGAATAGCGCAGGGGAAAGGTGACCACTGTGGTATCAAATCCTTTTGAAAAAGCTCTACCGGCATTAATACCACCCTGATACTGATTCACAATAGGTTGAGCACTCCAACGACAATCACATCCACTAAAAGGAGATAAACGCCCGACTAAATAATCGGCCTGAGCCATCTGGGATTGGAGACTGTTGGGATTGCCTGCAATGGGATCGATAGGAGAAAACTTAGCATAGGCTTTGAATAATTTATGATGATTGCCTCCATCGCGAATAAAATCCTTAAAGAGAGTTAAGCTATCATCCCTTGTGGCTCCGGTAAAAGTTTGGGTAGTCCCTATTTGTGGAATTTGCACAATGAGCGTTGGCGAATTGGCTGGAAAAGAGGCTGAAGCTGTAATACCCCGTATGTTAAAGTTCAATGATGTTGGCGAATTGGGATTATAAAAAGGAATGAATTTTTGAATATTAGGCGTGGTAAGTTCTCTCTTCAAATTGACTAGATTAGGGGCGCTCACAGTTCCGCTGACTCCATCAATCGTAACAGTGGCATGATAGGGTTGCCGTGCTTGTAGGCCAGCTGCTTGGCATAGCACTAATATAAAAATTAGGTGGGATAAGATTTTTTTCATGATTGCTCCTAAAATTCTAAGGAAGTGAAAGTATCTTTCCAAAAAGTTAAGGAATAAAAGCTGGCTTAAGGACTGACGGTTGACTAAGTTACTAAAACTCTAATAACAATGGAGTATGATCAGATACCTCATCTTTTAAGACTTCAAAATGTTTAACAGTAATTTTTGGGCATGTCAAAATATAATCGGCAAATGGTTGTTCTTCTCGTTTCGGGTAATAATTTGAACGTGTCGAAGGAACATTATAGACTTCAATTAAATCTTTCATTTCCTTCTTGAGAATTTTTAAACTTGTAGTTTCAGGTCTTAAATTGAAATCACCGCATAATATTTTTGGTGTGCTGAGGGTATCCATAAAATTTCGTATTTTCTGAGATTGTGCAATTCTCTCAGGTGTATCCGTTTTGCCCATACCATTCTACAGACCATGCATATTCATAATCGTATGAATCTTTTCTTCGATCTGGCATTGAATCCATTGCAGCTTTCGGGAATGGGTTGGACCATGTCTATTTGGTGCCTGGATAGGGTAGTCTGGGTTATGATGAATAGTAATGTCTCCCCCCCTCATCACTTTTACTTCATTCTTTATAAACATTCCAATTCCATATGCGTTTCCATATAAATTTCCTATCACAGGCTTGAAAAATGGTTGATGGTCAGGAAGCAACTCGCTTAATTCCGAAAAAATATTAAGACTAGCCGTTTTATCATCAGTAGAAAATTTGTCTTTGGCATCGTGATAAACTTCTTGAAGGCAAAAAATATCGACATTCTGATGTTTGACAATAAATTTAAGCAGAGGTTCTCTCACATGCTCACCCCAAATGTTAAGCGTAATGAGTTTCATCTTAAGATCCACATATTTTTTTCTCCTTTTGTAACATCTCACGATTTAGGTTAAAATAAAAAAAACTTATTGAAGGAGGTTGAGCTTGGAAAATGTCACTACCTTATCGGGCGTTAGCATGCCCTCCATTATCTATGGTACAGCCTGGAAGAAAGATAGCACGGCTGATTTAGTCACTAAAGCAATCAAGTATGGCTTTAGAGGGATCGATACGGCTTGCCAACCAAAACACTACAATGAAGCAGGTGTTGGAGAAGCCCTTTACAGACTTGCACGCGATGGTGTTAAACGCGAAAGTTTGTTTATACAAACCAAATTTACGCCAATAGATGGTCAAGACCCACTTACTATCCCCTATAATAAAAATGCGCCTCTTGCTGAACAAGTTATTCAATCTTTTGAAGTTTCTAAGCAAAATCTGAGAGTAAGCTATGTGGACTCTTTGATCCTGCATTCTCCTTTGGAAAATGCCGAAAGATTAATGGCTGTTTGGCAAGCCATGGAACACATTTATCAGCAAGAAGGTGCTAAGCAACTCGGTATTAGCAATTGTTACAATCTTGAAGTATTGAAACTCTTGTATGAGGAAGCATCTGTTAAGCCTGCTGTTGTGCAAAATCGCTTTTATCGACAAACCGATTATGATATAGAGCTACGTAAGTGGTGCCAGGAGCAGAAAATTATTTACCAAAGTTTTTGGACACTCACAGCAAACCCTGATCTACTGGCTAGTGCTTTATTGCGGAAGATCGCTCATGCGTTTCAAAAGACTGAAGCCCAAATTTTCTTTCGATTTTTAACTCAAATAGGGATTGTACCACTGATTGGAGCTTGCTCTGAAGTCCATGTAAAAGAGGATCTAGAAATTTTTAGTTTTAAACTCCCTCAAACCATCATTCAAGAAATTGCGTCTCTTATAGATATTTAAACCCTACCTGCGCCCTATTTTACTCTCCAGGGCTACGCGCCCTGGACCGCGGCAAAGGGCCGATGGCCCTCTGCACACCCGTTTGCGGGGTGTGTTTAGTTGTGATGTGTGTGTAGGTCTAAATTTGATATATAGAGAATCGTCCAATTGCTTCGCAATTTGCCGAATTCACTGCAAAACTTGCCTTTGGCAAATTTTGCATAGGTTTTTTGATAGAAAGGGTATACCTTATGAGGCTTTTCATTCTTATTCAATTCTTCTTAAATAATTGAAAAAGATATAGCACTTTAATCAATTTTGCTTGAATAAAAAATGATAATCGCTAACTTATTCAAGTAAACATGAATAATAAGATCAGAATTGGATTGGACCTTCTCTCAAAAAAAAGTCACGGTAGTGACTTATCTTTCTGTAGCCCAGCGCTACAACCGCTGCCGCAGTTTTGCGCTGGGCTACAGAAAGATAAACCACTGTCGTGGTTTATCTGCATGCACAGCTAAAAAAATAAAAGAGCTAAACTCAGTAGCGGTCTTGCTACCAATAAGGCTCACAGCATATGCGAGAAAGACTTCATCATGACTTACGGGTACTAGCATGCCCTTTACCCTCAGGAGTACATCTGTTTTCGAAACAGATGTACTCCTAATGTTAGTAAAAAATGATATTGAGTTAGAAAAAATATATCTTGTATAAATGTAGCCGATTAGCTACAATTTAATTTAAAGTGAGATAGATCTGAAATGTACGAAATCGATATCTATAAAACCGAAACAGGGAAAGAACCTTTCGTTGAATGGATAGACTCTCTTGATATAAACGTTATCACTAGAATAGACGCTAGAATTGCAAGAATCAGGAGCACAGGTAATCTGGGTGATTACAAGCCTTTAAAAGAGGGCATATATGAATTTCGTTTGGATTTTGGTCCAGGATATAGGATTTATTTCGGCCTTGAAGATGGAAAAAAGAAGATAATTCTTCTTCTTATAGGAGGCTCAAAGAAAAGTCAGACAAAAGACATTAAAAAGGCTAAACAACATTGGCAAGATCATCTATCTCGTCAAAAGTGAGTTATTATGAAACGTTATAGAACTTATAAAGAACATTTAATTGAAAAACTTAAAGATCCTAAATATGCTTCTGCTTACTTAAATGCATGTTTAGAAGAAAGCTTTGAAACTAAAGATATGGGAATATTTCAATTAGCCGTCCGTGATGTTGTTGAGGCTCATGGTGGAATGGGAGAAATCTCATCGAAAATGGAAGTTAGTCGAGAAAGTTTTTATCGCAGTCTTTCACAGAAAGGTAAAGCAAGGTTTTCAACTCTTATGAATGCTATTAAAGCTTGTGGCCTAGAACTAGAATTTCATCCAGCCCATTAATTTATGGAATACTGTAAGCCATCATAGGTCGCAAGTTGAGTTTTAAGGACAATTCAAATGAAAATCACTTTCCGCCCTATTTCGATTGATGATATTTCCCTGATGCATACATGGTTTAATACACCTCATGTTCAGGAATTTTACTCACTAAGACAATGGACTGAGAAGGATGTTATGAATAAGTTAAAGCCTTATATCAATCGTGAAAAACCTATTTTTGGATTTATTTTATTGCTCGAAGAAAAACCGAATCTGAGAATTATAGAAGAATAAGTGAGATAAGTTCGAAAAAAAAGACATGCGAGAAACCCTCTCAAGTGTCGGAAGAGGAGGGATTCGAACCCCCGGTACCCTCACGAGTACATCTGTTTTCGAAACAGACGCATTCGGCCACTCTGCCACTCTTCCTTAAAACCCAACTTGCGACCTATGATGGCTCATAGATCGCAAGTTGGGTTTAATGATCGGAGGTAGCAGTTTGCCAAATATCTCATGCAGAATCAAGCGAATTGTTACAAGAAAACCAATTATCAATCGTCAGTGCAGTAGGTTATCTTATTTTTTCTCTCGAGGTATTTTAAACTCATCATATTCATTATCAAATAGATATATAAAATTAAAAAAAATGTTTGACGTTCATTTCAGCATTTGTCATGGTAAGGGTATATTCACAATATGCTTTAACTATAGCATCACTGAATCTTTGTTCACAGTTCGAATGGTTTCATTCGAAATGACTCAAATGGTCTTTAAAAAATAACAAAGGAGTAAGTATCATGGTTCAAAGAAAAATTTCCCCACGTCGTAAGACTGCACGTACAGCCAAAAGAACAACATCCTCTTCAAAACGTTCTATTCGTTCAACTCGTAAATCGAGTAGAGGATTGAATTTTTAAATCCAAAATATGCTTTCAAAAGAAGCATTTAGGAGATAAATATGCAATTTAATAGCTTTGAAGAATTGCTAATTAGAGAACTACAATATCTTAATGACGCTGAAACTCAACTTATTGCCGCATTTTCAGAGATTCAAAATGCGGCTTCAAATCCTGAGTTGAAAGAGGTTTTGAAAAAACACTTTGCAGAAACCAAGCAAGAAGCTAAACGTTTGGAATTAGCTTTAGAAAAACTTCAAGTATCAAAGACGGGCAGTGCCTGTATAGGCATGAAGGGTCTAATTTCTGAATGTAAGAACATAATAAAAGGTCAGGCTCCATCCTTATTAAAAGATGTTGCCCTTATTGGTGGAGTTCAGAAAATAGAACATTATGAGATTTCCTGCTATGGAACAGCAAGAGCTTATGCAAAAATGCTTGAGTTAGATGAAATTGCTGATTTATTGGAGGATTCTTTAAAAGAAGAAATTAATACTGATAAAAACTTAACAAAAATTGCTGAAGGCACCTTTTTTACTACAGGTGTAAATAGGCAATCTATTAAATAAAACGGTCTTTCCCGAAAGCATGGGCCATGCTTTCGGGTTACCTAATAATTGAGATTACATTATGCGATCATTATGGAAAGGATCCATCAGTTTTGGTTTGGTCAATATTCCCGTAAAAATGTATGTGGCGACTCATGAACGGGAGTATAAATTTGTCATGTTGCACAAAAAGGACCTTTCTCAGATACGCTATGCACGTATCTGCAAAACGGAAGATAAAGAGGTCCCTTGGAATGAAATTGTCAAAGGATATGAATATGAACCGGGTGAATATGTGGTCATGAATGATGAAGACTTCAAAAAAGCTAACCTAACTAAATCCAAGACAATCGAAATATTAGATTTTGTCAAGGAAGAGGAAATTGATACTCTTTATTATTCAAAACCCTACTTTCTTGAACCGGAAAAAAATGCAGATAAACCGTATGTCTTATTAAGAGAGGCTTTAAAAAAATCTAAAAAGGTGGGAATTGCTAAATTTGTCATTCATAATCGAGAGCATATGGCAGTCATCAAACCGTATGAAAATGCCATTATTCTTAACGAGTTACGCTATAGCGATGAGGTTATTTTACCTAAAGAATTAAATTTTCCTGAAAATGAAAAAGTAGCGCCAAAAGAATTAGAAGTTGCCTTAAAACTCGTAGATCAATTGACGGCACACTTTAATCCTAAAAAATATAAAGATACTTACAATGAAGAAATTAAAGAAATAATTAAGCAAAAGGCTAAAGGTAAAAAAGTTCACCCTAAAGGAAAAGAGCCAAAGCCTTCTAAAGTTCAAGATATCATGTCTCTACTTAAGGCTAGCCTTGAAGAACAGCCGAAAAAAAGCAAAGCTAAACGTAGAACAGCATGACTTTAAAAATCTATAAAGCAAAAAGAACTTTCCGGAAAACCCCTGAACCCACAGCCAAAAAAACGGTTTCTTCTACCAAAAATCTTCCCGTTTTTTGTGTTCAAAAGCATGCGGCTACACGTTTGCATTATGATTTTAGACTTGAATGCAGAGGTGTTATGTTAAGCTGGGCTATCCCTAAAGGCCCTTCACTTGATCCTAGCCAAAAAAGACTTGCCGTACATGTAGAAGATCATCCTCTGGATTACCGTCACTTTGAAGGAATTATCCCCAAAGGGAACTATGGTGCAGGAACGGTAATGATATGGGATGAGGGTACTTTTACTGTTCCGGGAGCTAGCTCAAAAAAAGAGATCGAAAATGCTGTCTGGAAGGGGTTAGAAGATGGTCACATTGAAATTGAACTTCATGGAAAAAAATTGAGGGGAGTATTTATCCTTCAAAGATTAAAAAAAGATGATGATAAGGACTGGCTGTTCATCAAACGAAAAGATGAATATGCAGATGCTAAACAGGATATATTGAAACAAGATCAGTCCGTAAGATCTCAACGTACTATAAATGACATATTGGGAAATGAAGAAAAAGGACTTAAAAAAAAAGTCCTTAAACTATCAATAAAAGCTCCCCAAAAAAAAATGCCCACTTTCATTAAACCCATGTTGGCTCATCTGATAGAGTCTCCTTTTGATGGTGAGGATTGGCTTTTTGAAATTAAGTGGGACGGATATCGAGCTTTAGCACGCCTTGATAAAAAAGTCGATCTCTTCTCCAGAAGTGAAAAATCTTTTAACTCCCAATTTGAATCAATTGTAAAGGATCTTTCCAAATTAAAAATTCAGGCTTTTTTTGATGGGGAGATTGTCGTTCTAGATAAGACCGGAAAATCTAAATTTCAGCTCATGCAAAATTATCAACGAACAAAAGAAGGCGAGCTCTACTACTATGTTTTCGACATTCTTTATTTTAATGGACGGGATTTGCGCGGAATTCCTTTACTTGAAAGAAAAAAACTTTTAAAAGACATTATAGAAAGTAATTCCCTTTCGTTAGTGCGCTATAGCGATCATGTCGAACAGAAGGGAAAAGCCTTTTTTCAGGCAGCTGAAAAAAATAAGTTAGAAGGCATCATGGCTAAAAAAATGGATAGTCATTATCTATCCAAAAGAAGTCGCGATTGGCTGAAAATTAAGACGCATATGCGTCAAGAAGCTGTTATAGGAGGCTTTACTAAACCTCGCGGAAGTCGCAAATATTTCGGCGCATTATTACTAGGGGTGTACGACGACAAAAAGAATTTTATTTATATCGGCCATGTGGGTGGGGGATTTAATGCCAAACTTCTTGAGGATGTCTATCATAAAATGCATCCCTTAATACAAGCAGACTGTCCTTTTAAAAATAAACCTAAAACGAACACACCGGCTATTTGGATAAAGCCGAATTTAATATGTGAAGTGACTTTTGGAGAATGGACTTCGGATGGAATCATGCGTCAACCTATTTTTGAAGGATTACGAATGGACAAGAAAGCAATTTCAGTAAAAAAAGAAGAGCCTATTGCGATTGAATCTCAGAGCAAACCGTTAGTTAAGAATAGGTCAGCTAAAAAAGAACCAATCAAACTTACGAATTTAGATAAAATTTTTTGGCCTAAACTAGGCCTTACAAAGGGCGATTTAATTCACTATTATCAAAGCATTGCGGATTACATTTTACCATACATAAGAAATCGTCCCCTGATGCTACGAAGATTCCCCGAGGGTGTGAACGGTGAAAACTTTATACAAAAGGATACTCGAAATCTGCATCTCCCTTCATGGATTCAAACAGTTGATATTAAGCATGATCATAAAATAGTTTCCTATTTTCTTATTCAGGATAAGGAGTCTTTGGAATATGTTGTTAATTTGGGAACCATAGAAATGCATCCTTTTCTTTCTGAAATTGGAAATCCGGAATATCCTAATTATTTCGTAATCGATCTGGATCCTGAATCAATCGCATTTGACAAAGTAGTTGAAACGGCACAAACGTTTCACGAAATCTTGGACGAGTTGAAAATCACTAGCCTTTGTAAAACTTCGGGCAAGCGGGGATTGCACATTTGCATTCCCCTAGGAAAAAAATATACTTTTGACCAAGCTCTACAATTTGGTCAAATTATCATTCAATATGTAAATTCACTCATTCCTGATATTACTTCTCTTGTGAGACAACCATCAAAACGACAGAAAAAAATTTATTTGGACATTTATCAAAACCATTATAAACAAACTGTAGTTGCTCCTTACTCGGCGCGTGGAACTGAATTTGCCTCTGTTTCTACTCCTTTATCATGGATGGAAGTCAAAAAAGGTTTAGATCCTAAAGACTTTAACATCACCAATATTTTTACTCGCTTAAAAAAAATGGGTGATGTATTTAAACCTGTTCTTGGAAAAGGTGTAGACTTTAATGCTGCTCTGAAAAAATTACAGAAAAAATTACAAAGTAAGCAAAATACCTAGTTATGGAACTTTCTAGTAATTCTTTTTTTATCAAAAACTGTGCTTTAGCTGCGATTGCGACAGGGGAGAGTGCAGGTTCTTTAATTGAACTGCATGATAAGCTATTAACCACACATATTGGATGTATTTATTTTCACTTTTGGGGTGGTCATCTACATCCCGAATTTGTCCACCCTGAATATCTTAATGATTTTGCCAGCTGGGCCCACCACTGTCTGCATGACCTTTATTTGGCCGAAAGGCTGAGTGTTATTGATCCCACCGATTATGAGAATTTAGAGGCTCTTCGTCAAAAATTGTTAGATACTGTAGAAGAACGCATGGATGAAAATGATATGGTTCATTGGACAAGAAAAGAACATCAATTTCACTTTATTAGATCTAAAATTATCGTTTTCGAAACACCCTATCGCATTGAAACTCCTCATGATTTATCAAAAATCATTCTATCCCTACCCCCAAGCAGTATTTTTTACCATTTTATTGATGCGCGGGGCCGCACAGCTGATAGACGAGACGACTTTTCCACATGGCTATCTTCTTTTGGGGGGGAATATAATGATCTTATTGAAAAAATTTCATCTGTCGACCCTTATTTTTTTTCATTAACGGATTTGAGATCTAATTTGGCTAAGGTAATAGAAATCTACTTTGAAAAAAAAGCTGAGAAGGAGATCGAAAAATATGAGTGATCTTCTTGAAAAATATAAAGTAGCTATTGGAGCAGATATCCTCAATGAATTGCATCAAATAGCCAGCGTTCTTAAAGGGATAAAAATTGTGCATGTTAACTCGACTAAACATGGTGGTGGGGTAGCGGAAATTCTGGGTACAATGACCCATTTAACTTCGGCTTTGGGGATTGAAACTCGTTGGGAAGTGATGACGGGCACTTCGGAATTTTTCGAATGCACAAAAGGCTTTCACAACTCCTTGCAAGGCTACAAATATACCGTTCCATCTTCCCATTTGCTGCAAGTATATGAACAGGTTAATAGAGAAAATGCTGAAGTATTGAAACCGATCTTAGAGGATGCGGATTTTGTTTTTATTCATGATCCTCAACCTGCAGCTTTAATCAAATCTTTTCCCAATAGAAAAAATAAATGGGTCTGGCGCTGTCACATTGATCTATCCAATCCTGATCGACATGTCTGGAAATATTTGCGCAATTATGTCATGCATTTTGATGCTAGCATTTTCTCCTTAGCAGATTTTGTTCAACAACTTCCTCATCCTCTTTATCTAATTCCTCCAAGCATTGATCCCTTAAGCGAAAAAAATATGGATCTTTCCGAGGAAGAAATCCAAAACATTTATCCGCGTTTTAATCTGGATCCATCACGTCCCATTCTTTTACAAGTTTCTCGATTTGACCGTTTTAAAGATCCTCTTGGAGTCATTAAGGCCTATCGTCTGGTTAAAAAGTTTAAGCATGGAGTTCAGCTTATTTTAGCAGGGGGAGGAGCTCCTGATGATCCAGAAGGAGAAGTCATATTAAATGCTGTTAAAAATGCTGCTGAAAATGACCCTGATATTCATATTCTTTATCTTCCTCCTGATTCTCATCGGACAATTAATGCATTACAACGTGTTGCAGATATTGTTCTACAAAAATCTATTAAAGAGGGATTTGGCTTAACGGTTACCGAAGCCTTGTGGAAAGGTAAACCGGTTATTGGGGGAAACACAGGTGGCATTCGTTTGCAAGTTTTTGATCACTATACAGGTTTTCTTGTAAACACGCCGGAAGGGGCAGCTTTTCGCATTCGTTATCTTTTGGAAAATCCTAAGAAAATTAAAGAAATGGGTGAAATCGGTTATCATTTTGTTCGTGACAATTTTCTGATTACAAGACATCTAAGAGAATATTTAACATTAATCATTGGGCTTCTGAATCCGGATAGCGATCGCATAGAAATGCATAAAATGGGCAAAATATAAAAACGAAGCCTGCATTCATTATACCGTTTAAACCCAACTTGCGCCCTATGGTGGCTCAGATTCGAATTCTTTTCCTCTAGGGACTCGCAAAAATAAGCGAGCCATATTAAAAAATATGGCTCACTTATTTTCAAAGCTTCGTGCGAGCTCCTAGAGAGAAAATAACTTCGAATATGAGCCATCATAGGTCGCAAGTTGGGTTTTAATCGTTAAAAAACAGATCTGATCACAATAAGAAATTTTCCCTATCATTTGAATTATTTGTAAAATAAAATTTTAATTTAGATATTAATTAATTTTTTAACTATAGTTATTTATAAATTGCAAATAATTTGTAATATCGCTATTATTATTTCCAAAATTAAAAAAAATAATAAAAAAAGGAAATTTCTATGGGACCTGTCACACACAAACGAAACGCTGATACAATTACGGTGTCACAAACGCCAAACAATAAAAATAAGCTATCAAAAAAACAAAAAACAAAACCTATAGATTCAGCGCTAGCTATTTTTCAAAAAATGTCCGTAGAGTTAAGCAATCCGAAACCTGGAAAGCTTAATCAACCAAACTCTTCACCGAATGTAAATTCTGCTCCAATCTCGCAAGATAATTTAGTTAATCAGCTACAAGGATTAATCTGTCAGTGGCAGCCCAGCTTAATTGCTAAGAATACTGAACTATCAAAGAATATCATTAATATTGTCGTAGGTAATTGGAATTTTATCAAAGAAAAAATACACAATTTGGATCCTTCATTAAAGGAAATTCTTAATTCATGTTTTGCTGATTATAATAAAAGAAATCAAGATGCGAATATAAAAAATTTTAAAGATTATATTATTGATCAAAAACCTCTGCCTGAACATCCTGAAAACATTTTTCCCTTTTATAAAATGGCCTACCTTAGTAAAGGATCTTCATTTAAAATCTTACCGGAAAATTATTGGCCTACGACAGTGAAAAATATCTTAAACTTTCTTCAATTAATTTCCAAGTGTCCAGTCCCTATGAAGAATACTGTTTGGAAGGATTTGAATCAACTAGCCTCTTCTCCGGATCTTCCTCTGCACAAAATTGCAGAAAACATCATGGCTCTTAATCCTCCTCCTTTTATATTAGAAAGTCTCTTTAAGTGCATACTAAATAATAATGCTACAGATATTTTGCAAAATCTATTATCAAACAGGGAATATACCCGATCTTTTACGCCTGATCATTGGAAATGTTTAAATGTATTCTTCGACCAAAAAGGATTTCATGATGTGACACTCGTTTTGGATGGTCAATCATTAAAAGCTAACCAGGCTATATTAGCTGCTTCGATTGATTATTTTAATCCTAACTTAAATCCTAACATACCTAAAGATAGGGAAGAAATTAATTTAAATGGGTCTAATTTTGAAATAAACAAAGCGCTAGTCCAATTTTGTTATGGAATTGATTTTCAACTGCCGGTTAATGTAGGAGAAATTTTTAACTATTTAATAAATCTATATGCCGTAGCAGATCATTTATCAATCACTAGATTAAAACAGAAAATATTATATCTTATTCTAGAAAGAAACTGGACAAATGATTTTTTTAAAACAGCCAATTTATTGCATTATCTTCCCTGTCTTTTGGAAATTGCTGTTCAAGAAAAAGATCGCACTTTATTTGATTTTTCTCTTCGGCTTGCTCGTGAGCATAAAATTGATTGGTGTAGACTTCCGAAATGTTGTGCTCCCATCGTTAAATCCTTAGAAATTCCTGAATTTCATGATGTAAGCATTTTATTCATGGGTTCTTTTTTCACCGGCAAACAATACGCGGACGAGGTTGCTTGCAAAATTAATCAGGAAATTTTGACCTCCTGGAGAAAGCCAAGCATTTCTTTTTCTCAAGATAAGTCTATCCATCTAGGTCACATAAGAGATAAAAATTCTATTTTAGAATTTTTTTCTTTTCTTTGCGGTGATTCACTCCCGGAAAACAGAGAGGCTCATACATATTATGGTATAGCTCTTAAGCTTGGTATTTCTCCATTAATACTTCCTGAATTTTATTCTTTGAAGAATCCAGCAAATTTAAAATGGCTATTTGCTAGAACACACTTAGATCGCAAGGATTATGCTAATTTGGCTTTTGAGGACGAACTTATGGATGAAATGCTAAATATCGATTTGGGTATTGCGGATGTTCTATTAAGTCAGATACTAGAATCCAAAAATGTCGATTGGTTAAAAAAATTCCTTAAGTCATCATACTTTATCAAACTTATATCCCTTCAAAATATTAAAGATCAATTAATGCAAATCGAAAAAGATTTTGATCTTCATCTTCTGAAGAGGTGGGACCTATCTGGTTCTATACAATGGAATAAGATAATTTTACAAATAAGATCGCCAAAGCTTGATTTCTTTTTGAAGCAAGGCAATCCTTCAGATACTTATTCTGCTGAAATTATAAAAACTCTTATTACTTTTAGCATAGGAGAATTTTATTTTCCTATGCCGGTAACCGAGAACTTTTTGCTGGATCTTTTCGAGGCATCGGATTATTTTGAGATTCCTCTAAAATCTAAATATTTAGAGTACATCCAAAATCAGCCAAAAGTTTTTGCAGCTGATCATGAAACTCTCGCATTTCTTGCAAAATTTCCTGAAGCTACTGATGCAGTGCGCACATATCTCTCAAATTCTCTTTCTGAAGCCATATCCGTTGGTAATGATGATGAGGCAAATTATAAAAAAGAATTATTACAAAAAATATAGGCAATTTGTCGATTATAAACTAACTATAGAAACAACGGTAAGAACGATACAGCGATCTCAAATTCAAGGCGCCTCCTTAAATAGAATAGAACAGGATAACAAGATCGGCTCCGCCGGCAGGATAAAGTAATAATCAATTTTTAGAATAAAATTTGAACTATAGAGCGCTAACAAGTCACATACGCATCAAGCTAAGAATCCATTATATTCTGTCACTAGCCCGTAGGGCGTATGGTTAAAGCCCATAGCGACGGAGGAGCTGTGGGATAAATAAAAAAAATTAGAGCCCGTAGGGCGATATCAAGCTAAGAAGCTCTTCAAAATAATACTGAATAGCCCTTAAGGGCGTATGGTTAAAGCCCATAGCGACGAAGGAGCTATGGGATGAAGGAAAAAGATATTTTGAGCCCGTAGGGCGATTCAAAACTAGAGTTGAATCGCCCACTTATTGAGATTCGGATCGCTTTAATATGTCATCAATCTGGGTTTTTATGACGGATAAATTGAATGTAGCCGGTGTTTGCATAGGAGGAAAGTCAATTGCCGTTAAAGCCAATTTTTCGTCTGCCTTCTGAACTGAGACAAAACGCCAGAATTCTCGTGCATAAAAGTAGTTCATGTATCCTCCACCCAGGTCATTCAGACTTTCACCTCGTATGGAGGGTGTCCTTTCAAATGGATCCTGGCGAATGTTTACAATCGTAGGCATATCGGTCGTAAGCTTTTCTCCAGGCCAGCCCCAAGGCTGCTGGAAAAACTGATACTTGAAGTTATCAATCCGAATGGCTCCAAGATTAGCTCCGCCAAAGTAGAAGATTTCATGTCGCAATGATGGACCTTTACCTAGCAATAGGTCTATCTGATTGTAACCATCAAGGTGATTCTTATATGTTCGATCGCCGAGCTTGACACCTTTAAGCAGCTGATCGGTGATATTGGGATTGCCAGCTGCGGCTACAAGTGTCGGAAACCAGTCAAGTCCAGAAAAGATGCCATTTTCAACAACTCCTGATTTAATATGACCCGGCCAACGGACAATGCAAGGAACCCTAAAACCCCCCTCAAAAACGGTACCCTTTGTTGCACGGAAAGGTGTCATACCACCATCGGGCCAAGTAAACACTTCTGCGCCATTATCAGTCGTAAAGATCACTATAGTATTGTCGGCCTCACCAATATCTTCCAAATGCTTTAGGAGTTTGCCAATGCAATCATCCATCTGAGCCATACCAGCCTCTTCAACATTGTAGTTATTATTGGCATTCATCATGGCTTGATATTTAGGTGGAAGGTATGTGAAAACATGCATGCGTGTCGTATTGTGCCAAATAAAGAAAGGTTTACCATCTGCTTTGGCCTTATCCATGAAATCAGTTGAACTCTTTACGAGTACCTCATCAAAAGTCTCCATATCGTACTTAGCCTTTCGACCTACCTGCCAGTTTTGCCTGTCCTTCATATCTGGAAAAGGAGCCAAAGGACCTTCATCAACAATCTTTTGTTTACCAATCTTACCCCAGCACGGCTGTTCAGTTGGATCATCAATATTGGTAGCCCAGGAATGAATAAGATTTCGAGGGCCGGTTTTGTCGATCCAGTCTTGAGGATAATTGAACCAGTAGGGATCAGACATCGCATCGAGATGATACAGGTAACCAAAATATTCATCGAAGCCATGTACTGTTGGTAGATACTTATTTAAGTCACCTAAGTGGTTCTTGCCGAATTGACCGGTAGTATAGCCGAGAGCTTTGAGTGCGGTTGCTAACGTGCAGGCCTGCTCTGGCAAACCCACGTCTGCACCAGCTTGACCAACGGTTGTTAGACCTGTACGTATCGGAAGTTCGCCCGTAATGAAATTGGCACGACCAGCAGTACAACTTGCCTCGGCATAGTAATCAGTGAACAGCATGCCTTCATGAGCAAGTTTATCAAGATGGGGTGTCTTACCAGACATAATACCGCGATGATAGGCACCAATGTTGAACCAGCCTATATCATCCCCCATAATCACAAGAATATTAGGCTTTTTTTCTTGAGCGTGAGCTTCATTAGAAATCACTAATAGAGAAAAGAAAATAAACAGTCTTTTTAGATTGTGCATAAGCTGCTTTTTCATTTATTTTCTCTCCTTAAAAATGAATTTTCGCAGTTATAGTTCCATAAATTTTAAATGTATAATTTTTGCTATATTCGTAAACTCTAAATGAGTCAAGTTTTTTGAAGTTTCAAACCCAACTAGCGTCCATAGGGCGCAAGTTGGTTTTCAATAGTGAAAAATAATTTTCTATGTTATTTAAGTGGCTATTATGAAAAATTTGCATGTATTCATAATTTTATCTTATTTTGTCCTCCTCTCTTTTACCAATAACCCAAAAGATATGGTATGGATACCGGGTGGAGAGTTTACTATGGGATCTGATAACCCAGAATCAAAAAAGGATGAGAAGCCGTTACATCGTGTTAAAGTTGATGGTTTCTGGATGGATGTAACCCCGGTAACAAATCGACAATTTAAAGAGTTTGTTAATGCAACCGGTTATGTAACTACAGCAGAAAAAGCGCTAACGCTTGAGGAAATCATGAGTCAGGTTCCTCCGGGGACGCCTCCTCCACCAGCAGAATTACTTGTGCCTGCATCATTAGTCTTTAAGCCAACGGTTGGTCCGGTCCCATTAAAAAGTAATCGCTCCTGGTGGGAATGGAAACCTGGGGCAAATTGGAAACATCCCCTAGGACCTACAAGTTCCATTGATGGCAAAGACGATCATCCCGTGGTTCAGGTTTCCTGGTTTGATGCTGCCGCCTATGCACAATGGGCAGGAAAACGCCTTCCTACAGAAGCTGAATGGGAATTTGCCGCTTACGGAGGGCAGAAAGATATTTTATATGTCTGGGGGAACAATGAATTTTCAGAAGAACAGCCACAAATCAATATCTGGCAAGGTGAGTTTCCTTATAAAAGTACCAAAATCGATGGCTATATAGGGACTACTCCCGTTAAGACTTATAAGCCCAATCCTTATGGGTTATATGATATGGCAGGAAATGTGTGGCAGTGGTGTTCAGACCTTTATAATATATCTTTCTATAGCGAAGAAGCAAAAAAAGAGGTTTCAATTAACCCTACAGGCCCAACAACTAGCTATGATCCTGAAGAACCCTTTGCCAAAAAATATGTGCATCGAGGCGGTTCATTTTTGTGCCACAGAAGTTATTGTAAGGGATATCGCATTACAGCTCGCATGAAAACATGTCCTGATACCAGTTTGAACCATCTTGGATTTCGATGTGTGATGACGAATGAAATGAAAAGAAAGACCAAAAAAAAGAAAACTTTTATCAGATGATCATTCATTTTGTATCATTAACGAACCTTGAGGCACGCAATTTTTAATTGACAGATTTGATAAGCAATGGAGGAAAAAAATAACAGGATTTTAGGATGGACAGGATGGCAAAAAAACAACGATTCACTTTTTCGCATTTTAAAACCCCCTGGCATCCCTGTTCTTTCAGTTAAGTTATCTTCTAATGCTACAGAAGTTCAATCTTATTTACATTTTCATTTGAAAGGGGACGGGACATCGGAAGAGGTAGGATTCGAACCTACGGTGCCCTCACGGGCACTTCTGTTTTCAAGACAGACGCGCTGCCATAACTCTCAACAAAAACCATGCAGTCCCAAAAGCATCATAGAGAGGAAATAATCTTCTCTTTCATTATCAACCGTTGGCATCTGCTGCGTTTTTGTGTGCCTTAGTGTGCCAAAATTGTGCATAATTGGAAAATTTAATTTTCTCTTTATTGATAGGAAACTTTCTCCGTATGACTTTGGCTTGAGAAATTCTATTGATGTAAATGTATCAAATTTGATACTATAATTTTAGTAAGGCATGGAGACTCGTGACTCAACAAGACCCACCGAAAAAGATTCTTGCTGTTGAATTCTATTGCGAAACGAACGGCAACGAGCCAGTGAGAAAGTGGCTAAAGTCTTTGGAGAAAGAAGCCAGATCCATTATTGGGAAGGATATTTGTACTGTTCAAGAAGGTTGGCCCTTGGGTATGCCTTTAGTAGGAAATTTGGGTTCAGGCCTTTGGGAAATTCGCAGTACTATACCTAATGGAATAGCTAGAGTCATTTTTGTAATGAGAGAAGGGCAAATGATACTCATCCATGGCTTCATTAAGAAAACCCAGAAAACGCCTTTGCAAGATATAGATATTGCAAAGAGACGTGCAAAAAATCTTAATTAAGAGGAAGTATGGCAAAACATAAGCATATTGGATCTAGCTTTGATGACTTTCTTGAAGAAGAAGGCATTCTCCAAGAATGTAAAGAAGAAGCAGCAAAACGCGTTCTTGTTTGGCAGCTTGAGAAAGAAATGCGAAAACAACATCTTACCAAAGAAGAATTTGCTAAACGGATGCACACAAGTCGAGCTGCTGTTAATAGGATTTTGGATCCTAGAAAGTCATCTACTCTAAGATCTTTAAATGCAGCAGCAAGAGCAGTAGGAAAAAGACTCAAAGTATCCTTAGCCTAGTTTGATAAAACTACATGTGAAAGGGGACGGGACATCGGAAGAGGTAGGATTCGAACCTACGGTGCCCTCACGAGCACTTCTGTTTTCAAGACAGACGCAATCGGCCACTCTGCCACTCTTCCTTAAAGATTTCAACCTTATAAATCATTGAAAGTAATTTCATCAAGATGAAAATTAGAATTGAAATAATTATTTTATCATGAACATTTAATATTAATAAATTTAAAAAATATTAAAATATTTTTAATAAAACAGTACTTATAAATTTAAAAAATGTCATAATACTATTAGGATTATACTAAATCCATTCTATTTGAGGATTTTATGACACATAAAGGAAAACATCATCACGAAAGTTCTCACATTTCCTTAATCGATGCAGTGGAAACTTTGTCAGATATTGCTGATTTAGAAATACTTCCTGAAGTTGGAGTCACTGAAAAACACAACTTAAATCTGGGGGCAGATAATATTATTTATCGTTCGGTTCAATGGGTTCATGAAGATGATATTGAAATACGATTAAAACATTTAAAGGAGATTTTTAAAGTTTTACTTACCTATTTGCGTGATTTTTATAAAAAACATCACATACAAATAGACACCGAACAAAATATCGAAGGCATAAAAAATATCATGGTGCTAGTCGGAGAAGCTGCCAAAAAGCTTGATCGTTTTAAAAACATCTTTCATTTATCTCTCCCAGAAAAAAATGTTACCGATTGGAAAGAGTACAAACAGCTCCAGGCTTTTTATCTGAGACGAATCGCTCATCATATTGACGAAAGTGTTCTTAGCAAATGGATCTTGGGGCTGGCTCAAAAAACTTTTTTAGTTGAAGCGTCTTCTCCAGCTGTAGCAAAGGGGAACTTGCAGACAAAACATGTTTTTGTAGATTTTGAAGCTGTAAAAAAAGATTCCGAATATGAACTTTTTTTTATTCGTAAAGAGGATGGATCACGTTTTTATAATACTCGTTTGATACGTAATATTAAGCTGGTATGCGACTTTGGTGATTCTCTTGGAGAAAGAAGCACCGATACGCCTTTGAGTGATTTGATAGTCTGGCAAGACAACTTTATGCATATTTGTGCAAAGGATTTAGCTTTAAATATGGAACCGACCGTTCAAGAATTTTATGATCTGGGTATTAAACACAAAAATCGAGCGATTGTCGAAAGCATAAGCAAGGCTCTTATGGCCCTCATGCTTGCTAGCAAATCACGCCATCTTTATCGAAACTCCCCACCCAAATCTTGCCAGGAATATTTTTATGATTTTCAGTTTTATTTGCGTGAAATTTTGCAGACTCGCGAATATCAAAACTTGATCGCTTATCCTCCAAAACCTACTGACAAATTAGACTGCTGCATTCTTAAGATCATCTACGCTCTATGCACCGGTTTTTTCAAATTTATGAAGGGATATCGTGAAATGATCAATCCTCTGCAAAGTCTTCTGCGTGAAGCTAAACAAGACATATCAAAAGAACATTTAGATGCAGTTAAATCTTCACATCAGGTTTGGAATCGCCTGGGATGTGATCATATTGCTTTGACAAAATTGATCAAACATCTCTCTAACGGTCCTTTAATCAAGGTATTAAATCTTTTAGAAGAAAGTGATACGCATACTTTTGATCCCATTATGCAAGGAAATATTCCAAGCCAATTGTACGGTCTTTATTTCAATGAAATTAAGGTTGATTGCATCCACTTACCCTGTCCTATACTTCAAGAACAAATTGATAAGGTGAACATTATAGAGGAATTTAAAGCCTATATTAGCGATATAAAAAATCATCCAGTAAAAGCAGGTCATTTGATTATTAATATACAAGATCGAACTTCTTGGCGCGAATTTATGCGCTGCAAAATGCTCGAAGATATGCAATCCCGCGAAGATTTTGAAGATAGCTTAACTGTGGTAACTTTTCCAAAAGATACCGATTTTTATTATCAGCTTCCTCCTTATTCTGAAGATAGACATGCTGAGGTTTTTTTGAAAAATTTGAAGCTACAAGTTTTAGATGAAACGATGGGATTTTACTTTCCAGAATATATCAAAAAACAGCTTTCTGAAGGGTTTATTGATGATCTTTCCTCAGCAATTCATAGAATCTTTTTTCATAATAAAAATATTCTTTTACTTGAAGCACGCTTAGATTTTATTGAAATATTTTATGCATTTTTAGCTCTAAAAATAATAGAGTTAGTTCAGCCAAGTTCGTTTAGTTTCACCTGTAAAGATGGCATAGATATGGGCAGCACAAGTAGCGCTCAATTGTTTGCTTTCTTAAAATTACTTAACGAGGATAAATTGACTGAGGAAGAAATTGATTATTTAAATGTTTTGCTCTATGCTGCATCACTGCTTGTTCGAGAAAGATCTATTATTTCTGATCGATTTAAACGCATGCTTAATGCTTTAAAAGTATTTGAATTCACTCACGATGAATATGGACAGATCAATTTTTTAATGGTTGTAAAAGAGGCCTTCGGTCGACTATATAAAACAAACATCTTGGAGTCTTTAGTTATAATCCCAAAGTAAACAAAAAATTACCACAGAGAAAAATGCAAAGAAAACAAGCAAGAATTTAGTATAAAAGCTAAAGAATAGTTTATTTCATCTTTTATTTTTCATTTGTTTCTTGTTTGTTTTCTTTGCATTTTTCTCTGTGGTAATTTTTTTGTTCTTTATTAGTTAACGCAGTTGATAAATTTCCTTGTATTTATGATTCAAATAGGTGTTGTAAGCATCTACGCTGAATTCTTTACCTGTCACATGTTTGAGAAGTTCTTTGCTGGTATATTGACGTCCATAATGATGAACATTATTATTTAACCAATCTTTAATGAATAAAAGCTCGCCCTTTACAACACGTTTTTGCCAATCCGCATGCTGTTTTTCAAAAGCTGTGAAGAGATGAGAAGCATATAAATTACCAAGTGTGTAGGTGGGGAAATAGCCAAAAGTGCCCGTAGCCCAATGAATATCCTGTAAACACCCTTCTGTATTATTGGCAGGTGTTATTCCTAATAAATCCTGCATCTTGCCGTTCCAAGCTTCTGGTATTTCATGAACAGATAATGAACCTTCAATAAGCGCTTTTTCTAGTTCAAAGCGCAAAATGACATGCAAACTATAAGTCACTTCATCGGCCTCAACCCTCACTAAAGAAGGCGTAACATTGTTGATTGCCTTATAGAATTGATCCAACGTAACATGATCTAATTGCTTTGGGAATGTCTTTTTTAATATCGGCAGAAAATATTCCCAAAAAGGCCTGCTCTGTCCAATACGTGTTTCCCACCAACGAGATTGGCTTTCATGTAGTCCTAAAGAAACAGCTTCGCCTAAGGGGCTTCCATAATGTAATTCAGGAAGTCCCATCTCGTATAAACTATGCCCACATTCATGCATAACAGCGGAGATGTGGCTCATTAATGATGTTGGATGTATACGCGAGGTAATACGACTGTCAGTTGGATGACATGCTGAGGAAAAAGGGTGCGCAGAAATGTCAAGACGTCCCTTGGTACGATCATATCCAATCGCATCCATCAGTAGATATCCAAATTTCATCTGTTTGTCTTGATCGAATTTACCAAACAAAAAATGATCATCGACCGGTTTTGCTGCTTTAATTTTTGAAAGTAATCCTGTAATAGATTTGCGTAATGGAGTAAAAATGCCACTGACTTCTGCTGTTATAGTACCTGGTTCAAAGAGATCTAATAGCGCGTCATAAGGATGTTTTCCATAGCCCAATAAGTCGGCTTTTTTGCGATTCATGTAGATAATTTTTTCTAAATAAGGTGCAAAGGTGTGGAATGAATTTTGAGATTTCGCTTCTCGCCAAACGACGACAGCTTGCGAACTTAATTGTGCAAATTCTTCCACAAAATCTGCAGGAAGGCATGTTTCTTGAAGATAATCCCTTCTCCAGGCCTGTAAAGCAGCTTTTTGCGGGGCACTTAAGTCCTTTGCAAGGATTTTACCGGTTTTAAGAGCAATCAATTTGGAAAGGGCTTTTTCAAAAGAAGAATGCGTTTTTGATTTATGGATCAGACCTGCTAAAGTTTTTAATTGTTCTGAGCGAATTCCAATGGCTGCAGAGGGCATGTAAGTTTCTTGATCCCAGTGTAGAAGGGATAAAACACCTGATAAAATATGGCTCTGGTAAGATTTTTCATGTAGCTTTTGATAGTCTTTTTGTGTCTGTGATTTTTTCATATGCTTCTTAAGTATAAATTTATTGAAAAGTTATAGTATAACAAACTTCGTTTTCTAGCAATAATCATATCAGAATAACCGCAGCCTATTCACCTAATCTTTTTTTATTCACCACAGAGCCACAGAGAATTAAAAGCGCCAAATTGCTGAGGCAATTTAGCGCAGATTCATCGCTTCAAAAATGTTAATAACATTTTTTTTGATAGAGTATATTAAATTGCCTAAGCAATTTAATATTGTTCTCTCTGTGCTCTCTGTGACTCTCTGGTGAATAAAAAAAGAATCTAGTTTAGACTTTTACTTCTGCTGTGGCCTGCTTCGGATTTTCTTGTTGCGCAAGATGATCTATAATTTCATCGATCATTTCTATAGTCACAGAAGCATGGATTTTTTTTTCTTTTACAAAATCGGAAAGATATTGATCGAGCTGTGGTATCAGAATAAAACTATTAAAAAGATACATTTTTTCTAATAATTCATTAATTTTTTTACCCTTCATTGAGTCACGAAGAATTTTTTCACTACTATTATAAAGCCATTTTTCGTGCCATTCACGCTGCTTTTTTAAATTGATGTGTATCTGAGCATTATGCTGGATTTGCTCGATTTTGCGCTGTTTTTTTTCAATTTTTTTATTAAGATCTTTTAAATTTGGGTCATTTGAATTTTCATTATCGTTAGGATTATCATTACCAATGATTTTTTTTATGGATTTGGATTTTAATGAAATGCCATGTAACGATTTACGTGATAATTTGGATACTAAATCCTCTTTTTGTGAGATTAATTCTTGCATTTTTTTATCGAAGGCTCCTCCATTTTGAAGATGATGGACCTTTTCTAAGGCTTGCGAGAGGATAAATACAGCCTTATCAGGCTGCCTGCGATTGATAATTTTTTCATTTGCTTTCATATAGATGTGATCTAAGACTTTTTTGGGAACTTTTACATCTGGGGCAAGCTGTCGATTCATATTTCTCAGAATTGTACGTGTTTGCTTTTGATCTGCCTCATTCATAAAAATTTTTTTGAAACGTCTATCTAAGGGAGTTGTTTCGATTTTTTCTTTGTAGTAATCCAGAGTTGTAATACAGATGGCATAGTATAAACTGTTGGGTGAGGTATCTAAAATGGAATTAAAGCGATCACCTAAAGTGTTTATCGAATCTTGAGCTTCATCAAAGACAAGCGTCAATTTTTTTTGATTGTCACCTACTTTATACATGATTTGTTGGAGAGGGTCTTTTAACTCAAAACCCATCGGATCTTTTTTTAGACCTACACTATAGAAAAGTTGAATTTTTTTTCCTTTTAGAGTTTCCGGAACATCATCATTCTCCAAGCGCCATGCAAGACCTTTCATTAATTCAGTTTTGCCTATTCCTGGTTTGCCTATAATTAAAGGATGTTTTCTCCCTACATCATTATTTGCAGCAAGTGCATTGAGAATTTCATCCAGTTCTTTTTCACGACCAAAAGCAGGCTTTATGGATCCGTTTTTAATCTCAAGTGTTAAATTTTTGCAATGAGGGAGCTGCTGAGGACATCGATTAAACCATTTTTTAAAGATATCAAAGGCGAGTGCGCTGATTACAGTAGCCAAAGCAATGAGTGTTATACTTATTAGAGGATTAACAATTACTCTAAAAAGGAACTTAATAATACTAATGGGGATGCTTAGGAGCCTCCAGTAGATGTCGAGCATATATTTTGTTTCGAAATAGGTATTGGGTTCTCTACCAATTTCAAGTAAATTAAAAGCTACTGCAAAGGAGTTGACAAAGTTAGAAATAATTCTAAAAAGAATAAATTGTTTTGAATTTTTTAATAATCTTACACGTGCCTCTTCCACATCAAATTTTTTTATCGTTTGAACAATTTCGTTAAGTTCAGCAGCTGTTGCTTGTACATCGACAAATTCTTCAGATACAAATTTTGCCAAATTGCGGAGTTGTTCAAGTGTCATCAATTGGATACATTGATTCCCCAAAAATCTTTGCTCTTTTTTAAAGTCTTCATTCAGGGCGTCTACGAGCAATTGTTTTCTTTCTTCATCCGACATATTTTTTATAATACGTTTTAGGTTGGACTTAAGTGTGGAGTAATCAATAGAGTTTATGGCCTCAAGTACTTTTTCGGTTTTTTGCGCCACAATTCTTTGCCCCTGAGCTAGCTTTTTTATTTCATCAGCTAAAGGATTTTTCTCTCCACGCAAAAAGCGGACCACCTTTTTTAAAAGAATGGATGAAGCTTTTTTGGGTGCTTTCGGTAAGGGATATTTTTTAGGGGAATGCCTTGCAGCATTGATATGGTTGTTAGAAAATGTTAAAGCTGGCGTTGAAAAGCCTTTGATTGCGTAAGACATTGACTCTCCTTAAAAATTGACCGGATAAAGTGTATCATATTCCAGTACTAATTTCAAACATTTTATAAGATTAGCATCGCATCTCCATAGGAAAGAAATCGGAAACGATCCTTAATAGCCTTAGCGTAGGCTTCCATGATAAGTTCGCGTGATGCAAAGCCGCTGACTAACATAAGTAAACTTGATCCTGGTTGATGAAAGTTAGTCAAGAGCTGTTTTACATATTTAAATTTGTAACCCGGATAAATAAAAATATCTGTTTCATATTGCCCTTCTTGAATGATTCCTTCTTCGGTAGCAGCTGTTTCTAGAGCTCGACATGTGGTAGTTCCAACGCAAATTTGAAGTTTATTTTCATCATGTTTGTTTAATTTTCCGGCAGTTTCTGTAGAAATTGTGAAAGCTTCAAAATGCATTTTGTGTTCACGAATATCATCTACCTTAACCGGCAAAAACGTACCAAGACCAACATGTAAGGTGATTTTATTTTTGTCTACTCCCTTATTTTCAAGCTTGTTGAGCATTTCCTCAGTAAAATGAAGGCCAGCGGTAGGAGCTGCTACAGAGCCGGAATACTGGGCATATACAGTCTGATAACGCACTTTATCCAGTTCAGGTATGGCCTCGCAACGCATGTAAGGAGGAAGAGGTATATGCCCAAACTGCTCTAGAGCTTCATTGATATTGCCTTTAAAATCCAGGTAGACAAGACGAATGCCATCGGGAAAAATATCCATGACTTCGCAAGAAAATCCATCTCCAAAAATGACTTTGCTTCCAATGGGTAATTTTTTTCCCGGCTTGACTAAAGCCTCCCATATATTTTCTTTACGCTTTTTTAAAAGAAATATTTCAGTTTTCCCTCCACTAGGACGAACGCCGATGAGACGTGAAGGGAAAACTTTTGTATCGTTAAAAACTAAACTATCTTCTTTCTGTAAGAAGTCTGTTAATTCCCAAAAAGCCATTTCATACATGTGCCCAGTCTTTCTCTCAACAACAAGCAATCGAGATCGATCGCGTGGTTCACAGGGATATTGAGCAATTAAATCCTCAGGCAAATCATAATAGTATTGATTTAATGAATACAAAATTACTCTACTAAATCAACTTGAGCATATGGAAATGCCTTTTTGAGGATTTGTGCAGCATGGTTACCCTGGTGTGCTAGCATGACAGCTTGATCAAGTGTAATTTTTGAATCAACTACTGGGGTTTTTGAGATATCTGAAGCATTAACTTTTCCCCACTGTGTCATAAAAGGCCGAGAGGATTCAGTCATGACCATATTATGAGTAGCTTTAACCACTTGTTCCATTAAGTTTGATGGATTGGCAAGTGCCGATCCTTGATATTCAATTTGTTTTGCTTCTATATCCCAAAAGTTATTCTGTGACTGCTGTTGAAGATAGTAAGCGTTGGTACGTGCTGCAATGACTAGAGCGGCTAAAGCTTCCTGAGGTAAAGTCTGTTGTAATTTAGACGAAAGACTTATTTTCACATATTCATCAAAAGGAATTTCATTAACAATACTTAAAGAACCTCCGATATCATAAACATAGACACGACCTTTATATTCTATGCCGTCAACAATCATCGTTGTGGCTTTATCATCGGGTACGACTACAATTTGGTAAACACCGGGAAATTCTTCACCCCATCTTAGGCCATCGCTTAAAGGCTGAATATACTTTCTTTTGCCAATGTATCCCTTTCCCATATGTCTTTCAGTATTGGGATCATAAATTTTATATTTGCCTTTTACTTCCAAAATAACACCCGGTTTATCATGAGCGATGAGAACTCTTAGACTATCCCTGGTTTCAAGTGATGATTTCGTAAAAAATTGAGATATTGAATCCCAAACCCCTGCATGCGCGGTATGATGCAACATCACCACGCTTAAAAGAGCCACTAGTATTCTTTGGATCATAATTTTTCTCCCTATTACTTTTTTAAAGTTTCTAAATGTTGATAGGCAAGTGGGGTAACCTCTCTGCCACGTGGTGTACGTTTAATGAAACCTTGAATGATCAGATAGGGTTCATAAACCTCCTCAATGGTATTAGCATCTTCTCCAATTGCCACAGCAATGGTGCTAAGTCCTACAGGACCTCCACTGTAATGATGAATCATGGTTTCTAAAATTTTAATATCCGTTTCATCAAGACCCATTTCATCGATAGCCAGCATTTCTAATGCCTTTGAGACCACTTCTATATCGATTTTATTGTTTGTGCGAATTTGAGCATAGTCACGAACCCAGCGCAAAAGATTGTTAGCAATTCGAGGAGTGCCGCGAGATCGGCGTGCAATTTCAAAGGCTGCTTCATGGGAAATATTCAGGTTTAGAATGCGGCTCGTACGTTGTAGGATTTTAACCAGTACTTTAGGTTCATAATGTTCTAAACGACAAGTTAAAGCAAAGCGCGAGCGTAGGGGACTTGAGAGTAAGCCTGTGCGTGTTGTCGCGCCGGCCAATGTAAATTTGTTAAGCTTGACCTGTACGCTACGTGCACTGGGACCGCTATCAATCATTAAATCAAGAACAAAGTCTTCCATAGCGGGATATAAATATTCTTCTACAGTACGATTGAGACGATGAATTTCATCAATAAAGAGAATATCCCCTTCTTTAAGATTCGTAAGAATTCCGGCGAGATCGCCAGGCTTTTCAATGACAGGACCCGATGTGACAACGATATTAGTTCCCATAGCTTTTGAAAGAATATTGGCAAGGGTTGTTTTGCCTAATCCGGGCGGTCCTGAAAAAAGGCAGTGTCCTAAAGCTTCTTTGCGTTGCTTGGCAGCTTCTATGAGAACTGTCAAACGATCGCGTAAATGATCCTGTCCGACAAAGTCTGCTAAAGATTGAGGGCGGAGGGGCACTTCAAAGGTAAGATCTTCCTGACCTAGAGTAGATTCAATATAATTTTGCGAGTCCATATTTTACTTTTTTAAGAAATGTTACAAAAAAAGTCCCAATGCATTCAAAAAGACAAATATGATTAAAATAGGTGCACTATATTTAAAGCAAAACCAAAAATAGCCGATTAACCAAGAATTTTTTTGAAAATAATCTGTAGCACCCTGTTTGATACTCTTGATACTATTTTTTATTCCCCAGACCCATCCTACTAAAATCACAGCAAAAAATCCGCCTATAGGAATGAGAATACCACTAGCTGCAAAATCCATAAAATCGAGAAAAGTCATGCCTTGCCAGCGAGCATCGGACAAAACACTAGTGGAGAGTGCACTGGGAATTCCCAGTAAAAATGCTCCCGTTCCACAAACAATAACGGCATTTTTTCTCTGCCAACCCCATTCATCCATGAGATAAGCTATGGAAGGCTCTAATGCAGAAATTTCGGAAGTGGTGGCGGCTAAAATGACTAAAAGGAAAAACATGATGGCTAAAAGATGTCCGCCGGGTACATGGCTAAAGACCCAAGGAAGGGTATGAAAAATTAAACCCGGGCCTTGGTCAGGTTCTAAATCTACGGAAAATACAATGGTAAAAACAGCGACAGCTGCAAGTAAAGAAACAAGTGTATCCATAATAATAACGGGATAGCTACTCTTGACTAAATTTTCATCCTGCTTAAGATAGCTACCATAAGTGACTAAAGTTCCTTGACCGATGCTTAAAGTAAAAAAAGATTGTCCCAAAGCTGTTAGGATCGCAGCCGGGGTGATTAAGCTCCAATTGGGTTTAAGAAGAAATTCCAATCCCATTTTTGCCTTAGGCATCAAAAGTCCATTAATGACCAAAAAGATGAGCACAACGAAAAGGAGAGGCATCATCAGTTTATTTCCTCGCTCAATGCCGTTGCGAACTCCTAGATAAAGGATACCTATGCAGATGGCAATAAAGCAAAAATGGAAGCCAAGTCCCCAGATAGGATTGCTCATCAGACTTTGATGATGTGCGGCAACTTCTTCAGTAGATGTAAAGCTTGAAACATTGCCTTTGATGGCTTCAATAAGATACCCGAGAACCCATCCTGCCACTGCACTATAAAAAGCACTGACAATAAATCCCGTAAAAATCGTGAGTTTCCCTGCCCACGACCAGGCCTGTCTTCCTCCTAAGAGGCGGAAAGCTCCGCTTGGACTTGTTTGTGCTGTTCGACCAATAATCAATTCCGACATAAAAACCGGAAAACCAATGAGAAATAAACAAATAAGATAGACGACAATAAAGGCAGATCCTCCATATTGTCCTACAACATAAGGAAAGCGCCAAATATTGGCGAGGCCAACAGCCGAACCAGCGACTGCTAGGATAAAACCTATGCGAGAACCCCAAGAAGGCCTTGTCATGATTAGGCTATTTCCATTTTTGGTAAATTGGCAAGATTTTAGCCAAGATCCCAAATATTTGCATCAATTAAATTTATTAAAAAAAGTTTGCACAAATTGAGCATAATTGGTACAATCGGAATTTATGACGTTCTTTTTACCTAATTAAGAGTTAGTAATTTTAGTAAAATAGTTTTTAGTAGTTCCTTGTAATATAATGAGGTTTTTATGGCAGAGACAAAAAGTGAAGCTATTAATTCAGGCGCTCTAGATGCTGTCAAAGGCATCAATTCTCGCGATTCTAAAGATATGGAGCTAGAACAGCTGGTATTCCTTCTTCTAACAGAAAGACTAAACCAGCTTCAGCAGAAAAGCATGGATGAGTTTAAAGAATTAAAAAAGCGACAAGATGAAGTCGTCCAGATGCACAAAGTGTTGAAGGCCATCAATGCCAATACCAATAATGAGAGTGAATTGTCGTTTGATTTGAGTAGTGATCTAATGCAACATCTCAATCATGCCAGAGATAAATTGGGTATTGAAATACAGCCCGGGGCAATCAAAGATAATAAGATGACCTACACTAAAGATCAGCGTGAACGACTGATAGACAATATTCGAATGACTATTGATGATCACAATACTAGAAATGATATGCAGATGCAAACAGTGACACGTTTAATTAATGAACGTTATGAGTCCTATCAAATGGCACGTGCTATTTTGAAGCCGATTCATGACGATAAGATGAGTAAAGCTCGTGCAATAGCCGGAAGGTAAGCTTATGGCATTAGATAGAATCAAATCACATATTGGTCCCGTGTGGGATGATCCCCAAGCACGTTCCAACCAGTATTTGAAAAAAAATGCTAAGACTGCTTCTGAAACGCAAGCCTCCTTTTATGCAAGTTCAATCCAATCCTTAACGCCTTCAGTTGAAAAAGCACAGGCAATTCAGCTTGACACTAGTAAATCGTCCGGACTTAATAATCAAAAGAAAGGTTTTTGGAATAGTGCCTGGGATTGGGTTAAGAATAAATGGAACTCATTTCTAGAAATCGTTGGGCTTAGAAAGCCTACTGTGCAAGCAACTGAGCGTGACCGAAACTTAAGAACAAAGATTTTGCAACGAAACTCTCCTGTTGATATTGAGGATGATTTTAAATATTTAGATATGACAACAGTAGACCCTCTTAAAGTCATGCTCGCTATCCTTGTCAGACAAGGGGAGTTGCGAGAAGAACAGGCTTTTTTAATTCAGCAAAAAATCTTGCTTAGGCAAGAAGATCTAAAAGATTGGCATGATAAGGATAAAGAAATCCATGCCGAACTGGCAATGATAAATAAACGTGGCGATATTCTTGAAAAAGTAAATATCGGTGTTACAGTGGCCCAGGTCATTTCTGGAATTGCTTCAACAGCTAGCGTTGTAGCTTCCGCGGCTACGATAGCGACTGGAGGAATTGCCGCACCTGTCTTGATTATCACCAATGTATTAAATGGAGTGGCTACTGGGGCTCAGGCATTCAATACCTGGGCACGCGCCAATACGAAAGATAAGATGGATAAGCTACAAGGTGAGATGTTGAAGAGGAATGCTAACCGCGAAGATTTGCAATTCCAATTAAAGGTTGATGTCAAGGATATGAAAAAAATACTGGCCTCTATAGAAGGTCACGCTGAAATTGGAAGCTCGCTTCTTTCAGCTCAATATGGTAAATAAAATATAATATTTGGAGAATGAGTATGTCAGGAGAATTAATTAAAGAGAGAGATAGAGATCCTTCTTTTCATGCTTCACAAGCCCAATTTGGCTTGGAAAATGCTTTGGAAATGAAGAGAAATAGATCTTTGATAAGTGCAGATCGCTATTCTAGCACTATCGCTTCCTGTAAAGATTTCCCCCTTGCGATTCATACAGGGAAGGCTCTATTTTTAGAACCTGAACAGGAATTGAATACAGTCCTCTTGCAGGAACAGCAGCAAAAGGAGAAAGTCCATTTTTTAAGGCGATTAAGTCTCATCAATATTAAAAAGCAAATGGCTGCTTTCTTTTCTAAAGTCAAAGATACTATGAGTGGATGGAAGGATGGTGTCTGGAGCTTTTTTGGATCAAATACAGTAAATAAGAAAGAAGGTGCAACAACAGAAGCAAATTTCCATAAGGGTAAGTCAAATACAATTCAGAAAGTCGTTGAAGTTGAAGTTCCACCTGTGTCAAGCCCAAGCACTGTTGATATTGAAAAGAGACGTATTGATGAAATAGAGGATACTCTTGCTGCCTACGATGCGGAAATGCAAAAAATCGGCGTAAACATAAAAGCCATGATGGAAATAGCTTGTAAAATAGCCCTTTATGTAGGCTTGCTTGGAAATCGTTATGCAAAAAAGGAAATGAAAGATTACCGAGACCATATGGATGTCAATATTAAAAAAAGAGTAAAAACATTTGAAAATGGACATTTCTGGACTTACGCTTCAGTGAGTATTTTAGGTGTTTCATCTCTGTTTTCTTTTGCATCCATAGGTGGAGGTTTTATAGCGGCTTCCACTGCAGGAAAAATCTTAACAGGATTAGGCAATGCAGCAACTCCTTTTAGCCAATTAGGACAAGGGACATCAAAACTTAGTGAGATCGACAGTGAAAAGAAACAGGCACTGCGTACAGAATTTGATTATGTAGGAGAGAACCTGAAACAATCGCGTAGTGATCAGGAGCGCGCTCATGAAAAAACAAATCAACTCATGCAGGAAATGCTATCCAACATGCGGAATGCAGAACAAGCACGTGCGCAATCCACCAAACAGGCTATGACATAATCCAAAAATATATTTACTATATAACTCCTTTTTTTATAAATTTAATTTTTAAAAAGGAGTTTATCTATGAACCTTCAGCTTCAAGTCTTGGCTAGTCTACCGGGAATTCTCATTGATAGAGCTTTTAAAGATGAAAATAAAAAAGGAATGAAGTGTTGTCAGTCCGACTCAAGCAAAAAGACTAAGGAATTTTTTAGGGAATGTGTAGGAAAAAAACAGCAGCAACAAGTAATTAAGCGTGATGCAAAATTAAAGAAAGATATTCCGGGATGGAATGATGGAGAAGCTAAAAAACCTCCTCTACAAGAAAATCGACCTCGTAAGGCTAAAAAGATAGAAGTGGACTCAATCTTTCAAATTGCGGATGTTCCACAGCCTAAACCAATCGCAGATGCTCAACCTCCAAAACAAAAGGAGGTTCTCATACCAGTAAAGCCTATAGAACATCAGAATCTGGAAGCAAAGCCTATTCCCAAAGTTGAGGAAGTTAAGCCTCTTCCCAAAGTTGAGATTGTCAAAGAAGAAAATCCTGAACCCATCAAAGAAGTTCCTATTATAAAAAAATATCCATTGCCTTTAGTAAAACCCGATGTAGTTTTAATTTATAATGAAGATTTAGCAGAAGAAAATGTGAAAAAAATAGCAGAGGGACTCAAGAATCAACTGGCCATCAAAATTCATACACTATCAATGAAAAATCTTCGGAAAGAAACTCTTCCTCAAAATCATTTTTTAACTTTCAAATTACATTTAAATCCTTCTAAGGAGGATCCAGGAATCTTAATTGATCAATTAGCTAAGGTTAATAAATATTGTAAGGAGTCTATACTAGTTGTTTTCGAACGCAATACAAAAAATAATTTAAATAATTATTATGAACAACATTTTCCAAATTCCGGTTATGAAAAAAAGGGAGAATTTTTGAAAAAATATATCATCCATCAATACTCAACACAGAGCAAGGTGTATCAAATGTCGAGTAGGGAGCTTCAGTACCTTCTTGATAAAATGAAAGTAATCTATGAAGAATTTACTGAATCGTTTAAAAATTAAATAAAAGTTTGTTTTTAAAATAGAAATATATTATAATTTTTCTTTTAAGAACAAAACTGTTTAATATGAATAACGTTCGAAATGCTTTAATTAAAGTATGTGATATTACTCTTACACCCTGTGGAGTTGCTTTAAAAAAATCTCAAACACAAAAAAATTCTTGTGAAAGGATAGTGCATCTTTTTAAGAGAATCATCTGTGGAGTTATTGCAATCACCATTTTTCCCATAACGCTTGCAGCATTGACGGTCAAATGGATTCTTACTCCGTCACAAACCGATCAAATCAAACAAAAAAGAAAAAATAAAATAGAAAAGCCTTTGAGAGATCAGGCTAATGAAAAACCTATTGAAAATGAAAAACAGGCTTTTTCAGAACAACTGGATAGGGACATGCGGCTATCTCAGCAGAAGGATTTAAAACTGGGTGAACCACGAAAGGGCACATGGAGAGATTATGGAAAAAGATTGGGGGAAAAATATCAGACTTTCGCTGAGTTTAGTAAACATGAAGAGCCTAACGAAAGGTTGGAGGTATTTAAAATTGGGCAGTTTACTGAAACTGATTATAAAATTCTTGCGATTACTGTAGATTACTTAAACCATTTCCACCATGTAGAAACACATTTGCATGATAAAGACCTGACCTTCGAGGAAATGAAGGAAAAATATAAGGAATACTACGAACAATATCTTCAGAAAGACCCTACAGAAAATTTAGATCATTATAATTATAAAATGAATCAATTAAAAAACTTTTCTCGTGTTGAGGGTAATTTACAATATAACGCGGATGTACTCATCGATATGATGAATAAAGATTTAAGACCTAAGGTGGATCATGATGGCCGCCATCATCCTGTATTAGCTTTTACTAATGAAGATTTATATCACGATGATATGAATTTTATTTTTGGTCGTGCATGTTTTTCAGGTACCGGTGTGTATTCTAAAGCACATTTTGGTAACCCGGAACAAAGTCCGAAAGATTTTGAAAGAACTTTACTGCGAATGATGAAAATTGCAGCTCATGAATTCGGTCATATGTATGGCATAGACCACTGTACAGATTATGAATGCAATATCGGTGGCTATATGAGCCTTGTGGAGTTGGATGCGCGCCCGCTTTTATATTGTAGTGAAGATAGCGCCAAAATATGTTTTTCAAGAAAAATATCGATGACAGATTATTATCATAACCTTTTACACTATTTTGAGAACTTCAATTCTAAATATGGTTTGAACTGTGATTTTTCTAAAGAAATCCAAACTCTTAAAGATAGAATCAGCGTCTTAAAGCCATAGTTAGGTACATTGCGTTTTATGGAGTGCGGTGACAAGTCAATGAGTCACCGCACTCCAAAAAAGCGCTGTAAATTTTTGTGTTTTTATATTATTTGTTTTTTGGAGTATTAATAAAATGATTTTGCCTCCAGGCCTCATACACAGCTATGCCAACGGAGGTTGCTAAATTAAGACACCGTACTCCTTCAACCATCGGGATACGCACAAAACGTTCAGGCCAACGTTCAAATAAAGATAAGGGTAATCCAGAAGTTTCCGAGCCAAAGATCAGATAATCTGTCTGCGAGTAAGAGATTTCTGTATAGATCTGAGTTGCTTTACTCGAAAAAAAAGTAAATTGACAGGTTGTGTTTTCAAGTATTTGCTCTAAATTTTCTTCAATTTGAACATGAATACCTTCCCAATAATCTAGGCCAGATCTTTTTAGCCAGCGATCATTAATGTTAAAACCCAAAGGTGGTATTAAGATTAAATCATTTCCTGTAACTGCACAGGTGCGTACGATATTACCTGTATTTTGGGGTATACAGGGCTGATAAAGAACTATTTTCACGATAGTATAGGGTAAAAGTCTTCGAAAGGATCTGAAGTTCGCGAAGAGTTTCGAGTCTGTGCTCCAAACGCTTCGCGAAGGAATTTCTTATTTGTCTTTCTTTTTCTCTTTATCACGGTCATCATGATCTTCATCTTCGTCTTCGTCATTATCCTCATCTTCGTCTTTTAGATTCTTATTCTCGCCTTTCACTTTGACTACTTCAACATCGAAAATAAGAGCAGAGTTAGGAGGTAATTGACCTGTTTTGCCATAGGCTAGATCGGGATGAACGAAAAGTCTACGCTTTTCGCCTTCTTTCATTCCTACTATACCTTTACTAAAACCTGGGATTGTTTGATCTAGAGGAATAGTGACAGGGCCACCGGCAGCTTCGGAACTGTCAAACACAGTACCATCTAGATATTTAGCGGTGTAATTAATACTTGGGGTCCCATGTTCAGGTACAGCTGGACCTGAACCTTCTTTCACTATCATGTACTGTAGTTTGCCGGGAACTAGCGTTTTTACATTGGAATCTTGAGCATTTTTTGCTAAGAAAGCTTCGGCAGCTTTTAAATTATCATCTGACAAACGATTGAAAGCACGTTCTTGAACTTTGAGCATCATAGCTTCATATTCCTGATCATTCATAGGAGAGGGTTTACCCACTGCGCCTTCACGCATACCCTTGATAATGCTATCCAGATCAAAAGCGACGCCAGGACTTTTTAAATTTCTACCAATAAAATTGCCAAAGGCCTCCGATAATTTTTTCATATCGATTTCGTCTGAACTTTGGTCATTCGTGCCATTTTGAGCATTTTTCACACCAGTGTCATTATAAGTACTTTGTGCAATTAACGTTCCCAATGTAAAGATGGCTGTAACGCCTATCAGAGCCAATAGTCTAGTTTTTTTTTGCATAAATAATTCCTCCATTTCAAGGGTATCGTTATTCTTGCATACTCCAAATAATTAAGTCCATGAAAAATCCGGATCTTCTATGGACAATTTAAGTTCTTTCAATTGTTCCAAAGCTACTCTGGATGGACATTCTAACATTAAATCGCTGGCTTTTTGTGTTTTAGGAAAAGCTATGACATCTCGAATATTTTCTGTTTGGGTAAGAATCATGACTAAACGATCCAGTCCTAAGGCAATACCCAAATGTGGCGGAGTTCCGTAACTTAGAGCTTCGATGAAAAAGCCAAACTTAACATGAAGTTCTTCAGGTGTCAGTTTTAAGAGTTCAAATATTTTCTTTTGTAGATCACTATTATGAATTCGTTGGGAGCCACCGCCTATTTCGTATCCATTAAGCACAATATCATAGCCCGAAGAGCGAACTTTAAGAGGATCGCTATCGAGTAAATGAAGATCTTCCGGATTGGGTGAAGTAAAGGGATGATGTTCACTGGCTAAACGCTTTGTTTCTTCGTCCCATGCAAACAAAGGAAAGTCTGTGACCCATAGAAACTCTAGTTGTTCGGCCTTTATTAAATGCCTGTCCCGTGCAATTTTTCTTCTCAAATGATCTAGAGCCTGATTTGTGCGCGCTGGAATATCTGCGATCATAAAGATCAGATCGCCATTTTCGATGTGCATTTTTTGGATAAGTTCTTTTTGAAGTTCTCCTGGGAAAAATTTGACGATGCTTGAAGAAAGCGAGTTGTCCTGCATTTTCATCCAGGCTAAGCCCTTCACGCCTAAACGACCAACAAATTCAGTATATTCATCGATGGCCTTTCGAGAAATATCAGCTCCTCCCTTAACACAAAGCCCCTTGACAATAGCGCCTGCATTAAGCTGATCCTGAAAAACAGAAAAGGTGGATTTTTTTGCTATATCATTTAAGTTTATTAACTCCATGCCAAAACGCAGATCAGGTCGATCTGTGCCATAGCGGTCCATACAATCTTTGTGAGCCATGCGGCGGAAAGGTGTGGGAAACTCGACGCTATTACAATCTTTGAATATCTTTTTCAAAAGTCCTTCAATGATGGGCTTTAAGTCTTCTGGGGTTCCAAAACTCATTTCAATATCAATTTGCGTAAATTCAGGTTGACGGTCAGCACGCAAATCTTCATCGCGAAAACATTGAGCAATTTGGAAGTAGCGGTCCATACCCGAGACCATGAGAAGCTGTTTGAAAATTTGAGGGGATTGTGGCAAAGCATAAAAAGCTCCGGGAGACATACGTGAAGGAACTAAGTAATCGCGTGCGCCTTCAGGTGTTGATTTGCCTAAAATGGGTGTAGCAATTTCTAAAAAGCCATTCTGATCCAAAAACTGTCGAGTCGCTAACATCGCTTTATGTCTTTTGACCAATTTGTCTGCAACATCTCCGCGACGAATATCGAGATAACGATATTTTAGACGAAGCTCTTCGTTGACTTCGATCTGTTCATCACAGATAGAAAAAGGCGGAGTTTTCGCTTTAGAAAGAACGTCGATCGCATTCACTTGGACTTCAATTTCACCTGTGCCTAATTTCGGATTTGCCATTCCTTCACGGCGAGGGATAACTGTGCCCTCAATTGCAATTACATATTCGGATCGTAATTTTTCACCAACCGAATGTGCTGTTGGGCTTTTCTCCGGGTCAAAGACGAGCTGCGTGAGACCAAATCTATCCCGCAGATCGATAAAAATAAGCCCCCCATGGTCGCGACGACGGTGGACCCATCCGGCAAGTGTAACTGTTTGTCCTACATGTTCTTTGCGTAAAGTGCCACAGTTAAAGGTTCGACGATAACTAATCATTCAGTATCCTTTTGTTTTTGCTGCAAGATGTTCGCCAAATTCTTCAATGGCACTTTTAAGTTATTTCCTGAGAGCATATCTTTTAATTCAGCTTCTTGATTTTTTAGCTCCTCATCGCCTATTACAACCACATATTTCGTTCGAATTTGGTTGGCATATTGCATGACTTTGCCTAATTTCCTGCCGCTAAGATCCATATCGCTTGGGATTCCTAGAAGTCTCAGCTGATGAACGATTGAAAAACAGGTTTCTTTAGCATCTTCACCCAGAGGAATGAGAAAAATTTCCGGTGCAGGGGGGAGAGGAGCTTGCACCTGTTGTTTCAACATAGCTTGAAGAATTCTTTCAAGACCTGTTCCAAAACCTATTGTGGGAAGATCAGGGCCCCCTAAAGTTTTCATTAACCCGTCATAACGGCCGCCGCCGCCGACGCTATTTTGAGCACCCAGTTCACCGGAAGTAATTTCGAAAACAGTTTTGTTGTAGTAATCAAGGCCTCGAACGAGTAGGGGATTGACTTCGTAGGGAATATGAAGATTATTGAGGAGACGTTTAACAGAATTAAATTGAGCTGCACTTTCTTCATCTAAAAAATCAAGAATGCTGGGTGCATTTTTGACAATTTCTTGATCTTTTGGATCTTTAGAATCCAGGATTCGCAAAGGATTGCTAGAGAAACGTCGCTGACTATCCATTGAAAGTTGATCGTAGTAATTTTTAAGATAATCTTGAAGACTCCTTCGAAAAACAAAACGACTTTCCGGGTTGCCTATGGAATTGATGTATACTTGTAAATTTTTCAAGCCCAATTTTTGATAAACGGTATAAACAAGATCAATGAGCTCAACATCCTGTTCGGGAGCAGAGATTCCAATAGCTTCTGCACCAAATTGATGGTGTTGACGATAACGGCCGGCTTGAGCACGTTCGTAACGGAACATGGGGCCGATATAAAATAATTTATGAATGGAAGATTGTGTATGCATTTTGTGTTCTAAAAATGCCCGAATTACAGGGGCTGTACCTTCAGGACGAAGAGTTAGTGAACGATCACCTTTATCATTAAATGTGTACATCTCTTTAGTCACGATATCACTGGATTCGCCAACACCCCGGGTAAAAAGCTCTGTTCTTTCAAAAATGGGAGTACGAATTTCTTTATATCCAAAATGGCGAGCGGTTTCGCGAATAATAGATTCAATATAATTCCAAAGATAAGAACTGCGCCATTGTTCTTCGGTATCCAAAGGCAAAATATCAAAAACCCCAGGGGCTGATGAGATGGTCATATTTAGAACGATTCCTCATAATTAATGTGATAATTATAGAGTAAGACGAAAAAAGGGTAAAGAATAATAAAAGGGTGAAGGATGAAGGGTAAAGGGTAAAAAAAAAGACAAGTGATTATAACAAAATTTACCACTGAGAAAACGAGCGAGAAAAGGCGCAAGAATTAGATTAGAAAAATGCAACACAAAGTTACTAAGACACAGAGAAGGTATTAAATGATTTCTTATAGCAATTTCTTTGTATCTTTGATCCTTTGTGTTTAATAGGTATTAATTGACGATCATTTATTCTTTTTTCATTGAAAAATCAAATTCGGTCAGATAATAGGTTTGTTCTTCGATATTTTCAAGTAAAAGCTCCAAAGTATGTTGTAAGGCTGTTCTTTGTTCATCGTCATAATGAAGAGTTAAGGGAGTGGGTGATGAGGACAATAATAGTTTATTTATTTGGGAAATGGCTTCGTTCTTGATGAGTTGGCGGTAGTCTTGTAATAAATTTAAATCGCAGAAATTTTTTACAACTAGCCAATGATTTGTCTGATTCAAAATGTGATCCAGTTCTTTGAAATTTTCTGCAAGTTGGATAGATCTAGTAAAATTTTCTAAAATTTCATTTTGATCTTTTAAATCAGTAGCATATTTTAAGATCTCTTTACAACTTTCTCCTATGCCGGCTTTTTTTAAATAGGTCATAAAATCATTAAGAGACATCAATTGATACTCTTCGGAAAGTTGATGAATAGCTTTTGCCATCTCGCTTTTCTGCTGAACATCGGCATCTTGATATTCACGAATAGCTTTTTCAAAAGATGTTTTAAATTCATCTACGGGATGGTTAAGATCTTCTTCGAGCAACCCGATCATTTGATCTTTTAAAGGCGAAAGAACACTTTTTCTATTGATAAGCAAAGAAATGAATTGAGTAAGAAGAGGATGTTCTTCAATGGGATCTTCGGAGTTAACTGTTTTCTGATCCATTTCAGCTAAAACATTCGCATGATCTACAACCTCTTGCAAGGGAATCTTTTTTGTATTTTTAGGTGTTTCTGGTATTTGATAATGTGACCCTTCATCATCGATAATCAAATGACTACTTACAATTTTACCTTCTGAATTATATTTTAAATATGCCGTTAGAAAACGGGCATTAGCGACAAAAGCTGAAATTGATTTTTGTGCATCCAAGGTGAGTTGAATACCTTCCGATGAATAAAGAACCATATCGTGCATTTTAGAAAGAAGGCTCATATCTTGTTTGAGACGTGACATCTCATACACACTTCCAGGCATTTCCATGAGATCAATAGCTCTTTTCATAATAGTTTCGCCTAATAGATAGTATCTAGGCGCATTATAGATGTAATTTTCAGCCCCGGGTCTTAGGAGAGATAGTGCCTTTGGAGGCGAAAAATCTTGATTTGGGCGATTGAGTGCAAGCTTGTTTAAAGGTATAAGTTCACTGCGTTTAACTAGATGGGTAACTTCAATTGCATTTGAATTGTCTAAGTTATTCGAGTTAACAAGTAAGCGATTCAATGTTTTCATATCTACAACTTTTTTGAGCTGCATAAGTTTTGAATCAATGACTATGGCAATTTTGGGAGTTAACCATTGTAAAACGCTAGGGGCTGGTTGAGCAATAACTATAAACTGTGAAAAATCAGAATTGGTATATATGCGCAGTGAATAAGAAGTATCATTCAGATGTCCTTGATGGTCAATTTTTGCCAAAGAAATATAATCATTTGGAATGATCTGTGCTAAACTATTTTTTATAAATTCAGGGTCCGACCAATTTTTTTTAACCGGTTTTATATGGTGTATTTGAGCATATTTAAGCGCCATCGCCACATCTGCAACGCCTTCTGCTGCTTTAAGTTCTTCCTGAGCATTCTTTGCTCTAATATTAAAGTATATCGCGACTGTAGTAAGAAAAAAAATGAATACTGTGGAAAATGCAATAGCTCCGAGCATTTTCCAATTTATAATACGAGCAGGGGGTTCTGGTTCAATATCTTTAATATCCCTAGGCTCACCTTTGGGAGTCCAACTTTCATTTTCGTCATCAAATTCTCCCACATGGTATTCAAGAGGTTTTTTATTGCCGGAAGAAATTGAGTTTTCTTGGGATATTTCTTCTATGTTTGTTGATGAAATTAAAGCTACAGGCTTTTCAATTTCTCTTAGATTGCTTTCCTTCAAAGATTTCTCAGCGAATTGTTCCATTTCAGGAGATAAATTTTGTAAGTTACTATCATTAATTTTGTTTTCAGTGTTTTTATTATGAGAGATATCTTGCGAGTTATCTAGAGGAGTACTATTTGTTTCAAACAGAATAATAGATGAACCTACTTGCAAAAGATCCTTATTTTTTAATCCTTTTTTTCCAAAGGGAAGTCCATTTAAGGTTACAAAAGGGTCATTAGCTAAATTAATAACAAGAAAGCGATTCCCATCTTCTATAATTTTCATATGGATCGGCTTCAATTCATGATCGGAGAGACAGAGATCTACTTTTATAGAGCCCTTACCCGAACCAATCGTGATGACTTTTTGATCGAAAGTCTTAACTAGAGGCTTTTCATTTGGATTTATAGTAAGTTTTATCATTATTGTTACCGTGAAAAAACTTCAGAGCATTAGTTTTCGGCATTAAATCTGCTCCTAAATATAGCTTTAAGGGCTTTTTTGATAGGATTTAGATAATCACTCGAGTTTAAAGCTTTTTAACATATTAGCCTCCATAGGTCAACCTAAATTATAATTGAATTATACTCTTAGATGTGATAAAATAATTGCTTGAGAAAAATAGAGGCAATGAATATATAGTGCTTTTTCACCTATAAGGAGTATTGTGTGAGATGGTTGCTCAAATTATTAGAACCTGCACCCTATCTTCCTGAAATACAAGATCAGGAGCAAGTTAAGAAGCTTTATCATTACTGGCGCATTCGTATTCTTTATTCTATGTTTATTGGATATGCGTTCTATTACTTCACACGCAAGAGCTTTACATTTGCTATGCCAGGCATTATTGCCGAGTTGGGATTCGATAAAAGCCAATTAGGGATATTGGCCAGTATTTTTTCAATTACCTATGGGGTAAGTAAGTTTACTAGCGGCATTATTTCTGATCGCTCTAATGCACGTTATTTCATGGCATTTGGTCTGATGATCACAGGTGTAATTAATATATTATTTGGTTTTTCATCGAGTTTGCTCTTGTTTTCCCTATTTTGGGGATTAAATGGCTGGTTTCAAGGCTTTGGCTGGCCTCCTTGTGTTCGTTTTCTTACTCAATGGTATTCCCATTCGGAGCGCGGATCCTGGTGGTCTTCTTGTAGTGTTTCTCATAATGTTGGAGCCTTTTTAATTCCATGGATTGTAGGCTTCTGTATTTATTTTTTCGGAGGGTGGCGGTCAGCCATGTATATTCCCGGTGTCATGTGTATTTTAGGTGGTTTTTATCTTATCAATCGTCTGCGCGATACACCTCAATCCCTAGGCCTACCTCCTATTGAGAGATTCCGTAACGATTATGCAGGCTCTAACCCACAAGCAGAAGAGGTTGAATTATCTGCACGCGAAATGCTTATCGAATATGTCATAAAAAATAAGCTTGTATGGATGTTAGCTATATCCTATTTCTTTGTTTATATTGTCCGAACAGGTATTAATGACTGGACTGCTCTTTATCTTATTGAAACTAAAGGTTATAATCAATTAGCTGCAAATGGCTGTGTATCTCTTTTCGAAGTGGGCGGATTTTTTGGTGCTCTATCCGCGGGATGGGCATCGGATTACTTTTTCTCGGCCAAGCGAGGCCCTGTCAATGTTCTCTTTGCTGTTCTTATGTTCATTTCGATTGCTTTATTTTGGTTTGTCCCTGCAGGCTATGCACTGATAGATTCCGCTGCTCTTTTTATCATTGGATTTGCTGTGTTCGGTCCTCAATTATTAATTGGTGTAGCTTGCGCAGAACTATCGCATAAAAAAGCGGCAGCTACCTCTAATGGTTTTGCTGGTACCTTTGCTTACCTAGGAGCTGCTGTTGCGGGATATCCTTTGGGAAAAATTACGCAAGAAACCGGTTGGGATGGCTTTTTTTGGTCCCTAGGTATTTCATGTATCATTTCAACCTTATTACTATTGCCTCTATGGTCTGTAACTGAAAATAAAAGGCTTGCAGTTGTCAAAAGTAAGCCCAGAATTCAGGAATCTGAGTTGGAAGCCAGCAGTTAAACATGATACCAACATTTTACATCAGGTATGAAACGAGAAAACTGGATACAAAGGCATACGCATCAGACTATCAAAATATCTGTTTACATAAACAAACAAAAAAACAGAATAATAGGATCGGCTTTGCCGGCAGGATCACTCGCTTCGCTCGTGGCAAGATAAACACAAAATTCAACAAAGAAAAAATTACAAAGATAAATACAAAAAATAAATAATTTTTTACTGGTTAAATGCTCCTAGGCACCTAGATTGAACCCTATTATAAAATTTCCTATCTTTATCCTTTGTATTTACTTTGTAATTTTTCTCGTGATGAATTTTGTTTCTGCAGTCTCAACAGCTCGTGGATTTTGTTTCATCCTACCACGAGCGATCCTGCCGGCAAAGCCGATCCTGTTAAATTTTTAATTTTCAAACAGATCAGTGATCTCAGCGGGCTCAGTGGTAATTATTCAACGTCACAGAAAACCTGCTTTACTCTTTATCCATTTGTTTTTATTATTTACTCACATTTAATTTATCATGCCTTTAACTTATCATGCCTATGTGGATTCCTTTACACGTTCATTCTCAGTATTCGATACTCGATGCAGCAGCAGACATTTATGATATTGTGAAAAAAGCTGCCGCTATGAAACTGGGTGCAGTTGCTTTGACCGATCACGGCAATATGTTCGGTGCTGTGGATTTTTATAAGGCTTGCAAGGATTCTGGTGTTAAACCGATTTTAGGTTGCGAATTCTATGTAGCGCCCGAATCCCGTTTTGATAAAAAAAAGGAGTATGGGGCTCGCACTAATTTTCATCTTACAGTTTTGGCTAAAAACACGGAAGGCTATCATAATTTATGTAAACTTTCTTCGATTGGATATACTGAAGGATTTTATTATCACCCCCGCATTGACTATGAAGTCTTGAAAAAGTATAAGGAAGGACTAATTTGCCTTTCAGGATGTCTCAGCAGTCTTACTTCTTTTGAAGCGTTAAACGGCAAACGAGAGAGTTTGCTTGATAAAATTCGCTGGCATCAAGATCTTTTTGGCGAAGATTATTATCTTGAGTTGCAACGTCATCGCATGTCAGAAGAAGATATGCGAAGCGATGGGCTTTATCAAGAAACCTGGCTTCAACAATATTACCAGGACTATATAAACAAGCAGGACAAGATTAATGCCATCCTTTTAGAAATTTCTAAAGAATGCAAAATCAAAGTGGTTGCTACCAACGATAGTCATTATATCGAACGTGTCGACTGGCGCGCTCATGAAATTCTTCTAAATATTCAATCGGGTGAACCGACAGAAATTTGGGAAAAAGATTCTCTAGGCAATCCCAAATTTCGTGTTCCTAATCCTAAACGTCGTACCTATCCATCTCATGAGTGCTATTTTAAATCCCCTGAGCAAATGATTGAACTATTTAAAGATATTCCAGAAGCCATTTCAACGACATTAGAGATAGCAGAAAAATGCAATGTTTCTATTGATTTTAAAACAAAACATTATCCTGTCTACATCCCTCCTTCCATTGAAGGAAAATCCTATACTAAAGAAGAACAGCAAAAAGCTGTAGAGGATTTTCTCTGGCAATTATGTGAAGAAGGGATTCCCAAGCGGTACACTCCTGAACGATTAAAAAAGATTCAAGAGATATTTCCCGATAAAGAACCTATGCAGATCGTTCGGGAACGTCTGAAGTATGAAATGGAGGTCATCGTTCCTAAAGGAATGAGTGACTATTTGCTTATAGTTTGGGATTTTATTTATTGGGCTAAGCGCAATGGGATACCAGTAGGTCCTGGACGAGGTTCTGGTGCGGGATCTATTGTCCTTTATCTTATAGGTGTAACAGACATTGAGCCTCTTCGTTTTCATTTATTTTTTGAGCGCTTTATCAATCCGGAACGTATTTCTTATCCCGATATAGACGTTGATATTTGCATGGATAGAAGAGGGGAGGTAATTAATTATACTTTGCAAAAATATGGTAAGGATAATGTTGCGCAAATCATTACCTTTGGCACAATGAAGGCCAAAATGACGATCAAGGATGTTGGCCGTGTTCTGAGCGTGCCCCTATCTAAGGTCAACGCAATTGCCAAGTTAGTGCCGGAAGACCTGAACATTACCCTAGAGAAAGCATTAGAAAAAGATCATGATCTACGCGCAATGTATGAACAAGATGAAGATGCCCAACGGATCATAGACATCGGCAAAACATTGGAAGGGTCTATTCGTAATACAGGTATTCATGCTGCCGGCATTATTATTAGCGGTAAGCCTCTCACAAATTTTATTCCTATATGCGTCTCTAAAGATTCTGACATGCCCGTGACCCAATATTCCATGAAGCCTGTAGAACTTGTCGGAATGCTTAAAGTGGATTTCTTAGGTCTTACTACCTTAACGGCTATACAGATTTGCGTGGACGCTATCAATAAAGTTACAGGCAAATATATTGATTGGGTCGATTTGCCTCTAGATGATTCGCGTACTTTTAATTTGTTAAATCAGGGCGAAACGATGGGCATATTCCAACTAGAATCCGGTGGTATGCAAGATTTGTCTCGCCAACTGCATCTGGATAAATTCGAGGAAATCATTGCTGTAGGCGCGCTTTATCGTCCGGGTCCTATGGATATGATACCTTCCTTCATCAACCGCAAGCATGGCCGTGAACCTATTGAATATGATCATCCTTGGATGAAGGACATTTTGGCTGAAACCTATGGCATTATGGTCTATCAAGAGCAGGTTATGCAAATTGCCAGTAAGCTTGCCAAATTTTCCTTAGGGGAAGGCGATGTTCTTCGTCGTGCTATGGGAAAAAAAGACATGGAGCAGATGGCTACTCAACGCGAAAAATTTCGTTTAGGAGCGCTTGAAAATAATATTGATGAACATACCTCCATGCTCATTTTTGATAAGATGGAAAAATTTGCTGCCTATGGCTTTAACAAATCACATGCTGCAGCTTACGGCTATCTTTCTTATGTGACCGCTTTTTTTAAAGCCAATTATCCTAAGGAATGGATGGCTGCTCTGATGACCTGTGTCCGCGATGATTTAACAAAAGTCACAAAATTTATTGGAGAATGCCAAGCGATGGGAATCGCTATGCTTCCTCCCGATGTCAACGAAGCTCATTCAACTTTCTTTGCAACCCTGCAGGGGATTCGCTTCGCCATGTCTGGGATAAAGGGCGTAGGTGAGGGGGTGGTTGAGGCTATAATCAAGGAAAGAACGAAAGCCGGTTTCTTTTCGAGTCTATATCAATTTATCAAGCGTATCGACCATACAAAAGTAGGAAAAAAAGTTATTGAAAATCTTGTCGATGCGGGCTGTTTCGATTTTACTGGATGGTCTCGTGATGCTTTACGTCAAAACATTGATCCTATTTATGAAACTGTCTCCAAAGAAAAACAGGAAGCTTCTCAAGGTATTTTATCCCTCTTTTCCCTAATGGGTGAAAATTCAGAATCACGCTTTAATAAACCCCCTGAGGTAAAAAAGCAAACTTCTAAAATAGATATTCTTTTGCGTGAAAAGGAACTTTTGGGATTTTTCCTTACCGGACATCCAATGGACGGTTATCGCGATATCATCAAGCGTCTTTCATGTCTACCTTTAAGCCAAGTGGAGAATCTAAATCACGATGCTGTTTTCCGTACAGCAGTACTGGTTGAGTCCGCTGAGATACGCATTGCTTCCAAAACTCAGAAAAAGTTTGCCATCTTAATCGTCAGTGATGGAATGGATCGCTATGAACTTCCTATTTGGCCCGATTTGTTTGAAGAAAAAAGCTTGCTTTTACGTGAAAACCAATTATTATACGCTGTCATTCAAGTAGATAAGAAAGACGAATTGCCTCGCCTTTCATGTAAATGGTTTGATGATTTAACAAAAGCTAATGAAGCCATGATTGAAGAGTGCGATCGTGCTTACGATAAAGCTAAAATGCAAGCCGCTCGCTTTGCCAAAATAGCAAATGAGGGAAGGCATAAAAAAAATGAAAAACCGAAGGATGCTAAATTGAATAAGAAAGAAGCAAAACCCACGCAAACCCTATCAGTAAAATTAGATCTAGATCAAGTTCGTTTAAGCCATATTGTCGAATTGAAAGAGCTTTTTTGTGCTCATCGAGGAAACACACCCGTTCAAATCGAATTCCATTGTCAGAATTTTATCCATGCAGTTTTGCATGTGGACAGTAGCTGGGGTGTGACTCTCAATTCCACACTTGAAGCTAAACTTCAAGCCTTTCCCTTTATTAAAAAGGAGGGGTATTAAGGGACGAAAAGGACAAAAAGGACCTAAAATAACTTAGGTCCCCTTTGTCCTTTTCGTCTCTTAAGGGTAGTTCCCTCTATGGTAATATTGTTTCTTTACCTTTTATTAGGGATGTCTTATCCTTTCCAGTTAAGCTTAAGGAGTCTTTTATGAAACAAATAAAGGTTTGTCTAAGTGTGGCGATTGTTTTTCTTGGTCTAGGTACCTCATCAGTAGAGGCAGCTTATACCATTCAAAATGGTCGGCTTGTCAATGCTGATATCATTGCAACGCTTCCTGTTGAACAACATTTTAATTTAGGAATGACTGCTATAAAAAATAGTGATTGGCGAGAAGCTGCTCAACAATTTGCAATTGTTTCGACGAATTTTCCAAATAGTCCTTTTGGACAAGAAGCGTTTTATTATCTTGGGCTAGCAGAATTCAATATGAAGGAATACGATTTTGCTAATGATGCCTTTACTCAATATCTTAAATGTCAAAATAATCCGAAATATTTTTTGAGCGCTATAGAGTATAAATATTACATAGCAGAGCAATTTCGTTGTGGTGCACGTCGTCGTTTTTTTGGAACTAAGCAGCTCCCTAAATGGGCAACAGGGCGAACTATGGCTCTAAAAATTTATGACGAAGTGATTGCAGCTATGCCAAGTAATGAAATGGCTACAAAAGCTCTTTACTCAAAAGGTTTTTTATTATGGGAAACAGGCGAATATAGAGATAGTATTGATTCCTTTCAGCTTCTTAGTAAACGTTTTCCTAAGAGTGAGTTGGCTCCAAATTGTTATGTAATTATTAGCCGTATCTATATTGATTTATGTAAAAGCGAACCGCAAAATCCCGATATTTTGGCTTTCGCTGAGCTCAATGCGCGTAAATTTAAACTAGAATTTCCTAAAGAAGAACGATTGAATGATGTCGTACATAATGTCCAGCAAATTAAAGAACTCTATGCCGGGGCTCTTTATGAAACAGGCAAATTTTATGAAAAAGTGAATCAACCACGCGCATCCATTATCTATTATTACAATGCTGTAAGACAGTTTCCAAATACGGAAATTGCGCAGAGATGCAAGGAAAGATTGCATGTGCTAGACCCGAACTACCATGAAGAAAATTTAATCCCAAAAAATTCAATGAAAGTTGTAACAGAAAAATCGATTTCCTAAGAATGAACTATTTTTTGTGCATCCTTTCTTTGCTTTTAGCCTCTTGTGGATATCATTCGGGTCCTTCAGGAACTCTCGCGCTTTATAGGACCATTTCTATACCTTATGTAAAGAATGACCAAGATGGACGTATGACTTCTGCACTAGTTAAGGTCATTTCCTCTGAGAGCGGTTTTCAATATGAAAAATGGGGAGGAGACCTAACTTTACTTGTTGAAATGTTAGAATTCGAAAATGAAAATATTGGATATCGCTATGATCGAAAAAATGATGGCAAGCTCACTCATTCTATTATTCCATCTGAAACACGTTTAATCGTTGTTGCACAAGTGACTTTAATGGCTAGCAACTCCGCTGAACCTATTGCAGGACCGGCCAAAATTACCGCAACGGTAGATTTTGATCATGACTATGAAAAAACACGTCATGGAGTTAATATCTTTTCCCTTGGACAATTGACTGACTACGATGAAGCTTATGATGCGGCTTTTCAACCCCTCTATCATATCCTTTCGCAAAAAATTGCTGATTTCATTATGAATATATAAAACCCATAAATAGATCGCAATTTGGTTTAATCATGCTGCAAGAATTCCAACCCTCTTTAGATCAGTTGCATGACATGCTCAATTTTGTTTGTTCTCAGGGAATTAATGCGGGATTTTATGCTAATATCTATCAAATAGAGCTCGCAGTTGAGGAAATTCTTGTCAATATTATAAGCTACGCATTTACTCATCAAACAGGAGTGATTAAAATAGAGTGCACATGTAATGAGTTCAAGCAATTTTCTATCATTATTAGTGATAATGGTTATCCTTTTAACCCTTTAAATTTGGGAAAATGCTTCGACCTTTCCGCAATCATAGAAACTAAACCTGTAGGAGGTTATGGAATTTTTTTTGTTTTAAAAATTATAGATGAAATTAAATATAAATTCGAAAATGGTAAAAATATTCTTACTTTAGTAAAGTACTATAGATAGAAATCTATGAGGCTTTTTTAATTTGGTTTAAATAGTCCTCATTTTCTTGAATATCAAACAAAAATTTTTCTAGTACGCGCAATAATAATCGGGATGTATTATACACACCAGAGGTGATAAAAGTGAGCTCTAATTGCGGCTCATCACCCTGATTTAAGGCAATAAAAATATAGGTTAGAGGCTTTTCATTCACCTTTTCGGGAACAATCCATACTACAAACTCTTGATTTAAAAGAGTGATTTTTTCTGATGTTTCAATAACTTGAAAATAACGCGTGAGTGAGTTGAGGGTATTTCCGTTAGAATGATAGTGGAGTAAATCTAATTCATGCAAAAGTGTTAAATTCACATTGATAATTGATTCGGGTGGGGAATTTATAAAATTATTAAAAATTTTTTTAAAGCTTTTCTCTAAAAGAGATAAATTATGCATTTAAAACCTCTAATAAGTATATAATTATCTTAAATCTATTATTAATAATAAATCAATTTAAATTATAATAGCACTGTTTTTAAGTGTGAAAATAGTGTAGAAATTTCACATTTTTATTGAAATTTTATTAAGATTCTGAAATAAGCTTTAGAAAATTTGTGAGATTTTTTCATGTCGGGAATACATCCTCTACAAAATAAGGGAGTTCTATCGTACTTTTGGGGACTTTTGCTTCCTTTTTTATGGATAGATTTAGCTTTTGCTGAAAAACTTTCCGTTTCCATTGAATCTGAGTCAGCCATTTTAATTAATGCAAAAACAGGTGTAATCTTATATGAAAAGAATGAACACACTTCTCATTATCCTGCAAGTATTACCAAAATTGCGACAGTCCTTTATGCCCTAAAGGAAAAAGAATCCCATCTAGCAACGGTTATAGCTGCGGAGCAAGAATCGATTGCATCTATTTCTGTAGAAGCGAAGAAAAGATCGAACTATACTACTCCCTCTTTCTGGATTGAACATGCAAGCACACATATGGGAATAAAAAAAGGGGAAGAGTTCAGGTTAAAAGATCTGTTGTTTGGAGTCCTAGTGGTATCCGCGAATGATGCCGCAAATGTTGTTGCTCAATATGTTGGTGGGACTATTCCTAATTTTATGGTGGAGCTTAATCATTACATTAAAAGCCTTGGCTGCAAAAATACAAATTTTACAAATCCCCATGGCTTGCATCATCCCAAACATGTGACGACAGCGTATGATATGGCGATCATAACCCGCGAAGCGATGAAAAATGAAGTTTTCCGTGAATTAGCTGCTGCTCCCAAATTTATTCGTCCAAAGACGAATAAACAGCCTTCCACAATTATTTTACAAAAAAATCGCTTGCTACGTCGAGGTAAATACTATTATGATAAAGCGATCGGTGTCAAGATAGGGTATACGACAAACGCGAACCATACTTTAGTGGCTGCTGCAAAGAATGAAGATCGTGAATTGATAGCTGTTTTAATGAAATGTGATGAAAGTGGAAAAATTTATCGAGATGCCACTAAATTGTTTGAAGAAGCGTTCAATCAAGAAAAAGTGCGAAAAGTAATCATAAAAAATGGACAACAAAAATTTACTTATAGACCTGCAGGAGCAGAAACATCTGTAAAAACATATACCAAAGAGGATCTTATTTTAGATTTCTACCCTGCAGAAGAACCCATAGTAAAATGTTATCTGCAATGGCTTTCCTTGAAACTCCCTATTTCAAAAGATCAGCAAGTAGGAGAAATACAGTTAAAAACTTCTGAAGGTACTCTTATTCAAAAGATTTATGTGTACGCACAAGAAGGATTAGAAGAAACATGGACACAATGGATCAAAAACTTTTTTTAACATTTTGACAAGGAACAAAATATGGAATTTAAAAGCACCTATCATAGTTTTAATCCCTTTAGGGCAGAGTTTCAACATCAGTATCATCAATATGGGGCAAATTCTGAAATCAAAAGATTTAGAAGTAGCAAGGGAAGGATTATCTGTTTAGTACAATTAGTTCTTTCACCCGTAACGATACCGCTCAAAATAGCAAGAAAAATCTTAAGATTAGCCGCAGCTATTTTTATAATGCTGGGAGATCTCATCAATTTCACATCGAGTAGGTATTTTACCAATTTACGTGAGAATGGACCTAACGTGCTTGATAGATGTGGATCTTTACTATTCTCACCCCTAAATATAGTGGTTGGGCGTGTTCGTCTTTTATTAGGACTTATTCACCCTGAAATTGCTTTTTCCTGGTAGTTCACAAGGCAAATATATCACCAAAGAAATATTCACCACAGAGCCACAGAAAGCACAGTGAGAGCAATATTAAATTGCTAGGGCAATTTAATATGTCTATCAAAACCCGTGCCCCTGCCCGTGCCCTTGCCCGAAAAGCGCTTTACACTATACTTAGAAACAATATAAATCGGGCAAGGGCACGGGAAGGGTTTTTTGGCGATGGCTCCCCTCTCTGCGTACTCTGCGCGCTCTGCGGTGAATATTTTTTTATGGAGCTTTATTTAAAATTTCAAACAGTTTAATAAATTCAGTCAAAGATAGCTCTTCCGGACGCGATTGAGCACCACGCCCTATCTCTAACAGGGCCTGCATAATTTTTTCACTTGCATATAGTTCTTTAAGGGAAGAACGTAACATTTTACGACGTTTCCCGAAGGCCGTACGGGTCATTTCAAAAAACCCTTCTGGATTGGAAATGTTCGGCGGTTGATGTAGATTCATTAGAACAACGGCTGAGTCTACTTTGGGGACAGGATAGAAGCATGTTTTGCGTACTATAAATTCATAGTGTGGGGTTGAATAATAATTTAAAAAAACGGTGAAGGAACTATACTCGCTACTTCCTGGTTGGGCTGTAAATCGACGAGCGACCTCCTCTTGCACCATCACAACGATTTTAGAAATATACTGATGTAAAGGGACAAGTTTGACTAGAATAGGTGTTGTAAGATGATAAGGAAGATTGCCTAATAGAATGGCTTTTTGTCCGGGTTTTAAACGCTCAGCTAGTGCTTTTTCTAGAGGAAAGTCCATGATATCATCGCAAAAGATAGTTAACTTTTCTTTCTGTTTTTGCAAGCGTTGAAGGGCTGTAGCCATCATTTGGTCTTTTTCTACTGCCAACAATTGTGCGCCCGTATCTAAAATTTCTTCTGAAAGACAGCCTGGCCCTGGACCAATTTCAAGAATTAAGTCCTGAGATGTAATTTCTGAGCAGGCCACAATTTTACGAATAATATTACCATCGATGAGAAAATTTTGCGAAAGTCCTTTTTTGGGGCTAACTCCAAGTTCATTAAGAAATTGATGCAATTCGCTTGGACGATAGATTGGCATTCAAAAAAATATCCCTATTTAAACCCAACTTGCGCCCTATGATGGCTCAGATTCGAATTCTTTTCCTCTAGAAGCTCGCAAAAATAAATGAGCCATATTAAAAATTTTCAAAGCTTCGTGCGAGCTCCTAGAGAGAAAATAATTTCGAATCTGAGCCATCATAGGTTGCAAGTTAGGTTTTAAGTGAAAAAGGCTCAAAAGTTTCATCTGTTTGAAGATAGTCTTCCTGGACATGGAAATGTTTACGTAATTTTTTCAAATAGGCGACTGTTTCTTGGTTAACAGCATCATCTAGAAGCTGATCTTTGATATTGATTTCCATTTCACTAAATGAGGGTACACCTCCTTTTTTCAAGTCGTTAAAAACAAAAATTCGGAAGAGATTGTTAGTTTTGTCAGAGCGACTTTTTTGAGCGAGGGGTTTACTATGAGTGTTAGGTTGCATCGTTGTTAAGATTTCTTTATAAGCAGTGGAAATGTCTTTTTCCTCCAGACTGTATTCTTCGGAAACATTGATTTGTGTTTTTTCAAAAAGGGGGTTTTCTTTGATTTTTGTTGATAGTTGATCAAGAGGAGAGCGAGCATTCAGTAATTCATAAGCTAAATTCGCAGCTTCAGCGCCACGAGTTGAATCCTTATCTCGAATGGAAATGACATGATACTGCCAAATGTCGGGTTTACTATTTGCAGGATTTGTAACAAATTCTTCATAGGCTGCTCGAACAACTTGAGGAGTCACCTTTTTGAGAGCCTTAGAGTTAACACGCACATAAATCATTCGACGAATCGTGATATCCCCCTGAATGATCTTTTGAGCTTCGTCATAGGAGAGACCTATCTTATCAAGATTGCCAATAATATTAGGACCAAACAAACTTTCCATTTCTTGTCGCACATCTCCACTACTGACAGGAAGTTTATTTTCTTCTGCATCAGCCATGACTAATTCTTTGCTTATCAATTCTTCCAAGACATGTTTCCAGTTAACTTTATAGAATTGATAACGTGCTTGAATAGAAGAGGTATATTCAGGAAATTCACGATAAAAAAGGACATCCATTTTTTTCATAACGTCCATAACCGAAATGGCTTTATCATTAACTTTAGCTAAAATACGATTATTAATAACAAGACGAAGATTATCCTCTTTACCAAAAAGCATCGGGTCAGCCACCCCTTGCAATTGAGAGATAACGCAGCAAATTAGTAGAACAATAAATAATAATTTTGTTTTCATAATAAATATCTAGTTTAAAATCCTAATTTTTTCATAGGCTCGCATTGTAGCGCATTCAAAACTTCAAAACAACACCAAAGAAACCATCCATCCCCCCTAAAGAGGGAAAAGAGTGGAAAACCTGTCCTTCTATCTTTAAATTATAGGTCTTAATAAAATGATTAAGCTGGTGTTCATTCTCCTGTTTTAACAAACTACAAGTGCCATAGACGATATGTCCTTCAGGTTTCATAAAACTCAAGGCCTTTTCAAAAATGGTTCTTTGTTGACCTATCAAGCGCTCTAGCATTTCTATATCAAATTTCCATTTCATATCCGGATTACGACGCAATGTACCCGTTCCTGAACAGGGAGCATCTACCAATACCCAGTCCATTTTTTTTTTCCATTTATTGAGTTTTGGATCTTCTGCATGGATGATTTGCGCATTTTGTATACCGGCACGACGTAATCTTTTTTTTGCATCTTGCAAGGTATAAGCGCGTACATCGTGCAAAAAAATTTGTCCGCTATTTTTCATCAAAGGAGCAAATGCCAATGTTTTGCCTCCGGAACCAGCGCAAAAATCCATTACCAGTTGTCCCGGCTGGCATTGGACTAAGTTTGCTAGAAGCTGGCTACCTTCATCTTGAACTTCAAAAAAACCTTTTTTAAATTCATCCATCGAAAAAAAATTGAGCTTTTTTAAAAAAGTAATACCATTAGCTGCCCATTTACAAGGCTCAACCTCATACTGATTTTGCCATAACTTAAGCATTTCCGAGGCTGTGGTCTTGAGAGTATTAATTCGCACAGTTGTAGGAGCAGCTGTATTACTGATTAAACATAACTCTGAAGTATGGGAAGAACCATAATTTTCCAAAAAAAGCTGATATAAGGGTTCAGGGAAACTCACACGAATATGGGCTGGAATATCTTCATGGGACTGGTAACTTTTCCAGTCAAAATGAGAAAGGATGTCAAGTCTTTGATCCCATGTAGGTTCATCTCCCATCACATAATCAATCAAACCCAGCCACCGAATTAAAAAATAGGTAGTTTCAGCGATATAAGCTCTATCTTTAGAACCCAAGGCTTTGTGGTTTCGAAAATAGTTACTGATATGTAAATCTAATGGCAATTTTTGCTGTTCGTAAGCCTCAAGAAGTTGGATCAGATGATGTTCACGATAAGGTTTTTTCTTAGACATAACGAAAAGTTTAGCATAAGATGCACATTAACTCTAAGCACAAATGTAAAAATTTACTTTTCTATTAATGAACGTAAAAAGTATAAGGAAAGTTTTATTTATATCACAAAGGAGGATTTAATTTATGGGTTGGACAACATCGTTTTTTATGTTAATTGGACGTTTCTTAATGGCTATACTTTTTTTTGTGGCCGTTTACGGAAAAGTGACTAATTATGATGCAACTGCAAGCTATATGGCATCCAAAGGATTGCCCATGGTACCCTTGCTTTTGGGCCTATCAATACTGATTGAGTTTGTCGGTGGTTTATCCCTAGTTTTTGGTTATAAAGTTCGTTGGCTTTCCGTGATTTTGATTCTTTATTTAATTCCTGTAACATTAATCATGCATGATTTTTGGATGATGCCGGATTCAGTACAAAGACACGATGATATGTTCCATTTCTTTACGAATTTGGCTATCATAGGTGGCTTACTCTATATTGCTGCTCGCGGTGCTGGCTTTATTGGCTTTGATCGTGGCCATATCGTTCATAAAAAAGATGTCGAAATCAAGAGATAGAGACACTATTCAGTAAATCAACATATGGAATGTGGTAAAATACACATTCCATATGGTTTTCTTTACAAAGTATTTATTGAAAAAAAAGCAAGTTATCAATATAATTATCCTCTAAGTCTTGGAGAAATAATCATGATGGCCGGAAGTTTTTCAATTACTAAAAATCCGTTTAACAGATTTGATATTGATGATATTAATGATGAGTATACCAAAGATGATAAAATTATAAAAGGCATCAATGGTTTTCATGGACGTTTTAGTAATTTTATTGGGCGGATATTAGAGATATTTCATATAACGGTTGCTGTAGCTGGCAAGGATGGAAACTATTACTTAAACTGCAAGAGTTTTATTAAATGGCTAAAACGCTTAGAGCTCAAGGAGGGACTTCCGAAAGATCTTGATATCAAAAATATTGAATCAGATGTGCATAATCAGACCTGGGTACACAACGCTCTCAATGATATCATTTATGTTCAAAGAGTTGAAAAAAAACTACAAGAAGAAAAAAATGATAAAGTTGCTCAGGAAGTTCCCAACCCACAAAACCCTCCGGAAATAGAACAAAAAGAATTCAAGACTTTCCAAGAATATTTTAATGAACCTAATAGAGCGGGTCAAGAGGCCTTTATCTTAGAAAAATTAAAAAATGGTAAAACATATAATCAATTGGAACTGGATTTAAAAGGAAATACCCTTTTACATTTAGCAACTGAAAAGGGTTATCTAACTGTTGTAGATTATGCTGTTGAAACACTGAAAATAAATGTCAATGCTGTAAACAGGGATCAGCTCACACCGCTTCATTTAGCTGCTAAGCATAATCAAAGAGATGTGGCACTCTATCTGATCAAGCACGGAGCGGAAAATAATAAAAATAAAAATGATACATCTCCTTCGGATATGGCAACAGATTATGAACATTCTGATTTAGCTAGAGAAATTAAAGAAAAGGCTCCAAGAAGAAGAAATGAGTTTATAGATCAGGTCAAGCAAAAAGAAGATAAAATTGAAAAAAAAGAAAAACAGAATCTCGAAGACGAGAAAAAAGAAAAACAGAATAATGTACAGCAAAAGGAAGGCAAACAAAATAATCCAAAACCTCTTGATGAAATGTTCTCCAAATTAAGTCAGCCTGAGATTCTTGAAAAAGTAAAAAAAGGAGAAATCAGTACTGCTGATGTAGACGAAAAGGGAAACTCAATCTTACATTTTGCTGTTCGTTATGCATTTTGCGATATAATAGAGCATGCTGTTGAAACAAAAAAAATGGATGTTAATGGAGTCAATCATGAGGGTTCAACTCCTCTTCATTGGGCAGCAGAATTACCCAATCATATAAGAACTGCCAAATTTTTAATTAAGCTTGGAGCCGATGTAACTAAAAAAAATAAGAATGGCAAGCTGCCTGAGGATTTGGCAAACGACAAAGGAATTTTTGAGCTCGTTAAATTGCTAAACGAAAAGAGAAAAAGTATAGAAGAGAAAAAAGAAGAAGATGAAATCCTGCAAGAACAAAAGAAAGCCAATGATATCGATAACCCTCAACAAAAAACACTTAAAGATTATTTTATTCGAGGGGTTAATAAGTTCTACAAGGAAAAAGAGATTATCGAAAAATTAAAAAATAATGAACTAAATCCAAATGAGCGAGATGAAAAGGGGAATTCAATATTACATTTGGCAGTTAGATACGAGTATGAACAGGTTTTGCATTATTTTGTTGAAACATTTAAAATGGATATTAATGCAGTAAATGATGAAGATTTAACTCCGCTACATATAGCGGCTATAAAAACTCTCTATCCTATTGCTGGCTATTTAGTGGAACATGGAGCGTTAAATAAAAAAAACAAATATAATGAAAGTCCAGAAGATCTCGCAAGACAAAATGGGAAAGGATTCTTAGCGAAAGCATTAAATAATGGCCAATTTCAGAAGTAATAACCTGATGTTATGACAAATGATGGTCTCTCCTCAAACTAAACTTAAGCAGATCATTGTCATCCTTATATCCTTTCTGATTGTTTCCTTTGGCCAACCTGTATCGAGCCATTTTCTTTCGATATTAGCCTCAATCATTGGATTTGCCTTATTCTTTCATCTTTTAATCTCATTAGAAAGTAGAAAACAACGGTTCTGGTTAGCTACTGCTTGGTTTACAGCTGTACAATGGGTTCAGCTTTCTTGGTTTTTATCTCATCCATACATGTATATCATTGCAGTCCATCTTTTATTTTCATTGATTTTTGGTTTACAATTTGGATTGATTGGATTACTGGCTGATCGCAAAAAAATCACCAAATTGAGCCACATCATCTTCATGACGAGCTGCTGGGTATTATTGGAATGGTCACGTTTATTTGTTTTGTCCGGTTTTGCCTTTAATCCGATAGGAATGAGTCTTGCTGCAAATTTATACACCTTACAAACAGCTTCCCTGTGGGGAGCTTATGGGATGTCTTTCTGGGTATTATTCATCAATCTCTTAGGATTAAAAGTCTGGATAGAATGGCCATCATACAAACTTTTTGTAGTATGGGTATCTTGTATTGCATTTCCTTTTATTTTTGGCTATGTCCAGTTGAAGATTTACGATCCTCCTCACATCAAGGAAACATTTAGCGCCATTCTTATACAACCGGTATTTCCGATTGAAGAAAGCATGAAATTCCGAGATATGCATTCTTTTGTGAAATTTGTGGAATCGGAATGGACCCAAATTCTCATCCTTTCCAAAGAGCATCTGGGAAAAAAAGCTGATCTTATTGTCTTGCCGGAATTTATTGTTCCCTTTTCGACCTATACGCCGATATTTAGGCATGAGGATGTTAAAAAAACTTTTTTAGAAATTTTAGGAGAGCATACTCATCATCTTTTACCTGATCCCCAAGAACCTTTAGCTTCTAAATATCAAACTCCGTCAGGAACTGTATGGATGGTTAGCAATGGTTATTGGCTGCAAGCCTTAGCCAATATTTTTAATGCTTCTGTAGTCGCTGGAATGGAAGATGTAGAAGATTTTCTAGATGGAAGTCGAAAATATTTTAGTTCGGCTCAATATGCAGAGCCTACGACTGATCAAAAATGGAAACCGTTCAAACGTTATGATAAGCGCATACTAGTTCCTATGGGAGAATACATTCCTTTTTCTTTTTGTGGTAATTTAGCTGCTATTTATGGGATTACGCGATCATTTACTCCTGGCGAAGAGGCTAAAATTTTTCCAGCAAAAGTTCCTTTGGGCGCTTCTATATGCTATGAAGAAACTTTTGGCCATTTGATGCGTGAAAATCGATTAAAAGGAGCGCAATTATTGGTCAATCTCACTAGTGATGCCTGGTACCCCAATGTAGCTCAGCAACATTGTGACCATGCCCGTTTACGAACAGTGGAGAATGGAATTCCACTCATTCGATCCTGCAATACGGGTATTACCTGTGGCTTTGATAGCTTTGGTCGAGAAATCAAAACCTTAGGGAATAATCCTCATGAGAAAATTTGGAAACCAGGAGCTTTGTACCTTCAAGTTCCCATTTTTTCTTATCCCACACTTTATTCCATTTGGGGGGATTATTTTATCATTTCTGTTTGTTTTGTGGGACTGATATTGGCTTGGATAAAAAGATAAAACTCTAAATCACCGCACTCCAAATTTGACCGCAAAAAATCTCTCACTTATTGATCTGTTTTAAGAAATATGTTAAACTAAACCTTTCTAATTATTTAAAATTATTATTTTTATGAAAATTTGTCAAAATTTTATTTCCCTCTGTTATCCTTGTTCACCAAAATATCATGCTTTGCAGGATTTTAAGTTCCTTAAAACAAAAGAACAAATAATAGTCGGAGCTGTTACTGCACTAGTCACAATACTGACTTTGCCATTTTTTGGTCTTTTAACCACATTAGCATTTAGATGCTTAGTGAAGAAATTTTCAGCTAAGGATCTTTCTAAAGAAAAGCCAGTACATGACCAGCTTTTAAATCAGGTAGAAAAAGTCCAAGAAGAAAGACAAAAATTTTTTCCCATGCCTGAAGAGCAGAAGGAGGAGCCTAATCCTGCCCCTCAAAGTTTGGAGATTTTAGTAGAGAATGACCTAAAAAAAGAAGAAGTGGTTCAACAGGAAAATACTATTCCCAAGATAGAATTAGAGAATCCTAAAAAAGAAATTATACTTGAAGAGCCAAATATAAAACAGGATCCGCCGCAACAAGAAGTGCACATACAAAAGAAAGATCATCTTTTAGCTGAAAAACTAGAAATCTTAAAAGCCCGCAATGCATCTCCGCTTATATTCGCCATCGTCGAGAATGATATGAAAATGGTTAAGAAATTAATTAATAAGAGGGACTATTTCAATACCCCAGCTAATAAAGGCTGTTTACCCTTACATTGGGCAGTTTCTGAAGGTCATCTAGAGATTGTTAAGCTTTTAATAGATGATAAAGTTGATATTGATGCAGTCGATTTAACAAAACGTTCTCCACTTCATATAGCTGCAGAAACTGGCAAAATTGAAATTGTGCAATTTTTGCTTAGAAAAGGAGCTTACCCCTATTTCCATGATGCCATTGGAAATCTTCCATGGGACCTTGCAAATAAAAATAACCATATCGCAATTTGTGAGCTCTTAGATCAAAATCAAAAAATCAAAAGAATTCTTTCGGATGAACAGCTGCAAATTTTAAAAGAGCTCGATTCTCCCGTTATTAATGCTATCGTTGAGCATGATATAGATAAACTTAAGGAGTTAATCAAAGAGGGTTACGATCTCGAAAAAAATTCTCCTTTGATTTGGGCAACTAACGAAGGAGTTCTGGAAATTGTAAAACTTCTGATCGATAATCATGTAGATATTAATTCTAGGGATGAGGAAAGGGAAGTTGCGCTACATGCTGCTTCAGATAAGGGAAATTTTGAAATAGTAGAATTTTTATTAAAAGAAGGTGCAGATCCACTTATCCCCGATATCGATGGTAGTCTACCCTTGCATATTGCTGCCAATCAAGGCCATTTACAAATTGTTGAGCTTTTATTAGATAAAACCCCCATTGATACTATAGACAGAAATGGTTTAACTCCTCTGGCTTACGCTGTACTAGGCAAACAAGTGGAAACTATCAAGTTTTTATTGCAGAAAGGTGCATCTGCAAATATAAGAGACCTAACAGGAAAATCTCCATGGCTTTGGGCAGTCCATTTGGGACTATTAGATATCATTAAACTACTCAGGCCTTACTATGATATTAATGCTTATGATAATGCACAATGGACAGCCTTGATGCTTGCAGTCTTTCAAGGTCACACTGAGGTCGTAGAATTTTTATTAGGAGAAAAGGCCGATGCTTGCATACATTCGAAGGAAGAAGGAATCCAGTCACTGCATATAGCTGCTATGACGGGGTATGTAAAAATTATGAAGCTGATTTTAATAAATGGGGTAGATGTAGATGTACTAGATTTCGATGGTCGTACGCCTTTATCCTATGCAGCTGGCGCAGGTGAACAAGAAATGATTTTTTTCTTATTACAAAATGGAGCTGATCACAATAAGCCTGATCATCTAGGAAAAACTCCTTTAGACTATACTAAGCAAAATGGGCATTGGGAACTTATAGATCTTTTAAAATAACTAAATTCAATCCACTGATGTTTCTCTTGGACAAAATTACTTTTAAGCTTAAAATTTATTTTTGGGATTATAGTGAAGGGAATTAGAAGTGACTAAAACAGTTAAACGCATTGTTGTTACCGGTGGTGCTGGACAGATAGCTTATAGTCTATTGTTTCGTCTTGCACACGGCGATTTATTAGGTCATGATCAACCTATTGCGTTACATATTCTGGAGATACCGGAAGCTATGGAGGCGCTACGTGGCGTTGTTATGGAGCTAGAAGACTGTGCTTTTCCTCTACTGAAAGAAATTATTATTGGAAGTGATCCTTTTCAGGTTTTTAAAGATATTGATTATGCCTTTCTAGTGGGTGCTAAACCTCGTGGTCTGGGTATGGAAAGGAAAGATCTGCTTAATGAAAATGCTAAGATTTTCGTCGAGCAGGGGAGGGCTTTGAATGATTCCGCTAAACCAGCAGTCATCGTTCTTGTGGTAGGCAATCCCTGTAATACAAATTGTTTAATTGCCATGAATCATGCTCCACGTATTCCCAAAAAAAATTTTCATGCCATGACCCGATTGGATCAAAATCGTTCAGTCAGTCTTCTAGCCAAAAAAGCTCAGGTAGATGTGTCTGACGTTAAAAATGTTATTATTTGGGGGAACCATTCTTCCACGCAGGTACCTGACTTTTTCAATGCACGCATCAAAGATAAACCGGTTGTCGAATGGATAAAAGATCGCAATTGGCTAGAGAATGATTTCATGAATAAGGTGCAAAAAAGGGGAGCAGAAGTGATCGCTGCCCGTGGCAAATCTTCAGCAGCATCGGCGGCCAGTGCAGCTATTGATGCCATGAAAGAGCGCATCAAACCCACACCGAAGGGAGAGTGGTTTTCTTCCGGTGTAATTAGTGATGGAAATCCTTATGGAATCCAAGATAATCTGGTTTTCTCTTTCCCGTGCCGTTCTAAAGGCGATGGCACCTTTGAAATTGTAAAGGATTTACCTTGGAATGAATTTTTGAAAAATAAAATTGCCTTAACTGAAAAAGAACTTATGGAAGAACGCAATCTTGTAAATGAACTTAAATAGGAGCCATAAAAATGAGTGAGGAAGTCCTCTTTCAAATTACAAAAGAAAACTTAGAAACAGGTTTAAGAGGATATCCTTGTGGGTACTGCACTACCTCTTTTGTCGACCCTATTAAAGGAGTGAGTTACGTTGGAAAACCTGTCGATGAAATCATCGATTGGGGGCCGGAAAAAATCATCTATCTTCTCCATACAGGGCAAGATGCTTCTGAGGAAGAACTTAAAGACTTTAAAGAAGAGTTGAAAAAGCGTTCCAATTGCTCTCCCGAAATGCTAAAATATATCTGCATGTTGCCTCGAAGAGGACATCCTATGAAATTGCTCTGTGAAGCCTTGCTTATAGCTGAAACGTTTGAAGGCACAGACAATTATAAAGAGGACTGCCTGAATGTTATTGCCAAAATGCCTCAAATCGTGGCTACAGTTATTAACTATCATGCAGGATGGGGCACAACGCCTGCCTCTAAGCCGGAGCTGGGCTATATGGAGAACTTTGCCCAAATGCTCAATGTTCCTAATCGTGACCTGCCTAAATTAACTGAAGTTTTAAAACTTTTTAATATTCTTCATTATGATCATGGGGGAGGGAACCTTTCCACCTTTGTAGGTAAAGCCACTGCCTCAAGTCTATCTGATATGTACAATTCTCTAGTCTCCGCGCTGGCAGCTTTGGCAGGTCCACGACATGGTCGAGCTAATCAGGATTGCTTGGAATTTGTTGAAGATGTGTTGAAGGAATTAGGACCTAACGCGACACCTGAACAGATGGAAGAATTTCTAAGGAAAAAATTGGCCAATAACGAACTCATTTTTGGTTTTGGTCATGCTGTATTACGTGTTGAAGATCCTCGAGGTACTGTTTTTTATGATTACGCCCAAAAAAACTATCCTAACCATCCTCTTGTAAAAATTACCTCTCTCTTACGTGTTGTAGGCCCCAAAATTCTTAAGGAAAATCCCAAAATTTCGGATCCTTATTCTAATGTGGATGCAATATCAGGAACAGTATTGGCAGCAGCAGGGTTTCATTATCCTGAATATTTCACCATTCTTTTTAGTCTTTCACGAGTTGTAGGAATTTCAATTCAAATAGTTTATGAAAGATGTGAAGCTCGCGATGGCAAAGGCACACCCATTGTCCGACCTAAATATATTTATAAACCAAGAAAATAATCTTATTATGACTTTTACTGATCTACAAATGATGTTTAATAGAGCTTTATCGCTCACTTTGAATAAAAAGAAATTTTTATTAGTGTTTACCGTCTTAGCTTTATGCGGTGTACTCATGGTTTTTTTCAAAGGTTTAGCTGTGGGTGCCAATGAATGGCTGCTGATGAGTTTTACTTTCCTCCCGATTTTTTTATCAGCCGGTATCTTGCTTTCGATGGGGATCATTCTTATCCGCATCTATCATGATGAAGTCAAAAAGAAACAGGTTCGATATACAGAAATACTAGGAAAATCCTGGGAAGTTATTATTGGTGCATTTTACTTTTGTATCCCGATTATTTTGAGCTATCTTTTACTCTGGATGCTTTTAGGAGTTTTTTTTCTGCTCAGAGAAATTCCCGGAGTCGGATCTTTTTTTAGTGCAATTTTGGCCTTTGGTCCTTTCCTAATTAATTTAGGATCATTGATTCTATGTGTCTTAAGTTTAGCTATTCTCTTTTTTGTCACACCTGTTATTTCCTTGAAGGGATTAAATCGCATTCAAATCTCGCAGACATTGTCTAAAAAATTAAAAAGCGACATCTTTACAAATATTATTTTTGTTCTGGTTGCTACTTTTCCCCTCTGGGTCATTGTAGGATTTCTATCGTTGGCGGCTTGGATGACAGGGTCGGTCTGCTTTGCTTGTGAGACCCCAGTACATCAAATTCTCCAATGGTTTTTTACGATGATTCCTTTTACGGCTATTCTTACTCCTTCCGTGATCTTTTTCTTCAATTTTGCGGCAGAATCGCATGTCTGGATGATGAAAGCCAACCGCAATGCCCCAGCCTAAAAATACAAAGAAAATTATGCACCACAGAGGAAACGGCAGAGATAACAAGCAAGAAAAAAAGTATAAAGGATAAGTAATATTGTCTTATATTATGTTTAATTCTTGTTTGTTTTCTTTGTAGTTTTCTTTAGAATAACCACCACAGTAACTTTCCTATAATATTTTAGTGGTTACAGGTTCTGCTAAGATGTCTTTTTGTTAACTTGTATTCATTAGAATCCTTCTATACATTGCCTTGCATCGTAAAAATTTGAGTCGCTATAAGATTTAACAATCTTTAGAGCGGGGTTTTTAACGATTCTGATTATCGTTTTTCCTCCAATTATATATTCGGCGACTCGTTTAACCAAACTCTGTGACGGGCATAAAGCACCACTGAACACAACGGTCTTTTGTTTTAAATACATTGCTAAGGTCTTGTTAATGGGTTTAATTTTTATTGCTTTTCGACTTTTCTTGCTCCCTTTTAAAGATTGATTATCAATTTGTTTCGTTTCAATACACATAAATTTTTATTAACTAATATAATTATTATTTTTTATAAAACTATTTATTACGCTACTTCTCTTTTTAAAATAACATCATATCCCAGTGCATTGAGCGTTTTTGTCATCGCTTTGATTTTGCGTTCTTCATGCTTTTTTTCGTATTCTGCTGCGCCTTTTTCGGCATAACTTTGTCCAAATTTCATGATATTGTATGCTTGTGTGCCTATCTTATGGGCACTTGCTTTGCGGGCTTCTTTTTTGCTTTTACCATTTCGCATTAGTCGTCGAAGATGCGCACCTACAGCACTATCTGCTTTATAGTTTGCATTTGCAGCTATCCGTAATGCCTGTCCTACACGACTAAACTTTTTAGGGGCTTTTCCGCTCAATCTTTTACCTCCTGAGACTTTGTTACCTGGACTGGTTCCATTCCATGATGCAAAATGCTTATAGGTTGGGAAAGCATCCATATTGCCTCCAGTCTCAAAAATAAGAATCGCGGCTATGGAGTCTTCAACTCCGGAAAGGATTGTTAAATCATAACCAAATTTTTTATAAAGTAAGCTGCGCATGTCAAAACAATAAGGACTTCTATTATAGTCAGTCTTCTTCTTTTCTTTTTTAGAACGTTGGGGTAAAGGAGCCAAACCCTCTTTTTCTGGGAGTTTTTCGAGTAATTCTCTGATCTTAAGCTCAATCTCCACAATATTTTTATGTAGATACTCGTAAGTTGCTAGTTCAGTTTTCATCATGAATATATAGGTGCTATTGTACGTTCCCATTAATGCTCTTGCTATTTCTTCTTTACTGCTTCTACAACGATCATCTGCTAAAGCAGCTAACTTGTAGGGATCGCGTTCTCCTATTACAATAGCTTTAATGATAGCCATTCCAGATTTTCCACTTATATCACTTATTACATTCCCAATTTGAATATTCATCAGTGCAAGCATTTTTTGAATGATGTTAAGGGAGTCCGCAGCTCTTCCCATTACATCTTGACGAAAACGAGCTAAATCACGCATTTCACGAATAACTAGTAGTGGAATAAAGCCGCCTTGCAGTAATCCACAAGCATGGAGTCTCATGAGCCACTGACTATCTAATACATCGGTTTTGCGTCCAGGAAATGTTTTAACATACTTGGGGTTGACAATAATCGGTTTAATATCATTTTTTTCCAACATTTCGTATAGAGGCACCCAATAAACACTTGTTGATTCCATTGCAGCTTCTTTAATATTGTGTTCTTTTAACCAGTTTACAATGGCTTCGAGATCATCAGTACATGTCCCGTATGCTCGCGTAGGATCTTCATCTACGTTTGGTGGGATAGCAACATATATCATCGTTTTACCGATATCTATACCGGCTACATGTTCATTAATAACGGGTATTCCTCTAATTTTTTTATCTATTAATTTTGTAGAATTAGTAATTAAGGGCCTGATGCCATGCCTTAAAAAAGTTTCAGCAAGTTGGTGGCAATGGTGTTTTTTACCCATTAAACGAACACCTCTCACATTTTGGGTTTTACACATACCGATAATAACTTTAATATCTTCAGGATTGTTTTTGAATTCAGCATGGGTGGATAAAGAAATTAGGAATTCAACTTTTATTGTAGAAGCATCAACAATTAAATTGGCCGTATAAATAGGTCTGCCATTAGATTCAATTGCTGTATTTTTTTGCTGTATCTTTTTCAAACTTTCATTACAATTAGTCATGTTTACCTCAATTTGAGGGTTAGCCGTGCCGGTCGCGACGGCAACGGATGTTAGCACGCCCATAAACTCAATTTTATGGGCGTGTGCTTTTTCAAAAGCCGCGACACAAAATAGATTAGATCTAAGAAAAAATTTTGAAAAGAAAGATATAGAGTTAGGAAATTTCTAGTGAATTCCTAATAAAGTGGTTATCAATTTTCATATCCGAAGCGGACAGAAATGAAGGCCGCGCTACAGGGGCGTGCCCGCCTTTCGGTTGGGAACTCTGTGGTAAATTTTTTTCATCGCCTTATGATATATGTGTGAAAGCCATTTTCGCGAAGCGATGAATCTCCCGACAAATTGCCTCGCAATTTGGTGGTGCTTCTATTCTCTGTGATCTCTGTGGCTCTGTGGTGAATATTTTTTTCTTTGTGTTTTCTTTGTAGCCTTCTCTGTGGTCAATTTGTTTTTATATATTTTTAGGCTTGGACACGAAATAGAAAATGCATATGATCCGAATTTGTTACGAAATGGAAGTGATATGCGATTAATTCAATTTGATGAATATGACCCCCATCATATTCTTGGTCTTCATCAGGATAAACAAGGGAGTAAAGTCATTCGCCTGTGGCGCCCTGGAGCTAGCACGGTATATCTTGAAATATTTGGTCAACCTGTTGAAGCTAAACGAGTTCATGCGCAAGGCTTATTTGAGTATCAGGTTCCTGATCATACAACTAACAAAGACTACCAAGTGTATCATCAAAATGGCTTACTTGCCCATGACCCCTATTCCTTTTCACCCTCTTTGGGGGACTTGGATCTCTATCTTTTTGGAAAGGGCGTTCATTATAGGCTTTACAATGTGATGGGTGGTCGTTTAGCCCATCATGAGGGTATTGAAGGAGTACGTTTTTCGGTGTGGGCTCCAAATGCCAGAAGTGTTTATATCGTAGGGGATTTTAATTATTGGGATGGACGTGTCAATCCTATGCGTTCCTTAGGTGGAGGCGGCGTATGGGAACTATTTATACCGGGATTAAAAGAGGGGGAGAAATATAAGTTTGAAATTCGTACCCAATCTCATGATCTACGAGTTAAATCGGACCCCATGGCTTTATTTAGTGAACTCAGACCTGCCACAGCCTCAATCGTCGCTAATTTGGATACTTTTAAATGGAATGATCAGGCTTGGATAGAAAAACGCCAACGGGAAAAAGACGAACCCAAACCTATGAACATTTACGAGGTCCATCTTGGATCCTGGAAGAAAAAGGATGGGTGGCGCTTTATGAACTATCGGGAACTTGCCCAGGAATTGTCTGTGTATTGTCAAAAAATGGGATACTCTCATGTCGAGTTACTACCTGTGCAGGAGCATCCTCTTGATGAATCTTGGGGATATCAGGTCTCAGGCTTTTATTCCATCACAAGTCGCTTCGGAACTCCTGAAGATTTTCAATGGTTCGTTAATCATCTGCACGAAAATAATATTGGCGTCATCTTAGATTGGGTTCCTGGTCATTTTCCCACAGATGATTTTTCTTTAGGCCGTTTTGATGGAACTGCGCTATATGAACATGCCGATCATCGACAAGGATATCATCCTCATTGGAATACGTATATCTTCAATTTCGGACGCCATGAAGTAGTCAACTTCCTTATAGCAAACGCACTTTTTTGGTTCGACAAAATGCATGTCGATGGTTTACGAGTGGATGCTGTTGCCTCCATGTTATATCTTGATTATGGACGTGAGGATGGCAATTGGATTCCAAATAAATATGGAGGTAATGAGAATTTGGAAGCAATCGAGTTTTTGAAGCATCTCAATTCCATTGTTCACCAACATTTTCCCGGTATTCTGATGATTGCTGAGGAATCCACGGCATTTGCAGGGATTACCCATCCTGTAGATCAGGGGGGAATTGGATTTGATCTCAAATGGAATATGGGATGGATGAATGATACATTGCGCTATATTTCCAAAGATTCAATTTACAGACAGTTTCATCAGAATGATCTAACCTTTGGTCTTTTATATGCTTTTTCTGAACGATTTATACTTGTTTTATCCCATGATGAGGTTGTTCATGGAAAAAATAGTTTACTGGGTAAAATGCCAGGTGATATGTGGCAAAAATTTGCCAATCTACGTTTACTTCTTAGCTATATGATGTGTCAGCCCGGAAAAAAGCTGCTTTTTATGGGTGGAGAAATTGGTCAATGGAATGAATGGTCAAGTACAGGACAAATTGAGTGGTTTTTGCTTCAATATCCAACCCATCATGGATTACATAGAATGGTTCAAGAAATGAATCATTTTTATTTACAAAATCGAACCCTTTGGGAAAGAGATTTTGACTTTACAGGTTTTGAATGGGTTGATTTTAAGGATAATCATAATAGTGTCATCAGTTACCTCCGTAAAAGTTCTCAAGGCATTTTGCTGTGTGTGCATAATTTTACTCCCAATTATTATCCAGAATATGTTATTCATCTGAGAAATTTGGCCTCAATTGAGGAAGCTTTTAATAGTGATGATGCAAAATATGGAGGATCAGATAAGCGTAATCCTCATCCACAAATTCTCTCTGATCATTCGGGACAGGCTCATTCACTAAAAATTCATCTTCCACCTTTGGCGACAGCGATTTTTAGAGCCACCTTTTGGTAAATTCCTATGCCCGTTAAGAATAAAGATGAATATGATGAACTTTGTAAAGAGGTTTGGGAACACAATCGTCGTTATTTTATTGATAATAGTCCCACTATATCAGATCAAGAGTTTGATCTGCTGGTCAAGGAGCTTGAAGAAATTGAAAAGGCTCATCCTGACTGGATTTCCCCTACATCACCCACTCAGCGAATTGGAGAAATGCTAAGTGGTGGTTTTCATACTGTCCCTCATGAAGTTCCTATGCTCTCATTAGCAAATACTTACAGTAAAGATGAGATCGTTGACTTTATTAAAAGAGTTCAAAAATTGACGGGTGATCAACATCCCCATTTCACCTGCGAGCTGAAAATGGATGGTATTGCTGTCTCTGTCCGTTACGAAAATGGAATCTTCATTAGGGGCTTAACGCGAGGAGATGGACGCAAGGGAGAGGATGTTTCATCCAATATTAAAGCGATAGCAAAATTACCCCTTAGAATTTACCAAAAAGAAATTCCTGAGGTTCTCGAGATCCGCGGCGAAGTTTTTATGCCTCACGAGGCTTTCAAAAGATTAAATGAACAACGTCTTAAAGCGGATGAGCCCTTGTGGGCCAATCCACGTAACGCTGCTGCTGGATCTTTAAAACTTCTGGATCCGAGAGAATCATCCAAAAGAAAATTGGAAATTGTTTTTTACGGTATTGCCAATGAACATATACAAAGCTTAGCGAGCCAACATGCAGTTCATGAATACTTAAAGGCCTTAGGATTGCCTGTTCTTTATACATATGCTAGATGCAAAAATCTTGATGAAATATGGGAATTTGCTGAAAAAGTCCGAGCTCTTCGTAAGAACTTGCCTTTCGATATCGATGGCATTGTGATCAAGTTAGATGATATTCGCCAGTGGAGCTATTTGGGAAATACCGATAAAAATCCGCGTTGGGCCATCGCTTATAAGTTTGCTGCTGAACAAGCTGCCACACGCATTTTGAATATTATGGTTCAAGTGGGTCGTACAGGTGTTTTAACACCGGTTGCGGAATTAGAACCGGTCTTTTTGGCGGGAAGTACCATCGCACGTGCCACCTTACATAATCAGGATGAAATCAAACGCAAAGATATTCGTATCGGTGATATTGCAATCATTGAAAAAGGTGGAGATGTGATTCCCAAGGTTGTCAATATCGATTTAAACCTTCGGCCTCAGGGGACACATCCTTGGCATATGCCCTTAAAATGTCCCAGTTGTGGCACCCCTGTCATTCAAGTTGAAGGCGAGGTTGCTGTTCGGTGTCCCAACGTAGAAAAGTGTCCTGAACAAAGGCTTCGAAGACTCATTTACTTTGTCGGTAAAGATGCCATGGATATTGATAATCTTGGAGAAAAGGTTGTCGAGCAACTTTATAATAATGGGTTTGTCCAAATGCCCTCAGATATATTTCGTCTAACTGAAGAACAGCTTGCTCAATTAGACAATTTCAAGGCTAAATCTATCCACAATCTGATAACTAGCATTGAAAAAGCAAAAAACGTAACCTTTTCGCGTTTCATAATGGCCTTAGGAATAAAATATGTGGGAAGCGGTACGGCTGATGCCCTAGCAATCAAAGCAGGCGATATCCATCACCTTATGCATATGTCCAAAGAGGATTTATTAAAAATCGAAGGAATCGGTGAAAAAGTCGCAAATGCTATTTGTGAGTATTTTGCTGAGAGTAAGAATCATCTAGAAATTGAGAAGTTATTGGCCCATGGCGTCAAGCCTCAATCAATAAAATCGATGACTTTCAGCGGGCATGCTTTCAATGGCAAAACATTTGTATTAACGGGAACTTTGCAAAAGTACGCTAGAAATGAGGCCGCCTTACTCATCAAAGAAAGAGGGGGTAAAGTAATAGACAATGTCAGTAAAAAAACAGATTTTGTCGTGGCCGGTGAGAATCCGGGCTCAAAATTGGAGAAAGCAAAAAGTTTTGGTGTAAAAATTCTTTCTGAAGCAGATTTTTTGAACATGTTTTGACTTTAGCGAACATTTTCTTTTGCAATAAATAAAAAGTTTTTTTTATATTTAAAACCAGACGTCAATTTAAACTAAAAGCAAAAGGATAACAAATGAGATATGCAATCAAAACATTCATGGTGATCACAGCAGCTACTGTACTTGTCACAGCAGGGTCGGGGTGTGATAATTATAATAAAAAGCCCATAAATTCTCAGCCTCCCTCAGAAAATCCAACCAACGATTCAGATTCTGCAACGCCTTCTCAAGCAAATCAAGATTAAGGGAGGCCTCCATGTTAAAACACAAAATAAAATCGGGAGTTCTTATCGCTGGCTTGGCACTCCTTAGTTTACAAGCAGTTTTCTCGCAAAATACAGAAAATAATGTACGATCTGCTAAATCGACATTGATGCCTACAAAGGGTAACAGTGTAACAGGTGAAGTCATTTTTACTGCAGTGAATGATGGAGTACGAGTAGTAGCAAATATACAAGGTCTAACGCCTGGAGATCATGGATTTCATGTTCATGAATTTGGTGACTGTAGCGCTCCAGATGCAAGCTCGGCTGGAGCCCATTTTAACCCTACGAACAAACATCACGGCAGTCCGGAAAGCGAGGATCGACATGTAGGTGATTTAGGAAACATAACAGCTGATGAAAATGGTAAAGGCCATTATGACCGAGTAGATAAGATCATTAAATTAAATGGACAAAATAATATTGTTGGCCGTTCAGTCATCGTGCATGCTAATGCAGATGATTTTGTTACTCAGCCAGCAGGAAATGCCGGAGCAAAGGTTGCCTGTGGAGTTATTATTGCGGAATAGGATGTTTCCTTGTCCGGATCAACCCCTGCCCGTGCCTTTGCCCGATTAATAATCCATTCTTCTAGAACCATTGTAAAAGGATTTTTTCGGGCACGGGCACGGGCAAAGGCACGGTCAGGGGATTTTGGGGCGAAGGCACGGGCAGGGGATTTTCGGGTATTTACCCCTCTATAATATAATTTTTGAGCTTGCCTGCTAAAGATTGAGGTATATCAACTCGTAGCAACACATCATTTTCTTCGTAATCCTGCGACAATATATTGCCAAGGCGCATCACCTCACTAACTTTCTGATATTCACTTTGCGGAATGCGCATATGGACAATGGTGCGACGACGATTCAATTCTTGAATCATTTGATCTTGCAATTCATCAAATCCTGTTTTATTCAGGGCAGAAATTGGAATCGATTTAGGATAAAGAATTCTCAAATGGTTAATCGTTGCTCTATCTTTACAGAGGTCAATCTTATTCAAAACGGTAATAATAGGTTTATCTTCTGCATTAAGCTCTTTCAGTACTTCATAAGTGGTAGCAGCCTGTTCTTCAGCCATGGGATGGCTCACATCAACAAGATGTAAAAGGATATCGGCTTGTAAGGCTTCTTCAAGAGTGCTTTTAAAAGCAGCTACGAGAAGATGTGGTAGTTTGCGTATGAATCCCACAGTATCGATGACTAAAATTTCCTGATTATTTGGTAACATAAATTTTCGTGTCGTTGTATCCAGAGTGGCAAAAAGTTTGTTTTCAACAAAAACATTGGCCTCGGTTAAGGAGTTAATTAAGGTAGACTTACCGGCATTCGTATAGCCTACAATTGCGAAAACCGGAATCTCGGATCGCGCACGCAATCCGCGTTGGGTTTCTCGATTAGCCTTTACTTCACGAATTTCTTTCTGCAGAACATCGATCTGTTTTTTTAAAATACGTCTATCTATCTCAATCTGTTTTTCCCCTTCTCCCTTTAGATAAGCACCTCCGCCTTTACCTCCTGTGCCTGCCTGACGGGATAAATGTGACCATAAGCGCTTAAGTCGTGGTGCTTGATACTTCACCTTAGCTAATTCGATTTGTAGACGTGCTTCTTTGGTCTGCGCTCTTTGTGCAAAAACCTCTAAAATCACCCCAGTTCGGTCTAAAACGGGAATTTTAAAAAAAGCCTCTAAGTTACGTTGTTGGCTTGGAGCAATCTCATCATCAAAAATCACCAGGTCGACGCTGAGTTCCTGGGCACTTTGCAAAAGTTCTTCTAATTTACCCTCTGTAACGAAGGTTGAAGCATCGTATTTACGGATATTACAGGGAATTTTTGCGGCAACCTCTATACCATACGTTTGCGTCAGAAGAGCCAATTCTTCCAAATGTTCTTCACATATACTCCTTTGATTTGTACCCTTATATACCGAAACAAGAAGTGCTTTTTTAGATTTATGAAGAAGTTCTTCTTCTTTGAATTGCGCCGTTTTGCCATTTTTTTGATGCATATTTTACTCTTTTTGAAGGTGTAAAGGAACCTCAAAATCAATTTCTAAGCCATCGTAAGCTAACTGGTAATTAGGGGGAAGTTTTGAATTAGTTAAGTCGTGATCTAGCTCGTGAGCAATATGTGTGAACCATGCTTGGCTGGCTCCCACTTTTTCGGCAAAATTTACAGCTTCTTCGACATTAAAATGAAGAGTGGAAGCTTGGTATCTCAAACAGCTAATCACTAATGTTTCTATTCCTTCTAAATCTTCAAAAATGGTTTCGGGATAGTGGCGGATATCAGAAATATAGGCAAGGTTTCCAAACCGAAAACCATTGACCAACATTCCACCCTGTTCATAGGTCATATAATGTAGAGGTAAACCTAGAAAATCCGCATACCCTCGCGTAGATTCAAGATATTGCAAGGAGACTTTTGTAGTCAGGGATGCCATAGGGCCGCTTGTGTCAAAAACATAGGGAAAACGCATTTTAAGCTCCTCAGCAGTGGCTTCGGAAAGCAAACAGGGTAATGGCATCTTTGAACGGGCATTAATAATGCGAATTTCATCAAATCCGCCTGTATGGTCATAGTGGGCATGAGTAAATATAAGACCATCGATGTGCTTAATATGATTTTTTAGCATCTGTTGTCGAAAATCGGGTCCACAATCAATTAAAATATTTTTTTCTAGAATTTTCAAAAGACCTGAAGGACGCAGGCGCTTATTATAGGGCGATTCCGAGCGGCAAACAGCACAATCACAACCAATAATGGGGATTCCCATGGAACCACCACTACCCAAAAATAGAAATTTTCCTTTGGCTATCATGATTCTGCACTCGTAAAAAGAAGTAAAGCATCGTCATATATGTGCGGGTGATAAAAATAAATCCAATTTGTAGCTGAAGAATCCCGCAATTCCAAACGATAATAATCCCCTTTATATAAAAATTGAACTTCTTGAAAAAGTTGATTTTTCTCAAGGACATTTTTATTGAGGTCTTGAATCATGATCACTAAGGAGGATACAGGCATCGAGTTAAAAGCTGCCATAAGATCTATCGGAATATCAATAAGGCTTTTATCACTTGAAATCATATCATAAAACTTGCTGTAGGTTTTTTTATTAACAGCCCTGGTTGTCCTTTTTTTTGTCTCGATATCTTGCTGCGAAAATTCAATTTTATTCAAGTAAGCATGGGACGCATGTTGGCCATTTTTTGTATCTAGGGATATTTGAGAAAGTACCTCAGGAGATAAGAGTGTATTTTTAAGAAGATAATGACCCTCTGAGCCATAATTATAGAGGAAAAAAAGGGTTAGTAAAATGGCGCAACTAAATCCTGCAAAGAGAATGATTAAAAGGTTTGTAATCTGCTTTTTGGGAGTAAGCTTAGGATCAAAAGTCAAATGTTACCTCAAAATAAAAACATTATAATCGGACCTAGGAAAAATGCAAGATTAAAACCCCTGCCCGTGCCCGTGCCCGATTTATATTATTTGCTCAATTGTGTATGCTTCTGCTCCTTATTGAATTTTTTGGGCAAGGGCACGGGCAGGGGATAAAGGCAGGGGTTATTATTGTTGTTTAATCCTTAATCTTATAAAATAGAAACAATTATGCGCATAGCTATCATTGGAGCAGGTTTGTCAGGATTGGCAACGGCCTGGTTTTTATTTGAAAATTTTCTAAATCAAAAAATTGAAATCACTTTTTTTGATCCTTTGGGTATTGGGGGAGGAGCTTCCGGCATGGCAGCTGGTCTCATGCATCCTTATAGTGGTGCTTCCGCCAAGCTTAACCGACATGGTCTTGAGGGCTATCTAGCCACATCTGAATTAATCGAGGTAGCTGCTCAAAAACTAGGGAAACCTGTTATTACAGGTCAAGGGCTATTACGTATGGCGATCACCGATCGGCAAAAAAATGACTATCGCCTGTCTGCTCAAAAATACGATTCTATTTTTTGGCTAGAACCGCATGAGGTCATGCAAAAAGCTTCAGGGTTGAGTTTTCATCCTGCTATTTTTATCCCAAAAAGTTTAACAATCGATTGCCAACTCTATCTAGAAGGACTTTGGAAAGCCTATGAAGAGAAAGGAGCAAAATTAAATAAGTCCCAAATACTTTCAATCGATGAGTTGCACAATTTTGATCGGATCATTATTGCTACGGGGGCTTCAGTAAATAGCTTGCTTCCTAATAAGCCGTTACCAATCACAAAAGTTAAAGGACAGGTTCTGGAACTTGCTTGGCCTAAAAATCTTGAACCTCTTCCTCTTACTCTCAATTCACACGGTTATCTTCTCATGAATCAAGAAAAACAAACCTGTATTGCAGGATCCACATACGAAAGAAGCTATCATTCTGATTTGCCTAATGTCGAGTATGCGTCAAATGATATCTTGCCTAAAGTAGAAGCTTTAGTACCCACATTAAAAAAGGCTTCCATCCTGGATTGTCGCGCGGGAATTCGCGCCTCTACTCCTGACCATATGCCCATTGTAAAAAAGATTCATGCCAAATGTTGGGTAATCACAGGAATGGGTTCCAAAGGGCTTTTATATCATGCTTTTTATGCCAAAAAGCTCGCGCATATGCTACTTTTGGAATCGATCGAAGGTATAAATCTGCCCACTTAAGACCTCAATGGGCTTTTCTACAGGATGAATGAGACCGTTCAATCGAAAACGATGAACTTCTTTTGGGAAATGGAAATGAATAGCCCCATCTGTTTGGGAATAAAATATCATGCGGCGTACCATTTTCTTTGTCCATTCGAAGTCCAACAATCCCAAGGGGGCACATTGCACTTGTAAAAATCGGCCACAATGGAATTGAGGGGGGAGACAGGGGAGAATAAAAATGTGATTTTGATCAGAACGAATGAATAAGGTGCGGATCGTTTTCGCGCCCTCTGTCAAAAGAACAAGAGGAGATAACGATACAGGAACAGTAGGAAAGTTAAATCCTTGGTGCTGGTCATCCCTTAATCGAGGCGATAAAATCCCCTCAAAAGCAACTTTAAAAAGATTTTGTAGAGTTGAATAGACCTCTAATTTTGACTCTTTGTTGCAAACATTTAATAAGGCTGCTGTACCCTCATAAGAAATTCTTTTTGGCGAAGGGATCAGCTCTCCTAAACGCAGCCATGCCGGCAAAATTTCAACCAGATCAGATCTCCTCTTAACCATATCCCAGTCTTGACTTTTATGATTTCCAAGCGATAGACGCTCGGCCGTAATGGAGGATTGAGCGGCTTGCTGAATGGCAAAAGATGGATCTTGTTCTAATGGTTTGGGTTTCCAAGTCGACAAGCCCTTATCAATTTGTAGAGCTATTTGCAAGGGGAGTAATGCTGAAAAAATACGATAATGAAAGTACTCTTCGCTACTCTGTCCCCATACATCTATATTTCCTTTTTCAAGGTTAAGCTGTGCAGTAAATTCTTTAACAGGGCCTTTGATAGGAACAGGGATTTTTGCTAACAACCTAGGTATAGATTCGGAAAGATCATGAACTATGATTAAAGCCGGAAAAATTTGTAGTCGCAATGAGGATTTGGGCAGTAGGCAATACTCTCCCGGAGTATGTGAAAAGGGATGTAGGCGTTCTGCGATTTTTATCTGTCTCATTTAGCCTCAACAATCCGCCCCATTAGTCCTTGGGGTGTATTTGCTAAGAGGTCTACTTCTAAAAGTTCATTGGAACCATGGCCTTGAGATTCTACCCAAACCATAAGAAAATTTTCAGTATGTCCACAAATTTCCCCTGGCCTTAATGGGTCTTGGTTTTCTGTAAGGATTGTCATCCTTCTTCCCAAAAATTGTTCACGAAGTTCAAATCCTAAGCGTTCAGCAGCGCGCAAGATCTCTTGTTTGCGCTTTTTGATCGCCTCGGGAGAAACTTTGTTGGGCATGAGTGCAGCTCGTGTACGAGCTCTTTCGCTATATGGGAACATATGCACCTTGGCAAATTTTACCTGTTCCATAACTTCAAGCGTTTCAGCAAAATCTGCATCGGTCTCACCCGGAAAACCAACAATGATATCTGTGGTAAAGGTGAAGTCTGGGCTGGCCTTTTTTAATCTTTCAATGGTATTTAAAAATATCTGTCGTGTATATTTTCGATTCATGCGCTTTAAAACTACATTAGAGCCTGCCTGAAGAACAATATGCATAGAATGACAGGTGTGAGTGCCATTAAGAATGGCATCAGCAAGATCATCATCTACTTCATCGGGGTCAATGGAGGAGACTCGCAGCCGTTCAATTCCAGGAATATGATCTACAATACGCACTAGATCGGCTAACCGATCCGGTTTTTCTCCTTCAGGTTTGGCACCATCAAAATCCCCAATATTAATTCCGGTGAGTACAATTTCTTTATATCCATTAGCAATTAGGCCTTCGACTTCTTGAACAATGTCTGAAATAGTACGTGAACGAGATCTGCCGCGAACATACGGAATAATGCAATAGGTGCAAAAGGAGTTACACCCATCCTGCACTTTAACAAAAGCACGGGTATGAGCCTCAAAATGTTTAATTGAAAATTCCGGCAGTTCTGCGGCAGGAAAAACAGATTCTAATAACTTTTCCTTGTGATGATTGGAAACCACATGAGTCACTCCTTCGATTTCCCGAACCAAATCAGGCTGTCGTTCGGCAAAACATCCGGTGATGATCAATTGGCATCCCGGATTTTCCCTTGCAAGCTTTCTTATTTCGTGACGGCTACTCGAGTCGGCAGAGTCAGTAATTGTACAGGTATTTACTATGCAAATATCTGCAGGTTCATTCTCCTGTGCTTGAGAATAGCCCATTTCAACTAGCTGATCATGATAAGCTTGTGACTCATACTGATTGGTACGGCAACCCAAAGTAATGATTTTAAATTTTTTCTTCATAGTTCCAAAGATGTTTGAAATCCTGCCTGAGGGAGACATATTGACTATGACCAATGACCAGATGATCATTAAGAGGAATATCGATCAGATGGCCTGCCTCAACAAGAGTTCTAGTAACAGTCAGATCTTCCTGTGAGGGTTTGGGATCTCCGCTGGGATGATTATGTATTAAAATTAAGCTTGATGCTTTGTGTCGAATGGCTGGATGGAATACATCTCTCGGACGAACAAGTGCTTGTGTAAGTGTCCCGGTGGCGATGATATGATGGGAGAGCGCATAGCCTTTGTGATCCTGAAGAAGCACAAGAATCAGTTCTCTCTTTTCATTATGCAATTCGTCTTTAATGTAATGATAGGCATGCAGGGGATTGACGACACGGAATTTTTGGTCCACATTTTGTCGCGTTACCCTAAAGCCTAGGTTTAAGGCGGCTTTCAGTTGGATGGCTTTTGCTTTACCCAATCCTTTGATTTGCTGTAGTTCCTCGATAGATGCTTCAGCAAATTTTTGCAGGGTGCCGAAGCGAGCTAGTAGCTCCTGCGAAATCTGTAAAACGGAACTCCCTCTTGTGCCGCTTCCCAAAATAATTGCAATGAGTTCTGCTGAAGAAATAGCTTCAGGACCATATTGAAGCAAACGTTCCCGAGGTCTTTCTGCTTCGGGCATCTGATGAATGGTATATCCTGAGGATGGTTTATTCATTTTTGGACTCAAAGAATATTAAAAAAGCTAAATAGAACACATATTTTTTCATAAAATATAATTAATTTCAAAATAAATCCTTTTATACCAAATTATTATATACCTATAAACTTGGCATGGAAATTGTATATTCTCCTATTAGGATTACCAGGAGGTTGCCATGGCTATCCGAAAAAAAGTTGTTAAAAAAAGCTTAAAAACTTCCAAACATACTAAGGCTAAGGTGGTAAAATTTAAAAGAAAGCCTGCTCAGAAAGTGGTAAAAAAAGCCGCAAAACCTTCAAAACCAAAGCAAATCATAAAAAAAAGAGTAGTAAAATCGAAAAAACCTGCTGCTAAAACCATTTCTCATTCCACGAAAAAACCTGTTGCAAAAGTAATTTCAAAAATGGTTGTTCCATTTAAAAAAATTCTTACTGCGGAAGGCTGGAGAAGAATGATGCTGAAAAAACATAAAGCCTAATTTTTTCACAGCCTCTATAGGGCGCAAGTTGGGTTTTGCAGTTATGAAATTCTTAAGAGAACAATGATTTATGAATCTAATATTCTTTAAGTTAATGACATTGTGCGTATGGGCTGTGATCCTATAATAGTAAGCATTTTTAACAACAAAAAAATTTTTCCTATGTCTATCAAAATATTGACGGAGTCAAGTCTATAACCAAAACGGTATTATTGGTAGTGCTACCATATTTAGCACTCTGTTCTATAAGTTTATTTGCTGACTCCACTGGTGATAAGCCATAAATTAAATCTGTGGCCTTCTGAGAGCCTATTTCATTAGCGATAACCTTACTCACACCGTTTGTGGTCAAGATTAATTTATGGTCAGGGCCAGTATTTTTTGTCGGCAGAGGTATTTTCACAAGCTGAGGGCGCTGGGAATACCCCTTTACTTTATGATATCCCATCCCACGTAATGGAGCATTTTGAGGAAAATCCTTTAAAGATCCCCCTCTGATTTTTATGGATTGCTGAAATCTCTTACTATAAATTAATGTATCTTCGTCCTCGTTGCGAGGAGTAGCCCTGACGGCTAGTTGGGTACATTTAGTCTTTTTTTGCGATTCCACACTATAAAGCGGAAGGGTGTCTCCAGAGTTAAGAGTCCAAGCGACCTTTTGCTTGTTACTATCTTCAAATACTAATGCACAACATATAGAAGCGCCTGAGTTTTTAGTGGATATTTGTTCTTGAAGTTTTACCGGTAACATTTTTAATGCATTCCAAATATTGAGATCAGTGAGTTCAGTATTTAATTGTTCTTTTAAAATACTCTTAAAATGTTCCTTTACAGTTTTGTAGCAAGGCTCATTATCTAGATCGTTATTACTTCCGGCAAAAACCGCATAAAGTTGTGCATGGGTAAGATTAACACCGTCTTTAGGTCCAATTTGAACGGTATCGATCAAAGTATTAGTTTCTATGCCTCCCTCCTTAATTTTTTTATTGGGAATACTAGCTTCACTAATACCATAGGCATAAACATCTGAAGATTCATTATAGATATGAATATCTTTAATTTTTTTAAGCAGGTTGCGATTTTCTTCGTCATATTCTAACTCATCAGATGCAAAACGAATTTCTTGAGCCTTGTTTTTTGGTGACTCATAGAGTTCTATTTTTCCAAAATTATTTAGCTTACCTTCCACTAGATGGCGATTAGCTTCAATATAATTTTCCTTATATATTGAAATTTTTTCCAGTAGATATGGGTATTGATCTTCGGGTTTGAGCGGTATTTCATCAACTGTCATTTGTTTGAGTTCAATCAAGCAGTCGAATGCAGACTTCATAGCACCAATAGTTTTAGGATCCTTTTTATTTTTTGATTCGATGGCATAAGAGGTAAAACTATCCAAAGCATCTTTATGGTTGTTTTTATTCAACTCTCGATTACCCTCTTCAAGAAACACATCGAGCTCAATATTTAAACCCATTTGTAAAGATTTTCTCTTGCTGCGATCAATAAGAACATTATTCAAAATCTCTCCAACTTTTCCAGCAACCTCTTCTGTTTTTTTTGTGGGTTTTTGCTCTTCTACTTTTGGCGTATCATTTTTTTTTGCCTCGTCAGGTGCTACAGTTTCTTTGGCAGCTTCTATTTTTGAAGGATCTTCTTCGAAAGGTTTAGCCTTTGGTTCATTAGATACAGCTTTTTTTTCATCTTTAGTCTGTATTTCAGTTGCTTCCTGTTTTTTATCATCAGCCTTTGCTATCTGAGGAGTCTCATTCTTCTTTGGCGTCTCTACACTTTTAACTGGCTCTTTTTTCCCGGCTTTATCTTTGTTTTTTGCGATTTCGCTGTTTTTAGTCTCTTTTTTTTCCGTCTTCGAGATTTTCGTTGCAGGCCCTTTTGGAGGTGTTTTATCTTTTCCGGCTGTTTTTGTGAGTGGATCTTCCGGAACTTTGTTTTTGGCAGTTTTACTTTTTGCTGCAGCCTCTTTTTTCTCTTGTGCAGAATGACCTTTTAAAAAAGTATTGGGCTTTGATTTTTCTTTGGTCTTTTCAATTTTCGAAGATCCTTTCTCTGTAGGCAAGGCAGGTTTATTAGGAATTGCTTTGTCGTCAGTTGGCGATTTAGGCTTAGATAAATTGTTTTTTTGCGGTGTATTATTTTTTTTAGAGGGTTCTTTAGGAGGTGGTGACTTCGCTTTAGAAGGGGTAGTTTTTTGAGGGGTGGCCTTTTTAGAATCAGTTTCATTGGCCTGAACTTTTGACTCTTTCTTGTTTTCTCCGGGTTCTTTTGTCAGCGTTTGATCGACTTTTGGGGTTTCTTCAGATTTAGTTTCCTGCTTTTCTTCCTTTTTTTCCTTTACTTTGTTCTCGCTTGTTTCAGGTTGTTTCGGTTCATTGTTTTCAGTTATGGGAATTTCTTGTTTCTTTTCGATAGCTTCACTTTTTTTTGTGAGTATTGGAGAATTGCCAGGTTGAATTTCCTTTTTCTTTGTTTCTTCAGGCTTGATCTCTTTTGTTTCAATTTGAGGCACAACGGCGGGCTTTTCAGGGATTGTACTGTTTTTTCTCGGGGGGATGGGGGAATCAATCAACTGAGGTTTCTTCTTGATTTCTTCTTTTTTTTCTTCAGATTTTGGGATCTCATTGACTACAAGGTTAGGGATTTCATTAACTTGAGGAATTAGTTCTTCTTGTTCTTGGGGCTGAGCTTTATTATCTTCTTGAAGATTTTGAATTTCAACCTTTTCAGGTTCAATATTTTCTTCATCATGCTCGTCCGGTAAATCTTCGATTTTGATATTCTTTAAAATTTTAGGAGCATTATTTTCGATTAGCTCATTTTCTGCCTTTTGAATCAGCTGTTCCGGATTCTTCTCTTGCTCTTCAGATGATTTCTTTGGTTGAATTTGAATAATGAATTTATTTTGCCATCTATAAATCAATTTTATTGCTAATAAGCCTAAAGAAACAGGAAAAAAGAGGACTAAGAAACTAATTTTTGACGCCGTGATGATACATTTTTGTTTTTCTTTAGGAATTGTTTTTACAACTATATGATTAGAGATTTCTAACTTATCAATAATTGTGACTGATTTCCAATTTCCTTTAATATCCCACACTTTTTCAGCCAAGCGCCCTGGTCCAGCAAATTTATCGGCTTTTCCATACTCGCTAGCTCTGATAGGTGTAAAAAAAGGAAGTCGTGCATATGTTTTTGTCATAACCATTTCCTGTAACTATTAGATAATATAAATGAACAATAGCAAAGAATAAATATTTCTCAAAATAAATTCAACATTATTATAGCATGCAAATAACTACAATCGTTTTAAACATGAAAAATAAAAAAATTAACATCATTATTCAAGCACGCATGGCTTCTACGAGACTTCCCGGCAAAGTTCTTAGGCTCATTCTGCATCGTCCTATGCTAGACTATCTTATTGAGAGAGTTAATTTCATGCATACCCCACACTCTCTTATAATTGCAACGACCACAAATCCTCGAGATGATGTCATTGAATCTTTTGCAAAAACATCAAATACATTACTCTTTCGTGGCAGCGAGGAAGATGTTCTTGATCGCTATTATCAAACCTGTTGTGTTTATCCCGCTGATATCATTGTTCGTATCACCAGTGATTGTCCTCTCATGGATCCTGTCATCATTGACCATGCTCTTCATCAATTTCAGAATAACAGATCTCATTTAGATTATCTTTCCAATACGCTACATCGTACTTTTCCGCGCGGAATGGATATCGAAGTGTTTACTTTTGAGGCCTTAGAAATTGCGGCAAAGGAAGCTTCCAATTCATACGATCGTGAACATGTGACTCCTTTTCTTTACAGACATCCGGAACGGTTTCATTTATCCAATTTTACACATAACATCGATATTTCAAAATATCGCTTAACTGTTGATACGCCCGAGGATTTTTTACTTATTAGTAAAATTTTTGAGGACTTGTATCCAAAAAATAAAAAATTTACACTAGAGGATATTTTACAAGGTTTTAATCAGCATCCGGCATGGCAAAAAATTAATGCTCATATTAAACAAAAAGAGGTCTGATGATAATAGAAGAACAAATTGGTTTTGAATGCGTTCGTCCAATTGAAACTGATGCTGCCTTATTATGCGATGGCGTAATGATCCTGAAACATTAAAGATGTCCATCAATACCAAGCCAAAATTATGGGACTCATTCTATAAGGAATTTTTAAATGAATATTTTTCTGTCCCAAATCTTTCTCCTCTTTTCATTTTGTTAAATAGTCAAAGAGTAGCTTTTGTACAGTTTGAGCCGGTGGAACATCCTGAGCATATCCAAGGGCGTCGCTGTGTAGAAATTTCAATCAATGTAGCTTCTGAATACCGTGGTAAGGGTTTAGGCACAGCCATTTTAAAAGCGACTCAAGATTGGATCAAACAGCAGGGTTTTGATGATATTTTTGCCGTCATTAGACCAGAAAATAGGGCTTCGAAAAAAGCTTTTGTTGCTGCTGGTTATAAACCAATGGAAAATGGCGTTAGAGTTAATGAAGAAATCGGTGAAAAAATAGAAATCTGTCGCTTTATTGCTAGGTTAACACCGTCCGATAAAAATGATGCTGTCTTTATCACCGCCGAAGCAGGTTCCAACTGGCGCATGGGAACAGCCGAAAGGGATTTAGAAATGGCGAAAATTCTCATTGATATTGCAGCCGAAGCGGGTGCTGATGCCATTAAATTCCAAATTTTCAGGCCTGAAACCATTTATGTTCCTAATGCAGGGAAAAGTAGTTATCTAGCAGCAGCAGGAATCGAACTCGATACGTACGGAATGTTTTCCGATTATTGATGCCCTATGAAATGATTCCTCCTCTTGGGGCAGAATATTGTGAAAAAAACAACATTGAATTTATGGCATCTGCCTTTTCCAAAAATGATTTTTTGGCTATAGATCCTTATGTTAAACGCCATAAAATTGCCTCCTATGAAATTGGTCATATTCGACTCATTGAAATGATAGCACGAACTGGAAAACCAACCTTCTTATCGACAGGAGCAGCTACAAAAGAAGAAATTGATTGGGCCTTTCAAGCTTATCATGATTTTGGTGGTAGAGATTTAACACTTTTACAATGCACAGCTAAATATCCGGCAGAAGCAGAGAGTATGAATTTGCGCAGTATTCTTTGGTTAAAAGAGCGTTACAAATGTCCTGTGGGGCTTTCTGACCATAGTCGTCATCCAATTGCAGCACCGGTGGCGGCAGTGGCTCTAGGAGCACAAGCTATCGAAAAGCATTTTACCTTGCATTCAGAATTGCCTGGACCAGACCACGCCTTTGCCTTAACACCTCATGAACTAAAGGAAATGGTTTCGGCCGTACGACGAACAGAACTTATGTTAGGTTCGTGGGTAAAAACTATTCACTCATCTGAAGAAGAGTTAAGAGGCTTTGCACGTCGAGGAATTCAGGCCCTTTGTAATATTCAAAAAGGGGATGTCCTTAGAGAAGGAGTCAATATCGATATCTTGCGTCCAGGCCAACAGCCAATAGGTATTTATCCCAAGTTTATCACAAAAATCGAAGGAAAAAAAGCAACCAGAGCAATCCCTCTAGGAACTGGCATACAGTTTGGAGATTGGGAATAATGAATATAAAAATAAATTTTAGAGATCTTAAGTATATTTTTATTGATTTTGATGGCACTCTTGTTGACACAGTTCCCATTCTTTTTGATAATTATTCTAAATTTTTGAAAAAATATGACAGAAAAGGGTCTCTGGAGGAATTTCAATCTCTAATGGGTCCTGCGATTGAAGAGTTTATTCCTATTCTAATTGAGCGACATCAACTGAAGCAAAATCCTCAGGAGTTAATCCAAATATATACTCAGGGTCTTGCTGATAGATATACCCAAGAGGCAAAGTTATTGCCGGGTGCTTTAGGTTTTTTGAACTACATTAAGGATTTGGGTTTGAAAATGGCCTTGGTTACTTCTACAGCTCATTTTTTAATCGAGGGGTGTCTTGAAAAACTCCAACTTAAAAACTATTTTAACCCTATTATTACTGGAGAAAAAGTAAAAAAAACCAAACCTAATCCCGATATTTACTTGTTAGCTTTAAAAAACTGCTTGGTTCGTCCAGAAGAAGTTCTTACGATTGAAGATTCTTATAATGGTCTTCTTGCTTCCATAAGGGCAAAAATTCCTACAATGGCTATTCAAAATATTCACCTTCTAGAAATTCCTGAACAGGCTATGCTAGTTAAGAATTGGGACCATCTTCTCAAACTCTTTAGGAATAATTATGCAAGATATCATCAAGCTTCCAGTTGACTTTCAAGTGAGTATTAATCACTCTTTTACACAAAAAAAATTTAAGGAATCCACAAAAGTACATATTGAAGATATCTGGAAGAAAGAATTGATCCGTACAGAAGACAAACTATTCAATGGACAAATTTTGAGTGCTGAAGAATTCGATGGAAAACAGCTTATCGGTCATTTTGTTGAATATAAACAGTATCTTGCTCAATTGCGGGACCCCTCTCTTGCAGATGAACTCAATATCAAACCAATCTGTGTCTGTGGGCATACCACGGCGGGTGATTATATTCTAATAGGTTTGCGCTCCAATTATGTCACGGATTACGCTAACTATTTTGAACTTGTGCCGGCTGGTGGAATTGATCCCTTAGCAATAATTAATAACAGGATCGATATTCGCAAACAAATACAAATAGAACTTAAAGAAGAATCAGGAATTGAAGCGTCTATGGTACAGAGCATCGTCCCCACGTTTATCATTCAATATATGGAATCTTGTACCTACGAAATTGTTTCAAAAATCGAGCTTGATCCAGCAGCGCGAAATTGGGTTGGGGAACGGGATGGAGAATACACAGAAATCATGTGGATAGCCAAAAGAGATGTTAAAGCATTTGTGGAACAGCATCGCAAGCAGATGATTCCATTGTCCATACAAATCCTAGACCTGTTCGCCAATACACAGCAAAGCTAAAACAAAAATTAAACACAGAGAAAAGGCAAAGGAAAGACAAAGAAAATAAATATTGAAAATAAATTAAACACGAAGACATTAAGACCCTAAAACACAAAGAAATAACTCAAAACCAAAAGATATAGGTTATGCACGAACAATTATTTGATTTCACAGTACGGGAGATTAGGAAAAAGTTGTGCCTTCATTATAAAAAACATGATAGGCAGGATCGCCTTCGGCGGCAGGATAATGAATGACTTAAATACTGCAAAAGTCTATTACCAGAGCGATAGGCACAGGTTATCAATTATTTTGCGGCTTCAAACTTACCTGTAGGATTGTTAATCAATTTTAACAAAACAAACAACTTGATTACAAAAGATTATATAACCCAATACATCATCCTGCCGCCGAAGGCGATCCTGTCCTATCATGTTATTTTCTTAATGTTATGCCTTGAAATTTTTCTTTGTTTCTTCGTGACTTTGTGTCTTTGTGTTGAATCAATTTAATTTCGAACTTTGTCTTCCCTTTGCCTTTTCTCTGTGTTTAATTTTATGATGTTTTTGTTTGTTAGGCTGGTGCGCCAACGAGATTGTTCTCATACGAATAGGCTTTTGCGAAGCCATCTGCTCGCAAAATGCATGCATCGCATATACTACAAGCCTCTTTTGTGGGCAAGGGGTCATAACAGCTGAATGTCATGTGCATAGGCACATTCAAAGCCATTCCATGTCGAATAATGTCACACTTATCCCAATTAATCAAGGGAGTTAAAAGACATGGTGGACTGCCTTCAACAGCCTGTTTCGTGGCCACATTCAATACGCCTTGAAAAGCTTGGATAAATATAGGTGTGCAGTCGGGGTAGGGAGCTGCATCAAGGGCATTGGGACCTGCATAAATTTCTTTTGCATTTAATAGTTCGGCTTGTCCCATCGCATAGGCTAAAAAAAGCGTGTTGCGTGCAGGGACATAAGTGTTGGGGATTGTGCCATCAGAAATTTCCTCCACAGAACGATTCTGAGGAACATCTATATCTGATACTAATGAAGAAGTTTTAAATATACATGAATCGATTTTAATGGTACGCAAACTAACACCATAATGATGCGCGATTTTTTGAGCATACTCGAGTTCAACCCTGTGTCGTTGCCCATAGTCAAAGCCCAAAGCATAACATTCCCGACCATTTTTTAAAGCCGATGCAAGTATAATAGTGGAATCTAATCCACCGCTCAATAAAACAACTGCTTTCACCATAATTTAGACACCTCTTTCACTAGGAGACCATATAAATTTATGCATCTGAAGATTTAGCCTCACAGGCAACTGATCATTTAATATCCAGGCAGTTAACTCCTGTGGATTTAAAACTCCAAAAACAGGTGAGAATAACACTTCTCGCACTTTTTTGAACAAGAGATATTGATGGCAGATTTTTTTTGCATATTCATAATCTTTGAAGTCTTGAATGACAAACTTCACTTGATCATGAGAGCGTAAATGATCTAAATTTGTCCAAAGATTTTTATGGTCCATTGTGCTGCCGGGACACTTTACATCTAAAATAATGCATACTTCTGAAGGTATTTTTTCAATTGAAATAGAGCCACTTGTTTCTAAACTTACATAATATTCTTCTTCACATAACTTCTCCATTAAAGGCAAAACATTGGGCTGCAGAAGTGGCTCACCGCCGGTCACGCAGATATATTTACATCCAAATGCTGATACTTGGGAAAGAATACTCTCTAAAGAATAGGGTTTTCCTCGACCAAATGAATAGGTGGTGTCGCACCATGTACATCGTAGGTTACAGGCTGCTAAACGTATAAAAGTTGTTGGCAAACCGGTTAAACTTGTCTCACCTTGAATACTACGAAATATTTCAATAAGATTAAGGACAGCTTGTTTTTGAAACATAAGAATTAAAAATAAGAAAACATTTTGTAATTTTTTAATAAAAAAGTCAATTTTAAAAAATAAACCGAATATGGAGTGCGGTGACTTGTCCTTACACTCCCAAAGAAGATTTACCTAATTTCCTTGCTTTAAAATCAAGCTTACAGTAGGATCTTTTCTTTCATAATTCCTTTAGTTTCATTGTGTAAAAGAGATTAATAGTGGTTCATTTAAAACAAAACCTGGTGTCAAAATATCGCAGGCAAAGAACGTTAAAAAGGCCTGTATCCTTTACAGGTATCGGCATACATACAGGAAAAGAAGTTCATATGACTTTTCAACCTGCTAAAGAAAATTCTGGTATCTCTTTTTGTCGAGTGGACTTACCTTCACGTCCGGTTATTCCAGCCACCGTCAACTATGTCTGCGACACCAATCGCAGTACCACAATTGGGGTAAAGGATACATGCATACATACAATCGAACATGTTCTAGCTGCTGTAAGGGCTTATAATATCGATAATTTATCCATCGAAATTCGTGGCATTGAACCTCCTGTAGGGAATGGAAGCTCCGATGTTTTTCTTAATATGATTGAGGAAGCTGAAATATTTGAACAAAATGAGAAAATTCCCATCGTAAAAATTATAAGTCCTATCTCCTGGTCACAAGAGGATATTTATATCATTGCGTTTCCTTATGATGGGTACCGAATTAGTTATACATTGAATTATCCAAATTCGATCCTACTTAAATCTCAATTTCATTCAATTGATATTAATTGCCATAGTTTTAAGAATGAAATTGCACCCTGTCGAACTTTTGCATTGTATAAGGAAATTACCTATCTTTTAGATCGAGGCTTGATCAAGGGTGCTAGTCTTGATAATGCTGTCATTATTCATGATGAGGTTGCCTTTAGTAAAAATGGGCTTTTCTTTCCTGATGAAATGGTCAGGCATAAGATTTTGGATATGATTGGAGACCTATCTCTTGTTGGCATTGAATTTGAAGCACATATAGTCGCTTTAAGAGCAGGTCATGCTTCTAATTGTGCTTTTGCAAAAGAACTATTAAACTCTATTACGGAGAATCATTGATGCATACTCAAACGTCGGATTATCCTAAAACCCTTGATATCAAACAAATTGCAAAAATTTTGCCCCATCGTTACCCATTTTTATTAGTAGATCGCGTTCTTGATATTAATTTGGAACAGGGGGCCATTATTGGACAGAAGAATCTATCGTTTAACGAACCTTTCTTTCAAGGTCATTTTCCTGATGCGCCTATTATGCCGGGTGTACTCATGATTGAGGCTCTGGCTCAAGTAGGTGGGATTTTGATTCACATGAAAGGATATCATGATAAAATAGCGGTTCTTTTAACTGTTAATAATGCTAAATTTCGAAATCCTGTAAAACCCGGTGATGTATTAATCCTCAAAGTGGAGGGTATCCATTTGAGTTCAAAGGGAGGAAGAATGCAAGCCGTGGCCACCGTAAATGATAAAGTTGCTGCAGAAGCTGAAATTGGCTTTGCGTTGGTAGATAAGAATCAGATTTAAATCAAAAATTTTTTTGAGAAGAAAAGTATGAAACAAGCTAACATTCATCCTTCGGCTATTATTGAAGAGGGAGCGATACTTGGAAATAATGTTACCATTGAACCCTACGCAATCATTAAATCCCATGTGGTTCTTGAAGATCATGTGATCATCAAATCTCATGCCTATATCGATGGTTATACCACCATTGGTATGGGGTCGACGATTTATCCTTTTGCAAGTATAGGCACGAAAACTCAGGATCTAAAATATCGGGGCGAAAAAACCTTTGTTAAGATCGGTAAAAACTGTCAGATTCGTGAATTTGTCACTATAAATTCATCCTGTGGTGAAAACACTACTGTAGAAGTGGGTGACAATTGTTTAATCATGGCCTATTGTCATATAGCTCACAATTGCACTGTAGGTAACCATGTCATCATGAGTAATAATGCGACACTGGCAGGGCATGTAATTGTAGAGGATTGTGCTATAATCAGCGGTTTTGTACCTGTTCATCAGTTTTCAAGGATTGGAAAATATGCGATGGTAGGGGGCATGAGCCGCATCACACATGATGTCCCTCCATATACTATTGGGGCAGGTATTCCTTATAAATTTGGGGGTATTAATATCGTTGGTTTAAAACGTCATAATTTTCCCCTTAAAACGCGACAAGAATTAGGAAAAGCCTTTAAGATCGTTTATAGATCTAAATACCGTTTAGAAGAAGCTCTTGAACAAATCGAGAAAGAGCTTGAGCCTTTTCCTGAGGTTCTTCATTTTGTTACATTTTGCCGTTCTTCCAAACGTGGTCTCCTGGGTTTAGAGGGACTTACTGCTACTGATGATGAAGTCACCCAAGCAGAGAGAGAAACTGAGGAAGAAGCAAAAATAAAATTGTAAGACTTATTTTTGTTATGAAAATCATTTTTTTTGGTACACCCCAATTTTCTGCAGATGTATTGCAATATCTTATTGATCATCAAATTAAGATAGTCGCAGTGATTACCAAGCCGGATCGACCAAAAGGTCGCTCTGGGCATCCTATACCAACACCTGTCAAACTGATAGCTCAAACACAACATCCACCTATACCCGTCCATCAACCAGAACTGGTTTCTGCTCCGGAATTTGCAGATACGCTTCGTTCTTATCATGCAGATTTATTTGTTGTGGTTGCCTATGGTGAAATTATCAAACAGCATATTCTAGATATGCCACCAAGAGGCTGTATCAATGTGCATACGAGCTTGTTGCCAAAGTATCGAGGTGCAGCTCCCATTCAACGTAGCATTATCAATGGAGAAACAAAAACGGGCGTCACCATTATGTACATGGTAAAAAAAATGGATGCTGGGGACATTATTAAAATCGTAAAGGTCTCTATTGGTGACAATACAACATTTGGTGAATTAGAAAAAACTTTATGTGAGGTAGGATCTGTTGCTGTATTAGATGTCATCCATCAATTAGAACAGGGTGAAGTGCATCATGAAGAGCAGGACCATAGCAAAGCCACTCTTGCACCCAAAATTGAACTTGAAGACTGCGAAATTAAATGGAACCTTCCAGCCAAGGTTATTCATAATCTAGTGAGAGGGGTTAATCCCTATCCGGGTGCCTGGTGTTATGTAAAGATAGGAGATCATCAAAAACGTTTGAAGATTCTTTCTACTGCAGTTTTAGATGATCATGGAATACCAGGTACAATACTCAAATATGGCAAGGATGGTCTTGTCATTGCCTGTGGAGAAGGCTCTCTCCAAATTCTCGAACTCCGGCTAGAAGGCAAAAAAGCGATGACTGCCGAGGAACTCATGCGTGGTATACCAAAAAACAGTCTAACCTTTTAAAACAAGTCTTTTATGGAGTGCGGTGACTTGACACCGCTTTTTTAAATCGCGACTTGTCGCGATTATCTATCGACTGGGATCGACAAGTCGATCCCTATGAAAGCAGTGACAAGTCACCGCACTCCAAATGCTTAAGCAAAAATCTGATTTGTTTCAAATGTAAAAGGCTGACGTCTGTACTTGAAGCCATATTTCTTTAAATTGACTTTATTCTGATTTTCCCTTTGTCCTAAATCAATTTTTTGCTTATTTTTAATTTTATCAATAATGAGCTGATGGAACCAATCTTGATCCTCTTTAGCAAGCATAAAGTCTAAACTATGCATTCCATCATAGTTAGGTTCATTTGAAAAATTGTCAAATTTGGTATTAATAAAATAAACCCCATCTTCACTGATAATGAAGTTCTCTTGATCCATATTTGAAAAATTTGTTTTTCCCAAAAGATTTATAAGTTCGGACATTTCTTCTCGCGCTAATTTACGATCGACTCTATCTTTCACCTGTTCCCTATAAATTTTAATATCATCTGACTTTGGTTCAAGTGTGTTCCTATTTAAAGTCATTGAAATAGACTCTAAGTTGTCTTCAACAACAGCAAAATATTTTGGAATTTTAATATATTTTAAACCTAGTTCTTTTACTTCTCGTTCAATATAATCTCTAGCGAGGATATCGCTCAATTCAAAGCCTAAGTCTCTTAGATCAGATTTATAAACAAATAGTTCATCAAATTCCTTTGCATTTAATAGTAACTTATCCCTTCTTAATTTTTTCAGATAGTCTTCTAAGGTCTTTCTTGTTCGAGCTACATCCATATTGCTAGCAACAATGAAAGGGCCCTTCAATGCTTGGGGGTGATCATTTTCCATCCCTAATTGATTGAGTCGAAGAACAATGTCGTCATAGCCAAAAACATTTGCCACTTGATAAATATGCTCTTTTATTTTGGGATCGAGCTTAATAAACTCATCATCTGTAAAACCATTGACTTTTAAAGCAATTGACATTAACCAACGCGCTTCTTCAGAATGCGGAATGTTTGCTTTCAGCATGGCTAGATCCAATATGTTTGCTACTTTTTCTTCTCCATGCAACAGGGCATGTTCTATAAATTTTTTATCCTTAACTTGTTGGATTACGGTTGGATCCAACTTTAAAATGGCCTGTATCACATTAGCTGAATCTCCTTTGCGAACCCATTTAGTAAATAGTGTGTCATCGAAGACTGGGTCAACTTTATGAAAGTCAACATAGACCTTATGCTCTTTAATCATATTAAGGATATATTCAGTATTGGTTATATTTAACGTAAAGATAGGTGTTACGTGATCCTTCAAAGCAGGACAGGGCAAAAATAGAAATTTAATAAATTCTCTTATGTAAATGGGGCAATTCGGATGAGACAGGACATCAACAAAATTATCCATTTGTGAAAAGCGCCAAAACATTTCATATTGGGTACCCTTAAAAAGAATATGCTTAAACAACTCTTCAGTTTTTTGAACGAAAAATACCTGCTTGAAACCTCCAATTTCCATTTCCACAAAGTTGTATTCTTGATGAATATCCTTAAATCCAAGAAATTTGGGTTTATAAAAAGTATATTCTCCATTCCGTAGACAATATCCCTCATGTAAATGATTACTATTAAAACCATCTCCTATAATAAACATGCCATTTTCAGTAGTTCCATCAGGATAATAACGCACTCCCTTTGCAAAGCTTGGAGCATCTTCAACGGCTTGGAACTCTTCAATAACACCATTTTCATAGGTTATTTTTAATTTTTTTTCCTCCAAAGGTTCTTTTTTGGCAATTTTAGGTAAAATTTTAATACTATCTTCTCTAACGACTAATTCAAAAAATTTTTTAAAAGTTTCTTCAGAATTCTTAGGTAGATTTTTTACAGTGACAACCTTGTGTGTTTTATTAACATATTCAGAGATGACTTTAATTAAAGCTTCCTCTTCTAATGCATTCTTTACTTCATGTATTTCTTTTTCCGGTTTTCCCCGAAATGAAATTTCTAATGTATAAGGTTTCATGCCTTCATCAAGAGCAGGTAATATTTCGACTGGGGCAGCTTTGTCAATCTTAGGGTTATCTTCCACAGCTTTTTTATTTTTTTCGGGTATTTGGTGTTTTTGCAATTCTAGGAGTAAATTTTTAGTTTCTAATTCTAAATTTTTAACATTGTCCGGACACTGTGCTTGATAACCAAAGAAGTGAAGAATGCAATACCACCAACGGTTTTTAATTGAATTTTCTATATGATTTGACAGTTGTTGAAGGGATGAGTTTAGCTTTGAGATCAGTTGAATGCGCTCATGTAAAGAGGGGGTTGTATGATCTTCTTTTAGGGAGTTTAAACAGTCTTTTGCAACATTGGCCATTTGTGCTGTTTTAAAATCGGCGGGTTTAAATTTTACTGTTGAGTAGCTATTTTCCCCATGATTTTTCATTAAATAGGCATGATTCCTGGGATGATGTTTTGGTTTCGGTGGATATGCCTGAGTGGCTTCATGAAACTTATTAATGAAATCATTACGTTCTTGTATCGAAATAGCTTTAGCCATAAACTCCTTTCAAATATTTTAACGTATAATATACTAAGTTCCTCTTTTTGTAAATTAATATAGAGGACCAATGTTCGAACCCATTTCAGCTAAAATTCTGTAGCTTTACTAAAACAAACAAAACTAGTAAGAAAACGAATTTTGCTTAATGTTTAAAATTGTGTGCACAAAATGCATACAATTGATATAATGAAAATAAGAGAGGAATTATGAAACAAGATCGAATCGCATTGAGAACAAGTCAAAAAGAACGAGAACATCTTTTAGAAGCAGCCATGTTCACCGGGATGACTCTTTCAGGTTTTCTTAGGCAGGCAGCTCTTGAAAAAGCAGACGAAGCGCTTAAAAATAGAGATAACTTAACCCTTTCTAACAGAGATAGAGATATATTTCTTGATGCTTTAGAAAATCCTCCTAAGATGAATAAACACTTACAACAAGCTTTTGCCGAATATGAAAAAAGAAAAAAAGGTAATAGCTCTTTAATCTCGCCTGTCCGACGATCACGACCTAAAACCAAGAAAACGAAAGCCATTGTATCTAAGAAAGGGTAAGTTTTGCTAGAAACAATTCCAGTCACTAACCTTACAGAGAAGCAACGGAGAAGTTTTTCTTGTGGAGTTGTTGCTCTAGATGATTATTTCAAGCAATTTGCTAAAGGTAATCATATCAAAAATATTGGGAAAACATTTGTTTTGCTAGGAAAGGATAACGTTGTAATAGGATATTATACAATTAGTATGGGTAGCGTTGATTTTTCCTCATTGCCTGAAGAATTCTGTGCACGACTTCCTAAGTATCCTATTCCTGTTGCTCGTATTGCTAGGCTGGCTGTCAATGTCAAAAATCAAGGTCAGGGTTGGGGGAAATTCCTGCTTGTTGATGCATTTCGCCATATTCGAGACGCAGCATCATTAGTCGCAGCTTTTGGGATAGTAGTGGATGCCAAAGATGAAAAGGCAAAGACTTTTTATATGCGGTTTGGCTTTAGATCTTTTGTCGACAATAATCTCTGCTTGATTCTTCCAATATCTACAATACAAAATTCGAGTTAAAACCCAACTTGTGACCTATTTTTAGGCTTCTGCAACCTTCGCTTGGATAAGCCCGTCAACTTCTTCATATAAGGAAAGTGTGGCTTTTTCCTTTAAATAGTTTAAAAGGAGTGGCTTTTTTCCATCTAAAGAATTAATCCAAGCCTTTAATTTTTTTGTTTCTTCTTTATTATATTCCTTAAATCCTAAGAAGCATTTGGCTCCCATGAACAGGTCAGGTAGTTCATTCTGATTCTTACCTGTACCATCAATTTGACTAAAATCATGCATATTTAAAGCATACACATGAAGATCTTTCTCTTGTATTTGGCCTTCCCTAATTGCGGGGAAAATCACACTATGGTAATCCATCTTACTGACTAAGGTGAGGCGTAGCTTCTCCTCTTTTTTCTGTGTCTGAACTAAGTATAGAATGGGATCTCCTCTGCGTATGCCATATTTTTCAAGGACTTCGCGTGCTTCAGGGGAAATGTATAAGTTATCAAATGGAACCGGTAAGGCTACGGGATCATTTAGATCCCCCGTATTTTCAAAGAGTCCTGCAAAATTTAAAGGAAAATATTTATGTTTTCTCTCATCAGCTGCCTGCGCTTTTTCAGGAGCTTCTTTCTTTTGTGGGGGGAAGATTTTTTGCAATTGCAATTCTTTAACAGTCTCTTTCACATTTTTGGCTGCAAGTCGAGCTTTTGGTGTTTCTGCAGGTAGAAAACGTTCGTGTTGATCAAGAACCTCTTTGACATTAACTTTTTCTTTTTCTTGTTTTAATTCGTCAGCAAGTTTTGCCAGGTCTTCGCGTAGATCGGTTTTTCCTTCAATGTCATCAGGTGGTAATTCATTAATGAGTTCCTGAATGGCTTCTTGTAAATGATCATATTCATTCAAAAGTTTTTGCGTTCCGTCGATTTTTTCTAAGGGTTCGTAACAATCTTCGAAATCAATTTCTTTTTTCTTGATGTAGAGTTTGCGAATTACCTTAAAAATGGGAGCTTCGAGCAGGATGTAATTACCAAAGTCAAGAAGGTTATTTTCATCCCAGTAATTAATTTGATCAAACTTGGGATTTGGTTGTCTTAGATATTTGGAAATTAGTGCTTTAAGTTTACCTGAAATTTTTATTAACTGAGCAGCTTCATTAATAGGTTCTTTGTTATCAGCAGTGCGATCTACAATATATTTCACAACATCGCCGTAAGTAATGCCTTTCGCAGGATCTAAAGGCTTAATCTGCTTTTCCCATGCCTCTGAAATGTGGAAGATCATTTTGTGCGCAGCCCCTATTCCGCGAGCGCGATAAAGAGTTTGCATGAGTTCTTGTAAAGAACTTGTGGGTCTTAAGAATACATGAACTTCACCTTTACCAATCGGTAGGTCTACACCACGTGTATCACTGGAGGCATATATACAAATACAATCTTGAGGCAATTTTTGATTCTTATAGGGTAAAGGTTCTTTGGCATTAGGCATCCATAAATAGGGTACTCTAAATTTGGGATGTAAGAATAAATAGGAGCGCTCTTTTCCCTCCGGAGTACTACGCATTTTTTCTATCCAAGCAAGCGTATCCATTCCCTCGCTTGTATCTCCCACATTATTAACAAAGGCTTTGGTTTTTTTGGAATTTAAAATATTCTTTTGAACATAATCCAAAGCGTTTTGAGTATTGTAAACCTGGACCTTAGTATGGATTCCATCGGCCAGATTCAAAATCAATCTTAAAAGAGTTTCAGCTTCTACTTCTCGAGTAGAAACTTTCTCATCGTTTTCAGCTTTGTGGAATTGAACTTCGTGGGAAATAAAGGGCAAAATGTAAGGGTCCAAAGTCCCAGTCATGCCACCCTTATTGCCATGATACATCTCTTGAACATTGGTTGTGATTTGTTTGTTGAATCTACTGATATAGCCACCCTCAAAGACAATTTCATCAAGAATATTTAAGCGATGTCGCCAGGATTTTGGCATCTTTAAATAATCAAGTAGTGAAATTTGTGCTTTTTTGGCTTTCTGTTGATAGGCAGCAAAATCCGCGATCAAAAGTTCATACTTAGCAGGGTACTTATTTTGATATGTTTTTAGAGCCTGTTTTAGAAAAGTTTCTGAGGAATCTGTCAGGCTTTTACAGGGGACTAATTCCAAATAGGCTAAATATTGTGCAGCAATTAATTCAAATTCATCTCCATACCGCATACCAGGGGTCTCATTCTTCGTTACTTTAGGAACAGCTATAAATCCCTGATAGTCCGAAAATCCAAAATCATTGCCTGATTTCAAACTGAGCATACTTGGCAGAGTTTGAGTTAATAATTGTTTTGCCGCTGCGATGTACATTTTACCATTATCAGCTTTATCCCAATCCCCTAAAGCTTCAGGGCGTTTGTTAGATTTTCCTGTCATGTAAGAAGCCCATTCTTCATCGTTCAATTCGGAGACAATTTTACTTAAATCTGGCCCCAAAAATTTAGAAAAGGTAGGATCTTGTTTAATCGCTTTTGCGCATTCATGCATGTATGGTTCTAATCCTTCATTTTTAAGAATTGATTGAGCATCTTCGAGCAGGGCTTTTTTGAGTCCATGTAATGGAGACTGTTTCTTGCTTGTCAAAATAAGATCTAAAATAGCTCGGACAGACTCTCTTACAACTTTATTGGGAGGGACAACTTTACCAGCAGCTAGGTTCACTTCATGAGTACTATCGGCGGTCGTATCTACTTCGTCACCAAATAAGATCCGTTCAAGATTGAGTTCGTTGGCCTCATCATGCAGAAGTTGGCTCATCTTACGTAAGTAATGGAGTTTTTTCTCAATATGAAATAGTTTTTTAGGAGATTCTTCATTTGGATTTTTCAAAATTTTGCATTTTTCATCTTCAAGTTGAATGATCAAATTATGAAGTGAACATAATTCTTCAACAGAAGTAATCACATAGCCTTTTTCGCTTATGACTTGAAGAAGCTTTGAGTATTTTTCTGCTAGATAACCAAAGGAGAGAGTTTCATCGAGTGGAAGCGAAAATTCGAGCCCTGCTTGATCGAATAAGGCTCGGCTTGATTTGTCTAAGCTTTGCCGATTGCCCTTTAATATAATTTCTGGAACTGTTAAAACAACAAATTTTCCTTGCTTAGCAAGAATATCAGCTACCGCAGGCATTATGCGCGAAGTTTTACCTAATCCCATGATCAATGAATACCAGCGATTGGGATTTTCTTTTATTTTTTGCAAGGCCTCTAACTGAGCTGGACGATGAATGAATCCATCTCGAGCCTCTGCTGCAAGACAAATACGCACCACAAAATTATCGATTTTTGCTTCCTGAAAACGTTTCTCATTTATGGCTGAATGGATCATCTGTAAAACATGAGCTGCTTGGGTTTGACTTGGATGAGCATCCAAAAGCTCTTTTGCTTTTTTGAATTGTAAAAAGGCTGTATACTTAAATAAGTAGGAAGTAATCGAAGTTTGCAAATCTCCGAGAGTTTTTGCTCGATTAGGATCTTTATAGACTCTAATAATCTCATTAAATAGATCATATTCGGTATAAATTTCGGGATGACTAATGATTTTTTTAAGTTGAACTTCCTGAACATCCATTTTCCGAATATTTTCTAGGAGCTCCAATCTTTCCTTTGCATCAGTGTTTTTCAAAGTCTTCAGTTGTAAATCAATGGATTTTCTTAATTCGATAATTTCCTTTTTTGTAAAAGTCTTTTTACGTTGAACTTCCTCTTCTATCTTTTTCTTGGCAATCTCGATTCCCTCACTTAATTGGGTATTTTCTTCAATATGCGTTTTTTTGTTTTTAACATCGTTATTAAAATATTTTTTGAGTTCTTCTGCTTTGGCTTCTAACGCGTCTTTAGCTTTTTGAACCTGCTCAAGATCAGTAGAGATAGGGGAGGGCAGTGCATTACGAATCTCATCAAAATTTTGGCTTATGAGTTGCAAATTATAATCCGCTCCTATCTCCAAATTTTCTATAGGGCGTTCCCTAATTTCCTTTTCTAGTTTGTTGATCAGATCAAGTGTTTGGGCATCTACGCGCATTTCAAGGGCAGAAAAGTTACGAGCCTCTGAATCCCTGAGTAAAGTCACTAATTCTCGAGGTTGATCTAAATCATAATCGCCCTCACGAATCATTTGAGGGATCTTAGAAGCCTCTAAAGGTGTTAGAAAAGGAGGTTTATCCTCTTCTAGAACTTTTAGAACAGCTCTTAATGAACTAATATACTTACCATTTTTGCGGGGGTCATAATTCCCTTCTTTATCTTGGAAAGCCATTTCATGCCCCAAAATCGCTTTCATTAATTCTTCTTTTAGTTCTTTAGCAATATGTGCAACGGTATCTAAAGTATGTAGCTGAATGTCATAAATTGTAGAAAGAACACCAAAGTTTCTATCAAAATAGGGTAGACGAGCTTTACTTTTACTCAGTACATCGTACAATTCTTTAGGATCAAAATCTCCCGCAAAAGGGCTGTGTAAGAAAACTTGGAGGTAAGAACAGGCAAATTTTGCCATTTGAATATTATTGGCTTCTTCCGGATTTTTTGGCGAAGTAAGTTCCCAGCTTTTTGGAGCAGCGATAAACAACTGCATTTTTTTAAGATTCATTCTTTTAATTTTAGTACGCTTCTTATCTTCCTCTTCTGACAATCCCTCTTCATTTGGAGTTTTGCAACCAACTGCGGCGATCATAAAATTAAAAAAGTTGTGTAAGATATAATCTGGGTCAGGTATTTTTCTTTCTACAAGCTTATTGATGGAGGGTTTCTCAACTAGACGGGACATGAGTAACAATTTTAAAATATTCACCTTCTGGAAATTGTCTTCTTTTTTGAAATATTCAAATTCGCTGAACTTGACATCCAATGTTTCTGTTTTGACGCCTTCCATTTCTTGATATTTATTCACATAATTTTGCATGGACATTTTCACATATCGGTCTATTTCATACTGCTCTTCTGCAGTTAAACCGCCTTCTTTTAGTTCTTCATGCCTTTTTTCATATAGGGAATACAGTTTTGCAATGTGTTGCAAATTATCTAAAAATTCACCACTCTCGTTAGGTTCAAAAACTGCTTTGTTTAATTGAGTTGTGCGAATATGTTTGATGGTTAAATGGGCTTTCAATTGAAATGCAACACTTCTAATGGACTGGAGTGATATTTGTTCGAAAAGCTCTTCCATTCTTTCCAAAATAACTCTATCTGTTTCGCTTGATCCTGCTGCATCTTTCGCTTTACTGAGATAATGTTCGGCCATGCGATAATTCTTCATATGGCTGAAATAGTAAGCTAAATAGAGAAATGCAGCGGAATTACTTTCCATTTTTCCATTTTCATCAAAAGTGATGGTTAGGGGAGGTTGATCTTTGATCATGCTGATATCTTGTTCAAAGTCAATTTTGGCTAAACCCTTGTGAGCTTGGATTTTATAAGGATGGATAATAAATACATGAGATTTTCCATTGGTTAAAGGAAGAACGAACTTTTCTTGCATACCTCCAAGAGAGTCCAGAAAGGCTTTAGCACTGCTTCTTTCCTTCAAGAAAAGCTGTTCATCCGAGAGATTTGTCAGCCAACGGTATCCATCGCCTTGCCTTTCATTATGATACAACCAATTTCCTCTTGACTTACGCTCCAAGCGGCTTTCATCATTTAAAAAACGTATTTCCTTAACAAAATTATTTGTAGATGATGCTAAAAAAATAGTTTCATTAGGATTAGTAAAGGGAATCGCTTCTGTATATCGATGATTTTTATTTATTATGACGTTAAGTGATCGTATGGGATCGCTGATATTGTCTATTGTGCAATCTATTTTTAATGTTACAAGATAAGGCTTTTCATTATCCCCTTGATGGGGAGAATGAACAAACAGATAAGATTGTTTCGGATTTTCTGTATTAATCCAAAGGCCATTTTTCTGTATTAACACTTCAATACTCGATAGATTTTCCGCAGGTATTGAGTCTTGTGGAACAAGCTCAAACCACTCTTTTTTTCCACTAGGATTGCGTAGATCGATGGGCAGTTGTCTATTGATGGTCGTTTTTCCATTCAGCTGGTTATAAAGAATTGAGTAGGACTCATTTTTGTATTGGAAATCATAATAGTTTTCATAAATAGACCTTCCGGGACGAAGAGTCGCTCGAATAGGATCCAATCCAAAATATTTTGTAATTGATCGTGCAATAGGTGCCGGTAGATCAACAACAAAGCCATCAAAATGATACTGGGGTTTTTTGGATGTGACATTGAGGGAATTCAAATCTATCTTAAAATCCTCGTTTTCATAAATGTAGTTTCCATTTTTGTTCCAGTTTTTACTTGCATAACCGGGATTGCCTGTGCACAAACGAATCCAATTGTTGGCTAGGTTAGATGCAAACTCTGCTTTTTCATCACAGAGTTTGTGTAGGTGTGGAATGAGGGATTTCTGAACCCATTGATTAATCTCTTCATTGAAAAGGGGTATTCCAATGCTATCTCCGCTATTTTTAAAAATTGTCGCTGCATGAATGAGAAGAGCAATCTCACTTGCTGAGAGCTGACCGTCCAAAGGTCTTTTATAGGAGGCATACATATAAGATAGAGCTATCGATGCTCGATCTTTTTCAGGATCAATCATCCATTCATGCAGCCATCTATACCCCGTATGTATTTTGTCACCAAAAGTAATTTCGGCATCATATCCAGGAAATTTTTTAACAAGATTTTGAAGATTTTCATTAGGTTGTTTTTTGTTTAAATATTCAGTATGTTCTTTGATGGTATCTGCTAAGAGCATTAAATAGGGCACAACACCTTTTGCCCCATATTGCTCTTGCATAAGCTTCTGCAGGTCATCTGCAAATATTTCAAAATACAGAGGGTTAGTTTGGATTGCTTTCTCAAGTAATTCTGGACGGGTTATATTTAAAAAAATGGTCTTTTGAAACTCAGGTTCACTTAACAAATAAGAGTGTGTTCGAATTAAATTGAGAATTTCATAGCTGCTGCTAATTGAAATATCATTATGCAAAGCCACCTTTAAGGATTCAAGGACATAATTGCTTACTTGATTGATCTGTCCTTGAGGATCATTTGTGAGGTTTTTTTGGAGAAGAGTAGGTTCTGTCATGCCCTTTTGAGGGGACAAAGTTCCTACCTCTTTTTTCATATAAAAATCTTCAGGCTTCGGAGGAATTGTTTTATGGATTTCTAGGTCGTCATTAGCTGTTAAATAGGTTTCTTCCCCTCTAATGGCGCCGACTAAAGCATGAGTGTTTGCTTGGTTATTGGGAAAATGATACTTAGCACTATAATCCTCATGGCGACCGAGCCAGATATTGTTCGGTACGTAAGCTAAACTGCCTTTTAGAGCTGAAAATCGATCAAAAATTTTGATACATGGCTTATCCGTAACATAAGTGGCAGGTTCTAACTCAAGGCGTCCCATAGATTTCAGTCTATCTTGGATATCTTCATACTTGAAAGCCTTAATCATATCGCTCTTTTCTTTTGCAGTCTTTGCTCCTTTATTGACCGCTTTCTTAACTAGGCTGTCAAGATAGTTTACGCCTTGTGCCTCATTAACGACTCCTTTTGCATAAAAGGGGAAGAGAGTGAAATCGGGTTTCATTAAACAAGAAAGTGTGCATTGCAAAATACCCATTCCTTTATTACCATCGAAACGTTTTTCCTTTGTTGAGGCCTCAAGATCATGACGTGCAGATGGTTTTTTATATTGGCCTAAAAAAGATAAAATCTGATCTACTTCAGTCATCTGACTAGGAAGCCAGCCAAAACGATAATGAGGATGCAGCTTAATAATATCTAGTAATTCGGTTTTATCTAATGCTTTATTATCCAAAAAAGATACTATCAGTTGCGATTTGATCATTTGAAGGAGCTGGTTTTTTGCAGGTGCGTTATCCTGCAAGCGTAAAGAACATTCCCAAATATGCTTATTTAATGCAACTATCTGCGAGACCGGTTTTTCCTTTACATTTTCCCAAAAAACTTGGCCATTTCCCTCAGGAATTGGCAAATATTGGAGGGCCTGTATGCTTAACTGTTTTGCTAAGGAATATTCTTTCTTATCAATAAGTCTATTAGCTTCATCTTGAATTTTGTTAAGCAGTCTTTGCATATTTGCATAATCAGATTCTTCAACAGCTTTCGCTAATTGATCTAAATCCAATTGATAGGGGCCAATAAGATTATCTTTTTTTGTCGCGTGTTGTCCTTGCAGAGGTTTTGTGACGGCTTGGTTTGCTTTGAGAGAAAACTTTCCGGCCTTTTTTATCATTGCTTTATCAATTTCTGAAGCTTTATTCAATCGTCCTGCTTTTTGAACGTTTAATCTGGCCTTTTCAAGCTGATCCATTTTTTTAAAGAAAGAATCAAAAGTCTTATTAACCTGTCTTAATTCTGCGAAGTTGTTGGGATCCATCCTTTTTGTAAGATGGGCTTCTAATTTTTTTGCTTTAAATTTTAGTAATTCCAATTGCCGCATTTGTTGGGCTTTTGTTAAATATGGATTTGCTGCAATAAATCGATCATAGTGCTCTTCAATTAATTTTATCAAAAATTCAAGCTTATCATGGAGATGAACCTCCGGAAAAAAATGGGTTAAATCATGCCCTATAATTCCATTCAGAGTTTTGTCTAAATTTTCTTCGGCGCCAATAGTCTTAAGAGGCGTTCCGCCTAATATGCAAAGATTTTCATTGAGCCATTGAGCTGCATTGAATTGTTTAAAGTTTTGAATATTCTGATGAGATAGCTCGCCCTCTTCCTTATTAAATTGATGCATGACTTTGGTACGGATTTTTTCTCGATAGCTTAAAGTAACAGGTTTTCCCTGTTTGTGAGAATAAGATAGAATACATAAGTGATGTGTTAAATCGGCTAATAATGTGGAGGAGGGATTATTAAAACGATAAGATTGTTGTAGATGTTCCAAGGAGGAGTTTCCTAAACTAGTCAAATCTAAGCGAAGTTTTTTATCTGCTTCCAGATAGAATGTAGCGATTAAAGGCTGGTATTTACCATTTTTTTGATAAAAACCTACCGGAAGGGTCATTAAGGCAGTTTCTTTTTCCGGTTCTGCCTGACGCAACTTTTTTCTAGCTTCCTTGGATAAATTCCGACATAACGTATAGAAAGCTTTTTCATTTTTTTTAAGGCTTCTTTCAATAAGATTTGCTTGACGATTCATGTCCAAGAGATAGTCTTTTAGATCCGCAACTTTATCGCCTTGGTTATTTTCTAAACGCTTCATGAACGATTGAAGATTATTTTTGTAATCTTTTAAGTACTCTTCAGGATGGTTGTAATCAAAAGAAGTATTTAGATCTTCCAGGCTATGAAGAACTTTACCTCTATTTTTGTTAAGAAACCTGCCGATAAAAATAAGAGGGCCCAAAATTAATTTCCAAATCAAATTAATAATGGGAATGCGACTTGGCCATGAATCTAATAAATTTTCAAGTCTTGTAACCAGGGCAGGTGAGCGAAGCTTTTTCATGTTGCCAATAGCAATCTCTGACACAGAGATTGAAGGATCTAACTGAATTTTATCCTGAGGTAAAATCTCAATGTCAAGATCTTTCCAATTCAGAGTTAGGATCTGTTTTTCGGCGGGATTTTGTTTTTGAACAAGATCTTTAAATAATTTTGAATTACCTTTCAGATTTAGAATCTCAGTTTCAGTAAGCTTATGATCGGTATTAATAATAAATCTATTTGAAAATAGATTATTTTTTGTTGAAGAAACTGTATAAGTATAATTCATTAGATAGTCTTTTTTATAAGGTAAAATTTTACCAAATAAATTTAATTATTTCAATTGCTATATTTCCGCGAAGCGTATTAAATCCCTGCCCGTGCCGGATTAATATTGTTCTGGACCAGTTGTAGAAACATTTTTTCGGGCACGGGCACGTGCAAAGGCACATACGCGTTAAGCTAAGCTTTTTGTTAGCCCTAATACTGTCGCCAGTTCCTGACTCACTATTTACCATATAGCATACCATAGGTTCACTTTCGTTACACTCACGGCTGCCACCTATAGCAGCTTCGCTGCAAAAGCCCACTGCGGGTTTCGTTTATCTACAAAAATATTGAAGAGAAGTTCCGCACTTCTTTCAATAAATAATGTACTGCTATCGATTTAAACCGCGAAGCGGTCATTTGCGACGTAGTCGCCACAGAAGTTAGCCATGGCTTGAAGCAAAGCGAGGAACACTCGGTGTATCCATGAAAAAAATCAAGCCAGGAACTGGCGACAGATATTATAAGCCAAGTAAGCTAAGTAATACTTGTACATAACTCATTAATTTCTAATTCATTATAATAACTATTACTCATCCGTACATTTTTCCGTAAGGAAAACCGTTTTCGTTTATCCATGCAAAGCCTCCTTGGAATATCTTCAAGTAACTTTTCTATAAATGAATCCATTTTTCCTTCTTGTAAAGCTATAGCAAAGGCGTGATCTGCTATTAAATAGTTCGTTAGTTTGTAGCAACTTAATTCTCTTCCCAATGTAAGAGCATATAACATCAGTGGTGGGGATATTGAGCCAAGCAAAAGAATCATTATCAATCTTCCGTACAGAAAACAATGAAAACGTTCTTTATTATAGCCTTTAAATATATGAAGCTTTAGGCAAGATTTCCACTGTTTAAAAATGAGTTCTATTCTCCAGCGCGCTCGATATGTGGCCATTACTGATAGACTAGAAAGCATTGTAACGTCAACGTTGGTAATAAAAATGCAATATTTTAACAAATTTGTCTTCTTTTTACTTACTATAGTCCCATGTCGTTGAGCTGATCTATTAGCCTCTCTTCGTCTTTTATTAACAGCTTCTTCACTCATTAAACAGGCTACCAATCGCACAGGATGTTTTTCTTTACCTACGAAAACTTCAATGTCTACCACTCCTCCTCTCCGTATATGTTTATCTAAAAACTTAGCTAGGTCAAGGGGTACTGTAGCTTCCTTGCTTTTATAAACATCCTCATTGACTTTCCAACGAGAAATATAATATGACCCTTTCTCTTCTATCTCTTGGAGGTTCTTTAAAACAAAATATCCAAGATCTCGAATGACAAGATCGTCTCTTTCAAGTATGGGAATTAAACGTCCAGCTAAGCTCTGATCTGGTTGATTGCCTGAAAAAAAATCAATATCGATAATTTTCTCTGACAAGTAATCAAAAATATAGTCAATTTTTACAGATGCCTTGCTAGCAACTCCTCCTGAACCTTTAAAGTAAGCACTTAATTTTTCATGAAGCTCTGCTCTTGTGCTATCTTCTATCAAAATACGATTAAAACCAGACAAATTTTGAAGCTCCAATAAGCCAGCCCAATCTTTTCTCACCATTTCCTTAAGGACTTTTCCAAAACATGCTTTCATAAATGCTTCAGCTCCCTTTGAATTGATCCTCTGTGCCAATGCAGGAGCGCTTAAGTTGCATTCTTTATTAATTTTCTGCATTCTTACAGCAAGACTATTTAATGTTTCTGCCTCTAAAAAGGCATTAGGCACCATCATAGCTCGTGCAAATTCATATCCTTTAATTTGACTTGTTGAACGCTGAATGAATCGACTTTCTTTTGATAGCTTATTACAAAAATTTGGGCTGACAATTTCTTCAAATTTTGCTAATATCTTTTCAAGATCTTGCATCTTATTCTCCATCTTTACTTTTAGTAGGGTTTCGATGGAGAATTTTTTATTACTTTTTCTTTTAAAAATCCATATTTTTTTTAATTTAAACGACTTAATGAATTAGCTTAACGCGTATGTGCAAAGGCACGGGCAAGGGAAAAAGGCACGGGCAAGGGCAGGGGATTAAAGCTTGCACATAATCGATGCTTTTGTTATCACCTATGCCATTCTCCAATTTATGGCTTCTATGGGTATCATCATAAACGCGATTTTTTTCGGATTGAAACTTCAAATACCACCAGGACAAAATGCTGCCGACGCTGTCTCCAAAACACTCATTAATTTAGTTAAAAATTTTACTGGTGTTTTACAAAATTCTTTTCTAATTGCTTATGGGACAAAGGAGATTTTATTTGATCGTGTTAGAGATATTCGTAATGTGAAAAAAGATGTGATTATTACACATGCGCAACGTGTCAATGACTACTTGAACAAAATTTTTCTTAAGAAAGATAATTTTGTAGGTCCTTTTAAATTCAATCATGTCCACGGCATTCTTTATATAGGTGCAGGCTTCGTAGGAACGGTGGCCGCGATGCATAAGCTAAGTTGGGTAAACATCGGAAACTTAGCTCTTCCTTTAGAAATTGCAGGCAATAGCTTATTTGGTCTGGCTTGTCTAGCTGCTTTAATCCATAATGTTAAAATTTATCGCGCCGCCGCCAAAGTTCCAAAAGATGCTCCTTTCTATGAAAGATGTGGAGCACAAATGCTTAAAAAATCTTCTATTTTGGGTATTATCAGCAGCTTAAATTATATTATCGCTGCCTCCTTAATGGTTATAGGGCCACTTGCATCTCTGGCACTCCTTTTTGGATGTATTGCGGTATTTACTGGCTGTTTAAAAATTGTTTATGATTTTATTCGTTTCCAAAACGCTCGTTGACTGAGACAAATTTAAATTAAAAAAATCTTTATGTCATTTTAAAATAAAATTTATAATTTCTATCTTTTAGATTAACTTTTTCTTTATAAAATTTAGGATATTTGTTATGATAGGATTTCTTAAAAACTCTTAATGTGGAAATGCTTATGGTAAACATTGAAAAAAAGAATGAGATAAATAACAATCCTGTTAATCATCAGGAGCTTCCTCAACCAAAAGAAGGACGAGCTTTTGGTCATCGTTTCAAGATTATTCTAGAAAAAATGAAAGTGCTTTTTCACGATCTATTTCGTTCTTTAAGTGATGCTGTAAGTCAACGTTCGCCTCTTGGAAAAATATACAAATTGAATATTAATATTTTGACTGCTGTCGGTCATGTCTCAGGTGCAGCATTCCGTGGAGCAGGACTTCTTAAGGTTTTACGCATAGCCGATAATTTTAATGACTGCTTAGATGCAGTTGCTGATGTGGACCATTTTGTCAATAAACGCTATTACGAAAAGCTAAAAGAAGGCGATGCAATTAAAGCTGGCGATAAAATTCGCCAGGAAGACAATAAATATAAATATAATCCGGTTGATGAAGCTAAACGGGGTGCAAAAGTTCAAAAAGGTGAAGAAATCTATAGAATTAACAGATCGAAACTGGTTGCTAGTACTGCCTTTCTTATCGCAGATATTGTAGGTATGGTTTTATGGTTAGATGAGCTAGCCATCATCAGTCTTGCAAAGATCAGTGCTTCAATCGGGAGAGGTGCATCTAAGCTAGCTGCTGTCACTCATTTGGATAAATTTGTTAATGTAGCAGCAAAGTTTTTTGCACCTGTTTCGCCACAGGCTCTTATGCGCACTTTCCCGGCAACAGCAAAAATCTTTGCTAAAATTACAGTTGTAAATACTCTCAGAACCATTGTAGCGGGTGCCTTTTTAGCCTTAACGATTAATGAATTTGTCAATCTGGCAGGGGCAATTCGCGAAAGAAATATTCAAAAAATTGTAAACAGTTCTATTTATATCGTTTCGTATGTAGCAGAAATTGCATTGAAGATTTTAGTCATCGCAAGCTGTACTTCAGTTCCTGGACTTGTGGCTGTGGGATGTATAGCAGCTGGTTTTGGTCTGGCAGGATTTGTTATGGAAGTTGTCCGTAAATATATGGAAGAAAGAGCCAAAGAAAAGCAGGCTGTAGTGAAGCCGCCTATTCAAGCTGAATTGATGGTGGCTGCTTAATTGCGTTAATTTTTTAAAAAAGTAGGTTATATGAGTTTAGCCATTGGAAATAATGCTTTTATTAATAATGTAGAGGTTGATAATCCAGAAAGGAAGGTAAAAAATGCAAAAGTTGCTGGTTTCCGAAGAGGTTTGGCGAAAGGGCTTCATAAAGTTGCTGACATAATAGAACCAGAAAATATTGGAGCTAAGGTTAGCTCCTGTTTTAGAAATACATTTGCTTTCCTAGCCTATTCCGTAGAACACTCAGAAAGAGTTCAATCCGTTGTTAAATTCGGAAAATCTGCTGTTCCTTTTGTTAAATATGTTTTTAAAGCTGAAACGCAAGGATTCAATAATCTAGCCAATGATTTAGATAAAGTAGATAGCATCCTAGACCTAGTAGATTTTGTCAATGATGTCAAAGATTGGTTTGTACCTAAAGTGGATCCTTTGGCACCTAAGGATGATCAAGGTCAAGTTGTAGCCACGATGTTTTGGAATCATAAGGGGTTCACAAAATGGAAACTGGTTAGCAAGATTATTGGCACGGCCTCTAAAGTTTTAGGAGTGGTCAAGTTCACCTTGGATATTGGGTTGTTAAAATTAGGACAGTTATCTGCCGCTATGAACTCTGTTCCCTTCTTGAGCGTGGTTTTAAAGTTCTCACCATTGCGTGTTGTTAAGGATTCCTTCTCAATCATAAGTGCAGGCTTTGGAATTGTGCATGAAAGCATTAGAATACATCAGAAAACACGGGATGCCAACATCTTAGATTATAAGATAGGGAAATGGGAAGCAAAGGATGAGTTGCGTAAGTATCTTCAACTTGATGAAGAGGCAAAACAAGCAGTATTAAACCAAAAAGTTCAGCAACAGGTCCCTCTTGAGCAAAAAGAACAGCTATACCTACAACAAGTTGAAGTTAGATACATGAATGCTCGTCAGGCTCTTGAACATCTTAATGTTCAACCAAGGCCAGGAAGAGAAAATGAACCTGCCAGAGAAGATATGAATCCGGAGCAAAAATGGAATCATATAAAGATTCAATATGCGAACCCAGAGATGCAGGCTCTTAATCAGGTAAAATGCGAAAACAAAATCAAAGACAAAACAGTTGATTTTAATAACAATGCAATTTCCAGAAGGAAACATGCTTTTACTATAGCTTTTAATGTGGCCAAAATTGGAGCAATGATTATAGGCCTCGTGGGCATATTTGCAGCGGCTATCGCAGGCAACATTGCCTTTATTGTGGCTTTATCCACTGCTTGGTTCATTACGAGTGTTATTGGTATGGGTAAGCTTTACTATGGTTATAGACATCAGAATGTTCATTAGTAGAACATTTGAATAAAGCACTATCATAGGGTAAAAAATCAGAAATCGATAGATTATAATCTATCGATTTTCTGATTTTTCTTTTTTGTAGATAAATTCTTTGCGATTTTTTTAATAATTTGATATTATAATTGACTTATTAATTGCTTGGATTTTTTTTGGTAACTATAATGAATCTTGTCAATAACATTTTTCTAGCGGATGCAGAAAAGAGAGACAATCATTTTCAATCGGAAAATTTTTGGGTTAAGTTCAAAGCTGCTTGTCAAAATGGAGTTTCTTATATTGGTAATTCAGTACATAAGGTATCCACTTTAAGTAAGCTTTGCAATATTGTGACTAAGATTATTAAGTTTGTTCAGGTTATTTTTGGTGAAGATCATTTCCCTGTTCTAATAGCCATTAAAATCCCTATAAAAGCTGTCAAAAACATTACTAGCACGCTAAAATTAGCGGACAAAACAAATCATTTACTAGCTCTAAATTCACAGACCTCAAAATTGCGTATTGCACATAAGGTCACCTCATTTGTGGCAAGCATACTTAAAACCATAAAATATTTTGGTTCTCTAGGATTAATCGATTTGGGTAAATATGCAACCTTTATCGGCAAAATTCCTTTTTTGAGTTTTATTAAAGTATTGCCCTTAGGAATTGTGGTGAATATGTTCCAATTTGTTGGAAGTTCTTTGGGGGCTATTGAAAACGCTGTTGAGTTCTTTTCTGTTGAAAGAAGAATTAAAATTTCTGGCAAAAGCCTAAACAAATGGAATCAGCGTAAACAAGATATGGACGAGGTACTAAAGTATGTAAGAGAAGAAGCTCAATTAAGAAAGCTAAAAGAAAAGGCTATAGAAAAAACCATAGTTAAACCCAACCCTGCAATTGAATTAAATCCTATTCAACCCCCAGAGCCAGAAGCGGCAAATTTAGATGCTGAGCCAATAGCCCATTTGCCCAAAGAAGAAGAAAAACTGAATGAAAATAGGGTGATCGAAGCCGTAGAGCCTGAAATACAGCCTTTGCCGTTACAACAGGAAAATTTTAAGGGCAATAATATCTTTGTTGGTGCACTTCGTGAAATTCAGTATGCTCCCTCTGCTCAAAAAGCTATAGATGATTTCGAAAAGGGGATCAGAGAAAAACTTTTCAATCCAAATGCGCTTATAGGAAAGGAAGGAAAAAAGGTTCAGAATTTTAATGCCCTTGAAAATCCAGAACGTTTAGGAATAGATAAATCGATGGAAGTAAAGGATCCCAAACAAGGAATGGCAGATAGTGATTTACATAAAATCTACGCCCAATTTCTTAAGCCTATTGATCCTTTCTTGCCCGGATTTGAGGAAAAAATATATCCCGAAAGCCCACAAGTAGACAATGTATTGGAGAATGATTACAAAAAATTGGATCTAGTAGAAGAAAATAAGTTACCTAACATTACTGTTAACTTAAAAGAGCCCAATCCTCTTGTCAATTTAATTGCTCAAGGCCCTCCCGAAAATCCAGTCCCTCAAGTTATTCAAGATCCTCTTGTGAACCCAGTCCCTCAAGATCTTGAAGTTAAGACAGAGGTTGGGATTGATCCTCAGGATGACTCAATACTTCGACCTAATGCTCAAAATCTTCCAGTAAAGGAAGAAGTTGTAAAAAATCTTCAGCACGATTCTACCATTCAAACAGATGCTGCTGTCGAACTTGGTGAAACGCTGATTATCCCTCCTGAAACAAAGATCATTGCTTCTGAAGAACCAAGAGTGGAAGGAAAAGAGATGACTCTTTTAGAAAAGGCAAATCTACGGAATTTTCTCACTGCTAAACGTAGTCTGCGTGACCATTATCGTAAAAGACTTCTAAACGCTAATGATATCATTCTCAGACCAGAAAATGCAAATAAGCTACAACTTGATAATTTACATGCTAAAATTTTTAAATGGCAGCATATTCTCGAAATTCTTAATGGTAACGACGAAAAATTGCTGGAGGAAGTCAATCAACAATTTGATAGAAAAGTAGATGAAAAAATCAATCAAATCGATACCTTAACGCAGGCAAAAGCTCAGCAAGTTATATCTTTTATTTATAGCGTAGCTAAAGTCATCTTAGCAGTTTCTTCGATATTCCTTTTCATTTCAGGAATTGGAACTGTGGGAGTTTTAGCTGGATTTTTCGTTTTGACCGTTTTGACATATTCTTTTGGTATGTTTAAATTTTTCTGGAAGGAATCGCATAAATTACCGAAAAAGACAGATAGGAAATTACTGATTTATCCAAAAATGAAAATCGAAAAATCCAAGAAAAAAAAGGTAGATAAACAGAAAAGAAATCCGCCTCAAGCAGCTGTTAAACAAAAATACTATACAGAACCGCGTAGAAAACGAAAAAAACAACGACCAATTGTGAACACACTTTAATCCCTGCCCTTGCCCGTGCCCGATTTATATTGTTTTTATTGTTTATTTAAGTATTTTTAATCAAAATAACAGTATCTGATTTATTGTGTATGCTTCTGCTTTTTATTGAATTTTCGGGCACGGGCAGGGGTTTTTATGCGTACGTGTTTTTACCTGTCGGTATGTTATGAACGAAAATGAAAATTTAGATAATCATGAATGGATAGTTGTTTTTAGTTTGATTATTCTGCTTGGCATGATTACCTTTATTACGCATAAACATTGGTTTTCATCCTATCCTCGGCCATATTCTGATCCACTTTATGTATACAGTCAACAAATTCAGGTTCACATTGAAGGTGCTGTACAGTCTCCTGGGCTCTACCTTATTGAAAAGAATTCTACACTAAAAGATCTTTTGATTAGGGCCCAACCTACAGCTGAAGCAGATCTAAAAAAACTCTCTATGTCAAAAAAAATAAAAGATGGTCAGATGATTAAAGTTCCTTCTAAAGAATATATCACAGTTTATCTTGAAGGTGCTGTCAAATTTCCAGGTGCTAAAATAATCCCCAAAGGCTCAGTTATGGAAGAACTATTAGCATCAATCGAGCTTATTGAAAATGCAGATTTAAGCAAAATTAAGCTAAAAAAACGTTTGAAAGAGGGGGATGTGCTTAAAATTCCAAGCGCAAAATTTGGCTCCTCCAATAGATCTAGAAAGGAACTTGCACAAGTTGAGTAATTTTTTTCAGAAATGTGTTGAGAAAATATATGTCGCTTTGCTAAACTTTTCATTTGAGCAATTTTATTAATCGTTTTTAATAGAAGAGCTAAAATGTTTTCATCTTGTAAACTCTGCTAAGAACGTGAATCCCATGTACCTTAGCACTAGCAAACAAGATACTCATTTCTAAAAATTGTTATAAAAACAAAGATTGTAATAAAAACGCAATCAACATTGAGTTAAGGATTTTCATATGGCGCCTAAACTAATGGGCAAAAAGCGTGGAATGATTCAGCTTTTTGATGAGAAAGGCAATAGCGTTGTCGGAACTGTCATTGAATTGCAACCGAATATCATCGTTCAAATCAAAAAACTAGATACCGATGGCTATGATGCTGTACAAATTGGTTTTGATAAAATTAAGGTTAACGATCAAAGAACGATAGCTAATCGTTTATCCAAACCTTTACGCGGGCATTATGCTAAAGCGTCGGCAGAACCGTGCCGTTATCTCTGTGAGACAAAGGTAGATGATATTAATCAATACCAACTTGGTCAAGAACTTGGTGTCGATCTCTATACCGAGATTAAATATGTGGACGCAACTGCAATATCAAAAGGCAAAGGTTACCAGGGAGTTATTAAAAAGTATAACTTCTCTGGGGGGCCTGCTTCCCATGGTTCAGGCTTTCATCGTCATGCGGGCTCTACTGGAATGCGCTCAACACCGGGTCGCTGTCTCCCAGGAGGACCTCGCCCTAGCCACATGGGTTTAGAAACTGTCACCGTTCAAAATCTCGAAGTCATTATGGTAAAACCTGAAGATCATGTGATTATTGTTAAAGGCGCTGTACCTGGCCCTACACATGGTTTGGTGTATATTGCCCCATCCGTGAAAAAATCAAGAACAAAAAAAGCGCATAAGTAAAAATTTCTTGGAGTGAAACTGTGGCTACATTGAAAAAATACAATTTAAAAGGTCAGGAAACCGGCCATGTAAAGGTTGATGAAACATTGGCGAATGCTCAAGCAAATGGACAAATGATCAAGGACTATATTATTGCACTCAGAGCAAACGCCCGTCAATGGTCTGCAAATACAAAAACGCGTTCGGAAGTTAACCATTCCACAAAAAAACCTCATCCTCAAAAGGGTGGAGGTCGTGCGCGTCAGGGGATGCTTTCTGCTCCTCAATATAAAGGCGGGGGGCGCGTGTTTGGTCCTAGACCTAAATTTGATCAGCATGTCCGTATTAATAAAAAAGAAAGAAGAGCAGCCATACGTTATCTCTTAGCAGAAAAAATAGCTGAAAATCGTGTTCATATTATCACCGAACCTCATATGAAAGAACCCAAAACAAAAGCAGTAGCCGACTTCCTTGAAGCTGTAGGATTGGAAAAGAATCGTGTGATGTTTTTAGGTGAAGCACACTATGCAGAAGTAAAAACGGAGGGTGAAACAAAGCGTGTTTCTGTAAGACATGATAAGCATGAAAATTTTATTAAAAGTATTCGCAATATCCCAAGAGTTACATTTTCTCTAGCCACAAATGTGAGTGGGTATGATATCCTCATAGCTAAAGATATTTTTGTTACGGAGTCTGCTTGGGATGAACTTATGCAATGGCTCTCTTTTAATAAGAATGAGAACAAGGAAGTTAAAAGTAAAAGGGCTAAGAGCCGGACTAAAAAGAGTGAAGAGTAGCAGATCTAAACTGATGTTTATTCTGAGTTCTGCTTGGCTCTTCGAAGATGACTTATAATTAAGGAACGTAAAATGGTAAAAAAAGATCCTTACCAAATAGTGAAATATCAGCTTTTTACAGAAAAATCCTTGGTTTTGCAAGGACTTAAAAATGCTAAAAGCAATCCTTCATTAGCAAGATGCGAATCTCCCAAATATGTATTTGTGGTCGATCGTAGGGCAAATAAAGGTGAAATCGCTAAAGCAATTGAGGATATTTACAGTGATAAAAATATCAAGGTCATGGCAGTTAACACAATTAACATGAAGCCAAAGGCAAGACGTGTCCGTGGCCGCCCAGGTATGAAGCCGGGCTTTAAAAAAGCCATCATTACGCTGGAAAAAGGCGACAGTCTTGATAATGTATAAATAAGAGGCAAAGAGCGAAAATGTTAAGAAAATATCGTCCTATAACTCCAGGTACACGTCAATTAATCCTTCCGATTAATGAAACTTTGACTCGTGCGAAACCCAATAGTCGTGCTACCGTAAAACCTACTAAATCGCTAATGCTACCCAAAAAACGAACTAATGGTCGCAATAATAATGGCCATATTACCTGTCGACATAAGGGTGGCGGTCATAAGCGTCATTTTAGAATTATTGATTTCAAAAGGGACAAGGAAAATATTCCTGCACGCGTAGCCTCCATTGAGTATGATCCAAATCGATCAGCCTATATTGCCCTCCTTAATTATGTGGATGGCGAAAAGCGCTACATCTTGGCCCCTCATGGTTTAAAAGATGGTGATACAGTGCAGACAAGTGATGAACCCCCCTTCAGTGTGGGTTGTTGCATGAAACTTAAATTCATGCCGCTCGGTTCAACTATTCATGCCATTGAAATGATTCCAGGAAGAGGAGCTAAATTGGTCCGATCTGCCGGTCTTTCAGCTCAACTGATGGCGCGCAGCGGAGGCTATGCAACAATTAGAATGCCTTCGGGCGAAGTACGTATGGTGAGTGAGAACTGCAGAGCAACGTTTGGCATGGTTTCAAACTCAGAACATAATCTACGCGTGGAAGGCAAAGCGGGCCGTATGCGTTGGAAGGGTATCCGTCCCACAGTACGTGGTACAGCTATGAACCCTGTCGACCACCCACACGGTGGTGGTGAAGGTAAGCACAAGGGAAATATTCCTCAGACACCTTGGGCGTTGTATACACGAGGGCTTCGTACAAGATCCAAGAAGAAATCGACTAAGTTTATTGTTAAAGATCGAAGGAAAAAATAAGTATGGCAAGATCGCTGAAGAAAGGACCTTTTGTAGATCATCACCTTCTTAAAAAAATTGAAGAGATGAATAAAAAAGGTAGTAAAACACCCATTAAAACATGGTCGAGACGTTCCATGATTACTCCGGAAATGATCGGTCTCACTTTTGATGTCCATAATGGCAAAAAATTCATTTCTGTATTCATCTCAGAAAATATGGTTGGACATCGTTTAGGTGAATTTTCACCTACACGTATTTTCAAAGGTCATCCACTTAAGAAAGCAGAGGCACCCGCAAAATGATGGATCAAGCAAAAGCAGTAAGCAAATATATTAGAATAAGTCCGCGTAAGGCGAGGCTGGCGGCTGGGTTAATTCGTGGACTTTCGGTTCCTCAGGCTACCCTTCAATTAACATACAGTAACCTAAAAGCTGGTCGTCTACTGAAAAAGACTTTAGACAGCGCTGTTGCGAATGCTGAAACTCAACTAGATGCAAGACGCGAAAATCTTAAAGTCCTAGAAGTACGCATAGATGAAGGCCCCAGACTCAAACGTGCTAAGCCAAAAAATAAAGGTGGTCGTCATCCAATTTTAAAAAGGACTAGTCACTTTACTGTGATAGTCAGTTCGGAAATAGGAGTAATTGAATGGGACAAAAAACTAATCCAATTGGATTCCGCCTCATTCGCAATAAAAAATGGCGCTCTAAATGGTATCGCAAATAAACAAGAATTTGGCGAGATGCTCATTGAGGACCAGAAAATCCGCCAGTACTTGCTAAAAAAACCGCAATGCCAAGGAACTTCACAAATTAAAATTCGCCGTATGAGCGAAAAAATTGAAGTTACCATTTGCACAGCTCGTCCTGGCATGGTGATTGGCAAAAAGGGTTCTGAAATTGATGTCCTACGCGATGAACTCTTTAAATTGACCGGTAAAGAGGTTTGGATTGAAGTTGAAGAAATCAAGAGACCCGATCTCGATGCTAAAATTGTCGCAGATGGGATTGCTAAACAATTGGAAAGGCGTATTCCTTTTAGACGTGCTATGAAGAAAGCGATGCAATCAAGCATCGAAGCTGGTGCCTTAGGAATTAAAGTTCAATGTTCGGGACGTATTGGTGGAGCAGAAATCGCTCGTACTGAATGGTATAAGGAAGGTAGCACACCTCTTCACACAATTCGTGCAGATATCGATTATGCGATGGGTCGTGCAGAAACAACCTACGGAAGTATTGGGGTTAAGGTTTGGATTTATCGTGGCGAAGATAGTCTTGTGAAGGAGGGCCAATAACCATGCCTTTAATGCCAAAAAAGACAAAACATCGCAAAATGATGAAGGGCTCTTGTTCAGGATTGAGCAAGGGTGGTAATTTTGTTCACTTTGGTGAGTTTGGTATCCAAGCTCTTGAACGTGGATGGATCACCAATCAACAAATCGAAGCTTGCCGTGTTGCTATCAATCGTTATTTCCAACGTAAAGGCAAAGTTTGGATTCGGATTTTTCCTGATAAGCCCGTAACTAAAAAACCTCAGGAAGTTCGTATGGGTAAAGGAAAAGGAGGACTGGATCACTGGGTAGCTGTGGTCCGACCGGGTCGAGTGCTCTTTGAGGTAGGAAACGTAACTAAAGAAGAAGCTCAACATGCGTTGAGACGTGCGGCTGCTAAAATTGGACTTAAAACACGTTTTGTAGAACGTGTAGAACAAGTATAGGATACTATTTATGAAGAAAGCTCAGGAATTTAGAGATCAAGCATTAGACGAATTAGAGGCCAATTGTAGAGATGCGCGCAAAGAACTTTTTAATCTTATTAACGAAATGAAACAGAATAAAAAAATTGAAAAGCCTCATTTAGTGCGTCATAAAAAACATGAAATTGCTCTCTTACTAACTGTTATAAATGAAAAGAAAAGGAAAACTAAGTAATGGAAGAACAAAAAAGAGGAAACCGTAAAACAAAAAAGGGTATTGTTGTCTCCAACAAAATGAACAAAACAGTCGTCGTTAAAATCGAAAGGAGAATGCGAGATCCTAGATACGGAAAAGTAATCACAAGAAATAAAAAAATTTATGCGCACAATGAAATTCGTCCCTTTGAAATCGGGGATGAAGTCACAGTAATAGAAACTAGGCCCATATCGAAATTAAAAAGATGGCGTGTTGTCGCCTAGCAATTGTATAATATTTGGAGTTACTAATTATGATTCAGCAAGAAACGGAACTCAAAGTAGCCGACAACTCGGGTGCCAAAAGAGTTAAATGCTTCAAAGTACTAGGGGGATCTAGACGTAGATATGCGCATGTGGGTGACATCATCGTTTGTTCCGTACAAGAAGCGGATCCGGAAGGGGGCGTAAAAAAAGGTGATGTTGTCAAAGCAGTTATTGTCCGCACTTCTGCTCCCATTATACGCGACGATGGCACAATTTTAAAATTCGATACAAATGCCTGTGTATTAATTGATGATAAAAATAATCCGCGCGGTACACGTATTTTTGGTCCCGTGGCGCGTGAAGTAAGAGATAAGGAATTTCTCAAAATTGCATCTCTAGCTCCTGAAGTGATTTAAAAAACGAGGTTCGAAAATGACTAAAGTTAAAACTCATAAAACGATTCGCAAAGGCGACAAAGTCATTGCAATTGCAGGAAACTTCAAGGGTCAATCGGGTGAAGTTCTTCGTCGTATTGGTGAAAAAATCGTTGTACAAGGACTTAATGTGCGCAAAAAGCATGTTAAAAAAAGTCAAACGAATCCACATGGTGGCATTATTGAACTGGAGAAAGGAATTCATGTCTCTAACTTGAAAGTGCTTAACATCGAAGAAAAACCTGTGAGACTCAGAGCACGCAAAAATGCAGAGGGTCATAAAGAATTAGTTTATAAACATGATGACAAACATGTTGTTCATCGTACTGTTAAAAAAACAAAATCTAAAAAGAGTTGAAAGTTACAATGTCTAGGTTAAAGAAAAATTATCTAGAAAAGGTTAAACCTGCATTACAAAAAAGGTTTGAGTATTCAAACCTAATGAAGATACCAGCCCTCAAAAAGGTTGTTATTAATATGGGTATTGCTGAGCCTTCCAAAGATAAAAATGCCATACAGGCCTGCGTCAAGGAATTGACTATGCTTTCTGGCCAAAAGCCCGTTATTAGAAAAGCAAAAAAAGCGATATCTAATTTTAAATTGCGTGAAGGCCAGCCTATAGGTATTAAGGTCACCTTGCGTGGTGAAAGAATGTATGATTTTATCGATCGGTTATTTAATATTGTAAGCCCGCGTATTCGCGACTTTAGGGGCTTCCCAACTAAATGCGATGGACAGGGCAATTATACATTAGGCCTGGATGATCAGCAGGTATTCCCAGAAATTAATCTTGACGAAGTTAAACGTGCACAAGGGATGCATATCACCTTCGTAACGAGTGCCGAAACAGACGAAGAGTGCGTTGAACTGCTACGTCTGCTTGGTCTACCTTTTAAAAACATGCCGGTATCGGTAATAGCTTAAGAATAGGAGATGAAATCATGGCAGTACCTAGCGATTCAGTAGCCGATTTCCTCACAAGGATTCGAAATGCCGCTAAAGCAGAACATCGTTATGTTGAAGTGAGCTGGAGTAAACTTAAAGAGAATATTGCGGAAATCCTTAAATTAAACGGCTTTATCGAAAATTATTTGGTCAATAAAGATCAAAATCATCGTGGAACTATTAGGCTCTTCCTTAAATATGTAGAGGGTCGTCAGCCTGTAATCCAAGGATTAAAAAGAGTATCCAAGCCTGGCTTGCGCAAATATGTGGGTCATGGAGACATTCCCCATTTTTATGGTGGACTAGGTCTTTCCATTTTATCCACATCGCAAGGTATTATGGCTGGAAATGAGGCCCGTAAACGCCATATAGGTGGTGAATTACTTTGTCTCGTATGGTAAAAAATGTGTGTCAGCAAAGTGTTAGCGTAGAATTAAGTCTGCGCTTTCGTTAGAAGGAGTATTCAATGTCGCGTAAAGGAAAAGCACCAATTCCTCTGGTAAAGGGTGTAGAGGCTAAGCTCAGTGGTTCCACTTTGAGTATAAAAGGTCCTAAAGGAACCCTCACCCGTGAAATTATTCCAGAAATCGAGATCGTTATTGAAAAAGACCAGCTGCTAGTCAACTTGGCGGCAGGCTATGAAGACATGGGCCATTATCATGGTCTCTATCGTACTCTAATCAATAACATGGTATTAGGAACTACCCAAGGCTTTACAAAAAAATTAGAAATGATCGGGGTGGGTTATAGAGCTGCCGTTCAGGGTCAATTACTTGATATTCAAGTAGGCCTTTCCCATCCGACAAAAGTGGTTATTCCTAAAGGCGTACAGGTAACTGTTGATAAAAATACAACAATTATTGTTACCGGTTCGGATTCGCAGCAAATTGGACAATTTGCAGCGCAAGTGCGAGCTATTAGACCTCCTGAACCTTATCAGGGGAAGGGCATTCGCTACGAAGGAGAATATGTTCGTAAGAAAGCTGGAAAAGCAGCTGCAGCAAAAAAATAAGTGTGAGTTAAGAAAGGCCCATTGAGGATTATATGATAAATATTACCAAAAATAGACATAGATTGCGTGTAACGCGCGCTTTAAGAGTACGTAAGCATTTACATGGTACTGCTATAAAACCACGTTTATGTGTCGTTAAAAGCAATAAACATATTCAGGTGCAGCTTATCGATGATGACAACCATGCCACCATTGGAAGCATAGCCACTTTCTCAAAGGAATTTAAGAATACGGAATTCACTAGAAAGAATAAGGCTTCTGCTGCTAAACTTGGTGAAAAAATTGCACAAATTGCACAAGAAAATAATATTAAGGAAATCGTCTTCGATAGGGGACCATTTAAATATCATGGGATTTTAGCCGCACTTGCTGATGCAGCAAGAAATGCAGGGCTTCAATTCTAAAACTAAGGATTGGTATAAAGTTAGGATAACCAAATGGCAAAAAATAGTGACAATCCAAAGAAGGAAAGAGCTAATTCAGAATTAAACGAGAAAGTTCTTTATATAAATCGTTGCTCTAAAGTTGTTAAAGGCGGACGTAAATTTAGCTTTTCAGCTTTAATCCTTGTAGGTGACGGCAAGGGTCGCGTAGGTTATGGCTTTGCAAAAGCCAATGAATTAACCGATGCTATCCGAAAAGGGGGAGAAGCTGCTCGAAAAAACATGCAGACTTTCGCCATGGAAGGAACTTCAGTTCCTCATGAAGTGCTTGTGCATTGGGATGGCGCTGCCATACTTCTTAAACCTGCTCCTGAAGGTTCGGGCGTAATTGCGGGCTCAAAAGTTCGTGCAGTTCTTGAACTTGCCGGTCTTAAAGATGTGATGGCAAAAAGCGTGGGATCCAATAACCCTATAAATCAGGTTCGTGCTACTTTTAAGGCGCTTTCTAAGCTTAAAAAACGTGAACAGATTAAACAGATGAGAGGCGTATCATGATATCACTCAATAATCTCAAAGATACCTCAAGAGAAAGAAAAAAACGCAAAAGAGTTGGACGTGGTATTGGATCCGGTATAGGTAAAACCTGTGGTCGGGGTGAAAAAGGTGCAGGATCTCGTTCGGGTTACAAAAGAAGACTTGGTTACGAAGGTGGACAATTTCGTTTATATATGAAGTTGCCTATTCGTGGATTTAGCAATGCACGCTTCCGTAAAGAATTTGAAACTATAAATCTCAATCAGATCAATGAAATGTATGATGATGGCGAAGTTGTGAATGCTCAAACATTAACCGAAAAGGGCTTCCTAAAAGGAAAAGTTCATGGAATTAAAGTTTTAGGTAATGGCGAACTTACCAAAAAAGTTAAGATTGAGGCTACTGCTGTTTCTTCATCTGCCCAAGATAAATTGCATAAAGCAAAAATCTCTATTGAAATTGTATCATAAATTACAGGTAGGAAAATGATCAAAGAGCTACAGAAAGTTTTCCAGATTCCAGAACTAAGAGCAAAAATTCTCTTTACTATACTGATGCTGGCAGTGTTCCGCATTGGCGGTTTTATCCCTGTTCCTGGAATTAACGGTGAAATAGCTGTAGGTTTTTTTCGACATGTGACTGGCGGAGGTCAGAATCTTTTCCAACTAGTCGATATATTTTCTGGCGGTGCCTTCTCTCAAATGACAGTCATAGCTTTAGGAGTTGTTCCTTATATATCAGCATCCATTATTATGCAGCTGGTCGTTGCTCTATGGCCCTCCTTACAACGCGAAATAAAGGAAAATGCAGACCAAGGTCGTAGAAAGATCAATAAATATACAAGAGGCTTGACCGTTATCTTGTCTGTTTTACAATCGGCTATGTTTGCTAAATATGCTATCCAGATGAATTATAGCCGTCCAGGCATTGTCACTGGTGAGCTATTGGATATTCAAATGTTCGGTATACCTATTCTTTTCTACATGCTATTTATTTTTACAATGACTACTGGAACCGTTTTTTTGATGTGGGTTGGAGAACAAATCACTGAAAAAGGAATCGGGAATGGCATGAGCTTAATCATTACCGTAGGTATTGTTTCACAACTGCCAACGGCAATCGGATTGATCTTGCAACAATTAAATCTCGATTCTCAAGAACCAGGTGCAATGAATTTTACAACTGTTCTTGTTCTCATTGGGATATTTATAGTTGTAACTTTAGGAACAATTTTAGTTATACAGGGCCATAGACGCATTCCACTGCAGTATGCAAGGCGTGTTGTCGGCCGTAAAGAGGTTCAAGGAGGTAACTCTTATATCCCTCTAAAGGTCAATTATGCGGGTGTCATTCCTGTGATTTTTGCATCCTCCTTACTAATGTTCCCAGCTGTTCTTGTAACTTTTGCCGGCTCAGGCAATTGGTTGACTGATATAGCCCATTCCTTATCACCTGGAAGTACCTTATACGTATTATTATTCGTGGCTCTAATTATCTTTTTTACCTATTTTTGGACTGCCACACAATTTAGGCCGGACCAAATTGCTTCCGACATGAAGAAAAATGGAGCTTTTATACCTGGCATTCGCCAAGGAAAACCGACTCAAGACTATTTAGAATCTACTATGAATCGAATTACACTGATAGGCGCCATTTTTCTGGCACTGATTGCAATTTTGCCTACTATCATTGGAAGAATTTTAGGTGTTCCTCAAACGATTAGCTACTTTTTTGGCGGTACAGCATTACTAATTCTCGTTGGTGTTGTTTTAGACACCATGAAACAGATTGAATCGCATTTACTTATGAAGCGTTATGAAGGATTCATGAAAAAAGGAAGGATTAGAGGGCGCGAATAGAAATAAAGCCTTGGCTTAAAGTTCCTTTTTTACATCCAGATAGGAACGGTATTGGCAGAAAAAAGTTTGCTTTAAAATAAAGAAGTATGATAAATTTTAATTCCATTTTGAAATTTTAGGAGAAATGAATGTCTAGAGTTATCGGTATCGACCTACCGAATAAAAGATTAGAAGTAGCCCTGACCTATATCTATGGCGTCGGCCGAAGCTTATCAAATGAAATTATTGATAAGCTTGGCTTTGATCGCAATATGCGCGCGCATAAATTAACTCAGGATGATATTGCTCGTCTCAACGCCATTTTGCAATCTGAATATGTTGTAGAAGGTGATTTGCGTCGTCAAATTCAAAACAATATAAAGCGATTGATTGCAATTCATGCCTATCGGGGATCTCGTCATCGTTCTGGATTGCCAGTTCGAGGACAACGTACGAGAACTAATTCTCGTACACGTAAAGGTAAACGTAAAACAGTCGCTAATAAGAAAAAATAATTTTTAAGAGGAGTTCTTAACTTTGTCTAAGCAGCCAGCAACAACGCCCACAAAAAAGCCCGTTAAAGCTAAAAAAAGAATTCATCAGAATGTTCCGTCAGGAATTGCTTTTGTACAGGCAACTTTTAATAACACCATTATTGCTATTACCGATCCTGCAGGTCGTGTTATCGCCTGCTCCTCTGCAGGAAAAGTGAATTTTTCAGGTTCAAGAAAATCATCTGCTTTTGCAGCCACTGTTGCTGCTCAAGACGCTGGAAAAGCTGCCATGGCAGTGGGAATGAGGGAGGTTGAAGTCAACCTAAAGGGACCAGGTGCAGGGCGCGAGTCCGCTGTTCGTGGTCTCCAAAGCACCGGTTTGGTCATCACTGCTATTCGCGATACGACACCAGTACCGCACAACGGTTGCCGTCCTCGTAAACGTAGACGTGTGTAACAACCTGATTTCAGAATTTTTAAATATTTAGGAGTCGCTTAATGTCAGTCAAATATGGCAAGTTCGAAATGCCTCAAAAAATTTTAGTTGAAGAGGATAAAGATAATCCAAACAACGCTCGTATCATTGCAGAGCCTTTTGAGCGTGGCTTTGGACATACTATTGGTAATTCCATGCGTCGAATGATGCTATCCTCGTTAGAAGCTCCCGCTATTATCTCACTACGTATCGAAGGTATTCCTCACGAGTATATGGCTATCGATGGCATCGTTGAAGATATGACCAATATTATACTTAACTTTAAAGGGGCTCTTTTAAGAAAACTACCCACTGACGATAGTCCTAGTTCTCGCGACACTCGTATATTGACAAATGTGCTGGAAATCACACAAGAAGATCTTGATAATAATAAGGGTCAGTATGAGGTGACTTTAAGCGATGTCATAAAAAGTGGAATCTTCGAGGTTGTAAACCCTGATCTACACCTATTCACCATTACAAAACCAATGAAGCGTCAAATCGATCTGCGCATAGCCATAGGTCGTGGTTATGTTCCATCAGAACGTCATATGATTTTCGATAAAACATCCGATGAAATCCTCCTCGATGCAGCCTTCTCACCTGTTCGTCTTGTTAACTACTATGTTGAAAATACCCGTGTCGGCCAAGATACCGATTTCGACCGTTTGATTTTTGAAATTGTTACAGACGGTCGTGTGACCCCTGTTGAGGCTATTTCATTTGCATCTCAAATCGGTGTTAAACACTTTGATGTCTTTACAAAGGTGAAGTCGCATGCGCTTATCTTTGATGAAGGCATTGGGGCTGGTGATAGCGATGTCGATGAAATGATGGAAAAATTATGCTTACGGATTGATGAGATCGAACTTTCTGTCCGCTCAACAAACTGCCTAAGTGGTGCTAATATTGATACCATTGCTGAACTTGTTTCAATCCCTGAGAGAAAAATGCTCGAATTTAGAAACTTTGGCAAGAAATCACTTAATGAAATTAAAGCCAAACTCCATGAAATGGGGCTGTCACTTGGTATGGACCTTTCACGTTATGGAATTTCACATGATAACGTAAAAGATAGAATTAAACAGTATAATGAAGAAAAAAAAGGTAAAAAAGATTTACTTAAAGTTGAAGAATAGAGAAATCAGGTAATAAGTTATGAGACATAGAAAAAATACATGCAAACTCAACCGTACTAGTGCACATAGGCGTTGTATGTTTGCCAATATGCTAAAGTCATTGATTTTCAATGAGCGCATAGCAACAACAGTCCCCAAAGCAAAAGCTTTGCAACGCTATGCTGATCGAATGATTACTTTTGCCAAAAAAAATACGCTCGCTACGAGACGACGTGCCATTGGTGATATGATGATTCGTTTCAATGCTTTAACTTCCAAAGAGGCCAGAGCGGTTAAAAAAGGTGATACGAGCTCCTTTAATGAGGACAGACAGGTAATCGAAAAGCTTTTCGGTACTTTAGGCCCTCGTTTTGTTAATCGGGCTGGAGGGTATACAAGAATTATCAAGACGGAACGTCGTGTAGGCGATAATGCTCAAATGTGCATTATTGAATATCTAGAAAGCTAACAGAAGGGTAAAGGGCGAAGTGTAAAGGGTAAAATAGCGAAGAAGTCAAACTTTCAATCCACAAAGGATACGAAAAATTGAAACACAGAGAAAATACAAAGAAAACATGGAAGATTAAATTTCTAAGTTAAAAATTTGTATTTTTCTTGTTTGTTCTCTTTGTAGTTTTCTCTGGGTTTCAATTTTTACCCTTTACTCTTTACCATTTATTCTTTACCTTTTACATTTTTTAGAAGGATAATATGCGCACTAAATCAATGAAAGAAGCCCAAAACCCCCTTATTTTACGATGTCATAGAATGATTGAGGCGTTCACGAAATCGGATGATGAGCGTGATTTTTTTCTTGATAGACAAGAGGGTTTTATTGTTTATGTCGATCTTGATAAACCTCAAGAGGACATAGAAGCTTTAGAAAGCGAATTGCGCAAAAACAGCGATCGTTATTTTTTAATTCCAAAATTATCCTTCTATGAAACAAAAAAAATTATGGAAGGTTTTGTTAATGAAAAAGTATATGATATTGATACCAAAGAAAAGTTACTAGAAATTATCCAATCAAAAGAAGCGCGCGAAAACTTTCTCGAATTTATTTATGATCACCATTCCGAACTGGAAAAATGGCAGCAATTTTATCAGGAACGGTCTAGGATTCGTATCATTGAATGGTTGCGTAACAACCAGTTTCATTTTGTCTTTGAAGAGGACCTTGATTTACCTAAATTACTTTTAGAGAAAATCAAACGCCATCTTTTTGATACTAAAGTTGGTAAAGATATTCTTCAGGCAAGAAAAACTCTTTTAGCAAAAGCCAAAACATATTATTCGAATGAAGCACTTAATCCTCGTCCAAAACGTGGAAGGCCTCCCAAACAAGCTGTAAAGCAGGAAATTGAACCGCAAATAGCTACCGATGTTTATACAACGGTGCCCTCGGCCGTTCATCCTTTTTTGTTCATTCCAGAGATGTCAGCTTCTGCTGTTACATTCTCCTCTAAATTTGAGACCGAAGAGCAGATGTTTGCAAGTCGACGTCAAGCGCAAATGGATATTGGGGATCAAAATCTTCAGAGCATTAATCAAAAGCTAGCAGCTTTACGTAATCTTTCAAATAAATGGCTAGAAATTGAAAAGGAAAAACAGCACCCCAAAAAAATGGCTTCTATTCAAGAAACTGCTATTTTAGCTGCAGAAGATGAAGTAGACAACAACCATTTTGATTACATGGAAAAAAGTATAAGTCAAAAAAAATTAAAGTCTCCTGTTACAAAAGTCGCACCTACAAAGGTTCAATCTAGAATAGCACCCAAAAAGGCGACAAAAAAAATAATACCAAAGACTAAAGCTGGACAGCAAACATTACGCAAGGCTAAGTCAATCAAACCAAAGAAAGCTCCAACACCTAAAATCCCTCCAAAAAAAGGGAAAATCAAACTCATTGATTCCAAATCATCAAAGGGAAAACCAAAGCAAAAAATTAAAGCCAATAAGCCAGTAAAACTTTCTTTGAAACAAATGGCTTATAAAAAGACAAAAAAACGTTAATCCATTACCTTTACGACTAATCCCTGCCCGTGCCTATATGCATTAGGCTAAAAAATCAACTCACGAAGCGTTTGGAGTGCGGCAGGCTCTGCTGCTTTTGTGCAGATTTGATCCATTTACTTAGTTTTCAATGTTTTTCGATGCCAGAACATTATTTTTATAATAAATGTTTTATGAAAGCAGCAGCGCCCTGCATACGCATCAAGCTAAGCCTTCCTGGCCTATTGTATCTGTCGCCAGTTCCTGGCTTTATTTTTTCTCATTGATATACCGTGGGTTCCTCGCTTTGCTCGTCACGCCACGGCTAACTTCTGTAGCGACTTCGTCGCAAATAACCGCTTTGCGGTTTAAATATAACAGCACATTATTTGCTGACAACAGTGCGGAACTTCTCAATATATTTATAGATAAACGAAACCCGCATAGCGGGCTTTTGCAGCGAAGCTACTACAAGTGCTAGCCGTGGGTGAACGAAGTGAACCCACGGTATGGTATTGGTCAAATAATGAGCCAGGAACTGGCGACATTGTTAACGAACCAACAAAGACTTAGCTTAATGCGTATGCAGAGTACTGCCGCACTCCAAACGCTTTGCGAAATAATCTCTGACCTTAGCGCGTATGGGCAAAGCAGGGGTATAGGCAGGGATTTTCGGGTACAGGAGGGAGATTCTGTAATAATTCCCATAATTTTACTTGATTTATAATTAGAAAATCCTTATCATTATACTTTTTTAGATACGAAAATACTTTAAGGATTTATAATTATGCCAATGAAAATATCTCTTAATAATTTTATTGATAGGTTGGTTAAAGATGCGAATAACAAGCAGAATCCAGAACATTCCCGATTGATTATACATAATAAAAAATATGCAAATGTTGAAAAATCCAAAATTCCCTCAATGTCTCTAAAAAAGATAGAAGCAGTTTATTCCTTTATTGCTAGAGATCTAAAAGATTACGAAAATGTGGAGGTGAGCAAAGAGACCTACGATAAATTGGAAACTCTGATTCATTTAATTCAGCAAAAAACTAAAGATTATAAGAGTAAACATGGAAAAATTTACCTGTTCATTAGTCGTTTGATCTTTGGTGATGTTGAAAAAATTAGCAAATCCCTAGTAGGTGATTTGGGAATTTTACGTATGCGTTACAATCCCAATGTAATACCCGCAGACGAAGAAATTGATTTCAATCAACCTGATTTTATAGACCCTTTTGTCGATGATTTTGATAATCCTATTAATTTGCCAAAAAAACCAGTCAAAAAAACGAAAAATCCCAATCCTGTACAAAATCAAAATATCGAAGACCTGCTCAATCCACCTATATACTCTCCTTATATGCCTCCAGTTGAAGATGAGTTTCGCAAATTGGAAAATCAGATAAAAGAGTAGTCGTTTGAAATTTTATGAGATTTTTTCCGAAAAAATTCAGCTAGCTAAAGGGGAAGAAGCTGAAGATAATCAATTACCATTGATTGGAATAACCGGCGAGAATGTATTTATTCGTTTGCCTAAATGTCAAATTGATAATGAATTTGAAAAATGGTTGGAAGAAAAGCTCAAAGATCCAAATAACCCCATTCAGTATAAATTAGAAAAGCTTACTGTAGAAAAAGAATACAAAATGGGAAAAGGAGCAAATGAGAAGATCATAAAAAAAGAAATACCTGAAAACATTGATGGGATATCCTATCATAAAAAATTCACACTATCTTTAGAAGAAGCCAGCAAGTTCCTAAAAAATGTACCTGATCAAGGATTAGCAAATCTTACAAAATTTACTGGACAACCAGAGCTTAAGTTACAGCATTGTCACAAACCTGAAATTTGGGGAAATGCACCCAATATTCCCAATACCATTAGCTTAACTCTTGCACAGCTTGACCCTCAGCTTCAAAAAGAACTCAAAGAGTTAGATTCTCATCCTCAGCCCCACCAAGATCATCTAGTCCCAATAGTCGAATTTGATGATTTTGGGATGTTGATCAAAACTCCAACCTCTAAAGAGAATTTCAGCTCTTTAATTAAACAATTTTTTGGTTTAAAACAGCTGGTTAATGCAGAGGGTGCCAAGCTCGAGGAAACTCATTTTGAACGTAAATATGAAGTATTTCGCGTAGAAAGAGAAGGTGTGGAAAACTTTTTAAAGCAGTTAGGGATGGATAACATTCCAGCTCAAAATTTGCATGAACGCTATATGAATGGAGATATTAGCTATCTACAACATCTAGTAGAAACTCGTTGCTATCATCCTTATAGACCAGAGAGAACAAATGATGCGTTGACATCCATCAAAGACTCTTTATCAGATCTTGTACCTAATGAATTGAAAGTTCAGGCTAATGTGTCTTATCATCCTAGAGGTTGGCTATCTATTAAGCTTCCCAATTGGGGCGAAAATTATAATGAAATGCTTGCAAATTATTTGAAAACTGAACTTATTCCTATTAATCATGAATTTAATGGAGAGCATTATACAAGTGAAATTATTATTCATGAAGAGGATATTCCTAAATTCCTTAAAACACTTGAACTGGAAAAGACACCGGATGGTTCATCTTACGTTGAGCGTTTAAAGAATTATGCCGGTAAAGAATCATTGGATGAGGTGTTTTCTGAGGCAAATCAAGGAGAAATAGATCTTCCTCGCACGATTAGCAGAAGGTTAGGTACGTTGGACCCCAATAATAAAGGAAAAGGACTTAAAGATTTTTCACGGAGAGGTTTTCCGGAAGCTGCAGGCATCATTTTACCCAGGGTCAATATTAACAATGGAATTATCGAAATACGAATTCATCCGAAGCAAAATGAAAATAAAGTGAAAATCGGACCTGAAAAGGAATTAACATTTGGAGAATATCTATCTCATGTGTTTGCTCTTGATGGCTTTTATCAAGAATTTAATAACAATATGGAATACTGCATTAATGTACCCTTAGAGAGGATGAAAGGCTTTTTGGTAAAAGATCTTTCCTTGCGTCTTCTTCCACAAGAATACAAAAAAGATGATCTTTTCACATTTTTTAATCTGTTCAAAAAGAATTATAATCCACCTTATAAGCCACCAGGAACTGTTGCAAATTTACGTTTACGAAATCCTTCTATTCCGCTTCCAGAAAATATTCCAGATATTTCCAAAGAGCAAATCCTTGATACTGTCAATAAAACACTCGATAAGCATCTAAAAAAAGAAACCCTTATTGATGTTTTTAAGGATACATTTAAAAGAATATTTCCAGGTAGAGATAATCCCGATATGAAGGAATATAATGAGCACAAAGCGACAGCTGCGGAAATTCTTAAGTTCCTAAAAGCAATTACACACGAATTAATAACCAATAAAGAAATTCCACAAGACCGTAAAAGGGAAACCATTATTAATATAGCTGAAGAGTGTAAGGGAGCCTGCTTGCCTGGACGATTAACCAAGATTGAAAAGATTTACCGAAAACTAAAAAATCCTGAATTTGAAGATGAAGTCAAATATTTGGTGCTAGAGGAAGTCGATAACTTTAAAGAAGGGGTGCTTTCTGAACATTTTATAAATCTGCCTCACGGTGTGCATGTTGTTAATCTAGCCAAATTGAATTGGGGCATAGAATTCGGATTAAATCAAGAAGCTGGCAGATTAGATGAGCCTTTACGCCGAAATAAGGATAATTTTAAAAAAGATTTAGAAGATTTTTTCCTTACTCCTGAGAAGAAAGCGGAAGTGGAAGATGACTTCAAAAAAAATCTTTTGAGCTCCGTTAGCAAATTGATCAGGAATACCAAGCAAATGGACAAAGTGCCTGGTAAAGAAGAAGAGGAAATGGGGTCTGTGCTCAACGTAGGAGATTATCAAACTAGATTGCGTGAAATTCTGCGTGATGAAGGCCTTAAGCCTGATCAAATTGCTGTTGAAATTGCTCGTTTAATTCCGACTCAACAGACCATGCAAGAAATTTTAGATAATGAAGGACAGCAAGCCCTTCTTAAATATATGTTGAGTGACACCGCCGCAGCAAAAATGGAAATGGAAGATGCATTTAGAAAAAATCTTTTATCTCAAATTGACAAGCTTATAAACAATAAGGAATCAATTCGCAATATAGATGATTTTATGGCTAAATTAAGTAATTTTTTACGAATTGAAGGTTTTATAGATGAACAAATTGAGGAAATGATGGGCGTATTACCATCTAAAAATATAATGGAAGAGATTTTGCAAAAGAAGGGTAAAGATACTTTTCTTAAAGAGATGCAAAATCTTACAAAAGCTAATCAATGCAATGCTGAAATTAATGAATTATTTTTAACAAAAAAACCAGATGCTTATAATATTACTCAAGGAGCCGTTAAAATGCTTCTCATTAACGTAGGCGCTCTTAATTCTTAACCTTGTGAGAGTCAGAAATTAGGGATTGTTATTTCTCTAATTTCTGAATCCTGACTCCTGTTTTCTCACTATTTTCCTTTACTTTCTCAATAAATCTCATCTATGATAGAATATATTTGTTGATTCTTAAGGGATTATTTTATGACTCTTAAAATTGCGATTAATGGATTTGGCCGTATTGGTAGGTTAGTCTTCCGCCTAGCTTGTGAACGAAATGACATGCACATTGTGGCTATTAATGATATAGTTCCTCCCGATAATTTAGCTTATCTTTTAAAATATGATACTGTACATGGTGAATTTAAGGGACATATCAAACTTGAAGGCCAAGAATTAATAGTGAATGGAAGAAATACGAAAGTTTTATCGGAGCGTGATCCTAAAAAGCTCCCTTGGAAAGATCTTCAAGTGGATTATGTCCTCGAATCAACCGGTTTATTTACCTCTGCGGAAGCGGCTCAAACGCATTTAGAAGCTGGGGCAAAAAGGGTACTTATATCTGCACCTGCCAAAGGTGAAGGTGTTCCCACTTTTGTATTAGGAGTTAACGAAGAAAAGTATAATCCAACAACAGACACCATTATCTCAAATGCCTCTTGTACTACCAACTGTTTAGCACCGATAACAAAAGTCTTGTTGGATAATTTTGGAATTGAAGAGGGGCTAATGACTACAGTCCATGCGATGACTGCAACGCAGCCCACTGTAGATGGACCTTCACATAAAGATTTAAGGGGAGGCAGAGCAGCCAGTCAGAATATTATACCTTCAACGACTGGAGCAGCAAAGGCGGTAGCTCTTTGCCTGCCACAAGTAAAAGGAAAGCTCACGGGTATGGCTTTAAGAGTCCCTGTAGTGGATGTCTCTATTGTGGACTTGACTGTGAGAGTAAGCAAACCAACTGGTTATGATGCAATATGTCAATCTATGCGAGAAGCCTCTGAAAGATCCATGAAGGGCATATTAGCCTATTGTGACGAACCGGTTGTGTCAAGTGATTTTATTGGAAGTAGATACTCTTCGATTTTTGACAAAGAAGCAGGAATTGCACTCAATGATACCTTCTATAAGATTGTTGCATGGTATGACAATGAGATGGGATATGCTTGCAGATGTGTTGATCTTTTGGCCTTTATGGCTTCAAAAGAGTAATAAACCTTATTTGGTTTCTTCCAAAATTGAATGAACATTTAAAAGGATTGATTAATTGTGGATTTTACTCGAGAACCTATTATAGAGACAGTGATTACCCCTAAGGAAGGGTGTAAAATCGTTGTGCGTAGCAGCAAAAATGTGGAACAGGAAGAATACTTTGTAGATGCATTGGAGGTTGTCTCCTTCGGCAAAGCGATATTTTTTCGTTCATTGGAAAAGCCAAAAGCATTTCTTGTGCCTGCTAGTGATTATGAAATTTTAGAAGTGCGTGAAGCACGTATGGTCCTTAAAAACGTTGGATTGGATAGATCTATTAAAATTGGCGGAGGACGCGAAGCAAAGACTAAGGAACCTTCAGTTGAAAAAACAGAATCCGTAGCTGAGGAGGCCGGAGTATCTCCTGAGGAACCAGCGGTTGTAGCAGAAGGGCGTTCTGAAAAGAAAAGAGATCGTCGACGTCAACAAAGACGCCGAAGAGGTAGAGAAGAGGTTAGCAAAGAAGAGATAGCGCCTGAAGAAACTGCCCAACCCGAAGGACGTCCTGTATCTGCCGAATCAGCATCTGTTCCGTCTAATGGAAATAAAATGCCTGAGAGCTCAGCAGCACCCATTCCAACACCGTCCAGAAGTTCACTACTTCCTCCACCGCCGACTTTGATTTCAGAGACAATAAGTCGTTATAAAGAAAATATCTTATTTAAGAATGCCTTCTATACAAGAGAAGAGATCGAGGCTGCTAAAGCAGAGGATCTAACGGCAGTAGGGGAACCGGAAAGCAAAGAGAAAAAATTTGAAGAGGGGAAAGAACAGCCTCAAACACCTACCGAAAAGGAAGAGCTCTCTCCCTTCGCCTCGTTTTGGGATGATATTACAGAGCCCGCTATGCCTCCCATGCCTTTTATAGAGGAGGCTGAAACGGAAGAACACTCTTTGGAGGAACCTTCCAAACCCGAAGAAAATAAAGAGTAGCAATTTTCAACCCAACTTGCGTCCTATAATGGCGCAAGTTGGGTTTTTCATTCAAAACCAGGTGCTGTCAGCTATGAGACAATACCTGGTTTTTTTAATTCAAATGAACTTATAGACTCACATTTGACTTGCTATTTAAGATCAATAGCGTTATTTTTTTGCATAGTTTTCTTGCGCTCGGGTGGTGAAATGGTAGACACAAGGGACTTAAAATCCCTCGGGTGTATAACCCGTGCCGGTTCGAGTCCGGCTCCGAGCATCTCTAATTATCAATTATTTACGTTCTTTTTGTCGTATCGCCAATCTCGGCGTCATCAGCTTACGTACGCAATTTTTACGCACTCGACTGCAAAACACCAGCATAAATGACCTAGTAGCTATATTTTTGATTGTTAAAACTTTCTCTAAACCTCTCTTTTTTTCATGTGCCAAGTGTGACATATGTGGCGCTCAAGGGAAAAAGCTGCCACTAACTACAAGAAGACCTAATGTGGCAAGTGTGGCAACTTTGGTAATACCGATCATTTGGATTGCATACTTAACGACTCAATTTTATTTTGAAGTGCGTAAAAAGTGCGTAACTTCAGGATGTCATCAATATAATATTCGTTCACATCTATGTTTGAACAATTTTGCGCTAGGGATTGTTAATCCCTTGTTGCCATCAATTCTATTCTTTCTTACATTATTCAGCTTTATAGGAGACCCTTATGGGAACGATTCGTGAATGCGTTCGTAAAGACGGTAGCAGTTCATACCATGCCGAAGTGCGACTAAGAGGATATCCACCGCAGCGCGCCTCTTTCCGTACTCGATCGTTAGCAAAAAAGTGGGTGCAGGATGTCGAGAGCGGAATCCGTGATGGCAGGCATTTTCGTACTGCAGAGTCCAAGAAACATACTGTTGGTGAGATGATTGATCGATTCATAACACATTGGTTGATCAAATATCCTTCACGTCAAGAAAAACAAAAAAGCCTTCTGATTTGGTGGAAGCAGTGGTGTGGTCATCTGTTGCTTGCAGATCTTACAGCTGCAGTCATTGCAGACGGTCGCGATCAATTGCTAAATGAAACAACTGTCAGAGGTGGGCTCCGTAGTCCAAGTACTGTTAATCGCTATCTTAGTGCTTTTGGTAAAGCATTGACAGTAGCAGTAAAAGAGTGGGGGTGGCTGGAGGATAATCCAATACGTAATGTGAGCAAACCATCCGAGAGTAATGGACGTGAGAGGTTTCTCTCTTTTGCTGAGAAAGATCTGCTTTTGCAAGAGTGTCGAGAGTCGCGTAATCCTAATCTATTGCCTATAGTGTCACTGGCTTTGATCACAGCTATGCGCTTTGGCGAGATCATTGGATTGAGATGGCGAGACATTGATTTCGAGCAACGTACAGTTACTTTATGGCGGACAAAGAATGGCGATCGCCGGGTTGTCCCTCTCACAGATGAGGCTGCTTCCATTTTTCATGGTTATCTTACTTTTGGTGATTCATTAGATGAATTGATCTTTAGGTCACACCGAAACACCAACACGCCACAAAGGAAGGTTTCGATACGTGAAGCTTTTGAGAATGCATTAAAGCGAGCAGGAATAAAAAATTTTCGATTTCACGACCTGCGCCATACGGCAGCCTCTTATATGGCGATGTCTGGGGCGACGCAAGGCGAACTCATGGCGATTCTCGGACATCGCTCGCCAGGGATGACACGTCGATATGCACATTACAGCCAGCAGCATCTTTCAAAAGTGCTAGAACGAACCCCGTTAATTATCAAGAAAACAAATCCATAAGAATAAGAGGAAAATCATGTCACATAATATCACTCATGTTGAAGGATTCGATGATTTTACAAAAACGAATTACAATTTATTAGAGCTTGCAAATACGCCAGGAGGTCTATTGGGACTTCTTCCTAAATTTATGAGTTCTTTGGAGAAGGACAAGACATGTAAAAAAGCGTATAATAAGATAAGGGTGCGACTGATACGCGAAGATGAAGAGCTGCAAAATCTTAAGCAATCGGTAATCGATTGGATGAAAGGTAAGTTAAAGCTATTGCAAAGATTAAAATGCTCTAAGTTTCTTGAAGTAAAAAAAGCGATTGAATGCGCCGAGTTGGTATTGTCGGGTCAAGCATATGAAATCCGTTCGGGAGGATATTTGAATTCCCTCACTTGGTATTTTGAACAGGCCTGCCGTGCAGTTGCATTTTATGATGATGTTTCGGATTTTGAGAAATGGTTGAAGGTGACTAATCGGAAACACGTTCTAACTTTCTCAGAACCCATTCTAAAGAATCCTGTATTTGACAAAATGATTAAGCCATCCACTATTGAGGGTAAGCAGATCAGCAAACGTTTGGGTCACGGTTTTGTCAAAGCATTTGTACAATCTGGGGCTAAGTTTTCATTTTCTAATGAAGAAACACCGCATCGATATACTATAGAGTGGGGAGACGTTGATTCTGTTGCATATCCTGACTCTTTACAGATTTGGCGCAAGAATCAGGACTTTCATCAATCGCTAATGCAATTCGACCAAAAAGCGGAGGATAACTTAAGGTATTTGCTTTATTTGTGTCATTTTGAAAACTTGAAACCTATTCCATTATCATCATTGCCCAAATCAAAATCGGTATTTGAGGCAGAAGCTTTATGTAATCATCAACTTTTACAAAACTATCTCAGTGGATTTAAGAATGTTAATTGGGATAAGGCCCCATCATCGCGTGAAGATATTATGTCAAAATTAAACCGTCTTCTAGTTTTTCTTCGAACAGAGGAAAATACTGAGCAGATCAATATGAGAGGATCTCGCATGGTAAAAGAAGATGCGCGCAAGTTCGTTCAGGGAAATTTAAACAATGCATGGGATGCAATGGAGAAAGAAGGGAAAAGACCATGCAATTATCAGATGCTAAGAACAGCTATATTCGCACTACAAAAAACAGCCCCTTGTGATATTCAAGGAGCTCTTTCGAACACGCTCATTGAGAAAGAGATTCGAGAATTCGCAAAATTGAAAAAATGGAAGCCGGTTCGTGGCAAAGATCGTGGCAAAAGACATGTTGCCTAGCTAACCTATCAGTTTTTAATGACAATCTTTTCTTCTCGAAAAAGGGTTGTCAATTTGATCTAAAAGTGCCGCTAATTTAATCGAAAATAACAATCTGATGTAATGGAAACCGAACAGCAACAACTGCCTTGTTCCAAGGTAGAGCTGAATAGTGAAAATGAAAGAAATTAACGGAGATCATTTTATGCTCAAACAAAGTGAGCTAGTAAACGCCGATATAAAAGTGGCAAAAGATAACATGGATACTGACCATTCTAGATTACTTACGATTAAACAGTTTTGCTCAGCCTTTCCTTGGCCAAGCGAATCTGCTATGCGCTCGTATATTTATCGAGCGAAAGAACTCGGTATTTCAGATGCTTTCGTGCGTGTTCGCAGAAGGGTATTAGTTTTGCCGTATAAGTTTTTTTCCTTAATCAAAGAAGTCGAAGGTCATTCTAACAAAGGAGGTAAATATGAAACGACGTCCTGTCAAAAGGGAAGAGTGCATTTATGAGCTTTCCCAAAAAAATCGTTGGTATGAGTACGAACGGAAAAAAAAATACCTCAACCACCAACGCTGGGAAGTTGAGGTAAGGTCTATAACAAAACACCTTAAGGTATGAGTCACATTTTTAACCTAGGCCACTGCGCGGGAACGCAGTGGCTTTCAAACCAAGGCTTTCTATGGAAGATGATAACGGATTATATGGTACTCAGCAACTGGAAATTGATGAACCTTTAGTTTCAAAGCAAAATCTAACGACAAAAGAAATGGATGATGAAGCTCTGTCAGTAGAAAGAGCTGAAGAATTAAGGCGATTACATATAGAAACCAATCTTCCTCGAGGTTTTCAATTTGATGGTGATGATTGGTTGATTTATCAGAAAGAGGCAGAAGGTGAGAACATACTTACACCTATTAGAATTTGTTCTCGATTAGAGGTTATTGCTCGTACACGAGATCAGGCTGGTGAAAATCATGGACGACTTCTTCGTTTTATTGATCCTGACGGTTTAGAGCATCGATGGGCAATGCCTATGGAGCTTCTTGCTAGCGATGGTGCAGCTTATCGACAAGAATTATTATCCAAAGGTTTGATGATTGATGCTGGTAAATCGGCGCGGCAATTGCTAACAACCTATATTCAGACATCTTTGCCAGCCACTACAGTGAGGTGTGTGGAACATACTGGATGGAATAAAGACCGTACCGCTTTTGTATTTCAAAATGGAACAGTAGGGCATTGCGGTAAAGAACCTTTGATTCTTCAGACGACATCTGGTTTAACACCCACACAGTCAGTTTCAGGAAGTGTGACTGATTGGCAACAAGTGGCTGCGCAATGCGTTGGAAATTCTCGGTTAATGTTTGCTGTAAGTGCGGCCTTTGCACCTCCATTACTACTCCCTTTAGGGCTGGAAAATGGTGGAATTCATTTTCGTGGAGGTTCATCCTCCGGTAAGACTACATGCTTGCGGGCAGCAGCTTCAGTGTGGGGAGGATCGGATTATGTACAACAATGGCGAGCTACAGCAAATGGATTAGAAGGAACAGCAGCAGCTCATAATGATTGCTTACTTTGCCTTGATGAAATGGGACAAATGGATTCCTGTGAACTTGGAAAAATCGCTTACATGTTGGCTAATGGGATTGGTAAAACACGTTCTGACAAATTAGGGGAATCTCGCAAACGTAAACAATGGCGCTTGCTTTTTTTGTCATCAGGCGAAATTTCATTGTCCGATCATATGCTAGAGGCAAAGCAGCGGGTTAGAGCAGGGCAAGAAGTACGTGTACTTGATATACCTGCTGATGGACAGAAATATGGTTGTTTTCAGAATTTGCATGGTACTGAGCACGGTAAGGTGTTTGCGGAGCGTTTGGGTGTGTTGTGCAAATCCTTTTACGGCTCAGCTGGTTTAGAATTTGTGAGTTGTTTGTTGCCTGTTCAAGATAAGATAATTCATGAGTCACGTGTGTTAATGGCAGAATTATCAAGAAAATTTGTACCGTCACATGCTTCAGGTCAGGTGCAGCGTGCTTTTAATCGCTTTGCTTTAGTTGCTGTAGCGGGTGAGTTGGCTATTAGCTTTGGCATCACATGTTGGCCAGAAGGGGCAGCAATTGAAGCTTCCATGCATTGCTTTAATGATTGGTTACGAGCGCGTGGTGATATGGGACCGCAGGAAGAGCAAGCAGTTCTGTCTCAGGTACGGCACTTTTTTGAACAGCATGGAGAGAGTCGCTTGACGCCTTGGCATTCTGAAGATCAAGAGAAGCATGGGAAGACACTAATGCGAGTAGGCTTTCGTAAGTTTTGTGAAGATGGTGAGGAGTTCTTTATCTTCCCAGAGTCTTTCAAGCATGAGATATGCAGTGGTTTTGATCCGGAATTTGTCGCACAGGTTTGTTTAAAGAATAAATTTCTTATGGGGGATTCAAAAGGAGGCGCTACACGTTCTGAACGTTTGCCGGGAGCTAAGAAAAGTACGCGAGTATATCGATTTACTTCGAAAGTATTGACGGGAGATGAATAAATGAATGCTAAAGAAATAATATATCGTGACAGGCGTGACAGTGTGGCAGAATCAAAAAGTCAAGATCATGTGGATCGATTTGCCACGCTGGCCACGCGTCTGGATTATCTTGACGTGACAACATTTTCTTTCGAGCGTCACGTTGGTCACGTTCGTCACACAGAAGAAGTGGGCAAGTCTGAAAATTACCAAAGTAGTCAAGATTTTGTTGAAAATATGGTTTGCTTCCGATGGTTAACTATCGCCATGGAAGAAGGACACTTGGAACCTTCGCAACCAACGATGGGTAAAACAATAGGATGGCCAAAAAAAATGGTGACTATGAGATCATTATGGATAGATTTCTATTGTTGGTGTCGCAAGCATAAGATTTCAAAAGATGAAATGCCAGAGCAATGGACATTTTACGAGCAGCTTGATCGTTTATTTATTCGGAACAATGATAAGTATGAAATACCTTCTCTTGAACATTGTCGGGCAATCTTTGTTATCTTGAGGAGGCAATATGAACGTGATTGATTTGTTAGAAGAAATGGGAGTTCAGCCGAAGCGAGTTGCATACACTAAGGGAGGGAAATATCATTCACGCTGTCCAGATCCAAATTGCGACGGCAAAGATCGATTCTGTGTTTGGCCAAAGGAAGGCGCTGATGGGCGATATTGGTGTCGGCAGTGTTTGTGTGTTGGGGATGCCATTCAGTTTTGTCGTGACTTCATGGGTATGGATTTTTCATCAGCATGTATAAAGGTTGGAAGGCAACCTATACGTCCAACGTCACGGATAGTGGCTCGATCTAAGGAGAAATTTACTCCTAAGTTACTGGAGATATCTTCAGAACAATGGCGACAAAAAGCATTTGCGTTTGTGATGAAAAGCCATCAGTATTTGCTAGCGCATCCGTATTTGCTAAATCAAGATAAGGATAGAGGACTTACCAGACAAAGTATTCTCGACTTTCAACTAGGTTGGAATCCGAACGATATTTTTGAGTTGCGAGAGTTATGGGGACTTTCGGATATGACTTTAGATGGTGGATCTCGATTACTATGTCTTCCGCAAGGCATTGTCATTCCATCCTTTCGAGATGATGTTCCAATTCGGATAAAGATTCGTCGGCATAAGTGGAAGCAAGACGACGAATATCCTAAGTATCACATTATTGCAGGCGGATTGACATGTCCCATGGTATACGGAAACACTAGCAAGCCTATCGTGATAGTAGAATCTGAACTTGATGCAATGCTCATTCAGCAGTTTGCAGCAGGTATTTGTTGCTGTATTGCCTTAGGAGGAGTGAGCATTAGGCCGGATATTGTTATTGATCAGATACTGCGTCAAGCACAATGTATTCTATATGCATTGGACTTCGATGATGCGGGAAAAAAGGCGTATATGTTTTGGCAATCGACTTACTCGAATCTGCTCCCTTGGCCAGTTCCTAGGGGTAAAAGCCCTGGGGATGCGTATAGCATGGGTATTGATATTCGGCAGTGGATTTGTTCAGGGCTTAAGAGAGGCTAATTAAATTTCAAATATTAGGGGAATTTCATGGCGCGTAAGAAAAAAATAGTAAGTCAAGATTCTGGGAAATCCATTGAAGAGGCAACAAAAGCAATTGTACCCCTCAATACTTCAGAAGAATTGTTACTTTCAAAATGGCGAGAAAAAGCAAAATCTGCACAAATTCCCATATTTTTTCAGAATGGGAAAGAAGGACTAGAGCTTGATGTTTGCGGTAATAGAGGGTCCAGGGATGATAGGAATAATTTATTAATGGCATCCATATATCAATTTACGGGGGCTACAGATTCTATTTTTGCTCTATCTTTAATCAAACAGTATGCGTGTGTGGCTGCTGCTAATGAAAAAAATTTCGACACTGTTACAGAAAGTAACGCCTATATTAATACTATGAACTCCCTTAGCCCGCAGGATGAAGTAGAAGGAATGCTTTTGACGCAAATTCTATCTTTACAGGTGTTAGGCATGAAATGCATGTCACGTGCATCAAATCCGGAAAACTCAACTATTAATGTGGATAGAAACGTAAATAACTTAACTAAACTTTTGAGACTTCAACACGAAACAATTGAAACCCTTAATCGCCATCGACGTAAAGGCACACAGCAAATGATAGTGCAGCACGTCAATGTCAATCAAGGAGGGCAAGCCATTGTTGGTGCAGTCCAACAAGGAGGAGGAGGGGGTAACTGCAAAAATGAAGGAAGCACCCCATGACCAAAGAGTGTGGCGCTAAGGCAAGAACCAATGGCCACAAGCCTTGTCGTCAACCTGCTATGGCAAATGGACGTTGTCGCCTGCATGGTGGGTTATCGACAGGACCTAAAACATTTGAGGGAAAGCAGCGATCACTTCATGCAGTACTTAAACATGGTTATTATTCCCAGAAATCTATTTTAGATCGGAAGGTTTTAAGGGAAACTTTGTCACATTATCGAAAGCAATTAAATAATTTCTCGACCTGATTTTGATAATTTTTAAATAAACTTTATATTTGTTTTTGCCTCATTTCTATAATTCAATTAATTATTGCTAATTGACTGGTTTTTATGTGGTTGTGTATGCTTCTTTGAAAACTTGCGTTTTTTAAATAATCAATTCAAAAAACATTTTTATAGAATAAATTAAATGAAAAAACTCCCCTTTTATTTCATCCTTTTTGCAATCTTTTTAACGGGTTGTGGACCTGTTGTGAATGTAGATGTTGATTCTATTTGTTCTCCAAGAGCAAAAGAGAAAAATAAATTTGTAATTCTTCCTGGAAATGAAGGTTGCGATGATTCTGATTTACAATTTCAAGAATTTTCAAATTATACTGAGAGGGCACTTGAAAATTCAGGATTTATTAAAGCTTCGAGTGTAAATGATGCAGATGTAGCGATTTTACTATCTTATGGAGTAAGTGATCCTCATGTTTATCAGTATACCTATTCTTCTCCTGTTTATGGGCAAACAGGTTATTCTTCTTCATCTACACACGGAACATTAAACACTTTTGGTAATACAGCTATATATTCAGGTTCAACAACATATACACCAACTTACGGGATTGTTGGTTCTACTACTAACGTGGGAACAGGAGTTCTATTTGTTAGACATTTTGTTTTAAATGGAATTGATATTGCAAAGTTCAATGATTCGAATAAAGTGATTGAATTGTGGACTACAAAAGCTATTAGCGCAGGAGAATCAGGGGATATCAGAAGGGTTTTTCCAATTCTTCTTGGAGCATCAAAAGATTATATAGCAACGAATACGGGTAGAAAAATAAGTTTAACCCTAAAAGAAAATGATAAAAGGGTATTGGAAATTAAAGGTGTTTCATACTGAGGTTATGATTAGATATAATGAATTTTAATATTAAAAAAAAGTTAAATAAGCAGTATATGATAAATATTTTTTTGTTATTTGTTGTTTCTATTTTATTAACTGGATGCGTGGGAAGTCCTATACATTCAACACTAACTTTTTCTAGTATTCAGTCGACAATAAAGAAAAACAATTCTTCGCTTGTACAATTACAAACAGGAATGACTCAAAATGAAGTTCGAATAATACTAGGAGAACCTGAGCGATCAGAAGGTTACCAATGGGGCTCTGTCTGGTTATATCGCACAGCAATGACGAATGGAATTTCTGGTGGTATTTACGGCTCATCTGATGCAGATTTTACTCCGATTATGTTCGATCAGAATCGAATTCTTATTGGATGGGGACGAAATTTTTATGATCAACGAGTGAACAAACATGAAATCACAATAAAGTAATAATTTTTAGTTTTTACTTTATTCGATTATAAAATTTATATTTTACTATTTCGTGTTTTTTGATTTACCGTTGTTCTCTATAAATTACTTTATGTATTGTTTCATGTTATTAAAATTAAAGGTTAATATGCTAAATAATTTTAAATTATTAGTTTTATCATTTTTTTGTTTTTCCTTAATAGATGATAATATTCATGCTATCCCACATTCATATGCTCTGACCGAAGAAAATAAATTGGCAAATCAAAAAGTAGATGTGAACGACTATCCTACATTGGAAACTTATGAAGAAACCGTTCTTTGGTTTGGATGTGGTTGTCCAAATAAAAAAGTGGATTTCAATCCACGAGGTTTTAACAATAATGAAAAAGAAAAATATATTGAAAATGGATTGTCTTATTTAAAACAGGATAAAAAAGATCGTTTGCATTCAGAGGTGTTAACTGGTTACTACTTAGATAAAAAAGATCTACCAAAAGCTTTGTATTGGGCAAATATTGGAGCAGAAAATGGATCTGGATATTGTATGAGCCAGCTTAGACACGCTTATGGTGCTGGAGAAGGAGTCGTGATTGATTTAATAGAAAGCTCGAAATGGGCACATTTAGCTTCAGCGAAAGGTGTGGAAGAAGAAACAGTATTGCTCAGAAAATTTGAAGAATTGGCTAATCAAAATGTTACAGTTCGTAATATCATTAAAGAAGGTCGCGAGCGAGCTTTGTTATGGGAAAAAAAACACCCTCAGGCATTTTTTGATCCAAACTGAAAAAAAATGGGTGTCAGGCCCTGAATACTTTGGTGGTAAGAAAAAATGTCAGGCTCTATATCTGTCTCAATCTTTAAGATATTGTTAACAACTGCTGTTTAAGAGCAGGAAGGTGTGTATGTATTGTTTGCCATACAGCATTTACATCCACTCCAAAATATTCATGAATGAGAAGATTTCTTAATCCGATCATTTGTCTCCATGGAATGTGAGGATGAGCGTGTTGAATTTTGAGTGGAATGCTATTACTAGCTTCTCCGATAACTTCAAAATTCCGTATTACAGCGTCAATTACTAGCTCACTTTTCCTAAACTCTGAAACAGTCATGTTTATGGTGTACTGTTCGATCTTGTCGATGGCATGTAAAATGTCCTTGATACGGTAAAACCAATCTCTAGAAGATTTGCTTGGCTTCACTGAGAATTCTCTTTTTTAGTGCAGGGTGGAGTGCTCGCTTACTGACAAGATCTACTTCGCATTTCAGAATTTCTTCTAGGTAAAATTTGAGATCTACAAAAACGAAAAGCCCTTTTTTTGCATCGAAATCAACAAGGATGTCAATGTCGCTTGTCTTAGTCGCCTCATTTCTAGCTGTAGAACCAAAAATCGCAAGGTGTCGAGTACCCAAGCGAGATAAATGTCTTTGATGAGACTTTAAAACTGTTTTGGCTTTATTAAATCGAGTATTCATATTCATATTTTGTGATCTTGAATGCTTTCAAGTCAAGACATTTACGAATTTACGCAAATTTTACGCACTAGACAGAAAAAGACTGGCAAAAATACGCACAAATCGGCACAATTGGTGTTTGTTTAAATCATTAACGGTATTGCTCCTATGTTTGCTAGTTTATGTCCGTCAGTATATCACAGGCGACTTAAAATCCCTCGGGTGTATAACCCGTGCCGGTTCGAGTCCGGCTCCGAGCATACTTAAGATGAATTAGTTATGTAAAGCTACATGACCTCCTAACCATTGAAATCAACTGACGTGGTCCACTGATGGTCCACCTCAAGCAAAAATGGAGGTTGTTAGCATGGCATCAATTCAGAAAAGAAAGAAAGCAAATGGGGAATATTCTTATAGAGTTCGTATAAGAGTAGAAGGGGCACCACTCGTTACTGAAACTTATCCTACCCGAAAGGAAGCTTTGGCGTTTGCTAGACGTATGGAAGCCGAAATTCGCGCTGGTCGGTATTTTGGAAGGGAAGAAGATCGAGAAAAGACATTTGCTGAATTCATCGATCGCTATATAGAAAAGGAGTTACCAAAAAATCCGAAAGGGTATGCCAAACAAAAAATGCTCCTTACCTGGTGGAAAGCCCAACTAGGATGCTATTTCTTATGTCACATCACACCAGCAATGATTGCTGAATTGCGCGATAAGCTAATAAGTGAAACAACTCGGCGTAAAAAGTTGCGCACATCTTCAACGACTAATCGATATTTAGCATCTCTTAGCAGAGCTTTTAACATTTGTCAGCGCGAAATGCATTGGATTAAAGAAAATCCAGTAATGAAAATCACGCGACCAAAAGAGAATAAACCGCGGGAAAGATATTTAGAAATTGAAGAAATTAATCGTTTGCTTTCTGCCGCAAAAAAAAGCAAAAGTTCTTATCTCTATCCTGTGACGGTATTTGCTTTAGCAACAGGGGCTCGTAAGGGTGAAATCCTTGGACTTAAGCATAATGATATAGATTATGTTCGTTCAACTGCAACTTTTCGAAATACGAAAAATGGAGAAACAAGGACTATATTCTTGAGTAAGTATGTGTTAGATACCCTAAAGACGGAAAAAGAAAAAAGAATTGTTATTAGCGAATATATTTTTCCTAACCAGAATGGAAAAAAGACTGCTGATATCAGGAGTGCTTGGGAAAATGCAGTAAAGGAAGCTGGATTATCAACAGATGTATGTTTTCATTCGCTAAGGTATACTGCGGCATCCCATTTAGCGATGAGAGGTGCTTCAACACTTGAAATATCTAAGATACTAGGACATAAGACATTAAGAATGGTTGGGCTTTATAGTCATTTATCAACAGCTTCAACGGCTCCAATGATTAATAAAATGAATGATGAAATTTTAGGGAAAATTATTAATGACTAAAAAGTCTAAAAAATTGGGAGCTATTTCCAAGCCATCTAAAGATGCTAAAGAAAAGGGTGAAGAAATTCCCTTTGATATTAGCTTAAAGATAAAAGAAGCTCAGAATGAAGCATTCACCAATCTAATGCACTTTTGTTCCAATATTCATCCTCAATATGATGAAATCATGCTTTCCGTTGGTGCAGGAGATTTTGCAAATTTCTCAAATTTAGTATTCGATGAAATAGAACAGTTTAAATTAAGAGTTTCCAAAATCCCTCTGCTTTCCATCATAGTGCTATGGGCTAATAGTTCTAGCCAAGATAGGGTATTTGGAGCTCGACATATCAAGATTATGCAGGAGCTTCTTGAAAAGAAGCTAATAGAATATAGACACTCTTATGATGATGAGTTGGTATTACTTGCTGAGTTTGCTGGATTGGGACATTTGACCACTTTAGACCGAATACGGTGTTATAAGGGTTGGCCAATAAATAAACGAGAGGATTACGTAAAGTTTTACGTTGAATTTGCAAATTGGCTTTCTGAAGAAAGCTTTGGATATGTTTCCAGAGCGGTTGATCCTGATCGTACAGCCACTGCAAATCGAAGTTTACCTTTCGATATTTACATATCAATAATTATGGAGCTTGCTGACAGAGAGAAAATATTGGCAAAGATTTTCTATTTGGGCGGCGCAAGATCATTAGAGGAGGTACTTTCATTAAAAATTGAGGATATAAATTCTAAAGAATGTATTTTAAGAATATCTGGAGAGGCAATTAGATACCCCAAACATGTGTTCGAAGACTTGAGAGAATATGTCAATGCGCGTAAAAAAGGATATGTATTTGTTAGCCAGCAAGGGGATCGTATCAATCACACAGTCCCTTATCGAGCGTTAAAAACAGTGATTACCAAATTAAAATTAGATCCATCATTCACCTTTAAAGACTTCGTCACTAACGTCTGAGTGCGAAAATAACTTTTTTTTGTTTTATAGAGCAAAACAACATTGCGTGAAACTGCACGATATGTTACATTTCCTTGTGATTTCTAAGGTTGGGGGGTATTATGGAGCATATTAAAAATCTCGTGTCGTTGCGTGACTATTGCAGACAAAATAAGTGGCCTCGTCTTCCAATGTGGCAGCACTGGATTTATTCTCGGAAGCCGATCGCGGTGGAGTGTGTCAAAAAGATCGGCGGTCGGTATATGCTCGATCTTAAAGCCTTCCAGGATTACATAAAAAACGCTTCTATTGACGAATAAATCGATTTGTAAAGGCGTATATGTCTGAAAAAAAAGTTCAGGAAATCCCAAATTCCGAAACATCTGAAATGATGGTTTTGGGCTGTATGTTAACAAGCATTAATGACCTGAAGATCGCTGCAGAAAAATTGGATGAACCAGACTTTTTTTTCACAAAACCTAAAATCATTTTTGACGTTCTAAAAACTACATATAAAAGCGGTAAACCCTCTGATACCCATCTTGTTTGCGAAGAATTAAAACGTCTTGACAAGTTGAAAGATGCTGGTGGCGCAGCTTATATCACAACACTTGCTCACTATGTCGGAACGTCAGCATATATTGATGAATATGTGGATGTTGTGAAGGGTAAAGCAACACTAAGGAGATGGCTTGAGCATAACAAAAAACAATATGAAGATATTTTAAAACCGGGTGCAAATCTTTCCAAAATATTAGAAGAAAGTGAATCGTTTCACCGTGAAATTGAAAGATGTAAACCTCAAAATAATGAAATAATTAGAATTAAAGAGATTGTTGATGGAACAAAATCTCAAATTGACAACCGTCCATTCATCGAAAAAGTTAGCGAGAGACATGAATTCTATAAAAAAAACGATACCCCATTTATTTCAGGAATTTCAACTGGGTTTATTGATCTAGATAAACAAGCCCTTATTCTTGAAGATACTAATCTAATCATTGTTGCAGCACGTCCAGCCATGGGGAAAACAGCAATAGCGCTTAATATAGCGTCCTATGCATGCTTTGAAAAACAAATTCCAGTTGGAATAATTTCTCTTGAAATGGGCCGCGATCAACTTTTAGAACGTTTCATATCTATGAAAACGAGAATTTCGGGAGAGAAGATCAAAAGAGGGGTACTAACTGATGAAGAACTAAAAAAAATATCAAAAGAAAGTGAAAACATTTCTGATAATCCACTGTTTATCATTGATCGTGGATGCTCGACTATTGCGCAAGTTGTATCAATAGCAAGACGACTTAAGGAATCAAAAAAAATTGGATTGCTGATTGTTGATTATTTACAGCTTCTCGGAACAAGTGGTTCAGCAGATAATAGACAATATGAAGTAGCGGAAATTTCCCGAACACTAAAGGTGCTCGCAATGGAGTTGAAAATTCCTATTCTTTGTGTTGCTCAACTCTCAAGAAAGGTTGAAGAACGAACTGACAAAAGGCCATTAATATCAGACTTGCGGGATAGTGGACAAATTGAACAAGATGCCGATGCAGTATTGTTTATACATCGGAGATCATATTACGATAAAAATGATAAGCCTGGAGAAGCCGAATTGCTTCTAAGGAAGAATCGAAATGGTCCAGAAGCAGAAGTAAAATTGCATTTCGATAAAGATTGTGGAGCATTTTCAAACTTATCATCCTTTTCTCAAAAAGGAGATTTTTGCTTATGAAAGCTCCAAATACATCGCCTACAACAGATCATAACGAAAATAGCATGAATTTTACACTTCAAGAACTTCAAGAGTGGATTAAAGCAGGATTAATACCATTAGAACTTTTGGAACCCTCTAAAAAATTAGAATTATTTGATTTTATAAGAAAAAATATAAAAATGCTCTATACCAACTATCATAGGAATTTTGAAGAAGATCACTATCTTATGAAAGTCCCTCCAGAAAATGAATGGAGTAATGCTCCAGATATTGAAATAATTGATAGAAGAACAGGAGAAACTGTTAAAATATTAGAGATGAGAAGAAATTTTGAACTTTGCGAAGGAATTTCCCTACAAATCAAAGCAAAGGAATTAAATGAGTGGGAAAAAAAAACTTCTCATGCGAAAAATCTAAATAAAGAACAAAAAGAAATTTTCAAAGTGACTATGAAAAAAATTATTTCGGAAAAACCCATCCTTACTCGAGAAGAAATCGTTACAATTATTGAAGAAATTCGAAAGCCTCCAAAAAATAAAACATTTAGACAATCAAGGGAATTAATTGACAATAAGCTCGATCGAAGAAATGAAAATGATCAATTAACATTCTTTGATTTAATTGATAAAAAAGATAAAAAGATTAAAGATTTGCATCCCGAAGGGCCCATCATAAAGGGTCTTGATCTTGATCAAGGCGAAGATAGAATCCTTCATACCCTTACACTATTATTATGTAAGAAAAGCGAAAACAAGGATCAAAATTCTAAAGATTATTACATGGGAAACTATGAAAAAGGTATTTTTTCCATTAATGATTTAGAAATGGAAACAGCTCGTATAACAGTTTCACCACATGAGTTTTATTCAACATATTATGGAAAGGATGATTACGGGTCAGATCAAATAAAATATATCCTGAATAAATTAGATAGTCTTTCAAAAAAAATGTTTCTAACAACTTGGAAATTTCCAAGTAAAAACACCACTAAATCAAAAAAAACTGATGAAAAAAGATATGATTTATTTAGAACATATTGTCCTCTTTTTGCAATCGCTATTCTTAATTCTGACTTATCGGAAAGCGAATGTCAAACTATAGAAAATAACAAGGATTTATTAGACGGAAAAAGATGTAAATTTTTATTCAAATTTCAACCACAATTTACAAACAATATAAGAGAACAATATGTTGAATTTCCAGAGGATATTTACTTAAGGATATCAGAAGCCATTGGAAAGGATAGATACAGCATAAGCATTAATCTTATGAGAGATTTTCTTTTTAGAGAAAAACAACAAGCGAAATCCAAAAAAGAACGACATATTTTTCTTCGTGACAAAGAAACCATTATAAACATACTCAAATTAGACAAATATTGGAAAGAAGGTAAGAAGAAAGTTGTAAATGAAAGAATCAAAGAATGCTTTGAAATTTTCCTGAAAATTGGTCTTATTAAAAATTGGGAAGAAACACAAGGGAAGCGAGGACAAATTCAATATATGATTCAAATCAATCGAGATTTCAAATAATTTGTTTCCGTCAGAACGTGCGGAGTTTCCCGTCAGAACGTGCGGAGCTTTCAGAGACAAAATAAGGGATATAGCTATTAATGCTCTTAATGCATTTAATAGCAGGCGTAGCTGCTCCCGCTAAGGCGGGGCAGCTCGCCTTCACAGAAAATAGGCTAGTTCTACACTCCGCTAAACCTTTCATCTCAAGAACTACGCTTTGCACAAATTTTGTAACCGCTCAATAAGATCTTTGATGTTATCCAAGTCATCTTTGTTCAAATGATGGCTGTTCTTTTCTAGCTTCTGACATGCCTTAGCTATGGCTTCTATTGCAGATGAATTCTTAGGTTGACGCTGATCATGTTCAGCAATTGGGAAGATTTCTTGGATTCGTAGCATTAAATCTGCTTGAGGAGATTTCCCATGCTCTTGGAGAAGTTCCATTTTTTTATCTAGATCTCCATCGCGAGAAGCTAGTAAATAGACAGCTTTCTTAGGGGCTGATTCGATAATAGCTTTATGGCTTACAGGTGCATTATGGTAAAGCTCATAATAATTGAGCATTGAATAAGGAGTTTGTCTGTTACCATATGTTGTGAGAAGCCATTTTGTAAAAGCTCCCTCGCGATAATCCTTAAGAATATCTTTAGCTTGTTTAATCCTTTCACCATGTAGCAATATACTTTGCGCTGATATGCTTTTAACTTGCTTAGTGATGTCCATTAATTGTTTTACATGTTGCACGACTGATTCTTCTGGAACGGTTCTGGAATGATACTCATCCATTAAAAGTTTCTGAATTTGTCTTTTTTCTTCCTCGGTAAGCTCAATAGTTAGAGGGATTCCTATTGTTAAAGGTTTTTTAACTTCAAAACCTTCTTTGATAGGATGTTCTGATTGAATAGATTTTTTTAGGAACTTTTGTGCGTTTTCGTTTTCGTCGCTCATGATTGTATACCTGAAAAATGTTTGCTTGTTTCGGTTTGAGTAATTCGCTTCAAAAATTCTTCAGCGCAAGCTTTGTAATCCTTAGCCACCCGTGAGTTAGGATCTGTTTCAAATACAGGCAAGCCTTGTAAAATTGCTCGATTCACTTTTATGTCACGACGGATTCGTGTTTCAAATAACTTACCTGGGAACACACTTTCAACACCTTCGATAAAAGCTTTGTTTGTGGCACCGCGTTCATCCCAAAGAGAGAAAAGAACACCAAGAATTGTCATAGCGTGATTTTCGTTTATTGCTTGGTGATATTTGGCAAGGCGATGCAAAGCTAGAACGCTGTAAGGTTCTGGTACGCTACAAATTAATGAATGCTGTGAAGCATAAAAGGCGCTTTGGCATAACCAGCCAAGACTTGGAGGAATATCAATAAAAGTAAAATCGTAATCCAGATTCTTTAAAGATTTCCTTAGCCGTTCGTGTGCATAAGGATCACTTACTAAAGGGGCACTAGCTTCAATTTGATCAAGATATGTATTAGCTGGAATGAGGTCAAGGCCCTCAATCATTGTGCGTTGGATAACTTCTTGAATTTTTTTTTCTCCTTGTAAGACCTGAACCATAGTATTTAAGTTATCAGTTCCAGCACCGAGGCCAGTAGATAAATTAGCTTGTGGATCGAAATCAATAAGAAGCACGCGCTTATTATGGAAGGCGGATAGTGCTGCACCTAAATGCAAAGCTGTCGATGTCTTAGTTGTCCCACCTTTAAAGCTACAAAGAGTAGTTGTTTTCATATAGTTATCCTTGGAAATGTAAGACAGTCTTACACCGCATTACTTTATATAAATGATACTTATTGATGCAAGGATGTAAAAGTTTTATCTGGGCTGACAAATATGTTGACAATTGTAAGCCTAATAGTTATCTTAACTTTCGATAAGAGCAGTTTATCGTAAACAAGAGGTTTAATATGACAATGGTTTTGACTCCAACACAAGAAATAGCAATTCATCATGATTTAGATGAGCAAGCCAAGCTATATATTTCCAAGGCCAAAGCGGATAACACAAAGAAAGCCTATCAATCCGATTGGAAAGATTTTCAAGATTGGTGTTTGGCGAATGGTTGTCAATCTTTGCCGGCTGATCCTTTAACTGTAGTAAGATATTTAACTGATAGGGCAACGAATTCATGGACTAAGTATATCCACAAAGGAAAAAGCAAAGAAAAGACATCAGTTACGTTTAGCCCATTAAAGCCATCCTCTATAGATAGAAAGCTGGTAGCTATTAGCAAAGCTCATCAATACTCAGGACTATCTTTCGACAGAAAAAACCCGATTCTTTCCGAAACTGTAGCGGGGATAAAAAGAGAAAAAGGTGTTAAGCAAGACCAAAAAGCTCCTGTTATGATGATTGATATTAAAAGAATGGTTCATCAGTTAGATACTAATACTAAAGGTATCCGCGATCGAGCCTTGTTGCTAATTGGCTTCGTTGGTGCATTGAGACGTTCTGAAATCGTAGCATTGACTTTTGACGATATTAAATTTGTCAAAGAGGGGATAGAAATTCATCTTGGTAAATCAAAAACAGACCAAGAAGGAAAAGGAGAAATTCTTCCGATCCCTTATGGCAGTAATATTGAAACATGTCCGGTTCGAGCTATGCAAGATTGGTTGGAAGTTTCAAAGATTGAACAAGGCCCGCTATTCCGCGCCATTAATAAGCATGGGCATGTTAGCAAAAAGGGAATGTGTCCTGCTTCAGTGGCATTTGTTGTTAAAAGCTATAGTCCCGAAGATAAAAAAATGGAATATTCTGGTCATAGTTTACGTGCAGGCTTTTGCACACAGGCGGCAAGTAATGGTGTATCGGATACTCAAGGCATGAGGCATTCAAGACACAAGAAGTTTGATACCTGGAAAAAATACGTTCGTATGCGAATGTATGGCAAGATAGTGCTGCAACAAAATTAGGATTATAGGGCTTAGGACTAATTGGCTATACTGACTAAAGGTGTTATCAATTTAAGAGGAGCGCTCATTATAGTTTCTCTTGTCTCTTCATCAAAAAGATCAGTTTCTAGCCCTGGCTTTAACTCCACAAATATTAAAAAATGACGGCTAGTGACATGACTGTTGGGCCTACCTAAAATAGAAAGAACTGGAATTTCATTAGACCAATATGAGAAATTGTTTTTTTTCAAAGTCATGACGACTTGCAAATTCAATAAATTGGGTTAATGAAATGAAAAAGAAATCAGCAACACCTAAATCTCAAAAACCATCTTCAGCCAAATCTTATTTAAAACAAACTGCATTCGGCATTTCTGCTTTTATTATTGGAACCGCTTCTGGTGTTGGGATTGCTCAAAAAGAAGACCAAAAGCCTCGTGTAAACGAGAGAAGCGCTTATTCTGCTCCTGCAAAACAAGAATACATAGCAAGGAATGATCTACCGGCCACATCCTATGTCATTAATAGAGCAGGTTATTCTCTTGCATATGATCCGCGAACTAGGAATCCTATTTATACTTATGAAAAATTATCTTCCAGCAGTTTAGTAGGACGAGTAAGCCGGGATAATTGCCAATTCAAAGAAGATAATCGCATACCTGAGATTTTCCGTAGCACATTAAAGGATTATCAAAGTTCTGGTTATGATCGTGGCCATTTAGCGCCAGCGGCTAACCACAAAGGTAGTTACGATGCAATGGCTGATACATTCTTTATGTCAAATATGTCTCCTCAAGATCCTAAATTTAATCGTGGATATTGGGCAAATCTTGAAAAATATGTGCGAGATCTTACAAAAGAATGCCGAACGCTTGAAGTTTTTACAGGCCCTTTATATTTGCCTGTAGAAGAAGCTGATGGGAAAAGGTATGTAAAGTATCAAGTCATTGGTAAAAACGACGTAGCAGTTCCCACACACTTTTTCAAAGTATCTTAATGGAAAAAGACAATGGAAAAGAAAGTTTAGCCTATATCCTTCCCAATGAGGAGATTCCTTCAAAAACCTCCCTCGATAACTTCAAAACAACTGTTAAAAATGTTGAGAAGGTTGCTGGAATAACTTTTTTTGATAAAAAATGATGACAGGACTTCTATCAGACAGTTAATAGATAACAAAAATCCTTAACGTGCCTTATAATCAGAATTCTGTAAATGAAAGCTTAATTATCTGCTGGTTTTTCAAAATAGGGAATGTCTAGTCCATGAAGTTTTATGGGTTCTTCATCGGGTTCTTTTTTGAAGACTTCTCTATATTGATTTTTTGTATAAAGTTCAAAAACCCTATAATTTCCTCTATTGTCTGGATTAGATGTAAACTCTGTTTCTATTTCACAATAGCGCCAATTCCATTGAATTTTCGAATAATCTCTACTAAAACAGGATAGAATGAGATATGGTATTCCTCTTAATTTAGCTAAAAATTTAGTCAGTCCCTTAGCGTTTACTATTTGACGATAACTTTTCATATAAATACTGCCTATAGATTTGATTATTGCTTTCCCATGCCGGCGCTCTACTTCATCAAAATCAGGGTTTTTCTTTACTAATTCTAGCACTTTTGCTGCTAAAGCATCTATAGGAAGTGTTCCTTCATGTCCACGCACTATTATATAACGTTTACCGGAAGGAGACAACCTTGCTTTAGCTTTTTTTGCAATAAATTTAAGTTGAGAAAAAGTCTCGACTTCTTTTAAAGCGAATCTTATGTCTGCAATTCTTTGAATTTTATCGTTTGCGATTCCATCTATTTGCTTTTGCTCTCTCTTTTTGGCTAATTTTTCTTCAGCGGCTTTTTTTAGTTCCGGGTGTGCTTTTTCAAACTCCTCTTTTTCCTTCTGCTTTAAAGCTCTTTTAAGTGCCTCAGGATCGAATATAACATTTGGTCCATTTCTATTTACTAATTCTACCATAATTAGACCCAAACCATTAATTTTGATTTGAAAATATTTTATTATAAGATTATTCGATATATTTTTTATAGTCTTTAAATCTTTTCTTCAATTCTTTAAGTTTATCAGCAGAATTCATTTTTACATAACCGGATGGAGAATGTAAAATCAATGATAAACCTGCTAGGTTATATTTAAAATAAAACCATAACATATTTTTTTTAGTTCCATTATCTCTAATCTCATCCATCATATTCATGATACTATTTTTATCCAATGTTTTTATATTTAAACACTTAAGAACATAATTTGCCCATAATGCGCAATTAAAAGAATAACCTTCTTGAGGCACAAGATTAAAATTATATTTTTTTAACTTTTCTTGCTCATTTACTATGTTTTGAATTCTTTCTAATGTGTTCTTGATAGGAATGCTCTCTCTTCTCCAAGTTTTTGACCGTTCCTTATCTTTGAATTCTTTATTAGGTATTAACCTTACTTCCCCTTTGTCTGAATTTTCTTTTGACATTATAAAATCTGTAAAATATTCAACGCGATCTAATTTTTGCGATCTTTCATTTTCCTCTATTCCCTCTACTACAATTGCTGAGTGTCCGAAACCACTAACATCTTCCCTCATACTACGACCGGTATTTATAAGAGTTACTGCCCACTTATCCTTATCTATAAGTTTGTGTGGATCTAATTTGCTTCTCTTTATAATTCTTTTAACTTTGATAGTATGAAGTCCAAAGCGTGATAACACAAAGTCTAGAATATGACAGCCTTTTAAATAAGCGATGAGGTTTTCTGTTTTTTCAAAATACTCGTCATGATCGAAAACCTTAAAATCATGAAGGGGAATAAAATCGTCTCTCCATTCGCGAGTTCCTATATCTTCCAGAAATCGTTGAGAAATCTTCTCAAAATATTGCCTATAGGAAAGATTATGTTTTTTCTGTTTCGCTAATGACTTAGCAAAAAGTTCTAAATGATATATTTTATGTTTTCCGTCATTATAAATATCAGTCGAGTCATTAACATAATTCTGCCGTCTTAAGCCAGTTGCCTTTCAAAAATTTGCCAAATTAAATTATTATCGTTGAGTAAAAGACATACTTCATAATTATTTAAATTTCATTCCTGGCAACGGATTGCAACTAAGGGATTTAACCTATCAACAATGAATTCAGCATTTATAAAATAATAAATCTTAGTATCAATATCGTAATCTAAAAGTTGCTCTGGAATAGGGAGTTTTTCCCTATTTGAATCTCCGCTTTTTAGGTCATGTATAATAAATTCTACGTCATTTCTTCTTTGAAAAAGTTTGATTTCATAATTATCAATGATCCTCTGATGTCTTAAGATTGCTCCCATTACAATAATTCCTTCTTATAAATAGTAGCTTAATTAAATATTCCCTATAGAAAATTTACAGGGAATATCTTAAACATTACTCTTTCGCAAAAATTCGTACTGATACATCTGCCATATCAACGGACCTATCAATCCCTTTATTAATTACTTTTTTGGAAACATTTACGCTAGAATCTACAGATTTATTAACCGCTTCTGGCATTTTTTCTTTTTCCTTATTAACTGAGTAATCATGTGAAGCATCTACAGATCGATTTACAATTGGCATAGCAAGCCTAGGCATTCTTTCAGCTGCTTTTTCTTTTGTCATGTCTCTAACTCGGCCAGCAACATGCTCTAATCCTTGCACAGCGAGCTCATTTGCAGCCTCTTTAATTCCTGGAGCTGCATCATCAATAACTTTGTCTGATTTCTGCTTTAAAGCTCTTTTAAGTGCCTCAGGATCGAATATAACATTTGGTCCATTTCTTCCTACTGGTGCTCCAATAATCATCTCCTTTTTAAAATAGTTTTTTAATCACATAGAAATTTGTTTTAAATTACCATATGAATAGAAATGTATATTAATTAAATGAGAATTTAATTCAATTAAATTAAAAATTATATATTCATTAATAAAATTCTGCATATAATCTATAAAGCTGTAAAAAAGACACGCAAGCTATACATGAAAGGTTACAAAGAATTGTTTGCCGAAGAAATGCCGTTCCTATTGAAGCTTTTCTCAGTAAATCAAGGATAATCACGTAAATAACAGTTCAGGCAACAGCTTGAAGACCTTTTTTAGCTATAAGATTAAGCATTTTGAGAGAAATACCACGCGGGTGTTTGTCACCGCGCTCCCATTGCTGCACAGTAGAGACACTTGTATTTAGATATAATGCAAAGACGCCTTGACTCACTTTTTCGCGCAGACGAAGGCTTTTTATTTCTCGAGGAGACAAACTTTCAATAGGCGTAAGACACAGCGCATTAAATTCGTGCAGAGTTGTTGCATCAACAAGTCCTGCATCATACAGGCCTTCTACGGATTCGTGAACTACTTCTAAGATTGATTTTTTCATACTATTTTACCTCAAATAATTCGCCTGCATGTATAGCTCTAGCAAGTTTCTCATCACTAAAGCTGAAATATAATTTAGCTAATTTTTTAAGAACCATTTCGTCTTGCTCAGAAATATTCGAGCGAACATTTTTTGCATAGCCATAGACAAAAAACACGTGTTTATCGGTTCTAAAAGCTACTATAGTGCGTGCTCCAGCACTTTTCCCTCGGCTACCCAGTGCGACGCGCTTTTTAAAAACGTTCCCTCATAAATTAGCCTCATATAAGCCGTTGTTAATTTCATTAACAGCTTCTTTTAATTCTTTATCCGAGAGCCCAACATCTTTTGCCCAGCGATGAAAAGCTTTAGTCTTAAAAATCCGCATTTGGCTCCCACTTTTCCCTATACTCAAACTATAGCTCTAAGTGATATATTTTTTCAAGCTAAAACTAGAAAGGCTAAGAAAAGAGTAAGTAAAGTTTGAAATCGTAAATCCTTAAAAAATTATCTGTAGATGCTTCTTAAATGCGATTCTGTTATGATAATTCATCATTTAATAAAGGGCGTTTATCCATGAATAACGATGATGAGATACTTTTTATTTTACTCATATTTTCAATATTTACGGGCCTTTGGTGGATTGCCGCTTTTATTCTTTTAGTTTTTATAGTGATTTTGCGTCTAAATTCCGCGGAGAGTGCTGTGATACATGAGAAAAAGTTAAAAGAGCAAAAGGAACAAGAAGAAAAAATGAGAAAAGAGGAATTGATTCAGGAAGAAAAAGAGCTCATGAGAAAAAAATATCCTGATTTGTTTTTGGATCGTTCTTCAAGGGCACAAAAAATTCGTACTTTATCTCGTCACGAAAGAACTGGACATATAACAGAGTCAGAAAAAGAACTCTTAGAATTATTAAAGACTAGTATGCAATAACTTATCGTTCTTCCCGTGCTTCTAATGTTGCTTTTACGATTGCACGATTAACATTGGGCTGCATCTTCTTAAGGATTTCTATGAACTTTTCCTTTTTATTAGTTAATATAGCCTGCTCTAGATATTTCAAGAATTGAGAGTCTGTAAGAAGACGACCGACTACTTGTAATCCCCCTATCTTTGCTATCGCTGGTATTGCAAGATAGAAATTTCCAGTAAAAATACCTGTCAGAGCTGTCGATACTAAACCAGCATCTGTTAATGTCGTGCCAGATTTGCTGGCATTGTAAAACTTCATCGCTGATTCTTGCAATTCGGCAGCCAATCCTTGTAGCCGACGAAGTTGTTTAAATGCTTCTGACCCGATTAGTTCTTTGACAATGGCTTGATTTTTTGATGATTTAAGTAATCCTGAAAACGTGCCTAGCTTCACATTTTCTTGCAGATTGTCTACCATATTCTTATCAATAAGCTCGGATAGTTTATATCTAGACAGTTGTTCATAGGCGCCTCTTAATTCTGGATTGATTCCCCCTAAGGATCTTTCAATAGCACGATCTATCTCCCCAACAATCTGTTTATAAGCACTCTGAAAATTACTGCCGCCGAATTCCCAGTTCGCTATATCTCCAAGAGTTCTTTTCGTCTTCATTAGATTACGCAAAGAAACTCCAACTAAATTCCCTTCTTCTGTCATCAAGGCATTTCTTAATCTTGTGGCAGCTTGTAACACCCTATTTTCCGCTGATGATTCACCTAGCAATAGTGATCCCTGCTGCTCCTCAATGAAATTCTCTATTACTTTTGCTAGTTCAGGTTGAGGGCCTCCAGGCAATGCTTCAACTTCTCTATTCAAATTTCCCATCGATTATTAAATTGTTCTTTGATGGGAGCTTTAATATCTTCGGCAACAGTTTTGAGGGTTTCGCCTGCTTCATAGCTATTGCGAAATTCTTGAGGAGATATGCGATTTAATAATTCCTGTTGAAAATTAGGCTGTTCTTCCACAGCAATTCTGCCGGCTAAGGGTCTTGCTTCCTTTAATCCTTCTGGACTATAAGGTTGCCTAAATAAGCTTTTTTCTTCGTTATTGACAAAACTTCTAATTGCTTCTGCGGCTTGATGATTATTCTCAAAACTCAATGTGCCTAGGTCATCAATTATGCTTTCATATTGTTTGATGATCTGCTGAGAAAGATTCTTTCTGAAATTATCGAGGGCTTCTCCTGACAGGCGCTTTGTGCAGCACGAGCTTGTGCCATTCGAATTATATTTGAATTAGCAAGAGTACCTGCATCAAGCTGAATTCCTGCCTTATTAGCATCATCTACAAGTTCCTGAATCCATTTCTTTTTGCTATTGGCACCAGTAAAAAGACTCGTAACTTGGGCCAATGTTTTTCTAGGTTGAATTATAGCTTTTGCTGTTGCCTTAGGAGCATGTCCTATGATATCACCTACAACAGCTGCTGCTAAAGTCCCTGCTGGCCCGAAATTTCCTTCTTCTGCCATTTGTAACGCTGTACCAGCACCTAATCCCCTAGTCACTTCAGTAAACGATGGAGAAATAGCCTTGAGGAGTTCTGTTGGTTTTAAGCCAATCTTCGTAAGTTCTTTTATTTTTGCAGGATTTTTAATAAATCCTACCCAACTAGCAGCTTTCTCTAAAACCCCTTCCGGATGCAGATCGAGGCCAGTCACTTTTTCTGTTAATCCACGAACTCCAATATCAGTCGTTTGAACATATTGTTGCATTTTTTCAGGATGCTTCACTTGATCAACTAAATATTTCAGCGGAGGTACCCATGGAGTATCTAGAATCTTCTAAAGCTGTTCCTCAGGGAAAAGCTCCGGGATTAAAAGTAAAATTATTGAGCGATTCCAATGGCGTAAGGAGTTATGTGCTGGTTTTTGCTGAAGGTGATGAAGTGCTTTCAGGTATTACCGATTTTGCAAATAAATACAATGTTAAGGATGCGCATTTCACAGCTATCGGTGCATTGAAAAAATCTATTTCAGGTTGGTACGATGCTCACAAGAAAGCATATAAACTTAATATCAATCAACAGGCAGAAATAGTTTCCTTAATCGGAAATATTTCTTTATTAAATGATAAGCCTGTTGTTCATGCACATTTAGCAGTGGGCTTTCCTGATGGGAAAGTTGGGGGAGGACACTTGATTGAAGCTTATACATTTCCTACTGTTGAAATGTTTGTTTCGGTTGAACCGACACCAATTTATAAACATTTAGATCAGCATACTGGATTGAATTTAATTGATCCTAATTTTGTAAGCAATCAACCTAATTCAAAATAAAGAACATCTTGGGACGAGAATAAATTGGGAAAGAAATAGATTGGATAATGCGAAATATGTCCTCGGGACTTCCGCTTCCTTGACCATTAGCCTCCACACTGCTGCTAAATCAGTCCATCTAGTCCATTTCGTCCATAAAAATCCATTAGCATTTGGGGTCAGGCTTGCAATCTTGCAAGCTTGACCAAACACAGACATAATTTCCAAATAAAAAAGTTGACAATATCTATCGCCCTCTTTTATAAAACTTTATCAATTGCTTCAAAAAAACGAAGGACTTCTATATCTAGTTTTAGCATTTCAACAGTTAACTTTAGAGGGTAAATATGATTTTACGCATGCTTATAATGGTCTTAGCAGCCGGCGGTTATCTATCGTCGACATTATATGCTGGTGCCGAACGAGGAGAACAGCTTGTTACTGGAGCAGGAGGTTTTCTAGGTACTGCAGGTAAGCCAGGAATTCCAGGTGTGCCATTTATCTTTTCGCTTTCCGATTTCTATGCTTTGATGCCGTTTGATAATCCTGTACCAGTTGCAGCTGGGGCGGCGGTGCAGTTTCCAGAAAATGGAACTTCTACTGGAGCTATTACTCGCTTAAGTCCTTCATCCTTTAACTTGCCAGCTGTAGGTACCTATTTAGTTGAATTTCAAGTGAGCGTAACCTCAGCGGCGCAACTCATGCTAAGCCTTAATGGTGCTCTTGTCGCAAATTCTGTGGTAGGACGAGCGACCGGGTCGGATCAGTTAGTGGGAATATCTCTGGTTACAACAACTGCCCCAAATAGTGTTCTCGAAGTCATCAATCCTCCCGGGAATAGTCCTGCGCTTATAATTACTCCTTTTGCTGGTGGTGCAAATCCTGTTTCGGCGCATCTTCTAATTATACAAATTCAATAACAAAAAAGATTAATTAACAGAGGGATAAATATGATTTTACGTACGCTTATATGGATGTTAGCACTGGTTAGTAGCTTTACATCTGCATTGCATGCTGGTGCTGAACGAGCAGAACGGCTAGTTGGAGAGTCAGGTGGATCTCTAGGAATTGCCGGAGTTCCAGGTATTCCAGGAGTTTCAGGCATCTTTGCCTTTTCAGATTTCTATGCGCTCATGCCTGGTGATAATTCTGCCACTGTTGCGCCCGGTACTCCGGTAATGTTTCCTGAGAATGGACCATCCAGTGGATTAATTACCCGCTTAAACGCTTCACAATTTTTATTATCGGCAGCTGGTACTTATTACGTTCAATTTCAAGTAAGTGTGGATGAACCTGGACAACTCGAAGTAAGTATTAATGGAACTGGAATCGCAAGCACAGTAGTTGGGCGAGCAACCGGAACAAGTCAAATAGTGGGAACATCATTTGTGACTACAACAACCCCCAATAGTGTTCTCGAGATTATTAATCCTGTAGGGAATACTACAGCATTAACTATTACGCCTGTAGCTGGGGGTACACACCCTGTTTCGGCGCACCTTGTGATTATAAGGGTTCTATAAATGGAATATGTAATGAAAAAATAAGGTGATTTCTATCACACAAAGATAAAACACTCAATTGAGGAAAATATTGCTATGACAAATGCTCTCAAAAAAATTTATTTAGCCATCGCCGGCTTGTTGCTAGTGGTGTCAAACCAAGTCACTGCGCAGGAAGGCAATGAATGTAATCCATCAATAAGTTGTGAAGCAAGCTGTGAAACAAGTTGTTGTAATACACAAAATTTTGGATTTTGCGTTTATGGTGAACTATTATATTGGCTGCCAGAGTTGGCTGGTCTAGAAGGTGCTTTCGGGGATACTTCGGTTGCTACTACAACAAATGGAAGCGTCACCACGACTACCATAAGAGAATCAGATAAGCAGCCTCATTTTAAATGGAATCCTGGTTTTCGTGTAGGTGCCGAAGCTGAGTATAATTGTTTTGCTGTAGAAGCCGATTGGACTCACTATGATGGGCGAGCAAAATTTAGTCAACACGCGCAACATGGACACTGGAAAATAAGATATGACACCATCGATCTTACTTTTGGACGTTACTTTTGCGTTGTTCCTTGCTTTTATTTGAAACCTTTTATTGGTGCGCGCGGCGCACGGATTCGTCAAAGATTAAATTCACACCTTGAAACTTTTTTTACAACTTTAACAGCTGATACAACGGTACTAACTGATAAAGACGATAAAGAAAGATTTTGGGGAATTGGTCCTCAATTAGGCGTATGTGCTGATTGGTACTTAGGATATAATTTTAGTTTTTATGGAAGCTTTGCTGTTGTTACATACTATGGAAATGTTAATCGTAAAAACTTTGATACTGATATATTTGCAATAACGACTAGTGTTGTTCATTCGAAAAGCAAACATTGTTTCAACAATGTTGGCACTGATGCTGCACTAGGTATTTGTTGGGATTACACAAAATGTTTTTGCTGTTGTGAAATGGATCTTATGTTGAAGTTAGGTGTCGAACAGCATCGCATTTATGACTTTAGCAACCTTGGAAATGATGGTAATTTAAGTTTGGATGGTGGAGTTTTTGGTGGGGGGATTGGTTTCCGATACTAAGTTAAGGGGGCCTCTCTTAAAAATCTCCCGCCTAAGAAAATGGGGTCAGGCTCAAACCTGACTCCAATCCTTTTGTCCACTTGTATCTAGAGCTCATTCCTCTACACATATCTTACTTACTAAGGAGTAAATTATGAATCTTCTAAGAAAGTTTAGTGCTGTTTTGTCTCTATTATTCTTATTCACAACTTATTGTAATTCAGGTGAACTTGATGGATTAAATGCCATTATTACCGGAGGATCAAGAGGAATTGGCGAAGCCTGTGTCTTTGCCCTAGCACGAGAAGGGGCGAATGTTGCAATCGCAGTCAATAAAAGTAAAAATGAAGCAGATAGAGTCGCTGAAAAAGCAAAGCAATTAGGAGTTGATGTTTGTGTTTTTCAATGTGATGTGGCAAACCCTGAACAAGTAAAAATGATGGTCGATGCGGTGGTAAGAAGTTGGGGAAGAATTGATATTCTGGTGAATAATGCAGGAATTACACATGGTTCTGCAGCAGAAAATCTCGCATTTCAAGACTGGCAGAGAATGATCGATGTTAATTTAACAGGAGTTTTCCTTTGCGCTCAAGCAGTTGGAAAGAAAATGATCGAACAAGGCACCAAAGGCTCTATCATCAATATTTCTTCCATTTGTGGCCATATTGTTGTCGTTCCACAGAAACAGTGCCATTATAATGCCTCTAAAGGTGGTGTAGGAATGCTAACCAAAAGTTTAGCTGTTGAATGGGCGGATTATGGTATACGTGTCAATGCCATTTCACCAGGATATATAAAAACGAAAATTCTTGATTTTGCAAAGGAACTACATCCTATTTGGGTGGAAAAAACGCCTATGAAAACAATGGGACAACCCGAAGATATAGCTGAAGCTGTATTATACTTAGCTAGCCCAAAGTCAAAATATGTGACAGGCGCAGACTGGATCATCGATGGTGGATATACCGTCCCTTAAAAATATTTTTAGAAAAACATCAAAAAAATTAAAATTAAAAAATTCAATTATGAAGGGATATGACTAAGATTTACACCAAATGCTTATTCTACTTTTTCTTTGCATTCTTACCAATTGCCACTGTGACTGCGAATGAGCCTGCAAAAGCAGCTCATAAACCTCCTATCCTTACAACAACAGCAATTATTGAAGTATATGATCAAGGTCAATTTCAAGGGATTGTTCTGATTGAAAGAGGAAAAGCCCCCTTTGGAAAGGCACTTCCTGGAGGAAAAGTGGAATATGGTGAAACAGTTGAAAATGCTGTAAGACGAGAAATGATAGAAGAAGTCAATCTTGACTTGCACGATCTAAAGCAATTCCATGTTTATTTTGAGCCATCCCGCGATTTTAGACATCATTCTGTTGAAGTTACACATCTAGCGAAAACATTTAGCCTTCCAACTGCAGGCGATGATGCAGCTAAAGCATTTGTTGTGAAAGTCGATGACATTCCCTGGAAAGAGCTTGCTTTTGATCATGCGCAAATTCTCCAAGATTACCTAAGCTATAAAAATGGGAAAGAATTTCAATCAATGATTAAGCCCTGAGGAAAAATGTTGTACTTAGTCATAAAAATACTTCAAACTCAACTTGCGACCTATTTTTTCCTTAAGCGTCGTGGATGTAGGCTAGGTTTTGCGTTTTTTTTGATGCTAAGGATTTTTCTTTAGCAAAAAAAAATATGCAAAAGATAGGCCTGCAGCCCTGGATGATAAAGGGAACATCATGTAAAACTTCACTTTTAATTTTTTAAAAGTTAAACCCTCATGGATCTCCAAGCAATTTTTATTTACTGTCCTTCTATTTACTTCCATCACCATAGCCTGGAAGCCATCTTTTTTAGCCACCCATCTACTGCGCACTTCTCGCCCAACCAAAAGGTTGGCCTTGTCGTTCAGCTTGTATCTGGGGTCCAAAAAAAGTCGCTACCAGGAAATAGGTCACAATCCGGGGTATTAACGTAGAGGTTTTACTGTAATTGTTGCGGAAGAAGAGATATCTCCATCATCACTAATAGAGACAATAAAATAAGAATATGCTTTTCCTTTTTTACGGTTATGATCTAGAAACTCGAGTTTCTGATGAGTCTTTATTGTAGCAACTAATGTAGTGAGATTTTCATCGCGATAAATTTTATATAAAACAGGCTTTTCTCCCAATAAAGGTTGTTTCCAAGTGATGATATTGACTAAATCTGTCTGATTTAAAAATTTGTTTTTTATTTGAAATCCGCCAAGATCAATTGGGGAAAAAATTCCTGTATAAGTAAATAGATTAACAACTGTTGTTGGGGATATTCCCGATGTAGTTGTTACAGTCACGTCAACAGTAGCACTTGAAGCGGGTAGTTCAAGGGGTGGTGAGAGGGCTTGAATTTCCATTGATGAAATGACTGTAAAATTTATCGCGGGAGTATTTCCGAAGTTGACGGTTATCGTTCCATTTAAGTTAAATCCAGTAATAGTGACTTCAGTTCCTCCATCTAACGGCCCACTGTTGGGTGTGAGGCTGATGATTTGAGGTAGTTGTCCCAACGTCCATGTATCATTAAAAGACTGGAATTCGGTATTGCCTCCAAAAAGGAGCGGCTTTTGAGTGATTGCGTCAAAAACCATAGAAGCTCCTGAACGAGGAGAGGGATTTGTAGTAGAGGTAGGGGTGGCAAGTTGCCAGTTACTACCCGACCATAACCAAGTATCGCCAAAATATTGGCCGACGAGATTGCCTGTGCCTCCAAAAAGGAGGGTTCGCATGATAGACGCATCGAATGTCATCGCAGCAAGGGCTCTTGGCGAAGGCATTTCAGAAGGGAATAACTGGATCCAGTTAATTCCATTCCAGCTCCAGGTGTCATTGAAAACTTGAGTATAGTCAGATCCGCCAAAAAGAAGAAGGCTTTGGTTGTTTTGGTCGAACACCATCGAGGCGCCGAATCTGGGAGAAGGGCTATCAATTGGAAAAATTTGGATCCAGGCCGTTCCGTTCCATGCCCAGGTATCATTTAGAGGCATGGGCATTGAGCCACTTATCGTGCTGCCTCCGAAAAGTATCAATTGAGTTGATGGAAGAGGAGCAAAGGCCATTGAGGCATAGGCACGAGGAGATGGATTTGTTGGGCTTGTAGTATTTGGTATTAGTTCTGTCCAAGTGCTGTTGTTTCCATTCCAGAGCCAAGTATCATTGAAGTCTGAGAAGGTGTTAGTTCCACCGAAAAGCAGTGTCTGACCAAAAGTCGGATCGAAGGCCATCGATACCCCATTTCGGGGAGAGGGGTTAAGTGAGGTTGTCTGGGAATTCCAAATGTTATTGAAATCATTCCAGACCCAAGTGTCATTCAGGGGCCCGCTATCGCCTTGGCCGCCGAAGAGCACAATTTGCCCGTTCGGAAAAGCTGCCGGGTTGAAAACCATGGAAAATAGAGTGCGGGGAGTTGGGCTGGCTGCGGCTCCATCATTCAGTTCTGTCCACTCAACAGCATGCAATAGGTTTGTAAAAAAGATATTGAGAAGCCATAGATACCGTCCTATTTTTCGACAAATATTTTTTGTGTTTATCAAACGATCCCCCTAATATTTTTTTTTACTTTACAGTGGCTTTCAATGGAAGATATAATGGATTATATGGTACTCAGCAACTGGAAATTGATGAACCTTTAGTCTCAAACGACAAAAGAAATTGATGATGAGACTCTATCAGTAAAAGAGCCGAAAATTTGGTGTCAGACTTGCAATCTTGCAAGCCTGACCCTAGACATTTCTATTCAGTCAACTCTAACAGCTGTTGCTCGAGGGTGGGAAGACGAATCTCCACTGTTTGCCATATAGTGCCCAGGTTCACACCAAAATATTCGTGGATTAAGATATTCCTCATTGCAGTCATTTGTTTCCAAGGAATGTCAGGATTAGCGCTTCGAAAAGCATGAGGAATATGAACACTCGCTTCTCCGATTATCTCAAAATTTCGTATGACTGCATCTACTACGAATCGCGCATTCATAAGCCCATGATGGCTTCAAAAAAATTCCTTAGTCAAGGCAAATTACGCAATTTTACGCATTCGACCAGAGCATTTAAACCCAACTTGCAAACTATGAATCTAAGCCATCATAAGTCATAAGTTGGGTTTTAAGGAAGTTCTGTAAGTTAACATACTAGAATGATTTTAACTCTCAGTTCGATACAAAAAAGCTCTTCATTGCATATCAGAAATAATCAAAATTGTCTTTAAATTTTGAATAATTTTTGCTAAATTATCTTTAATTTAGGCGATAAACTTAAGAAGTTAGGCTTATTGTAACAAAAAGAAAATGAAGATGGGTAGTATGGTGTCCCAACGTAAAATCTGTTTGGCTAGCGATAATTGGGCACCGGTACATCCTTTGATTCTCACCTCTATTATAGAGGCAAATGAGGGTTATGCCCCATCTTATGGCGCCGATCATTGGACTGAAAAAGCTCAAAAAGCTATTCAACATGCCTTTAAATCAAATTGTAAGATATTTATCGTTCCTACAGGTACAGGATCCAACATTTTGGCGCTAAAACTCTCCTGCCGCAGACATGAATCTGTTATTTGTACAGATATTGCTCACATACAATATCAGGAATCAGGAGCGACAGAATCTATTGTGGGCGCCAAGCTTCTAACTGTTCCTCACCAAAAGGGGAAGCTATTACCGGAAGCAATTTTGAAAAAGTTGAAAAGCGAAAGAGCTTTTGGAAAACATTCTACATCCCCCCGAGTAGTATCTATTGCACAACCGACAGAAGTAGGAACAGTCTATGATCTTGAGGAACTCAAATCTCTCTCTAAGCTTTGTAAAGAAGAAAACTTGCTTTTTCATATCGATGGTAGTCGTTTCTTTAATGCGGCAGCCTGTTTAAAAATTTCTTTGCATGAGCTCGTAGACTCTAGTCAAGTTGATATTTTGTCTCTAGGAGGAACAAAAAATGGATTAATGGGTGCCGAAGCCCTCCTAATTTTTAATTCAGATTTACAAGTTGGAAGCGATCATCAACAGAAACAAACTCTTCAACTTATGTCAAAAATGCGTTATCTATCTGCCCAATACATTCCCTTTTTTAAAGATAATTTATGGTATACTCTTGCAACCCAAGCTAGTCAAAGAGCTCAAGAGATTGCTTCGTTAATAAAAGAAACTCCTCATCTTACCTTGAGCTATCCGGTCGAGACAAATCAAATCTTTTTTATTGCGCCTGCTTCGTGGATTCCTATGATTCAAGAAAAAGTCTTCTGCTTTCCATGGGATTTAGAGAAGAGCGAAGTGCGATTCATCACATCTTGGAATACATCCGAACAGGATGTAAAAAATTTTAAAGCAGTACTTACTGAAATATCTCGTAATCCTATCTAAAGGTGTTTTCCATCCAAATCCAGTTTTTGCATAATAAAAACCAATAGCCAAATTTCTTCGAGAATGCTATAAAAATTTGTTTCATCAATTTTTTTGTGGCCGAGAAAATGAAACAGCTTAAAACCCAACTTGCAACCTATGATGGCTCATATTCGTAATAATTTTCTCTCTAGGAGCTCGCATGAGGCTTTGAAAAAAAGTGAGCCATATTTTTTAATATGGATCACTTACTTTTGCGAGCTTCTAGAGAAAAAGAATTCGAATCTGAGCCATCATAGGTTGCAAGTTGGGTTTAAATTATTTTTCCTATTCCTTTTTATCCCTTTAATCTGCACAGCGACAGATTTAAAGCCTTGGTTTGGAAATAATTATGAAACTGAGATACGGGCCACTCTCATCTATCAAAACTATAATGCAATTTCCATTCCTCATCGCCACAGCTTCAGACATAATGAAAATGATGCATTTATGACTTTAAGTGCAACCTATCCATTTAAAAGATATTCTGGAGAATTTGAAGCTACGGCGGCAGATACGCGTTATCAAAAATATCGCTGGGATAACTTTCGAATCACGGGCCGTTATCAATGGATGACTGAAGCCGAAGGGGATGAATTCAGCCTGGTAACGGGCTTAACATTAACTCAGCCATACTCTCGCGCCTTACACGACATCAGCTCTTTTCATCATGGTCATATTGAAGGTGAGGCCACGATGTCTTTCGGGCAGAAATATGGGCGTCCTTGTAGCCACGATTATACCTTCCGATGGTGGAGCGTCACCGGCATTGGAGCCTCTGATGTGGGTTCTTCTTGGGTCAGAGAAGATCTAGCCTGCGAATATAATCATGACGATACTCATGAATTGCGCGGATTTGTGAATACCTTATGGGGACTAGGGGGAAAAAATCTGCGACCTGAGCACTTTAAAGGATATGGCAACATTAATCATAAATCTGTGGATTTGGGGATCCGCTACAGCTATACGATCGGTTGCTGGGGAACATTAAGCATCCAGTATGCGCGGCGCGTTTATGCCTATAATTTCCCTGAAAATACCAACCTTGCTTTATGTGAATATTACTTTCCTTTCGGCTCTCAACCCTCTTGTAATTATTGAATTTGAAAGATAAAGACAGCATGACACACATCACTTTGATAGTTTTAACAGCCTGGTTTCTTCTATTAGGAGGTTGTGAGCCTTTTTATGATCCTATAGACAGCGGCGATGTGCCGGCTTCTCCAGGTTCTGTCTGGGATCGAGAGCCTTTTGTTGTAAAAGAAACGGCAGTGAACCCCTTTAACGTTTCAGATCTTTCCCAGACAATGACTTTATCTCGTTTGCTGGATATAGCTTTGTATAATAACCCTTCGACGAGGGCAAGCTGGAATGCGGCACGTGCTTCGGCCTATGCCTATCGTGAATCCTTGAGCACTTATTATCCTTACTTGGAATATACAGGACTATTGAGTGCTCAAACTCATAAAGGTTCAGCTTTTGCTACTTCGGGCCAAAATATTGTCTCAACTACTACTACCACGACACCGACAGAATCTTACACGACAAACCTTTCAAATAACTTAAACCTGACCTATCTCTTGTTAGATTTTGGAGGTCGAAGCGCCACGGCAGAGCTTGCTCTCCAGACACTTTATGCATCCAATTGGCAGCATGATTATACCATGCAGCAAGTCATGCTCTCTGTTCTAAACGCCTATACGGCTTACCTAGGATATAAGGGCCTTGTGGCTGCTTATGAGCAAGATCTCAAAGATGCCCAGGTGGCCTTGGATGCAGCAAAAGTCATGCATTTAGCAGGGCTTGCGACATTGAGCGATGTCTTGTTAGCACAATCGAATTTAGAGCAAACGCGCACAAGCCTGCTGCAAGCACAAGGGTCTGAAAAAACTTCTTTTGCCGAAATTTTGATAGGAGTTGGCTTGCCTGCGGATGCGGATATTTCTTTTGAAGATCTTCCCCAAAAGCTGCCGGTCGTAGAGATTTCGGGAAATATCTCCTATTTACTTGAACTAGCCAAGCAAAAACGTCCTGACTTAGGTGTGGCCATTGCAGCCATTAAACAGCAGGAAGCTCAACTGGCCATTTCCTATTCGAACAGTATGCCTAATTTGACAGCAAATGGCAATTGGTTTCAAATTCGTTTCATCTCTCCAAAAATGCCATCAGGATATAACGAGACAGCTTATCTTGAATTGAACATGCCGATTTTCCAAGGTTTTTACTACATGAACCAACAGAGGCAATTGCGCGCTCAGATAGAAGAAGCTTTGGCAAACTTGGATGTCCAAGTAGCGACAGTATCCACTGAGGTCGTAACCAATTACTATGCATTTACTTCGGCAGTGGCGGCTTTGCCATCCAGCGAAGCTGCTGTAGAATACAGCCAAAGGGCATTTCGTGGTTTTGTCATTCAGTATAAGACAGGTACCTCGTCTATATTGGACGTACTTACTGCTCTGACAACTCTAAGCAATGCACGTTCACAACAAGTATTAACGCGTACACAATGGGCAGCAGCACTTGCTAATCTGTCCTTTTCGGTAGGTGTACTTGAAGAAACAAGCGGTGAATGGGAAACGGCTCCGCCAAAACAATTGTATCAACTTCCAATAGGAGATGATAATGAATCTAAAGGCTCCTAAAAAATATTTTTACTTTTTGTTACTCATTGCATTTTTACCTGCAGTACTTCTTGGATGCTATAGAAAAAACAGACAACCTCCGCCGGCTCCGAATGTAACAACAGCAATGATAAAACAGCAGGATGTCCCTATTTATATTGATGCGATTGGACAAGTGATCCCGACTGTCACTGTAAACATCCGTCCTCAAGTCGCCGGTAAATTGATAAAAACTTATATTCAGCAAGGTGCCATAGTAAAAGAAGGTGATATTATTTATGAAATGGATCCTAGGCCTTATCAGGCTATTGTAGATGAAGCAGTCGCCCAATTAGAGCATGACCAAGCATTATATGAATATGCCGCGAAGACTGTAGAGCGTTATAAAAAAGTTGTGGAAAGTGATTTCATTTCGATATTTAACTTTTGAGCAATATGTAAGCACATGCGGCTGCGGCATTAGCACAGGTGGAGCTGGACAAAGCCGCCTTCACTGCAGCTCAAATCAATCTAGATTTCTGTAAAATTGTAGCACCGGTATCAGGCAAAATAAGCTATTTTAATGTCGATGTGGGGAATATTTTGGTTGTTGATGATCCTAATCAGATAACCGTCATCCGTCCTTTCTCCCCTATTGATATCCTTTTTTCGTTGCCCCAGCAGCAATTTGAGCTTATCAGGCATGTGCAAGGTAATGCAGGAGAATGGCAATTCGTTGCCACGTTACCGGAAAATCCTAAAAATCCATTTGATGGGCACAACCTATTTTATCGATAACCAAATCGACCAAAATACAGGAACGATTCTCTTAAAAGGAAGATTGAAAAATGTAAATCGTGAGCTTTGGCCTGGAGAATTCATACGCGTCAAAGTTCTTTATAAAATGGCGCCAAACGCTTTAATTGTGCCTCCGAGCGCTGTTCTCATAGGAAAAGATGGTCCGTATATATATACGATTGATAAAGAGGGAAAAGCTGCAGTGAAAAATGTAACGGTCCTCACCAGGACGGAAGAATATATAGCCATACAATCTGCCCAAGCACACTGCCGGAGATACTGTCATCATTAACGGACAAATCAATGTGGCTCCGGGACTACTGGTTAATGCAGCACCTACCAATAAGCCATGAACTTATCAGCTCCCTTTATAAAACGCCCTGTCATGACAACCTTAGCGATGGTTGCTATTTTATTTGTAGGGCTTATTTGTTATTACTTATTGCCGATCAGCAGCATGCCCAATGTCAATTTTCCCACCATCAATGTGAAAGCAACGTTTCCCGGAGCTCTCCCTGAAACCATGGCTAACTCAGTCGCTCTTCCCTTGGAAAAACAATTCATGGCTATCCCGGGACTGCGCATTGTCAGCTCTAATAATATTTTAGGGAATACAAGCATCGTCTTGCAATTCGAAATCGATAAAGATATGGTGACTGCTGCTCAAGATGTACAAGAGGCTGTTTCTACTGCTTTCCCTATTTACCGCCAAACATCCCTTATGGGCCTGTGTACCGCAAAGTCAATCCTGCACAGCAACCGGTCATCTACATCGCCTTGACTTCCCCTACAATGCCGCGCTACGATTTATACACCTATGCCAACACATTGATAGGACAGCGCATTTCCATGCTGGCAGGGGTTTCTCAAGTGACTACCTATGGCTCGATCTTAGCCGTCCGCATTCAAGTAGATCCTGCCAAACTTGTCACACATAATGTCACTCTTGCTGAAGTGGCAGCAGCCGTTCAAAAAGAAAATGTGTTTTTGCCTACGGGACAATTGGATGGTACCATTGAAGCCCCCATTATTTCAGTGGATGGTGAGCTGGTGCATAGCGGCGATTATGAGAAGATGATTGTCGCATATCGGAATGGCACTCCTGTGCGCATTCAAGATGTTGGAAGGGCCATAGAAAACTTCCAAAACAATAAAATTCTTGGCCAATATGTCGATGCCAATGGAGCCCAGCCAACAGTTCTATTGGCGATTCAAAAAGATCCGGGAGCCAACACTGTCGCTATTGCAGATGGCGATCTATAAATTATTAGACGAATTGAAAGGCGAGCTTCCACCTGCTATTGAGACGCATATTGTTTTTGATCATTCCATTCCTGTCAAAGCAGCCATCAATGATGCCATTGTAACTCTTGTCATCGCATTAATCCTCGTTGTTATTGTGATTTATGTTTTTTTGGGAAAAATTGCCGATACAATTATCCCTTCCCTGGTCCTTCCTATGTCTGTGATCGGGACTTTTATTGTGATGTATTGCCTCAATTTCACTTTAGATAATTTATCCGTTTTAGCTTTAACGCTTGCCGTAGGTTTTATCATCGATGATGCTGTTGTTGTCTTGGAAAATATTATTCGCCGTGTGGAAATGGGAGAATCGCCTTTAAATGCATCCTTAGAAGGTTCACGCGAAATCGGATTTACCATTGTTTCCATGTCCATGTCGCTTATCGCTGTTTTTATTCCCATGCTTTTTATGGGTGGATTGATCGGGAAAATTTTTAGCGAATTTGCCATCACTCTGACGGCCATCACAATCATTTCAGGGCTTATCTCTCTCACATTAACACCTATGCTTTGCAGCCGGTTCATTCCGCCAAGAAATGTTCATGGTAATCAGAAATCCATGATGGAAAAAATTTCCGAGAAAGTTAATACATCCATGCGCAATGCTTATCATAAAATGCTGGTAGAGGGTTTTTGACCATCAGTTGACAGCATTAATGATTGGTCTGATAAGCCTAATCGCTACCGTCTATCTTGTTCTTATATATTCCCACCGATTTTGTGCCGGATGAAGATGTTGGTTTTTTTGTCATCTATACACAAGAAATGGAGGGAGGATCATCTGCGCGCATGCTCAATTATGAAAATCAAATTATCGAATTGTTAAAAAATGATCCTAGTATTGATAACTTTGTTGCCATCAGTTCAGTCAATGAATATCGCAAAGGGCTGAATTTTGTTCATCTCAAGCCGGAAAATCAAAGACCCCCAATCAATACTGTCATCCAAGATTTATATAAAAAACTAAATAATATCGATGGAGTTCAATGTTTTATTAAAGAATATTCCTTTAATTGACCTTGCCATAGGACAAGAAAGCCGCTCTGCCTATCAATTTGCCCTTCAAGGCATCAATGCCGATAACATTTATAATTCAGCTAGAAGACTGCTTCGAAAAAATGCGGAATGATCCGATGTTTCAAGGGGTGAATAGCGATTTAGAAATCGATACGCCTCAAATTAATGTTAACATATTGCGTGATCAAGCTTCTCAATATGGAATAACAGCTACAGATGTTGAAAATGCATTCAGCTTAAGTTATTCAGGAAATTTAATATCGCTCATTCAAACTGCTATCGATCAATATAATGTCATTTTGGAGCTTTATCCTGAATATCAACGCCAGGCAGAAACTTTAAATGAAATATGGCTACGATCTCCCTTCAACTCGGATTTAGTCCCTTTTCTGCGACCATGCAATGGGACGGAAGGCTTGGGAGCCACCAGCATCAATCATATCAACCAGTTTCCTTCCGTTACCATCTCTTTTAATCTTGCACCGGGAGTTCCTTTAGAAACAGCTTTAACAAAACTCAACTCAACTTACCAAGGAACTTGTCGAACCGGATGTTACAGCCCAACCTATCGGAGCTGCACAAACATTTAATGAATCGATAAAATCTTCAGGCTATCTGCTGATCATTACTATTTTTTCCATCTATATCATTTTAGGCATTCTCTACGAAAGCTTTATCCATCCGATTACAATCCTCACAACATTGCCTCCGGCAACATTTGGCGGCCTCCTCGTATTGCTGGTCTTTGGCATGCCTCTTTCCATGTACTCTTTTCTGGGCATTATTTTGCTGATAGGCATTGTGAAAAAAAATGGGATCATGATTGTCGACTTTGCCCTTGAAAATATTCGCCTTGCGCGGCATGAATGCCCGAGAAGCGATTATCGATGCCTGTTTAGTGCGTTTTAGGCCTATCATGATGACGACTATGGCAGCCATATTCGGAGTGCTGCCTATTGCCTTGGGATTTGGAGCCAATGCTGAAGCTCGTCGTCCTCTTGGCTTTGTCATTATTGGGGGATTATTGATATCTCAGCTTATTACTCTTTTCATTACACCAATCTTGTATCTTGGATTTGAAAATTTAAGTGAAAAATTCATGGGAAATAAAAAATAATTACTGGTAAGTTTTATTCTCAAACTATAAGACATCATATGAATTTGTCTGCGCCATTTATTAAACGACCGATTATGACCACGCTTTTGATGGTCGCAATTCTTTTTGCAGGCATTTTGGCTTATTTGCGGCTGCCCATCAGCAATTTGCCTAATGTGACCTATCCTACTATCACTGTCAGTGTTTCTTATCCCGGCATGACTCCTGAAGTCATGGCGCATGCCATTGCCCTTCCCCTTGAAAAACAATTCATGGCTATCCCGGGAGCCACGCTTGTCAGCTCAAATAATACCTTGGGTAGCAGCAGCATTGTCATCCAATTTAATATCAATAAGAATATGACTGAAGCGGCACAGGATGTGCAATCGGCCATTATTACAGCAACACCGAATCTTCCGCCCAATCTTCCCTATGCACCCACCTATCGCAAAGTCAATCCTGCAGAACTCCCTATCGTCTACATTGGGCTCACCTCGAAAACAATGCGACTCAATGATTTGTATACTTATGCCAATAACTTCATCGGACAGCGCATCTCCATGCTGTCAGGAGTTTCTCAAGTCACTGTTTTTGGTTCCCCTTTAGCCATCCGCATTCAAGTCGATCCCGGTAAATTGGTCGCCAATGATATCTCTTTATCAGAATTAGCTGCTGCCATCGCCTTAGGAAATGTCAACCTGCCCACAGGTCAATTAGATGGCCTCATAGAAGCTCCTAATGTTTCTGTCGATGGGCAATTAGTCACTGCTGCTGAATGGGATCCTCTCATCGTCGCTTATCGCAATGGGACTCCGTTCGCATTCAAGATCTTGGCAAAACCCTTGAAAGCTTTCAAAATGATAAAATCCATGTAGAATATGTCGACAAGGATAAAAGTGAATCCACCATTCTACTCGCCATTCAAAAGGAACCCACAGCGAATACGGTGGCTATTTCCGATTCCATCTATGACTTCTGGATACATTGAAAAGGAACTTCCGCCGGCAGTTGAATTAAGTGTATTTTACGATCGATCTCAATCGATTCGCGATTCAATCAATGATGTTAAAATCACGCTTTCATTGCCCTTTTTCTTGTCGTGATTAGTGATCTCACTCTATTTGGGAAAACTGGCCGATACGATTATTCCTTCGATTGTCATGCCTATGTCCATCATCGGAACATTTATTGTCATGGATGCCTATAAATTCACTTTGGACAATCTGTCTCTTTTAGCTTTAACTTTGGCCGTCGGCTTTATCATCGATGATGCCATTGTCGTGTTGGAAAATATTGTCAGAAGACAGGAAGACGGGGAAGACCGATTACAAGCCTCCTTAGAAGGGTCAAGGCAAATCAGCTTTACCATTGTCTCTATGACCCTATCTCTTATCGCTGTCTTTATTCCGATGCTTCTCATGGGCGGATTGCTAGGAAAAATATTGAGTGAATTTGCCATCACCCTATCCGCTGTCACTTTGATTTCAGGGGCTATCTCTCTTAGTCTGACGCCCATGCTTTGCAGCCGATTTCTTCCGCAAAATAATCGTGAGAGGAAAACTGTATGAGTTTTCAACCCGAATTAATAAAAGAATGCGCGATGCCTATGGAAGAATGCTCACCAAAGTCATTGATAGGCACTATGAAGCCGTTTTGGTCGGAGTTGATCTGCCTGGTCTTGACTGTTTGGCTTTTTTATATATTCCCACAGACTTCGTTCCCGATGAAGATGCTGGCTTTTTTGTCGTCTATACCCAAGAAATGGAAGCCGGCTCTTCGATCCGCATGCAAGAATATGAAAAACAAGTGGCTGATGTATTGAAAACGCATCCAGCTGTTGACAAAATCATCGCTATGAGTTCCTATTCCGAATATCGCAAAGGACAAAATCTTGTTGCCTTAAAACCCCATAGTCAGCGCGCCTCCATTAAAGAGGTGATCAGAGAGCTCAATGAAAGTTTAGCTCAAATTCCCGGAATTCAATCTTTATTAGAAATGTCCCTCTCATCGATTTAGCAACAGGACAAGAAAGCCGCGGCGACTATCAATTGGCCATGCAAAGCATCTTTGCCGATAAAGTTTATCCTTCCGCTCAAAAATTGATCGATGCCATGCAGAAAGATCCCTATTTTTCAAGGAGTCAACAGCGATCTAGAAATCAATTCGCCGCAAATCAATGTCTCCATTTTGAGAGATAAAGCCTCCTCGCTTGGCATCACAGCCGCAGATATTGAAAATGCCTTCATGTTTAGCTATTCCTATAACTATGTCACACGGATCGAAACAGCTATGGATCAATATAATGTCATCTTGGAATTGTTCGATAAGTATCAGATGGACACCGATATTTTTAATTCTCTTGTGGATGCGCTCTTCTGTTTCCAATGAATTAGTCCCCATGGGCGCTGTGGCTGAATGGGAGGAAGGATTGGGAGCCTCTAGCATCAATCATATCGATCAATTTCCTTCTGTCACCATCGATTTTAATCTCGCTCCAGGCGTCACCTTGGAACAAGCTCTCAATAGATTGCAAGAGCTGCAAAATGAATTTGTCGATCCGGTTGTCATAGTTCAACCTATTGGAGCCATCCAGACCTATCAAGATTCCATTAAAAATGCAGGATTCCTGCTTTTCATCGCCATTTTTGCCATCTATATTATTCTTGGGAATGTTGTATGAAAGCTTTGTCCATCCGATGACAGTTCTCACCACCCTTCCTCCGGCAACTTTAGGAGGATCTGCTCACTCTATGGATCTTTGACTTGCCCCTGTCCATGTACTCCTATCTCGGTATCATTCTTCTGATCGGCATTGTGAAGAAAAACGGGATTATGATGATTGACTTTGCCTTGGATAATATTCGCACCAAGGGCATGGCGCCGCGGCAAGCCATCTATGACGCAGCCTTGGTACGCTTTAGGCCGATCATGATGACGACAGTCGCTGCCATTTTTGGAGCTTTGCCGATTGCCCTTGGATTGGGTGCCAGCGCTGAAGCGCGCCGACCTCTAGGTTTAGTGATTATTGGAGGCTTATGCCTATCCCAATTGATCACGCTCTTTATCACGCCAAGCCTCTACCTGGTCATGGAAAAACTTAATAAAAAAATTCCATGGCGGTAGGGTATCGATTATTTTCAATTGGCAAATATGGCAAATAATGCCACAAAAATAAAGGATTTATTTTGTTTTTATCCGGCGGTAAAGGTCCCGGCTTTATTAAAATCTAATTTACGCGAAGCGCATGGAGTGCGGTGACTTGTCGCATACGCATCAAGCTAAGCAACCTTCTGAAAATCAGAAGGTTGCTTAGCTTGATGCGTATGCGACAAGTCGCCGCACTCCAAAATTTGCATTATTCTAGGGAGAGTTAGAGCGTGTTTTTGCTTGTTCCATGGCAATTTGGTTGATGTGTGACAAAGCTTTAGCTCAAGAGGCCCCTTCTATTGCTTTTACAGCAATATCTTGAACCTGTTTTTTAGCTTCCTCGCCCGCATAAAGGAGGGATATGCAGCTTTTCTAAATAGCCATAGTATGATATAATTCTTCAAAAAATAATTTTGTTGAAAAAAATCTGGAAACTTTGTTACCATAAAATTAGGAATATCGAAAAGTGACGAGTAGGAAAAAACCTGAGAAGCTAAAAAATGTTTTAGACAAGATTAAAAAATGCATAGAATTTGGAAAATACATCCTTACCTTTCATGCTTTCGATAGACAGAATGAGCGAGCAATTAGTTTGCCAATGACACTACAGGTTCTAAAAACTGGCTATGAAGAAAAAAGAAAAACTTGCTTCGACAATGAAAGAAATACATGGAAATATGCGATTAGGGGAAAGACGCTAGATAAATTAGATGTACGCGTTATTGTAGCATTCGATGAGGATGACATGCTTATTATTACTGTAATTTCATGTAGGTGGCTAATTATGAAAGAAACAAAAAGAGATACATTTATTTATGAAGGGTTAGGATTCCCTATCCGACTAATTAATGTGCCAATGAAGAAAGTTTTTGGTGAATGGGCGATCAATATCAATTTTAACACTCTTCAAATAGCTGCTCTTAACATGCTAGCAAGAAAACCAACTGCATTAACTGGTGGTGAGCTTAGGTTCATCATTGATTATTTAGAAATGTCCACACGCGATTTTGCTAAATTATTCGGTGTTACTCACGCCGCTGTTGTGAAATGGGAAAAAGAAGAAACGAAAATGAACCCTAGCACAGAAGTATATTTGCGCCTATATATTCTCAATTACTTAAAGGTAACGGATAAAGAATTCAGAAAGCTATATTTAAAAATTAACCCAGCAAATTTAGCCAATTCTGAAGGGGAAATTACTCCTTTAGAGATCGATGTTGATAAAATAGCTTGCTAAGAATCTTAAATAATTGGAGCACCTTTTTTTAGCGTAACGTTATAGGAATTTTCACTGCATGAATTACTCGTGGAAGACTCATTGTGTCCTCTACACTTAAGTATGATTTTTTTTTCTCATGTCTATCATTTTGAATATTTTAATGAAACAAAAAATCTTTGCTAACCCCATTCTTAATGTTATTTTTATCAAGATCGATGGAAAAATTAAGCTTGTAGTTGCAAAAAGATGATCTTTTAAATATTTTAGCTGGAGTAATTATTATGTCGTTCTGCAATAACCAAACCTTTTCAAAAGAATTGAAAATTGTCACTGTCGATAGCACAGAACGAGATGTGTTAAGAAAAAAAACAGAAAATTTTAAAGAAAATGAAATGCCTTGGGCTCGAGAGATAGCGGAAAAACTCTTGCAAGCCCTAACCCCATATTTACCAGTTGCCGGCTTAGCCGCTCCTCAAATTGGAATTAGTAAATCAGTCTTTATTTTTAGCTATGATCGGGATCCAAAAAATTTTGAAATTGTCATCAATCCGATTTTTGTTCCTATCGGAAATGAAAAAATTGTAGGGTGGGAGGGCTGTTTTTCGGTCCTATTAAGCGATGGCATCTGGAAACTTGCAAAAATTCCACGCCAGGAGAAAATTAAAGTCATATACCTTAATCAGAATGGAGAGAAAGTTGAAAAGATTCTAGATGGTTTTGCTTCTAAAGTATTTCAGCATGAATATGATCATTTACAAGGCATTGAGAGCATCGATCGAAGTGATGCGATCATCAAAGAATTCAGCAGCAAAAAGGAATTATTAAGTTTTTTGGAAATAGTGAAAAAAGAGGATTCTACTCATTATAAAAATCCAACAGGATGATCTTCCTGAATTTTTTAGAACTAGATTGTTAATAAATTTTGCAGAATTATACGGTCTATTTTTTGTGCAGCAAAATCACCTTCTAGCATGAACTGATCTGACATCACCGCTACCGAAACTCCATGATCTAAATAAACAGCAAGATTGGCTGATCCTGTAGGTACTGCACCAAGATGGCCAACCATGCCATCTCCGTAAAATTCCCTTCCATGTTTTTCGAGAAGATTATGTAGAGAAGTTTCAGCTTTTGGATCTTCCTCTTTATATTGCTTACATATCCATTGACCGAATTTATCCAAATCTTTAGCAGTTAGCCAATAACCACCCGCTGGAGCGCCATATAAGTAAGTATTGGCATCCTTTTCATTATAGTGCGCATTATCTGGTCTAATTTCTGAAAAACTCTTTAAATCAGCGGGTTCAACAATATGCTTTCTTAAGATTTGAGTGTAGGGTGTATACATGGACTGGTCTTTGATTTTTTTGTTGTAATGATATTGAATGGACAAGCCAAACAAAAGCGAACCTAAATTGCTATAAAGCTCTTCACCTTCCTTCAAAGTTTTTATTGTACCATCTGCATATTCTAACAAATCTTCGGGTTTTTTAATTTCTGGAGGAGCCTTTCCCTCATCTAGGGCTTTTTGAATAACATTTTGGTAATTACCTAAAAAATCTCCTAAGCCACTCTTATGCTGCATGGCTTGTCTTAAAGTGATTTTATTTAATTGTTCTTGAGAGATTCCTTTTTCTCGTAGTTTTTCAACCACATGCTTTTCTAGCTGGATAGGTTCATCTAGCATTTCTTCAGTGATAATTCCCTTTTGAATCATAACCATTAGTAACATGCCCGTAAACACCTTGCCAACAGAATGTATGGAAAAGGGAGTTTCTTGGTGATCTATAGGAGGAGTTTTTAATAAGTGATTTGATCCATCGGCTGTTATAGAAACTATCCCAGAGAATTTACTGTCACGCATGAAATCCTCTAGGTTTTTTTTATCTATTTCAGTGATCTCAAGATGTTCATTGAAACCCTTCATGGGTATAATGCCTAAATTTTCACCAAAATTAATTTCTTTTACTTGATTGCGTGAAAGATGTTGGAAAAGACTGATGAATTTTGTTTTATCTTTATTCTTTAGTGTCTCGGAAAATTGATCAACCAAAGGGGCTTTGTTATCAATTAAATATTAAACTTTCGATAAAATTAGACTATCAGATAAGGTAAAATTTTTTAGTCCAAGTTTTAATGAAGAGATAAAAAAGTGAAAAAATTAGTCCAATCATCAAGTTTGATTCAAAATTTTATCTACCGTTTCATGATACTCTGTTTTTTTTCTATATATACTGCAGATCTGACTGGAGCAATTTTGAATGTTCCTTCTGTATATCCAACCATTCAAGCAGGTATTAATGCAGCCGCTAATGGAGATACAGTTGAGGTAGCTGCAGGGACATATAACGAAACACCGATAATCAATGGCAAAAGCATTACCTTGTCTGGCGCATCCGCTGCAAGCACAATTATTCTAGCACCAAACGTGACGCTTACGAATTCATTTACATATACGTTTACCGGTGTGACCTATTATCCTGTCCTTACAGCAATCAATGCACCTACAATCAATATTCAAAATCTCACAGTCAATGGCAATGATCAAGGTGGTAATTCAGCTGGATTTTTTGTGGGAATTGGATATCACAACGCCGGTGGAACAATCCAGGGGGTCAATGTAATTAATGCGACTTTTTCTGCAGCACCTGGAAATCAAACAGGCAATGGAATCGAAGTTGCGAACGATACAGGAGCGAACACGATTAACATCTTAAATTCAACTTTAAGCGTGATTCAAAAGACATTTATTGGTGTACGCGGCATGGGACTTACCATTAACATTAGCGGTAATACAATGGTAGGGCGCAGTGGGTTGCCTTCCGGAGGGGCAGCAGAAAATGGAATTACCATTCAAGACAATGCTACAGGTATGATCTTGAATAATACCATTTCCCAAATGCAATGCCCAGTTGTTGGTACAGACTCTACCGGCATACTACCCTTTAATGGAGGGCCCAATTTGGTAATCGAAAATAACAATGTTACGGCTTGTGATTTGGCTATTGCTGCCGTTGATACAGGAAATAATTTATTAATACAAGGCAATACATGTAATGACAACGTGACACATTCGGCTACAGGTATTACCATTCAAGATCCTGCTGGAATAACAACATTAATTGGAAACCTTGTTGAAAATAATGCCGGGATGGGGATCTTGCTGGAAAGTGCTTCCGTCATAAGAGTTTCACCAGATGCACCTGCACCAACTGTATTTATTTTAATTCCCAATCCTCTTTTTTTTATGGCGAATAACATCATTATCGGCGGACCTATAGGCATGGAAGTAGAAGGTTCGGTAACTGCAGGCCCTGTAGTTTCCATGAACTCGGATAGTTTTGCCGGGCAAACTGAGGATTTCATTATCATGAACGCATGTCCTAACGACATTTGGCCTACTACGGATACAGTCTCATTTGACGGATTAATCAGCGGTGTTAATATGACCTTTGCAGAATTTCTTCAAACTCTTACAAAAATCATTGATAAACATAATAATCCTGCCCTTGGTCTTGTCTTAGATTTTATTCCACTCCCAACACCTTTCTCGCCTTCTGATTTTATTGGAGTCCTAAAAAAGAATAAGTTTTTAAACGAAACTGACTATAGGCTCGTAGCAACATGGGATCCAAGTCCTTCAGCTGATGTAGTTGCTTATCGCATTTTTAAAAATGGGAAGGGTTATAAAGATATTCTCGCCAGTTCACCAAGGGTTTTTCATGCTTATATCCGCTCCAAACATGCCGCAGATGAATTTGCAATAGCAGCTGTTAGCTCTAACGACTTGCTCAGTCCCTTAGTTCCAATTACCATTGTGTCCAAATAATCCTAAAAAATCCTGTCGAATTTCATGCAAGGCGAATTGGTGATTTATTTGTTCGCCTAATGCATAGGCTTGGCGATAATAATTTTTTGCCGGGGTTCCTGTGTTGCCAATTCCTTATATGTTCTTTGTAGCGATTGGTTTATCCATTTGTATCTCTCTTATAGCTAGCTACTTTCCAGCAAGATACGCAACCCGCCTTGACCCGTGCACCTCCCTCCAGGAGATTTAATCTATGTTAAAAGTAAAAAATGTCAGCAAAATATATAAAAAGAAAGATAAAGAAATTAAAGCAATTGATAACGTCTCCTTAGATATTCCATCTGGTGATTTTGTTTCAATTATTGGACCTAGTGGAAGTGGGAAAAGCTCCTTATTACTAATGCTTGGCGGGATGCTTTTTCCTTCATTAGGTCAAGTTTTTATTGATAATGAATCTTTATATGATTTAAGTCCGAATGAGATAGCTAGTCTTAGACAAAAAAAAATTGGCTTTGTATTTCAAACTTTTAATCTTATTCCTTATCTCTCAGCTATCCAAAACGTTCAAGTTCCTCTATTGCTAAGCGGGTTGAATGAAAAAGGCCAAATGGAAAAAGCAGAATATCTTCTAAATAAAGTTGGGTTAGAGGATCGTATGAATCATAAGCCATCTGAATTAAGTGTGGATCAACAGCAAAGAATTGCTTTAGCTAGGATGTTAGCTAATGATCCATCCCTTATTTTAGCAGACGAACCAACAGGCAATTTAGACCCTGAGATGAGTCAAACTGTAATTAAATTTTTAACAGATTTAAATCAAGAAGGGCGTACGATAGTAATGGTGACTCATGATATGAAAATAGCCAAACAGGCTAAAAGAAATGTGACAATCTCAAAAGGTGAAATATTATAAAAAAGAAACTAAAAATATAACTTAGGGTCCTTTTTTATCCCTTTCGTCCTTTTACATCCTGACGGCATATTGCGACGATCATCCTATTCCATATAGTCGGGCCATTTATCGATATATTCTTGTTGCGGAACATTTGCTTCCATTGCCAAAGCATAGGCCGTTTTGCCTTCTTCGTTTTTAAGACTAATGTCTTCTAGCCTATTTCTTTGAATAAGTTTTTGCATGAGTTTTCCTAGCGTGCGTAATTTGCCTCCCTTTGCGGCATAATGAAGAGGCGTATTGCCATTAGGGTCAGTAAGATTGGTCTTGGCGCCTCCTTTTAATAAAAATTCAACAATCTCCTCATATTTTTGTTCTTTACCCTCATTTTTTGCTTCTGCGGCGAAGCTTAAGGCTGTCCTTCCATTCATCCCAGGAACATCAATATTAGCATAGTGATGATTACGGAACTCATAAGTACAATTTACGGCTCCTTCTATGGCTGCATGATGGAAAGGTAGATTGCCATTTTTATCAGGAATATTGATGTCAGCGCCTGCCTTTATTAGGTGTCTAATAGTCACAACCTCCTTTTCAGCAGCAAAGCTCAATGCGGTTCTTCCATCTTTATCTTGTATATTAATATTTTCAGGTCTTACTAACAAATCTATAAAAGTATATCCTACCTTTGCCGCGTAATGAATGGGGAATCTGCCTTGTTTGTCGGGGGAATTGGGATCAGCACCATTTTCTAATAACCATTCTATATTCTTAGTCCTTTCGCCTTCTGCTGCGTAGGTTAAAGCAGTCCTACCCTGTGCATCTTGAACATTTATTTTCTCGGGCTTCAAAAGTTTGATGATATCAACATCGGAGCAGAAGTGGGCTGCATAATGAAAGGGTAGTTTGTTATCCTTATCGGCAATATTTTTATCAGCTTTTTTTTGTAATAAAAAATCTACGGAATTTTTATCTCTGCTCTCTATAGACCAGCTTAATACTGTTCTACCCTGGTTATCTTTAGCATTTATAGTGTCAGGTTTTTTTAATAAACCTAATAGTTTTTCCATATTTTCCAAACTTCCACTCCGTGCTGCATAGTGTAAAGGAAGCAGCCCGTTTTTATCATGAGTATTGGGATTTGCCTTTTGTTGTAATAGATAGTCCAAAATCTCTGTATTCCGGCTACCTGCAGCATAAAAAAGAGCAGTCCTACCCTGGTTATCTGTCGCATCAATATCTTTTTTCATTTTTGGCGTTAAAAATTTTACAATTTCTAAATGCCTATGGCGAACTGCTAAATGTAAAGGAAGTTCACTGTTATTGTTCGCGACATCTGGATTAGCGCCATTAGTAACCAAATGATTTACTATGTCTATATGACCAGAAGATGCCGCATAATGTAAGGGAGTCCATTTCTGTATATTAGTGCAATTAATATCTTTCGTAAAAGGCAGTAGTAGTAGAACAATTTCTAGATGTCCCCCTTGTGCAGCCAAGTGAAGTGGTAATTCATTGTTTTCTCCACAAGAGGTATTAGCAAATTTTTCATCTAGATTTTTTGGTATTAATAATTTTACAACTTCTAAATTCTTACCGGAAGCTGCAATGTGAAAAGGCAGTTTACCTTCATTGGTATGCGCATTCTGGTCAGCGCCTTTAGAAATTAAAAATTTTACTATCTCGATATTGCCAGAAATGGCTGCACAATGCAAAGGAGTCAATTTCTCCTCATCATAAGTGCTATTAATATCAGTCGTATAAGGAAGTAAACATTTAACAATTTCAGTATGTTCCAATAATATAGTCCTGTGAAGTGGCAGCATATGGTATTTTTCAGAAGGAGAATTAGCAAATTTTTTATTTACCAATTTTTTAACTGTTTCTAGATCATTATTCTCAATCGCCTCCAAGAAATCTTTGAATTTTTGCTCATCATGGCCTTCTTCCTGAACAATTTCGATATCCTGTTTTGGCTGAGCGTTATTTTCACCATATTGTTGAAGCTGCAGCATAAGTGAATTTACTTTGTCTGTGGGGACCTTATCCTCTTTACTAAGAAGAATTGTACAAATCTCATTCATTTTATTTATTTGCTTTTCAAGGAGTGCCTTTGTTGCCTGATCTGCCTGTTTATATATCTCGTCGATTTTAACCAATTGATTATTAAGGTTATTTAAATATCTTTCTTGCTTTGTTTCCCATTTGTGAGTTATAAAAAAGAAATATCCAACTTTTAAAAAACCACTTTGTATTTTTCTTACCAAACGTCCAAAAAATTCTGTTACATTACTCACATATTTAGGATTAAGGTCTTTTTCCCATTTATCTAATTCGTTTTCAATTTTATTTAAATCATTTATATTAACCATAATAAACCTAATTAAATTAATAACCTATTTTATTATATTCGGATATTATTAAATTTACAAATTTGCCTGCTTATCTCATAAAATTAATCTTGATTGTAATGTAATTATTTGATAAAATTTTAATTTATGAATCCCTTTTGTTCTATTTTAGGTCCAAGTGATCAGGCTCAGTCCAAAATTTGGATGATATCAGAAAAATATCTTCAGATTTCAAACACATACTATGCTATTCACAGAATCCGTGGTAAAAAGGTTTCAGTTTGTAAAAAAGTCGATGCTCATCACTTAACTACATTAAAAATTCTAAAATTTGTCTCTTTTCTAACCCTTATACCTCCCTTCATTGCTCTCATCATTCGTACAGCCTATAGACATCGTTATAATTTTAGAATAAAGGAAGAAGCTGCTAATCCCAAAGTAGACAAAGTTAGCAAGAATGTAATCGCCCCGGTAAAGGAAAATATGATTCCTAAGAATGATGAGATTATTCCTTTAAAAAATGAGCAGGCCGAACCTAAGCCGCCCCATAAGGACAGAAGTGCCTTTATATTTATGCATAATGATTTTCCAGAACATATTGATCTTAAAAAACCGGACTCATTATCCAAAACTACTGGCCTTCCCAATATTGGTAATACCTGCTACATGAACAGTGTATTACAGTGTCTTAAGAGATTTAATTATCTAGAAAAGTTGTTGAGTCTAAGCGATAATCCCTTACCCAGATCAGGTGATGAAAAAGAAGAAGAGCTCTGTATTAAAATACGCTTTAAAATCTTTAAAATACTTGAAACTTCCTTTAATAATAGGATTGTTTCAAAGGAAATGATGAGAGAACTTCAGCAGCTATTTCATGAGCTAGAACCTAAAATTGTCGTTGGTGCGATGGAAGATCCTGAATTGATTTTTAAAGCGTTTGCAAGAGTTTTTGGAACAACATTTTTTGAGACTACTGATAATTTTGACGACGACGATGATTTTTATTGTCAAACTAGTTTTGTTATAGGTTTAGGGAAAAAAACTGATTGGGTTGAAACGCTTAAACAATCAAAGGTACCAATTACTTTGTTTCCTTATATGTTGCCTATAAAATTTCAATTAAACGGAGAGAACGGAGACCCAACATTTAATTATCATCACGCACCAATCCCTCTGCCTGAGAATTTAAATCTACCCAATGGAATTTCAAATGCTTCAGTTCCATACAAAATAGCTGCTCTTATCGTCCATCCCTCGGCTCATTATGTCTCTTACTTAAAAGATGATGACAAATGGGTATGTTTCAATGATTCCAAAGTGACTTCTTTGGATACACTACCTGATAAGGCAAAAGAACAGGTTGTTTACATTGTCTATGAAAGAGATGATGAACTCCGCAGCTGGGCTGTAACGGCTAAAGAGTGAAAGGGGAATGTGGCTCTTCTGCATTCATGTTCCTTTTTTCCCTTGCAAAAAATTTATAAAATAGTATATAAAGTTTTATTTAAACAAAAGAAGAGGCTACCTAAATGCTAAAGAACGATGTACACATTAATCCAAAAGAATTTTTTTCCTACTATATACGTCATCGTGATGCACCAGAATTGACTAAAGATGAAAAAAATTTGATAGCTTTTGCAAGCATCATTTTGGGAATATTTTCTTTTGGATTGATTCCTCTAGGATGTTATCTGGCCTTTAAAAATCGTCAAGTGACTCTTTTAGATCGCTACAAAGATCCAAATAAGTCCACACAACGAATCCAGTTTTTTGCTAATCGTTTAAGAATTGACCCTCAAAATCAAAAAACTCAAGAGATCATAAAAAATGTACTGAAAGAATGTTTAGATAATGCGAAAAAAACCGAAGATAATCAAGCTAAAGAAAAAAAATATCAGGATCTTCATTATAATCTAATCTATTTAAAAGGGGCCTGTAATCATAACAATAAAAATTACGATGCAAAAGAGCTTTATGAGATCGTTGCCGGTGATGTTGACAGAGCCGTTCGTGAAAAAATCTTTATGCAGGGCGATCTGGAAAAAGAAAGACATGAAATACTGATAAAATTCAACGAAAATATATTCTTGGAAAAAAAAGAAAATTGGAACGAAGTTGATGTTATGTTGGCTGTTGAAGGAATAAAGGAATATTATAAAGATCAAGAAAGGCAACAAAAAGAATTTGATATTTTGCTCGATAAAATATTGGCTTTGCCAAATGAGAATAAACGTGCTGTTGGCATTTTAGGTCTTTGTGAGGGTTATCTTTTTGATAAAAAAATCAAGGAAATTGAAAATTTACTCGGTAAGATTTCACCTGAAAAACTGCATCTAGCAGCTCAGGAAAAAGTGCATCTTTTTAAAGCCAAACTGAAGGCAGCTAAAAAATAATCTTAAAACCCGATTGTCCCCCTATTCTCTCCTGAAACAACTTAGCGAAACAGACAAGATTTGAAAGACTGTCTCGAAGCTTGAGTTATTACTCAAGCGAGAGGCAGTCTTTCAAAGATTGGCTATTGCAGCAAGTTGTCAGGAGACTAATATTTCCTTATTATTTTCCTTTATTTAACAAAGGAAATTATGTATGGATTCAAAAATTATTCTTATTTTTTGTATTTGTGATGATCTTCTTAAATCATTACATATAAAAGATGATTCTCAAGCAAAAATGTCTTCTTCTGAAATTATTACTCTAGCAATTGTATCCGCATTGTTTTTTGGCGGTAATTTTTCTTTCGCCAGCCGTTTTCTTTACTCTTATAACTATCTGCCTAACATGTTAAGTAGAAGTAGACTGAATAAAAAACTTTTAGCTTTTTCACCTGATCTTTTGCCTTCTATTTTTTATTTACTCTCTATCATTTTGAATAGTTCTGATAAGTCATTAGAGTATGTCATTGATTCTTTTCCTGTCCCTGCTTGTCATCCTTGTAGAAGCTGGAGATGTAAACTTTATAATGGAAAGCAATATATTGGCTATTGTGCAAGTAAAAAATTATTCTACTATGGATTAAAAGTTCACATGGTTACATCTATCCATGGAATTCCTATAGAATTTTGTTTCACACCCGCTTCTACAGCAGATATTGTAGGATTGCAAAGTTTATCTTTAGATCTTCCCCCTCATTCTGTCCTTTATGGAGATAGGGCTTATAACTGCTATTCTTTAGAAAAATCTCTTTTGGAAGAAGCTCTTATTTCTCTAATCCCGCATCGTAAAAGAACGCAAAAAATTCAACATTCCGGCCCTCTAACTTATTTGCAAAAGGCTAGACGGAAAACCATAGAAACACTTTTTAGCCAAATTATACGGTTATTCCCCAGAACAATTAATGCTAGGACTGCAAGATGCTTTGAACTAAAGATCTTTCTTTTTATCCTAGCTTTTACCATCGAAAAATTTTGTTAAATAAACCCTCATTTTGCAATAGCTGGGCTGCAGAAGACGATCTAGAAAAGAAAAAAATTCGGGCATAGCAGCAGTATGCCCTCATTTGTGCGACCGATATGTCGTTAAACTAGAAGGTGAAAGTCCTTTACGGGCTCTAGTAAGGAGAACCGTTAGTGAAGGCAAGGGTGTCTATCGTGAGATGGAATCTGAAGAAAGCCGTATACAAAATGCTGGCTTGACGAACAGGCAACCTAGAAATAGGTGGCGCATATGAGGCAGTGACTCTAGGAAGAAGGGCGCAAATGAGTCCAAAGTCCAATACTTACTCAGAAGAGTCCCTGTAGATGCGACAGGTAAGCAGGAAAGTTTAACGAATTACCCGGTGAGAGCTGTATTCACGCATGACTAATACCCGACAAAAGAGGGGAACGACATGACTAGCGGTGTCTCGGAGAGACGACGTGAACGATACAGCAGTCAGCAGACGGCATAGTAACTCGTTGTGAGACGACGAAGGCCCGAACATGAAAACAAAGGAGAGACCCAATTTTCTATGACAACAGAGAATCGCAGAAAAGAAGAACACGAAGCAAAAACGGAGGACTCGGGGCGGAACCTCGTACCACCTACGAATAGCGCGATGGTAGACAAGGCAGAAAGGGAAGAATCTATCCTACCTGATAATCAACGATCCATCCATATCCCCAGGATAGAAGGAGTAGTCAATGATTATAACATGCAAGAAGCAATGAAAGCAGTTATTCGCAATAAAGGAGCTCCTGGAATTGATGGGATAACTACTGAAGAAGTCAAAGGGATAATGCAGAAACAATGGCCCAAGATTAAGCAAGATATCCTTAATGGAAAATACCGCCCAAGCCCTGTAAAAAGGGTAGAAATACCAAAACCAGATGGAAGTGGAGTTCGTAAGCTTGGAATTCCGACAGTCATGGATAGGATCATTCAACAGGCGATTTATCAAGAACTTGTTTATACATTTGAAGCCACATTTTCTGAAAATAGTTATGGTTTTAGATTGGGACGAAAAGCTCAACAAGCGGTGTTAAAAGCTCAGGAGTATATCCAGGAAGGATATGAATGGGTCGTCGACATCGATTTAGAGAAATTTTTCGACAAAGTAAATCACGACATCCTCATGTCGAGAGTGGCGAGGAAAATAAAGGACAAGAAAATTCTTTTGCTCATCAGAAGATTTCTGCAAGCAGGAGTAATGGAAAATGGCCTTGTAAAATCAACAGAAGAGGGAACACCGCAAGGAGGTCCCCTGTCACCGTTACTTTCGAACATTATGTTGGACGACTTTGATAAGGAACTGGAAAAGAGACAGCTACGGTTTGCGAGATACGCGGACGACTGCAATATCTACGTGAAGTCAGAGAAAGCAGGTCAACGAGTCATGGAATCTGTGGTTAAATTTCTTACCACAAAATTGAAACTCAAAGTAAACCAGAACAAAAGTGCAGTAGCCCATCCATGGGATCGCAAATTTCTTGGATTTACCTTTAAGAAGGAAGAACCAGGAAAGATCTTGATTCACGAAAGCCGAGTTAAACGACTGAAAGACAAAATAAGAGGCTTAACCAAGAAAATGAGAGGTAATAACTTAACGAATAGCATCCGGAAGTTAATCATGCCAATCACAAGAGGGTGGGCAAATTACTTTGGCATAACAGAAGAACGAGGCATATTCGAAAGCCTAGATGGATGGATTAGACGCAAAATAAGAGGAAACCAATGGAGGCAATGGAAGAAACCAAAAACGCGACTCAAGAAATTGATAGCTTTAGGGATCAAAGAAAACACAGCGAGAAAGTACGCGTACAGTAGTAAAGGACCATGGAGAATGGCTAAATCCTACTGTATGCATAAGGGACTTTCGAATAGTGTAATTGAATCCATGGGATACTTCCCAATGATGACTCTAGTATGTGCTAGGTCATAGTGATCATGAACCGCCGTATACGGATCCGTACGTACGGTGGTGTGAGAGGACGGGAGTCGAGTGACTCCCTCCTACTCGATTTTTCTTTTCCATCTCGTCTTCTTCGCCAAGCTCTTGCAAAAGAATAGGGAGACAATCGGGTTTAAACTGCAAAATTTCCGAACTTCGAGAATGTTCCACAATACAATAGTTACCGCTTTGGGTTATAAAATTTCCTAACTATAGGGGATCAACAAGTCGATCCCTATGAGGCTATGAAAAAATAGAAATTCAGTTTGCTTTTGTAGCCTCCATCCAACAGCAATCCAATACATCTTTTGAAAGATATCTTTGACTTAAGTAAGCCATTCAAATAATATTGAAACCTAAGTTACTACTTAAAATCCAAGTTGGGACTTATTAATGAAATATTTAGAAGTCGCACAACTTGGGTTTAGATTGAGATTTATAGGATTTGGATTTGAATAAGATTTTGAAGTTACAAATTATTTTCAAATTTTTGGTGGTATTTGTGTCCTGTATGTTAACAAAGAATGGGATGTTTGCAGAAATTTCAAAAGAAAAGTTATTTCACACGCCTCCATTAATTTCAGCAAAAATTAGTCCTGATGGAAGTCTGATTGCCTATGTAGGCGCAGATAAAGCAGGAATTCCTAATGTATTTCTAGCAAAAAAAGAAGGTGATTCTTTTGCATGTAATCAGATGACTTCTTTTACCACACCAGAAATTATACAATTTTTTTGGTCAGGGGATAGTAAAAAAGTTCTATTTCTAAAAGATGAAGATGGCAAAGGTCAGCTTCATTTACATGGAATTGATATTCATTCTAAAAAGCATATTGTCTATACGGAAAAGTTTTCACAGGTAAGCACAAAGGTCATTAAGATTAGTTCATTAAACAATAGGATTCTTATCGGTTTAAACCATAGGAATCCCCATTTTCATGATCTATATGTCCTAGATTTAGATTCAGGTCATTTAGATCTCCTTCTTAAAAATGATTCCTATGCAAAATTTTTAGTTAGTAACAGCTTGGAAATCATTCTTAAAATACAAATTAATGAGGATGGTTCATGGACCGTCTTTACTCATCAAAATGATGTTTTCATGCATCTAAGCAGTGAAGATACTTTTCACATGGAATTTATCTCTTTCGATGAAAAAAATCAGACAGTTTATTTGCTGGATAATCAATTTTCTAATACTAACCAGCTTGTTATTAAGTCCTTATTTAAACCTAATCCTGAAAAAATATTGGGATATCAACCCTATAGCGATATCGATGACATGATATTTATAGAAGGTATCCCCAAAGCATACGCATCCTATTACACTCAAAAAAAATGGCATAGCTTAGATCCCTCCTTTGAGGAAGATTTATCCTTTTTGGAAACAAAATTAGGGACTAACTTTGAAGTCATGAGTCTAAGCAGTAATGGAAATATTTGGACAATTTCGACCAGCATCCCAGATAAAGGAGTTCATTTTTGGATTTATGAGAGAGATTCTCGGCATCTCTCTGCTTTGCAGATTGCCGATCGCGAAAAATCTCAATCACAGGAAAATTTTTCAAAAATGTATGAAATAATCGTAACGGCACGCGATGGTGAAAAACTTGTCTGTTACTACACATTACCCAAAGAACGAGATCGAGAGGGGAGTGTGGATTCCCCCATTCCTCTTGTTGTGATTCCTCATGGAGGTCCCTTTAAGGTCAGGGACAAATTCGAATTTAATCCCTATCATCAATGGTTAGCGGATTGCGGATATGCTGTTTTAAGTGTGAACTTTCGTTTATCTTCGGGATTTGGGAAGGCATTCGTTAATGCAGGCAATGGAGAGTGGGGAGGAAAGGCTCATTTAGATGTGATTGATGCCGTGGAAGCATGTATTGCAAGGGGAATTACTTGTCATGGCAAGCTAGCTATTCTTGGGGGAAGCTATGGTGGATATGAGTCTCTTGCAGCTCTCACATTAACACCGGATTATTTTTCGTGCTGTATCGCCATCTGTGGACCATCCAACCTCAAAACTGTTTTAGATCATGTTCCTCAATTTTGGGAGTTTACATCCAAACCTCTTTCTGACAAATTAGTATTTTATACAAAACATGCCTTTATTACAAGTATGGGGGGACATCCTGAAGATGAAGAAGGGATTAAATATCTAGAAAAATGTTCGCCGTTAAATTACCTTAATGACATAAAAGCTCCTTTGCTTTTAGTTCACGGACAAAACGATCATATTGTTACCGAGAAAGCATCTAGACAAATCTATGAAAACATGAAAAAAAATAACAAGGACGTCGCCTATATTCTTTTTCCGGATGAAGGCCATCGTTTTGCTAAATTTTCCAATAAACTTATGTACTTCCATCATGCTGAAATCTTTTTATCAAACTATTTAAGAGGGAAATGTTACCCTATCGATCAGAAAATTGTAGCCGAATCTACAGCTATAATTTATAAATAAAGCTCAAAATCGAGGTGAGGATTTGTTAGCAGTTAAAAAGCAAGCTCAACGTGTAGTTATTGTTGCCAATAAGCAAATTTTTATGCAGCATACAACGGGAGAAAAACATTGTGAATCTCCTAAGCGTGTTGAGGCTATTGAGAATGCCTTAAGAAATGCAAATTTGATGAATGACGAAAATACCATAAAGCCGCGTGAAGCCAATGATGAAGAAATTGCACTTTGTCATAGTCAAAAATATAGAGATGAATTAGCTAAGCAATTAGCTGATCTTGTGTCTAAACCGGAGCATTTTTCAAGAGAATTTGATCGCAGCAATTATTTCTTTCCCTACATACATGCCGATTTTCAAATTAGTAAGAATACGCTAAAGACTTCATTGTATGCTGCCGGTGCGCCGTTGACAGCCATAGATTATATTTTGAATCCCGGGAATAAAACTGCGCGAGCATTTTGTATTGTCCGTCCGCCTGGACACCATGCTCACGAACATACAGGTTCGGGCTTTTGTGTTTTCAATAATGTTGCAATCGCTGCTAAGTATTTATCAAAGCAGGGTTATAAAACAGTTATTGTTGATTGGGATGCACATCATGGCGATGGCACTCAAGAGCTTACCGAAAGAGATAAAAATATTTTCTATTTCAGCACTCATAGAGATACGAATGGGTTTTATCCGGGAAGCCACTGGGGGCAAGCTCAAGAAAAGGGATTGTATGACAACGTGATGAATTGCCCCGTTTTAGGTAATGATGAGGCATGCCGGGCAGGAATTTTGAAAGCTTTTCAGAAATTTGAAGAGAAAATGGATGAATATAAACCCGATTTTGTTCTTATTTCCTGTGGTTTTGATGCTCATAAAAATGATGATTTAGTCGGTCTTGGTCTTGTGGATGAGGATTACAAAACAATGACTAGAACATGCATGCGCATTGCTGATAAATATGCCAAAGGTCGGATTGTTTCAGTTCTCGAAGGTGGTTATAATCTTGAGGCCATATCTGGTGCTGCCAAAGTTCACGTTGAAACACTAGGTGAACAGGTCCGGCCAGCTTTATAAGAGTTGCTCTTAAATGATCTGTGTCAATATATATAAAATAATTTATTGACATGGAGAGCGATGAGCATTTTTCCAAAAATTCTTACGTTATTATCCCTGTTTTTTTTCTGTATGAATTTGGCTCACACCAATGAAATTACCGATTGTAATGAACATATAGAATTTTATTTAAATTTAAACAAATGGAAACAGGCGTTCAAAAATAGTAATGAGTTTGCTGCGATAGTTGAATTTACGTTACAAGAAGAAAATGTAAATAATTGGACCGAGCTTGTTACTGTTCAACAACTTCCTCCTATTGAAGGAACAATGGATCAATACCATCATATCTTCATGGATAATCTAAAAAAAACAATTAGTCCTAGTCAAGCATACTCACATATCATTAAAAAAAGCAAAAACACGCTGCTGTTTGAATGGTGGATTCCACATGGCATTTTTGCGCAACATGAATGGTTTAAGTTGATCAAAAGCCCATGTTCTATATGGATCCTTCGCTACACCACCAAAAAAATGGATCAGGTTGAGAAGGAAAGAGATACATGGGAAAAAATATTAGATGAGGCAACTTATAAACGCGGAAGCTCAAAATAGAAGATTGTGCCCTCATTCTTTTTGCTTATGAAAGAGATAGAACCCTTCATTCCCTCAACAAGATTTTTACAAATATTTAAGCCTAAGCCTGTTCCGGAGTAAGCACGAGAATCACTAGTGTCCGCTTGTGCGAATTTGGTAAATATTTTTGATTTAAATTCTTCCGATATCCCTGCTCCTTGATCGCGGATAGAAATACGAACACTATGATCTAAAGGTTGCATGGATATAAAAACAGAGCTTTTAGGAGGTGAAAATTTGAAAGCATTTGACAATAGATTCATGATGACCTGAATCACTCGATTATGATCAGCTAAAACCCTATCATCAGTAAAAACTCCTTCTTTTATAATACTGATGTTAAATGTTTCCGCCATGGGGAGAGAGGCTGAAATGCTTTCATCTATGATCTTATTGATAATAATTGGTTTTATGTCAAATTCAAATTTTCCTAATTCAAATTTTTCAATATCAATGATATCATTGACAATTTTCATTAATCTTTCCGAGTTTCGATAGGCGATGTCATTGAGTTCTCTAAATTTTTCCGGAAGTATTGTATCCACTCGCATAATTCCAAGGGCTCCTAATATGGAGGTCAAAGGGCTTCGAAGTTCATGATTAACCATGGAGATAAATTCATTCTTCGATTTTTCAATCAGTTTACGCTGGGTGATATCACGGTCAGCGCCACGGAAACCGATCACATTATCATCTTTATCAAAAATGGGATGAGCGTTGCTTTCTAGCCACCGTATAAAGCCATTTTTATGAAGCCAGGTGGTAATACGTTTACTCCATCCTTGTTTGACTTGAATGCTGCTTTGTAATTGCGCCTCAACCTCCTTTCTCGCATCTTCTGGCAATAGACTGAGGATTTCTTTTCCTATCATTTCCTCGGGTTTATATCCAAGGATTTTTTCTATGATAGGATTGGTATAAGTAATTTTGAACTCGGAATCTATGGACCAAACCCATTCTTCCGTTGCTTCGACAAAATCGCGGAATTTTTTTTCATTAACTTTTAAAGTTTCTACCATCTCTCGTTGTTTTGAAATATCTTGAACAATTGTAGAAAATGCAATGATATTTCCTTCCGGATCTTTAATAGCAGTAATGGCCTTTTCCACCCATATTGTAGAACCATCTTTTCGTAGGATTTGAGTTTCAAAGTGCTCAATAGGATGTCCCAAAAGGGATTTTTTTAGGAGAGTATCAAATTCTTCCAGCCGATTTACTGGATAAGTAACATTAATAGATTTTCCAATAATATCCATGGCTGTCCATCCATAAATGCGTTCGGCGCCCACATTCCAACTTCTGACGGTTCCATCGATTTTGATACTATAGATTCCTTCATTTGAGCTTGTCACAATGACAGCTAATTCAGCGCTAATTTCCTCAGCTCTTTTCCTTTTGACGTACTGTCCAATGCCAATTCCTACTGAGGTAATTAGATTATGTAATTCCTCATCAACTACATCAACAAAAGGTTGCTGTTTAAACAATTCAATGATACCGATCACATTTGTGCCTTCAAGTATAGGGAGAGCAAAGGATCCTTTTAATCCTTCTCTAAGAGCCTCGTTATTGCGTGAAAAATTGAGATCTTGGGTTACATCTTTAATCCAGATTGGACGATAGGTAGACCATACTCGGCTTGCAATTGTCATTCCTGCGGGGATTTGAATGTTGCGTGTTGCTTGTTCAAATTCAGGAATTTTTATTTTTGAAATATGGGTGATTTCAGTGATTTGGAGGGATTCTGATTTAGGATCTAAAATCCAGACCACCATGACACTCCAATTCAAGTAAAAATGAAGAATTTCGATCATATTTTCAAAAGTTTTTCTTAGTGGCATATTTTCGCTAAGCAGTTTTGAAATTTTTTCCGATACTTCAAGATAAGTCTGTGATCGTTTTGTTTGGGTGATATCCCAGTTAAAGCCAGAGATTTTTTCGGGTTTTCCATTTTTATCTAAGAAGAATTTGCCTTTAGAGACTAGCCAATGAATGCTTTCGTCCGGCCAAATAACAGCGTAAGTATAATCAAAAGAGGTTCTAGTTTTGATACAATTTTTTAAATAATTTCGCAGTTGAACACGCTCTTTAGGAAGTATCCTTTGCAAGAAATCTTCACAGGTTGCACTTTTGGGTTCTTCAGGAGATAAACCATATAAAAAAGCATGGCTAAAATCATCCCAAGTAATCATGTAGGATTTTAAATCCAAGCTCCAAGTTCCAACCTGGGTCGATTTCAAAGCTTCCCGTTGTTCTTCATGTGCGATCATCAATTCTTCTTTATATTTTTCAATTTCTTTAATTTTAGCATTTGATAGCTGCCAAAGATGAATCAGTAAGCCCATAGCAATAGCGAGTGAGAGGCCTCCAAAAAGGACCATGTAAGTGGTAGCTTTGTTTATGTATAGGTCCAAGAGTTGATGTGTAGGATAAATTTTGATATTAAAATTAAGATTTTCAATCGGTAGATTATCGTGTATTGACCAATAGCTAAAATTGTCTGGGTTCTTATCATTAAGACCAAAAATTTTTTTATCTTTTATACTAATTTCTACTGCAAAATTATGATCAATAAGCTCGTTAATTATCATTTTAATAAAATCATCTAGCTTTATTACAAATACAATAAATCCTTTAAAAGTTTTATCCCAATAGACAGGATGCATTAAAAAAAGATCATACGAGTTATTTATTTGATCAAAGTTAAGGACTAACAAGATTTTTTTTTCTTCGATAACGAGCTTTAGGTTATTCTTTACAGATAAAGAAACTTCAAAAAGAAAATTTAATTTTTCTTGAAATTTGTCTAAAGGAACTATATTTCGGATAAGCATGTCTGGACTAAGCCATAGAATAGAATCAAGTTCCTTCTGTGTTTGAAGATAGGACCCAGTGACATCTTTTTTTTCTGAAAATGAATGATTTTTATCCGATTCTATAATATTAACGAGCTGTTTTAGTAAAATGACATCTTCTTCCAATTTTGATTTTATACCTGTTTTAATCTCATTTAATTTTGAATTTGCTATTTTTGTAACCTCGGCTGCTTTTTCTAAAGCAAAACTCCAACTTAGCAAAAGGACAAATAGAATGATGATGGTAGATACAATGATAGGCAATCGATATGTTAGCTGAGTTTTAATCTGGATATCATAATAAATAGAAGTTGAAATCAGTCCCGCACCTACTATCATTGCCAAGAATTGTGAATAAAAATTAAGAGGTACTCCATGCCATATAAAGCTCAACCGTATAGGAATAGCATAATTAAGCAGTGTTGTTGCAGCCAGAAGAAAAATAATAATGCCAACTAAAAGAGTAAAAGTGCTTTGCCAAGAATTCCTTACGCTTCTTGTCCATAAAGTTAACACCAATCCAATCAGAAGAAAAAAAGGAGCGGTAATGGCTGGCATTTTTTCGGTATAAATTTCTTGAAGAGGAACTAATGGCGCAATTATTTCTGTAAAACCATATTTGATATCCAAAAGCAATTCTGATAGTCGCCATAGTGTGATTAAAAGAATCATACTCCCAAAAATATTTACAAAAGGGATACGAGTGGGAGTTAAAAGAGCAAATAAAGATAATCCTATAAGGACATAATTTACTGATGATGCGTAAGAAAGCATTGCGACAGAAGGCGGAAATTTTAATAGATGGGAATATCCTAAATGCCAACTGATTAGGAAGGTAAATCCGCCAAATGAAACCAGTATTGAACAGATATAAGCTATTATTTTATAAACTTTTGGATTTCTGGTGCCAATTCCCATAAGAAAATATGTTTAACCTTAACTTGGTTGTAAACTTTTAGCTTTGGGGATTCAACTAAAAAAATTGAAACACAGAAATAAGCCAAAGAGGGAGTGAGAAAATTGATATGTTGCATGGCTAATTAAATGGACAGCTTTGTATGATAAAAAAATAATTGAAATAATTGAAATAATTGAAATAATTGAAATAATTGAAATAATTAAACACAAAGAGGCTAGGGCTCTAAGATACAAAGATATAACCGCATCTTTTATCTTTTTATCTCGGTACCTTTGCGTTGCATAATCTTAATTGGGTTCAAAGACTATAGCTGCAACTTCTTCGTCTGTAGCATTTATTAGTTTATGCTGAAATTCATGCCAAACCTTTTTTAGTCGCTTTTCTTGTGCTTTAAAAACGTCCATGTTTAGATCAAGAGGGAAAACACGCGCATTATCTTGTAATAAGTCCGCCTGCTTTGCATTATAAATTTCCTTAGCTTCTAGAAATTTGATATTTTTTTGGACAATTTCATTGATAATTTGCTGTTTGGAGTTTTCCTCATCGAGGAAATGTATATTTGCAATCTCTGGATGCGTGCGTGCGCGTTTTAATCGTTGATAAAAGCGATGTAAAGATGATTCCGCAAAGCGGAATTCATTAGCAAAATCGATAAGCCTATTATCGATATAAAGTCTTTTATTTTGGTAATTTTTTTCATTTACAAAAAAATTAAAATCAGTTGTAGCTATAAATTTTTTGGCCGTTTTGAATGGACGAAAGATAACGTTAACAAAAGCCGCTATGGCTTCAATTAAACCAACTAATGGGGAAAGTGGAATAAGCATTCCTGCTACAATGGATCCAATGATATGCTCTTCCATTATCTCACGATTTTCAGGGGTTTTTTCTCTTTGATAAACCTTGATGCTTTTAGCTGCTAGAGGAAGTGTTTCAATGATGGTAGGTGGTGCGATACATATATCTCTTACAAAACACTCAAGAGCAAGCGGCAATGCTAAAAAACGAGAAGGAATGGGATGATTACAGGCAATTTTTTCCATTTTTTGCCAAATGGCCCTATCCACTTTGTTAATGAAAACAGTCATTGATACCTCCTTTGATTAAAGACACTTAAGGAACATTCTGTTCTTCAACGAGTTTCAGTGCTTTTTCCATGATATTGACAAGTAAGGCTTCATTTAAATCTTCATTATCGAAGAATTTTTTATAAAAATTTTCACTTGCTTTAAGTAGCATCTCAGGGTTGGGTTTTCTAACAATATTCCAACCCCATTTAGCTAAATTGTTCTTCCAAGATCTATCTGCAGCATGCTTTGCGGAATACTCTATTAGGTCGTAGAGTAAGCATATAGTAGTTTGCAAGCCATTATTAAATTTTTCCTGAATTTTCTCTTGTCTTTGCGGCTCCTCATCTTTTAACTTTTGTAATGCTTCAATGTCCTTTTCAATTTTACCGTTCTCTATTTCTAAAGCACCAATTTTCTTATTAAGTTCCACTACCTGAGCATTAGGTTTCTTTTTGCGCTTCTCTATATCTTCAATTTCGTGATTTATTTTTTTTTGGCGCGCTGCTAATACTTCTAAAGTTTTAGGATTGATAAGATTTTTGATGTAATCATCATTTAAAAATTTTGCTTCGAGTCCGCCGACTGACATGTCAATCACTCCATGCAAAGAACCTCTGACGGGTTGTAGGGCAGGAAGAAGAAGCTTTGTTAGGAACTTTTTTGCCGTTATTTTAGTTTTGCCGACATACACTATTAATGCCATAAGATAGTTATCAAAGTCACCCATTTTGATCATATTGGTAATCATATCTACATATTGTAAGTTCTGATCATTTTCACCTTTGAAAAAATGTGCTAAGCTGATTTCAATATCTTTATCATTCAATTTATTATGCGGATTAGCGCGTTGAATAGCATTCTGTTTTTCTTTTAATTCAAGAACAATTAAATCGATTAGAGGTCGCAGATGAAGGTTGAAACTCTCACGCTCTTTAGACCCATCCTTATCATCTTTAAAGGCTTTTTTATTCCATCCTCCCTCACATTTTTTTAAAAATTTGGCCATAAGAGTACCACTAATACTCTCAAAAGCTACTTGATCCTGAGGGGATTTTACGAGAGTTTTTAAGTGAGCATAGTCTTTTTTAAATTCATTGGACAGAATAAATTCTTTTAATACCTGACGGCTAAGTCCTTTAAAAATATCGGGCAAATAGGTACGTTCAAATTCCTCTCGAGAAATATTGAGTTCCTTCCAAGAGTACTTAAATTTTTCTGAACAAAGTTCCCAGATATCATTAACTAATTCGTTTTGAATTTCCTTATTTCCTTCACCCTCAATCATTCTCTTGAATAATTTTTCGGGTTCGTGACCATTTAGGATGATGTCAACAAATGGTTTGATTAGTGTTTGTTGGACGATCGGAAAATTTTCTGCAAAAACTTCTCTCCTCAAATCTTCATTAGATATGAGCCTTAAGGATTCTCGTAACCTTTCAGCCAAAGCCTTTGTGGCATATTGTTTAATGCTATTGAGAACAAAATTTTTGGTCAGTTCCTTTGCTTTACTTTCGACGATATCAAGTTTTTCAGCATACTGTGTGGGTAATAAGGATTTGACAAGCTGGCGTAGTTCATCGATAGCTTCCGTAACTTCCGGCTCGATAATAATATTGTCCCAAAGTTCCTGGAAAGCATCCACTTTTTTTACTTTGCCATCGATATTGATCTCACCTTCAGGAAGTGCTATATCCAACATTCTTTTAACGAGAGGTTCAAATTTTTTATTCTCTTCGGCTATCTTATAGGCTTTCACATCCTTATCTGTTTTAGCATGCGCCGGAGGACGTAGTAACGCTTTTGCTAAAGGATGAAGTTTATACATGGGTTCATATTCCTTATCGAGTTTGCCGGAAGCTAATTCTTTAGCAATGGCCCGCTTCTTTTCATCCTCTGTTTTTGCATCTTTTATCTGAGGCTGAGCTTCAGCTTTAATAAGGTTTTCCATGTGATCGTTGATATCATTGGCAAAGTTGTCAAAAAATTCCTTGTATTCTTCATCTGTTACATTATTCAAAACTCCAGCTATGCGATTAAATAGTAACTTGGACAGATGCTGCATATTTTTTTCTAAATGCGTTTTGATTAGTCCCGATAATTTTTTATCTAATAGAAATTTTTGGAGACCGCCCACCACATGGTTTTTAATTTTGTAATCCACTAACCATTGAACGGTGGCTACATAGAATTTTCGCACCTTTTCATCTTCATAGGGGAAGTTGCCCATTTCAATTTTATGCTTTTCAATCATGTCTTGCAGCGATTTTATCTTTTCTTTTTTGTCGTAATCTTGCAAGATCCATTTTCGAATTGGGGCAATATAGTTTTCTAGTTCATTTTCATTTAAGAGGTCAGCACCGTTAACTTTTTTTAGATTTTTTTCCAAATCTTCCAAGGCTTCGTTTTGGATTGCATTATTTTTATCTTTTAAGTCTTTGAAAAGAATATTTAGCACACCTCGAGTGACTTCATCAAACTTAGCTCCGTAACCCTCCTCAGAGATTTTTTTAATGATTGTGTTTGCAAGGGGAGTCGTGAGTCTGTTTGTCCAGTCTAGTATTTGGTTAACCTGCTGAGGAAGCTGATCGGCATCCTTTTCTATAAATTGAGTCCATGGTTTAATCTTTGTTTCGAAAATCTCATCACTATTTTTCTTCATGAAATCGGAAACAAATTTCCCTACTTTTTTAAGAGGTCCACTAAGCTTAGGATTTTCTTCTTCAAAGAAAATAGCATGGCGTTTTTCCGGAACATTTTGTTGAGGATTGGGGACCTCAGGTTGGAGAGGCTCTTTTTTCTGTTTTCCTATTGGAATAAGGAGGGGCAGAATAATTTTTTGATCCCCAGCCTCATTCTTTGCCTTGATTTTATTGTCAGTAAGAGATTCCATCAATTTTATTTGATGGTCTTCCAAAGTGAGTTTTTTAGGTTTAAACCATTTAAAAAAGTTTTTCAGTCTTTTAATGGCAGCATATGCAGTAGTTTTCCAAAGAGGTTGATGTTTTTTTAGAGGCTTATCAATTTTTATTTTAAGTGGTTTAGTATTGACTGACTGGGCGCTTACAGGCACATCAAGTCCATTGAGTTCATCCAAATGGCTTTTTTGTAACAGAGGTTTAGTGCCTTCAGTGGCAATAGAAATCTTATGAAGTCCCATTGCTGATGTAAAAAAGATCCTATTGAGTAGGTGTTCGTTGAATGCCTGATATCCCGCTGTTTTGTTAATCAGTGACAAGGCCACGCGACTCATTTTTTCAGCTGAATTCCCTACAATTTTCTTGAAGAAAATGGGGCCTAGGAATGGTAGAGTTCTTTTGGTTTTTATTAGGAGAATGTCATAGCCCAAACGCGCCATCTTATCGACTTCGCCAGGAAGTTTCTTTTGGGCATCTTGGAGGTCTTGTTCATGCTTTTCATTTTTTGCAATGATGACTTTTCTTAAATTATCTTTTTGATTTAATTCCTCCGTTTTATTCTGAATCTTTTCTTCTTTATCTCGGTCATTTTTCTCGCCAATTTCCTCTTGCAGTTTTTGAATGTCGTTTTCAAGCGTTTTGATATCCTCATCAAGAGATTCTAAACTTGGTTGAAAGAATAATTCCTTTATGTAGTCCTGTTGAAGATAATTTTTTCTGGCGAGAGGAATGGCCATATTAAGGCCCGGACGGTAGGAGTTATTGCGTAGATTTTGAACAGAATCGGTCAAGAGTTTGCTCAACAAGTTCCGTGGATAATTTAATTTAAATACACCTGGTAAAAAAGTTCCAAATTCACCTGTCCGTAGAGGGACATCGACAAAATCCATAAAATGTGGATTATTGTCCTTCGATTTTGTATCGAATCTATAGTATTCTTTAATGATAGCGATTGTTGATCTCAGATCGGATTTTTTAGGATTCTCCTCTTTTATTAAGCCAATGAGTTCCACTATTTCATCGATGCGTGGTTTGACAATTCTAAAAAATGCTTCCTCATGTTCTCTAGCAAAGCCAAATTGCTTAGCATGAGTTTGTGCTAGGCCAAATAAATACTGCAAAAGTTTTTCTTCCTCTTCTTTTTCATTGGGAAGTTTTTGGAAGAAGGGTGCAACTTGACGGATATTGGCTTGAATCAGATCATCTGCCAAGAATTTAATCATGGTTTCAGTAGCAGCAGGCAGCATGCTTTGAACCATCTTAAGGTTTAATTCATCCGGCTTTGCCATTTGACTTACAGTTCGTCCAAGGGCTTCATTTATACCTAACTTAAGAACTTCGGCACAACCTTGAAAAGCCAGCTGTTTGAATTCCCCGGCTGCATTACCTAAAGTTTTTAATTCCTTGAATTGGTCTTCACCGATAATCATCTCTGCGATATCTTTGGCTTCATCGAATAGATCTTTAAATGCTTTAGGAAATTCAATTGTTGATAATAGATTCTCCAATCCGCTAACCTGCTTTCCGTTTTTTATCCCTGAAGGCAGTAGAGTCTCTAAAATGAGTTGAGAAATGTTTTCGGTGAGGTGACTATTGATGCAAGGTGCCGCATTTTTAGTGAGGGCAAGAAAGGTTTTGAGCAAAACATCTTCTTTAATTTGGGCAATTCCGTCATTCTCTTTGATCTTTTCCAAATATTCTTTGCATCGATCATAAGTCTTTTGTTGATCAGGATTTTGAGGTCTTTCCTTAACGATATTTAAAGCATATTTTTTGAGAGCTTTATGCTCAAGTGCAGCTTTTTCAGCTGTCTCATGGCTTTGAGCGATATTATTGAAGTGCGTTCCTACGATTTCAATGATTTTATCAAATAAAACAGGAAATTGATCATCCATACCCTCAAGAACTTCACCCAAGCGTGCTGATAGAGAGTCGGTGATTTTGATTGCGTTGTCATGAATTGTTTCTTCCACAATTTTAGGGAGCTGGTCTTTAAGAATATCGTCAGCCTTCTTTGTATAAAGATCAATTTTTCTTTCAGCAAGAATTTGAAAGGATGTTTGAAGGATTTGCGAGATTACTTCTTCAGAAGGCTTATGCGGTTTATTTTCAAATAGATTATAAGGAGAAACACTATGATCTGAATTAAATAACCAATTAAGGATTTCATCCGCACAATCATTGACCTGCTGGTCTGCATCCTGTTGAATAGCACCTTCGGGTACTTTTTCTGGGGCAATGTTCTTTTTTCTTTCTAAAAGCTTTTCTTTAAATTCTTCGATAAATTGATCAATTTTATCTTCATCTTCAGGTTTGATATCTTTCAGTGCCCAATTGAGCACTTTATTCACCTGATCCATTGCCTGTTCATTGACCTGAAATTTACGTATAATTTCAAAGATGGGTGCAGCAGTGAGAGTTCCAACGGAAATAGCCTCTTCAGCAAACTTTTTCAAGTGTTGGGGAATGTGATGAGCTTCATTCTCATTAAACTTCTTTAGCTTGGGGTCGATATATTCCTGCAAACATTTAATCACCAACTCCATCATGTCGTGAGCAAACTCATGCATACCATCTATAGTTTCATTAGGTTTGGGTGGAGCTCCTTCGACAGGCTGTGCTTTTTGGATCTCATTCTGTTTTGGGAAAGCGAGCAGCTTTCTTTGATTAAATTTTTTGATGAATCGGATCTCGATTTTTTTTAAAGCAGGAGGTGCACATAATTTGTGGAAACTAAAGGTATAGATAGCTTTGCGACCTATTTTTATTAGGGTCGCTCCCAAACTTCTATTTTTTTTGTTAACTTGACCTATAGCGTTGTTGGAGGAAAATATCAAATTCGCGGGAGAGAGATTATTAATAGGTGTCATATCATTACTCTAATTAAGGTTAAAACCCAACTTGCGACCTATGATGGCTCAGATTCGAATTCTTTTCCTCTAGAAGCTCGCAAAAATAAGTGAGCCATATTAAAAAATATGGCTCACTTATTTTCAAAGCTTCGTGCGAGCTCCTAGAGAGAAAATAATTTCGAATCTGAGCCATCATAGGTCGCAAGTTGGGTTTAAAAGCAGTATAACATCTTCTGTGTTATATGTAAATTAAGGATGTATTAAGACCTTTTAAAAGTAGGGTTTAAATTTTGCTGGCACAAATTGTCAAAAAAAGAGGAAATTCACTGCGACTTCGATTTTCCATCTTTGCATGAGTTCCTAAACTTTGTTTATTTGAACACCACTCTTCAATATCGGTAATAATAAAGCCAGCTTTTTTTAACCAATGGAAGTAACTTGATATAGGATAGTGATAGGAAATAAGTTGGGTAGATTCCTTTCCTTTACTAGGATGAGCAAGAATTGGGATTTCAAGAGGGGAAAAGTATCTATCTACGCGACGATACTGCAGTTTTTTAGCATCGTCTATTTGCCAGAAAGATTGCCTGGGGATTCTAAAGCAAGGGTGATTGAGAACAATGATCAAAACACCATTTTCTAGCAAATATTTGTGAGCATTTTGAAAGACCTGGAGAGAATGTTGAAGATTCTGTAACGCTAGAATGATCGTTGCATGGGAAAATTGTTGCTGTTGAAGAGGAAGACTTTTCGTAATATCACCTACAAAGTAGTGGTGATGCGGGTGGCTATCCTCTTTTTTTGCCGCCTTGATAAAGGTACTTGATAAATCTATTCCTGTATAATGGACAGAATTCGGCAGGTGACGGGCTAAAACACCTGTACCACAGGCAAGATCTAAAAGATTAGCCGAAGGATGTGCTTGAAGATCCAGTAGTTGTAATATCCCCGGCAGGATGATATGCTGATGATAATAATGCCCCTCTTCGCCCACAAGTGTTTTATACCATTTGCTTTCAGGCTCCCATGAAGTTAATTTTGGATTTTGTTTTAGAGGGGCCTTTCTCATAAAAGACTAATGGGTGTAAAATAGATAATTATAGGTGAGGAGGTATTTTTATGCCAAATCCAGAAATGAATCCCTCTAAAGATTTTGATGTTGATGTGCAATTAGCCGAAACCTCTAACGCCGTGAATCATTACCTTGACCAAATTAATGCCAAATTAGTTGACTTCGATCACAAAGCTTTAGTCAATCTACAAGAATCTCTTGAACGCGCACAGGCAGCCTTAGTCAATCATCAATTTAAAAAAGAACGACCCCCGATCAAATTCGATGCTACCCTAACTGTTTTAAATTCAGCTGTAAATGTTTTATCTGAAATACACGAAATTGAGAAAATTAAAGCCGTAAAAGAGGGAATATATGAGGACATAGAAAATGAGACAACTTTAGCTTTGGATGCTATTGAGGAGCTAGTTTTTTTAATAGAAGATTTTGAGCAACCTCGAGAAGCTCCACCCATACATACAGTGGATGTAAAAGAAGATATTCGCTTAAAAAGAGGACGAAAAGTGAAAGATATCATTAACGAACAATTTAAAGATGGAAAAACCTAAAATTTCTCTTGCCTTTCAATCTTAAATCTGGTTTAAAATTCAATTCTTATTAGGAGAATAAATCATGCATATCGAAAGCCCAGCATTTGAAGCTAATCAAACTATTCCTAAGAAATTTACTTGTGATGGAGAAGATTTGTCCCCTCCATTAAATATTCAAAACATACCCCAAGGTGCCAAAAGTTTAGTTCTCATCGTAGAAGACCCTGATGCCCCAAGAGGAATCTTTGTCCATTGGTTAGCTTGGAATATTGATCCCTCTTCGACGCAGTTGTCTGAAGGAACAATGCCCCCTTCTCAAGGAAGAAATGACTTTGGTGAATTAGATTATAGAGGACCTTGTCCTCCCAGTGGAGAACATCGGTACTTCTTTAAACTTTATGCGTTAGATACCAAACTTGATTTACCGGCAGGAAGCAATAAACAGCAACTCGAAAATGCTATGAAAGGCCATATTTTGGGGAAAGCTGAATTGATGGGTCTTTATCACAGATAACTATGGTAAAAATTGCAATAGAGTATACCGGACAATTACATTGTAGAGCGACCCATTTAGCTTCCGGAGCCGTGATCGAAACCGATGCCCCTGTGGATATAGGAGGAAAAGGAGAAGCATTTTCTCCTACTGACCTTTTAGGATGTTCCTTAGCGACCTGTATAGCGACTACGATGGCTCTATATGCACACAAAAAAGGTTGGAATCTAGAAGGCTTGCGTTTGGAAGTCGAAAAAAGAATGACCGATAAACCCAGCCGTCGCATTGGAAGTTTGTGGATCAAAATAGTGATCCCCGATTCTTTTTCAAAAGAGAAGAGGGAGGCATTGGAGCGCATTGCTAGTAGTTGTCCGGTCCATAAAAGTTTACACCCCGATGTTGAGGTCCATGTCACTTTTATGTGAGAATTGTAAAACCACCGATTAATCCCTTGCCCGTGCCCCTGCCCGAAAATCCCTCTAAAATGAATCATAACCTTGTTGATTGATGACTGCGAAACAATATAAATCGGGCAAGGGCAAGGGCAGGGGATTTAACTATTGCTACATAACATTAAATTTAATATTATTTTTAGTATGAAGGCCATTTATAGCATAGCAGCCAGCAAAGAGCATTGGAGTGCTCCTTTTACTTATAAACTCCCGCCTATTCCTGAAAAAGAGGCAGTCTATGCAAAGCTTTCCACTCGGGAAAAAGTTATCGCAGTAGGTTTCGCTATTATAACAGCCCCTATTGCACCTATCACTTTTATTTTGATAACAGCCTATTTTAAACACAGAGCCTTGAAAAAAATTCAGGAGAAACCCAAGTTTCAAGAAAAAATTCTTGATGGATTCAATATCAGAGGCAATTGCCCGACAACAAATCGAGAGGATGTTTTTGCTAATTTGGGTTTTGGTGAGTTTAATTGGGGACGTGATATGCATAGAGGTATATGCGAATGCTGTAATAAGAAAATTAATGGTACGGTGGACCTTTTTTTTAAGAATTGTAAATATTCCATGTATGGTCAAAAAATTGTTGAAGGACATCAAAAACCTATTGCAGAAATTAGGAATGTTGAAGTTAAACAACTTGAGCAATTTGATTTTCAACAACCCTGGTTATTTTTGGAGTTTAAGGTTCAACCTTTAGCGGTAGATTAAACGCACGCTATCCTGCCACAGGAGGTGATCCTGTTTATTCTGTTCTTTCTAGTTACTGCCTTTGAATTTAGATTTGATCTCTACCTCTAAGCGTAAATTAATCTAGTTTTTGTGTATAAAAAAATAGAGTAAAGTAGTAATGGTCTTTCCATCATGGATTTCTCCTGTGCGTACCATTTGCAAAACATGCTCCACATCTAATTTTTCCACTGTAATTTTCTCATTTTCATCTAAATCTTGTCCCACAAATTTTAAATGCTTCGCTTTATATGCAAACATCTTTTCATTGCAAAAACCGGGCGTAGTATAGAAAGAAAGCATCAATTCAATTTTATCAGCGCTATAACCGGTTTCTTCAATGAGTTCGCGTGCTGCAGTTTCTTGAGGGTGTTCTCCAGGTTCTAATGTTCCAGCCGGGAGTTCCCATAATGTTTCACCAACAGCAACCCTCTCATTTTTAATCATCAGAATATGATTCTCATCAATAAGAGGGAGAATAACCACTGCTCCGGGATGAATCACTACTTCCCATGTGCCGATTTTTCGTACATCGAATCGTGCACCTTTGAACATCACTTTTGCCTTTTTTAATCTTTCAGGCAGCTCTCCAAAAACTGGTTGATATTTACTTGTCATCTGATTAAGCTACCTCTCTATAAGGAATTATGTATGGTTATATCAAAACTGTTCTTTTTTTTAGGTGCTTTTTTTGCATTAACTTCAGTTATTTTGGGAGCTTTTGGTGCTCATGCCTTAAAGCAAAAAATTTCTATAGAGGCTCTTTCTGTATTTGAAGTAGCTGTTCGTTATCAGATGTATCATGCATTGGGGTTAATCTTACTAGCTTTGGCGATGCAATATTGGCCCGGATTTTCTATTCAAATAGCTGGTTGGTTATTTATCATTGGAATTTTTCTATTTTCTGGAAGCCTATATCTACTATCCCTATCTGGAAATAAGTGGTGGGGAGCCATTACTCCTATTGGAGGTTTTATCTGGATTATTGCTTGGCTTTTTGTGTGTTATATCCCTTTCCAAAACAGATCATAAGCTATGCCTCCACAAAAAGTCATTCTTAAGCCAGGAAAAGAAAAAGCTTTATTAAATCGGCATCATTGGATTTTTTCAGGCGCAATTTCTTTTGCACCTGAAAATTTAGAGGGTGAAATCCTGCCCGTTTTTTCACAAAAAGGGGACTTGTTAGGAAGTGGCTACTTTAACTCAAAGGCAAAAATTTTTGGCCGTATGTTATCCTTTGGACCAAAAGCACCCTTAGAAGCTTTTTATGAAAATCTTGAGTCGGCTCTTAGATTAAGAACAACTTTTTTTGACAATCAAACAACAACGGCGTACCGTTTGATTAATGGCGAAGGCGATGGTTTACCTGGGGTTATTGTGGATCGCTACAATAATGCTCTTGTCTTACAAATATCTACACTCGGAATGGAAAAGCTTAAGGTACACTTAGTCAATTATTTAAAGGAAAAACTTTACCCTTCTTTTATTTATGAAAAATCCTCATCGGCTTCGCGTCTCGAGGAAGGATTAAAACTCCATGAACAGACTCTCTTTGGGGATTTAGAAGATCAAATAACCATTTTAGAAAATGGTCTTAAGTTTCTTGTATCGCCCATACAGGGGCAAAAAACAGGATTTTTTCTTGATCATCGTGAGATGCGCGAGCAGGTACGAAATCTGTCAAAAGGTAAACGTGTATTGAACTGTTTTGCCTATACTGGAGGTTTCAGTGTTTATGCTGCAAGTGGCGGTGCTACTTTAGTGGATTCAGTTGATATATCGGAAGTAGCAATCAAATTTGCGCAAAAAAATGCACAATTAAATTCAATAACGATTCCTATGCGATTTTATACTGAGGATGTTTTTCAATTTCTACGCCAATCCCCATTAGAATATGATTTAATTATTTTGGATCCTCCTGCCTTTGCCAAAAGGCAAAAAGATATTATTTCTGCTTGTAGGGGATATAAAGACATTAATCGTATCGCTATACAAAAAATGCCGCCACGGTCTTTATTACTGACATCTTCATGCTCTTACTATGTGGATGAACAACTTTTTCAAAAAGTGGTTTTTCAAGCTTCTGTGGAGGCTAAACGTACTGTTCGCATCATTGGACGCCATCGTTTAGCTGTGGACCATCCTATCAATATCTTTCATCCTGAAGGCGATTATCTTAAAAGCCTCTTGCTTTATGTAGAGTAATAACTTGGGCTCTGATAATTCGCTGATAGCGGATGTATTCAATAATTCTATAAAGAAGACAAGCTAATTTATCATAATGCGCCTTTATGGCTGTGAGAAAATTGAAATCCAGTAGCATTTTACTCATGATGGTGACCTAATCTCATTCTTCAAGCTGTTTTAGGCGTAAAACATTTCTTTTAACATCTGTAGGCAGCTCACGCTGCTAATTACTATGAAAGCGGTGACAAGTCACATATGCATAAGGCTATCAAAATATATATTTACATAAACAAACAAAAAAACAGGATAAGCAGGATCGCCTTCGGCGACAGGATAGAAAAATTAATTGTTACTTTATCCTGACGCCGAAGGCGTCCTGCTTATCCTGTTCTATTTTATTTAAAATCAATATATTATGATATTTAGCTTGATGCGTATGTGAAAAGTTGCCGCACTCCAAATGACCAATAATTAAAAATAAGTATTTACTCATTTGTAATGAATCCTTATTTTGAATTTATAGAGAAAGTGGAAAGCGCTCTCTTAACTAATGACAAAAGGGGAGGAATATTATGGGTAGAGTTATCATTCTTTGGTTGCTTGGAGTACCATTGGGAGTTATTATTCTTCTTAAGATATTTGGAATTATTTAAACCTCTTCTTACCATGTGGTATAATAAAGAATTTTTCAAAGTATCGATTTCAATTTTGCTTGTGCTATTGATTATTTTTGTGGCATTTCAACTTTTTCCTCTTTTCACACTTGTTTTTCAATTTATCACAACTCTTTTTTTCCCTGTCATAATTGCAGCAGTGTTCTATTATATATTTCGTCCTATTGTCAGATTTTTTGATCAAAAGAGAGTTTCCCGTTATTTGACTATAGCGCTAATCTATATGTTTATGATTGTCTGTGCGGCCATTATCATTAGCATTGTTTGGCCTTATATAGAGAAGCAATTTACCGAATTCAGTGCATTCCCCCATGAAAAAATTAAACAGGTTGAAAATAAAACAGTGGATATCATGAATTTGTTTAACTTTTATTCATTATCTCACGAACAGCTTAGAGAGCTCTTATTATCCTATTTGCAGAAGATTACAGTTTGGGTCAGCAGTGGGGTAATTACAAACTTTTCCTCTTTCACAAAAATCGCCTCCTATTTCATTATTACCCCTTTCATCTTATTCTATTTTTTAAAAGATGATAGGCAATTTTCACAAAAATTTTTAAAATTAGTCCCAACAGATTATGAAAAAGAAACAACCAAAATTCTAAGTGATATTGATAACACATTATCCAGCTATATTACCGGACAAGTTCTTGTAGCTGCAATCGTAGGTTTTCTAATCTTTATAGGTTATACGATTATCGGTTTAGATTATGCTTTTTTATTAGCTATCGTTGCTTTTGTGTTCAATCTTATTCCTTTCTGTGGACCCATAATTTCTACGATACCCGCTCTCTTATTAGGCCTTGCTCAAAGCCCCTTTATGGCTGTCAAAGTGGTACTTATAGTCGCAATTGTGCATTTATTAGATTTAAATCTAATTTCCCCACGTGTTGTAGGACCTCGCTTGAATGTCCATCCTGTGACAATTATTATTCTTTTAGTAGCTTCCATTTCTCTTTTTGGCTTCCTAAGTCTTTTTATTATCATTCCAGCCTATGCCGTACTCAAAGCTGTGGTTATAAATTTTTGGCGAATGGAGATCCTTGAAAAAGAAATAATTAAAACATAAGTAATGTAAATTGAATACATTACGTTAAAATTTAAAAAATTAATTGCAATAACGCTTCACATACCATAGAATCAGGTTAAGTGAAGAAATGAAATCCAATCAATATATTATAAAATTTTAAGGAGAGCATATGAAAAACATATCCAAATTATGCTTAGCAACCCTTGCGGGATTAGCTAGCATGGCATTAGTGCATGCACAAAACACCAATCCTCAAAGTGGATTGACTTCCCCAAATATGGACTATTATTCAAATCAAAATTATCAACCAAACATGAGTCAAACAGGGCAGGATGCCAATTCGTGGAGCAAACAAAATCAAGCCAATCAAAGTTATCAGAATCCAACAAATCCAAATTCCTATACAGATCAACAAGCGCGCCAAAACATGAACTATAACAATACCCGCAACCAACAACCTTTAGTTTGGACGGATAATGATGTTGCACAAAGAATTCAATGGGCAATTCGAGGCGACAAGAAACTTTCATCATTAGCAAAAAGTGTAGAAATTGATGTGAAAAATTATAACGTAACTTTAACAGGAACTGTAGCTACTGAAGATGAAAAGGATAGAATGTCAATGCTCACACGACAAATACGTGGAGTGAAAAGTGTCTCCAATAACCTGCTTATAAGCAGACAATAAGGAGTCCTATTCGATATTCCAATAGAGGGAAAATTTTATGGAAAGTTATATGATCTATGAAATTTGTTCAATAGTATCTACCTTGGTTTTTATTGCTATAGCCTTTTATCTGATTAAGGTTTTAAAAGCTCTTTTCGAATCATTTAAGCATCTCAACTCCGGCATGTCCAAAATCGAAACAAAAATAGGTCCCCTTACCACTGAATCGATTAAACTTTTAGAAAATTCCAATAAAATCGCGGAATCTGTACAGGATAAACTTTCCGATTTAGATCCTTTGATGGGATCTATTTCCAATATAGGCTCTGGCTTACAAAATTTAACCAGTTCATTTAATAAGAATAATGAGACGAGTAAACATAAATTTTTTCATAAAGAAGAAAAAAGAGATTGGCAAAACATTGCCGAGGATTTAGTAAAATTAGTCACTTTAGGGGTAATAATATGGCAAAAAATAAAAAAAGGGAGATGACAATGAGAAAAGTTAAGTCACGTTCACATGCACATTCACATTCAAGAAAACCCAATCATCATGAACTTCCATTATCAAAAAATACTATGACACATATCGCGTTAGGTGCAGCTGCAGGCTGTGCTATTGGTGCTGTTGCGGCTATTCTCATTGCACCAAAGCAAAGAAAACATAAATTTACACAGAAGTTGGATGAATTTTATGATCACGTTACCGATACTGCTGAAGACTATGCACATGATGCCTTAGACAAAGGACAAAAAGCCTATCAGGCTTGTAGAGATGCTGCAGGTAATATTTATTCTGCTGCTTCCGGTACTTTAGCAAAGAACTCTAATCGAAATATAGTCCTAGGAGCTATCTGCGCCGGCTTAATCGGAGCTACCGCCATTTATACATTATCGCAAAAAAAGTCTTCTCATCAAAGTTTTGCTGAAAGATGGGGAACAAGCAAATGGTCTAATATGGCAAAATGTGTAGTGGATGCAGTCTCTAGTAAACTTCATGAGCAAGAGGAAGAGCACGATGAACATCGTAATCCTATTCAAAATGCAATGGATTGGGCAGAAATCGGCCTTAATCTCTGGCAAGAGTTTAAAAAGAGGAGATAATTATGAATAAAATGAATGGAGTGATTTTAGGCGTTTTGACAGGCTCTTTGATAGCTTCTGCTTATGCTCTTTTCGGAAATCAAAGAATTGTAAATAAACTTAGAAATCAATCTTATGAATGGGCAAGCAGAGCCAAAAATGCAAAAGAAAATGTTTTTGAAAATGTGCTAGGATTAACAGAGTCCAGAAAGAGTCGCAATCGTAAAAATTTTGTAGGAGGGGCTGTCTTGGGTCTTTTAATAGGGGTCGGCACAGCTGCCTTATTGACACCGAAGTCAGGAAAACAGTTACGTAAAAATTTAACACAAACATATGAAGATATGGCCGACAAAACTAATGAAGTGCTTAACTTCATAAGCCATAATGAATATCGAAGACCGCTAAAAAAGCTTTCCAGATTTCTTATAAAGAGAAGACATGTCCGATCACGAGCTAAAAACTAAAGAAGGAAAAAGCTAGAAGTCAAAATTTACCACAGAGAAAATGACAGAGAAACAAACAAGGAAAAGGTAAAGGGTAAAAAGCGAAAGGGTAAAGGGTAAAAATAACACAAAGTAGTTATAGAGATGGATCATAAAAAAATTATTCACCCTTACCTTTTTTCTTGCTTGTTCTCTTTGTCATTTTCTCTGTGGTAAATTTTGACTTTGGGTGCCTCTTCTAGCTTTTAACTCCTGACTTCTGATTCCCAGTGTCTTCTTCAAATAAGCTTTTAATGATTGATGGATCTGCCAAAGTGCTGATATCGCCTAGCTCATCAATCTTCTTTTCAGCGATTTTTCGTAAAATGCGTCGCATGATTTTTCCAGATCGTGTTTTTGGCAAGGCTTTGGCAAATCGAACACAATCAGGTACAGCAATTGCCCCAATTTCTTTTCTTACATGAGCTATTAAATCCTTTTTTAATTCAGGAGTTTCCTGAACACCATTTTTTAAAATGATAAATGCATATAAAGAATGACCCTTCACAGGATCGGGTTTAGGCACAACAGCAGCCTCGGCAACATCTTGATGACTCACTAAGGCACTCTCCACTTCGGCCGTTCCAATGCGATGGCCTGAGACATTAACCACATCATCGATTCTTCCAAGCAACCAATAATCTCCATCCTCATCAACATGACAGCCATCACCTGTGAAATAGAGATTTTTGAAAGTTTTGAAGTAGGTGTTTATAAACTGTTGATGGTCGCCCCAAGTAGTTCTCATAATACCGGGCCAAGGCTTTCGAATGCAGAGGCAACCTCCTTCATTCTTTTCGCATTCCGAACTATCATCATGTAAGATGACCGGCTCGACACCAAAGAAAGGTTTACCTGCACTCCCCGGTTTGGCAGCATGTGCACCTGGGAAGGGGGAAATCATAATACCACCGGTTTCAGTCTGCCACCAGGTGTCAACAATCGGACAATGTTCTTTTCCAATATTTTCATAATACCACATCCAAGCTTCCGGGTTAATAGGCTCTCCAACAGTTCCTAAGAGGCGTAAAGAACTGAGATTATATTTTTCAGGGTAATCTTTGCCATAGCGAATTAATGCTCTAATGACTGTAGGGGCAGTATAAAATATATTTACACGAAATTTTTCTATGATTTGCCAGAAACGTCCAGGATCCCGATAGTTAGGAATACCCTCAAACAAAAGCGTTGTTGTACCATTAGCTAAGGGTCCATAAATCACGTAGCTATGACCTGTAACCCATCCTACATCCGCAGAGCACCAATAAATATCATTATCTTTGATATCAAAGATATATTTGTGAGTAAGGGAAGTCTGTAGCAAATAGCCTGCTTGCGTATGAACAACACCTTTAGGTTTTCCTGTAGAACCTGAAGTATATAGTATAAATAGCGGATCTTCAGCATTCAAAGGTTCTGCAGGACAAAAATGGGATGCATTTTCAATCTCATCCTCGTACCATGTATCTCGATCTCTTTGCATGGGACAAAGATCTTCGGTTCTCCGGACAACGATAACTTTCTCTATCGAAGGTGCATTTTTAAGAGCTTCGTCGGCTATTTCTTTTAGATGAATAGGTTTTCCACCTCTCATCGATACATTAGCTGTAATCAGTAACTTGCAAGAAGAATCCCTAATTCGATGACTTAGGGACTCTGAGCTAAATCCCCCAAATACTACAGAATGAATAGCTCCAATTCTTGCACATGTCAAAACCGCTACGACAATTTCAGGTATCATAGGCATATAAATACAGACACGGTCCCCTTTTTTTATCCCCCATTTTTTTAGGACATTCGCAAAACGACAAACATGCGTAAATAAAGTCTGAAAATCCCACATTTTTGTTTCATGTTCTCCATCCCCTTGCCAAATAAGAGCAGGTTTCAATTTCCAGTGACCCTCAATATGTCTATCTAAGCAGTTGTAAGAGAGATTAATAATTCCATCTTCAAACCATGTATGACGAATCTCATTTGCTTCGGAATCCCAAATATAACGACCTCCCACAGTAGGTTTTTTAAACCATTCCAGTGAATGAGTATGCTCTAACCAGAAATTTTCTGGATCAAGAATGGATCTTTTATACATCTCGTCATACTGAGATGCACTTATATTTGCATGATTTGAAAAAGATTTTGGAGGAAAAAATGTACGTTTTTCGTGTAGAAGTGTATCAACGGCGGTAGCTTTTTTATGATCGCTCATATCCAATCCTATGCTTGATGTTTATATCAAAAAAACTAATTAGTTATGAAAAAAAAATTACCCAAACTTATTTCTGTGAAGAAGATCTGGTCTCATTCAAAACATAATGGTTTGACAGACCTTATCTATTATAAAAATCGTTGGTTCTGCATCTTTCGAGAGGCTTCTCAGCATGTGTATGGTCGCAATGGAACTATACGCCTTATAGCAAGCAATGATGGGGAGGAATGGAAAAGCATAGCGCATCTAAAAGAAAAGGGGATTGATTTACGTGATCCCAAGCTTTCGATCACCCCAGACGGAAAATTGATGATGCTAGTTGGAGGGACTGTTTATTCTCGCAAAAAGTATATATCTAGGCAACCACGCGTTGCTTTCTCCATGGATGGAGAAAAGTGGACTCCCTTTCAGCTCATTATTGAACCACATGAGTGGCTTTGGCGCGTAACCTGGCATAAAGGCAAAGCATATGGGGCTTCCTACAGTTATTCCGACACTAAGAATAAACTAGAAGAATGGAATATTAAACTTTTTGAAAGTAAGGATGGGATTCATTATAAATATTTAACTCAGTGGCCTATCTTCGGTTATCCTAATGAGACAACTATCCATTTTCTAGAAGATGATCGTATGCTAGCTTTGGTAAGAAGGGATGGACCAACCGATAATAAAGCCTGGCTTGGTATTAGCAAACCGCCCTATAAAAAATGGGACTGGCATGCCATGCATGGATATCTAGGAGGTCCCAATTACCTCATTTTACCTGATAACAGAATGCTTGCAGCGGGGAGAGTCCTGATGATTAATCCCTATGGATACTTTGCAAAGACTATTCTGGCTGAGCTGAAACTTTTTGATTTCAAACCCTTGATTATTTTGCCTAGTTTTGGAGATTGTAGCTATCCAGGGTTAGTCCTTCACGAAGGACAGTTGTGGATGAGCTATTACTCTTCGCATGAGGATAATATTGCGTCTATTTATTTAGCCAAATTCAAAATTTAAAGATTCCTGTCCAAAAACCCGTGCCCCTGCCCGTGCCCGAAAAAGTACTTCTACAACAGTCACAGAAATAATATAAATCGGGCACGGGCAGGGCATAGGCATCAACCTAAGATGGAGCTCCTCACGGAAAAAAAGTTGAATTAAAAATTGAATTTTATAAAAATGCCTCTCTTTTAACCGTCAAGCAAAAGGAGAGGCCAGAATGCATTCCGAGCAGATAGTACAAATTTTCGATGAAATTTTCAATGAAAAAAAATGCCATGAGTTATCTCGAAAATACAAATTTATAAAGAGATCGACGAGTAAGCTTAAAGGAAGTGAATTTATTAAAGCAATGGTTATTCCTAGTAAAGGGTCGTCAACAGATAGTCTGAAAGGTTTATGTAAAAGAATACTAAAATTTAACAATGAAGCCGAGCTTTCTTCTCAGGCGTTATGTAAAAGGATAAATAATCCTGCTTCTAACGCACTAATGAGAGGTGTTTTAAATGAATTACTCATTAAAGTTCATGAACAGATAACCTGTGTCTGTCCAAAACTTGCAGTAGGACTAAAGGAATTTGCTAGGGTTCTTGTTGAGGATAGTTCTATAGCCGTGCTTAATGAAAAACTCGAACAAAAATATAAAGGAACCAACCGTGGTGGATGCAGTGGTAAAGCACAGGTTAAAATAGATTTGATAACTGATATAGCAAAAGGTCTTCTAATAGATGCACAATTATTTAGAGGTAATGAACCCGATCAAGGCAATGCGGAACGGATATTAAGCTTTATTAAAGAGGGTGATTTAATCATTCGAGATTTGGGATACTTTGCAATCAAGGCATTTAAAAAAATTGCAGAAGCAAATGCATACTTTCTTTCCCGTCTTTTATCTGGAGTACACTTCTACTTAAATAAGGAGGATGAAAATCCATTAGATCTTGGAATGTATTTAAAAAAGAAAATTTACCACAAACAAAACATAATTGAGATCAAAGGATTTCTCGGAAAAGATAAGGTTCCTATTCGGTTAATAATGTATCGCAGTCATGAGGATGTTGTTAACAAGCGTTTAAGAGAAGCAAATAAGGTGGCAAAATCTAAGGGAATCACAATGAGCGATAGCAAGAGGCTGTCTTTATATTTTTCTATGTTTGTGACAAATGCCTCCGAAGATATGCTATCAACAGAAATGATAGGCACTGTATACCGTCTTAGGTGGGAAATAGAGCTAATTTTTAAGAGATGGAAAAGCCAACTCGAGATAGATTATCTAAAAGGAATAAATGAATATAGAATTGATTTTTTGATTTGGAGTCGGTTATGCATGGTAGTGATTGTAGAATTGGTGGTAGGGCGTTTTAGAGATATTATTAACAAATCATTTAATCTTGAACTCAGTGAAGTGAAGTTAATTAACTATTTGCTAAGAGAAAGTTGTTTTTATTATGCAGTAGCAAGAAATGGATTGGAAGTTTTTATTGAAGAAATGGTAAAAGATATTCTGAGGATGCTTCTGAAGGACAAAAGAAAGCGGAAAACTATGCGTGAAAAGGTATTTCAAAAAGAAAGCTACTATGGAATGCAACAACCTAATTATCAGAATGTTGCTTAGGTTGATGCCTATGCGGGCAGGGGCACGGGTTTTTCGGGCAAGGGCAGGGGTTTTTTGGGATTTAAAACTCTTGAGTTGCTGCGAGAATCTCAATGGTTTCTGTGGGAACATCTCGATAGGAACCCTGAGAGCCGGTTTTAACTTTACGTATCTTATCGATAACATCCATACCCTCAATGATCTTACCGAATACGCAATATCCGTACTCATGAGGGGCTTTACTCTTAAAATCAAGAAAAGCATTATTGACGACATTAATGAAAAACTGACAGGTAGCACTGTTCACTTCATTGGTTCGGGCCATGGCAATAGTTCCACGTTCATTTTTTAAGCCATTATCGGCTTCATTTTTGATGGGTTTTTTGGTGGGCTTTTGCTCGAATTCTTTATTAAAACCGCCACCTTGAATCATAAACCCGTCGATAACCCGATGATAAATCGTATCATTATAATGCCCCTCCTCGACATAATCGAGAAAGTTTTGCACGGTAACGGGAGCTTTCTCAGGATAGAGCTCAATTTTAAAGTTACCTATATTTGTTTTGAATAGCACTACTGGATGTTTTTTTTCCTTCATATCTTAATCCTTGTCTTGGGTTTTTAACGATGCCGAACCTCGATCACGCATTTTTTCTCCGCAAGATGATCAATAAGAACGGATAAAATTTCCTGGTTTTCTTTATCTAGATTGGCGTCCCATTCGTCCAACAACAGAACATCTACATTCACTTTATCAATAATCTCTTGCAAGCGTTTACGCAAAGATTCACCTGTTGAATATTTGTTTGTTTCGGATGCAAAGCTTAGTTGGTTATGAGTAGGAAGTAAAAATGCTTTGCCTGCTAAAGCATTTTTGATAAGTATTAAAGCGGTGGACTTTCCACAGCCGTTTTCTCCTCTCAGTGTAAGACGTCCCGTACGCTGTGATAAACTAAGAAGATCATTATGAGATAAAATAGGTCGTGGGTAGGCCATGGACATATGGTTATTATCTACAGTTGTTAAATTGCTATTGGCAATGATTTTCGACCATTTGACTTTTTTTTCTAAAATGGCATGGGAATCTTTAGAAGCTTGAATAGATCGATAAATAGCCATCAACTTACTCCTATGCATGCCCCAACGAAAAGCTAAAGACAATGTTTGATACGTGTAGGAAAGGATTTGGAATAACAGGGGCAGAATGACTATAAAGGCTGAAAGGATAACAGGATCATTCGCATGATGAATGGCTGAGTATACCACAACAGCTAGTGAAGGAATGGAGGTCATTAGCGCCACAAAAATGGCTAAAACCTGATCAAAGCGTTCTAGATCAATGTTGCGTTGCAAACAGCGTTTTAGACGCTGCGAAGTTTTTTCATCCCATAGCTTAAAGTTATAGTCATTTCCAAGAAGAACATTATCCCAAGCTGCAAGTAACTGTTGCGAAAGGTCTACTCGCGCGGTTAAAGCTTTTTGGGTCAACTGACGTTGCGTTCTACGTCTCCATTTCATAATTGCTATGACACAGATAACAGAAATCACATAAGCAAGAGCAAAAAGAGGTTCTACAACCAAAGATAAGGCAAGCATATTAAACAAAACACTTAGGACATAACCTGAAAATTCCCACACATAATCAATGAGGGCCTGGAGAGCCATTGGTCCTTCAGAGGTCAAGATGGACAACTTTTCTTCTTTTATTCCTTTGTTGTTCCACTCGCCTATATTATTGCGATTCGAGGAAACAAACGCATTGATAAAATGACGTTGAGCCTCTTGTTTCCAGTGAGCCTTGACGATAAGTGCTATACACCCGGGTATATAGGGGATTGCTAATGATGTAAGATAAAGAAGAATATAAGGTAAAAAATTTCCACCTGCAGTAACCGTTTCCATCAGTTTTACAAGCCAGATCGTGGAGGAAGCTTCAAGAAGCTGCTGGAATGTTAATATTCCCATACAGGTCAATCCCCAAGGATTGACAAGCAAACTCATCACTTGCTTTCGAGCTTTTAGCAAAGTAGGATCAAACATAACTAAGCTTTAACAATTATAACTGGGAATGATTATGCATTATCTCATACAATATTTAAAGATCTTATCAACAATTAAAAAATATTTGCAATAAGTTATTGATAATAAAATATTTATATTTCTTTCACTGAACATCTTGATTAAGTTTTAGAGGAATTCATCGGGATTTTCTCTCTCTTTAAAAACCACTTATACGGCTGTTGAGATCGTTTTTATTGACTTTTAAAAAAAAATTTTTACTTTCAGGTTTATATACGCTTTATAATAAGCTCATAATAACCTCAAATTAAGTCCCATTTTTATAATTTTTTATGTCTGCAGATACTACTATACATTCGCGGGTTAATTGTCAGGAGAGTAAATCCCTTACTAAGTATCCCAGCGGAAGCTTGAGGGAACTTTGGGCTATTTCTTTTCCTCTCATGCTGTCCATGATGTCCGGAAGTCTCATGATATTTTTAGATCGTCTGCTGCTTGCCCGTTTTTCTATTGATGCTTTAAACGCCTGTGTCAATGCTACTGTCATTGCAGCAGCCTGGCAATTTGCCTTTTTAACCACTGCTGCTATCGCCGAAGTATTTGTAGGGCAATACAATGGTGCTGGACAACATCAAAAGATTGGAGAGCCTGTTTGGCAAATGATCTGGTTCTCTCTTTTAACAGGTTTATTATTCATTCCTTTAGGATTATTTTCGGGACCATTCTTTTTCACAGATCCAAGTTATTCTCACCTGGAAATTGAATATTTCAAATGGCTCATGTATTTCGGTCCCATCTTTTGTCTTGCTGCAGCACTATCCTCATTTTACATTGGTCGCGGTAGTGTACAATTTGTAACCCTAGTGATAATCGTTGCGAATATTTTGAATGTTTTACTAGATCTATTGCTAATATTTGGTTTTGAACCCTTTGTTCCTTCATTAGGAATAGCCGGTGCTGCTATCTCCACAGGCATCTCTCAAATTGTTCAATGCTTGATTTTATTCATTGGTTTTATGCGGTATAAATATCGCATTCACTTCGGCACCTCAAATTGTGCATTTAATAAAAATTGCTTTATCCAATGTCTCAAAATTGGTTTACCTAATTCGATAGCTCATACACTGGAAATTGTAGCTTGGGCAGTTTTTCTACGCATGATGACTCTTGCGGGCAATGAACATATTACAGTGGTCGCTATTTGTCAGAGCATTTTTATGCTTTTTACTTTTATTGCCGAAGGAATCAGCAAAGGGGCTACTGCGATTGCTGCTAATTTAATCGGTGCCAAACAGTGGGATATTGTATGGAAATTATTTCGTTCCGGTATAAAATTCTATTTTCAAGCCTTTTTAGTACTGGGGTTAATCTTGGTCATTGATCCAGGGCCTTTAATTGACTGGTTTATGGGGAGCAATCCTGCACATGCCACGAGCCAATCCATTAAAGATGTGGCAATTTCGGCCTGTGTCTGGATGTGGGTTTATTTTTTATTCGATGGCATCCATTGGTTAGTCATAGGATTACTGACAGCCGCAGGAGATACCAAGTTTGTTCTCTGGGTCACTGGCTTGTCTTCATGGGTATTTGCTATCATGCCTATTTACTATTTTATCGTAATCTTAGAGCATAAAGCCGATATGGCATGGCTTATCACAGCTGTTTATGCCTGTTTAGCTTGTCTAATCTATCTGTGGCGCTTTAAAACAGAAAAGTGGCGCCAGATTAAAATTACATTGTAAAAAATATAGAAATATTATATATTTTTTGTATATTTACTAATAAATATAGGTACAATAGTTAAGGATAATTATGACTGTAGCTTTAAATCTCCTAGGTCCAGCAACATTTTTAGTTGGCACAATTCCCATAGGATTACTTGCGTTTAGATTACGCTTTCAAAAAGATGCTAGGGTATTGGCGCCCGAAAAGCGTCTGCTATTAGAAGCAAAAGTACAAGATCTTTCACAAAAAATGGGAATTAAAAAAAAATTAGAGTTGAGAGAAATTCGAGGACTAACAACAGGCGCTCAAGCCATGGGCAATACGCTGTTTCCAGGACGAGCAGGGATAGTTATAGACCCTGAATTATTCATTGATATGCCTGAGGATCAGCAAGAGTTTCTCCTTGCTCATGAAATTTCACATATTAAGAAAAATGATGTATTTAGCATATTTGTAGGATCAGCTTTAATTGGTGTGATTGCCACAGTTGCATTATGCATTTTATTTCCTCCGTTAGCAGTCTTTTCGCCTGTCTGGGGTTCCGGAGCTTTTTACCTAGGTGCACTTATTTCAGGTATAGCAATGGCTTGTTTATCAATATGGCGAGAAAGTTGTGCAGATAAATTAGCGTTTGATGCTTGTTCAGAAGAAGGTAAAAAGGGTGCAATTCAATTTTTTGAAGATTTTCGAGAAGGAGGAATCGAATATAGAAATGAAGAAGATATCTCTGTTATCTCAAGGATATGGAGAAAATTTTCGATAACAAAACAAGGAAATTTCCGGCTGGATCTTTTACACCCATCCCTTACATCCCGAATTAAGTATTTAAAACAAAGAGCGCCTATCTTACCTCAACAGGTTATGGCATAAACTTAACTTCGCAAAGCGATAATTTGGCGCTTTTTCGGAGTGCGGTGACTTGTCACCGCTTTCACAGGGATCGACTTGTCGATCCCAAGTTTACCGCGACAAGTCGCGGTTTTCAAAAGCGGTGACAAGTCACCGCACTCCATATGGTGCTGTAGTGGCTTCGCAGCAAGTTCTAAGTAAGTTGAGCTTTCTTTTTGCGATACTTAAAAAAGATGGCCAGAGCAAATATACTCATTAAAGTCATCATTCCGGAAGGCATAAATTTACCAGTCAGGGTAAAACGATAACCAAAGAAAAGCGCTAAAGCCAAAATTAAAGCTAAAGCAAATGTATAGGCTAGAGCACTATTTTTAAACATGCCCCAAGCACAAGCAAATAACAGAATAGCTGATAGTGTTCCTGCGATTAAGGAAGGGAGACTATGAGCCTGATAATAGCCAATCATTCCCCCAAGAAAAATCAACAGTGCATAAATACATACTACCCATGCAGAAAATTTCATAATTATACTCACTCTAATTTCATAAAGTTTCTTCAAAAAAGTTTTTCATCGCTAACCAGGCTCTTTTATTAATTTTCTCATTATAGATAAGTCCTTTTTTCGTATCATGAGCCTGTGGATTTGTAAAAGCATGCGATGTATGGCCGTAGATATCCATCTGCCAATCGATGCCTGCGTCATTAAATTCCTTTTGTATATTTAGAACATCATTTATTGGCACAAGAGGATCTTCATATCCATGTAACATCAGGATTGAACCTTTGATATTTTTTGCAATTGGAACTGTTTTAGCTCCTGTATTGCCTAAAACACCATGAAAACTGACTACACTTTTCACCGGCGTTCCACTACGCAATAACTCAATAACAGATAAACCCCCAAAGCAAAAACCGATTGCTCCTATACGTGACTGGTCCACTCCGGCTTGATTAATAAGAGTCTCATAAGCAGCAATCATCCTACTTTGCAAAAGTTTTCTATCCACAACAAAAGGTTTAATTAGAGCATCTGCCTCCTCGTCATTGGAAGCAGTCTTTCTGTTTCCAAAGATATCAGCTGCAAAACCTATATACCCAAGTTTGGCTAGTTCACGAGCTTTGTTCCTGGCAAAGTCATCCTGTCCGCGCCATGCATGCGCCACAATAACTCCTGGGCATGGAGTTCTTACTTGATCATTGTAAACTAAAAAGCCTTCTGATTGTACACCCTTTGCTTGGTAGGGAATAGTTTTTTCGTTCATCAAAAAAATCCTTTTAAAAGTTGGGTTTAAAACTAATCGATTTTGAAATTTCTTTACAAAGAAAAAGCGCAATTGAGTATTCTATATGTTCAAAAGAATGTTAAGATGGATGGATTTGAACAAGTTAAAATTTTACGTACCACCTGAGGGGCCTCCTCAATTTTCCCCTAGCCATGAAATTTTTCCGGCAATGGGTGAAGAAAATATGTTTAGGATGTTGGAAGATTTTTACATGGAATTGGAGAAAAGTCCTATTCGAAGCATGTTTCCCGAAGATATGAAAGAGGCTTCGAAGAAGTCAGCTGCTTTTTTTGTTTTTATCTGTGGAGGGCCTCCCTTATACCAACAGCGCTTTGGAGCACCTATGATGCGCAAAAGACATCTCGCCTTTCCTATTGATGAGGAAGCTAGACAAATATGGCTGAGCTGCTTTCAAAAAATTTTGGAAAATGCTGACAAAAAATATCATTTCCCTATACAGCATATGGACTCTTTCTGGGATTTTCTCAAAAAATTTTCGGCTTGGATGGTGAATAGGTCTTAGAAATTTGGAGATTTATGTAATGCTCAGTATATTAAAACTGATTTCGGATGAATTGGACTTGCCTGAAAAAGGGGTCGCAGCAACAGTTAAATTGCTTGTTGATGGTAATACGGTACCTTTTATTTCTCGCTATCGAAAAGAGGCAACCGGAAATCTCGATGAGGTTCAGATTCGCCATATTCAAGAACGCTATCACTATTTCTTAGAGTTGGAAGAGCGCAAAAAGACCATCCTTGAGTCAATTGAATCTCAAGGTAAAATGACAGAAACTTTAAGAGTGCAAATTGAATCCTGCATAGCAAAAAATCAGCTTGAGGATCTGTATTTACCTTATAAACCTAAAAAACGCACTAAAGCTGCTATAGCTAAAGAGAGGGGGTTAGAGCCATTAGCTTTACGTATTATCTCTCAAGCTCTTGATGGAAATCCTTATCAGGAAGCCATGGCTTTTATCCATAGTGAAAAGGAGATTATGACCCCTGAAGATGCTCTTACGGGCGCTTTGGATATCGTGGCTGAGGTCATTGCTGAGAGAGCGGACATAAGAGCGCTTATTCGAGAATATTTCGAACAAGAGGGCATGGTCGTTTCTAAAGTGATAGAAGGTAAGGATAAAGAACCGACAAAATATGAACTTTATTATCATTTTCAAGAAAAAGTTTCCAAAATTCCCTCACATCGCTATCTCGCCATTAGAAGAGGCGAAAAAGAAGAAGTCCTCAATTTTCATATTGAAGTCCCTACGGACGGTTTATTGAACGAAATCAAACAGATGGCTGGCCATAATTCTAAATCGCCCTTTGCTGAAGAATTCCACAAAGGAATCACACAAGCCTTTAAACGTCATTTATCTCCCAGTGTTGAAACAGAGATTCGAGTTCAATTGAAAATGCAATCCGATCGTTCAGCTGTAGAAGTTTTTGCTGAAAATTTAAGACATTTATTGCTTGGTGCACCGCTCGGCCCTAAAACTGTAATAGGCATCGATCCAGGCATTCGAACAGGATGTAAATGTGTAGCAATAGACTCTACAGGAAAGTTTCTTGAACATGCGACCATTTATCCTTTTCAATCTTCACATACGAAAGAACAGGCTCAAAGTATTTTATTAAAAATGATCACTTCGCATAGGCCATTTGCAATAGCAGTGGGTAATGGCACTGCAGGCAGAGAGACCGAAGCCTTTGTACAAGAACTTTTGATAAAAGCAAACCTTGTTGAACTGATTTTAATCCAAGTTAGTGAATCGGGAGCCAGCGTTTACAGTGCTTCCGATCTAGCACGTGAAGAGTTTCCGGATCTAGACGTAACTATTCGTGGCGCTATTTCAATTGCCAGACGGCTTCAGGATCCATTGGCAGAGCTTGTTAAAGTGGAACCTAAAGCAATTGGCGTAGGACAATACCAGCATGATGTGCATCAAACTCTCCTCCAGGATAAGTTACACGAGGTTGTGGAAAGTTGCGTGAATCATGTTGGCGTAGAGCTCAATACAGCCAGTGCTGCTCTTCTGTCCTATGTGGCGGGTATCGGTCCACAAATGGCTCAAAAGATTGTAAAGCATCGTGAGTCCATCGGTGTTTTTAAAAGCCGCAAAGATCTTCATCATATTTCCGGATTTGGTCTACGCACATTCGAGCAGTCCGCAGGGTTTCTTCGTGTTAGGGGAGGGGAACATCCTTTAGATTCTTCAGCGGTTCATCCTGAACGCTATAGTTTGGTCGAAAGTATAGCTCAAGACATGGGCGTATCTCTTCAACAACTGATGAATGACAATGGCCTAATTCGAAAAATTGAAATCAAAAGATATGTTTCCGATTTCGTAGGCGAACATACACTTAATGACATTATTTTGGAATTGCAGAAGCCGGGAAGAGATCCAAGAGAAAGTTTCGAAAAATTGCAATTTCGACAAGATTTAAATACAATTCAGGATCTTAAAATTGGCATGGTACTAGAAGGAGTTGTGACCAACGTAGCGGCCTTTGGCGCTTTTGTCGATATTGGGGTGCACCAAGATGGACTTATACATCTTTCTGAATTAGCCGATCGATTTATTAAAGACCCATCTGAAGTGGTTCATGTTGGAAAACGCCTGAAAGTGAAGGTGTTGGCAGTGGATTCAGCGCGGAAGCGCATATCATTGACGGCCAAAATGGGCCAGGATCGAAAAACCGATGGCCAACCCTTGAAAAAAGAGAAAGGTATTTTTAAATTGAATCCATTTGCCAAATTATAAAATTTATACTTCATTCTTTATTCTTTTTTCTTTAAAATAAATGAAAACATTTTGGATTACTATGATTCTATCATTCTTATATGAAATTGCGCTATGGCTACTGGCAATCATCTATTTGCCTAAAGCAGCCTATGATTATTTGATACGCAAAAAACAAAATATAGTTCCCCGCTTAGGATTTAATTTTCCAGTGATTACTAAGGGAAAACGTCCTTTAATTTGGGTGCATGCCGTATCAGTAGGGGAGACCAAAGCCATTTCTTCTCTTGTAAAAACGCTACGCAATCAGTTTAATAACCCCGTCATCGTCATATCGAATGTGAGTGCCACAGGACATGCCGAAGCCAAACGTAACATCCCTTTTGCAGATTATCATGTCTATCTTCCCATTGATTTCCGCTTTGTAATACATCCCATTATGAAGCGTGCCGCACCCAATTTAGTGATCCTTTCAGAAACAGATTTTTGGTACAATTTTCTTAAAAGTGCAAAGGATGTAGGAGCTGTAATTGCTCTAGCCAACGGTAAAATTTCTGAACGATCATTTAGACGATTTAAAACAATCCCTTTTTTTTCTAAAAAGCTATTTGCTTTTTTCGATGTATTTTGCATTCAGAGCAAGCATTATCGTGAACGATTCGAAGCTTTAGGCATTGATCAAAGTAAGATGCAAATTACAGGCAATTTAAAATTCGATGATGAATATCCTATTCTTGCAAAAGAACAGTATGAAATTTGGAAAAAACAATTTCAGATAGAGCCTGAGAATCAAATTATCGTCGTAGGTTCCTCCCATGATCCTGAAGAAAAACTCATTTTGGAGCAGGCACGAATTGTCTGGTCCAAACACCCTCATGTCAAATTTATTATTGTGCCAAGGCATCCCGAACGTTTTAATGAAGTTGCCGGTCTTTTAGAAAAGGAAAATATTCCCTATGCCCGTTTTAGTCGGCTTGAGGCAGGGGCAAAAAATGCCAAAGTCATCCTAGTGGATGCTATGGGAGTCTTACGCAAATGTTATCAGTTAGCGGACTTAGCGATTGTGGCTGGAAGTTATACTCCCAAAGTAGGGGGCCACAATATATTGGAGCCTTCCTGGTATGGTGTACCAGTCCTATATGGTCCCTTTATGCATTCTCAGCCAGAACTTATAGAGCTTATGCAAGAATATAAAGCGGGAGAACAGGTAGCCATAGAAGATTTAGGTACAAGAATCAATGAATTGTTACAAGATGTTAATAAGCGGACCGAAATGGGCCAAAATGGCCTACGCATGCTTAAGGAAGTCAATGGAGGCACACAAAGAACCTGGGAGATCTTAAAAACAGTTATAAAATAATATCCTTGGCGAAGTTTTTCATTGCTATAATTAAATCATTGGCTAATAAATGATCATCATGTTATTGTACTTCTATCTTAAGTGACGCGGGGTGGAGCAGGGGTTAGCTCGTTGGGCTCATAACCCAAAGGTCGGAGGTTCGAATCCTTCCCCCGCTATTTTTCACTGGCGGTATAGCTCAGTTGGTAGAGCAACGGAATCATAATCCGTTTGTCGTCGGTTCAAGTCCGGCTGCCGCTATCCCATCAAATGCCGCTAGTTGGTTTATTAAGAATACATTGGCTTCTTTTAGTAATACTGTTTCCAGTTTTAAAATCGATAAAATCAAAGTAATAGACGATTTTTAAATTTTCAAAAAAGCGAAGAGGCCTTTCGCTTTTCGGCTGAGACCGTTACACTAAGCGAGCAATAGCAGAACGGCGAGCTTTTAGCGAAATGTTGAGGGGGTTTTAATTGCAAAAGTGGCATCAGTTTTATTGCAGATCTTGCAATCTTTTAATCTTTTGATTCCACTTGTCAAGTTCGGCTTTGTTCAAGCCTGATTTAGGGGGGCGAGTTGGGTTTTGAACTTACTTAAGACTTATCTCTTGTGTGCTTTGTCTTAAAACTTTAACTTTAAGGGGAGTTGAAGATATGCATTCATTTATCAAGCCAAAGCTTTTGGGGCTGGCTTTCTTTTGCCTAATGGTAACAGGACTCTATTTTTGTCATTCTCTATTCGAAGAAAGAGTTCTTTCTTTCCAAGGAAAGCTGCTCACTTCGTCGCTGCTCGCTTCGCCAAAGAAGTCACCGGTTCAATCCTTCAAGATTCCCCTCTATTTTGAGAAAAATGAGGGGCAAATAGATCCGAGCGTCAAATATCTCGTCAAAGGCCGTGGCTATGGCTTTTACTTTACTCCTCAAGAAATTGTGATGGTGCTTAAAAAAGGCTTAAAAGAAGAATCAAAGCACACTTCTTCTGTTTTAAAGCTGCAATTTGTGGGAGCTACGCAAGATCCAAGGATTTTGGGAATAGACGAGCAAGCCTGCAAGAGCAATTACTTCATTGGCAATGATCCGGCAAAGTGGCGTACGGACATCTCTAACTTTGCCAGGGTGCAGTATGAGGGGCTATATCCAGGCATTGATGCGCTTTTTTATGGAAGCAATGAACAGCTTGAATATGATCTTTGCCTCTCGCCTCAGGCCAATGCACAAATGGCGCGCTTGCGCATCGAAGGTGCCCAAAGTCTTCTCATTGATGATAGCGTCAATCTTTGCATTCAAATGGGAGATGGTGAAGAAGTACAAATGAAAAAGCCCATCGTCTATCAAACCTTCAGTGGCAATAGAGTCTCTATCAATGGTGATTTTGTATAACTCGCACACAATGAAGTCGGCTTTCCTTAGGAAACTACGACAAATCCGCAAAGTTAGTCATTGACCCAGTAATCGTTTATTCCTCTTACCTGGGCGGCAGTCTTAATGATGCTGGATTTGGTATCGCCGTAGATTCTGCTGGCAATGCCTACGTCACATGTTTTACTCAATCTACAAATTTTCCAATCGTACACGCCTTTCAGACTGTTTTAGCAGGACCCGGGGATGCTTTTGTTGCCAAGATTGATTCTACCCCTTCTCTTGCTTACTCCTCTTATCTGGGCGGCAGCGGCAGTGATTCAGGCAATAGCATTGCTGTGGATTCAGCGTCTCACAATTGTAAGAACAAGATATTAGGATGGAGCAGTTCATCATGGGATAGTAAAATTGGCTACAGAGTATCCGTGGTGTTCTGCTAGTTGGTTTATAAAGAATACATTGCCTTCTTTTAGTAATACTGTTTCCAGTTTTAAAATCGATAAAATCAAAGTAATAGATGATTTTTAAATTTTCAAAAAAGCGAAAGGCCTCTTTCGCTTTTTAGATCAACTCGATTAGGTCCTTTTCTTGCCACTTTCGTAAATAGTCAAGAATTTTGTCGGAAGATAGGTTTACTTTATCAGCTATCTGTTCAATGAACATCTCTTTCGGCAAAATGGGGAGGAAATCCATCAAAAGTCGTAAAGATTTAAGCTCATCAGGCACAACAATACCGAAAGCCATCTGGCCCGGATCAATGTATAGATTATATTCGGGATTGGAAAGAGCCAAAACCCCTTGGAACTTCTTACGCATCAATGTAGATTTATCCAATCTATCAATCAGCTCTAAGATGATTTCGACAGACTCTTTTAAAGCTTCTTTCTTGATGATATTGAGATTGTCTAGATCAGAATGATATTCAGGATAAGGGAAACGTGATAAGCTGGCCATGGGTATATTAAAACTTTCCCAGACCATTTCATCATTACACACAATACTGCGAAATGGTCCTTCACCTGCATCTTTTTTCTTTGTCAGAATGGCGGATAGTTCCTTTTCTAAAAAGCTTTCGCCTTTGAAAGTATGTTGCAAACTAAGAGGGGTATCGGACCCAAGCATCTCCAAAAAACAGGATTCTAAGACATGCGAAGAGGCCTCAGGATTTTTTCCTAAATAGTAGACTGATCCTATGATCTCTTGCACAAGAAGCAATCGATAAGAAAATTTCGTTTTTTTAGATAAAAGATGCTTAAATACCTCTACACCTACAGCAACACCTGCTAAGTCATCATTGGCCATACCTCCATGGTCCAAATGAGCGACAAAAACAAATGTTTCCTGGTTTTCCCCTTGATGGGTGTGTTCACCAACATTCAAGTACCCGGCAGATTCTTGTGTGACCAATTCAATACTATAACTATCAGCTTCTAATGAATCATAAAACTGCTTGGGAACACAAAAACCCCAGTCCCTATCCCAAGGACGATAATTTTGCCTAAAATGGTAGGGAATAGCATCAGGACGCCGTGAATCATAATGCAGATGTTTCTTCAGTTCATTTTGACTTACTTCCCCACAAAAGCTTTTTGATAGTCCAATAATATGTAAGGGTTGGGTAGCCCGAAAAATGACTTCACCATGACATCTGATTTCCCCTTTGATGAGATCCCACTTTGGGGGGATCGCCCATCCATGATAATTACCATTTTCAGGGTAATGATATATTTTTAAAGGAATGATCTTGTTAATATATTCCAAACATTTATCGTAATCGCTCGAACAAAAATTTCGATTGGAATTCCAGAGATCTTGAACGATCTTATCGGCAATGGAACCATTCATAAATTTCTCTTTATTAATTTTCCAGTAACACCATCATAAGGGATTTTTCCCTTTAGAAACTTAGGAATTCTTTTCAGGAAAAAATAGAGATTTTTTTCTAAAGATTTAATGCCCTCTTGATAGGCTTCTTCAGCGTTGACGAGTAAAATTTTTCCTTTGCCAACCTGAACAGATTTAGCATGTCCTTTTTTGAAAAGCAGTTCTTCAAAAGGTTTAAGGTAATACTCAATGTCATAGTCAAGATAACGAACAGCACTCACCGGTTTACCGGGAATGAGTTTTCCGTTACGATATACTGGATAATCAAAGACTTTAAAATAAAGATGAGGGACACCCACGAGTTGTTCAATGTAGTGGACATAGGTCATCACTTCCATATCCACACCAAGGAAAACTATCTTTCCTCCTTGTTGGCGTAATCGATGCCAAGGAGAGTTAACTCCATATCCGCTCAATGAATCACCTCCCGATATTTCTGCAGCTTTCGGTCCAATTGAAGCAATACTTTGCAGGGGATTGCAACTGCGGATTCTTCCAGGTAGTGTACACACATAGGCACTGAATGCCCCTAACGATTTTGAGACCGGAGAACTTTCAGTATCAAACGGTTCTCCTAAGCGAGCATATTCATAAAAGTAGGCAGGCACTGCAAGTGTTCCGGTAGGGCCAAGAACTCTCTGAAAAACATCCCAATAAAATGTTAGAATTTCTTGTCTGCTTTGAGTATGATGAGGCATGCCAAGTGCCATTAAATCGCTATGCAAGAGAATGAGATCCCCCTCCTGAATTCCTAAATCCCTTAACCCCTGCTCCAATTTTTCTGCATTAAATGATAACACTATACTTCCTTTTAGATAGACAACCCACCATCCACTGCGATGGTTTGGCCTGTAATGAATTTTCCTTTTTCCGATAACAGCAACTCTACTACTGGCATAACATCCTCGAACTCAGTTAGCCGTCCCAACGGCGTTCTTCTGATGATGGTTTGCCGCTGCTCTTCGTTTAATGATCGGGAAAGATCAGTCAACATATAGCCGGGAGCAATAGTATTTACAGTAATTTGCCGAGATCCGAGCTCTCTAGCAAGGCTGCGTGTCATACCCTCCAGTGCCGCTTTGGTGGCCGAATAAACAACAAGCCCTGTGTAGCCTCTACTCCCTGCTATTGAGCTAATGGAAATAATTCTTCCACCTTCCTTGGAAAGAAGCATGTTGCGTAAACAAAGCCGAGTTAAAGAAAGCGCTCCTCCCAGATTAATAGCGAGCATTTTTTCAATTTCTATCTCTGGAAGTGTAGCAAGAACTCCTTCCACGGCTACTGCAGCGTTATTAATTACACCATAAATATTTCCTAGCTTCTCGATGGCATTTCTGCAAAAGGAGTCTATATCTGCTGATTTGGATCCATCGGCTTCAAGAAAATAATAATCATCACCATGAGCCTTTGACAAGATTTCAACCTCTTCTGTCTTACGACGGCTAAATGAACTTATTTTATATCCATGCTTAAGCAGAAACTGCGATAAATATAGGCCTAGCCCTTTGGATCCACCTGATATGACAACATGTTTAAGTGAGTGTTCGGATTTTTTTTCCTGTGCTTGAGATTGCAAAATGATCGACCCTCCGAATAATATGCGGTATCTTATATTCTTCTAATAGTTTTTTAAGCTTTTGTTTAATTTCTCTGGAATTAAATTGTTTAGAGCCTTTGATCACAACATCGGCAGCAATTAAATTTCCAACTATAGGACTTTTTTTTTCATATACCAGACAATCCTCAACATCATCAAGGGAGTTCAAAGCCTGTTCAATCTCTTCAGGGCAAACCTTCCTTCCACCGATGTTAATCCTACCATCTGTTCTTCCAAGGAAGTAAACTCGACCTTCCTTTTTTTGGACTAAATCGCCGGTTTTAATCCATGCTCCAGTCTTTGGGTGAACCTCTTCAACGTAGTTTTCCATACCTAACGGAGAAAAAATTTGAAGTTCATCATCGATAATTCTTAACATAACGCCATTTTTGTTCTGCTTTTCTAATGCTGATAGAGGGAATCCCGCAAGTCTATCTGACACAACAATGGCCGTCCCGGCTTCTGTTGAGGCATAGATATGTGTTAGGTGACGAGGATGAAAAAAAGCATTAATCAGATCGATGACCGACTGATCAACAATTTCTCCGCCCAATGTCGCTTGCAATAAGAACGGGACTTTTAAGTCTTGAGGCCAGGCTCCGATGAGCATTTTCCAAAAGGTAGGGGTAGCAGAGACAACAGTTACAGCGTATTTTACCATGTCCTGACAAATATCTTTAAACTGTTTTGCACGGTAATAAATTGAACCCTGGCTATTCCAAGCCGAAAAGAAAACCTGTAAACCCGCATAGCTCCAAGGTGCGTAGCTTAATAACCAGGTTTGCTGATGAAGCTTTTGTGGTACGAATTGTGAAGATGATTCAACTGCTTCCCAACGATGAAGCGCTATTTTTGGTTCTCCGGTTGTGGCGGAAGTAAAAATACCCAGACAAGGAATTTTGTTTTCCTTTTCTGCAGTCGGTGTTTCTATCTTTTCTCCAAAATAAAACGATCCGTTCCACTTGATTGTCAACTCTTGAACTTGCATATCGCTTAAAGAAAAAGGACAAATATAGAGGGAGATATTAAGATCCCTAGCTGCAAGGATAGAAGCGTATAGCGTTAAGAGATTTTGACTTTTGACTAGGATTGTATGATGCACCTTAAAGAGACTTTTCGTAGCAGCCAATGTTTCCTCAAAATCTTTTAAGGAAATTGTTTGTTCCGGTAAATAAAGAAAATCATTCCTCATATAACTTGGCCAATTCTTGTATAGTACTAAAAAAGATATATCCTTGTTTAAAAGGATCTTTACCGGTTTTTATCTCCATTTTTACCAGAACAATTGCAAGATCTAAAGAATCCAAGGAAGTTTCAGCTAATATCTGTGTTTCGGGTGTCAATTCCGTTACTGCCCGTTGATTTTCCAGCATGAATTCGCGAATTGTATCAATGACTATATCACTCATGCTCGATGGCATAATTACCCACTTATTATGGCAGTCTTATAAAATTCCAAATGATTTTCCTCAAGCTATTTGATGATAGAAAATTGAAACCATGCAAAATAGCCTTCCTATCACCTAATGCTAAAAAATCTGTCATCGAAGAGCAATTACGGGTTACACCAAGATTTATATATATTTTTATTTTATTTTTTGTTAAATTACCAAAATTGACATTAAAAATTTAACATATTTATGAAATTAAAGATTAAAAAAGAAGTTAATTTAACTCCAGCTGATATCGAAAACTTAAAGCCCACATTTACTCTTTTGCATGGTCGTCGCTTTACTTATCAACCAGTAGATGGGAATGGTTTTAAAAATATTTCATTAAATAGTTTGATTTTAGCAGTTAAAAATGAAGCACTCAAGCCTGAACAAGATAAAAATGAAATAAGAAATTTTCTTAGGGTTTTTAAAGTTATTAAAGACTTGGGTTATAAAACTCCTAATTGTCAAATCAATCAAGAAAACTTTTTAACGCGAATTATAACAAAAATTAAACATTTTTTTTCTAAATGGCGTAGAAAAACGCTTTTTAAAGAGCTCAATCAAACTATTATAGGGGATAACTTAAAGGTTATTCCCTCCAAAATTAAGAAAAAAGATAATACTCCCAGTAATCCAAAACCCCCTGATCTTATAGAAAATGCGATTGCGGCGCCACCCCCAGTTGTTCAACCTATAGAAGCCAATCCCAGGGCTGAAGAGAAAAAAGAAGTTGATAAAGAATTCAAGGTTTTCGCGACACCACAACTATTGAAAATTCCTCAACCTATTCCTACAGAAGAGGAGTTCATTAGTAAAAGCTGGAAAGAATTGGAGAATAAAACTAAACAATTTCTTCCAAATTATGATTATCAAGAGGCCACAGTAGCGGGTAAATATCCCTTCATATTTTTTGGAAAAAACACTGAATGGATTTTAGCAAATTATGTTGGTGAAGGTGTATCTTCAAGGAAGTTTATAGCTAGTCAATTGCCAGATTATGATGCCCAGCCTAACTTTTGGAAAATTGTTTTTGAAGAATGCGATGTTATTATAGACCTAACTACCGAAGGCGAAAAAAGAAGTAGGGGGATCTATTATGCGCCTCAGGATAGAGTTGCAAAGGATATAAAGTATGATAAAATCACTGTAAATCTTATTGATAATCAACAAATAGAACCAGGGAAAAATATCTTTAAATATGAATTAAAAAAAGATGATTCAGATTTAGTTAAAGAGGTCAAACGATTGCATTACGGCTTATGGCCCGATGGCAAATTCATTTCCGTTAGTGAATTAAGTTCTTTTGTCGATCTATTAAATAATGAACTTAAAGATAAAAAAGTATTAATTCATTGTAAGGCAGGGGTTGGAAGAACTGGTACATTAATAACAGCGGCCATCTTAAAAGAAAAAATAGATGCCAAAGAGATTAATGCAGAGAATTTTGAGACTGAGATTCCAAAAATTATTCTGGCATTAAGACGACAAAGACGTAAGGATTTTGTAAATAGTCTGGAACAGTTTTGGCTTTTACATGCCTATGTCAGGTCTCTGCTAGGCTTAGAGTCAGAGTTTAATTTAAAAAAGAGTTTACAAGAAGATCTCGACCTTATTTACACGGACTTGGGATTCCCCATCAATCATGATATAGAAGAGTCGAAGAAGATGAAACCATCAGGGCTTTTTCATCTAAATATTTGACTTATGTCGGTTTATTTTGTAAACTTTTTATTCAGAGAATTTTTTGAGGATTTTATGGGAAATATTAGAAATGAGAATAAAATCGGTGCCTTATTATTAGGCTTTAGAGAACTAACAGTAAAAGATTTAATCAATTATTCTAAAGAAAAAAATTGGTGTGGGCGATTTTTAGTAGCGATTAAACTTTTTTTTACTGGCAAAGGAATCATTGATCTTAATCAGATTGTGGGTCTTATTGCAGTACATCCACAGCGTGAAGAAATTCTTAAAATTCGTCATATATCAACTCTTTTAAAAGTAAATCATGTTGCTAACGAAATGATTCCTAAATTTGTGGGAGCGGAGCCTCTAAACCAACCTAACAATAACATAGAATTTAAAGAAAAAGAACCTCTTCAAATAAAGCCTCTAGAAAAAAATTTGCCAGTGGCCAGAGAAGAACCCAAAGAAAATCCTCCTGTCGTTGAACCCCCAAAGGTTGAAATTCAGGAGCAGCCTCCTGCAGATATTAAATTGGAAAAAGTGCAAAAGCCTAAGAGAAAGAATGCCGAGGCTATCCATACTAAACAATTGATGGATGAATATTATGATCAGGCATTAACAATCATTGAAGAAGATGTTGATAAAGACTTTAAGGAATTTTGTTTGAATTCTTTTAAAACTGAAAAAGGGCCTAATAACTTCCCAGCATTAAAGAAGAACTTTAAAAAACAGGTTAGAGCGATTATTCATGAACTGAATAAAGAAAATTATTCTAATATAACTCTTCAGTTTTACAATATCATGCATGATCCAGTTGCTCGTATCAAAACTCCTTTATGCTTAGTTTCCCAAGAGAAGATTCAATCGTTGGAAGAGGCTGAAAAAAATCTTAGTAGATACTCAACACCGAGAGTTTAGTCTCAATTATTTTAATTGATGCTCTTTCAAACCCGATTGTCCCCCTATTCTCTCCTGACAACTTAGCGAAATAGACAAGATTTGAAAGACTGTCTCGAAGCTTGAGTTATTATTTTCTGTCGCATCTACAGGGACTCTTCTGAGTAAGTATTGGACTTTGGACTCATTTGCGCCCTTCTTCCTAGAGTCACTGCCTCATATGCGCCACCTATTTCTAGGTTGCCTGTTCGTCAAGCCAGCATTTTGTATACGGCTTTCTTCAGATTCCATCTCACGATAGACACCCTTGCCTTCACTAACGGTTCTCCTTACTAGAGCCCGTAAAGGACTTTCACCTTCTAGTTTAACGACATATCGGTCGCACAAATTCGGGCATAGCAGCAGTATGCCCTCATTTTTTTCTTTTCCATCTCGTCTTCTTCGCCAAGCTCTTGCAAAAGAATAGGGAGACAATCGGGTTTCAAGTATAATTTAGGAAGGACTCAAATAGGTTTTAACAATTGCGTCCTTGATAATTATAACATATCTCTTGAATCACTTCTTTGAACATTCTTCTAGCTTATTTAAAATTTTCTGCTTTGTCACCATAATAAGAAAGGAATTTTTCTGCGATCATCTTCTCAGCGTCGGAAGAAGTTATTGTTCCATTTTTTCTCTCAAGTTCAATCTTGTCCAAGTCCTTTTTATAATTGAAACTTCTTTGCTGCAATGCTTGTTCCTTTAATTTTTCCATACCTTTAATAAATCCAGGGTCACAATTATTTTTTTTTAACATATCAATGTCTTCTTCCAAAAGTTTTATCATCGATTTACACACAAGATTGGCGACTTCGGGTGCCTCTTTTAGATCATCCTTTTTTAGTGGTTTATTTGTTTTTGGATCTGTTCCGTTTTTTTGAATCCAATCTTCAATTTCGCTTCTTTCGTATAAGGCTCCATCAGGTGTTCTAACAGGATCCATTGCGATTTCTGAAGTCTTAGAACAAAGACATTGTTTCAATAAAGGATCGTGACTTAAAAAGGCGCTTATTTCACCACCACATCTTTTACCTTCATCCGTTTTTTTCCACTTATAATAATCATAAGTCACTACACCAAAACCAATTGCGCCTCCAACAACAAAACCAACTCCTGCACCTATGCCAGCGCCCGCTAATGCACCAGGAGGCCCTCCAGGGCATCCTAGACATGCTCCCGAGATAGCTCCAATTACCGCACCAGTTCCCGCAGCACTGCCAGTTGTTAATGCCATTGTTTTTACAACACTGCCTTTATTAGTTTTAAGATATTCCCATTTTTTTCCTTTTGATAAATTTGCTTTATAACTTTTAATTAATTCATCTTTATATACCTCATATCTAGCCTCTCTTTGAACTTGTGCTAATTAAGGTGACATTGACATTTTTTCCTCCTTGAAGGTATTTTTAAATTTATTTAGACCTATCTGGATGCAACTCAATTTTTCCATTGTTTTTCAATACAATTAGATGATCGCCTTTTTTGATTGAATGATTCAGAAGAGCTTGACTTATTTCTGCATTTACCTCTAATTCAAACTTCCTTTCTAAAGGACGAGCTCCCAGAGCTGGATCGAGATTCTCTAATAGAGAAAGCCATACACTTTCAGATATTTTAAGATGGATTTGATGTTCTTGAAGGAATTTTTTTTCGTAACGAGTAACTTTAGATTGCATAATCTTTTTCATAGTAATTTTTTCTAGGGGACAAAAAGGTACTACAACATCAATTCTGCCTGCGAACGCAGAGCCTGCTTGCTGTTTTAATAATCCGATAACAATATTCTTAGATTCTTCAACAGCTCGCTCCCCATTGCTCCAATTCAAAGAAGCAATTTTGTCAGCACCAAGATTGGATGTCATTATAATAGTAGTTTTTGTAAAATCAGTTGTTTTTCCGCGACCGTCGGTCATTCGCCCTGCATCGAAAACCCCAAAAAGAACTTTATGTATAGTAGGATTGGCTTTTTCAATCTCGTCAAGTAAGACGAGCGCATTGGGGTCATCTGAAACGGCATTAGTAAGTTCTCCTCCATTTTCATAACCCACGAATGAGGGAGGAGCACCTAGGAGTTTAGCTACATCATGTTCTAATTGGTACTCACACATATCATATCGCAGAAGCTGTCGTTTTCCTAAAGAAGCTATCGTCTTTGCTAATTCTGTTTTCCCAACTCCAGAAGGACCAACGAATAAAAACACGCCGGCTGGCCTCCCGGTTGGTCTTATTCCCGACATAATCATACAAAGGGATTTAAAGGCTGTGCTAATAGCTTGTGGTTGTCCGATAATAGCTTGTTCTAATGACTCACGAAGTTTATCAGTCTCAGAAGTTTCATTTTTTAATCCCACAAATGTACATTCTTTAAAGAGGAATTTTGCTCTTTGTTGATTTATTGTAACTTGCGGACAATCTTCTAACTTCACTAATTTAATATTAGTACTAAGTTTTTCAATTGTAGTATCTGTAATATCAGCTCCAGTTATTTCAAATTCACTCAATGAACTTGGAAAACTTTTAAATGTGTTATCCAATAAACGAGGCGAGTGATTTAAAATTCGAAGAGACCTTAACTGATTATTCTCAGTTGGAAATTCTATAACGATGGTATTTTGACAACTACTTAATGTAACTTTTTTTATTCGACCTAATGCTTTTAAGGAAAAATCAGATGGAAATGAACATGCATGTAAATGAAGAGATTCAATTTGATCAGGTAGACTATCTAGTTCAGTAATTTTAGTATATGTTAATTCCAATTTAGAAATTGAATTCAGCTGATTTAGTTTAGGAAGTTTATGGGGTGCTGAATCACTTTTTTGATTTTGTAAAAATTCCCATTTTTTCCCCTGATTATTCGATAAATTTTTTTTGTATAACTCAATATAGTTCTGCTTTTGTCTTGAAATAGCATCATTAGATAAAGCTGCCATATTTTCTCCTAAAAATAAGTTGAATGCATTTTAGAAAAGAAAAATTTTTTGTCAAATAAAATTGAAAGAATTTAAAATTCTTCATCCATCGCAGGGATTACTTTATACCTAATTTATTCCCTATCAATTGGATAATAAGATGATGGGAAACTAACTATGAATTGCCAATAATAATGCCTGCAAAGAAAACTAGGATACCGCCTAACATAACCTGTACGACAGCCGCGAACGCTGGAGTATCCATGCAATATGGCGGTGTCATCAACTAAACAAAATTAAAATACAGAGAAAACGCAAAGAGAAGACAAAGTTGAGTTTCAAATAGAAATTCTTTGTTATCTTTGCAGTTTACTTTGTGTTTTCTCTGTGTTTAATTTGTTGTCTGTGCTCTTGGCATCTGTGGTGGTGAAAAAAAAACAACTTAGGTTTTTACACATCTCATGAAGGCACTTCCCCAACTATTCTTCTAACTTATCTAGAATTTTCTGCTTTATCACCTTGGGACAACTTTATTTACAGAAAATGTAAGTATCTTGGATAGTGAATTTAAAAAGAATATATGAATAACATTTTTCAAACAGCATTGGCTAAGTTTTCACTTTGGCTTTTTCCTCACAAAGAAGCTGAATCTATTAAAGGTGTAACCGAGAATCTGCAAAAATACTCACAAATGATCTCCTATGAGGTGTTCCAACTTCTGGAAACAGATGAGAATGGTCTCGTAGGCTGTGAGGCTAGAGAACGTCTTAGAGAGTACGGCTTAAATGAAATTTCCATGGAAAAGCCGCCAACTTGGTATCAATTATTGCTAAGAAGTTATTTAAATCCCTTTAATATTTTACTAACGGCTTTGATCTTTGTCACCTATTTCCTAGGTGATATGGATGGTACCATCATCATCGCTGCAATGGTCACTTTAAGTGTCGGCATTCGCTTCATTCAGGAATTTCGCTCTAATTTGTCCGCCGAAAAACTTAAATCCATGGTCAGCACAAAAGCGCTAGTCATTCGTCGAGGAGATTCAAAATCGCCTCCGACAAAAATAGAAATTCCTTTCGAGGATATTGTACCCGGAGACATTATCTTTCTCTCAGCGGGTGATATGCTGCCTGCGGATGTCTTCCTGATTTCTTCAAAAGAATTATATGTCAGTCAGTCTGCTTTGACAGGAGAGGCCCTGCCTGTCGAAAAGTTTGATATTCCTATAGGTAAGGAAAATACTGCCAAAGACCTCCTTGACAATCCCAATATGTGTTTTACAGGGACAAACGTTTTGAATGGTACCGGACTTGCCGTGGTGATAGCAACGGGAGATAAAACTTACTTTGGTTCAATGGCTAAAAATATTGTTGGTTGTCGCCCTATGACAAGCTTTGATATCGGCATCAATAAAGTAACTTGGTTGATGATCCGTTTTATGCTCGTCATGGTTCCTGTCGTTTTTCTCATCAATGGTATAACTAAGGGAAATTGGTTTGAATCATTCCTTTTTGCTGTATCGGTAGCCGTAGGACTCGTTCCTGAAATGATGCCCATGATCGTGACGACCAATTTAGCAAAAGGCGCACTTAAAATGGCTCAAAGCAAGGTGATAGTAAAACGTCTCAATTCGATCCAAAATTTTGGGGCCATGAATATTTTGTGCACCGACAAAACAGGGACCTTAACACAAGACCGCATTATTCTAGAAAAGCACCTAAATCTTAAAGGGGAGGCCAATAAAACAGTCCTTCAGTATGGTTTTCTCAATAGCTATTATCAAACCGGCTTAAAAAATCTTTTGGACATTGCAGTGCTAGAGCATGGAGAAGTTAAACATGAATTGCAGCTTGAAAAAGCATTCCGTAAAGTAGACGAAATTCCGTTCGATTTTACAAGACGTAGGATGTCAGTAGTGGTGGAAAAAGACCCTCAGGTCAATCTGATGATATGTAAAGGAGCTATCGAGGAAATAATGGATGTCTGTACACAAGCATGTGTTAATGGCGAGGTAGTTCCTTTTACAGAAGAAATTAAAAACGAATCTCTGAAATTAAGGGATGAATTGAATGAAGATGGATTACGTGTCTTGGCAGTTGCTTATAAAGAAATGCCTGCTTTACCGAACAAGGAATATAAAATAAAAGATGAAAACTCTCTTGTACTGTTTGGATTTCTGGCTTTTCTGGATCCTCCCAAACAAACTGCGGAAATCGCTATAGCGGAATTAAAGGAACTACAGGTCCAGGTTAAAGTTTTGACAGGAGATAATGAAATTGTCACAAGAAAAATATGCAAATGGGTTGGATTAACTGTTGAGAACTCATTGAACGGTCATGAAATTGACAACATGAGTGACGAGGAGCTCAAGGCTAAAGTGGATGAAACGACTATTTTTGTAAAGATGTCACCGTTGCAGAAATCTAGAATCATTGCCATGCTTAAAGCTAAAGGACATACAGTCGGTTTTCTTGGGGATGGTATCAATGATGCTCCGGCGCTATGCGAAGCTGACGTCGGAATTTCTGTCGATACTGCTGTGGATATAGCCAAAGAATCAGCCGATATCATCATGCTTGAAAAAAGCTTGATGTTTCTTAAAGAAGGTGTTCTCGAAGGTCGCAAAACATTCGGGAATATAATAAAATATATCAAGATGGCATTAAGCTCAAACTTTGGCAATGTTTTCAGTATATTAGGATCTAGTGCCCTGTTGCCTTTTTTGCCTATGATGCCTATACAATTGCTCGTTCAAAATCTTCTTTATGATATTTCTCAAGTTACTATTCCTTTTGATAACGTAGATCGCGAATTCTTGCTAAAACCTCGAAAGTGGCAGCCTGGAGGGATTGTAAAATTTATGGTTTTTATTGGACCCATAAGTTCCATTTTTGACTACACAACATTTGCTATCATGTGGTTTATTTTCGGAGCAAATTCGATTGAAAGTCAGGCTTTATTCCAAACAGGATGGTTTGTTGAAGGGCTTTTGTCGCAGACATTAATTGTCCATATGATCAGGACAAGAAAAATTCCTTTTATACAAAGTATGGCATCTCTACCGCTGATTTTAACAACAATTTTTATCATGGCGGTAGGGATTTATATTCCTTATACTTATGTAGGAACAAGCCTTGCTATGGTACCTTTACCCAATGATTATTATTACTGGTTACTGGCGACACTGATTTGCTACTGTGCCCTAGTGCAACTTGTAAAAATGTGGTTTATCAGGAAATTCCAGTATTGGCTATGACAAATATTTTTTAAATTCACCACCACAGAGAAAACTGCAAAGATAACAAACAAGAAAAAAAGTGTAAAAGAGTAAGTATCATCATTATTTAATCTATAACCTGATTAATTTTTGTTTTAATACTCGTTTGTTTACTTTGTGGCCTTCTCCGTGGTAATTTTTTTCACAGCCTCTGGTGGATGATAATAAAAAAGATAATAGGGCACTAACTATGAGTTGCCGATAATAATGCCTGCGAGGAAAACTAGGATACCGCCTAACATGACCTGTACGACAGCTGAGAACGCCGGAGTATCCATATAACGGTTGCGCACCCAAGAGATAGCAAAGAGCTCGATCACAACCACTATAAAAGAAATGCTGAGAGCTAATGAAAAATTGGAAAAAAGAAAAGGTAACGTATGGCCAATGCCTCCTAGCGCTGTCATCAGTCCGCAAATACCACCCCGCAGCCAAGGATGACCACGGCCGGTCAGTGCGCCATCATCAGAAAGAGCTTCGGCAAAACCCATACTGATGCCAGCACCAACCGAAGCAGCCAGCCCGACGAGAAACGCAGCCCAAGTGCTGTGAGTGGCAAAAGCAGCGGCAAAAAGCGGAGCCAGTGTGGAAACCGATCCATCCATCAGTCCCGCCAAGCCAGGCTGGACAATCTGTAGCAAGAAAAGTCTGCGTTGAGACTCCGATTCCTGCGCTCTCACTTTATCGGTGATATTCTCATGCTCCAGGTCTTCTGCCAGCTTAATGTGTACATGTTCCATGCGTGCGAGATCATCGAGCAGTTGACGAATACTCGCTTCTTGTGTGCGCTTTGCAGCTTCTTCATAAAACCGCGATGTTTCCATTTCCATGGCACCAACCTGTTTGCGGATTTTTTCCAAATTAATGGGCTGGTAAAGCCAGATGGGCTTGCGTTGGATAAATCCTCTCACATCCTGACGGCGAATGAATGGAATGTGCTCGCCGAATTTTTGGCGGTAAAGCTCAATCAGCCTCCTGCGGTGGTTAGATTCTTCACATCTCATCCCAGCGAATATGGCAGCTGAAGCGGGGAAGTCGTTCCGGATAGCTTCATTCAGATCTGAATAAAAATGTTCGTCTTCTTCCTCAAGAGAAATGGCCAGAGCGATGATCTCTTGTTCATTAAGCTGATCAAAGTTTTTCATGAAGTACAGCCTCGCTTTTTTTCGTATAACAAAATCTTTTTGGCTTAGCAAGTTTTTCATACAACTCGAAAACTCTTGCTTAAATAAATGAATTTTTATATTTGTTGCATAATTAACAGCAACAACGAGGTATCAAAATGGATCTTTTCTTTTGGCTGCCATCGATGTTCTTATTAGGAATCATAGCGATGGGAATTTGCTTATTGTTTGTGAAAGCTTGTGAGAAAATATGATTTATCTAACAGCACTAATCGTAATCTTCCTATTTTTCTACTTGATTGCCTCTTTGATAAGACCTGAAAAGTTTTAAAGAAGGCTGAAATGTAGTGTTCATTCAAACCTGGCTTCTTCCATTCGCGCTTTTTGCGGCGGCTACAATAATAGCCTTCCCTTTGAGTTCCTATATAGCATGGATCATGGATGGAAAATACCGTCCTCTGCCAATTTTTAGATGGTTTGAGAATGCTTTAAACAATGGTCCACAGAACTGGATGCAATACGCCGGATCCCTGCTACTCTTTAACACTATTTTATTCGTTTATGGTTATCTTGTTCTTGCCCTTCAACCCTATACTCCTCTAAATCCTGATGGCAAGACACTCTTGTCACCAACCACCATCTTTCATAGTGTCGCCTCTTTTATGACAAATACAGATCTACAACACTACTCGGGCGAAGCAAATTTATCCAACTTTAGTCAAATTTTCTTTGGCATTGCCAATCTTTTTGTTTCAGCTGCTATTGGCTTAAGCGCATTGACAGCAATCATTCGTGCTTTGCGTGGCGATTCCTTGCTTGGCAATTTTTTTGTGGATATTTGGAGGGTCATAGTGTACATGTTTGTGCCGATTGCCTTTATCATTGCGCTGATTTTCATGCAGCAGGGCAGTCCAATGACTTTTCAAACTTCGTATCAAATATCCACTCTTGAACCCGGAGCAATGGGAATAGGCAATGATGGACAGGCGAAACAGCAAACGATCGTAGTTGGACCTGTTGCTGCATTTGAAGCCATGAAAATGCTTGGAACCAATGGAGGCGGTTTCTACAGTATGAATTCGGCACATCCATTCGAAAATCCAACAGATATATCAAATTTTGTAAATACACTGGCCATGATGATCTTTCCTTATTCCCTTGTCTTGATGTATGGCCGTATGCTCGGTAGATTGAGACACAGCCTAGTCATATTTTCTGTGATGCTTCTGCTGATGACCGGCACAGTTATTTGGTCTATTGCTTTTGATACATTGAAACCCAATCCAGGATTAACCTCCCACCCATCCAGGGAATTTACAATTCATAACGGCTTACTGCCCGATGGAAAATTGAAATTGAAAATTCCAGCAGTCGTTGGGTTGCCTGTAGACCAACACTTAGGCAATCTCGAAGGCAAAGAAATGCGATTTGGGACTTCTGCAGGCGCTACTTTTGCAGCCTTGACGACGAATGTGACTTGCGGGGCAGTTAATGCAGAAGCTGATAGCCTTAATCCTATGGCCTCACTTTCTCCTATGATAGGCATGTGGCTGAACTGCATATTTGGCGGAAAAGGTGTCGGCATGATCAATATGTTGCTATATATTATTATCGGGATTTTCATAGCAGGGATGATGGTAGGGCGAACTCCTGAATATCTCGGTAAAAAAATTGGCGCCCGAGAAGTGAAGCTTGCAATCATAGCTATCCTTGTTCATCCACTCATGATTCTTATGCCCACTGGCCTTTTTGCTGCAACACAATGGGGAATCGGCGCTATCAGCAATCCCGGTGCTCATGGATTTTCGCAGATACTTTATCAATTTTCATCAGCCTCTGCTAATAACGGTTCGGCTTTTGATGGGCTAGGTGTTAATTATGGTTTTTATGATAACTCCAGTCCCGCGCCGGAAGCAATCGCCATGGGATATTGCTACAGGTCTGGTGATTATTTTCAGCCGTTTTCTTCCAATCATTGCTCCGATTGCCATGGCAGCATTTCTAGGAGCAAAGAAATCAAGTCCATTTGGTTTAGGAACTTTGCGAGATGATACTGTCACATTTGGCTGTCTTATATTAGGTACAATCCTAATTATTGGCGCTTTGCTCTTCCTGCCCGTTGCAGCTTTAGGACCACTTGCAGAACAATTTGGGCCTATTCCATTTGGAGGATCCCATGAGTAAAGCTCATAAGTCGAAAGAGACAAAATCGACAGCAAAACCTGAGTACCGAGCATTTCAACGACGCATCGTTCGAAGACCTTTATTAGAAAAAGAAACAGCAATGATAGCCTTAAAAAATGCATTCATTATGCTCAGACCAGATATTCAGTGGAAAAACCCTGTCATGTTTGTTGTGGAAATAGGCGCTTTTCTTACCCTATTGTTTATTATTAAAATGGCCTGGAATAAAGAAGCAACCTTGGTGCCGATCACCTATTTTATCGCTCTCTTTATATGGTTATTACTAACAGTTTTATTTGCCAATTTTGCGACGGCGCTTGCAGAAGCTAGGGGAAGGGCTCAAGGAGAGTCCCTTAGAAAAACGCGCCATAAAACCATAGCTTATCGTCTAACTGCAAAGGGAAGGGTTGAGGAAGTTTCATCGGATGATCTGCAAGCTGGTGATCGAGTTGTTACCAAAGCTGGGCAAATAATCCCTGGTGATGGCGAGATCATTGAAGGTGTAGCTTGTATCGATGAATCCGCCATCACTGGAGAATCTGCTCCTGTTGTGCGTGAGGCTGGCGGAGATCGCTCAGGTGTGACTGGGGGGACACTTGTTCTTTCCGATCGCATCGTTATTAAAATTACCAGCGGAAAAGGTGATTCATTTTTAGATAGAATGATCGCTTTAGTAGAAGGGGCCGTTCGCAAGAGGTCTCCTAATGAGATAGCGTTAGCAATTATACTATCTGCTTTTACACTGATCTTTTTGATTGTGGTCGTTCCCATTTGGCCCATGGCCTATCATGCGGAGCTGTACATGATGCAATATCTCGGCTTGACTACACCGCTAAAAAGCTTAGGAACAGATGTACCAACATTGATCGCTCTTCTTGTTTGTCTTGCTCCTACCACAATCGGAGCTTTGCTTGCTGCCATTGGCATTGCCGGAATGGATCGAGCCTTACAGGCTAATATTATTGCCAGCAGTGGAAAAGCAGTGGAGTTAGCAGGGGATGTGGATGTTGTTTTGTTAGATAAGACAGGCACGATCACAATTGGGAATCGGAACGCAACAGAGTTTTTACCAATAGGAAAATATACAGAATCCGATCTCGGCAAATGGGCTGCTATGGCATCGGTAGCGGATAGCACCCCAGAAGGAAAGAGCATTTTAAAGCTTTATGAAAAACAGAATGGAGGCGCCATTCATGCGCCACCAACTTCCACATTTGTACCTTTTACGGCTCAAACAAGAATGAGTGGCGTGAACCTCCCAGATGGAAGAGAGATAAGAAAAGGCGCACCGGATGCGGTCATCAAGTGTATCACTGACAATCTTGGGAATGTACCCAATGAGCTCAAAAATTTAATTGAAAGTGTTGCAACAAAAGGTGCGACACCTCTAGTTATTTCTGTCGACAACGAAATTGCGGGTGTTGTAGCTCTTGAAGATATCTTAAAGCCACATATTCATGAACGGTTGGAACGTTTACGAAAGATGGGGCTGCGAACTATTATGATTACAGGAGATAATCCACTCACTGCAGCAGCCATTTCTAAGCAGGCAGGAATTGATGAATATCTTGCTGAAGTAACGCCGGAAAATAAAGTTGCTTACATTAGAGAAGAGCAGGCCAAAGGTAAGCTTGTCGCAATGATGGGCGATGGGACAAATGATGCTCCAGCCCTAGCTCAGGCTGATGTAGCTTTAGCTATGAATGCCGGCACGGAAGCTGCCAAAGAGGCTGCAAATATGGTCGATCTGGACAGCGATCCTACTAAGTTAATAAAGGTTGTGGAAATTGGAAAACAGCTTTTGATCACACGAGGCTCTTTGACAACGTTTTCGATTGCTAATGATGTGGCCAAATATTTTGCGATTATCCCTGCGCTATTTGCAAGTACATTGCCCTGGCTTAAGGAAATTGATATCATGTCATTGCATTCTCCCACATCAGCTATTTTGTCAGCCGTGATTTTTAATGCCCTTATTATACCTGCGCTTATTCCCATTGCGATTAAAGGAATTCGTTATCGAATGCTCGGAGCCGAAGCTTTATTTCGAAGAAACCTTACCATTTGGGGATTAGGGGGAGTTATAGCACCATTTATTGGAATTAAGATCATCGACATAACCATGGTGTCGCTTAATTTAATCAGTTGAGGTTTTAAAAAGCATGTTGAAATATTTCGCAAAGAGTATCCTCCTTCTCACCTTTGCAGTCATCATCTGCTGCATCATCTATCCTTTGACATTATGGATCATTGGCCAAGTGTTATTTCCATTCCAGGCCAATGGTAGTATGATCATAGGTTCTGACGGTAAGCCATTAGGATCGAAGCTGATTGCACAGCCTTTTACTAAAGACGAGTATTTTCACCCCCGTCCCTCTGCTGCATCTTATAATGCGGCAGCCTCCTCTTCTTCTTCATTGGCACCTTCCAATAATGCTTTTCGCGAACGTGTTGCCAAATCGCTCGGATCCATCGTTACCTACAAAACAGGTCCTAAAGCCGGAAAACTGGTTGCTCCTGATATTGAGAAATGGTCCCAGAATTCGGGATCGGACTTTCAATCGACAATTTTTGAAATGTGGCTACAAGAACATCCTCATGTTGAATTAGTTAATGTACCAGGGGATATGGTAACAACCTCAGCTTCAGGACTTGATCCTCATATTAGTCTTGAAAACGCCAAATTTCAGTTAGAGCGAGTGGCTGCAAAGTGGTCATCCCTTTTAAAACGCGAGCCCAGAGAAATTAAAAGGGAGATCGAACAATTATTGGAAAATAATGCCTCAGCACCTTTTGGAGGGCTCGCGGGAGAAAAGTTGATCAATGTATTTGAAATCAACCTGGAGTTTCACAAGCATTATGGGGAAATTAAACACGGAGAAAAGGTAAAGGAAAGACAAAGTTAGAAATTCAAAATGGAACAAGTTTTATTCTATAAGCGAGTTTAACGCCGAGCCGGAGAGTCGGGAAGTCTCAAAGGAAAATTCACAATTATCTCTCTGCGCCGCCCCATCTCAGCGCCTCTGCGTTAGTCCTGAGACAAAGGTATAATAATTTTTTTTGTTTTTTCTGGGGTAAATTTTTTAGCGAGAGAATTTCCACTGATACTGAGGATTTTGCTTAAACCCATATTTTTCAAGAGCTTGCTTTATCTCTATTGGATTATCACCTAGAGGAGTTTCAAAGGAACGACAATTCTTTTCTTTGCCAATAGCATCAATAATTTTTATGAGGTTATCAGGCGTGATATAGGTTCTGTTTTCAACATACTTATCCAATGAACATGTGCGAATAAAATAGTTCTTTCTTTCTTCTATATCAATGATATTGCCATTAAATTGATTCTTCCAATCATTAAACTTTTTTTGTTTCTTTTCATTGAATTTAGAAATATGATCAGGATTATCAATCCATTGGAGTTGATCAAAGTGTTCTATAAAAAAATCCTCAAATCCGCGCTGAGCAATTAATTTATCATCCATTCCTTTGAGAATTAATGAGAGTGTTGCATGAGCATTCTTTCCAATTTTTAAAGGTAAAAGGAGATCTTTAAAGGGTTGTTCTTTCTCAAGATTGTCCATGAATTTATCGATATCATTATAGCCAAACTCGACATGAGTAAACTCTACTTTTTTGACATATTTAATCAGTTGTGTAAATACCTTTACGTGATTATCTGTAATACTAGGTTTAGCTTCAAGAATTTTACTAGCATAAAAAGGTAGAACTGCTTGCGCTGTAGGGGAAGTCCTTAGATCCACCCATCTCAATATATTATCAATCCACCAATCTAGAGGATCTTTACTTGTTACTTCCCCTTTTATGATCCATTCAATTGGATTCCATACAATCCATTTTAAGTCGGTAGGAATTGTCAACAGGACACTAATTATTATGGAAGAGAAAATGGCGATTGCAAGAACTGCTACTTTTTTTCCGGTAGAGCAGATCTGTTTTTCTGCATTTTGTGCTAGATGCAGAATATCGTCTGGTTGTACTCGCTCAGCAGGCATGTAAATAATTTTGTGAATATTAATCGGTGCATCGAAATCAATAACCGGAGGAGGTCGAAAATCAACAGGATATTTTTTTTTAACTTCTTTAATTTTATTCTCAAGGGTTTTATTTATATTGGAGAATTTATTATATAAGTTTTGTAGTCTTTTGCTTATGCTGTTTTTTCGACCTTCTCTATATCGAAACTCGATATCACTTAAGGCGGTTGCTACATCTTTAACTTTTTCTTGATATTGTTCCGTATCCGCAAGAGAATTCTCGATATTTTCCGGATTGTTCAGGAGGTCAGCCACAAATTGATCAGTTTTATTTGATAATTCTTCTAAGTACTGTGTTACCGATTCTCGATTGTAGCCACCTTTTATGATATTTTTTACTGTCCGAGTAGGCGCTTGCAAAAAACCCCCTTTAGAGATTTCTAAAACGCCCTTATTAATAGCCAATTTATCATCATGAGCAGCATCAAGTTTGATTAGGGTCTCATAATCACGAATTAAAGATTGATATTGAGGTCCTTTAAATAGATTCACCATAAAAAATCCCGTTGAATTTAATCTAAATTGTAATAAATTTTAAAAATAGATTGCAATTCTTAATGTAACTTTTCTGATACGATGGATGGTCCACCTATTGGAACTGTAGGAAGCTCTTTTACAGATATTGGGGTTTGAACTACTTCTGTAATAAAATCATAACTCATCGGTTTTAGATACATAACCGACTTTGGAACTCCACGCTCCATGATGGCAGTTTGAACAGCATAAGTGCCCCTATTAAGTGGGATATCCTTTGCATCTAGCTTAAAATTAACGGTCTCATTAGGTATAGCTACAACGATAGTATCTCCTTTGTTATCATAATAGATCTTACTATATGGACTTCGATTTCTATCGTAGAAATACCCTTGTGTCACTTTTCGTTGAACAATTTCACTGATGGTAATAGCACTTATAATTCCTATCGATGCAAAGGCTGTATAACAGATGACATCAATTAATTTGTCCCAATCCCTATATGCTATAGCTTCAATGCCAATATAAATCCCCAAAGCGGCCATTCCGGCAGCACTTACTGAAGCGGCAGCTACCATAAGCTGCCATGATCCTGTTGCTATTGAAGCCAAGGCTAGAATATCAACAACAATAGTTCCTGCTGCACATAAAGCCCTAAGACCATCTTTTTGTATGATAGCTCTGAATAATTCTAAATTTTGAAAAGCAATATCTGCTGCTAACGAAGCTACTATTAAAAGAGGGGCGGCGGCTGCGACACCAGCAATTCCTAAAATCACCACGGTAATCTTCCCCGCAGCCAATAAACCACTCAACACACCTTCTTTTTTCAATGCATCCACACTATTTACGGCCGATGCGATTAAGGCTACGGAGCGAAGGGCTAAGGATCCGGCTAGTCTAAGTGGAGGAATCACTGCAATGATAGCGCAGGGGACCGAGGCGGCCAGCAACAATTTTTGTGCGACACAAATTTTAGGGAATTGTATTTCATTGTCTACATAATTAACTTCATTTTGATTTCTAGCAACATCGTTTACCATAATAAAACCTTATTAAAAAATATAAATTAAAAATTATAATTAATAATAATTAAGATTTTATAAAGAAAATTAGTATAAATATTAAAAAAATCATTAATGTATAGTAAATTTTTTTATCTTGCTATTAACTGGTTTTTTTAATATATTCGTGAAATAACATTAATTTGTGCAATAATCTTTAATATGAGGGATATATGTTCAAACCAGTTAAATCTGCTGATTCAAGTGAACGAGTAGGAAGTACTCCAATCCAATCCATAACTCAGGATGAGAAGAATTTTTTTGAAAGCCTAAAAACTGCTACGGATCTCTTTAATGAATTTGATCGAGTACCTGATGATAAAGATAAAAGAGAACTTTTTATAAATGATTTAGAAAGGAGTTTCGGTTCCTTATATGAGGTCTATAAAAGTAAACCAAAATTTTTTGAAAAAGCGGAAAATTTACATCAAATTTCTCAATTGTTTTTCCTTTTGGGACATTCAGTTTATCCTGGACAAATGGAGCAATCACGCTGTTTCTTTCAATCTTCCTTATGTTTAAAATTGTCTGCTTTCGGATTAATTAAAGAAAATGTTTTAAAAATATTAATGGCTCACGCATCCACCTCTTCTCTCCAGGAGAATTTAAAAAAGGCCAGGGAACATTCTAATTTATCAGAGATCACGGATTTACCAGAAAAAATCTTAGAGTCTGTAAGTATCGATTCACTCAAACAGGTTAAGGATAAGGCTCAATTGTTTGATCTATCTCGTACTCTTCGCATGTTAGGGGGTACCTATCAAAACATAACAATATATTATGAAAAAACAAAAGAAAATATGGATCGTTTTGATCTCATTTATGGATTAGCAAAAGAGTGTAGCAAGAATGTTATTGATAATTCTTCTAGTCAGCTAAAAAAAGATGCTGCTTGGGAAATGACTGAGCTTCTTTACAACACAGAGCGTTTTATGTATGATCTAAAGAATCAGAATCCCTCAGCACTTAAAGATGTATCAGAAAAAATAAAATTGCTGGATAATATAGCGCCGCTTCTTAAAGATGAAGGAGATACTGCAAGAACAATCCAAAAAAAGGCTCAAGTAGAAAATATTAAAGCCATAGAAAAATTTAGAAATAAAATGCTTGATGAAAAGTTTCTAACAGAAAGCTATCAGCACATCTCTAATGCACTACAAATTGCTGAAGATACGCCAAATTTTAATGCTAATTTGCTCAATATGTTCAGAAATACCCACCTTGTTATTGAACTAGAAGCAAAGAAAGATCTCAATATGGAAAAACTTGAACAGCGAGCAAATCAGATTTTAGAATTTACTCAACAAACTCCAAATTATTATAATCCATTATACTTTATGGGCGCAGCCCGATTGTCTGTTAAAATGGGTAATAATGATCGTGCCCTAATGATGCTAGACCATGCTACAAAAGAAGCAGAAAAATCCCCAGAGAATAAAGATGAGATGCTTCTCTCTATCCAAGCATTAAGAGACAGAATCTTAGGTGTAAATAGAACTTAAGAACAATATTTTGCCCGACAACCCCTGCCCTTGCCCGTGCCCGATTAATTTTGTTTTTAAACCATCTGTAAAGAACCTTTTCGGGCACGGGCAGGGGTTTGTCGGGTTTCTAGACCCCGTAATGGTAGACTTGCGTAGCATCATAGGCGAAATTTTTTAATATACGCGGTCTACCCGCTGCGAACGAAATAATGTTGGAAATAATATTTTTAACTGTGGAAGGGTATTTTAAAAGAGGATGGCTAGAGGGAGGCTTTTCAACCCAGAATTTCATATCAAAAGGGTTTTCTTTCCCAATCATAAGCGAAGTCACATTAGTATCACGAGAGGGAGCAATGACTGTACGCCCCTTTACCAATGAAGCAATCTCTTGGGCTATATTCTCATTTCCATAGGGATTTTCTCCTCCCGTTGAACAAGAGTCCAAGATAAAGTATCCATCAGGATTTATTTGTCTAAAATGATGTTTTAATAAAGATACATTATTAACTGTAAGATGAGAATTTTCAGAAAAGGTCATCCCCGTTGGATTTCCATGGGCTCTTAACCAAATAGCTTTAATCCGATTATTTCCCATGAGCACTCTGTTAGTACTTTCTGCAATATCCTCAAGATTGGATACTTTTTCATATGCTATCGCATATTTCTTCTCTAATTTTTGAAATTCAGTTCTTTGGTCCATCTGAAATGCATCATTATGATCGAGCTTTGCTTCTAACACGAGAACAACATCTTTATTTCTAACTTTTTCTATAGTATGATTTTTTTTAAATTGGTCGAATAGGGATTGAGTAATATCAAACATTAAGAGAACCCAACCTAAAAAAGCTGTGTTCATTAGCATAATAGTAGTTAGGCCTATTACAAGAGGAATAGGAGCTAAAGGTCCTAATAAAACCCCAAAAAGAATCGTTAAAGCAACCAAGGCAACTATAGCTGCTGTCTTAAGAGAAGATTGAATGGGTTTTTGTTTAAAAGTATCTTCAATTGCCGTGCTTATTTCTTTAGGCGATGGGTAATTTTTAATTTTATCCATAAAACTCCGTGTAAAAGAAATATATTATCAAATATCTAATTTTTAATCAATAATTTTATAAAATTAAATTTTTAATTAATAAATTTTGTAAATGATATAATTATAATAGATGATTTTCATTTAGGGGTAATATATGAGTACAATAGGAAAATACGAATTTTCTGAACAATCCCCTGTTAAGGAGACGGAAGCCAAACCTTCACCTTTATTATTAAATCAAAAGAAATCTGTAGTAGGTCATAAAGCCATTTCGATTGTAGATCCAAATCCAAATAATACTAAAGTAGCGAATATTACATTAAAAAAAATGTCCTTTATTTCCTCTATAGCAAACCTGGTAGGAAGAAGAAAATTGTTCTGATACGTGCACGTGATCCTACCACCAATAAGATTTCAAAATATTATGCAGAAACGAAACAGATTAGTGAGGCTTTAGGTAAAAGCATTAACGAGGTAGAGAAATTAGCAAAACAGGGTGAATTAGAAAGGACAATATCTCAATCGAATGCGACTGCAGTGGCTAATAAAATAAGCCAGTTCATCAACACGAAAGATCCCCTCATAAAGGCCCAAATGGAACGCTTATTGAGCAAACCCGGAAACATTGAAAAAGCTCTCCAAGAAATAAGGGACCAAACAACTAAATTAGATGCCCAGCAGTTCAGTGATTTAGTAGACAAAGTGATCAATCCCAGTACTTTAAAACATATGACAAAAAAGTATAATCTTGATAGTGAGCAGGTTTCTAAACTCAAACGATTATCTTCTTTAGTGCCTTTAGAAAATATGGAAATATTATTAAAAAGAGCATCCAATAAGGCAGAAGCTCAAAAATTATTAAATACGTTCTACAATGCCGATGATACTTTGGCTAGGCGCATAGGCTTTATTCCTGACAAATGGCCTGCACCTTCGAGAAATATTTATGGTGGTAAGGCGGATGAAGATGAAAGAGAAACAACAGATTTTTATAGTTTTAGCATTGATCCAGGTGGGCAATTTTATATCTCATTCGAAAAACTAGACGAAGGTAAGAATAAAAAAGTAAGTAACGCGTTGAATTTAAGTAATTTAGAAGAAGTAGTAAAAGTTACTATTAAGACGGAAAAAAACATAGAAACTGCTAAATTAGAACTTGAACTTCAGGAATCTCTTTATAATCAAAATAATTCTTATATAAATAAGCCGAATAAAGTAACTGCACTAACCACTACACGAACAGGAAAACATCAAGGTGAGGATAAATTTGTCTATTTTGCAAAAAAGCGGGAGGGCGATGGTCTCTGTATTAAACCCCATGAAATAAAAAACATTGCACAATTTAGCCATGACTTTGCAAAAGGACTCAGCTATATGCATGCAGCAGGATACGTTCATGGTGATGTGAAGAGTGAGAATAGTTTGCTTGTTGGTAACAGAGCTTTATTGAATGATTTTGAAACCACAATAAAATCAGGGGGAAAAATGAAGGAAAATGCAACACTTTCATTTACCCCACCTGAAAATATTTCCTCTTATGCATATGGATGGTTTAATTTAACAGAAATTGATGCCACCTATGATTCATTTTCCATGGGTTGTACAATTTTAGATAGGCTGGATCCCAATTACATTACTAATCCACTTTCTAAATATAATAAACAGGAGGATTTTAAAACATATTTTAGTGAATTAAGAGAACAGGTTAATGTTAATGATCTTAAACTATCAGAAGAAGATAAACAAATTAAATTGAAATTGATTGAAATTGCGGAAAAGTTAACAGCACTAAAAAAAGGAGAGCGAATTTCCTGTGCAGAGGCAGCAGCAGAATTAGCCAAAATACCCTCAGTTGATGCATCTGATCCAGTAGTATGAACCCAAAAAATTAACAGGATTGGCTCAACCATGCTATTTACATAATCTTTTTTTTATTTTTTATTCACCACGGAGGCCGCAGAGAGCACAGAGAAAACAACATTAAATTGCCTCAGCAATTTAATGTTGTTTTCTCTGTGCTCTCTTTGACTCCGTGGTAAATTAAAAAAAGATTAGATGAATAGCATGAGGCAAGATTAACTGAATTACTTTATCGTATCGGCGTAGCCGATCCTGGTTATCAGTGCGCCAAGCAAAGCTTGGTCAAACTAGTTAAATGAAAGGAGTTAACCATGATAAGTACCTAGATAATCATGTAGGACATCAGGTAAGTGAAGGGGGTAACCCTACGCTTAAAGCCCTGATGAACAAACTTGCGAGCCTCAATGCGAAAGCGTGAATCTGATGTGGCCTCGTTACAGAAAAAAAAATGCAGTTGGCCAACCTTCGGATAATGGTGAAGCCTACTATCTTGGATGAAGACTAGGTAAATGCAATTCAAGGAACTGCCGGGGTTAGAAGGAGAGTGCGAGTAAGGAAAGTTAGACCAGGAACTTGGGAGGCCCTATGGGATATATGCCTTAGGAGATCGTAAGCGAAGACAAGGCAGAGCGAAGAATAAGGATAAACAAACGTGAAGAGGGAATACATAACCAATGAACGGCCCAGACGGGAGTCAGAGGAGCCTATAGTAGTGATGAACCAAAGTAATGTTTGGGGAGCGAAGGGGCTCTACTATAAATATGTTTTAAACTAGAAAGGTGTACCGATTGGAAACTATTACGGGCCAAGAAATTCTTGGAATCACTAATCTGAGAGCGAGACTAGGCCAAAAGGCCAAACCGGAACCGAAATTTTGGTTCTACACTTTATATCACCACATATGTAAGGAAGATGTGCTATGGCAAGCTTGGTTTAAAGTCAAGCGTAATGGAGGCTCAGCAGGAATCGACGAGATATCCATTCAAGCCATCGAAAGAAAAGGCGTGAAGGAATTCCTCAAAGAAATCCAAGCAGAGCTGAAAAGCAAAACATATCATCCGAAACCTGTGAAGAGGGTATATATACCCAAAAGTGATGGAAAGCTAAGACCACTAGGATTACCGACAATAAAAGATCGAGTAGTTCAGGCAGCGGTGATGTTGATCATCGAACCAATATTTGAACAAGATTTTCTCGACTGCTCATACGGGTTTAGACCTGCTGTGAAAGCAGAAAGCTTTTACTAGTAAATTCTTTTCCTTTAATTCTACTTCTGTACGCTTTGCATCTATTTCGGTACGCTTTGCTTCTATTACTTTTTTTTCTTCTTGGGCCTCAGCGAATTTCCTTTGTCCACTTGCAATTTGACTTTGACCCTCAGCAATCATTTTTTTTGCATCATAAAGCATTTGTTTATGTTCGGCATACTGCTGAACAAGTTGTTTAAGTTGTTTTCTTTTAGATACTGGCTGTTCGAGAGGAAGAGTTTGGGGCGACGCTGTACGGACACCTCCAATTTGAACTGTAAAACTCATACTATCTCCTAAATTATAGGTTGTTAAGAAAAGTTTTATGTTATCAAAACTGTTTTTCTTATGCAATCATTTTAACATTTTCTTCATCTTATCTTATTCAAAACCTTATAAAATATTCTAAAAATTTTATTCATTATATTAGAAAATAAACCCTATTTGTTTCATCTATTTGTGAAAAATATTATTTTAATGCTAAAATAAGATTAATTGATTTTCTTTGTAAAGGATTTTTTATGAGTGGAATTAGCTCAAATTTTCTTTCTTCAGGAAAGCCTATACCTAATCCTTCAGAAACATCTGATAAAACTGTTAATAATTTAATCACAGAAAAAAATGCTCATTATCTAACAATTACCATAAATACTCAGACGTTAGGAGCAGTTGAGGAAAAAATGAAATCTTTACCTGCTCGTATAATGGAAAATGCCAATATTGACGCCAAATGTATTGGATTTGATGAGGGAGAAGAAATTGAGGCTTTTGAATCGGATGAGGACAGTACTGAATTAGAAGAAAATAAATTCTTAATAAATGAAGAGACAGAGATAGTAAATGAAGAGACAGCGGTAGTAAAAAAAGAGACAGAGGTAGTAAAAAAAGAGACAGAGGTAGTAAAAGAAGAAGTAGAAAATGTTATAAATAAAGAAGAAGGAAGTTTAGAAGAAATGAATGGAGGGATGGGAAAAACTGAGATAGGAGAGGCCATCCAGGCCAGGTATTCAACAAACTAAACAACCATGTATGTTGCCGATTGTATAGGTTTCTTCAAAGAAGATCGCAAAAAGGCTTTAAGAAACCGAACAAAGAACAAACGTGGTACAAATATGTGCAAAAATTGGGAGTGAAACAACTGACAAAACGAGCATGTCATGTGAAAGCTTAAGGCGAAAGTTTATAGGAAAGCCGGATGCGGGAAATTCGCACGTCCGGTTTGATGAGGGGGATGGGCATAGAACCCATCTCTACTCTATTATTTTATTATTTTATTGGGCGCGCGAAGCTTTTAATTTCCTATTTCAAAGAATCCTGTTTTTTCGTTAGTCTTGTTTTATTTGAAGGTGGGTATGCGATTTTTACCTCGAGAAGTAAATTTTTTTGATTTTTTTGACAAGCATGCTGCCATTATAGTTCAAGCAAGCCGATATTTTCTTGAGGTGGTTTCTCAAGAAACTGTTGATCTAGCTAACAAATCCAATTCGATCAAAGTTTTAGAGCACGAGGCTGATGAAGTGGTCCATCACTGTTTAGGTGCCCTGCATAATACTTTTATTACCCCAATAGATCGTGATTATATTTATCGTCTTATCTCTTCCATGGACGATATTATTGATGCTATAAATACCGCTTATAATGATCTAGTTATCTATCGATTAAGCTCACCTACAGCTGAATTAAAACATTTAGCAGAAATTGTCCTTTCATCTACTCAAAAAGTAGAAGAATTAGTGAAAGGATTAAGGAATATGAAAAATAATGAAGAGTCTCTAGCGCTCTGTGTAACTATTCATCAAATGGAAAACGAAGCCGATGACTTACTGCACCATGCAGTAGCTCAACTCTTTGACAAGCAGACGGATGCTCGAATCATCATCAAGTGGAAAGAGATTTATGAAGCACTCGAAGAGGCAACCGATTGTTGTGAAGATGTTGCTGATGCTGTTCAAGGCATTATCCTAGAGAGCATATAAATGACTTCTTTAGTCATAATGACTGTTTTCATCGCTTTAATCTTCGATTTGGTCAATGGTTTTCATGATGCTGCCAATTCGATTGCTACTGTTGTGTCAACGCGGGTATTGAAACCCAGGACGGCTGTTTTATGGGCTGCTTTCTTTAATTTTCTGGCCATGTTTATATTTGCTCCACGAGTTGCAGAAACCATTGCTACGATTGTTAAAATTGACCTCTCCGATTTTAATTACATTTATGTTGTCCTCTTTGGCCTTTTGAGTGCTGTTTTTTGGAATCTTTTCACCTGGTGGTTGAAATTACCCACTAGCTCTTCTCATGCCCTTATCGGTGGCTATATTGGTGCGGGAATTGCCTATGCCGGATGGAACGTGTTGCGATGGGATAAGTTAAGCGAAATTTTAGTCTTTATCATCCTTGCTCCGATACTGGGGTTTGTATTGGGCTTTTGTTTATTATGGTTATTGTATTGGCTATTTCGATACTCTCGACCTACCAAAGTGAATACCATTTTTAAAAAGGGTCAACTTTTATCGGCTGCTCTCTATTCTATTGGACATGGAGCCAATGATGCGCAAAAAACGATGGGTATTATCATGGCTCTGCTTTTTGCAGCAGGTCATATCTCTCAGGATACTTCGCTATCTCTACTTAACCCCCAGACCGCATGGATTATTCTCTCTTGCCAGGCAGCTATGGCCTTGGGAACAGCCTTTGGAGGATGGCGCATCGTTAAAACGATGGGTATGAAAATTACTAAATTAAAGCCTATCGGTGGATTTTGTGCGGAAGCTGGTGGGGCATTTACTCTTTTCTTTGTTTCCTATTTGGGCATACCTGTATCGACAACCCATACGATTACGGGGTCCATTATGGGAGTAGGAACTCTAGCAAATCGATTATCGGGTGTAAAATGGGGGATTGCAAAACGTATCATTTGGGCATGGCTTCTAACCATTCCTATGACTGCCTGTCTTTCAGCCCTTTTTTGGTTCCTTTTTGCCTTTCTTGCACAATAAATTAACCATAGAGACCACCGAGATCACAGAGAAAACAAAAACAAAATTAAACACAGAGAAAACGCAAAGTAAATGCAAAGAAAACAAAGGATTTTCTGATCGATGCTGAATTACTATCTCGTAACTCGTCGTCCCTGTACTAATTTTGAAAGTTGAAACCCTACAATTCAACACCAATTTTCTTAATTTTGTCTTTTCTTTGCGTTTTCTTTGTGTTTAATTTTGTTTTTGTTTTCTCGTGATCTTCGTGGTCTCAGTAGTTAAATTTCTAATTTTTTATACAAAATAGCCAATTTTATTTGATTAAAATCATTTTTTTAATTTTTTTGTTTACAAATATTACTATTTATTATTATAATAGTTATATTAATAATAACTTTTAACTGTAAGTAAATAAAAAATATGTTATCAAGTATAAGTAAGTTTAAAAATAATTCCATTGATATCAATCAGTTTTCTTCAGTGTATAAATTAGACAATCAACAAACTGATAAGATTAAAAATTTAACAAAAATGGTTCTTCTTGAAAATCTAGATGCTTTATTAAGAAAAGATTATTTTTCTGACCAAGCGGATAAGCAGGCATTATTAAATACCTTTTATAAGGTCTCTGATCAATTTTCTGCCGGCATATCCTCAAAAGATATTTATGTTGGAAGATCCAAGATTGAGGGTGATGAATCCTTTAGTTTTTATATGACATCCAACGGTCAATTAATTATCGGTTTGGATGAAATGGCCTCGGGGAAATTTAAAAAAGTAAATGTGGCTGCGAGTCCTACAAGACCGGTAAATGGATTGGTCAAAATTGCTGTACGCGGAAAACGAGCGGTAGAAAAAGTTCGCGGAGAAATCGATTTAAGAAGAAAGTTTTACAAATCTCAGATGCCTTATATTATTCCACCTGCTGAAATTAGTATCGAAACTCAGTGTAAAGATAAGGATTCAAAGGGCAATGTGAGAAAAGCGGAAGACAAAAGTAAGTATGTTTATTTTGAACAACAGATGGATGATGATGGATTAATCATCGATCCGAAAGATATTAAAAAAGCTGCTCAATTGTTTCATGATTTTGCAAAAGGACTGTCCTATTTGCACAAATTTGAAGAAGGATATGTGCATAGTGACGCAAAACTAGATAACATTTTGATAAGAAACAATCGCGCCTTCATTTCTGATTTTGGACTTACGATCAAAAAAGGAGAATCATATAGAGGAGGGTCTTTGGCCTATGTTCCTCCTGAATGCTTAGAAAAGTCAGAAAATGATGAATTAGAACCTTCAAACAGTTCTCCTGATGGAGATCCTTCCTATGATAGTTTTTCTTTAGGATTTTCCATACTAACACTGTTTAACTCGGATATTGATGAACATTTAGAAGAGAATTATGGACATTGGCATTTAGGATTCCTAACTGATCAGAAGAGAGTAGAATTTTTTAGGGATTTTAAAGCTCAAGCAATGAAGAATGAAGATAAGCTTTCTGATGATAAGCTAGTAATTAAAATGAAATTAATTGAATTAGCGGAAGCATTAACGGTTAAAGAACCGTCAAAACGACTTTCTTGCGCTAAAGTAGCTGAAGAATTGGCCAAAATTCCAGAAATTATTACTTCTGATCCAATACTATAACCAGTCTAGAATAACTTTGCCCGATTTGCCGGACATCATCACATCGAACCCTTTTTGAAACTCATCTACAGGATAATGATGAGTGATAATGGGTTCGATATTGAGTCCGCTTTCTAAAAGATTTACCATTTTAAACCATGTAGAAAAAATCTCTCTCCCATAAATTCCTTTAATCGTAAGCATTCGAAAAATCACTAAATCCCAATCAATCAGACATTCCGGAGGTAAAATTCCTAATAAAGCGATCTTTCCTCCATGTTGCGCTGTTTCTAAAAGCGTTTTTAACCCATTCGGATGACCGGACATTTCCATGCCGATTGTAAAACCATTATGAATACCTATGGCCTTCATAACATCTTCTACGGAGGTTCTAGCCACATTAACGACTGTTTGCGCGCCCATCTTTTTAGCCAGTTCAAGACGATATTCATTGACATCCGTGATGACGACATTATGCGCACCTGCCTTGACCGCAATGGCAGCAGCCATAATGCCAATGGGTCCTGCTCCGGTAATTAAAACATCTTCACCGGTTAAATCAAAGGCTAGAGCTGTATGGACAGCATTGCCAAAAGGATCAAAAATGGCTGCAATATTGTCTTTTATTGTGGGGGGAAGAGGAAATACATTTTCCGCAGGTATAGTAAAATAATCTGCGAAACAGCCGGGTGTATGATATCCTAAGCCAAGAACATTCATGCAGAGATGCTTTTGTCCCCTTCGACAAGGAGGACATATGCCGCATGTGATATGACCCTCACCGCTGACACGGTCGCCCACTTTAAGACCCTTGACATGTTTACCCACTTCGGCAATTTCACCCATATATTCATGGCCTATGACCATCGGAACAGGAACATTTTTTTGGGCCCAGGCATCCCATTTATAAATATGGATATCAGTACCACAAATGGAGACCTTATGTGTTTTGATGAGAACTTCATGATCTTCAATTTTGGGCTTTGGTACATCTTCTAACCAGAGACCCTCTTTGGCATAACGCTTAACTAATGCTTTCATAGTGACCTTTTATAAGTTGATGAAGACAGATAGTTTAAATGATTTCAAATTCCTTGCCAACTGTTTCAAAAGCTTGAATAGCTCTATCTAAATCTTCTTGGGTATGGGCGGCTGATATCTGAGTGCGAATACGAGCTTTCCCTTGGGGCACAACAGGATAACAAAAGCCAATGACATATACTCCCAGTTCAAGCATTTTTGCGGCCACTTTTTGAGCTAAAACGGCATCACCTAACATCACGGGAATAATGGGATGTTCCCCAGGCAATAAAGTGAAACCTAATTGAGTCATTTTTTCTCGAAAATAACGGCTGTTTTCGCGTAATTTTTTGCGGAGATGATCGCTTTTTTCTAAAAGATCAATGCATTTTATAGAGGCGTATGCAATTGCAGGAGCAAGGGTATTGGAAAATAGATAGGGACGAGAACGCTGCCGCAGCCATTCGACAATCTCTTTTCGCGCAGAGGTATAGCCTCCGGAAGCCCCACCTAGGGCTTTACCTAGGGTTCCCGTAATGATATCTACCCGGTTTGCGACGCCACAATGTTCAGGCGTACCTCTTCCTTTTTCCCCCACAAATCCTACCGCATGGGAATCATCTACCATCACAATAGCCTGATATTGATCCGCGAGGTCACAAATTTTTCTTAGATTAGCGATACTCCCATCCATGGAGAAAACGCCATCTGTGGCGATCATTTTAAAACGGCATTCATGGGCTTCTTTTAACTGTTTTTCAAGATCCTCCATATCATTGTTTTGATAACGAAAACGTTTCGCTTTGCATAGACGAATCCCATCAATGATACTAGCATGGTTTAAGGCATCGCTAATGATTGCATCTTCAGGTCCTAAAAGTGTTTCAAAAAGGCCTCCATTAGCATCAAAGCAGGAAGAATAAAGAATCGTGTTGTCCATCTGTAAAAAATGGGAGATTTTTTTTTCCAATTCATGGTGCACGGTTTGCGTTCCACAAATAAAACGCACGGAAGAAAGACCATAACCAAATTTATCGTAACTTTCTTTAGCAGCCTGAATGATTTCCTTACTATTAGCCAATCCCAGGTAATTATTGGCACAGAGATTGAGAACTTTTTTGCCTCCGGCTATCGTGATCAAAGCCTGCTGGGGGGATGTAATTTCCCGTTCTTCTTTATAAAGGCCTGTATTTTTTAAATCCTTAATTTGCTGTTTAAGATGCTCTAAAAAGGATTTATTCATGGATGTCTCCGTTTTAAAAGGGTAAAGTTTAAAGGGTGAAGAGTAAAGTGTAAAGGGCGAAATGTAAAGGGTGAAGGGTAAAGAACAGCTCAGCTGCTAATATGTTCGAAAATATTCCGGAAGGTTATAAATTGCATTCTCTAAATTCTGAAACTCAGGTCTCTTTTGCAGTTCTATATTGTTACTATTCTCCATAATTTTACGTGTGTAGGAAATATCAGACCAAAAGTTCTTTTTAGCACGATTAGCAAGTTTTTCTTCTAGAATAAACTGTGATTGTGAAAACTTGATAAGACTATAGCATGCTTGAAAAAAATCGCAGTAGGCACTTATTTCAGGCATGCATTTTTGACAAACTTCATATTGTGATTCAGTAAGTTCATGCGTTTTTTCAATTTGTACTAAATAGCGTTCTTTAGTTTTATTGCGGAAGGCATCTGTATCAAAAAGTCTAGATGGTTTTAACTCAAATAGGGAAATAATTAAACGAGGCTCTTCTTCACATTGAGAAGCTAAGTCATTTAAATGAGAAGAAAAAATCGCATCGATTTCCTCCTTTGACAAATAGGGAAGATATAATAAACCTCTTGGTTCTTCTAACCATTTTTTTATTAAGTGCAAACGTTCCTCCAGAAGAAGAGCAGAAAAGCTTGCTTTGAATTCATCATGTACGATCTGAGGTGTCAATTCGACCAGAGGAGTGTTCTTTATATAATCATTAACTTTGTCATTTACATCTGAGATAAAAGAATTCAACTGAATCATCGGTTTGCCTAACCTATATTCTCCTTCATATGTTATTGATCCATCATGGTTTGTAAATTTTCCCATTCCATGTTGTAGACCATCTTTCCAATCGCCTTTGTAAACATTTCCATTTTTATAACTCATCTCCCCATATCCATTTCTCTTATCGTTTTTCCAGTAGCCCTTGTAAACATTACCATTTATAAAGGTCATTTTTCCAATACCATCACGCTGATTATCTTTCCAATTTCCTATATAAACATCCTTATTTGCATAAGTCATGGTGCCTTCTCTATTGGCCTTTTCCCGCAGCCATTCTCCCATATAAACATTTCCATTGAGATATCTCATGGTTCCGAAACTATTTTTTTCATGATCCCAATTTCCTTCATACTTACCCCTATTAGCATAAATAATTTCGCCCTTTCCATGACGTAGATCATTCTCCCATTCACCCTCAAAAACATCTCCATTTGGCAAAATTTCTTTTCCGTGGCCATTACGTCGATCATTCTTCCATTCTCCTTCATAGACAGTTCCTTCCCCAGGAAAGTATTTACCGAAACCTTTCCGTATTATTCGAGAACCAGGTGTGTATTCAAATTCTCCTTCATATTTATTCAATGAAGTAATTAATTTGATTTGTGAACCTAATTTTATATTTTTAGAGGGATCATCTATAAAAACTATTGTTGCCTGTGGGGTAATATCCTTATCTTCATCGTATAAACTATTAGTTTGTAATGATTTAAGACGAAGATCACCGGCTTGTAAAATGAGCTTATTCAGGGTTTCCCAGTTTAATTTTTTTGTGCTCAAATTTAAATTTTTAAAATCATACTCCTTATATTTTATCAAATGGTCTAAACTAATATTACAATTATCTAAAGATAAATTATCTAGGTGAACATTTTTTAAATAAGAAAACAAACTCTTATTAAACTCATCACCTTCTAGTGTGAGTTTTTTTAGAGAAGAAATTTGATCAATATCTTTTAGATCACTGTTTTTATGTCCATCTGCAAATATTAGATTTCGGACTTCAATTTCATTAAAAACTTGGATAAGCATTTTTCTTTCTGACGAGGACTTTGTTTTACTTAATGCATCGGCAAAAAAGTGAGCAAATAATTCTTCGATATCAGGACTCAGGGGAGCAACATTTAGTATTTGGTAGATATGAATGGCTTTATTTAAATCTTCGGGTTTATCTGGATAAAGCAATCTAACGGTATTAATCGGATCTATTGCAGTAGTAATTATCGGAATAAGCTTAGTTAATTCATAACGATCAATGAGAGGTAAAAGATGTTGGGCATCCTCAAGGGTTAAGATAGGTGGTTCTAGAGTAAGTTTTTCAAGCTTTTCTGTATCCTCCTGGGATAAAGGCTGCTCTAAAGAGAGTTTATTTTGGACTAAAAATTTTAAAATAATAGTTAGATCTTTTGCTTTTATATCGCCCAAACCAAACTGCTTTTGTTGTGATTCAAGAAAAGGGGATGCAGAATGAAATAATTTTTCAAAAAATGGACTATTTTCTTCTAAAAGTTTTTTGTAACTCTGATGCAAGCGAACAACACCATCGGGTGAAGGTTTTTCCAAATCTTCTAAAGGTAAATGCATGGAATTATCTTCATAAAACTCAAGAGTGATTTTAGGTATTACCTCAGGCTTATACTGATAATTATCTAGGCGACTTACCTGAGCTTTCAGGGACTGATCTTCTTGATTAAAAGCCTTAGAAAAAAAGTCCAAAAGAGATAGATTTTCTTTAGCCTCCATAAATTTTTCAAAGAAAATAAAAAGCATCTTTTCATCTTCACTAATAACTTCGCTATTTGTTAGTCCACGTTTTTGCACATTTTTTTGGATATCCTGACATATTTTTTGGATATATTTGAATTGCACAGGATCTAATGAGTCTTGATATTTTTTTAAGGTATGCTGAATTTGAGAAAGTTCATCTTTCAGCAAATTATTGATGCTTTTCTGTAAACTTGTTGAGCTTATACTTTTATTAAAAAGATTTTGGATTCTTTTTTTTAGGGACCTCTCAGAAATATAAAATACATCATCTGTCGAAGGAGTCTGTAGATTTTTGATCAATTCTAAAGCTTTAGCACTACAGGGTTGATTATGTCGGATAGCAGTTAGAGCCTCTTTGAGAGTTTTTTTCTGAACATCACTTAAATGGTTTAAATGTTCTGATGTAATATCCTTAAAACAAGAAAGTAGTGCGATATAATTTGTATTTAATTTATCCATTTATGCACTTAGTTTTGTTTAAAAATGAACTAAATATTAATTATATTATAACATAAAATTTTAATTAAACGATATTCAAAGCGCGGTGACTTCACATACGCATCATGGTAATCCTCCCTTAAGTCCTGCAGCCCTACAGGCTGCAATATCTAACTTATTCCTACCCAGGGCGTTGCCCTGGGTTTAAGGTTGTTAAACATTTGTAGCCTGTAAGGCTACAAGATACTTTTTGCCCTGCGGGCAATATAGTTTTTGCTCAGTCCGAAGGACTGAAGATGCAAACAGCCCAGGGCAACATCCTGGGTTTAAGGTTGTTATACATTTGTAGCCTGCAAGGCTACAGGATTTTTGCAGAATTGAGGCCTTATTAGAGGTAAATGCAAATTAACAAATAAATACTTGGGTTTTAACAGGATCGGCTTTGCCGGGAGGATCGCTCGCTTCGCAGGATAAAACGAAATCCACGAGCTTTGGGTTTAAATTATTAATTCTTTGTATTTATCTTTGTAATTTTTCTTCGTGTTGGATTTTGTGTTTATCTTGTCACGAGCGAAGCGAGTGATCCTGCTGGCAAAGCCATCCTGTTATCCTGTTTTTTGTTTGTTTACGTAAAAAATATTTGATAGCCTGATGCGTATGTGACAAGTGGCCGCACTCCATATGGCGCTATAGCAGCTTGGCTGAAATTATTGTGTTGGGCCTAAAAAGGAGAATTCTTCTTCAAAAGTTTTAAGTAGATGAGGATTGAAATTTTTCTCTTTTAAAACCTTAATTAGGTTTTGTAATTTATTATTTAGTTTTAATTGAGGACGATTTAATAGACTTCTATCGAGATTCTTAATGGATTCTTCTACCTCTAAGAATAAATTTTCTAAGCTTTCCATCGTTACCTCTGTCTTAAAAGCTTCTTTCAAAAGTTTAGAAATAGTTTGCAAGATTTTCAGGTAAGCTTCCAGTTCAGGTATATATTGTTGACATACCTTCAACTGTTCCTCTGTAAGATTTTGTGTTTCTTCAATTTGAGTTAAGTATTGCTCTTTAATTTTTTGATGAAAGGCATCTTGATCGTAATGTCCAAAGGATAATGTAGAAAGCAACGGAATGATCAAATCAGGCTTTTCAGGTCGATTCGCTAATTCCATCAAGTGCGAAGAAAGAATGGTCCTGACTTCCATCTCAGTTATCCCTTTATTGCCCTGTTTTTTCAGCTTTTCTTGAAAGGCATTAGCATCATATACCCATTCACGTACTAACTGAAATTTTTCGGGAACATCTAAAAGTGAGAAGCTTTTTTGGAACTCATTATAAAGCACCTGATGAGCATCCTTTTGATAAAGTGGGTTTTTTTCTGCTTTTTTAATGACATCTGCAAAAAAAGATTTGAGCTGTGTAACTTGTTTACCTATCTTAAATTCGCCTTCATAAATAATTGATCCGTCTGCGCCTTGTAGTTTTCCTTGTCCATGCATCTCACCCTGGAAAAAATTTCCGACATAAATTCTTTTGTCTGCAAACATTAAAATGCCCCTTCCATGAGGTTCATTCTTTAGAAAATTTCCAATATAAGAATTCCCATTAGCATATTTTAAAGTTCCTTGTCCCTCTCTTGCATCTTCTAACCAATTTCCTTCATACCTATCTCCATTATCATATTTCATAGTTCCATATCCCGAGGCCTTATTATCTTTCCAATTTCCAGTATAACGATCTCCATTTGCATAAATCTTTGTCCCATAGCCATTTGGCAAATCATCTTTTAATTCTCCCTCGTAAGAGCCTCCTGCGGCAAAGATAATTTTTCCTTGACCAGTGAGTTTATCGCCCTTTCCCCATTCTCCCTCACAAACATCACCATTGGGTTGGGTCACTTTTACTTTTCCACTCAATTGACCCTGCTTCCATTCTCCTTCAATAATATTTCCACTTGCTAAAGTTAATTTTCCTTGACCATCTTTTGTATCATTTTTCCAGTTACCCTCGAAAATATCCCCTTGTTTATTAATTTCTTTTCCCTGTCCATTCCATTTATAAATCCAGTTATTCTCCCCGAAGTCATTATAAGAATTATCATAAAAAGAGACCCCACCCCCATAGGTAAGATCTCCCTTAGCATTGAAAAATTTAACATGCTCACCCAAAAATTTATTTTTGGATGGGTCCACATCAAAAAGTATTTTTGATACATAATCTGGGGAAGCAGTTCGTAAATATGCGTAGGGTCCATTATAAAATTGATTTGTTTCTAGTTTTTTAAGTGGCAAACCCTCATTTTTTTGTTTTAGGAGACTTTTAAAAGAGGGATAAGTTAAATCAATGACGGTTAAATACATATTTTTAAAGGGTGGATTTTTTTTAAAGAAATTCAACTTATTTAAGTTCAATTTACAGTCTTCTAAAAATAAATCTTCCAAGTGAGGAACTTTCTTTAAGTAGGGGAACAAACCGTTATTAAAGTGCTTGCCCTCGAGTTTTAAAATTTTTAATGAAGAAATTTGTTCAATGCCTTTTAAACTGCTTTGGTGACATTTGGGACCAAAAATTAAATGTCTAACCTCTATTTGGTTAAAAACATCCAGAATTGCGTTCTTTTGCGAAGGGGATTTTGAAAGATCGAGCACATTGGCAAAAAAACGGCCAAAAAGTTCTTCAATTTGAGGATTTAAAGAGGAGGAATCCAGTACTCGATACATATTGATGGCGTGAGTTAAATGTTCGGGATCACTTGGTGATAGGGTATTAAGCATTTTAATCACTAGTGTTTCCGTTACAGGTGCAAGCTTAGTAAATTTGTAAAGATTAACAGTATGATAGATATGAATCACATCTTCTGGGGCTATAGGTTCACTTTTCTGAATTAATTGACCTAGTTCGGTTAAATATGTTTCATTTTTAGTTAAAAGAGCTAAAAGAATAAGGAAATCCTTTTCTCGTATTTCTCCCAACGTAAACTGATCTTGCATGGATTCACGAAAGGAGGACTGAAATAATGCTTTAAAAAAGGGGCTATTATCCTCCAAAAGCTTTTTAAAGCTCTTATTCAAGAGCAGAATGTCATTTAAAGAATGTGTTTTCAAACCCTCTAAAGGTAATGAAGGCTTATCGAGATTTTCTTTAGGTGAAGATATATTGGATACATCTTGAAGGGTATTTTTTTCCGGTTCAAAAAAACTAAACTGAATTATAGGAATAAATTCACTTTTATAAGAATTCATGCTTGCTAATTTTTCACTTAAGGCAACATCCTGTTGGTTAAAAGCCTGATTAAAAAATGAAAATACGAGATCAGTCTTTTCTACCTTTGAGAACTGTTCTATCAGAACAAAAAGTAGCGTCTCCTTTTCGTTCAAAGTTTGGTTTTGAGATAATCCTCGATATTGTATATGTTTTTGAAGATCTTTGAGTGTTGATTGAATTGAGTTAAACTGATTTTTGTTTAAGAAAGGTTGATAGTCTTTTAAACTAAGTTCTATTTTAGATAATTCATCATGTATCACACGATTAATGCTTTTTTGTATACCAGAGGTGCTGATTTTTCTTTGAAATAATTTTTGAACTCTTTTTTTTATAGAACTTTCTGAAAGATTAAATATTTCTTCCGTTTTAACATTTTCAGAAGGGGAAGATATATCTTTTGTTTGACGATCATGGAGATTTTTAATCAATTCTAGAGCTTTAGCGCTGCAGGGTCGATGATGTTGAATAGCATGTAACGCTTTCTGCAGAGTTTTTCTTTCAGTGTCACTTAACTGTTTTAAATTTTCAGAAGTGATATTTTGAAAACAGGAAATTAAAGAAGGAACTTTTTCAATACTCATTGAATATATCCTAATTAAACAATAACTATTTTATATTATATTATAAAACTTATTTTATAAACAAAGCATTCACCCTTTACCCTTTATTAGGGTTGCACTTTTAAAAATATTTTTATAAATTTAGAAATAAATAGGTTTGCTTCATGAACACCCTGTCCACTATACCTCCTGGCTATCCAGGTATTTGTCCTCGCTGGACATCCAGTGCCAAAATAGGGGTAGGAACTGCTATGTCCTCTGATAACAACGTCTGGTTCACTATCTCTCACGGGATTATCAACGAGGTCTATTATCCACGCTTTGACATAGCCAATATTCGAGATCTGGGTTTATTGATTACAAATGGACAGGATTTTTTTTCCGAGGAGAAAAGACATGCCGACCATGACTATGAACTAATAGAGGATGGAATTCCTGCCTATCGGATTACTAACACATGCATCAAAAAAAGATATCAGATAAAAAAACTTGTCTACTGCGATCCACGAAAACATGTTTTGTTGCAAGAAATTGAATTTATTCCTTTGGTGGGGAAAATAGAAGATTATCAACTCTATGCTTTATTAGCCCCTCATATTTTAAATGCAGGTTGGCACAATAGCTGTTGGGCAGGGGACTATAAAGGATATCCCATGTTTTTTGCAGTAGGAGAACGTTCCCCACTTTGTTTGGCCTTCGCCTCGGATAAGCCTTTTTTACATACCAGTTGTGGATATGTAGGCTACAGTGATGCTTGGCAAGATATTAGCAAAAATAAACGCATGACCCAATTTTATCATGAGGCTCGAGACGGTAATGTTTCTGCATGTGGAGAAATAGATCTAAAAGCCTGTAATGGGAAGTTTACCCTTGCGTTAGGTTTTGGCATGCGCTACGAGGCTGCCGGTTTTCAAGTACGTGCCTCCTTTATTAGAAATAAAGGGGAAATATTGCAGGAATATATTCAGCAGTGGCGGGCAGTTCAAAAACCTTGCCATGATATTGTCTGCGTTCATGACAAGCAAGCTTCAAGACTATTCCGAATGAGTACCATGGTTTTAAGAGTTCATGCAGGCAAGCATCATAATGGAAGCTTAATTGCAAGTCTCTCCATTCCGTGGGGTGTGGAAAAAAGTGATAACGAAATAGGTGGTTACCATTTAATTTGGCCTCGTGACCAGGTATTAACAGCTTATGCTTTTATAGCTGCTGAAGACTATGTAAGCGCTCGCCAAGTGCTTCATTTTTTGATGACTACTCAGGAATCCAGTGGACGTTGGCCCCAATGCATGTGGGAAGATGGGGGTGGCTACTGGAATGCCATGCAGCTTGATGAGGTTGCATTGCCAATTCTTCTAGCCGATCGCTTAAAGCAGGAAAATCAATTAGATTTACTAGATCCTTACAAAATGATTGCTGATGCTGCATCGTTCATCATAAAAAATGGGCCAATTACTGCCCAAGATCGTTGGGAAGAGACTTCAGGATATACTCCTGCAACCATAGCAGCTCAAATTGCAGCTTTATTAGCCGCAGCTGATTTCTTTGAAGAAAAAGGTAAAGATCCTGAGGCCCAGTATTTGAGGGAGATAGCGGATTGGTGGAACGATTCAATTGAACGATGGCTTTATGTTAAAGATACCGATCTTGCTAAATCTAACCATATTGAAGGATATTATGTTCGTGTTTGCCCTTGCCATAACAATAAAGACTGCATTCCCGAAGATAAAATAATTTTAATCAACAATAGAGCAGATGGGGAAAACCTATATTCCTATACAAATATTATCAGTGTGGATGCTCTAGCTCTGGTACGTTTTGGCTTACGTTCAGCTAATGACCCACATATTCTGAATACTGTCAAGGTGATCGATCATCTACTTAAAACAGAAACAGTGCGCGGTCCTGTCTGGCATCGATACAATGAAGATGGCTACGGAGAAAAAAGTGATGGATCCCCCTTTGATGGAATAGGAATAGGTCGGGGTTGGCCTTTATTGACGGGAGAAAGAGCACACTACGAAATTGCGAAAGGAGAACTTGCCGAAGCCACCCGTCTTTGTCATGTAATGGCAGATTTCTCCGGTGTAGGAGGGCTTTTTCCAGAGCAAGTTTGGGATTCCACTGATATCCCCGAAAAAAGTCTATATAATGGACATTCTACCGGTTCAGCTAAGCCTTTAGTCTGGGCACATGGCGAATACCTAACCCTTTTGAGATCGATTAAGGAAAATAAAATATTTGCAATGCCGTCCCAAACAGAAGAGCGTTATCTAAAAAAGGCACATAAATCTACCTATGCTTTTTGGTCTTTCCATCAGCAGCTCCAACATCTACCTGTAGGGAAAAAACTTAGAATTCAACTCAATAAAGAGGCTCGAATTCATTGGAGTTTTGATCATTGGAAAAATTCCCATGACTTGGAAACCATCACAAATCAGCTTGGTGTGCATTATGTAGATTTACCCTCGGAGACACTTAAAGAAGGCAATCAAATTGATTTTACCATTTTTTGGAAGAATGAGCAACGCTGGGAAGGACAAGATATCTCCGTGATTGTGACTTAACACTTTTTTTATTCACCGCGGAGAACGCCGAGAACGCAGAGGATGGAATGGTAAGGGAATTGAGAGTCAAGATAACCAGAAGTAGCAAGAAAATACCTGACCTGTAAAGGACGAGTATGCCTTGATTTCTAGAGCTAGGAGATGAGACTAGTGAGCACAAACTCGAATGAGCCATTATAGTGTTGCACAAAACCTCCTAAAAACCTGGGTTTTGTAGAAAAGAATTGGTTGTCGAATATGCTCTAAAAGATGCAATTTGGCGAGACGATTAATCTTGTTACACGTGATCTTTTACCCAATCGTTTGACAGATTATCTTTATGCTTTAGCGGAAAAATTCAACGCTTTTTTCCGAGATTGTCGTGTCGAGGGTACTCCACAACAAAACTCTCGACTCTTATTGTATGAAGCAACAGCACGAATCATGCAAAAAGGGTTAAATCTGCTTGGAGTAAAAACAGTTGAAAAGATGATCATATTGGTACAAATTTAGTCAATTAATCCAAACTCTCATTTCGATAAAACTTGGGCACAATTTAGGCGCAACTTCAGCATAACTTAGGCGAATTTCCGATTAAATCTCATTACTATGCGAACTAGGAAACCAAGCAATTACATTCGTTTTTCCTCTAAGAAGTATTATCTTATGTAACTGTAATTCTCTCAATGAAGCACTTTGGGTATTATCGGTATCGGCCTCGCAAATTATCCAATGCTTCAGAGCTTGCTCTTTTGACTTATGTTCATATAAATCTTGATGTGTAACATATGAACAAACTATAAGGCTCTTCAAGGATATTTCCAATTAACGAGTCACTTTCCATTTTTATAGGAGTTTTTTTATGAAGGGTCATGAATTGATCTGTGTGCTTCATCGATAATAACGAGATCCCAAGGTTGCAGAGAAACGTGCTTCGCTTTATTAGCAATAAAGTGATAGGAGCAAACAATTACTTTATCTTCCTGATTAAAAGGGTTTTCTATACCGGATTTTACTAAACGGTTAAAATTCGTGGATTCAAGCACAAACATGGGAATGTGAAATTTTTCGTTAAGCTGCAGCGCGCCTTTTAGATTTGCGGCATATCAATGACATGAATAGTTACAAAAAATCAAGCATTAATCTTTTCAAAAGGAATGCACTGAGAGTAGTGACTTCCGTCTGCATGTATGACAATTCTTTCACGCATGTCATTTTCTAGTGTCTCTAGTTGATGTTTATTATTACATCCAAAATCTCCATCAATATCTTCACGCATAATTTCGACCCTTAAATTATTTACATGCGCCAGCATCTGTAATTCATCATCACTTAGCCAGTAGTCCGTATTTTTGATACATTCCAAAAAGTTACACATCACTTCTGGACTTTTACGAAGGTCCTTTTTAGCCGATTCTCTCATTTTTTTAATTTTTTTGTATTCATCTAAATTATGATTCAGCCAATCATAGGTTTTAGAATTTTGTGAAAGCGATTCTAAGCTAGAAATAGATTGTGACATCGCATCATACAATATCTCTTCGTCGTTTAGATGACTAAAAAAATTGTCTAATGTCCCCTCAGTTTCATTATTATCTTTTAAAATTTTTATTAAATCGCTTTTTGGTTTCAGCCCTTTGTGATTTTTGATTTGTTTGAAAACTTCTGTTTGTTTAGCACGTAGATCTTGTTTAAGATAGTTTTTGAAATCTTCTAAATAATCACCTGTCTCATTTTTTCTAAACAATGCCTTTGAACATCTGCGTAGTTGATATGATGGATTGCCGGGCTTTAAATCCTTTTTTTCGGCTTCTTCAATACAGGAGATTAAATTTGCTTTGTAGAGCTCATCTAATGTCTTATCATTAAAACCATTTTTATCACCATTAAGTCCATCTTCTAACGCTTTTGCCAAAGATACCCGCTCCTTGTCTGCATTGCATTGCATTTCTCCTTCTACTTCTTGTCCTAAAAGGGCATGGAATGCACAAGAACCCTCACCTTTAGTATTTTTCTTCATCCAGCATTCAGCTTCTTCAAACCATGGAGTCCTATAAAATAAGATAGGATTATCTATTTTGTGTTTGAGAGGATAGAAGAATTCTTCGTCTAAATTTTCCCATATAAGAGGTTTCACAGTTATTTCTTCCACGCCTATGTTACCTGGACTTTGAATTTGACAAATTTTAAAACCAAACCCTAATCCTTCAACCTGAGCGCGAGTATGTAAAAGGTCCATTCGTCCAATAAGAGAGCCAAAAAAACTTATATCTCCCGTAAGAATATGATAAGCAAATTTGCTGTATGCTCGCAATTTTTCATCATTAAATTTTAACGCCTCCATATGATATAGTTCATTAAAGCGAGGACCCTTTTTTCCATCTACATCTAAAAATTGTTGAGCTTTTAACTCTGCAAATAATTGGACTGCAACATCTTTTGTTTTTTCACTTGCAAAGTCCAGTTCTGTAAATTGATCTCTACCTAATCCTTTATCCGTTATTATATGCTCATTTTTTCGATCATCAGCAAGAGCATAGACAAAAACAATTTTTCTCTTGTCAAACAGCTCAATAAAATTTTTTTTGCCCTCTTTTCCCCAGGAGAGAAATTGATTTCTTGCAGCAGAAAAATATTCAAAATTTTTATCTGTTTTTTTTGGTTTTTTAATGACTTCATCATAAAAACCAGCTAGGGCTTTTTCTCTTATATTTCCTTGCTTAGATAGCATTCTTGCAGAATTCATGACTTGAGACAAAGCATCGCGGGCTTTGTCAAAACTTTTTTTCACGTGATAGAGGAAAATTGAATCCTTATTAAAATAGGCTATATCGAATAACTCGATCCCATCGTATTCAATCCTATCGCCGACAATCCATCCATTTTTATTCAGTTGATAAGGTATGTTTTTATTTTTAGTAGTATAAAGATAAGTTTCATTATAGGGTCCTTCATGCATAGTATACTCTTCTTTCAAAGCCCAGTTTCTTAGTATTTTTCTATGCTTAAAAAGGAAATGATCTTTTGGAGGAAAGGGATTTTTGATGATAACAATCTCTTTTTTCTTATTGTTTTTATCAACGACTGTTTTTTTTTCAGCGATTGAGCGCTCTTTCATTAGTTCATCAAGAGCAATTTGGGCAAAACTTTTGCCTAATTTCTTTTCCAAGACCTCAATTGTTGGTTTTTCGCGAGTCAAAAATATTTCAATCGCATTTCTATAGTGATGAATAACAGGATGTGAGAGGATTTCTCCTTCCAATTGTGAATGAAGCATTTTGCCCTCTTTTGAAACGAAAGCGACTTTTAACGAGAGGAGCTCATTCAAATTTTCATCTTTTTTTAATTGAAATGTTTTTGCAATTTCTTTTAATGTTATCTCCTGAGAAGCAGTCTGCCAGGGATGCGAAAGAAAACTCTCTTCACTAGATTTTATACGACATTCAATGAGAACTTTCCTAAATTCATCATTCACCCTAGAGAGAAGATTAGAAGAGATCTCATACCATTTATTATTTAGTTTAAAATAGCTATAATGATTGCCTTCTATCTCAAGGCTCACTTGACCTATGAGGCAGTCCGTGATGGGTGCCAAATCCCAATTATCCCCATTTTTAAAATCAAAGTAAATTTTTTTCAATTCTCTTTCAAGGTCTGCTTCTTTCAATTTTAAATGCGGGATTTTTCTAAGAGTGTCCATTATCTCAAGAAAATTTTTCCGATAACTATCCCATGATGTAACTATGACTCCCCCTTTTTCCTTTATATATCGGATTCTGAATTCGTGAGCTTTGAAATAATCATTAATATGAGGATGAGCGAAGGTCCAATCTAAAGAATCCTGATGAATCAAAGCAGATGCTAACTCCTTTAAAAGCCGCTTTTCAAGAGCTTTATGTCGCTGCCCAGAAACCGGTGTAAAATAGTCTAAAAAGGCAAAATCTTCCTTAGCATCTTGTTCGATTATTTTTTCTGATAGGTTTGGCTGATAAATATAGGTTTCATCTCCTCGAGAAATACTAGCAAGATGATCTAAAATAAAAGGATAGGCTGCAAAGGGTAGTCTTTTATGAAATCGTACCAACCCTTCTCTTATCTCCACTTCTATAGGTTTTTTGGGTACTTTTCCTCCTTTAAGCTGAAAATATTTAAAATGATGAATGGAGGCATCATTTCTTAAACTAGCTTGAAATTCAGTAAAAATTTTTTCGAGAGAATTAGGATCAAATAGAACTCTTGATTGTAAAAGTTCCGTGGAAGCTAGTACGCGACCGATGATGCGTCTAGAAGTCTCCCTTGATTGCTCTTTAGAATTTAGAAGCCTTAAAGCGATTTTTCTCGGAAAAGTAAAATCTGAGAATTGCTGCACAGGTCTATATCCCCTATTCCCAGCCGCCAAAGCAAAAATTTCATGTGCTTCCTTATGAACACGATAAAGGAAAAATAGATAAGACACCTCCCCTGATTTTTCTTTTGCTTCAACATCCATTTTCTTAAGCATTATAGAAATAGGATTAGAAAAGAGTGCTACAGAATGAAATGCAAGTATGGAAAAGCCTTTGGTCTCAATTTTTTTCCATGCCTCTTTGGGGATCTCAATCTTTTCAAATGTCTTTTTATTATTTTCGTTATATTTTTCTATAATGAATTCCGCAAGATTTTCTAAAGATGGGGGCAAATCCTCTTTTTTTAATTTTTTTGTCGCTCGATAATCCTTATCAAGACGTTTAAAATCTAGCATTTTAATACTTAAATCTTGGATAGGCTCTTCCCATGGTTCTTTAAGTTGTTCAGAATCGGAATCTGCGGCTATCTCTTTTTTACTTTTTTTATTACTCTTTGCGTATAAATTGGCGTCTAGTTCTTCAGCACCGCGCTTATTGCTGCTGGAATGTGTAAGATTTGAAACCATATTTTCCTTGGGTTGAAGGTATCAGTAGTATTATTGGGATCCCATCAATTGTTTCAGGAGTATATCCCTGAAGTTGTGGAGAAGGAAAATCAAGCAACGTGGGATAGTCTAGATTAACGGGTTTAGGATAGATTTTATCACTGAATCCAATATCTAGTCTTAATGGTAGCTTAGCAGTATGCAAACTAGCTGAAAACCTTGCTGAAAGTCCTGTATACTCAGTTTCAATTTGCGATTCAGCTAAGATAAGATTTGTAGAATCGAACTCAATGCCATCCTGTAGGACAGGATGAGAGCAAGTTTCTTTGAGGATTCGTGAAAAGTTTTCGATGGAGTTGTTCGCTTTTGCTAAAAGGTCTATATCAACAGTTGCTCGATGCGTAGCTGGATCCCAAACCATTAGCATGAGACCGCCTTTTAGAAAGAATGAATCTTTATGCTTGGAAGCGCTTAGTCTATACAAAAACCTTTCCATAGCATAATAACGAAGAACTTCTTGCGTGGGTCGATTTTTGGTTAAAGCGATGTTTTTCAATTTAGTATAAACGGACTCTGGCAAATTTTTCTTTTCAATATTCATATTTATTGGCTCACAATCGTTTCGATGATGGGTTGTAAAACTTTTTCAACACGACATATTTTAGCATAGTCATAAAGCTTGTCGAGATCTGTACGCCCTTTTCTCCAATACTCTTTGAACGCTTCTAAAACAACATCCATTCCAATTTTTTGACGAAATTTCAGACAGTCAGCTAAAGTTTTTTCGATATCATAAATTTTCACTGGAAATCCACTAACTGAAATTGTTTCAACACCCGCTTCATAAGCGCTTTGGGAATACCAGAAAATGCGAAGTGGAGGATAATTAGGTTTAGGCAACCTTGAGGTTCTTGGTAAAGCTATATAAACAAAGTGAGGGATTTGGGTTGTCAGCTCATAGTAGGCTAAAGCTGAAATAAGACAGACAATGCCTTGAGGAATTCTTTTTGCAACCAAAACTAAATCGGGTTCCGAAAAATCAGGCATTGATGCCAATCGAAAAACGCCCCTCCCTAAAGACTCCAGAACCCCTTCATCTCGTAATCTGTAAAGATAGACAGGATGAATCCCCAATTTTATAGCTTCAGCGGTACGCAAAATGCCGTTGTGCTGCCGAAAAATTTCTATAGGATCATTTTTTCTTGGTTTCATATGATAAAAACGTTTGCACTTATTTTGTTCTGTATGCATTATTATCATTAAAAGAATTACTCGTCAAGGGCAAAGCGTTTAGATAAAGAGATATCACAAACTTTTGGGACAAAAATACTTATGAGACAAGAAGAAGAATTTGCTAAGGATACAATTTGTGAATGGTTGAATTGTAATCAAGAATCTTTACCTAAAAAAATCACCTCTGAACCATTTGGAAAAGATACCGCCCCAGACTATATGTTTCAATTTGATGAGAAAACAATTTATGTTGAAGTAACTCGTTCTGGAATGGGATTTTTACTTGATCCTCAAGATATTAAATTTGATGACCCCAATCCAGTAGAAAATGGTCATGACAGAATCAGACAGGAAATAAAGATTTTCCAGGACTTACCCTCCAGGTTTTTAAAACAAATTTTTATCAAAACGCCTCTACTTATACGCCAATTATGGTTAATTTCTTTGCTGTACAAGCATCAAATAATAAGCCATATGATTGTAGCCTCGACAATCAGTCCTGGTACATTCTTGAGTCTATTGTTAGAAAAAAAGAAGAGAAATGCAAACATTTGCAAGCGGATGTCTGGTTGGTAATCTTAAATGAACATCTGATCCTTGATATCAAAGATTATACAAGAGCCATGCCTTATATTAATGAGATGTTAAAAAATTCGATATTCTCAAAAATCTTTATAGTGGATGCTAAGAAGGCTTATAAACTTTATCAAGCTCCAATAAAAGAGCTTATATAAAAAGGTATAGAAAATTCCAGAAATGAAAAAATGGTTCATAGCTGACACACACTTTTCCCATAGCAATATTATTAAATATGCTGATAGGCCATTTGCAACTGTTGAAGAAATGGATCGCGCTCTTATTGAAAATTGGAATAAATGCGTTGGCAAAGATGATCAAGTTTTCTTTCTCGGTGATTTTGGATTAGGGGATGTTGAGCATCTGCAATCTATTTGTGCTCAACTTAAAGGCAACAAGGTATGTATTCGAGGCAATCATGATGCCAATCCTACTCGAATGAATCGCATCGGCTTTCCTGTTGTTTTAGAAGCTGCATTTCTAAAAGTTGGTCGTCATAATGTCGAACTCATCCACGTACCGACTAGTCCGTCTCCATCCCATTTTCAATTGCATGGACACGTTCATGAAAAAAGACCAAGCAAGTTAATATTTAACCAACTCAATCTTTGTGTAGAGGTTTGGGACTATAAGCCAGTTTCTGAAAAAACCATTCTAAGTATACTTGATAAAGCGCAATCTAATGAAGTAATTGCGAGAGATAATGAATAACTTTTTATTTGAGAAAGAATCGGATTGGCTGGATCCTAAAAGGGAATATAAGGATTAAAAATGAATGAGAATTTAACAGATAAGAATAAACTTGAAATAAAAAGAGAACTAATACCAAAAGAAAAATCATCCATAGCTCGAATGAAGCAAAAACGCAGTACGCATCCAGCTTCGATTTTTCGGGCTGGAAATCCAGGAGATAATGAATCTTCAGAGATCGGGCTTGCAATCGATAAAACCCTTAAACATCAAGATGGAGTGGAGCTTTTTAATGCACAAATTTCTGATGCTACAGGCGCAGCCAATTCCGATGTTGGACTTCAGCTTCTTTGTAATCTTGGAAAAGCCTTTATCCTTTATACCTGCAAAAGCCAAAGGAAAAGAGATGGCAAGCCTGTTGAATAAAGCCGCACAATCTATGCAAGCTCTTGCACCCCAAGATGAATATGAAGGCCAATTAGTAGCTCAATTAGTTGTGCTTCATGAACAAGCTATGGATTGGCTTGGACGTGCAATGCGTACAGAAAGAGTTGATTTTGCAAATGTTTATCTAAATGGAGCATCTAAACTCCTATCTAGACATCATGAAACACTCGATGCCTTGCTTAAAATATAGGAGGAAGGGAGAACAAAGAGTCCAAGTTGAACATGTACATATCAATGCAGGCGGCAAGCGATAGTTGGTAACGTGACTACCAGGGGTGGGATAAAACAAATAATTGAGGAAGGTCTCCATGCAAAGGTGTAGAGCAAAGTCGAAACGGAGTGGTGAGCAATGCAAAAACTATGCAATCAAAAAATATGATGTCTGTCAAATGCACTGGGCTCGTGGCGGCCCAAAAACAAAAAAGGGATTCCTCGTATGTAAAAACTACCTCACACCGCCAAATTGTTAGGCAATTTGTCGGAGCTTCATCGCTTCGCGAAATAGCCCTCACCTATATATCTTGAGACGATTAAAAAAAATTTACCACAGAGAAGGCTACAAAGGAAACAAACAAGAATAAAAACAAAATATAAGACAATAATACTTATCCTTTACACTTTTTTTTCTTGCTTGTTCTCTTTGCCGTTTCCTCTGTGGTAAATATTTTGGCGATCTTTAGTTTAAGGGAGGTGCAGGAGTAAAGTCAACTTGAGGATCAGTGATATTATTGAAGTAGTTTGTAAACATTGTGGTCATAATGTTTAAAAAGATTTCTGCCAGTTCCTGATCATTGACACCTGCTGCTTTTAACGCTAAAACCTCAGTATCAGATAATTTGCCCTTTTTTTCGACTACTACTTTGGCAAATTTCAAAATGGCCTTTGTTTTAGGATCTTTGGCTTCACCTTTTCTCGCAAGTAGGACATCTTGATCGGGAATTCTTTGACTTTTAGAAACCTGTGTATGAGCTGCCAGACAATAATTGCAGTCATTTGCTTGGCTTACAGCTAAAGCAATTTCCGTTTTTAACTGAGGTGAAAGTTTGGTTTGCGCTGTTTTTTCACTGAGGGCAAGAAAGGCCTGCAAAAGCAAAGGAGAATTTCCCATATTTTTAAAAATATTTGGGACATTTCCCATCTTTTTCTGGATCTCTTCATAGAGAGGTTTAATTTGGGAATTAGCTTTTTCTGGAAGAACTGGGGCGATGCGATCCATAGTACTCTCCTTTTTAAAGAAGAATTAGCAGATTATTTTTTTTTATGCAATTTATATGATCCCTCTTTTTTTAAGCTCCGCCTCAAGCAAAGAATGATCCCGACAAAGAATCCCATCAATGCCAATATCTTGCGCTGTCTTTACATTAGCAGGGAAGTCGTCTATAAATATACATTCTTCAGGTATGAGATGATACTTGGTCAAAAGTGCCCGATAAATTTTTTCATAAGGTTTTAGTGACTGAATTTGATAGGAGAAAATTTCTCCATTAAAAGTATCTAGGAATAGATGACGAGGACGTATATTATTTAAGAATTCTTCCGAAATATTAGAAAGGATATAGGTTTGATTTCCCTGAGCTTGCACACGTTCCAATAAACGTATTCCCACTTCCAAAGGAGCTAATTTTTCTAGTGAGAGTTCTATAAAGCGCTCAACATGATTTCGCTGATAAGTTTCCGCAAGGATTTCAATAGTTTTATTCAATTTTATCAAACCGGTATCAAAGTCTAACCAGGCTTTTGTCAGTGTAATTTCAGGAATATTTTCAGGGAAAAGAGGATCCTCTTCTTTTAATATTTTCAAGATTTCCTTGGGATTCCAATGAAACAGAACCCCACCCAAATCAAAGATGACATGCTTAACTTTTCTCATCAAAACTTCCTTTGGCATTTTGGACAATAGTAGGTACCCCGCTGGGCGACCACAGTTTTTACAATAATAGACTTACATCGTGGACACTCATGTCCCTTGCGACGATGTACAGAAAGGTGATATTGATTCTCTCCAGGTTTGCCATTTACGCTAATGTAGTTTCCTTGTCCTGTGCCAAGACTTGTTCCCAGATTCTTTATGGCTGTTTTCAAAACCATTTGAATGGCTTTATATAAGTGATTAATTTCAGAATCCGATAAAGAGTTTGTCAGCCTTTGAGGATGTATTTTTGCTTTCCATAAGGATTCATCCACATAGATATTGCCCAACCCCGCAATATATTTTTGATTTAAAAGAAAAGGTTTAATTTGTGAAGGATGATTTTGAAACAACAGCTTAAAGGCTTCTAAAGTAAATTCCTTTGACAAAGGTTCTAAACCCAGCATGTTCATTTTTTCTGTGGCATCTTTCAAGAGAGACCATCGGCCAAATTTTCTGGGATCTTGATAACGCAGTGCTGTGCCGTCTGTGAAAATGAGACGCACATGCTCATGTTTATTGATCGCAGAATTTTGGGCTATAAATTCAAATTTTCCTGTCATTCGTAAATGAACTAATAATGTATCATCCGTTAATTTAAATACGAGGTATTTCCCTCGGCGATGAATATTGTTAATACGTTGATTTCGGATCTGTCTACAAAATTTTTCGGCCGAAGAGGTCTCTACGATTCTTGACCAATAAACATGCGCATTATGAATTTGTTTTCCAACTAAATGAGATGCAATAAGTTCACGTACAATTGTTTCAACTTCTGGAAGTTCTGGCATAGCTGATAGGTGACTCTACTAATTATTGATAATAAATGTTTTATCGTTTATGCATGAATTTAAACCCAACTTGGGTTTTTAACAACCGTTATTACAAGGAATAAAAATCATGGCAATTCCATTAAAAAGACTTCTGCAGGTTATTCTCTGTTTTTTTTCAGTCATTATTTTGGATATTATCTGGTTTAGTTTAGTCGGTGGAATTTATGATGCAGCCTACGAGCCAATGAGAGCTGAATTCAATACAGATCTTAATCCTAATTTATTAATTGCAAGCGTACTGGTTTATTTTTTTGTTGCGCTAGCCATCACTTTTTTTGTTTTACCAGGACTAAAAACAACAACGGATTACACCATCTCATTTTTCTGGGGAGGTTTTTTGGGGCTTATTATTTTTGGGATCTATGATCTGACAAACTATATCCTGTTTGTTGATTGGCCTTTACGAATCGCTGTGATGGATATGTGTTGGGGGTTTCTTGTCTTCGGTTTAACAACGATTATTGTACGCGCTATTTCTTCACTCATCAAAGAGAATTAGACTTCTTGTTTTTCCCTGCCCGTGCAATGGCATTCGGTTAAGCAACTTTACTCCTGTTCCGCCAAAATTTTGAAGGTGGCATTCTACTCCTTCGCTCATATTTTCGATTTCCACGGAATGTAGAATATATTGTTTTGGCCGAGCTTACTAAGTAGTTCACTGTTTGGGTTATAACCGATTCTATATAAAAATTTTTCTATAACCCAACTTAGCAGTAAAAAAATTGCTTTCTGATTTAGCTGAATTCCATTTCTTAAATCAGGCCAATTTTCTCCTCTTTTTTTTTGTTTTTTATTAGCGAGTAGTGTGTTATTGCCTTTTAAACCTGTCAAACGTCTGAGAGTCGGCTTTTTAATCTTAATTTCTTCTTCTTTTTGGGGCTGCGCTTGTAACTCAATAATTTTTAGTAATGCAATAATCAAAAAATGTGCAAATAACTCTTGTTTTACTCCTCGCTCTGTTTTTGAATGAAGATCTGTAACTCCAGTTATCACCTTGGACAATTTTATCATTTCTTCATGCCCCCATCGAAAGTGATAAACCTTTTTCAAGCTACTTTCTGGATATTTTTCTTTATCTAATAGGGTCGTTAACAATACATAAACTTTGTCATCAATTACATACTTAATTAATCGAACTCTTATCGGATCCAAAATGCTTCCAGAAAGCCCCTTTTTTACTTTTTTAGTAAATCTTTCTGTTGTAAATATCAAAACCTCTTTATCCGTCTCAGTACTATCCCAAAAGTCATCTATTACATTAATGCGAACTTTTGTTCGTAATCGGAAAACTGCTTCTTTTTTTACCTCTCGATGAGCCGACAACAGCTCAAAACTAAAATATCCACGATCATATATATGTAATGAATGTTCTTCAGTATGTTTTAGATGATCTAATGCACAGGTTCGCTCATCGCCATGATCCACGAAGCTATAGTCACAAGGCAATCCTGTTAACAGATCATACATACTGCTAAGAAGACCTTGTGGATAGTAAGTATGTTCTCCCTCTTTCTTAAAGCCAAATTCTAATAATTCCTTAGGTAGTAAAATCTTTGATCCGTCTATACCATATAGTCTAAGACCGTACCAAAGACGCGGTTTTTCATTGTATTCATTCCAAATTTTGACTATCCCATAACTTAGTTCTCTAAAAATTTCTGGATCTAATTTCGTTCTTGCTTCGCATATAGAAGATGGCGCAAGTGTTTTAGGTTGGTCTTGGATACCCGCATGAAGAAAATTATTAAATATTTCTAATAGAGTATTAGCATACCCTCTATCATCTTTGGGTATTACTAAGCGGAAAACAAAAAGGACAAGAAACTTTGTGTTAATTTTTCTTTCTCTTTCCATCCATTTGGCATCATATTCTTTAAATTTTCTTTCAAAAAGATCTTTGATTTCGCACCACATTTTTATAAATTTTTCATTTTCCATTGTAACACTTCCTTGTTAAAAGAAGAGTTATATGAATTATAATATTTATTTTCAATATTTTATGTTAACCGAATGCCATTGCACGGGCAGGGGTTTACTTCGGGCAAGGGTTGATAGGGTAATATTACTTTTGAATGACAACAGTAAAGCCATTTCCGACTTTGTCATCTATATCCTGCACAGCAACGATTTTCCATCCATAATGATTGCAAATGGCTACAAAATCTTCCGTTATCCAGACTGAATAATGATGGTGATCATCATGTTCTGGAGGGTTAGGATGTTCATGTCGATCAATGATTTCCGCTAATGTTGTCCTGGGTCTGGGTTTATCAGGTGTTCTCTCTTTATGGGGAGCAATGATATAGACATATCCACCTGGCTTTACCACCCTTAACCACTCTTTTATAGTCTTTACAGGATCATAAAAATGTTCAATCACATGAGAGCTAATGACAAAATCAACGGAGTTGTCTGGGATGGGTAGTTGATCGCCTAAAGCTACGATGTCGACAGGCATGCATTTACCACATGTCTTGACCTCAATTTGTTTGTATTCTGTAGTCAAATCATCTGTAAAATCGACGTTTAGAGTATTTAATCCAAATGGATTATGGGATGCCCCACCTATTTCAATACCCTTAAGTCCATCTAATAATTGATGAGCTAAGGCGCTTTCGCGAAAAGGAAAGCCAAGCTTGGATCGCACGCGATTAGATTGAATAGCAGCAAAGCATAGGCCCACAGCAATAAGAATTGATAAAGTGCCCCAAAAGAATTTTTTTGTCATAGTGTATCTCTTTTTTTTAGACTAAAGAGATACACTTCATAATTTAAATTTTCAAGTTTTTTTTGGGGAACTTAGGACTAGAGCAAGAAGAGAAAAACCGAAAAATACTAAGTTAATGCCCACAAGCAGACCTATAACCCAAAGAGAAGTAGCGGGCCATCCAAATAAGATGATTCCTGACATAATCAATGCGATAATGCCGCTGAATAAGAGCCAGCCCCAATTTTGAGTAGGTTTAAGTTCAAAACTGAATGCAATTTTCATAAGTCCTTCGAGCAAGAAAAATATCCCGATAAGCAATGTCAGTGTAAGAATGCCTGTCATAGGGAAAATAAGCATCAGCGCGCCCACAACAATATAGATAATGGCCCCCATCAAAGAAATTGGACCACCGGGCAGTTTGATCATTTGGATGGACTTATAAAGTTGAATAATTCCACCAATCACTAGAATCCAGCCTATAAATAACTCAAAACTTAATGTTGCATAGAAGGGAAGTGCAATTGCAATCACTCCCAAAATGATTAATAAAATGCTTTCAATTATAAAAGCAATACGGTGTTGAAACAAAAAATCCATAGAGGACTCCTTTTATTTCGACATATAGCGATCCATGTTTTAAAAGTAAAATTTTATTTTACATTTGTAAATCAATAACAGCCGTACCTTTGATTTTGCCCTTTCTAAACAGATCTAAAGCTTCATTAAGTTTATTTAGAGGAAACACTGTTATCTGGGTTTTTACAGGCACTTTAGAAGCGATTGCAAGCAAGCGTTCGGCATCTTTTCGTGTAAGATTAGCAACAGATCTTAGAATATGTTCTTCCCACAAAATAGAGTAAGGAAAAGATGGAATATCACTCATATGAATCCCGGCACAGATAACTGATCCGCCTTTATCCAAAGCCTGCAAGGCTATTGGTATTAATGAACCGTCAGGAGCAAATATAATCGCACCATCAAGCAAATGAGGAGCTTTTTGCAATGAACCTCCTGCCCATTCGGCTCCAAGGGAACAGGCAAAGTTTTGAGTCGCTATATCTCCTTCACGTGTGAAGGCATAAACTTTTTTTCCTTCATAATTGGCTATTTGAACGAGAATATGGGCGGCAGAACCAAATCCATAAAAGCCCACATGCTCTGCATCTCCAAGCATCTGATAGGCACGATAGCCAATAAGGCCAGCGCATAGTAAAGGAGCCGCTTCCGGTGCTGAGTATTCTTGAGGAAGCAGAAAGGCAAAATTGGCGTTGGCTACACAATAATCTGCATATCCGCCATTGACCTGATAGCCTGTGTATATAGCATTGTCGCAAAGATTTTCCTTTCCTTTAATACAAAACCTACAATGACCGCATGAACCACCTAACCATGGAACACCTACTCGATCTCCTATTTTAAAACGGTTTACATTGGCTCCCAATTTTTCAACGATACCTACAATTTGATGTCCTAGAACTAAAGGAAGATGAGGCTTTTCAAGTTCACCATCGATAATATGCAGATCCGTACGGCAAATTCCACATGCCAGAACTTTAATTAGGATTTGAGACTTGTCGGGCTCAGGTATGGGCAATTCTTTTAATTTTAGCGGCGTCTTAACTTTTTCTAATACCATGGCACGCATAAAAATCCTTCCCAGCTGTCTTATTACTTGTTACAGATTGAGAACAAGAAATATAGGATATCTAGGATCATGCTATTCACCTAATTTTTTTTATTTTTTATTCACCACAGAGAATTAAGAGCACCGCCAAATTGCGAAGCAATTTGTCGGAGACTCATCGCTTCAAAAATGTTAATAACATTTTTTTCGCGAAGCGATTAGACTACATTAAATTGCCTCAGCAATTTGATGTTGTTTTCTCTGTGCTCTCCGTGACTCTGTGGTGAATAAAAAATAAAAAAATTAGGTGAATAGCATGCCTTACTAAATCCTCTATCTGTTCTTTAACAATAACTTCTGTTTAATGCAATTCCCAAATCAAAATCAATCGACAAATAAAAGGAATAAAAGATAAGGATATAGGATGAGGGGAAGATTCAATGCATACATTTATAAATCCGGAAACAACCTATATTGTAGGGCAATGGGCCTTTATTAAAATGCTTGCCTTGTCCTATTTAGTTGCTTTCTGGTCGCTTCTTGTTCAAGTGAGAGGTCTATATGGATCTTTGGGCATTACTCCCTTAGTTGAAATTTTTAAGGGAATCAAGAAAAGTAAAGGGTATAAACACTATTATTATAATCCTTCCCTATTTTGGTTCAGCACTAGCGATCGAATGTTACAAGGGACAGCCATTGCCGGAATAGTGGGAGCTATTTTGGTTCTTTTAGGAATTGCAGTGCCATTCATTCTCATTATTTTATGTATTTTGTATTTATCTTATGTTTCTGTTGGTATTTATTTTCTTTCGTTTCAATGGGATGTATTGTTAATCGAAGTCGGTTTCGCAGGTTTTATTTTTTCATTGCAAACGCCCCCATTGCCCATAGCCGTTTTTTTAATGTGGGTCATTTTATTTCGTTTTATATTTTCTTCAGGGGTTGTCAAATTTTTGCTAGGAAATAAGGAGTGGCGAAACCTTACTGCAATGCACTATCACTATGAGACCCAACCTCTCCCTAATAGGATTGCCTACTTTTTTCATCAATTTCCAAAATATTTTGGATATGTTTCAACGATTGTTGTATTTCTTTTTGAAATTGTTCTTCCTTTTTTTATTTTTACTACCTCTGAAATTCGCTTTTTTACCTTCATATTAATGGTATTTTTTCAGTTATTAATTATTATAACTGGAAATTTTGCTTTTTTTAATATTCTAACGTTAGCCCTCTGCTTTTCTCTACTTGATGATCAACATGTGCTTCGGGCTAAAAATCTTATCTTACCAAACGTTACGGCACCCGATTTGGCTACCTCCTTTATAGTATCAGTAGCATCCATTATCTTGATTGTTTTAAACTTTTTCCAATTAGTTGAGCTTTTTCGTCCATTGCCCTTTGTTGATCGTGTTTTGCGCCTGATTAGTCCCTTTTATCTTATTAATCGTTATGGTCTGTTTTCCTATATGACAACGCATCGCTATGAAATCATTGTGGAGGGAAGTAACGATGGCGAAAACTGGCTGGCCTATGAATTTAAATATAAACCTGGAGATCCTAAGATTGCGCCAGCTCAAGTAGCACCGCACCAGCCACGTTTAGACTGGCAAATGTGGTTTGCTGCGCTTGGACAAGCAAGAACCAATCCCTGGTTTATCCGTTTTATCAATCGTCTCTTGGAGGGCTCGCCTGATGTAATCAAATTATTGAAAAGTAATCCTTTTTCTGAAAAGCCTCCCAAGTATATACGTGCACAACTTTATGATTATCACTTTACAACTAATGAAATGAGAAAAAAGACAGGGGATTGGTGGCAACGAAAATACATAGGAGTTTATTTACCTCCTGTAAGAAAGAATTAGACTTCTTTAGCTATATTTATTATCTGGTGGACAAAAGCAAAGGCTAAGTCTTTCTATGCCTTGTGTAAATTCACATCTGAATCCCTAAAACAGCTTGAGGAACGAGATTAGGTCACAATTACGGATTTTATTGAACTCACCATCTTTTGAATTTCGCAGCCCGATTAATGAGCAGCTTAAGAGGAGTTTCTATGCTCTCATTGAAGGATTGATAGCTATTTCTAAGCCAATCGTCCCTAGTAAACAGCGTAAATTTGCTAAGGTGGGATTCCCTCTTTTGGAAAGAGTTCGATAGAGAGTTTCTCGATTTAGAAGAGCCTCTCTTGCAAGATGGGTCATTCCCCCCTTAGCTTCGGCGATATCTCTTAGAGCGACTAAAAAGACTCCTGGATCTTCGTCTTCTAAGGCTGCATTAAGATAAGCGGCGGCCTCTTCAGGAGATTTTAGGCGTTCATGTAATAATTCTTTATAACTTCTAGATTTACTCATAATATTACCCCTTTTTCTGAGAACTTAGGTAGTTATTCCAGAAAGTCTTAGCTTTTTGGATATCTTTTCTTTGAGTTCCTTTATCACCCCCGCAAAGAAGGAGGTGTGACAGTGCTGACTAATATCTTATCTCTTAATTTGAGCGTTTTAAAATCTTGACAAGCATGATGCTCTGTTGAGCAAGGGTTAATTAAAGAAATGCAATTGTTAATTTTCATATTTTTCCTTTGAAAAATGCAAACATTAAAATATTAACAGTTAGTAAGTCAATGTAAAAGGAATTTCTATACAGATTTTAGTATAATAATCTTGTTTTTTTCTTTAAAATAGAGTATATTTTTGATAAATAAGGAAGAATAATGAAACTAACTCTTAAAACTTTTTTTTCCGATCTTATCTTTCATCCCTCTCAAGCAGACACAAAAAGGGATAAGGCAATTTCATTGATTGCTACTATTGCCTGTGGTGTTTTTTCTCTTGGGATATGTCACTTAGTTTGTGCAATTAAACGTTATTGTTTTACATCAAAGCAAAAAGATCAATTAAACGAACAAGATAAAAAAATTTTAAAGGTTAGAGACGCCAAATTAAAAAATGAGGAGATGCCTAAAAAGATTTTAGAAGTTGTGAAAGTGCATGATATATTGCTGCCACCACTAGATCAGATGCCACTGTTTCCCGAAATCATAGATGATAAGCTCCTGGAGATTAGAAAGGAAGATCCAAAACCTCAAATTTTTGACAATCCAGCAATTAAAAAAGAAGATCCAAAACAGCAAGTTATTGATAACCCACAAGTGCCTATTGCAGATGATATCAAGATGGAACAGGTTGCAAAAGATATAAAGCCTATACAACCACTTCAAGAAAAGGATTTAAATAAAAAAGATATTTCTCTGGACGTTGTGGAAAATCTTATAAAGAAAGTAGAAGCCAAAGATAAAACTTCAAAAATTCGAATAGGTAAATTAAATTCTAATCAAAGAAACAATCTGAAACTAAATTTACAAGTTTTTCTTAAAGATTTTTATTCATTTTTTTGTCAAATTAACAATCCTCGTTTGTTTGATTCAAATAAAGATGGCAACGTAAAAAAAGATGATTTTTTTACCTTGGTTGCTGAAGGTGGTAGTTACTTTATTTATTATAATGCAGTGAATAAAGAATTAGGATTTTATACAAAAAGTTCTGCTGGACGATTAGAATTTTTAATTTGGGCAACTGATTTGACACTCATCTTATCAACATTCTTTCAAGATTTAGTTGCAGAACGAGAAACTCCTTTTATTGCCAAAGAGATTCCAGCTCAAAGTCGTGGCCAAACTGGCTTTTATTTTCAAACTCAGATTTAGTTAGGGCCTCCTTTTTGAACGAGCTGATCCCAGTAATTGCACATATCGTTAGATAAATAGGGACGTATACTATAGAAGTCGGGATCATGCTTTGGGTATTCCGTATCGATAAAAGCGAACTTCCCTGAATATGAAAAGGGAATATTATCAGGTCTATAGCTTGAACCATTAGCATAACTAATTATCATGTAAAGTTCATCGAGGATTTGAGGAGTTACGATTGTTTTCCAGGCTAAATAATTTAAATCAGCATTGACTAGATTCATATCCTGAACGATCAACACTGCGAGCTTTGGATCAATACCGATAGCTTTTAAAGGAGTTGTTGCTGGTGGTAAAACATAGATAAATTTTTGGGGTACTTCAAAATGTTTTATTTTTTTTCTAATGATCGTTTTTCGGATAAGTTCCGCGCCTTGACAGCGTCTGACAAACCACTTCCATCCAGGAACGTTATTTTTTAGGCGTAATTCAGTATCATAGTAAAGTTTAAAAAGATACCCCGGTACATATGGATGACTAGCAACTGTGATGAAACTTCTTGGTTGTTGACAGAGGATATTAAAACCGGCAAGAGTAAGGGTAAAGAAATTAAATGTGGGTCTAGAGCTACTAAAAATTTGATCTACAGTTGGTGCTAAAGGCCAATTGGAATCCATTAAATAAGGGGCTATTTCTTTGTTTATTCTGCTATTAAGAAGCGAATTATTAGCCTGATTATTTAATTTATAATCATGTAGTGCGATCGTTTCAGAAAATTTTTCATGAGAAACTTCGCTAGGTTGACTTGCTGAAAGCCATGCTGATCTTAAATAATTGGCACAGCGTTGCAAAGCCTGTTTGTTAGAATCTTGTTGACTCCTCCACAAATCATAGTCTTCTTGTGCGAAAATGAGAGCCTCATCTAAGCTAATAGCTTGAGTCCAAAGATTTTCAATATCTTTATTCTCAAGAATTAAAGGTGCAATTTTTCCTTCATTGGTTTCATCATAATCCTGAATTTCTTTATTGACATAAGATAGCAGAGTTGCTACTGCTTGAATTGTCTTATCATTAATCTCTTCGGCAAGAAGCGAAGAAAAGAAACCAGTAGCAGTGAAAGAAAATAGAAGAATAAAATTTAAAAGCTTTTTCATTGTATTAGTTATATTGATAAAAGAAAGGAATTATATATTTAGCGTTTTTTTATAGCAAAAAAAACCTTCGCGCGCCATTCCCTTGCCCGTGCCCGTGCCCAAAAAGGTTCTTCTACATAATACTCATAAACAATATTAATCGGGCACGGGCAAGAGCAGGGGATTTAGGGCAGGGGCATGGAATATGCTAGTTAAAAAATGATCATCTAGAGTAATAAATAAAATTTGGATTATGCTAAAATAGATAGTAGGGTACATGAAACCAAAATCGACTCTTTCTGAAGTCTTGCTTTATCTTCAAAATGCATATCAGAATCCGCGTGCATTAAATGATCTGGTAAATGGTGAATGGGTCTCTATTTCCACGCAGGAGATGCTACAGCAAATCAAAGAGATCAGCCTCGGTTTAATTGCCATCGGAATAAAACCGGGACAAAAAATTGCAATTCTAGCTTTTCCCTCTGCCTTATGGACGATTACGGATATGGCCATTATGCTTTCCGGTGCGATAAGCGTTCCCATTTTTCCCAACATATCGGAGGAAAATTTCATTTTTGAAGTAAAGCAGACAGGTGCGAGAATCGTTTTCATGATATCAAATATTCCTGATACTCTTACTAAACACAAAGAATTATTCGATAAGGTTATTTGTCTGAATTTCATGTGTGACGATCTCAATGCAATACCACTTGAAAAATTGCGTGAAATGGGCAGAAAAAAGGCTCAAGAAGAACCCTTAAAATATCAGGAATTACTAGAAGCTTTGAAAGCGGATGATCTAGCAACCATTATCTACACGAGTGGAAGCACAGGTATTCCGAAGGGAGCAGAAATTTCTCAACATGCTTTAACAGCTTTAGTGACTTTTGAAGGATTTGCCTGGAATCCTGAAAAAGATATTTATTTAAATATTTTGCCCCTAGCGCATGTGTTCGGAAGGATGTTGAATTTCTGTTTGGTGGCCTGGGGTGTAAGTGTCTATTACTTAAATGATGTAAAGTTGTTATCTTTGGTTTGTCAGACAATTCATCCCACGATTCTGGTTCTAGTGCCTCGATTGCTTGAAAAAATCTATGCAAAACTGATTGCTAATGTGGATCATGCGGGTTTTTTAAAAAAGACTATTGGCCACTGGGCGTTTGATTTGGCAAATGATGAACATGATGATAGTCTCTTCAAACAGGTATTGCATCCCATAGCGGATAAAGTAGTCTATTCGACTATCAGAGAAGCTTTTGGAGGAGGTTTAAGAATCATTATTTGTGGCGGAGCCTCCTTAAACCCTCATTTAGCCCATTTTTTTATTGATATTGGTCTGCCCATTTATGAGGGCTGGGGTCTTACAGAAGCTGCTACAGTTTGCGTTAATTATCCTGGCAATAGAAAAATTGGTACAGTAGGTAAACCTTTACCGGGAATGCAAATCAAAATCGGTTCGGATGGTGAAGTGTTAGTTAACGGTCCTATCCTTATGAAGGGGTATCATAAAAATGAAGATGCAACAAAAGAGGCATTCAATGAAAAGGGATGGTTACGGACGGGAGATAAAGGCACAATTGATTCTGATGGGTATTTGACTTTGATCGGTCGGCTTAAGGAAATGCTAAAAACTTCGACAGGTGAGTATGTCGTTCCTATCCCTATAGAACAGGCTTTGGCAAAAGCTCCGCTGGTTGATATGGCTATGATTGTGGCAGAAGGGCGTAAATACACCACCTGTTTGTTATTTCCTGATATGGAAATTTTGCGCAAATTAAAGGAAAATCATGGTTATGCTCACATGAGTGATGCGGACTTTCTTAATACCCCTGCTATAGGGAAAGAGATGATGAAATTAATTGACCAAATCAACAAACATCTGAATAAATCTGAAAAAATTTTAGATTTTCGCTTTGTACCGCATCCTCCTTCAATTGAAAAAGGCGAGTTAACCCCTTCTATGAAAATACGTCGTGATGCGGTAGAAGCTAAATATAGGGAATTAATTAATAGTATGTATCCCGAAGAGGAGTCTTCTTTATGAAAAAACGTGTAGCCATTGTGGCAGGTGTTCGGTCACCCTTTTGCCGTGCAAATGGGGCCTTTAATGACATTGAAGTAGATGACCTAGGAGCCTATGTAGTGAAAGAGCTTATTGCAAGATCGGGAATTGATCCTAAGATTGTTGATGAACTTGTGTTTGGCAATGTGATAGAACCTCCGGGCTCTGCTAATATTGCCCGTATCATTGCAGTGAAGGCTGGCCTTCCTTTAAGCCTACCTGCCTTCACAGTGAATCGTAATTGCGCTTCTGGCATGGAAGCTGTTGTAAGTGCGATGAATAGAATTTTATTGGGAGATGCTCAAATTATTATCGCAGGTGGTGCTGAATCCATGAGCAATTTTCCTGTAACTTTTTCCAAAAAAATGCGCGATTTTTTAGTATCAATGAATAAAGCGAAAACCTGGAAACAACAACTCGCCCTACTGCCCAAGTTTCGTTTTTCCTTTTTTACTCCTGAAATACCGACCATTTCCGATCCTATATGTGGATTAACTATGGGCCAGACGGCAGAAAATATTACTCGTGAATTTAAGGTAACACGTGCAGAACAGGATCAATTTGCTTTTATGAGCCAAACAAGGGCTATGAATGCCACTAAGAGCGGACGACTCGCGGAAGAAATAGTGCCAGTGCCTATCCCTCCTTCATATCATAAGGTCCAGCAGGTCGATGAAGGTCCTCGAGCTAATCAAACCATTGAAGCTTTAGCGGGTTTAAAACCTGTTTTTGAAAAAGCCACAGGAACGGTGACAGCTGGTAACTCCAGCCAGGTTACAGATGGCGCTGTGGCTCTGCTTTTAATGAGTGAAGAAAAAGCCAAAGAATTAGGCTATCAACCTTTGGGATATATCACCGAATATGCTAGCGTAGGGGTAGCTCCCAGTCGCATGGGGTTAGGTCCCGCCTTTGCAATCTCCAAACTCCTGAAAAAAAGCGGTCGAAAATTAAGTGATATCGATTTAATCGAAATCAATGAAGCTTTTGCCGGTCAAGTTTTGGCAGCAAGAAAAGCTCTAAATTCCAATGAATTCGCCAAAAAAGAGCTAGGTTTAAATGAAGCTGTGGGTGAGATTGATTTAGAAAAATTGAATGTCAATGGAGGTGCTGTTGCATTGGGACATCCCTTAGGTGCCAGCGGAGCTCGTCTTATTTTGACACTGCTTTTAGAACTTAAGAAAAGAAATAAACATCTTGGCCTTGCTGCGCTTTGTATAGGTGGTGGTCAAGGTGAAGCTGTTATTTTGGAGGTCGAATGAATAAAGAAGCCTGGAAACTGGATATTAATGATAAGGGAATAGCTTATCTCACGATAGACCTTCCTGATGAAAAGGTAAACATTCTTTCACTGGATGTCTTGCGTCAATTAGAGCAAGTTTTAGATACTATCAAAAGTCAATCTCAGATTAAAGCATTAGTCATCAAGAGCGGCAAAAAGGACTCCTTTATCGCTGGAGCTAATCTACACGAATTTGAAAATGGTTTTAAAGATCCATCATTTGCCTCTAACACAATTAGTTTGGGACATAAAGTTTTTGGTAAACTAGCTTCTCTGCCTTTTCCCACGATTGCTTGGATTCATGGTGTCTGCCTGGGAGGGGGTCTAGAACTAGCGCTGGCCTGCAAATATCGCGTCGTTTCAGATCATCCCAAAACCCTTCTTGGCTTACCTGAAACCACAATTGGGATTTTCCCCGGATGGGGAGGCACACAACGTTTACCTCGCCTAATTGGACTTATGGAAGGTGTTCAAATGATTACCTCAGGACGACCTGTCAATGGAGTAAAGGCTGTTAAAATTAAGCTGGCTGATAAACTCATTCCACAGGAATTTGCAGATGAAAGATTAGAGGAGTTTTTAAATCAGTGTCTCACTGAAAAGGGAAGGAGGCAAATTGCAGATAGACGAAAACTGAGGGGTTGGAAACATACCTTAATAGAAAATAATCCCCTTGGACGCTATTACTTTTTTAAGAGAGCTAAAACAGAAATTTTGGACAAAACAAAGGGACATTATCCAGCTCCGCTTCTTGCGCTCCAGGTGATTGAAGAAACCTATACATTGCCTTTAGATCAAGGACTTGAAAGAGAAAAAGCGGTTTTTATTGAATCCATTGATCGCTTAATCCCCGTAGCAAAACACCTGATTCATTTATTTTTTGTCCAAGAAGCTCTAAAAAAGGTTACGGGAGTACCTGCAGGTACTGTTCCTTTGACTCCCACGAATATAGGAGTAGTTGGAGCAGGGACAATGGGCATTGGCATTGCTTTCATATGTAGCAAAGCTGGATATCCTGTACGATTAAAGGATGTGAATTGGGATATTTTAGGGAAAGCATTCGGGGCTATTAACAAAATTTATGAAAAGCTATTATCTAAAAGAAAATTAAAGCCCTATGAGGCCAATCTAAAAATGCATCTTATCAGTGCTACAACTGATTTTAGTGGATTCAAAAATGTGGATTTAGCAATGGAAGTGGCTACAGAAAATTTAGAATTAAAATATCAAATTTTCCAAGAACTTGAAAATTGCATTTCACAGAAAGCCATGATCACATCCAACACCTCTTCTTTGACGATTGCCGAAATGTCAAAAAATATGAAATATCCTGAAAGATTTGTGGGCATGCATTTTTTTAATCCTACAGATCGTATGCCCTTAGTGGAAATAGTACCGGGTAAGAAAACCTCTCCAGAGGTTGTTGCGGGTGCTGTAGAGTTCTGCCGCAAGTTAGGCAAAACCCCTATAATTGTTCAAGATTGCTCAGGTTTTTTAGTGAATCGAATTTTTGTAATAGGTGCTAATGAGGTCATCTGGATGCTGCAAGAAGGCGTTCCTATGAAAAAACTCGAGGAAGTATTATTGAATTTTGGATTGCCCATGTCACCCTTTGAATTGGGTGATGAGGTAGGAAATGATGTCTCCTATAAGGTTTCCAACATTTTTGAAAAAGCTTATGGCGAACGCATGAAACCCCCACCTCTTTTGAAGGAGATGTATGATCGTAAGCTCCTTGGTAAAAAAGTGGGCAAGGGTTTCTATATTTATCAGGGAAAGCATAAAAGTGTAAATCCTGAAGTTCAGCAGCTACTAAAACCCTTCCAAAAACAATCACGCAGCATTTCCGATGAGGAAATTATCGAAAGGGTCATCTATTTAATGGTGAATGAATCCTGGAGATGTCTTCAGGAGCATATTGTGGAAAATGAGGATACCATTGATTTAGCCATGATTATGGGCACGGGATTTCCTCCTTTCCGAGGAGGGCTCATGCAATATGCCAATGAGGTAGGTCGTGAAAAAATAGTGGAACGCTTAAAGCACTATGAAAAACTTTATGGACTCCGTTTCACCCCCATATGAAAGATGCAACACAAAGACACTACGTCTCGGAGACACTAAGATATAAGATGAACTTTTGTAACAAATCATCTGATAGCTATTTCTTTGTACCTTAGTGACTTTGAGTCTTTGTGTTTAATTATTTTTAATTGGTTTTTCTTTGAAGGACAGCAAGCGTTAAGCGAGTGATTGAGACTAAACGTTTCTCTTCATCTTCAATACGAACTTCCCAAACCTGTGTCATCTTGCCTATATGTATCGGTTTAGCTGTTCCATAAACATAACCGGATCTTACCGAACGAATGTGACTTGTATTGATATCAAGACCTACACAATATTCTTTTGTATAATCTAAACAGTAATTGCCAGCGATACTTCCTAGTGTTTCAGCCAGGACACATGAGGCACCGCCATGCATAATCCCATAGGGCTGATGTGAGCGTCGATCCACGGGCAAACGTCCTTTCAAATAGTCATCACCATATTCAGTAAATTCGATCCCCATTAGCTCCACAAGAGTATTTTTGCGCGTTTCCGAGATACTCTGCATATCTATAGGTGTTTTCCAAATACTCATGGTGTCCTCCAAAAACATTTTTAAGTTAATGGATTTTGTGATAAAGCATATTTAAAAGGAAATGATTAATGTCATACGATTCCGAATTCCAGGAAATCAAGAAAGAGCCAAAATTCATCGAATCTTTTAGCTTTGTTAAGCAGTTATTCTTTGGGAGATTTGATACCTCAAAAATATTTCCTTTTCCCCGACCGTCTCTCGAAGAAAAAGAACGCACGGATCTTTTTTGTCATAAGCTTCGACAATTTAGCGAAGCACATATCGACCCTATTGCTATTGATCGTGAGGCCAAAATTCCTGATGAAGTTATCGAAGGATTAGCTAAACATGGTATGTTTGGTCTTTCTATTCCTCAAAATTATGGGGGGTTAGGCATGTCATTGACTACCTATTGTAAAGCCTTGGAAGTACTTTCTCAGCGATGTGGATCTATAGCAGCTTTCTTAACTGCTCATCAAAGCATTGGATATAAAGCTATCTTACTTTTTGGAACACCAGAACAAAAACAAAAATGGCTTCCGGCAATTGCTAAAGGGGAAGTGATTGCTTCATTTGCTTTGACGGAACCGAATGCAGGTTCCGATCCGGGGAGTATTGAAACTAAAGCCATTTATGATCCGGAAAAAAATGTTTTTTATCTAACAGGAAAGAAGCAATGGGTTACCAATGGCAGCATTGCCAAAGTTCTTACTGTCATGGCTAAAACAGAAATAGATGTTGCTAAAGGCCATCAAAAAGGCATTACTGCCTTTATTGTAACTCCAGATATACCTGGCTTTAAAGTGACTGAGCCAGCCCAAGACAAAGTAGGAATGAGAGGGGCGGCCAGTACCAATTTAGAATTCGATAACATGGAAGTACCTGCCGAAAATATGCTTGGTAAGCTAGGAGAGGGATTAAAAATTGCCCTAACAGTTCTTAACTATGGTCGCATAACGATCGGTGCAATCTGCGCTGGACCCGCTAAAATTTTAGTGGATGATGCATTTAAGTATGCTCGTGAAAGACATCAGTTCCAAAAACCTCTTTCAAGCTTTCCACTAGTAAAAAATAAATTATCAATGCTTGCAGCCTTAGCTTATGCAATAGATGCAGTCACCTATCTCACAGCAGGAAAAGTCGACGTTGGGGAAAAAGATTTCATGTTGGAGGCAGCCATCGTTAAAATCTTTTCAACAGAAGCATTATGGAAGATGATTTTTGAAACTATGCAAATTTTGGGTGGAAAAGCGATGTTTACTGACAAACCATACGAATTAATGATGCGCGACTATCGTCTAAGCATGATTATCGAAGGATCTAACGATGTCATGCGCATGTTCATAGCGATCAAGGGCACTAAAGAGGTCAGTAACTATTTTAATGAATTTTTAGAATCACTAAAGCGTCCTTTTTTGGCAAAAATAAATATGAAAGAAGGCTATAAGTGTCTAACGCAACTATTTTGGCCATCTAAAATAGAAATTTCTTCATCTTTATTACAGCAAGAAGCAAAAATACTCTCTAGCGAAGTCCGGCGGTTTGGTAGGGGAGTTATGAAGCTTTTATGGCGCCATGGCAATCACGTTATTGACAAGCAACTCGATCTTGAGCATATAGCTAACGCTGCTATTTATATTTATACTTCAGCGGCTGTCCTAAGCAAAATGGATACAGAAATTGAACGGGTCCATGGCAAACAGGAACTTTTAGGTCGAGATATTGAAGTAGGAAAATTCTTCTGTAACTATGCCCTTAAACAGGCACGAGTCTATCTAAATGCTCTATTTGATCCACAGGACAAAGCAGCTGAACTTCTTTCTGATCATATCCTTGAAGATCTATAAAAAATTTATTTGTAATACTTTACAAGATCAGTTTTATCCTATATTATATATCTTCCTTAATTGTGAGGTAGATATGCTAAAAATTGATCTTAAAGGAAAAAAAGCATTTATTGCCGGGATTGGTGATGATCAGGGCTATGGATGGGCTATAGCAAAAGCCTTAGCAGAGGCAGGTGCGGAAATCTTGATAGGGACATGGACTCCTATGATGAAGATTTTTACCACAAGCCTTACCACAGGGAAATTTGATGAATCCCGCCAGCTGTCTAATGGCTCCCGCATGGAAATTGCTAAAGTTTATTCTTTAGATGCCGCCTTTGACACGATGGATGATGTTCCACAAGAGATCAAGGAGAACAAAAGATACAAGGAAGCCTCTGAATACACAATTTCTGATGTCGCAAAAGCTATTGAAAAGGATTATGGAAAAATTGATATTTTTGTCCACTCCTTGGCTAATGGCCCTGAAGTGCAAAAAAACTTATTAGATACCTCTAGAAAAGGGTATCTGGCAGCCGTGAGTGCTTCGGCTTATTCTTTTGTCAGTTTACTAGCCCATCTTGGACCTATTATGAATCTAGGTGGTGCTACTATCTCTTTAACCTATATAGCATCGGAAAAAGCCGTACCAGGTTATGGGGGCGGAATGAGTTCTGCTAAGGCAGCGCTAGAAAGCGATACACGCACCTTAGCATGGGAAGCAGGACGCAAATGGGGCATACGCGTAAATGCTATATCTGCAGGACCCTTGCGTAGCCGTGCTGCGAAAGCGATCGGTTTTGTTGATCGCATGATTTGTTATAGCGAATCTAATGCCCCTTTGCCAAAGGATTTGCAAGCTATTGAAGTGGGTCATGTAGGTGCTTTTTTATCTTCACCATTAGCTTCAGGCATTACAGGATCGATCATCTATGTGGATAATGGTCTAAGCTCTATGGGCATTGCTATCGACAGCCCGTCTTTAAAGCCCGCTTAAACCCCTGCCCGTGCCCTTGCCCATGCCCGTATCCAAAAAATGCTTCTACAACATTATCAGAAACAATATTAATCGGGCACGGGCAAAGACACGGGCAGGGGTTTAAAGGGACTTGAAGCGTATGTAACGTTGAGGAAAGCATACAATATCCTGTATAGCCAGCCTGTTTTTGCGTGGATGCGTCTTCTGATACCATGACATTGCATATTCGGCTTTTCCATCGGCAACCGCCTGCATGAGACTTCTCTCAAGGATGTCAGGCGATGAAAATGTAATCTCAGAAAAGACCGGATTTTTCCATAAAGAAACTTCGTGTCTGCTGAAGTGTAAATAGGGAGCAACTTTTATCGTAATTTCGCACTCAAGATCCAGGTCAGCAAAGGCTGCAACTTGTGCTACGAAGGAGCTACATTGATTACCTGTGATGGCATATTCTGAATAATCATAACATTGGATAAATTTCAATATGCGAGCATACTGGTCTCTAGAGAGGTCCACTTTTACTGCAAAGGTAGGCCAATGGTGGCCCGAACCCGATTGAAAAAAGCCATCATATTGGGATTCCCAAAGATATGAAATAGGGTTGGGATTGCCGCATTCGTACTCTTGAAACACACCTTCCATATAGCGAGGTTGTATATACCCTAATTCTCCCGAATGTCCTCCTTCGATGATGCAAGAGTCGCCATGCAGATAAATCCATGCATGCCCTACATCCCCATTTTTGCTTCCATCACTGGGATGTTTTGCTAATGTTTTGAAAAAGGAAGTGGGGCAAGAATAATCTAGGTGACGAGCTTCAACGAGAAGGACTAAAAAATAGGGTGTCTCTTGCATCTGTTGACAGTGAGAGTAGGATTGGTTTAAGTGAGTATACATCGATCGGTAAGCAACCGAATTTGGATGATAGGAGCAACCACTGACAAAGAGGAGAATGAGACCTAAGAATGAATATGCAAGATAGCTTTTAAGTAACATGTTGTGCTGCGCCTTAGCGTTCGGAAAAATAATTGCCAATCATAGGCTTTAAAACGATGAGATCCATTGAGCTGTATTTGACTAGGGCGATTTCCTTGCATCAAATGTCCCAAAAATTGCCCTTCACCTTCATTTAAAGAAACAACTAGCGATAGCCCAATTTCAGGGGTTTTTAAAGTGAATTCTTCAGCTAACTCAAATGTCGTAGCGCTTTCACCATGAATAGTCATCCTGGCATTAGGTTCGATATCGAAAAAGAAAGCTAATTCCCGATTTTTTTCACGGCTCTCAAGATCATAATTTTGAGATAATGGAACAATAAATTCAATTTCATTGTCTTTTGCTTCGAATTTAAAAATATCAAAATTGCCCCCTTGACAGACAAAGGAATGGATTTTTTCTTTATTACCCCAAACTAAATTTAAAGAATGAAATGCATGATCAAATGCCGGATTTCCTAGAACGTTCTTTTCAATGAGGCTATAGGCAAACTTATCATGTTGATAAATAATCCAACTGCTTTGGTTAAGTAAACCTTTGATGCTAAGAGGATATTGAACAACAGGCAAGATTTCCCCTGTTGCTTGAACAAGAACCGCTTGCAAATGATAAGGAGCCTCTTTTAATGCTCTTATGGAAAAATCCTGAGAAAAATACCCTAGGAATAAATCATACAGCGTAGGTTGGGGTTCTTCTCCTTTTTGATATTGTCTTAGACCGGGGCCAATAAAAGAATAGGAGGGTCTATGCCATGTATTTATGAGATGTTGCCAAAAATCTTTCCAAAGGCTTTCTTGGATATTTGAGTAAGCTATTTGTATAGCGATGCAAATATCTGCTAGAGATGAAGGAATGAACCAAGCTAGATGAGGTCCTTGATTATGAAACTGATCCAAAAGTCGGTTTCCCTCTTGCTCCAAAGGTAAATCATTTAAGAATATTCCTAAACCCTTTGCAGTTGCGGCTATTTTAAGCCCGATGGAATAGAAGGGGGCTCGATCATTTAAAGATTTTAGATTAAACTTAATGAGCTTGCGAGCGGCATCTTCTAGCTGTTGTTTCAGCTCGTTTCCCAGAATGGTATGAAACTCTTTCAATATATAGAAAAAAGCGGGTAACAGTTGTGCACCAAGAAATCGATCTTTCCCTTGAGGAAACTCATGTATGTAGATAGGAAAATTGCCCTCACCGTTTTGAAAGGGAAGTAGGCGTTCTATAAGGACTTTTGCTTCTGTAATTTGTTCACTGCTTTTTGTCCTTAATAAGGCTAGCGCATAATAGAGGTTTTCAACGACAGGAATCGTGTGCTGAATATCTTCGTCCGAGTCGGGATAAAAAAGATGAATAAAGCCTGTTTGTTTACTTTGCCTCTTTCGTCCTGCGGTTAGAGCAAGCTCAGTCAACTGTTTTCCGAGATTAAGGGTAGTGGAGAGATCCATTAGAGCCTAGTTCCTCCTGCAATTTCTATATTTTGTCCTGTAATGTAGCGAGCCTTATCAGAAAGAAGAAAAGCTACCAATTCAGCAACCTCATGATTTTTTGCCGGACGCTGCATGGGAATTTTTGATAAGTCTTTTGGCAAGTCCCTTGTTTCTTCTAAGTAGCCTGGAGAGACCATATTGACACGTATTAAATGAGGCGCAAGTTCAACAGCTAAAGATTTTGTTAACATCAGAAGACTAGCCTTAGTCATGGTATAGGCTGTCGAATAAACATCGGCACGTAAGGAGTTTAAACCGGCTACTCCAATATTAACAATGCATCCCTGAGATTTTTTTATGGATTCTAAAAGAGTCCTGATAAGCAAAAAAGGAGCATGAAGGTTAGTTTGAAAAAGGTCATACCATTGATCAATAGAAAGCTTTAAGCTCGATCCGATAAAATAATTGCCTACATTATTGATTAGATTCTGTGTTTCAGAAAATCTCTTACAATAGTTATCTATAAACCGTTGGGTTGATTCCTGGGTTGAAAAATCACCCTGGATGCATTCAGCATCGACTTTATACTTTAAGCATTCCTGAACGACTAATTGCGCTTCTTTTTTGCTATTTTTATAATGCACAACGACAGAATGGCCCTCACGAGCTAATTCTTGACAAATGGCGGATCCCAAATTCTTAGCGCCGCCTGTAACTAAACTCCATTTCATGGCGTTATCCTTTTATGACCATACTGAAGTTCAACAAAAGCGAAGGAAGCAGTTGGAAGGGCCTTAGGTTTTTTGATCACTACCTGTATCCATGTAGGCTTAAAGCGATCGACAAGTTGTTGAATAAGAACAGAGGCTAATGTTTCTAACATGTGATATTGTCCTTTTTGTGCTAGCTCTGTGCATAATTCAGCGATTGTAGCATAACAAATGGCATGGGATAGATCATCCATAGCGGCTACGAGAGCGAAATCCGTTTCAAGTTGTACATCCAACAGGATTTCCTGTTCTTCTAAGCGCTCCGGGGGATTCACTCCAATCATGCACTTTATAAGATGATTTTTAAAACCTATGAGACCCAACATATGTGCTTCCTAAAGGCGAATCGCTTTTTTTAGACCTTCTATAATTCCTTCTAATGAAGCTGGGGGGGCTATAATATCAGCTTTCATTTTTAATTCTTGAGGAGCATTTTCCATAGCGACCTTTATGTGAGCCGCATCAAACATGCTTAAATCATTCAGATCATCACCCGCTGCAATAATGGTGCCCGGATATTCCATCCGTGCAATTAGATCTTTCAAAACCTCTCCTTTGTTTACCGCAGGATGCGTTGCTTGTACAACATAATACTCGTCAGAAAAAGGATCTTTGATCACGGGCACATGAAGTCCCAAAATTCTTTCTATATCTTCTGCTATGATTTGCGCTGAAATAAGCTCACCAAAACATTTAATGGATGGAAATTGTTTAATGGGAAGCTCCTCAAATGAATTCATATTTTTCCATTCTTCATTAAAAGCTTTGTGGCGGGCTTCAAGATAGATTCTCAGGTTTTTAGAAAAATGACTTTCGCGGAAAAAACATAGATTATTGAGCGCTAGTCCAGTATAAATAACAAAGTCGGTAGGTTGGTCTTTGCAGATGTTTTCCATGCTGGGAATAATGGAGCAATCTAAGTATTTTTTCATTAGGATCTTTTTATCCGGCATTGAAAGCAAGATAGCCCCATTTTGCACAGCATAATAATAACTAAAGGGGAAAACCTTTAGAACTCGATAGCCAAAATCGAAGGTACGGCCGGTGATAAAAATAAATGACCAACCATTTTGATATAAATCGCTTAGATACTGTACGACAGTTGAGGGAATATCTTGCATATTGCTGGTAATTGTCCCATCAATATCAAGAGCAATCAGGCCTTTAGCATTTTTAATCATGCATGAATTATAGCAGACAGTACTTTACTCTCACACAGGATTTTTCACAGCCTTAGGAGTATGAAATCCAGAGGCATCGAGATACCTCTGGATAAATCTTACCAATTAGAATTGGGTTTCTTTTGTGGATAACCCTTATTTGGGTTATTGGGCTCTTGCTTTGGATTTGAAGATGGCTTTTGATTAGGTTGTTGCAACGGTTTTTTTGGTTGTTGCTGTTGTTTTTTTGTGTCCATAGTAAACCTCCTAGAAGATTGTTAGAGGACAATTTCTTTTTTCTCATATCACAAAAGAGATGTCAATAGAAAATTTTAATTTATTAGAATGGTTTAAGGGTTAAACATTTGGAGTGCGGCGACCTGTCGCCGCACTCCATAAGCTGCGCGAATTACCCAAAAAAAGTCATCTGCAGTTCATTAAACTGAGCTTTTTTTTGAGAGGCTAATTTTTTAGGTTTGGAGGGTTCAAAGACATTCTTTTGGTTGGCATTCTCCTCTAAATGAACTAAAATCTCCTTAGCTCGTGCGATGACTGCTAAAGGAAGACCTGCCAGACTTCCCACATGGATGCCATAGCTTTTATTCGTGCTTCCTCGCACGATTTTACGCAAGAAAACAATTAAATCCTCTGCTTCATGCACAGCTACGTTGTAGTTTACAGCACCCGGAATTCGTTCCTCTAATTTTGTAAGTTCCCAATAATGGGTAGCAAAGAGGGTTTTAGCCTGTTTTCCTTCCATGGTGAGTAAATATTCTGCTACAGACCAGGCAATGGAAATTCCATCATATGTGCTTGTTCCACGGCCTATTTCATCAAGAATCACCAACGACCGGGAGGTGGCATTATTTAAAATATTAGCGGTTTCAGTCATTTCAACCATGAAGGTCGACTGACCTCTTGAAAGATCATCGCTAGCACCGATTCGGGTAAAAACTTTGTCAATAATTCCAATGTGAGCGCTTTTAGCAGGAACAAAGGAGCCCATTTGGGCCAAGATTGTAATTAAAGCCACTTGTCTAATATAGGTCGACTTTCCGGCCATATTGGGACCTGTGATCAACAAAAGCCGATTCGCTCGCTCATCCATGATCGTATCATTGGCAACAAATTTTTCCCCTGTATTTATGGCCTCAATAACAGGATGGCGTCCTTCAATAATTTGTAAAGTGGAACTATGATCCACAATAGGCCTTGTATAATCATACAATAAAGCCGTTTCTGCCAAAGCACGTAAAACATCAATTTTAGCGATTGCTTGCGCTATAGAAAAAATTTTTTTTGTATATTTTGCTACTTCTAGACGAAGAGCATTAAATAGTTCTGTTTCAATGTATAAAATGCGCTCTTCCGCTGTTAAAACTTTTTGCTCAAAATCTTTTAATTCCGGAGTAATAAAGCGTTCACCATTCATCAAGGTTTGTCGTCGGGCAAAAGTCTCCGGCATGCGTTCAGCTTGACCTTTGCTTACCTCAATATAGTATCCAAACATGCGTGTGAAGCCTACTTTTAACGTTTTAATCCCTGTTTCTTCGCGTAGGCGTGCCTGATAGTTGGCTAGCCAAGTTTTGCTATCCTGTCTAATGGCGCGTAATTCATCTAATTCTGCATGATATCCATCTCGAAAAACATGCCCATCACTTATTCTTAGCGGCGGTTCTTCCACTAAAGAATGCGCAATTAAATGGGTCATGGTTGTTAATTCTTCTAAATTTTGCTCTTCTTGTTCAATGAAAGGGGAATAAATAGCTAAAGGCTGTAACACATTTTTTAACTGAGGAATACCCTCAAAAGAACTTTTTAAAGCTACAAGATCCCGCGGCGAAGCATATCCCGAGCTTATTTTCATGATTAACCGTTCCAAATCCCGTACCTGTTCAAGGATTTTCTTTATTTTTTCAAGATCGGATCGATGTTGAAAAAAAGCCTGAATGGCATCCTGTCTTCTTTTAATTTCCTCAACGGAAAGAAGGGGTAATTTGACCCAGTTACGCATCAATCTTGCTCCCATAGGAGTACAGGTCTTATCTAGAATATTTAATAGGGTATTTTTGCGCGAACCATCATATAAGCTTGCTGTTATTTCTAAGTTTCTTTGTGTCATACGATCCAAGGACATGTGTTGAGCTGTTGAGTAGGTGCGCATTTCTTGAATGTGATCGATTGATAAGCAAAGATTGTCCTGCAAGTAATTTAACATGGCACCAGCAGCATTAATACCTGCTACCATACCCTTCAAACCAAAACCATCAAGAGTGTGAACCTGAAAATGATTCACCAAAAAACTATAGGCCGACTGGTGTTCAAAGCGCCAATCTTCCTGAGTGGATAGCAAAAAATCCTGTGCTTGTTGAAGGTCTTTTAGAAAGTTAGCATGTTTCTCTCGAAATTTATGCGACACAAGACACTCTGAAGGACCAATGCGAAAAATTTCATTTGCGAGATCCTGCTCATTGTCCAGTTCAATGATCATGAATTCGCCTGTCGTTAAATCAATAAAAGCCAGACCAAAGATATTGCCAACGCGGTTAATGGAAATAAAATAATTATTGGATTTATCTGATAACAAAGAAGAATTAATCACTGTACCGGGGGTGACTACTTTGACTACTTCCCGTTTTACGATGCCTTTAGTTTTTTTAGGATCTTCAGTTTGTTCAGCAATAGCTACGCGAAACCCCTTAGAAACTAACCTATCGATGTAAGTTTCGCTGGTATGGTGTGGGATACCGGCCATAGGGATTTCTTGCCGTTTCGTAAGAGTTAGTTCTAACTCCTTGGAAATCAATGAGGCATCATCATAAAAAGCCTCATAAAAATCGCCCAAACGAAACAGAAGAATTGCCTCTCCGGCAACCTGTTTACAAGTATGCCATTGAACCATCATAGGGGAGAGCTTAGTGTCCGAAACTAAATCCGTATAGGGTATTGTCATAAATAAAATAATCTTACGAGGCTAACTTATAATTTATTCTTATCGAGAAATGCAAGATGTTTTATAAGGGGTTTTATGAAAGATAATGAAAGCGAAGAGACTTTTCTAGTTGATGTTGATAGTAAGCTGATCAACTTTCTTCAAAAAACTATTTTATTTAGCATTAAGTTTCTTGCTGTATTCATGACGATAGTCATTATCTGGAGCATTGTCGATGTAGGCTTGGTGATGGTCAAGCATATCCTTCAGCCTCCCTATTTTCTTATGGAATTTCAAGATATCTTAGGTCTGTTTGGAGGTTTTCTTGTTGTTCTGATCGCCATTGAAATTTTTCTTAACATTGTTCTTTATATGCGCAAAGATATGAGTCATATTAAGTTAGTCATTGCGACTGCTCTTATGGCTATATCACGAAAAGTAATTATCTTAGACTATGATAAGGTTTCTGTGGGTCATTTGTATGGAATTGCAGGCACAATTGTGGCCCTCGGTATTACTTACTGGTTGATTAGATCCCCAACCGTTAAAAAACAATAAATGACAAAAGGAACCTAAATCAGCCCTTAATGACTAAGCGCGGTCTTAGACGTGCAACCATGCGTGCTAAGCCTGCTTCTTGAACGGCCTCAACGACTTCATCGACATTTTTATAAGCATCGGGCATCTCTTCTGCAATAGTCGCAAAGGAATCAGCCATGACTTTGACACCTTGTTGGGCCATATAATCGCGTAAATTCTTGCCGCGCCATATTTTCATCGATTGGACGCGGCTGCGTGCTCTACCGGCCCCATGGCAGGCACTGCACCAGGTGATGGGATTACCTTGACCCACCATCAGATGACTTGCGCGGCCCATATCTCCTGGAACAAGGACCGGCTGACCTGTTAATTTAAATAAAGGAGAAAGCTCTTCATGACCCGGACCAAAAGCACGAGTAGCCCCTTTACGATGTACGCATAACTTTTTTTTAGTACCTTGAACTTCATGCATTTCAAATTTAGCGATATTATGGCAGACATCATAGATTAAACGAATATCTTCTGCTGAAAAACCTAATATTTCAACAAAACTTTGACGTACGAAATGGAGAATTTGCTGTCTATTATTAAAGGCAAAATTGGCAGCTGCAGCCATTGCTTTGAAGTAGTTTTGTCCCATTTCACTATGAATGGGAGCAGCCACTAATTGGCGGTCTGGTAGGTTTTTATCATAACCATGCTTGATAAAGGCGTTTAAACTATCCTGACAGACTTGATGGCCAAAACCACGGGAGCCCGAATGAATAAGAATATAAATTTGTCCTTCGTGAACTCCCCATTTTTGAGCGATATCAGGCAAAAAAATGCTCTGGACCTCACCGATTTCGACAAAATGATTCCCAGACCCTATGGATCCTAGTTGATTAGCCCCTCGTTCACGAGCCTGCTTGGAAACAGCATCGATATCTCCTCCGCTGATAAAACCATGGCTTTCCATATGTTCTAAATCAATTTCAAAACCATAGCCTTGATCGACAGACCAGCGCGCCCCCTTATTAACCAAATGCTTATAATCTTCGTAAGATAGGCTTAGTGTTTTTTTTCCATGACCAACGCCTGAAGGTACATTTTTAAAAATGGAGTTTAAAAGCTCTGTTTTTTTGTGCTCATTTAAATTTTTGAATTGTTCAGGGACTACTGCCAAGCGCACCCCGCAGTTAATATCATAGCCAACACCGCCAGGACTTATTACTCCGGTTTCAGCATCCATGGCAGCGACACCACCAATAGGAAAACCGTAGCCCCAATGAATGTCAGGCATGGCAATGCTATACCCAGTAATACCAGGCAGGTAGGCGACATTACGGACTTGTTCTAGGGGTTTTTCGATATCTCCCTGATGGATTAGAGAGTCTGATGCTACCACAAGCCCAGGCACCTTCATTCCGCCTTCCATTGGTAAGAGATACATTCCTTGTTGAAATTTTTCCATGTTAGACATCGACGATCATCTCCCACTGTAGAACAGTTTCTTTTGAAACAATATTACCATGAAAACTGATTGCTTTAAAAGGACACCCTATCTCTGCATCCACTCTTGCTACCAGGTCATTTAAGTTCATGATAATATCTTCATGATTATCAAAAACTTTTTGAGACATAAATGGAATTAAAGCAGGGTAACGAAAAGCTAATGCAGTCTGAGCATGTCGATGTAATTGAGTCAGATTTTCAGCGTTAATTTGAAAAGCTATATCAGCAGTATGCTCAATTTCCTGAAAGGGTGAGATCAGAGGATAGGACCATATAGGTTGATATTTTGAATGACCTAAACTTTCATATAAATGGATTCCATGAACAGATAGCGGCAGTTGTTTAAAAGATTTTTTCCATCCATCATAATCAAAAGGTTTTCGACATAGGGTAACGTGGCAAAGCCAATCACCTTCATGTTCTTTAGGATGATATTCTAACTTTCTAAGCCATTCCAAAAAAGCTTGGCGATATTCAGAAAGTGCTTGGTGATCTTCTGTCCACTGAACATCCCATGCCACCACATTAGGATGTCTTGGTGGTAAAAAAAGACACCTAGAAAATACACCTACCAGACCGACTTTAAAAGATGGTTTAGGAAAATCACTCGCGAGCTGTTGTAGTAAGGGTTGATAAGGTATTTCGCCTAAAAAAGCCAAAGTGGCATGGCGATCTTCGGGATCTAAAAGACGGCCTTTAGGGTAGTGTTCAGGCCAGGGGGCTTTAACTTCGACTGCAAAAAAAACTCTTTTGTCGCTTCCGTTCATTTCAATCCGCCTTATGATTCTTTGTAGCTTAATATTCTTAAGAATGATAGGATTTTTTTTATTACCCATCCAAATAAGGGAGTCATCACCTAAAACCCAACTTGCGCAACTTAAAGATTAAAGGAGATTTATGAGATTTTCATTTTTTAAACTATTTACCCTATTTTTTTGTTTCTTATCCTTGTGTCTATATGCTGAAGGAGAGATTCGCGACAATTCAACAGGAGTTGCTTTTCCAAAACAGATTTCTTTCGAGCATGATGGAAAACAGTTTAACCTGAATGCGACAGGTGTTGCGACACGAAAAAAGTTTTTTGTTAAAGTTTATAGTGTAGCCAGTTATTTACAAAATGTGGCAGAACAGGCGGGTTCAGATAAGTTTCAAGCATTTATGCAAGATGATAACGCAAAACAGCTGACTATAATATGGGTTCATGATGCAAGCGCGCCGCAGATTCAAAATGGGTATCGAGAATCTTTTAGCAAAGTGCTTTCAGAATCTCAGTATAACCAGTTGCAAAATGAGATTGAAAAATTCCTACGATTTTTTAATCGAGATGCTCAGAAAGGAAACGAGCATATGTTAAGATGGCTTCCAGGTGGTTATGTAGAAGTGCTTATTAATGGTAAAAAAGTTGGAAGTATGACAAATCCTGCATTTGCTCAGGCACTATGGAGCATCTGGTTTGGTCCCGGAAGCGTTGTGGATCGAAATAATCTCGTTTCTCAAATGCGTTAAGATGGATACACAAAATAACGGTATACAAACATACCGTTATTTTTTATTATTTGCTCAAAGCTTCCAAATTGCGTTGATTTTCTTGTAGTGTTTTATTACTTTCTCTAATCAGTTGCTTATTCCGATAGATAACGCGTGTACTTTGCTCGACAGCATCCGCATTAGCCTCGATAGCATCTGTGCTTTCATTAATTAAGCAATTCATTCTTTTAATTGTATCGCAGCCGGTAAGCATCGATAAGGCAATAGAGCATAAAAGTAAATGTCTCTTCATTTAGAATCTCCTTGTTATGACTCGCCAGCTTTTTTTAATGTTTTATTGATCGCATCCAATTGACGGCGATTTTCTTCTATGCTTCTATTTGCGTCTTCAATAGCCTGAGCATTTTCATAGATTGCTTGAGTACTCGTCTCAATTGCTTGACGATTTCGATCAAGTGCCCACATGGTTTCCTTAATCATGCCGCAGCTTGTAAGGGATAATCCCATAAATGCAAATAACACTATTTTTTTCATATTAGACCTCAGTTAGTATAGAATTTACTCAATAGCAGAAAATCAAATATTTTTAACAAGCTTTTTTATTTTTTATTCACCACAGAGGCACAGAGAACACAGAGAACACAGAGAAAACAACATTAAATTGCTGAGGCAATTTAATGTAGTCTAATCGCTTCGCGAAAAAAATGTTATTAACATTTTTGAAGCGATGAGTCTCCGAGAAATTGCCTCGCAATTTGGCGGTGCTCTTAATTCTCTGCGCTCTCTGTGCCTCTGTGGTGAATAAAAAATAAAAAGGATTAGATGAATCGTCAACCGCACCTGCAACAACTTCTTTAAACGATGAGAACGCAATCACGAGTTGAAATAAATTTTTTGTTTTCCATTCATTCCATTTTTCTTGTATAACTCTCAATTTAAAATCGCATCGGAGCTTCTTACATGATAAAAAATGTATCCGTTTGTTTAATTTTCTTGATTTGCTTTTCTGCCTTCACCTATGACCAGAAAATTGAGAACAATCAGAATGTCAATAACAATAAGATTGATGAAAATAACAAGAATAATACAAACAATCAGAACTGTACAAATGGCAAGACAGAAGATAAAAAACCTGAAGAACCCAAAAGAAGAGCACTGCCAGCTCCTTTCGAATCCCCGCCCTTTCCATCCTCAGAATATCAAGGTTATCCACTGGTTGGCGTTCCTCCGGATGATACTGTATGGCCTTTAATGGCCTCATTTAAAGATACATGTTGGGGAAAATTTTTCGAAAAAAATCGAATCCGATTGTATGGATGGTTTAATGGCTCGGGAAATTTAAGCAATTGTAGACATTCTAACATGCCTTTTTCCTATTGGTTTGTACCTAACAGATTTGAGTTCGATCAATTCGTTTTTCGTGCCGAGCGTCAGGTTGATTCTGTTCAAACAAGCCACATAGACTGGGGCTTTCGTTCCACCTTTTTATATGGTCTCGACTATCGCTATATGACTGCTGGTGGATGGACCAGTTGGCAGTTGTTGAAGAAAAACAGACTCTATGGATATGACTTTACTGAACAGTATTTTGATATCTATTTTCCTCAAGTTATTCAAGGAATGATTCTGCGTGTGGGTCGCTGGATCGCTTGCCCAGATATTGAGACGCAGTTTGCTCCGGACAATTACATGGGTTCTCATTCAATTCTGTTTACCTTTGATACTTATACTCAGACGGGAATCATGGCCACCGTTATGTTGAATAAGTATTGGACAGTTCAGGCCTGCATACACTCAGGGACTGATATGGCACCTTGGTATAAAGGCGCTCTTCCTACCGGAATGTTTGGTATCCGTTGGGTCTCCTGTGACAATATGGATTCTGTCTACTTAGTCCTGAATTCAATTAATTCATCAAGATTTCGACGATTTCATTATTGTAAAAAAAAGTTTGGTCATGACAACTTTAACTATCTTGTAGGTACCTGGCAGCATAAATTTAGCAAATGGGTTCATACCAAAACTGAAGCCTACTTCATGTGGCAAAAAGATGCTGTAGTAGGTGGTACACCTATCCTTGGCCCTGTTAGATCTTTTGGTGGTGGTGGTGGCATTGGACCAAATATTCCTGGATTTTCCTATGCTTTTGGGGCTGTAAATTATACGATGTTCCTGCTTTCGAAGGATGATTTTATCACTTTCCGAAATGAATACTGGAGGGATATTGAAGGCGAAAGGTCTGGGTATCGCGGGACCTATACAAGTCATGCGTTTGGATGGACTCACTTTATTACGCCTATCTTGATCTTTCGTCCTGAAGTGGGTTATTACCGTAATTGGAACCATCCCGCTTTTGATCTTGGTAAAAAGAAAGGATTGGTGTTATTCGGCGCTGATCTGACCCTTCGTTATTAAAACCCAACTTGCGCTCTATGATGGCTCAGATTCGAATTCTTTTCCTCTAGAAGCTCGCAAAAATAAATGAGCCATATTAAAAAATATGGCTCACTTATTTTCAAAGCTTCGTGCGAGCTCCTAGAGAGAAAATAATTTCGAATCTGAGCCATCATAGGGCGCAAGTTGGGTTTAAACAAAAATGTGAAAAGATTCAACACGAAGGCGCAAAAACACTAAGACGCAAAGTTTCCATCGAGTTAAAGTGTAGTTATTTCTTTGTATCTTAGCGTCTTAGTGTCTTTGCGTTTAATAATTTTTTAAGATTGAGTGACAGAATGCATTATAGGAGCTACTCTTCAATTTGTTTTAGAAAATCCTGAATTTCCTTTTCTTCTCTTTCATTCTCTTCAGCAAGTCTTTGCTTAAGTAACTCTAATTTTTTTTCCCTTTCTTTTTTGTCAAATGCGTAAATTTTCTGCATCGCTGCAAAATCTTCATCAAACCTATCATTGAGTTCATCGAGATGTTTTATTTTTTCCCTATCAGGCTCTAGGTTATTTTTAAATTTAATTAGGTCAATATTATTCTTAATCACAAAATTAACCACAGCGATCGATTCTTTCTCTAAGGCTATTTTTTTGTCTAATGCCTCTTTCTTATTTTTTTGATTCACCTTAAAACAACAAAATATTCTTTCTAAAATAGAATTACAAACAGCACTAAAAGAATGATTTGAAACCTTATCTTTATAGACTTCGAAATAAATTCTATTAAATTCATTAAATTCGATTTTTAAATCCTTAAATTTCTCTCCATTTTCTAAAGCTTCTTGCAAAGCTTTTAATGTCACATGTTGCTTAACTTCAAGTTTATCATTTATTAGCAACTGTACTAGTTCGTTTATTTTTTCTCTATTACCGTCATTAATCCATTGGTTTTGAGCTCCGCAGGTGATTAATCTTACCACTTGAAACTCTAATAAATTCTTAGAAGTGCGGTTGACTAGACCAAAAGTCTTACGGAATTTTTCTCCAATTTTTCCCCATTTACCAACTTCTTGAATAGACTGATCATTTTTAACAAATGCATATCTATCTTTTTTTGGATTTTTTAATACCCCAAGAGAACTATCTAGGTAAGCATTATAATCTTCTAAATTAGAAAACATCTTAGATGAATCAGTCGACTTAATATGTACCATAATTGTACCTAAAATTATTACAAAATTTATGTTTTTTATATTTTATTAATTAAAATATTATTTGCCAATTTGTTTAATGTAGTACATTTTGTTTTACGGGACATAGGAGGCTAATATTCTACGAGGTCCTTTATATGGCGCTTTGCCATGCCAGGCTTTAATATTATCTAAAAGCAATACATCTTGCTTTTGCCAATCAAATTTGATGGTATGTGCATCTAAAGTGTCATAGATCTGATAAATGATTTCACGTGGTATGGGCGATCCATCTTCAAATTCGATATCATAAGGCCGTGTATAATGGCGTGCATATACCAAATTGGCGAGAAGATAATTCTTCCATCCACCATATAAGCGGGGATTGGAATGATAAAGATGAACCTGGTTGAACCAATAGGGAAAATTGAAATGCCTGTCCGGGTTTCTTATAGCAGGCACAGTACGGATCACTTCAAGCCAGTCACCTGTCCAATGAAATTCAAAACCATTTTCATGGCATATTCTTTCAACCTCATTCTTATCCTCAGTTTCGAAAGCATCTTGCCATGTTTTATGAGCTTTATTCAATTTTGTAAAAATGCTTCCTCGAGAAGGATGTCGAGAAATATAGTTCATGTTTTTGTTTTCGAAGAGATGCCATACCTGTGGTAGATTTTTAAAGGCTTGCGTAATCTCCTCTGTTTTGCCTAAAATAGTCTGACCAATCCCAGGAGCCGGCGCTATTTCACAATAAAAGCAGAAATAAGAAGAAGGGGAATTAGTACAGGAGAGCTCATTATGAAGGGGAATGTAAAAACTTGGAGGTGCCTCTGTAGATGTGTAGACACCATCAGCCACTTTAGTTCGTGATCCTTCACCTTTATAGTCAACAGGTTTGCCAAGTGTCATCTTAACAGTGGATGAAAATTCTTGAGCAGTTTGAATAGGAAAATCCCGTAACAATAAGGCTCCATACTCTGATACTAAGGATTTTATTTCATCTTTATGATTCTCTATCCCTATGTAAAAAGATTCTAAAGAGATGTTTGGATCAATAGGGGAGATAACCAAGGGCATTTTTTCGCTATTGATAAAATAGCATCTGAAAGGCTCAAGATTTAGACCAGATTCTATCACTGCGGCTGAATTTTTATTAGGAGTGGAATGAATAAATTCACTATTTTCAAAATTGCGTTCCGCAATTTCTGGTTGATCATCTGTTTCTAAAAATAATGTTTCAATGTAAAGCAAATCTTCAAATTCCAAAAGAATATTGACCTCATCAGAAAAAGAGGTTTGAGCGCTAATATGGCTCTCGATTTCAGGTTTAGAGTGCATATTGGTTTCAACCACTTGAATAGAGTTGAACAGAGTGGATATTGCTAAAAGGATTTTGAACATAAACTTCACCTTTTGAATTTCCATACATCTTAAATAAATCGATGATGCCATGTAAAGAAATTTTCATAATTTTCTTTTGCATTTTTTTCGAATGTTTTATTTTGAGAATTTTAAACAATAGTCAAGCCTAAGAATGATTCCAATTCTTCAATTTTTTATTTTTTTATGTGTGGGTATTATTGCCGGTTTTTTAAGTGGATTGCTAGGTGTTGGGGGAGGACTATTTGTCGTGCCATCTCTTTTAGCAACTTTTTATTTATTGGGATTTTATCCTGAAAATATGATGCAAATTGCCGTGGGCACCTCTCTGTCCGCGATGGTTTTTACCTCAACAGCTTCAGCTTGGGCTCATCGGAAAGGGGTGAATTGGATATTGTTTAAAGAACTTTTTCCAGGAATATGCCTTGGAGCTATTTTAGGGGCATTCTTAGCCCATCTTATGCCTACAAAATATTTGCAGATTATTTTTGGTATTTTTATCTTATTGTTCGGTATCTACTTTCTAGCTACAAATAAGGTTCAAGAAATGAAAGGACATATCAAGCCTCATTTTTTCATCATGATCTTTTTAGGCTTGGTTATTGGAGCAATTTCATCCATTTTAGGCATTGGGGGAGGAATCATCACCGTACCCATATTAATCCTTTTTGGTATTTCAATGCCTCATGCCATCTCCACATCAGCCGTTACCGGTTTGATTATTGCCTTTGTAGGAGCTTTATCCTTTTTATATTTAGGGTTGAGCCATGGAGTTGATGGGTATGGAGGCTATGTTTATGTTCCAGCATTCATCATTATAGGACTTAGTGCTGCTTTACTCGCTCCCTTGGGAGCAAAATATGCTTATTCAACACCCGAGAGTATCCTTAAACGTATATTTGGGATTTATCAAATCGCAATAGGGATTCTGATGATCTATTTTTGAATAATGAGTAAAGCATTGTCAAACCTATTTAAATTCGAAGGAATCATGATCACTTCAATATAGTAGAGCTTTAAGGATTTTTTCAATTTCGGTAATATTTGAATAAATGAAACCCTTGAAGAGGCATCAAGATCTTCAACAATATAAATTCCATTTTTTTTAAGTTTGTGAAAGCTATTTAAAAGAAAGTTTAGATTTGCCTCATATGCATGAAGCCCATCATCAATTATGATATCGAAATTGGTATTTTTTAAATCATCATTTGAGAAAAGGTTTTGAATAGATGTCACATCCCGTTGATCACAGTAATAGGTTTTAATGCTCTTATCATTAAATAAAATTCTCTTATCAATGTCTGCGCCAAATATATGACCTTTAGGAAAAAATAAGGCCCAGCTAAAAAGAGAAGCTCCTGGTTTACCATCAATTCCCATATTAAATGGAATATCCAGGAAATTTGTCCCTATTCCTAGCTCAAATAGATTAATGTTCTTGTCTTTCCAAGGGCTAAAAAGCTTTGAATATAAAGTGGTATAGTTGTGTCTACCATTGCCCTTATCACTCCCATAGGAATTCATTATTGCGCATAGAGTGGTCGTCTCCCTGTATTCTTTGTTAGATAAAAATTCATTTAGCCACTTCTTTACAGGTATTTTTGGAACATGGTTTGCAGACATATTTTTTTTCTGTTATTAAGAAACCTATATATATTTAATTTTATAAAAGGAAATCATTAATGTCTAATGCCGAAGAAAATGGCATTATTGTGGGTTTCTCAAAAGGCCAGGAGTGGTTATTGCCCTGGTGGTGGATGCATTACTGCATGTTCAATACTCTTCCTATTACTTTTATTGATTTTGGGGATATGTCTGAAATGGCGCTGAGCTGGTGCAGAAAAAGAGGAAAAGTGGCCAAACTAGACCTCTCTGATTCATTCATAGCAAAAAAAGAAAAAATTGATCCCTCACAGTCAGCGATATGGGAAAAAATGCAACCCAATGTCTGGAATCTTCGGTTTGTATGGTATTGCAAACCTTTTGCTTTGCTTCTGTCTCCTTACAAAAAGACTATTTGGTTAGATCTAGATTGTCAAGTACGAGGTTCTTTGCAACCTATGTTTGAATTTTGTGAAGATGAGGGAGGCTTTGCAATCGCGGCAGAACATTTGCCTTCTCAGATTTTGAATCTTCAAAGAGGTTTGATTCAACCGGGTCAAACTATGTATAACGCCGGTGTCTTAGTTTTTCAAAAAGATTCTAAAATCATCAAGGAATGGGCTGATCGGGCTATTGATCAAAACCACCTATTTTGTTCGGATCAACAACTTCTGGCAAGTATTTTAAATTCTAAAAAATTCCCTTTTAAGACCCTATCTCCTCTATATAATTGGACTGCCGATATGCAGTGCAATTCGGATGTTGTCATTTTACATTGGTGGGGAGGTGTAGGGAAAAAATGGATTTTATCTGAAATTGAAGATTTAAATACAAATTTATATTTCAACATTTCCTTCGATGATCTTTCTGGTAAAAAACCGGATATCATTCAACCACAATTTAAATTTCCCTTATATTAGACTTCTTGCGGTTTCATCCAAGGAAAAAATAGGACATCACGAATTGAGTGAGAATTGGTCATGATCATAATCAGACGATCTAGACCAATGCCCAATCCCCCTGTGGGAGGCATTCCCTGGCAAATAGCTTCAATAAACTCTTCATCAAGAGGAGAGGCTTCCTCATCACCCGCATCGCGTCTTTCAGCCTGTTTTTCAAGAAGCTGACGTTGCAATTCCGGATCGTTTAATTCGGTATAGGCATTACAAATTTCCTGACCGAGAACAAAACTTTCAAAACGTTCCACAATACCTTTTGTGCGTTCCTTGGGGTCACGATGGAGTTTGCATAAAGGAGTCGTTTCAATGGGGTGATCAATGATATGATGCGGTTGAATTAAATGGGGTTCTACATACACAGCAAAAAGTGCGGCAATCAGTAATCCCCGTGACATGGAGTCCAATTTTTTTTGATCTACGTGTCCACTTTCAATTAATAGCTTTCTCATCTCATCATCAGAAAGAGGATCAACATCTAATTTACCAAATTTTTTAATGCTTTCATTCATTTTCAGTCGCGGCCAAGGGGCTTTAAAATCGATCAGGACCTCTTCGTTAGTTTCGGGCAATTTGGCCGGAACTTTTGTAGTTCCGTATAATTCAAGAGCCAATTTTTCAAAGAGATTCTCAACAAAAACCATTAAATCTTGATAATCCCAGTAGGGGGCATAAGCTTCTAACAGAGTAAATTCAGGATTATGATTACGATCTATACCCTCATTACGGAACACTCGCCCCATTTCAAATACACGGCCCATACCCCCAATGATCAGTTTTTTAAGAGGAATCTCCAATGAGATACGAAGAAACATTTCTTGTTCTAAAGCATTGAGTGTAGTCATAAAGGGTCTGGCTTCAGCTCCTCCGTAGACACTTTGCAATACGGGAGTTTCAACTTCAATAAAATTTTCATTTTCAAAATAGCTACGAATAAAGCGCAGAATTTTGCTACGATTACGAAAAGTTACAAGACGACGAGTCAAGCGACGATATTGGCTTTGGGCCCCGCGAAGTTGCGGGGTCTTTTTTTGCGCCCGTCATAGAGTCGTTGCCCGCGTGGGCTCAAATTCAGAGGGCCGGCGACGCAAGCTTTTTGTGGCGGCCGCAGGAACAAGGGGTGCCGCGCAAGGATAAATAGTCATCCCAACCGGCCACCTGGTAGTTTGTTTTTGAAATTTTGGTTCTTCATCTTTGATCAAACGCAAACAAGGTAGCGCACTCCAAATTCGCAGGTTCGGATCCGCACTGCCGGCCATTGAAATCCAAATCCCTTAAACGCCGACCGCACACTGGCGGTCATGCGAGGAGACAAAGCCAGTTGAGGTTCATGCAAAAAAGCGGGACCTTGAAGGTCCCGCCCATTATCACTCTCTTACAACATTACTCAGCTTACTTGCCAGTGCCGGTCAAGCCAACGCTCTGCGGACTGCCCGAAGCGTTGTCCGTGAAGTTCACCGCGCCGGTTCGTGTTCCGGCCTGCGTCGGAGTAAAGCTGACCTTGATTTCGCAGGTCGCGCCGGCCGCCAAAGCGATGCCGTTCGTGCAAGGCGTCACCTTCTTGGTCTTGGTCACCGTTGCCAGCGCGAAGTCGCCCGTCGTGGCGATGCTGCTGATGTTCAGTGTGGCGGTGCCCGGGTTGCTTACCACTACCTTCTTCTTGCCCGCAGCGGTCGTGCCCACGGCAACCTTGCCCCACTTCAGCGAAGTCGGGCTAAAGCTGATTTCCGGCCCTCCGCCACCGCCCCCGCTGGTCAAAGCATTGATCAGGCCAGCTCCATTCGGGCTGCCCCAGCCGGTCGCCAGATCATACCCAGAAGTGGCCGTAAAGCCATTGCTGCCGCTGACAATGTCGTGGAAATCAGTGGTATAGCTCGACCCCAGGCCGATCGTATAAATGGCTGGGTTAATGAAGCCCGGTGCCGCAGCACCCGTGGATGCTGCCTGTTGATTCGCCAGAGCCAGGTAGCCAGCCCACATGGGCGCGGCAAAACTGGTTCCACCGTATTCGTTTTCAGTACATCCGTCCTGGTCGGCGCAAACGTAGAACGTGAAGTTCGCATTGGCCGCGACGTCCGGCACGTTGCGATCGGTCTTGGAGCATGCCGAACAGCCCGCCGCCGTGGCCACCTGCCACGAGGGGATAGGAACGTTCGTCCCCCAGCCGCCGCCACCGTCGGACCATGCCGTCTCTGACTTCCATGGTCCGCCCGCGCTCGCCGTCACCAGGTCCGTGCCGCCGACTCCGGTCACATAAGCGGAATTCGCCGGCCATGGAGCGTTGCCGCGATATCCAGCGCTGTCGCCCGTCGCCTGGAAGAAGCTCTGGCCTTGCGCGCCCATCTTCTGGAAGTACGGATCGTCCGTGCTCGGATCGGCCGGGCTCCACGTCCATGAAGAGCTCAGATTCAACGGCAATGGAGTATGCGTAGACATCGAACCCAAAAGAGCCGTGTCGCTGTTGTCGCTCACATAGACGTACACAGTAGTGACGTTCGGCGCCATGCCGCCCGCCTGGGTGATATCCAGGGTCTGCTCCGTGTCGTCACAGCTAGGCTCGGTGCAGTTCACGCTGCTGCCATCCGTGGAAATGCCGGTTACTGCGAAGGCCCTGCTTTGCTTGGCATTCGTGTAGTAGGTGTTCACGTCGGCGATGTCGAATCCGGCATACTCCAACAGGCCTATGTTCTGGCCGGCGCCGGTCAGAGACGATCCACCGTAATATGCCGCTCTCATGTCGCTGCCGCAAAAAGACGCTCCCGGACAGGAACCGACCGATGCCAAAGGCCCCGGCTTGGCATTGCCCTGAGTGCGCACGACCAGCGGACGCGGGATCGAGTAGTTGTCCAACCCCGTAACGTGCCAGAGTTGGAACGGCAGATCCACCGAAGGCTCACGATCCGGCGCGAAGAACGCCCGATTCTCCGTCGGATGCTGATAAACCCCCATCTGCACGTGGAAAGCTTTCTCCACCTGCCCAACCATGCCCTTCAGTTGAATGTCCATCGAATCGCGCGAGCCGCCGATGACCTTGAACCCGCTCTGTTGCGCGAACTTCACCACTGCGTCCCAATCATCCTGACTCGGTCCAAAACGCGCCGTGAATTCCTCGGGCGTTACATAGTGATGGTAGTTGCTGTTGGTCGGATCGTAGATCGCCTCTAGGAAGTTCTTGAGCTCAGGCGCATGCCGCAACGCCAGAACGATGTCAAATTTCATAGTCTGCGCCGCCGGGAGCCGGCCCAGGGATTGCGCTTCGCCACTCACCACAGCCTCGCGCGTGTGCCGTGTCATCAACGGCTGCGAAGCTGCGAAAGAACCTATACTCGTGATCGTCAAAACTCCGGCGAGCGCGAGAGAGATCGCACTAAATCTTCGAATCATGAAATTCTCCTTTGCTGGATGGCACTGCGTGGAAGAATCCCTACTGGCCCACATACGGCAGAACCGGAAGGGGGAATCGGTTCCAAAAGCATACACCCAGTAAACAGTGTCAAACAACCTGCACTTACAGAGGAGTAAGTCCTCCCGTAATACAAGTGGGAAATCATAGTTTGGAGCCCTAGACCGCCCACCAAAATCACCATCAATCATCTTCTAACCGACACGCCCTCATCAAGACGAGCTCATCACCGCGCGCCGCAAAAAAAGCGGGACCCGAAGGTCCCGCTCATTACGTTCTTGCAGAACTAACTCAGCTTACTTGCCAGTGCCGGTCAACCCAACACTCTGCGGACTGCCCGAAGCGTTATCCGTGAAGTTCACGGCGCCAGTACGTGTTCCGGTTTGCGTCGGGGTAAAGCTGACCTTGATTTCGCAGGTCGCGCCCGCCGCCAATGCAGTGCCGTTCACGCAAGGTGTGATCTTCTTGGTAGCTTTCACCGGTACCAACGCGAAGTCGCCGGTTATGGCGATCGAGCTGATGTTCAGTGTCCCGCTACCCGTGTTGGTCACGACCACCTTCTTCTTGCCTACGGTCGTGTGAACCGCGACTTTGCCAAACTTCAGCGAGGTCGGAGTGAAGCTGATTGCCGGTCCACCACCGCCGCCGACGACCAGCGCATTGATCAGGCCAGCGCCATTCGGGCTGCCCCAACCGGTGTTCAGATCGTAGCCAGCCACCGCGGGAAAGCCGTTACTGCCACTGGTGATGTCGTGGAAAGCCGCTGCATAGCCAGCGCTCAGGCCGAGCGGATAAATCGCCGGGTTAATGAAGCCGGGTGCCGGGTCGCCGCTGGAAACCGCCTGTTGATTGGCCAGAGCCAAATAACCAGCCATCATCGGAGCGGCAAAGCTTGTTCCGCCCCACCCGTTCCCGCATTTTCCTTTGTGGCAAACATAGAAGTCGAAATTCGCTTCAGCCGCCACGTCTGGTCCGTTACGCAGGGTCTTGGAGCCTTTGTTTTGGGTAGTAATCACACCCGTGAGTTGCTGGTAGGAAGGAATCGCGATTCCGTCGAAGTTGATTCCGCCGCCGCTGTCGGGCCAGCTGATCTCTGACTTCCAGCTACCGCCAGCGCCGTTCGTCTGCAATTCCGTACCGCCGACGCCGATGACATAAATATCGTCGCCAGGGTAAGCAAAGCCACCGGACGCCCATGCGCCGCTGTCGCCGACTGCATCGAAGAAGCTCTGACCCTGTGCTGCCATCTGTTGGTAGTAAGGATCGTCGGTGCTGGGATCCGCCGGCAACCAGGACCACGAACTGCTGATCTGCAGACTCAACGGAGCCTTCGCAGTCGTAACCATCGCACTCAAGCAGGCGGTTTCGTCAAAGGTGCCGGAATTGTATGCGTCACCGCAGAAGCAATACGTAATGACGAAGCGCGGCGACGTATTGCTCCTTCCAGCGCCCGCTGGACGATCGCGGCCACGCCCGGCTGCTCGTAGTCGTCGGTGTCCACCGACCACAGCACCATCAGCATGTTCAGCCGCTGCAGCTGGGCGATCGTGGTCGCGTTGAAGGAGCCGTACGGCGGGCGGAACAGATCCGGGCGGGGCGCCCCCTGCAGTTCCACCCGGGCGGCCTGTTCGAAGAGCTGTTCGTACTGGTCGTGCGCTGACAGCTCGGCCATCGCGGGATGGGTCTCGGTGTGGTCCCCGAGCACGTCCCCGTCGCGCACCTCCCGCCTGGCCGATTCGCCGAAGTACTGGAGCATGCGTCCGATGATGAAGAACGTCGCGTGCACCCCGTAGTGCTCCAGCACGCTCAGCACGGCGGGCGTATAGGGGCCCGGGCCCGTCGTCGAAGGTGAGCGCCACCTCCGGCTTGCGGGCGGTGCCTTCTTTGATGAAGGGGGTGTAGGCGAGCACCGAGGCGACGGCCGCCTGTTTGTCGTTTTCGGGCAGCGGGGTGGGCGGCGGGATGCGCCTTCGGCGACGAGCCGGTCCTCGGCGAGCGGCCGGTGGCGCTCGGGGTCGACCCGTGGACTCTGGGACAGGGTCAGCGGCGACGACCACCACCAACGCCAGCGCAACCGACCGCCGCCACCGCACGGCGGCGGCGGATCGTGGACTCGGTGCGCGCCGCCCCGCCACCGGCCGCCGGGCGGCTCGCTCGGTGGGGGCGGCCCGGCGGGTCGCGTGGCCGTGGATGACACCCGGGCCCGCTCGTCGTCCTCGAAGTCCCAGTGCCAGCGGTCTGCCACTGCGAGCAGATGCTAAAGGGCGCCCGCCGGGATTTTCACACCACGGCTGACGGGCCCGTGCGCGGCGATCGTCACCTCGTGCACCGGCGGGGAGAGCCAGCTCGCCGTGCACTCGGGCCAGCAGCACGCGTCACGCGGGGATCCTCGGGACGGATCCTCAGCAGCGCGTCGTGACCGTAGTAGCGGCACTCCTCGACGCGGCCCTCGAGAAGCCCGGCTACGGGCCCGCCGACCGCGCTCGCCGTCGGCGGGCAGTCCGCGATCCGCCGGCGGCGGCCTCGGCGCGGAGATGCACCTCGAGCTGCTCGGGGCGCACCATCACCAGCGTCGCGCCGGCCGTGGCGGCGCCCTGGCCGCCGCGCAGCGGCAGCGTGCCCAGCGCCGTGCGGGCGGTGGCGCCCTCGATCTCGGCGTCGATCAGGTTCACCGCTCCCAGGAAGCTCGCCAGCTCGTGGTCCACGGGCGCCTCGTAGAGCTCGCTCGGAACCGCGTGCTGCACGATCTGCCCGCCCCGCAGCACCGCGACCGAGTCCGCCAGCGAGAGCGCCTCCTCCTGGTCGTGGGTCACGAGCACGGTCGTGGCTCCCTGCTCGCGCAGCAGCTGGTGGACCTCCTCGCGGACGAGTCCCCGCAGGCTGGCGTCCAGCGAGGAGAACGGCTCGTCCAGCAGCAGCACGTGCGGCTTGCGCGCCAGCGCCCTCGCCAGCGCCACGCGCTGCTGCTCGCCGCCCGAGAGCTCGTGGGGGAGGCGCTTGGCCAGCGCGGCGATGCCGACCATCTCCAGCAGGCCCGACACGACCGCTCCGCGGCGCTCGCGGCGGGGCAGCCCGAAGCCGACGTTGGCCTCGACGTTGAGATGGGGGAACAGGGCGCCCTCCTGGGGGACGTATCCGATCCCCCGCTTCTCGGGTGCGACGTTGACGTGCTCGTTCTCGAGCGTCGTGCCGCCGAGCACCACCTCGCCCTGCTCGGCGCGCTCGAAGCCGGCGATCACGCGCAGCAGCGTGGTCTTGCCGCAGCCGGAGGGGCCGAGCACGGCCGTCAGGGCCCCGGGCTCCACGACCAGGTCGAGCCCCCGCAGCACCGGGCGCCCGTCGTAGCTCTTCCACAGGTCCTGGACGCGGAGCTGGCTCATGGCGCGTCTGTGAGCTCATCGCGGCGTCTGCGCCGGCGCTCCCCGGCTGACGCGGCGGCTGATCAGGTAGGCGGGCACGGCCGAGACCGCCACCATCATCGCCGCGTAGGGGGCCGCCGAGCCGTAGGAGAGTTCGGAGGTGTATGCCCAGAAGCGGGTGGCGAGCGTGTTCACACCGGTGGGACGCAGCAGCAGGGTGGCCGTCAACTCTGTCGCCGAGGATATGAACACGAGCGCGAACGCCACCGCCAGACCCGGGGCGATCAGCGGCAGCGTCACCCGCCGCCACACCTCCGCCCGGCCCGGCGCCGAGCGAGCGCCCGACCTCCTCCAGGCGCTCGGGCGCCGACCCGATCGCCGAGCGCACCCCGACGACCGCCAGCGGCAGGAACAGGATCGCGTAGGCGACCACCAGCTCCAGCGTGCTCTGGTAGAGGGCGAAGGCGTGGTTGATCGTGAACGACACGAGCCCGAGCGCGACGACCACGCCCGGGCAGCGCCATCGGCAGGTAGCTGAGCCGCTCCAGCAGCACCGTGAAGCGGTTGCGGTGGCGCGTGACGAGCATCACCACCGGCACCGCCAGCGCCGTCGCCAGCGCCGCCGCCGCCGCGCTGTAGGCGGCGGTGTGGCCGATCGCCGAGCCGACCGAGGTGGCGGGCAGGGTGCTCGTGCCCCCCTGGATCAGCCAGTACACGAGCGCGCCCCCGGGAACTCCGAGGGCGAGCGCCGCCACGGCCGCCGAGGCCGGCGAGCGGCAGCGCGGTCAGCCGGCCCAGCCGCACCCGCGGCGCCGGCCGGCGCGGGCCACGGGTGCTGCGGCGCGCCTCCGCCGGCCCGCTGAGCGCCAGCTCGCCACCCAGCACGGCGACGCTGATGACCACCAGCACCAGCGACAGCACGCACGCCGCGGCGGTGTCGAAGCCGAGCTGGAACTGGGTGAAGATCGCCACCGTGAAGGTGCGGTACTCGACGATTTCAAACGCTCCGTACTCCGCCAGCAGCGCCAGCGCCACCAGCAGGCAGCCCCCGAGCAGCGCCGGGCGGATCTGGCGCAGGGTGACCCTGGTGAAGGTCCGCCACGGCCCCATGCCGAGGCTCCTGGCCGCCTCCTCGAGGGTCCCGTCGAGGTGCCGCAGGGCGCTCGCCACGGGCAGGTACACGAGCGGGTACAGCGACAGCGTCATGATCATCACCGCGGCCGGGTAGCCGCGCAGGCCGGGTGCGATCGAGACCCACCCGAAGCCGATCACGAAGTCGGGGATCCCGAGCGGGAGCACCAGCAGCACCGCCCACAGGCCCCGCGCCGGCAGCGTGGTGCGCTCCACGCACCACGCCGCCGCCACCCCGAGCACGGCGCACAGCAGCGTGCACGCGACCGCCAGCCGGGCGGTGTTCCACAGCAGCACCGCGACCGTGTGGCGCAGCAGCAGCCGCCGGACCTCGTCGAGACCCGGGTGGAGCGGCCTCCACCACCAGGAACACGAGCGGCAGCAGCACCAGCCCGGCCGGCGATCAGCGCGCCGGCGAGCGTCCCCAGCGGCCAGCGCCCGCGCGCCGACCACGAGCGGGCGAGGCTCGGCGGACGGGACTCGGTGGCGGTCGCGCTCACGGCGCCTCCCTACAGGAGTCCCACCTTCTGCTCGAGCGCGAGGGCTTCGCTGCCGTCGCCGAGCTCGGCGGGGGTCAGGGACGCGGGCTGCAGTTCCGAGAACGGCCGCAGCCCGGCCGGCGCCGGCACCCCGGGCCGCAGCGGGTACTCGTAGCTGTCGCTGTGGGCGAGGACTTCCTGCCCTTCCCGGCTGACCAGGAATTCGAGGAAGCGCTGTGCCGCGGCCTGGTGGTGGCTCGACTTCAGCACCGCGGCCCCGGAGACGTTGACGAGGTAGCCCGGGTCCCGGGGGGCGTAGTAGTGCAGCGCGGAGGACATGTGGCCGCCTTCCGCACGGCGCAGGCGGTACCAGTAGTAGTGGTTGATCGGCCCGAGCGCGCTCTGCCCGGAGTTCACCTCCGCGGTGATGGTCTCGTTGTCCGGCAGCTGGCGCCCGTTTTCCTTCAGCCCCTTCAGCCAGGCTTCGGCGGCCGGCTTGCCCTTGAACTTGACGATCGAGGTGATCAGCGGCTGGAAGTCCGTCTCGGACGGGGCGAAGGCGAGCTTGCCCTTGTAGCGGGGGTCGGCGAGTTCGAGGATCGAGCTGGGCAGCTGCGACGGCTTCAGCTGGGAGGTGTTGTAGACGAGCACCGAGACCCGTCCGGAGACCCCCACCCAGACGCCCTGCGCGGAGTTGTAGCGCGCGGGGATGGAGCTCAGCGCGGCCGGCGCGGCGGCCGCCAGCAGCCCGTGCTCACGCAGCGCTTCCAGCGGCGGGGTGTTCTCGGTGTAGAAGACGTCGGCCGGGGACTTGGAGCCCTCCTGGATGATCTGGTTGGCCAGCGTCGCCTCGTCGTCGCTGCGCACGGCGGTCTTGATCCCCTGAAGTTCGGCGTAACGCCCAGTTCAACGCCGCCATGCCTGGAGGGACTCTTCGCACGCGTCGTGAATGATCCTTCGCACGACCTCCTCCCACTCGTGCCGCGTGTGATACATCGTGAACAGCATCTCGATGGAAAAGATCGTTGCGCCGATCTTGATCATTGACATCAGGGCCGAGATCATCCCGTATGCGGCCGCTCCAAATGATAACTGCAACTGGTTAGCACCCCAAACCGCGGCAAAACATGGAACCAGTACCGTCAGATACGGACCCGCCAGGCTGACCACGCCCACGGTGTTCGCCAGCCAGTGAAAGATCCGCGGGCTTGCCGCATAGGCGGGGTCCATGAAAGTCCAGCGTGATTGGATTACGATTGTTCGACATAATGTCTCTCCTTGATGGGTGGGCCAGGTGGTTCGTTCAGATGTGAAGAACACCGACACATCGTCACGCACAAAAGCACCAATGCAAGTCGACGGACGAGACACGCTGAAGCGGCGATGTGGATGGATACCTGAGGAACGGATACATCGGAACGGGAGACAGATACGTGGCGCGACACCGGAAAAGACGCGACGCAAGTGATGCAGAGGGGAAACTGCGGAGAAGAAAGGCGGAGGATTCTGGAAGGCGTTTCGCCCACACCAGTTACGGTGCGGGCGTGCGGGATATGGCGGACTACGCGCTACTTCTTGCCAAGCAACCAGCGTGCAAGAACGACTAACGGCCGGAAATAATCAAGTAACAAGGCGGCGCATTCGGTCCAGAACACGCGCCAGTAAGTTCGTAAGCTTCCCATGGGATATCCTCGGAAAAATTGTCTGATAGTCGTTATGCGCTTTTGCTAAGTGGCCAGTCCGCCACATACCTTCTTGCAGCGTTCGAAACAGTCACGTCGCGTCACGTCCGGCAACGACGTTGCGGGTGGGGAATGCGCGACCCAAAGCCATACCGCAACGACACCACAGCTCGATGCAGCAGCCGCGAGGGCAAGCAATGCAACAGGGATACCGCTGTTATCGTGGAGGAAAAATTTCTTGGCGATCTTCCTTAGTATTTTCATCAGGACTCCGGTTGATTGACATCTGAGATACGGCCGTGGCGCAGATTTCTTTGCCATATCGACCGCAAACCAGTGTCCCTCCCGCTCCGCCGAACGCAAGCGCGTGAGCGCGCTTCCCTGCAAGCCAGAAAAATGACAGGAGTGTCGTAGGTCGGCGCAACGCTCCTGCGCACCATGCACGTTGCCATCCGCACCGCACAGTAACGGCTGTACGAGGATGGCCACCATTCGCTCCTGCTGCGGACGAGCTATGGGACGCCCGCTCGATGGGGCGAAAACGACCGTCGATGGGTAGAAAACAGCTAAATGTGACAGACTGCCACGTAGACGCAGACTACACAGTCAGCACAGCTGCAGTGACACCTATGGATATCGGAGACGCATCCCCACGGTCAGAGCCGTGTACCTCATTGCAACGAGATGGCAACGAGGCCCCAGACGCCGTCTCCCAGCGAATCGACAAGCGCTGCGCGGGTATCAAAGGACATGAACCACCCAGCGACGTTGCCATGCGCGTCGCGCGGAAAAAGACACACGGCCCAGTGACAAGGGTCGTTCACGACCCCGTCCATCCCGTTACCGCCATCGGGTGCGCTAACACGGCAACAACCATCAACTTCAACAAACCCGCCCGAAGGTAGTCGGCCGTCCTCCTGCACCCACTGGTACTCAAGACGGGTGATCCGCATGGTGCCCGAACCGGGCAAATCAAAGCTCACTTCGCACGGGTCTGGGCTCAAGATTGTTCCATGATATTTCGGAGGCCGTGTATTGAGGTTTGCCCCGGATCCTTGAGACGGCAAGCAGCTTGCGCAAATGGTGGTGCGGGGCAACGATTTTCGACCCGTGAAACACTTTCAGATGATATCCGTAAGGGCCGTTAAAGTTTTTCAGCTGACCGCGAAACAACAGTTCGGGCGAACCGCAGTTTTGACGGTTGCGTAACCGCAGTGTGCAAGCCCGTTTCGGTCGTTCGATCTTCAGGCAGGAACGTCCTGATCGCCGGAAGTCCGGCTGTTGTCCACATGCCCTACGATGAGCCACCGACCGTCCGGCTGCAACAGCAGGGTCATGACGTTGGTGCCCCAGTGATGAAGCTTTCCATCGAGAAAGACCTTATAGGGAGCCCATATCATGGCGACATCGTGATCGATACGTACATAAGGATCATAAATCTGCTCGTCGATAACGCCCGGAGGCAACGGTCGTTCGAGTAGCGCCCGGAGGGAATAGTGGAGAACGCGGCCTTCGCGAACGATGGTGGCACCTCCTTCAGGCATTACCTGGGCGAGCATGGCTGCATGATCGCGTTGGCGAAGACCGTCTAACAGTGCCCGCAAGGGTGCAAGAACCGCTTGCTCTTCGGGTGTCAGTTCAACAGACGACATGGGAAAACTCCAATGCTTTTGGAGACGTGATAATACTTGCGAACCGGCGCTCCCCGGCAAGTTGCGGGCCCATCAGGCTCGTTTGGGGGAAGGCCCTTACCTGATCAAAGCCCGCATTCGAATGTCCGCGCTGGGAGCGCTGCCCATTCCAGTAGTACGACGTCAACCGACGTCCCAACGTCAGGCTCCCGTATGCCGGGTGCGTCAGGCCGGCATGGGCCTGCTGGCCCAACATCGGATTCGCGAACTGCGCACTACAGTTGGCCGGATTGAAGTGCGACATCAAGTTGAACAAGGCGGCAAACCCGTCGCCGAAATCTTCCTTCCCCTGCATGCCGGACTTGCTGCCATCCCATGTACCCGGTGTCATCAGGATGTTGTATTGCTACCACTCGTCGAACCGGGCATCGTTTGACGGTTCGAACACGCAATCGCCTCGTCCATCACGCCGTAGCGTAATCGCGCTCTGCTCACGCGCCGCACCCGGCAGCGCAGTGACTCACAAGGCCAATACCCCTGCGAACATTCATTCAAGGAGGATCCTGGTGCGAACAATCAGACGCGCGGCTACACCGCCACGGTGAAGAATGCGGCCTCACCCCTGCCGAATTCCGCTCGCCCGTGACGACGCAGCTCGACGCAGGAAGGGATGCGTTCGACACCTTCCACGAATGGGCCGACGAGAATACTTTGATGTTCTATTCCGTTTTCGACGCATACCCCAGTTCTCGCTGGTGGCGAATGGACAACAGCAAAACATGCGTGTCTGAATGCGCATATAAAATCAAATACGAGCGCATGACGTATTCCCGCAGTTCGGGAAGGTTAGCTTCACTGGCCAGTCGCAGCACTCGTTCTAGCCGACTTTGGCCTTCGATGGAATTCGCCGCCAGTACAGCTGCAGGGCGGCCAATTCTCGGATGGAGCGCCACGAGATCACCGAACCGGTCGATTTCGCCCATCAAGTCCTCCATCCTGTCTGCTGCTGAACGTACGTCCCGCGTCAACAGGAACTCTTGAATGGTCTCCAGCCGTTCTTCCAGGGTCTCCGCAAAATCAACACGCATCATTTCTTCGACGCAGCACGCTGTCGCATTGAGTCGCGCAGTTTCTCCAATGGCTTAACCCGACCAGCAAGTGCATCCTGCAGCCCCCTCCCGGCATCGTCCAGCATGACCAGTCGGCCATGTTCCGCTTCCAGTGCGTGGTAGTAATCCAGCTTTCGCGCGTCAACAATCGCGACGTATGCGGAGCCATTCTTCGTCAGAACCTTTTCGGCGCCTGCGACCACATCTTCTGCCAGCTCCGCCAGCCGTGAGCGAGCCTCACTAATTGGTACCACATCATGGGTCCGGAATGACATGACTTAATCCTGTACTAAATTCGTTAATATTTAATGTACAAACATTCTGTCGAAGAGTCAAGCTGACCTGGCGGTGGGCGCTGCGCGTGTCCGACGACACAGAAAGTGGAATCTGTGCCGGGCAAGTGAAAAGCTGCTGACACAGGCAATGAAAAAAAACGGGCGGAAGGCGCTTCCTGCGAGGGCCCGGCCGTATGCGACTGTCACACACTGGACCCATAAGGGACAACCAGCTTCCGCGATAACGGACGGTCGCGGACAACGATCCAGATTGTTCGATCGCGAACCACACATCCGTTGGCTAACGCAAATTTCTGCCGGTAGTGGCGTTCGCGTTACATAGTCGATCCAGATTGCATCCGCATCGGCATACCAGTGCGGCTTTTATCAGACAAGTTCGTCTACGGAGTGCGTGCATCGTCCGACACTGCAAGTAGAGTCGCGCGACACCACGACCCATTGAGGCGTTTCAAACCCTCTCCGCGAGCCTGTTCCCGGAGACGCATGGAAACTGTTCACCCCTCGCGCACTCCTGCATCCTGGATGCAGGAGCATAAATGCTTGCGATCAACTTCCGTGAATATCGATGTCGAAGTACTTCTGCTCAATGCGCTTGTACGTGCCGTCTTTCAGCATCGAATCAATTGCCTGATTGACCTTCTGACGTAGTGCAGAGTCGTCCTTGCGAAAGCCAATACCCGCGCCTTTGCCAAGTGTTTTCGGATCGCTCACATCTTGACCGGCAAAACCGTAACCGCTGCCCTGCGGTGTCTTTAGAAAGCCGTTGATGCCTGCAAGAGCATCCGTGAACGTCGCATCGATGCGACCGGAGCGCAGATCCGGATATACCTGTTCCTGATTCGCGTACGACACCACGTTGATGCCCGCCGTCGCCCAGTACGCCTTCGCGTACGCTTCCTGTGTCGAACCTTGAGCGACGCCAACGGACTTGCCCCGCAACGACTGAACGGTTGGTTGCAAACCGGAGCCATCTTTAGCGATCAGGCGGCTCGGCGTGTTGAAAAGCGGCTGGGAGAATGCAACCTGCTCTTCGCGCTTCGGCGTAATCGACATCGCCGACAGGATTGCGTCAAATTTTCTGCCTTGCAGAGCGGGAATGATGCCGTCGAAGCCTGTTTCAACCCATACGCAATGCATCTGCAAGCGCCTGCAGATTTCATTGCCCAAGTCGATCTCAAAGCCGACGAGTTGCCCAGAAGGCGACTTCGATTCAAACGGTGCGTAGGTCGGGTCGACGCCAAAGCGTAACTCCGTCATATCCTTTGCCTGTGTGGCCAGCGCGGCAATTGCCAGCACGGCACCCAGAATGATGCGTTTCATATGCGCTCCCGTTCGTGTGTTACGCCGCGGACGTTAACCGCCGGTGCGTGGGGTGAAAGAACCGTATCGTGCGAAAGTCTTCGCGGACTACATCTTCGTCAGTGCGTCGAGTGCCCGCCGCCAGATCTGCCGCGTGCGCAGCGCAATCAAGTCGCGCCAGTCGGCATCCGCGGGATAGTAGTGTTCTAGCAGAGCGGCCTTGATCCGCCGCCCCGTCGCGTCGAAAGGATCGCCGTGCAGATGCAGCCAGTGATCGTCGCGCAGCAACGTGTGTCCGCGCGCGCCGTCGTATGTGCCGCATTCGATCACGAGTGGTATCAGATCCACGTCGGCAAGCTGATCGATCAGTGCCTGCGAGGTATAACCGGTCGCCGTCGCTGCGACGCCGCTGTCGGACGACGCGTCCGCCGCAGTGAGGATCCTGTACAGCCAGGGACCATACAGCGCTTGCGCGGTGTCGTGCGCGGCCACCTTGCGCTCGGCAATTGTCATCAGCATCGGATGTCCGTACGCGCCCGCGCCGGTGTGCAGATCGAAGGCGATGGCAGTGCGCGCACCCGCGACATGGGCCTGCATGATCTGACGCACCGTGCGGTTCGTCCACGTCTGCTGTGTGCCGCCAAAGAAGACGCCGTCCGGATGCCGGTACTGTCCCGCTTCGATGATGTTGCGCACGCGTGCTTCGCCGAGATGGCGCATGTGCATCGCGAGTTGCTCATCCGCGCGCTGACGCGCCGGTCCGTCGAAATCGCGGCATAGATAGACCTCGTGCAGCGTTTCGTATGCAGAATTCGCCGGTGGTGCGTGAGTAAAGTCGATGTAGTTGCGGTTCACATCGACGTTGTCCTCATTCACCCGGCGCAGCCATGCCGTGCCCCACGGGTTGACGAGGTGCACGAGCACGACACAGGTGTCTTCAGGTAAGGCGTGGTCCCGCAGATTATCGAGTAACGCGATCTGACTGTCGGATCCGTAATAACCCTCTACGCCATGGGTTCCCGACAGCAGCACGAGGCGCTTTTGCGCGCCGGCGGGGCCGACGATCGCGACGTCCGTGGAAAGCGCCTCGCCGCGTGGTCCGTGCAGCGGGTGAGGATAGGCGACGTGAGTCGCCTTGACGCGCGCAGCGGCCTCGAGAAAGCGCTCGCGCTGATTGGCGAAACTCGACGTATCGAAAAAAGTGGCGCTCATTTTCGCTCCCGTATCGTGTCAGGTTGCCGGAGTCGACAAGCGCACCAGCGGCGCATGTTCCGACGCCGCCTGCTCGGCATCGACTAGCCGCTGCACACCGCGACGGAACCTGAGCGGTCCAGCGTCGATTCCAAGGTCGAGGTTCGGCGTGCGCCGGTTTGCCATGCCTTCATGCACGGCTTCAAGGATGACGCGGTCCTCGTCGAATGCGTGGCGCACGTCCTCGTTGAATTGCCGCGACACCGCTTCGTCTTGCTGGTCGAAATTGCGCATCTGAAACCAGAAGTAGCGCGTATGCGATTCGTCGACCGGCGTCATGAAGTTGTACGAATTCATCAGGAAGACGTGGTCATGCTGCGAGCCGTCGTCGGTACCCGTGCCTGCCGGCGTGAAGACTGCCTTGATGATCGCGTGTGAAGGAAACCGAACCTCATAGTGCTGCTTGCGGTCGCAGCGTCCCGAGAATTTGACGAACTTCGCATAAAACGGTGCGACCTCGACATCGCGCATCCAGCGCGAGACGGTCACGCCGACATCGCTTGCAACGGTTTTCAACGGCTCGGCTTCACACGCGGCGTTGCCGAACGAGCCCGGATGCACCCACGCGACGTGCGACGGATCGAGCAGGTTGTCCGTCACGTAGAGATAGTTGCAAGCCACCGTCATCGCGTCGCCTTCGTTCAAGCCCCATGCCGGATCGCCCCATTCGGGAACATCGAAAATCTGGGCCGTGTCGGCGAGTCTGGCCTCGCCCATCCAGATCCAGACGAGACCATAACGCTCTTCGATGGGATAGCTGCGTACCTGCGCCGCCCGTGGAATGCGCGCGAGAGCCGGCGCGCGCACGCATGCGCCGGCGCAGTCGAAGGTCAGGCCGTGATATCCGCATTCGATTCGATCGCCAAGCAATCGACCCATCGACAACGGCAGCTTGCGATGCGGACACGCGTCTTCGAGCGCGACTACGGCCCCATCTGGCGTGCGAAACAGCACGACCCGTTCGCCAAGCAGTTTCAACGGCATGAGGCACTGCTGGACCTCGGCGCTGCGCGCCGCGACGTACCACGCGTTTCTGACGAACATCGCTGCTTCCCCTGTTTTCAATGCCATCGGGCCTGCGCGCTACCCCACGCAGCCTTTGCATCGACTGTAGAAAGCCAAAATAGAAAAGAACAGCACTTAGAAAGTACGATTTACTTTAGAATTTCTAAACCGACTTTATCGATCAAACTCGATATGAACACGCTCGCACCGCTTCGCGCGATCCAGATTTTCGAAACACTTGGCCGTTGCGACGGCCTTGTCGAGACTGCGCGCAGACTCGATATCTCTCCGGGTGCGGTCAGTCAGCAGATCAAGCTGCTCGAAAATGCGCTCGGCGTGAAGCTCGTCACTAAAGAAGGGAAACGGATGCGCTTGACCGCGACGGGCCGCCGATATCATGAGAGTTGCCTCTCGGCGTTCGAAACTTTGCGCATCGCGCAGGACGACATCGAGCGCTCGAAAAACGTCCGCAGTCTCAACGTCAGCGCCTTGCCTTCGCTGCTATCGAAGTGGCTTGCGCCGCGCATCAATGCCTGGCAAAAGGCGCATCCAGACATCAGCGTCTATCTGGATGGCTCGCATGCGGAGCCGTCGTCGGATGCCTACGAGATCGACTTTCGAATCAGCTACGGCGATCGTATCGACGACGCCGGCACCTCCATCGAACTGTTCCGCGATAGCGTCGTGCCGGTATGCAGCCCGCAGATCCTGCCGCGCAAGGGCAAGGTCGCGCTAAAGCCTGCTGATCTCGCCGCGTTTGAGTTGATCGCGGTTGACTGGCTGCCAAAGTTCGCTTCGCCGCCGTCCTGGCGCGACTGGTTCGCCGCGAACGGCGTCGACACAGCCACACTGCGCGAGCCGCATCAGGTGCATTCGCTGTCGAGCGTCGCGATTCAGGCTGCGATCGACGGCCATGGTTTCGTGCTCGCCCAGTGCTCGATGGTCGCGGACGATCTGACGGCGGGAAGGCTCTCGATGCCAGTTGTTTCGGCCATTCCGATGCCGTGGCCGTATTTTCTTACCTGGCGCGAAAGTACGTTCGATCGTCCGCAGTGCCGCGCCTTCCATCGCTGGTTGCTCGGGCGGGCAAAGGAACAGCAGCACAATATCGATCTGCTAGCACTTCGCCCGTTATAGGCGTTATGAACCCGAAACGTAACGCTGAGGGGAAGATCTGTCAATTTGAGGAGCCTCAAGATTTCGCTAGAGCTATCGCAATTTCAGTTAGTCTTCCCGGCTGTGTCCGGTTCGAATGGCTTAGCCCGGGGCGGACATGGCCGCTGATTCAGGCGTTCTCCCAGGAATTATCTTCGTTGAAAATCATCTAGCCCCTCTGTCGATTGACCGAAACTGGCCGCACGCCTTCCGATGACGACCGGATCGGGACGGCCCTGGCTGGACGTTCAAATTTCCCGAACGCTGGCACACAAATTTCAATCCAACGTGTCTACAAGCATTCCACCAATTTATAGCAATTGCCGCCCCTGAGAGTTCACGTGGAGTCCCGGCGACCGCATTCCATCATCGTCGCGGGCGAAAGCGCCATGGAAAGGTAACCGTACGAGGCCCAATATCGACGAAGTGACTGTGGGCGAATCGGTGGCGGAGCCCATCGGGTACTACCGCAACAACGTCGGCAGTCTGCTCACGTTGCCTGGCGTGATGCCGATCGCCATGTAACGCAGTTTGTATTCAGTTCCGCGCACCGCTCAACTTGCGCGAAGATAGCCGCGATGCGCGTCGCTTTTCGTAACCGGCATGTTGGGCGTGGTGACCTGAGTCTCGGCGATTTGTAGTTCAAGCAGCGCTTCGCGCGCACGTGTGATCGCACCGAGCCACACTTCAATGTGTCGAAAGTCGGTGTGAGGACACTCAGCCTGCAACGCTTCCAATACCTGCTGGGCGCGATTGAAGTCCATGCGGGTGTACTCCCTTTACGTTAGCTCATGAAAAACAGTTCCAAGAACTGTAGAGTTATCGCGTCAGGGATATTGAGTCTGTTCGGTGAACCACGTCTCGGCGCAAGTTGGCGCCTATCTTCGTCGGCGGACAGAGCAAACGATGGCTGACAGCCAATCGGAAAAGTGTGGAAAGCCTGCTGCGAACGGCTGCCCCACCTTCCCAACCGATCCAACCTGGCGGGCGATCTGCTGCAAGGCACTGTGCCTGGCGCGTCAGTGCCCGGTTGTTAGAACCTGAACCCACGGCGTCAATGATTTAGGATGTGCTCGCGGCGAGCGCTTCCTGATCCAATCTTTGGTGATAAAAACACTGATTCTGTATGCCACGGGCGAAACAAAGACCGGTCTGACAATCGCTAAGGCTGCGTCGGCTCCCCATAGATCGCCATGCGTGGCGACCGCGGCAAGCCACCTGTCCAATTCGTGCCGTGTCCCCTCCAGCAAGTGCTCCGGCAAACCCGGCGAGTCGGCGGCAGCCAGCAGGTTATGCAGCGCGAGGAACGCTTTGGTTTGCGAGTACATCACGTGCGCGAGCCTTTTGCGCGCTTCCGGATGAATTTGACCGGCCTCATGCGTGTCTTTGATCGCGTGGGACAACTTCTCGCTGATATAGCTCAATGGCACACCACCGCGAACTTCCAAGCTCGCATACGCGCGATCATTGGATGACAACTTCGGACAATCTCCAGTCGTTATGAGGTTCTGATTCCCATTTTTTTACTTATATGGATGCCTAAGTACGTTCGAAATGACCTACGCCAAATTTCATAACATCCTGAGCGTGAAGTATTGCATTTTCTCTTCAGGCGTCCCGTGACATCCGTCACGCGTTTTTCTTTTTTCGAATTCAGCCTGAAGTTCCCAAGCATCACTGGTGCGGACCACCACGCGCAAACAAGGTGGCAACCGGACGCCGCACCCCACGGACAGCACGTCGTGCTCCGGCTACGGCGAACAGGTTGCTTACCAGCCCGCTTTAGCCTTTAACCTCATTGGTCGGGTTTGCGGCGTGACGACCGTAGTGATCGTCAAAGCGGACAATGTCGTCCTCGCCCAGATAGCTGCCGCACTGAACCTCGATCATCTCCAGCGGCGTGCGTCCAACGTTTTCAAGCCTGTGTTTTATGCCGACCGGGACATAGGTCGACTGATTCTCTGTGAGCAAGAACGTCTCGTCACCCCGCGTAACGCGCGCGGTCCCGCTGACGACGATCCAGTGCTCAGCGCGGTGATAATGCAATTGCAAGGAGAGTGTCGCGCCCGGCGTCACAACAATCCGCTTGACCTGAAAGCGCGGCCCCTGTTCGATCGAGTCGTAGTAGCCCCATGGACGGCGAACCTTGCGATGATGCGCCGTCTCCGTACGCTCGCGCTCCCGGATTCGCGTGACAACAGCCTTTACCTCCTGAGCATAGCGTTTGTCCGCGACGAGCACTGCGTCCGCGGTTTCGACGACGATCAGGTCCTTCGTGCCGACGCAGGCAATCAGTCGCCCTTCTGAATGGGCGTACATTCCGGGACGTGTTTTCGAGCAGCACGTCACCGCGCTCGACGTTGCCAAGTCCGTCCTTCGGCAACAGGTCCCATACCGCGTCCCATGAGCCGACGTCCGACCAGCCGGCATCGAGAGGCACGACCGCGCCGGATCAACCCGCTCTCGCTGATGCGCTCCATCACCGCATAGTCGATCGAATCAGATGGGCACTTCGAAAATGCTTCGAAATCGATACGCGAGGCGCTTCCGTCC